>CAVQGB010000007.1:0-383415 GCA_963711945.1 uncultured Verrucomicrobiae bacterium | reverse complement strand
GTGCGCGGCTGGCGGCGGTTGAGGCCATGCCGCAACGGGACTTTCTCCAAACCGTTTGCAGCGCGGCAATCGTTTCATGAAACGATTCCGCCAGCGCATCGCCCGATCACTTTCAATCGAAACCACCGAAAGGAGCAGCCATGAAATCAAGCCAGCCGAACACCAGCGAACAACCGCCCGCCATATCAGCGTCTAGCCCGCGTAAAAATCCCTGCATCGGCAGTGATCCCAACATCGCTGCGCTCGAAGTGATTGCCGATGACGGCATCAGCTATCTCTGCCCTACGCGCAGTTCTTGTATGCCGAAATAACTGCCAACCCGGCCTTGGAAAAAGAACCGGAGGCACCGCCGGAGAAAATGTCCATTCATTTTGCGTGTGCCGAGGTGATCGTTCTGGGAAGCGGTCTCAACTGGCTGGAACGCCGGCTTCAGCAATACGAATTGAGTTTTGTGATGTCGGCGGATAGCCGTTTGGGCGCGTGTATGACACCCTCGTTGCCGCCGTCACCCTCACTTTAACCAAGGAAAGTGTATGACTGCTGATTCACCATTAAAAATTCAGCCGCTGGAAAAATACCGCGCCACCATGACCAAGGAGGAAGTCGCCGACGCGCTGGGGGTCGCCACGCACATCATCCCGCCACTGTCGCGGGCAGGCTTGATCAAGCCGCTGGGCCTCCACAGCGTTATTGCGTGAAACATTATTCGCGTGATGTGCTCGCACAACAGCTTGCCGATATAAGCTGGCTCGACAAGGTGGTGGCGGCCATTCACCGGCACTGGCGTATCAAGAACGCCAGGAAACTGGCGCGACTCGCGAAATCAGGGGCGACGACGAAGTCCGATATGCAATAGTGAACATGGCCTCAATTTTCCTTTATGAACGCGACAATTTCAAATTCATCACCGATCACCAGCTCCGTAATCAGCCTTTCAAAGTGGTTGGAGCGGGTCGGGTGACACCAATTACGGCGTGGCGCTGGCGGAAAAAAGGCTGGCTTAGACAGTCAACATCGCTGGTCGGCAATACCTCACTCAGAAGCCATAGACGAATTTCATCGCCGTGTGGTCGCCGGGGAATTTGCGCAGGAGCACAAGACACCGTCTCGAAAAGATCGTTCGGCATAAAAACCTCCTCCAATTTTTGGCATTAAAAAAAGTGGCACAACAAAATTGCTTCGAATATTTTTTTGACCGTAATTTAGTCGTGGATTTGATTTGAAAGTGGCACAATGAGATAATTGTAAATTTCTTGATGACTGCATGTTATTTGTTGTGCTGAAAATCAAAAGTGGCACAAACGCAAAAATGCAAAAAATAGACGGACTTCTCTGGGACTAAGTCCTGTGCGCATTTTTCAATTTGTTGGGGTTTTGAAAGATTTTTGTGCCACTTTTTGTGCCACTTTGGGGATCGGAAAGCCACCCGTTTTAGGGGTGCGGCGAAATTAGGCTAAAATTGAAAATAGGCTTGTAAATAAAGGCTGAAACATGTGTGAGAAGAAGTCGAAAGAAGTGGTCTGAAAGTGCGATTTTGAAATTTGCCATCCTTGCATTTGTGTTTGGTCTCAAAACGGGCAGAACCCCGTTCCACGATCTGCTGTAACCGCTCCCGGATGTCATTTTCCGTGTCCAGCGCTTCAATATCCTTGATTCGCATCCGGAGCAATTCTTCACGGTTGTAGCCGGTCATCCGGCAAAAAACCTCGTTTGCGTCCAGAAATCTCCCATCCTTGCTCACGAGGCAAAAACCATCCATCATGGTGCCGAGAATGGTTTCCAACATCTCCGCCATACGATGCTTTCTGGCGACATCCGAACCTCGAGACGTTATTTTCCTTTGGGATTTCGGAAGCCTGGAGAATTTCAGAGTTCTCGATGGAAGTGGACGCCTCGGCGCCGATCTGGCTTTACGCTTCTTCATGTCATGCTCCACAGGGCAGTCGCTGTGCTGCTCGCTGATCAAAACCATTTGAAACTTGAACCTCTCCAGCGCAAAAAGCAAGCCAGCAAAGCCTTTCCAGTCCAAACGAGGTTTGTCTTCCCTCCTTGACTTTGTTAATTTGCGCCGCGATGAGCGACATCACCTTGGTGCTGGAAGCCGTCAGGCGCGGCGAGAAGCAGGCGTCGGAGGAATTGCTGCCGCTGGTTTATGAGGAATTGCGGCGGCTGGCGGCGGCCCGCATGGCGCAGGAGATGCCGGGTCAGACGCTGCAGCCGACGGCGCTGGTGCATGAGGCGTGGCTGCAATTGGTCGGCGAGGGCGACCGGACATGGCAAAACCGCGCGCATTTTTTTGGCGCGGCGGCGGACGCCATGCGGCGCATCCTGATTGACAAGGCGCGGCGCAAATCCCGGCTGAAACATGGCGGCGGCCAGATCGCGGCTGGACATCGACGATTTGGAATCTGGCGGAGACGACGCCGGACGACAATGTGCTCCTGATCGACGAGGCGCTGGAGCGGCTGGAGAAGGAAGACCCGGAACAGGCGCGGGTTGTGGTGCTGAAATTTTTCGGCGGGCTGACCAATGAGGAAGTGGCGGAAACCCTGGGCATCAGCGAGCGCACGGTGGACCGCCAGTGGGCCTGCGCCAAGGCCCGGCTGTTCCGCTGGATTCGGCCGCAGCCAGATTGATGCCGTTTTTGGCGGACAATCGTTCGGCGGCAGCGCGTGATAATTTGAATTCTTCGAGATGAACGCCACGAAACAACTGGAAGACGCGGTGTTTTTTGACGGCGTTGCAACTGACCGATCCGGAGCAGCGCCTGCGTTTTCTGGATCAGGCCTGCGCGGGCAATCCCGGACTGCGCGCGGTGGTGGAGGAGATGCTGGCCGCGCACGACGACGCCGAGAATTTTTTTCGAAGGGGAGCGTCCGCGCTTCAGCGTGCCGGCGGATGAAATGCCAGCGCCGGCCTGGCAACGGAGCGGCATCGGCGCCGGAACCGGATCTGGATGAACAGATCGGCACGCAAGGTCGGCCCTTACAAACTGCTGCAAAAGATCGGCGAAGGCGGCTGCGGCGTGGTTTATATGGCCGAACAGGAAAAGCCGGTCCGCCGCCGGGTGGCGCTCAAAATCATCAAGCTGGGCATGGACACCAAGAATGTCATCGCCCGGTTCGAGGCCGAGCGGCAGGCGCTGGCGCTGATGGATCATCCGAACATCGCGCGGGTGCTGGACGCGGGCGCGACGGAAACCGGCCGGCCGTATTTCGTGATGGAACTGGTGCGCGGCGTGCAAAATCACCGAATATTGCGACGCAGAACAATCTCGACACGCGGCAGCGGCTGGAATTGTTCATCCAAGTTTGCCACGCCATCCAGCACGCGCATCAGAAAGGCATCATTCACCGCGACATCAAGCCGTCGAATATTCTGGTGACGCATGCATGACGGCGTGCCGGTGCCGAAGGTGATTGATTTCGGCATCGCCAAGGCGATCGAGGGCAAGCTGACGGACAAGACGCTGTTCACCGCCTACGAACAATTCATCGGCACGCCGGCTTACATGAGTCCCGAACAGGCGGAGATGAGCGGGCTGGACATGGACACGCGCAGCGACATTTACAGTCTGGGCGTGTTGCTTTACGAACTGCTGACCGGCAAGACGCCGTTTGACCAGAAGGAACTGATGCAGTCCGGCCTGGACGAAATGCGCCGCACCTTGCGGGAACAGGAACCGCACCGGCCCTCGACCATGCTTGACGACGCTGCGCACGGACGGAACTGACGCACGACGGCCGTGCATCGGCACGCCGAGCCGCCGAAATTGATTTGCTTGTTGAAAGGCGATCTGGACTGGATTGTGATGAAGGCGCTGGAGAAAGACCGCACGCGGCGTTACGAAACCGCCAACGGCCTGGCGATGGACGTGCAGCGTTATTTGAACAACGAACCGGTGGTGGCGCGTCCGCCGAGCCGGCTGTATCGCTTTCAGAAAACTGGTGCGCCGGAACCGGTGGTGTTTTTGCCGCGGGCGCGGTGGCGTTGTCGCGCTGGTCATTGGTCTTGGCGTGTCCACCTGGATGTTTTTCCGGGAGAAGGAAGCGCGCCATGAACAGATGCGCTTGCGCGAAAAGGCGGAGCGCCGAAAAACGCGAAGCGAATTGCGGCAGCAGGCCGAGGCCAGGGAAAAAATCAACCAGGCGGCGATTTATGTGAGCCAGGAAAAATTCGAAGGCCGAAGCAAGTGCTGGAGCGATGAAAACTCCGCCGCCCAAGCCGAGTTTTGACGGCGTGTTGGCCTATCGCAGCGTGGGCGACTGGCTGGCGCTGCAAGACCGCTGGGCGGAAGCCGCCGATCGTTTTTCCGCGCTGATGGAAATTGACAAGCTCGAAGCGTGGCAGGCGGTGACGCTGGATTATCAGGCCTGCGGGGTGTTGCTGCCGGAAAGCGGCGACCGGGAGCGGTACGATCAGTTTTGCCAGGCGACGATTGACCGTTTTCGGAGCGCCACCAATGGCGACATGGCGGGGCGCATTCTGAAAACGTGCCTGCTGTTTCCACCCAAAGAATCAACCATGAAGGAACTGGCGCCGATGGCACAGGTGATGGATAACTATTTCGATCCCATACCCAGGGAGAGATTCCCGCCCTGGCCGGTGATTCATCTGGCGCTTTGGCAATATCGGCGCGGGAATTATACGGCGGCGGATGACTGGTGCAATTGCGGCATCGAGCGGGGCAGCCACCTGTTGGCGTTGAATGCGACGCTGAAGATTATTCAAGCGATGGCCGACCACCAACGAGGACAAATTCAGGAGGCAGCCGGGGAACTGGCCCCTGCCCGCCAGATAGTGGAAGCGCGTTTTGAAACCGGCCCGCTGCAAGGTGACAATCAAGGCGCCTGGTATGATTGGGTGTTTGCCCGAATTTTATTAAGGGAAGCGACTGGATTGATCGAGGGAAATAATGCGAGCAAGGTCGGCGGCAACGCACTGAAACAGCCGAGCGTGGATGCGATTTGGCGCGTTGATTCCCAATGAGTCGCCCGCTGTTTTGACGCAGGCGCCAACCCGCCAGTTGACTCCGGCGATTTATTGGCGGAGTTCATCCGCTCGCAGCGCGTGTAATATCGTCACACCATGATGCGAAACGAGTCAAGTGCCGCTCTGATTTCCATCGCAAGCGTTGCGATGGGCCAGACCAATGCACTTGTTGAAACCGCATCCAATCCGGAACGCGCCGCAGCCGGGGCAATCACTGGATGGGTGGATACGAAGAACGTGGAACAAAGCTAAAAAACCTCAAAAAGCGAGATCAACATGAACATGATATCACGGAGAAAAATGATCAAGATGATGGCGGCATCCGTGCCGGCATTTCAATATGCCCAGGCATTCGGGCAGCAGGCTGCTTCGGGTCCCGGCGCATCAGCGGCCGCGGCACGGCCTCTTCCACCAGCGCCCGTTCCCATCATTCCCCCGAAAGGTTTTGGCGTGGCCAGGGGGCCGTTTCAGCCCACGTTGGAATCGCTTTCGGCCTACCAGGTTCCGGACTGGTATCGCGACGCCAAGTTCGGCATCTGGGCGCACTGGGGTCCGCAATGCCAGCCCGAGATGGGCGACTGGTATGCGCAGAACATGTATAAGTTCAGCACCAATCCGACCAGTATTTACCAGTTCCACTGCAAGACCTATGGCCATCCGTCGAAATTTGGTTTCAAGGACGTGTGCAACTTGTGGAAGGCTGAAAAGTGGGACCCCAAGCACCTGATCGGACTTTACAAAAAGGCCGGCGCAAAATTTTTCGCCGCCATGGCCAACCACCACGACAACATGGACATGTTTGATTCCACCTATCAGCCGTGGAACAGCATCAAGATCGGGCCGAAGAAGGACATCGTGGGGGGCTGGGCGAAGGCCGCGCGCAGCGCGGGTCTGCGTTTCGCGATCTCCAGTCACGGCTCGCACACCTGGGACTGGCTTCAAGTGTCCCAAGATTCCGATCCGTCAGGACCCATGGCGGGTGTGCCTTATGACGGCCAAATAACGAAAGCCGACGGCAAGGGTCTCTGGTGGGATGGCTTGGATCCGCAGGATTTGTATGCGCAATATCATCGGCGCGGCAATTACGGCTGGACTCTTACCGCACGGCCCAACGACCCGCCGGTGGATCCGAACTACATTGAGAAATACTTCAACCGAACCATTGACCTCATTGACAAATACCATCCCGACCTGCTCTATTTCGACGACACAGTGATGCCCATTTTTCCTTCGAGCAACATCGGCCCGCGCATTGCCGCGTATCTCTACAACACCAATATTGCCCGCCACGGCAAACTGGAAGCGGTGATGACCGGCAAGCTAATGACCGGGCGGATGGCGGATTGGCGCAAGGCCCTGCTGCTCGACCTCGAACGCGGTGTCAGCAGCGGCGGCGAAACGGTTCCCTGGCAAACCGACACGTGCATCGGCGAATGGCATTACCGGCGCAGCATCTTTGAACAGCACCGATACAAGACCGCCAAGCAGGTCGTGCAAATGCTGATTGATATCGTGAGCAAAAACGGAAATCTCATGTTGAACATTCCGCTCCCCGGCAACGGCGTTCCCGACGCTGACGAATTGAATGTCCTTGCCGGCCTCACCTCATGGATCGCGCCCAATGGCGAGGGCATCTATTCCACCCGCCCGTGGAAAGTCTATGGTGAAGGCCCATCCGTTTCCGGCCCGGTCCAGCGCGGCACGTTCGGAGGGGCGCGCGACGTGCGTGCCTATGCGAGCGAGGATATTCGTTTCACCGCCAAAGGGGAGACGGTCTTCGCATTTCTGATGGCCTGGCCGGAAAACGGCAAAGCGACGATCAAGTCGCTCGCCCAAGGCAGCGAGAACTTCCCGAAGCGCATCGCCAAGGTCAAACTGCTTGGCGCGGGCCCGCTGAAATTTACGCGCGACGCAACGGGCCTGGTCGTGAACCTGCCGGAAACAAAGCCCAATGACTACGCGTATGCCCTGAAAATCACACCCGCCTAGCGGGGAAAATATTCTATTAAGAAAAACATGAACAAATGTTCATTCCATGCCCTCCTTGCCTGCGCCATTTTGAGCGCGAGCGCACATTGTCGTCTCCAGGCTCAACCTGCGACAACGCTGGCAACAACATCAACCGGGGCAGCCGAAACGAAGGTTCAGCATGACGCCCGCATGAAATGGTGGCGCGAGGCCCGTTTCGGCATGTTCGTCCACTGGGGCATTTATTCCGTCCCCGCCGGCGTCTATCAGGGCCGTAATATCGGCGGACTCGGTGAGTGGATTCAGAACACCGCCAAGATTCCCTCCGCCGAATATCGCAATTATGCCGCCGATTTTGATCCCACGAATTTCAACGCCGACAAGTTCGTCAAAATTGCCAAGGACGCAGGCATGAAATACATTGTCATTACCTCCAAGCATCACGATGGCTTCGCCATGTTCAAGACCGACGACCCCTTCAACATTGTGGATGCGACCCCGTATAAGCATAACGTCATCAAGGAACTCTCCAAAGCCGCCCGAAAACAAGGCGTTCATTTCGGCGTTTATTATTCCCAGGAACAGGACTGGAACCATCCGGGCGGAGATGTCCAGGGCGGCGGGCGATGGGATCCCACCATGAACGGCTCCTTTGACGAATACCTGCAAAAGGTCGCCATTCCGCAGGTCAAGGAACTCATGGTGAACATCCGGCCCGAAGTTCTCTGGTGGGACACCCCCGGCCGCGTCATGACTCCCGAGCGGGCCAAGAGTCTCCACGATCTTCTGGCTCTGGATCCCGGCATCATCGAAAACAATCGCCTCGGCGGTGGTTTCCGCGGCGACACCGAGACTCCAGAAGGTTTCATTCCCGCCACGGGCTACCCCGGCGGACGCGATTGGGAAACCTGCATGACCATCAACGGCACCTGGGGCTTCAAATCAACGGACACCAATTTCAAATCCGCCGAAACGCTGTTGCGCAATCTCATTGACATCGCCAGCAAGGGGGGCAATTACCTTCTGAATGTTGGGCCAACCTCCCAAGGGCTGATACCCCAGCCGGAAGTTGACCGTCTGCTCGCAATGGGCAAATGGCTCAAGATGAATGGCGAGGCCATCTACGGCACCGGCCCCAATCCCTTTCCGCGCGTTTCAACCAACGCTCCGGCAGCAGGGCAGGGGGTTGGCCGCGGACGCGCGCCCGTCGTTTGGGACTGGCGGGCGACGACCAAACTCAAGAGCGATGGTTCCGGAAAAATCTATCTCCACGTCTTCCAATGGCCGGCCGACGGAAATTTCACTGTCACCTCGACCTACAAAGCCAAACTCATCAAGGCCTACCTTCTGATGAACAAAAAAACGGTGGATGGCAGCGTAACGACCGAAGGCGACCAGACCACTTTCACGCTCAAACTCCCGGCCCAGGCCCCGGATTCCATCGCGTCGGTGTTGGTCCTGGAGGTCAAGCCATAGAATCATAACATCCAGCTTTTACCCGCACACACTTTCAAAATTCATGCGATGGATTCTGGCGGTGCCCAGGCCGGAACCGGCTTTTCCCTGCGCTCGCTGGGCGAAAACACGCGCACGATGGTGGATTTGATCCGGTTCGAGCGCGCGCGTGGCCGCGCACATTCCGACTGGTCCAAATGGGTGAAGGATTACTGCGACTGGCTCCTGACGGTCCAACGCGAGAACGGCTCTTACCTGGCGAATTTCCAGGGCGGCTCCGGGCAGCCCGCCGGCAACTCGTCGGGCGCCATCAGCTATGGCGCGATTCCGATTCTGGTGCGGATGAGTTTCTTTATCAATTCCACACCCCGCCAGGCGTCCGGCATCCCGCGGGCTGAAATCTCGAACGGGCAGATCACAGCGCCTCCCGATGTGGCAGGGGCGGCACCGACCGGACGCGGCGAATTTGACGGAAGAGGCCGCGCCGACGGTCCTCCTGCGACAATATCGGAGAACCCGTTGTCGGAGGCGCAGGGCAAAATCACCCTGCCTGCCGCCAGCATCACCGTGTGTGAATTCCCGGTGAAGCGGGCTTCATCGCGGGTTGCGACTGCGAGCTGTTGTCATGAATTATTTTGTCGGCTGTCCCTGCGCCGCCGGGGCCGCCGGCGACTTGATGAAATTACCGACCCATTCAAAATAGATCGGCACATTCGGTCCGGAGGTGTGGCCTCCTTCGTGCTGGCGGAAGACCAGATCTTTCCCCATCAATGTGCCCACGGGCGGCAATGGCGCATGAACCCAATCCGTAATATCCTCTCCATACCCCTTCTTGCCTAACAACGTGTAGACGGGTGTGGCCAGAAGACCGGCGCGGTAAAGCCCGGCGGCGTCAATCCACTTGGGATCGCCAGCAGACTCCACACCCACGCTGATGAAAACGGGGCGCGGGGCGCACAGGGCGATGAGTTCATGGGAATCCACGGGCAGGTCGGAGGCATTCATGGACTTGCCGTTGATATCCGAGGCGCCATATTTCAGGAAGTTGCCGGCCATCCAATGGTATTCGCTTTGGTCGGTGAGATTTTCCACGGCTTCACCGAAATTGTGGCGATGGAGTTTAGCCCCGCCCTCGCCGGAAGAGGCCGCCAGCGCCGGACCAACGCGCTCGTCAAACGCCTCGGTTACGAGGGCCGCCTTACCGTAACGCGATACGCCTTCAACACCCACAAACTTCGGATTAACCTCCGAGTCCGGATGGGCCTCAAAATAGTCAACCAGTTTGCTGAATCCCCAGCCCCAGGCACGCAGGGCGCCCCAGTCATCAGGCTTGCGCGGCTGGCCCTTGTTGACGAGGCCGATAATTCCCTGACGCAGTGCATTGCCGCCGCTGTCTGCCTGAATGCTGAGAGGATCAATGGAGCCGTAACCCCATCCATGACTCAACGCTTGCTGGGGAATGCCGCCGCCCAAACCGCCGCCTCCCGGCGCGCCGCCGCGCCCGCCCACGGCCGGGGCAGCGGGTGGAGCAGCAAAGAACGTCGTATAAATCTGGCCGGGAGTTGTGGTAATGGTGGTCTTTTGAGCATCGGTGACGGAAGGGGCAATGACGCTGACGCCTTTGTCGTATCGGAGCATCGCAATATCGGTCTGAATCTTTCCGATCGCTTCCAACTTGGATTGAACAGCAGCATCATCTTCTTTGGCCAGCATCGCGGCCACCACATCCTTTTGGGCTGCGGTCAACTTCTCCTGCAACGCGGTGAAGTCCGCCTGGGCAGTCGTGACGCCGGCATTCAGTTTTGAGGTCTGATCCGCCGTCAACGGGCCGCCAAAGCCGCCGGCTCCACCGAATCCGCCGCCAAAGCCGCCACCGCCACCCACGCCGCCAAAACTAATCAGGACTGGAACCGGCCCCGGGGTGTTGGCCGGAACGGTGAAGCTGGCCCGAATATCCAGGGTGATATTGGTGAACATGCTGTTGTCAACATGCCCGACCAGCATCTTGGTAATGGTTTTAGCGTCCGCATTGGTCGTGACGCTCGTCACTTCCCAAGTCACCTTGGGCACGTTGGCAGGAATGCGGCCATAGACCTCGCGCTCGAAGTCTTCAAGGATTTCGGCTCGCCGCTTGGTCCACTGTTCTGGCGTGGTGACTTTCGTCCCATCCTTCATTTTTAGCACATCAGGCATCGTTGACATCCAGTCATTGGCCGTCGCTTCTTCGAAGCCGGGGCCGGTCTGATTGCTGCCGCTCTTGCCGGGGCGAAGCGTTTTGATGCCGAGTTGGTCCATCATGTTCTGATGATCGTTATATCCCGGCTCGATCCATGACGGGGCAGGCGCCCCACGACCGCCACCTCCAAAACCGCCGAACCCTCCGCCGCCAAAACCACCCCTGCCTGCGCGGCCGCCTGGGATTGCGCCGCCGGGGGCTGCCGCATCAGTCTGCGCCTGGGTGAGGCATTGCGTGGCAACGATTGCCAGAACCGAGGCGAAGATCATCAGTGCTGTTTTCTTTGTCATAATGACGTTTCCTTTCCAAACAGTTATCCATTTCCCGTTGCGCCGCAAGAGTGAGGCACAATCCTCCTGCTTGCCTGCGGGCAGTGCAATATTCAATGTGTGCCGGCATTAAACTCCGCGCTGTGCTGGATGTCAATCGAATCGTATGGCTCAATTTGGATAAAGTCCTGTCCTTTGCATCCGCCGATCCGCCACACCGGCAATCTCCAATCGAAAAACTTCGCCTTCGAACCAAACGCCGCGTTCATTTGAAGAATTTTTGTGAACGGTTTCATGGATTGACAGCAAGGCACGGATTCAAGTCTCCTGACGCGCGTGAATGCGCTTCAAAATTACCGGGGACGCCTCGCGCCGTCGCCGACCGGTTTGTTGCATCTCGGCCATGCGCGGACATTCTGGACGGCGCAGCAGCGGGCCAGGGATGGGCGTGGCACTCTGGTGTTGCGGAACGATGATCTGGATTCCACCCGCTACAAAATGGAATTCTTCCCGGCGATGATTGAGGATATGAAATGGTTCGGCTTTGAATGGCAGGAAGGGCCGGACTGCGGCGGGCCGTTCGCGCCTTACAACCAGAGTGAACGGATGGATTATTACCGCGCCGCGCTGGAAAAGCTGGAGGCCGGCGGCTTCATTTATCCCTGCACCTGTTCGCGCAAGGACATCCGGTCAGCCGCCCGCGCCCCGCACGCGGAGGACGACGAGGTGATCTATCCCGGCAAGTGCAGGCAAAATCGCAAATCCGAAATCGCAAGTCGTAAATCCTCCTGGCGTTTCAGAGTGCCGGACGGCGAGACGATTGCTTTCATTGACGGATATTGTGGCGGGCAGCGGTTTGTGGCGGGGGCGGATTTTGGCGACTTCGTGGTCTGGCGCGGCGACGGCGTTCCGGCGTATCAACTCGCCTGCGTGGCGGACGATGCCGCGATGCAGATTACCGAGGTGGTGCGCGGCGCGGATTTGCTCGTCAGCACCGCGCGGCAGATTCTGCTTTACCGCGCCCTCGGCCTGACGCCTCCGGCGTTTTATCATTGTCCTCTCCGGCTTGATGAAACCGGCGTGCGGCTGGCCAAGCGCCATGACGCGTTGAGTTTGCGGACCCTGCGCGCCTGCGGGGAAACTCCCGAATCCCTGCGTCAACACTGGTTGTAATTCACGGCATTAGGCTAAATATTTCCAAAAAATGCTTGTGAATTATTTCACGGCAAGGCAATCTATCCGGCCTTTCAGACCCGCAACCCGGTTTGACCAAACGGGCGATTAGTGTGGACTGAAGGGATGTTTTTTTAGTGAAGCAATTCGGCACAATTTTAGTTGTCAGCGCGTTCCTCGCCGCGATGTTTGCGGTGAGTGTGAACGCACAGACGGGTTCAAGCCTGGCCGGCAGCGCGGTCGTCGCTTCGGCGTCGGTGCCTGCGGAAAATGCCGGCGCCGCCGAGGAACTGGTTCCGGCTGGCGCCCCGGCGGTTTTCTACATTGGACAACCGCCAGAGAGCGAGAAAAACGTGCCTTCAATTTTGGCGAGGCAAATACCGGCGCAATTTGCCATGCCGATAACGAATTCGATGATTTGCACGTGGATTGTCGCCGCGCTCATCATCGTCGTTGTCCGCGTGACGACTTGGAAAAGCATGAAGGAGGTTCCATCTGGCTTGCAAAATGTGATGGAAGCGCTCGTCGAAGGCTGGGAGGGTTTGATCAACGACATTCTCGACAAAAAGGTCGCCAACTGGGTTTTTCCATTCGCGACGACTTATTTCATTTTTATCGTGATTTCCAACCTCACGGATTTGGTTCCGGGCGTCGGCAGCATCGGTTCAAATCAGAGCGGGCATTTCGTTCCGTATTTCCGTCCGCCCACGACCGACGCGAACCTGACCGTGGCCATGGCCGGGATTTTTCTGGTAATGAGCCTTTACTGGGCGGTGCGTTACAACGGCTTCTGGGGGCTGATCAAGCACATCTTCGGCGTGAAAATGCAGACAAACAAATGGGCCTATCCGCTGTTCTTCCTGCTGTTCCTTTTCATCGGCGCGATGGAGTTGCTCTCCGTCGGGTTTGCGCGGCCAGTGGCGCTGGCCATGCGCCTTTACGGGAATATTTTCGCCGGCGAGAGCATTTTGGACATGATTTTCCACAGCCATTCGCTGTTGTTCAGCCTGGTTCTTTCGTCGTTCATGTATTTTTACGAGACGTTCGTCTGCCTGGTGCAGGCGTTCGTGTTTGCGATGCTGGTCGTGGCGTTCGTCGGGACGCTATGCACGCACTCCGATGAGGAACACGCCCATTGATTTTTTAATTTGCCCCGGCACTGGACGCCGGGGCGACAACCAAAAACAACGAAAGAAAAGTATATGATGTTAGCAGATACAGTCGCCCCTGTGATTCAGGGCAACGTTCACATCGGTCTCGCCTTTGGCGGCGCGGCCATTGGCATCGGCATTGCCACGGCTGGTGGCGTCATCGCCATGAGCCGCAATCCCGGAATGTTCGGCAAGATCCTGACGTTCATGTTCGTCGGCATGGCGCTGGCCGAAGGCTGGGCGGTCATCGCGTGGCTCGTCGTCAAATAATCCCGCCATGGACGCTCTAGGTATCCAGTGGCAAATCCTGCTGGCGCAGACGATCAGTTTTTCGATTGTGCTGTTCGTGCTCTGGCGGTTTGCCTACAAGCCGATCTTCAACATGCTCGAGGCGCGTAGGCAGAAGATTGCCGAGGGCATTGCCAACGCCGAAAAAATCAAGGTCGAGCTGACAAGCACCGAGTCCGAGCGCAAACGCGTTCTGGCCGAGGCCGGCGACCAGGCGAACCAGTTGATTGACGAGGCGCGCCAGGCCGCCGCCCGCGTGCGCGAAGTGGAGACGCAAAAAGCCATCGCCGCCGCCGAGCAGATCGTGGCCAAGGCCCGCGAAGCCGCCGCGCAGGATCACACGCGGATGCTCGCCGATCTGAAACGCGAAGTCGGCCGGCTGGTGGTGCAGACCACCGCGACCGTCACCGGCAAGGTGCTGACCGCGGAAGACCAGAAACGGCTGGCCGAGGAAACTGAAAAGCAACTGACCGCGTAAAATCTCAAGTTTGAAATTTCAAATTTGATACCAAGCAAAGCGTGGCATGAAAATTTCCAAACAAGCGCAGCGCGAGGCCCGGCAACTGTTCCGCAGTTGCCAGGCCGGCAGTTTGCTGGACGAGAATCGCGTCCGGCAGGCGATGTCGCTGCTCGTCACCCAAAAGCCGCGCGGCTACGTCGGGATACTGTCGCGCCTCCAGCGGCTGGTGAAGCTGGACATTGAGCAGCACGCCGCGCGCGTCGAAAGCGCCGTGCCGCTGTCCGCCGATTTGCGGGCGGACGTTTCAGAACGGGTCAAAAAGATTTACGGCGCCGGCCTGGACATTTCGTTCAGCGAGAACCCGGCGCTGATCGGCGGCCTGCGGATTCAGGTGGGCAGCGACCTTTACGACGGCAGTTTGAAAACACGGCTGGAACGGTTGGAACAAAGTTTTTGACGGAATTTTATGAGCAACTTATTGCAGGAAATTGAAGCCCAAATTGCGGGCGTAAAGCTCGCGACGGCGAAGCAGAATGTCGGCGTCGTCCGCGAAATCGGCGATGGCGTGGCCAAGATCGAGGGACTGACCGACGCGATGCTCAACGAGATGCTGGATTTCGGCAAGGGCATCACCGGCATCGCGCTGAACCTGGAAGAGACCGAGGTTGGAGCGATCATTCTTGGCGATTACACGGAAATTAAGGAAGGCGACGAAGTCCGCACCACGGGCCGGCTGTTGCAGGTGCCGGTCGGCAAAGGCTTGCTGGGCCGCGTTGTCAACGTCCTCGGCCAGCCGCTTGACGGCAAGGGGCCGATCAAGGAAACCGCATTTTATCCGGTCGAAAAAATCGCGCCGGGCATCATCAAACGCAAAGGCGTCAGCCAGCCGGTGCAGACGGGCATCATGGCGATTGACGCGATGATTCCCATTGGCCGCGGCCAGCGCGAACTCATCATCGGCGACCGTTCCACCGGCAAAACGACCATTTGCGTGGACACGATGATCAATCAGGCCCGCATCAACAAGGCGGCGGAAGAAGCCGGCGACAAGGATTTCCGCCCGATTTACAGCATTTACGTCGCGATCGGGCAGAAGCAGTCGAACATCGCACGCGTTATCGGCGTCCTGGAAGAGGCGGGCGCGCTGCCTTACACGATTGTCCTCGCGGCTTCGGCGTCCGATTCGGCATCGAACCAGTATCTCGCTCCATTTGCCGGCGCGGCCATCGGCGAATGGTTCATGGACAACGGCATGGATGCGCTCATCATTTACGACGATCTGTCCAAGCATGCCGTCGCCTACCGCCAGGTTTCGCTCATCCTCAAGCGTCCATCGGGCCGCGAAGCGTATCCGGGCGACGTGTTTTATCTGCACAGCCGTCTGCTTGAGCGCAGCGCGCGCGTCGGCGAAAAATACGGCAACGGCTCGCTCACGGCGCTGCCCATCATCGAGACGCAGGCGGGCGACGTTTCGGCTTACATTCCGACGAACGTGATTTCAATCACCGACGGGCAGATTTACCTGGAAACGGATTTGTTCTACCAGGGCGTGCGCCCGGCGATTTCGGTCGGTTTGTCCGTGTCGCGCGTCGGTTCGGCGGCGCAGGTCAAGGCGATGAAGCAGGTCGCCGGCCGCATCAAAGGCGACCTCGCTCAATTCCGCGAACTGGCGGCGTTCGCGCAGTTCGGTTCCGACCTCGACGCCAAGACGCAGGCGTTGCTCGAACGCGGCAAGCGCATCGTGGAATTGTTCAAACAGAACCAGTATCAGCCGCAGCCGATGGAGGCGCAGGTCGTGGTGTTGTGGGCGGCGCAGAATAATTTCCTCGACGATGTGCCGGTGGACAGAATCAAGGATTTCCAAGCCAGGCTCACGGATTTTTTTGTCACGCGCAAGGCGGATTTGCTGGCGAAGATCCGCAAGGAGAAGGCCATCAACGACGCCCTGGCGGCGGAGTTGAAAGCGGCGGTGACGGAATTCAAGCCGACGTATCACTAGAATTTGTGGCTGACAAAATCACATACACACCAATCTGGCGAATTGAGGATTTGATTTTCCTCGTTCGCGGTCAGCGTGTTATTTTTGATTCGGAATTGGCCGGGATTTATGGGGTTCAATCGAAGCGCCTGACCGAACAACTTCGCCGAAACCTCGACCGCTTTCCAAAGGACTTCGCGTTTCAACTTACAGGTCAGGAACTTGCAGCTTTGAGGTCGCAAATTGCGACCTCAAAGGGCCGCGGTGGAAGGCGCTATCTTCCGTGGGTTTTCACCGAGCACGGCGCGATCATGCTGGCGAGCATTTTGAACAGCGACCGCGCGGTGCAAATGAGCGTTTCCGTCGTGCGCGCGTTCGTTTTGATGCGTGAACAACTGGCCGCACACAAAGAATTGGCGCAAAAATTAAGTAAATTGGAAAGTCGCGTCAGCGGCCACGACGAGGCGATTGCGAATTTGTTTGAAGCGATCCGGCAATTGGTCGAGCCGCCGTTGCCTGAAGACCGGCCAAAGATCGGCTTCATGCGGGAAACCTCGCCGCCGTATCGCATCCGGAGGAGTTGCAGGAAATAATTCATGCCCAGCACACGCGACATACGCCGGCGAATCAAGTCGGTCCGGAGCACAGCCCAGATCACCAAGGCGATGCAGATGGTGGCGGCGGCCAAGATGCGCAAGGCGCAGCAGGCCGCGCTGGTGGGACGTCCGTATGCGGAGTTGATGAACGAAGTGCTGGCGCTGGCATCCCGGCGCACGGCGGTCTTCGAACACCCCTTTATGCAGGTGCGACCCATTAAATTGCGCGCCGTCATTCTCGTCAGCACCGACCGCGGATTGTGCGGCGGGCTGAACGGCAATTTGTTCCGCGAAGCGACAAAACTGGACAAAAACACGATGTTCATTACCGCCGGGAAAAAGGCGTCGCAATTCATCGCGCGGACGAAGCGGCAGCTCGCCGCCGAGTTCAGCTACAAGGACACGCCGCAATTCGCCGAGGGGCGGGCCATTTCCAAGTTCGTGCAGGATTTGTATCTGAAGGGGGAGGTGGATGCCGTGGACATTTTGTTCACGAATTTTGTTTCCACCCTGGTGCAGCAACCGAAAGTCGTGCCGTTTCTGCCGATTGGGAAGATCATGGCCGCCACGGCGGGCGTGAACGCGCCGGCGCGGGAATTGCCCGAATCGGCCATTCCGGTGGATACATTCGAATTCGAGCCGGATGAAAAATCCGTGCTCGGCGAACTGCTGCCGCACAGCCTGAATTTCCAGATGCACCAGATCCTGCTGGAGGCCAAGGCCAGCGAACAAAGCGCGCGCATGGTGGCCATGAAGAATGCCACCGACAACGCGCAGCAGCTTATCAAGGACCTGACGCTGGAATACAACAAATTGCGCCAGTCGAACATCACGAAGGAATTGTTGGAAATTGCCACCGCGCAGATGGCGGTCGGTTAAAGTCTATTTTATATGAACAAAGGCAAAGTCGTTCAAATCATCGGCCCGGTCGTGGACGTGGAGTTCCCCGAATCGCTGCCCGCCATTTACAACGCGCTGACCATCGAATACACCCAGCCCGACGGGACCAAAACAAAATTGACGCTCGAAGTGCAGCAGCATCTCGGCGACAACTGGATTCGCGCCGTTGCCATGTCCACCACCGAGGGTCTCAAGCGCGGCTACGAGGTGATGGACGCCGGCAGGCCGATCTCCATGCCCGTCGGCGAGGCGGTCATGGGCCGCGTGTTCAACGTCACCGGCGATGCCGTGGATGAACAAGGCCCGGTGAAGGCCGACAAGTTCTGTCCGATCCATCGTGCGGCCCCGACATTGCTGGATCAATCCACCTCGCCGCAGGTGCTGATGACCGGCATCAAGGTCATTGACCTGATGTGCCCGTTCCTCAAGGGTGGCAAGGTCGGCGCTTTCGGCGGCGCGGGTGTCGGCAAGACCGTCGTTATCATGGAATTGATCAACAACATCGCCAAGTTGCACGGCGGCATTTCCATGTTCGCGGGTGTCGGCGAACGCACGCGCGAAGGCAACGACCTTTACAATGAAATGATCGAGGCCGGCGTCATCAAGGTTGAGAAGGACGCCCAGGGCCATCCGAAAAAGAACGAATTTGGCCTGCCCATTATCGCGCCCGGGTCGAAAATTGGCCTCGTCTATGGCCAGATGAACGAGCCGCCCGGCGCGCGTCTGCGCGTGGCCTTGTCGGCGCTGGCCGTCACGGAGTATTTCCGCGACGAAAAGAACCAGGACGTGCTGCTGTTCATTGACAATATTTTCCGTTTTTCGCAGGCCGGCTCCGAGGTCTCCGCGTTGCTGGGCCGTACGCCGAGCGCCGTCGGTTACCAGCCGACGCTCGCCGCGGAAATGGGCGATTTGCAGGAACGCATCACCTCGACGAAAAAGGGTTCCATCACGAGCTTCCAGGCCGTCTACGTTCCCGCCGACGACTTGACCGACCCGGCGCCGGCCACGACATTCGCGCATTTGGACGCGACCATCGTGCTGGAGCGCTCCATCGCCGAACTCGGCATTTATCCCGCCGTGGACCCGCTGTCATCAAACTCCCGCGCCCTCGCCCCTGAAATTGTCGGCCAGGAGCATTACGACGTGGCGCGCGGCGTCCAGAAAGTTTTGCAGCGCTACAAGGATTTGCAGGACATCATCGCCATTCTTGGCATGGACGAGCTTTCGCCCGACGACAAGCTCATGGTTTATCGCGCGCGCAAGATCCAGAAATTCATGAGCCAGCCGTTCACCGTCGCGCAGGTGTTCACCGGCATTGTAGGCAAACAGGTGCCCATCGCGGAAACCGTCCGCGCGTTCAAGGAAATTCTCGAGGGCAAGCACGACGACGTTGCCGAGCAGAATTTTTACATGAAGGGCGGCATCGAAGAAATTAAAGAAAGCTAAATGGCTGCGACCATCAAACTCGAAATCGTCACGCCGGAGGCGAAGATATTCTCCGACGACGTGGACATGGTCACGCTCACCGGCACGGAGGGCGAGATGGGCATTTTGCCGCAGCACATGCCGCTGATGACGCAGTTGGTTGCGGGCGAAATCATCGCACAAAAGGGGAAGGACACGATTTTCATCGCCGTCGGTGATGGTTTTGTTCAAGTGACCGGCGACCGCGTGGCAGTGTTGACCGACATGGCGATCAAAGCCGACAACATTGACGAGGCAAAAGCCGAGGAAGCCCGCCAGATGGCCGAGGCGCGGCTCGCCCAAAAAATCACCGAGGAAGAGGCCGCGCACATCCGCGCCGCGCTCGCCCACGCCACGAACCAGCTCAAAATCAAGCGGCTGCGCAAGAAATAATGTGCCACTGATCGCGCGAATGTTTCCGCGTCCCAGTTGATGTAATTACGGTATTTTTGATTATTGTCATGCGTCCGCGAGTCAGGCAGATTGCCGCTGCCTGACATGCGGGTGCTTGATCAATGAACGACAACTGGACATTCGGATTGTTTCTGCTTTTCCCGATTGTCAGCGGTGCAATGCTCGTTTCATTTTTCCGGCGCCAATCCCGGCGCACCTCCCCGGCGGGATTGGTCCGGCTGGTTACGGGTAATTTGCTGGTGCTGACATTCCTGATGGCCCTCTGCTTTATCGCCGACGAGTCCTATTTCCGCTTTATTTTCGATACAACTGATTCTTTCAGCCAGACGAAAGTCTCCGAGCGCTGGATGAAACGCTATTACGTCCTGAATTACGCCGGCTTCCGCGACAACATCGAATACACAATGGCCATCGAGCCGGGCAAACGCCGGATCAGTTTTCTGGGAGATTCATTTGTCGCCGGCCACGGCATAAAGCGCGTCGAAGACCGCTTTCCCAACATCATCCGCCGTGCCCATCCCGAATGGGGAATCCACGTGCTCGCCCGGCTCGGTGCGGATACGGGCGACGAACTGGCGTTGATGGATACCTTTGTTCAAAGGGGCTATCAACTGGACCGCGTCGTTCTCGTTTATAATCTGAATGACATTGCCGACATCATGCCCGAATGGAAGGAGACGAGCAGGAGCATAGCCATCGCCGAAAGCAAAGGGGGCTGGCTGCGGCACAACAGCTATTTTCTGGATATTCTCTATCATCACTGCATCCTTTTACGGGAACCGGCTGTGCGCCAATACTTCGAGTTCGTCCGCAAAGGCTACGAAGGACCGACTTGGGAATTACAGCAGCGGCGGCTGGCGCAACTCCGCGATCTGGTTCAGTCCCACGGCGGGCAACTGCTTGTCGTGATTTTTCCCTTTGTGCATGCCGTGGGGCCGGATTATGCCTTCCAGCATGTCCACGATCAGGTGAACCAGTTGTGGACGGATTTGGAAGTGCCGCACCTTGATTTGCTGTCAATTTATAAAAATCTGCCGGCATCAAAACTGATCGTGAACAAATACGATGCGCACCCAAATGAGTTCGCAAATGCGCTGGCCGCGCGGGCAATTGATCAGTTCCTCACCGGCGAGGTGAAAACCAATTCTCCGGCACCTTTGCCATCAAAATAAAATGGCGCGGTCGTATAAACCCGAAAACAGGAGTTGGGGAGCGCGCCCGCCCTCGGGTGCGGCTGGACGCGCCTCGCGTCCAGCACCTTGCGCGTGAGACTGACCAGAACGTCTGGAATTTTTCAGTGCGCTCAAGGTTTTCCGCGAGGGCGCGGAAAACGGCACGCGCGGCGCGTGCGCTCCCCATTCCGCTTCGGTTTTCGGGATAAATTCAGCCGCCAGTGACGTCGATTCCTACCGGCTCCACATTCGCGCCGTTGTTCTCCAGTCTGGTAATGGCGCTTTTGCCGTCCGCCGTTTCCCCTCCCGTCAAGGATCTGAAAGCCGGAAAAACAAATTTCCCGCCGGCGGCGTGATGGTGATGCTGTTCGTGCCGTTGGCGGTGGTGACGGTGTAACCGCTCGCCGCCCAGCCATCAGCCTGCGCGAGGTTCGCATTCTGCTGCAAGGCGTAGCTGCCCGTGTCTGGCCACAAAACCTTCACGCTGTTCGGACCGTTGGGAACGATGATGAGATTGGGGACACCCGCCGTCTGCACCACGGCGATGAGGCTCCAGAATCCGCCGGTGAGTGAAAAATTGCCGCCGGTCATCGGCTGCAAAGTCGCATCCGGCTGGCCGATGGTGCCGGTGACGGCGTATTGGCCGTTGGTGCTGGTGCCGCCGCCGATATATCGAGTAGCTCTGGGCGAAAACGAACGACGGAATCAACAGAGCGAAAACGGGAAATATGTTTTCAGTTGATTTAATTCGATTTACGAAAATGATTTTCCCTTTGTATCAAGCTCGTTCAATTGCTTTCAATAAAACCTCGCGAGTCCCGGCTCATTGAATCTGGAGAAGATAGAACCGCTGCCGAACGGTTCGATTCACCGCGTTGGTGAGGGTGACCGTGAAATTCCCGTCAGAGCCCAAGCATGTTAGTGGCAATCGGCGACCAGTGGTTCAGTGGCGTCCCAAGGTTCGTGCTCATGAGCGTAACATAGGTGCTGCCGGACAGGCCGTTGGCCGCGTTGAGAATCACATTCGTCCCGGACAAGGTGATGCCGGTGATGTCGGGTATGCTCGCACTGGCCACCAAAGTCAGGGCAGTTGAAGCCAGGTTCGGCGTCAATTGCAGCCCGCCGCCAAGATCCAATCCATTGTAGCTCGTAAATCCGCCGGTGTAGGAGGGATAACTGATCACCAGAAAACTGTCGCCGGAATTCGGGCGGTAACCGTTCAATGTGTTGAGCGCGAACTTGCCGGCAAACGTGGGCGCGGCGGTGAACTGGATTTTGCCGAAGCCGGTGCCGGGTGTGAGCCCGGCGAGCGAAACGGCCAGCGTCGCCGACGGACTTTCGGTGTAAGAACCCTGAATGCCAATCACTCCGACCTGCGCCTGGATGGTGCCGGTGTTATCCAGATTGACTGCGATTCCAGAGGTGCCGCTGTTGGCGCTTTTGCGCAGGGTGCCGGCGTTGTGGAAGATGGCCGGCTGAGCGACAGAGGATATGCCAGAACCAGATTGGATGTCGAAGAGCGCGCCGGCCTGGTTCCAGAATTCCCCGTTGGCGGATGGGCCGTTGGTGTTCAGGCTCATCGTGCCATTGAGTAAGTTCACCGTGCCCTGGTTGGTCACCGGTCCGGCGAAGGAGGCCGAGGCTTGGAGGTTCAGCACGGCATTGCTCAAAATGATCAGCGATGCGCTGTTTCCCAGACTGGTGCCGATCAAGTTGATAATGCCCGTGGCGGCGATTGTGTTCTGGCCCACCAGGCTAATGCCGTTCAACGTGAGGCTGCCGGTGAAGGCATTCAGGGTCAAACTGCCACCGGTGAACTGAACGGCGCCCGGCCCTTGGAAATTGGGTGGCGTGCTCAGCACGAACGTGCCGCCGCTGAAGATAATGGCCGCGCCGCTGTCGGCCTGGAAGGTGCCGCCCAGATTGCTGCCGCTGGAAAACGCAAGCGTTCCGGTTTTGGTCTGGACGGTCCCGGAGTTGTCGAGAAAAACCGAAATCGTGGAGGTGGCGGTGGCAACATCTTTGCGCAGGGTGCCGGCGTTGTGGAAGTTGGCCGGCAGGGCAGCGGAGGTTATGCCGGAACCGGATTGGATGTCAAAGAGCGCGCCGGCCTGGTTCCAAAATTCGCCGGTGGAGGTCGTGTTGTTTGTGTAGATGGACATGTTGCCGTTTATCAGGTTCACGGTGCCCTGGTTTGTCACTGGGCTGGAGAAGGAAGCCGAGGCTTGGAGGTTCAACACGGCATTGCTCAAGATGGTCAGCGATGCGCCGTTGCCCAGACTGGTGCCGTTCAAGTTGATAATGCCTGTGGCGGCGATTGTGTTCTGGCCCACCAGGCTAATGCCGTTCAACGTGAGGCTGCCGGTGAAGGCGTCCAGGGTCAAACTGCCACCGGTGAACTGAACGGCACCCGGCCCCTGGAAATTGGGTGGAGTGCTCAACACGAAAGAACCGTTGTTGAAAGCGATGGCCGCGCCGCTGTCGGCCTGGAAGGTGCCGCCCAGATTGCTGCCGCTGGAAAACGCAAGCGTTCCGGCTTTGGACTGGACGGTCCCGGAGTTGTCGAGGAAAACCGAAATCGTGGGGGAACCGGCGGCAATGTCTTTGCGCAGGGTGCCGGCGTTGTGAAAGTTCGCTGGCAGCGCGCCGGCGAATATGGCCGAACCCGATTGGATGTCGTAGAGCGCGCCGGCCTGGTTCCAAAACTCGCCGTTCGCCGTCGTGCTGTTGGTGGTAATGGCCATCGTTCCGCTGACCAGGTTCACCGTGCCTTGATTGGTCACCGGTCCGGCAAAACTGAAGCTGCCTTGGATATCCAGCGCCGCTCCGGATTGCACCGTCACCGGAAAACCGTTACCGCTGGCACCGCCGTTCCATTCAACGTCGCCGGCAACCGTGAGCGACCCCGTGCCATTCACTGTGCCGGTGCTCATGCCGAGCACTCCATTTGCGTTCACCACGCTGGCGTGGTTCACGGTCAGAGTTTTGCCGCTGTTGGTGAGCGTTTGCACGCCGCTGGCCCCGCCGAGCGTGAGACTGGAAATCGTCGGGCTGACATCCATCGTCACCGTGTAGGTTCCGGCGGAGGTGATCAGGACGTCATCGCCCGGGCCGGGCAACGCGTGGGAACTCCAGTTGAGGCCGACACTCCACGCGCCGCCGGCGGTGTTAGTCCAGGTGATTGGCGCGGCTGCCACTGAAAACCCGAAAGCGCACACGCCGAGGCAAAGCCCCAACAAAACCGCCAGCCATCGGGAACGGCGGACGCACCAGGATGGACTGCCCGCGCAACTTTTTTGGCGACGGACCGCATGGTTTTGAAACACGATTTGATTGTTCATGAGGGCTTCCAATCTGATTCAAGTTGCGGCTCGTTTGTTTGCCAGTGCAATATCTCCCGTCTCACTGTTTCAGTCGGAAGAACAGATTGCCCGCCGGGTTCACGACATCCAGATAATTCGTCCCGTTGGTCAAAGTCGGGCTGCCGCTTGCCAGCCAACTGCCGATCGGCGTGGTCAGATTGCCACTTTGAACCAGATTCCAGCCGGCGACATCCTGCCAATACACCGTCACGGTGTTTCCACTATGGCTGACGTAAAGTGTCGGCGCGCCCGGGGTCTGCACCACCGAGATGAGCGCCCAGAACCCGCCCGTGAGCGAATAATTGCCGCCCGTCATCGGTCCACCCGCATCCTGCTGGCCGATGGTTCCGCTCACGGAATACTGTCCGTTCGTGCTGGTGCCGCCGCCGCCGGCGATTTTATACCAGTCAATGCTGTAATTCTGTGCGTTGGCAGCTTGAGCTATCAGAAGCACCAAGCACCAAGCTACAACATTCAGATAAGGTCCAAGTCTCAAGCTCCAATCACGCCGCATCACATGGCGAGGTATTGAGAGTTTGTGCGATTGGATGTTGGATGTTGAACTTTCTCTGATGCCTGGATGTTGGAATTTGAATGTTTTCATACGCGCCTCAATTCTTGTCGCTGAGTGATTTAACCATTTGTTCCAGATTTTCCAATCGCTTTTCCAATGTTTCGTTTTGCTGTTTCAGGCTCTGGATTTCTGAATTCTTTTCGTTGAGCTTCTGATTCAGTCCCTGGATCGCCGCCAGCGCCACGCCGCCTTCATCCACGGTGGCGATGTGTTTGTCATCCGTGCCCAGGCCGAACGCGGCGTGGAAATCCTGCGCCATCGGGCCGACGTGCGGCGCGGCCGGGTCGCTGATGAAGTTCCAGCGGCTGATGGGCAGTCCGGCCACCTTGTCCAGCACCTCGCGAGGACTGACCGGCGCGAAATGTTCCTTGAGATTCCGGTCGCTGGTGGTGTTGAAACTAGTGGCCGAGACCGTGCCGTTGACATCCAGCGCGGTGGCGGGATTGTTCTTGGCGATGCCGACGCGCCCGCCGTTGGCCTGGAGGATGAGATTGCCGTAGGTGCTGCCGGCCTGGCTGATGGCCTGCAGTTCGGCATAGCCGTTATAATCCGCGCTCAGATCCATTCTCAATGCCGTGTAACCGCCGCCGGTGGCGCTTATACCAAGGGTGATGCCGGCGGTGTCGGCGATGTGCAAGGGCGTTTCCGGTGCGTCCGTGTCGATGCCCACGCCACCGAGCGCATAAATAATGAACTGGTTGGGGCCGCTGTCATATCCATACCCATTCGAATCCGACCAGACAAACGATCCTTGATGAAGTGCATGCGCTTCGTATCCGGCAACAAAGGAATAATCGCCACCGGCGTAATTGCCATACCCGCCACACACGGTTGCATTGCCACCTTTTGCCGTATTGCCACCTCCGCCAGTCACGGTCGCATCATCGCCACTGGCGTTGTTGTCATTACCGCCACCCACTGTCGCACCATCAGAACCGCTGGCAACGTTATTCCCGCCGCCGCCGATCGTTCCGCCATAACTTGTCACGGAATTATAATGGCCCCCGCCAATTGTTCCATATGCCGAAGAAAAATTTGTGTTGAAATAGCCACCACCAATGGTTCCTTCAAATCCGTAGTTAAAATTCCCAACTCCACCGCCGACTACAGATGCCTCCCCCGCAGCCTGGTTGCCAGAAAATATGGCGGAATCGTAGCCTCCACCACCGACAAAGGCTCCAGCGCCGCTGGCCGTGTTGTGATAACCACCGCCCACCGTTGAGTAGTTACCGTTGGCCGCGCTTATGAAGCCGCCTGCCGCTGTGGCCAGCAAGCCGTTGGCGGCATTCAGGTCTCCGCCGCCTACGGTCGCGTATTGGCCGCTGGCGGTATTTTTCAACCCGCCGGCGACGGTGGAAAATACGTTGCTGGCCGTGTTGCCCGCGCCGCCACCAATGCTGGCATAATTGGCCCGGACGTAGTTGATGGAGGGAGAACCCAAATAATTTGCCGACCCGCCGCCGGCGATCGTGGCACCCACCACACCCGGATCAAACGAATTAAGCAGGGAACCGCCAATCAAATTCACCGTGTTGGTCGTGGGAATGAGCTTCAAGGCGCGAGCGCCGTTGACCCATAATTCGAGCGGCTGATTGTCCGTGGTGCCCAGGATGTTCGCTCCCGGAACCGTGCCGGCATTGCCGCTGGTTTGCCAGAAATTGCCAACGGGCAGCCCGCCCAACTTCGCCGCGTTCACATTCGTCACATTCGCGCCGTTGCCCGTGAATGCGCCGGAGAAACTATTGTTGGCGTTGCTGAACGTCACCGCGTTGCCGTAGCTGCCGGCAGTCAGGCCGCCGCTGATGACGTTTCCGGCCGTGATGGCGTAAGGCGCGGGCGTCAGCGCCTGGCGCGGCGTGAGCGGGAAGAAACTGCCGCCACCGTTGGTGCGCACGGCGATGTCCAGCCAGCGCGCCGCGCCGGGAAACTGGTTGCCAAAGTCCAGCGTGACGGTAAACAGGCCGTTGCTCACGGCGGTGGCGGAGTTGGTCAGGATCGGCCCCTGCTGGCTGCCGCCTACGCTGTTGTCATAGACGATAAAGCGCAGGTCGTAACTGCCGTTGGCCGGGTTCGCGCCGTCATTCAAACGGCCTTGATAGGTGAACGCCGTGCCCTGGGCGAAGGCGGAAATGCAGATGGCAGATAGTAGATGGCATAGGGCGATGAGTTTGAGTTCAGTTTTCATTTTTGTGTTCCTTTCAATTTGGTTTTTGATTGAGAATGATTTTTTCTAGAGCTTCAAGCCGTTGCTTCAAATTCTGAATCTCCGTGTCCTTTTGCTTTGTCTCTGTTTCCAGCTTCTGAATTCTGACTTCTGAATTCTGACTTCTGACTTCCATTTTTTCGTTCAAGCCCTGGATGGCCGCCAGTTCCACGCCGTCGAATTCCAGCGTGGTGATGCTTTTATCATCGCGGCCGGGATAGAAGGCGGCTTTGAAATCCTGCGCCATCGGGCCGATGTGCGGCGTGTTCGTTTCGTCCTCCCATTTGTAATTCCAGTGGGTGATGGGTATGGCGGCCAGCTTGTTCAGCACCGCCACCGTGTCCAGCGGTTTGAAGTTTTTTTTGGCGTTGCGGTCAGATACCACGCTCCAGGCGGTGGCACCCGGAGCGAGCGAGGCGCCGGCGGTGGCGATGCCGGAACCATTTATGCCCGTGACAATGATAAAGCCGCCGGTGTCGCGAAAGCGGGTTTGATTGGCGGCGTCAGAATCGAAATTAAAATCATTGTTGTCCGCCCAGACAAAGGTGCCAGCCTGATTCGCCCTAGCTTTGTTGCCGGCGGCGAACGAAGCCGTGCCGCTGGCGGTGTTGTAGACACCGCCGGCCACGGTCGCATCCTGGCCGTTGGCGGTGTTGTAAAAGCCGCCGCACACTGTCGCGTTTACGGCGCTTGCTCTATTGTAATCGCCGCCGCTTACGGTGGCTTCCTCGGCGCTGGCAACATTGCCGTAACCATCGTTACCGCCGCCCCCGGCCACTGTCGCAAAATCACCGCTGGCGGTGTTGCCTTCGCCGCCGCCCACCGTTCCATATTGAGCCAATGAGTCAACATAGTTGTCTGCACCGCCGCCGATCACCCCGCCAAGAGCGTCGTTCGTGTTCGAATTGCCGCCTGCTATCGTTGCTTGGGCAGCACCGGCCACGTTGCCAGAGCCACCCCCGACCGCTGCTCCATAGTTATTGGCGGTGTTCGCCATGCCGCCCACGACTGTCGCCGCGATGCCGCTGGCCGTGTTGCCGCGAAAACTGGAGCCGTCATAACCTCCACCACCGACAAATGTGCCGGGGCCGCTGGCCGTGTTGTGATAACCACCGCCCACCGTTGAGTAGTCGCCGTTGGCCGCGCTTATGAAGCCGCCTGCCGCTGTGGCCAGCAAGCCGTTGGCGGCATTCAGGTCTCCGCCGCCTACCGTCGCGTATTGGCCGCTGGCGGTGTTTTTCAATCCACCGGCGACGGTGGAAAATACGTTGCTGGCCGTGTTGCCCGCGCCGCCACCAATGCTGGCATAATTGGCCCGGACGTAGTTGATGGAGGGAGCGCCCAAATAATTTGCCGACCCACCGCCAGCAACCGTGGCACCCACCACACCGGGGTCAAATGTATTGAGCGCGGAACCGCCAATCAGATTCACCGTGTTGGTCGTGGGAATGAGCTTCAAGGCGCGAGCACCGTTGACCCATAATTCGAGCGGCTGATTGTCCGTGGTGCCCAAGATGCTCGCTCCCGGAACTGTGCCGGCGTTGCCGCTGGTTTGCCAGAAGCTGCCAACGGGCAGGCCACCCAGTTTGGCCGCGTTCACATTCGTCACGTTCACGCCGTTGCCGGTGAACGCGCCGGAGAAGCTGTTGGCGGCGTTGTTGAACGTCACCGCGCTGCCATAGGTGCCGGAGGCCAGCCCGCCGGAAATCACGGTGCCCGCCGTGATGGCGTAGGGCGCGGGCGTGAGCGGCTGGCGCGGGCTCAAGGTAAAGAAACTGGCGGTGCCATTGGTGCGCACACCGATCTCCAGCCAACGATTCGCGCCGGGAAATTGATTCCCAAAATCCAGCGTAACGGTGAACAGGCCGTTGCTGACCTCGGTGGTGTCGTTGGTGAGGATCGGCCCCTGCTGGCTGCCGCCCGCGCTCATGTCATAGACAATGAACCGCAGGTCGTAGCTGCCGTTGGCGAGATTCGCGCCGTCGTTGAGCCGTCCTTGGTAGGTGAACGCCGTCCCTTGGGCGAAAGCCGAGGGAAGCATCAGGCACCAGGCGCCAAGCACCAATGAAGCGCCAAACTTCAAGCTCCATTTACGCCGCATCATATGGCGCGGCATCGGGAGTTTCTGCGATTGGATGTTGGATGTTGAAACATGTCTGGTGCTTGGGTGTTGGAATTTGGATGTTTTCATTTTGGTGCTCCTTTCAATTCGATCTTTGATTGAGAACAATTTTTTCAAGCCCTTCGAGCCGCTGCTTCAAATCCTGAATCTCGGCGTCCTTTTGTTTTGTCTCTGTTTCCAACTTCAGTATTCTGACTTCTGAATTCTGACTTCTGTCCTCCACCTTCTGGTTCAACCCCTGGATGGCCGCCAGCGCCACGCCGCCCTCGTCCACTACGGAGATGTGCCTGTCATCCGCGCCGTCCAAGCCGAACGCCGCGTGAAAATCCTGCGCCATCGGGCCGATGTGTTTTTTATCCGTGTCGTCGTCTTTGTAATTCCATTCCGTCACCGGCATGGCGGTGACTTTTGCCAGAACAGCTTTCGCATCCAGCGGCGTGAAATGTTCCTTCGCGTTCCGGTCGCTCGTCAATTGCACGCCTTTGGCATAGACATTATTGGTCGCAAACAGATTGCCGGTTTCATCCACCAACACCAACGTGGAGTAATTTCCGTTGGTGCTGTATTTGGCCACTTGAAAATAGCGCGGCACAGTGTCGCCGATGCCGTTGGTGTCGGGAATGCCAATGGTTAAATAGGTCGGCTCCATGAACAACCCCCAGCGACCGATGCCGGCCTTGGCGGCGGGTGCATTTGTCGCAAACGGGTTCCAATCGCGGACAATGATCGGTTCATCCGCAGCGTTCAAGTGAATGCCCTTGTCCGCCTGAATCCGCACGCCGTTCTGGGCGCGGATGCTGAACTCATCATTGGTGGTCGAAGAAAAATTCGCTCCCTGCGAATCCGCCCAGACGAATGCGCCTTGATGCAAAGCTTTGGCCTGATTGCCGGCAGCGAAGCTGTAATTGCCAAGCGCGGAATTATAGGTTCCGCCCGGAACCGTGGAGTATTGGCCACCCGCAATGCCTGATACTCCGCCGGCGACAGTAGCGCCCAAAGCAGTGGCCTGATTTCCTTGACCACCACTTGCTGTGGCATAATCGGAAATGGCGGTGTTAAGATAGCCTCCGGCCACCGTCGCATATTCGCCGCCGGCAGTATTATAAACACCACCAGCGACGGTAGCATATATATTGCTGGCCGTGTTAAAGTAGCCGCCCCCCACCGTCGCAAACCCGCTGCTGGCAGTGTTGTCCGCACCACCGCTCACGGTTCCAAAATCAGCGCTCACACTGTTGGTATAACCAAGGCCAAAATAATTCGTGGCGCCTCCGCCGCTAATGGTTGCGCCATAAACCCCGCTGGCGACTGAATTGGCCGACGAACCGGCAATAATATTTGGCGCGCCGCTGGAGTTTTGCTGGATCGTCAAGCCTGTGCCGTTTGAGAATTGCGATGCATTGAGATTCGTCAGTCCGCCACCATCCCCGTTGATCATGCCGGCGATGAACGTGGTGGTCTGGATTCCCGGAGTGCCGATGCGAATCGTGTTGTTTTCGCCAGCAACTCCCAGATTGCCGATGTCGATGTTGTTGCTGCCGCTCGTAAGATTGCGGCCGGCCAAATAACCCAGCGCGGTGTTGTTGGTGCCGTTGTTGCTGAACAGCGCGCCGTAACCCTGGGCCGTGTTGTTATTGCCGTTTGTGTTGGATTCCAGCGCGGCATAGCCCTGGGCGGTGTTGTTGTTACCCTTTACGTTCAGCTGGAGCGCGCCACTGCCGCTGGCTGTGTTGTCGCTGCCGTTCGTGTTGGAAGCAAGGGCTGCGTAGCCCAACGCAGTGTTGTAATTGCCACTGATGTTGAGGTAAAGCGCTGCGTAACCCAACGCCGTGTCTTGGTGGGCACTCATGGTCAAATTACCCGCGCCCGGACCGACAAAAAAATTTCCAGCATTTTCATCAGAATGTAAAAGCAGGTCGGCACCGGAGTAGATTGTGGCGGTCGTCGCCGGCAGAGTCAGCGTGCCGTTGAAGGTTACGGGACCACTTTGGTTGTTTGTCAGAACGGCTTGCCCATCCACCGTCAATCCCGCGCCGCCGGTGACAAAACGCACGCCGCCTTGCGCGCGCACGTTGAAGGAATCGTTGTTCGTGGAAGTGAACGGCGTGCCCTGCGAATCGGCCCAGACGAACGCGCCGTCGTTGGTGGCCTGGGCCTGCAGGCCGGCGGCAAAGCTTTTTTGACCACTCGCCAGATTATATTCGCCGCCGGGCACGGTGGCGAAGGCATTGTTCGCTCGATTGTTCCAACCGCCGGCGACGGTGGAATAATCGCCACTCGCGATGTTGTATTGTCCGCCGCCCACGGTGGAATCAAAGCCGCTGCTCATGTTGGCCTGACCACCGCTTACGGTCCCGTTCGCACCGCTGGCAAAGTTTTGCACACCGCCGCTCACCGTCGAGTAACCGCCGCTGGCGGTGTTTGCGTCGCCGCCGCTCACGGTTGCCGCCAGACTGCTGCCGGTGTTGCCCTCGCCGCCGCCGATGGATACGTAATCACTGCTGGCGTGGTTTTGATAACCACCTCCGATCGCGGAGTAATTCCCATTGACCACGTTGATATTGCCGCCGCCAATGAAACTATACGGATTCAAAATCGAATTCGCCCAACCGCCGGCCACCACGGAATAATGGGCGCCACTGCCGATGATATTGGCCAGTCCGCCCCCAATGGCCGCATGGTCCGCCCCCGCTTGAACAGCATTGCCGCTCCCGCCGCCGATGCTGCTGAAGTCCGCTGAGACACGATTGGAGGAACTGGTGTTGAAATAATTCGTCGTGCCACCGCCGGCGATCACCGCGCCCTTCACCCCCGCATCCACGACATTCACACTGGCGCCGCCGATCAGATTCGGGGCGTCGGTGGTGCTGGGGGCAACGCGCAGGCCGAACACATTGCCGGCGGTGATGGCATAGGGCGTCGGGGTGATTTGCTGGCGCGGCATCAGCGTGGTGAAAGCCGCCCCGATGCCGTTGGTGCGCACGCCGATCTCCAGCCAGCGCGGCGTGCCGTCGAACGGATTGCCAAAGTCGAGCGTCACCGTGAACAGACCGTTGGTCACAATGGTCGCCGAATTGGTGAGCGGCCCGGCGATAAGATTATTCACCGGCTGGTTGGTGTCGTAGAGCGTGAAGGTCAGGTCGTAGCTGCCACTGGCGGGATTGGCACCGTCACCGAGCCGGCCCTGGTAGGTGAACATCGTGCCTTGGGCGTTGACGGGCGTTGAGGTGATGACCGAGGCAAAGGCGGCGAGGACAACAAACATTTGAACGGTTTTTTTCATAAAGAACTCCTGGGACTTTGGTGATAAAAGGTTGAGGTCTCCTCCAAGACACGAATCGTTTCCGGGGGAGAGTCACAATTTTTAACAAACAATTACTTATCCTTCGGATTAGGCTTGTTTGCAAGAACAAAATCGCAGGACGCGGTTCGTTGCCGCATTCCTGCCTGACCGTCAGGGCTTTTGGCCGCTGGTCCCTATGGATGCTGCAATTGGAAGAAGAGATTTCCCGCCGGCGGCGTGATGGTAACGGTATTGGTGCCGTTGGACGGCGGTCCCACTCCGCCGCTGGCCGACCAGCCATCGGGGTTGGATAAATCGCCGTTCTGATGCAAGGTCCAGCCCGATACATTTTGCCAATACACCGTCACCGTGCTGCCCGAATGGCTGATGTAGAGGGTCGGCGCGCCGGCTGACTGCACCACGGAAATCAGCGCCCAGAAGCCGCCGGTGAGAGAATAATTGCCGCCGGTCATCGGCTGCAAGGTCGCGTCCGGCTGGCCGATGGTGCCGGTGACGGCGTATTGGCCGTTGGTGCTGGTGCCGCCGCCGCCGGAGATTTTGAACCAGTCAATCGAGTAGCTCTGCCCTGACGCCCGAAAGCTGTAAGCAGAAAGCAGAAAACAGAGGCAGACCAGCCACCGCCGCCAAGTTTTGGAGTGCGCCGACGTGTCCGCGCTTTGGTTCGACGCGACATGTCGTGTCGAGGAAAGCGGTGACGTGCCACCGCACTCCAATTCCGCAACACGCGATCCGCCATCCTCAATTTTCAATTCTCGTGTTTTCATGATTGCCTCATTTCTCTTCTGCGATTGATTTTACAGCTTGTTCCAGATCATCCAATCGTTTTTCGAGAGATTCGTTCTGTTGTTTCAGGGTTTGGATTTCGGAATCCTTATCATCCAATTTCTGGTTCAGGCCTTGGATGGCCGCCAGCGCCACGCCGCCTTCGTCCACCTCGGAGATATGCCGGTCGTCCTCGCCCACGGAAAATGCGGCGTGAAAATCCTGCGCCATCGGGCCGACGTGCCGCACGCCCGGCTCGGTTTTGTAACTCCACGTCGTCATCGGCAAGGACGACACCCGCGCCAGCACCGACAGCGAATTGACCGGTGCGAAACCGGCCTTGGCATTGCGGTCGCTCATCGTGGACCACGAGCCGCTGCCGGGCGCGAGCGAAACGCCAGTGCCGGCGGCGCCGCTGAAGAAAACAAATCCGTTGGCGGCGCGCGCAACGAATTGGTTGTTTGTGCTCGACACCGTGTTGGTGCTGCCGTCGCTCCAGACGAATGAATTGTTGTTGACTGCCTGGGCGAAATTGCCGGCGGCGAAGGAATCATTTCCTAGCGCCTGATTGTCCGAGCCGCCCGCCACGGTGGAGGCGTAACCGCCGCTGACGTTGTTGGTGCCGCCGCAGATCAACGACGTGTCGTTGGTGGCAACGTTGTTGACGCCCCCGCCAATTGTCGAATATAACGCGCTGACAATGTTGTTCTGGCCGCCGCCAATCACGGCGTAGCTTCCCGCAGAGCTGTTATTGACCCCGCCGCTGATCGTTGAATAATTGCCACCACCGGAGGAGTTATTTTCGCCTCCGGCGAGGGTGTCTCCTTCGCCATAATCAACGTTGCCATAACCACCTCCCGTTGTGCCATTGTCACCATAAGCCACATTTTGCGTGCCGCCGGCCACTGTGCTGCTGTTGCCGTTGGCGACATTGTTGTTGCCACCGCCCACAGTGCTGGAACCGTTTAGAGCGGAGTTGTTTTGGCCGCCGCCAATAGTGGAGTGATCGCCGGAACCGTAAGTAATATTGTATTCGCCGCCTGAAATCACCGAGGCAGAACCGCTGGCGGTATTGTTGTCTCCTCCCGCAATCGTCGTGTCAATTTCCAAAGCCACATTTCCCCAACCGCCGCCGACGGTGGCGTCGTCCAGCGAAGCGGTATTGCCATCGCCGCCGGCCACAACCGTCGCGATGGCGCTGGCGGTGTTGCGGCGTCCGCCGCCAACAAAGCTGTAATCGCCGGAGGCAGTGTTGCCACCCCTGCCACCCACTCCCGCCGCCGGCTTTGCCTTGCCAGACGGGAAAATTAACACCAATTGGCCACCGCCCGCCACCGTCGCGGACTGGCCGGAAGCTACATTGGCCATCCCGCCGCCAATCGTGCTGAAACCATTGGTGGCGTAATTTAACATGCCGCCGCTAATCGTGTTGACACTGCCCTGAATATTGTTTCCCACCCCGCCCGCTATGATTGAATTCGCAACGGAAGATCCATCCGATGTGCTGATGGAATTGTTTTCGCCGCCACCGATGATATTGCCCTCGCCCCCGCCGGAAATAAGCATCGAATTGTCCGAACCGCCGCCGATGAAGGAATGATCCGTGCTGCTGCCGATCCAATTTCCACTGCCGCCCACGACGGTTGAATCAAAACTGCTGACGTCCACAATATTGTCCTGGCCGGAAACAATCGCCGAATAATCGGCGCCAGAATTAATGTTATTGTCCAGATCCTCCAGCGATGACGGAGGCATTGCCGGCGGTCTGGTTGAGTTGATAATAGTTTCCATCATAACCGCCGCCGCCAATGAACGCACCAATGCCATTGGCGCTGTTGGCAAAGCCTCCGACGACCGCCGAATAATCACCGCCGGCGTAGTTGTAAGCTCCGCCGACCACCGCGGCGCTGCCGCCGCCGGCGGAGTTGCCGATGCCTCCGGCCACCATCGAATAGTTTTTGACGGCGGAGTTGTTCAGGCCGCCGCCAATCGTGCCGAAATCAGCGAGGACACGATTCGTGTAGCTGGGGCCAAAATAGTTGGTCGCGCCGCCGCCGGCGATCGTCGCGCCCACAACGCCGCTGAAAGCAAAATTCACCGGTGAGCCGCCAACGATGTTTGGCGCGCCATTGTTTGCGCCCGGCTCCAGCCGCAACGCCCGTCCGCCGTTCACCCGCAATTCCAGCGCGTGGTTGTCAGTCGTGCCCAGAAAATTCCCGTTCGCCGGACTGGTCCCGGCATTGCCGGCGGTCTGCCAGAAATTCGATGAGTTCAGGCCATTCAAGGTCACCGCATTGACGCCCGTCAATCCAACGCCGCTGCCGCTGAAACTGTTGCCCGCGTTGCTCAATGTGAGAGTGTTGCCATAAGCTGCCGCCGAGGTTGGCGGGTTGAATCGTGCCGCTGATGCCGGCGGCGCTGACGTTCTCCGCGTAAATCGCATAGGGCGCCGGCGTGAGTTGCTGGCGCGGCGTCAGGGTGGTAAAACTGTTGACGCCGTTGGTCGCCACGCCGATTTGAAGCCAGTTGGTCGTGCCGGTGAACACGCCGGAACCAAAATCAATCGGCACTGTGAACAGGCCATTGGTCACGTTGACGGCGTTGTTCGTAACCGGTGCGGCGATGGCAACGCCGCCGGAACTGTTATTGAACAGAGTGAAAGTCAGGTTGTAGCTGCCGGCGGCCGGGCTGTTGTTATTGTTGAGCCGGCCCTGATAGGTGAACGCCGTGCCCTGGGCGAGGCAGCTTGAGAATTGAGAACTGAAGGTTGAGAGAGCCAGCAAGGCCGGCGCTAAGAACAGTTTTAGAGCGCGTTTATTCATAAAATCCGTCCGCTTGGTATTATATTGGTTTTGTGGTTAAAGCCTCATCCCTGGCGCTGCCTGCATCCTCTGCGCGGGCCATAATTAAAGTAATTTATGCTTACAATTAGCAATATGTCAAGTGCAAAATCGCCCAATAAACCGCCAGTCTGATTTTTTTCACGAGAGTGTTTGACCTTTGGCGGCAAATCTCCATTATATCATCCTGGCAATTCCGCCGCTTTCCCATTCGCGTCCGTCTGGCGCGTTGGTATATTGGCGGCGTGAGCAAGGCCGGTCATTTACAATATGCAGCACATTCGAAACATCGCCATCATCGCGCACGTGGACCACGGCAAGACGACGCTCGTGGATTGCCTGCTCAAGCAGTCGGGCACGTTCCGCGCCAACCAGCACGAGTCCTCGGAGGAGCGCCTGATGGATTCCATGGATTTGGAAAAGGAAAAGGGCATCACCATCCGCGCCAAAAACGCCGCGTTCAAATACAAGGATTACCACATCAACATCGTGGACACCCCCGGCCACGCGGATTTTGGCGGCGAGGTGGAGCGCATCATGAACATGATTGACGGCGTGCTGCTGGTGGTGGACGCCGCCGACGGTCCGCAGGCGCAGACGCGCTTCGTGCTGCGCAAGGCGCTGGAAGCCGGCGCCAAGCCGATTGTCGTCATCAACAAGATTGACCGCGAGAACGCGAATCCCGAAAAAGGTTCTCGACCTGGTTTTTGAATTGTTCGTTTCGCTCAACGCCACGGATGAACAACTGGATTTCCCGTTCATTTATTGCTCGGCCAAGGGCGGTTACGCGAAGACAGATTTGAATCATGTCACGGGCACGATGGAACCGCTCTTTGACGCGATCATAAAATTCATTCCGCCGCCGCGCGCGAAGGCGGGTGACGGCTTCCAAATGCTCGTGGCGAATCTGGATTACAGCGATTATCTGGGCCGAATCGCCTTCGGGAAAATATACGAAGGCAAGGTGAAGCTCGGCGACCCGGCGATTTGCCGTCACGGCCACGGGAAAATATCCAAGGGCAAAATCACGGCGATTTTTCATTTCGAGGGCATGAAGCGCATCGAGGTCCAGGAGGCGCATGCGGGCGACATCGTCGGCCTCACGGGATTTGAGGAGGTTTTCATCGGCGAAACGATTTGCGATTCCGAGGCGCGCACGCGCGCTGCCTTACATCCCGATTGATCCGCCGACGATTCAGATGGAATTCGCCGTCAACGACAGCCCGCTCGCGGGCCAGGACGGCAAGCTTGTCACCGCGCGCCACATCTGGGACCGGCTGATGAAGGAAATCCGCACGAACGTCGCGCTGCGCATCGCGCAGACGAGCGACCCGAAGATTTTCGCGGTGAGCGGGCGCGGCGAAATGCAAATTGCCATTCTTGTCGAGCAGATGCGGCGCGAGGGTTACGAGGTTTTGGTCAGCCGGCCGGAGGTGCTATGGAAAAAGGGGCCGAACGGCGAATGCTGGAGCCGATTGAAAAATTGTTCCTGGAAATCGCGCAGGAAAACATGGGCAGCGTGATGGAAAATCTCGCGTTCCGCAAGGCCGAAATCGTCAACATGAGCCATCATGGCGATCAGGTGACCATCGAGGCGCTCGTGCCGATGCGCGGGTTGATTGGTTTTGAGACCGACCTTGTCAACATGACCAAGGGCATGGGCGTGATGAGCCATTTGTTTCACGAATACGGCCCCGACCGCGGGGAAATCGCCGCGCGCAAGAACGGCTCGCTGGTGAGCATGGAAGACGGCGAGGCGATGGCCTACGCGTTGAACATGGTGCAGGAGCGCGGTCGGCTGATGGTCGAGCCGGGCGACAAAATTTACAAGGGCATGATTGTCGGCGAAAACGCGCGAGAGAACGACATCCCGGTCAACCCGTGCAAGGCGAAACGCCTGACCAACATGCGTTCGCAGGGCGATGGCAAGGGCATCCAGCTATCGCCGCCGCTGAAGCTCTCGCTGGAACGCGCGCTGGAATACATTGACGTGGATGAATACGTGGAGGCGACGCCGAAGAACCTGCGGCTGCGGAAAAAAATCCTCGACGAAACCCAGCGCAAACGTTCTGAAAAATCGCGCGTGATGAAGTTTGTCGAGAATTGAGCCGCGGCGGTTTTACAGCGAATCCACGATTTCTTTGACCTTTTTGTCGTAGTCGTCCTTGTTGATGAGACCCTGGTCGTAGAGAGCTTTTACCTGCTTGAGCCGGTTGTTGGCATCAGTTTTTTGTGGAGTTGAGACGTTGTTCTCCGGTTTTGGCAGCAGGGATTGCACATCGGCAAGTCTGATTTCAATTCGTTCGAAAACGCTGATGCCCTTGAACGCAGCCATCTCGATCCGGTTCTCCTCATTTTCAGCATCCTGGGCTTTGACAACTGTTTTTCCTCCGGCCATCAGCACCAGATTTCCGCCCGCAACCAAAAACTGCATGTTGACAAAGCCAGTGTAGCTGATGGGCGATCTTCCGGTCTGAACATCCTGGTAGTGTCCTTCGACAACCCGTCCGATGCCAAAAGACGTTCCCCCATTGAACCAGGCAACGTCGCGTCCCACCCGTGATATTGGCGTTTTGCCCGCTGACTTTTTTCACGCGCACGCGAACAACCGCCTCGCGAGCCTTCATTTGGAAGGGGATTGCCGTGGAGTCCACCCACAACTCTTCGCCTTGAACAAAGATTTTTCCCGACTCAAAAACAGCCTGGGCGGGGTCGCAGCCATACAAATACTGGCCATCGAACAAGGTGATCCAACCCTCCGCATCAGGTTTGGGTATGGCTTGCTTGACCCATGCTGGACCGGCGTTTTTTGAGGATTTTCGGTTGGCATCTGCCGCGGGGTTCTTTTTGCCGCAACCGCAAAAGGAAAAGGCGATCACGCTTGCGGCAATGCAACAGGATATGAAGTAAAAACGGGTTTTCATTATTTTGGGATACTTTGGGGCGTTGTTCACAGTGAGTCCATGATTTCCTTCACCTTTTTGTCGTAATCGTCCTTTTTGATCAGGCCCTGATCGTAAAGCGATTTCATCTGTTTCAAACGGTCGGCGGCGCTTGGTTTGTTCTGTGGGGTGGCGGCGGGCGCAGCTTGCGCGGGTTGCGCTGCAAGCACTCCACCTTGAGCCTTGAATAGAGTCTGGATCTCATCTTCAGACAAGGCGCGGTTAAACATCATCACGTCATCCATCAGGCCATTGAAGGAATCGCCGATCTCGCCAGAAGCCCCGTCAGGATTGGATCGGTTTGCGCCAATGGTCAAGTCGTAATCGGTGCGCGCGATTTCTCCCACCTTGCGTCCCGGCTTGCCCACCGGCCAGCCATCAATATAGGCCATTGCCTCCACACCATCGTAAGTGCCAACGACCTGATGCCATTGGCCATCGTCTATGCGTCGCTGGCTGCCCGCAAAGGCCCCAACGCCGGTTTCCCAATCCAACAGCCCTTTACGGTGCCATTGTTGTTGGTCGCCCGCCTCACTCAACGCGAAACCTTTTGAAAAACATTTGTCAAAAATGCGCCGCCAGATCTTGTCTGAATAGCTTGTCTTGACCCAAGCCGCCACGGTCAGGCGACGCGGGTTGAGACTTTCATTGTTCGGCACGGTAATGTAGCTATCGTTCAAGGCAAATTTGGCGGCACCGCCTTGGTGTCCGTCCTTGACGAACGTCACATTTACAATTTGCCCATCATTCCCATGCCCGCTCTTGTCGGCGACTTTGCCACCCACCGGCGCGCTGTCAAGGTCGAAATATAGAATGAGACTCTTGCGGATTTCCGGCGGCAACTGATCCTGGGCTTGGGCGGTGGTGAGGTGAAAGTTTCCGTTTAGAAGCAGGGCCGGCAGCATCAGGCTGCCGGCAATCAGTTTTTTTGTTTTCATGTTGGTTCAATGATGAACTGGCGTGGTGGTTGGCAAATGTTTTAAATGTCTTCTCGAAATGCTTGCTCAAAGTGAATTCATGATTTCCTTCACCTTCTTGTCGTAATCGTCCTTTTTGATCAGGCCCTGATCGTAAAGCGATTTGACTTGTTTCAATCTTTCGGCGGCATCGGGCTTGGCGGGAGCGGCGACCGGCGGATTTGAGGCAGGTTGAGGCTCAAGCACGCCGCCTTGCACGGTGAACAGCTTTTCAACGTCTTCAGCCGAAAGCGCCCGGTTGAACATCATGACGTCATCCATCATGCCGACAAAGGAAGGGCCAATTTCTGCCGGAGGATCGGAACGATTTGCGCCGATCGTGAGATCGAACATCGTGGGCGCGGGCTGTTGCTTCGCTCGCGCGATGCCGGTTCTTCTTCCATCAAGGTAAAACACCAATTCCTTTGCGTTGAAAGTCCCCACGACTTGATGCCATCGTCCATCGGTGACCTGTCCACGGAAACCGGCGGCAGCACCGGCGACTTCCATCATCACCTGGCCTTGGTAGGACTTGCCACCGTCATCTCCACCCATCGTGATGTCGTAGCCGTAATCCCAGCTTTTGTCGAAAACTCGCCGCCAGGCTTTATCTTTGAACGAAGTCTTGATCCATGCCGCCAGGGTAAATTGGGGTGGATTAAGTCCTTGGTTGTTGGGCACCGTGATGTAACTGTTGTGATCGCCGAAGACAATGCTGCCTCTGCGATGACCGTCTGCGACCCATTTGACGTTGACCGCCTTGCCGTCATTCGCTTGTCCGCTCAAATCGGGGACTTTTCCCCCAACCGGCGCTTTATCGAAGTCGAAGTAAAGGAGCAACCCGTCCGCCAAATTGCCGGGTAAAGCCGCGGCAACTGATGATGATTTTTCCCCCTTGGTTTTCTCGGACGCGGTAGAAGATGCCGGCTGCTGATGGTTTCGCCAAATCAGCAGACCAGCGACGATAAGCGCGACGACCACAAAGCCTCCCGCCACCATCCACCATTTCGAATGCTGAAGCGTCTTCTTTTTTGCCGGTTGCGCCGGATTGGGGGCGATGACGTTCTGGCTGCATTTTGGGCAGGCAAACTTCCGGCCAGCGCCGGTTGCGTCCACCGTGAGATGTTGTCCGCATTGAGGGCAACTGAATTTTATGTCGTGCATAAGTTTATTTACATTGATTGAACGTGAGCGTTACAACGAGCCGAGAATTTCCTGTTTCGTTTTGTCGTATTCATCCTTGTTGATCAATCCCTGGTCGAAAAGTGATTGAAGTTGCTTCAACCGCGTCGCAGCGTCGGGTTTGCCCGCGGCATCGGCGGGTGGCGGCAGGATGTCGGCCCCGGCGTGGGTGGCGGTGGCGAGCGCCTTAATTTCGTCGGCGGACAAGGCCCGGTTGTAAATCCGCACCTCGTCAATCAACCCTTCGAAGGCGAGAAACTCGCCACTGCCGTAATCAATCACGCTGTTGCCAATGCACACGTCCCAGGTGTTTTTCCGCAGGGGGCTGGAATTTTTCAAGGGATGGCTTTTTTCCATGGCGTCAACATAACAACGCATGGTCTTGCCGTCGTAAGCTCCAGCGACGAAGTGCCATTGGCCGTCATTCAAAGGGCGATCCGACCCCATGTATCCAATGCCGAGTTCCAACTGGAGTTTTCCCCGAGGCGCCTTGCCGTTGAAATCGCCGCCGAGATCGAGGCAGTAACCATTGTCGCAATGCTTGTCCACGATCCGGTTAAAAAACCCGTCGTGATCCGCTGCCTTCACCCAGGCCGACACGGTGATGGAATCCGGATTCAACGTGTCGCTGTTGGGAATGACTATCCGGTCGGTGAGGTTGGTGATTCTGAATTGATAAGCGCCACCAAACTTTCCGTCCGAAACCCACTGCGCGCCGAAGACGTGGCCGTCGTTGCCGGCTCCGCTTTCGTCGTGAACCACCCCGTCGGCGTCAGGTTTGTCAAACGACATATACAACACCAGCCCGCCCGGACCGGGTGTGCCACCGGTCTTGTGATTGGGACTGGCTGGGCCTTTTGGTTGAGGAATGAAATCATGAAGCACCTGCCACTGCTCCCAATTCAGGATGGCCGCGCTTTCCAGAGCTCCGCGCCGGACGAGCTGGCGCACCCGGTCCTTCATGTGTTGGCCGTTGGCGACGAGCGCCCCGGGCGCCATTCCACCCGGCCGGTCAAGCGAGGCAAGGATGCCGGACACGAAGTCTGCGGATTCCCGGTCATTGTTGTTTTGAAAGTCCTGGACGGCTTCGTTGAGTGCCTTGGTCCATTTTTGTTTCAACGCGACGGCTTGCTGTTCCGGTGACGGCGCGCTGCCCTGCGCCCTCACACCAATCAGACCCGATAAGGACCAGCCGGCCAACACGCACACTAGGATTTTTTTCATGGATTGTCTTTCTGATGGTCCGCTGCGGAGACGTTCTTATTCGCGGCAGAACGCCAACAATTTATGCAGCCCGGCCAAGTTGTAGCAAGGCGAATGTTCAAGGGGCAGGTTGACGAAGTCGTCTCAAACAGGCGTCGTCGCGGTTGGCCGACGGATTTATCCCATTCGTCCGGCGAAATCCACAGTCACCGTGGGCCGCGTGCTGGCCGTCGCGGTCCCTGTGACTGGGGCAGTCTGTTCTTGCCGGTGGAATTCCGCCCACCAAGCGGCGCGGGCTTCCGACGTGTAATCCGAAGCCTGCGGACTGGCGAGAAAGAGGTCGCGAAGTTCGAGCGCCGATTGCGGGCGCTTTTCCGGGTCGCGTTCAAGGCAACGCAGTATGACCCGTTCGAGTTCGGCGCTGATTCGATTTTTTGTGCGCCAGCTTGGCGGCGCCGGGGAGTCGGCGAGTTGTTTCTTCTGCAATTCCGAAACGTCCTCGTCTTCAAAAACGTGCTGGCCGGTCAAAAGATAATAACCGATGGCGCCGACGGCGTAGAGGTCGCTGCGCGGATCTGTGGCGGCTGAATTCTTGATGGCTTCGGGCGGCATGAAGGATGGCGTGCCGGCGAATTCCTGTTCTTCACCCGCGCCCTCGGAAGGTTTGCGGTATTCCCGCACCAGCCCGAAATCCAGCACCTTCACCCAGTCAAGCACTCCGCCGCGGTCGCAGAGGAAAATGTTGGACGGCTTGATGTCGCGATGCACCAGCCCGCGCGCGTGCGCCTCGGCGAGCGATTCGCAAACCTGCGTGAGAATGGGGATGACGCGGCCTTCCGGTTGCGGGCCAAAACGCGAGACCAAGTCGTGCAGGTTCAATCCGGCCAGCAGTTCCATCGCGTAATAAAAAATCCCGTCCGGAGTGCGGCCATAGTCATAGACTTGAATCGTGTTCGGGTGGGTCAATTGGCAGGTGAGGCAGACTTCGCTTTCGAAACGCTGGATGGCCGCGGCGTCCGCGCGGTCGGGCAGGAGCAGTTTCACGGCGGTGTCGCGCCGCATGAGCGCGTGGCGCGCGCGATAGACCACGCCCATGCCGCCTTCGCCGATTTTCTCGCCGAGGGTGTATTGGCCGAGCTGTCTCAATTTCAATTCCGCCTCGGCCAGCCGCCGGCGCCAGGCGAGGTTGGCGTAGGAAGAAACAAACAGGACGACCGCGCAAAAAACCAGCAGCAGAAAGAGCGCGATGAAGATGAACTGGAGCACGCGCAATGACTGGTAGGCTTCCGATTCGTCCACCTGCGTCACCACGCCGATGCCGAGTTGTGGCAGCCAGCGCCAGGCGCCGATGACCGGCACGCCGCGATAATCGCGCGAAGCCGTCACATCCACGCCGTCATTGCCGTCAATGCGCCTCCACCACAAAACGGGTGAGCGATTCCGCCGCCGAGTTCGTGGAGGCCGGTTTGTAACCCTTCGTCAAATCGCCGCCGGGATCGCGCAGGCGCAGATTCAGCGCGGAACTGGCGTTGGTCGCGTCGAGCAGGCCGAGAGTTTTGAGCTGGTTGTCAAAACGGCTTTCGGAAATCAGCAGGCCGGTCTGGTCAAACGCATAGGTTTCGCCGGAATCGCCCGTGCGCGCCACGGACAAAATCCGGGAGAATTCGTTGGTCGGATTGATGACCAGCGCCAGTGCGCCGCGAACGACGCCGTTTTCCATTAGCGGCGCGGCCACCTGCATCAAGGAAGTGTTGCCGCGGCGTCCGCGCAGTGGCAAGAATTGGCCGGGAACGTGCCGAAGGTCCTGGGGCCGGATTCGCCAGTCGCGCCCGGTGTGGAGAATCGGCCGAACGTCACCCAGCCCGCCGCGGCCGGTTTGGGTCACCCTGCCAAGCCGCCCGGCCCGCCCGGCTTCGCGAAAATTCCCAGAGCCGCGCCGTCCCGGGGAATTGGTCGCGGAACCGCCGCCGCGGACCCCGGTCGCCGAAGAATCCGGGCGCGCGCCATTGAACGAGCAGTTCCGGTTTGAACGGCGTGATGATGACCGGGTTCGCCGGAGGCAAACAACTCCGCGAACTTGTTGGTGTGCGACTCGGAGACTTGTGACGGCGGGCCGGCTGGGCCGCGCATGGAACCGGCGACACTGGCGACGATGATGAAATTGGTGTTCACCAGTTGCGCGGTTTCGTAGCCCAACTGGTTGAGGCGCGGGCGGAGATAGCGAGACAATTGTTCGCTGTCCGCGGCAGTTGGTGCGGCTTTCGGCGGCGCCGGGTCTCGATCTCGGAACGTTCCAGAATCCGGATGGCGCGGTCGCGCACTTCCGTTTCGCCGGCCAGCGCGGTGGCGAGCCGGGTCTGGTTGGTGGTCCAGATTTCCAGCGCGGTGACGTTCGCGTTGAGCGTCGAAGTCAACTGGGCCTTGAGCTGCTGCTCGATGGTCTGGCGCAGCTCGTGGTTTCCCCACCAGCCAAACAGCGCCACCAATCCCGCGATGACCAGCGGGACCATCCAGATCGGTTGTTTGAAACGGCTTGTCATGGTCGCAGCAACTCTAAAGACGTTCGCGCAGACGGCACGGTTTCGACCAGCATGAATCATATTATTTTTCATGCGAAATTTTGCGCAGCGGGTGCAGTAAATTGCGCATCCGCCGCGCCGCCGGCGGCAATTGCCGCACAATCCGGCCTAACTTTTCGCCGCCGGCTTAAGAGCAAATTCCATTCCCACCAGACAAACATCGTCGTCAAATTCGTGGCTCACGGCAAACGCGCGGATGGCTTCGATGCAGTTCGTCGAACATTTCCGCGTTGGATTTTGAAAGCAGGTTCCGCACGTCCAGCATCATCCGCTCCTGCGAATACAATTCCTCGTTCAAGCCCTGCACCTCGAAGAGGCCGTCGGTGAACAGCATCACGAGGTCGCCGGGCGCGATTTTGGTTTCCGTGGTTTGATACGCCGGGTCGTCGAACAGTCCGAGCGCGGGCTGGCTGCGGCCGGCGGCGGCGAGCGGCTCCACGCGGTCGGCGGCGCGGCGCACGAGCAGCGGCTTCGGATGGCCCGCGTTGGCAAACCGCATGACGCCGGTCGTCCAGTCGGCGACGAGATAAAACGCCGTGGTGAGCATCGGCGAGCCGGTGGCCTTGAGGATGCTGCACAAATCGGAATTCAACTTGCGCAGGAACATTCCGGGTTCGCGCGCGAGCGGCTTGAGTTCCTCGGCCAGCGCGCGGATCATGGCGGTGACGAGCGCGGCGCGGATTCCGTGGCCGGTCACGTCGCAGATGAACACGCGCGGCTTCGTTGTCCGACAGCGCCGAGACGCTGAAGAAATCGCCGCTGACGGTTTCGGCGGGCTGATACCGGTGGACGAATTGAAAGGCGCTCTGCTCCGGCGGGAACATCCTGCGGGAAGACCGGGTATTGCTGCGGCAGCATGGCGAACTGGATTTCGCGCGCCATCCGCAGATTTTCCTCCATGAGGTGTTTTTGGCCCGCAATTCCTCGCGGCTGCGGCCCAGTTCGGCGTTGTGCGGCGGATTTGTTCCTCCGCGCGGAGCTTGTTCTGTGACGTCCCAGAACATTCCCTGCAAACCGATGATCTTGCCGTTCGCGCCATACAGCGGGGTTTTGACGACGTGGGTGATTCGTTTTTCCTGGCCCAACGGATGATGTTCCTCGGTGAATTCATAGGTCTGGCCGGTTTGCATCACGCGCCGGTCGTCCCGTTGGTATTTCTCGGCCAGGTCCTTCGGGAAAAAATCGAAATCCGTCTTGCCCAGAATGTCCTCCAGCTTGCAGTGGTAATGCTTGCAGTATTGCTGGTTGGCAAACGTGAACCGGCCCTCGAAGTCCTTGCGAAAAACGTTCTGCGGCATCGTTTCCACGAGCGAATGGTAAAGCGATTCCGAGCCGCGCAACGCCTCCTCCGCCTGCCGCCGCTGCGTGATGTCCTCGACCGTGCCTTCGTAATAAAGCAATTTGCCCTGCGCGTCGCGCACGGCGCGGCAGTTCTCCGAAATCCAGATGACGGCCCCGTCCTTGCGGTAAATCTTCGACTCGAACCCGCTCAACGTGTCGTGCTCCTGCATCAGGCGCACAAACTCGTCGCGCCGGCCCGGTTCGACATAGAGTTGCCGCGCGATGTCCTTGATGCTCGCCATCATTTCCGCCGGCGAGTCGTAGCCGTAAATGCGCGCCAGCGCCACGTTGGCCAGCAGAATAATGCCCGTCGGCCGTCGTGCGGAAAACGCCTTCCACGAGATGATCGAAGATGCCGTAGTAATTGTCCTTTTCCTCGATCAGCGCGACGCGCTCGTGCTGGCGTTCCATCGCGCAGCGGATGGCGCGTGCACAACGCGGCGCGATTCAAGCCCGGCCTTCGGCAGAATAATCCTGCGCGCCGGCCCGCACCGCTTCGGCGGCGAAACCGTCCGTCATCCGCCGGGCCGAGAACGACGATCGGCACGCGCGGCGCCTGGACCGCCAGCAGGGTGATTTGCGACAGGGCGTCATTGTTCTGCGGCGGGAACGTTCGAGCGATACCGGCGTCAAAGCCGTTTTGGCCAGCGGTGCGCAGGGCGGCGTTGACGGTCGGCGCGATGGCGGGCTCGCTGGCCGCGCCGCCTTTCGCGCAGCAGATCAGCCACGCTCGCGCGCAAAACGCTCGTCCTTCCCGATCAGTAAAATTTTCAGTGATTCATGTTCCATAAGCGGCCCGACACCGATGCAAGGCCGGGTCAAGTCCGTCCACCGGACTGAACATACAGAATTGCGGCGCAGTCCGCAAGCGGTGGGTTGTGCGGCGATGCGGGCGGGAGTTTAAATGTCGAACTGCGCAAACGGGTGACACCCGCCCGCAAATCGTGTATCGTAAATCACAGATCAAAAATTCGAATGCCCAGTGTTTTCATCAAAACCTACGGATGCCAGATGAACGAGCGCGACAGCGAGGCCGTCGCCGCCCAGCTCGTGGCCAAGGGCTGGTCGCTGGCGGCGTCGGAAGCCGACGCCGACGTGGTTCTGCTCAACACGTGCAGCGTGCGCGATTTTGCGGAGCAAAAAGCCATCGGCAAAATGCAGAACCTCGCCGCGGATGTGCGCAAGAACCGCCCGGACGTCGTGCTCGGCTTCATGGGCTGCATGGCGCAAAGCCGCGGACGGGAACTGATTGATCAACTGCCGGACGTGGATTTGGTTCTCGGCACGCAGAAATTTCATCGCGCGGCGGATTATCTGGATGAAATCATTTCCGGCGGGCGCGAAAAAATCGTGGACGTGGCGGAAGAACAGGGGAGCGAGGCGACGATTCGCGAGCATCTGCTCAACGGCAGCGCGAAAACTTCCGTGTCAGCGTTCGTCAGCATCATGCAGGGCTGCAACCAGCATTGCACCTTCTGCATCGTGCCGTCACACGCGCGGCGAGGAACGCAGCCGGACGATTCCCGACATCGTCGCCGAATGCCGCGAACTCGTTTCGCGCGGCGTGAAGGAAATCACCCTGCTTGGCCAGATTGTGACGAGCTATGGACGGCGTGGCGGCGACGCCTCGTCGCCGAAGGTGCCAGCGTCGCCCCGACGCCGGCCTTGCGCGACGAGGGCGTCGCGATCACCGATCTGCAACGAGGCGTCGCAGCTACGCCTTTCGTCCAACTCCTCGACGCCGTCCACGAAATTGACGGGCTGGAACGCATCCGCTTCACCTCGCCGCATCCGAAGGGCTACGGCGACGATTTGATTGACGCCTACGCGCGTCTGCCCAAGCTCGTCGAAAGCGCGCATCTGCCCGTGCAAAGCGGCAGCGACCGCGTTTTGAAACTGATGCATCGCGGCTACACGCGCGAACGCTTCCTCGGCATCATCGAAAAATTGCGCCGCGCCAGACCGGAAATCGGCATCACAACCGACATCATCGTCGGCTTTCCCGGCGAAACGGAAGCAGGATTTCGAGGAAACGCTCTCGCTCGCGCGCGAGGTGGAATTCGACAACGCCTACATCTTCAAATACTCCCCGCGCCGCGACACGCCCGCCGCCGCCATGCCGGACCAGGTGCCGCAAAAAATCCGCGAGGAACGCAACCAGCGCCTGCTCGAAACCGTCAACGAAATCGGCAAACGCAAATACGACGCGTATCGCCGGGCGGCAGGTGCAGATACTCGTCGAGGGGCAGAGCCGGAAAAATCCGGCGCGCATGACGGGCCGGACGCGCTGCAACAAAATTGTGCTGTTCGACGGCAATGACCGGCATCGTGGGCAGATCATGGACGTGAAAATCACGCGAGCCGGCATGTTCACGCTTTACGGCGACCCGGCGATTGTGAATTTGTGATTTGCACGCGCATTGCGCGGATAAACACCGAGCGACCCGGTGAAAATCCGTGAAAATCCGTGTCAAAGCCGGTTGCAGACATCACCCAAGACCGCTGTCGCTCGCGCTTCAACCGGGATGGAACACCGGTTCAAACGTGGCGACCGCCATGTCGCGAAACTGCCGGGAATGAAATGTGAAACAGCAGGCCGCCGCCAGCGCCTTGCAAAAAGCCAGATGATTTGTTCCGACCCCGTAAAGTTCGAACGGCATTTTGGCTTTGGCCCAATTCCAGCAGTCCGCCTGCCAGCCCTGTGTTCGTGTCGTCGTTGAATTGATGATGTAACGCATAAAAATTCCCCCTGTAGTCCTCCGGCTGCCCTCTGCGTTGAGGATTTGATGCCGGGCGCCGATGATTCGTTCAAAAATTCCCGGCAACGTCCGCTTTGAAAGCGATTAAGAACATCTACGGCGACCCGGCAATTGTGAATTTAAGACGTGGTTCCGGCGGGAGCAAGATGGTTCATCGCTTCTTTGAATTTTCAGCCTCCAAATCCTTTTTCAAGCGGGCGAAGGCGGATTCAAAGGCGGCCTGGTGGCCGTCTGTAAAGACTGGCTGTCCGCAAGGACTTTCCAGTTGGAAAGGTCGGGGATGAAATACTCGCGCACTTCCACCGCCGAATCCTTGCCGGTGTCGGCATCAAAACAAGTCCAGTCGCGCAAGGTTTCAAAGGCGATCAGCCGGATGGGAAACAGCTTGCACGTTTTTCCTTTTCTCTACCCCGAATGCCCTGCGGATTTCGGTCATTGCCCATTCGCCTTGAATGCTGTGTTCGGATACTTGCATCGCTGGGTGGAGCGGGTGTTGAAGTGAGGATTCCGGAGTGGTTGCGCAGCAGGCACAGAAAAACTTGAAACTGTCACTTGACAGCAAAGCCTAGGCAACGTAATGGTGCCCATAAGGTGGCGAGATACATAAAATATGTTCCTGAATCCTGAATTCTGCATTGTTCGTGTTTGGTCCGGCATGGACGTGTAGGTGAAGTGTCAGCAACTATCGGCTAAACCAAAGGTCCAACCATGAAAATGAACGGTTCCTTTACTTGTCGGCGGGTTGTCCGGGTGCGTCGCATCTTTCTTTGCACCCTCGCGTTTCTCATTGCCGGGGCGCCAGCCCGGCTGCTGGCCCAATATTCGGAAACGAACATGCTGGGCGGATACAATATTTCTCCAAGCGCGGCGGCAAATGGCGGCTTCTTCGCGGGAACATATTCCCCCGGCTTCCAATCCGCGGCACCGGTGATCTACTATCCCTCGACCGGCTGGGCCGGTCTGCCGGTCGGATTGGGCTTCGTTTCCAGCCTTAACAACATCCACTTTAATTATTGGGGCGCTGCGACCGCCATCAGCCACGACGGCAAGGTCGTGGCCGGCAGCACGACCGGCGAGATCATGAATGGATTTCAAGCCACTTACGCGACTTACTGGACGAACGGCGTGGAGTCGCTCGTGCCCGCTCCGCCGGACGACCCGACCGCGATCGCGATGAATGTGACGGCCATCTCCGGGGATGGCAGCACGCTCGTGGTGCAGGACTTCAACAACAGCGTCATCTACGGCGGAGTGGAGAGCTACGTTTATGGCATCGCCAGCGGGACGTTCACCTCCCTCGGATTTTTTCCAGGAACGACGAACCAGCAAACCACCGCGACCGCGATCAGCAAGGATGGCACGATTGTCACCGGCTATTACAAGCTTGATAACGGAGACAGCCACGGATTCCTTTGGACAGCGGCGGGTGGAATGACCGACCTCGGCATTCCCGCCAGCGCCGTGGGCGCAAATTTTACCTATCTGCAGCCCAATTGCATCAGCGATGATGGGACGACTTTGTTTGGCACTCTGTCCATTGGCAACGGCTGGGACGGCTTTCGCTACAACACAACGACCGGGTTTCAGGACTTGGGAGACTTTTCTCCGGCCGCCTGCACGGCGGATGGCAATGAAGCGGTGGGGACCAAAGGCCTCCAGAATTACGCGGCAATCTGGTCGCCTGGAACCGACAGCGGCACGGTGTCCAATCTCCTTTCTGCCAACGGCATCGCGCCCAGTGGCAACGTCCTAATTCCTCCCGTCAGCATCTCGCCGGATGGCTCGGCCATGACGGTCGTCATCCAGAATCCCGTAAGCGGGGAGCATTATATCACGGTCACCCCCTACCTGATAACCCTGCCTGTCCCCCTGAAAACGGCGGCGGTTCCGCCGGCCATGCTGACCTTCCAAACGCCTTATCAGGAGACGCTCAACGAGCCTACGGGAACACTCATTCAATATGCCGATTTCAACACGGGCGTGACCGCGGCCGTCGTGAGCGGGCCGCGCCATGCCTCCGCCTTCGCGTTGAACGCGGACGGATCATTCAGCTATACGCCCAAACCGGGATATATCAGTTCCGCCCCAGATTCCGAAAACGGCACGCCGCCGGACACTTTCACCTATCATCTGGTAAATCAGAGCGGAATTAGCAGCAACGCCGTGGTGCAAATTACTGTAGAGCCGCCCACCATTCCGACGGTGGGCACGCCCATCTCCACAAATGTCACCGCCACGACCGCCACGCTCGGCGGCATTGTGGAGAGCGATGGTGGCGCGGCCATCACCGGCATCGGTGTGGTCTATGCGCCCTACTTTGCCGACAGCAACCCGCAGCTCGGCGACGGCTTTGCCAGCAGCGCCACCGGCACCGGCACCAACGGCGCCTTCACGGTCAATGTCAGCGGCCTCACACCGAATACCCTTTACTCCTTTGCGGCCTATGCCACCAACAGCCAGGGGATCAGCTACAGCGGAGCGGGCTTTTTCGTCACGCTGGCGAATTTCTTAAGCTGGCAGCAGATGTGGTTTGGCGACCCGGCCAGCACCAATGCCGCCTTGAATGCAGATCCTTACCAGACCGGCGTGCAGAATATCCAGGTGCTCGCTTATCTCGGGCCGTATCAGGATCCCAGCACGGCCAGCCCGGCCCAACTGCCGCAGGTGCAGATGGGCGGTGGCAATATTTTCTACAGCTTCGCCGAACCTGGCGGAGTTACCGGCATCACCCATGGCGCGCAGTGGAGCGCGACAATGCTGCCCAACGACTGGCACGCCGTCCCCGACACCGGCGACCCCACGGCCACGCCGCCCACTCACATTTTCAGCAAGCCCATGAACAGCCCTCAACTCTACATGCGGCTGACGTTGACCATTCAATAACACCAAGCTGTTGACACGAATTCCACCAATCGTCGCCGGATTATTATTCTGATGGGCCGCGAAAGGAATTCGTGAAAATTCGTGCAATTCGTGTCCTGTTTCCGCTTTCAGCTTTTGCCTTATGATTTCCTTGAATTTTCAGCCTCCGGGTCTTTTTCAAACGGGCGAAGGCGAATTCAAAGGCGGCATGATTTGAACCCTCGAACCGTGGCAGCGAAGTGATGAGGCTCTGACTGAAAATCGTAAATCGCAAATTGAAAATGATTTGAGTCTCCTCACGTCGGCTGCTACACGACTTTTAGGGAGGTTTCAAAATCGGTCAGACGGATGGGAAATCAGGCCGCGGCCAAATCAGCTTCCAAGGGCTTGGCCTTTTTGAAACGACTGACGCCCAGAACACTGAAACCAATCACCTTGCCTTTTTTGTCCACGCGCTCCATCACAGCGTCATGCTTGGTTTCCTTCTCATAGCCAGCGGCATCCGAAAACCTCACTTCGAGGAAATCAGCCTCCGCGTCGAATCAGATTTTTACCTTGTCGGTCATAAATCTTCTCCGGCTTTGGGTTTGTCGGTCAGGTAGGCCGTGACCACAAACGCATCGTTCCCGCCATATTTAACCACAACGTATATGCGCGGCAAATCGGCGATTATGTCCGCGTGGCTGCGACGCCCTCGTCGCAAAAAGTGCCGGCGATGCCTCGTCGCCAGAACTGACCGCCCAAACAAACGGTCTGCCCGATTTATCGCGCGACTAGGGCTGCGCGCCCACATTCTGCGACGAGGCGTCGCAGCCACGCATGGCGGCAGTTTCGCCCAAAACCCGGGGCGGACTTGTTCCTCCGGGTCGGCGTAGCGTTCGGTGTGGTTGACGGAGACGGAGAGGATTTTTGCTGTCTGCCTTCGCCGGAGAACTTGGCTTGGCCGTTGGTGATGGCGCGTTCGAGGTGGCTCATATTTGAAACCCGTTTTTTAGGAAAAGATGAGTGCGCGCCGGAAGGGGAAAAAGCGAAAGCTGAAAAGTGAAATCCGTGTTGATCCTCGTTCATCCTCGGTCAAGCAAAAGCCCCGGAGGAATCCCCGGGGCGGATTGTTTTGATTGGTTTTACTTCGCCTGTGGCGCGGGCGTCGGCGCCGGCTGCGGCTAATGGTGGATGCCGTAGTTGCGCACGATGCGCGCCGCGTTATACGCCGCGATGAGCGCCAGTCCGTCAGCCGTGCCGTCGAACCGCAAGATGAGCCGGTCCAATTGCACGAACAGCGCCTCCATGGCGTTGAACCGCGTTCGTCGGGGGCTGGAGGATGGGCGACCGGCGGTGAACGATGGCCGGCCAGGAGCAGCCGGTGATTGACCGGAAGCGAACGATACCCCGCCTCCGCCGCGCGAAAATATTCCACTTTTTCTGTTTTCGCGACTTGCCAATGTTTCAATTCAACGGCAGATTTCACGGAACATAATCGCAGGAACAGCAAAAAAACATGAGCAACGAGGCAAAACTGGAACTGGACGGAAAAACGTATATGCTGCCGACCGTCGTCGGCACCGAAGGCGAAAAGGCCGTGGACATTTCGTCGCTGCGCGCCAACAGCGGCTACATCACGCTGGATGACGGCTACGGCAACACCGGCGCCTGTAGTAGCAACATCACATTCATTGACGGCGAGCAGGGGATTTTGCGCTATCGTGGCATCTCCATCGAGGAGCTGGCGGAGAAATCCACATTCATCGAGACGGCCTATCTCATCATTTATGGCGACCTGCCGAACCGGGCGCAACTCCGGAGGTTTTCCGACCTGTTCACGGAATACCAGTTTTTGCACGAGGACATGAAGTATCAGTTCGAAAGCTTCCCCAGCGGCGCGCATCCGATGGCGATTCTTTCGGCGATGATCAATGCGACGAGTTGTTTTGACGAGGGGCTGATGAAGTGGCGCTGGGGGAAGGCGAGCAGCCAGTTTGATCAATACGCGGCGAAGCTGATGTCGCAAGTGCGCACCATCGCGGCGTATTCCTACCGCAAGTCGCTCGGTCTGCCGCTGATCTATCCGAAGAAGGCCTACAAATACACGGCCAACTTCCTGCACATGCTCTTCTCGACGCCTTACGAGGATTTTGAATTGAAGCCGGAGATGGTGCGGGCGCTGGATTTGATTTTTCTGCTGCATGCGGACCACGAACAGAATTGTTCCACCTCGACGGTGCGGATGGTGGCATCGAGCCAGGCGAATTTGTTTGCCAGTTGCGCCGCCGGCGTGTGTGCGTTGTGGGGGCCGCTGCACGGCGGCGCGAACCAGGCCGTGCTCGAAATGCTCGAACAGATTCATCGCGACGGCGACGACGGATCGCGGTTCATCACGGCGGCCAAGGACAAGAACAGCGGCAGGAAGCTGATGGGTTTCGGCCACCGTGTTTATAAAAATTACGATCCGCGCGCCAAAATCATCAAAAAGGCGTGTGACGAAGTGCTGTCCAAATTGCGGGTCAATGACCCGTTATTGGACATTGCCAAGCGCCTGGAGGCGGCGGCACTGGAGGATTCATATTTTATCGAGCGGAAGCTGTATCCGAACGTGGATTTTTACAGTGGGATCATCATGCGCGCCATCGGGTTGCCGGTGGAGATGTTTCCGGTGGTATTCGCGATAGGCCGTATGCCCGGCTGGATCGCGAATTACAAGGAGATCATGGAAGACCCGAAAGGCCGCATCAGCCGGCCCCGGCAGGTCTACAACGGGCGAGTATTGAACCATTACGTGCAGTTGGAAGACAGAAAGTAATTCGTTGCAAGGAGGTTGTTCATTTGGCCGGTTTATGGGGATGACGGCATCCCCCTGTTGTGGGCATGGATTGTGCTTTGTTTTGCTTCGATTTACGGGTTGATTTTGAAACACGCTGCCGATGAAAAAAATTCTGGTGATAGACGACGAAGAATGGTTGCGCGAGATGATCCAGCTCGCGCTCCATCAGCGCGGTTTTGATGTTCTCGAAGCCTCCAACGGGGCGGACGGCATCGAAATGGCGCGCCGGAATCTGCCCGACCTCATCCTTTGTGACATCAACATGAGCAAGGTGGACGGTTACCTGACGCTTTCCTCGCTACGCAAGGAGGCGCCGACCGCAGCCATTCCGTTCATCCTGATGACGGGTCTGGCCGACAATGCCGGCATGAGGCACGGGATGGAATTAGGCGCCGACGATTATCTTCCCAAGCCGTTCACGACCGAGGCGCTTTACGCCAGCGTGGACGCGAGGCTCAAAAAGGCCCAAACCGTCCGTGACGAGGCGGAGCGCAAGCTCGCCCACCTGCGCAACAACATCAGCCTGATGATGCCGCACGAGATGCGCACGCCGCTCAACGGCATCATTTCAAACGCCGAACTCCTCGCCCATTCCGCCGAGACGCTCAAGCCCGCCGATGTGGCGGAAATCGGACAGGATATTCAAAAATCCAGCGAACGGCTGGCGCGCGTCATCGAAAACTTTTTGATTTTCGCGCAACTTGAACTGATCGCCGCCGATCCGAAGAACGTCAACGCCCTGCGCACGGGCAGGACGGAGCACCCCGTTGAATTGATCAAGAAATACACCGCCGTGCAGGCGGCGCACTCCGGACGCACGGAGGATTTGTCCGTTGAACTGTCCGATATACCGGTGCCGATTGCGGAAGAGTATTTGAGCAAGGTCACCCACGAGCTTACGCAGAACGCCTTCAAATTTTCCAAGCCCGGCACGCCGGTGCGCGTGACTCTGGCCGAGGCTTTCAACGGCGTCACGCTGTCGGTGAGCGATAAGGGCTGTGGATTTTCCGCCGAGCAAATCAAGGGCATCGGCGCCTACATGCAATTTGACCGCAAACTCCACGAACAGCAGGGTTTGGGGCTGGGACTGACGATTGCAAAGAGGCTCGTCGAGTTGCACGGCGGCACGCTCTCCATCATCAGCGAGAAAAATTCAGGCTCGGTCATCTCGGCCAAGTTTCCCAAAACGAAGGGCTGATCATCCGCGGCGCGTTTCAATGAATTAGCGCGTCAACCACCCGTAAATATCCGTCAACCCCGGAATATTAATCAGCGGCGGCAGCGGGGTGCCATGTTCCCCGGCGCGTGGAAAGAGCTGGATGCCATTCTGAAGCAGGAAAGCCAGCAGGAACACCAGCGCGATGCCCGCAATCGGCGCAAAATCCGCCTTTTCCACCCGCAGCGGGATTTTTTTCAGCGGCTTCAACAGGATTTGCGCCGTCACGTCCACGTAGTTCCAAAACGGATGCCTGCCGAAGTAAATGTAGCTGTTCAACAGGTGCAGCGCCAGCAGCGCGCCGATGACAAACTTCCACTGCAAATACGCGTTCAGCCCCACGACAAGGGCTTCTTCAACCCGGTGCGCAAGCGGCATCGCCGGCCTGGCGTGAAGCCACGCGAACGGCCAGCTCGCCAGCCCCCAGACCAAAGCAGTGACGGCGAGCGGCAAAAGGAATTTTATCCAGCGCGGCCAGTTGTCAATTCTGCCCAGCGGAATCCGCACAAACTGTTGAACCGGATCCGGCCCGGACAAAATGGACAGCAGAAGGAGCCAGAGATAAAGAATTCCGAGCATCCGCGCAAAACTAAAAACGGAAAACAAAAGCATCTGCCCGAATAATTTGCTGCGGAAGAATGGCACGATCACGCCCAGATCCAATTTGCCGTTCCAGCCGGCAGCGGGGCCGATTTGCCAGTAAAGAACCGCGCGCAGCACCAGCAATCCGGCCAGAATCGCGGGCAATTGCCAGCGTCCCAAGCCGCCCGGCTCGGCCCGGCGCAACGTCCCGATGAGCGTCGCAGGCCGGCGTTTGCCCAGCGGGTCCGCCTTGGCCGCGCGCCAGTTCAGCCACAGCAGCAGCCCGGCGAGATTCAGGATGAAATCTACGTAACCCATGAAGGCCACATGAGACAGGCGACGGGGCACGAGTGTCAAGCGTGTGAATTGCGTCCTCCGCTCAAACAAGAAAACAAGACTGTCGCCCTTCAAACCATTTTACACGCCGTCCGAATGGCGTATAATGTCCTTCTATGATTTCAGAAAAGCGCCAGCGCGTCGTTTGCGGCATGAGCGGCGGCGTGGACTCGTCCACGTCCGCGGCACTGCTGGTCGAGCAGGGCTATGACGTCATCGGCGTCACGCTCAAGCTGTGGAAGCACGACTGTTATTCGCCGGACGACGACCAGTTCAAGTGCTGCGGGTCGCGCGCGGCAGCCGATGTGCGCGCCGTATGCGACCATCTGGGCATCCCGTTTCATCTGATAGACGACGCGGAAGCGTTTCAAAAACAGGTCATTGGTCATTTTGCCGCCGAATACCGGGCCGGCCGCACGCCCAATCCGTGCATCCTGTGCAATGAGCATCTGAAGTTTGGCACCCTGCTGCAGCGCGCGGATGAGTTCGGCGCGCAATTCGTGGCTACGGGTCATTACGCGCGGATCGAGCGCCCCGATTCTCCCGTTCCTGGCGGCAGCGAAGGCGGTTCCGCGACCGTTGACGATCAAAAACAGTTCACGGCCGCGGCCACCGGACGTTATCTGCTTCGGCGCGGCAAAGATCCGCGAAAGGACCAGAGTTATTTTCTGTTCTCGCTCCGCCAGGACCAGCTTGCGCGCACGTTATTTCCGCTCGGCGAAACGACGAAGGTCCACACCCGCGAACTGGCGCGGGACCGCCAGCTCAAGACCGCCGACAAGAAGGAGAGCATGGAAATCTGCTTTGTGCCGGACAACAATTACGGGGGCTTTCTCCAGTCGGCGAACCTCGTGCAAAAGCACCGCGGTGAAATCGTGGATTTGCACGGGCGCGTCCTCGGCCATCACGACGGCATCGAATTTTACACCGTTGGCCAGCGCAAAGGCCTCGGCATCACCACGCCAAAACCGGTTTATGTGGTGGAATTGGACGCGGGGAAGAATCGCGTGGTGGTTGGCGACGATTCCGCGCTGGATCGCAATGAATTTGTTGCCGAGCGCTGCACTTGGCATCCGTTTGAAAAGCTGACGGAGCCAATCGAAGTCACGGCAAAAATCCGTTACAACCATCCCGGCACGGCGGCGACCGTGACACCTGCCGGCAACGGCTCGGCGAAAGTGAAATTGCATGCCGCCCAGCGCGCCATCACGCCCGGACAGGCGGCGGTTTTTTATCAGGATGAGCTGGTGGTCGGCGGCGGCTGGATTGCCAGGTGAATTTGCTTTCGATTCGAGAAATCGGTGGAATGTGGCAGTGGTTTTGTTAACGTCGTAGTCATGCGTATCCTCATCGCGACGGTGACTGCGGGCGGCGGACATCTGGCGGCGGCCGCCGCACTGGAAGAATCCTGGAAGGCCGCGCGCCCCGGCGACTTTGTCGAAAGGATAGACCTCATGACATTGTTTTCGCCGCTACACCGGAAGATATATTCCGACGGCTACGTCAAGCTGGTCGAACGCGCGCCGGATTTGTGGGGAATGATGTTCGCGAAATCGGACAATCCGAAGCTGCTGCAAAAATTGAAACGCTTCCAGCGCAGGTTCCCCAGCCGCTCCAAGCAGCGATTCGCCCGCCATGTAAGGCAGTTCAAACCGGACGTAGTGCTTTGCACTCACTACCTGCCGCTCGAGACTCTCACGCCATTGCGGGAAGGGAAGGAAGGCATCCGGCCATTTGTCGCCTGCGTCGTCACGGATTTCGAGGCGCATGCGCTGTGGATGGAATCGTGCGTGGATTTGTATTGCGTTGCCGCCGAGGAAACCAAGGCACGCCTCGTCGTTCGCGGCGCGGACAAGAGAAACGTGGTGGCGACGGGAATTCCCATCGCGGCCAAATTTTCATCCAGGCCGGACGCGAGGACTGTGCGCAGGAATTACGGCCTGCGCGATGATTCGCCGGTGTTGCTGGTGTTGAGCGGCGGCTTTGGCATGGGTCCGGTGGCGGAAATTCTCGATGAACTGGACAAGTCGCCGGCGCAGTTTCAATCGCTTGTCGTCACAGGGCGCAACGAGGAATTGCGCCGCGAACTGGCTGCGCACGACCGAAAGCACCCGACGCACGTGCTCGGTTTCTCGACCAACATGCATGAATTGATGGGCGTGGCCGACCTCATCATCACCAAGCCCGGCGGCCTCACGACATCCGAGGCGCTGGCGATGGGCAGGCCGTTGTTCATTTTGAATCCGATACCCGGGCAGGAGGCCGCCAACAGCGATTTCCTGCTCGAACGCGGCGCGGCGGCCAAGGCCAATCGCGTCGAGGATTTGCCTTACCGCATTGAACAACTGCTCGGCTCAAAGAAACTGCTAGAGATGGGCAAGGCGGCGAAAGCATTGGGCCGGCCGCAAGCCGCTGGAACAATCAATCGCGAAGTGCTGGCACGCTTGAACCGCGTTAATCCGGCGCGGTGACAAGGATAATGGGGAAGAGAACAGAGCGGCGGTGGATTTTAGCTTTGCGGTATGAAACAACCGGCAGGTTGCCAAAGGGCGGTTTGCTGGCGATAGGGCCAGGGCATGACAAGCTGCGATCACGATGGAATCGCAATCTATTGCAAACCGTCGGCTTGACTTTCACCCCTCAACACTCAATTTTCAACCCATGTCAATGTTCCAAATCATTTTTACTCCGACCGCCGCCGGCGAACTGGCGCGGATGCCAAAGGAACTGCAGTTGCAAATCCTGGGCGAGTTTCGCGGCCTGCCGCAGCAGGTGCTCGGGACGGAGTTGGACGAATTCGGCAAGCTGGAACAGGGCGGGCGCACGCTGCACCGCTTTCGGGTGGGTGATTACCGCGTGTATTTCGAGCGGCACGAACTCGGCGTGTTGGTGCATCGCGTCTTGAGCCGTCATACGCTCAAGGACTTTTTGTTCCGGTCGGGATTGAAAACTGGCGAGGACGCGGCGCTTCAGGAAAATCCGAAGTTCTGGGAACTGATCGAGTCGGCGAAGGGGCGCTGATGTGGGCCTTTGGCGGCGAATCTCTGTCGCCTCCCTGATCGGCGACGTTCTGCGTCCAGCGGCGACCCAGTGTGTTGGAACGGACAAGTGCAAATTCCTGCTACCTCCTGCTGGTTCACGTCCCCCGTCTCCGGTTCGATGGCGGTTGCGCCTACCGACATTCTTCGCTTGACGATGCTTGCAATATATTGTCTGATAAAAATAGTCAGTTGCAACGGAATCAGACCTAATGAATTGAAGCTATGAACAAACGCATATTCACGGCAGTGGCGTTCATTGCGGGTGTCGTCCTCGTCCATTCACAGGGAACAATATTTATAAGCACGAGCTCGCCAATCATCTACACCAACGGAAGCGCAATCGGTTTGGGGACAGGTCCGGCGCAGGGCGGAACGGGCGCAAATCCCGCGTATTATTTTGAAGTGCTGGACATGACCTCCAGCGCATGGGCGGGTTTGACCGCCAACCAGCAGGCGAATGCCGCCAACCTCTTCGACCCGTCCATCCTGGGGCTGTGGACGGATTCGGGTGTGTCGGGGAAAAGTTCTTCTCTTTTTCTTGGTGGTATAAACGCCACTATGAGTGGGGTCAGCGCCGCCAACTGGCCATCGCCCGGAACGTCTTCCGCCTACGGCGGGGACGGGCAGACGCCGGATTATTATCTGGTCGTGGGCTGGTCCGCCGATGCAGGCACGAGTTGGAATGCAGTCTCAAGCCTGCTGGCAACGGAATCGTTGTCTTGGGTTGCACCCTTTAGCTGGTTTGGCACAACAACGGTGGCGTATAACTATGCCGGCGGTGGCACAAGCGTCGTCTCCCCTCCGCAGATTTCTGTCTGGAGCCCTTCTTCAACGACTGGTCTAGACGGTTCAGGCGGATTAACCGGGTTGACTTTGTATCCACTCGCTCCTGAACCGGGCCCATTGGCGCTGTTTAGCTTGGGCGGACTTGCAATGTTGCTGATCCGCCGTCGGCAATGAGTCCGCACTGTTAATGTTCTCTCCCACTCCGTCCGCTTGGAGGCAGGGTTCCCACTCGAAACCATTGTTGATAAACAGCGCGAGGCTGCTTTTCTTCACGTCTCGACTTATCGTCTGGAGCAGCCAGAGCAAATGAAAGCTGCGATGGAGTTGGAAGATCGAACATTCTACATGCAACATAGAACTCCAACCGAATACCGCCCCCGCAACATTGGTTGTTGAATGTTGGTTGTTGGATGTTTCCCTTGTTCCCTATTCCACGTCCTCACCCAACTCGACGTTCCAGTAGGCGAGGTCAATGAAGTGCTTCCAACTGTCATGCCGGTTCAGGACGAAGTTGATCTGCACAAACGGACGCCACTTGGGCCGTTTGGGCTTGCGGATGAGATGCAGCCCGGCTTCCTGCGGCGTGCGGTTGGCCTTCTGCGTGTTGCACTCGATGCAGGAGCAAACGATGTTTTCCCAGCTCGTCGGCCCGCCGCGGTCTCGCGGGATGACGTGATCCAGGTTCAAATCCTTCCGGTCGAAGACGCGCCCGCAGTATTGGCAGGTGTTCTTGTCGCGCTCAAAAATATTATGGCGCGTGAACTTGACCTCCTTCTTCGGCATCCGGTCATAAATGAGCAGCAGAATGATGCGAGGCACGCGAATGCTGAAGGAAATGGCATGAATAGACTCCTCGCGCGGCGCGTTGGCCGAAATGTCCCGCCACTCGCCAAAATCGAACGTGCGGAAGGATCCGTCGTCGGCGTTCAACACGGCTTGCGCGTGGCCTTGAAAAAGCAGCGTGAGGGCGCGGCGGGCGGTGCAGACATTGACGGCCTGCCACAACCGGTTCAAAACAAGCACGTGTTGGTTCAGCGCGGCATTCATGGCGTTGACACCAAACTCTATCAAAACGGAGCACATGGGTCAACTATGCGAAAATGTTACAATTCTGTGAAATTGAATTCATATTTCCTGTTTCGAGGGTCAAACCGGTTGCCGCCAATAGCGCCGGCGTTGTCCGAATTTTGCTGTGGCGGCGGTCTGTGACCGCCGAAATCGGAGACCAAAGAGCGCCGCAACAACGTGGTTTCTTGAAATCAGGACACTGCCGTTGACGTGCGCAGTGTTGCCAAAACAAACGGATTTGGGTTATTTTTGGTGCATGAAATATTACGCCGCGTTTGCCGTGCTTTTCCTTGCCGTCGTGCTGTCGCATGCTTATGCCCAGCAGAATCCCGACGAACAATACGTTGCCATTTACAGCATGATGCAACAGGCGGATGCGCTCGTTGTCTCCGGCCAGCCGCGCGAGGCGCTCGCCGATTACACCCAGGCGCTCGCCGATCTGGACAAGTTCGTGAAAATGTTCCCGAACTGGAATGACACCATCGTCAACTACCGGCTGAATTATCTCGCGCAAAAAATCAACGGACTGACGGCGCAGCTTCCGGCAGCAAACACGCCGCCGGCGGCCGCCTCCGCGCCGGCCCCTGGCCCGGCCTCGCCCGGCCAGGAATTGCAGGCGCAACTGGACGCGCTTCAGGCGCAAGTGCGGAATTTGCAGGCGGACAACCAGACGCTGCAAGCCAAGCTGCAAGAGGCGTTAAGAGCGCAACCGGCGGCGGCGGACATGGGCGACCTCGCGAAAGCGCAGGCGCAGATGCTGTCGCTCATGAAACAATATGATTTGCTCAAGGCCGCATCCGCGCAGGCGAAAACGAGAGGATCCGGCGCAGCCGAAACGGACGCGTTGAAAAAGGCCCGGAAGGCCCTGGCGGACGCGGAAAAAAACCTTGCCGAGCAAACCAAGCGGGCTGACAAGCTGGCAAAGGAAAATCAGGCGTTGCAGGCCGACCACAACATGGTTGACGCCCTGCGCGCGGAAATCACGTTGCTCAAAAAACAGGCCGCCGGGTTGCCGTCCGGAGCCGCTGAATCCGACGCCCTGAAAAAGGCGCAGCAGGCTTTGGCGGATGCGAACAAAAACCTTGCCGGGCAAACCAAACGGGCTGACAAGCTGGAGCAGGAAAACAACGCTTTGCAGGCGCGGTTGCAGACGCCGCCGGCTGGCAATGATTCATTGGAAGCCCTGCGCGCGGAAAACGCGTTGCTTAAAAAACAGGCGGCTGAATCGAAGCCGGGAGCGACCGACGCGGAAGCCGGTCTGGCCAAGGCCCGGGCGCAAATTTCCGAGTTGCAATCCGCCGTGGAAGTCCTTCGGCTGGAAAAAGCTGCGCTCGAAAGCCGGATTCAGCAGACGCAGCCCGCAAAGGGAAACGCCACAACGCCGTCAACCAGCGCGAAACCCGGGGCATCGCCTGTGAAAACTGCCGTGGTCATGTCACAAGGCGCGTCTTTCACCTCTCCCACAGCGCCGCTGGAAATGCCCGCCAATGCCGGCACGGGGGCAAAATCCGCCAGCGGACTGTCCAGCGGCTCGGTGGCGCTCGTCGCAGAGGCGCAAGATTTCTTCTCCGCCGGACAATTTGACAAGGCCGGGGCAAATTACCGGAAGGTTTTGGAGAGCGACCCGAACAACGCGCTGGTGCTGGCAAATCTGGCGGCCATTGAGACGGAGGAAAACAAGTTTGCCGACGCCGAAACGCACATCAAGGCCGCGCTCGCCCAAAGTCCGGACGACGCCTTCAACCTTTCCACTTACGGTTATCTGGAATTCCGCCAGCAGAAATACGACGAGGCGCTTGGCGCCTTGAGCCGCGCGGTGATCCTCGACCCGCGGAATCCGCAGATTGAAAATTATCTCGGCGTGACCTTGAGCCACAAGGGTCTGAACGCGCAGGCGGAAACGGCGTTGCGCAAGGCGATTGAACTCAACCCGAAATACGGCGCGGCGCACAACAATCTTGCGGCGGTCTATATCACCGAACAACCGCCGTCTGCGGCGCTGGCCCGGCTGGAATACCAGAAGGCGCTCGACAATGGACAGCCGCGCAATCCCGAACTGGAAAAAATGCTGGCCGACAAGGGCGCGCCGGTCACGCCGTAAACGGGGATGATTGGATTTGGGGAAACAGATTTGATGACCAACCCCTGTTGACCGGGCTGCAATCCAGCAATCCCTTTATCCAATAATCCACGCCATGATGCGCCAATCGTTTCACGAACTGGTCATCGCCACCCGGGGTCGCGGGCTGTATGAATTCACCCGCGAGGTGGAGCGGTGGCTGGAACAAAATAAATTCAAAGATGGTTTGGCGACGCTCCATTTGCGGCACACGTCGGCCTCGCTGCTTATTCAGGAAAATGCCGATCCGGACGTGCGCCGCGACCTGGAGGCCTTTTTCCAACGGCTCGTGCCCGATGGCGATCCGCTGTTCATCCACACCACCGAGGGCGATGACGACATGCCCGCGCATATTCGCACGGCGTTGACGACGGTGAATTTGAGCATTCCGTTCCACGGCGGCCGGCTCGCGCTCGGCACCTGGCAGGGAATTTATTTGTGGGAACACCGCACCATCCCGCATTCACGCCGCATCGCCATTCATTTTCTTGGGGAATGATTTGATCTGCCCAAAGAAGCTGGCGTGAGCAATCCTGAAAGGATTGCCAGCATCCAGCCCAGCGTTGCCGTTTGGCGGCTACGCGGGGTCAACGACAAAACAACCATCAACTCTGAAAGAGTTGAATCCCACGCTCCAATCACCGGATGGTTTCGTTTCAGGATGAGTTTCGGGAATTCTTGAAACGGTATGAAATTGATTTCGACGAACGTTATGTCTGGGATTGATCCAACTCTTTCAGAGTTGTTTTTGATTTTGCGCCTACCCAGCGTAGCCGCTGGCGCGTCAACGCTGGGATGAATGATTTTCATCCCGTTGGGATGAAGGAGCGGAAAAGTGAAATAAATAATCGCGATACTCACACAAAAAGGGCGACGATCCAGAATAGACCCACAAAAATTAGCATGACGTGTGCGGTCAAATCTGCCAATCGCATAAACGGTGGCATCAAGGGCACTGGCGAGTATTGCTTGAACCCAAGCCGAGACTCGATCTCTTTTGCGCGCCTGAAGAAACATCCCCAAAGAAAATTGCAGCTCAAAATGTTCAGGTAAAATATAATAGTCATAATAAAACCTATAAACTTCAACGAAAATAGAACTAATAATTAATCGGGTGCTTTTGATCCGAAAACGACCGAGACAAGACCTCCAGTGAGCGCCAAGAAGACACCCAATAAAGCTACATAGTGGGTAACATAGTGGCGCATATTGGCACCTAACTCTCGATACTCGTCCAGCGGTGAGAATTCCATATTTACTACCATAATAATACGGTTTGCCTTGTCAAAGGATTTTTCAAACTCTACATGAACCGGGTAGGTCCGACCTGCCGGTCGGCCTGGACGCGCGGCAGCACGTCCCTACCGTGTTCATGGCAACGCGCGAGCGGGCAATCAGCGCGTGAGCCCAAAGCCGAACGGGAACAATGGCTTTTCCGCAGTGTCGCCGGTGCGGACGTGATCGTTGCTGGCGGGCCAGGCGCGCGGCAGTTTGCCGGTGAATTTGTGGTCGCCAAACAACACATCCGTCATGCCCAAGCCTTCCGTGCCGGGCAGCCACGCGGCCACGAACGCGCTGCTGTCCGCCAGCGCGGAATTCAAAACCAGCGGCCGGCCGGAAAATAAAACCGTCACGACCGGCGCGCCGCCGGCCTTGGCCTTCGCAATCAGCGCGGCATCTTGCGCGGGCAGATTCAGATTCGGGCGGTCGCCCCGGCCTTCGGCGTAAGGCGGTTCGCCCACGACCACGATGACGGCGTCGGCATTTGTCACATCGCTCGCGTCGGCGGAATAAATGACCTGCGTTTCCGGCGACACCGTCTGGCGGATGGCGGCGAGCAGTGTCGTGCCGCCGGGTGTCACGTTGCCGCGCCGGCCCTGCCAGGCAATGGTCCAGCCGCCGCATTGCATCCCCAGATCGTCCGCCGCCGCGCCGACGACGGCGAGGCGCTTGATTTTTTTCGAGAGCGGCAGGACGTGCTTTTCATTTTTCAACAGCACGAGCGATTCGCGCACGCACTGGCGCGCGACGGCGCGGTGTTCCGGCGAGCCGATGGCGGCGGTCAGCTTCGGATCGGTGCCGTCATTTTCAAACAAGCCGAGTTGAAATTTGATCCGCAAAATCCGGCGCACGGCGTCGTCAATGCGCGACTGCGGGACCTTGCCGTCGGCCACCAGTTGCTTCAGGTCGGTGATGAATTCGACGTAATTGTTCGGCCGGCCCGGGGCGTTGGGAATCATGATCATGTCCAGCCCGGCGTTGATGGATTGCTCGATGTCGTGTTTGTAATTCCGGTGAAAGCTGGTCAATCCCCGCCCAGTCGGACACGAGGAAACCCCGGAAGCCGAGTTCCTTTTTCAAAACATCGGTGAGCAGGTATTGGTTGCCGTGCATTTTCACGCCGTTCCAACTGCTGTAGGAAACCATGATGGAACCGGCGCCGGCTTTGATGGCGGCGATGTAGGGAGGCAGAAACAGTTTCCGCAGCGTCGCCTCGTCGCAGACGGTGTTGCCCTGGTCAACGCCGTTTGTGGTGCCGCCGTCGCCGATGAAATGTTTCGCGCAGGCGAGGACGGAAGTGGGATCGGCGGAAAGTTGTCTGCCCTGAAACCCGGTAACCGCGGCCGCGCCGAGTTTGGAAACCAGCGCGGTGTTTTCGCTGAAGCCTTCGTAAGTGCGGCCCCAGCGTTCATTTTGCGGAACCGCGATGCAGGGCGCGAACGCCCAGCGGATGCCGGTGCCGGCCATTTCCTCGGCGGTCACGCGTTCGGCGCTTTCGACCAGCTTGGGATTGTGCGTCGCGCCGAGGCCGATGTTGTGCGGAAAAATCACCGCGCCCTCGACGTTGTTTTGGCCGTGGACGGCGTCAATGCCGTAGAGCAGCGGGATTTTCAACCGTGTCAGCCGCGCCTGCGCCTTGAATTCGTTGACCATGTTGAGCCAGCTCTGGACGGAGTTGCCCGCCGTCGGATCGGAATCGCCGCCGCTCAACACGGAGCCGAGAAAATACTTTTGCACGTCGGTCTTGTCCCGGAGCGCGGTGCAATCCACCTGGACCATCTGGCCGATTTTTTCGTCCTGCGTCATCTGCGCGAGCAGGGCGTCAACCTCCTTGTCGTGCTGGGAAAACAGCGGAGCACCGCGTCCGGCGGCGGCGGTCAGGGAAATCAAGATTCCGGTGGCGGCGAATTTGAGCGTGGTGTTTTTCATGTTGTTGATGATGTTTGTAAAAGCGGTTCGGGAATGTATCGAAATCACAATAAATAATCCAGATTTTATCAAAGCCAAACTCCGGCGCGTGTCCAACGCGGATTCCGGTTTGTTCGTTTCACCCCAGAATGACCGTTCATTCGCGTCATTGAATTATCGGCGCGTTTGCTGCGAAACTGCGGGCGCAATGCGAATCCTCGCACTCGATCATGGAACCAAACGCATCGGCGTCGCGGTGAGCGATGAAACCAAAACCATCGCGCAGCCGCTGGAATACATTCCCGCCGAGCCGTTCGCGGATTTTCTGGCGCGGCTGAAACAACTGCTGGCCGAAAAGGAGATTGACCTCATCCTCCTCGGCCTGCCGCGCAACATGGACGGCAGCTTCGGCCCGGCGGCGCAAAAGGTGGAGGCGTTTGCCGCCGCCCTGAAATCCGCCGTCACGGTTCCCATCAAGATGTGGGACGAGCGGCTGACGTCCACGATGGCGAACCGGATTTTGATCCAGGGCAGGGTCCGCCGCGACAAGCGCAAGGAGAAGGTGGACAAGATGGCGGCGGCGATTTTGCTGCAAAGCTATCTGGACATGGGGCATGATTTCACTCGGAGGGGCGAATTCCACGAGCCCCTAAATAAATGAAAAAATTTAATTGGGACTCGTGGAACTTGTCCCTCCGAAAATGTGGAAACGCTGAAATACAAACTCGTCATCGCCTACGACGGCACGGCTTACGAAGGCTGGCAGGTGCAGAAAATCGGCACCGGCGTCCAGCAAATTGTCGAGACGGCGCTGGCGAAGCTGTTTCCCAGCGCGCCGAGGCTTCACAGCTCCAGCCGCACGGACACCGGCGTCCACGCGCTGGGCATGGTCGCGCATTTTGAAGTTCCGGGTGGTGACGACGCCTCGTCGCCCGGCGGAGCATCGGCGACGGGCGCGTCGCAGCGACGCAAAATGAGCGGACGCAAACTGGTGCTGGCCCTCAATGCCTGGCTGCCGGAAGATGTGCGCGTCGTGGCGGCGGCGCGCGCGGATGAAAAATTCCACGCGCGTTTCGACGCCGGCGGAAAACAGTATCGCTATTTCGTCTGGAACCATCCGGCAATGAACCCGTTGCTGCGGAATACAGCCTGGCACGTCCCGCGAAAGCTTGATATGGAACGGATTCGAACGGCGGCGAAGCTGTTCGTCGGCAAACATGATTTCCAGTCGTTCTCCTCGAATCCCGGCTACAAAAAGGCGACCACCGTGCGCCGGCTGACCCGCTGCGACGTGAAAAAGTCCGGCGCGCAAATCACTTTCATCATCGAAGGGGACGGCTTTCTCTACAAAATGTGCCGCGGCATCGTCGGAACGATTGTGCAGGCCGGGCTTGGAAAATTTCCGCCGGAAGAGGTCAAAACGATGCTGGCAAAGTCAGACCGGCGCGTGGCCGGCATGACCGCGCCGGCGCATGGGCTTGGTGCTTGTGGAAGGTGTTTTATTCCAAATCCCGTAGCAGCCGACGTGAGGAGGCTCCAACTAAAAGAAAAATGTGAGCCTCGTTACCTCGGCTGCTACCAATACGAGATGAACATCGTCCTGCGTTGAACCGGAAATTCCGCCGAACACGGGCAACGTGGCGCGGCTGTGCGCGGCCACGCGGACGGCGCTGCATCTCATCGAGCCGCTCGGCTTCAAACTGGACGACGCGCAACTGAAACGCGCCGGCATGGATTACTGGCGGCAGGTGGAATGGCATCGCTGGAAAAGCTGGCAGGCGTTCGCGGACAAACTTCCGGCTGGCGCCCGGCTGTGGTTCATCGAATCGAACGGGCCGAGGCTTTACACCGAAGCGGAATTTGCGCCGGACGATTATCTGGTTTTCGGGCGCGAGACGGCGGGTTTGCCCAAATCATTGCTCGAACAAAATCGCGAACGCTGGCTGCGGATTCCCATGTTCAACGACCAATCGCGTTCGCTGAATTTGTCGAACTGCTGCGCGCTGGTGTTGTTCGAGGCGCTGCGGCAACAGGGATTTCGCGGAGCAATTTGAACAAGATGAAGGTTGCGTTTTTGCCAGGGAAATTTCTCCGCAAAGATTCGATTCGCTTGAGCAAGATTGCACTTGCACCGACAGACATCGGCTGATACTCGTTCGCTGATTCAACTCTCAAAATGTTATGAAAAACACCATCAAGTTTTCTGCATTGATTCTCATTGGATTTGCCATTGTTACAGGCTGCGAGCAACAACCGGTGAAATCAACCGCGGATCGCTTTCAAGAATCACTGACCACAGATGAACTGGCACGACTGATGCATTTCCACGCCATCAAGCTGGTTGTTCCGCAATCCCAGGAGCCATTCCAACAAATCCGAATCGTGCTCGTTAAACCGGATGGAACTATTGTTCCACAAGGTGGTGTCTCCGCTGGAAATAATACCAACGATCCGGTGTGCAAGATTCTTGTTGGCTATCGCATAGAAGGCGAAACTATTTCCGGGAGCATTGCTTTCCAATATTCAAAGGGCGGGGGAAGCGGCGATTTTAGTTTTACAGACCCATTCGTAAAACGAATTCAAGTGTTTGGAGGAGAGGAGTTTTTTGGTTCGAAGGAAGAGTTTGAAAGGAACTGGTATTGGAAAAACGGGCTGTTCCAGCTTGCCGCCGACGGCCACCCCGGTTCGACGAACAACACCATTTTGGCGATTCAATTGGGAAAAAATGCCCTTGTGGCAAGGTAAGCCAAAATTGCTGCCGGCTGGAATAGAAAAGTAAATCCAGGACTATCTCTTGATGTCCTTTGTGTTCTGGCGGTTCGCGCTTGCACCGCCGGAATTCGCGTTTAACCTGAACCCGTGGATTGGTTCACCGACCGTCATTGTTTTCTGCTCGCCGTGGCGATTTATGGCGCGAGCGCGGTGTATTCGGTTTTCCTGTGGCGAAAGGGTTTTCGCAAGGACGACCACGTGAATTATTTCCTGCTGCTGGCCGCGTTTGCGTTGCACACGATGGCGATGGTCAAGCGCGGCTTTTCCATCGCCCATTGCCCCGTCAACAACCTTTACGAGGCCACGACGTTTGTCGCGTGGACGATTGTCGCGGCGTATCTCGTCATCGGCCTGCTGCCGAGGCTGCGGTTCCTCGGCGCGTTCGCGTCGCCGGTCCTGCTGGGCATCGGCGTGTTCGCGCTGATGCCCGCGCTGGATCCACCGCACGGGCCGCAACCGGAATTTTCCGGCGCGCTGGTGAGCCTGCACGCCGCGACGATATTGCTGGCCTACGGCGCGTTCGGACTCGGCGCGGTGGCGTCGGCAATGTTTCTGACGCAGCAGCATGACTTGAAATTCCACAAGCTCCGCGCCGTGCTGTCTTTGTTTCCGTCCATCCAACGGCTGGAAATCGTCACCGTCCGGCTGGTGTTCGCGGGATTCATCCTGCTGACCATCGGCCTTGAAGCCGGCCGGTATATCCAGCGCCCGCCGGACAGCGGCTTATTGGAGCGACCCGAAAGTGGTCTGGTCCATTTTCATGTGGCTGGTTTATCTGGCGCTGCTGGCGGCGCGCCGGATGCGGGTCCTGTCCGGACGCGTCCATGCCGTCAGCGTCATCGCGGCGTTTGTGTTTCTGCTGCTGACTTTTTGGGGAACGAACCTGCTTTCGCCGTTGCATCATCCATGAAAACGTTGTGCCAAGTGCCGAGTGTCGAGTGGCGGGAGCTTGCCAAGGCGGCGTGCAACTCTTGTTTTCCCGTCACCCGTCACCCGTCACCCGTCACATTTTCCGAATGAACGTCGTCGTCATCGGCTTGAGCCACCATTCGGCGCCCGTGGAATTGCGGGAGCGGTTCGCCTTTGCCGAAACACAAGATTCCGGACGCGCTGAAATCCTTGCGCGAATCGGGCGTGGCCGGTGAAGCGGTGATTCTCTCGACCTGCAACCGCGTGGAGATTTACGCGGCGACATCCCTCACGCCGGAGGCTGCCGTGATCGAGTTGAAACGATTTCTGATCACGCACCAGGCCTTTGACGATACGCTGGGCGACCAACTCTATTCCTTTGCCGAGCCGCAAAGTTTGCATCACCTGTTCAAGGTCGCGTGCGGCCTGGACTCGATGGTGCTGGGCGAGACGGAAATCCTGGGCCAGCTCAAGGCCGCCTACGACCTCGCGCTCAAGCACGGCCACACCGGCGCGCGGCTGAACAAGGCGTTTCAGCGCGCTTTCACACCGCCAAGCACGTCCGCACCCACACGGCCATCCAGCGCGGCAGCGTGTCCGTGGCGTCGGTAGCCGTGGAATTGGCGGAAAAGATCTTCAACTCGCTCGGTGACCGCGAAGTCCTTGTTCTGGGCGCGGGCGACACGAGCGAGAAAGTCGCGCGCGCTTTGCTGTCGCGCGGCGCGAAAAACATCATCGTGGCCAGCCGCACGCTTGACCGGGCGCAGGCACTGGCGGGCGAGCTGGGCGGACGCGCCGTGCCGTTTGACGATTGGGCGGGGGAGTTTGAAAAAATTGACATCGCCGTCAGCAGCACCGCCGCGCCGCACCACATTTTGGACCGCGCAAGGCTGGAGCCGCTGATGAAGCAGCGCAAAAATCGTCCACTGCTGCTGATTGACATCGCCGTGCCGCGCGACATTGACCCGGAGGTGAATTTTCTGGAGAACGTCTATCTTTACAACATTGACGATTTGCAGACCATCGCCGACGACTCACTCCGGCTGCGCAAGGAGGAGATTGCGCGGTGCGAACAGATCATCGCCGAAAAAGTGAACGCTCTGCTTGGGACCAAAATTCCTCCGTCACGGATGGACACAAATGAAGACGGCTATAAAACCTTGCCGGGAGCAGTCTGAAACCTGCAACCAAGTTTTCTTTTCATCCGCATCCATCCGTGTGAATCTGTGGCAGAAAAATGGCTGCTGAAAAACCCATCATCATTTGCACACGCGGCAGCGCGCTGGCGCTCGCGCAGGCCAACCTGATTGCCGCGCAATGCCGCGCCGCGTTTCCCCGGCTGCGGTTCGAGTTGAAAATCATCAAGACCACCGGCGACAAATTGCAGAGGGCCTCGATGGCCAAGGCCGACGCGAGCCTGCCGAAAGGTTTGTTCACCAAGGAACTCGAAGTGGCGCTGGTCAAAGGCCAGGCCGACCTCGCCGTTCACAGCCTGAAAGATTTGCCGACGGATTTGCCCGCCGGGCTGGTCCTGGCCGCGACGCCCAAGCGCGCCGACGTGCGCGATGTGTTGATTTACCGCTCGGCGGATTACATCGCCAACCCGGAGAATCATTTGAAGGAAGATTGGTCGCCGGGGCAAAGCGCGTTGCGCGGTTTCAAGCCGCACGCGACGCTGAAGGATTTTCCCGAAGGGCGCGACGATCGCCACCAGCAGCACGCGGCGCAAGGAGCAGTTGCTCGCCGCGCGCCCGGATTTGAACGTGGTCGAAATCCGCGGAAATGTCTCCACGCGGATGCAGAAAGTGGCCGAGCGCGCCGAACTGGACGCCACGGTGCTGGCGCTTGCGGGCATCTCGCGGCTGAATTTTGAAATCCAGCACGACGGCACATTAGCCGGCGACGCCGTGCCGGACGGATTGCTGGCGACGGTGCTCGACCTTGACGTGATGCTGCCGTGCGTGGGGCAGGGCGCCATCGGAATCGAGATTCGCGCGGACGACGGGCGCATCGCAAAAATCGTCGAGCGGCTGAATCATTTCAACACCTTCCAGGCCGTGACTGCCGAGCGCGCGTTTTTGCGCGGCATGGGCGGCGGCTGCCAAAGCCCGGTGGCGGCCTATGCGGAAATTTCCGGCGACAAAATCGCCCTGCGCGCCGTTTCCTTCCGCGACCCGACAATGGTGAAGCGCGGCGAGGCAAAACGGACGATCAAGGATGCCGTGGCTCTCGGCGAAGACATGGCGGCGCGGTTGAAATGATTTGGGGAGCGGCAGCGTCTTGCGCGTGAGACTGCCCGGAGCGTTCGGAACATTTCTGCGGGCCAAATATTTTCCGCGAGGACCTGGAAAACCGCATGGCGCGTGCGCTTCCCCATTCCAGTTCGGTTTTGAGGTTCAATCGGTTGCAGGAATTGTGAATTTAACCCGAAAACCGAAGCGGAATGGGGAGCGCACGCGCCGCGCGTGCCGTTTTCCGCGCCCTCGCGGAAAACCTTGAGCGCACTGAAAAATTCCAGACGTTCTGGTCAGTCTCACGCGCAAGGTGCTGGACGCGAGGCGCGTCCAGCCGCACCCGAGGGCGGGCGCGCTCCCCAACTCCTGTTTTCGGGTTTAAAAATATTGACGGGCATGGATTAATTTAATACATTGAATCTCAATGGCTTTTAGGTGGACGCCACGCCGTTGCGTGGTTTTTAGCCCAGGCAGGTTCTGGAGGTTGCGGGGGAATAAATAATTCGGCTGAGTCGAGATCAATCAACAACGAGGCGCACACGGTCAATGTCCAAGACAGTTCCAACAGGGGCAAATGCCAAAATGCCGGGCTGGGTGCCCAAGCGGTCGAAGGCCGCGCAGATTGCGTTCTGGTATTTTGGGTTGAGTGTCTTGTGGATTTTCAGCTCCGGCCGGGTGCTGCACCATTACGTCCACGACGAGGCGAGGGTGGCGCTCCTGGAAAACGTGAAGGGCTGGTTCTTCGTGTCGGTCACTGCCTTGCTGCTGGGCCTGGTGCTGAACTCGCTCTTCCGTCAGATGCGGCGCTCGGCGCTGAAACTTCAAGAGAGCGAGGCCCAACTCCGGCTGCTGGGCGACAATCTGCCGGGCGCCTATATTTTTCGATATGAGGCGGAAGCCAATGGCCGTCCGCGCTTCACCTACGTCAGCGCCGGGGTGGAACGCATTCATGGAATCAAACCGGCGGACGTTTTGCGCGACGCGGATTTTTTGCGCGGGATGGTGTTGCCGGAATCAAGGCCCGCGCTGGCGGCGGCGGAAGCTGCGAGCGCGAAGACCTTGACGGATTTTGAAATCGAAGTTTGGGTCACAAATCCCGCCGGAGAACCTCGTTTGATGCACCTCCATTCTCACCCTCACCGTTCGCCGGACGGATGGATGCAATGGGACGGCGTTGCCATGGATATCACCGAACGAAAACGGGCTGAGGCGGCAATCCGTGAAGCCAACGAGCGGCTGAAGAAGGTGATCGAGGTCGAGACCGTCGGCGTCATGTTCTGGGACTTGTCCTCGGGGGCAATGGTTGACGCCAACGACACCTTTCTCAAGCTCATGGGCTACAGCCGCCGCGAAGTCGAACAACGCGAACTGACCTGGCAAAAACTGACGCCGCCGGAGTTTGTCGAGGCGAGCCGCGTGGAGTTGGGGAAATTTGCGGCGACCGGCCGCGTCGGGCCATACGAGAAGGAATATCTGCGCAAAGACGGCACGAGGCAATGGCTGTTATTTGCCGGCAGCTCGCTCGGCAACAACAACTGCGTTGAGTTTTGCGTGGACATTTCCGACAGGAAAAAAGCCGAGGCGGCCTTGCGCGAGTCGGAAATAAGGTATCGCAGCCTTTTTGAAGCCTCGCGCGACGCGATCATGACGTTGGACCCCGCCAGCGGGAAATTCACCTCCGGCAACCCGGCCGCGGTCAGGATGTTCGCGGCCGGAACCGAGGCCGAATTCATCTCACACGGACCTGCGGATTTTTCGCCCGAACGGCAACCGGATGGCCGCCTTTCATCTGAAAAGGCCGGGGAAATAGACGGCACCGTCCTGCGCGACGGCTCGCTGTTCTTCGAGTGGATACACAGGCGCCTGGACGGTGTTGAGTTTTTTGCCGACGTGCTGCTGACCCGGATGGAATTGGCCGGAAAACCGGCCGTCCTGGCCAACGTGCGCGACGTGAGTGAACGCAAGCAGGCTGAACAGGAAAGAACGCGGCTCGCCACGGCAATGGAACAAGCCGCGGAGTCCATCTTGATCACAGACCATGAAGGCAACATCGTCTATGTCAATCCGGCTTTCGAACTGGTTTCAGGCTATTCGCGCGCCGAGGTTGTCGGGAAAAATCCCCGCATCCTGAAGAGCGGCAACCAGGACACCGCCTTTTACCAGCATCTTTGGGAGACACTCCGCCGCGGCGAGGTCTGGCATGGCCGCTTCGTCAACCAACGGAAGGACGGCCGGCAATATGAAGAAGACGCGACCATTTCGCCGGTGCGCGACGGCGCGGGCAAAATTGTCAATTATGTGGCCATCAAGCTCGACGTGACCCGCGAGGTGGAACTCGAAGCCCAGTTCCGGCAGGCGCAGAAAATGGAAGCCGTTGGCCAACTGGCCGGCGGCGTGGCCCATGATTTCAACAACATTCTGGGCGTTATCATTGGCTACAGCCGTTTGATCGCGTCTGACCTCAATCCGGACAGTCCGCTGCGCGCGTATGCCGAGGAGATTCGGGAGGCGTCAATGCGCGCCTCCAATCTGACACGGCAGTTGCTGCTGTTCAGCCGGCGCCAGGCCATGCAACCGCGCGATCTGGAATTGAACGAGGTGGTAGCCAGCCTTGCCAAAATGCTCCAGCGATTGATTGGTGAGCACGTGAACCTGCAATTGAACCTGCACCCCGGACCGTTGGCGGTTCGCGCCGACGCCGGCATGCTCGATCAAGTGCTGATGAATCTGGCCATAAACGCCCGGGACGCCATGCCTCGCGGCGGCAGACTGTTGATCGAGACCGGCGAACGGGACGTGGACGGGGATATTATCCGCCTTCATCCTGAAGTGGCGCCCGGACGATACGTTTGCTTGAATGTCAGTGACAATGGCGAAGGCATTCCGCCGGCGGTCATGCCGCGAATTTTCGATCCTTTCTTCACCACCAAGGCGCCGGGCAAAGGGACCGGACTGGGCCTGGCCACCGTTTTTGGCATCGTCAAGCAGCATCGGGGCTGGGTTGATGTCCTGAGCGAGCCCGGACAGGGAGCCAGTTTCCAAATCTTCATCCCGGCCATCGCGTTGGCGCCGGCGGAATTCTCTCCATCCACCGCCAAACCCCGCGGCGGCAGTGAAACCATTCTGCTGGTCGAGGACGACCATGCCGTGCGCGGGTTGACGCGCAAGATGTTGGAACGCTGCGGCTACCGCGTGCTCGAAGCCGCCAGCGGCGAGGAGGCGGTCAAACTCTGGCCCGAACACCGCCATCAGATTGTGTTGCTCCTGACCGACCTGGTGATGCCGGGCGGCGTGAGCGGCCCGCAGCTCGCGCGGCGATTGCAGGAGGACAACCCGCGGCTCAAGGTCATCTACACGAGCGGATACAGCGCGGAAATTTCCGAAAGCGAAATCGAATTGCGATCGGGTGAAAACTTCGTGCAAAAGCCGGTTGCGCCGGATCAGCTCGCCGAAACCATCCGCCGCTGTCTGGACGATTAAATTGAATTCAGTCTGAACACTTCGGCAATTTTATGCGCAACACGGGTTTGACCGATTCTGTCCAATGGACATAATCCCAAGAAAATGCTTCCGCTGAGGCAGCATAGTCTTGCGCCCCGTATCTTTTCGTTTCGAGGCGATGCTGCCGGGTGAGCAGCGGGCGCGCAGTGAAATTAATGAAATGAAGGAAAAGTTTTTTGCAGTTCTTGTGATGCTCGGAATTATAATCTTTCCGGTAATCTTGTTGCTGGTGTTTATGGGCCATGATCGTTTGGTTCTCTACAAGCAAGAACGGCTCCGAGAAGCCCGCGAATGCCTGTTGACTGGGTTGGAGAAAATCCAATCCGGCACTTCGCTGACCAACTATGACCGGAGGCATGCCCATTATTGTCAGCCATTTCTTGCTCAAGGAACAAAATATTCGTCTGTGATCAATATTGGCGGCACCAACTACCTGTGCTTTTTGGCTCACTGACGACTATGTGAATGACCGTGGTTGGATGGGCGTCACCACAAATAAAGTGCTCATATTCGTGGATTATAAGCGCGGCCCAAAAATCATCATGGATTCACACAAGGTTCCGGGATGGTGGCCTGGATATTGAACGTGTTTCCTCAAAATCCGTCCCCGTTCCAATTTCTTCAGTCGATAACGCTTGCCAAACGCCGCCACTATCGTAAAGTGTGCGGCCACTTTTCAGATTATGCACTTGAATGTATTGAATGGATTTTTGGCACAGGCAGCCACCGCACCGGCGACCACCACCCCGGCAGCCCCGGCAACCGGAGGCGCGGGCGCGACACCGCCGCCAAATTCGCCTTTGAGTCTGGTCGTTCCGCTGGGCCTGATGCTGGTCATCTTGTATTTCATGATGATCCGCCCGCAGTCGCAGCAGCGCAAACGGCAGGCGCAATTGCTCGCAAGCCTGAAGGCGGGCGACAAGGTCGTCACCGCCAGCGGCATCGTCGGCGTCGTCATCACCGTGAAAGACAAGACGGTTTCGCTCCGCTCGGCGGACGCGAAGATGGAAGTGACCAAATCCTCGGTGGTTGAAATTCTCGAACGCGGCGGCGAGGAAAAATCCGCATCCTGAAACGGCCATGAAGCGAAACAATCTCTGGAAATTCATTCTTGTCGTCCTGATCATCCTCTGGTCGTTTTACGAAGTCTATCCGCCGAACGTCGCGCGACCTGGTGAAGGAGTTCGCGGCGCGCGCGGACAACCCGGACGCCGACGTTCACGAACATCTTGCAGCGGGCGGAGTCGCTGCGAAACAGCGGCCACGAACAGCGAGTTCGCCAATTTGCTGGCGGCCATCGGCACGAACGACATCCAGCCGTATTTCTCGTTCATCAACGCCTCGAACGAGCTGAATCCGACGACGTTCATCCTGAACCGGATTCAGCGCGACGCCTCCGGCAGGATCAAGCTCGGCCTCGATTTGCAGGGCGGCACGGCGTTCCTGGTTTCGAATGGACACGAATGCGCTGGCGGAAAGCCTTCGCAACAGCGGCGACACCAACGCCGCGTCTCGATCGGAGGAAACCGCCGGCGCGATTGCACAGGCGGTGGACGTGCTGCGCAAGCGCGTGGACCAGTTCGGCGTGGCCGAGCCGGTCATCCAGCCGGAAGGCCAGAACGAGATTTTGATCCAGTTGCCCGGCCTGTCGGAAGCGGACAAGCAAAGCGCGGAGGCGAACATCAAGAAAAAGGCGTTCTGGAATTTCGGATGGTGAAGGAGGACAGCGATGAGATCATCCAAAACAACGAACCGATTCCGCCGGGCTATGAGAAACTGACGCACATCGAGCCGCCGCAGAACGGCAAACCGCAGCCGCCCGAAATCGTCATCGTCAAGAACAAGGCGGAGCCGGGTCTGTCCGGCGACATTGTCCGAGAGCGCGGGAATGGGCCGCGGCAACCTTGGCGAGCCTGATTATCGATTTTCAACTCAACAGACGACGGCCGCGAAACGGTTTGCCGAACTCACCCGGAACAACGCTCCGCCAGGAAATGTCTTCCGCCTTTTGGCCATCGTCTTGGACGGCCAGCTTTATTCCGCGCCGCGACATTCAAGTGAACCAATCGCAGCGGCAACGGGCAGATCACCGGCCATTTCACCCCGGAAGAGGCGCAGAAACTCGCGGCGGTTCTTCAAAACCCGCTGCGCGCGCCGCTGATCGTGGAATATTCCTACGACGTGGATCCGACGCTGGGCAAGCGACACCATTCACAAGGGCATTTGGGCGTCCGTCTGGTCTGTCATTTTGGTTTCCGCGTTCATGCTGATTTACTACCGGGTCGCCGGCCTCACGGCGAACATCGCGCTCATCACGAACATCATCATCCTGCTCGGCGTCATGTGCTCCATCGGCACCACTCTGACGCTGCCGGGCATCGCGGGCGTGGTGCTCACCATCGGCATGGCGGTGGACGCGAACGTGCTGATTTACGAGCGGCTGCGCGAGGAACTCGCCAAGGGCAAATCGCTGCGCGGCGCCATCGCCGCCGGCTACGCGCGCGCGTTCGGCACGATTTTCGATTCGCACGTCACGACGCTCATTTCGTCCGTCATCCTGATCAAGTTTGGCACGGGCGAAATCAAGGGTTTCGGTGTGACGCTCACCATCGGCGTGGCGGCGAGCCTGTTCACCGCGCTCGTCGTGACGCGGCTCATCTTCGACTTCCTGCTGGACCGGAACTGGCTCAAATCGCTCGGCATGTTCCATCTCATCCGCAGCACGAACGTCAACTTCATGGCCATCGCCAAGCCGCTGTTCATCATGACATGGGCCTTCGCCGTGGCGGCGGTTCTTTACGGAGGCGTTTTCAGGGGCAAGGCGCTTCTGGGCGTGGATTTCCTGGGCGGCGACAGCACGACGTTCAGCTTCGCGCAAAAAATGGACGTGGACAAGCTCCGTTCCGCGATGATTGACATTGGCGAGAAGGACGCGCAAATCCAGTATCAAAAGGACATGGCGAGCGGCACGGAAACGCTGCGCGTGACGACTTCCAACAATTCGGCTGACCGGGTGAGGCAGACGCTGGCGGACAAATTCCCGCAGGCGCAATTCAAATGGCTCGGCAGCAAGCAGGTCGGCCCGACGGTCGGCAGGGACATTCTGAATTCGGCCATCATTGCCTCGCTGCTGGCGCTTTTCGGCATCCTGGTTTATGTCGCGGCCCGCTACGAATTTTCATTCGCCCTCGGCGCCATCGTCGGCGTCGTTCACGACGTGGTTCTGACCATCGGCTGTTATTGCATCGCCAACGAAATTTCCGGCCGCCAGTTCAACGCCACCGTCGTCGCGGCGGTGCTGACCATCATCGGCTTTTCCATCAACGACAAGGTCGTCATCTTTGACCGAATCCGCGAGGATTTGAAGCTGGGGATGCGCGGCACGTTCAAGGAGATCATCAACGCGGCGCTGAACCAGACATTGAGCCGAACGATCATCACGAGCGGCACGGTGTTCATCGCCACGGGATGCTTGTATGTCTGGGGCGGCGGCGTCATCAACGACTTCGCGTTCACGTTCCTCGTCGGCATCATCACCGGGACGTATTCCTCGATTTACATCGCCAGCGCGTTCGTGCTGTGGTGGCACAAGGGCCAGCGCCCGAACATCGGCGCATCGGCGGTGACCATGCAGGCCGGCGAGAAGGCGAAAGCCTGAAATATTTGCGATTTGCTGATTGACGATTCGGTTTGCAGTTGGCGCGTAAATCGTGAATTGTAAATCGTAAATGGCCGAAATCACTCCCTGGCACTGGCTGGGATTCATTGTCTTCGTCGTGCTTTTTCTCGCGCTCGATCTGGGCGCGTTCCACCGGCGTCCGCGAGCCGTCAAATTCAAGGAAGCCGCCGCATGGAGCGCGTTGTGGGTCGCGCTGGCCATGCTGTTTGCCGCCGCGCTGGTGCACTGGCGCACTCGCGAAGAGGCGGTCCAGTTCACGACGGGCTACATCATTGAATTGTCGCTGTCGCTCGACAACATTCTCGTCATCGCCCTCATCTTCGCGTGGTTTCGCGTGCCGGCGCAATTCCAGCACCGGCTGTTGTTCTGGGGCATCCTGGGCGCGCTGGCCATGCGCGGCGCGATGATCGCCGTCGGCGCGGCGCTCATCCGGGAATTCGACTGGGTGCTGTATTTCTTTGGCGCGTTCCTCGTTTTTGCCGGCGCAAAAATGTTTTTTTCCAAACAGGCGATGGTGGATCCTGAAAAAAACCTCGCGCTCCGGCTTGTCAGGAAACTGTTCCCGGTTTCACAGAAATCTTGACGGCGTGAAATTCCTGACGCGGGCGGAAGGGCGGCTCGCCCTGACGCCTCTGGCGCTGGTGCTGTTGCTGGTGGAAACAACCGACCTGATTTTTGCCGTGGACTCCGTGCCGGCGGTTTTCTCCATCACGCGCAAGGCCTTCATCGTTTTCACCTCGAACGTCTTCGCCATTCTTGGCCTGCGTTCGATGTATTTTCTGCTCGCCGGAGCCCTCGACTATTTCCGCTATTTGAAAACCGGACTTTCCGTCGTGCTCGTTTTCATCGGCGCGAAGATGCTGCTCGCCCCGCACGACCACCATCCGCCGCAATGGTTTCAAATGGAAATTCCCACAACCGTTTCGCTGCTCGTTGTGGCGGCGATTCTTTCGGTTGCCATCGTGCTGTCCGTCGCGGCCGCGCGGCGGGAAAAAATCAAATGAAATGCCGCTGGTCATTGGCCACGCCACAACCGCTCCTTGCCGGCCAGATCGCATCGCGGCTGAAAATACCGCCGCTGCTGGCCCAATGTCTTGTCAATCGCGGTTTCAGTGAACCAGTCTGCCATTGAAAAGTTTCTCGAGCCGCGCCTGAAGAATCTTGCCGATCCGTTTCTGCTGCCGGACATGGCCGCCGCCGTTGCGCGGCTGTTCCGCGCCCGCGAACAAAACGAACCATTGGTCATTTTCGGCGATTACGACGTGGACGGCGTGACGTCCACAGCGCTCCTGCTGGAGGTTCTGCGTCCGCTGGGCTGGCGTGTGGATTTTTATCTGCCGAACCGGATGGATGAAGGCTACGGCTTGAGCACTGACGGCGTTGAAAACTGCCTGAAAAAACACCCGACGACGTTGTTGCTTGCTGTGGATTGCGGCTCAACCGCCGTGGATACGATCAAAACACTGAAAGCCCGCGGCGTGGATGTGATTGTTCTGGACCATCACCAGGTATCCAATCCGCCGCCCGATGCGGTGGCGCTGGTGAATCCGCAAGTTGGAGTTCAAGCTTCGGTTTGTTCGGAACAGCCTAAAGGCTGGACTTCAACTTTTAGCGAGCTTTGCTCTGTGGGGCTTGCCTTTAAGCTGGCGCACGCCATCGTGAAACGCGGACGCGAAACCGGGCTGACGGGCGCGGCGGAATTTGATTTGAAACCGCTGCTCGATCTGGTTGCGTTGGGCACTATTGCCGACATCGTGCCGCTGATCGGCGAGAACCGGATTTTGGTTTCCGCAGGTTTGGAATGGTTGAACAAAACGCGGCGGCCCGGCCTCGTCGCATTGAAGGGAGTCGCACAATCGCCGGAGAAAATCGGCACTTACGAAGTTGGTTTCCAGCTTGCGCCGCGCCTGAACGCCGCCGGCCGCCTGGAGACCGCCGAGGAATCCCTGCATCTGCTGCTTGCCAAAAACACGGAGGAGGCGCTGCCTCTGGCGCAAAGTCTCGATTCACGGAACCGCGAGCGCCAAAAAATCGAAAAGGCGATTGTTGCGGAAGTTCAGGGTATCGTGCGCTCGAAGTTCAATGCTCAAACAGATTTCGTCATCGTCGAGGGGCAACTGCTCTGGCACATCGGGGTCGTCGGCATCGTCGCCTCGCGCGTGCTGCATGAATTTTACCGGCCGACGATCATCATCGGCGGCGAGGGCGGGGAATGGCGCGGTTCGGGCCGGAGCATCGCGGGATTCGATCTGGCCGCAGCGTTGCGGGAGTGCGGCGATTTGCTGCTGCGCCACGGCGGCCACGCGATGGCAGCGGGATTGAGCATCGCGCCGGAGAAAATTGATTTGCTTCGCCAGCGGTTGAATGAAATTGCCAGGCGCAGGTTGCGCCCGGAGGATTTGCAGCCGCCGCTGCGTCTGGACGCGGAAGTTGGACTGGATGAAATCAATCTGGATTCGCTTGCGGAACTGGACAAATTGAAGCCGACGGGGCAGGGGAATCCGGCGCTCCAATTTTGCGCGCGCAACGTGTCACACGCGAAACCGCTCCAGCGCATCGGGGCGCAGAAACAACACGTCAAAATGTGGGTGACGGACACGCCTTCGCCTTCTGGATACGGCGCTGCGAGCGGCGCGACCGTATTGGAAGCCGTCTGGTGGAATGGCGGCGGGGAATCGTTGCCGGTAGGGACGTTTGACCTGGCGTTCGCGCCGCAAATCAACCAGTTCAATGGCCGGACAACGGTGCAATTGAAGGTTTTGGATTGGCGCTCAACTTGATTTGCGGATCAAGAGAGGTTGCCCAGGCGTTTCAGTTCTTCGAGAAACGCAATGTCCGCCTGGTCCTGCGGACGGTTTGCCGCACGCTTGGCTGCGAGCAAGTGGGTGCCAGAAAGGCATTTCACGGGGGCACCTGTCTCGGTTTTATGAGTGACTGCCGCCTTTTCCGCCTCCTCGAAACACGGCACGCCGGGCAGTCCAAGGTGGAATTGCAGCACCCCCCAGCGCGTCTGATAGGTTTGGATGAAATTCTCTCCGTGCAAACCGAGAGGGACAATCGGCATGTCCAGCTCGTCCTTCAGAATTTCATTGAGCTTGGAAAAATTGTCGTCATCGCGCGGCGGCACGAAAAAATCCCAGTCCATCGAGAATCGGGGCATTCCCGCCAGACGCATGGCTTGTCCGCCAATTAACAGATAGCGGACGCCCGCCGCGTTGAATGCCAGGGCTAATTCATTCATTTGGCGGGCGGCTGTTGCGCCAGTTGCAGCAACATAGTCCGTTTCCACTCGTTCATTTCCTCGTGCGAGGCGAAACGGCGGCTTTTAAAGTCCGGCAGTCTTGGCGCGACGGGTGCGGGAACAACGCGTGGACTTTCTGCCCACATCCGTTGTTTGGCCGTATAATCGTCGTTGATCTTCATACTTGTTTACCGGTCAGGCACCAACGTATCCCTGAATTGTCAGAATGACAATCACAGGATACATCACAGGATACAGCTTGTGGCGCATCCGGGCCATCTGGTGGTATGGCGGCAAGAAATCGCTCCTTCAGCGTCCGCCCATTCTCCAGGCGCCGAGATTGGATAGCTGGAAACGGTAGGCTTTGCTGCTGCGCGGCAGCAGATATTTTGAGGTGAAAAAGGAAATCGAAACGATAATCATGGCGACGGCGCCGCGGAACCAAAGAGGAACACCATCCAATCCAAAAAATATCGGCAAAGTCAGGCTCAGGAAGAAAACGAATCCGATCAAAGCCAGCGAATTGCGTTCCAACCCCGACCACAGGACCACCGGGATGGCAAGTGCTGTAATCGTCATTGGAATCAAGAAGATCGCGGCGAATTGTAACGCCGCGGCCTGGCCAATGAACGGGTAAAAACAAGCGCCGAGAACGAGGCTCATCAACACCAATGAAGCTGTCGGGAGAAAAACCAGCAAAGCGGCCAGCTTGGTTGTGGAAATGGGAAGCGTTCGCAGCAGGCGCAACAGGATGAACATATGAAAAACTTGAAAGATGCCAACCGCCCAAGCCGAGAATATCACAAGATTATATCCGTTGGCGTTGATCTCCACGATTTTTTGCAGTGTCCGATGCCTGTCCAAAAGCAGGGTAGCACCGAGCATTCCGACCATGACTACCAGATACATGAAGAAAACCTGACCGGTCGTTTTGGTGATTAAAAACGGGATGCCGCCAAAGCCGGTGGGAGTTTTGCATTGCCCCGTCTGTTTTCTCGAAGACCGTGAGACAGGTCGGAACCCGGCCCGGTTCGAAACTAGTTGCCCGGCGCGAAACCAGCCGATGATGGTCAGGATGGTGAGGGCTGCAAAAAACAAGCCTGCCACGGTCAAATTCGGATTGGTTTTATCGAAGAAAAGCAGGCCAAAGAATGGCAGCATCAGAAGGACATTTGAAAACAAGGTGCCGATCCGGTCAATGAAAGTATTGGGAATCGCCGTCCTCATTAACGTCATTGCGCCGAACGTTGCGCCGAGAGTTGGGGCTGCAATGGCACAGGCAACCAAATAACTTCCCAATGGCATGGCTCTATTTGCACCGATTGAAAAGACGAGGAGGGACAGAAAGCCAATGGCTGCAAGCCCTACGGCGGGGATGGCAACTGAAGCCAGCCACAAGGCGCGTCCGATTTGTTTAGTCGTCAGTGGCAAAGTGGTCAAGACGCGGGCGAGACCGCGCTGAAGATCCATTGTCAAACACATGCCCAGATAAAAAATGATGAGTTGAAAAGTGCAAACGTAAACGATTGCATGATTTAGGATTGCATGGAACGAAATCGCAGGAGATTCTGGTCCGCCTTCCCTCTCCATAAAGCCCGCAAACAAAAAACAGACCGCGCCGATTGAAATCAGCACCACGCGCCAGCGCCGGAAATGGTCGAAGATGATTTGCTTCATGCGGCCTCCTCTTCTTTGGCCAGCGCGACGAATAAATCCTCCAGGGTCACGCGGGTGAGCGAGATTTCTTTGGCACCTCTGGATTGCAGCCAGTCTTGAATGCCGCTTTTCTGGTCAATCAGCGCATGCCAGCGGTTTTCAGTTCGTTTCAAAATGATGAGGCCGACGCGGTTTTGAAATTCAGTTCCATTTTCGGTGAAAAATTCCGCCAAACGGAAGCGGTCCACAATTTCATCCGTGCGACCTTCGAGCAGCAGCTTGCCGTTCTTGATCATGCCGATGTGGTCGGCAAAGCGTTCGATGTCGGTCAGACCGTGTGAAGAAATCAGCACCGTTCGCTCGCCGTCCTCGACAGCCTTAAGCAGTTCGCCGAAGACTTCCTGCTTGGAAACGGCGTCAAGGCCGGTCGTCGGTTCATCGAGAATCAAAACCTGCGGCCGGCGCGAAAGCGCAAGCAGCAGGCTTAATTTCGTTTTTGCGCCGAAGGAAAGGGTGGCGATTATTTCACTGGCATTGAGGTGAAACGATTTCATCAGCCGCGCGCAGTAGTCGTCGTCCCATTCTGGATAGAACCCGCGCACGAAACGGATAGCCTTGCCGACCTGACCCCAGACGGAGAAATTCAGGTCCGGGCTGACGTAAGCGGCGCGGCGTTTCAATTCCACTTCGTCGGTGTGGTGGTCGAGACCGAGCACGCGGATTGTGCCGCCGTCGTTTTTGCCCATGCCGAAAATCAAATCAATGGCGGTCGTTTTGCCCGCGCCGTTCGGCCCGATGAGTCCGTAAATCGCGCCGCGTGGCACGGTGAGGTCGAGTGGTCCGAGCGTGAAGTTCGGGTAAATCTTTTTGAGCTGCCGGATTTCGATGGCGTTCGTGTTCATGTCATTTTCCTTTGATGGCGTTGTGAGCGAGTTCGAGAATTTCCGCCGGTTTCAGTCCCGCTTCCGCCGCCTCGCGCGCGGCTTGATGGAACAATTCCTGTGCGGTCTTCAGCTTGGCTTCGCGGCTGCGGTCGTGGCCGAGGTCGGCGACGAATGTGCCAAGTCCCTGCCGCCGGTAGATGATGCCTTCGCGTTCCAATTCCTCGTAGGCGCGCTTGACGGTGATGACGCTGACGAGCAGCTCCTCCGCGAGCGCGCGGAACGATGGCAGCGCCGCGCCAGGCTTCACCCGGCCTTCGCTAATCTCACGCTTCAGCCGGTCCACGATTTGCTCGTAGAGCGTGCCGGGCGCGGCAGCCGAGATCGGGCCGAGAATGATATTTTTACGTTCGGGCGACATCTATTTATACTGTATATAGCAGATATAAACAGTATGTCAACATAAAAATTGAATATATTTTTGGGCCATAAAACTGCGGACAATGTGTCCGGGCATTTTCATGGTGACGCATCACCGAGTTCAACGGCTGGCGGGCGGTGCTGCCAAAAGTGCTGGATTGGCGGCCCGATTTGAGGCTGCGGAATTAGCTTGCAATGTTTTTTGGAATCATTAAGCTGTCTTTGTCTGTTGGATAACCAGTGCTTTCACGGCATGGAAAATCTTCAAGTGAACTTGGTTCAGTGATGATTTGAGACCCGATGGTCGGGAACAGTCTGAAATAGTGGTTAGTCTTGAACAGCAAATCATCGAATGAGCACGAAACTGTTTGTTGGAAATCTTTCCTTCAACACCACGGAAAATGACCTGCAGGAGGCGTTCGCCGCCCACGGCACGGTTGTCGAAGCCAACCTCATGATGGATCGGATGAGCGGCCGCTCGCGCGGTTTCGCTTTCGTCACGATGTCCACTCCGGAGGAAGCACAGAAGGCCATCGCCGCCATGAACGGCGCCACGATGGCAGAACGCCAGTTGACCGTCAACATCGCCCGCCCGAAAGAGGAACGGCCCCGCAGCGACCGCGGCCCGCGCCGCGACTTCGGCGGCGGCGGTGGTGGTGGCGGCGGCGGCGGACGCCGCGATCGTTACTAATCATACCGCGCGACTTTGACCGGGGCGACGCTCTTGCGGGCGCCGCCCCGTGTTGTTTGCGTGGGAAACGCAATGGAAGAGCATATTGAAATCGAAGGGCGCATCCTGACCGTTCTGGCCGGGACGATGTTCCGCGTTGAGCTGGATAACAAACATCAGGTTCTCGCCACCATTTCCGGCAAAATGCGCAAACGCTTTGTGCGCCTCACCAAGGGCGACCGCGTGAAGATGGAGATGTCGCCATACGACTTGAACAAGGCGCGCATCGTCTGGCGGCTGGGATGAAACAGTCCAAAGTCTTGAATCCAAAGTCCAAAGCCGGGCATGTGGGTTTATGACTTTGGACTTCGAACTTTAGGCTCAAGAAATGAACGCAGCCATTCTCGTTGCCGCCGGCAAGGGTGCCCGCATGGGTGCCGGCGTGGACAAACTGTTTCTCACCGTCGCCGGACGCCCCGTGGTCGCCCACACCTGGCAGCGGTTTGAGGACGCACCGTGCATCGGCGAAATCATTCTGGTGGTGCGCAAGGGGCGGCGGAAGAAATTTGAGGCGCTGGCGGCAAAATTCAATTTTCAGAAGCCATTCCGCATTGTGTTCGGCGGCAAGGAAAGGCAGGATTCAGTCTGGAACGGACTGGAGGCGCTATCACCGGACACCGAAGTCGTGGCGATCCATGACGCCGCGCGGCCCTGCACCGGCGAAGAATTGATCGAGACGACCCTTCGGAGCGCAATGGAATCCGGCGCGGCGGTGGCGGCCCAACCGGTGACGGATACCATCAAGGAATCCGCCGACGGACGGTTGATCCGGCGGACACTTGACCGCTCCAAACTATGGTCGGTGCAGACGCCGCAGACGTTTCGCGTGGAAGTCATCCGGCGCGCCCTGGCGGCGGCACGGCGGCACGGTGAGTCTTTCACCGACGACACGGCGGCGTGCGAATTGATCGGCCAGCCCGTCCGGCTGGTTTCAAGCGCAACACCGAATCCCAAGGTGACCGTGCCGGGTGATTTGCCGCTGGTGGAAGCGTTGTTGCGCAAATATCAACCCGGAGCGGCGAAGGCGGACTGATGATAAAATCCATGCGGCTTTGCGCTTTTGCGCATTTGCATTAAGATTCAAGTCATGAAACGACATCTAGTTTTCGCCCTGGTCGCCGCCGCGCTCGCGCTGAACCTGGCATTCGGCGCGTGGATATATCATGGATCGCCACGTGCCTCGGCGCGGAAGGATTCGATGGACGACAACGTGGATTTGTTTGAGGCCGTGCTGCAAAAGGTGCGCGTCGAATATGTGGATGCCACGAATCTGACCTATCATTCGCTCGTCTATTCCGCGCTCCAGGGCATGGTTGACAAGCTCGATCCGCACAGCGAGTTTCTCGATGCAAGCGATTACCAGCAGTTGCAAAGCGACACGGAGGGCCACTTTGGCGGCCTCGGCCTCGATGTCGAAATGAAGGACGGCTATATCACTGTCCTTGCGCCAATGGAGGATGCGCCGGGTTTCCGCGCGGGAATCCTGTCCGGCGACCGCATTACCCGCATTGACGGCAGGAATGTGGGGAGGATGTCACTGACCGACGCCGTGAAGCAGCTTCGGGGCGAGCCGGGCACGCGAGTCACCGTGACCATCCAGCGTCCCCTTACGGGCGCGGTGAAGGATTTTACCCTCAAGCGCGCGATCATCCAGATCGCCATGGTCAAGGATATCAACGGCAGGATAGGAATTTCCGCTCGTCGCCGGCAAAATCGGATACGTGCGCATCACTGAATTTGGCGACAAGACGGGCGAGGAACTTGAAAGCGCGCTGCAAAGGCTCGAGGGCAGCGGCATGAAGGCGCTCATTATTGACCTGCGCGGCAATCCGGGCGGCCTCCTGGACGAGGCCGTTGAGGTGTGCCAGAAATTTCTGCCGCGCGGCCAGTTGGTTGTTTCCACCGAGGGATATGATCCCAATCAAAATTCCATACGCCGCGCCAAGGGCCACGGGGATGAATTGGGCGGGATGCCCATCGTCGTCCTTGTCAATTATAGCAGCGCCAGTGCCGCGGAAATTGTCACGGGCTGCCTTCAGGACCTGCATCGCGCCATCATTCTGGGCGAGCAAACATTTGGCAAAGGTTCCGTCCAGAGCATTTTTCCGATGGACGACGGCGCGGCGCTGAAGCTGACGACCGCCAAGTATTACACGCCCAGCCACAAGGTCATTCATGGGCACGGCATCACGCCCGACATACTTGTGCCAATGAGCAACGAAGAGGAAGCCGCACTGCTCCTCAAGCGCGAGCTGGGCGGGCTTGAATCGCTCGACGCCACCAACCGTGCGCGCATTGAAAATATCCAGGACAGCCAGCTCGCCCGCGCAGAGGATTTGCTCAAGGGAATTTTGCTTTACGATGAATTGCCGAAACCGGAAAAAGCCGCCGCGAGATGATTTTGTTGGAGTTCGAAGCTTCGGCTTGCCCCGGCATTTGCATCAGATTGAACAGGCTAAATCTTGAACTCCAGCTCCGATGACCCTTCTCGCGCTTGAAACCTCCTGCGACGAAACCAGCGCCGCCGTCGTGCGCGATGGGACGGTTTTGTCCAACGTCATTTCGTCGCAAGTCAAAATTCACGCCGAATACGGCGGCGTCGTTCCCGAACTCGCCGCGCGCGAGCATCTGAAAAATCTTTCGCCCGTCGCGCAAGGCGCCTTGGGCGCGGCGAAAGTTTCGGCGCTGGAATTGGACGCCGTGGCCGCCACGCAAGGCCCCGGTCTGCCCACCGCGCTGCTTGTCGGTTTCAAGGCCGCGCAAGCCGTCGCGTTCGCGCTGCACAAACCGTTCATCGGCATCAACCATCACGAGGCCCATTTGTATTCGCCGTGGATTGTGCGTGGCGGCGACGCCCTCGTTGCCAAACTCTCCGACTTTCAGCCGAATGTCTCGCTCATCGTCAGCGGCGGGCACACGATGCTGGTCCTGGTCGAATCCGAACTGAAGCATCGCGTCCTTGGCGGGACCATTGACGACGCAGCGGGGGAATGTTTTGACAAGACCGGCAAACTGATGGGGCTGGCGTATCCCGCCGGGCCGGAGATTGACCGGCTGGCGGAGCAGGGGAATCCCCGCGCGTTCGACTTCCCGCGCCCGCTGCTGCACGACGCCAGGCGACGACTTCAGTTTCAGCGGGCTGAAAACGTCCGTGCGCTATTTTTTGCGCGACCACCCGGCCTTGCTGAACGACGCGCAAAAAATCCGCCGATCTATGCGCCAGCATGCAGGCGGCCATCGTTGAGGTGCTCGTCGCCAAAACCATCCGCGCGGCGCGGCGCAACGGTGTCCGCTGCGTGACGGCTTCCGGCGGCGTGACCTGCAACCGCGCCTTGCGCGTCGAATGCTCGGGCGGGCCTGCCAACGCAACGGCCTCACTCTTCGGCTTGCCGAAAACATCCCTTTGCACCGACAACGCGGCGATGATCGGAATTCTCGCCGAAAGAAAATTGCTGGCTGGCGTTGCTGCTTCCGAATTGGATTCGGAAATCAAGCCCGGCTGGGAGCTGGCATGACAACCCGCGGAAGAGGGGGCGCCCGGCGAGCGCTGACACCCGCATGACTGGAATTCGGAATGATTTGAATCGGCCCACGCTGGCTACAGCGCAGACAAACGTGGGGTCACATGATATCCGGGAAGTTTGTCGTTTGGGTTGACGGCACGGCGTTTGTGTTTCCCGCCGGCTGGTCCGTCATCGGCGGCGTGAGCGGCGCGGGCCAGTTTGTCAGCCCGAAGACGGTCAGTTGATTCGTCTTGTCCAGCACAATTTCCGGCTTGTCGTTGTATTTTTTGATGGTGCCCCGGATTTCGATTGATTTCCGCCGGAGCGCGTCCAGGTCGCCAAACAGCGGCCGTTGTTTTGGAAAAATGACAACTGTGAAAGGCGAATTGGGATACGGTTTGTCGAGATTCAAAAATGTCACCGTGGGCCGGATGGTGACCTGCGCGACCTTGCCGGTGATGATCATTTCCTGATCATAATGGCCGGACGCATCGCCGGTCCCGATTTTCAACGGAACGGGGGTGCCGGTGTCCTGCGCGGACAATGCAAGCGCGACAGCCGATGCCACGAGAGCGGTGCAAAGCAATTTCATGCGTTCATTGGAAAGCTTTCCGCCCGCTCCGGCAATAAAAATGTGCAAGATGTTGGGAATCGCCCTCATTTTTTGAACGAATCCCGTTGCCCCGACGCCTGCGATGGTCAATGCCGCTTCACGCCGGCTGCCAGGGAATGGCAACAAAACAATTCTGAAATAGCTTGCGATATACAAGTTTTTCGCGATTCTACCGATAACAATAAAGTATCCTTGAGTTAAATCAAATCACCGGGGATAAGACGACATGAACATACAATCTGCGATGCAGCCTTCCGAGATTCGTCACCGCCAGTTTGAAAGGGGACTACTGGTGGTTGCGTTGGCATTGATGGCTGTCATCGGGGTCGCGGGCTGGTTTTACTTGAAACACCGGCTGGCGCAGGAACGCCAGACCGTCCAGGACGAATTAGCCGCAACCGCAGATTTCAAGGCAGGACTGATCGAGCGATGGATGAGGGAGCGGCAAGGCGATGCGGAAGCGGCCCTTTACAAAATGCAGGCCGCCCTGTTTCTGGCCGAACCGACAAACGCCATCGCACGCGAGGGGTTGCGCCAGTGGATGGCGACCGTCGAGCGCGTTCACGACTACAGTGTGGTGGCGCTGTTCGATTCGCGCGGCGTTCTGCGGATGGAGGCGCCGGAGAATCTTCCCCTGCAAGGCACCAATATCGCCGCGCAAATCCAGACCGGGCTGCGCGCCCGGGAAACGGTCTTCGCGGATCTGCAACAAGGGCGGTCCGGCCAGCCGACTCACCTGGGTTTCCTGATTCCGATTTTCACCAGACCGCAGGGGGGGCCGCTGGCGGACGGTGTGTTGTTTTTACAAATTGATCCCCGCCAGTTTCTTTTCCCGCTGGTGCAAAGCTGGCCGACTTCCAGCCGCTCGGCGGAAACGCTGCTGGTCCGGCGCGAAGGCAATGACGTGATTATCCTGAACAGCCTGCGATTTCAAACAAACGCGCCGACCACGATGCGGCGGCCCATTGATTCCAACTCCAACTTGCCGTCAGTGCTGGCCGCCGAGGGGCGGATCGGCCTGATTGAAGGGGTGGATTATCGCGGTGTCCAGGTTTTGGCAATGTTGAGCAAAATCACCGGCACATCGTGGATCATGGTCGCCAAGGTGGATCGTGACGAAATTTACGCCCCGCTTCACGAACAGGCGTGGGTGGACGGGTTGTTCGTGGGCGCCCTGATGCTGGTGATTCTGATGGGCTTCGGCATCGTGTGGCGTCAACAAAAGTTGAAATATTCCCGGTGGCAACTGGCCGAGCGCCACCGGGTGGAAGAGGCGCTGATCGAGAGCGAGGAGCGATTCCGCCTGATTTATGAAAAATCGCCGGTGAGTTACCATTCCTTGGACAACGAGGGTCACATACTTGATGTCAATCCGGCCTGGCTGAATTTGCTTGGCTATGAGCGCGATGAAGTTCTCGGTCGGCGGGTGGACGAGTTTTTAACTCCTGCCGGCAAGACGGCTTTTGCGGAATGGTTTTCGCATTTCCGCGAGAGCGGCGTGACACACGGCAGCGAATATGAGATGTGGCGCAAGGATGGCGGGATTTTGACGGTCGCCCTTGACGGCACTTTCATCCGGGACGAGCAGGGGCGGCCGAGCCACACACATTGCGTGATCCATAACCTCACCGAGCGCAAGCGGGCGGAGGAGAAAATGGTGGAAAGCGAGCGTCTGTTCCGCGCCATTTTCAATAACATGTTCCAATTCATCGGCCTGCTCAAGCCGGACGGGTGCGTTTTGGAACTCAACGATACTGTCCTGGAGTTCGCCGGATTGAAGCTGGACGATGTCTGTGGAAAACCTTTCTGGGACTCTCCGGTGTGGGAGTCGTCGCCGGAGGCGCAGTCTCAATTAAAGGAGGCGGTGGTGAGGGCGGCGGGCGGGCAGTTCGTGCGTTTCGAAATGAACATCCGTGGCAAGGACGACCGGAACTTGGCCATTGATTTTTCGATGACTCCCATCAGGGATGACGCGGGCAGGGTGATGTTGCTTCTGCCGGAGGGCCGAGACATCACCGAAATCAAACAGGCCAGAGAGAAACTGCGGCTGCGGGAATCCTTCCTCTCTGCCATCACCGAAAATCAACCCGGCTTGCTGTGGCTCAAGGATGCCGAAGGCCGTTTTCTGACCGTCAATAAAGCCTTTGCCACCGCCTGCGGCCGCAGCGACCCGGAGCAGGTTCTCAGTCTGACAGACTGGGATATTTGGCCGAAGGAACTGGCGGAAAAATATATCAATGACGACCGGAGTGTGGTTTCCAGCGGGAACGGCAAGATGGTGGAGGAGATGATTGTCGTCGGAGACGGCCAAGTTTGGCACGAGACGTTCAAAACCCCGGTTCGCGATGACGAGGGCCGGGTGATTGGAACCACGGGTTATGCGCGCGACATCACCGAGCGCAAGCTGGCGGAGGAGGCGCTACAGCGGTTCCAGTTTGCCACCGACCAGGCTGCAGACGCTATTTTCTGGTTGGACCGAAACGCCGGATTTTATTACGTCAACGATCACGCATGTCGCTCGCTTGGCTACACTCGTGAGGAATTGATGCGGTTGACCCTCTTTGACATTGACTCCGCCTATTCCTGGGATGACTGGCAGGAAAATTTGGAACGGCACGAGAAGAAGCAGCCCGTGGCGAAGCAGATGGAGTCTGTCCACCGGCGCAAGGACGGCTCCATTTTCCCTGTCGAAGTCTTGTCCAAGTTGTTCTCAATGGGCGATGTGACCCTGCGCGTGGCGTTTGTGCGTGACATCACCGAACGCAAGCACGCGGAGGAAGCGCTGAAACAAGAGCACAACCTGTTGCGAACGCTGATTGACCATATCCCCGATATCATTTATGTGCGGGATACCTCGAACCGTTTCGTGGCGGCCAACAGTTCGCTGGCCCGGCTCATGGGCGCCGCCACGCCGTCCGATTTAATCGGCAAAAAGGATGCCGATTATTATCCTCCAGAAAGAGCCGCCGATTTTGACAAGGTTGACCAGGGGGTTTTTGCGGGTCGCCCGGTTATCAACCAGGAACGTCTGCTGCGTTTTCCCAACGGGCAGGAGTTGATGGTGCTGAACACCAAGGTTCCATTGAAAAACGAAAAGGGCGAGGTGGTGGGACTGATCGGCATTGGCCACGACATCACCGAGCGCAACAACGCGGAAGAAGCGATGCGCCGCCAGAATGAATACCTGACTGCCCTGCAGGAAACCATGCTCGACGTGGCCTCGCAATTGGATTTGGACCGTTTGCTGGAAAACATCCTCAAACGCGCCGCGCAATTAATGGACACCTCCACCGGCTTTTTTGATTTGCTGGAACCAGGCGATGACCGTCTCACCCCGAAATTTGCCCTGGGCGCTTTGGCGGAGGAATCGGTCAAGCACAAAAATAAACCGGGTGAAGGTCTGGGTGGAAAGGTCTGGCAGACAGGCCAGGCCATGTTGGTTGAGGACTATGATTCCTGGTCGGGGCGGATCGAAAGCCATCAGACCAGTTTGATCCGGTCAATCATGGCGGCGCCTTTGATGTCGAAGTCGGGCTTTGTGGGCGTGCTGGGGCTGGCCCAGGAAAGGAAGTCGAACCGGACCTTTGGCCCGGAAGCTGTCCGGCAATTGGAACAGTTTGCGCGGTTTGCCTCGATTGCCGTTGAAAACGCACGGTTATATTCGACGGCACAGCACGAACTGACACAGCGCAGAATTGCAGAGGAGGTGTTGCGTGAAAGCGAAGCGAAACACCGCGTGTTGATCGAAACCACGGCCACCGGATTTGTGATCGTGGACGCGAAGGGTGTTGTGCTCGACGCCAACGATGAATATGCGCGGCTGGCCGGTTATGAGAAAACTGACCAGATTTTGGGTCGGAGCGTGACCGAATGGACTGCGGAATACGATCTGGATCGAAATGCCGGGGAAGTTCGGAAGTGCATCGCCAGCGGTTTCGTGCGGGGATTGGAAGTGGACTACATGCATCCAGGCGGAGCCGTGGTTCCGGTTGAGATCAACGCTTCGACGTTGGGCACGGGCGACGGTTTGAAAATATTAACGTTGTGCCACGACATCACCGAGCGTCGCCGGGCTGAAAATGCCTTGCGCAGCAATGAGATATTGCTCAAAGAAACGCAGACCATTGCGGGTCTGGGCAGTTATTCCCTCGACATAGCCTCCGGGTCGTGGCGGGGTTCGGACGTGCTGGACAAGATTTTTGGCATAGATAAAACCTACGAATGTTCTATGGAAGGCTGGAGGAACCTGATTCATCCCGATGACCGCGACAGCATGGTGGACTACTTGCGAGACGACGTTTTTGCGCGGGGCGGCGCGTTCAATAAGGAATACCGCATCATTCGCCACAACGACCAGGCTGAACGCTGGGTGCATGGCTTGGGCCGACTGGAATTCGACGCCCAAGGCCGCCCCGTGACGATGCTCGGAACGATTCAGGACGTCACCGAACGCAAACAGATGGAGCTAGAGCTGCGGTCTTCACACGCGCTTTATTATTCCTTTGTTGATCAATTGCCCGGCGCCGCGTTCCGCAAGGACAGGGAAGGCCGTTTTGTCATGGTCAACCAACGGTTTTGCCAGATCAAGGGACTGAAACCGGAGGATTTTCTGGGGAAAAAAGCCGGGGAGGTTCCCGACAGCTTGGAGGCATTGCAGGGTGGACGACAACTGCAGAGTAAATATGCGGCCGAGGGTGAGGAAGTCCATGACGAGATCATGCGGACTGGAAAAATCGTCGAGACTGAAGAGGAACACACCGGCCAGAACGGCCGCAAATACTATTTGCATGTGGCGAGAATGCCCGTCTTTGACGCCGACGGATCGGTCGTGGGCATGCAAGGGATCCAGTTCGATATCACCGAGCGCAAGATGGCCGAGGAGTCGTTGCGTGAATTGGAGGCGCTTTATCATTCGCTCGTCGAGCACATCCCCGCCGCCGTGTTCCGCAAGGATGGCGGGGGACACTACGTCTTCGCCAATGCCATGTATTGCCGGCTCAAAGGCGTGGCTCCGGAGGAAATTTTGGGCAAAACACCGAAGGAGCTGGATGAATATCAAGCCGCCAATCCTTCCGCAGTCCCGCCCCCGCAGCGGACGAGGGTGATTCAAGGCACCGAACACCATGAGACAATCATGAAAACCGGCGAGCAAGTGGAGCTGGAGGAAGTCTATCCCCAGCCGGACGGATCCATGGAATATTTTTATGCCATCAAATCGCCGGTCTACGGCGCCGCGGGACGCATCGTCGGGTCGCAGGGAATCCTGTTTGACATCACCGCGCGCAAGCGGGCCGAGACGGCATTGGATAAAGAACAGAGATTGTTCAACAATTTGATGACCGCCTCCATTGACAGCATATATTTCAAGGATCGGGAAAGCCGCTTTATCAGGGTCAACGATGCGTTTGTCAGGCTGCTTGGATTCTCTGATTCAAGCGAGTTGCTGGGGAAAGCCGATTCCGACATCTTTGGAGAACACGCGCGCCAGACTTATGTTGACGAGCAGATGATCATAACCACGGGTGAGCCGATCATTGACAAGGAAGAGCGGGAAGACTGGAGGGACGGCCGTGTCAAATGGGTGTCCAGCACGAAATTGCCGTTGCGCGACAGCACCGGCAAAATCATCGGCATTATGGGCATTTCGCGCGATATAACAGAACGCAAGCGGACGGAAGAGGCGTTGTTGGAATCGCGGGCGCTCCACCATTCGCTGGTTGAACAGATGCCCGCCGGAGTTTTCCGCAAGGACAAGGAAGGCCGCTTCGTTTTGGTCAACTCCCCGTTTTGCCGGCTGCGCGGGCTTGCCCGGGAGGATTTTCTGGGCAGGACTCCGGAGGAAGTCATTGCTGTGGCGCAGTCAAAGTCAGGCGGCACGCCGCCGGAAATGACTTCATTGCTGGCAGCGGGCATGAAACACCATGAGCAGATCATGCGCACGGGCAAAAGGGTTGAAATTGAGGAGGAATGGACCGCCGCAGATGGCCGGAAACTGTTTTTCAGCGCGGTGAAATCGCCGGTGTTCGATGCCGACGGAAAAATCGCCGGCACTCAAGGGGTCCTCTTTGACATCACTGAACGGAAACAGGCGGAGGAAAGCGTGCGACTGCTGTCCCGCATGGTCGAGCAAAGCCCTGCCTCAATTGTCATCACCGACAAGGCGGGTTGCATGGAGTATGTCAACCCGAAGTTCTGCGAGGTCACGGGTTACTCGGCGGAGGAAGTCATCGGCAAAAACCCGCGCGTCTTGAAATCGGGAGAAATACCGCAGGAGAACTACAAGGAGTTGTGGAAAACCATTTCGTCCGGCAAGGAGTGGGACGGGGAATTCCACAACAGGAAAAAGAACGGCGAATTATTCTGGGAAGCCGCGGCCATCTGCCCGATATTCAACGCCGCCGGCCAGATCGTCCGTTATCTGGCCGTGAAGGAGGACATTACCTCGCGCAAGATGGCGGAGGAGGAGTTGCGGCGTGTCAACCGAGCCCTGCAGACCACCAGCGATTGCAACGTGGCGCTGGTTCATTCCAGGACTGAATCCTCCCTGCTCAATGAAATCTGCCGGATTATTGTGGAGGACGGAGGTTACGAACTCGCCTGGGTTGGCTTTGCGGAAAACGACGCGCAAAAATGCATCCACTGCGCGGCCCGCGCCGGAAGGGATGAAGGCTATATTGATAAATTAAACCTGACCTGGGCGGACAATGAACGGGGAGACAGTCCCGCCGGCATCGTGATTCGCACGGGGCAGAGGGTTATATGTCGTGATGTATTGACGGATCCGAAAATCGCCCCGTGGCGTGACGAAGCAATCAAACGCGGATATGTGTCCTTCGGCGTGTTTCCCTTGCTGGCTGACGGCAAGGCGTTCGGCACGTTGACCATATATTCGGCCAAGTCCGGCGCTTTCCACAACGAGGAGTTGAAGTTGCTTTCGGAACTGGCCAATGATCTGGGTTATGGCATTCAAGCCTTGCGCGCCCGCGTTGAACGTCAACGGGCGGAGGAACGAATCCAGGAACAGGCGCAGATGTTGGAAATGGCTTCCGACGCCATCATTGTTCGCGACCTTGAAGGAAGCATCATCTATTGGAACAAAGGCGCCGAACAATTATATGGCTGGAAGGCCGAACAAGTCATTGGACGGGACGCCGGACAAATCCTTCATGCCGACTTGTTTCAATTCGAAAAGGCCAGGGAGACCGTGTTGGACAAAGGCGAATGGCGCGGCGAATTTGTCACCCGCACCAAGGGCGGCCAGGAAGTGCTCGTTGAAGCGCGGTGGACGCTGGTCAAAGACGATGAGGGAACTCCAAAAAACATTCTCACCATCAGCACCGACATCACCGGTAGAAAAAAACTGGAAGAGCAGTTCTACCGCGCCCAGCGCATGGAAAGCCTCGGCACGCTTGCCAGCGGCATCGCCCACGACCTCAACAACGTCCTGCAGCCGATCATGGCGACCATCGAGCTGTTGAGGGACAAGGTCATGGGTGACGAAGGCCGCGAATTGCTGGATGGCCAGGCGGTATGTGTCCGGCGCGGCGCGGCCCTCATCAGACAGGTTTTGGTTTTCGGACGCGGCATCAAGGGCGAGCGGTTGCCGGTTAAACCCCGCCAGATCGTTCGCGAAATCGAGCAGATCGTCCACGAAACCTTCCCGAAGTCCGTGGAGCTTGAGGTTCGTTGCCCCGAAGACCTTTGGCCCGTCAACGGCGACGCCAACCAGCTCAATCAAGTCATGCTCAATCTCTGTGTCAACGCGCGTGACGCCATGCCCGGCGGCGGTAAATTGTCCATCCGATTGCAGAATGTGGTGCTGGACAAGATTTCCAGCGCCATGAATCCGGGCGCCAGTCCCGGTTCTTTTGTGCTCATCCAGGTGGCGGACACCGGCATGGGAATTCCAAAGGCGTTGCAGGAGAAAATATTTGAGCCTTTCTTCACCACCAAGTCGGTGGGCAAGGGCACCGGGCTGGGATTGTCCACCTCCATGGCCATCATCAAGAGCCACGGCGGCTTCATCAATTGCTACAGCGAGGAGGGCAAAGGCAGCGTCTTCAAGGTCTATCTGCCCGTCGCCAGCAATGCCGTTGAATCGAGAATGCCGGGGCCGGAGCAGTTCGTGATGCTGCCGCGCGGCGGAAATGAACTGGTTCTGCTCGTGGATGACGAGCAACACATCCGCGATGTGGTCCGAAAAATCCTGGAACGATTCGGCTACCGCGTGGTGACCGCCGCGAACGGCGCCGAGGCCGTTTCCATTTACAAGGCGCGACAGAAGGAAATTGCCGTGGTCATCACCGACATGGCCATGCCCGTCATGGACGGCCCCGCGGCCATCGTTGAGTTGAAATCCATCAATCCGGGAGTCAAAATCATCGGGTCAAGCGGCATGGCTTCCGAGGGCACCGTGGCCAGTGCGGCCGGCGCGGGTCTGGAGCATTTCCTTTCCAAGCCATACACCGCCGAAGCCGTCCTCCAAAAATTGCAGGAAGTCTTGAAAGTCTGACGAGCACCGGATTTCAAGCCCGGAGTTGAACAGCCGCCGCCGCGCGCCGGGCCGCGTGATTGTGAATGTGCTCGAAGTTCCCCTTTTCGCAACAGGTCACAAAACCTTCCGTGACGGATTTCAATTCCTCCCAGCGTGCGCGGATCTCCCTGGCCTCGGTTTGCGTCACATCGCTGTCATGAGCCGCCTTGGCGATGACGTGAAGCAAATCGGCGAATTCCTGAACGATCTGGTTGGTGGCCGGAATCAAGTAGTGCGGCTGCGGAATGTCCTTCGGATTTTGAATGAAGAATCCGCCGGCGCGCTGGCAAACCCATTGGGCAATCCTCTGGTCGCCGGTGCTTTGGAGGAGCGCCTCCATGCGGTCGAGGGGGTTGCCGATGCCGCTGCCTCCGGTGCGCTCCGGCTGCTCGGACCATTTATAGACCGTCGAAAGGGCCACGCCCATGCCTTCGGCAATTTGTTTGGGAGGCTTGCTTTTGAAGACCTCGCGCAACAATTCATAGGATTGCATGTCTGGCAAAATGTGAAAGCGCGGCGCGCTTGGCAAGAGGGAAGCGGATACAAAATGAAGGCAAAATTATAGTCGGCCACCATTTTGCAGCCGCTTCTCGCAAGTTTCAGCCGGCGGACATTTGGAGCACCACGAGACGGCCGGTTTCGCTGATGCCGTCTTTGGGTTTGTAGTTGCCGTCGGAGTGCTCGGCGTCGTGGAGCGTGCTAGGCCCGAATTGCTCCACGGCCAGTTCGCGTCGGGCCAGTTGTCTGGCCCATTCGACGGGTTGCGCGCTGTTCATGGGCACGCTGCAAAAGATTTCCCCGAATTCGACGCGGCCTTCAAAGCTCAACTCGTCATCAACCTCGTTGATCCATTCGGGCAGTTCCCAATCCGGCGGCACAGGTTGCTTGAAAAATTCCTTCAAATGGCAGTCCATCCTGAATTTGGACGCCCGTTCACTGCGGACGAGGGCTTCCAGGGAAAAGTCAAATTCACGTCCGTGCCGTTCGCCGAATTTCAGGTCGGTCTCCCAGTGTCCAAACCGCAGGGGTTGGGTCTCGCCGGGTGGCCATATCCACATGTCCGGCCCGCGCGTTTCCGGCAATTCCTTGCCATCAATCGGTTCGTGGTAGCCGAGGAAAAGATTTTCCAGGTCGCGCCAGTCGCGCAAGCAGGGCACGAACCCGATGAGGCGCAGCCGCAGCTTCGGCGCATCGGCCGGCGCCGTCGCCGGCTCCACATCGGGCGGAACGAAAGACCAGTCGGTTTGAAAATAGATGGAGCCGTCCCGTGTTTCGCGGGGGAGAAACAGTTTCAACCCGTCGGAATCCCGGAGCTTCCATTTTTGCGAGTTGATTTGCAGGCATCCGCTCATGCTTTGAAATGATAATGGGGCCGGTCCGGCTTTTGAAGCAAATCCCTTCATGTGTCTGGCGGCGAGTCCGGTTCACGCCGTGGTTTGAGAAGTAGGGGCAGGGCGGAGGCCAGATTGGCGGCGGGTTGGTGTGTGCGGCGGTGACAGGGCAGGGGGACGAACAAATAGTTGAATCTAGTGGCTGACACCGCGCCGTAATGCAACACAATGGCATCCGTCAGCAGGCCGGAAGGAAAATTGGATCGGGAGTCACCCCGCGCGTGTGATGATGACCGCCCGGATGGCATCCAACGGCAAGCCGCTGGATGGCCCTACGCAAGGAGTCAGGCTGCATACAGCTCCCTCACGGAATCGCGGATCAGGACGACGATTGTGAACACGCCCAGCACCGTGCCCAGGGGGATGTGCAGGCAGTTGATGCCCGACACCACCAGCGAAAACGTCCGGCCTTTACGGGCGCGGAGAAACAGGCCGGAATATCAGGTTCAACACGCACGACGCGACGAACCAGACCGCCCCGGCCAGATAAACCCATTTCATCATGGCAAAGATCTGCTCCGGCGGCACCGGCATGGGCTGCTTTTGATTCTGAAAGAATTGGGGATTGGTAAATATCGCGTGCATGAGGGCGTAATGCGCCACCAGAAATGCAATGCCGAGCAGCGACAGCCCGGCGCCGACGAAATGGAAGATGGCGAGAAGGTTCAGATGGTTCGCATCAATCTTGCGCTGGTCGCGCGGCAATGGGGGAAGTGGAGTTGTCATAAAATCAGGTCATTCACACCGGATTGTCCTCGCCGAGAATTTTCCTGGCCGCCGCCTCGTCATCCGGGGCCATAAAGATTTCCATCAACGCCGCCGTGCCGCCGTAATCGCCCGTCACCGCCGTGATCGGCATCATCTCCCGCATGGCCGAATCATCCTGACTGAACCGGCATTGGATGCCGGCCTGCGCCAGCCGCTCGATCAATCTTTCCGCACCGGTCACCGTGAAACTGCCCAGGCTGCACGGAGCCGCCGGTTCCACAGGCGGTTCTTTCCATTCCACGGTTTTCATTTCTACGAACGCAATTTTGTTCAGTCCGTGGAAGACAACATGTGCAAGCACTGACGCCCGAGTGAACTCGATCCGGTAGCGGTAGCTGCGCCGCCAGCCAAATACATTGCTGCGTTCCACCAAGGTCAGCGAGACAATGTCACCGGCGTATTTTTTAATCGTATGAAGTTCCTTTTGTTTGGACTGAAGGCGCTGCCAGCACGACGCGGTGTAGTCATTGGCTCGCGCCTTGCCGTCCATCGCTTCCTGAACCACGGAGCGCAGGTGGGCGGTCACTTCAGGTTCCCCGTCAGGGATGGGTTTGGATTCAGCCAGCCTCAGATCGGGATCGGGTCGCGGGCCGATGGATTGGCGCTTGAGATAGAGCGTATGATTTGGAAAATCCAGCGTGACCAGATGCCGCGCCAGAAAATCAAGCCCGATGCCGTCGGACGGGAAGTTCTCCACGCCCAGGGAAAACAACGGATATTTTTTGCCGCCAAAGCTGCCGTAGGGCCAGCGCAATTCTCCATTGGCCGGCGCAACCGCGTCGCTGGTCCAGGATTGGAAAAAATTCGGCATGAGCCAGCCATCACCCACCCAGCCGCTGTCAATGAGCGAATGCGCGTCGTTCGCGCCGAAGAGATTTCCCGCCACGGCGGGCCGGGAATCGTCCTCGCTCAACGGTGCAATGGGAAAAGGCCGGCCCCAGGCGGATTTATCGGCATGCTCACTGTCGAGGAAGCGCATCTTGCCCGCGGCAAAATCCAGTTGGATGCAGTAATTTTCCAGCACGTCTATGCCGAGCACCCCCATGATCTGGCGGCTAAAGCAAACCGGCGGCAATTTCTTGTCATCCCAGGATACGATTTCCGTGCCGGTTATTCTCAGGCAAGCACCCCCCAAATAGAGCTTGGGCGCGGTATAATAGTTATTGGTGGTTGAACCCAGAAAGCTGTGCATGGGCACTGCGCCCAGCGGCGTCCCCAGCCTGCGCTTCAGAGATGTATCCAGCATGGTGGCCCCGGCGCCCGTGTCCACGATCATTGGCAGCTTTTGGCCGTCGTCCAACTGAACCGTCACAATCAGCGGGCTTCCGCGTCCGGCGTCCCGGTTGATGGGCACGTCCGCCGGCAGGGAACGATGCGCGGACGGTTCCGTGGCGCAGGAACAAAGCAGGAGCAGGTTCAATAGGATGCTGGCGGCACACAACCGCACCGTGACATCATTTCCCGGTTTCCAGCTTCCGATTTTAATTTCAGTTTTAAGCATTCAGCATTTCAGTTTTTTCTTAACGCTTCGGATATTCAGCGTAGTGTGCGGTTAAAGGTAAGAATCAGCGTTCGCACTGGCTCTTTCTTCGGTTAAGAAAAATTCCCGAAAGCCCCCGTAATCTCAAAATGGCTGTCGTCGTCTTTCCGCTGCCAGCAGCACCACGGATCACTTCAATACCCGCAGTTGTTTTTGAAATGATTCTCAACTGCTCCGGCGTCGGTGCTGCTGATTGCAGGACTCGCATATTTATTTTTTGGTTTCGAATGGCAGAATCCGCCCATTACCAAACCGAGTCGAGAATTTTAGACACGGATTGCACGGATTAACACGGATTGAATCAGTGAAAATCTGTGAAATCCGTGTCATTTGGCTCCCATTCGTTCGCCATTAAACTAATTCCAACCGCTCCAAAGTGATTCGCCGGAATTCCAAATCGGGCACGGGAATTTGCGGGCGCTCCGGGAATTCATCATAGGTGCGGTCGTCCAATTCGCGTCCGGCTTCCTTTTTGCGAACGCCGCCCCATTGCTTGAAAAAGAAGGCGACTTTGGCGCGGTGACATTGCGCGCGGATGTCCCGCACCCAGTCGGCAGCCATTGGCCGCGCACCCGGCCCGCTTTCGCCGCCAACAATCACCCAATTGATGCCGTTCAAGTTGATCGGGCCGAGATGTTCCAGCAGCGGTTCGAAGGAAAGGAAACGGACTTGCGCGGGCGAGTCGCGGAGCAAATCTATGCGCGGCAATCCGTGCTGGCGGTTTTCCACGCTCACGCCCCACCAGATGTGCGCCTGCTCCGCCGCGAACTTCAATTTGCCTTTCAATAATTTCTGCATCCGTTCGGCGCGCTTGGTGAGAATCTGGTAGGTGTGCCAGTTGGCGGCCTTCATCACACGCGCCACCTTGACGATGTATTCGTCCGGCACGCCGGGATGAAACAGGTCGCTCATGGAATTGACGAAAATCCGCTGGGGAGTGGACCAGCGCAGCGGATCGCCGAGTTTTTCCGGCACAAGGCGCAGGTCAAATCCCTGCTCAAACGGATGGCCGGGCACGCCGCGAAAGCGCTCGGCAAACGTCTCGGCGTAGCAATGCAGGCAGCCGGGGCTGATCTTGGTGCAGCCGCGAACCGGATTCCACGTCGCATCCGTCCATTCGATTTTTGAATTGGCGCTCATCAGAAACAGTTTCTCACAGACGATAGGATAAAAACTGTCCAAGGCGAAATATTTTCACAGCAACTCCCGCTGGCCTCGCTCGTCCGTTTTCAAAATCTTATTCCAGAAATCTTCACCGCGCGGATGCCGGGTGAACAGGGTGAAACGATAGAGCGGATTGTTTTCCGGGATGCAATCATGGCGCGTGCCGATGAATCGCGCTTCCTGTTGAAATTTGTCGCAAAAATATTCGACCGCCCGCCGGCCAAGATCGCTGGAGTCCCTGGTTTGCCATTCCCGCCAGGTGCGCTCGCCGATAAAATTGTCGAGTGCCGTGTGGCTGCCGCCTGCCCTGCGGTATTGGGGCGCATTCCAGACGATGCCGAGCCGGTATTGAATGGTTACGAGCAGGTCAATCCGGGGATTGGCTGCCAGCAGCCGCATGGCCGACAGGGGTACCTGCGATATTCCGGTCGGGTCAACAAAGGCAACGACGAGGGTGGAGTCGTCGAACTTCAACCGGCGGCTCGATTCAGCGACCTCAATCCAGTTTTTCGGAATGATTTTGATTTTGTCCAGCTTGGGGTGGCTGGCAAGGCGCTGTCTCAATGCGTCCGCCAACGCCGGCTCCTCTTCGATAAAGATGTATTCCGCAAAATCGTGCTCCAGCGCAACCAAGGGCGAGCCGGGAAATTCTTCGCCAGTTTCTTCGATTCTACAGCGCCCCGGCCCGGCCATGACATCGAGATAGACCAGCTTGAACTTTTTGTGCATGGAAACGGTGGTGATGCCGCAATAATTATTCAGATAGTGGTGCTTGCGTCTGGCCCGTTCACCGCTCATGCGAACGGGTAATCCGTCAGTCACGGAAAAATTATTTTGCATGGTTTTGAAGCCAGGATTTTCAGATTGACCGGCAGAATTCGCCCATTTCCGAGCCGAGTCGAGAATTTTATTGGGATTTTCAATTCAATGCGCCCCAGCGCCGTCGGCGCGGCATGGTCTTGCGTGAACCTTGTAGCGAAGGCGTCCCGCCGGCGGGTTGGCCGGGCGTCCCGCCCGGTGTTGGAACTGGCGGCGAGACGCCGCCCGCACCCGCAGCCGGGGACGGCCGCGCTACTCCGGCACGGAGCTTGAAAATCTTTTCCGCGCGCTGCTGCCAACATGCCAGTCCTGCGGGCGTCAGTAATTGAATTCGTGTTCATCCGTGCAATTCGTGTCCACCCGTTTCACCCTTTCCGCAGATACTTTTTGATGAACAGCAGGTAGCCCACGAACGGCAGCGTGAACAGCACCGTGAACCAGCCCATGCGGTTGCCCGTGAACAGGCCCAGTCTTTTGGATCTGGTCAATCTGCGCCTGCGGCAGTCCCTGCAATTGATACATCTCGATGATGTCATGGTGCGCGTAGGTCAGCAGCGCGGACACCATGAACAGCACCATCGCAATCAGGATGAGCCACCAGCCCCGCGCGTCCAGCCGGTATAACCACCACCCCGCCACGCCCCAGACGGCGGCGATGACCAGACAGAACCAGCGCGCCCGGCAGGCCGGAAACGAACACCCCAAAGCACGGCATCACCGCCATGACCGGTCAGCGCCATGACCAGCATCATCGGCACGGCCAACCACGTCCACAGGCAGAACCCCAGCACCGGCAGCGGACAGGCATCCGTCCAGCGCGTCACCGGATCGCGCGCCTCGCAGGTGGCCTTCACATGGCGGCTCTGGTAGAAAAACATCCACACCGCCGGCACGAGGACAAAAAACACGAAGAAGAAAATCGTCATGCCGATGACCATGCCGGTGATGGCCGCCGGCGGCATGGCCGGCTGGCCGGTCTTGGCATCTGGGCGGCAGGTTGGCAAACACTTTGGCCATGAAGAACGGCATGATCACCGTCATGACAGATGCCCATGATGAGCCAGCTCCAGGAAAAGATGAGCAGCAGCGCCCGCGCCCAGCGCCGCGCCTGGATGGAACCGATGCCCAGCCAGATCAGCGCCACGGCCAGTCCGCCATAGATGGCCATGGCCGGCAGGATGGCGGCATGGTTCGACCGGCGGCGCATTCGGGGCCTTGGCCGCCATCATCTGCCCGAACAGCATCAGCGGCACAAACAGTCCGGCAAGACAGCCGAGCAGCAGCGTCAGGATGCCAAAGATGACCAGGCCGGTGGAGCGGTCCTTATAGTCGGGCAACGCAGCGGTTTCGACGGGAGCGAGAGATGATTCGTTCATAAGTGGGTTCTTTCTCGATATACTATTTGGACCGCCGGGAGTTCATTTTAAGCCAGTTCCGGTTTGTTATTCAAAACGCAATGTTTCTGATCCATAATTTTCCTTTTCCCAGATTTGCAAGCTGTCCGGCTATGCTACGCCGATGCCCCGGCTGGTCAACGGGAAAAATAAAAGCGAACCTTTCGAGGCACGGTTGGCAGGAACGGCGCGTTGCGCCGCTCCTTGCGGAGTGCCGCCATTTAGTCCGGCGCTTTTCCGTCCGTCGCCGGACAGTTGCCCGTGCCTCTGGCCGAGAACAGGGGAAGCGCCAGCGGGAACATCGCAGCGCGATGTCCCTGCCCACTACAAACAAGCGGCGAAATTATAGCTGCACGCTGACCGAATCGGGTGTTAAATAAGCTGAAGTATGAAGCAACCCGGCAATAACCAGTTAATCTTTCCTGCTTGCTTTGCGGGCGGGTTGGTATTTAACTCGTTCCAACAACCAATCAGCGAGGGCTTATGACAGTATATTCAATCTATCTGTTTTGTCTGGTGGTGGGGTTGGCGTTCACGTTGTTGAGCGTGGCGTTGGGCCATTTCTTCGGCGGCCACGGTGATCACGTCGGCGGCAGCGGCGGTCACGCGGAGGCCGGGGCCGACAGCAGCGACATGCCCGGCATTTCCATTTTCAGTCCCACCATCGTCGCCGCCTTCATCACCGCCTTTGGCGGTTTTGGCATAATCTTTACGGAAATTCCCACGACGGCCAGCGCTGTCATCAGCGCGCCACTCTCAATCCTTGCCGCCTTTGCCGTTGCGGGCTGTCTTTACAAATTATTGGGCATCCTGTTCAGCCACACGCAAGGGTCCAGCGAATCGCACGTGGCCGCGCTCGCCGGCACGGAGGCCAATGTGATAACGCCCATCCCTGAAAACGGTGTTGGTGAAATTGCCTATGTCGTCCGCGGCACACGTTACACCGCTCCGGCGCGAGTGGAAAGTGGCGCAGCCGTCGCCGGCGGCAAATCCGTCAAAATCACGCGTGTCGTGGGAACACAGTTTTACGTCGAACCAAACAATTAGCCTCAATCATCAACCACAACTCACAACTACTAAAACTATGCACCTTGCACCTATTCTTGCGCTGAACTTCCTGGAAAACGGCATGGCAGTCCTCGCGGCGCTGGTCGTCGCCGTCGTCCTGGTCCTGCTGTTCATCCTCATCATGAGCCGCTACACCAAGGTCGGCCCAAACCAGGTGCTCGTCGTGTCCGGGCGCAAACACAGGCTGGAGGACGGCTCGCTGGTTGGCTTCCGCATTGTCAAAGGCGGCGGCACCTTCGTCTGGCCCGTGCTGGAAAAAGTGGACGTGCTTTCGCTGGAGTTGCTGACGATTGATGTGCAGACGCCGGAAGTCTATACCAGCAAGGGCGTGCCGGTGAAGGTGGACGGCGTGTCGCAGATCAAGGTCAAGGGCGACGACGTTTCCATCCGCACGTCGGCGGAACAATTCCTGGGAAAGAGCACCGATGAAATCCGCAACATCGCCACGCAAACACTCGAAGGCCATTTGCGCGCGATTCTTGGCACGATGACCGTCGAGGAGATTTACCAGAACCGCGACGCCTTCGCCCAAAAGGTCCAGGAAGTGGCCGCCGGCGACATGGGCAACATGGGCCTGGGCATCGTCAGCTTTACCATCCGCGACATCCGCGACGGCCAGGGCTATCTCGACGCCCTCGGCAAACCGCGCATCGCCCAGGTCAAGCGCGACGCCATCATCGCCCAGGCCGAGGCCGATCGCGACTCGACCATCCGTTCCGCGCAGGCGAACCAGGCCGGGCAGGAGGCGAAGTTTCTGGCCGATACAAAAGTCGCCGAGGCGCAGCGGGATTATCAATCCAACGTCGCGCAATATCAGGCAACGGTGAACGTTCAAAAAGCGCAAGCCGATCTCGCCTACGATTTGCAGAAATTCAAGACCGGCCAACTCGTGAAAGCCGAGGAAGTGCAGGTGAGCATCATCGAGAAGCAGAAGCAGATTGAACTACAGCAGCAGGAAATCCAGCGAAAGCAGCGCGAACTGGAGGCCACCGTTCAGAAGCCCGCCGATGCCGAACGCTACCGAGTGGAGACGCTGGCGAATGCGAAGAAATTCCAGCTCGAAACCGAAGCCGCTGGCGCCGCGTCCGCGACCAAGGCGACCGGTTTTGCCGGCGCGGACGTGACCAAGGCGACTGGTCTGGCCGAGGCTGAGGCGAACAAGGCGCGCGGTCTGGCGCAGGCGGATGTCATTGAGGCGCAGGGCAAGGCGACCGCCGAGGCGATGCGCGTGAAGGCCGAGAGCTTCAAGCAATACAACGAGGCGGCGGTCATCGAAATGCTGGTGCGCGTGATGCCGGAAATCGCGGGCAAGATCAGCGAACCGCTGTCCAAGACCGAGAAGATGGTCATCATCAACTCCGGCAATGGTCCCGGCGGAGGCGCGAGCAAGCTGACCGGCGACATTACCACCATTATCAGCCAGTTGCCGCCGGTGCTGGAAGCCCTGACCGGTGTGAAGTTTGAGAAGCTGCTTGAACAGGTGCCCGCTCTCAAGAAAGCGATGAGCAAAGATGACGACAAAAGCAATTAACAGGTAGTGACAGCGCGCTGCGCTGTCGGGACGCCGCAGCGCGGCGTCCCTACAAAAAAAGAAAGCCAAACTATGGGCTGGGGAAGAATGATGCTTTTGGGAAATGTCGGTCAGCAACTCGACATCCAAGATTTGGAGAATGCCATCAGGCAGATGCAGGCGGACGTTGCCCAGACCCAAAACTTGGACCGCACGCAGGAACAGGGCATCGAAGACTTGCAGCGTGAGAACCACGAATTCAAGCTGTATCTGGCGACCCTGGTGAAACTGCTGGTTGCCAAGGGCGTGATCCGGCAGGAGGAAGTGGACACCGCGGTTCAGGCCATTGAAAAAAGCTAAACGAAAGGACGAACTATGTTTTTAGGCGGCATTGAATGGGTTCTGATTTTGCTGTTTCTGATACCGTTAATGCTGGCGGCGTTTGCCTTCTGGATTTGGATGTTGATTTCAGCCGTCCAAAACAAGGGACTGACAGAAAGTGAAAAAATCGCATGGGTTTTGGTCGTCGCGTTGCTGCATTTTCTTGGCGCGCTCATTTACTTCTTCGTCGGCCACCCGAAACGGAAGACGCCATTAGCGGCGACCTGACGGACAGTTGGAAAATTCCTTATGCCACAGGCTAATTCTAATTCACCAAGGCCGGTATCGCCGGAGTTGAAACAGTTGCAAGAACCGGCGCAAAATTCAATCCGCACGGCGTTGCGAATTGCGGGGCCATTGCTTTTGCTCACCGGAGTTGTCTTTATCATCATCGCGGTGGCCAGTATGTTTGCTGGTTCAAATGATTTTGGCCCGCCGAAATTGTTCTGGCTCGCATTTGTAGGCATTCCGCTTTTGTTTGTTGGCAGCGTGTTGTCAATGTATGGATTTATGGGAGCCGTGTTCCGGTTCGCGGCCGGGGAGGTCGCTCCGGTTGGGGCTGACGCCGCGAAGTATATGGCGGAGGAAACCAAGGGCGCGGTGGAAACGGTCGCGAAAGCCGCCGCAAAGGGCGTCGTGGAAGGAATTGACGCGGGCCGTCAGGAACCAGGGCAGGGGAAAGATTGAATTGTGAAAATATGGTGCTCGCTAAACAATCGAATGGTTGCAGGAATTTGCGGCGGGCTGGCAGTAAATCAGCAATTAGATTTCAGCAGGCATCGGATTGTATGCGTGTTCATTCTATTGTAAAATCAGGCCGTGGTAGTGAATGACAAACCATCCGGCCCGGTAAATTCATCCAGGCATCGCGCAGGCCAATTGAGATGGATTGGCTTCATCGTGCTGGTGGCGGGAGTCGCGGCTGCCGGCTTGGTTTATTGGCTGGGAACGCGCTCGCCGGATTTGAGCGCCGATCTTTCCATGCAGGGCTTCAACCGAGCCGAGCAGCGGCAGATGGCGCGGCTCTATGGAAAGTCTGGGCTTTTGGTTGACGAATGGTCAGATGCCCTGGCGCGGCCAGGCACACAGGCAATCCTCATCACGGCATTCTCGGCGTTGGTGTTTGCGGGCTGTCTATTTTTCGCCCGATTGCTGGACGTTGATGAGGAACCTCCAGCTGAAACGGGCGGCGGTTCCGCCAATTGAAATTCCAGCCCCCCCCCGCAAAAGTCTGCAAGAGTGGTGGGGCGGGCTTCCAGCCTGTCCGATTTGTTTGAAAAATAGGCGGCCCCTGGCAGGCAAGATACCTGCTCCACTACGTTTTGCGGGGGTTCGTTTCACAAACAGCTTTGTGCCTTCTCCGGGTTGCGCTATCATTCCGCCGATGCCCGTCCAAAACCGCATCGTCAAAGTCCAGAAACGCAACCGCGCGCTGGTGAGATTCGACCCGGCGCGCATCTGGCAGGGCGATTCTCCGCGCGGCGGAATCCATCGGCGGCTTTCAGCAGGATTTCCTGCCGGGCGTGAACGACAAAATCTTCGCGTCGCACGAATCGGATGAGGACATCGCCGCGTTTCTCGCGGACGCGGCCATCGTCTGCCTCAATTCCGATCCGCACCATCTCATTTCCAATTTTCCGCCGACGATTGAGACGATTCAGGACGAGGTGCTGCACGCGCTGCGCAGTTACGGCTTCCAGAAAACCGCCGACGCCTACGAATGTTACCGCTGGGGCCGGCACTGGCTGCGCGAAGGCGCGATCACGCCGGAGCAATTTGCCGGCAACGGCTTTCCGCGCGAGCGCATGGAGCAAATCCTTGAATGGAACCGCAAGCACGGCGTGGACACGGTGGCCGGCCTGAACGAAACCGATTCGCAGCGGGCGCATCAAGGACGTGATCGACGCGTCGCTGGCGGCTTACGAAGCGTCGCTGGACGAGGCGGCGCAAAAAGTGGTGGCGCGCCTGAACGCGGGCGACAAGCTGCGCATGATGTGGGTGAGCGGGCCGAGTTCCTCCGGCAAGACGACGACGACGGTGAAGCTCACGGAGCGGCTCAAGAAGCACGGCCTGCGTTTTTTGATGCTGAACCTCGACGATTATTTCTGGTCGCTCGATCGAGCATCCGACGGACTGGATCAACGACCGGAATTACGAGACGCCCGAGGCGCTGGACATCCAGTTGTTGAACGAGCATCTGCGCGCGCTGCTGGACGGCGAGACGATTGAAAAGCCGATTTACAGTTTCAAGGAAGGCCGGCGCATCGGCACCAAGCCGGTGAAGCTGGAGCGCGACCAGATTTTGCTGCTCGACTGCCTGCACGGATTTTATCCGCCCATCACCGAAGGCATTGACGCGGCTCGCGCAGTTCCGGCTCTACATCGAGGCGATGAACGTCCTTTACGAGGGCGACGGCAGCACGAAGCGGCTGACGCATTTCACCGATGTGCGGCTCATCCGCCGGATGTTGCGCGACGCGCAACACCGCAACCACAGCGCGCTCGGCACGCATTCTGCACTGGCATTACGTCCGCTACGGCGAATTGTTCAGCATCATCCCGCTGATGGGCCTGGCCGATCACGTCGTCAACGGCGGATTGCCGTTTGATCTGCCCGCGCTCAAACCGTTCTTCATCGGCGAAGGAGGCCTGCTGCCCAAGCCGGAGGAATTCGCGCCCTACGCGGGCTTTCTCGACGCGCGCATCCGCTACGACCGCGTGAAGGCGCTGCTCGAATCCGTGGAAGGCTTCACGGAGCAACAGGTCTCCGACTACAACTTCATTCCCGGCGACGCCGTCATCCGCGAATTCATCGGCGGCAGCACGATCCAGATTCCGCACAACGAGTGAGTCAACTTGAGTTTTCTCTTCAGCCGATCAGCAATTCATTTCATCAACGTGGAAGGCCCGGCCGTCATGCCGAAAATGATGCCCGCGCTTTGGTTTTTGCTGGAAAACAGATCTATGGACGTGACTTTGGCGGCAGGCCGCGGATTCGCAACGGCGGTCAGGCTGAAGAGCAGGGGATGCTTCCCGTCCTGCGTGAACGACGAACCTATCCAGGCTACTTTTGTATTGCGACCGGTGGGACCCTTGATGTTGTTGCCACCGGGTGTGTTGAAGTCCATGGTATCTATGCCGTATCGCATGGTGTTGGTCGCTGAATCACCGTCTTCGTAACGGAAAACCAGATCATAAACCGGGGTGCCCTTCGGCGAATTGTAAAAGGTGCAGTGGTAAACGTAGAGGGTCTCAAACTTTTGATCCACGGCAATTCCCAAATTCTGTTCGGGATAAACCGCTCCCGATCTGGCATTGCCCGCGCCCCAAAGATACAGGACACCGTCCAATTGGAGCGGCACATGGTGGAATACTTGAAATTCCCATGGGATTTCCCCCCAGTATGACGGGCTGTTCTCAAGAGTGGAAGCTGGCGAGCTGTAATGGGCGGTTAAATCAATGGGTATGGCGATATGTTTTGCCACGGCGCGTTCCGCGCTGGCGATCATCATGTGGTCTGCAATGTTTTGCCGCTCAAGAAACAGTGTTAATGAGACCAAGCCCAGCACCAACACCACGGCCCCCCATACGATGAGCTTTTTTGTCCTTGTCATGTTTTGACGATTTTGAAACCGGTTCTACCACGGCTTTCCTGGTTTGCAAGCAAAAACAGGCACATATTTCGGTTGCGGTTGCGATGGCGACTCAAATTACTGCCTGCGAATTCTCACAGCAATGCCAGTTCGCATTCATAGTTGCATAGATAAGTGTCCGCCAAAGGCGAAAAGGTGACAAAATTAATTTATTTCAAAAAGCATTTCACCGGCCGACGGCATTGGATGTAAAACTCCAGAGTTGTGCCTATGCCTGTGCCATCACAGGTGCCGTTAAGGTTTGTGGCCAACGCCTATCAGCGAGCCAACCTGGCCGATCTGAAATACCGGGAAACGATCGCAAACTTGCGTTCCAAAGTTTGGCCGGAGGAAAGACGGTTGGAGGAGGATAACATCAAGGCGCGCCAGCAAATCAATGAAACAACCAGCGTAATATCAATAGACCTGAGGCCGTATATTAATACGGCCCTTACCGATTCGCCGGCGTCTGGAATTGGTAATAACAAAGATAATCTGGTGGAGTTGCCATCCGGAATTCATGTGTTCGGCGGCGTCCCGTTTGACGTGGAGGGGACGATTCAACTGGACGGCACAAACATGTTGGCGCTGAGAAAACATTATCCCGGCGAAGTGGACAATATCCGCATCAATCAAAAGTGCGCCAGACTCCATTTGTTTCAGGGTGCCAGCTGGATTTACAGGCGTGATTTCGGACAAACAGTAGCCCGGCTGGTCCTTCATTACGCCGACGGGAGCACGAAGGAGATCGGAATCGTTGCCGGCAAACACATTTTTGATTGGTGGTCCCCGTTGTTCATCACGGGCGTTGATCCGCAATATTATCAAATGGCCGACGGCACGGAGCGGGCTTGGTGCGGAAGCAATCCGTTAATAAGAGAAACGTGGCCGGATGAATCGCTGGTCCTTTACAAAAGCACTTTTGAAAATCCGCAGCCGGAGGTGACCATTTCGAGCCTGGATTACGTTTCAACTCAAACTGGAACAGCGCCGTTTCTTGTCGGCTTGACGGTGGAATAAGCACGGCACCGTGATCCGATTTATTCGTTGTTGGCGCGACGGGGATGTCCTTTTATTGAGTCGTAAAGGAACCGATGCCAACTCCGGCGAAAATCAGCACTGGACAAAATCCGTTCTTTGGAGCGTGATTAGAGGAACCAATGAAACCCGGCGTGGCAAATCGCGATCATGCGTTCACGTTGATTGAACTGCTGGTGGTTATCGCCATCATTTGCATCCTCGCGGCACTGCTGCTTCCGGCCCTGTCGCGCGCGAAGGCGACGGCAAAATGTTCAGTTTGCACCAGCAATTTGCGGCAAATCGGCACGGGCATCCATCTCTACGCCACCGACAACGAGGATACGCTCCCGGGCATCGTCATCACAAATGGCATGCCGTGGGCTGACCAGTGGCGCTTCTTCAAGGAATTGACCAAACGCTACGACGGTTTGAACGGCCCGTCCTCGCCGCAGGACAAGATCTTCGCCTGCCCGGCGGACACGTTTTATTATCTCAACTCAACCGGGACGCCGCTCATCCGGACGAGCATGCACGACGACCCGTGGGCGGATTATTGCAGTTATTGGTTCAGCAGGTTAAATCTGGTGGCCTCCTCCGCAAACGGCGGGTTTAATCACGGCATCGCCGGTCTGAAAATCGGTTCCATCCGCAACCAGGTCAGGACTTTGATGTTGGTGGACCAGCCTGCATGTTTTGCCTATTCCTGGCACAAGCCGCAATCCATCACCAATCCGGGTCCAAACGAGATCAATGATTCAATGAACATGGCCTGTTTTGTGGATGGCCACGTCAGCTATATCAAATTCTTTCTGGACCCGCAGGCGAGCCAGAACTTCCCGTGCTTTTACAATCCGCCCGACGGTTACGATTATCAACGGGGCGAGGACCGGAATTGAAGACCGACCGCGGGTTTGAAGAAATAGAAAGCTGGCTGAAACATGGCAGACTATAATTTTTCATATATTTTGTAACTTTTTTCTCCTGGCGCTGTTGTTATAGTCGGGAACATAAATGAGGACCGAGAAACAAGGCCATTTGCATGACAGGCTGCGCGTTGATTCGGAAACGCGGCGGCATGTATTTATTTGCAAATATATTCTAATAAATCCGCGGCTGGCGTGTCATATAATCAAGCAAAAGAAAATGTTCTTGCAAAACCCGTTCCGCCGCCGTGCAATTGTCCGACGTGGCGTGATCATGCCGGCAGCGCCGGCTTGGGGCTGCAAAGATTGCGGCACGATGCGCGTCCGCTGACATCCAATTGAATTTTTCATCATCAAAACAACCTTGAATTCAACACAAGAAAATGAGAACAAAACGCGCCTTTACATTGATTGAACTGCTGGTGGTCATTGCCATTATCGCCATTCTCGCCGCCATGCTCCTGCCCGCGTTGAGCCGGGCGAAGCAAAAAGCAAATGGCATCAAGTGCTTGAACAATGTAAAACAACTGCAACTGGCATGGCAGTTGTATGCGGGTGACAACGACGATGGCATTCCTCCCGCCACGGGAGGCGATCACCCAGCCACGAATCAAACATGGTGCGCCGGCAGCATGAGTCAGGGAGATGCGGGCAATGTTGATCTGATCAAGCAGAGCCTTTTGTATCATTATGTTGGCAACGTGGCGGTCTACAAAGACCCGGGCGATAGCACGGCCAACGTGCGCAGCTATTCCGAGAATTGCGCGATGAACAATTTAATACCCGAAACTTTTTCGACCTCGGTCATTATATTCAGGAAAACCGCTTCCATTCCAACGCCGACGCAGTATTTTACATTCATTGATGAAGACAGCGGGTTGATTGACAATGCCCACTTCCTCGTTGGATTCGACACGGATTACGAGGCTGCCACCTTCCAGGACCATCCGGCCGCTTATCATATCGTGTCGGGAAGTCTTGCGTATGCCGACGGCCACGTTGCCTCCAAGAAATGGACCGGCAAAACGGTGGATGACAATGACCCGGATGGCATCTGGCTCATGCAGCATGGCTCGCTGCCTTTGGACGGCACGCCCTGGCCCGCTCCCATTATTCCTTGAGTCAGTTCGGCGCGACTGCGAATTCGGTTTCACCCCACAGCTTTCAAGATTGCCAATGTCGCTCAAAACCGGCATTTAATGGGCATGAAGCATAATTCATATTTTGATGGAAAAGTCCAAAGCCTCGCCGTCAACACGCCTGAAGGCCCCGCCACGGTGGGTGTGATTGAACCGGGCAAATACAGTTTCGGAACGGATTGCGAAGAGCACATGCACATCGTGGCCGGAATCCTGAAGGCAAAGCTGCCCGGCGGTGACTGGAACAACTACGGCAAAGGCCAATTATTTGTCGTGCCGCCAAAGGTGAAATTTGAAGTCGAAGCCGTGGCGGATGTGGCTTATCTCTGTTTCTATAAGCGGTAAAACATATTTTAATCGAGCGGGCCGGCCTGTGCCAGAATCATGCAATCGGGTTGTGCCGCAAAATCGCGTCGGGACCATTATTAGCTGCCAACCAAGATCATCATATGAGAACGAAAGTTGCCATCACCATGGTTGCCTGCCTTGTCGCGGTTGCCACGCTCTGTGTGGCGCAACCCGGCGGCAGTTCGCCAAATCCCGCAACGGATTTGGCGACGCTTGGCGCGCAGTTGCGTCAAACCCAGGCGCAGCTTGAGCGGGCGGTTTCCAGGGTGGGCGTGCTGGAGGAGCAGGTGCTTGCATTGCAGAAGTCGAACGCCGAGTTGCAGCTGCAATTGCCAACGATCCAAGCGCCACATTCGGCATCTGTGCAGAGCAACCAAGTGCCACAGGCTCTCCCGGCACCCCAGGCTCCACAGGCTCCACAAGGGCTGCGCCTAGTTCCGTTGCAGCCCAACTGATGCGCCAAATGCCGGGATGTATCCACGATGGAGAACCCGAAAATGCGTGTTGAATGCTGGCGTGAAATTGCAAGTGACAATTGAGAGTCCAAATTGCAATCAGAGCATGACCGCCAGTGGTTGCGCTTCAATTCTGGATAGGATTGTGAAACCATGAGAACTGTCCGTGAAATCAACACCGATGAGCTGATATGGATTCAACCTCACGCCTCCCATCGTGCTTTTGAGCTGCGTTCAGACGAGGAAGTGCTTGCCACCCTTCGATGGAATACTCTTTGCGGCTCTTTGGCGGACGCACAGGCAGGAGATGGACATTGGACATTTAAACGCACGGGCTTTTTCAAACCCCAAATCACAATTCGCCTCCACCCATCCGATTCAAATTTGGCGGTGTTTATTCCAAACTGGAAGGCGGATGGGGCATTGGAGTTTTCCGATGGAAAAAGTTACCGATGGCAGGGGTTCGGTTTTTGGCGTTCTCAATGGGCATTTACAAACATTAGTGGCGAACACTTGATTGACTTTGAGCCACATTCTTCATTTTTGAAGCAGACGGCCGCTGTAAAAGTGGCTCCAGAGGGTCTTCGGATTCCCGAACTCTCCATGTTGGTTCTATTGGGCTGGTATCTGATGGTTCTGCGATCAGACGATGACGTGGCTGCGGCAGCTGCAGTCATTTGTTCTTCTTCATAAACGATCTTTTATGTCCCGTTTTGCGTTTGGCGGGCGTTTATGAGTGAATGAAGCTTATGGAAGACGCCGCTTTGCTGCGAGATTACGCCCGCACGGCCTCCGAGTCCGCCTTTGCCGCGCTGGTGGAGCGACATGTTGCGCTGGTTTATTCCGCCGCGCGCCGGCAAGTGCGCGACTCGCAACTGGCCGAGGACGTGACCCAGGCGGTCTTCATCATCCTCGCGCGCAAGGCCGGGCGGCTGACGCGGCATCCGGGTTTGAGCGGCTGGCTGCTTCAAACCACGCGCTACGCGGCCAGCGCGCAAATCCGCACGGCCATCCGCCGGACCCAACGTGAACAGGAGGCTGCCATGCAATCTGATCTGAACGAACCAACACCCGCCGTCTGGGCGCAGCTTGAACCGCTGCTGGACGAGGCAATGGCATCTCTAGGCGAGACCGACCGCACGGCGCTGGCGCTGCGCTATTTTGAAAACAAGACCGCGTCGGAAATCGGCTGCGCGCTGAAACTGAACCAGGAAGCGGCGAAGAAGCGCGTCAGCCGCGCGTTGGAAAAGCTGCGCCGGTTCTTCCTCAAGCGCGGCGTGGATTCGACGGCGGCGACCATCGCGGAGACGATTTCCGCCAATTCCATTCAAGCCGCGCCGGTGGCACTGGCAAAGGCCGTGACCGCCGTGGCGCTGGCCAAAGGCGCGACGGCTTCTATTTCAACCCTGACCCTTATCAAAGGAGCATTGAAAATAATGGCTTGGACAAAGGCGAAAATGGCGGTTGCCATTGGCGCGAGCGTGCTGTTTGCAACAGGAACCGCCACCATTATCATCAAGGAAACAGGCCCGCGCCATTCGCGCACAAGCCCCATGCAGACGACACCTGCCAGTGAGGTTCTGGCTGCTGCAAGACTGGCTTTTGGAAATCTTCAAAGCTTTGATGTGACCTTTGAGGATCAATATCCTTTCCAGAAAAGGACAAACACCTTCAGAGAAGCCTGGTTCAAACAAAACGGAGATTACGCGTCTTATCGGTTTGAAACGTTGTCCTCCATCACGAGAGCCGAGTGGATGAATATGCCCACTCGGGGGATGCAAATTCGCAATTCTTCCGGAACTTGGGAAGTATCTTCAAACCTCGCATTGAATCTTGAATATGAAAAGCAACAGCCATTTGTTCCTGATTTTTGTATTCAGACGAACGAAACATTTGCTTCGGGCGTGGCGGAAGACATATTCAATGGGACTCCCTGTTTTGTGATCACCAACGATCAATATACAGATTTCGGTTTGCCGGACTTGGTAGAACCGACAAAGTCCATCTACTACATTGGAAAAACGAATTACCTCATATATCGCAAGGTCGGCGTGAATCCTGCGGGAGAAGTCATAGAGAACGAGTTCGTCACCTCTTTGCAAGTCAACGGCAAATTGGATGATTCGCTGTTTGCCATCCCGAAAGAATTGCCAGAGTTGGTTATGACCAACATTCACCAATATGTTAACTACACGCTGGAGAAAATCAAAGAATCTGCCAAAGCAAAATAAACCCGCGAATCCCGCCAGTTTTTGGACTGCGGTGGCAGAGCTTGCCCCGTGGGATACTTGCGATTGCATCACACAGCAGAGAACCGCGCGATTATCCCACGGGGCGAGCGGCGACACCGCTTTCAAAGGCGGCTTGGCCAACAAATGGATCAGTATGTGAGGTGCGAAAGCGGCGTGGCGCTCCGCTTCCCGCCGCACTCCAAGACCTTTTCGCGTTCATTCGCGCAATTCGCGGACTAAACATACCAAAGAGCCTGTCTGAAAAAGCAAAATGAACCAGTGTTCATGCGAGTCGGCGGAGCATGAGACGGGTCATGGCGAGGTAAATCCAGCCGGCGGCGGAGGCGGCGGTCTGTTCGTGATCGCGCACCAGGCGGCGGCAGTGCATCAACCAGCCGAAGGTGCGTTCGACCACCCAACGTTTGGGCAACACATGGAAGCCGGGCACTTCGGCCAGACGTTTGACCACTTCAACGACCAGTGTGGGGTGTTGTGCCTGCACCCAGGCGGCGAACTCGGGGCCATTGAAGCCACCGTCCACCCACAGTTTGAGCAGTTGGGGATAGTCGGCCAAGACGGTGGCCAGCAGAGTGCGGGATCCTTGGCGTTCGGGGCAGTCGGCCGGTTCCAGTGTGACGCCCAGGAGCAGCCCCAGGGTGTCCACCAACAGGAAACGCTTGCGGCCCTTGGTTTTCTTCGCGGCATCGTAGCCGACGGGACCGCCGTGGGCGCTGGCGCGAACGGTCTGGCTGTCGAGACTGGCCGCCGTGGGTTGCGCCTGTTTGCCCACAGCCTGCCGCACCTTGGCGCGCAATCGGTGGTTAAGCCGGGCCAGCAGGCCGTTGCGGGTCCACTGGTGGAAATGATGATAGACGGTCTGCCAAGGCGGGAAGTTTTTGGGCAGCAGTCGCCATTGGGCGCCGGTTTTGACCAGATAGAGGATGGCGTTGAGCACTTCGCGCAGGGCGGTGCGGGGCCGTCCGCGTTTTTTGGCGGCGGGCAGGAAGCGGCGAAGGAGGTGCCATTGATCGTGGGTGAGGTCGGTGTCATAAGTAGCGATTTTCATCGCCCGAAAAGCGCTGCCGCGAATGAAAGCCCCAAAACCAGCCAGTCAAATCAAGCACTTTATGCGTTTTCTTTTTCAAACAGGCTCTAAGTGCTCGCGCTGGTGTATCGCCGCAGCGATTGCCGCCAGAACCATTCGGAAATGGCCGCCCACGTCACGCCCAGTCCGAGCAGCGCCAGCCACGCGACCGGCGAAACGACTTTGTCCGCCAGCACGCGCACCGGCACGTTGCTCACCAGCAGCACCGGCAGCGCGAACGTGAACACCGCCTTGAACGCGCCGCGAAACGCCTCGTCCGGCATCCGCGCGATGTTGAACAGCTTGTAATAGCCCCACACGATTCCCTGCGCCCGCACCGTCCAGAAGCTGATCGCCGCCATGCATGAACATCAGCGAGTAATGCACCAGCATCCCCGCGACAAAGAACACGCCGAATCCGGCATATTGCAGCGCCGTCGGATGCAGCCCCAGCTTGCGCGCCGCGAACACCATGACGCACACGGCGAACGCGGCGTTGGCAAACGACGGGATGTCCACCTGCCGCAGCGAGACGATGAACCGCGTGTTGACCGGCAGCAGCAGCAGGAAATCCATTTTGCCCGTGCGCACCAGTTCGGAGAGGTTGGTGCAGTTGACGAGGAAGAACGCCTGGTAAATTTCCTGGATGAAATTGCTCGCGCCGGTCAGCAGCACCACCTGCCAGACCGTCCAGGTGCCGACGGTTTTTGGTCTGGGAAAAAATGACGCCGACGAAACACAACTGCAATCCGAACCAGGCCAGTTCGACGGCAATCCAGAGAAGGAAATTGCCCTTGAACGACATCTCGCGCGTGACGGAAGTCCGCCACAACGCGCCGTAAATCGTGAAATACCGCGAGATGCGGGATGCCAGATTCGCGGCGCGCGGCGCGTCAATCGGCTCCGGGCTTTGGACATTGGACTTTGGGCTCATTTTCATCCTCCGAACGCGGCGTATTTTTTGATGCCGCGCCGCCACATGAACCGCGCAAACAGATACGCGAGCAGCACCCACGCCAGTTGCGCCAGCAGGCCGCGCCACAGGTCCGCCCCGCCAATCCGCCCCATGTAAATGCCGATGGGCAGATAAAGCTGATAGGGGAACGGCGTCAACATCAGGACGTGCTGGAGCGGCAGCGGCAGCAGGTCGAGCGGAAACAAATGGCCGCTGGCAAGGTATTCAAAGGCGAACAGGATGAAGATGAGCGTGGAGATTTCCAGCAGCCAGAACGCCAGCATCGCCATCGCGTAGGAAATGAAGAACTGCAGCAACGCCGTCATCAATAGCGAAACCGGAAACACGAGCAGCGCCGTCCCGCTGGCCGGCGCGACGACGGAACCGCGGAAACAAAAAATGAAAACCGCCAGCGGCACTGTCGCCATTGCGATGAACGCGATGCGCCCGGAAAAAAACAGGCAGAGCCGATACCAGAGATAATCAATCGGCTTGAGCAGGAACTGGCTGATGTTGCCCTCGCGGATGTCGGCGGCGATCTGCCAGTCGTCCTCGTTCACCGCCGTCAGCACGTCCACGACGGCGACCATGAGATAGTAAAAGATCATTTCCGCCTGCGAGTAGCCGCCAAGCGCGCTGCCTGCCGCCTTGCCGGCGTAAATGGTGCGCCAGAGCGACAACATGGCGAACAGCGGGATGAAGCTGAACAGCGTCCGCGCCAGATAATTGAAGCGGTAAGTCAGGTTGTTCTGGAGGCCGATGCCGATGACGTGCCAGTATTTTTTCATGGTTTCATGCTGCGCCGCGCTGGCGTGCCGCTTCGTAAAGAAAAACCGCCGCCGCCGCGCCGACATTCAACGAATCAACCACCGGCGGCATCGGAATTGCCACCGCCTCGTCGCATGCCGCCAGCACCGCCGGGGATATGCCGTCGCCCTCGCTGCCGAAGACGATGCAACAGTCGCCGGAAAAATCCGCCCGCGACAAGAACCGGTTTTCCTTGCGCGGATGCGCGGCGATGCAGCGGACGCCGCGCCCGCGCAACTGTTTCAGGCACTCCGCCAGCGTCAGGTTCACGGCGTGCGGTTTGACGGTGAATTGGTGCCGCTGGCCGAGCTTGGCGAGTTCGACGACAGGCAGTTGAAAAATCGCGCCCATGGAATTGCGGACGGCGCGTCGCAGGAACGGGCTGCTGCTCGTCTCGCCGACCAGCAGCGCCTGAACGCCGAACGCGACGCAATTGCGGACGAGCGCGCCAATATTTTCCGCGTTGGTCAGGGCATCCACCGCCACAAACAATTGCGGCTTGGCGCTTTTGGACAAAGCCTCGTCGAGCCGGCAGGGCGGGGGAATTTTGCCGACGGCCAGCACGCCTTGAAACATCGAAAAGCCGATGAGCGTTTCCAGGATCTTCTTTTCAGCGAGAAAGACCGAGATTTGCTCTGGCCTGCGCTTCAAGCAATGGGCGGTATTCTTCCAGCCATTTTTCCGGCAGCAAGACGGAGACGACGGCGAACCGGCTTTCGAGCAGCCGCCTCACGACCTTGGTCCCTTCGGCCACGAAGATGCCCTGGCGCTCCTGCTCCAGCGGCCGACGCATGGTGGCGTAGGGCTGGAGTTCGGGCGAATCGAACGACGTGATTTTTTCAACGCGAAACATGGCGCGAACGTGTTTTATTTTTCGCGTTCAAGGCCAAACGCGGTGTGCCAAGAATAGACAGCCAGCAGCCGAAACGCAAAAAACTTTCCTTCGTGAATAAAACCGATGAAGTCCATTTTTTGCATTGAAGAGCCGCCTTGAACCGGAATACTGTCGGGAGAATGAAGGACGGATCAAACCTGATGCAGGCCATCCTGCTGTGCTTGGCGCTGCTGCAAGCGGTTGACGGCGCAGCGCAACCCGTCACCAACATGGCTGCCGGCGGCTACCACAACCTGTTTCTCATGCGCAACGGCAGTCTGGCTGCCGTGGGTTACAACGGCAGCGGGGAGTTTGGCGATGGCACTTACAACAGCACCAATCTGCCGGAGTTGATTGTGATCAGCAACGTCACGGCCATTGCCGCCGGCCAATACCACAGTCTGTTTATCAAGACCAACGGCAGTCTGTGGGTCATGGGCGACAACGCCAATGGCCAGTTGGGTGACGGCACTTTTAGCACCAACGACCCGTATTTTGGAACCAACCAGCCCGAACAGATTGTGGCCAGCAACGTCACGGCCATTGCCGCGGGAGGTTACCACAGTTTGTTCCTGAAGCGGGACGGCAGTCTGTGGGCCATGGGTTACAACGGCGATGGTGAATTGGGCGACGGCACTTTTAGCGCAGCATCCGTATTATGCAACCAACCAGCCCGAACAGATTTTGGCCACCAACGTCCTGGCCGTTGCCGCGGGAACTACCACAGCCTCATTATCAAGACCAACGGCAGCCTGTGGGCCATGGGCTATAATGGCATATGGCGAATTGGGCGACGGCACTTTCAATAACGCAACTAACCATCGCCGGATCCAGATCGTGGCCAGCAACGTCACGGCCATTGCCGCCGGAGAATACTCACAGTCTTTTTCTCAAAAAAGACGGCAGCCTGTGGGCCATGGGCTACAATGGCTATGGCGAGTCTGGGGGATGGCACTTTTAATACCACCAACCGGCCCGAGCAGATTCTGGCCACCAACGTCACGGCGATTTCCGCCGGACTGTTGCACAGCCTGTTTATTAAAAGCGACGGCAGCCTGTGGGCCATGGGCAACAACGCGAATGGCCAGTTGGGCGACGGCACGACGGATGACGGGTTTTACTATACCAGCAACCCGGAGACAGATTGTGACCGGTGGCGTCGCGGCGATTGCCGCCGGAGACTACCACAGCCTGTTTCTCAAGAGCGACGGCAGCCTGTGGGCCATGGGCTACAACGGCGACGGCGAGCTGGGCGACGGAACAACCAACGACATCAATTATCCGGAGCCGATTCTTGGGGCTTACAATCGAATGTCCGGCCAGCTTTTGGCTGGCGGCATGATGCAGTTGTCCTTTGTGGGAAATGCCGGGGTGAAATATGCGCTGGACCGCGCATCCAACTTGTCACACCTCAACTGGTTGCCGCAGGCGACCAATCCCGCAAGCTTCTTCGGGCAACTGACGTTCACCAATACACCAACGGCGGCCACAAACAACTTCTGGCGCATCCGATCGGTGCCATGAAATGAACGTCGTAGCGGACGTGAGTTCACTCCCTGTTTAATGGAAGAAGCCGGCACGGCTACAACTGCCGGTTCAATGCGGTGATGAGTTCGTTCATCCGGTCAACGACCGCCTGCACATCCGATTGAGTGGGCGGATCCGAGGGAGCCAACTGCAAATAGAAAACACTGTCCGAGTTGGCCGCGCTGTTCGCATTGATGGCCGCATTCACGTCGTCCATCGAAGCCTTGGCGTTCAAGGCGGTTTGCAGCGCGCTGATTTGCGCGGCCTGCGCGTCGTTCAACGCCTTCAGCGCGTTGAACTGGTTGCGCAATTCCGGTGACAGAACCTCTGTGTGGTCGGCGGGCAGATTGGGATTGAATGCCATATAGAAATTGCGGATTTCGGATTGCGGAATGCGGAATGGATTTCACTCCGCACTCCGCGCTCGTTCCTCCGCGTTTGGATTACGGCACAATTTTCGACACCGGCTCGCTCCACGGGCCTTTGCCCGCGCCGTTGACGGCGCGCACCCGCGTCCACACCCGCGCCCCGCTGCTCAAGCCCGTGCTCGTGCAGCTCGATTTGGTCACGGTGTCGCTGTGAGTGAACGACGTGGCTGTCACCGGCTCCGGGCTGGTATGCACCTCGTAGGTCTTCGCCGTCGCGTCCGGGTCCCAATGGTTGTCCAGCGACCCGGCGTTGTCGCCCTGGGTCACGCTCAAGTTCGCCACCTGTCCGGGCGTTTGGGTGGGGCTGGCGGGCAGGGTGGCGGTGAAGCCTGCGCTTTCCACGTCCGCCGCCGTGTCGGCATGAGACCCCACATAGCCGGCTTCCTTGGTGATCAGCGCGTTCATCGCATCCCATTTCTGGTTGCGCACGGTGAGCAACTGCTTGGTCGTCTCCTTGGAACTTTCATAGGCCGTGTTGGCCGTCTCCGCATCCGTGGCCGCCGTTGTCAGGGCCGTGAGGGGCGGGTCCGCTGTGGTGAACTTCGCGTTGCCCGTCATCTTCTGCACCACCAGCCGGCACAAAGCGATGACTTCCAGAATATTTTTCTTGGCCAGGTTTAATGTTATTTTCAATTTTTTCCTTCCGGCGGGCGCCGGTGAAGCGGCATCGTAGAAAACCACGCCGGAATCATATTTCGTCTGCCCGGTGGGATCATCGTAAAAGGCCATGACACCGTTCCCGTCTTGTTTGTAGGTTCACTTGCAGTCCAGCGAACAGTGAATGGCGGAATTGCCAAAAGCCGAAGTTGCTGCCCGGCCTCCACTGTGCGCCGATGCGGGAAGGAAGCAAGAAATACTTATTCACCGTCAGTGCACCATAAATCGCCTCCGGAAATTCCGGTTCTTGCGCCGAAAAATGGGAAAGTCGGACTCAAGAACGGGAAAGTTGGATTCAAGAACGCCGTTCTCCGGCGAAAAACGCCAAAGTCGGACTCAAGAACCGAAAAGTTGGACCCAAGAACGCCGATGTTGGACCCAAGAACGCCGATGTTGGACCCAAGAACGCCAATGTTGGACTCAAGAACGCCGAAATTGGACTCAAGAACGGGAAAGTCGGACTCAAGAACGCCGATGTTGGACTCAAGAACGGAAAAGTTGGACCCAAGAACGCCATTCTTCGGGCCAACAATGACATTGTCCGGCTGTGAATTCGTTCATAACTTCAATAAAATGAGTCATTTAGGCCTGAAATGGACTTTGGGGGGAGGTTTTTGATGCCATTTCGTAGCAGCGGACTCCAGCCCGCTCATTATTCCGGCGGGGGGGAAGTTTGAGCCGGCTCACGCCGGCTGCTACGATGAAATTGATGGGCGTCCGGCGCGCCAGAGCATTCGCTTTCCGGCAATGCGCAAACATCGCGCAGGCGTGTGGCCATGACGCACAGGCATGGGCGAAATATCAAGGCCAATCCCATGCGCGAATTTTCAAGGGGACACGGCCGCTTCCCTCGTTTGTTGCGCAAAGAATCAAGTAAAAACTAAAGCCCCTTCACACAACGGAACCCAAAGCCAGGGCCACCGACGGAGTCCGGGAAAGAGCCGTTTCGATAGGCGCACCTCGCTGTGTGGGCGTCGTAGCCCCAACTCCCGCCGCGAAACACACGAAAGCTCCCTGTGGCCGGTCCGGTCGGATTGGTCCCTCCCAAATACGCACTGCCCGCCGGATAAGGCGGAGCCGCATACCGGTCCCAACACCACTCAAACACATTTCCGGCCATGTCATATAGCCCATACGCGTTCGGTGCAAAAGACCCCACCGGACTCGAGTATTCGGGGAGGCTATCGAAGTTCGTGTTGTAGCCGCTATACGGGCCCAAATCATAACTGTAGCTGGCTGGGGCGGCTTCGTAGTTAGCCTGGCTTTCCGTGATGATATTGCCCCACGGAAAACGGTTGCCCGTCAAGCCTCCCCGTGCCGCCTTTTCCCACTCGGCTTCCGTCGGCAACCGATACCCATTGTTCACAATGTTTAGATAAACATTCGTGCCTTTGGAGTTCGTATAAACCTGCGTAAAACCCGCATCTGTATAATAACATGGAGTCAAGCCGGCCTGCTGCGACCGCGCATTGCACCACGCCACACAATCATACCATGATATCGTCTGCACCGGATTGTTGCCCGCCTTCGCCGCGCCTGTGTCGGCAAAGGTATAACCGTTTCCTGTGGCATAGCTGTAAACCCCCGCCCATTGATTGGAACTCACCAGATTCACGTCCATGTAAAACGCCGAAACATACACATTCGTCGGAATGGCATCCGTGATGTTTGGGTCGTTCGTGGCTCTGTTATAGAAATTGTTGACGATGTAATTTCCGATCAGAAAAGGACCCGCCGGTATCAGCACCATGCCAGTGGGATTGGTGGATAGGAGCAAGCGGAAATAACCCGCCGGGGCGGAGTTCGTCACAGTCACAGCATTAACTGTGACCGTATTGCTTGCCGTCACCCAGTTCGGCGGAGCAAGATTGGCGGTCATCTGCAATACATAATTTGTCGTTCCGTTCGATGGCCAGTAAAGGAGGGATTGCCCGCCCGCGACCGGGGCGATGCCTAGATTCGTGATTTGCGCGGATGCCGAGGGAACGCCGGCCAACATGGCCAGCCCGATGAACAGTAAATGCGGTTTTATTTTCATAATCATTCAGGCTTTAACCAGCCTCTTTCTCATGGCATTTTACGCCTCGGCCTTCTGGAATGTAAACCAAAACGCCATCATTTATTCACGCCAGTTTCTTCGCGATGTGCTCGTCGAGGATTTCCTGCACGGTCAGGGCGACGATGACTTTGTGGCTGCGCTTGAAGAACGATTCGATCTCCTGCAAGGCGTCCGACGAGTAATCGAACGACCCGAAGAAACCTTTCTCGCAATCTTCGCGCATCATCATGGCTTCAAAGGCGTCAATGTCCGGGCGGCCGGCCTTGTCCTTTTGTTTTACCTGGATGGGATACCAGCGTTCTTTCAGGCCGAGTTCGCCGGGCTGCTGCTTGCGCGGCGTGGCGCTGGAACTCACGGGGAAGATGCGGTCATCCACGCCCATGTCGCCCACCTGCACTTTGTTCGGGATGCCGCCGAGGGCGATGACGGCCCAGTTCTCAAATTCAAACGGCGGGATGACGCACAGCTTCTCCACCGTCCACGGCAGGTCGCGGACGACGAAGCCGCGTCCGGCGCGCCAGAGCATTCGCTTTCCGGCAACGCGCAAACGTCGCGCAGGCGTTTGGCCATGACGCGGCAGGCGGTGGGCGAAATATCAATGCCAATCCACTGCCGTTTCAAATTCTGCGCCGCGACGAGTGCTATGCCGCAACCACAGAATAAATTTAAGTTAGCTACGTTTAACATGGTATTCAGGTGAACGCTCCATGAATACTAATTGTTCAAGTCCGGTTTGATTCGATGGTCTTGCACCGGCGGAAAAATTGGCAATCAACGCCTCAATCATTGGATGACGCAAGTTTTCGGTTGCACCCACATGATAAAAATGTTCGCGGGTGAAAAGATGAAATCGCGAATCATTCCAATGGCGATCAATCATGCCATTCGTTCTAAATTCGTTGCTGTGCCACGTCGAAAGAATAAAACCGCAGGGAAGTTGTTTTAGCAGTTGTCCGAGTTCAAGTTCATCGGACTCCGACCAAGAATTGAAATAATCAACATGGCGTCCGGCATACGGCGGGTCTGCATAGACAAGGTCGCCGGGTTGTGCGCCGGCAAGTGTCTGACGAAAATCCGCCACCTCAAATGTCCAATCGCAGGCAGAGATCACTTCGGATATGCGCCTGATTTGATTGATAATTTTTGTCACATAGGCTTGAGCAAACCTCTCTGGTTTGTGGCCATATGGCACATTAAATTTCCCGGAACGATTAAAGCGCATCACGCCATTGAAACACGACCTGTTTAAGAATAAGAAAATCGAGAGATGTTGGCCGCGTGTTAAAACGATCTCGAACTATGTAATAGTATGGTTCACCCTGAATTCGTAATTTTTCCCCTTCTTCTACGAGAAACGATTTAGCCGTGGCCGGTGTGAGGATGCCCTTTTGAATTTCTTGATAGAGGTGAATGATATGGACATTTGTGTCGCTTAACAGCGCTCGTTTGGGCTGGACATTAAGCGCAATGACACATGAGCCGCAAAACGGCTCGACCCAGCGATCGAAGGATTGAGTTTGTGCAAGGCGCTTGATTTCACCAGCCAGCTTGGTCTTGATGCCTTGACATTTGAGTGGTGGAACTAGCGGGGGCAGACTCATTGATTTTCCTCCTCTGCTTTGCCAGTCTCATCCTCCGCCAAGTTGGCAATTTCCTTTTCATGTGCCCGAAGCTTGTCAGCACCGCGCTTTTTGTATTCCAGATAACTCTTCAGGTTTGTATAGGGACGTTCGAGAGACAATGTTTGCGCCATGTCTTTCGTCAAATAGAACATCCAATAATCGTCGTAAACCTCCTCGCCCAAAGAAGCAAATGAACCCTTGCCGACAACCAATTCGTCAATCTTAACCACAGACCCGATGTTTTTGGTATTGCCGCTGCCAGGCCGGGATGAGGCAATCCGATATTTAGGTTGCGCGAAAAACTGAAACTCCTTCACGACAGAGGGAATTGTTGGAAGCTCATCCAAAGTGAACTGCTTCCGTTCGTCAGCCACATCATCGCATTTCGTATAGATAACGCCCAAAACAAAGTGGCCAGCATATTGGCTGTATGGATAAAGGATGTTCTTGTTACTGTCACGTTTTCTGAAATAGCCCGTGAATGCACCGAGCGTCATTCCGTTCACTTCATTCGCGCTAATCCGATATGTGCTCTTGATGTCCACGGCAAATTTCCGCCCGGATGCCTCGTGAACGAAAGTCAGGTCAGGATAAAAGTTTTGCTGTGGGCACAATTCGATTTTAAGCCCGTGAGTTTTCCCGAATTCAACGAACATCGGAAACAGGAGCAATTCCAGAACTTTGGAAACAATTTTTGTATCAACTGAAATCGTGTAGATTCGGCGATAGACATCAATGAATCCCTTAATAATCCACTCGCCTTCATTCGTCGCCACCGCCTTCGCAAAGGTGTCAGCGTGGGTTTGAAGTATTTTCAGAAAGTCGTCAGATGTCATATTTGCTTAAATTTATAGTGCCAAGATTGATTCAAATTCGGAAATTATTTCTCCCAAAATCTGGTCGAGCATGACCTTGACGTAGTGGCTGGCGTGCCAGTCGCAGTGGTAATAAAAGCTGCCGGTCTTTTTGAGGACGCGGGCGAGTTGCACGCAGCGCGGGCGCAGGTAGTCAATGTAAGCCTTGGTGTTCTCGTGGCGGTCTTCAAAGGCGCGCTTCTCCTTGGTCTCGCCCCAAAAAACTTCGTAGTTGCGGTTGGAATTGAAGGGCGGGTCTATGTAAATCAAATCCACGCAGGCGTCGGGCAGCTTGGCGAGCTGTTCCAGATTGTCGCCGCAATAAACGACGCGGGTGTCGAGGAGGGAGGAGGGTTTTTGGGTTTTGATGGTAGGGACGCGCTGCCGCGCGTCCTGGCCGACCGGCAGGTCGGCCCTACCTGTGGCTCCCGATTTCTTTGCCATGCACCGGAGTGTGCGCCGGAAAACTGGCAGCGTCAATTTCCGTCTGCGCCCGTCTGCGCCATGCTACGACGTGGCAGGCCGTCTTCATGGCGGTTCGACGAGGCAAAAAAAACGCGGACAGCTTTCGCCATCCGCGCTTGAATTGTTACGAATTGATTAGCGGGGGTCGCGGCCCGCGCGTTCGCGGTTGTTATCTTGTTCGCGGTGATCGTCGCGTTGATTGCCCTGGTCATTCCCTTGGTCCGTGGCATGTTCCTTGTCGCGCTCTTCCATTGCGGCCTTGCGCGAAAGGCGGACGCGGCCTTTTTCATCCACGCCAAGGCATTTCACGGTAATTTCGTCGCCCACCTTCACAATGTCCTCGGTCTTCTTCACGCGGAAGTTGGCCAGTTCGCTGATGTGAACGAGGCCGTCCTTGCCGGGCAGGAATTCAACGAACGCGCCGAATTCCTTGATGGTGACAACCTTGCCACGGTAAATCTTCCCCGGTTCGGCTTCGGCGGTCATGCCGCTGATGGCGTCCACGGCAATCTTCATGCCTTCGGGCGACACGGAGAAGATGTTGACCGTGCCATCGTCTTCGATGTCAATCTCGCAGCCGGATTCCTCGACGAGGCGCTTGATGTTCTTGCCGCCCGGCCCGATCAGCGCGCCGATCTTCTCGGGATTGATCTTGATGACTTCGATGCGCGGGGCGTATTTGCTCAATTCCTTGCGCGGTTCGGCGAGGGTCTTGGCCATTTCCGCCAAAATGTGCAGACGGGCGACGCGGGCCTTTTCAATCGTCTCGGTCATCAGCGCGTGCGGCAGTCCCTTGAGCTTCAAATCAAGCTGGAAGCCGGTGATGCCTTTTTCCGTGCCGGCGATTTTGCAATCCATGTCACAGTAATGGTCCTCCCAGCCGAGGATGTCGGTGAGCAGTTGATACTTGGAGATTTTGTCGCCGCTGTATTCGGTGCAGATGCCGACGCTGATGCCGGCCACGGGGCGGATCATCGGAACGCCCGCGTCCAAGAGCGCCAAGGTGCCGCCGCAAACGGATGCCATCGAGGTGGAGCCGTTGCTTTCCATAATCTCGCTGGTGATGCGGATGGTGTAGGGATAATCCTTCAACGGCAACATCGGTTCGATGCTGCGTTCGGCGAGCGCGCCGTGGCCGATTTCGCGACGGCCCGGACCCGCGATGCGGCCGGTTTCGCCGACGGAAAAATTCGGGAAGTTATAATGCAGGATGAACTTCTTCTCCGTCTCACCGCCGGTGTAGGAATCAAAGTCCTGCACGTCGTCGCCAGTGCCGAGGGTGGCAAGGGTAACGGCCTGGGTCTCGCCGCGGGAGAATAACGCCGAGCCATGCGCACGGGGAAGAATGCCGACCTCGCTCAAAATCGGACGGACGACATCAAACGCGCGGCCGTCAAGCCGTTTGCCGCTGTTCAAAATCAGACTGCGGACGGCCTCCTTCTGGATGTAGTAAAAGGCGTCTTTGACGATGAAGTCGGTGACTTTTTCCGCGCCGAATTTCTCGACCAGCTTCAGGCCGACTTCGTCCTGAATCGCCTTGCAGGCGGCTTCGCGGGCGAGTTTGCCGGGCGTCAGTAGCGCGGGCACAAAACGGTCGCCGGCAAGCTTCTTTGCTTCCGCCAAAATTTCATCGGACGCCTTGTTGAGTGTGATTTCGCGCTTCTTCTTGCCGCACTTGGCGACGAGTTCCTTTTGGAGGGCGATGATCGGCAGGCAGCATTCCTGGCCGAATTTCAGCGCGGCATTGAAGTCCGCCTCGGAGATTTCCTTGGCCGAGCCTTCATACATCACGATGTCGTTTTCGTTGCCGACATAAACGAGATCCAAATCGCTTTCGATCATTTCGGTGTGCGTCGGATTGGCGACAAGCTTGCCCGCGACGCGGCCGACGCGGACGGCGCCGAGCGGCCCGGCCCACGGAATGTCGCTGACCATCAACGCGGCGCTCGCGCCGATGATGCTCAAGATGTCCGGGTCGTTCTCGCCGTCGGCGCTCAACACGACAGTCTGCACCTGCACTTCGTTATACCAGCCTTTCGGAAAGAGCGGGCGGATGGGACGGTCCGTGAGCCGGCAGGTGAGGATTTCCTTTTCCGTCGGACGGCCTTCGCGTTTGAAGTAACCGCCGGGAAATTTTCCGGCAGCGGCAGCCTTCTCGCGATAGTCCACGGTCAGCGGGAAAAACTCCTGTCCCTCCTTTGCCTTGGTTGCGGCCACGGCGGCCACGATGACGATGGTTTCGCCCAATTGGACGGTGACGGCTCCGTCGGCCTGCTTGGCGAGTTTTCCGCTTTCAATAATGATCTGCTTGTCGCCCACCTGGGCGGTTATTTTCTCTGGCATGTTCTAACTTTCCCGCAGCCGCCGGAGGAACTTCAGTGAACTCCGAACGCATCGGAGCTGAATGAAATTTCCCGGTGGCGGCGATTTTTATTCGCGATGTGTTTGGTTTGACAATGGGCCGGTCGCGTTTCCAGCCCAAATCTAAAACGGAAAGCGGCCCGCTAGAAAAGGCAAGGCCGCTCTCCGCTAAATTTTAGTGGCGCAGTTTCAATTTCTTCGTGACGGCCTGGTAACGGCCCAAATCCGTGCTCTGCAGGTATTCGAGCAGGCGGCGGCGCTGGCCGACCATCATCAGCAGCCCGCGGCGCGAGCTGTGGTCCTTTTTGTTCGTCTGCAAATGCTCGGTCAAATGGTTGATACGATGCGTGAGCAGCGCGACTTGCACGTCCGCCGAACCCGTGTCCTTGTCGTGCGTCTTGAATTGTTCAATCGTCTTTGTCTTCGCTTCCATAATTAATAGGCAAGGGAGAATAGTTGCCCAAATCCGCCGTGTAAAGCGAATTAAACCGTCAAATTTGACCATCGCCAATCCAGCAGTCGGGCCGTCCGCGGCGTCAATTTGAACCGCTCGCCGATCCGCAATCCATCCACCCAGAAAATTTCCCCGCTGGCGGTCACGGCAAGATTCAATTTGCGGCGCCGTTCGCGGGGAATTTTCGCGTTGGTGAACAAATCCTGCAGTTTGGCCGCAGACTCCAGGCCAATCGGTTGAAAGCGGTCTCCGGGCCGCCAGTGGCGCAGGACAATTTTGTTTCCAACCTTGTCCGCGTCGAAACATTCACGGAGCGCGGGCGACCCGCCCGCGGGTTTCCGGGCCGGCAGGCGGAAAGTTTTTTGAGTGAGGATCCGCCAGCTCACAGTCGTTCCGCCAAATACCGCCCGTCCTGTCCCGCCCGACAAATCCACCGCCAGTTCATTTGTCTGAAAACCCGGCTGCGATTCCGTTCGCACTTTGATTTTGCCCGATTTGTCCCGGCGCACGGACACTTTTGCGCCGGTGCTCACAAATACATCCGGAATCCGGCGCAGCGATTCGATCAATTCAAAGTCCGCGGCTATGCCGGAATCCACAAGTTGCAATTGCAGGACACGCCGTTGAACCGCCAGCGACAGATCGTCAAAATCGTGTCTGTCGACATGAGCGTGAAACACATTGCCCCGGCTGCGCCGCCGCTTTTGAAGCCAGTTCAGGGCCGCTTCACCGGCGTATTCGGACTCCGCGCCGACAATTTCCATCAGCCTCAAAACCGCCTTGTCCATGCCGGGCTGATAACACTTTCGCAGCAGCGGCAGCAACTCGTTGCGGACCCGGTTCCTTAAAAAGTCGTTGGAAGCGTTTGTCGCATCGTCGCGGAAACGGATTTTGTTTTCACGGGCGAATTCAGCCAGTTCATGCTTTGAAAAACATAGCAACGGGCGGACGAGCTTCATTTTCGGGCCAGCCGGCGCCGGCGAGCGCCATTTCATTCCCGCGAGACCTTCGCCGCCCGCGCCCCGAAGCAGCCGCAGGAAAAAAAGTTCCACCTGGTCGTCCGCGTGATGGGCCAATGCGACCGTGGAAATATTTTGCCTTCGCGCCGCGCCGGCAAAAAATTCGTGCCGCAACTTTCGCGCGGCCATTTCAATGGAGAATTTTGATTGAGCGGCGAATTGTTTCACGTCAGCCCGTCCGGTGACGACGGGCAGTTTCAGCTTCGCGGCGGCATTGCGGACGAGCTTTTCATCCGCCGTCGCTGGCTCGTCCGCGCAGTTGGTGGTTGAAATGCGCCACGGTAATTTCCCAACGGTGTTCAAGTGCAAGCCCGTGAAGCAGATGAAGCAGCGCCATCGAATCCAGCCCGCCGGACACGGCGGCCAGGATTCGTTCACCGCGTTTGATCAACCGGCGGTTTTCGATTTCCGCGCGGACGCGCTGGAGCAAGTCACCCACGCGCTGATAATAATTCAGACTGGTCGCAGCGTCGAGCCTGCGGCTCGAACCGGCGCACAGCACAGACGCCACAATTATTGCGAGACGCGGAGACGGTAGAATTTTGCCGGGCTGCCCGCGGAATTGGTCACGGTCACCGGCGAGTTTGTGGCCAAAATGTCCGATGTCAAATCCGTCCAGACGGCGTCCGTCAAGTTGGTCTTGATTTGAACACGGTAGTTGAAATTCGTTGGCATGTTCCATTTCATCGCCACCAGCTTGTTGGAAACGGAAATGGACTGGACGGATGTCTGCACAATCGGCGTTGTAGATCACCAGTGCGTAATCCTGCTCCGGCAGGGATCCGCCGTTGGTGATGGCATCCTGGGCGATGTTGGCGGCGGTCACTGTGACGGTGAAATTGGTCGCCGCTTCCCGCCGGCAGAAAAACGCTTTCCACGTTGTTCGTGCCGTCAGCCACCCCGCCGGTCGTGGAGTAGGCACCGCTGAATACGTTGCCCCTGTAGGTGTTTGCGCCGGCGGTGACTGTCAAATCCAGATCGTTGACCAGCGCCTTGCTGGCGGTGGTGCTGCCCGGAGCATCGGTCCAGGCGAGCGTCACGCGAAGTGGTTTTGACGGGTCGGCGACCATTCCGGGATACGAGCGGGTCTGCCCCGCCGCCGTGAATTTTTCAACCGCCAACTGGTCGCGCAGAATCCGCCAAGCGCCATCAAACGCCGCGCCGAGATTCAATTCGCCCATGCCCTGCGCCCCCGACCACAAATTGTCGTTGGCGTAGGCGCCGGTCATGTAGCGCGCGGCGTTCATCAAATACGCCTTGGTCATGGCCGGGCTGGGCGGGGTGTTGCTGGCATTGATGAAGTACTGCCGCAACAGCGCACACGCGCCGGAAACGGCGGGCGCTGAATGGCTCGTCCCGGACGACTCGGTGAAAAACTGCTGGCCGAGCGGGAAAAAATTATTTGTGCTGCCCGCTGTTACAATCCCGCATACGCCGACATTAAGAAGCGCACTTACATAAGAGGCGTCGAAATTGGGAATCGCCTGGCCCAGCCCCGCCGGCGACGGCGGCGGATTGGTTTGTGCCACCCCGCCGGTGATGTGTGTGCCGGGCGCGACCAGATCCGGTTTCTTGCGCCCGTCGGCACATGGGCCGCGACTGGAAAAACTGACGATGTCGTTTGCGCTGTCGGCAAAGAAATCTGAGTTGCTAGGCAACCGTCGTTGCCCGACAAATCATTCCCGCCGTTGGCTGGCGACATGGAACGCACGTTTTCCGCCGCGCCGACGGTGATGACATTTTTGGCTGTGCCGGGAGACTCGATGGTTTTTGTTCCCGGTCCGTCGTTGCCAGCGGCAAAAACCACGACCATCTGCCGGTTTTGTCCCGCCGCACCCACGTCACGCACAAGCGCGTCATAGGCCTGTGCATACGAATCATACCGGCCAGACGCGGAGAAACCCCAACTGTTATTGCTGATCCGCGCGCCGTTTGTGTAAGCCTGCGTCAACAGATTCGTGTAATTCGGATAAGTGAATGCCCGGATCAAATATCACCGATGAACCGACTTTCACGAACGGACAAACGCCCAGCCCGTAAAAATACCCCGCCGAATCCGTGTGCGGAAAGACGTTTGCGTAGTTGTCATAACCGGCGAGGATGTGTGCGTTGATGGTGCCGTGACCGTCGGTTCCCGCGAGTGTGCTGCCGGGATTCGGCGTTCCTTGAAGTTTGTTATAGACGACGCGGCTGACCTGTGACGTGTTGCCGAACGTGTAAAGCCCGAAATGCCCCGGTTTGTTCGTCCCGTTGTCAATGCCGCTGTCGCTCACGTCCACGACGAAACCGGAATTGGTGAACTGCGCCTGCGTGAACCCCTTGCCGGCCAGCCACGCGAGATAGCCTGGGCCGCTGGGAAGGTTGCCCGACAAATTGCCCGCGACGATCTGATCCTGCCGCTCGTCCAGCTTGTGCGGCGCGAAATACGGCTGGATGGAAACCACGTCCGGGTACGCGGCGATTTGATTCAAGCTCGTCCGGCGGCAGGCGCACGATGACATTGAGATAGCCCAGCAGGCTGAATTGATTTTCCGCTCCCGCCAACTGCCAACGGCCAATTTCCGTGAACGTCGCCACGTTCGCCGCCGGGTCGTCCACCATTTGAATCGCGAACATGTCGGTCACCGGTCCCGCTTGGAGTGGCGGCTTCCGTTCGTCGCGCTTTGCGAAGTCAACCGCGCGTCAGGATGAATCTTGTAATCATCAGCGTAATCGCCTTCCCATTGGACGAACCGGTTTGTGCCCGCCCACGATTGCATCCGGCCCAACGCCGTGGCATCTCCGTAAATCAAATAAGCGTTTTCGGGAATGTAAGCTGATGATGCGGGCGCCCGTCCGCTCCAGTGCCGCGCGCCATTCCGGCTTGACCGGCCCGGCGAATTGAACGAGATGCAGATGCCTGCCGGAAAAATCGGCAGCAGGTTTCCGCAATGCCCGGACCTCCGCCGCGCGCGTGTTCAAGCTGCCGGCGTTGAGCTTGATTACGTCATAATCATCCTGCCGCTCGACGAACCGCGGATCGAGATTGGTCAACACAGCGTCGTCCGCCTCGATGATCTGGAAACCGCCGTAATCGGCAATCATCGCGCCGCCGTGGGCGACAATGGCCTTTGCAAGCCCCGGATCATCCACCCGCAGTTTGTGCGGCGCTGCCATTGCCACACTCGCGAATGAACACAAAACCAAAGCGATGAGGATACAACGATTGATAGTGCCTCGAATAATTTCGGAATACAGTTCCTAAAAAACAACAGAAAGTCAAATGCGCGCCGCGACGGACAGTGTGTTTTTAAATCAGCGAACACGATGTTGCCGCAGCGCGCGGCGGTGCGGCAGCCACTCCGCCTCCAAATTTGGAAACTGCGCCGCGACATGAAGCAAAAACACCGCGCTGACAACCCGATATTGATGGTTTAATTTGCGTGACGGGCGTTTGACCGGATTATTGTGTCAGTTCGAGCCGGTAAAACTGTTGGGGAATGTTTGTGATGTCGCCGCTGAACTGCCAGATGCCGTTTGTGCCGACAACATTGGTGGCCACGGGCTGCCAGCCCTCCGGCAAGGCCAGATTGGTGCTGGCCTCCAGAATGTAGGTGAAGCCGGATGCGCCGGCGAGATTGAGGGAAATCGTTTTGCCGCCGCTTATGACCAGGTTGTTGATGGACGGCAACGCATCGTTGGGCAGAGGCAAAACCGCGAGATAGACGCTTTGAAAATTCGTGCCGCCCCAGCCGTCGGTGATGGCGCAGACAAATTTGTCGTTCACATCGTTGGTGTTCCAATAGTCCAGCGTGCCCGCGTTGTTCGTCACTATTACTCCGTTCGTGCTGACGCCGATGGCCGCGAGCGATACCGGGTCGCCGTCCGCGTCGGTCCAATTGCTGGAAAGATTGGCCACGGGAATTTCCAGTCGCAAGCCGGCAAAGCGTTTGGTGAAGTAATTCAGCGCAACTGGCGGATGATTGGTGACGGCCTGCACAAGCGACTTGATGGCGGGCAGATTGCCTGCATCGCCGGCATAAACCGCAGTGATCTGGTTTGTGCCGCGCGGCAAGGCGGCGGTGAAAACGCTCGCGGCGACGCCGGACACGAGAGGTTCGCCGTCAAAGAAAACCCCGTTGGTCAAAAAATACACGCTGCCGGTGGCGCTGGCCGGCGTCAGGGTGGCGATGAAATTCAGACTGTCCTTGAAGCCGTCCGGATTTGCCGATGAGGCCAGTGCGATAACCGGCTGCTGCAAATTCACCGTCAACGCGGCGACCGTGCTGGTGATGGAGCCGTAGCCGTTGGTGATGACCACGGAATAATTGCCATTATAGTTGGTGGTGGCCGCCGCAAGGATCAATACATTGCTCGTTGCACCGGAAACATTGCCTCCATTGGAAATATTGGCCCCATTTTTACGCCATTGATAAACAAGAGGGGACGAACCGCCGGCGGTGACAGTGAACGCCACATTGCTGCCGGACAGGATTGTTTGATTGGTCGGCTGCTGAGAAATGGACGGCGGAAAAACGGGTATCACACTGACGTCATCAAGGCCGAGATAGGAGGCATCATCCCGCCCGCCGATTTGCAGGACCGTGCCGCCACCCGTGGCGCTCACCACAAACTGCAAATTCATCCAGCTGGTTTGAGCCATGTTTTTCTGGTCGTAAAGCGTGCCGCCATTCCATGACACGCTGAATTCATTCGGAGCGCGGCGCGAATTTCCCGCCACCGGGTTATACAACCACAGGGAAAGCAGATACTTCTGCCCGGCGCTCGTCGGCAATGTCTGTGAGATGTAGGCCAGCGGGGTTCCCACTTCGCCCAATGCCGCAAAATAGGTTCCCAAGTGCGGCACAATGCCGAACCCAGTGGAGGCGTCGGCGACAAAATTATATGGGTAGCCGCCATCAGAAGCATTCAACGTCCAATCGGTGAAATCGCCGGTTTCAAAGTCTCCATTTTGGACAAGAGAGTCACTGACAATTATTCTGACCGAAACCGTCTGCAAAAAATGGCTGGTCAGATTGGTTACTTGCAGGGCGACATTGTAAATTCCATCCGGCAAGCTCGTGATTCCGGGCGCGGGTGCAATTGTCACGGGGGCTTGTCCGCCGGAGGCGAGACTGCCGCTGGACGGCGTGACATTGAACCATGAGGAGGTGTTGTTGATGCCCCAGTTCAAAACACTCGATCCGGTGTTCGTCAAAGTGATGATTTGGGTGGCGGGATTGAATGGCCCGCCCGCCGGCCCAACGATAGAAATATTATTCGTCGGCACAATCGCCAGCGCATCTTTCACCGTCAGCGTGAAAATCCGGTAATGCGCCACGCCGCTAATTGCGTTTGAAAATGCAAGATTGGCTGTGTAAACCCCGGGAGCCAGATTGTCGGCGGCAAGCGCGTTCAAACTGGCTGTCACCGAAATGCCCGCGCCGGCAGAAAGCACCCCGCCGCCGCCCGAAACAATGAGCCAAGACGATGTGTTGACCAGCGACCACGTCAGCGAAGAGACGCCCGCATTGGTCACATAAAAAGTTTGCGAAGCGATGTTGAAAGTGCCCCCGAACGATCCGACGGCATTGAAGCCGACGTTGGAAACCACGATGAGCGGGTCGGGATTGACCAGGGCATTGATCAAGGCCGCCCCCGCCGGAGTTCCCAAGCCGGTGCAAAGATCGTAGCCATGCACGGCGTAAAACGCGTTCGGGCTGGACGGCCAGGTGTCGTCGCCGGTCGTGACGTCATTGAATGTGGCATTGTAAATGGATTCGTTGGCGATTTCATAAACGGCGGGATTGATAAAGCCCATGCCACCAGTCTGGCTGCCAGCCGCCGCCTGCTGATTCACGAGCGCCATGAATCCGGCCCACAACGGCGCGGCGCAACTGGTGCCGCCGACCATCGTGCCGCTGCCGCTGCCATATTTTACATAAACATTGTCGCCCACCATCGCCATGTCGGGAATGTTTCGCATTGTTGTTGAACCGCCGTTGTTCAAGAAAGAATTGACGCCCTGCTGCCAGACTGGAATCGGATAATACGAGCTGACACCGCCGCTGCTGCCGATGTAAGCGGAGGCGCTTGAGACATAACCCCAGTTCCAAACAGTCTCCGAAGCATAGGATGCTCCAGTGCCATTCATCGTCAGCGTCGTCGCGCCGATTTGTGAAACGTATGGGCTGCTTGAAGGCGCTTCCGTGTCGGCGGTTCCCGCCGGAAACGCGTCGCTATCGCCGGAAGCATTAAAAAACGTCTGCCCCTCGGCCTGCATGCCTTCGAAGATACTGTCTGTCGTGCTGGTTGGCCCGCCGCCCCAGCCCCAGGAACAACTCAAGTTTTTCACCGTGTTGCCGAACGCAAGCATCGAATTGAGAACGGAGTTGGGCTGGCTGCCCTCAAACACAACGATTCTTGCCAGTCCCGGCGCCATGGCCATCGCCATTTCAATATCCAAGGACACTTCAATATTCGCATTTGCTATGCCGCTATAGCCAGGCGATCCGCTGACCCCGTTTGTTAATACAGTCTGTATGACAATGTTCGTCCGCCCGCCGCCCGCCGCCGCCGCGTATGCCGCAACGTCGTCGGAATAAAAACCATCCAATTCGAACAAGCCAACCATCTGGCCGGAGCCATTCAGCGCGCTGTCCGGCACATAGGCGTCCCGAAAATCGTTGCCGATGTAAGTGGCGGTGCCGTTCACAATCGGCCCGGATCCGGCGCTGGGGGTCGCGTCCTTGCTTGAAGTTCCCGCCAGATCGGCCCGGTAAAGTTTTGGATGCGGGCGCGAATAATCGTTCAACCCCTGGACATCCGCCACCGGCAACGCCGCGTCCACCGACGGCTCCGTGTCCGGCGCAAAAAAGTCGCGATTCTCCGTCGGATGCCGATACTTCCGCAGCGTGATGTGAAAGGCATTTTCGACCGCCGCCGCCGGCCCGGCCACGTCGAGCAGCAGGCGGTTCCCATAAGTGCCGGTGACGACCAGTCCGTTTGTGCGCGCAAAATTCACGACCGCCGCGTAGTCCGCCTCCGTCGGCCCGAAGCGCGAGGTGAATTCCTCCGGGGTCAAAAACCTGTGAAAAATCCGGCTTGCCGGATTGTCAAGCTGCCGGATCAATTCATCGAGTTCCGCCTGATGATGCAGCGGCAGGCCAATTGCCAGCTTCAAACCATTCGTCGCGGGCAAACGTCCCGTTGATTGCAGATGAAATTTTGCCACAGCCGCCGGGACGTGGCCCGCCAAAGCCCGCCGACCACCGTCTTGAGCATGCGCCGTGAATGTGCAAAGCGCGACGCCACACACTACGGCGCAAACCAAGCCGGCGGACAATCGTCCTCTAATTTCAACGGTTGCGCGGTTCACATGCGATTTTTTTGATTGGCACAAGTAAAAATCTTGCCAAACATAAGCGAGTTTCATGCCACAGTCAAATCGCCGGAACGTGCTGAAGGCGACCCGATTTGCGAAATAGTGAGGTTTTCCACCGAAAATATTTGCCCCGGCGCCATCGCAACCCTAATTTCAACGTGTGTCCGTAAAGTTCACCATCCTTGGCAGCGGTTCGGGCGGCAATTGCGCCTACGTCGAGACCGCCGAGGCGCGCATTCTCGTGGACGCCGGGTTTTCACCGCGTCAGATCCGCAAGCGCCTTGCCGCTATTGGACGCGCGCCGGAAAATCTCACCGCCATTCTCATCACGCATGAACACAGCGACCACGTCACCGGACTGCCCGGCATCGCCGCGAAGTTGAATATCCCGGTCTACTGCAACCGCGCCACGAAGGAGGCGTTTGAATTTCAATTACAGACCAAATTCCCCGACGCCCAATTATTTGACACCGGTGCGAGCTTTGAAATCGCCGATGTGCGGGTGGACACCTTCACCATCCCGCACGACGCACAGGATCCGGTCGGCTACCTCCTGCGCACGCCCGCCGGCAATATCGGATTCGTCACCGACCTCGGCCACATGACCAAGCTGGTCGTCGAGCGAACGCGCGACGCGAACGTGCTGGTGCTGGAATCCAATCACGATGTGAAGATGCTACAGGATTGTCCGCGCCGCCCGTGGAGCCTCAAACAGCGCATTCTTGGACGCCACGGCCATCTCTCGAACCTGGCCGCCGCCGAAGCCGCCGCGCAAATCATGTCCGCCGGGTTGAAGCACCTTTACCTCGCCCACTTGAGTCGCGAGTGCAACAAACCCGAACTTGCGCACCACGTCATGGCCGAGCAGCTCCATCACATCGGCGCCCGCCACGTTCAACTGCAAATTGCCGCGCAGGACGTTTCGTGCGGAACGTTGGAAATGTAATTTCCTGCGGCCGCCTGAATCATCAACCCAGGCGCCGCCGCAGGTTGTCGAGTTGTTCGGTCAACTGCTTTGGAAGATGAGTGCCGAACTTCGCGTAGTTGGCCGCGACATCCTCTATTTCTGTTGTCCAGTCTGCGACATTCACCGCGAGCAGATCCCGCAAGTCCTCCGCCGGAATATCCAAGCCGGACAAATCCAGCGCGTCGGGCGTCGGCAGGTTTCCAATCGGCGTTTTTTGCGCTTTGCCCGCGCCGTCCACACGCTCGCAAATCCATTTGAGCACGCGCGAATTTTCGCCGTAGCCTGGCCAGAGGAATTTGTTGCTGCTACTCTTGAGGAACCAGTTCACAAAATAGACCTTCGGCAGTTTCGAGCGATCGGTGCGTTGCGCGAACGACAGCCAGTGCGTGAAATAATCGCCCATGTTGTAGCCGCAGAACGGCAGCATCGCGAACGGATCGCGCCGCATGACGCCAGCGGCGCCAATCGCGGCGGCGGTGGTCTCCGAACCGCAGGCCGACCCCATGAACACTCCATGTTCCCAGTCGAATGCCTCGTTCGCCAGCGGAATGGTGTGCGGGCGCCGTCCGCCAAACAGAATCGCCGAAAGCGGCACGCCTTCCGGATTCTGCCAGTCCGGGTCAATCACCGGGCATTGCGCGGCGGGCGCGGTGAAGCGTGAATTCGGATGCGCGCCCTTTTTTCCGCCGGCCGGCGTCCACTCGTTGCCTTCCCAGTCTATGCCTCGTTCAGGAGCGGGCACGCCCATGTCCTCCCACCACACATCAGCGTCCGGCGTCAGCACGACATTGGTGAAAATTGTGTTCTTCGCGCAGGCCGTCATCGCGTGCGGGTTCGAGCGTTCGGATGTCCCCGGCGCGACGCCGAAAAAGCCGGTTTCCGGATTCTGCGCGTAAAGCCGCCCGTCCTTGCCGATGCGAATCCAGGCAATGTCGTCGCCGAGCGTCGTGACTTTCCAGCCGGACAGCGACGGTTGCATCATCGCCAGATTTGTCTTTCCGCAGGCGCTCGGAAACGCGGCGGCGATGTAATGTTTTTTTCCCTGCGGCGACGTCAGTCCCAGAATAAGCATGTGCTCGGCCAGCCAGCCTTCTTTTTTTGCAACCGTCGAGGCGATGCGCAAGGCGAGACATTTTTTGCCGAGCAGCGCATTCCCGCCGTAGCCGGAGCCGTAGGACCAGATCGCAGGCTCGTCGGGAAAATGCACGATGAATTTATTCTTGGGGTCCGGTTCGCATGGCCACGGAACATCCTTTTGCCCCGGCTCCAATGGCGCGCCGACCGAATGCAGGCACGGGATAAACGAGCCGCCGGCGCCGAGTTTGTCCATAACCCGTTGCCCCATGCGTGTCATGATGCGCATGTTGACGACGACATACGGTGAATCGGAAATTTCAATTCCAATTTTGCAAATCGGCGAGTCGAGTGGCCCCATTGCAAACGGGATCACATACATCGTGCGCCCCTTCATGCTGCCTTTGAACAGCCCGGTCATTTTCTGCTTCATCTCGGCGGGATCCGCCCAGTTGTTCGTCGGGCCTGCTTCGTCCTTCGTCTTGGAGCAGATGAAAGTCCGGTCCTCCACGCGCGCCACATCACTCGGATGAGAACGCGCCAGATATGAGCCGGGGCGTTTCCTTTCGTTCAATTTTATGAACGTGCCGCTCCTGACCATCAAATCACAGAGCATCCGGTTCTCGGCGTCAGAGCCGTCGCACCAGAAGATTTTTTCCGGCTCGCACAATGCGGCCATTTCGTTGACCCATGAAACCAGCTTTTGATTCGTCGTGTTTGGCTTGTCCATTGTTTGCTAGTCCTGTTTTGTTTCCTTGTTGTCCAAAAACTCCATGCACAATGCCAGATTCCCGGAGGTTTGAACAGAGCAAATTGGCATTTTCGAGCGCGAGCGGCTAGTGTCGGCAAACGCGCGCGACCTGTCTCCCGCAGGTTGAAAGTGAACATTTGTGAGTTGAGCTGCGAGAATTCTGATTCTGTTATTTTTGTCGGTATTCTTTCCGATTATGCAAATACTTGTTTAACAATCTAAATACAAATAAGTTAGGCCGATAAACTCTCTCATCTGCGATCAACGGCGTCGGGTTTCTTTACAAAAATCAATGTGTTTGATGATATTATGAATTTCGTAATACATTTACATTAAGCGTGTTGTGCAAGATTCGTCTTCAACGGCATTTCCAATGCTTGGAAGAATCAAAACCTGCCTACATCCGTTCAGGTTTGATTGTGGGACGCGGAAGTCCAAGAACTGCGTTCCGCCGATGGTTGCAAAAGAAAATGTATATTAATTATAATACTATAAAATTGAATGCTATGAATTAGCAATTTAAGACTTATGACTGGTTCAGCCCGCCTAAAATCAAACACTCTTCCACGGTTGTTTTTGGAGAGAAGTCGTGGTTTGCGAATATCATGGTCATGGATAATGCAACAATGCTGGTTTTTGATCATGTTAAGCTCCCTGGGAACCTTGAGCTATTGTGTCTTTTCCCATTTCATCATCCAAATGGCCCAAGTGCAAGGTTCCAGCATGTATCCCACCCTGTCCGACGCGGGGCATTATTGGGTGAACCGGTTCTCCTATGTCATGGGAGAACCCCGTCAGGAAGATATCGTCGTGGTAAAAGACCCGCAGGATAACGGGCTTGACGTCAAACGCGTCATCGCAACGCCCGGTCAATCCATCCGTATCAAAGACGGCAGGGTCTATGTTGATGGGAGGCTGTTGCGCGAACCTTATCTCATGCCCAACACCGCAACTTATGCCAATAACAGGACGGGCAATGAATCCATTTCCGTCGGCAAAGGCCAATTCTTCGTCATGGGAGACAACCGTGGCAACAGTGCCGACAGCCGCATTTTCGGGGCCGTCCCGCGTCAACGCATCCTCGGCAAGGTGGTCGAATAGTTGGCCGTCCTTCCGACAGGTCCGGCAAACTTATGCATTCATAGAGGTTCCCGGTTATGGAACTTAAATCTTGTTTGCTGCACGTTTGGCGGTGTCCAAAGCAGGCGCTTCGCCGGCTCAGGGCGTGAGCAATCGCCAAACCACCGTGATCAGCGCCCCCGTCCGCCAGGTTGAATTTCATAAAATCAATTGCGCCAGTGGAAACCTCTTGTTACAATGACACCACTCGACGTGCAAACGCAATAGTGAGAAGATCAATTAGCCAATGAGTATTGAGCCTGTTTCAACCGGCCAGAAGAAAATTCTGGTCATAGATGACAACGAAATCATCTTGAAGACAACTTCGATGAAGTTGCAAAGCGCCGGTTTTCAAGTTGTTACCGCGCTGGATGGCTCCGAGGGTGTCTCCGCCGTGCGCAAGATAAAACCGGATTTGGTGCTGCTGGACATCTCGTTTCCTCCCGAAATCAGCGGCATGTCGTGGGATGGTTTTCGCATCATGGACTGGCTGCACCGGGTGGATGAAACCAAGAAAATACCCATTATCGTCATCAGCGGCGTGGTGGAGGGAATGAGCAGGCAGCGCGCCATGGCCAGCGGTGCCGTGGCGTTCATGCCAAAACCTATCAATTTCGACGAAATGCTCAAGTTGATCCGTTCAACCTTGGGTGAGGAGACGAATAAATAGGACGTGGGTGTCAAAATCTGGGTCCGGGCGCAAAAGCTCCGCTGTTGGAATTGGATGGTTAATTTGTGTTGGCGCCTGTTGATATGGTTTGCAGTTTGTCTTTCAGCCGGACCGCGAGCCTTATTGCCATGCTAAGGCCTGGGTAATCGTGGGCTGGAGAGATGGCCGAGTGGTTGAAGGCACACGCCTGGAAAGCGTGCATACTCCAAAAGGGTATCGAGGGTTCGAATCCCTCTCTCTCCGCCAGTTTGATTTTTTAGAAAATTCGCGCTGGCGCGCGTGTGTGTTGGACAGGTCGGAATTGAAATCGGCCAATAAATTCCACGGGTTTTTGAACTCCACCGCTAACGATTTATCCGCCACTTGAAAGTTCGAACCGATTTTTTTGAGAAAATCGCGCTTCTTTTCCTGATTCCCTTCGGCGAGCAAAATAGTGGCGTCTTTAGCCTCTAAAACGAACCGGATGGCCGGTTCGAACCGATTGGCGCGGTTGTGTTCAAACGCCTCCAATTTGCCTCTCAATTCCGCCTTGCGGTTGATCAGGATATGTTTCTTGGAAACATATTCCGTTTCGCTGATTTGCTCGTTTAGGCGTAAATCCAGCAACAGGTCGGTTTGTTTCTCACAGGTCGAAATATCGGCTTTAAGGCGCGAAATGGTGGCTTCCTGGCCTCTGACCATCGCCTCGCGATCCTTTTCAAGCTGACGGACCATTTTGTCGGCAATCGCGGCTTCCAACGCCACGCGCTCAATCGTCTGGTCAACCTGCATGGCGATGGCCTCCTCGCGCACATATTTTTGTGTGCAAGGAGCAACGCGCTTTGTGCAACGCAAATAATTGTGGCCTTTCTGCGTTTCGGTGGTGATGAAACAGCCGCATTCGCCACACCGGAAAAAGCCGCGATACAAATACGGCTTCAATTGCGGAGTCTTGGGCTTGCTTTTCTGTGCCATGACTTCCTGCACTCGGTCGAACAGGCGCTTGGAAATGATTGGCTCGTGTTTGCCATCATACAACTCGCCGTTGAATGACATCACGCCATAGAAAAAGGGATTTTGGAAAGCCTTTTGGAAATCCGAAATGGACAAACGCTTGTTCGTGCAGGACGTAAGTCCGATTTCTTCCATTCGTCTGCGGACTTCATGGAGGGCATAATTTCCGGTCGCGTAAAGCTCGAATGCTTTGCGCACCAGTGGGGCTTTTTCAGGATGGACGGCGATGCACTCATTGTTGCGGTCGTTGAAATATCCGACGGGTGGACGATTGGGCCAGATGCCGTTTCGCAGCTTTTGGCGGATGCCGCGTTTGATGTTTTCAGAAAGATTATCAACGTAGTATTTGCTCTGCGAGAAAGCGATGTTGAGCATGAATTTGCCGTGCGCTGATGCCTCGAAATGAAAAGTGGGGAAGCGCAAATCCTTGATTTTGCCGGTGTCCACCAAATACACGATCCTGCCACCGTCAACACTGTTGCGGGCAAGGCGGTCGGGATGCCATGCAAGAATGCCTTGGGCTTTGCCCTTCTCAATCTCGCTCAACATGAGATTGAATTGCGGCCTGCCAGGTTGTTTGGCCGTGCGGCTTTCCTCAAAAGTGTCGACAACATCGAAACCTTCGCGTTTTGCCATTCCATTAAGCTCAAAAAGCTGCGCCGGAATTGACGCGATTTGCCGATTCTTTTCGTCGGTGGATTTGCGGACGTAGATGAAGAATTTGTTTGGCGAATTATTCATGCGTTTATTATAGCAGAGATACATAGGCGTTCAAGTATAAATACAACGAATAATGCTTGGAATTGTCCAGCATTCTGATACATTATGCGCCATGACCGACAAATGCGCGGTGCATGTCACCAGCACCTCATTCGGTGCGGTGACAGATATGGATTTGAAGTTGTGAACTACATAAACTTCGATTTCAATAAATGCAATGTCAACATGGTGATCGCGCACATCAGCACTGTGTTCTGACCAGAATGGCGATGAGTTCAGCGGGGCTTAATGCCTGCGCCCCGCACTCAACGAGTCGTTCGCGGGGCCGTTCTCCGGCTGGCTGATCTTTGAGCCTGCTACTTGTGCCTGTAGTTTCTCCATACGTTGTGTTCACGTTTCCTTTAACGGTTGAATGGTTGTGGTTGGTTTGTTGGGAACGAAGTTCCAGTCGCGTATTTTATCACGAATCCTGGTTTAATCCGTGGAAGCGTCAGCGGACACGGGTTAAAAATGAAAGCTGTGCGAGCGGACGCGACACTCCAGCGAAGCTCTTTGGCGCGTTGGCTCGCCTGAAGGTTCAAGCCGGAAGTCTTGGGAATTTCAAGACGGGTGGGATGTCCAGCCGTAGGGGGATTAAGGGGGCGTAGGCGGACACTCCCGACAGTCGCCGAAAGCTCACAAGTCTCCGGCGCTTCCGATCTGGCGGGTTTCTTAACTCGTTCAACCCGTCGTAACTCGTCATACCCGTCCCGGCTCTAGCCGGAACTCGTCAAACCCGTTTTACCCGTCGTAAAACTCGTTTTCCTCAAAAGGACACCCTTGTCCTTTAACGATATAACCCGTCCGTGGGTGAACCCGTTTGTCGCCTCAGCGACGAGGGAGGTTTTGGGCGAGCACGGCATCTTTGCCGCGCGCAGCCCGACAGCCGCGTGAGCGGCAAAACCGACCGAAGTCGGGGGGTGGACACGAAGGCAAAAAGTGGTAAAACCCTTGTTAGCAAATGACGATTTGAAATCAGCACCCCTCCTCATGTGTGGAAGGGTGTGGGGATACCCTAAACGGCGTATCAGACAGCCGGGTTTTCTTCAAAGAAGGTTCGAACTTTGGTTAAAAGACACCGCCAGTTTTTTCTGCGGCGTGAAATTTCTTTTTGCGGCCATCCGATTCGGCTAACCTCCAATCGTGGCAGCCGAAACGCGAAATAATCACGCCCAACCGCCGTGCATCCTGATTGTGGATGACGATCCGGGCCAGCGCAGCCTGCTCGATTCCTTTTTGCGCAGCCAGGGATTTGAAACCATCCTTGCCGAATCCGGCGAACGCGCGCTGGAAATTCTCTCCCGCAAATCGGAGCGGCAGCCGGACATGATGATTTCCGACGTGCGGATGCCGGGGCTTTCCGGCCTCGAAACGCTCCGGCGCGTCCGCCAGCAATTCGCCGCGCTGCCCGTCCTGCTCGTCACCGCCTACAGCCACGTCCGCGACGCGGTCGAGGCCATGCGCGACGGCGCGCTCAATTATCTCGCCAAGCCGATTGATCTCGACGAATTGCTCGTCACCGTCCAGCAGGCCACGGGCGTCGCCAAATCCACCGCGCCGCGCTACCGCGAGGACAAGCTTTTGCCGCCGGGCGTCATCGCGCGCAGCCCGCTCATGGCGGCGCTTTTTCAAGACGTGTCGCTCATCGCGCCGTCGGAAACTCGCGTGCTCATCACCGGCGAAAGCGGCGTGGGCAAGGAGGTGCTGGCCGACGTGATTCACGCCTGGAGCGCCCGCGCCAAGGGACCGTTGATCAAGGTCAATTGCGCCGCGATTCCCGAAACACTGCTGGAAAGCGAATTGTTCGGGCATGAAAAAGGTTCGTTCACCGGCGCGCACGTCCAACGCATCGGTCGCTTTGAGGAGGCCGACGGCGGAACCATTTTTCTGGACGAAATCGCCGAGATGTCCCAGCCGCTTCAAGCCAAGCTGTTGCGCGTGACGCAGGGCGGGCGCTTTCAGCGCGTCGGCTCGAACCTCGAGGTGCTCACGAACGTCCGCATCCTTGCCGCGAGCAACCGGAATCTGGAGGAGGAGGTCAAGGCCGGACGGTTCCGCGAGGATTTGTTTTACCGGCTGAACGTGGTGGAGCTGAACATCCGGCCGTTGCGCGAACGGCGCGAGGATATTTTGCCGCTGGCGAATCTGTTCGTGACGGAATTTGCGCGGGGCCGCGCGCGGCTGGCCGAGGCGACGGTCGCCTGCCTGGAAAATTATCCCTGGCCGGGCAACGTGCGCGAATTGCGCAACGCCGTGGAACGCGCCGTGCTTCTTTCCCAAAGCGAATTGATTTTGCCGGAGCACTTGCCGACGCGCGTGCGCGAGGCCGCGAATTCGCCCGCGCCTGCCGCCGGGGTGATTGGATCAAAGCCGGGGCAGCCGGCCGACGCACAACAGTTGGACGACATCGAGCGTCAGGCGATTTTGCAGGCGTTGCAGCAGCACGATTTCAACCGGACGGAAACGGCGAAGGCGCTGGGCATCAGCCGCCGCGCGCTGGTCTATAAACTCCAGCGCTACCGCAACGAAGGCTTTACGGTGGAATAATCCCGAAAACCGAAGTTAAATGGGGAGCGCACGCGCCTCGCGTGCTGTTTTCCGCGCCCTCGCGGAAAACATCGAACGCACAAGAGAGTTTCAAGCGTTTTCATCACTCGCCCGCGCCCGTAGCTGGATGCGCTCCCGCCTTCCGGGTTTTGGAATAACCCAGCAGCGCCGCTATCAAGCCGTCCGTCGTGTGCTCCTTTGCCTCGATTGCCGGTTCCAATTTGAGCGCGCGGAGGGTCTTGCTCGTTTCGGGACCGATCGAGGCGATTTTCAACTTCGGAAATTGCTTCACCAGTTTCGGCAGATCGAACCGCAGGTGAAAACATTCCACCGTCGAGCCGCTGGTGAACGTGAGCCAGTCCGCTCCTTCCGCCAGCAACTGCGCGCCCGCGCCGGCGGGGTCTTCTGTTTCCGGCACGGTCTTGTAAATCGCGACGTCGTCCACGATCGCGCCGAGTTCCTCCAGCGCCAGCGGCAATTCGCGGTTCGCCACCTCCGCGCGCAGCAGGCACATTTTCAAATTCTCGATGGTCTCGAATTTGGCGAATGCCTCGGCCAGTTTCTTGGCGGTGGCTTCCTCCGGCTGCAAATCCACCTGCAAATGCAGCTCGCGCAACGCCGCCGCCGTCGCCGGGCCGACCGCCGCGATGCGCGCGCCGCCGAGGTCTCGCATGTCGTGAAATCGTTTGAAGAACAAATCGAAGAACGCCGCCACGCCGTTCGCGCTCGTGAATACCAGCCAGTCGTAGGCGTTCAATTCCAGCAGCGCATCCACAATGGCGTCCTTCTCCGTCGGCAACGTGATTCGGATGGTTGGCACCTCCAGGACGTCCGCGCCCAACTCCCCCAGCCGTTCTGGGAAGGACGGCATGCCGCCGGCCTCGATATTCTGGGACGCCGACGCGGCACCCCTCCCGACTGGACGAGTGACAACAATGCGCTGACCGAACAACGGTCTCTGCTCGAACCAGTTTAATTTCCCGCCCAACTTCACCACGTCGCCGATGATCGCAAGTGCGGGCGGGACAATTTGTTTCTCCGCAGCCAGCGCCGCAATCGTAATCAGCGTGCCGGCGACGGATTTCTGTTTTCCCAACGTGCCCCACCGGATGACGGCCACCGGCGTTTCAGGCGGCATCCCGTGCGCGATGAGGGATTTCGTCCAGTCCGCCAGGTTGTTCGTGCCCATCAGCACGACCTTGGTGCCGGGGATTTTGGCGATTTGCGCATAGTGAAGCGCCGTGGCCGCGTCCGCAGAATCGCTGTGTCCGGTAAAGACCGTGAAGCTGGAGCAATGCGCGCGATGGGTGAGGGGAATGCCCGCGTAATTCGGCGCCGCCGTGATGGACGAAACACCCGGCACAACCTCAAAGAAAATCTTCGCCGCCGCCAGCGCCTCCGCCTCCTCGGCGCCGCGCCCGAAAATGTAGGGATCGCCGCCCTTGAGCCGGACGACGCATTTGCCTTCGCGCGCCCTGGCGATAAGCAGCGCGGTGATGTCCTCCTGCGGCGTCGCCATGTTTTTGCCGCGTGCGATGATCTCGGCGGATGGCGGCGCGAGGCGGAGCAGGGCGGGGTTGACGAGCGCGTCGTAAAGCACCACGTCCGCGCGCCGGAGCAGCTCCGCGCCGCGCAACGTGAGCAAGCCCGCGTCGCCCGGTCCGGCCCCGACAAGATAAACAGCGCCTTTGGATTTCACCCGCACAGTTTATTCACGCCGGGGATTTGGGCAATGAAAGAGAAAACTGCCCGTCCGATTCAACGCAGAGACGCAAAGGCGCGGGGTTGAAAAGCAAACTGCCGGTGGGGCGAGGACGGTGGCCCTCCGCATGGTGCCTGACCGGAAGGTCTGGCCGTCCGCAGGGACACGTGAGAATAGCCCAGTCATTTATGGCTGGGTAACGCGTTCAACGAACCAAACCAGTCCCGTCAGGGACGAAAGAAATTGTCTGCCGTCCCTGACGGGACTTGGCAAATTTGTTGGGTGCTTGTCCCAGCACTAAAGTGCTGGGCTATGATCGGCGGACAAATTACCTTGAAACGACCATGCACACATTCAATTCCTGCCCGATGCCTGCGTGGATTTCTCCGATGACGGATTACGGCATCTGAATTGGCTTGACCCTGCCTTGAACAAGGCCGTAGAGTCCAGACTCGTGAAAAGACAGTGGTTCAGCTTTCTACGTTAGGCATCATCGAGCACATGCAACTATCAGACGTAGACAAGAAGTTGGTCGAGCGATTGAAGCAACAGCAGCGGTCGTTGATTCGGTGGCGGTGGATTGGTTTAGCGGCTGCTCTTTTTGATATTGTATTGGGATGTTATGGCATTACGGTTGTTGATCATTTTTTGCATCAGCCGGAGACCATCGCCGCAATGGTTGTCGCCTTTTTGATACCCACGATCTATTTGCTTGTTTTAGGTGGAGTTTGGTTGGCTGTTTACGTGGTATTGAACTGGAACGGCAAGCCAGAGACACGCTTGTTATTGAAGCTGATTGAGGATTCACATGTTGATGCCTAACGAATCGCTGCAGGCATTGCCTGATTACGCGCGAGGCGCGGGGGTAAAGCCGCGTGGGGCCACGCCCCTTTACGGGGTTCACGGACGGTGGCCGTCCGCCAGCACTTGGCGGTGGCTCCCATCTTCGCTCTTGCAGAGCTTCGACGGGGCAGGCAGATTTTTACGTTAGACCGATATGCAAGTGCCCAGATCAATCGTGCCTCGCCGCTTAAAGATATTCGCTTGGTCTGTTGTTGGATTGCCAGTTCTCTATGTTGTGATTTATCTGGTGCTCAGTTTGTGCGGGCAATACAGGCCCATGTCTGTGAGTGGCCTTTCGCATTTTGAGGTGTATTCCCTCTGGTCTCCACTTGGATTTTATGATGCTAACCCACAGCTTGGTTCTTTAGATGCAAAACGTGGCGGCTCTTGGCGGCACAATATGGTTCAGGGTTTTTATTACCTATGGATCGCTGACATTCGCTACATCCACACGAATCGGGATGTTTATATGACTGGCCAACTTGGTGATGATGGTAAGTGGATTTACATGACAAATAATTCGTCACCAATAGCTATCCCACAGTGACTAGCCAACGGTTTAGTTTCCATTTGCAGTGCGACAAAATGGTTAGTAGTAGGCTTCGTTGGGGGTCTTGAAGCCCAATCCATCAAACTGGCTCTTTTTGACCGGCACCCGGTTTTTGGCAAAAAAGGCGGTATTTCTGGCAATACCCTCATTTTCAGCCACTTCCGCCATTTTAGCGCTGGCGTTCGTTAGAATTACGCCGGCGTTGGTGGCGCGAACGCTGGCGTTGGCGGGAATATTGCCGGCGTTGACGGCATAAACGCCGGCGCTGGCGGGAGTATTGCCAGCGCTGGCGGCGCGAACGCTGGAGTTGGTGGGAGTATTGCCGGCAGCCGTCCCGCGAACGCTGGCATTAGAGGGTATATTGCCGGCGCTGGTGGCAAGAATGCTGGCGTTGCCGGGAGGAACGCCGGAGATTTCGTGACGGTCGCCAGCGTTGAAAGCATTAACCATGCTAACGATGTCGCGAGCGCTGATATTTTCATAATTATAAAGCTGGCCTAATTCACATGGCTCTGCTTTAACAGTAGCGAACCCTCAACAATCGAGGCGCACGTGTCAAATGGTGTCATCCGACTCGACGAAGGCTGGACAATGAATTCCGGTCTCCGAATGGATGAGCCGCCTCCCCCGACACCGCCCGTGGCGCCTCCGGTTCGCAGAAAGAGAGGCAGAACTATGGGAGCCGACTTTGTTCCCAACAAGCGGGACCAGCGTTATCGCTGGTATAAAAACATCAGCACCAACGTGGTGGCCGAGGCCGTCAAATTCGGCGCGCCGCCCGCGGATGCCACCGCGGTCAAGACGGCGGTGGATGGTGTGGCCACCAAGATGGACGCCACCGATTCGGCACAGGAGGAAACCGATGCGGCACGCGGCCTGGAGCAGCAAACCGAGGTTGCCGCACTGCAAGTCCTGCGCGCGAAGGTGAAGAACTGGAAGACGCTCACCGGCTGGGCGGCTTCCGGCAGCGAGGCCGTGCTGCAATTGAGCGGCAGCGGCAGCACCCTGGACCCGGCCAGTTACAAGACCGCGCTCAAGGCCGCGCTGGTGCCCGGCGGCATCAGCGTGGGTTTCACCAAAAAGGGCGTCACTGCGGTGAACATCTATTCCCGACTCAGCGGCTCGGGCGGCTGGCAGAAGATTGGCATGAGCACGGAAGCGCCGTTCGTTGACCACACGCCGCTCAAGCAAACCGGCGTGCCGGAGAAGCGCGAATACATGGGCCGCGGCCTGCTCCATGACGAGGAAATCGGCCAGGACAGCGACACCGTGGGCATCACCTTTGCGGGATAAAATCAGCGGATGGAGAATCGGAGTGCGGGATGAAATTCATTCCGCATTCCGAATTGAAACCTCCGCACTCATGTTATGCCTTACGACCCCAATTTTCCGCCAGATCATCAGGACCTCAACGCCGCGCCATTTCGCAACCAATACAACGCGCTGAAGGCGTTGAACGATGCGCAGGCCGCGCAAATCACCGCGCTGACGGCGCGTGTTCAATCGCTGGAAAGCGGCAAGCCTTCGATGGATGATGTGAACGCCGCCATCGTTGCCAACGCTGCGGCCAACCCGAGCGACATTACTTACACGCAGATGGTTCCCTCGGATCCGCCCACTCAATCGGATTTGCAGACGGTCATTGACCTGTTGAATAGTCTGATAACAGCCTTGAAACGGCAGGGGTAGTTCGCCGCTGAACGCCAATTTCCGGGCACGGTTTATTCAGGCCGACCGTGCGGAGCAATGAAAGAGGAAAACCGAATCAAAGTTTAACATCCAACTATATCTTCAAGCGTTGGTGCTGCGAATTAATTTGAGGCCGCCAAAAATGAACAGAGCTGCTGCAATCGAGCACGCAACAATTGAATTATGAGCATCTTTCCCAATAAAGGAAACAATGTCATAGGCGCAAGCCAAGCCAAGAACAATGAAAAATATTCCAACAAAGAATCTCGATACTTTTTCCCGCCTCGTCATGGGAGGAATACTTTTTTTAGCCGCGAATTCCACGTGGGATTCTTCCGCCCCCCTCTTTTTAGAAGAAGGCTTAATCGACAGAAAAATAGATCTGCCAATTATGATGATGAAATAAAGAATAAAAGCCCAGATCGTTGCAACAACGGCTCCACCTAAAATTCCAATCAAAAGTCCGATAAACAACCCAACAATGCCGTTCTTGATGTAGGAATACACCGTAACTTCGAAGGCGACTACTGCGACGAAAACAACCCATGCCACGAGCGCCAGCGAATATATGAGTGCGGGCAATCTATTGCGCATTTGCCGAATGAACAAGAAACGGACGATTCTGTCGCCGATCTTGTTTCTAGAATAAACCCTAAATACGTCCGGGCGGCTTGTCCATCTAAAAATCCGGGCGCCGTCGGCGCAACATATATTTTAAATCACGCCTTGGTCACCAACTGGCGCAGGATGTAAGGCAAGATGCCGCCGTGCTGGTAGTAGTCAATCTCGATGGGCGTATCAATGCGGCAGCGGAGGGCTTTCATGCCGTCTTGATTTTCGCGGCCACGTCTGCGGGAAGTTCCTTGCGCAGGCGCGGATGGGCTTCAATCAGGCGCAGGATGTCCATCAAATCCTTCTGCCGTTTGCTGGGGCGGCGTTCCTTGTCGCGCCATGCGAGGATTTTGCCCTGCAAGGTGTCGCGCAGGCTGGCCACGCGCATGAGGATGCCGTGGATGTCCGCCGGCACCGAGCGCGCGGGAAATTCTCGGTAAAATTCCTCGGTGCTGATCTGCACGGAAACCTTGGAGCGGCCCTTGAGGTTGACCGACCATTTGAATTTTTTGGCGGTGAACCCGGCGGCGCGCAGGGCTTTCACGGCTTCCTCCACCCGTCCGGCGGCGATCACCACGTCAACGTCCGCGGTGGCCATCGGCTCGGTGGTCCAGTGGTTGACGGCCAGCCCGCCAATCATACACCACGGGATTTCGCGCTGTTCCAGCGCGGCGACCAGCAGCGAAACATCGCCGCCGCCACCCGCTGTCTGCCAATCGTAAAATTGCCGCATGGTCATGGCGTCAAATTATCTCCCGCAGGCGCGGCAGGCAAGCGGGGTTTTCCGCTTGGCTTACACCTTCACAATCAACTGACGCAACACATACGGCAAAATGCCGCCGTGCTGGTAGTAGTCAATCTCGATGGGCGTATCGATGCGGCAGCGCACGGACACATTCTCCACGCTGCCGTTCTGGCGCGTGATTTTCAGTGTCAAATCCTGCTGCGGCTTGAGGTTCGCGTCGAGGCCGACGACATCATAGGTCTCGGTGCCGTCCAGCTTCAAGGTCTGCGCGGTGGTGCCGTCCTTGAATTGCAGCGGCAGCACGCCCATGCCGACGAGGTTGCTGCGGTGGATGCGCTCGAAGCTCTGCGCGACGACGGCTTTCACGCCGAGCAGGTTCGTGCCCTTGGCGGCCCAGTCGCGGCTGGAGCCGGTGCCGTATTCCTGGCCGGCGATAATCACCAGCGGCGTCCCTGCCTGTCTGGTATTTCATCGCCGCGTCGTAGATGGAAGTTTTCGCGCCGTCCGGCTCGATGGTGTTGCCGCCTTCTTCGCCGCCGAGCATGAGGTTCTTGATGCGGACGTTGGCGAACGTGCCGCGCGTCATGATGCGGTCGTTGCCGCGGCGCGAGCCGTAGCTGTTGAAATCCTCCGCCGTCACGCCATTCTCGAGAAGAAACTTTCCGGCGGGCGACGACTTCTTGATGGCGCCGGCGGGCGAGATGTGGTCGGTGGTCACCGAGTCGCCGAAGATGCCGAGCGCGCGCGCGCCGGTGATGGGCTTGATGCCGCCGGGCGCCATCGAGAAGTTCTCGAAGAACGGCGGCTCCTGGATGTAGGTGGATTTCGCGTCCCACTCATACACGTTGCCGACGGACGACGGGATTTCGTTCCACTTCGGATTCTGCGCGGCGAAATTCTTGTAGAGCTTGCGGAAGACCTCCGGCTTGAGCGCGGTTTGCATCGCGTCGCGAATCTCCTGGAGCGTCGGCCAGAGGTCGGCGAGATAAACCGGCTCGCCGTCCTTGTCCTTGCCGAGCGGTTCGCAACTCATGTCAATGTCCACCCGGCCCGCGAGCGCGAACGCGACGACGAGCGGCGGCGACATGAGGAAGTTCGACTTGATGTTCTGATGCACGCGCGCCTCGAAATTGCGGTTGCCGGAAAGCACGCTGGCGGTGACGAAATCGTTCTTCACGATGGCGTCCTCGATGGCCGGGTCGAGCGGGCCGGAATTGCCGATGCAGGTCGTGCAGCCGTAGCCGACGGTGTTGAAGCCGAGCTTGTTGAGATACGGCTGTGAGGCCGGTCTTCTTGAGATAATCGGTCACGACGCGCGAGCCGGGCGCGAGCGAGGTCTTCACGGCGGGATTCACCTTCAGGCCTTTCTCCACCGCCTTCTTCGCGAGCAAACCGGCGGCGAGCATGACGCTCGGATTGCTGGTGTTGGTGCAGCTCGTGATGGCGGCGATGACCACGCGAACCGGTGCCGATGCTCGCCTTCTTCTTCGCAGCGGTTTCCACTTTGACCGATTTGCCGAAGACCTGGCGCGATTTGCCGAATCCGTTTTCGGTGACAGGCCGTTGGATGGCGTTGAAAAATTCGCGGCGCAGATTGCCCAGCTCGATGCGGTCCTGCGGACGTTTCGGGCCGGCGACGCTCGGCTTGACGGCCGCGAGATCCAGTTCGACGACCTGTGAGTATTCAATCTGCCCCTTCTGCGGAATGCCCCAAAGGCCCTGCGCCTTGTAATAATTTTCGTAGATCCGGCAATGCTCCTCGCTGCGGCCGGTCGCGCGGAGATAATTCACGCACTCGGCGTCAATCGGGAAGAAGCCCATCGTCGCGCCGTATTCGGGCGCCATGTTCGCGATGGTCGCGCGGTCCACGACGGGCAACGCCGCCGCGCCGGGGCCGAAGAACTCGACGAACTTGCCGACGACCTTGGTCTTGCGGAGCAGTTGCGTGACGGTGAGCGCGAGATCGGTCGCGGTGACCCCTTCGGAAAGCGCGCCGGTGAGGTGAACGCCGACCACGTCCGGCGTGAGGAAATAAACCGGCTGGCCGAGCATTCCCGCCTCGGCCTCGATGCCGCCGACGCCCCAGCCGACGATGCCGAGGCCGTTGATCATGGTCGTGTGCGAATCGGTGCCGACGAGCGTGTCGGGATAGTAAATGGTGTTCGGCGATGACACATCGCCGCTACAGAGAACGCCCTTGGCGAGGTATTCGAGATTCACCTGGTGGACAATGCCGATGCCGGGCGGCACGACCTTGAAGGTGTCGAACGCCTGCATGCCCCATTTCAAGAACTGGTAGCGCTCGCGGTTGCGGGTGAATTCCAAATCCAGGTTGTTCGCCATCGCATCGGCGCTGCCGGCGAAGTCCACCTGCACCGAGTGGTCCACGACCAGATCCACCGGCACGAGCGGCTCGATGATCTTTGGATTTTTGCCGAGCCGGGCGACGGCGCTGCGCATCGCCGCCAAATCCACCAGCAGCGGCACGCCGGTGAAATCCTGCAACACGATGCGCGCGACGACGAACGGGATCTCCGCCGTGCGCGTCTCGTTGGGTTTCCAGTTGGCCAGTTCCTTGACGTTCGCCTCGGTGACTTTCTTGCCGTCGCAATTGCGCAGGACGGATTCGAGGACGAGGCGGATGGAGACCGGCAGTTTGGAAATCGGGCCGACGCCGGCTTTTTCCAGCGCGGGCAACGAGTAGAATTTGCCAGATTTGCCGTTGCCGAGGTCAAATGCCTGCAAGGTTCCGAATAAATTGTGCGATGCGTTCATTTAATGTCTCAAAATAATGCCAAGAAAATGAAGTCTGCGCGCCGAAGTGTCAAGCGAAGCGCGTTGGAGTTCAGGCTTCAGCATGGCTTTCGGAGACAAGCCAAAGCTTGCACTCCAACACCTATTTTGCCGCCGGCTCGCAATGCAGCAATTCCGCGATGCGGCGCTGGAGCCGGTCCAGATCCAGCGGCTTGGTGAAAAAATCCTCCGCCTGCATCGCCACGGTGCGCCGGGTCACGTCGCCGGAAAGCGCGCTCATGAAAATGACCGGAATCTTTTTCGTGGCCGGCTGGCGGCGCAGGATTTCGCAGACCGACAAGCCGTCGAGGTCGGGCAGCAAAATATCGAGCAGGATCAGATCGGGCTTGAGCTGCCGCGCCTGGCTCAACGCCTGCACGCCGTCGCTGGCCACGAGAAATTCGCAGCCCAGCCCGGCGAGGCGGAATTTCACCAGTTCGATGAAATCCATCTCGTCGTCCACGATCAATATTCTGGAAACCATTAGGGCCAGAGTAACCAATCCAGCGCTTTGGACAACGGCGTTTCAGTTAAACCCGCGTGACGAAATGGAAACGAAAAAGGCGCGCCGGTTTTGGCGCGCCATCAAGCAGGGGGGCCGGAGCGGCTTACTTCAACTTCGCCAACGCCGCCTTGACCGCCTCGAAGTTCGGCAAATCCTTTGGCGTTGGCGTTTGTTCGCTGTATTGCACGACGCCGTTTTTATCAATCACGAACGCCGCGCGCGCCGCCGTGTCGCCGATGCCGGCCAGCATCGGAAACACCACGTCATATTTCCGTGGTGACTTCCTTGTTCAAATCACTGGCGAGCGTGATGCCGATTTTTTCCTTTTGCGCCCAGGCTTGCTGCGCAAACGGGCTGTCCACGCTGACGGCGATGACATCCGCGCCGAGGCTGGCATAGGTGCCGAGGCCGGAGGTGATATCGCAGAGTTCGGCGGTGCAGACGCCGGTGAACGCGAGCGGGAAAAACAGCAGCACGGTGTTCTTCTTGCCGAAGTTGTTGCTCAACTTGACTTCCGCATCCACGGGAGTTTTGGATTTGAGTGTGAAATCAGGAGCCTTGGAGCCGACGGGTATTGCCATAATTGTTAATAGTTTGTTGTTAATCCTTTTTCGTTCGCCCGGAATGTTGAACATTTACAGCCGTCTGTCAATTATTTTGGCGCCGGGAAATCATAGTGCCGCCAGCACTTCCGCCGCGTGCTCCTCCGGCTTCACCCGCGGCCAGATTTTCTTGATGCGCCCGTCCGGCCCGATCAGAAACGTCACGCGGTGCGTGCCCATGTATTTGCGGCCCATGAAACTTTTCTCGCCCCAGACGCCGTAGGCCGTGACAATCTTTTTGTCCTCGTCCGCCAGCAGCGTGAACGGCAGCTTGAATTTTTCCACGAACTTGTCGTGCGACTTTCACCGGATCGGTGCTGACGCCGAGCACGACCGCGCCGCGTTTCTTGAATTCGGCAAAATGGTCGCGGAAGGCGCAGGCTTCCTTCGTGCAGCCCGGCGTGTCGTCCTTCGGATAAAAATAGAGGATGACATTTTTGCCCTTGAAATCGGCGAGCGAAATTTTTCCGCCGCCGTTTGTCGCCGCGGAAAATTCCGGCGCGACGTCGCCTTCCTTCAATTTCAGTTCGATTTCCTTTGCCATAAATCATGGTTTTTGGTTCGGCGAACTTGTCGGGTGCGAGCCGAGTTGTTTCACGCCGTCCCAGACATATAAGCAGCCCGGAAACGCCGGTGCAAATCGCCGCGCCCGCCAATCAAATATTCCAGCCAGAGCGGATTCAAATCCTGATCCCATTTCAGCAAAATCCAGATGACGACGACCATTTGCAACACGGTGGCGCATTTGCCGATGATGCGCGGGCGCACGGCGACTTTGCCGACAGTGAGATGGATGACCACCATGCCGATCAGTATCAAGAAGTCGCGCCCGATGATGGTGCCGGTGAGCCAGAGCGGAATCTGGCCGAGATGCGGCGCGTGGTTGAAACTCAACAGCGACGATGCCGGACACCAGCAGCAATTTGTCCGCCAGCGGATCGAGGATCTCGCCCAGTTCGCTGTTCTGGTTGTAATGGCGCGCGATGTAGCCGTCCACGCCGTCCAGAATCGCCGCGATGGCAAACGACAGAATGGCCACCAGCCGGTGAATTTCGTTGCCGGTTTCGACGTAGTAAATCAGTTCGACGACGAAAAACGGAATCAGCAGGATTCGCAGGATCGTGATTTTGTTCGCGGTCGTCATCGGCGGAAAAGTTTTAACGCAAAGGCCGCGAAGATGCAAAGACGTCAAAGGACGAATCATTTCGAATCACTTTGTTTCTTGCCAAACGCGCGATTTCCTCGCTCAATTTGCATGCACATGAGCAAGAATTCAACATCCAAACCGCTGGTCGGCATTTTGATGGGCAGCGATTCGGACTGGCCGACGATGAAGGCCGCCGCCGATGCGCTGGCGGAATTCGGCATCGCCAGCGAGGCCAAGGTCATCTCCGCCCACCGCGATCCGCACGGGCTTGAAGAATACGCAGGCGGCGCGGCAAAACGCGGCCTGCGCGTCATCATCGCCGGCGCGGGCGGCGCGGCGCATCTGCCGGGCGTGACGGCGGCGTTCACCACGCTGCCGGTCATCGGCGTGCCGATTGAAAGCAAATCGCTCAAAGGCCTCGACTCGCTGCTGTCCATCGTGCAAATGCCGCCGGGCGTGCCGGTGGCCACGGTCGGCATCGGCGCGGCGCGCAACGCCGGCTTGCTCGCGGTGCAAATCCTCGCCGTCGGCGACGCGAAACTTGTAAACGGCGCTGGCGGAATTCAAATTGAAGCTCGCCGAGGAATCGCGGGCGAAGAACAAAAATTTGTAGCAGCGACGTTGGTCGGCTCAATTCGGTCTTGGATTAGTAATGCAGCGGATTTGCGTCCGCTGCTGTGCGCTGCCACACTTCGTTTGGACAATCGCCACTTTTTTGTTATCCTCCCCGCGATTTATGAGTCTGGAAAACAAAGCCGCCGCCGCGCCGACCGATTTCATCCGCGACATCGTGCCAAGCACGTTGCGGAAAAGAAATATCCGCAAATCCACACGCGCTTTCCGCCGGAGCCGAACGGCTACCTCCACATCGGCCACGCCAAAAGCATCTGCCTGAATTTCGGCATCGCGCGCGAGTTCGGCGGCATTTGCAATCTGCGCATGGACGACACCAACCCGACCAAGGAAGACGTCGAATACGTGGATTCCATCATCGAGGACGTGAACTGGCTCATCAGCGGCTGGGCCGACGACAAGCTCGGCTTGAAGCCGAAAGGCAAAACGCCCGAAACCATCGCGACGAACGGCAACCGGGATTTTTATCTCCCGCCTGTCACCAAATCGGAAATCGGAAATCCGAAATCGGAAATCGTCGAGCCTTTTTACGCCTCCGATTATTTCGACCAGATTTACGATTACGCGGAGCAATTGATCGAAAAGGGCAAGGCCTACGTCTGCGATCTGACGCCGGACGAAACCGACGAATACCGCCGCCAGGCCAAGGAATCGCCCTACCGCAACCGCAGCGTGGAGGAAAATCTCGATTTGTTCCGGCGCATGAAGGCCGGCGAGTTTCCCGACGGCAAATGTTCGCTGCGCGCGAAGATTGACGTGGCCTCGCCGAACATCTGGATGCGCGATCCGCTGCTCTACCGCATCCGCCACGCCGAGCATCATCACACCGGCGGCAAATGGTGCATCTACCCGATGTATGATTTCGCCCATTGCTTGAGCGATTACATCGAAGGCATCACGCACAGCATTTGCACGCTGGAATTCGAGGTGCATCGCCCGCTTTACGACTGGATTCTCGAAAGCCTCGGCCTGCCGCGCCCGCTGCCGCATCAATACGAATTCGCCCGCCTCTCGCTCGGCTACACCATCATGAGCAAACGCAAGCTCATGCAGCTCGTGAACGAAAATCTCGTCTCCGGCTGGGACGACCCGCGCATGCCCACGATTTCCGGCATCCGCCGGCGCGGCGTGACGCCCGAAGCGCTTGCGCAATTTTGCCTACAACATCGGCATCACGAAATACAACGGCATCACCGACGTGGCCGTGCTCGAACACGCCATCCGCGAGGACCTGAACAAACGCTCGCTGCGCCGGCTCGCCGTGCTGCGCCCCATCAAGGTCGTCATCACCAACTTTCCCGAAGGCAAGACCGAGGAACTGGACGCCGTCAACAATCCCGAAGACGAAAGCGCCGGCAAGCGGAAGATTCCGTTCAGCCGCGAACTGTTCATCGAGCAGGACGATTTCAAGGAAGTGCCGCCGCCGAAATTCTTCCGGCTCAAACCCGGCGGCGAAGTCCGGCTCAAATACGCCTACATCATCAAATGCGACGAGGTGGTGAAGGACGCCAGCGGCAACATCACCGAATTGCGCTGCACCGCCGACCTCGACAGCAAGATGGGCGGAGCCACGGCGGGGCGCAAAGTGAAAGGCACGATTCATTGGGTGAGCGCCGCGCACGCGATTGACGCCGAAGTGCGCCTTTACGACCGGCTCTTTACCGAAGCCGAGCCGGAGAAGGACGGACGCGATTTCAAATCCGTGCTCAACCCGCACTCGCTGGAAGTGGTGACGGCCAAATGCGAGCCGAGCCTGAAAGACGCGAAGCCGGAACTGCGCTATCAATTCGAGCGCCTTGCCTATTTTGCTTTGGACAAAGATTCATCGGTAGGGCCGCGCTGCCGCGCTGCCTCGGACGACCGGCAGGTCGTCCCTACCTTGATTTTCAACCGCACCATCACGCTCAAGGACACTTGGGCGAAGGAAGCGCAGAAGAGATAAATGGCGACGACTCAGCCAACGATTTATCTCATCGCCGGCTGTAATGGCGCAGGCAAAACTACGTTTGCCAGGGAATTTCTTCCGCACGAAGTCAAATGCCTCAACTTCCTAAACGCAGACTTGATCGCGCAAGGCCTTTCACCTTTGAACACCGGCGCGGCAGCCATCAAAGCCGGCCGGCTTTTGCTCGCTGAATTCCGCGCATTTGTTGCCGGACGGAAAACCTTTGCAGTTGAAAGCACGTTGAGCGGCAAAACTTACGTTGGATTATTGAAGCGCGCACAAGAAAATGGTTTCCAAATTCATCTCCATTACCTTTGGCTGCCAAATCCGGCCATCGCCATCGCCCGCGTGCGCGAGCGGGTGAAGAAAGGCGGACACAACGTGCCTGTTGCCGACATCCGCCGGCGCTTTGGCCGCAGCCTGCAACATTTTGTCCGCGACTACGCGCCGCTGGCCGACCGCTGGGCGGTGTGGGACAACCAGGGCAGTCCGCCACGCCTTTTGGCGCAATCTGAAACTTGCCCGCAAGGCCAACTTAAAGCTATACTTGGAATGTCATGAAAAATGGAAACGGCAAGAAAGACGACTTCATCGCGCCGGCGCGGCGTGCGTTCCGCCGCGTGGCGCGGCAACTGCGCGCGGAGAATGCCCGGCTTGGCCTGCCGCTCATCTTGGGAGAAAAAGGCCATGTGCGCCTCGTTCGCGCCCGATAACGACAGCTTGCCCGGCAAGCTCGTTTTGAACCGCACCATCACGCTCAAGGACACTTGGGCGAAGAACGTCCGCATCTCGGACATGGAATATCGCATCGGCAGCCGCGGCGGCCTGCCCGGCGGCAAATCACCTGACGACCTGGTCACCGCCAATGCCCTGCGCATCGGCATTGAAAAGCGCGGCGACTCCTTCGCGCTCTTCGTGAGCCTGCAAGGCGAACCGATGCACCAGTTCGGTGCGCCCGTCACGTTGAAGATTAACGGACCATTCTACGCCGGCATCGGCTTTTGCTCGCACCTGCCGGACAAGTCCGACACGGCGGTATTCTCGAATGTTGTTATCGAGAACTCCGTCGGCAAAGTCCACTAGGTTTGGTTTCCAATTTGGCGATTAATAGTTGATGGCTGGCGCCTCGTTAAAGGAATTTGTGCTCGACCCGTTGAGCGCCTTGCGGGAAGCTCGTGCGCGAGTGAAGAAGATCCATTTTCATATTTGCCGTTTTTTTTGCCTTCCTCACCGCAGCGCGGGCGGATTTGGTCATGGAACAGCAATCCGGTGACACCAATGTCACTTATCACGTCACCATGAAAGTGCATGGCGACAAAATGCGCATGGATCAACGGACCAGCACCGGCCATGCCTTCAGCGTCATCATTGATTTGAACACGCGCGATTCCATCACCCTGATGCCAAATGAAAAAGCGTTCCTGAAACGTTCCGGGGCGGAGGTCCGGCAACAAATGGAGGCTGACGCAAAAGTCCTCGCACGGAACCAACGAAATGGAGCAACCCCCCGCCCGTGCCGTGGACACCGGAACGAACGGCGAAGGTGGGCGGCTATGACACGGAGATTTACACCTGGTCGGGCCCCGACGGTCTGACCGAGACCCTGTGGGTGGCCAAAGATTTTCCCGATTACGACGCCATCCGAACGGAACTCGCCAAGCTGGACCGCTTCGACGATAACGGCCCGCACCGAAGCGCCCAGCCGGAATTAAGCCGCCTGCCGGGCATGGTGGTTCAAACCGAAAAAGTCGAGAACGGGCAACACAGCATTGTCACTCTTGTCTCGGCGAAAGCAGAACCCGTGGACGCGGCGCTGTTTGAATTGCCCGCCGATTATTCGTTGTGGAAACCACCTGCTTCATCGCAAACAACCAACAAAGCAGCCGCGCCAAACCGATGAATGAAATGGCGCAAGCGGGCGATGCGACGCGTCGAGGCGTAGCGTCGAGCCTGGTGCTCAATTGATCGAGGCTCAATCCCAATACGCTTCAACTGATCGCGACAACAACTTCATGCCTGATGACTCGTTCAAGGAATTTGTGCTCGACCAGTTGAGCGCGCTGCCGGATGTGCGTGCGAAGGCGATGTTCGGCGCGCACGGGCTTTATTCCGGCGACCATTTCTTCGGGATTCTGGACGAGGGGCGGCTGTTCTTCAAAACGGACGCGCAGTCGCAGGCGGATTACACGGCGCGCGGCATGGGGCCGTTCACCTACGAATCGCGAGGCAAAGTGATGACGATGAGCTACCACGAAGTGCCGCCGGACGTGCTGGAACAGCCGCTGGAACTGGTCGAGTGGGCGCGGCGCGCCATCCAGCGCGAGCATCATTTCGCGCTCGACAAAAACAATTCGCCGTGCAAAGTAATCTTCATGGACTTGAATGCCTTTACAGACCGGCAAAAACAGGCTTTGGTGGATTTGCTCACCTTGGGAATGTATGCGGACGGCAACCTCGACTTGATCGAGGATGAAAAAGCGCAGCGCGTGCTCGATGCCATCCAATTCTCATCCGACAGCGCGCGGCAGTATTTCATTGATGCCAGTTTTGCCCGAGCCAGAAAACACGGCGCCTCGCCGGAGTCGACGCGGAAATATGTGGCAGACATCGGCAAAAACTTTCCGACACAAGCGCTCCGCAGCCAGATTCTACGCCGCGCTCGAAGATTCGCTTTCCAGCGACAACCGGCTGGCCGACCGCGAACGCGAATTGCTGGTAATGGTCGCGGAGGAATTTGAACTTTGATTTTATGCGCCTGTTTGAAGCCATCATTGACGCGAACCACCGCGCGGTCGCGGGCGACGCGAGCGCCGGCTTGCATCCGGCGGATTTTGCCGACGAACTGCCGGTCATTGCGCTGACGTGCATTGACCCGCGGCTGAACGCCTTTTTCCCGAACGCGCTGGCGCTGCCCGCCGAGCAGTTCATCTGGCTGCGCAACGCGGGCAACATCATCTTTGATCCCATGAGTTCGATGATGCGCACGCTGGCGCTGGCGTGCGCGGTCAAGGGCGGCAAGGAAATCGCCATCATCGGCCACACGGATTGCCAGGTCGGCAAGACCACGACCATGCAGTTGCTCGACAAATTCAAGACGCTGGGCGTTGAACGGAGTTTGTTGCCGGACAATCTCAACGATTTTTTCGGCCTGTTCGGCAGCGAGCGGCAAAACGTCATCAAGGCGTGCGACATCATCCGGCACAGCCCGCTCATCGGCCCGAAAATTCCCGTCCACGGCCTGTTGCTGGATACGGAAACGGGCAAGCTGGACTGGGTTGTGAACGGTTATCAGACGCTGGAAACGGCGGCCAGCCATCCGGTCGCGCCGGCCGAATCTCATCGGGCAACCGACGGAGAAGCTCGGCCATTTCAACATCGGCGAGATGAAATTTCCCGAAGCGAAGATCGGCGAGCTGGCGGCTCATGCCGAAGACTGGATGAAGCAACAGGCGGAGCAAATCAAGGCCAGAGCGGCTGAAGAAGCGGCGAAGTCGGCTGGCAGAGGTGGCGAGAGTTGCCGCGACAAGCCGCGGCGTATGCCGGAAAACATCTGGCCGCGGACGCCCGCTCCCGCGCAACCGCCAACATTGCCGCCGAAAATTCCGCAACCGCCGCCGATCCGCCCGCGGGTGAATGTGCGGCGGCCCGGACGTTGAACGGATTCCGCGCATTGCCATTGCTGGTCTGTTGGGGCGCTGCGGCCGGGACGGTCGCGCTCCGTTCCCCGGCCCGATCCTACCTTGCCGCCGCCACGAATCCGCGCCGGTAATCCTCCATCCGCCACCGCAGAAACGCAGAACAATGTTTCGGCGTGGCCTTGTTCCGCGAGGGCCAGAGTCGCGTTGAATTCCTCTTCCAGTTTTTTCAATTCACGGATGCCGGCTCGCGCCAATCGTTTCGCCGCCAGGGTGATTCTTCCAGCGGCCACCGCCTGCTGCCACAGCATGAACTTGCACGATTGCGCCGCCATGCGCGCCGCCAGATCCAGTTCGCGCAGAAAAATATTTGTTTTGGCGGGGAAGGCGTGTCGCCGTCCCAATTTTCTCCAGGGTCGCAATCTGTTTTTCAATTTCCTTTAACGTCGCACGAATCTTTCGCCCGGAATTTTGGCAAACCATTTCAGCCCGTTGCGGCAAAACAATTCGCGTTCTTCCGGTTTCGGCGCGGCGATGACCGTGCCGAGCGGCGTTTCATTCGGCGCCTTCACGCCGAGCTTTTGATGCACAAAACCGAGTTTGAACGCCGCGCCGGCAACTTCTTCGGTCGAATCTCGAAACACATCGCGGCTTAAAACCGGAACAATCTTTGATTCATCAAAAGCCTTTGCGTTCCATGCCAGAGATGCGCCCGCGAGAAACATCGGCCAGCTCACCGCCAGCGGTTGCGGATGGCCGCCGTCGCCCCAGTCGGTGATGAGATAGCCGATGGCGCTGAATTTCTTCCCGGCTTTGGCCGCCGCGCGCAGATTGGCCAGCGCGTTGTCGTGCCTGCCGATCAGCGTTTGCCAGGTCGAAGTGCCGGGGCAGACGTAAAATGGAATTTTCGCCTTCGCAAATTGCGCCGCTTCCTTTTCAAACGGATGATTCGCCTCGTAACCCCAGTTCAAGGCGATGAGTTGGAGCGTCGGGCACGCTCTGGCGTGTTCCCCGACAAGCTGAAGCTTGAACTCCAACGAGCCGAGCCGGTGCTCGGCGCTCCAAACGCAGCCAGCTCCGGAATCAGCTCCGGATATTTCAAAATAATGTCGCCCCAGAACATCATCGTCTTGCCGCGCGCGGAAACTTCGCGGTGAATCTGTTTCAAGAAAATCCAGATAAACCCGGCCTTTGCCGTTGCCGTTCGCAAAGCGTTTTGCTTTGGCCGCGGCCCAAATCCCAGGTCTCGTCGCAGCCGACGTTGAAGAACCGGCTCGAAAAATTCGGAAGCAATTCGTCATAAAGCCCGCGCAGAAAGGGCAGGGTGCCGGGATGATTTGGCGCCAGAGTGGTTGGGCGGCGGAGAAACGTGGCTTCGACGCCCTCGTCGCTGTCCGGCGACGGGGCGTCGCCACCACACTCGTAAGGTTCGGCAACCTCGGCGAGTTTCTTGAGTTTCGGATGTTCAAGGAAATGGCGCAAATGGCCGAAGGAATTCTGGTTCGGCACGAGGTCAATGCCCAGTTCGCGGCAGCGCGCGTCCAGCTTGCGGATTTCCGCGCCGGTCAGCGCGCCCCAGCTTTGCCAGACGGATTTGTATTGGCGATAGGCGAACGTGTGCTCGGTGTAAAGTTGCAGCTCGTTGATTTTGAAATCGGCGAGCTGTTCGGCGAGTTCGAGCAGCGTCTCCAGTTTCGGCACGCGACCGCGCGAAATGTCCAGCATCACGCCGCGACGCGGAAAATCCGGCCAGTCGCGGATTTGCAGGCAGGGCAGGCGGCGGCCATATTGCCGCAGCAATTGCCGCAACGTCGCCGTCGCCGCGCGCAGACCGCCAATTTCGCGGAATGAAATCTCAATTCCATGTCTTGGAAATCACCAGCGCATAGCCTTCAGGATGATTTGGCGCGGAATCGGTGCGGACGACCTTGATTCCAGCTCGTTGGAGTTCACGCTTTAGCGTGTCCGCGGAACAAGCTAAAGCTTGGACTCCAACCTCCTTCGGCAACGTGAACGTGCCGCGAAGCCGCTTCAGCGAACGCGGCGCGGGCAGCAGGTTCATGGCAATGCGGTTCGGCATCGGCGTTTAGTTAGCCACAGATTGCCTCGGGATTAAATCCGTAAATTGATGGCGGAATCACTTGACCACTTCGTCCATGCGCGGAATCGAGTCGGCGGCACCGCGCCGGGTGACACAGATGGCGGCGGCGCGGGATGCCGTTCGCAAACAGGTTTCAACCATCTCGCCTTTCATCTTTTGAGCGATAAAAAACCCGATGAACGTATCCCCGGCGGCAGTGGTGTCCACCGGTGTGACTTTTTCGGCCGGAACGGTGAGGCTTGTCTGCGGGTCGGCATAAATGACGCCGTTCTCGCCCAGCGTGAGGATTGTCGCCGAGCGTGGAAACCGTTTGCGCATGGCTTCGACAATTGCGTTTGGCTCCGATTCGCCTGTCAGTTCCCGGCCTTCGATGCTGTTGATGATGAAATAATCCACCAAATCCAGCGGATAACCCAAAACCGTTTTGTCCATCGGCGCGGGGTTCAGGAAAATGGTCAGGCCCTGTTTTTTGGCCCGGTCAATAATTTCGGAAATGGAACTGATTTCATTCTGCAACACCAGGCAGTCGCCGGCCGAAAAGTGACCCAGCACGCGTTCGGCATCTTCTTTTTGAACCTCCCGGTTTGCGCCGCCATGGATGATGATGGAATTCTGACCGTGCCTGTCCACCTGAATCACGGCATGACCCGACGGCTCGCTTTCGATGATGCCGACATGGGTGGTGTCCACACCGGCTGCTTGCAAACAGGCGATCAAGGGCTCGCCGTCCCGTCCCACTTTCCCGGCGTGCAACACCGGCGCCCCGGCGCGGGCCAGCGCGATGGATTGGTTCAGCCCCTTGCCGCCGCACAACCGGTGATAGTTCTACGCAGTGATGGTTTCGCCGGGACTGGACGAGATGCTCCACCTCATAAACGTGGTCAAAGTTCAGGGAGCCGAAATTGATCACCTTCATGGCGGCAGGTCGCTTTTAGAAATTCACACCCGACTGCAAAATGATGTTCGCATACGGGGTGCATTCACCCGTGCGGATGATCGCCCTGGCATCCTTCGTCAATCTGCTTGAATTCCTCGTGGCTGACCAGTTCCAGCGGAATGCCCTTGGTGAGAGCCACGATTTCCTGGTGCATCGCCGGACTTTTCGCGACGATTTCCCGGGCCAGAATGATCTTCTCCACCACCACTTCGTCCAGGAGCGGCTTCAGGACATCCATGAATTTCACGACGCCTTTGGTGACCGCCAGGTCAATCCGTTGACGTTTTTATCAATCGGCAGGCCGACATCGCAAACCACAACCCGGTCGGTGTGGCCGAGCGAACCCATGACATTTAATATGTCCTGATTGAGAATTCCTGTTTTTTTCATAATTTCTCCACGATAATTCTATTCCAAATGAAACGCCTTTGACAGCGCCTTGTGCATCGCTTCCACCGGCGCATCCAAACCCGTCCACAGCTTGAAGCCGATGGCCCCTTGATAAACCAGCATCCCGAGACCATCCACGATCTTGGCGCCTCGATTCTGCGCTTCCTTCAAAAACGGAGTCATGGGCGTGTGAATGACATCGCACACCACCATTTTGGAATTGATCGAGTCGTAATTGATGTCCGGCTTTTCATGGACGTTCGGGAACAGGCCGATCGAGGTGGCGTTGACCAGAATATCCGTGTCGCTGGGAATGGAAAATGTTCCGTGCCATTGGATGAAATTCGTTTTCGCCGGCGTTTTTGAATTCAAGAGTTCAGTCAGCACCTTGCCGCGTTCGGGGGAACGGTTCACGATGGTGATCTGTTGCGCGCCGGCCAGCGCCAGCTCCACCGTGATGGAGCGGGCCGCGCCGCCGGCACCGAGCACCAGGACCTTTTTGCCCTTGGGATTGACCTTGGAAACCTGCGTCAACGAGTGCATGAAACCCTTGCCGTCCGTATTTTCGCCCACCAGCTTGTCGCCGATGCGGACGACCGTGTTCACCGCGCCCATCAAGGCGGCGTCCGGTTTGACTTCATCCAGATACTGCAACACCGCCACCTTGTGCGGGATGGTGAGATTGATGCCCTTCATGTTCATGGCGCGCAATCCATTCATGGCCGCACCCAGGTCCTTGGGCAGCACTTCGATGGTCAGGTAGCGCCAGTTCAGGTTCAAGGCGTGAAAACCGGCCTCCTGCATCACCACCGTGGGATTTTCGGAAACCGGATGGCCGAACACGCCGACCAGTTCCGCTTTGTAATTGGGGCTTGAAGACATTGTTTGCACCTAAATAGTTTTGTTCCGCGGCCAATGCAACATAATAACAATCCCGGGTGCAAAATCTTGACTGGCGACAAATCAAAACGACTGCCGGAAATGACAGCCTGTGGGGACGAAAGATAATAGCCCAGGATAAGGAAGCGAAGCGGACGCCACCCTGGGAAAACGTCACACAAAATGAATTCCCTCTCCGTTCCATCCGTCGGAGGGGAGAGGGATCAAGGGAGAGGTGAGGCAATTCATCCGTCGCGGCAATTGCGTGGTTCCATGACCGGACGAAAACATTTTGTCGCTGACCGAATTCCCGCGAAGCTGGAATTCATCCGCGCTTTTTGCTTGTTAAAATAATCAGACGGGCGTATTAGCAACGAAACTCAAATCAACGTTATGGCGCTGAAAAAGATCTCGCAGGACCCGGACATCGCGCACGCCCTGTTCAACGTGCTGGAAACGCAGAACATCATCGCCGGCGAAGCCAACATCACGCTGATACCAAAGAACTCCGGAATGCTGGGCGAACTGGTGGCGGCGGGGCAGGGGACGAAGGCAACGGCGGTTAAATAATCCGCGAGCCAACTCGCGCCCTGCTGGAAAACCCAAAGGCCAAATGAGGGTTTTCTGGCATTGCGCAATTTAATTTGGTATAACAATCGCAGATGAAACGCGCCAAACAGCAATCACCAAAGAAAACGGTGCGAAAGAAGCCTTCGATCTATTCCTCGGCTCGAAAGAAAAAAGCGAAGCCTATTTTTCATCACTCGAATGACGGGCACGCAAAAGCGAACAATGGTTTTCTACACGAAGATGCGACAGCATATCGCACACAGCTTGCTGCAGTGCTCGACACTGCAGCACCAACTGGACTTGAAATTGAGACGCCGAGAGACAACGACACACCGACGCTTGAAACATCAGAGGAACTGGCCCACATCGAAAGATTAAATCTTGAGGCTGAGACGCGTTGGGCACACAAGCTGTGTGTCGACCGCTCGCTTACGCGTGCGCTTGTAAGTTTTCAGGCCAACAAAGGAAGAGCCGTCTATCGTTGGTTTAAATACAAAGAAGCGTTCTCCGCCGGATTGATTGAACATATATTAGGCAAGTATCGGATTGCGAAAGGGGTATTGCTTGATCCGTTTGCCGGAAGCGGAACGGCGTTATTTGTGGCTGGCGGGCGCGGCATGAAAGCCGAGGGCATCGAGCTTCTACCTATCGGTCTGACTCTAATTGCGACTAAACAGCTCATCGATTGGGAATTGCAGGCTGCGGATGTCGAACGGCTTGCATTTTGGAGAGACGAGCATCCGTGGCGAAAGTGCAAAATTATACAGCCCATAAATGAATTACGCATCACGCGAGGGGCATATCCGCCGGAAACGCTTGAGGCAATGGGACGATTCCTTGCAGCGTCAGGTCAAGAGGGTGAACGAGTAAAGGCAGTATTGCTTTTTGCGCTGCTATGTGTTCTTGAGAACATCAGTTATACCCGGAAGGATGGCCAGTATTTAAGATGGGACTATCGTTCTGGCAGGCGGCAAGGGAAGAAGGTTTTTGACAAAGGTAAGATTCTAGCTTTCGACTTCGCCATCAATCACAAGCTGCACCAGATAGTTGACGACTTGCGCTCCAGCGAACTTCCCGAAGATTTGTTTGTGAAGACGCTCTCGAAAGCAGACGTCAAGCTTCACAGTGGATCGTGCCTCGATATTCTGCCAAAACTGAAGAGCGAATCCTACGGCTGCTTGATCACGTCGCCGCCTTATTGCAACCGTTATGATTACACGCGCACATACGCGCTGGAACTTGCGTTGCTTGGTGTTGGAGAAGATGGCTTGGTAAAACTGCGGCAGGAAATGTTAAGCTGCACTGTCGAAAACCGTGCCAAAGACCTTTTGAAATTAAACCCAAAGTGGCAACCAGCCATCACTGCCACGGACAATCAAATCTTGCTGCAAAGTATTCTCGCTTACCCGGAACGGGTTGAATCATCTGCCGGCGGATACGATTCAAACCCTTCAGGTTTGGAAAACATGGGGAACCGTTTCCCGGCGTAGCCGCTGGCGCGTCAACGCCGGGCTGAATGATTTAATACCTTCGGGATATGGCCTGACACATGAGCGCCGGTCTTCGTTGCCCCGCCATTCCCCAGCACCTTGCAGTCTGCTGCTGTAGCGCAGAATTGAATTCTGCCGTATCGCGGATTTGCAATCCGCCGGTCGCAGCGAATTCAATGGGCATCGCGCACAACGTCACCCTGCCGAATGCAATTCGGCGATACGGCAGATTGTAAATCTGCGCTACGTGGTTTGCGTCCTGGCTCCTTTGCGCCTTGGCGTTGAATTTCCCTGCCAAAACTTCCCCAACTGTCTCTTTTTGACTGTGTCCGGTCAAAATCACGGTTTTGTAGCAGCCGACGTCAGCTCGGCTCCAATTTTGCAAAGGTATCCGAAATTGACTATGCTTTAGCAACGCGATGAGCAATCGCATGAATTTGATGGATATTCCGCCGACCAAACAATGCAGCGCGCAACCTGCCGATGCCCTTCCATTAGCCTGACAAAATTATGAACACCATCATCAAGCCGCAGTCGATTGCGGACAAGGAGGCGGAAGCCCGGAAAGACAGCGTCCTGCTTCGTCACGCGTATCTCTACGATTCCGCAAAGGGCCGGCTGCTGCCCAGAGACCACCGCAAGGTTCGCCCTGAAATTGTGGAGGTTTTTGGGGAGTTGGTGGAGGCGGCGGCAAAATACAAGAAACTTACGGGACGCCATCTTCCGATCCTCGGTGAACTCGGCGAACTTTACGCGGAGATTATGTTTGGTATCAAGAGGCACAAACCCATGACCCGAGGCTCGGACGGGCTGCTCGGCAATGATTTCGTGGAGGTGAAGACCATCACGCCGGACAAGGGGAACGATGACGTGCGGTTCAAACGCGCCGGAAATTTTGGCAAGCTCGTCGTGGTCAAAATATCGGACGATTTTCAGTTTGCGGCACGGATGGTTGACCGTCGATTACTCAGAAAAGGCAGGGGCAAGTGGGCCACGATTTCCTGGGACGCAATGATCGCGGGTGAACCGAATCAGGAAATGCACCGGAGTTTTCCCAAGAAGAAAGTTGCACCCAAACGCAAAGGAGCTTGAGATTTCCGCAAGAGTGAGCGGGTTCACGTCCGCTGCCACGTCCGCCGTGCCCGAAATTGGCAAAATCTCGCGATTTGCCAGCAAAATGACGATTTGCAGCTTCCATGCCATGTCATTTTCGAAAATGAACACGACTTCGTTGGCCGGGAAGTGATGTTCGTTTGAAATGAAGTCATCTTCCTCGTCAAGGAAGTGATGTTGTTTTGCCGGGAAGTGATGTTCGTTCGCCGCCAAGTCATGTTCGCCGGCCGGGAAGTCATGTTTGCTGCCAGGAAAGGCATCTTCGCCGGCCGGGAAGTCATGTTTGCTGCCAGGAAAGGCATCTTCGCTGGCAGGGAAGTGATGTTCGATTGCCGCCAAGCCGTGTTCGCGGACAGCAATGGGGTGTTGCGGGCCATGGAAATGCGCCATGCCGGCATGCCACAGATCTTGTCGGACCGGACATTGATTGGCATTAGAATGGCAATTCTGTTCATATAAACATGGCTCGAAATTATAATAGCCAGCCTGCGGAAACGTGGGAAGATGGAGGCTGACAAAAACGGCCATGCAATATGATTCGTCACCACCGGTTTATTACGATGCGCCAGCATCGCGGTATGATGAGTTGCCGCCTGCGCCGCCAATAGAAAGGACACGTATGGACTATGTAGCATTAAAGTTAAGCGAGAAAACACTCGACCAGAAGCTGGAATTGACCACGAATCTGGCCGCGGCACTGACTGTAAACATCGTGACGTATGCCACGCCCAACCCCGCAACGACGGTGTTGACGGGCAAGGTGACGGCCATCAACGCCAAGAAGACGCTGCTTTCCGCAGCCCAAGCCGTGGTGGACGGGCACACAGCAGACCTCGCCGCGCTGGAGGCGGATTTGGACGCGACCCTGACCTCGGAAGCGGCTTACATCCAGCAAACCTCCGGCGGAGTGGCGGCCAAGATCGCGCTGTTGAATCTGGACATCAAAGGCCGTGTCAGCCCGATGGCCGCACCGGGACAGGTGTTGAACCTCAAGCTGTCGCGCGGCGACAACGCGGGGGAAATCAAGAGCGCCTGCAAGCCGGATCCGAATGCCAACAGTTACGAATACCAAATGACGCTGGACCCGACCAAACCGGCGTCGTGGGCGTTGTGCGACACGTCGTCCGGCTGCCGGGCCACGTTGACGGGTTTCACCAGCGGCTCGATCGTCTGGATCAGGGTGCGTGCCGTGGGCGGCAAGAAGACGGGCAAAGGCCCGTGGAGCGATGCGGCGTCCATCACGGTGCCGTAATTCAACGCGGTAGGGCGAACGCTGCCGCGGCGCCGGACAATTAGGGCGGCGGAGCACCGCCGCCCTACCAATTCAACCATCAACCAATTTGACTTATGCCTTTCGACCCAAATTTACCGGCAAACCACGCGCAGGTGGTTTCAGTGGAATTGCGCAACCAGTTCAACGCGCATAAGGCGTTGATTGACGCGAAGCCGTCCACGGATGACATGAACGCCGCCATCGGCGTCAACAGCGCGCAGAACGTGGATCGCATGGAACCCATGAGCAGCGGCGTGAGCGATCCGCCCACGCAGGAGGAAGTTCAGCAGATTTACGACACGCTGAATTACTTGATCAATGCGCTGAAGCATTGAGGGCGGCAACATCGCGACCGGGCCTTGCGCCTCCATTTCCCAGTTCCTTGCGCGAGCCAGTCGGACGAAGATTTCGGAATGCAGAAGATCCGCAAATTAATTGAATTGAAATCCCGGCCAATAAATGAACAATTCAAAACCAATGCATTTCATGAAAACCCTGATCCAGTCGCTTGCGTTGCTGTCATTGACCCTCGGTGTTCCGGCATTGGCCGCCGACAAGACGTTCATTGATTATTTCAAGCCGACGCCGATCATCGGCGCGTTGACGACGAACGCCTGGGGCGCTCCCGGCATTCTCCCGCGTGACACCCAGAACGGCCTGGAAGACCCTAGCTTGAAGGACCTGCCGCTGGTCGCGACCAACGGTCAGCCGGATGTCAGCGCAAAGAAATGGTATTATTGGGACGGGCAGATCATCAGGTCTCCGGATAATGGCAGGTATTATATGTTCGCCAGCCGTTGGAATCAGGCCAATGGCCACGGCGGATGGGGCGGCTCGTCAGCTGTGTATGCGGTGAGCGACAATCTTTTCGGACCTTATGTTGACAAGGGGCTGGTCTGGCCGGACGTTGTCAATGGCGTGGCGGGCAGGGGACATAACGTGACGGCGCTGGTCTTGCCGGACGGACGTTATGCCGTGTTGATCAGCGAGACGAGGCCGGGCAGCATTTACATTTCCAAGTCACTGGACGGTCCCTGGGAGTTTCAAGGGCCGATCACCTTTGCCACCAATCAGTTCAGCGGCAACCTCAGGAGCCTGGGTTCCAACATGAGCATCATGGTCCGCCCTGATGGCGGCTTCGAGATTGTGCAGCGGTCTGGCCTGGTTTTGATCAGCACCAACGGAGTCATGGGGCCATACGCGGTTCAAGGTCCCAGCGTCTATCCGAAGACGATTGACGGACGGCCCGTCAATAACCTGGAAGATCCGGTGGTCTGGCATAGTGGAGGCCTGTATCACATCGTGGTCAACAGTTGGAGCGCCCGCAAGGCCTACCACCTCACGTCAACCGATGGCATCCACAACTGGACGTTGCGGGGGCTGGCCTACGATCCGACGGCGGACTTTGTGCGCTATACGGATGGAACCGTCAATCATTGGAACAAGATGGAGCGCCCCGGCGTGTATATTGAAAACGGCCATGTGGTGGCAGTCACCCTTGCCTGCATTGATATTCCCAAGGAGGATGACAAGGGAAACATGCCGCATGGCAGCAAGGTCATCGTGGTTTCCTTCGACGGCGCCGCGTTTGATGCCGACATGCAAAAACCGGCAAATGAGCCGCCACCGGCTGCCACACCTGCGCAACCTCGATGAATGGGGGTGGCGGGCGATGTTCCATCTCCGTGCAAAAAGTGGTTCGGCGCGTTAGCGCCAGAATGCGTCGCGCCGCCAAACCGATGTCATTGATTAGTTCTATCAGCACCGCGTTGACGAGAACGTGCCCATCGAAGATGTGGCCGGTGCGGTGAAAGAATTGATTCAGGCCGGCAAGGTGAAACATTTCGGTCTGTCGGAAGCCGGTGCGAAAACCATACGTCGCGCCAACACAGTCCAGCCGGTCACCGCCTTGCAGAGCGAATACTCCTTGTTTTGGAGGGAGCCGGAGGCGGAGATTATCCCAACGCTTGAGGAACTCGGAATCGGCTTCGTGCCATTCAGCCCGCTCGGCAAGGGATTTCTCACAGGCAAGATTGACGAAAACACGAAGTTCGACGCCACGGATTTTCGCAACGTCGTGCCGCGCTTTTCGCCGGAAGCCCGCAAGGCGAATCAAGGCGTGGTTGATATGCTCACCTCAATCGCCGCGCGGCTTATGGTGACCCCCGCCCAAATCGCTCTCGCATGGCTGCTGGCGCAGAAGCCCTGGATTGTTCCCATCCCCGGCACGACAAAGTTGCCGCGCCTGATCGAAAACCTCGGAGCAGTTGCCATCGAACTCATGCCGGACGATCTCCGTGAAACCACCGCCGCCGACAAGATCACATTGCAGGGAGCGCGTTATCCGGATCACCTGCAAAAACTGTTGGGACGGTGAGCGATTATTTTGTAGCGGCGTTCTGTGAGCGCCGGGAAGCGTTGAAACTACAGATTAAATCACGGCGGTCGCAGACCGCCGCTACAGAGAATAACGAGGTTTGAAACAGTCTCGAAACAAGACTATTTCGCAATCATCCCGCTCTGGCGCGCGTAATTGAACAAGCCGCCGGCATCCACCACGGGGCGCACGTCGCCGAGCGGTTTGAATTTGATGACTTTGCCGGTCGCCTTGACGGTCACGGTGGCCGCGTCGAGGTCAACGGTCACCACGTCGCCGGTTTTCAACATGTCGCAGAGGCGTTCGGTGATTTCGCACGGATAGAGTTCGCCGGTGGCGACGGAGTTGCGGAAGAAGATGCGCGCGAAACTTTCGGCGAGGACGACTTTGCAGCCGGCCGAGCCGAGCGCGATGGGCGCGTGCTCGCGCGAGCTGCCGCAGCCGAAATTTTTCCCGGCCACGACGATGGGATATTCGCTGTCGAGCTGGCCTTCCTTGACGAAGCGCGTCGGGTAAAGCGATTTGGGCAGGCCGTCGAGCGCGTAGCTGCCGAGCTTCTCGTATTCCTCGGGAATGGTCGGGCACGAGGTTCAAAAACTGCGCGGAAATGATCTGGTCGGTGTCAATGTTGTCGCGCACCACATAAACCGGCCCGGTAAAAACGGATTTCGTCATGCGCAGAATGTGCCGTCTGCGGGCTGGATTTTCAATCAGATTCCTCGCAGGGCGCTCGCTCCACCGTTTTGAATTCAGATTTCGATGGCCGGCTTTTCCGGCGGCAACGGCGGCGGCGGCCGTTGCTCGCGTTTGCGCAAGGCAATGACGGCGGCGACGCAGGCCGTCCACGTCGGCAATTCATCGGCAAGACGGGACAAATTCCAGGACAAACGTCGGCAGGAGCAGCCAGTGAAAGCCGAGCAGCCAGCTACGTCAGCATCATCGCCATGATATCAATGGCCTGGTCGGGACCGACCCAGCCGACGCCGTTCAGAAGAAATTGCAACCCGTCCGCGACGACGGCCACGGCCAGCGCCAGAATGATGCGCGAGCCGCGTCAGTTTTGGCACGCGGAGCAATCCGGTTGAATTTTTCCGGCAATTTCATCCGCGCGAACATTGAAACCCAATCGGCTTGCCCGAACCAAGCGCGTTTCTTAAATTGCCGCGTGCTCGACATCAAATTGATCCGCGAAAAACCCGATTTTGTCCGCCAGCGCCTCGCCACGCGCGGGGCAGGGGACGAGAAGCCAGATTGACGAATTGCTCAAGCTCGACGAGCAGCGGCGGAAATTCCTGGCGGAAGTGGAAGCGCTGAAATCCCAGCGCAACCGCGTGTCGAAGGAAATCGGCGCGCTGATGGGGCAGAAGAAAACTCGCCGAGGCCGAGGCGAAGAAGGCCGAGACGCGCGATCTGGGCGACAAAATCGCCGCGCTCGACAAACAGGCGGCGGAAGCGGAAGCGGCGCGCGACGAGCTGATGCTGCAATTGCCGAATCTGCCGCACGAATCGGTGCCGGTCGGCAAAACGGCGGAGGACAATCCGGAGATCCGCGTTCATGGCGAGAAGGCGACTTTCGCCTTCAAGCCCAAGTCGCACGTCGAGCTTTGCGAGTCGCTCAAGCTGGTGGATTTCGCGCGCGCGGCGAAACTTTCCGGCAGCGGATTTCTGCTTTACACGAACTGGGGCGCGCGGCTGGAGCGGGCGTTGATCCAGTTTCTGCTCGATTTGCACATCACGCGAGCACGGCTACACGGAAGTGTCGCCGCCGTTCATGGTCGGGCCGCAATGCCTGGAAGGCGTCGGGCAGTTTCCGAAATTCAAGGACCAGTATTACGGCGTGGCGGAAGGCGACGACGAGGAGAAACTCGGCAAATTTATCTGATTCCGACGGCCGAAACGCCGGTGGCGAACATTCATCGCGAGGAAATTCTGGCGGAGAAACAATTGCCGATTCGCTACTGCGCCTACACGCCGTGTTTTCGCGGCGAGGCGGGCGCGGCGGGCGTCGGCACGCGCGGCATGATTCGCGTGCATCAGTTCGACAAGGTGGAGCTGATCAAAATCGTGAAGCCGGAAAACGGCTACGACGAACTGGAAAAGATGGTGGCGAACGCGGAAAAAGTTTTGCAACTGCTCGGCCTGCATTATCGCGTGATCTTGCTTTGCACGGGCGACATGGGATTTGGCAGCGCGAAGACTTACGACATCGAAGTCTGGGCGCCGGGGCAGGGGAGCTATCTCGAAGTTTCGAGCTGCTCGAACTGCGAGGATTTCCAGTCGCGCCGGATGAACCTGCGTTTCAAGACCGAGACCGGCGAAAATAAATTCCCGCACATCCTCAACGGCAGCGGCACGGCGCTGGCGCGGCTGTTTGTGGCGCTGATTGAAACGCACCAGCAGGCCGACGGCAGCGTGATGATCCCGAAACCGCTGCAGCCGTATTTGAAAACCGACCGAATCTCCGTCGTGAACGGCAAAAACATTCAATATTCAACATCGAACATCGAAATCAATTATGGAAGAAGTTGGCGTGTTCGTGGATGCTGGGCGTTGAATGTTGAAGTTCGAAGTTGAATGAAAATTCTGCTCGCCAGCAGCGAAGTCCATCCGTTTCGAAAACCGGCGGGCTGGCGGACATGGTGGGCGCGCTGGGCAAGGCGCTGGCGCGCGCCGGCCACGAGGTGCGCATCGTCACGCCGCTGTATCGCGGCATCCGCGAAAGATTTCCGCAACTCAAACGCGAAGACTGGCAGTTTGATCTGCCGCTGGGCGCGCGGCGCGTGCAGGCGGAATTGTGGGCGCTCGAAGTTGAAAAGGGATTGACGGTTTATTTCATCGATCAGCCGGGTTTTATTTGACCGCGCCGGGCTTTATCAGGAAGACGACATCAGCTATCGCCGACAACGCCGAGCGGTTCATTTTCTTTTCCAAAGTGCGTCGCGCATCTGGCGCGGTATCTGCCGTGGCGGCCGGACGTGGTTCACGTCCACGACTGGCAGGCCGCGCTGGTGCCGGCGTTGATGCTGCATCAGCAACGAGCCGAAGGGTGGGGGAATCCGCCGCCGTCGTGCCTGACCATTCATAACCTGGCGTATCAGGGCATTTTTCCGCCGGACGCGTTCGCGCTGACCAATCTGCCGGCGGAATTTTTCACGACCGAAGGCGCGGAATTTTACGGCCAGTTGAACTGTCTCAAGGCCGGCATTGTTTTTGCCGACGTCATCACGACGGTCAGCCCGCGTTACGCGCGCGAAATCACCACCGAGGAATTCGGCTGCGGGCTGGACGGCTTGCTGCGCAAACGGCGGGACAGGCTTTTCGGCATCCTCAACGGCGTGGATTACGACGAATGGAACACGGCCGACGATCCGTTTCTGGCGCGCCCGTATTCCGCCGCGCGGCTGGCGGGAAAACCGCGAACAAACTCGCGTTGCAAACGGAACTTGGCCTGCCCGTGTCAGCGGACATGCCGCTGTTCGGCACGATTTCGCGGCTGGCGGAACAAAAAGGCGTGGACATCCAGCTCGGCGCGCTCGAGGAAATGTTGAGCACCAACATGCAGTTCGTCCTGCTCGGCAGCGGTTCGCCGGCCTACGAGCGCGGCTATCACGAACTCGCGCGCCGGTTCCCGGCCAAGGTCGCCGTGCGCATCGGCTACGACGAGGCGCTGTCGCACCGCATCGAGGCCGGCTGCGATTTTTTCCTCATGCCGTCGCGGTTCGAGCCGTGCGGCCTGAACCAGATGTATAGCCTGCGCTACGGCACGATTCCCATCGTGCGCGCCACCGGCGGCCTGGACGACAGCGTGATTGATTTCCGGGAGGACGCGGCGCGGGCGAACGGCATCAAGTTCCGCGAATTCTCCGCGCGCGCGCTGGCCAAGGCCATCCGCAAGGCGCTGGCGATTTATGAGCGCCCGGCCCTGCTGCGGCGATTTCGCCAGACGGCGATGAAGTGTGATTTTTCGTGGGACCGGACCGTGGCCGAGTATGTGAAAATATACGCGGCGGCAAAGCGGTTCAGAACCGGGCGCGATTGGAAAACAGTTGCGCGGCCCGTCAAAGTATTTCCTGGATTAACCCGCGCTATTGATTCTCAATGATTCGGTAAAACCGGTTCGGCTGGTCTGCCGGAATCGAGGCCATTCCTTCGTTGCCCAGAAATGAAATACTCGCGCCCAAATCCAGCCAGAGCGGATCGGTCAGGTTGTTCTTGAACTGCACCCCGTAGGTTCGCAACGGCGCGGTCTGCCAGGCGAGCGTCGTCATTCCGCCGGGCGTGCTCACCGGCGTCATCTGGATGTGGTATCCCACCCGGACTGCGAAGGCGTCGGGAGAACGGTTCAAATCGGCTGCCACCAAGTCCGAACCGGCGCTCCAGAACGCCACGTTCTCGCCGCCGCCGCTGATGACAGGTCCATAAATCCACGGAAAAGGCGTGGAAGCGTTCTGGGCCGGGCTAAGAATGGCGTTTTGCCCCGTGGTTCGGTCAAACAGGTAAATCTTTGGCGCCGGATTCGCGTCTCCCGCCACAATGTCGGTCGCGTAACTGCGGTATGCGACGTAGCGGCCATCACCGCTGATTACCGGCATGTCCGATCGCGCATTGGCCACGCCCGAATTGACCGCACTGAAACTGACCAATGTGAAGTTGCTCGTTGTCAGATCGCAGAGGTAGACTGCGTTGGTCCCGGTGGTGTTGCTGACAAAAGTAACATAGCGGCCATCACTGCTCCATTGGCTTGAGCCTTGGATGATGAGGCTGAGGATCCTGTTGGTGAAGGACATTAGATTTTGTCCCGTGGCTATCTGATCTACGCACACTTGGGAAGGTGAACTCTTCTGATAGAGCACGCGCTTGCCGTCCGGACTAATGGCAACCGGATACGAGATCGCTGCCGAGAAGTTAGTATAGACGTCTATGCCAAGTTGGGTATCGCGAATTACCAGTGGATAAGGGGAAGAGATTTCACGCGCTTCATACGCAACGTAGCGTCCGTCGGCGCTCATCGAGGGAACCAAAACGCCGGGGAAGTTGGCAGGGCTTGCATTTAACACAATGGTAGTGCCGGAGTTTATGTCACGCCAGAAAGTATTGGGGTTGGAGAGCGTGCCGAGAGCGAGATTCACAGCCGAGCTCTGAAAGGCCACATATCGCCCGTCGGCGCTGATGACAGGCGCCGAACAATCACTTGACGCGCCATTAGTGCCGTCGCGTGCCACGCTGACCAGGGCGATGGCGCCGGTTTGCAGATCCTTGCGATAAATGTTGAGGTTCGTCATAGTGGCAGTTGTCGTTAGGTTGGTCGCCGAGCTGACAAAGACCGCGTATCTGCCATTGGCGCTGATCACCGCGTTCCAATTGATGCCGCCCACCGCCGGACTGCCGTTCGAAGTGGCGCTAACCAAGGCGGTTTGGCCGGACCAAAGATCTCGGAGATAAATTTCAGAACTGCCTTTGGTGACATTCGGCGTCAAATCACTCGCAGTGCTTTCAAACACCAACCATCTGCCGTCACTGCTGATGGGGTAGGGCGATAGGCGCGTGATACCGTTGTCCGATGCCGAAACCTGTGTTGGATCCCGCAGTGAAATCAGCTCATTCGTTCCGGCAACCGTGTCCCGTGCGAACACGTCCAAGGCATTGTTCCAGTCGCCGTTCGCCAGACTGCCATCCGACGAAGTGAACACCACCACCCGCCCGTCGGCACTTACGCTGGGGAAAGTGTTCCCCAAGTCGGTTGACCCCGCGCCGTTGGTGTCCACGTCCACCAATTGCAGGCCGCCGGACTGGAGATTGCAGAGATACAGATGGAAGCCGGGCGAAACGGAATTGGCAACCAGATTCGTCGCGTTGCTCAAAAACGTCACAAAACCGCCGTTGGCACTGATCGCCGGCGTGTAGGAAATCGTGTTGGGCGGAACACCACCCGCGTTCGTGCTTACCACCGTGTCAGTGCCGGCCACCGAATCCCACACATGAACACTCGAGTTCGTGCCGGTGCCGGCGGGTTCCCGGCTGGCATAGACGATGAACTGGCCATTCGTGCTGATTTCGGGGCCAAACCGGTTTTCCGCCTCGCCAAACACCGGCGGATACAACGTGCCGGGCGTTAATGAACCCAACGCGTTGGTCGTGACAAGCGTGGTGGTGGCGGACAATTGGTCATAGATCAGAATCGCTGCGCCGCCTGACACGCTGGTGGCCCCGGACATGAAGGCAACATATCGTCCGTCGTCACTCAAGCGTGGCCGATAAGAAACAATGGGGGACGGAGCACCCGCGCCGAATGCGGCTTGCACTGTGGCAACAGCCGCGGAGCTTGCCCACGTTGTCGTCCCCCCCACACAATCTCGCAGATAAATTTCACCGTTAACGGACGGCCCGGGGACTGCCACGATCCCCTTGTTTGTGCTGAAAAACGCCACATACCGCCCGTCCGGCGTGATTTGCGGTGTGGCCATGAATCCGTTGATTCCCGTTGCCCCGACGCTTACCAATGAGGTGGTGCCGGCCACCATGTCGCGAACAAAGACATTCGGTGTTCCGCTGATTGTAACAATGCCGGAGACCAAGTTGGTTGCCGAGCTGATAAAGGCCACGTAATGACCATCCGGGGTCATCACCGCATCATAAGAACTGCCGTTGGCCGGTCCGCCGTCAGCCGCCACGCTTACCAGAATGTTGGTTCCGGCGGCCACGTTGCAAATGAAAATATCCTCTGCCAAATTGGTGTCGGCAGCGGCCAGATTATTCGCTCCGCTCTCGAATAGAACGAACTGGCCGTTGGTGGAGACTTGGTCAACAAACGAGAACGCATCGCCCCCGGCGGTTCCAGTCGGGTTCGAGCTGACGCGGACCGTGGTGTTGCTGTCCCGGTCGCGCAGATACACGTTCATGAAAATTTGCCGGTCGCCGCCAGGCACGAGGTCACACGCGGTGCTGGAAAAGGCCACAAACCGGCCATCGGGACTTACCACCGCGTCCGGCGAATCACCGTTGCCACCGGCCGGCGGCGTCAGGGAAGGATTGCGCGCCGACAGCAATTGCGGTGGCGGCAGTCCGGCCCAGGCGACAGCGGTGAGCGCAACCATGCCAACCGCGACGGCGAGCTGAAGGCTCACGCGCCGGAACACCGACCAGCGTGAAGTTTGCCCGATTCGAGTGTTTTCGAGAATGGTTGGGGAATTGGTTGTCTTCTTCATTTGAATTTCCTTTCAGATGTGATTGATGAAATCAATAAAACCAAAATGGTTGGGTGCTGTTAACATAACCGCACAGCATGGTCGCCTGATTGTGGGTTTCAACGTGGCCATCGGCATAAGCGGCGTTGACGCCCTGTAGGACGCCATTGACGAAATGCGCGGTGTTGGGGCAGATATCCGCAGGGTCGGCCGAGGCAACGCCGGACGCGGGCGGAACAGTGGCCCCCATGCCATAAGCCCCAGTGCTCGGATAAATGATGGAACAGGCCCTGTCGCTGATAAACGGCACAATGCCTGCCGCTTTTGTGTGTAATTTATAAGGATAACCATATCTGCCCACCGGGGTTCCGATGAGAGAGCCATCAGCATTTTTCACCAGTTGTCCGTTCCGAATAGGCCCCTGCATCCAAACAGGCTCCGTAGTTTTTGTGGCATCCATGGCATTCTTCAATTGAGTTGCCGAAGGCTGCGACGGAAACCCAATGCGCGGCACCCACCAATTATGATTTAAAAGGCACTCGGCATACGGATTGTAATCAAAAGCAGCCTGAAGGTCATTAATCGTAACTATGTTACGACCTAATGCGGTTTGCGCGATGTCGAATTCATTTGGCCGGAAAGGACAAAACCACATCGGCACGGTCAAGCCGTAAGGCGCGAGATTGGTGACCATAACGGGGGAGACATCCCAGAGATAACCGCCGCCGCCGCTGGTCCAATCGAACCTCGGCAGCGAATCGCGATAGTCGGCGGCATACAAATTGACCGACACCGCCCATTGCCTGAAATTGGCGGTGCAGGCCGTGATCTTGGATTGCGACTGCGACCGGGCCAGCGCCGGTGCCAGCACTGCGGCCAGAGCGGCCAGCGTGCCGATGACCACCAGCAATTCGATCAATGTGAAAGCTGGGCCGATGTTGAAGCGCCGAGCGGCGCGCGCGATCCATCGGGGGGAAGATTTGCATGTGTTTGTTTTCATTGAACAACGATTGGGTTTAACCATTGCTTGTGTTGGACTACAGCACTTCTCTCAAAATACCTCGATATTGTCAATTTTGATTTTTTACCCATCTGGTTCGTCCAATTAATAAAACCAATAAGGAGAGCTTCCGGCACTACCATAGCCGCAAAGCATATTCGCCGGACTATGCATCTCGACGTGGCCATCGGCATAAGCGGCGTTGACGCCCAATAAAACGCCATTCACGAAATGCGCGGTGTTGGGGCAGATATCATTGGGGTCGGCGGAGGCCACGCCGGACGCGGGCGGGACAGTGGCTCCCATTCCATAACCTCCAGCGATCGTGCTGGAACAGGCCTTGTCGCTGATAAACGGCACGTGAGCGGCCGCGTTTAAGTGCAGCTTATAGGGATAACCATATTTACCTACGGGAGTGCCAATGAGAGTGCCATCCGCATTTTTTATTAACTGTCCGTTCCGGATAGGTCCCTGCATCCAAATCGGTTCCGTCGCCCAGTTCTTCATTTGAGCCGCCGTAGGCTGCGACGGGAACCCGGTGCGCGGCACCCACCAATTACAACACATAATGCACTCATTATAAGGATTGTAATCAAAAGCAGCCTGAAGGTCTTGAATGGTGTTGATGGGCCGACCGTAAGTCGCTTCCGCGATGTCGAATTCATTCGGCCGGAATGGACAAAACCACATCGGCACGGTCAAGCCGTAAGGCGCGAGATTGGTGACCATAACGGGGGAGACATCCCAGAGATAACCGCCGCCGCCGCTGGTCCAATCGAACCTCGGCAGCGAATCGCGATAGTCGGCGGCATACAAATTGACCGACACCGCCCATTGCCTGAAATTGGCGGTGCAGGCCGTGATCTTGGATTGCGTCCGCGACCCGGCCAGCGCCGGCGCCAGCACTGCGGCCAAAACAGCCAGCGTGCCGATGACCACCAGCAATTCGATCAAAGTGAAGGCGCGGTTTTGGATTTGCGTTTTCAACAACGTCCGGCCGGAACGCTTGAAGCAGGCTGGCGGGATTTTCCAGATTTGGACTGCCGCCCAATTCCGAAGCAATTCTTGCATCACGGCTTATTCTCCACAATCGCCGTTTAACGTCAATTTAATAATGCCAAGTCGAATTCCAATTCTCCCAAATTCAGAAGATGCCGTCACCGGGGGTGATCAGCACCCTTCTGCGGAGAGGCGTCGCAGCTACTCACTGGCCGTTTTCGGAATTCGCGGATCAATTCACATTTGCACGGCCCGTGTGACGCAGATTTGCGTGATACATCGGCCAAGGGCTGTGCGCCAGCGGCATGGCGTTCGTTGAGGTAATGGCGCGAAGAATAGAAGTGCTCGCGGCGTAAACAATCCCGTCAGCGCCGATGGCCGGCGATGTGGAGATGGTCCAATCCACTTTTAGATCCCATTTGAGAGCGCCGCCGGCTTCAACGGCATAATAATCGCGTTGCGGCGCGGAACAATAGACGACCTGGTTTGCGGCAACAGCGGGGGATATGTCTATGAGATCGCCCGTGTTCACGGTCCAGATTCTTTTGCCGGCGCCGCTCACGGCTATGTTGGACGGGTTTGACGCCAGATAAATCACGCCCTCGGCATCCAGCACCGGCGATGATGCCGTAATGCCGCCTGTGTGCAGATGCCAGCTTTCGGTGCCGTCCGGGTTCAACGCATACAGGTTTCCGTCTGTGGAGGTGAAATAGATCGTGCCGTCGGAATTGACCGCCGGCGACGAAATGATGGTCCCGCCGGTCGCAAACGACCATCGCCGCGATCCATCCGATTTCAGCGCGTAAAACTTTTTGTCGTGCGACCCGAAGTAAATCGTCCCGTCAACTCCGATGGCGGGCGACGAATCCACTATGCCGCCGGTGGCAAATTTCCATTTCAGCAAGCCATCGGGATTGAGCGCGTAAAAGTTCGTGTCCCACGAGCCGAAATAAACCGTCCCGTCCGCGCCGATGGCCGGCGAGGAATCCACCCACGCGCCGGTGACGAAACTCCATTTGAATTTTCCATCCCGTGTAACGGCATACAACTTCTTGTCGCGCGAACCGAAATAAATGGTGCCGTCATCCGCGATGGCCGGCGACGATTTGATTTCGCGTCCGGCGTTGAACTTCCATTTGATTTTCCCATCCGGCGCCACGGCCAGCAACCTGCCCCAAAACGTGCCGATGTAAATCGTGCCATCGTCCGCGATGGCCGGCGAGGAGCCGCTGAAACCCTCGGGCGGCGATAGCGTCCACAGGTTTGTCACTGCGGTCTGTGCGCGGCAGGCGAGTTGCGCGCCCAAACACAGGCCCAGGGCGGCAAAGCGGACACGCTCCGTCAAACACATGGCATCAGTAAAACCGCAAATCCGCCGGACAGCAATTTCATTTCACCGCGTGCGAACTTGCAACGCACGCGGTGGCAGACTACCTTGCGCGCTCTTATGGAAAAAGTTGTCATCATCGGTTCGGGTTGCGCGGGCTGGACGGCGGCGCTTTACACCGCGCGCGCCAATCTCCAGCCGCTCGTTCTCGCGGGCAGCCAGCCCGGCGGCCTGCTCACCACGACGAGCATCGTGGAAAATTTCCCCGGCTTCCCCGAGGGCGTGGACGGCTACGAATTGATGACGCGGATGCAAAAACAGGCCGAACGATTCGGCGCGAAGGCCAGCTTCGGCTCGGTTGAAAAAATGGATTTTTCAAAACGTCCCTTCGCGCTGGTCGTGGACGGCGAACCCGTCGTTGCCGAGACGGTCATCATAGCCACCGGCGCGAGCCACCGGCATCTCGGCGTTCCGGGCGAGGATTTGCTGGAAACCAAAGGCGTGACTTACTGCGCCACCTGCGATGGCGCGTTGCCGGTGTTCCGCAACCAGCCGCTCGTCGTGGTCGGCGGCGGCGATTCCGCGTGCGAGGAGGCATTGTATTTGACGCGATTCGGGTCGGAGATTTTTCTGGTCCACCGCCGCGACTCGTTGCGCGCCTCAAAAATCATGTCCGAACGCACGCGGTCGAATCCGAAAATCAAGCCTGTCTGGGATTCCGCGGTGGCGGAAATTCTTGGCGTGGAGCAGGGCAGGGTGACCGGCGTGAAATTGAAGCAGCTCAAAACCGGCGCGGAAAGCCTCCTGCCGTGCGCGGGCGTGTTCATCGCCATCGGCCATTCGCCGAGCACGGACATTTTCAAAGGCCAGATCGAAATGGACGACCACGGCTACATCGTCCGCAAAAGCGGCGCGATGACCAACGTGCCGGGCGTCTTCGTGGCGGGCGACTGCGCGGACCCTGTTTATCGCCAGGCAGTGACGGCGGCGGGCATGGGCTGCGCGGCGGCGATTGACGCCGAGCGTTATCTCGCGGCGCAAAACCAATGAAAAACCGCGCAAATAGTTTTTAATGCTGAACGAAACATGCTACGTTTGGTCGAAGTTGTGCGAATGAACATAAGCCGTTTTCAAAAAGGAATGCTCGCGGGCGTCACGCTCGCAGCGGTGTGCGCATTTTTTGCCGTTCCCGGCTGTGTCACGGCCAAAAAATCCACGGTCACAGCCGCGCCTCCGCCGTTATCCGACTCACGGCTTGTGCCCGGGCCGGACGACCCGCGCATCGCCTACCAGACGGCCCGCCTGATGGAGGTTTATCAATATTCACACCAGCCGCTGGACACGGAGGTGTCGGTAAAGTTTTTCAACGGCTTCCTGGCCATGCTTGACCCGCGCCGGGAAATTTTCCTGCAATCGGACATTGACGAGCTCTCGCATTACCGGACGAACCTTGACGTTTTAACCTTGGGCGGCCGCAGCCGGGCCGACCTCACGCCGGCCTTCGACATCATCAAGCGGTATCTGCAACGCTATCAGGAATACATCGCATACGAGAACCAGTTGCTGAAGGATGACCGGTTCAAATTCAACACAGATGAGCGCATCCAGACCGACCGCCGCCACGCGCCGTATCCGAAAAATATGGACGAAGCCCGGCAACTCTGGCGGCATGAAGTTCTTTACGGGTATTTGCAGGCCAAGTTAAGCAACGAATTCTCGCCGACCAACGGAGGGGCGATTTTGCCGCTGTCAAAAAGTGCCGAGGCGCAGATCGTTTCGGATCTGACCAAGCATTACAACTGGCAACTGCGCATGTTCACCAACTGGGATGGCGGCAATGTGCTGCAGTATTACCTCGACGCGCTGACGCACGCCTACGACCCGCACTCGGATTATATGAACACCGAGGGCGCGCAGACATTTTCCATCACCATGAGCCTCTCGCTTTTCGGCATCGGTGCGACCCTGTCGGAGGACGACGGCTATTGCACCATCAGCTCGCTGGTTCCCGGCGGCCCGGCCGCGTTGAGCAAACAACTCAACCCAAGAGACCGCATCGTGGCAGTCGCCCAAAGCAATCAGCCGCCCGTCAACGCCGTGGACCTGGAATTGGCGCGCGTTGTTGAAATGATTCGCGGTCCGAAGGGAACGAAGGTGTGGTTGACCATCTCGCCGGTGGAGAACAGGACCTTGAGGCGCGTGGTGCCGCTGGTGCGCGACGAGATCAAACTGGACGACCAGGAGGCCAGGGCGAAACTGATTGAAAGGCCCGACGAGAACAGCGGCACGCACCGGATTGGCATCATAGACATGCCGACGTTTTACGCCACGATTCCTGCGCCCGGCAACGAAGGACATGCGTCTCCGAAGTTTGTTTCCGCCGATGTCGCAAAACTGCTCAAAAAGCTGGAGGACGAAAAAGTGGAGGGCATCATTCTGGATTTGCGCGGCAACCCCGGCGGGTCGCTGCAGGAAGCCATTGATTTTACCGGCCTGTTCATCAACAAAGGCCCGGTTGTGGTGGTGAAATCCTCGGACGATTCCATCATCGTGAAGAATACCAGCTCTCCGACCGCGCTTTACTCCGGGCCGCTCGTCGTGCTCGAGAACCGCTTCAGCGCCTCCGCCTCGGAAATCGTCGCCGGCGCGTTGCAGGATTACGGGCGCGCGATCATCGTGGGTGACACCTCCACGCACGGGAAGGGCACGGTTCAAAGCCTGATCCAGTTGCGCTCGTTTGTGTCGCCGTCCGCAACCAACGATCCCGGCGAATTGAAAATCACCATCAGCAAATTTTACCGCGTCAGCGGCGTCTCGACGCAATTGAAAGGCGTCGTGTCCGACATCGTGCTGCCGGATGTATTGAACTATTCGACAGACATTGGCGAAACCGCGCTGGAAAATCCGATGCCGTGCGATACGAACGGTCCTGTAAATTTCACCAAATTGAATCTTGTCGCTCCCTACCTCGACGGGTTGCGCCTGCGCTCGGACGCGCGCGTGGCCACCAATCAGGATTTCATTTACACCCGGCAGGATATTGATCTCTTCCAGAAGTTGCAGGCGGACAAGTCCGCCACGCTGAATGAGAAGGAGGCCATCCGCCTGCACCAGGACGATGATGCCAGAAAAACGGCGCGCGACCTGGAGCGGGCCATGAGGCCGGTGCCAGACGAGAAGATTTATGACATCACGGTTGAAAATTCAGTCACGAACGGCCTGCCATCGCCGGAGGCGCTGACTATAACCAATCAAGGCGCTTTGCTGATTGCCACCAACAGCAACGGCAGCGTCTCCATGGTGACGACCAATAACGAATCCGCCATCGGCTTCGTATTGAACCAGTATGTAACGAATACGGCCTCGGGTGCATTGCATTACGGCACGGTCATCACGAAACCGGCGCCCGACCCGATGCTCGACGAGGCGGAGCGGATCCTTGCAGATTATGTTTCCGCGCTGAAAAAGAATGCGGTCATGATGGCGGGGCAATAGATCATGAAGGCGCCCGCCATATTATTTTGCGCGATGCTCGCGGCACAGGCGGCGCTGGCCGATCCCTATTCGGCAGCCCTACGGCAGGCAAGGACCGCCGCCAATGCGGGGAGTGGACAGGAAAATCCTCCGCCCACCACGCCTCCTCCGCAAAACAATGCGCCGCCCAACCCGGCTCTGCAGGCCACGCTGAAAAACATTGTGGATTTGAGAAACGATTTAACGGCCATATCCACCGAGACCGGCACGAATCGCCTGGCCGCCTTGAAATCATCTCTGACAAATCATCTCGCGACCGCGGCCCAGGGCGCAAAGGCGTCGCTGGAATCCATCTCCAAGCTGGCCGATGATTTGTCAGCCGCGCTAGCCGGGAACGGGAAATTGCGGGCGCAACTGACGAAACTGGCGCAGTTTGCCCATGCCATATTCAACGGATCGCAGCTCACGGAAACGCAGCAGAAGATGATTTTTGAAGACGTGCAGAAGATTTTGACGGGCGCCGGAGTGCCGCCGGAGGGAGCCTCGGGTGTGGTTGAAGACTTCAAGGCGATAGTGACCGAAACCAAATAAGAATGGCAAATATCGTCCGGCCGGTTTGCAAAAAGCGCTGCGGGTGGTAAAGTGGTTTCACTGGAGGATTGGGCGGCATGAGTCATCGGCCATTTTACATGCCCGTTTCTCCGGATTGAACATGACACGGACAATTTGTTTTTCACTCGCGCTCGCCGCGCTGAATATTGTCGCCGCGGCGCAACCCGCAAACTCCATGAGCACAAACAAAACTGAAATCGCCGACCTCGGCGGCGGCTGCTTCTGGTGCATGGCAGCCGTCTTTGAACGGCTGCCCGGCGTCATTTCCGTCACGAGCGGTTTTGCCGGCGGCACCACCGAGAACCCGACCTACCAGCAGGTCTGCACCGAAACAACCGGCCATGCCGAAGTCACGGAAATCGTCTTTGACCCCGCGACAATTTCTTACCCGAAGCTGCTGGACGTTTTCTGGCAGGCACACGACCCGACGACTTTGAACCGTCAGGGCGCGGACGAAGGCACATCCTACCGTTCCATTATTTTGTATCGGGATGAAAAGCAGCGTCTCGAAGCCGAAAAGTCAAAGCTGGCGGCGCAGGAGGATTTCAAGAACCCCATCGTCACAGAAATCGTCCCGCTGAAGAAGTTTTATCCCGCCGAGGCTTATCACCAGGAATACTACGACAACAATTCCAATGCAGCGTATTCACAGGCCGTCATCGCGCCCAAGCTGGAGAAGCTGGAGAAGGAAAAAATAATCCAGCCAACACCGCAGACAAAAAACTAGACCGCGGATTTCGCGGATAACACGGATAAAATCTTTTCCAATCCACGCCATCCGTGTCATCCGCGCCATCCGCGGTCAAATAAAAAAGAGGCGACCCGTTGCCGGATCGCCTCTTTGAATTCGGTTCGGCTTACAGCCCTTTCTTGAGCATGACTTTGATCAAGTCGCCCACGCGGCAGCTGTAACCCCACTCGTTGTCATACCAGCTGATGAGCTTGAAGAAGTTCTTGTTCAGCTCGATGCCGGAACCGGCGTCAAAGATCGAGGACAGCTCGCAATGGATGAAATCGCTGCTCACCACTTCGTCCTCGGTGTAGCCGAGAATGCCCTTCAGGTAGGTCTCGCTGGCCTTCTTCATCGCCGCGCAGATTTCCTTGTAGCTCGTTTCCTTGACGGTCTTGACCGTCAGGTCAACGGCGGAAACCGTCGGCGTCGGCACGCGGAACGCCATGCCCGTCAGCTTGCCCTTCAATTCCGGCAACACCAGGCCCACGGCCTTGGCCGCGCCGGTGGTGGAGGGAATCAAATTCTGCGCCGCCGTGCGGCCGCCTTTCCAATCCTTCTTGCTCGGGCCGTCCACCGTCTTCTGCGTTGCTGTGTAGCTGTGAATCGTCGTCATCAGACCTTCGTCGATGCCGAAGCCTTCCTTGAGCAACACATGGCACACCGGCGCGAGACAGTTCGTCGTGCAGCTCGCGTTGGAAATGATGTGATGCTGCGCCGGATCGTATTTGCCTTCGTTGACGCCCAGAACGACCGTCAGGCAATCGCCCTTGGCCGGGGCCGAAATGATGACCTTCTTCGCGCCGGCAGTGAGATGGCCCTTGGCCTTCTCGACATCGGTGAACAGGCCGGTGGATTCAATCACCAAATCCACGCCCATTGCCTTCCACGGCAATTCGGCGGGTGTCTTGGCGCTGACCACCTTGACATCCTTGCCGTTGACGACGATCACGTCGTCTTCCGGCTTGTCCGCGGCGGACTTCTTGGAGCTGACCGTGCCCTTGAAGCGGCCCTGGATGGAATCATACTTGAGCAGGTATGCGAGGTTGTCCGCCGGCACGATATCGCCGACTGCGACCACTTCGATTTCCTTGCCCACCATGCCTTGTTCTATGAGCGCACGGAAGACCAAGCGACCGATGCGTCCGAACCCGTTGATTGCGACTTTTATTGCCATAATTTTTTAAACTTTCAAAAAGATAAAATGTTGAACAAACCGAGCGAGCATGATAACGCCAGTCCGTGTTCCGTCAATGAGGAATTCTGGAACAGAATTGTGAAATTCGAACCGTTTTTTGCGCGCCGTCCCTGAACCGCAACATTCCCGCGGCAAGTGAACATCGCTTGTCGCGCCGGAGTGAAACCAAGGCGGGATGAACACGGATTTGATTTGCCGCATAAGAGCACAAAGGGTGCATAGGAATATTCCCTCTCCACTCCCGTGAGGAAGGGGAGATCGAAAATGGCAGTTGAGAGATAGGACGAAATGCTGAAACGCTGACCCGCCTTCATCCGCTTCCGTGGGGTTTCAGCGCAACAAGTGCCCCTGCGGAATGCGGGATGCGGATTTTATTTCACAAGGCGCAGGCTTTGAGCAGCGCGGCTTTGACTTTTTTCAAATCCGTTTCCGGCACGGTGCCGAGCCGTTTTTCAAAGCGCACGGACGGCAACGAGCCGATGGCCTGCACGTTGGCAATGGATTCGGGATCGAGAAACGGCAGATGGCCGAGCGGCACTTCGAGTTCGCTTCCGCGATTCTGCCGCGTGATGGGAATGTGGATGATGAGCGAGCGCGGGGCGTTGAGATTGTCGGCGATGAGAACGACGGCGGGGCGGGTTTTGGCGGTCATGCCCATGTCCACCAGCCAGACTTCGCCGTGGCGCGGGTTCATTTGCAGTCGAGGATGTCCAATTTCTCCTGTTCGACTTCGCGCGAAGGCAGAACATCGGCCCAATCTTCCTGCGCGCGTTGGCGTTCGAGGAATTTCAGATAATGAAGAACTTCGCGCGCCACCGGTTCGGGCTGGCGCTTGATTTCCTCGATCAATGTTTCTTGCGCGCTCATGGTTTTATTATCCAGTAAAATTGGCTTTTGGCAAGCTGTATTACCCAATCGTCCATCCCAAAATGAATTCAGAAAAGAGCCGTTGGTGGGTGTGGTGGTGATGGTTGGGGCAGGGGTGCCGAAAGCCGTTCCGCACAGCATCACCAAGCCCAGGAAAATACGCGTCGTTTTCATATAAGCTAAATCAAACCAAATGGCGACGAGGCGTCGCAGCCACAACGCGGCTACGCCTGCCGCTTCAGGGTGGTTATCAGATTGTTCAACAGGTCAATGACCGTCTGCAAATCCGATTGAGTTGGCGGATCCGAGGGAACCATCTGCGTATAAGTAATGTCACTCGGGTTGGCCGCGCTGTTGGCCGCGATGGCCGCGTTCACGTCGTCCATCGAAGGCTTGGCGTCAATCAACGTCTTCAGCGCGTTCAACTGGTCGCGCAGTTCCTGCGAAACAATCGGCGCATGACTCGCCGGTAAATTGGGATTAAAAGCCATAACAATAAAATGGTAGGGCGGCGCTGCCGCGCCGCCAGATGAATGTAACGACAGGCGACGCGGCAGCGTCGCCCTACCTGTCACGGCACGATGATGTTCACCGGCTCGCTCCACGGGCCAAGGTTCTCCCTGGCAATGGCGCGCACCTGCACCCATATCTTCGCCCCGCTGGTCAGGCCCGACAGCAATGTCCTGCGATCCGTGCTCGGCGGCGCGTCCTTCCAGCCCGTGTCCGTTATCGGGTCCGCGCAATACTGCACCTGATAACTCTTCGCCCCCGCCACCGGCTTCCATCTCACCTGCACCTCGCCGGGATTCTTCCCCACCGTAATCGAGAGGATGATCACCAGGTCCAGAGGCCCCAGCGGAGTCCGGTCCGACTTCACGTCCATGCCTGCGCTCCGGATTTTCATCGGGTCGCCGCCGCTGGTGTTCTCCACGTAAGCGGCCAGCAGGTTCATATCGTTCATCACCACCTGCAAGGCGGCGTCGCGGTCGTTGGTGGCCTGTTTGGCCGCCAATTGCGCGTTCTTTTGCGCCGACACCTTGGTCTTGGCCGTTGTGTTGTCCGTCCCCAGCGTGGCCAGCGGAGGGTTCGGAGTCGCGAAGTTGGCGTTGCCCGTCATCGCCGTCTTGATGGCGTCCGCCTTGCCCGTGACACCGTCCGGGTCGAGGCCGCCCAGCTCTAACTTGACCTTTGCCATTTTGATCCTTTCCGATTGGGGCAAACCCGCTTCGTCGTAACACGCCGTCCCGTCATAGAGCACGGCTGGATTTTCATCGTAGTTCGCCACAATACTTTTTTGTTTGTTGATTCCAGTTTGTTTCACGGCCACCCAGGCGCCCGCCTGTGCAACCGTAGTCACTTTTACCACTAATCAACGAACCGTCTATTACAATAATGCCTTATGTTTATAGTTGAACAGTCGGGGCGCGTGAATACATTTACTGTTTTTAGCAGCCCCGCCCCGCCGAACGGCCGCCCAAGCCTTGGACTCCGATTCCGAGACTTGGGAAACGACATTCGAGCCTATGGATGCGATTCCCGTATGCTCGAACCCGGCCTCCGTAGGTTCGACAATGACCTCCGTAGGCTCGAACCTGACTTCCGAGCCTACGGACGCGGCTTACGTAGGTTCGGAAACGATGTCCGTAGGTTCGGGAATGACTTGCATAGGCTCGGAAACGATTTCCATAGACTCGGAAATGACTTCCGTAGGCTCGGACATGATTTCCAAAAACTCAAGAAACGGGGTCAACCCACTGAAAATGAGCAGATTAGCCCGGAAAATGGGCAAAAGGCTACCGGACGGGCAGGATTTCCCGATTCCCGCACTTCCGGCAAACCAGCAGCATGGCCAGTGCCGCGCATCGCAGCAGATGCCCTGGACCTCACCTCATGGTGGGCGGCGCGTATTCGAAAACCTTCGCCTTCGCGGGAGGATCTTAATTCAATTGCCACCAAGCTTCGTGGCTGATGATTTCTGCGACGCATAACACCGCACTGCCCGTCCGCTCCATCCTCCGTAGCAGGGCTACTGCGGAGAACGGGCGTAGCAACGCTGCGGAGGGTGGCAGTTGACTTTGCGTTCGAATCGAGGAAATTGAGCAGCCATGAAGGCCAAACGATTGGCACTTTTAGTTGCCGTCCTGATTCCAGCGGCAGGTATTGCCCTGTCGGCTGTGTTGAGAGCCGACGCAAACAAGGAGGTCTCCGTTCATTTTGTTTGCCTGACGAATTCTCCGCAATTCGGAACGTGCGAGGTGCTAAGAATCACCAATCACATGGCTTGCGAGATCGCCTGCGAGGGGTATGGATACGTGGATGCCGGCGGGTCGGCGACGGTGACGCTACCGCTGAACGGGAACGCAGCACACGGGCGAATGGCGGTGCGATGGCAGAGTCAGGACCTGGACCGCTTTGATATTTGGATGAATGGTCTTCGCCACAAGGCGGGGTTTCTTCCGCTATTCCCACTGGTGCGCCACTCATATTCAGAGAAGTTTGCCGGGTGACCACCATCGGGTTTGGTGGTGGGTTGCCTCGCGCTGCGAGGCAATTCCGGTCGCAGCGCGACCGGCGCCACGCATTTACATGAAACGCTCAAACACAGAATTTACCTGCCGCTCGTGCTGTTTGTTTGAATGGTCATCTTGGTTGGAATGAAAACATTCGTAGTGTCCCGGCCCGCGATTACTTTGATGCCGATGACGCTGCCGTTCGCCTGCGGCAGCCCGCCTTCCGAGGTCCGGTTATGCCATTCGACATTCAATGTGTAGGTGCCGGACGGTAACGGCTCCGTGCGGAACGTGCCGGCTCCGCCGGTAACAGCGCCGAGAATCCACGTGTTGGCCGGCAAACGGCCTTGGAACACCGGTTTCAACCATGCAAGCGCAGTGCTCTCCACCCCGGCCGGGCGTTCAATCCGGCCCGAAATCCAGCCGCCGTGTCGAAGCCGGATGTCAGGAACGGACACCGTGCTGTCCTCGGCTGCCGCGCCCAATTCGATCATCTGCGGCACGTAATTGGTGAGTGTCATGGGTCTGATTTTCAGGGCGCCAACGATATGGGCCAATCGGTAACGGCCTTCACAATCTGTGTGAACATAGTGACTGACCGTGTCCATGCCGAGAAGAACGAAGCGTTCAATTGGTTTGCCGGTGGCATCGTCAAGAACACGGCCTTTGAACGTGGCGCCGCGCGACAGCACGAAGTCAATGGAGTAATTGGTGCCCGCGTCAACGTGCCAGTGGTCACTGATGCTCGACTCGGCGTAGCTTGAGCTTCGTAAAACAATGCCGTAATCACCCGACGGGACATCCGTGGCCGTCCAGTCTCCGCTCTCGCCAACGAACGGTGGCGGCTTCGATGTGAAGGACGCGTACAATGGCGCTAGCTGCGACGGTATCGGCTGGCTTATGGTGCAGTCCACATCCACCGGCAACTTCCCATCCGTTGTGCGGGCATGAACGGTAATCGTCGTCGGGCCGTTGGTGGGTGTGGTGGTGATGGTTTGGGCCGTGCTGGTGAACGTTGCCGCGCACAGCACAACCAGGCTGTGGAGAATGCGGATGGTTTTCAAGTTACCTTTCAACCGCGATGAACTCACAAAGATTGGTGCGATGAAATTGCATTTGCTGTCACGATGTTACTCCGTGCATTGTGTCAATTGTCATGGAATTGTAAAGGTTTCGTAAATTTCCGGTTTGCCTTTGCTTCGGGACGGAACTGCGGTTGGCGGGAATCCGCAGGATGAATCGCGCAATCCTGCAAACGAAATTCACCTGCCGCCCGCGCTGTTTGTGCGAATGGTCAACTTGGTCGGAATGAAAACATTCGTGGTGTCCTGACCCGCAATCACGGTGATGTTGCTGACGCTGCCGTTCACTTCCGAATAAGGTGGCCCAAGGCCCTCTGGCAAGGCGGCGTGCAATGTATAGGTGCCGGGCGGCAGTGGATCAAATTCAGCAGAGCGAAACGTGCCGTCTCTTTTCATGAACGCAACGTCAATCACCGAGTTGGTCGGCAACGGGCCTTGAAGCTCAAATTTTATCATTGTTATAAATGATAAATTGCTCTTCATCCCCGCCGGACGTTCAACGCGGCCCGAAATCCAGCCGCCTTGTTTCAGCCGAATATCGGGAACCGTCACCGTGCTGCCCTCTTCTGCCTCATCGAGTTTGATTTCCTGTGGCACATATTTTGTTGTTACGACGTTGATCCTGAGAGCGCCAGTGATAGGAGGAAATTTGTAACGGCCTTCCGCATCGGTTGAAATTCCAACCAGATCGTGCGTGCTGGGGCAGGCTTCGAGAAATTGTTCGGCAATCGGTTTGCCGGTGGCATCATCAAGGACACGGCCTTTGAACGTGGCACCTTTTGACAATACAAAGTTGATCGTATAGTTGGTTGCAGCTCTTACAACGAATTCCCGATTTTCCTCGGCATAGTTTGGACTTCGCAGAAAGACTTCATAACGCCAAGGCGTGACATTCGTGGCCGTCCAATCTCCGTTCGTGCCAACGAACGATGGGGGGAGGTGTGCCTCAACGGGTGAGGTGTGCGAAACCGAAACAACTGTGCAACTTACATCCACCGGCAACTTCCCGTCAGTCGTGCGGGCGTGAACGGTGATGGTCGTCGGGCCGTTGGTGGGTGTGGTGGTGATGATTGGGGCAGGGGAACCGAACGCCGTTCCGCACAGCATCACCAGCCCCAGGAAAATACGCGTCGTTTTCATATTAGCTCTCAATCACGCTTCCCTAACGTGATTTGAGATTAGGAAACGTCCGCCACGCCGTCAACTCGCGCTTTCACTGGCAGAGGCCGATTACTTGGGATTGGCCTCTTGCTGAATTGGGACGACGCGGAAAAAGCGGCAGCCATAAGTTACTACGTTTATATCGTAATAATCAAAGCTGCCATTGAAATCGGCGTTTGTCAGGATGGAGACCCAATCCATGAGATTGGTCGTGTCCTGCAAAATAAAACCTATGCCCGCCGTTCCGGTTAGATGAACCTTGAAGGTGCCATAGGTCGGTTGGCTGGCATTTAGAATCATTTGGTTGGTTGCTAAAACTGTGTTGATGGAAACCGCCGGCAGCGGAATGATGGCCGAAGACGTGGTTTCGCTGCTGTTCGTCATGCCAGGCGGCCTTTGTTCTAATGGCACAACCAAAGCATCGAAGACGGCCACACCTTTCTCGTCCATCGGCAGGCCCCGGACGGTCCAATTGCCGTTTGTCTCGACTTCTGCCTTCCGTCCATTGACCCAGAACCGCACGATTCGGCGGGTTCACCGTGCCGGTCACCGTGACCTGCATTTGCCAGAGTGATCTGGGTGGAGGAGGATGGATGACCAACCGGTCATCGCTTTTTAGGATCGTCATCGGGAAACTTGAAACATGGCCGACCACATCCTTCGCGATAATCTTGATCACGTTGGTTGGTGAGGCCAGCGGAATGTTCTCCAGCCAGAAATGTCCGTCACGTTCAACCACGCCTTCAATTGTTTTTGTCCGGCCATTGACATTCACTTCGGCGGCCACAAAGTCCGAACAATCGTCCACCTGTCCGCGAATGGTCACTTGGTCATCACAAATAGGCTCGTCTTCGAAGGGCCAATCAATCTGGACCATTGGCGAATTGGTTTTGAGGTCCAGCCGCAATACATAAGGTAAATTCAGGGTGGCCAATCCCCCGGAAGCGAATTGAAGGCGAAGGACCAGAACATTGGTGCCCGGCGCCAGATTGATGTCGTTGCAATCAAAATAATTGGTCGTGAAGCGACCTTGTTTATCATCGTAATACACATCGGTAACCCATCCTTGCTGATTTGTCATCGGACTCACGTCGTTCAGAATATCATAAGTGACACCTCGAAGGGTTTTGTCGGTGAACCCATGAATTTGAAGGAGAGGTTGGGTGACAATCCCCTGATGCGGGCTTTGAAGAGTAATTTGGGGCCGGACATTGGGTGATTCTAAGCCCGGCATCATTGCCGAAGCTTTAATTTGCACAAAAGAAGAAAGTGTGGCTGGCCCAAGCTGCCGGGCATCGGCTGGCTGTGACAGAATGATATTTGCGCCGGCCGGAACCTCGAGAGTCGAAGTCGGCAACAACCCATTTCCCAAACCGACCGGCAGATTGATACGATCGACTTCCTTGTTGTCCGCATTGGTAGTGGTGGTTCCGAAAAATACCAATGTCGATTTCAAAACATTGGTGCCATCACCCACCGGCACATAACGAGTTACTTTGACACAAGGCGGTTTATCTTCGGCCAGCGAAGTGCCGCTGGCGAGGGCGGTCAAGTCGTCGGCGCCTAAAGCCGTTCCGCACAGCATGACCAACCCGAGGAGAATGTTCAAAGTTTGGGGACTTGCGGAACTCGTCCCTCCGATGACTGCCAATTTCTTTGCCATGAGCGGAGATTAGGAAACGTCAGCAACAACGTCAATTCACGCTTTCAGCACATTCCGCCTTCGCCAAGGCTCCGGCGCGACAAGCAATTAACGCCCGCTTAGGCTTTGAGCACTTCAATGAACGCTTCCTGCGGGATGTTCACGTTGCCGATGGATTTCATCCGCTTTTTGCCTTCCTTTTGCTTCTCCAGCAATTTGCGTTTGCGCGACACGTCGCCGCCGTAACATTTCGCCGTCACGTCCTTGCGGAACGCGCTCACGTGCTCGGACGCGACAATCTTGCCGCCGATGGCCGCCTGGATTTTCACCTGGAATTGCTGGCGGGGGATGACTTCCTTGAGTTTTTCCGCCAGCGCCCGTCCCCGGCCCTCCGCCTTGATGCGGTGGACGATGCATGAAAACGCGTCCATCGGCTCGCTGTTCACCAGCATGTCCAGCTTCACCATGTCGCTGGCCTGGTAACCCGCCGGCTCGTAATCCATCGAACCGTAGCCGCGCGTCATGCTTTTGATGCGGTCATGGAAATCAATCAGGATTTCGTTCAGCGGAATCAATCCCGTCAGCATCACGCGCTTCGTGTCGAGCGTTTCCGTGTGGTCCACCGTTCCGCGCTTTTCGGAAATCAACGCCATCATGTCGCCGATGTTTTCATTCGGGCAAATCACGAACGCCTTCACCATCGGCTCCTCGATTTTTTCGATGTAGGTCACGTCCGGCAGAAACGCCGGGTTGTCCACGTCCTTGCGCGTGCCGTCCGTGAGCGTGACGTGATAAATCACGCTCGGATACGTCGCGATGATGTCCATGTTGTATTCGCGGCGCAGCCGCTCCTGCACGATTTCCATGTGCAGCAGGCCCAGAAAGCCGCAGCGGAATCCGAATCCCAGCGCCACGCTCGTTTCGGCTGAATACGCAAACGCCGAGTCGTTCAACTTGAGCTTCGCCATCGCCGATTTCAAATGCTCGTAGTCCGCCGTGTTGATCGGGTAAATGCCGCTGAACACCATCGGATGAATTTCCTTGAAGCCCGGCAGGACGCCCGACGGATTCCGCGCGTCGGTGATGGTGTCGCCCATCTTCACCTCTCCCGGCGATTTGATGTTGGCCGTGAAATAACCCGTCTCGCCCACTTCCAATTTTTCGCGCACGTAGGGCTTGGGATTGAAGCTGCCGACTTCCTTGATCTCGACGTTCTTGCCGGAGTGCAGCAGCTTCACCTGCATGCCCGGCTTCAATTCGCCGTTGAACACGCGGACGTGCGTGATGACGCCTTTGTAGGTGTCGAACAGCGAGTCAAACGCCAGCGCCTGCAAACTCGGCGCGCCCGTCGGTTTCGGCGGGGGAATGCGCTCGACGATCGCCTCCAGAATTTCCTCGATGCCGATGCCCTCCTTCGCGCTGGCGGAAATCGCCAGCGCCGAATCAATCGTCAAAATATCCTCAATCTGCTGCTTCGTCTGCGCCACGTTCGCGTGCGGCAGGTCAATCTTGTTGATGACCGGGATGATTTCCAGATTTTGCTTCAGCGCCAGGTGCATGTTGGCGACCGTCTGCGCCTCCACGCCCTGCGCCGCATCCACGATGAGCAACGCGCCTTCGCACGCGCTCAAGCTGCGCGACACTTCGTAGGCGAAATCCACGTGGCCGGGCGTGTCAATCAGGTTCAACTCGTAGGTCTCGCCGTTGCGCGCCGTGTAACGCATCGTGACCGGATGCGCCTTGATGGTGATGCCGCGTTCGCGCTCCAGATCCATCGAATCGAGCAATTGCGCCTCCATGTCGCGCGTGGCAATGGTGCCCGTGCGATGGAGGAGCCGGTCCGACAGCGTCGTCTTGCCGTGGTCAATATGGGCAATGATGCTGAAATTTCTTATGTGTGCCGCGTCCATTTACAAAATCATTGGGAAGGACGGCGTGTCGCCATCCCAAATTATCAGAGTCGCCGACATGGCAACCCTCCCCGAAGGGAAAGAAATGATAGCCGGAAAACGCTTGAAGAAAAGAAAATTTGGAGAGGGATACTTGAATGGCGGCCAATCACTCAACAGGGCAGGGCAGGGGACCAGCCTCCGCCGGGAAGTTGCGAATAGACAAATCAACCCAACCCCGAAAACTGCGGCCCGGCAGGGAATTTTCTTTCATTCGCCGCAATTACGGGTATCTTGCCTCAAACTAATTTTGTGAAAATTCGTGTGATGAGTGTCCAAGATGCAATGGTTTATGATTTTACGCTGGCTGTTTTCCAGAAACGCTTCGGGAAGCGTGCGCGTTGCGCAAGCACGTTCAACGGCTGCTCAACGCGCAGCGCGATTTGATGGCGCCGGCGGCGGTTCAAATTGTCAACGGGGCGATTCGTGACATGCAAACCGCCATCAGCACCGGGGCAAAGAAACAGGATTTGCGGATGCAGATGGAGGTCTTGGAGCAGGTGGCCGTCAAATGGATCAAACCGCATCCGCATCCCGCCTGGCGCGAAAATGTCGAGGTGCTCCTCGTGGCGCTGGCGGTGGCGATGGGCATCCGCACGTTTTTCCTGCAACCGTTCAAGATTCCCACCGGCTCGATGCAACCGACGCTTTATGGCGTGACTTCCGTGCCCGATTTCAGCCGCAGCACGATTATATTATTCGGCGAGACGGTCAATCGTCGCGGCCCAAATCAGGGAACAAGCCCGGCTTGCGCGACGCGCTGCAAATCCCGACCGGCTGGCAGCGGGTGAAGGAATGGTTCGAGGGGAATTCCTACCTCCACGTCGTTGCCGAAAGCAGCGGCACAGTGCAAATGCGGCATGCCCGTTTCGCTATTTCTGATTTTCAACTTCGAACAAACGATTTCGATTGGCGGCAGGCCGCAAACAATCTGGTTTCCGCCGGATCCCGGCGAGCAACCGTTGCGAGCAGCGCGCCGGCGTGTGATGCACGGTCGCGTTTATGGAAAGGGTTTTTCACAAAGGCGACGATGTCATCAAAATCAAATTCGAGCGCCGGCGACCATTTGTTCGTGGACCGGCTGACCTACAATTTCCGCAAGCCGGAGCGGGGAGAAATCGTCGTGTTTGAGACCGCGGGAATTCCGGAAGCCATGCGGCACAACAGCCTTATCGGAATATTCCCGACCAATGAATTTTACATCAAGCGGCTGGTTGGACTTGGCGGTGAAAACATTTCGCTGAAGCAGGATTATCTGGTCACCGGGGTTCCGATGTTTGGCGGGCAAGCCGTTCCAGTCGGGCACCTCGTGGTGAATGGACAGCCGCTGTCGGCTTCCACGCCGCGCTTTGAAAACCTCTATTCCTTTTCCGGCGCGGCGAAGGGGGCGAAAACGCTTCAGTATCAGCCAAATCATTATTATCGGCCACGCGATGATTCAGCAATTGGAGCCGGGCGTGGAGTTTCAGATTCAGACCGAATCGTTTTTTTGTGATGGGCGACAATACGATGAACAGTCTGGACTCGCGCTATTGGGGCGATTTCCCGGCATCCAGCGTCATCGGCAAATCATTCTTCGTGTATTGGCCGTTGACCAAGCGGTTTGGAATCGGTCAATCCGTCAGCGCAGAATGAGTGCGGCAAATTCTCCGAAACGGTTTTGATCACCGGGGCGTCGTCGGGCATTGGGTTGGAACTGGCAAAATGTTTTGCGGCGGATGGCTGCCGCTTGATTCTCGTCGCGCGCAACCGGGACGCCCTGGAAACACTCGCCGGCGATTTGAGGCGCGATCATCACATCGAGACGATCGTTTTGCCCGGCGACCTTTCGCAAACTGAAACCTCGAAGCGGATTTTTCACGAACTGTCCGAGCGGAATATTTCAGTGGATGTTCTGGTCAATAATGCCGGATTCGGCGCCATCGGGCCATTCGACGAACTGCCTTTGGAGCGGCAGCTCGAAATGCTCCAGGTCAATGTCACCGCGCTCACGGCGCTGACCGGATTGTTTTTGCCGGGCATGATTGAGCGGCGGCGCGGCGGAATCCTGAACGTCGCATCGGTCGCGGGTTTTGTCCCCGGACCCGGCATGGCTGTTTATTACGCCACCAAGGCGTTTGTCCTTTCCTTCACCGAAGCGCTGGCCGGGGAACTCGATGGATCGGCTTGAAAGTGTCAGCGCTTTGTCCGGGGCCAACCGCGACGAACTTTGGCAATGTAGCCGGCAGCAAAAACGTAAAACTGGTCCGCGTGACCCGCATGACTGCCGAAGATGCCGCACGACGCCGGACATCGGGCTTTTCGGCAGGGCCGCGTCGTAGCCGTTCCGGGATTGCAAGGCAAATTTGTCGTCTTCCTGGTCAAAATCATGCCGCGAGCGTTCGTTCGCAAAATCGCCCGCAAATTTAATGGATTCCAAAGAAAAGCCATAATTTACCCTCTATAATTATAGCTATACAATGTTTGTTATATTTAATTATGTTATATTATAATCCGCCGAGTTCTTCCATCCTGCATCCATTGGGCAAATTTGGCGGGTTTTCCGCATGACGAGGCGCCGTAATTGGGTGCTGCACCAATTGCGACGCTTTAGGGAAGCGCTGATTAAATCGGGGTTGGCAATTTTGCCTGAACTTTAGATTTCTAGAATGGCGCAGGAGCGATTTTGATTTCGAGGGAATGTGATTTCGACGGTCGAAACCGGGATGAATTTCCCGAGGGCTGATTAAATCAGCGCTTCCTTAGCTCAAAACAGTTCACGCTCCGTTGCGTGCTGCGCAACCAGGCCGGCGTGTTCGTTGCGGACGTTGTTCACTTCGCGGCTTACCGGATAATGGGACAAGGCCGAATTATCCAGCAAATCTGAAATCTGGAAGTTGAAATCTGCGTTTTCGAGCCATTGCTCAAGGACGTTCCTCGCGCAGAATCAGGGGCATCCGGTCATGTATGGGTTTGACGCTGGCATTGGCCGCCGTCGTCAGCAGGACGAAACTCATTGGATTCGACAACCCGCCTTTGTCTCTCTCCACGGTCGAGGCGCTAAGGGAATTTTCATTCTGGCGCGGATCGTTCTCATGCCAGAGGCCGGCCACATAAAACACGCCGTGTTTGGGCCGGGTAAAGCGGACCGGGGATTTGTCAGATTTCCATTCGTAAAAGCCGTCCATCGGCACAAGGCAGCGCTGGTTCATGAGTTTCTGGAACTCGCGGGTCTGGCGAATGCGCTCGGCCTGCGCGTTGATGTGCAGGATGTTTGACCATTGGGATTTATAGCCCCAAGTGAAGTTTTCGCATTCGACACCTTTCAGGGTCTTGAGGATGACGGGCGTGCGCTGGGCGGGGCCAATGTTGTAGCGCGGGACAAAAGCGAAGATATGAACGACGCCAGCCATGACAAGTCTGGCCTGGTCCAGCGTGAGTGTGTAACGGGCGCACATGGCCACAAAATCTTTCCAACCGTGCGCCCTTGTCAATGCAGAATGGCGACGGACAGTGGCGAAAGGCGGCAAACTTGTCAGCGGATATTCCCCTCCCCGATGGCCGGCCGCCTGAAATTATCAAAGCCGCTCGCGCCCTCCAAAGCCGGTTTCGAGGTCGTGCCAAAATTCAATGTCTTCATCGTCCAGTTCCCAGCATAGGAAAACCTCCCGGTCGCCGATGATGGCGGGAAAATCAATCAGCCCGCGCTCTATGTCCTTGATGAAGATTTCGCGCTGCTGGAATTCGACGAGCACCTCCTGCATGCCGGCCAGCGCGCGGATCCAGTGATTGACCGTCTCGCCGCCGATGTCATTCCCCTGCTCCACCAGGCCGGTCAAGCGTTTGTCGAAACGCTCCAGGTCGCGGCGCAGGCCGTTCAGCCGCTCCAGCCACAGGCGGATTTGCGGCAGCAGCGCGCGCGCCTCGTCGCGCGTGTAGTGTCTGGCGAAGCGGTTTCTCATGAGAAATGTCGGCGCGGCAAAACAAAGCCATCCGCGGCGGTGGCCCGACGCCGCCGCCCGCGAATGGCGATAGTATCACACCGCGGATTACTGCTGCCAGGTCCGCTTCTTGTGACGATGCAAACGCAGCTTCTTGCGCCGTTTGTGCTTGTTGATTTTCGCCTTGCGGCGTTTTTTCAGTGAACCCATATCGGATTTATTATTTACAATTTACGGTCTGCGATTTGTTCCAACGATTTGACTCGCCGGAGATTTGTTGAAGAGTAAATCATCCATCACACATCGTAAATCATTAATTCAATACACCACCTTGTTGAGCGGGTATTCGATGATGCCTTCCGCGCCGGCGGCTTTCAGCTTTGGAATGATCTCGCGCACGATGTGCTCGTCTATGATCGTCTCGACGGCGACCCATCCTTTCAGGCTCAAACCGGAGATCGTCGGGTTCCGCAGCGCGGGCAGGCTGGTCAGCAGCGAGTTCAAGTTCTTTTCGGCGATGTTCATCTTCAGCCCGACTTTCGCCTCGGCCTCCAGCGCGCCCTTGAGCAACAGCGACAACGTCTCGATCTTCTGGCGTTTCCAGGAGTCCTTCCATGCCGTCTGGTTTGCGATCAGCCGCGGAGTCGAGGCCAGCAGCGTGTCCACGATGCGCAACTTGTTGGCGCGCAGTGACGAGCCGGTTTCGGTCAATTCCACAATCGCGTCCACCAGCTCGTGCGCCTTCACTTCCGTCGCGCCCCACGAAAATTCCACGTCCGCCTTCACGCCGTTTTTCTTGAGATACTTCTTCGTGAGGTTGACGACTTCGGTGGCGATGCGTTTGCCCTTCAAATCCTTCACCGATTTGATTTTGGAATTTTCCGGCACACACAAGACCCAGCGCGCGGGCTGGCGTGTCGCCTTGCTGAAAAGAAACTCGCCGACCTCGTGGACATTCGAGCCGTTTTCGACAATCCAGTCGTAGCCCGTGATGCCGCAATCCAGGTAGCCGTGCTCGACGTAGCGGCTGATTTCCTGCGCGCGGATGAGCCGGATCTCCATTTCGTCATCGTCCACGTAAGGCACATAGGAGCGGCTGCTGATGGAAATGTTGTAGCCGGCCTTGGCCATTTTTTGGATGGTGGCTTCCTGCAAGCTGCCCTTCGGCAGGCCAAATTTAAGCTTTTTACTCATCTGACCGGGTTAATCTGCCAAGTCCGTCACGGAAAAGCCACACTCTTCTGCTGGTTTTGAATCCCCCTCGTCCTCGTTCTTGTTCTCACGAATGCAGTTCAAATTCGAGGATGAGGAGGAGAACGTGGACAATTATGATTTCCAAATCAGCCGCCGGCCAATGATCGAAATCTCCCCACGCGCTATCGCAGCTACGCATTTGGGATAAAGTTCGTGCTCGGTCGCGTGAATTCGCGCGTGCAGGCTTTCCGGTGTGTCGTTATCCAGAACCGGCACGGTTTGCTGGCCGATGATTGGCCCGGCGTCCACGCCCGCATCCACAAAATGCACCGTGCAGCCGGTCACCTTCACGCCATGATCGAGCGCCTGCTTCCACGCTTCCAATCCGGGAAACGACGGCAGCAGCGAGGGATGGATATTAACGATGCGGCCCTCGAATGCGCGCAGAAAATCGCCTTTCAAGACACGCATGAAACCGGCGAGCACGACCATATCCACGTTTGCCGCCTGCAACGCGGCGATGTAACTGCGCTCGGATTCCTCGTCCAACTTGGTGCGAAATTTCCCCGGTGGTATGAACCGCTCCGGAATGTTCCGTCCCCGCGCGTGCGACAAAATGCCTGCGTTCTCCGCGTCGCTCAAGACAATCGCGGTTTCCGCAGGAATCTTGCCCGCCGTTATGGCGTCGGCAATCGCGGCGAAGTTCGAGCCTTTGCCGGACCCGAGAACGCCCAGCCGGAATTTGTTGTTCACACGGCTTTAATAACAAAGCAGAACGCCAAAACAAATCCAAATCGGACGCATGGTCCCGTCGGTGGTCAATATTGGGATGGCGACGCGCCGTCCCACCCAAACTGCACCCCGCGAAATCTCCCGGTTCCATCGAGCTGAATCCCCCACCCCACGACAAATGCGGCCTGCAAAATCTGACCCCTGATTCGATGCACCCAACCATTCGCAACCAATTGGATTTAAACGTATTAAACGCCTGCCATTTCCGGGTTGCGCTTCAAAGGTGGCTTCGATAACCTATTGTTGCCATTCGGGCATGAAGCCCGGACAGCAAAAGTTTTTATGCCTGAAGGATATTGCGTCAAATGCAAGGCCAAGAAGGAAATCGCGGATGGCGTCGAGGAAACAATGAAAAACGGACGCAAGGCGATCAAGGGCAAATGCCCGACCTGCGGCACGGTGATGTTCAAGATTCTGGGTGGCAAGGCCGCGCCCGCCGCCGAACCTCGCAAAACTGAAGCAAAGGCGGACACCTCCTCAACGACACCTCCGGCCACGAGCTGATTATGCCGCACCAGCTTGCCTACGTCATCGTCACTCCCTATTCGCTTTACAAGTCGCGCACCGGCGGGATTTTGAGCCGGCTCATTTCACGCACCGGTCTGGAACCTGCCGCGATGCGGATGTTTGCGCCCGGCGCCGATCTGGCAAAAAAATACTCCGATCTGGTCGTGTCGGCCAGGGACCCGCAGGAACGGAGAATCCAGGAACTGCTCCGCGAATACGTCCTCCACAATTTTGCGCCGGATCCCAAAACCGGACGCCCCCGGCGCGTGATGGTGATGCTTTTTCGTGGCGAAGACGCGGTGCGCAAGGTGCGCGAAGTCGTCGGCACTTTAAGTTCCAGCCGCCGCAGCGGCGAAACCATCCGCGACACCTACAGCGATCTGATCATGGACGACGACGGGAAGACGGTGCGGTATTTCGAGCCGGCGGTGATGGCTGCGCCCAACGAGAAGGAGGCGGAGGCGAAGCTGAAGTTGTGGGCGCAATATTCCGATTCTGACGGCGGTATCGTGGAGAACGCCATCAGCTATCCGCCCGGTCAGACGGGCGAGCGCACGCTGGTGCTCATCAAGCCGGACAATTTCAAATTCCCCACCGGACATGTCCGGGCAATGTGATTGATTTCTTCTCGCGCACGGGGCTTTACATTGTCGGCGCCAAGGTGTTTCACATGAGCCTGGCGCAGGCGCTGGAATTTTATGGACCCGTCCGCGAAGTGTTGCGGACCAAGCTCAAGGACGGCATCGGCGAGCGCGCCAAGTTATTGCTCGAAAAGGAGCTGGGCTTCACAATCCCCGCGAAGGAGCAGAAGGTGCTCGGCGAAATCCTCGGTCCGCTTCAGGGCGACCATCAATTTGAGAACATCATGCGGTTCATGACCGGCTACACGCTGTCCGAATGCAAGACGGCGGCGGATCGCCAAAAATCCGGCACGCAAAAGTGCATCGCGCTGGTCTATGAGGGTGTGAACGCCGTCCGCAAAATCCGCGACGTGCTCGGCCCGACCGATCCGTCCAAGGCGCCGCCCGGCTCCATCCGCCGCGAATTCGGCTCGAACATCACCGTCAACGCCGCACACGCGAGCGACTCGGTGGACAATGCCAAGCGGGAATTTGCCATCGTCAAGCCGGGCGAAAACAACTTCAAGCGGGTCATCGAGGAAGTCTACGGGAAGCTGTAGGCCCGCAATTTCTCCAACAATCGCGCGTCGGCGGCGGGAAATGGGTAATCCGGCAGTTCTGATTTTTCAATCCATCTGAACGCCGCGCACCCGAGCGCCTGCGGCTCCCCGCCAGCCATTTTGCAGAGGAAGAATTTCAGCCGGACGGTTTTCTCCGGATAAGCGTGCTCAATGTCTTCAAACAGCTCGCAGACGGAAATGGCCACGCCGAGCTCCTCGCGGATTTCACGGACGAGACATTGCTCAAACGTTTCGCCGGCCTCGCGCTTGCCGCCGGGAAATTCCCAAAGTCCGCCGAGGTGGGATTTAGCGTGGCGCCGGGCGATTAAAATTTTGCCGTCTCTGAAAATCAGCGCGGCGGCTACTTCAGTGACGAATGCGACTTCGACGCTCATTTCGTCATTCGTCATTCAGCGTCCGACGCTCTTGTAAATCCAGCCGAGCTTTTCCATTTCCCGCGGATCGAAAAGATTGCGCCCGTCGAACAAAATCGGGTGCGTCAGAGATTTCTTGGCGCGTTCGAGATCCAGTTTCTTGAATTCGTCCCATTCCGTCGCGACGACCAGCGCGTCGCAGCCTTCCGCCACGGCGTTCATGTCGTCCACGTAGACCACGTCTTTCAGGATGGCCTGCGCCTTCTCCATGCCCTTCGGGTCGTGGACGCGCAACGTCGCGCCTTCCTTTTGCAGGCGGAGGCAAAGCTCGATGGCCGGCGACATCCGCACGTCGTCGGTGTTCTGCTTGAAGGCGAGGCCCAACACGCCGATTTTCTTGTCCTTCAACACCCAGAGCGTGTCGGTGATTTTCTTGATGAAGCGTTCCATCTGCGCGGCGTTGATCTGCTGGACCTCCTTGAGCAGCCGGAAGTCATAGCCGATTTGCTCGGCGATTTTCACGAACGCGCTCAAGTCCTTCGGAAAACAACTGCCGCCGAAGCCGATGCCGGCGTTAAGAAAACGGCGGCCAATCCGCTCATCCAATCCCATGCCCGCGGCGACCTCCTGCACGTTCGCGCCCGACGCCTCGCACAAAACGGCGATCGCGTTGATGTAGGAAATTTTCAGCGCGAGGAACGAATTGGAGGCGTGCTTGATGAGTTCGGCGGAGGCGATGTCGGTGACGACGACCGGCGCCTTGAACGGCGCGAAAAGCTCCTGCATCGCGGCGACGGGCCTCTGCGAGCGGACACCAATGACGACCCGGTCGGGTTCCATCAGGTCGCCCACGGCAAAACCTTCGCGCAAAAATTCGGGGTTGCTGACGACATCGAAGTCCACCTTCGCCGGACAATAGCGTTTGATGGTTTCTGCCACCTTGTCGCCGGTTTTGACGGGCACCGTGCTTTTGTCCACGATGATTTTGTATTCGGTCATGGCGGCGGCGATGTCGCGGGCGACCTTCTCGATGAAGCTCAAATCCACCGAGCCGTCGGCCTGTGGCGGCGTGGGCACAGCGATGAAAATGACCCCGGATTTTTGGACGCCTTCGGCGGTGCTGCTCGTGAATTCAAGGCGTCCGGCGGCGATATTTTTTTTGACAAGCTCTTCGAGTCCCGGTTCGTAAATGGGGATGCCGCCGGATTGAAGCAGCTTCACCTTGGCTGCGTCGTTGTCCACGCAAACAACGTGATGGCCGACTTCGGCAAAACACGTTCCGGTGACGAGGCCGACGTAGCCCGTTCCGATGATGCTCAACTTCATTGTCAGTTGCCTGATTTGGCGGGTGTCGTCGCCGCCGGTGCCGGCGCGGGTGCGGGCGCCGGGGTGGCTGCCGGGATTTTGTTTCTCAAGGCTATCACGTGCATCCCGGCCTCATAACCGAGCGAGCTGCCGGGATTTGCGCCGGCTGCCTCTTGGAAAAGCCCGAGCGCCTCGGTGAGCTTGCCCTGGCCCTCCGCGATCCGGCCCAGCGCGAACTTCGCGGCGCTGACGATCGCCGGATCCATGGACGTGTTGATAACCGCTTGATACTTGGTGGCATCGGGCTTTCCAGCCGCATCCAGGCTTGCCGCGACTCCCAGCGCGGCCTGGGCCGCCAGTTCATTGCCCGGATGCGCGTCCAGAAATTTTTGGAATTGCGCCTGCGCGTCGGAGAATTTGCCGGCTTCATACAGCGCTGCCGCGCCTTGCAGCATCGCGCGTTGCCCCGCAACCGTGCCGGGAAAATCATTGGCGATCTTCAGGCACGCTTCCGCCGTCGGGCCGCCCGCGGTGACAGACAGTTGCGTCAGCGCATCCCCGGCAGCATTTTCCTTTAGCTCGTGCTGGTATGAAAAAAACGAAAAGACAAATATGGCGACGGCGATGATTGCCGCGCCGCCGATGAGCCGGTTCCTGTTGGTTTCAATCCACGGCCACAGTTTGAGAAGATATAGTGTTGTTGTGTCTTGCGCTTGCATAATGCAACGATAGTGTTTCCAGCAGGCGGCAAAAAAGCAAGCTATTCTTCAGAATGCGATCAGCCGCGTTGATTTTTCAAAATCATTCCCAGAATCTGCCGGATGTCCTCGTTGTGTTGCTGCGACGCGATGCCGAAGGCGTGAATGATGTCGAGGATGAACGCGGCGTTGTTCTGGTTGAAATCGTAATAAACCGTCTCCTTTGACTTGGCCGGACCGGGTTTGCGCGGATTCCCGCTCATGTCCAGCACCTGACTCATCGGCAGGCAGACATACACCATCGCCTGATAGCCGACGGCGCGTTGTTTTTGTTTGAGCTGGATTTGGACCGAGCCGTGCGGCGTGGTCTTGGTGAACTGCGGCAAACGCTGAATAGCGCTTTGAAATCCCCCGGCATCGGCGTTGGTTGAAACCTCGACCTGCACCGTCCGGTTTTCCTCAAATTCAGACGGCTGGATTTTCTTCAAGGCGTCAACTTCCCGAATCAGGTCGTTCGTCGAAAGCAAACCGAGCCAGACGCTCTCGAAAATGATTTTGGCCAGCTCGTGGCCGTATTTCGTCTCGCCGGTGCGCGTGAATTTGATTTGTGGAACGACACTCTGGCTGTTCGTGTTCGGGATGTCGTAGCCAATCTGCCATTCGAGATAATGCTTTTCACCCAGAGCCGCTTTGCTCGGGGAGACAGGAATGCCGAAGCCATCCGGTGACATTTCTTTCACGCGCACCTTGCCCGTCACGTCGGTGAGCGGCAACCGGACGCGCACCGACCCGGCGTTGGCGGAGATGAGAACCTGCTTGTAATCCGCGTCGGCGCAAAACGCACGCAACGCCAGTCCAACAAAGGCGAGAATCGCAATGAGTTTCTTCATGGCGGAATTTAACCACGGATGGACGCGGATGAACACCGATAAAATGTAATGTGACCGTTCCCGTCCGCTGCAAGACGCATTCGCAGAAGTCGTCAGCTTCACCGCGGGTGCAACGGCAGTTGCAGGACTTGTGCCTTCCGCGCCGGGCTACTTGCTGGCCATTCGGTTCGCTTCAGTGCAAGGAATGAGTGTGATTTTGATTGGCGGCGTTGGTGTGTCGGCAGTTACAGTCACTTTTGCGACACCAAAGTATTCCGGATCCATATTGTGGGAATACACTCTGGGTTCAGTGAATGCCATGGCCACGAGATTGTAGTTGCCTGGCGGAATTCGCGCGGTTTGGAACTGGCCATCCGCACCGCACGCAAGCATGTCAATCGTGTCATTCGGTTGCTGATGCTGCCACCAGTCAGCCGTGACGTTGGTGCCGTGATCCGAAAAAATGTAAATGTATGCACCGAACGCCTTCGCTTCAGCGATGCCGGTTATCTGGCCGCGAAGATTTTGGCCGACTGGACGAATGATCTCCACCCGCTTTGTCTCGCCGGGGTTCAAAACCAGATTGGTATTGCCCAAAAAACCAAAACGGCTGCCTTTCCCGACATTTGGCCATTTTCTCCGTGCCAATTCGTATGCGCCGGGAGACAAGTTTGTCAAAGTGACTTCACCGCCGTTCTGTGCGACGGGCTCAAGGCCAAAGGAGGTGTCTTTCCACAGTGCCGAATCAAGTTTCTGGGGACGAAAATTGAGGACAAATTCCGCCTTCGGAATGTCGTCGGGAATATCATAGCGTATGGTGAGCGTCGCCGGTTGCGGCAGCTTCACCGTGAGGCTCCGGCTTGAATCCGCGTCGGGAACAACCTGGAACAAATGTCCGTCCGCCGTGGCGATGACAATTTTTTGCCTGGTTCCATTGCCACCGGGCAGAGAAAAACGTCCGGAAGTATCTGTCGAGATGATTTTCTTATTTGGAGGAAAAGAATTCTCGACGCCGTTTTGCAGATAGAAGTTTGATTTGTCGGCCAGATACACCTGGATGCCCGGCACCGGATGACCCTGGTAATCGAGGACAACACCATGGTAATCACCGCCGTGTTTCAGTCGCACCACCAGATTCGTAAGGCGCAGCGGCGCCACAATCGAATCGGGTGTCACCAATGTTGGCTGGTAGCCACCGGCAAGCAGCCGCGTCCAGACTTTCCCCGCCCTGAAGCTTTCGCCCCAGAACCAGCTCTTGTCGTGAGGGTCGCTCCCGGCAACTTCCATCCGGTCGCCGGGAAGCGATTCACCCCAAATCACCTCTCCGAGCTTGTCGGGATTTTCCGTGCCGAACTCCAGCGTGCAGTCTTTAAGCGGCGGCCCGTAACGTCATCCACCGCGCGGCCGGTGACACGGAACGAGATGTCCGGCAAGGGGACCGGCTCATTTGTTTTGGCAGCCGGAAATATTTTGATATTCCCACTCGTCGCTGAAACAGAAGTGTCGGGCATGGCGGCTTTCAACAATTCCTCCTCGGCATCTTTGACATTGCAGAAGAACAGGGTCAAGCTCCTCAATTGTTTGAGTTCGCGCAGACCGAGATAACCCTCCGGCAGCTCAAGATTGTTGATCCAAAGCTCCCGCAAGTTGGGAAGATTCTTCAATTGCAACAAACCATCCATCGTGAATAGCTGCCCATAATTCACCCCCGACTGGCCGCTTCCAAAAAGGTCTATCCGGGTTAAGGACTTGATCTCGGCCAGGCTGCGGAGCGAGTCATCGCCCACCTGCGTGGCGTGCAGTTCCAGGTGTTCCAGCTTTGGCAAGGCTCGAAGCTGGGCCATTCCTGCGTCGGTAATGATTTCACTGGTCAAAGTTAGTCGGCGCAGTTCCTTCAAGCTGGCGACGCGCTCCATGCCGGCATCCAATATTCTCGTCCATCGGAGTGTCAAATTCAGCAGGTCGTGATATTGAGTGATTTCGTCCAACGTAGCATCGGTCACTTGATTCCCGCTTAATTCCAGCGATTGAAGGTGAGGAAATGGTAGGTTTTTGGTTGTCACTGCCGAACCGGCGAATGAGAAATTCCGCAACTCTGTCAAGTGTGACAAATGCTTCAAGCCCGCGTCGGTGACGGTTGCCAAACCACCAATCGAAAGGTCCCGAAGCGCTGTCAGGTTGGACAGACTCTTCAAGCCGTCATCGGCGATCTGCATGTGAGATTGAACCCACGCCGTCTGACTCAAGTCGAGTTGCTGGAGATTGGTCAATCCGGCGAGATATTTCACGCCGGCGTCCGTGATACGGTTTCCAGAGAGCGACAACGCAGTGAGTTGTGTCATTCCTTTCAGTGCCTGCATGCCGTCGTCCGTGACGCCGCTTTCCTTAACACTCAAGTCACAGAGCGTGCGGATTTTGGACACAGCCTTCAGCGCCGCGTCGCCCAGCCCGGCATCGCCCTCATTCACCATATACAGGTTCAGTTTTTCCAGCGCGGGCAGTTCCCCCAGGTGCGCCAAGCCTTCAGGTGTGATGAATTTTGTCGCCTCGATGTCCAGTTCCTTTAGCTTGGGCAGCGCCTCGAGCTTTGCCAGAAAATCGTCATCAGCCTTCGCGCCCACATAGACGGAAAGAGCGTTAGTATCGGCGTCGAAATTCCCGACAGAACCATAACCTTTTAGCCAATCCGGTTGAGCCAGTGCTTGTCGAGCGTTCAGACTGCGAATACTGCTCACAAAAAATTTCCCGCCTCGTATTTCCTGATAGATATCAGAGAAGATGCCCTGACGCTCCAGCAACCGGATGATTTTAGCGAATGCCCATTGCAGCGGTTCGTCCTTGCACTCCATCGTGACTGGCATGTCAGCGGATACTCCGGACAGTTTCAATCCGTCCGTGTCGAAGTCCAGTCCGATGTTTGCCTGCCGGCACATTTCGGCCAGCGCGTCTTTGAGCGGCATCTTTTGTGCCTTCAATGACACTTTACGTTGGAGCGGAGGAAGCTCTGATGCATTTGTTTCGGCGATGCCATTGGTGGCCGGTTGCGCCAAGTTTATGTCCGGTGCCGCTCTCATCGTGGCAACCGGAATCACCGCTACGCACAGAAACAACAGAAACATTTTTAACGCCACGCGCGTCAAGGGCAATTGTGTGTTCATGGTTGGTTTCACAATATCTGTGAGGTTAATTAATTAACACTGGCAATTGTCAAGAAATTGTAAAACGATTGTAAGTCATGTGTAAATCATTCTGCGTTTTCCGTCCGCGTTCAACCGCGGTTGATTCAATTCCCCGGCTATTGGGAAATGACTTAACCGCCAGAACGATGTTTACTGATCAACCGGATGTGCCTGTAGCCAATCTTTGAGCTGATTTAACGTTTGGACATTTTCCCGGATTTCTTGCGATGTCCCCTCACGTTTCTCATCGTGATTGTAGGGGCAGTTCAATTCCGGGATGGCCGGGCTTATGCGTTTTATAGTATTCAGGAGCCGATAATTCCACAAGCTCCCGCCCGATGGGTCAGTCATATTCATGCATTCGATCAGGATGCCAGCCGCATTTGCGCCCCCATGCTCGGCCACGAAGGTTTCCGGATCGTAGAACCCGCCGCATTCAGTCCATTGCCTTGATCGGATAATGGGCACGATCCATTCGGCGCGCAAAGGCTCGCCCAAAGCGGAAAGGATTTTCACACAAGCGAAGCGCACCTTCATGCTGGAGTCGGCCAGGTGTTTTTTTAGGTCTGGAATAATCCGCCGGTCGCCAATTTCCGAAAGTTCCCGCACAGCCCACCGTAAATCCATGTTGTCAGCACCAAGCATCCAAGCGGACGTCGTCGTATTCCAGTCCGCTTTGAGATCCAACGCCCGCGGCCCATCTTTCTTGGCAACCAGATCCCTGGCTCCGATGCCATCCAGCTTAGCCAGCAACTCTTGTGCGTGCTTCAAGAGCAGATCCTGGTCGGCGGGCAAAACGGTCAATTTGAACTGGTTGGTAATTTGACGGAAAGCGGCGTGAGTTTGAAACGTATCAAAAAAATTATGGGCACTGCCAAAGCCACGGTCTTCATCAGGAATATCAATGGTGTTAACCCAATCCATCCCATCGTGGGAATTGAGTGCAGAATGGGACGGATGATTGATGGGAGTGAATTCATCGGAAATTGAAACCCCGCGACTCGCGATGATTGTGTATTCGCCCGGTTTGGCAAAATTCACAAACTGTGGCAGATACTGTCTGTCCATGAAAATGCTTCCAGGCTCGATGGCGGTTACTCCTATCAGCCCTCCGCCAACCCCGAGAATGTTGGCATTTGTATCGAGGACTCCCTCTCCGCTGGCGTCAAATGCCTGTATTCGGTATTTGTTCAGTTGGCTTCCGCCGCCGACAAACATCAAAATTGTATTGCTCCCAGTGTTGGTCAGATTGAAAGTCAGATAAATGGGTTCTCCCTGCGTGATCTCCGATTTCTCCGGCACAAACCCGGCCGCATACAGCACATCGCCGGCGAAGGCGATGTTGCACCAAGTCAGCGTCACCAACAGGACAGCAACACCGCGTAAAATCGTGGAGTGACATAGCCAGCGAAGGCGGGGATTCACATTCATAGCTGCTTGTTTGCTACGCCGATTGGCGCGGAACGTCAAACCGAAAAATCCCGGCGACTGGCGACTGCCTCTGGCCAAAAGTCATTCCGGCTTCACGATGGAAACCACAAACGCATCCGGCTTCAGATATTTTTGCGCGGCGGCCTTCGTTTGTTCCAGCGTGACGGCTTCATATTTGGCGTCGTCCAATTCCGTGCGCTGGTAGCCGAGGCCGTAAAGTTCGTCCAGCGCCGTGAGCGAGGCAAGGTTGCCGAGGTCCTGGCGCGAGATTTTCTTCTGGCCGATGATCTTGGCCTTGGCGCGTTTCAATTCCTCGGCGGTCAAGCCTTCGGTGCGCAGCAATTCGGCTTCCTTGAGCAATTCCGTTTCCACCTGCGCCGCCTTGGCCGGTTCGGTGCCGGCGTAAAACGCGAAGTAGCCGGGCACGAGTCCGGCGAAATTCTGCGCGCCGACGTAATAAGCCAGGCCAAGCTGTTCGCGGATGCGCAGGAACAGCCGCGAGCCGAGGTCGCTGCAGCATTCCTGCAACAGATCAAGCGCGTAGCGGTCGTCGCTGGCCATCGTCGTGCCGGGAAAGCCGATGACGAGCACGGCCTGCTTTTTGTCGCGGGTTTCCGAGACGCGCTTGGATGTTGGATGTTCAATGTTGGATGTTGGAAGTTCGAGTTTGTCCCGCCAGATTTCCAATTCGCCAAACGCCTTTTCCACGGCGGCTCTGACTATCCGCCGTCTTTCACGTCGCCGTAAATCGCCAGCACGCAATTGTTCGGCACGGCCAGTTTTTGGTGGAATGATTTCAGGTCGGCGACTGGAAATTTTCCCGACGCTCTCCTCGGTGCCGAGCGAATCGAGGCCGTAGCCGGCGCCGCCGAACAGCGCGCGGCGCATGGCCAGGCTGGCGCTCTTGAGCAAATCATCCTTGCGCGCGCGGATGCCGGCGATCTGGATCTCGCGTTCGCGCTCCAGTTCGTCGGCGGGAAAAATCGGGTTCAACAACACGTCGGCGAGCAAATCCAGGCCGGTCGCAAAATCGCTGCTCAACACCTCGGCGTTGACGCCAAAGCTGTTGTTGCCGCCGTAGCTGTCAATGCTGCCGCCGACGGATTCGATCTCGCGTGGCGATTTTCTCCGCGCTGCGCGTCGGCGTGCCTTTGAGCAGCAGCTTGGCGAGCAGCATCGTGATGCCGTTGTTGGCGGCGGTTTCGGCGAGGACGCCGCCCTGGAACACGGCGCGAAATTCCACGAACGGCAGGCGATGATCTTCCTTCACCAGCAGGCGCAGGCCGTTCGGCAGTTCGATTTTCTGGATGGGATGGTCGGTGTTCGTCTCGATTTCCGCCTTCGGTTTCGGCGCGGCGCCTTCGGGCAGCAGCGCGTAGAGCGTGCGGTTTTCCGGCGTGAGATATTCGCGGGCGACGCGCTGGACGTCGTGCGGTGTGACGCGCTTGACGGCGGCGAGATAGCGCTCGGAAAAATTCAGGTCGTTCGCCGCGAGCCAGTTGCCGCCGAGATTTTGCGCCTGGCCTTCCATGGTCTTGCGCGAGGACAGCGTGGCGGAAATGAACTGCTTGACGGCCTTGCTGCAATTCGTCGGAGGAAACCGACAGCGATTTGACCTTTTCGATCTCGGCCAGCATCGCGTCGCGCGCGGCTTCAAATTTGTCGCGCGTCCACGATGGCGCTGACGCCGAACAGTCCCGGCAATCCGGGGCTGTAAGTCCAGGCGTCCACGTGATGCACGACGCCCTGCTTCTCGCGCACCTGCTGGAACAGGCGCGAGCTGCGTCCGCTGCCGAGCAGCACGGCGAGCACGTCCAGCACCGGCACGTCGGCATGGCGCAGTTCGGGAATGTGCCACGCGAAATGGAAATGGCCGAGTTCGATGGGCGCTTCCTCGATGATTTCGCGCGGCGCGGTCTGTCTCGGTTCCTCCGGCAAAACGACCGGCGGCATGCGCCTTCGCCTTGGTCTTCGCGTAAGCCGTCTTGATTTGCGCGACGACCTCGTCGTTCTTCACGTCGCCGGCGACGACGTAGAAGACAGTTGTTCGGCGCGTATTTTTCGTGGTAGTAATTGCGGATGTCGTCCGGCTTCACTTCGTTGAAAATGTCCGGATAGCCGATGATGGTGAAGCGATACGGGCTTTTGCGTGTAGGCGGCTTCAAACAGCCGGCGGCTCGCGCGGCGGCCCGGATCGTCCTGGCCCATGTCCATTTCGCGGCGGATGACGTCCATTTCCTTCGCCAGTTCGTCCGGCGGCAGCGTGGCGTGCTGCATGATGTCGCACAGAATATCAATCGCCTTCACGCGCGCCGGTGTTCGGCACGTCAATGTGATAGACCGTGCGGTCGAAGCTGGTGTAGGCGTTCATGTAGCCGCCGGCCTCCTGCACTTCCTGGTCAATGCGGCTGCCGGGCCGCGTGGTCGTGCCCTTGAACAGCATGTGTTCGAGCACGTGCGACAGACCCGCGCCGAGCCAGCGGCCCTCGTGGATGCTGCCGGCCATCGCCCACGCCTGCGCGGAAACGACCGGCGCGCTGTGGTCTTCGCGCACGATGATGGTCAGGCCGTTGTCGAGCGTCGTGAGTTTGACGCCGGGCGGCGCGGCGGGAATGTCGTTGGCGGATGAATGTGTCATGTCAAATTGAGTCGGATGGAGGATAATCGGAAATGCGCTTGGGGCAATCCGAATCCGTGCAAGCCGTGTTTGAACACGGAATTGACGTTGTTGGTTTTCAGGAGCAAACTCAATAAAACTGCAATCGGATATTGCGGACATGGAAGCGGACGACCAATGTAATCGCCGTAGTGTGCGACCTAATAAAATATGCATGCCACCCAGAGCCGAACTGATTACAAACAACTATTATCACGTCTTTGCCACCTTGTGGCACTTTCCGAGACAAAAAAAGTTGAAGGAGTTCTCGATTCTTTGGTTATCGGCGTCATTGAGATTGATCCTAGGCATCCAGCACACGACCAAGCCGCAATTGACGAAGCGCTGCGCGGATATTTCGGCATTCAACTTGATGCGACAGATCTCAGTGGTGCGATTTCACGCCTGATCCACACCGGCGCTTTGGTCCGAGAACCAAATTCAGATAAACTTGTGCTGAGTCCGGCATCGCGAGCAACGCAAATGCAGCGCATATCGGAAGCTTCAAAACTCGAAGAAATCGTTAAACAGCAATGGATAGGTTCCATAAGAGGTGATTTTCCAGTGTGGAATGGGACAATTGAAGCTGAGGTTTGGGAATGCCTGAAAGCCTATCTTACACGCCTATTTCGAAGACACGGCGCTCAGACAACCCTAATCGCGTCAGGCCAGCAATTCAATGATGCTGAACTGGACAAATCAATTAACGAATTAATGGAGAGCGCACTTCTTGATGAATGCAAAACTGCGGATCGCAATCTTGCCCGGAGTGCTGTTAAGAGATTTCTTCGTGAACATACACCGGAGCGGGCTCATTATGTCGCCCAGTTGCTCGACGGAACATTCTCCTTTTACGCGTTATTTACAGACGAAAAGACACAGGAATATCTTCAAAAAGGCCATTCCTAGAATTCAAATATTCTTGGACACTAATTTCTTGTTCGGGGTTCTCAATTTGCACAACAACCCACAGAATGAAGTTTCGCTAGAATTGGTTGCGCTCGTTCGAGACCAGCAATTGCCATTTGAACTATACTACCACGAGGAATCTTTGGTTGAGATGCGGGCCACAATTCAGGCGACGGAAAGACGTTTAATGCGTTACGCTTGGGATCCATCCCTTAGCCGTGCGGCAATTCAGACGCGGTCGGCAGAATTGTCAGGATTGGATTTGAAATTTCACGAGGCGAACGCCAAGCACCAAATTGAGCCAAGTGCGTTCTTCATGAAATATCACCACCTTGAAAGGCTGCTATATATCCGCGCATAAATAATTCGACATGTTTGGCGGAGCGCATTATGTTTGCGGGCAATATGCGCCCTGTTTTTGCCAAAGGCAATCAGCGAACCGTGCGGTTACTGCTCCAACTGCGTAAGGAAGCCATCAAAGACCAGGAACCGCGCGTAGCCCAGCGTTTTCACGCCATGGCATTGAGTATCGAAGGCCAGACTACCAGCGAGATCGCCCAGTCCCTCAAAGTCCATCGTTCCTGCATCCCGTTGTGGATTGAAAACTGGAACCGGCACCGTGAGCAGGGATTGCTGGAGGGCCATCGTGCGGGCCGTCCGGTTGGACTGAAGCCGCGCAGCGGGAGCAATTGCAGGATATTCTGGACAGCGGCCCGGTGGCTTATGGTTTGGAAACCGGCATTTGGACTTCCCCCGTCATCAGCCGGGTTATCGCCGACGAGTTCGACCAGCACTACCATCCCGGGACATGTCCGCAAGCTGCTCAAGCAATTGGGCTATTCGGTGCAACGTCCGACCACCCGGTTGGTGCAAGCCGACCCAGACCGGAAGAACCGGTGGGTGCGTTATACCTATCCGCGCCTTAAAAAAAAGCCCGGAGCGAAGGGGCGATAATTGTTTTCGAGGACGAGGCGTCGTTTCGCCAGACGCCGACCCTGCACGCCACGTGGGCGCGCGTGGCCAGCCAACCGCACATTCCCACCCGGGGCGAGCGCAACACGCAGAAGATCTTTGGCGCGGTGCGCATGGACACCGCGCAATTCATCTACCTCCACCAACAGGACTATTTCCAATGGGAAACCTATGTGGCGTTTCTGGATCAGGTTTTGGTGCCCGCGTTTTATCGGCGGGGCCATCGGGTGTTCCTGATTCAGGACAACGCCTCGTATCACAAAAAGCAGGAAACCTATCAATGGTTCACCCAACACCGCCGCTACGTGGAGGTGTTCCAACTGCCACCCTACTGGCCGGAACTCAATGCCACCGAGCGAATTTGGAATTACACGCGCAAGCACGCCACCCATAACCGTTTCTTTGAGCGCCCCCAACACCTCTGCCAAGCGCTTTTCCGCACCTTCCGCCATGTCCAAACGCATCCCGAGGAAATTGACAACCTCATGCGCCCTTTTGTTGATTATTATGTCGGTTTACTTATGCGCGGATATATAGGTGAGCATGATTTCAAAATCTACCGGACAAATGACAAATCGGACAAGCTTGACGAGAAGACATTGGAGATGATTTCGAGTTACAACAGTTACCTCGAAACGCACCTGCCAGCTAACCGCTGGAAGGGATTCAACACGGTGAAACATGACATCATGGTTTGGCAAGCGACCAAAAAACTCCGCAAGTCTGGCGCATCGGGTCTTGATGTTGGTGCACTGTTTTTAAGCACTGATCAACGCCTCTTTGCATTTGATTGGGGGTTTTTGAGCTCCAGCGATCGTCTTGGTGTGGTAGTTTTACCTAGCCAACTGTTACAGCTCTTGCGCCCATTTGTGCCGAGAACCGCAGATTTTGATAAGAAGTTCGCGGACATATTTGCGCTTCCTGAATTCAGGTCAGGCGGTGCTGATTTTTCGCAGGTTATCCGTCGGGTGCTCGGTTTTCTAGTGTAGTGTCTCACAAACGACTGGAGTTATTTTCCCTTTATTTTGTCGCATTCTGGGGCGAGTGCAACCGGGTTTGATCCGCTCCAGCGTCTGCTTGCACCGGCTGAGCTTTTCGACGATCGACTCGACCGTCGCCGTCCACACGAACGGCTTGGGGTCGTTGTTCCAAGCGGCGAGAAATTCCTCAATGGCCTGTTTGCAGATCCTCCACGCTGATAAAGACTCCCCGGCGGATGCGTTTGCCGGTCAACTCACCAAACCATCGCTCCACCAAGTTTAACCAACTCGAACTGGTCGGGACGAAATGCGGAATGAAACGGTCGTGCCGTTTGAGCCAGCGCTGCACTCGGGGATGTTTGTGGGTGCCATAATTATCCATCACCACATGCAACTTGACCTCGCCGGGAAACTCCGCATCCAAGCGCTGCAGAAACTTCAAGAACTCCTGGTGGCGATGGCGCGCATAACATTGGCCGATGACCTTGCCCTGCGCCACTTCCAGCGCGGCGAACAGCGTCGTCGTGCCGTTGCGCTTGTAATCGTGGGTCATCGTTCCACAGCGACCCTTCTTGAGCGGCAATCCTGGCTGCGTGCGATCCAAGGCCTGAATTTGGCTCTTTTCATCAACACAGAGCACCAAAGCCTTCTCGGGAGGGTTCAGATACAAGCCCACGACATCGGTCAGCTTCTGCAGAAAATTCGGATCCCGCGAAAGCTTGAATCCTTTGGTCCGGTGCGGTTTGATTTGATGGCTTTGCCAGATCCGATTCACGGTGGCTTTGCTTACGCCTTGGGCTTTGGCCATCGTGCGGCAACTCCAGTGAGTGGCCCCGGCAGGCTTGGTTTGCAGGGTGGCGTTGACAATCTGCTCGACCTCTTCCTGAGTTACAGTGGGCTTGCGTCCGCGTCCTTCGGCCACTTCCCACAGGCTATCAGGTCCCTCGCTGACAAAACGCTTCCGCCACAAAGCCACGGTCTTGAAATTGAGGTCCAAGTTCTCGGCGATGAGCTTGTCCTCCTGCCCTTGGGCGGCCGCCAAAACGATCCGGCATCGTTGCGAAACCTGCTGGGGGGTGCGGTGGGCAGCCACCCAGCGTTCCAGTTCCAAACGATCAGTTTCGGTCAGATTCACGGGCAGTGCTTGTCGCGGCATGAGGGGAGAATACCACGCTAAAACTATAACACCAGTTATATATGAGACACTACACTAGCAACAGTAAAGGACTTAAACGAAGAGACGGCTGCGGCGATACTTGCCGACGAATTATTGCTGGGACGTCTCAAAAACATAGAAAAGGACGAGAACGTCAAAGTGGCCGTCGAATCGGAAATTTTGAAAAAGAACACGGAGCTCACAAACAAACACCGGGAGGTATCTGCAAAACTGGAGGCCGCGCGCCAAGAAGTAACGGAAAGCCAGTCCTTGCTTGGAGCCGCTCAGCGTGAGGTTGCTGAAAAAGCACGGATCGCAGCCGAACGTGCAGAAGAGCTGGAATTTGAACGGTTGGAAAAGGAAAAGAAAGCTGCTGCAGTCGTAGCAGCGGAAGGCGTGGCAAGCCGGGTGCGGGGATGTAAATCTGTTTCTGTAATTTGTCTTTCTTCCCTCCGTCCTCACCCCTCCGGGGTGAGGCGGAGCGAAGGCGAGCGTAGCGAGCCGAGCGCAGCCGAACCCCGGAGGGGTGAAGACGCTCCGCGTGCGAAAAACTGGTCGAGGGCGGGTCAAGCTGGTTCCCTGTTGGGGTGTCGCGAAACACATCCAACTCAAAACCAAAATGACCCACCAAAACAATCCTGAACTCTTGAACGACGTTCTGCAACTCTTGACTGATCAAGGCCACGATGGCTTCGCCGAAGGCCTGCGCCTTCTGGTCAATGAAGCCATGCGCCTCGAGCGCCATCAGGCCCTCCAGGCCCAACCCTATGAGCGCACCGATACCCGTAAAGGTTACGCCAACGGCTACAAACCCAAAACCCTCTCCAGCCGCGTCGGCCCCATCACCTTCAGCGTGCCTCAAGTCCGGGGCGAAACCGACTTTTATCCCAGCGCCCTCGAAAAAGGCATCCGCTCCGAACAGGCCCTCAAACTCGCCATGGCCGAAATGTATGTCCAAGGCGTCTCCACCCGCAAAGTCTCCGCCATTGTCGAGCAGCTTTGCGGCCATGCCGTCAGTTCCACCCAGGTCAGTGAGTGCGCCAAGCACCTCGACGCCGAACTTCAAAAATGGCGCGACCGGCCGCTGGGTTCCTGTCCCTATCTCGTCTTCGACGCCCGTTATGAGAAAGTCCGCCACGACGGCCAACTCCGCGACTGTGCCATCCTCATTGCCCTGGGCATCACTCCCGAAGGCCACCGCGCCATCCTCGGCGTGAGCGTCGCCCTCAGTGAAGCCGAGGTGCATTGGCGGACCTTCTTCCAAAGCCTGATCCAGCGCGGCCTGTGCGGCGTCACCTTTATCGTCAGCGACGATCATCCCGGCATGGCCGCCGCGCGCCAGGCCGTCTTTGGCTCCGTCCCCTGGCAACGCTGCCAATTCCATCTCCAGCAAAACGCCCAGGCTTACGTCCCGCGCCTGGATCAGCGCGCCGAAGTGGCCCGCGCCATCCGCAGCGTCTTTGAATGCTCCAGCCGCTCCGCAGCCCAACAGCGGCTCAAGGAGATTGTCACCCACTACGCCAAAAGCGCGCCCAGACTCGCTGTTTGGATGGAAGAAAATCTCCCGCAGGGCTTCACCGTGTTCCAACTCCCGGCCACCCATCAAAAACGCCTGCGCACTTCCAATGCCTTGGAACGCGTCAACATGGAACTCAAACGCCGCACCCGCGTCGCCCGCGTCTTCCCCAATGAATCGTCCCTGCTCCGCCTGATCACCGCCCTCTTAAGCGAAACCAGCGACGACTGGGAAACTGGAAAAATCTACCTCAACATGGAAAACCAAAACCCAATCTCAGTTTGATGCTAAAAGAATTTACAGAAAAGAAATTGCGCCGCCCCGGGTGCGGGATGAGTTGAAAGTTGCTCAAGCTGAAAAGTTGGCGCTAACTGACAATCTACAGCAAACCAATCAGACGGTGTCGGGGCTTCAAGCCAAACTCTCAACAATTGAAGCGACAAGGGCGCATAAAAAGAAAATCCGGAGAGTGATTTTTGGAGTTCTGTTCACAATTTTGTGTTGGGTCATGATCCTATTTCTACCGATTATCCGCAATTGGCAATGGCTTCAAAATCACCCGCACAGGCTTGACCTATATTTTGCGGCACTCGTGCTTGTGCCTGGATTGTCGTGGGGAATTTTTGCTTGGAAAGGAAGAGCATGGGCATTTGCCATTATCGTAATTGCAGTAATTATTCGTTTAATTGGAGTGCTTGGCCAATAGCCAGCCCTCGGTTGGCCTATTTGTAGAACCACAAATATTCAATCACATCCTCCCGCTTTGCGGGATTCACCCGCTTCCAGCCAAGCTCATTCCCTCACCCGGCCTGCGGCCAGCCTCTCCCGTCCGACGGGCGAGGGACAGGGCAATCCCAACGGGATTCCGTCCCAAAGCCCAGGGTTGCGAGGCACGAGCTACCCTGGGTCATCGTCCGCAAAATATTCCCAACCGCAACGCGGTTGCGGCCATTCCATTTCCGCCCACCGCGCGACATTCGCCACAACCGCGTTGCGGTTGATGATTTGATGGCTGGTTACCCAAGGTAGGCGCTGGCGCGCCAACCTTGGGCTGGAGGACGCAATCCCTTTGGGATTGACCGCACTCGAATCGTTCACGCGATTTGTGCCGTGCCTTCGCAGCATCCGAGAATCCCAACGGGATTGAATCATTCAGCCCAGTGTTGTGTGCCAGCACTACACTGGGTAAACGTCCCAATTAAATTCCTCCCCCCACGGGGTTGCATCATCGGCACCCAACAGATGCAACCCATTCAGGGTTGATGAATTCATTGGAATGCCGACCCAAGGTAGCTCGTTCCTCGCAACCTTGGGCTGAATGATCTTCATCCCGTTGGGATGAGGTGCGCCATGTAGCGTCCGGCCTGTGGCCGGAATCGAGGCGCAGCCTCGACACTACATCCACGGTAGGGGAAACGCCACGTCCTATCACTTGAATTGGCTCTTATTGACCATGTTCGGTTAAAATCACGTTATTTGCCCATAAAATGAGGTTTTGCAGCTTCCGTGCCATGTCATTTTCGAAAAGGAAGTGATGTTCGTCGCAAAGAAAGTGATGTTCGTTGGAGAGAAAGTGATGTTCCCAGGCTTCGAAGTCATGTTCGTTGGCCGGAAAGACGTGTTCCCCGATGAGGAAGTGATGTTGGTTGGCGGCAATGTGGTGTTCCCGGCAAATGAAGTCGTGTTTCCCGTCAGCCAACACATGTTCCCACAGCCCCAATATGTGATATAGAACGCCAGGAACTATAAATTTCAATCACATCCTTCCGCTTGCGGGATTCACCCGTTCCCAGCCAATGGGCGTGGTTTGCATTTTGGAGTGCGCGGACATGTCCGCGCTCTCAAAGCGGCGACATGTCGCCTCAGTCCACAATCCCGTAGCAGCCGGCGTGAGCCGGCTCAAACTCATCCAAACGGAATAATGAGCGGACTCACGTCCGCTGCTACAGAGATTTACGTCCGTGCTGGCGATTAGAGAAGCGGATGTCTTGGGCCTGGGCCTTCCACGCCCAACCTGCCTTGCAATTTGACCCGCCAAAGCGGCCAAATTGTCCGAAAAGTTATAAATGCCTGTAATTATGAAATCTATATCGGTCACGGCGGAAATAATACCGGTCTCGGAGCGGACGATACCGGTCTCGGAACGGGCGATACCGGTCTCGGAACGGGCGATACCGGTCTCGGAACGGGCGATACCGGTCTCGGAACGGGCGATACCGGTCTCGGAACGGGCGATACCGGTCTCGGAACGGGCGATACCGGTCTCGGAACGGGCGATACCGGTCTCGGAACGGGCGATACCAGTCTCGGAACGGGCGATGCCAGTCTCGGAACGGGCGATACCAGTCTCGGAACGGGCGATACTGGTCTCCGCCAAAGAAATACCGGGTTGGCCAGAAGTGATACCGGTTTTGGGACAAGCGACACCTGTTTGGCCGCAGCGTAGCCTATTTGTAGAACCATAAACCTTCGATCACGTCCTCCCGCATTGCGGGATTCACCCGCTCCAAGCCAAGCTCATTCCCTCACTCGGCCTGCGGCCACCCTCTCCCATCCGATGGGCGAGGGATACCGTGGCAGCCGGCGTGAGCCGGCTCAAACCATGTCGAATTGACATGGCCGTTCGATTGCTTAAATTCAGCCTGTCCCGATGAAATTCTACAGCCTTAACGAAATTCCGATCCGGAGCGATGACGTGGTGTTCAAAGCCTCTTCGACGAGCGCATTGACCGGTTTCATCATGTTTTCCGGGATAGGAATTGCCCTGCTTCTGCTCGGAATCATCGGCCCGAAGGTTTATGGGATTGGTCCAGCAGCCGCTTTCTTTTACTATGCCGGAGCCGCGACCTTTTTGTTATTCGGATGGATTGCCTGGGGGCAGTTTCGCGCCCGCTTGAGGCCGACGAACTGGATGATGCGCTGCGACTGCAGCGGCGTCATCATCAAATACCGCTCCATCGAGAACTGGCGTTTTTCAGCCGCGGACGTGCAGGCGGTGGGATTCAACTATTCCGAGATTGCGGAAATCAAGGTGGCCAAGGAACAGCGCACCGTTCCAGGCCTGGGTGAAAACCAAACCAAACAGATTCAACATCTGACCTTTTTGGATTTTCGCCTGCGCAACCCAGATACGACCATGCTGGAATCCCATTTGCAGGCGGAGCAAAAGGCCGAACCCCCGGGCAGGTTCAAGACGATTTACCGGGATTATCCGGTCGAAGTGTCGCCCGGTGGGATCGTCCGTTTGCGGTGGAGCAAGAGTGGTGCATACACGATCCACCCTCCGCTCAAAAAAGCCATTGAATATCTCAACCGGTTTGCAACCACCACCGCCGTCGCGGACTCCTCAAAGGCTGACCTGACATACCGGAGCAATTTAAGTCCCGGAGAAGGAGACGCCAAAATCCTCAAACTGGCCAAAAGCGGCGACAAAATGGGCGCGGTGAAATTGGCGCGACAGATTTACGGTTCCACCTTGAGTGAAGCAGTCGCGTTCGTGGAGAAATTGCAGACGCGAGGTTGACGGTTAAAATGAGAAAGGCCGGACACGAGGTCCGGCCTTTCTTTCAGATTTCTTCAGCGGGCAACCCGCGTTGCATCAGGCAATGGTGATGCCTTTGTCCAGATAAACGTCCTGGATCATGTTCAACAGCTTCACGCCTTCCTTGAGCGGACGTTGGAACGACTTGCGACCGGAAATCAGGCCCATGCCGCCGGCGCGCTTGTTGATGACCGCGGTTTTCACTGCCGCGGCGAGGTCGCCCGCCCCCTTGGATTCGCCGCCGGAGTTGATGAGTCCGGCCCGGCCGGCGTAGCAGTTCAAAACCTGATAACGGCAGAGATCAATCGGATGGTCCGTGGTCAATTCCGTGTAAACGCGCTCGTCGGTCTTGCCATAGCTGCCAACGGCGGCGGCCATCGCCTTGTAACCGCCGTTGTTCTCCGGCAGCTTTTGCTTGATGATGTCGGCCTCGATGGTGACGCCGAGGTGATTCGCCTGGCCGGTGAGGTCGGCGCTCACGTGAAAATCCTTTTCCTTCGTCTTGAATCGCGCTGCTGCGCAGGTAGCACCACAGAACGGTGGCCATGCCCAGCTCGTGCGCGCGCTTGAAGGCGATGCTCGTTTCGACGATCTGCCGCGTGGATTCGTTCGAGCCGAAATAAATCGTCGCGCCCACCGCTGCGGCGCCCATGTTCCACGCCTGCTCGACCTGCGCGAAATAAACCTGATCAAAACGGTTCGGCATTGTCATCAATTCGTTGTGGTTCAACTTCACGATGAACGGGATTTTGTGCGCGTATTTGCGCGACATGATGCCCAGCACGCCGAGCGTGGAAGCGACGGCGTTGCAGCCGCCTTCGATGGCCAGCTTCACGATGTTTTCCGGGTCAAAATAATCCGGGTTCTTCGCGAAGCTCGCGCCGGCGGAATGTTCGATGCCCTGATCCACCGGGAGGATGGACAGGTAGCCCGTGCCGGCGAGGCGGCCACTGCTGTAAAGCGATTGAAGGCTGCGCAGCACCTGCGGGTTGCGGTCGGACAGCGCAAAGATGCGGTCCACGAAATCCGGTCCCGGCAGGTGAAGCCGTTCCTTCGGCACGGTTTTGCATTGATGTTCCAAGAGTCCCTTGGCGGAATCGGCGAGAAGTTTTTCGATTTCAATATTCATAAAGGAAAGAGCCTAATTGACAGGGTGTTCTTGCGCAAGTTTTATCGAAGAAAATTGCGGTGGTGGAGCCTTGCGACGGCGATTCATCCCGTCGTCACGCGAGAGTTATCATACCGGAAACCGAATCGCAATGGGGAGCGCACGCGCCGCGCGTGCGGTTTTCCGCGCCTTCGCGGAAAACATCGAGCGCGAGGAAAAGTTCCGAATGTTCCGGGAGGTCTCACGCGAAAGACACTGGACGCGAGGCGCGTCCAGCCGCACCCGGGGCGGGTGCGCTCCCCAAGTGCTGGTTTCGGGATTGAGCGACCCGTGAATTTCTACTTCGGCAATGGATTCTCGCTGGACGGAGTGGCTTGCGGCACTGGCGCGGCGGTTTCAATCGGCACGGGGATTTCCGCAGCAGGTTTGTCTGCGTCACCAGAGGGTTCAGCAACCCCATCGGCCGGCGCTTGAATTTCCACTGCAGTTTCCGAAACAGGCCCGGCCGGAGCTTGAACTTCCGCTGGCGATTCAACAACGGATGCTTCCTGTGCCGTGGTTTCAGCTTGTGGCACAGTTTCCGGCACCGGAGCAACTCCGGCTTCAGTCGCCGGCTTTTCTTGAACCGGTTTCTTCTCCGGCTTCGGCGGACGCGGCGCGGGTTTCTTGGCAGTGTCCATCCGACCATCAGCAAATTCCAGAACGTGGCCCTGATGAATCAGCCAGTGCAGATCCGCGATGACCGCGTTCTGCTCCGGCGTCGGCTCGGAGGCTGGAGTTCCGCTTTTAGGCACTTCTCCTGCGCCGGCCGCCTGAACACCGGATTCCGCTACGGAAGGTGTTTCGGATTTGATCTCGATGACCGTTTGGCGCCGGCGCGAGCGTTTCGACCAGTTTCCGGCGCGTGCATTTCGGATGCGCGTTGACGAAGTTGATGATGTTCCTGATGCTTTCAGAAACCGGCGTGGTTTCGAGATCCAGGAACAGCGGGCGCGCGACGCCGACGTGTGTGACAGTCTTGTTGACCTTGAAAAATTGCAGGCCCTGTCCCGCGAATCGCTTGCACAATTCCCCCGAAAGTTGCAGGGGAAAATAACGTTGCTGCTCCCACGCGGAACGGATGAGTCGCTGCAACCCGCCGCAACGCAGACTGCGGCTCGGCACACCGGCGACCCCGTGCGACTCGGCGAATTTGATGATGCTGTCCTTGTGCGTGGCGCGGAAATGCTTTTCCACCTCCTCCAAATTCGCGAGCTTGAGCGGCTCCGGCACGTTGAGGCAGGTGTATTCGGTCTTGAAGCTCTGATCCTCGACCCATTTTTTGACGACGGCCTCGTCCTTCACGATTTTCACTCGCGACTTGAAAACGTCAAACGGCATCCGGGAAAAACGCTCGGCGTGCAGCTTGCGCAACTGGTTCTGGTAATCGTGATGGTTCGGCGGGCCGAGAATGACGCCACTCATGCCGCATTGCGCGACAAAGGTGTATTTGCCCTTCGGCGGCTCGGTGGCCGTGCGCTCGGTCTGATAAAACGTGGCGAAGTGAACTTTCAGAACGTGCGCGACGGCTTCGTCCTCGGTACAGCCACGGCGTGTCATCAAGCGCGCATATGAACAACGGTTGTGAAACCGCGCCGTCGGGATTTTTCTTCAACGCCCAGCCGGACGGCATAACGCTCCGGTTTTTGCAAAATGAGCCGTGCGATGTCGAACAGCGGATACGCCCGGCCGGTCATCTTGATCTGGCGCGCGATGGATTCGACGCCGTTGTCATCGGGCAGGAAAATAACGCCGATATTCCGGCAGCGGCGGCGGCGGTTCAGGCCGCTCCCGGCGGTCATCCCGACGATCATCGCGGCGGCCAAAACCGCCCTTGCGTTCGCCGAACTTGGGACCGGAGCGCGGCGGACGCGGTCCGCGGCGCTCGCCAAACGGCTCGCCACGCGGAGGCCACCAGGACGGTCGCCCCGACGGCGCTCGGGTTTGGCGCCTTCGTTACCGGTAAATTTTTCATAGCGGTTTTCCCCGGCTTTGCCCTGCGCCCATGCGGGCTGGAACAGATTCTCCAGGTCAAGGCCGAGGTCGGATACATTGCTCATAATTTGTCATAACCCGCCGTGCGGGATTCAAAAGATGGATTGTCACGACGGAGAAAGCAAGCATAGTGTTAGAGCGTCTGAAAACAGCGGCGCGGGCGGCCCGCCGTGCGGAATCGCGAAAAGTCGCTTTGGCAAAGAGGCGCTCTCATTCGCAGGACCGTTGCTTCCCTTCCATCCGGCGGGCCGCCTGTGCCATCCGGAAAAGATTTGTCTGATTCACCATCAGGGAGCTTCCAGATTTCCAGACACTGCTCGGATTTGCGGCCCGGCAGTTTCTGTTGCAAACGCGCATCGCGGATTGAGAATATTTCTTGGCGCGAACGAATTCATGCTCTTGAACACCTTTCTTAAAATGGAACGCGGCTGTATCAAAAACGGACGCAACACGCGGCAGCTTCTCAGCGCCGGGAATTCAATGCCTGCTGCGACTGTTCGAGAACAACACAACCGCGCTTCGGGATTTTTGGACGGGTTCTGAAGGTTCTTTGCTGGCATATTGCGCCTCTCTCCCTATCTGTTACACTGTGTAAAACACATGAATCGAAACGGTGCTGTCAACAACAAATGTAGTTTTCCTACCACCGAATGGAGCGTGGTGCTTGGAGCAGCAAATGCCAATCCCGAACGCGCCGCTGCCGCCCTCGAAAAACTTTGTGGGCGTTACTGGTATCCTATCTATGCGTTTGTGCGGCAACGCGAAAACGATGTTCACAAGGCGGAGGATTTGACGCAGGGCTTTTTTGCCTTCGTGATCGGACGGCGCACTTTTGATCGAGTAGAGCAAAGCAAGGGCCGTTTCCGTTCCTTCATTTTGGCATCGCTCAACAACTACGTTTTGAATGAATATGACCGAGCCCAAACTATAAAGCGTGGCGGCGGCTGTCGAATCATTCCGTTTGAGGAATGTTCCGCCGAGGAGATGTATTTGCATGAAGCAGTGGACCACACCACGCCGGATAGGCAATTTGAGCGGCGCTGGGCCGCCACACTGGTTCGCCGTGTGTTGGACCGCTTGCAAGAAGAATTTGAACGGCGTGGAAATTCCGCCTTGTTTTCAGGTTTGCAGCCGTTCCTGACGAATGAGCCGGAAATTGGCGCCCATGAACGGCTGGCCAAGCAACTCGGGATGGAAATCGGGGCGGTGAAGGTATCGCTGCATCGCGCCCGACGCCACTTTGGCGAATTGCTGCGCCGCGAAGTGGCGCATACCGTCAGCAGCCCGCAGGAAGTGGAAGAAGAACTTCGGCACCTGCTGGCGGCCATTGCGGAATAAGACTCCCCGCGCTGAAATGGCGCCGGCTTGGAATCGGCAAACCGTTCGAAAGAGCGGCCAGCGGATGGAATATCCGCGAAACGACGATGGTATTTTTGTAACCCGTCGAACCAGTCGCTTTTGAAATCAGTGATGCAATCAGCGACATCGCCGTTGAAATGCCCCCGTTGCGGCGCCACGCTCGCGGCGGGCGCGCCGGACGGGCTTTGTCTCCGCTGTCTGCTGGAACTGGGCCTCAAGACGGAAGCCGAAACCGAACCGCACGGCGACGCCAATGCTGGCACCGGGTCCGATGATGTTTTCGACCGCTTTCGCATCGTTGGCAAAATTGGCGAAGGCGGCTGCGGTGTCGTCTATCACGCGGAGCAGCTTGCCCCGGTGCGCCGCGAAGTGGCGGTCAAAGTCATCAAGCTGGGCATGGACACGCAGGCCGTCATCGCGCGTTTCGAGGCCGAACGACAGGCGCTGGCGTTGATGGATCACCCATGCATCGCGAAGGTCTTCGACGCCGGGACAACAAGCACTGGCCGCCCGTTTTTCGTCATGGAGCTGGCGCTGGGCAAACCCGTCACGGAATTTTGCGATCAACAAAATCTTCCGATCCGCCAACGGCTCGACTTGTTCATCCAAATTTGCCAGGCCGTCCAGCACGCGCATCAGAAAGGCGTCATCCACCGCGACCTCAAGCCGTCGAATATTTTGGTCGTGGAACAGGACGGCAGGCCGATGCCCAAGGTGATTGATTTCGGTGTGGCCAAAGCGACGGCCCGGCAGCGGCTCGCCAATCAGACGATTTACACCGCGTTCGACCAGTTCGTCGGCACGCCGGCCTACATGAGTCCCGAACAAACGGCGCTGACCGGCGAGGACATTGACACGCGCAGCGACATTTATTCGCTCGGCGTTTTGCTTTATGAGTTACTGACCGGCCATCCGCCGTTTGCGCCGAAACGCTTGCGCCGCGCCGCGCTGGACGAAGTGTGCCGCATTATTCGCGAAGAAGAGCCGCTGTTGCCTTCGACTCAATTAAGCACGCTGACGAGCGCGGAACTTTCCGAAACCGCGCAATGCCGCCGGTTGCCGCCGGCGAAATTTGCCGGCGAACTGCGCGGCGATCTGGACTGGCTCGTGATGAAAACGCTGGAAAAAGACCGTGCCCGCCGCTACGACACCGCCGCAGCTTTGGCCGAAGACGTTCAACGGCATCTGGCCAACGAACCGATTCTCGCCCGGCCGCCCAGCGCGATTTACCGGCTCCAAAAATTGGCGCGGCGAAACAAAAGTGTTTTTGCCGCGGCGACGGCTGTGACGTTGGCGCTCGTCGCCGGCCTGGCGATTTCCGCCGCGATGTTTTTCAATGAGAAGCAGGAACGCGAACGTTTGGAACAACGCGCGTATTTTTCAGATATGAATCTGGCCGAGCGCATGGCCACGGCGCGCATCGGCGGTTTGGAAGGCACGGCGCGTCTGCTGGAGGCATGGCGGCAGCACAAACCGGATTTTCGCGATTGGGAATGGTATTACCTGGACGGTTTGTGTCATCGAGAATTGCTGACCTTCCGCGCCGACAGCAACGGACTTTGGTCGGTCACATGGAGTCCGGACGGCAAACGCCTCGCGACGGGGGGAGACGACGGGGTGGTGAAGATTTGGGATGCCGCCACGGGCCGCGTGGTGGCGAATTTTCAAGGCCACACCGGATCGGTTTTGTCTGTTTCGTGGAGTCCCGATGGACAACGGCTTGTATCCGGCGGCGCTGATACAACCATCCGCACCTGGGATCTCAAAACCGGCGGTTCGGCTGTGTTGCGTGGGCACCATGCCGATGTGACCTGCCTGGCGTGGAATCCCGATTCGACCCAAATCGTTTCAGGCAGCAGGGATGGAACGGTTCGGTTCTGGGACACGCGCACGGGCACAAACACACAAGTTATAACGACGGGCAAGCAGGTCCTTTCCGTGGGCTGGAACAACGATGGCACAAAGCTGCTGGCCTCCGGTCGTGGCAGTATGCTCAAAATTTGGGACGCGGCCAGCGATCGGGAATTATGGAGCCTGCCGCCAAATTATGAAGGCAGCGACGGGGTCGCGGCCTGGTCGCCTGACGGCAAACAAGTGGCCAGAGGCTCCACGGATAACTCCGTCAGTTTTCACGATGCAGTCACCGGCGCGAACCTCATTTCGTATTGGGGCAACGACGACCCCATTCTTTGTGTTGCTTGGAGCCCTGACGGCACGCGACTGGCATCGGCCACCGGCGGCGATGGCAGGATTGTCATACGTGACGTGCAAAATGGCGGCAGGGTGTTCCAGGATTTTCGCGGCCATCTGGGTTCCGTCCGTTGTGTTTGCTGGCGACCCGATGGCGCGCAAATCGCCTCGGCCTGCGTGGACGGAACGGTCAAATTGTGGGATGTCAACGGCAGCAATCCGTCCATCGTCAACCTCCATCAACCGGATCAGTCGCCATCTCTGTCGTGGAGTCCGGATGGCACCAAACTGGCCTCCGGCTGCCGCCGCATGGGGCCGTGGATATGGGATTTCAGTGAAGGCGGGGCGCCGATTGCAATGCCGGAGACATACCTGAATTGGACACGCACGGTCGCTTGGAATGCCGACGGGACACGACTGGCCGCCGGTGACACGGATGGCGTTGATCTTTGGGATCCGGCGCGCAGGGCCAAAGTCTGGCATTTTGGAAAAGCGGCGCAGGAAATTGGAATCATTGCATGGAGTCCAGATTCAAAAAAAATCGCCGCTTTGGGATACTCGCAATCACAATTGAACATTTTGGATTCCGCGAATGGACAATTATTGAAAACAATTAACCTACCCATTCCAAACGGCGGTTCGCTGGCGTGGAGTCCAGATGGCTGGAATTTAGCCGCCGGCGTCGGCCCTAAAATATATATTTGGGACGCGGCCACTTATGCGCAGGAAAAGATTCTCCCCGGCCACGACGACGTCGTGACATGCCTGGCGTGGAGTCCCGACGGCAAACGGCTGGCCTCCGGCGGGAAAGACAGCAGTGCCAAAATCTGGGACGTGAATCGAGGCCGCGAAATCGTCGCGCTCTTTGGCCACGTGGCGCCGGTTTATTCAGTGGCGTGGAATCCGGCCGGCACGCGCCTGGCAACAGCAAGCTGGGATATGAACTGCAAAATCTGGGATCCATCCGGCGGAGCCGAAATTTGTTCCTTCGAAAATCCCGGGAATATTGTTCAAATGCTCTGGTCCGTTGCGTGGAGTTCCGACGGACAGCGCCTCGCCTGTTCTGACCTTGAAGGCGACATTTGCATCCTTGACTCCTCGCCGGGTTATCACGCCTCCGCGCTTTTGACCGGCAACACTGGCGCAAGTGCGATTCTGCCACCACGAAGCCCGGCTATCGGATTTCCACATGGCTCCCAAGCACGCGACGACATCATTCGGTCGCTAAAACTCTATTGCGAAACGGTGGAACCTCACGCCACAAACAACGCCGACGCTCTTCGTCGCGTGGCGTGGATTCGCGCCACCTGCCGTTATCCGGAAGTGCGCGATGCCCGCCAAGCCGTCGCCTGCGCCGAAAAAGCGGTTGCATTGAAAGGCCGGACCAACTCGAGCTTGCTTGTTATTTTGGCCGCCGCTTATGCCGAGGCCGGCGATTTCAACAAGGCGATTGAAACGCAAAAAGAGGCCATGAACCAAGCGCCCACCAACGAGTTTCGAACGGAATGCGCTGCTCAATTGAAACTCTACGAAACCCACCAGCCGTATCGGGATGATTCCTGGTAGCCGATTCATCTGAACGGTTTGAGGTCAGTGCGGATACCGGCTGGAAAAATACCGCCTGAACAAATGCAGTTTTTTCTGTAACCACGCCCGGCCAATCCTTTTGAAAATGGTAAGCGGCCATTCCATGATCCGAAATCGGGCCGCGAAACCTGATCAACCGGCATGAACATTCAAATTCACCTTTAGCTTGGAAGCGGGGCGCAACCGGATCGTCTGTCAGCGACAAGATCAATATCTCCCAAAACCAATACAGAAGATTACGACAAGAAACAGCAGGAAATCATGTGCCCGCTTTGGGGCCCTTGTCTTGCCATTTTCACATCCCAATAACAACTCAAACCCATTATGAAAATAAAAGACCTCCTTAATCCCAGCCTGTGGTTGCTGGCGTTGGCAACCGTTAACCTACAGCCTAACACAGTCGCAGCCCAAGGCACGGCGTTCACCTACAATGGCCGGCTCAACGACAGCGGCAACCCGGCCAATGGCAGTTTCGATTTGAGCTTCACGCTCTGCGATGCCGTCACCAATGGTGATGCAATTGGCGTGTTCACCAACACAGCCACCGGCGTCACCAACGGGCTTTTCATTGTCACGCTGGATTTTGGCGGCGTGTTTAGCGGTTCCAATTACTGGCTGGAACTGGCCGCGCGCACCAATGGCGGCACTTTGTTCAGCACCTTGAGTCCGCGCCAGCCCATCATGCCCACGCCGTATGCCATTTATTCAGCCAATGCCGGGAGTGCGATGACGGCAACCACGGCGGGGACAGCCGCCAGCGCGAATTCAATTTCCGCCTCGAACATCGTGGGCACCTTGCCGCTGGCGCAATTGCCTGCTGCCGTGGTGACAAACAACGGTAGCTTTACCGCCGGAAACATCACAGCCAGCGGTAATTTGTATCTGCCCGCGACAACCATAAATGCCGGAGTTATCTATATGGCCGGAAGTCCATTTCTGTATGGTGGCGCGGGCAGTTTGTTTGGCGGTTATCTGGCGGGTAATTTCACCAATTCAGGACAGAACTTGGCCAATTCATGGAACGTCGGTTTGGGCGACCACGCTTTGGCAGCTGTTACCACCGGTTATTCTGACACTGCGGTTGGTTCTCAGACCCTCGTTAACAATACAACCGGTTACCGAAACACTGCCATCGGTCGAAGTGCGATGGTTGACAATACGACCGGCAATGAAAATACGGCGATTGGCTTTCAAGCCCTGCTCAATAATAGCACTTCTTCCTATAACACCGCTTGCGGTGCTTGGGCGCTTTTTAGCAATACGAGCGGCAGCGGTAATACGGCCTTTGGCTGGCAGACACTTCTCAATAACACAACTGGAGCAAACAATGCGGCGCATGGGGAACATGCACTTGAATCTAACACGACCGGTTCACAAAACACGGCCAATGGCCAGGCCGCCCTTGCAAATAACACGAGTGGCAACTGCAACACGGCCAATGGCGAGGTTGCGCTTTGTTTGAACACAATCGGTTCATGGAACACCGCTAACGGGCAGTCGTCACTTTACAGCAACACAATCGGCATCCAAAACACGGCTAATGGCGAGGTTGCTCTTCAGAACAATACGAATGGCAGCTACAACGTGGCGGATGGCAGCCTTGCGCTCCAGAACAACACGAGCGGCAGCAACAATATTGCTCTCGGTTATCAGGCCGGTTGGAACATCATCACCGGCAGTTCCAACATTGACATCGGCAACATGGGTGTGGCCTCGGACACCAACATCATACGCATCGGCTCCAGCCAGACGCAGTCGTTCATTGCCGGCGTCATCACCGGCAACGGCGCAGGATTGACAAACGTGAACTTGACTGGTCCTTCTGCAAGTTCCGCCTTTGGAAACATGGCCAACGGCTACCAAGCTCTAGTATCGAATACGACCGGAAACAACAACACGGCCAACGGTGTTGATGCGCTCGAAAGCAACACAAACGGTTACTGGAACACCGCCTCCGGGTTTGGCGCACTGCAATACAATACTTCTGGCTACAAAAACGAGGCAAATGGTTTTAACGCCCTCCAAGCAAACACAACCGGCTATCAAAACACGGCCAACGGCTGTCAGGCACTCCTCAATAATACGACCGGAGATAATAATTTAGCCGATGGCTGTTATGCTCTTTACTTCAATACTACCGGTTATAATAACACTGCTGCGGGTGTGCAGGCGCTTAACAACAACATAACGGGCAGTGGTAATACAGCAGTTGGTTTTCAGGCTCTTTGGGGTAATACCAATGGATGGGCAAATGAGGCGGTTGGCGGATACGCTTTGAAAAACAACACGAGCGGCAGCAACAACGTGGCCAATGGCTATAATGCGCTATTCTCAAATACGACTGGCACACAGAATACCGCCAATGGCTATAATGCGCTTTACAACGACACCACTGCCGGAAATAACACCGCCAATGGGAATATGGCACTTTTTTCCGATATAACGGGCGACTTTAACACTGCCAGCGGATCTTTCTCGCTTTACAACAATAATGGTTACCAAAACACCGCCTTCGGCGCTTATGCGCTTTTTGCCAATACAACCGGGAGTGACAACGCGGCCAGCGGCCCGGCCGCGCTTAGTAGCAACACGACTGGCAATAATAACACCGCTAACGGTTGGGGTGCCCTGCACAATAACACGATTGGCAACTATAACGTCGCCGAAGGTTATCAAGCTGGTTACTACATCACGACGGGCAGCAGCAACATTGACATTGGAAACATGGGATTCGCAACGGATACCAACATCATCCGCATCGGCTCCGGCCAGACGCAGGCGTTCATTGCCGGCGTCATCACCGGCAACGGCGCGGGTTTGACGAACGTGAACTTGACCGGCCCTTCGGTAATTTCCGAACTGGGCAACGAGGCAAACGGGTATCAGGCGCTACAAAACAACACCACCGGCAATCAAAACACGGCCAATGGTGCTTATGCGCTGCAATTAAATACGACCGGCTACAACAACACGGCCACCGGTGACCAAGCGCTTCAGGCCAATTCAACCGGCAACAACAATACAGCCGAAGGTTATCAGGCTCTTTATAGCAACACGAATGGAAGACAAAACGTGGCTGTGGGAGATTATGCCTTGTCCAGTAACTTGTCTGGCATTCAAAACACCGCCGTCGGCAGTATGTCGCTACAAAACAACACGACTGGTGGCTACAACAATGCCAATGGTGCTTTCGCGCTGCAAAACAACACGACCGGTGGCTACAACACCGCCAATGGTGCTTACGCGCTGCAATTAAATACGACCGGCTACAACAACGTGGCCGAAGGTGACCAGGCGCTCCAGTTCAATACAACCGGCAACAACAATACAGCGGAAGGTTATCAGGCTCTTTATAGCAACACGAATGGGATTCAAAACGTAGCTGTGGGAGATTATGCTTTGAGAAGTAACCTGTCTGGCAATCAAAATACCGCCGTCGGCAGTGGCGCTCTACAAAATAACACAACCGGCAACCCGAACGTGGCGCTCGGTTACAACGCGCTCTTCGCCAATGTAACTGGAACTTTTAATACGGCGGTGGGGTTCCAGACACTGGCGAGTAACACAAACGGCTCTGCCAATACTGCCTTAGGTGAAGACTCACTTTTCAGCAACACAAGTGGTCAGCAAAACGTGGTTTGTGGAAGTGACACGATGTTTTTTAATACTACCGGCAGTGGGAATACGGCGGTTGGCAAGGATTCACTTAAGCTTAATACGGCCGGCAACAACAACGTGGCCGGCGGTTTTCAGGCTCTTTATAACAATACCAACGGTAATTTCAACGTGGCCGACGGTGCCAACGCTCTTTTTTCAAGCACCACGGGTAGCTATGATATTGCCTTGGGTTATCAGGCTGGCTACAACATTACCACCGGCAGTTCCAACATTGACATCGGCAACATGGGCTTGGCCACAGACACCAACATCATCCGCATCGGTGACGGCCAGACCCAGACATTCATCGCCGGACAGATCATCGGCGACGGCAGCGGGTTGACAAATTTGAATGTCGGGCAATTGCCAAGCACGGTGCTCACCAATAACGCAGCAGGAGTGACGCTTGCCGGCACTTTCAGCGGCAATGGTGCGGGTTTGACCAATGTTCCCGCCAGCGCCGTTTCCGGCGGCATTACCGCCAATATTCCAGTGCTGGTTGCCGGAGGAACCACGAACATCCTTTGCTTCACCAACGGCGTTTTGATGGCCGTCCAATGAAAAGCAGACGAAAGGGGCAACCATGAAAACACGAGAATGGAAAATTGAGGATGGAAGAATGATCGCGCGAAGCGTCTTGGAGTGCGGCAGTCCTCTGCCGCTTTTGAAATGTGGCTATGATCCAGCTTTGCAAAGCGCCAGAGGGCGGGCGCAGTCCAAGAACCGCTGGATTATCGGCGCGCTGCTGACATTTCTTGCCCTCACAATATCTGTTCGTGCCCAAACCTACTCGATTGACTGGTATAAAATCTCCGGTGGTGGCGGCACGAGCATGAACGGCCAATACACGGTCAGCGGCACGATTGGCCAGCCGGATGCCGGCAGCGCAATGAGCGGCGGCAATTATTCGCTCACCGGCGGATTCTGGAGTTTGATTTCCGTGGTGCAAACAGCGGGTTTGCCCAATCTCGTCATCACGCATAATGGGAACACGGTCACCGTGTCCTGGCCGAACACGGGCAGCTACACGTTGCAGCAAAACGCGAACCTCGCGTTGGCCAATGGCTGGGTGACGACCGGTTATCAAATCAACACCGCCAACGGCACGAACAGCATCACCATTACCTCGCCGACGGGAAACCTGTTCTTCCGGCTAAAAAATCCCTGATCCAAACATTATTTCCTGTCGCGCGGCACAGAAACTATCCGAGTGCGGGCGAGCCTTGCAACCCGGTAAAAAATTCTTGGCGCGGCGGCGTTCAAACTCTATGGTGTGTATTACGGACGATTTCTCCGCCGACACGTCAATATGCCATCAGCCGTCCTTGTCTGGGTCTGGGTCTGCGCGTATCTGAATTGCGCCGGCTGGGCGCTGTCCGCACTGCACGAATTGAACGCCAGCGGCTACACCGTCGCGCTGGCAATTGCCGCCGGGGTGTTTTCCATCTGGAAGAAAAAGACTTCCGTGCACGTTCTCCGCTGCCTCGACTTAAAGAAATTCAGCCGCCGCTTTCGCCGGCCATTCCCGCTGGCGTTTCTGATTCTGGCGGCGATGGCATTTCTCGGAGCCGTTCTCCACGCGCCGAACAACTACGACGCGCTGGCTTATCGCATTCCGCGGGTGCTGCACTGGCTCGACGCGGGTCAATGGCACTGGATTCACACCATCTTCCCGCGCCTCAACACGCGCGCGTGTGGCATCGAATGGCTTTCCGCGCCGCTCGTCGCGCTGACCCGGACCGACCGGCTGCTCTTTCTCATCAACATCGTTTCATTTTTGCTGTTGCCCGGACTGGTATTCAGCGTGTTCACGCGGCTGGGCGTGCGGCGGCGGGTGGCGTGGCATTGGATGTGGATTGCCCCGACGGGCTACGGTTTCTTGCTGCAAGCCGGGAGCATCGCCAATGATATGTTCGGCGCGCCCTTCGCGCTGGCTGCGGTGGATTTCGCGTTGCGCGCGAAAATTTCCAAATCGCCGCGCGATTTATATTCATCCCTGCTGGCTGCGGCGCTTTTGACCAGTGCCAAGGCGAGCGACCTGCCGCTGCTGTTGCCGTGGGCCATCGCCATTCTGCCTTCCTTGAAATTGTTTTTCCGCCGGCCCGTGTTGTCGCTGGCGGCCGGCGCCGTTGCCATCTTCGCGTCGCTGCTGCCCACGGCAATTCTTGACGTGCATTATTGCGGTGACTGGTCCGGCGTGACATTGGAGGGCGATCAGGCCAACCGGGATGTATTCCTGCGAACGGGGGCAAACGTCGCATTGATGACGGTTGAAAACCTGACCCCGCCGATATTTCCGGCCGCTGAACTCTGGAATCACAAGGTTCAGGAATTCATTCCTGCCGGATTAAATTCGCGATTGCACCAGGCGTTCACGGAGCCTGAAGCAGCGGAATTTAGCGTCCAGGAAATGCAGATCGAAGATCAGGCCGGAATAGGATTTGGCGTCACGACCCTGCTTCTGGTGAGCGTCGCGGGCGCGGCCTGTCGGCGGAGCGGTTCATTTTGGGGCGGGCAATTTGGCTCCACCGAGAAATTATGGAGAGCAGGAATTCTTTATGCACCGTGGATTTCAATGCTGGCGCTGCTAAGCCAGTCCACTCTCGCTCCCATCGCGCGCATCTCCGCGCCATATTACCTGTTGTTGATTCCGGCTTTGCTGACCGGTCCGGCGCATGAAAGGCTCGTCAGAAAATGCTGGTGGCGCGCCTCGGCGATGGTGGTGTTCTTCCTCGGAGCGGTATTGCTGGTGATTTCACCGGCACGCCCGTTGTTTCCGGTTCAACTAGTCTTGCAGGATATCCACGCCTACACCGCGCGTCATGCCCTGCTGGCGCGGGGTGAGACTGTCTATTCGGTATTCCACGATCGCAACGACGCCTTCGCCCCGGCGCGCGACGCGCTGCCTCCGGGCTTGAAGGTCTTGGGGTTGGTGACTTACGACGATCCCGAAACATCACTCTGGCGCCCGTTTGGTTCGCGCCGCATTGTCCATGTTTGTCCGGGAGACACGGAGGCGGAATTGAAGGCGGGCGGCGTTGAATACATTCTTGTCAAAGGCGAGGCGTTTGGAAAATGGTTCCCCGGCCCGATGGATGGCTGGCTCAATAAAATAAACGCGCGGGTGGTCAAAACGATCCCCCTCCAACTGCGCGCCGCCGTCGGCCCGAAAGACTGGTATCTGGTGAAAATGGACGATGGCATCTGATCACCTCTTCAATTGGCTTGAAATCAGCCGCTGCTGCTCCAGAATTCCGGTTTCATGGCCGACACCACCAAGCGCGTTTTCATCATTATGCCCGCCTATCAGGCGGAATTGACCCTGCCGTCCGTGCTGCAACGAATTCCGGCGGACTGCCTTTCACGGCTGGCTAAAATTCTAATCATTGTAGACGGCTGCTCTGATGGCACTGAACGCGTCGCGCGCGAAGTCGCTAAGAATTTCGGCGTTCCCATCCAGTTGATCGTAAAGCCAAAGAACGAAGGATACGCACGCGGCCAGAAGACCGGATTTAGGGAGGCGCTCCGCCAAGGCGCGGATGTCTGCGTGCTGCTCCATTCGGACGGCCAATATGCGCCCGAAGAAATGCCGCGGCTGCTCGAACCGCTGCTCCACGGCGAGGCCGACGTCGTGCAAGGCTCGCGCATGTTGGGCGGCGCGCTCAAGGGCGGCATGCCGCTTTACAAATTCATCGCCAACGTATCCCTCTCAAAACTGGAGAATCTGGCCTACGGCATGAAAATGGCCGAGTATCACAGCGGCTACATGCTTTACAGCCGGCGCGCGCTCGAAAGCATTCCGTTTGAACGTTTGAGCGACACGTTTCATTTTGACGGCGAAATGTTGTTGATGGCACACAAACGCAAACTGCGCATCCTGGAGCTGCCCATCCCCACCCGTTACCGGCGCGACATCAAGAGCCACCTCAAACCGGTTCAATACGGCTTCGATGTCCTGAAAATCATCTGGCGCAACGCCATTGGAAAATACGATTTCTGAATTCCCCTCCGGCTTGAACGGGAAACGGGGAATCGCAACCGCAGAATCACCGAAGGTTGGTCAGAATTTCAGGCTGTTTCCTCATCTCCCACGCCGGACAGCGACGCGATTTCCCCCTTGGCCAAATTATGGGAAAGGATTTGACCACGAAATACACCAAACACACGAAAGCGGATACAGAATCAAACTGCCTTTTAATTTCGTGCATTTCGTGTGTTTCGTGGTTAAAAAATCCTGCAAACCGATGTCGGGAAAACCCGTTGGAGTTCACGCTTCAGCGTGTTCCCCACAGTCCGGACAAGCTAAAGCTTGAACTCCAACCGCCGCCCAGAGAACCTGTCCATCACGGCGGGCGACAACGCGGGTGAACTGGATTTGCAGTGGGACCCGGTTGCCGGCGCGAAAACCTACGAGGTGCAAATCAGCCCCGATCCGGTGACGGCGACAAGCTGGGTGAGCCAGCCGTCGGTGACGAGATCGAAGACGGTCATCCTCGGTCTGACGAGCGGGGCGCGGATGTGGGCGCGGGTGCGCGCGGTGAACGCAGCCGGCCAGGGCGCGTGGAGCGATGTGGCCACGAAGATTGTGCCGTAATTCAACGCGGAGCGACGAGTGCGGAGTGCGGGGTGAAATTCATTCCGCATTCCGAATTCAAAAATTCGCACTCATGTTATGGCTTTCAATCCAAACCTACCAGCCGACCATTCGCCGATTGTCGCGGCGGAACTACGGGCGCAACTGAACGCGCTGAAGGCGTTGGTTGATGCCAAGCCTTCGATGGATGACGTGAACGCCGCCATCAACGCCAACAGCGCGGCCAACTCGGACAATGTTTTCTATTTGCAGTTGGCCCCCTCGGATCCGCCCACCCAATCGGATGTGCAAGCGATCATTGACCGGATGAACGAACTGATTACCGCGTTGAACCGGCAGATGTCGCATTGAATTGTCTCCCACTGGAGTTCAAGCAAATGCCGTTGATTTGCAAGGCGGGCTTTCGTTAAGCTTTGCCGGTGTCCAATATACTTGGAATCTCCGCATACTATCACGACAGCGCGGCGGCCTTGATGTCCGATGGCCGTCTCGTCGCGGCGGCGCAGGAGGAGCGCTTCACGCGGAAAAAGCACGACCACAATTTCCCGAAAAACGCCGTGGATTACTGCCTGCGTGAGGCAAAAATCCGCCCGGAGGATCTGGATTACGTTGTTTTCTACGACAAGCCGCTGCTGAAATTCGAGCGGCTGCTGGAAACCTACCTCGCCTTCGCGCCGCACGGGTTGCGCTCGTTCTTGATGGCGATGCCGCTGTGGCTGAAAACAAAATTGCATCTGCCGCGCGAAATCCGCAAATCGCTCGACGGCCGGTTTCCTGGAAAAATCGTTTTCACCGGACACCACGAATCGCACGCGGCGAGCGCGTTCTTTCCGTCGCCGTTCGACGAGGCGGCGATTCTGACGATGGACGGCGTCGGCGAATGGGACACCGCGAGCATCGGCATCGGGCGCGGCAACAAAATCGAGATGCTCAAGACGCTGGCATTTCCACACTCGCTCGGCCTGCTTTACAGCGCGTTCACCTATTTCACCGGCTTCCGCGTCAATTCCGGCGAATACAAACTCATGGGCCTTGCGCCCTACGGCGAGCCGAAATACGCCGACCTGATTCTCGACAAGCTCGTGGATCTCAAGCCCGACGGCTCGATGGCGATGGACATGCGGTATTTCAACTATTGCCAGGGTCTGACGATGACCGGCCCGGAGTTCGACAAACTTTTTGGCGGCCCGCCGCGCAATCCCGAGGCGATGATCACGCAGCGCGAAATGGATCTGGCGGCTTCAATCCAGAAAGTAACCGAGGAAATCGTGCTGCGGATGGCGCGGCACGCCAAGGAATTGACGGGCGCGAAATGCCTCTGCCTTGCCGGCGGCGTCGCGCTCAATTGCGTCGCCAACGGCGTGCTGCTGCGCGAGAAGATTTTCGATGACATCTGGATTCCGCCGCCGGCGGGCGACGCGGGCGGCGCGCTGGGCGGAGCGATGTTCGTGCATTATCAGTTGCTGGAAAATGAGCGCAAACCGGACGGCTCCGACGCTGCGCTTTGCGGTTCGCTGCTCGGCCCGAAATATTCCAACGACGAAATCCGCGATTTTCTTGACGAGAAAAATATCAAATGCCATTTCATCGCCGACGAAAACGAACTGCTCCGCAAAACCGTTGCGGCAATGTTGGATGACAAGGTGGTCGGCTGGTTTCAGGACCGGATGGAATTCGGCCCGCGCGCGCTCGGCGCCCGCAGCATCATCGGCGATTCGCGCAACGAGAAGATGCAGTCCCAGATGAACGTGCGCATCAAGTTCCGCGAGAGTTTCCGGCCGTTCGCGCCGAGCGTGCTGGCGGAGGACATTCCAAAGTATTTCGAGCTGGACCGCGAATCGCCCTACATGCTGCTCGTCGCGCCGGTGCGGAAGGAATTGCGCTGCGAATTGAGCGCGGAGCAGAAGCAGGCGATGCGCGACCCGGACTTGCGGAAGCGCGTGAACGTGAAGCGCTCGACGATTCCCGCCGTGACGCATGTGGACATGTCGGCCCGCATTCAGAGCGTGGACGAAAAACGGAACGGCCGCTACTACCGGCTCATCCGCGAATTCAAGCGGCAGACCGGCTGCGGCGTCATCATCAACACCAGCTTCAACATCCGCGGCGAGCCGATTGTCTGCACGCCGCAGGACGCCTATCGCTGTTTCATGGCTTCGGACATGGACGTGCTGGTGCTGGAAAATTTCATGCTCTACAAAACCGAGCAGCCGCAGCAGGATCGAAAGCGAGAAACGAAAATATGTCGGCAGCTTTTCACTGGATTGAACAACTATGATTAACCCGTTTACCGAAGTGAACTGGAATCCCGACTGCGCGGGCGCGGAAGAAATTCGCCGTCAGCCTCATCATCGGCTTTCCGGCCATTGCCATCTTGTTTTCGGCCATCGCGTATTTGAAAACACCATTCGCTGAACCATTTTTTCATCTGGCTCGGCGTCATCGGGCTGGCCGCCGGAATCATCCTCTGGCTGTTGCCGCAAATCGCGAGGCCGTTTTATCTCGTCTGGTATTTCATCGCGTGCTGCATGGGGGTTGTGATGGGAAACCTGTTGTTCGCGCTGTTCTTTTATCTCATTTTCACGCCGCTGGGACTATTGCTGCGGCTGCGCCGGAACCAGGCAATCACCAAAGGCTTCGACAAGTCGCGGAAAAGTTACTGGCGTGACGCTGAAAAGACCGTTGATTTGAAGCGGTATTACCGGCAGTTTTGACGAACCATTTTATGGAAATCCGCAGCGTTGAAGCCATCGTCAAAGCTTTGAACGGCGCCAAGGTCAAATACCTCGTCGTCGGCGGGCTGGCCGTGAACGCATACGGCTATGAACGGCTGACCAGGGACGTGGATCTTGTCATAGGGCTGGAACGTGAAAATATCATTCGCGGACTTCGGGCGTTGATGGCCATCGGTTACAATTTGAGAATTCCAGTGACCCCGAGCAGTTCGCGGATCCGGCGCTGCGTGAAGAGCTGGCGGCGCGAAAAAAACATGGTGGTGTTGCAATTGTGGAGCGATGTTCACCGCCGGACGCCGGTTGATGTTTTTGTTTATGAACCATTCGACTTTGACAAGGAATTTGCCCGCGCCATACGGGAGCGAGTCGCAGGTCGGATTCCCGCAACCATTGTCAGCTACAAAACACTGCTGGCCTTGAAGAAAGCCGCTGGACGCAGTCAGGATTTGACGGACATCCAAAAACTGCGAAAGTTGGATCGGCATCGGAAACGACCCAAGCCATGACCAAGAAAGAACTATACGCTCATCCTGGATGGAAATCTTGCACCTTTGAAGGCGCTGAAATGAGCACTTTGCTGCTGGGGTTGACCACTACTTTTCGTGAAAAACTGGAATGGCTGGAGGAGGCCGAGACTTTGGCGATGCAGTTTCACGCCCATCGCAAACGATCCGGCGCGAGGAAACCCAACAGAAGAAAAGCCCGTTAATGCGGATGGATGTGCCGCAAAATGTGCGGACATTCCAGCCCGTGCGCCAGCATCAGCGCCTCGTCGCTCAACAACTCCATCGTCCGTCCGTCCGCGATGATTTCCCCGCGATCCAGCACAATCGCCCGCGGACACAGCTCCACCGCCAGTTCCAAATCGTGCGTCGCAATCAGCTTTGTGGCCGGAATTTCCCGCAGCAACGCCTTGAATTCGCGCCGTCCGCGCGGATCCAGATCGCTCGTCGGCTCGTCCAAAATCGAGAACCGCCGGTTCGCACGCCAGCACGCCCGCCAGGCAGACGCGCCGTTTTTCGCCGTGGCTCAAATGATGCGTCGCGCGGTGGCCAAAACCGGCCAGCCCCGCCTGCGCGAGCGATTTCTCCACGCGCGCCGCCACTTCCGTTTCCGCCAGACCCAATTGCTGCGGGCCGAACGCCACGTCCTCCGCCACCGTCGGGCAAAACAACTGGTCGTCCGGGTCTTGAAAAACCAGGCCGACCTGGCGGCGGATGGTTTCCAGATTTTCCGGCGTGACCGGTTCGCCCAGAATTTTCACCGCGCCGTTGCCGGACAATTTTTCCGGCATAAATGCCGTTCAAGTGCAGCAGCAAGCGTGGATTTGCCGGAGCCGTTCGGGCCGAGCAGCGCCACACATTCGCCCGGCGCGATGCGCGAAGCTCACCCCGCGCAACGCCTCCGTGCCGTCGTGGTAACGGTATTTCAGATTGGTGACTTCAATCGCGTTCATTTCATTTCCAGCCTCGCGCGCACATGGCGTCGTAAATGCGTTCGGCCCGTTCCGAGGCGCGGATGAACAGCTGCCCGACCACCGTGGCCAGCGTGCTGCCAGTGAAAGCGCCGCCCGCGCGTGAACGTGCGGCTCGCCCGCGCCCGGCGCATCCGCTCCGCCTCGTCCGCCAGCACGAACAGATAGCGGTGCATCAGCGCAATCGTGGTGATGAGCAGGCCCGGCACGCGGACGGATTTGCAGCACGCGCAAAATCTGGCTGAACGGCGTGGTGTTGGACACCAGAATGACCGTGAGCAGGCACAAAGCGCTTTTCACCGCCACCGCCAGCCAGTGGGCGCGGCCCGTCGGTTGAAAGGCGTTGACCAGCGCCACGCCCAGCACAAACGGCGACAGCACCAGCAGCCGCTTCAGCAGAAAAAGCGGCGGAAAGCCGGCTCAATGCCGCCGCGAGAATCAGAAGCGCCATCACGCCAGCAAACCAGCCGGTCCATTCAATGGCGCGAGCACCGTGCCCACAATGATGGCCAGCGCGACGCCGAGCTTGAACGCGGCGGGCAGCCGCTGCATCAGGCTGTGCCGCGTGACCGTGCTGATGACCGAGCCAGTGCGCGCTCATGAATTTTTACGGTTTCGGCACGAGCCAGCGTCCCAGCAACAGCGCCAGACCGAAAACAATCAGCGTTCCCGCCGCGCCGGCCAGCGCCGTCGCGCCGACCGCCCAGTGAATTCCCGGCATTTGATAATCCGGCGCGGGCGCGGGCAGGAACGGCGCGGCGACTTTGTGGCTGAAGCCGAATTTTGCCGCCACCGAATCCAGTCCGTCCGGCCACGAGCACGCAAACGGCGCGACGAAAACGGCGATGCCCAAAGTCGCCAGCAAACCGTAACCGAGTCAGTTCGCCGGCGCGTTTCGGCTGGTTCGGACTGTGACGGTTTCGGAAATCAAGTCCGGCCGCGCGCGATAAACCGCCAGGAACACCAGCGCGCTGATCAATCCCTCGCCGACGCCGATGAGCATGTGGACGGTGGTCATGGCGGGAAACGCCACCGACCACGGAATGGTGCCCGACCACGCAAGCTGGCCGGCGCAACAGATCGCCGCCAGCACCGTTGCGCACCACGCGGCAAAAGCCAGCGCCGTCACCCGTCCGCGAATTCCCGGCAGCGACGCGGCAAACCAGCCGGTAAATCACGTAGCCCGCGACGGAATTCACGATGGCCATGTTGAAAATATTCGCGCCCAGCGCCATGCACGCCGCCGTCCTGGAACAAAAAACATTGCACGATCAAAACCGTGGTGACGACGACCACCGCCGCGCTCGGCCCGAGCAACGCCGCCACCAGCGCGCCGCCGACCAGATGGCCGGAAGTTCCGCCGGCCACGGGAAAATTCACCATTTGCGCGGCAAACAAAAACGCCGCCGACAGGCCCAGCAGCGGGATTTTGCGCGGCGGCAGTTCGCGTTTGACCTGCCGCAGCGCCAGGCCGACGCCAGCCGCGGAAATGACGCCGGCGACCGCCGCCGTTTTGCCGTCCAGAAATCCGTCCGGAATATGCATGACTGGATTCTCCTTTTTTTTCGCCGCCGCGCAAGTCAAATCTTCATACGAATATATCAGTTGCGTAATACTTGCGCAACTGGTAATACTGTTGTGCATGAACGTAACATTTCCATCAAACTGGGTCGAGTGCCGGTTTCGCGCCGCGCTGGACGGAACATTTCTTCAACTCTCATGGCCGGCTTCTGCGGGCTGCTGCTGGCGGCGGGGATTTCGCGCGCGGAATCGTTTTCCAATCTGGAAGCGGTGGATGCCAACGGCGTCAGCACTTGGAATGGCAGTTTCCCGATCACGCTGGTCGGCGTGCTGTTGACCGATCCGAACGAAATGCTCGACTCGACGCCGGATTTTCTGCCGTGGAATTCTGGCGCGAACGCCTTAATCTGGGCGGCCAGTGGCAGGTGTTTGTGCAGGCGCTTGGCGGCAGCGACCGGGGCGGCGTGGAATGCTGGATGGCGCAGAATTACGGCAACCTGCCGTGGGAACCGCACGACGGCAGCGACAGCTACGACGAACGCCGACCTGGACTGCCAATGTCAATCGCGTGAGCCACGATCCCGCCACCGGCTACGCCTTTCACAAGGGCGATCTGGTGATGATCACGGCCAACGGTTCGCTGTTCTACGGCGGAATGCAAAACATCAACGAGGAACACAGCACCGATCCGGCCTACGAATTCACCATTTCGCTCGTGTCCACGAATTTTGGTTTGCCCGCGCCACAGGTGATTTCGCTGTCGTCGGTCATCAGCACGAATCTTAGCGCGACGGGGCATTACGACATTTTTGATCCGACGCGCGCGACGGGCGGCGAGTATTATCAGGGAATGCGCGTGCGCATCAATGGACTGACTCTGGTCACGACCGACGGCTGGAACACCAATTCGGATTGGGATTCCCGCTATTGCACCGCGACGGATGGCGAAGGCCGGCAGTTCCCGCTGATTCATCCGCTGTATGACCTCGGCCCGGCGCCGACGAACCAGTTTGACGCCACGGGCGTTTTCATTCAGGAATCCGGCTCCGGCACGGATGGCACGTTCGGCTATGAATTGTTCGTGCAGGAAATCGCGCCGTCGTCCAGCGCGGTGCTGAATCTGGCGAACCAGCCGGTCATCACCTGGCCGGCGGCGCTGGCGAATTACCAGGTGCAAAGCAGCGATTCGCTGACGAGTCCAAACTGGACGGCGGTCACCAACGCGCCGGCGCTGGTGAACGGACAAAACACCATTGTGCTGGAACCGGCCGGCGCGCAGAAATTTTTCCGCCTGCACCGCGTGCAATGATTTGTGGCCGGAATGTTATGCGACCGCGCAGAAACAACGCCGCGTTCACGTTGATTGAACTGCTGGTGGTCATCGCCATCATCGGCATTCTCGCCGCGTTGCTGCTGCCCGCCCTGGCCCGCGCCAAGGAAAAGGCCAAAGTGGCGCGAGTCCGCGTTGAGTTGAACGCGCTCGGTCTGGCGTTGGATATGTATTCCACCGATTACGGCGGCAAAGTTCCGCCCGTGCGCGTAAATTGCAACAGCGATCTGGCTTCGCACTGGTGCGAACTGCCGGTGGAACTGGCGAACGAACATTACCTGCCTCACAGCAATCAAGGCGGACTTGAAGCCGATCTGGAAGATGTGTTCAATCCCGGCCACACCTACAAATACGCCGCGCCGGGGCCGCAACTGCTCAACGGCGCGCCGGCGGGAAATTATTCCTTGTGGGTTCCAACCAACGCGCCCACCGACATGTCCGGCGGCGGAAAATATTTCACCGATGCCAAAATCAGCCCGGTGCGTTGGGTCGATCTGGAGTCTGGGGCCGCAGCCAAACAGCGCCCGCAAGCCAGAACGCCTACGCGCCGTTGACCAGCGACAGTTGGTATCGCCGCACCGGCGAAGGCGGCGTCATCGCCCGCTTTGCCGACCGCAACGGAACTCAATTCAACAGTCCATAACAACAAACCAAATCACTCCATGAAAAAACAAATCATCATCCTGTCGGCAGCCATTGCCATTTTAACCGCCGGCAAACTTTTCGCCCATGACGACGAAACCAATTCAACGACCCGCTCCACGCCGGGTCAAACATGTGGAACCAGTCGGTGGAACCCACCAACTGGATGTATGAGATGAAACAGGTTCACGGCCATGTCGGCCCGTGGAATGTTCTCGGCTGGCGCATGGGCAAGGCGGCGTTGCGCGAATTGGGCGGCACCTGGGGACAGCATGAACTGGACATCATTTGCTACATCCCGCTGAAAACGCCCTATTCCTGCCTTGCGGACGGGCTGATCGTCGGCACCGGCAACAGCATGGGCCGGCTGGACATCCGGCTGGGCGAAGTCATGACGATGGCCGACATCCATGTGAGCGTCCAGCGCAAGGACGGCACCGGGCCGGTGTTACTGTTCAAGCCGGACCAGAAATATCTGGAAAAAATCCGCCACCAGCCCGACGACCAGCTTGAGGCGCTTTCGCTCGAATGTGGCCGGCTTACCGAAGGCGAATTGTTCCGCATTGATAGACTGCCGGCATCCGACGCCGCAAAATAGCCGGAGCGGAATTTGTTTTTCAACGGTGCGAACGGATTGACGCGGCAATTGGCTTTGTTATCGTCATGGCCGTTGCCATGAAAAAAGAAACCGTGAGCCGTTTCAGCATGTCCCTGCCGCCGTCGCTCCTGCGGCAACTGGACGAGATGTCGGGCGAGAAGGGTTACGACAACCGCTCGCTCGCCATCGCCGACATGATCCGCAACCACCTGGTCGAGCACCGGCAGAAATTCGGCAGTGAAGACATCGCCGGCACCATCACGCTGGTCTATGACCATCACAAGATGCATGTGCAGGACACGCTCACCGACATCCAGCACGACCATCACGACGTGATTCTTTCAACCGTCCATGTGCATCTGGACCATCACAATTGCCTGGAGGTGTTGCTGGTGCGCGGCAAAGCGGCCGTCATCCGCAAAATTGCCGATGAATTGATTTCGGCCAAGGGTGTGAAACATGGCAAGCTCACCGTGACGACGACCGGCAAGGATTTGCCGTCCTGAAACTTAAACCTCGTCTCCTTTTTCAGAAAATCAATCCTCCTGACGGCCAGTGGATGCTTTCAGGTCCACGCGCACATGGTGGCGCGTTGTTTTCAAGCAATGGAATTTGGACGTTTCCGTAACGGTTCCGATTCAAATTCATTGCTTCCTTTAATCAGCCGCCCTGCTAGACTGGCTCATGGCATTTGCTAAATTAGGACTTTCCCCGGCGGCTCTCGATGGCGTGCGCGCGGCGGGTTACATCACACCCACGCCCATCCAGCTTCGCGCCATACCGCTCGTGCTTGCCGGACGCGACGTCATTGGCAGCGCGCAAACCGGCACCGGCAAGACCGCCGCGTTCGCCCTGCCCATCCTCTCGAAGCTCGGGCAGCACGCGCCCGGCCCGCGCGCGCTCATCCTCGAACCCACGCGCGAACTGACCGCACAGGTGGAAACCGCCATCCACGATTACGCGCGCTTCACCGATTTGAGAACCACCGTCGTCTATGGCGGCGTTGGCTATGGCCGGCAGACGGACCAGATGCGTGCCGGCACCGACATCGTCGTCGCGACGCCGGGACGTTTGCTGGATCATCTCGAACGCGGCACCCTGCGGCTGGACAAAGTGGAATTTCTGGTGCTCGATGAGGCCGACCGGATGCTGGACATGGGATTCCTGCCGGATGTGAAACGCATCGTTGAACGCTGCCCGCGCCAGCGCCACACCGCTCTGTTTTCCGCAACCATCCCGCCGCAAATTGAAACGCTCATTCATTGGGCGATGAAAAACCCGGAGACGATTCAAATCGGCATGCGCCGCACGCCCGCTGAAACGGTGAAGCACGTCATTTATCCCGTGTCCGATTCGCAGAAGTCCGACCTGCTGCTCCAGTTGCTCCATCGCGTGAACTACAATTCCGTGCTCATCTTCTGCCGGACGAAACACGGTGCGGACCGCATTGCCGGCCTGCTCAAGCGCGCCAATCACGCCGTGGCCGTGCTGCATTCCAACCGCACCCAGCGCGAACGCGAGCAGGCGCTGCAAGGTTTTCGCAACGGCAAGTTCGAGGTGCTCGTCGCGACCGACATCGCGGCGCGCGGACTCGACATCGCCGACGTGAGCCACGTCGTCAATTACGACGTGCCGCAGCATCCGGAGGATTACATCCACCGCATCGGGCGCACCGGTCGCGCGGAACACAGCGGCGACGCCTTCACCATCATGACCGCCGAGGATTCCAGCCATGTCTTCGCCATCGAACGCTTCATCAGCCAGAAAATCCCGCGCGTGAAGCTGGAAAATTTCGAATACAAATACACCATGCTGTTCGAGGAACAAAAACCCGGCCAACCGAAGGGTTTTCCCGGCAAAGCCCGCGGCGTCCGCGTCCACGGCGGCTACCACTTCGCACCGGGTCGGAGAAGGTAAGTTGGAGTTCTACGTTCAGTTTGTCTGGCAAGCTAAAGCTTGAACTCCAACCAGGACCGCAACAGAGCAGGCCCGGCGGTGTTGAATCAATCGTATGGGCGAATCAGTGAACAATCGTCAGGCGGCTGGGAAATACCGGCTTGGCTTTCCACTGGCCTGTTAATCGGACTGGTAATCGGTCTGGTTATCTGGATTGCAATTCCAAACGTCATGAGATTGCGGTCGTCAGGTGGCGTGAATGCCTGTTCCAATAATCTCCGACAAATTGATGCGGCAAAAAATCAATGGGCCTTGGAAAACGGGAAAACCAACGGCATTGTCACTTGGGCAGAAATCAAACCTTTCTTGGGCCGTGGTCCAGAGGGCAGCATTCCAACATGCCCGGGGGGTGGAACATACACGCTAGTGTAGTGCGGCGTAAATACTATAACATAAAGGTTGCCCGCCTGGCCGGCACTGGTTTACTCTTTGGGACATGAGGATTGCTCCTGTCGTTAACCTTGCCGCCGACCAAAAAAGCCTGCTCACCAAGGCGGCCAAGGGCACCTCGGTATCCGTGCGCTTTTCCCAGCGGGCGCAGATTGTTCTGCTCGCCGCCGAGGGGATGCAGGACATCGATATTGCCCGCAAACTGAAGACCACCCGCCAGCGTTGTGCCCGCTGGCGCCAGCGTTTCATTCAACTGAGGATTGATGGACTTAAAAAGGATGCTCCCCGCCCCGGGCGCAAGAAAAAGCTATCCCCCCAAAAGATCCAATCCATCGTCAAGCAGACGCTGGAGCAAAAGCCCGCCAACGCCACTCACTGGAGCGCGCGCACCATGGCCAAAGCCGTTGGGATCAGCGAAAGAGCCGTCCGACGCATCTGGAAGGCCCACGGTCTGAAGCCTCACCTGAGTCGCACTTTCAAGTTGTCCAATGACAAGAATTTCGCGGAGAAACTGGAGGATGTTGTGGGATTGTATTTGAACCCGCCGGAGCATGCGTTGGTTTTGAGTTGCGATGAGAAGAGCCAGATTCAAGCACTGGATCGCACCCAGCCCGGGCTGCCGATCAAGAAGGGGCGCGCCGGGACCATGACCCATGACTACAAGCGAAATGGCACGACGACCTTGTTCGCCGCACTCAACACCCTGGATGGAACCGTCATTGGTTCGCACATGAAGCGTCATCGCCATCAGGAGTGGTTGAAGTTTCTGAAGCTGATTGACCAGCAGACACCCGCAGGCAAAGAACTGCACCTGATCGTTGACAACTATGCCACCCACAAGCATCCCAAGGTCAAAAGCTGGCTGGTCAAGCATCCGCGTTTTCACATTCACTTCACCCCGACCAGTGCCTCCTGGCTCAACATGGTGGAACGGTTTTTTCGCGACCTCACGGACAAGCGCCTCCGCCGAGGCGTCTTCAAGAGCGTTCCCGAGGTGATCCACACGATCAACGACTACATTGAGCAACACAACACGGCCCCAAACCCTTTCGTCTGGACCGCCAGCGCGAAGGACATTCTCGAAAAAGTCAGGCGTGCCCGCGCAAAACTCGATATGTTACAGACTGCTTGACGCACTACACTAGGAAAAATAGGAGAACGGCCAACCTGTTCGCTCGGCAAAACGAATTTGCCTTACTATAGCGGTCACTCCTTACCATATTGATAATTCAGAAGCCATTTTCTGCAGCCTCCAACCGTCTCCCCATTCATTGACACCGCATTTTCCGGCTGTTACCGTTCACGCTCTTGAAAATGGCGACGGACTACAAAAACACGCTCAATCTGCCGCGCACGGACTTTCCCATGAAAGCCGACCTCGTGACGCGCGAGCCGGAGCGTTTGAAAAAATGGGAAACGGCGAGGCTTTACGAGAAAATCCAGCAGCAGCGCGCCGGCGCGGAGAAATTCGTCCTGCACGACGGCCCGCCGTTTGCCAACGGCGACGTCCACATCGGCACCGCGCTCAACAAGATTCTCAAGGACATCATCATCAAATATCAAGACCCTGCGCGGCAAAAGCGCGCCCTACATTCCCGGCTGGGACTGCCACGGCCTGCCGATTGAGTTCAAAGTCTCGCAGGAAATGCGGAAAGGGAGCGCGGCCGGCTCGCCCGCAAATTTCGACGCGGCGGCCATCCGCAAAGCCTGCGATGCCTACGCCCGCAAGTTCATTGACATCCAGCGCGACGCAATTCAAGCGCCTTGGCGTGCTCGGCGATTGGGACAATCCGTATCTCACGCTGAACAAGGAATACGAGGCCGACGAATTGCGCCTGTTCGCCGACATCGTGGAAAAGGGTTTCGTGTATCGCGGCAAAAAGCCGGTTTATTGGAGCATCCCCTGCCGCACCGCGCTGGCCGAGGCGGAGGTGGAATATCAGGATCACGTCAGCCAGAGCTGCTTTGTGAAATTCCCAGTCATCGGACGCGAAAAGACGTTCATCGTCATCTGGACGACGACGCCGTGGACATTGCCGGCAAACCTCGCCGTCGCTTACAACAAGGACTTTCAATACCTCAACGTCAAAGTCGGCGATGAAAATTTCATCGTTTTCCGAGGCCTGCTGCCAGCGGTGGCTGCGAAATGTGGCTGGACGAATTACACCGAAACGCCTTTCCCTATCGAGGAATTGGCCAAGCTCGAATACCGCCATCCGTTCTGCAACCGCACCGGCAAAGCCTTTGCCGCCGAATTCGTCACTGCCGACACCGGCACCGGCTTCGTTCACATCGCGCCCGGCCACGGTCAGGATGACTACAATCTTGGCCGCGCCAACGGTCTGCCGATTTATTCGCCCGTGGATGACGACGGAAAATTTGCTCTGACGAATGATTTGCCGCCCGAACAGCAAATGCCCGCTGAAATGATCGGAAAGGCGATTTTGGAAAAGCACGGCAAAAGCGACGCCAACGAAGCCGTCCTGCACGAACTCCGCGCCCGGCATGCGCTGCTGCATCAGGAAAATTATCATCACAGCTACCCGCATTGCTGGCGCAGCAAAACGCCCATCATCTTCCGCGCGATGGACCAGTGGTTCATCAAGATTGACCTACATGTAGCAGCCGACGTGGAGCCGAAGCTCAACATCAATGGCGCTTGATCTGTCCCAGAGGTTCAGATTTTCGGAGATCCGGAGTTTGAGCTGCGACCTCGGCTGGCAGCCTTCGGCTCAGGAAGGCGCTCAATGCCATTGAAGCCGCGTTAACTGGATTCCCGATTGGGGCGTAACCGCATTCAAGGCGCAGTGCAATCGCGTCCCGACTGGTGCATCAGCCGCCAGCGCAGTTGGGGCGTGCCGCTGCCGGCGTTTTACGACGCGAATGGCGAGGCCATTCTGCACAAGGACGTTATTTGCAAAGTCGCCGACCTCATTGAGCAACACGGCTCCAACGTCTGGTTCGAGAAATCCGCCGCCGAACTTTGGGCGCTGGTGAAACCGGAGGATTGGAAAGGCCCGGAAGCCGTTGCCAAATCCAATGACACGCTCGACGTGTGGATTGATTCCGGCAGTTCCTCGCGTTCCGTGCTGATGCGCCGCGGCGAGCTTTCGCATCGGAGCGCGGACGGCTCGTCCGCGAGTTCCTCGCAACGAAACACGCGGACGAGCCGTCCGCGCTCCAATGGCAGGCCGACATGTATCTGGAAGGCTCCGACCAGCATCGCGGCTGGTTTCAATCCTCGCTGCTGCTGTCGCTGGCGGGCAATGGCGCGGCGCCGTTCAAGACCGTGCTCACCCACGGCTTCATGGTGGACGCCGACCGCGAGAAAATTTCCAAGAGCAAGCAGGGCGCTTACGAAAAGCCGCAGACCGCCGAGGCTTACGTCAAAAAATACGGCGCGGACATCGTGCGGCTCTGGGTGTCGTCGCAGGATTTCCGCAACGACATCGTCGTGAGCGAGGAACGCATCAACAAGGTGGGCGAAACCTACCGCGCCATCCGCAACGCACTGCGCTACCAGCTCTCGAACCTTTACGATTTCGACCCGGCGAAACATTCCGTGCCGGACGACAAACTGACCGGCTTGGATCGCTGGATTCTCGGCGAATTCTCGAAGCTGGAGGCCGAAGTCATCGCCGCCTACGACAAATACGAATTCCACGTCGTCTATCAAAAAGTCAGCCAGTTCGTGGCGGTGGAGCTGTCCTCGATTTACCACGACGTCATCAAAGACCGGCTTTACACCGACGCCGCGAATTCGCCGCGCCGCCGCTCCACGCAGACCGCGCTGCACCGGCTGGTGACCGGCCTGTGCCAGATGCTCGCGCCGATCCTGGCCTTCACGGCGGACGAAGCGTGGGAATTTGTTCCCGGCAAACCGACCGGCTCGGTGCATGAGGCGAACTGTAAGCCATCATTATTTGTAAGATCAAATTCAGAAAAGGAAACGTGGAATTTCATGTTTGAGCATCGCGATGCATTTATGCTCCCAGAATTGGAACGATTCCGTCGTGAAAAAATGATTGGAAAATCCCTTGATGCTGCATTTTCCATGAAAGCAAACGGAAAATATCCTGGAGCTATTGAATGGCCACGCTGAAGAATTGCGCGAATTGGTGAATGTTTCCCAACTGAGCTTTGAAGTTTTGAAAGATTCTCTTGCCAAAGATGAGACGGGAGGGATGAGTTCACAAATTCGTCATGCCGATGGCCAGAAATGCGAACGCTGCTGGCATTGGGAAACGGACATCGGCCAGAACGCCGCGCATCCGACCATTTGTGGCCGCTGCGTCAAGGCGGTAAAACAGTTCAAGGCCTGATTGCTGGGAAATTCATTATGAAATATTTGATTGCTCTCTTTATGATATTCTCAATTGTTGGTTGTTCAAAGAAGGACGCCAAGAGTTCTGCCAACGAGACGCGCATTATCGCCACAGATTTAGGAAAGGACTCAAAATACTTTTCTGATCTCTACGGGCCGAAAATTTCCGAAAAGCACGTCAGCGAATATGGCTTTTCACTTCCTGCGGTTGGTCATCTCATCACTTTGAGCGGACCGTTCGTCACACAACAGTATTCCAGCGGCAAACTTGGTGTCCTGGTTATCTTCCCGGAAGCGTCATCACAAGCGATTTGGGCAAAATACACGCTCCCGAACCCTTGGACGGATGACCAGATCAAGGCAGCATTGGCGGCTTATGATAATAAATGGAGTTCGGTTATTGCGAACCAGGGCGTATCAGGCATCGGTGAGGGTTTGATGAAAGCAATGATGCCGGCCAGGCGCCTGCCACATTTCAGAGCGATTCAGGCATGTTGGCTTGTAAAACGATGGTCAACGAATTGATGATTTATTCTCCTGCTCTTTTCCAAAATTTGAACCAATTAGTATTGGAGCAGGAAAAGCAAAAACGTGCAGTGCCAAAGTTCTGAATCTATTCGAGGTATACAAAACAGACGTGGCATCCGTTTTCAGACATCTTCCGTATTCGCGTTGTTTCCAGTGGCCAAGCCAAATGCCGCATGCGTCCGCCAAAAATTTTATCAAGAAAAAACCAACCCGGCTGCCCGGCGTCCCGGCGCAACCGGCGCGCGGTTCCCAGCCCCGTCAGGGGCGAAATCTTTGTAGCCTCGCATTCCCAAAACATTTTCAAGCTCCGTCAGGAGCGGCATATTCCGTCTTGGTTGGAGTTCACGCTTCAGCGTGTCCGCCAGCCGCACAAGCTAAAGCTTGAACTCCAACCGCCGATGTCGCTCCTGACGGAGCTTGTGATTTTCGCGAAACGCAAAACTACAAATATGCCGCGCCTACGGCGCTTTATCACGTCGGCTGCTACATCAGATTCGCCAAAAACCATCAAAACGGGGCATTTTTGCCCGCACAGATCGAAAAACGTCCGCACGGATGGGAAAATTGCCGCACGGACGGGGAGTTGGTCCGCACGAAACGAGAGATCGCCCGCACGGATTGAAAAATGGCCGCACGAACCGGAAAACGCCCGCACGGATCGGGAAATCGGCGCACGGAAATGGAAATTGCCCGCACAGCCGGACAAATCGTCTGCCCGAAGCGATTTTTCGTCGCACGAAGTCGTTTGCAGACGGCAACGATGCTGATTCACCGCGCGCGTCTTGAAACCGCAGCCCCTCTCGTGTTCGCCGCCGCCGACTACTGGCGACCGGCGATGGCGGCGAGGTCAATCTCTGATAATCCAGAATCCCTTTCACCATCGCCTGCGCCATCTGCCGCCGATATGCGGCGCTGAAAATCTTTTTGCCTTCCACCGGATGCGACATGTAACCGCCTTCGATCAAAATCGCCGGCATTGTCGCGCTGGCCAGCACGGCAAAGCGCGCGCGCCGCGCGCCCCGGTCGGTCGCGCCCAGATTTTGCACGAGCGATTTCTGGACTTCATACGAGAGCAGCAGGCTGCTGTTTTCAAGACGGTTCGCCGTGGTCGCGGCGTGATTGGCGCCCTCGCCCTGCGCGTTCGACGATGCCGCGCCGACGGGCGTGATGGAGTATGTTTCCGACCCCGGACACCGTGCTCCGGCTGGGAATCCACCGAGTTGAAATGCAGGCTGATGAACAAATCCGCTCCTGCCCTGTTTGCAGATCGCCGGACGCACGGGCAAGTCCACATACGTGTCCTTGCATTGCGCGTGAGGATGACGTTGAATCCCGCCGCCTCAACTGGTTGCGCAATTCGAGCGCGAGCGAGAGCGTGTAAGTTTTTTCGTTATGTCCAAAAAACTACCGCCGACGCGATTGCCCGTGTCCTTTCCGCCGTGGCCGGGGTCGAGGCAGATGGTCGTGATTTTTTTCGACGCGGCGTAACGTGAAGGGAACAGCAACGGCTGCACCGTCTTGTCCAGATCCAGTTGCGCGATGAACGGAACGCCCCTGGTCCCGGCGACCGGAAATGACAGCAGAACGCTGGACGCCGTTGATTTCCGCGTCGTGGGAATCCACGTTGAAGACCAGCCGTGTCGTGCGGTTGGTGACGCCGATTTCCGAGCCGCGCGCGAGCCAGAATGTTTTCAGGCCGTTGGCGGAGGCCCAATTGGCAGAGCGGCACATAGTTCTGGCCGTTCAAGGAAGCGGCGGCCGACGGCAGTGTGCAGACGGCGAAAAACGAAAAAGCCAATGATGCGGCGATACGATTCATTGGGGGCAAATTGCACGCACGCACCAGCGGATTCAAATAGAAAATTTGAATTGGTCCCCGGCACAGCGACTTTGGGCGTTGTCGGAATTTCAATTGTGGCGCGCTTCGCGCCGCGACCCGGCCCGGCAAATGCAGACACCGCCCCGCTTTGCCTTGATTTCCCGTGCCAATGGTATTTAATCAAGCCGCTAATTTTGAAATGAACATCCACGAATATCAGGCCAAGGGTTGCTGGCAAGGAACGGCGTCGCCGTTCCGATTCGAGACTCCCGCGAAATCGCCGGCTGAAGCGCGCTCGGCGGCGGAAAAGATTTTCGCCGGCGGCAGCGCAGATTGTGGTCGTCAAATCGCAAATCCACGCCGGCGGCCGTGGCAAGGGCACTTTCAAAACCGGATTCCAGGGCGGTGTGAAGGTCGCGTCATCGGTGGACGAGGCGGTTTCAGTCGCCGAAAAAATGCTCGGCAACATTCTGGTCACGCAGGCAGACCGGCGCGGAGGGCCGGCAGGTGCAAACGTTGCTCATCGCCGCCGGCGCGAAAATCAAAAAGGAATTTTATCTGGCCGTGCTTGCTGGACCGCGCGAATTCCCGTCCCGCTGGTCATGGCCAGCACCGAGGGCGGCATGGACATCGAGGAAGTCGCCGAGAAATCGCCGGAGAAGATTTTCAAGGAATGGATTGATCCCGCCGTCGGCATCATGCCGTTTCAGGCGCGCAAAATCGCCGCCGCGCTCGGATTGAAAGGCGATTTGTTCAACGCCGGAGTAAAGCTCGTCACCGGCGTCTATAACACCTGGTGGGAATGTGACGCGACGCTGGTGGAATTCAATCCGCTCGCGGTCGTGGAACTGTCGGAGATGAAGGAAACGGTCATGGCGCTCGATGCGAAAATTTCCTTGGACGACAACGCGCTTTACCGGCACAAGGACATTCAGGCGATGCGCGACTTGAACGAGGAGGCGCCGCAGGAAATCGAGGCGGGCAAGTTCAACCTGAATTACATCAAGCTCGACGGCAGCATCGCGTGCCTGGTGAACGGCGCCGGTCTGGCGATGGCGACGATGGACATCATCCAGCATTTCGGCGGCAGCCCGGCGAACTTCCTCGATGTCGGCGGCGGCGCAAGCAAGGAGCAGGTGACGGCGGCGTTCAAAATCATTTTGCAGGACCCGAACGTGAAGGGAATTCTGGTGAACATTTTCGGCGGCATCATGGATTGCAACGTCATCGCCACCGGCATCGTCGCGGCGGTGAAGGAAACGCAATTGAAAATTCCGCTCGTCGTCCGGCTGGAAGGCAACAACGTCGTCGCCGGCAAAAAAACGCTGGCCGAATCCGGCGTGGCCATCATCACCGGCGATTCGATGGCCGACGCGGCGCAGAAGGTCGTGAAGGCAGTAAAAACAAATTAACCAAAACACGTTATGCTCAAAGTCAACGAAATCGCATTCAGTTGTTATCCGGTCAAGGACATGGCGCGGGCGCGGAAGTTCTACGAAGAAGTGCTGGGGCTGAAACCCACAATGGCCTTCGGCGAACCCGGCGGGATGCAATGGACGGAATACGACATCGCCAGCGGCACGCTCGCGCTCGGCTGCGGCGCGCCGGATTGGACGCCGCGCCCGGACGGATGCTCCGTCGGCCTTGAAGTGGAGAATTTCGACGAGGCCAGCGCGCATCTTAAGGCTAACGGCGTGAAATTCCAGGTGGAGCCAATGGCCACTCCCGTCTGCCACATGGCTTTCATTTTCGACACTGAAGGCAACCTGATTTGCATCCACAAGCGGAAAGCTAAATAATTATCCATGTCCATTCTCGTCAAACCCGACACCAAGGTTCTCGTCCAAGGCATCACCGGCAGCTTTGGCGCGAAACACGCGCAGCTCTCGATGGATTACGGCACGCAAGTCGTCGCCGGCGTCACGCCCGGCAAAGGCGGGCAGGTTTTTGAGCACGGCGGCAAGCGCGTTCCCATCTTTGACACCGTGGCCGACGCCGTGAAGCAGACCGGCGCGACAGCCAGCGCGATTTTTGTTCCGGCAGCCTTCGCCGCCGACGCGATTCTCGAAGGCGCGGATGCGGGATTGGAAGTGGTGGTCTGCATCACCGAAGGCATTCCCGTGCGCGACATGATTCGTGTGAAGCGCGCGATGGCCGGCAATACCCGGACGCGGCTCATCGGGCCAAATTGCCCCGGCATCGTCACGCCCGGCGAAGGCAGGGATTCGCACGGCGGCTGCCGCATCGGCATCGCGCCGGGTACATTCACAAAAAGGGGCAACATCGGCGTCGTCTCGCGCAGCGGCACGCTGACTTACGAGGCGGTCTGGCAATTGACTTCGCGCGGAGTCGGCCAGAGCACCTGCGTCGGCATCGGCGGCGATCCGGTGAACGGCACGACGCACCTGGACGTGATCAAAATGTTCAGCGACGACCCGGAAACGACCGGCATCATCATGATTGGCGAAATCGGCGGCAGCGCGGAAGAGGAAGCCGCCGAGTGGATCAAAAAGAATTGCAGGAAACCGGTCGCCGGTTTCATCGCGGGCGCAACCGCGCCGCCGGGACGCCGCATGGGGCACGCCGGCGCCATCATCAGCGGCGGCAAGGGAACGGCGGCGGCGAAAATCGCGGCGTTCAAAGACGCGGGCATTGGCGTCGCAATCACGCCGAGCGAAATGGCGGACACATTGTTGAAAATGATGTAAGGCTTCTGCGCAGCTTCCATGATCTTTGGATCCCGCACCCGGCTGCGCGACTTGCGTTACTTCGAAGCACGCGCGGAAATCAATTCCACAAAATCAACAGCCCGGCGGCAGAGCGGTTTCCAATCCAGCTCGGTCTCGACACGGGCGGCGGATTCCGCGGCGCGGACCTGCCATTTTACCGGAGATTCGTCGAGCCAGCCCAATATATTTTCCCCGAAATCCGCGCCCTCAAATCCCGAGAAGCGCACCATCGGATCGTTCTGAAAATAGCGCCGGATGCTTTGAAGCGGCGTGGACACTGCGGGCAGGCCGCTGGCGACGTATTCGACGATCTTGGCAACAAACGCGCAATGAGTTCCGGCGGATTCCTCGTAAGGCACGATGCCCACGCTGGCGTTCGCCAGGCGTGCCGCCACCTCCGCATAAGGCACAAAACCGGTGCTCTCAAACTTGAAATCGGGAATTTGACGCCGCACCCGCTTTAGAAAAGTTTCAAGCGCGGCGGTTTTTTTTCCGACAAACCGAAAAACGGTTTCGGGGCGATGCCGCACAACATATTGAATTGCGTCAAATGCGATTCGACCGAGGTGATGCGCGTCGAACGAGCCATGCATGACGACGACCGGCGGATTCTTGGCCGTCGGCCGAGTGCGGAATGGAAATTGTCCGGCGTCGTAACCGTAATAGATCGGCAGAATATTTTCGCGCGAAACGCCGCGTCCGGCAAACAAATCGGCGAGCGTGTCAGAAACGGTCATCACGCCATCCGCGTCATGGCGCGACGGCAGGGAAATCTCGTAGCGTTTGAGCGCCCCGACGAGCGGACGCGGCGCGAGCCATGCCGGCCACGTTTCCATGAAGCCGGTGAGCAGGTCGGGAAAGTTCATCACGACCGGGATACCCAGCCGTTTTTTCAGCCGTCCAGCGGCCACGGCGGAAATGGCGTGCTGCGACAGCACCAAATCAAACTTCACCGAGCGCGACGCTTCCGCGACCATGCGTTCCAGAAAAAACGGATAAACGAGGTATTTGAAATTGCGCAGCCTGGCATAACGGCTCATCGGCCATTTCTTAAATTCATGAAGGTGGACCCCAAACTGCCGTTCCACCGCGGCTGCATTGGCGATTTGCGGGCAGAAAATGTGAACTTCATGGCCGCGCCGGCGCATTTCCCCGACGAGATAAACCGCTTCCGCCGAGCCGCCGCCGGACGGCGGATAGAACGGCTCATGCGTCAGAAACGCGATGCGCAGCGGAGACCGGGTGTCTTGCACCTGATGACGCTATTCAATTTGGGCCGGCGCGTTCAAATCAATTCGTTTCGTGCGGCGAAAAGTTTTGACAATCGGCGCGGGCAAATTAGATTGTCCGCCGCTCGGATGGGGTCGTAGCTCAGTTGGTAGAGCGCCTGAATGGCATTCAGGAGGTCAGGGGTTCGAACCCCCTCGGCTCCACCATCCTTCGCTCGCTGCGAAGCAGGGGCGGAGGCTGCCGAGCTGAAGCACGAAACGCGTAAGCGGGCTGGTTCGGCATGCGAATAGGCAGGCTACGGCTCGGCAGGCCAGCAAGTTGCCGCGCCGGAGTGAACGAAGGCGGAAGTGCAGCAGCACGAAGGCGGGCGGAATCATCATGAAGTTTATGCGCTCCGAACTACGGCTCGGCAAGCCCTTCTAGAAATTCCACGAAATCCCGACGAAAGCTTGACGTGAAAGCGTGATTCCAATAATTACTTAGCTATCAGCAATTAATCGCAGCAGCAATTGCCATTTCACTCGACATAAAAACTATGATAACACCAACCAATCCGGGACAAATCACTGGCAAAAAAACAAGCTGGTTTCGCACCGCCGGGGGAAACAATTATGCCTTTGTGTTTCTTCTTGTCTGCTCGCTGTTCCTGCTCTGGGGCATCTGTAACGGGATGATTGACATTCTGAACAAACATTTTCAGGACTCCCTGCACATCACCAAGGCTGAATCGGCGTTTGTGCAGTTCGCCAACTACATGGGTTATTTCTTCATGGCCATTCCCTCCGGCCTGCTCGCCATCCGGTTTGGCTACAAGGGTGCCATCATCATCGGGTTGTCCTTGGTTGCGCTGGGCGCGTTCTGGTTCGTGCCGGCGACGCACATCGGAACTTATTGGGCGTTCCTGCTCGGACTTTTCATTTTGGCAGCGGGGCTGACTTGCTTGGAAACCGTTGCCAATCCCTACGCCACCGTTCTCGGTCCGCCGGAATCCGGCGCACCGCGCATTAACCTGGCCCAAAGCACCAACGGTATTGGCTGGATGATTGGTCCGGTGCTCGGTGGATTCTTTGTGCTTTCGGCGACCGGCGAACCCATCACCACCAACACCGATCTTTACAAACCCTACCTGATAGTGGCTGTCGTTGTAGCGATCATCGCCTTCATCTTTGTAATCAGCAAGATTCCGGACCTGCACGCCATGGAAGAAACCAAGGCGGGCGCCGGCAACGGCAATGCCAAAACCGCCGTGAAACCAAAACCACTGTGGAAACGCTGGCACTTTGTCCTGGCCGTTGCAGCCCAGTTCTTTTATGTCGCGGCCCAGACGGGCATCTTCAGCTTCTTTATCAATTACATCTCTACCGATATACCGGCGCTCCGCCAAAGTGGCGCGAAAGGACTACAGAGCTTCGCCAATGGTTTGCACGCAGCCCACCTCATACCACCCGCCCAAATGACATACTCCGCCGCCTTGCTCTCGGCGAAGGACGTCACGGATATGTCAGCTTTGGTGGCGAAGTTGCAAAACGACACTGATCCGAAAACCCGACCGGTATCGGAGTTCATTTGGAGCCAGTTCACGACAAACCGTGATTTTCTTGCTGCGCCCAGCTTCAGCGCGATCGCCGGCCAAATCAATGCGCCATTATCAATCCGAGATTCCGCCGCCGATCTTCAAAAAGATATCAATCTCCAAAAAACAAACATTTTGGTTCAGGGATTCAATCAAGTTCTCCAAAACAATATGCTCTTCAATGCCCAGCGTTTCGCCGGAGTCACTTTGCCGGCGGGAGCCGCCACCTTGGCCACTCAAAATCCCTCTGGCGAAGAACTGATCCGCCTCAACCGGAGCCTGATCGAGACGGTTTATCCCACCAGCCAGATTGCTAGAAGCCCTTACTTGAATGATGCCTTATTCCGTGTGACAGACCGCGGCGCTTCCCTCCTGCTGTCTTTTGGCGGTTTCGCGCTCTTCCTGTTGGGCCGCATCACCGGCACCATGGCGTTGCGTGTTTTCAAGGCCCATTCCACTCTGGCGTTGTATTCGGTCATCAGCATGGGGACGATGCTGCTGGTCATGTTCCCGCTCGGCTGGTGGTCGGTGTTCGGGTTGTTTTTGAGCTTCTTCTTCATGTCCATCATGTATCCCACCATTTTTGCGTTGGGCATCCATGGTCTAGGTGATCAGACCAAGATTGCCTCCTCATTCATCGTCCAAGCCATTGTCGGCGGTGCCATCATGCCGTTGTGGATGGGTTGGCTGGCGGATAATTGGGGGATGCGTATCGGATTCCTTATGCCGCTGATTTGCTTCGCCTTCATTGCCTACTACGGTGCAAATTGGAAGAAACTGGCAGCCCGCGACGCGGCCAAATAATGGTGCTTTCGCCGGTCGGTGGATGCATTCTACCACCGACCGGTTGAATCGGGCATTACTGCCGGCGTCAATCCGCGGTTTTCAATCCTCGCGCTTGAGGCGGTCAATTTTGGCTTCTAGCTTTTCAAGCTGGGCGAGGATTTTGTTTTCCTCGGCGACGATCCCCTTTTCATTGGTGCCAATGAAGAAAGAAGCGGCCAGTCCGCTCAATCCTCCAAACAGCCCGACGCCGGAAATCATCACGACCATGGCCAGCAGCCGGCCTTCGGTGGTGACGGGGTATTTGTCGGCGGAACCGACAGTGGTGATGTTGGCGACGCTCCACCACACGGCATCGTCGGCGGTCTTGATGTTGGCCTGCGGGTCGGGTTGTTCGCAAATCAGGATGCCCAGCGAGGAAAAAGTGAGCAGCAGGACGGAGGTGAGCGCCATGGAGGCCACGCCGGTTCGGAATTTGTCCCGCAGCAGCAGGTGGGTAATTTTGTGCGTGGCGCGCAGGGCGCGGATGAGCCGGATGATGCGGAACAGCCGGACGAGCCGGTCCCAGCGCAATTGCGACAGCCATGGAATGCCGCCGGAGGGATTGGGGATGCTGGCCAGCAGGTCAATCCAGCCCCATTTCATGAACTCGCGTTTGGATTTTGCGCTGTGAAACCGGCAGGCGAAGTCGCCGAGGAAAACCAGGCAGACGAGGGTGTCCACCTTCTGGAGCACGGCGGAGACGGCAGGTGGCAGTTGGAACGCGGTGTCGGCCACGAGCGAGCCGAGGACGATGACCGACAGGATGAGAATGACGATTTGAAAAACGCCAAGTTCTTCGGCCTCGGTGGAGGCGGGTTTGTGCATGGCGAAGTTATAGCGGATTGGCCGCCAGTTTCAAGTGCGCCGGAATACCGGTTCAACCGGAAATCAAAATCGTGTTGGCGTATTGCACGGTGTCGCCGGTGCGGATGAGGCCGATCGCGTGCGGCACGCGCTTCTTGAATTCCACATGCGGCTCGAATTCCGTCGGCACGCCTTTCAGCGCGGAGGCAAATTTCAGGCGGACGGCGGGCGCGTTATTTTTCAAGAACTCCCGCGCCTGGAACGCCTGTGTGAAATTGTGGTTGGCGCGCATGGCGGCGATGACCTGCAGCACCGTCGGCACGTCGTCCACGAGCGAGATGTCCACCGTCTCGATTTGCGGCCAGAACGGGAAGCCGCGGTCGGCGATGACCAGCGCGTTGGTGTGGCGCACGCGGGCAAGCAGCGAGAGGATTTGCGGGTTGAGAATGCCGTGATTGATCATGGCGCAACTTTAACAACCCATCCCCAAATGGCCAAGAAGGAAGAAGACGCCCGGCAGAATCAGTGCGTCATGCAGCCAATCCGACCAAAGGCGACCACATAAGCCAATAAGACGAGAATCAAAAGCCACGGTTTGCCCGCCAGCAACAGCAGAATGCCGGCGCTCAAAACCAAACCGAACAGCAAACACACCAAAATCGCCAGGGCGAATTTCATGGAAATACGCTAACCGATTTGCCGCCGAGCGCAAGCTGGTTTAATCAGACGTATTTTGTCAACTTAACACCAAGCCGGAGCAGCTTCTGCGCGTCGGCATCCGATTTGGCCTCGGCGTAGATGCGCAGGACCGGTTCGGTGCCGGAACCGCGCAGCATCAGCCATGAGGAATCCTCCGCGACAAATTTCACGCCGTCGAAGGTCTTCACCTCGGCCATCGGCGAGCGCAGCAGTTTCGCGGGGGGATTGGCTTTCAGGAATTCCATCAGCGATGCGCGTTTCTCCAGTGGGAAATGGGTGTCTATCCGGCCATAGCGATGCGGACCGAATTGTTTTTCCAGCTTCGCCAGAATCTTGTTCACGGAACTTTTTTCTGTCGCCAGCAATTCAAGCAACATCAGGCCAGCGGCGATGCCGTCGCGTTCGGGAATATGGCCGGGGAAACCGATGCCGCCGCTTTCCTCCGCGCCCAGCAGCACGCCGCCCTTGAGCATCTCGGCGCAAACGTATTTGAAGCCGACGCCGGTCTCGACCAGTGGCAACCCGTAGGCCAGCGCACATCTTGTCCACCATCGAAGTCGTCGTTAGCGCCTTGACAACACGTCCCCTGCCCTTGCGATTCACGACGAGATGATGTAGCAACAGGCAAATGATCTGGTGCGTGGTCAGATAATTGCCGTCGGCCGTCCATGCCGCCGACGCGGTCGGCGTCGCCGTCGGTCACGAGGCAAATGTCGTGAGGATGTTTTTTAAGAAACACCTGGCTGCGAGCGTAATTTTGAACAATCGGCTCCGGATTGATGCCGCCGAACAAAACGTCATGATTCCCGTTCAGGGTCGTAACTTTGCAAGTCGTGCCTGCGAGAATCATTTCAAAGCAGCCTGCGCCGACGCCGAACAGCGCGTCGTGCGCGAAACGCAGTTTTGATTTGGCGATCAATTTGAAATCCACGAGGTTTTTTAACGCGGCATAATGCGCCGGGCGAACGTCTTGGATGGTAATGCGGATTGCGGATTGCGGATTGGGGAATTGGGGCGGATTTTTGTCCAGAAAACTTTCAACGGCCTTGCACGTTTCGGAATCGCTGGAGCCGCCGTAATATGACTTGAGCTTGAAGCCGTTGAAAATCGGCGGATTGTGGCTGGCCGTAATCATCACGCCGCCGACCGCGTTCAGATGTTTGACGGCGAAGGAAACCGACGGCGTCGGCGTCGGTTCCGGCGTAAGGATGACTTGAAAATCGTTTCCGGCCAATACTTCCGCCGTGATTTGCGCAAAACGGTCGGAGAAAAACCGGCGGTCAAAGCCGACGACGACTTTGGGTTGACGCCCGAAAATTTCCGATTTCCGATTTCCGATTTCCGATTTCCAAAAGTCCGCCGTCGCTTGGGCGACACGCGCGACGTTGGCGAAGTTGAAATCCTCCGCGATGACCGCGCGCCAGCCGTCCGTGCCGAATTTGATTGGTGCCACGCGCCGAGTCTGGCAGAGAAATATCCCGGTGCCAAGCACGCGGTGGATTTCAGGAAAATAATTCGCCAACCGGGTCAGGGCTTGTGCAAGCGGAAAAACTGGCCGACGTTACCAGGACTCAACTCGACGACATTCGTGCCGGTCGAATAAGTGCTCCAATTGATCAGATCAGGCGAGCTTTCGACGGCGTAGCCGGTGTAATTGATTGCGTAGAACAATTCCAGGTTGGACCCGGCATTCATCAGCCCAACGCGGGGCGGAACATGGATGGCGGTAAGGCGCACGGCTTGCAATCCATCGTCACGAGTTACAACACTGCCGGCGAAAAATTGTCCGTCGCCCCAGATCGGACCGATAAATGCAACCGTGTCCACCACGATGTTGCTGGCGACGACCACGTCGAACGTCGCCCCGTCCGGCGGTTGGAAAACATTGTCCTGATTTGTCTGGTTGTCGGGATTAAACAATCCGAACGCAATCGCTCCGCCGAGGAGATTGGCGGTGCCGCTGACGACGAGCTGGTCGTATTGCTGCGCCCCACCGTTCAGGGTGTTCGTTCCGGCGATGGCGATGACCAGCGATCCAGAAAACTGATCGTAATCACCATTGATAATCATCTGCCCGGTGAACGACGGCTGCGTGTTATCAGCCGGCTGGATCGGTCCGTTACTCTTCTTCCGTTTTAGGGCCGACAGGGCCTTTTCAATGGCTGGACCGTTGGCCACATTTCCCCCGCCGGCAGAAACGATGTTTCCGCCACCTGCGGCGACGATGTTGCCGCCGCCGGCAGCCACGATATTTCCGCCACCTGCGGCGACAATGTTTCCGCCACCTGCGGCTATAATTCCAGCGGCAATTTGAGCTAAACTTGCGCTATCATGGCTAAGAGCGCCGCTGCCATCTTGACCGATGAGCTTCCCGCTTTGGGTAACATCCCCGTCCACCGTTCCACTCACAATCAACCCTGCGTTCGACCCCAAGTTCGCATTGCCATTGAACACTTGCCCCTTGCTAATGGTTAAGTCCACGGAACTGCCGTTTTCTGCATCCAAGTTTTGTGTGCCTTGCGGTGAAGTGTCGCCATTGTGAAATAAATGCACGACGGCATTTCCGATGACATGGATGACGTTGATGAGACCGGCTAAAGGATTAAAATCTTGCAGCGTGAATGCTCCGCCTTCTGAAACCGTGGTGGAGTGGACGTTCGGTGGTGGTCTAATTTCAAACGGTCCCAGTTCAACGGAAACCAAATCCACGTAATCAGACGCGGAAGCAATTACGCGGAAGGAAACCGTCGCTCCAACGGGCAAATTGGTCGTATAGATTGCCCAGTCGTTTATTGCATCGAAAAGCCGGGTCATTTGTCCGCCGCCCGGCAAGTCGGTCCAGCTATTCGGATCAGCGGGAGTCGTGGTTGACTGCATCCGGAGGCTCATGCCGGAGATTTGCGATGGCTGGGTGATGACAAACGACCACGGAGTGGCCGTTGAATAAGGCACCGTGGTGGCGTAGCTGAAATAACCCCAAGGGTCGAAACCTTGCAGCACCGTCACCGGCCCAACGGCTGCCGACTCATAGTCCAAATAACCCGGTGCCGAACCAACCACTCGGAAATATTGCGTGCCGGTCGGCACATCGGTTTTTTGGAGCGTCCAAGTTCCATTTTGATTGGTCATGTAAGCCCCGGCGCTCCCGGGCAGGTCTTGCCAGCTTCCCGGGTCATTCGTCGTCGTTGTGGATTGCACGCGCAGTTTCAATTCGGGCGTCGAGTCGCTGTCATACGCATAGAACTCCCACGGGTTGCTCGACCGGACCGGCGTGCCGCCGGTCGAATAGCTGTATAAACTGACGGGTGAAACTTGCGGAGGCGGTAAAACGGTTTCCGGCCCGACCGCAGCAGAGGCGCTGTCGAAGTAACCCGGTGCTGCCGCAACCACACGGAAATACAAAGTTCCGACCGGCACATCCATGGTGTTGAGCGTCCAATCCCCGTTGTTGTCGGTCATGTCAGGATTTCCCGGCAAATCCGTCCAGCTTGATGCGTCATTCGTCGTGGCGGTGGATTGCACGCGCAACCGCAAATCCGAAACGATTGTCGAATAATTGAAGACCGTGAATTGCCACGGGTTGTTGGAACGAACCGGCGTGCCGCCCGGCGATTCACTGAATGAGCCGATGGCCGGCAGTGACGGCGGCACTCCTTTCAGAATGGTATATTCGCCCGCGTCAGAAATATAAACATTGCGCGCGGCGTCCACCGCAATTCCAAATGCATTGCCAAACCGCGCATCGCTTCCTACGCCGTTGTTTGAAGTGGTTGCATTTTCTCCAGCTACACCGGCAACTGTGCTGACAACACCATCGGATGAAACGTATCGAATCGTGTCGCTGTCAGTGACATAAGCGCCGCCCGTGCCGTCCAATGCAATCTTGAAAGCGTGTTCGGCAAACCAGGCATTGGCACCGAGACCATCCGCTTCTTCATAGGCTGATGGCCCGATTGGCGGACTGCCAACCCATGTTGTAACAAGGCCAAACGGCGAGATTTTCCGAATGCCCCAGCCATCCGCCACATAAATCGTTCCGCCGCTGTCCACCGCCAATCCACTCACTGCAAAAAACTGCGCGTTCGTTCCTTGGCCGTCATTGTAACCGGCGCTTGGACCACCACCCGCGATTGTCGTGACGACACCAGCGGGTGTAATTTTCCGAATGCTCGTATTACCTCCCGCGAAATCGCCATCGGCAACATAAACATTGCCTTTGGAATCCACTGTTATCGCTTGTGGAAACTCAAACAAGGCATCGCCATTGGTTCCGTCAACGTGGCCCACCGCATACGGATTTCCGGCGAGCGTCGTCACCATGCCGCTGGAAATTTTTCGGATGTCATAATTTCCCGTATCGGCGATGTAGATATTTCCCTGCGCGTCCACCGCAATATCACTCGCAACGCCTCCATTGTATCCATCGTCTGCAACAAAACTAAAAAGGGCGTCGGCATTCGGCCCATCATTATAACCGCCGTATTTAATTTGTCCGGCGAACGTCGTCACAGTCCCATCCGTCGCAATCTTGCGCACACTGTAACCATCCAGCACATATAAATTGCCAGATGAATCAGCAGCCATGCTTTCGGGATAACCGAGAAAATCTGAATTCAAACCCACGCCATTGGTGTAGCCGGCAACGCCAAATTGGCCGGCAACGGTCGTGACCGTGAGCGGCTGCGCCCAAGCGGTGTCCAGCAACGCGGCGCAAAAACTGAAGGTGAGAAATGTCAGTGAAGCAATCGTTTTCATAAAGATCCCGGTTGAAATTGTTTTGGGGCGATGGCCGCGCGCGCGGGCAGCAATTGGCGGACGCGGCATTATTCCCGGCGAAGGCGCTGTCGCTGGAACGGGCATCTGATCCGGATTAAATTGGCAATGACGTTCCAATTGCCGCCAACGGTGATCGTTCAAACGAAGGGCCTGCCTGACAAGGCTGTTTCCAACCCCGGAGACGCCCATGCCAATGAACCCTTTGGCCTGAACTGCTGACTTCCGATGCATTGCATTCATGGGGAATTTCCTTTCCATTAAACTGTCGTTCGGTAGCGATTCTACTTCTCATTGTAAGATAATGCAATGCTATTTTTTAAAAAATCGGAACTCCGCTGGCAAGGCTACGGGCAGTTCAATTCAGTTTTGCCGGCACCGGGCGAACGGCGTTCGCGGAATTGAAATCCCCCACGCTCACCGCGCCAGCCGTCGGTGCCGAAATATGTTCCAGTGCCAAGCCCTGCGGATTTCAAAAGATTAGCGCCACAAGGAGATTCGGTATTCGCCGGTCTAAATAGGATCAATGTTTCATTACGGACTCACCTTCAAGCGATAATAGCGATTAGTGCCGGGGGCGTTGGTGTCGGTGAGAAAGAAGACATCCGCAGGCGCGTTGGTTGTGAACAGGTCGGCCCAGTTTGTCAGATCCGGAGTGGATTGCAGGGTGTAGCCCTGTCCGGAAATTCCGGTGACTCGGAAGGTGAACTGGTTTGCGCCCGACATTGCCGGGATATCCAGGACCGGCCGGGAGACGGCGCCCATGGTTAAATTGGTGGTGACACTGATGCCAAGGGCATCGTAAACCACACAGGTGAACTCGTTCGGACTCTCGCTGGTGGGCGTTCCGGTGATGGAACCATCGTAATTTAGCGTCAATCCGTCCGGCAGAGCGGTGAAATTATACCAGGAATAAGGCGGCACACCGCCCGCAGCCTGAAGTTGTCCGCTGTAAGGCGCGTTTGACGATGCCGCAGGCAACGTGGTGGTGGTGATTTGCAGCGCGGGATAATTTGTGATGGAAGCGGGAGTGTCAATGATCGCGCAGCCATCGGTGACGCGCAGGGTGAAGGTGTTGGTTGCGGGCATGGACGGCATTCCCGCGATATACCCGTAGTTCGTATCAAGCATCAAGCCGGGTGGCAGGGAACCGGATATGACTGACCAAGTTTGTGGTTGCGTTCCGCCCGTGACATACACGCCATCGTAATAATTCGCTCCCACTTCCCCGGCAGACAAGTCATGGGGATAATAAACATACAGCGCGGGATTCACCTGGATTTGCACCATGCCGTTCGTGGTGGCGCTGTCGGCCCCGGTGACCTGAACCTGGATTGTGAAATAGCCTTCATTGGTCGGCGTGCCGGAAAGGATGCCGTTGGTCTCGAATTGCAAACCCGGCGGCAGTGGGTCCGAGCCTTCAGCCAGCGCCCACGTGTAAGGCGGTGTGCCATTCGTCGCCTCAAACTGGTGCGCATAAGAGCAGCCCACGGCCAGATCCGATAGATAAGTGGTGAGGATTTGAGTCGCGGAATAATTCGTGATCGAGGTGGCAGTGTCAATGGTCGCGCAGCCGTCGGTGACGCGCACGGTGAAGGTATTGGTTGCGGGCGCGGTCGGCATTCCCGTGATATATCCGGTGTTCGTATCAAGCATCAAGCCGGGTGGCAGGGAACCGGAAATCACCGACCAGGTCTGTGGTTGCGCTCCGCCCGAGGCATACAAGTAGTCAAAATAATACGCCCCCACTGATCCCGCAGCCAAGTCATGCGGATAAATTTGCAGCGCGGGATTGACGTAGATTTGCACCGTGCCATTCGTGGTTGCGCTGTCGGCGCCGGTAACCTGAACGGTGACCATGTAATAGCCATCGGTTGTTGGTATGCCGGATATAATCCCGTTGGTCGCGAGTTGCAGACCCGGCGGCAGAGGATCCGAGCCGGCAGCCAGTGCCCACAAATACGACGGGGTGCCGTTCGTGGCCTGAAGCTGGTTCGCATAGGAACAGCCCACGACCGGGTCCGACAAATACGTGGTGAGGATTTGCAGTGGAAGCGTCGGCGCCGGATTAATCTGGATGGATAGATTTTTGACATCATTGCTACCACGGGGATCCTGGACCTTCAGAGTGAAGTTGAAGAGGCCAAGGTTGGTGGGATAGCCTGAAATGTAACCGAAAATATTCAGGCTTAATCCACCGGGCAGCGCGCCGGATGTCAACGACCACAATGTGGGATACGAGCCGTTGGTCACCTCAAGTGCCGCACCATAGTAATTGCTAATCGTCCCGTCATATAAGCTGGTCGTGAGTATCTGCGGTGGCGGAACGGAAGAAACGATAAAATTGGCCACGCCGCCGGCCGGAGGCACGGTGACGTTGATCGCGTCAACCGGAGTAATATAACCCAGGGAGTCAAGCGTGTTTTCATTCGGACTGACGTTCCAAGTGCCATCAAAAACATCCACGGAGTAATTGCCGTTGTCGTCGGTGTAGCCTTGGAGGGTGAAGTTGGTTACGCCAACATGATTCGTCACGGCAACGGTGAGGTTGGCAATGCCGTGGCCGCTGGTATCATGAACATAACCGGAAATAGTGCCGGTGATCGTTCGCGCAATGAAGGTATTTGTCAGATTGACACCATCGCTGATGGTGAAGGGGGGAGTGTCCGGGAAAATCAAACCCGGCAGGATTGTGAAAATGGCGAAATCCCACTTGCCGCCAAATACCGGCATATCCAAATAGCCGTTGGCGTCCGACGTTTCAAACGAATATGCTCCATAATATTCGTAGGAATCGGCCACGGCTTCCACACCGGACAGTGGAGTGCCAGTGTCGTCCACCAGATGCACACGATAATGCGCGGTGACAGCCAGGCCGGTCACATTAAGGCTCACCAGTTGTCCGTCGTTGATGCCGAATTGTGGGGTCGGCCAGATGAAGTTGCCCGCAGGCGGGTTGGCCGGATTTTGCACGTTGACCGTTCCCACGCCGGCGTCAATGGCCATGGAATAGAGTCCGTTGCTGTCGCTTAGAGCGAAGGCGTTGTATTGCCCGAAATCGGCATTGGCAGAAAGGCTGATTCCGAAAATAGGGTTGCCGAGCTTGTCCTGAACCCGGCCATTGACGAGGGCCGTGGCGTGCTTGAGGGCAACGACCGCGTTGTTGATCGGGCCGGAAAAGGTTTCGTAGTGCGATTCTATCGAAGCATCCGGAACGAGATAGCCCTGAGTTGTGGCGCTTTGCGCCGTGGCCCGGACTGTCCACACGTTGCCCGCCGTCACCGGGATGGAGAAATCAGAGTTGCTGTCAGCCTCCGAGATGGTGAACCAAAGATTGGTGGAATAGGCAATCAACTGGGCATTCGGAATCACTTTCATCAGGGCATTCGCGCTGTCCACCAAGGACCCTGCAACCGTGGTGTCCGCGGCAATGAGATTCAAATTTGTCGTGATAGTCGTGTTCGTCAGAAGCGTGACCACCGGAAAATTGGTAAGATTCCCCACATAACCGGCCTGGACGGCCACTACTTCATAGATGCCGGGAAGCGCCTTGAGCGAGTAATTGCCATTGGCGTCCGCCGTGGTGCCGGCAACGACAATTTGAACGTTGCCGCCGGGATTTTGGATCAGCGCCACATAAGCGTTGGGAACATTCGTGGAACCGCAGATTACCGCGCCCTGCACGCTTTGGTTGTAGGGCACACTCCGAACGGCAAATGCGATATTCGTGGCGGTGAAATGGTTTGACGGGCTGCTGAAACGGAAGACGTAATTGGCAGTCCCGCGGGCGATGTCCGGCGCGGCGGCGAAACGGAGCGAAGCCGTAATCGCGCCATTCGCGGAACCGTCCTCGTCCCGGAATAGGTTGATATTCGTCATGCCGTTAAACAGCCGGGCCTGGCCGTCTGTCACCAACTCGCTGCGGGCACAGAGGTCGCCCGCATCCACAATGCCGTTGCTGTTGGCATCGTAAAACTGCTGCACCAGGACTGTTTCACCAGCCGGCAACCCGGTCATCTGGAAGGTAATGAGGCCGGTGTAATCGTTGCTCACCACGTTCGGTGTCAGAGAAAACGTTGCCGCGCCTGCGCCGATGGCGAGCGACAACAGGAGGAGAGTAAAAGCGTATTTCATCAGATGTGGAACAAAGTTCATATAACTAATAACTCTGTTTGCTGACTTTACGGCGACAGCCTTGCGCGGAAGAAGCGATTGGTGGATGTCACGGCATTGGTGAACTGGAATGGCAGCGATGGGGATGGATTGGTGAAGATGTCAATCCACGCCGACAGGTTCGTGCTGGTCGCGATGATGTAATCCGGTCCGGCGGTGCCATTCACCTGGAATTTGAACTGCCCATTCGCCAAGCTTGTCGGCGTCAAGACGACGGGCGCGAGTGGATTCACCACGACCTTGAAGGACTTGGTGTCGCTCAAGTGCTGCGAATTGACGGCCCATGGATTGAAATCGGTCACCTGCACCTGCACCGTGTTCGTTGTATTCGCCAACGCCACCGGCAGACGCCAGTTGAACAAGCCGCTGGCGGAATTGATGGTCGCTCCGGCGGGCGGGCTGACCAGGCTGAAGGTCAGCGTGTTGGCCGGGATATCCGCATCGGTCGCCGTGGCAGTGAAGCTGACGGTCTGTCCGGGGTTCACCGTCGTGTCACTCAACGCCCCCAGCACCGGGGCCACGTTCACCTCATTCACGACCACGGTGAACGTATTCGTCGTGCTCAATGACTGGGCGTTCACGGCGAAAATATTGGTGTCGGTGACCACCACTGTGATCGTATTCGTGCTCGGCCCTTGCGCCTCGGTCGGCGTCCAGGTGAACACGCCGTTGGTGGCGTTGATGGCCATGCCGGTCAGCGGTGAAACCAATGAGAAAGTCAGCGGGTTGGCGGGAATGTCGGAATCTGTCGCGGTGTTGGTCACGGTGAGTGTGGCAAGTTCGTTGATGTTCGTGTTTACCGGCACGGTGAGCACCGGAGCCACGTTCACTTCATTCACGATCACGGAGAAGGTGTTCGTGGTGCTCAACGATTTGGCATTGACGGCAAACGCGTTGGTATCAGTCACCACCACCGTGATCGTATTCGTGCTCGGTCCCTGCGCCTCAGTCGGTGTCCAAGTGATCACGCCATTAGTGGCGTTGATCGCCATGCCAGTCAACGGCGACACCAGCGAGAAAGTCAGCGGGTTGGCCGGAAAATCCGAATCGGCAGCATTATTGGTCACGGTGAGCGTGGCCAGCTCGTTGATGTTCGTGTTCACGGGCACTGTCAATACCGGTGCTACATTCACCTCGTTCACGACCACGGTGAAGGAGTTCGTCGCGCTCAATGACTTGGCGTTCACGGCGAAAACATTGGTGTCAGTGATCACTGTGGTGAACGTATTCGTGCTGGGGCCTTGCGCCTCCGTGGGCGTCCAGGTAATGACGCCGTTGGTGTCAATGACCGCGTTGCCGGGTGCTTGCGTCAGGACGTAGGTCAAGGGATTGGCGGGAATATCGTGGTCGGTGGCGGTGTTCGTCACGGTCAGCGTCGTCAGCTCGTTGATGTTTGTGTTCGCAATCACAGGCAGCACGGGCGCGACGTTCACCTCGTTGACCACGACCGTGAAGGAATTGGTCGCGCTCATGCTCGGTGAGCCATTGTCAGAGACGCGTGTGGTGAATGTGTTGGTGCTTGGCCCTTGGGATTCATCAGGCGTCCAGGTAATGATGCCGGCGGCGGAAATATGCGCCCCGGTGGGAAAAGTCAGGAATATGTAACTTAGCGTGTCCGGCGGAAGATCCAAATCGGTTGCGGTATTGGTCACCGTGAGCAATGTTTCCTCGTTCACAACTTGATTAGTTTGCGCGGGCAGCGTCGGCGCCGAGTTTAAGACAGTCAAGGTGAACGTCGTCGCGCCGTAATTCGTGCTCCACGCCTCGCGCGCCGGCAAAATGAAATTGCCAAAATTTCCGCTCTGCGATCCGTAATTGAGCACCGGGAAGGAGTTGCCACGGATGGCAATGTAACCATTGTTCAAATTGGCGCTCAACGTGCCGGTCAGGGTGGGCGCGCCGGAAAGGGTGATCTGGCCGAAATCGGTCGGACTGTTGAGACCGAAGTTCAGCGTGCCACCCGCGAGATCGTAACTACCATTCAAACTAATCACGCCTGACTGCGCATCTAGCGTGCCGGTATTGTAAAAGGCCGGATAAATGTAGCTCGTGCCGGTGCCGCCGGATTTGCGCACCGTGCCCTTATTGACCACCGCCTCGCTGGGGTAGCCAACATTGTAAATCCCACTGTCATCCTGAAAATCCACCAAGCCGCCCGGCAGATTGATCAACTGGCCGCCACCCGTGTCGCCGTAACACTGTAAATACGTCGCACCAGTCAGTTGAATCGTTCCGGCATTGGTCAGCACGCCGTGTAGACCAAGATAACCACCACCCATCGCCAACAACACACCGTTGGTGGCTATCTTCAACGTGCTGCCGCTGCCAATAGCGCCACCAATCCAAGTCAAGGTGCCGCCGCTGATGACACTATTGGTGCCGGTCAATGAGCCGCCGCTTAAAAGATTGGTTCCCGCGCCGGTAATGACGCCTTCCAATTCGTAACTGCCGACAAAATTCAGTGTCGCCCCGGCCTCCGCCTTGAACACGCCGCTGCCTTCTCCCTGACTCAACTGCACCGTTCCGCTCATCACATCCAGCGTGCCGGAATTGTAAAATGCCAGGTTGATATAACTGATGCCACTGCCGCCGGATTTGCGCACCGTGCCCTGATTAACCACTTCCTCGCTGGGGTAGCCAACTGGTTGAATGGAACTGTCATCCTGAAAATCCACCAAGCCGCCCGGCAGATTGATCAACTGGCCGCCACCCGTGTCGCCGTAACACTGTAAATATGTCGCATTCGTCAGTTGGATCGTGCCTGCATTGGTCAATACTCCATGGAGGGCGAGATAACTGCCGCCCGTTGCCAACAGCACACCGTTGGTGGCAATCGCAACTGTTCCGTTAACCTGGCCGCCTGTCCATGTCCACATACTGCTGACGACTGCGTTGCTACCTGCCAGTGCTCCGGCTGCCAACACTAAATTGGAAGTCGTTATACTGCTGCCATCCAGCGCGAAGATCCCGCCGCTAATCACGTTCGTTCCTCCGCCCGTCAAGGCTGCACCGCTGTCGGCCGTGTAATTGTTTAAGAAATTCAGCGTTGTCCCGGCTTTCACCTTGAATATTCCACCGCCCTCACCCGAGTAAATATCCACTTCGCCGCTCAACACATCCAGCGTGCCGGAATTATTAAAGGCCGGATAGATGGGGCTGATGCCGCTGCCGCCGGACTTGCGCACCGTGCCCTGATTGTCCACCTCTTCTCCGGCATAGCCGGCATAATAAATGGAGCTGTCATCCTGAATATCCACCAAGCCGCCCGGCAAATTGATCAACTGTCCGCCGCCCGTGTCGCCGTAACATCTAAAAGCAGTCGAATTGGTCAGTTCAATCGCTCCGGCGTTGGTCAGCACGCCGTGCAGATCGTGATAAATGCCCGCCCCCGTCACCAACAGCACGCCGTTGGTGGCTATCGTCAGCGTGCTGCCGCTGTCAATCCAGCCGCCAATCCAAGTCAACGTCCCGCCGCTGATGACGCCATTGGTGCCGGTGAATGAACCGCCACTTAAAAGATTGGTTCCCGCGCCGGTAATGACGCCTTCCAATTCGTAACTGGAGACAAAATTCAGCGTCGCCCCGGCCTCCGCCTTGAACAAGCCACTGCCTTCACCCAAGTAAACATCCACTTCGCCAGTCTGGACATCCAGCGTGCCGTCATTATAAAAGGCCGAATATATGGCGCTGATGCCGCTGCCGCCCGATTTGCGAACCTTGCCCATGTTCACAACTGTCTCATTGCCATAACCAGCAGTAGCTAGCTGGCTGTCATCCTGAAAATCCACCAAGCCGCCCGGCAAATTAATCAACATCGCCCCTCCCAAATCGCCGTAACACCTTAAGCTAGTCGCATTGGTCAATTCAATGGTCCCATTGTTGGTAAGCATGCCGTGGAGGTCTTCAAAATTGCCAGCCGAGCCTATTACCACACCGTTGGTTGAAACCGTCAATGGTCCGTAAATGCCGCCGCCTGCCCAAAGCAGAATGCCATTTTTGTTGACCCCACTCGGATTGTTCAACGTCAGGCTGTTGCCAGCCGTGGCCAGCGTTTGCGTCCCGCTGCCGCCGCCCAGCGTCAGACTGTTGACAGCGGGACTCGTGTCCAGCGTCACGATATAGCTGCCGCCGTTGGTGATGGCGGCGTCATCGCCCGCGCCGGGGACTTGATTGGGGTTCCAACCGCTGGCGTCGCTCCAACTGCCGCCGGCGGTGTTGGTCCAGACAATGGTGGAATATCCGGCGTTGCAACTGAAGAGTGCAAGCGCGAACACGACAGGTAAATTCAGTTTATTCATGGTCTCCCTTTTCAATTACACCGGTTAACAACCGGTTCGGCCAATTAGATAATTCGATTTATTAAATATGTCAAACTTATTTTTGTCCAATGACGATATTTCTCCAGAAGAATGGCGGGGAAATCACACCGGCGGGTTGGTTGTGCTGATTCAGGCCATGCCAGCCGGAATTTTCAGCACATTCGGGTGACGGCGACAAATTTGACCGATTGTGGTCGCCTTGAAGTCAGATTGTTCTGATTTCCGGCCGATTCAAACCTTCAAATCCGCAAGCGCCGGGTCGTTCGCGTTGACGATTTTGCGCATTTTGGCGACGGCGGCTTTCAAGTTGTGCTGGCCGAAAAGGCTTGTGCCGGCCACAAAGGTGTCCGCGCCGGCGCGGGCGCATTCAGCGGCAGTTTGGAAATTGACGCCGCCGTCCACGCTGATGCGAAACGGTAATTTCCGATCGAGCCGCCATGCGTCGGCCTGCTGGATTTTTGGCAGACATTCGTGAATGAATTCCTGTCCTCCGTAGCCGGGATTCACGGTCATCACCAGCAATAGATCAATTTTGTCCAGATATGGCTGCGCCAGCGAAATGGGCGTGGGCGGATTGACGGCAAGGCCGACTTTTTTGCCGAGTTTCTTGATCTTCCAGATGAGCGACTCCACAGGCTCTCCCAACTCGACATGAATGATGATTTCGTCGGCGCCGGCCGCCGCAAACGGCTCCAGAAGAATTTCCGGCTTGGAGCACATGAGGTGAACGTCAAAGAAAAGTTTCTTTGCTTTCGGGCGGACGGCCGCAACGACGGCGGGGCCAAAGGAAATATTCGGCACGAAATGGCCGTCCATGATGTCGAGGTGCAGCCAGTCGGCGCCGGAACGGGCGGCCCGCTCCGTTTCCTGACCCAGGCGGGTGAAATCGGACGCGAGCAGCGAGGGCGCTATAATCATGCGCGACATTAAAGCGGAAACGGCGCGCGAAGAAAAGTTGGAATGTGACTATCGTGCGGCACATGCCGCGGCCCATTCACGGTCACTTCAAGAAATCGCGATGAACAACCTGCATCAGGTCGTTGACTGCAAGCATCAATTTGCCGCGATCCTCGGCGGCAGATTCATCTCCAGCCAGATCAATCGGCGCAGCCATGACTTGTTTATAACGATTGGTTAGAGCCAGGCGTTCATCCGTCTGGCCGGATGCGCGTAGAAGTCGTCCCACGATCGCCACGAGCCGGAGCGTTTCGCCAATTCGCTTCAAGGCGGCTGTCACTTCCATTTCCCCGGCCTGGACGCGCTTGAGCAAACCACATTCAAACGTCCGGCAGCGCGCGGGCCGGTTGCCATAAATATTGCAGAGTTTCCCGTCGAAGCAGGCACAGGGCTGGACAAAGACGCGCTTCGCGCCCTTCTTCTTGAGCGGCAGGCCGAGTCCGATCAGCCGTCCAGCATCGTCGTCCTTCTGCAACTCCACGTCACCAAACAAAACTCCGTTGCAGCACAAGCCGCATCTCGGACAAAGTTGGGAAACTGTATTGTTTGATTTGTCTGCGCTCATCGCCACATTTCTCGATTATCTACGCCAGCCGTTCCAACTGCAATTCCAACCCGGCATTTTCAAGCTGCCTCGCCGACCTCCTTCGCGCGATGGAACGCGTCGAAGTTGGGTTCACAGTGCCGGGTCGTGATGGCCTTTGTTTACGCCGAGCGGATGGTGCGGGCAGGTGGCAGCGGTCAAACTTGAAATGCTGGTTGCGCTGGTGCCGCAATGCTTGCGGTGGCAGTTCGCAATAGCGGATTGGAGTTTTCGGCGTTAATTTATGACTCCAGAAAACGTGAAATGATCGACTGCGTTTTGTCTGAGTATGGACTGAACCACGGCATTGATGGGTGGAAAATTCGGAGACACCGCAACATTTTGCCACCGCCAACGTCTATTACGCATGATGAGAAGCCGCGTCTCCCTTCCAGTTTATCAGGAGAGGCATTGAAAGCTGCCATATCGCGGACGTATCCATAAACATGCTTGCCCCAGCAAATGCAGTGTGTGATGTCAAGAATTCTGAGGATTTCGCGGTTTACCTTTTTACTTTTTCCAATTTGTTCTTGCGTGGCTGATGCATTTTTTTTATCGCCCTTAACGGCCCCTTGGATGAAGTTCAAATAGGCAATCCGGTCAACGAATGAATCAACACGTTCAATGGCTTGAGGATCCGAATCGCGTCTATAGTCTGTCATAAATCCAACTGCGGCCTTGATGAAGTTACGAAACGCCTTGTTATATCTGTTGCCTGGATGGTCGTAGGCGTATTCATCCACGGTGTTTGCCCAATATGCTTTATCAGCCTCCCATTTCCTTCTCGTTTCGTCATACTCTTTAGAATCCACAGGTGCATTGTGGGCATACACCATGATCCGTTTTCCGTTTTGGCCGAAATGCTTTCCGACATACGGATACCAAATTAGGCCCTCAATCCGATTGAATCGATCGTCAAACTGTTTATCTCGCTGAAATTTGTTGTCCGTCGCAATAACCGGACTTGGAGAAGTTGGTTGGGAGGTCATTTGAATCAGCATTATGTTTCTTGGTTGTTCATGTCAATCTTTTTCGCAGAATCGCCTCGGCTCCTCGCTCACCTTTTGCATCAACTCGCGTGGCGTGTTTGCGTTCACCTGTTTCATCATCGCCAGGAGAACGCGGCCAGCGGCTTCGGCATCAGCTTGGGCGTGGTGGTGGTTGAACTCATGGCCGATGTGCGCGGCCAACGTGTCGAGCTTGTGGTCCGGCAGTTCCGGCCAGACGCGTCGGGCGATCTGGCAGGTGCAGACATAATCAAACTCCGGCCGGGACAGGCCGAAATGATCCAGCGTGGCGCGCAAATGCCCGATGTCGAAGGTCGCGTAATGCGCGATCACGAGGTTGGCGCGGGTCAGCCGGGTCAGGAATTCCGGCGCAATAGCCGGAAATTCCGGGGCGTTCAAAACGTCCAGATGAGTCAAGCCGTGACATTTAATGAAGTCTTCCCGAAAAAATCCTTTGCCTTTGGGTGGCCGCACCAGCCAATAAGGGGTTTCCACCAGCTTGCCATCCACAAAGACAGCCATCCCGGCGGCGCAGATGCTGACACGGGAATAATTGGCGGTTTCAAAATCAATGCTGACGAAATTCATTGTGTGTCAGACCTGATAGCCGCGCGCCAGTTCAGCTTCGGCGGCCTGGTGATACGCCTTTTCCATTTCGAGCTGGATTTTGGCGCGTTCCACTTCTTCCTTCAGCCGGGAGTATTCGCGCTCCGTGTCAGCTTTGACCTGTTCGACTTGGGCTTGCGATTTTCGGTAGCCTTCGTCCAGGTTGCGCTGGGCTTCGCGGAGTTTCGACTCGGCGCTGCGAATGTCCAGTTCGCAGCGTTTCACTTTCAGTTCTTTGTCCGTCATAATGCAGGTGGTTGTTTTATTTTTCAAAGGTATCCCCGCCTCAACTATGGTTCAAAGGAACTGAATGTCCCCAAACTTTGTCCTAAAACGCCTGAAAGCTTTTTTCGTAGCAGCCGAGGTAACGAGGATCAAATCTCCTTGGAAGCAATCATTTGGTGAAAGCCTCCTTACGTCGGCTGCTACTCTTTTTCACTGACCACGGTTCTTGAATTCCGCCCGGAGCCGGCTGATGCGTTTGGGGCTGGTGCGCGCATCCCAGCCAAGACCGGCACAAAGGAACTCGTGTCTTTTTTCGCCCTTCAAGCCCAGCCGGAGGGCTTCCCGGTCAAGGCCGCAAAGTTTTTCGGCTTCACGCATCCGTTCGGCAAATCCCTCCGCCAGGGCGGAACCTTGGCGGTGGGGAACACGGATGCGGTGGAGTTTGGCGATGGCGTCCCATCGGATGTCGCGCTTGGGATCAAATGACCAGTAAGCGGGAATGTGAATCATCGTGCCGTAAGGCGTGAGGTGAACCACGAGTTTGAGCGGGAGCGGTTCATCGTGCTGCATCCCGTAAAGGTTCCAATGCAGGCAGAAGGCATCAAACGCGGCCTGGAAGACCTCATGGCGGCGGCGCAGGTTGACGGAAAATGAAGGCCGCAGGTTGCGCTCCACGCTCATGCTCCGGCGAATCACGCCCTTGTGGTCGCGGTAAATTTGGATATTGAAGGCCGATTTGATGCGCGCCCATTGGCGGCGCAGTTGCGGGTCGGATTTGATGGCGAGTTCGTTCTGGGCGTATTTGGCCTGCGTTTTGACGAGGTTTTCATAGATGCCTTTCTGAATCTGGTGTTCGTGGCCGGCCACCGCATCGCAAATGGTTTCGTCCGGCGGTTCGGGCAGCAGATCAATAAGAAGGCGATGCCGGGCGTTCAGGCCTTTTTGTTTTTCAAGAGCGGCAAGGCAATCCGCCAGCACATCCTGGACGTTAAACGGCCAAAGAGTTGGCGGAACGAACATCCAGCGGTAAAGCGCCCGCAGTTGTTGACGAACCTCGTCATCAATCTTTGGAATTGCCGCGTGATAACGTCGGAGAACATCTTTCGCCCATTCCGCCCGGTCGAAAGCGCGGGCTTTCAATTTTTTCAGGTCGAGTTCAAGGGCTTTGATTGTTGCCCTTGGATGTCGCGTCGTTGCCATCGGGGAAAGATTATCCATCCGGCAGCGTCAAGAAAAGCCCCGTGCCTTTCCAAATTCCGCCACCGCCGCAAGGATCCCTTTCCGGCCAACCCCAAAGGCGCGTAGTGGGAAATCAGCCTTCGCCCGTGCGCCAATCCTGTCGGAACCGCTCAAGTTTTCATGGACTGCGGTGACATGTCACCGCTTTCAAAGCGCCGACGTGCCGGCGCACTCCAAAGGCGAATACGCGGGATTTTCTGTCAGGCCGCTACTGCCACGTGCCGGGCGTGGGCGATTTCGTCCTTGGCAATCTGCCGAATCTGATCCGGCCAGCAGCGTGACGACGGCGAGAGTTTTGCCGGCAAGCGTCATGAATTCCACCGTGCAGCCCTTGCCGCCTTCGTGAACGAGCACGACCGTGCCGAGGTCGCCCGTGCTCAAGCCGTGTTCCGGCAGGTCGGTCGTCAACACCACGCTGTCGAGTTCTTTGATCATAATCAAACATCCAATGGATACGCCGTGGCTAATGTAGCCGTTTCCTGCGCCTTTGGCAATAAACCAAACGGCGCGCACGATCGGCGCAGCGACCGTCGGGCGCGGGCAGCGCGCCTTCAACCACAAAATTCCGTCCGAACGGCGTCGGCACGATTTCGACAACTTCATATTGTCGCGCGTGATTCAGCAAAGCCGAGGCCAATTCTTCCCACGCTTCCAGTTTGAATCCGAAACTGCGAAAGAATTCCGCCTTGTGCTGGCCGTCGCGATGTGTGGTCGAAAGCAGGTAATGCGTGATTTTCCTGCCCGGCACGACAGCACGCTCAACATTCGGCAGTTTCATTCTTGCGACTCATCTTCGCAAATTCCGCCGCCGCCGCAAGGATTCCTTCCCGGCCAAACCCAAAGGCGCGTGGTGGGAAATCGGCCTTCGCCCACGCGCCCGCCAATCCAGCGCCGTCGGCGCGGCATCATTGTAGAACCGGCATCCGAAATGAATCAAACTCCGTCAGGAGCGGCATATTCTGATGATTTCGCTCCTGACGGAGCTTTAGATTTTTGAAATTGCGTTTTCTACAACGATGCCAGCCCTGACGGGCTTGGGAATTCGTGTTCCGTAAAGTTTGCCGCCATAGTTGGCAAGTTCATTTGGCGATGAAAATATATTGCCAGCAAATGCTACAGGGGCAAAACGAGTTCGCAGCCCAGCCCTTGCGCGCAAGAACTGGGCGCCATCTGTGATTGGAACCAAACGCACGTTATCGCCAGAAATGCTTCGGGTATTTCCGCGCCAGTTCCGATTTGATTTTCGGATAATGCTCGCGCCAGAAACTGGCCATGTCCTGCGTCACCTGAACCGGCTTCATGCCCGGCGTCAGAATGTGAACCGTCACCGGCACGCGGCCCAGGGCGATGCGCGGCGTCTGGTTCACGTCGTAAAGTTCCTGGATGCGCAGCGCGATGAACGGCGGCTTGCCATTTTCGTAATTCACTTTCGGTGTCCGGCCGTTCGGCAACGTCAATCTTTCCGGCGCGTGCTTGTCGAGCAACTGCCGTTGCGCCTCCGACAGCCACGACATCACGACCGGCTTCACTTCGCGTTCCTTGATATCCTTGTAGCTCACCGCGCCGTGGCAAAGCTGCCCGATGATGTGCTTCTTGTCGTCATCTGTGATCGCGGGCAATTGCAAGTCCGGGCATTGCTGGCAAAGCAGATTCAGCCGCGCCAGCCATTGCTCGACGTGATGATCCCAGTTCGGCAACAACAATCGTCCGGCCAGGATTTCATCCGCCAGCAATCGCGCCGCCTCGTGCGCCGGCGGCGGGTCAACCCGTTTGGCCGCGAGCGCCAGATCGCGAAATCTCAAAAGCTCCGCGGCCAGAACGCGCTTTTGCTGCGCGTCGAACTGGACGTGCAAATCGGATTTGATGTCATCGGGGAACAGTTCTCGAAGCCAGTCGATTTCCACCGCCGTGGCGAGCGAAAGAATTGTATTCACTTCCCGGGTGGCCGTCCGCGAGCTCGCGGCCGCCGATTTCGCGGATTTCCGCCACGACAAAAAACGGGCTGTGCTGCACGTCGCTTTCGCGCGCCAGCACGCCGCGCCGGTTGTGGACGAGTTCGCAGCGCAGCGTTCCCTCATCCAGCCGCCGCGCCACGCGGTCGCTGAAGCCGATGAGGATGCACTTTTGGAGCGCCTCGTCCTTCACCTCGTTTGGCCGCGTGTCGAGACCCTCGTCCTTTGCGATTCGGAGAAATTGTTCAAACAGCGGCCCGACCTGGCGCGCGGTGACGGCGTGGATGCCGAGCCTGCGGCAGGCGTCCAGGCGGAACTGGTTGTTGAACGCAAAACTCCATGCGCGCATCAGAATCCAGAAATCAGACGACGCCTTCTCGCCGAGCAAATCTTCGCGCGCGGATTCAACCTCCTTGCCGGCGTTTCGCAAAAGCAGATCGCGTCCCTGCGTGAGCGCCGCGACGAGGCACGCCTGATGAACGCAGCCGTATTCCTGCGCCGCCAGCAAGCATCCGCGCGTAACGCGGGTGCAACGGAAACGCCAGCATCTTGCGGCCGATGGGCGTGATGTGTTTGTCGTGACCGACTGCGCCCAAATCTTCCAGCAACTCCTCCGCGTGCGTGAGCGAAATTTCATCCGGCTTTTCCAGCCAGCGGAATTTCCGCAAATCCTCCACGCCCGCCGCCTTCAGCGTCAGCACGACTTCCGCCAGATCGAGCCGGCGGATTTCCGGCATTTCATGCGGCGGGCGTTCGTCGTGTTCGGGGCGCGACCAGAGGCGGACACACTTTCCCGGCGCGGTGCGGCCGGCGCGGCCCGTGCGCTGGTCGGCGTTCGCCTGCGAAATTTTTTCGATCAGCAGCGTGTTGATGCCGCGGTTGGCGTCGTAGCGGGCGATGCGCGCGAGGCCGGAATCAATCACCAGCCGCACGCCGTCAATCGTGATGCTCGTCTCGGCGACGTTGGTGGCGACGACGACTTTCGGCTGCTGGTAGCGCGCGACGGCGGCATCCTGATCCTTCGGCTGCAATTCGCCGTGCAGCGGCAGGATGATGTAACCCCTGGCCTCCGGCGTGTGACGGATGGCTTCGATGGTCTGCGAAATTTCAAATCCGCCCGGCATGAAAACCAGCACGTCCCCTGCCCCGCCGGAGTGAACGAAGCGCGAAAATTCCTCCGCCGCGAGTTCCCAGACCGGCGGGCCGTTCAAGCCGAGGCGATGCGGCAGATATTCGATTTCCACCGGAAATATGCGGCCTTCGGACAGGACGGAACAGCGAATCGGACGACAGACGGCGCGACTGAGGATATTTTTCCAACTCCCCAGCGTTCAGCGTCGCGGACATCACGGCCAGGCGCAGGTCGGGACGATGCTGTTCCTGCAAATCAAGCGCGCGGGCCAGCGTGATGTCGCCGTAAAGATGCCGCTCGTGAAATTCGTCGAAGAGCAACGCCGAAATCCCGCGCAATTGCGGGTCGTCAATCATCTGCCGCAGCAAAACGCCCTCGGTAACGAAGCGGATTTTCGTCTTTGCCGACGTGCAATTCTCAAATCGAATCTGGTAGCCGACCTCGTCGCCAAGCCTGACGCCGAGTTCCGAAGCGACGCGCGCGGCGAGCAGGCGCGCGGCGAGGCGGCGCGGCTGGAGAATCACCACCTGGCCGTCGCCGAGCAGGCCGTGCTTCAAAAGCATCTGCGGCACCTGCGTGGATTTGCCGGAACCGGTGGGCGCGGACAAAATCAGCCGCCGGTCGGATTTCAACCGCGCGATGATGTCGCGCTCGATTTCGTAAATGGGCAGACGGTCGTTCATGCACCCTGTTACCGGTCGCCGCATCGGGGCGGCAAAGAACGCGCCAGAATCAGAAAGGCCGCCCGTTGAGCGGCCTTTCGATTATCAAACGCAAATCAAGCCGCCGGCTTCGCGGCGGCCTTCTTCGTCCGGGCCGCCACCTTCTTGCGTTTGAGATAACCGGCCCGGCGTTTGCGTTTGATGACTTTGTTATATTGTCTTCCCATAATTCTTTACTTTCTTCGCGTGTTGCGGTTTTGTGTTGTCCACTATGAAAGTTTGTGCGAGACGATTCAACACTTATTTGACGCTGGCCCTGGCGGCCGGGCTGCTTTCGGCCTGTCAAACCACCAAACGCCATGAAATTTCCAGCGCGCTGCGGGTCTATCTCGAGGCCAGCGCCGACGGCATCAGCTCGCAGCAGACCGTGTCCGTGGCGCGCGTCCACCCGATGACCTTTGCGGTTGCCGCCACAACGGTTGTGACAGAGGCAAATATCGTCGCCGCCAAGGTCATTTCCACGCAGGACGGATTCGCCATCCAGGTTCAATTCGATGAAAGCGGAGCGTGGACACTGGAGCAATTCTCCACATCCTACCTTGGAAAACATTTCATCATATTCGGACAATGGGGTAAAAAGGCCTCCGACGGCCGCTGGCTGGCCGCGCCGCTTATCACGCGACGCATCGGCAACGGAACGCTCGTGTTCACTCCGGATGCTTCGCGCGAGGAAGCCGAACAGCTCGTGCTCGGCCTCAACGAGGCCATCAAGCAAATCCACAAACACGATCTCAAATGATTTTCCCCGCCGTTTGCCGCCCACAGCCGCGTATTCCGGAGAGACGAGATCCACGATTCCCCGGCTTTATCCGCCTCAAAAAACTAAGGGGCTTGAGAAAGCTGTTCCACCGATCACCGCCGGCAACCATCATGGCTCGGTTGGCTGTTATTTCGGGCTTTCTTTTCAGCGCAAATCTTTTCGCTCAATCGCCATTCCAATTCCCCACGGCCAATCACTTTTTGTATGAACGCGGCGGCGAATTGAAGTTTTTCGCGCCGACCGCGCCGGACAAGCCGTGGACGAGCGGCAGCTTCGGCTGCGTGCGCAACGACGGCCAGCGCATGCATGAAGGTCTTGACATCCGCCACCTGCTGACGGACAGGCGCGGCGAACCGGCGGATCCCGTCATGGCCACCGCCGACGGCACGGTGGTTTATATCAACGTGAAACCTTCGCTGTCGAATTATGGCAATTACATCGTCCTGCGCCATAGTGTCGAGGGAATTGAGATCTATTCGCTATACGCGCATTTGAGCGCGATCCAGTCCGGATTGAAAATTGGCCAGCCGGTGAAGGCCGGTGAAGTCATCGCCATGATGGGGCGGACATCGAACGCAGAAACCATCGCCAAAGATCGCGCGCACGTCCATTTTGAATTGAACGTGCTCGTCAACGACAACTTCGCCGCGTGGTTCAAAAGAGCTTCGCCGGGCGAACGCAACGACCACGGCGAATGGAACGGCCAGAATCTAAACGGCCTCGACGCGCGCCAGATCCTCCTCGACGAGCATAATCCGGCCGCGAAATTCAGCCTGCTCAATTTCATCCAAAGCCAGACCGCGCTCTGCCGCGTGCTGGTTCGCGCCACGAATTTCCCATATTTGAAGCGCTACCCGATGCTCGTCCTGAAAAATCCGCTGGCCGAAAAGGAGGGCGTGGCCGGATATGAAATCGCGCTGAATTACAACGGCGTCGCGTTTGCGCTGATGCCGCGAGCGGCCTCGGAAATCAGGGGCAATGCAAAAATTCAACTGCTCTCCGTCAACGAGGCGGAGGAAAAGGCGAATCCGTGCCGCAAGCTGGTCGTTCAGCGGGGCGGACGATGGCAACTGGCCAACGAATGTTTGCGCGAACTGGAATTGCTGACGTATTGACGCGACAGAATTCCACTGGCAGACCGCGGAAGCAGGAGTAATTTATTCCAATCCAATTACCATGCGAAGGAGAGTCCAAGTCCAGTTTGAAAGGGTTTGTGACGAGTGGCGCGTGACATGTGGGGAGAGCGAATCGCGCTTCGTCAATTCCCGTCACCCGCCACCCGTCACCCGTCACTCGTTTGCTTTCACCCTCGTCGAGTTGCTCGTTGTCATCGCCATCATCGGCATTCTGGCGTCACTGCTGTTGCCGGCGTTGTCCCAGGCCAAAAAGCGGGCCCAAAGCATTGATCTGCTTGAACAATCTTAAGCAATTGGAACTTTGCGTGCATCTTTATGTGGCTGATAACAATGATTTTTTGATCCCGAACAATTCCGTTGCTCAATTTCAGTTCGTATTACAGGTTACAATGAGCGTCAAACGGCTCCGGTCACAAATGGAAGTCTCGGTTTGGACTGCTCTTGCTGGCATTGATGGCTGCCTGACCCTGATGCAAGCAGGGAGATCGACCCCTCCAACATCGTCAACGGCCTTGTTGTTTCAATACAACAATTCGCTGTCGCATTTATCATTGCCCGGCGGACCAGTCCACCTTGCAAACACCCGACGGCCAGCCGCTGCCGCAATTGCGCTGGCGGAGTTACAACATGAGCCAGTCCGTCAACGGCTATCCCGATTACGTGCCGCCTGACCCTCCGGTGGTTTATCAGTTATTGGACCAATCTTCCATCTTGGACGAAATATCACGGATGTCCGCCATCCCGATTCCCAGTGAGCTATTTGTGTTTCATTGATGAAAACGAGAACACGATTTTAGACGCGGAATTTCGGCAATCGTCGGCAGTCGGCCGCTCCTCATTTCTGGCCGAATCAGTGGTGGGATATGCCGTCCGACCGCCACAGCCAGGGCGCAAACCTTTCTTTCGCTGACGGCCACGTCGAACACTGGAAATGGACTGTGCCAAAAACATTTGACGAATTGGGCCAGCCAGTTCAGCCCGCGGAAATGCCCGACTACCAGCGCATCCAAAATGCCATGAAACAACCGTTGATCAAACCAGATGGCACAGTAATCGTTAATTGGTAGTTACCATAAAGCAATCCTTTGACATACTGACCCGCTTGGTTTCACCGCCGCCTCCGGCTAAGTTCTGGCCGTGCCGACTGACATCAAATCCCTGACGCGCGAGGAACTGGAGGCCCAGTTCAAAGACTGGGACGAACCGGCCTAGCGCGCGGCTCAATTGCTCGACTGGCTCTACAACCGCCGGGCGACAAACTGGGACGCGATGACAAACCTGCCGAAGCCGCTGCGAGCAAAGCTGGCGGAAGCCTTTTCGCTCGACACGCTCGAACTCGTCCGCAAGCAGGGCGCGGCCGACACGACGCAGAAATTTCTCTGGCGGCTGCGCGACCATTCGCTCATCGAAAGCGTTTTGATTCCCGCAAATCCCGCGCTTTACGGCGACGCCAGCGACCGTCACACGCTCTGCATTTCCACACAGGTCGGCTGCGCCTACGGCTGCAAATTTTGCGCCAGCGGCCTCGACGGCTGGAAACGGAATCTCACGCCGGACGAAATCGTGGAGCAGGTTCTTGCCGTGGAACGGCATGCGACAGGCGACCTGCGTCAAGCGGCACAAAGTGAACCCATCCCGTCACCTGCCACCCCTCACCCGTCACGCGTTGTGGACAACGTCGTCGTCATGGGCATGGGCGAGCCGCTGGCGAATTACGACAATCTGCTCAAGGCGCTGAAAATCCTGAACGCGCCGTGGGGCGGCGGCATTGGCGCGCGGAAAATCACCATTTCCACCAGCGGCCTCGCGCCGCAAATCCGCCAGCTCGCAAACGAGCCGTTCCAATTCCGCCTCGCCATTTCCCTGCACGGCGCGACGGACGACGTGCGCAACAAAATCATGCCGGTCAACCGCAGGTTTCCGCTCAAGGACCTTGTCGCCGCTTGCGAGGATTATCAGGCCGCAAAAGGCCGGATGATCACGTTTGAATACATTTTGATCGCCGGCGTGAACGATTCGCTGGAGCAGACCAAGCCGCTGGCCGCGCTCGCCAAAAAGCTGTTCGCCAAGGTGAACCTGATTCCCTACAACAAGGTCGAAGGACTGCCGTGGAAGCGCCCGGAGGAAATGGCCTGCGAAACATTCCTCGCCGCGCTGGAAAAGCAGAATGTCACCGCCACGCTGCGCCGCGAAAAAGGCCACGACATTGACGCCGCCTGCGGCCAGTTGCGGCTGAAAACAGAGCGTGAACTTGCCCGCATCGTCTGATATATTCGCCGTGTGAAACGGAAAACAGAAAATACTGCCGCCCTTGCCGGAGCGCGCCGCGAAAATGCTGGCGCGGCTGAAGCACGTCCGCGGCATGAGCGAAGGCGAAAAATCCGTTCACGCGCTCGGTCTCGCAGCAACCCCCGAAGAACGATGGGAACTCAACGAAAACCTCATCCGGTCGCTCGGCTATTGGAAGCCCTTGAAACGGAAAACATCCGCTTCATGCTGATTGGCATGTCCGCCGCCATCGTGCAAGGCGTTATGGAAACAACGCTCGATGCCGATTTTTGGATTGACCTGCCGCCGCGACAATACCTGCGCGTGCAAAACATTGCGCGCTCCGCCGGCTGCACGGCGGGAGCAAACACCGTGGTCTACACGCGGGATGGAACGCCGATCAATTTTATTTTTGGCGAGGTTGGCGGACTTGGTCCATTCAGGAACGAATTGAAGCACACCAGAAAGTTTAATTTTCGCGGGAAAATAATCCCCGTTCTGAAATTGGAACGGATTTTGAAAAGCAAGGAAACCATCCGGCGCGACAAGGATTTGCCGCACATAATCCATATTCGAGCACTGCTCCGGTGCCGACGCGCCTTGAAATCGAAAGCTAAAAAATGATTGCCCTGCTTGATTACGGCTCCGGCAACCTGCGCAGCGTCCACAAGGCGCTGCTCAAGGTCGGCGCGGAGGTGCGCCTGTGCAAAATCGCCCGGCGAAATCGGCGACGCGCGGGCGATGGTGCTGCCCGGCGTCGGCGCGTTTGACGATTGCATCAACGCACTCCGCAAACAGGAACTGCTCGAAGCGGCGCGCGATTTCATCAAGACCGGCAGACCGTTTCTGGGCATTTGCGTCGGCTACCAGGCGTTGTTTGAGCGAAGCGAGGAATTCAATTCCTGCGCCGCCGGTTTGGGCGTCTTCAAAGGCAGCGTTGTCCGCTTTTCGGAAAAGCACGGACTGAAAATTCCGCAAATCGGCTGGAACCAGATTGAAATCGTCAAGCCCGATTGCCCGCTCTATCGCGGCATCGCCAGCGGCAGCTACGTCTATTTCGTCCACAGCTTTTATCCGCAGCCGGTGGATAACTCCATCGTCGCCACGCGCACGGAATACGGCGGCACGTTTGCGTCATCCGTCTGGCGCGACAATGTTTTCGCCACGCAATTTCACCCGGAGAAAAGCCAGAAGAGTCGGCTTGCAACTGCTGAAGAATTTTGTGGAGCTGGCGAAAAATTGATCGCGGCAATCGTGCATAACAGTTTGAAACTTTTTCCGCCATCGGGTTTAATACATTCATTGTGAATCGAAAGTGCATTTGCCTGTTGTTCTCGCTGCTGTGCCCGGCGGCAATTCTGCACGCGCAGGGCACGGCCTTCAATTATCAGGGCCACTTGCAATGACAGCGGCCAGCCCGCAACTGGAATCTATGATTTCAGTTTCTGGATTTACGATTCGACGGACAATCCGGGAATCATTCTCGCCGGGCCGGTGACGAATTCCGCCGTGGCCGTCGCCAACGGCCTGTTTTCCGTCCAGATGGATTTTGGTCCGGGCGTTTTCAACGGCCTCGCGAGACTGGCTGCAAATCGCCGTGCGCACGAACGGCGCGGCCACGTTCACGAATTTGAGTCCCGCGCCAGCCATTGACGCCCGTGCCGTATGCCATCTTTGCCAACGCCGCCAGCAACCTTTCCGGTTCGCTGCCCGCGACGCAATTGGCCGGCACGCTGCCCGCCAGCGCGTTCTCCGGTTACAACAGACACGGTGGCGCTGACGAACAGCGGGAATCTTTTCAGAGGCTCCTTCACCGGCGACGGCAGCGGCGTGACCAACGTGAACACGGCCCACCTGACCGGCGTGCTCACCGACGCGCAATTGCCGGCCAACACCGCGTTCGTCAACAGCAACCAGACGTTCACCGGCGCCAACAATTTCACCAGCTCCAATAATTTCACCGGAAGCAACAATTTCACCGGACCGATCAATTTTTCTGGCACCAACTTTTTCAGCGGACAGAACACGCTCACGAACTGGGGAAACAGCTTTGTCGGCAGCTTTTTTGGCAACGGACTTGTCGGCTGGATTGTCACCAACGGCACGGCGGTGCAGGCGCAAATTGACCACGGCTATCTTTTGACCAACGCGCTGATGTCAACCGTGACGCTGCCCGGCTCTCCGAACGCCGGTGACATCGTTCGCATTTCCGGTGCGGGCACCAACGGCTGGCGCGTGGCGCAAAACAGCGGCCAATCCATCCTGGGAAATTTTTTGAGCTTCAGCAATTCCACGTGGACTGTCCCCCATCGCCTTCGGGAAAGTGCAGGCCATCGCTTCATCTTCGGATGGAACAAAAATAGCCGCGGTGTTGAATACACGGTGGAATCTATGACATCCGTGAACTCGGGCCAGACTTGGAGCACTGCTTCCACACAAAGCGAGCAATGGCTTGACATTGCATCCTCTGCGGATGGATCCAAGCTCGCCGCAGCCTGTGGCATGGGCATTGATACTTCCACCGATTCGGGGAACACATGGGGCTGGAACAGCCCGGGCAATTACAACTGGTATTCAATCGCCTCTTCAGCAGACGGCATGAAGCTCGCCGCCGTGGTCTATGGTGGAGACGGCGCATCCGGAGGCGTTTGGACGTCATCGAACGCCGGCACGAATTGGACGCAACGGACCGGCGCGCCGCACCCCTCCAACTGGAATTCGATTGCCTCCTCGTCCGACGGATCAACTCTCGTCGCTGCGGTCAACGGCGGCCAGATTTGGACAACAAGCAATGGCGGAACGAACTGGACGGCGCGCGACACCAGTCGCAGTTGGTATTCCGTCGCCGCGTCTGCGGACGGAACAAAGATGGCCGCGGCGGTGTATGGCGGGGGCATTTACACGTCAGTAGATTCAGGCGCAAGCTGGACCGCAAGCGGCGCTCCCACCAACAATTGGTCTTGCGTCACCGCCTCCGCCGATGGCCAGCGCCTAGCAGCGTGCGTCTCCAGCGGCGGCGTTTATACATCGGCCAATTCTGGTGTTACTTGGGTTCGACAAAATCTTCCAAACGAGCCGTGGACTGCCATCGTTACTTCCGCAAGCGGAGCACAACTGGCGGCGGCCTTTAATACCGGCACAAGCGGCGCGCTCTATTACTCGGCAGCCACGATTCTGTCCGCGACAACTCCCGGCGCAAACGGCGGCATCTCCGGAGCGCAAGGCTCGGCGGTGGAATTGCAATTCATCGGAAACAATCAGTTCATGCCCGTCAGCTCGGTGGGAACCATTTGGGGGTATTGAGTCCAAAAACAAGGAGTTGGGGAGCGCACGCGCCTCGCGTGCTGTGGTTGACGCCCTCGCCAACCACTCCCGGCTCGCCCTCGCGCGCGCTTCAATGCGCGGTTGGCGCGCGTTGCCCCGAAGGTCGGGCGAGAAACCCCGTCCTCTGGTGCGGCTGGACGCGCCTCGTCCACCCTCCGCAGTGCTACGGAGGACGGGCGTCCAGCACCTTGCGCGGGAGATCGCTAGGAACGTTTGGAACGTTTCCGCGCGCTCGATGTTTTCCGCGAGGGCGCGGAAAACCGCACGCGCGGCGCGTGCGCTCCCCGCGGTTTTTTCATTCATCCGCGCTTGATTTTCTCACGATAGTGATGCAGTTTGGACTTCAGGATTAACGCAACAAAAGAAAGGAATTAAAAATTATGGCACACGAATTACCTCCCCTGCCCTACGCGAAGGAAGCTTTGGAACCGCACATTGACGCGCTGACGATGGAAATCCACCACGACCGCCATCACAAGGCATACGTGGACAATCTCAACAAGGCCATCGCCGGCAACGCCGCGCTCGAGGCACAAACGCTCGACACGCTCGTCGCCAATCTCGCGTCCGTGCCGGACAATATCCGCGGCCCCGTGCGCAACAACGGCGGCGGCCATTGGAACCATTCGTTTTTCTGGAAAATCCTCGCGCCCGAGGCCGGCGGCTCGCCGTCCGGCCAACTTGGCGACGCCATCAAGAGCACATTCGGCTCCTTCGCTGATTTTCAGGCGAAATTCGAGGCGGCGGGCATCGGGCGTTTCGGCAGCGGCTGGGCATGGCTTGTCTCCAACGGCGGCAAACTGGAGATCGTTTCCACCGCGAATCAGGACAATCCGCTCATGGGCAGGGTCATTGCCGGTTGCGAGGGCAAACCGCTGCTGGGCGTGGACGTTTGGGAGCACGCCTATTATCTGAAATACCAGAACAAACGCGCGGATTATCTCAAGGCGGTCTGGAACGTGATAGATTGGAACGCCGTTGCGAAGAAATTTTAACTGGAGTTTTGAAAATCAAAAATGCGCCGGTCGAAAGGCCGGCGCGTTTTTTTGCCCGGAGCGCTGACAGCCTGTCCACGGGGTTGCGTGGCTTTTTGGAGTGCGCGGACAAGTCCGCGCTTTGGTTCGACGCGACATGTCGCGTCGTCGGAAAGCGGCGACGTGTCGCCGCACTCCAGGAATTTTCGTTGCGGATTGGACTCGCAGTGACACTGTGTAAAAAAGTTCCGGCCTGCGATGGCGTCAATAGTGCTGTTGAAATAATTTCCGGGCGGTGGCCGGTCACTATTCGGTGAGAATATGGCTTATGACCGAAGTGTCCATCGCCCGGTTTGCGTCCGGCTTTCCATCCGCAAAGGGTTTCCCCGCCCGCCCTGAAAGCGCCCCCTCCCATTCGATGGAAGAGGGCCGGGCGAGGGTTGATGGACTTCAGGTTGACATGAGGGAAATGACCTCGCTCCAGGGACTGTATTGCGTGGAGCCGCCGATGGCCTGAATTCGGGAGGAATACGTTGTGCCGGCGACAGTGCCGGGAATGACGATGTTCCGGGTGTTCGGAAAGATGCCCAGATCAGTCCACGACGCGCTGCCGATGCCAAATTGCACATGATACGCCTTGGCATTGTGCACCGCGTACAAATTGACGCCCAACTGGCCGGGCACCGAATTGTCCAGGCTGAATTGCGGCTGTTCCAGCGGCGACTGCGGATTTTTGCCCGGTATGACAATGTCGAAACCCGATGACAATACGTCCGATTCATTGGTCAGGCCCAGGCTTTGGATATAACCGGCGGTCTGCCGCAACGCCGCCACCACCGCATCCACGGCTTCATTCAACGCGGCGGTGTCTTTTGGCCCGCCGGTTTGGGCCGCGGCTTATTTCGCCTGAAACGTCGCCACCAAGGCCTGCAAATCGGCATAGGCGACCGGCAAGTCGGGAAACAGCGGATTGTTTTTAAGACAAACCAGCACCAGGATTAAAAAACTGTTGAGCTGGTCATGGGTGAACGTCGCAAAAGACAATGCGACCCTGATGTTCTTTTTCATAGTTCTATTGTTGTTCTTCCCACAAAAACAACGGGCAGAGCCACAAGGTTCCGTCTGTTGAAGCCGGGCGTCTATTAGCACATCGTATGCCACAAGGAGCAGACAGTCGCCCCGCTCATTTGAACGGATGAACCGCCCGCAACCCGTGCCTGAAATTGGCGAAAGGCAAAAATACCGGCCCGGCGCGGGAGTTTCGGCTTTCAATTGCGACCGGAAAAAGCATAAAACGCAAAGGAAATCCGGCGGCTCGCTTGGTAAATATGAAAGGGCAAAGAGGGTCCGGCCCGGTTCACGTTGTCTGGTAGTCCGCCCGCGTCTATTTCATGTCAGCAGAATAACTTACCATGAAGAATCCCGATGCTTCCCATCCAACATCAAACGATTTGCCCGCAAATCAAAAGTATTCCGCCCCAAACCAATCCGGTGGCCTGACGGCTCAATTTGCCGGGAGGCGGAACAAAATCATTTCGTCCGTTACAAAGAGGTTTTGGCAGCGCCAGAAACGACGCCGGCGCGGATGGAAAGTGAAATCCGGCAAAGACGAACTGTTTTTTAAGCAAAGCCGATTGAGTTGCGGCTTTTACAGTCCAAAACCTGGAAATGTGTCCTGAAAATTGATCCGAGTGTCCCATTTCTGGCCAGGAGGACAATGAACAGGCGATGCGCAAAGGGATTGAACCACGCCTGTGCTTGGCGAAACCATCAATGAAATCGTATTGGCTGCGGTGCGCTTCATCGGCGATGACGACAATGTTGCGCCGGTCAGAAAGCAGCGGATGCTTGCCACCTTTTTCATCGGGAAAGAATTTCTAAATCGTGGTGAACACCATGCCACCGCTGGCGACATCAAGTCGCACCCGGTTATCGCGGACTGTGCCGGACAACCAGCACGTCCGAGATGGTCGAATAAGCCTCGCTCTCCCAAGTAAAATCAATTCGCCGTCCCGGATTGTTGCCGCATCCGTCCAAGTAGGCGCGAATCTTTTCTTCCATGAGCGGCTTGGCCCGCTTGAGTTTCCAAGAATCAAAATAGTTCCGTTGGTCAACGAGCACCAGAAACAAACGATTCGAGGCGTCGAAACGCCTGTCTCCCTGATTCTCGTAAAGCCAGCGAATTAATTCAGTCGGGTCATGCTCGATTGTGGTTACGAGTGCGTCACGGAAATTCACAAGCTCGGCAATGAGTTGTTTGCACTCCGCAGACGGGTGGTCTGAAACCTTCGCCCACAAGTCTTGAAGAAGTGCAGCGTCAGCCAAGTCAGTGGAAATTGGCAGGCCGTGAGTGCGCGAGGCACGTTTTAGCAAAGTCAATTCAGGCCGGAGGTCGGCTGCCTGGCGTTTCTCTTTGAGATAGCCTTCCGGGAGATAAGTCACCTTCAAGTCGAACGGGACATCACGGACGAAGAAATCAATCTTCTTCACAAGGCCCACTGCTGGCAGGACGTTTGCGTGGTCTTTGAAAATGTCTTCGATGATGATGGAGGTCCAGTGATTATACCATGAGCACAGGACATAACCGCGCAAGCTTGTCAGCAATTCGTTCTCAACACACCGGCACAACACTTCATAGTCAGTGATTTTCTTGACGTAGTTGTCCACGATGGTCTTCTCCAAGCTGTTTTGGTGAAGTCCTCCCCAATTGAATTCCTGAACTCGGTAAAGCTGATTCAGCAATTCCGCTTCGTTGCCAAGACGCTGTTCTCGTGCTTCGCGATAAATCTCACGGACACACGATTCGATGGTCGCGGTTTTGATGTCCGCATTGAATGCAGCCTCAAATAATTGGCGCGACCCAACTTCAGGCTGGGCAACCCCGGCAACTTGAAATAACCGTTCAAGATGTTCGGTTCGGCTCAACGAACGGATTTTGAGAAAGCGTTTTCCATCCGTATCGGCGCAAAGCTCGTTCAGCTTGTCCTCTTTAAACAACGCAACAGCTTGGGTGAAAGATAATGGCATAATTATTCCTTGGGAGTTGGCAGGGTGAACATCCAGCCGGGAATATCGGCCAATGAGCGTCCGACCGCCGCCGAGCGCGAGAAGACAAGGCCGTAGTCTGTTCGCAATGCTCCGTCTCGATTATCCTGGACGACAGACGCCGCCGAATAGACCAACGGGAAGCAACCGCAATACACCATGCCCGCAGTATTCGCGCTCACTGAAAAGCTGTTCAGAAACTTCCAACTCGCCTCGGTGCGCGCGTTGAAGAACAGCACAAGACAACCACTCTCTCGCAATTTGCGGCTCGTGATTTCCAGAAACTTCGTCATAGCCTCGTTGTAGCCGAGGGATTTCTTGGAGCGTTCCTTTGCGTTCGACACCACGATTTCGGCCTCAAACGGGGGCGCTTCTCCGAGGATGACATTCCACAGCTCTGAAAGTTCCAAGTAGGGAATGCGGTCGCCATGCGGCGGGTCGGTGATAACCAAATCAACGGAGTTGTCGGGAAGCTGCGGAAGCAGCGCAAGGCAGTCACCATTGAGAATCGAGTGGTCAGCGTCACCGCTGGAAACCTGCGAAAGCGTGCCGGGCTTGGCGGCGAAGTGAACCGACTCGGATTCCGAGATCGCTTTGATGAGCTTTTGGACTCGGCGCTCAAAGCAAGTCCACACGTTGACTTCAAAATGCTGCTCTGGCCGCCAGTAACCAATCACCCACGAGCCGACCTCCATCCGTTCGCTGATGACGCCGGTTGTCTTTCCACGGCCTGTGATGGCGAAGACCATCTTGCTCATCTGACCAATCGCCGCCGTCAAAGACAGCCGCAATGATTCTTGAATCTCAGACGGCAAGTCATCAATCGCCGCAAGCAGGAGTTCAATGTTGCGAAGCGCCCTTCCCGTGAACAGTTCCTTGAAAGTCATCGACGGGAAAGAATTGATGCGGGAGTTGGTGAAGAACCTCGGAGCGCGCAGTCGCTGCGGTTGGTAAGACGCGAAACTCTCCGCGAGGGCGATGTCGTGTTCGTCCGGCGGCAACTCCAAACGATTGCGACTCTCCCCATTCGTCCGCCAAACCATCTCCATCACACCGTTGCGCCAAACGAAATGCGTGGCGGGCCTCTTCTGCGCGGTCGTGTAACTTTCGAAAATCGCATCTTTCACGAGCGCGCTGACGTGCGTGAGCGCTTCCTGCACGGCGCGAGCCGATGGCGGCGACACCAGCAGGCGCGTAAGTCTGACGGCAGCGGGATTGATGTCCATGCCGATGAAGCGGCGGTGCAACTGAACCGCTTCCAATGCGGAAATGCCCGAACCGAGAAAGGGATCAACCACCAAACCGCCTTCGGGGCAGAGATGCTGGATGAGGTAGCGCATCGGTTCAGCCGGCTTCTTGCCCCAGTATTTGTGGAACGCGTAAAGGCCACGATACGACGCCGGGTCGGCCAACGTGGCCGCCGTGGGCGCTTGGGCAAGTTCTGGAAAAGCGAGTTGCATTTAGTTTCAACCTTCAAACAATTCATCCGACGTTTGCTCGGCATCGTCCTTTGCCGAGAACTGAGCCAACAAGGCTTTCAATTGTTCAGTATCGAAAGTTTTCTTGATCTTGGCAATCTCAGCATTCGCGAGTTGGTCGCACCGCTCGTTACCGACGTGACCGGCGTGACCTTTCAACCAGTGCCATTCCACTTGGTGCTTGGAAGCATGAGAATCAAGCGCACGCCAAAGGTCTTCGTTTTTACCGGTTTCTTTGACTTTGTTCTCCAACCGTTGCGTTTCCAGTTCGACAACCACCTGGACACGCCATTCTTCACATACTCGGAGTCCGTGTGGAACTCGACTTCGCATGGCTCTTTCAACGCGCTCAAAGCCTCGATTGCGGCCTGCAACTCCATCCGGTTGTTCGTCGTTGCTGGGACTCCACCGCTTAATTCCCGGCGGTGCGGGCCATACTCAAGTATCGCAGCCCAACCTCCCGGTCCGGGGTTTCCATGACAACCTCCATCAGAATGGATGACCACATTCTTCATCCCACTCAGTTGGCTAGGAGGTCTTTGATGTTGATGTGGAAACCGGCTTCTTGGAGTTCGGCGGCTAGTCGCTGCTTGACCTCGCTGACGTGCTTTTGGAACGGGATGTAAACTAGGCCATGAATGTCAGAAGGTAACTCGACCTCTCCCTTGTGCAGAATTGCCACGCGCTTCCGCCCCAAATTTGAGAGGAACATGCCGAGTTCCAAAACAACGTTCTGGCGGGCGCGAAACTTTTTGTCTTTCGGGCAGTCACGCTTGTGCCCCTCATCGTCTGGCGTCAGTAACACACAAGCATATTTCACATTCGCGCGATGCTTCTCCAACATCTCGATGATGGTCTGGCCCTCAGCAACCATGTTCGCCAAGATTACGGGTTCGAGTTTCAAGCGGCGGAGGAGAAGTTCAAGCTGCTCGCGTGCATCCGTGTCGTGACCATAAACGATGAAAATCTTCTCCGGCGGCAGCAGGGCTAGATTTTGAGCCGTCGCAACTCCCGGCGCAGAGCCGACAGTCGAAGTGGATTGAAGCAACTGCTCCGCTCGCTTCTTTTCTGCGCAGTCTTTTCCTTGAACTATTCACTTTCCCGGTTGAGGGAAACAGATTCACCTTCGTTCCTTCAGGAAGCGTGAACTGAAGGCCGTGAGTGATTTCTCTTTGTTCAACCGAAGACCATTCGGTTTGCAAAGTCCGATGAACGCTTTCCTCTGTGTGCTTTGCCATAAATATTCTATGCCTTCGCCTAAAGCTCGCCATCGCTGCTGGCCTGCGTGGACATTGAACCGTTGGCTATGACGAATCCCGCCACGCCCACGGGCGAGAGGTGATGGATGAAATGTTGAATCCAGGCGTAGTTGGCGTTGTTCACCGGCGGCATTCCGAATTTCCAGCGCACGTCCTGTCGCAGGTTTTCGCCGCCCCAATCGCTCATGTTGAACGGCGGATTGGCGAGGTCCTTCCGGACGGGCACTAAATCGGCCTTGAGGTCGGGATGCAAATCGGCGCGGAAGCTGGCGGCGTTGCGCGGGCCGAGATTGGCGTCAATGCCGCGAATGGCGAGGTTCATCCGCGCCAGTTTCCAGGTGGTGGTGCTTGCGCACGGCCACCTTTTCCGCCGGTTCATTCCGAAATTTCGACACCTCACCCCGGCCCTCTCCCCGTTCGAGGCGGAGAGGGAGAAGACATGTTTCATTCGGTGATTGCTGCAATTCATATTGGCCGACTGCAAAGTCTCGAACACGCGGCCTTTGTAGGGTTCGAGCATGGCGACGAGCACCTGCACAACGCATTGCGGGGTGTAGAACTCGCCGCCGCCCTTGCCTTCCGCGCTGGCGAATTTGCCCAGAAAATACATGTAAACGTCCCCAAGCACGTCCTTGGACTTTGCCGCCGATTCGTTGAAGCCGATGTTGCTGATGATGTCCACGAGTCCGCCGAGCCGGACATGGTCTTCCGCTCCGCGAAAGTCCCGCCAATGGCTTACGCAGTTACGATGTGCGCTACCGCGCGTCGCGGTGTCGAGGCTGGGCCGGGCGTAATCGCGCGGCAGCACGCCTTTGAGCGTGGGATTCTCGCGCTCAATCGCGCCCATCGCATCGTCAATGACCTTGCCGATCTCCGGCGACTTGGCCTTGGCCTTGATGGTGTGCCAGCGGGCTTCGGGCGGCAGCCAGAAGACGTTCGCAGCCATGTATTCGTCCCGGTTCTCAGCGGCATCTTTGCGTTGCGGTTCGTCCTTGATGAACCATTCGCTCTTGGGATTGGAGAAGCCAAACAGCAGTTGTTCGCGTTTTTCCTCGAAGGCGTCGGAGATGTATTTGAGGAAGATGAGGCCGAGGCAGAGTCCTTCCGGACGGGCACGATTGTATTCCGTCATTCCGCAATAGGGTGCAGGCACTGCCTGCTCGGCGGCGGCCCAAAGCTGGGCTTCGAAGTCGAGGGCGGAGCCGTTGGCGGTTTTGGAGTTTCCCTTTGCCATGATGGAAAGTGATTGTGCGCCTGAAGGCTGTTCGCGTCAATTCTCGGTTGCGGTTGGATATTGGTGTCCATGTCGAGGATTAAACTGTGGACATGAATGCCGCCCGATATTTCATACACCGGGAAGAGGACGAAGAAAAAGCTGAAATCCAGAAGGCTGAAAGCGGAAATCAGACACGGATTGCACGAATTAACACGAATAGATTCCATGGCCTGCCAGAAAATACGATTGGTGATAATTCGTGAAATCCGTGTCTAAAACAATTCGGCCTGTTTGTGGATCTTTTCCAGCGGCGCCCGGTCGGGATTTTCCAGGACGGCAAGCCAATCATCGCCGAGTTGTTGAGTTTGCCATCCCCGGTTTTGGAAGTTGAAAAGTTTTCAGGTGGCGCAACTGGCCGATGTCGTCACGGCGCGCTTCTGGAGTGCGCGGACATGTCCGCGCTTTCAAAGCGGCGACATGTCGCCGCACTCCACAGCGCCAGCAGCACGACCTATTTGAAGAATCCAAAACCGAAGCAAATTCAGCTCCGTCAGGAAGCGGCATAGTCTTGCGGACGGCCACCATGATGTCGCTCCTGACGGAGCTTGCTTTGTCAGGAATCATCAAGCTACAAAGATGTCAGCCCTGACGGGCTTTGGCCGCCAGCACAAAAAGTGGAGGCTTGGGCAGCCTTTGTCCCACCCGTTGAAGTAAAATTGTGCGCATGAAGCGAAAAATATACGAGCCAGTCAGGGAATTTGAACGGCAGACCAGTTTTTGTCCGTTGTATCTGGCCTGGCGTATTGTGGATGAGGCGCGTGATTATTTTCGGACAGAATTGATACCCTCACCTGTCCCGCACCGGCGGGACATCCTCTCCCATCCGATGGGCAAGGAACTTGCGGACAAACTCGCCCGCCGCGCCGAGGCCGTGTTTGCCAAACATACCCTCTCCTCTGCGAAGTGGAGGAGAGGGATGGGGAGAGGAGGCGCGTCATCAACTGCCCCTCTCTCCGGCTCTCTCCCCGTTGGGCGGGGCGAGAGAGGAAGATCTATTCCCGGAGACAATCAGTGCAATGGTAGGGTGGCGCTGCTGCGCCGCCGTGGATGCTGGCCGCGCAGCAGCGCGGCCCTACCGTCTTGGATATGTGCCGGTTATTATCGGGAAATGGTATAATCCGCGTAATCGGCGGTTGGAAGCACCTCACCCGTGCCCCTCTTGTATCTGAATTTCCAAAACCTTGTCTGGAAATTCAACTTTTATGGCGAGCGGATGCGATAGAAGCGTTGCGGATAGTTGGTGGCCCGCGGGTCGGTGAATTGATAGTTACCGGAGCCGGCCGGATTATTGGTGGCAAAACCGATTCGTTTCCAACTGCTCAACGGCAGGCTGATGTTCGTGGTGGCCAGCACCGGGAAGTTCGCATCCACAAGGTTGGTGAAACCAAACTGAATGGAGCCATTGCCCAGCCGCGTCACGTTGGTGACTGTTCCCGGACCGGTAGTGTTGTAAATGCCTTCCACCGCGCCGATGTCCACGTGCGCGCCGGCGAGACGCGGATAACCCCGCTGGTCGTTCTGGAGAAAGATGGCTTCAGAATCATCGCCGGCATCAATGGCCGGACTGCCGGGCAGCGGCGGCATCGTGGGCGTGGGGCCGCCGTAATTGCCGAGCGGCGCGAGCTGCGGGCTGGCGTTGATGGGAGTTGTGCCGCTCTGACTGCCGCTGATGGACTGCACAATGTTCGAGAGCGTCAGCGTCAGCGTGCCATTGTTGTAGATGTCGTTCGCGGTGTTTCCCGCCGCGATGGTGTTATTGAGGGACACGTGGGCGCCGGTTTCGCTGTAAACGGCCCCGCCAAAGAATCCGGCGGAATTGCCGGTGAGCGTGCAGCCGTTCAAGAACAGGTCGGCGTAATTCACGATGCCGCCACCGCCGCCGCCCATGGTGGAATTGCCGTAGAGGGTGCATTCATTCAATATCAGGCTGCCGCCTGCGTTCTTGATGGCGCCGCCGGAACCGGTGGAGTTGCCGGTGAAGGTGCAGTAGTTGAGGACGGTGTTGCCGGCGTTAAGGAGCGCGCCGCCATCGCCGCCGCCGCCGTTGGCGTTGGTCAGGGTCAGGCTGATCAGCGTCGCTCCGCTGGTGCCGATGTTGAAGACGCGCGAACTGTGGTTGCCGCTGATTTGAATGCCGTTCGCCAGCGCCGAGCCGTCAATGGTGACGTTGTTGCTCAATTCAATTTGCCCGTTCGTCAAGGTGATGGTCAAGCCGGAGAGGTTCGGGTCGAAGGTGATGATGGAGTCCGGCGGATTATAGGCAACGTCCGCGCGCAGGGAATTCTCTCCGGCATCCGTATTGTTGGAGACGACGGTGCCAACCTGAAACTCGACGGCGCCGATGTCCACATGCGTGCCGGAAACCCGCGGCTGGCCGCGCTGGTCCGTGGCGGGGCCAACGACGACGGCATCGTCACCGGCATTGATAGCGGGCGAGCCAGCCATCGGCGGCATCGTTGGTGTCGGCCCGCCGTAGTTGCCGAGCGGGGCGAGGAGCGGATTGCCGCTGGTGAGATTAGTGCCCAGCAAAGTCAAGGAGTTGGAGTAACCATAACCAATATCCCCTCCTCTGTTGCCGGCAATGATTGAATTATTCACTGTTAGCGTGCCTCCGTAACTGAGAACGCCGCCGCTACCGTTGCCAGACTCAGTATTGCCGGTGATGGTGGACTGGTTGATGACGGTGGTTGTCTCCGGAGAAGCATCAATGCCGCCGCCACCGGCGTCGGCAGGGCTTGAATTGCCAGTGACGGTCGTTTGATTCAGCGTAAGAACGCCTCCGTTTTCTATACCCCCGCCATAGCCGGTGGCGATGTTATCCGCCAGCGTGCTGTTATTGATCGTAAGCGTTCCCTGGTTATTGATGCCCGCGCCGTTGCCACCATTATCATTCCCGTTGACGATGGCCAGCGAGTTCAACCCGACCGTCGCACCGCTGTCCACTAGAAAGATGCGCGATTGGTTGTTGCCGTTGACGACAATTCCATTCGCCAGCGCCAAGCCGTCTATGGTGACGCTGTTGGCCAATTCAATCTCGCCATTGGTCAACAGGATGGTCTGGCCGGAAAGGTTTTGGGCAAAACTGATGAGGTCGGTGTTCGTCGTGTTGGCAATGACATTGCGCAGCGAGCCGGGGTTGCTGTCATCGGAGCTGGTCGTGACAATGGTATTGGTGTTGACCTCGACCGCGCCGATGTCCACGTGCGCGCCGGAAAGGCGCGAGTGGCCGCGCTGGTCGGTGGCGAGAAAATTGGTGACTGAATCAAGGCCGGCGGCAATGGCCGGCGAACCGGCGAGCGGCGGCATGGTCTGCGTGGGCCCGCCGTAGTTGCCCAGAGGAGCGAGAAGGGCGTTGGCGTCAACGAGGTTGTGGGTGCCCGAATTGATGGGCGCATCAATATTATTGGGGCTGTTCGCACAGGCTATGGAGTTGGTGAGGTTCAGCAGGCCGGCATAAATGTCCACGCCACCACCACCACCGCTCTGATTGCCGGAAATAGTGCTGTTATTGATATTTACCGTGCCCCCAGCGAGGGAGATGGCGCCGCCATACTCGGCCTGATTACCCGTAAAGGTGCAGTTGTTCACATTCACAATGCCACCGTCGCCATCTCCGCCTGCACAGATGCCGCCGCCGCCAAAAAAGCTGTTGTTCGCCTGGTTGCCGGTGAAGGTGCAGTTGTTGACGGTCAGCGTGCCCGTCTCGTTACAGATGCCGCCGCCGCCGTCGCTGCTGTTCGCCTGATTGCCGGCGACAGTGCATCTGTTCATGGTCAACGAGCCGTAGTTCACCACACCACCACCTTGATCCCCGCCAATGTAGTCGCTGCCATTGGTAATGACCAGATCGTTCAACACCGCCGTCACGCCGCCATCCACATAGAAGATGCGCGACTGGCCGTTGCCATTGATGGCAATTCCATTCGCCAGTGCCGAGGCATCAATGGTCACGTTGTTGCCCAATTCTATTTGTCCGCTGGTCAACGTGATGGTCTGGCCGGACAGGTTGGTGGCAAAGGTGATGGTCGAGCCGTTCGGGGCATTGGCGACGGCGGCACGGAGCGAGCCGGCGCCGTTGTCGCTTGTGTTGGAGACAAACAGGTTGGTCGAATTCAACAACAAGTCGTTCGTGCTAAACGCGCCCGGGGCGAAAGTGAACACGCGCACCTCGTCTATCGTTCCGGTAAAATATTCGCCGTATTGGGCATCTCCGCCCACCGTAAAACCGCCCGACGGGGTGATGGGCGTATTGGGGTAAGTGCTGGCGGGCACCCCATTGGTGTATAGGGTTGCGACGCCGTTGTTTCGCACCAGGGCCAGATGCGTCCAGACGCCCGCTGTGGCCAAGGAACTGCCCCAATTGACAAAGCCGCCATAGAGGACCTCAAAGTTGGTCCCACTTTGGTATAAACCCCAGCCGTTGCCGCGGAGACCGTTGTAGGCCAGCACCTGGCCGCCGGGAGCCGTGGTGCCCGGTTTCACCCAGCACTCAATGCCAAAATTATCCGTCAGGTTGGTCGCCACCGTCGCCGTGCCGTATTGGCCGTTGGTCAGAGACAGCGCCAGGGTGCTGCCGGTGTCGGCGGACGCCGCCACGGAAACGCCGTTGGTGTAAATGGGATACACACCGCCCACCGACGTGTTCGTAAGGGTATGTCCCGCCACCGCATCCACAGTGTTCGTGCAGAGGCCGCCGGAGACGGCGTTGGCATCGTTCTCACCCATGCGCCAGTAATCCAGCACAGTGATGGCCGCGGGCGCGGGACCGGCGGCGAGCAGGGCAAGCGTCAGGGCGAGGGCGAGGCGGAGTCGTTGAAATGATTTCATAGGCTTCATGGAAATGAAGAGTTCAGGAGCAAAAAAATATTCGGTCGGGTCATCCAGCCACCTTTCTGTGGGCATTAACTCAAAAATTGGCGTTGCGGTCAAGCACCCGCAGGGTTTTTTCCCGATTGTAACAATCATCTCCGCCTTGGCGTTGATGGGCGGCTGCCGGCTCCAGTAACAGTTTCAGCCCATCGGAACCCCGGAGTTTTCATTTCTGCGAATTGATTTGCAGGCATCCGCTCATGCTTTGAAACTTGGCCGCTTCAACCCGAAAACAGGAATTGGGGAGCGCACCCGCCATCGGGTGCGGCTGGACGCTCCTCGCGTCCAGCATCTTGCGCGTGATATGGCCCAGAATGTTTGGAACTTTTCAGTGCGCTCAAGGTTTTCCGCGAGGGCGCGGAAAACGGCACGCGCGGCACGTGCGCTCTCCCATCCACTTCGGTTTTCGGGTTCAGGGTTTTTTGTCGAGCCATTTTGAAAAATGGCAATCCGTATTCAGCCGAAATCCGGACCAGACTATTTCGGCGGGTAGATGCGGAACTCGCCGGAGTCGTGGAGCATGGCCATCATGTAGAGCAACCCTTCGTAATAACGCTCCAATCCCGAAGGCGTGGGCGTATTCCAGAGGGCTTCGACGAATTCCTTCGCGCGGCCGGAATCGGCGGCGGCGAGGCTGGCCACAGCATTGACACCCACGAGGCCCTCGGCGTGGCGTGTGTCAAATACCTGTGTCCCGTCCAGGGAGAATTGGCAACCGTAATTGGTCATGCCCTGGGATTCAAAGAAGGTCTGGAGTTTGTCGCTCAACTCGCGTTCGCGCGGATCCTTGCCCCACCAGGACCAGTCCACCGACCAGTTGCCGGCGGTGCGGAAGGCATCATAATCAAAACGCGGACCGCCGCCGAAACCGCCAAATCCGCCGCCGAACCCACCCCGGCGGGGCGCATTCGTGTCCGTGACGCTCGCGACCGCAGCATTGGTTGCTCCCGCACGCGCACCGCGTCCAAAGCCGCCAAAGCCACCGCCCCGTCCGCCACCGCGCTGCGAACCGTCAAAGTTCGAATCGTGCGGCGTCAGGCCCGTGACAGGGTTGGCGACTTTAACAAAGTAATCACGGCTGGCTTGTGCGGCGCCGAGCCAGAAATCGCGGTCCTCGGCCGGTCCCCAGCGCGCCCAGAGTTCGTAAAAGGCCGGGAGGTGATAGGACGGATCGGTGTAACCCGGCCCGCGTCCGAGTTCGGGAACAAAGAGCACCATCTTGTTGGTTGCATCAAAGAGCGGACCGGAAGTGACCTGGCCGCCGCGTCCTCCAAACGGGCTGGGGCTGGCGCCGGTGATGAGTTCGCGGTGGCGCATTCGCGACAGCAATTTGTCCGCTTCAGCCTTGTAGTTGTAAATGCCCTGCCCGCTGCCCCAGCGTCCGGCGGCGAAGTAGAGTGCCATGGTGAAATACGATTCGCCATCCGGCGCGACACCCTGGCTCATGCGGACGCCGTTGGTGCGGGCCTGCCACGCGAAGAAGCCATAACCCGGGTCGTTGGTGTCGGAGTGGTAAAGGTAATTGAGAGACCAGTTCCAGATGGCATTGAACTCGGCCTGTTTGTCGAGTTCGGCGCAGATGATCATCCCGTAAGAAAGGCCCTCGGAACGCACATCGTGGTGCTTGATGTCGGTGACGTAGGCCATGAGTCCATTCGAGTTGGATCCGGCTTCGTAATAGACCGCCTGCGTTGCGGGGTCGCCGTGGAAGAGCTGCTGAAACGTGTCGCTGACGCGCTTCTGAACATCGGCCTCTGAATGGCCGTCTTCCGTAAACAGATTGCGGTATTTGCCGGTCGCGTAGGCGCCGTGGCCGTCGTCCAAGCCTGCGGCGCCAACGCATGGCGCAGCAAAAGCGCAGCACAAGGCTGTGAAACCGGCGATGAGATTCATTTTGTTCTTCATGGGGCAATGGATAGGTGTGTTAATCGAAGTTCGGATTTTTCAGTGTTATCGTTGTTGCAGGCGAAGGCTGTATCAAATCAGATTCCCCGTTCGTTCACGATTTTGTTTCCCTTGCCGAGGACGATGATGCGCGGCTTCCAGCTTTGTGCCTTTTTTTTGCTGACGCCGGCAAAACTCATGATGGTCAACAAGTCGCCCTTCTTGCCGAGAAATGCCGCCGCGCCGTTCAAAATGATGTCGCCGGAACCACGTTTGCCGCGGATGACGTAGGTTTCAAACCGGTTTCCGTTGGCCATGTTGCTGCACAGAATGCGCTCGTATTCCTGAAAGCCGACTTTCCCCATCAGGTCGGCGGCAATGGTGAGACTGCCCTCGTATTTTATGTCTCCGCCTGTGACGGATGCGCGATGAATTTTTGATTTGAGCAGATAAACTTGCATGTGCCTTGAGTATAACGTGCGGCGCGGCTACTTCAACTTGAGAAAATTCCTCATGATCTGCCGGCCGTTTTCGGTCAGGATGCTTTCGGGATGAAATTGCACGCCCCAGATCGGCAGCGTTTTGTGCCGCACACCCATGATTTCGCCCTCGTCGGACTCCGCGGTGATTTCGAGGCAGTCCGGCATCGTGTCGCGTTTGATGACGAGCGAATGATAGCGCGTCGCCAGGAACGGATTTGCCATTCCCTCGAACAAATCCCTTCCGTTGTGCTTAATCGGCGACGTTTTGCCGTGCATCATGCGGTAATTGACGATCACTTCCCCGCCGAACGTATGGCCGATGCACTGATGACCCAGGCAGACGCCGAAGATGGGAACGCCCTCCCTGCTGAACGTGCGAATGACATCATTGGACAAACCGGATTCGCGCGGCGAGCACGGGCCGGGTGAAACGAGAATGCGCTCCGGCTTCAATGCGCGGATTTCGTCCAGCGTCACCTCGTCATTCCGCTTCACCTGCATATCCACGCCCAGCTCGCCGAGATACTGGACAAGGTTGTAGGTGAACGAATCGTAATTGTCTATGACCAGCACCATGTCGGCGTCAAGTTAGCACAGCGCGGGATTTTGGAAATCAGGAAATGATTGTGCCAGACCGATGCGGCGGCTCATCGCCGCTTGCGCCTGGATTTGAACAGTTCCAACTGCGGCTCCCTGAAAAAACCGTAGTTTTTCAGGATGCGGATCATCTGGAGCAGGTCCGATTTCTGGTAGTTGCGGTTCACCTCGACATGCGCAATGAGATCACAAAGCATCACATGAAACGGGATCACGGCGTCAATGCCCTTCGACCGCAGCAGCTCGATGCTTTGCCGTCTCGCCTCTTCGCCCTGCGGCAACGCCGGCACGACGAGGATTTTCTTTGGAGCGCCATCCGCGCCGAACGCGCTGGCCGCCTGCTGGAACACCTTTGTCTCAACGAACCGGAATATCTCCGGCGCATGGGCCAGCACGGCGGAACTGAACGTCTCCGTGTGCCAGCCCTTCACCACCACCACGGCGCGTTCGACAAATCGCAGGTCCGCGGACGACAAAACAAACGGCATCCCGGTTTCCCGCTTCTGCGGATGCGGATTCAGCACAAAGAAATCAATGTCGTCATCCTCGCGCTTCGTCTGCGCGATGTATTTCCGGTGCTGGCGCACCAGAAATTCGTGCAGCTCGAAGTATTCCCGGACGATGGTTTCGCTGACAGCCGCCACGATCTTAGTTGAGAGTTGGAGGTTGGGAGTTGAGGGACCGGTCAATCAGCTCCGCGGGAACTTTCTGGCCGAACCTGACCCGGCCGATTTTTTCAGCGAGGACAAATTTGACTTCACCGCCGCTGACTTTTTTGTCATGGCGCATGGCGGCAAACAATTTTTGCCGTTGCTTCGTGTTCAATTTGATTGCCACCGGCAGACCGGCGCGACGGAAGATGTTTCCAATCCGCTCAATATCGCGTTCCGGCAAACCCAAAATCTCCCGGGATAATTTCGCAGTGGCGACCTGGCCGATGGAAATCGCCTCGCCGTGCAGATATTTTCCATAGCCGGAAATGTTTTCAATCGCATGGCCGATGGTGTGGCCGAAATTCAAAATGGCGCGAAGACCGCCCTCGGTTTCGTCCTTGCCGACGACATCCGCCTTGATTTCACAGCAGCGGGCGATGACCGCAGCGAGGGTCTTCGGGTCGCATTTCAGGATTTTCGGAAGATCGCGCTCCAATTGCGCGAACAGCCTTGCATCGCAGATGATGCCGTATTTGATGACCTCGGCAAAGCCGGCGCGGAACTCGCGCTCCTGGCAAAGTCTTGAGCGTGTCGAGGTCGCACAGAACCAGCTTCGGCTGATAAAAAGCGCCGACGAGATTTTTGCCGGCCTTCAAATTGACGCCGACCTTGCCGCCGACGGAGCTGTCCACCAGCGCGAGCAACGTTGTCGGCGCTTGAACGAAGGGAATTCCGCGCAGATAAGTCGCCGCGACGAAGCCGGCCAAATCGCCGACGACCCCGCCGCCGAGCGCGACGATGAAGGATTTTCGTTCCAGCCGCTGCTCCGCAAGATGGTCGTAACAGGCTTGAACCGTTTTGAGGCTTTTCGCGGTTTCACCCGCGGGAACGACAATCAACATTGGCGAAAAACCGGCGCAGACAAGGGAATCAAAAACCACTTTGGCATAGCGCCTGCCGACGTTGGTGTCTGTGATGATGGCGCAACGCCCGCCAAGTTTCAGGCGGGCGCATTCGCGGCCGTCTGCTTCAGCAAACCCGGCGCGATTATGATCGAATAACTGCGATTGCCCAGTTGGACGGGAACGGTGCGCACGAAGGAAGAATACGGGTTATGGCGGCATTGCAAAACAAAAAAGCCGGCGCGGGGCAGCAAAAAGCACAATTTGTCACCGCGCGTGTTGGTTCAGATTTACGTCGCCTAGTGTAGTGCGTCAAGCAGTCTGTAACATATCGAGTTTTGCGCGGGCACGCCTGACTTTTTCGAGAATGTCCTTCGCGCTGGCGGTCCAGACGAAAGGGTTTGGGGCCGTGTTGTGTTGCTCAATGTAGTCGTTGATCGTGTGGATCACCTCGGGAACGCTCTTGAAGACGCCTCGGCGGAGGCGCTTGTCCGTGAGGTCGCGAAAAAACCGTTCCACCATGTTGAGCCAGGAGGCACTGGTCGGGGTGAAGTGAATGTGAAAACGCGGATGCTTGACCAGCCAGCTTTTGACCTTGGGATGCTTGTGGGTGGCATAGTTGTCAACGATCAGGTGCAGTTCTTTGCCTGCGGGTGTCTGCTGGTCAATCAGCTTCAGAAACTTCAACCACTCCTGATGGCGATGACGCTTCATGTGCGAACCAATGACGGTTCCATCCAGGGTGTTGAGTGCGGCGAACAAGGTCGTCGTGCCATTTCGCTTGTAGTCATGGGTCATGGTCCCGGCGCGCCCCTTCTTGATCGGCAGCCCGGGCTGGGTGCGATCCAGTGCTTGAATCTGGCTCTTCTCATCGCAACTCAAAACCAACGCATGCTCCGGCGGGTTCAAATACAATCCCACAACATCCTCCAGTTTCTCCGCGAAATTCTTGTCATTGGACAACTTGAAAGTGCGACTCAGGTGAGGCTTCAGACCGTGGGACCTTCCAGATGCGTCGGACGGCTCTTTCGCTGATCCCAACGGCTTTGGCCATGGTGCGCGCGCTCCAGTGAGTGGCGTTGGCGGGCTTTTGCTCCAGCGTCTGCTTGACGATGGATTGGATCTTTTGGGGGGATAGCTTTTTCTTGCGCCCGGGGCGGGGAGCATCCTTTTTAAGTCCATCAATCCTCAGTTGAATGAAACGCTGGCGCCAGCGGGCACAACGCTGGCGGGTGGTCTTCAGTTTGCGGGCAATATCGATGTCCTGCATCCCCTCGGCGGCGAGCAGAACAATCTGCGCCCGCTGGGAAAAGCGCACGGATACCGAGGTGCCCTTGGCCGCCTTGGTGAGCAGGCTTTTTTGGTCGGCGGCAAGGTTAACGACAGGAGCAATCCTCATGTCCCAAAGAGTAAACCAGTGCCGGCCAGGCGGGCAACCTTTATGTTATAGTATTTACGCCGCACTACACTAGACGGATGCTTCCGGGTCTTCCACGAACAACGGCTCCTTGATGCCGGATATGCGGTCGAAGTTCCTGGTTTTTTCCAGGGTCATTTCGGTGACGTGGTGTCCGGCGGGCAAAATCAAGGTTCCGTCACTGCTTTCGATGTTCGAGTGCAGCACCATGCCCGGCGCCAGCTCGTGAATGGAAATGGAGATGTTTGAACGCGCTACGTCGCGGGTGGCCGCAGCCACACCGTAAAATTCCCGCACGGCATCCAGCATCGTGGGATCATACCAGCCCAAGCGCGTATGCATTTCGTTCAACGCCTGCAACCGGTTCATGCCGCCGGTTTGCAATTGGGCGAGATCGGTGAGAATTTTCAGCAGACGCGAACCCAGCGGCAGCGCCTCGCCCCTGACCAAATCGGCCGGCAGTCCGGATCCGTCATAATTTTTATGCTGATACCGCACGATGCGGGCGACGCCTTCCAGCCGGGGGATGTTGGCAAGCAGTCGTGCGGCGGTCTCCGGCAACTGCGCCACCATCTGCTCCTCGACCTTGGACAACGCGACGCCGGCGCGGGCGCGAATGAGCAGGTCCGGCGGGATGGTGACATTGCCGATCGGCGCGAGCATGACGGCCAGCGGAATTTCCCATTCGTTCTCCGCTTTGAATTTTTTGGTCGACGCTGCCGATGATGTCGCGCATGGTCTGCGCGCGGCCAAAAGATTGCGGTTCCATCATCGAAAGGATGTCGGTGAGCAGCTTGATGCTGCCGCTCAAAGTTTTGTTGAGCAGTTCCTTTTCGGCGGTGACGAGCCGGTATTGCGCCAGCGCGTCCTCGACCACCTTGCCCAGAACTTCCAGCGAACACGGCTTGGTGAGAAACCGGAAAATGTTGCCCTCGTTGACCACCTTGATGGCGCCTTCCAGATCGGCATTGCCGGTGAGCATGATGCGGACGGTGTCCGGCGCGCGCTCCCTGACCAGCGACAAAAACCGGATGCCGTCCATGCGCGGCATCTGCCGGTCGGACACGACGACGGCGAACGGCCCGCGCGCGGCGATCTTTTCCAGCGCGGCCTCGCCGCCCTCGGCGGTTTCGATCTGGAATTTGCGGCGGAAATTTCGCTCGCACGACGCCAGCAAATTCGGATCGTCGTCCACAAATAGAATTTTTTCAGTCATAAATCGTGTGTTGATTCAAGTTTCAGTGGTTTCCTGGCAGCTCGCCCGCCACGATTCAATCCGTTCGCCAAAACCCAGTGCGGGTCAAACCGCGGTGTCGAGTTGCGGCGGCGGCACCTCGGTGTTGGTTCGCGAAAATTCGTGTGCGAAAACGTCGGCGGTGTGGACCGCGATCGCGGGCGAAAATCCCGGCGCGGCGCACTGCGCCGGGTGATGGTGCAGGGCGACGGCCTCGATGATGGGATTCGGCAGGCCCCACAGCGCCAGCAAATACGCGCCCACGTTCGCGTGGCTGGCGCCAAACACTTCCTGCTCCACCTGGCACATTGGCAGATTCTGTTCTTTTGCCCGGGTGATGACTTCGGCGTATTCCCCATTCAACCCGAACTCCGAAATGAAAAAAGGGTCGCATTGAGGGAAGGGTTGTGGGCATAGGGATTGATGCTTAAACAACCCAGCCCGACCCTGCACAAAACGACCCGGACAGAAATTACCTCGCTCTTCGGGGAAGCCAAGCTGGTTTTGGACGAAACGCCCAAGTCGATTTCGCCCTTTGGCGGGCTGGCCAGCTTCATCTCCTTTCTGGGCCAGATCGGTTTTGCGCGGCAGGTGCAAGCGCATCTGGCGTTTGCCGAACCGGCTTCCAACAATGCCATTCCGCTGTCCCATTGCCTGACGGCGTTCCTGATGTCGGTCGTCGTGGGGGCGCGCCGTTTCGCGCACTGCCAGTGGTTGCGGGCCGATCGCGTCCTGCATTCCATGCTGGGGTTGGAGCGCTTTCCGGGTGATGACACGATCCGCAACTTCTTCCGGCGGTTCTCGCAAGCGGACATTGAGGTCTTCTGGCGGCCGCTCTGGCGCTGGTTGTTGCTGCTGGTGAAGTGTTCGGCCGCCGGTTTTGCCTTGGATCTGGATTCGACGGTGTTTTGCCGGGAAGGAAAACAGGAGGGCGCGCGCAAAGGGTTCAATCCCCGGCGCAAGGGACGCAACAGTCATCATCCGCTGCTGGCGGTGCTGGCGGAGGCGCAGTTCATCCTGCACGGCTGGCTGCGCAGCGGCAACACGGGCGCTTCGCGCGGGGTCGTCCCGTTCTTGCAGGAGGCACTGGCGCTCCTGCCGGAGGGGACGTGGGTTCGCACGGTGCGGGCCGACAGCGGTTTCTTTGACGGAACTTTCCTGGATTTTCTGGAGGCGCGCGCCTTGCCGTATGTGGTGGTGGCGCGAATGACTTCGACCCTCAAACGCCAATGCGCCGGGATCCGGGAGTGGACGGTCATTGATGAAGACCATGCGGCGGAGGAGTTCACGATAAAATTGTTTGGCTGGTCGAAAGAGCGGCGGTTTGTCGTCATGCGCGAGCGCATCCGTGAGACGAAGGCGGCAGTGGGGCGCACGTTGATTGACGTGCCGGGCTACACCTTCCGGGTCTGGGTGAGCAACCGGAGTGAAAGCCCGCTGGAGTTATGGCGCGATTACAACGGGCGGGCCTGTGTCGAGCAGCGCATTGAGGAGTTGAAGCACGATCTGGCCGCCGATGGGTTCTGCCTGCAACCGTTCTTTGCCACGGAATCGGCGTTCCTGGCGGTTCTGTTCACATTCAACCTGTTGAGCCTCTACCAGCATCAGGTCACGCCCGGCCAGCCGTATCGGCAGCCGGGAACACTGCGTGTGGCGGTGTTCCTGTGGGGAGCGGTGTTGGGCGTCACGGGGCGGGACGTGGTGGTCAAGCTCTCGGCGGCCTGGGGCGGATTGCGCAAACACAAACCACTGGTGAGAGCTACTTTGGACTGGCTCAAATGCACTTCGCCGAAGTTGATTCCACCAGAAGACCGGCTGGCCATTGGAGGCGGCATGATCTGAAACCAAGGGCGCGATCCCTCGAAATATTGTCGCTCAACTTCGGAGTTCGGGTTTAAAGTAGGCTGGGACCACCGGCATGGCGTCAGCGTTGTTCTGTTCGAACATTGCCAGCAGCAGTATTCGGAGGCTAGAGCGGATTAACAATTTTTGTGGCCGCGAAAAGGCGCAAAAGTCACAGAAAAAAGCGTTATTTTTGTGCATTTTGGTGGCTATGGTTTTACTTGATTTGCTCTAATTGGACAGGCTCGTCTATTTGACTTCCCGCCATTTGAAGCAAACTCCACCCTTCCGGGCTGGAGTCACATCCGTTGCGTTCGCCATGACCTGACCCGGGGCGTTCGGCTTCGTAGCCAGATAGCGATGGTTCACCAATGACATGAACGCGGTGTCGCCTCGCATCAGGTTGATCCATTGGAAGGATTCCGCATCGCCTGGCTTGTTGCTCGCGAGTTCCTTCAGCGTCACTCCTTCTTCCGCCGCGGAGACATACCTGCCGTTGCTGGCCTTCAGCGCCACGCGGCCCAGGCCCAAGTCAATGACCTGGAACCGCGAATTCTCCCCCTGAACAGCCGCCGCATTAATTAACGTATTGTTCTGCGTGTCGGCGACCAGGAGGCTGCCATCAGCGCCGCTGGTCAGCGTGATGGTCTTGCCCGTGGGGATTTCCCGTTCGATGCCGCGCGCGCGGGGTTCAACCACCGTGTAATTGTCAAAATCCGCATATCCACCAGGCTTGCCGGAAGTGTTGAAGTTGAACAATGACGGACGGACACCCTGGAACGTCTGCAACTGGAAGCCGGGAATCGCCCAGGGATTGCCCAACGGGGTGAATTCCTTGCCGTTGGCACTCCAACTGAAGATGGCCTGATCGGTGTCGAAGTTGCAATGAACCTGCAACCAGAGGTGGCTGGGTGGATTGGTCAGCCCGATGACCGGCGTGTTCGCCGGAGCAGCGCCCCCGCCACGGCGCCCGCCTCCACCAGAACCCTGGAACAATTGCAGCGTCGTGCCTTCAGCGGTCTTGACCACGCCGATCCAGACATAGGGGTTGCAGAGCAGCGCCAGCCCCGCGTTGTCGCCGGCGGCGAGACCCGTCGTGTCCAGTTCCACCGTCATGATGGACTCGGGGCCGGGCGGACGCTGACAAAGGCTGTTGCGCGCAACGTAATAATTAGCTGCGGGAAGCGAATGTAGGCGCAGCACGCCGGGCTTTTCCACAAGCGACCACTTGGAATCATCGGGAACGTGGTTCCACTGCCAGTGCGGGTTCATTTTGCCACCATTGAAATTATCGTCGGGGACGTAGGCGGGCGCGGGTGCCTGGGTATAACCGGTGTCGGGCTTGAGCCAGGTGTTGGGCGCTTTGCGTAAATTGCCCGGCAGGCCGATGACCGGAAAACCATCGTCCCAGGTGATCGGCACCAGCGAAATCATGCGCCCGGCGCTGCCGTGGTCGGACATGATGGTGCTCCACCACTGGCCTGACGAGGTATTGCACATGCCGCCTTGGTGCAACCAGAGTCCGCGATCGTTGTCTCTGGCTTTCGCGGGGGTCGTGCCCGGAACACCCAGCGATTCACCCGTGACCATCTTCGTGACTTTCCAAGGCCCGTCAATGGAGTCAGCCACGGCGACATATTCGTCAACGGCCCCGCCGGGCTGGCAGGAGATGTCCACGTATTTGCCTTTGATTTTGTAGAAGTGGTGGCCTTCGCCCATTCGTTCAGGCAACGACCGCTTGGGGGCGTCGGCTTTGAAAGACCGGAGATCCGGGTTCAGCTCATCAATGGGATAGGGTGCGCCGGCGCCGGAGATGATGTAGACCTTGCCGTCGTCATCAAAGAGAACGGACATGTCATGCCGTCCGGGGAGCTGATTCCATTCCCAAGGTCCGTTGATTGATTTGGAACGGTAAACCATCAGCCCCGCCCCGTTCACGTTGGCAAAAACGTAGAACATCCCGTCGTGATAACGGATGCACGGCGCCCAGATGCCCTTGCCGTAAATGTTCCCGCCTTCCATGCGATACTCCGGGCCGAGGTTGAGCTTGTTTGTGCAATAGCCGGCGAGTTCCCAGTTCACCAGGTCCTTGGAATGCAGGAGTTCCACCGCCGGCATCATGTGCATGGTGGTGCCCGCGAGATAATAGTCGTTGCCCACGCGGATGGGATCCGGATCTTCAAATTCCCCGTAGAATAACGGGTTGGAGTAGGTGCCGTTGCCGTTGTCAGCCGCCCAGTGTCTTGTCGCCGCCAGCGGGACAGTAGTTGTCGCATGTTTCTTGGCAGTGATGCAACCACTCGTCCCGGCAAACAGGCCGGCCAGCATCGTGGCGAGAACGAAACTCCAATGGGTGAACTTGTTGGTCTTCATTATAGTAAAGATTTTGCCGGCTTTGAAAAATCAAAACAAGACTGCTTGACGGTCGAGTTGCCAAGGCCGGCCCCACGCCGATTTTCGTCTGACCTTCGCGGAACTTACTTCGCGTCAGCGCTCAGGTTCACGGTAAAATTCTTCACCGGATTGCCTTGCTCGTCGAGAATTCGTGCGCAGAAGTCACACGCGCCCCCATTGTTCACCATGACCGTGCGGATGACGTTGGGACCCTTCTTCAGCGTGAGCCTTTTGGAAACGGCGTCGTCCACGGTCGTCTGGATATCGCCATAAACGCCGGTGACTGCCTGTCCGTTGACCCACCACACGGTGGCGGAGTTGCTTCCAATGGCCAGGCGCACGTCGTGCATTTCTTCCGGACATTCGATGACAGTCACCGCCCAAATCACGGTATTGTCCGACGACTTGTTCAGCATATAGGCAAAGTAACGCAGGTCAACGTTGTATAGCTTGGTGTCTATGGCATGCCATGCATATTGCTGGCCTTCGGAGGTAACCTTGTCACCGTCCTTGGGAAGGATCGTCAACTGGTTGGGGAAAAATTCCCGTTTGACGGTTGCTTTGACGGCATTTTCAGTAACCCGGCCGTCGCCGGGGATCGGCTCCAAAATCAGCCAACGCTGGATGAAACCGTCGGGGTCGGGTGTTGCCGTAGCGGTGGCAACCGGCATGATGGAATTTGCCTTGCCAATGGTCAGGCCGCCGGCGATTCCGCCGCCACCGCCTCGGCCTCCGCGTCCCCGCCCGGCGGCATTGGTCGTTTGATTGCCGCCGTTGGCGCCTGACGGCTCTTGTGTTTGGCCGACGGCAGTCGTTGCGATCGCCGCGCCGACCATAAAGACAATGAACGGAAAATGAAGTGTTCTGAAATTTTTCATGGGATGACTTATAAAAGAGGTTTGGTCTTTGTGCTGGTCACTGGTTTCGGATTGCAGTTCACGGCGCCTTAATGATCCATCGTTGCCTGTCGCTCTTGGAATCGAATTTGGCCAGCGTTGCGGACTTGCTGCCGATCGCCGAAAGGGCCAGCGATTCCTTTGAGCCAGGAACCACTTTGGGCATGATGCGCCACGAGCCATCCGTCAATTCTTCAATGCGCCAGAGCTGTTCAGGCGCGCCGGTAAATGCGGGCACCGTGACCAGATCCGCGTCCGGAGTGGCCGCCAACGCGCGGTCCGTGCCGGCGATGGTGATCTTGAAGTAGGGCGAACCCGGATAACCACCGGCGTTGGTGACGGCGCCGATCGTCCACTTTTGCTGCGCCTCGGACAAATAATTATTCATGCGCGCTTCGATGTTGCCCTCGGGCCAATTGGTCGAGACCTGTGCGACATCCTGCGCTGGAATCACGCCGCCTTGGCCGCCAAAGCCTCCAAAGCCGCCTCCGCCGCGACCGCCTCGTCCTCCGCGTCCTGCGACAGCATTGGTATCGCCGGCTCCGCCGGGTGCACCGAAGCCGCCAAAGCCACCGCGTCCGGCGAAGGCGTTGGTGCCACCGGCGTCACCATCTGCGCCAAACCCGCCAAAGCCTCCCCGCCCGGGAACGGCATTGGTGCCATCAGCGCCACCGCGTCCGCCGCGTCCGCCGCGGGGGCCGAACCCGCCGCCGCCCCGGTTGCGTCCGCCGCCGACCGGCACTCCCTCCACGGCCAGTTCCAGCGCCGTGCCAGTCCGCAGCGATTGGATTTCATAAGTGCCATCTTTCATGTTCTCACCGGCGGATGGCCAGCCGTCCAGCCACAGTATCGGGCGAATGTCCAACACGCTCGCACCTCCGCGGTCCAAGTCCGCTTCGTAATGGCATGAAAACTTTTGCACAGCCTCATTGTCTGAAGCCAGCAGGCCGAAGTGCCCAGGCCCAATCCAACGGCCTTCCGAACCGCAAAACAGCTTGCCGCCGCCTTCAATCAACGGAACGCCCATGTTGTCAATGAACGGCCCTGTCACCTTTTGCGAGCGCCCCACCCGGATGTTGTAACCGGAGCTGGACCCCTGACAGCAACTCCCGTGGGTGCCAAACAGGTAATACCATCCGTCGTGATAAATCATACAGGTGGCTTCCATGTTGATGCTGACATTCACGGGATCTACATCAGGATGCAACCGCTTGCCCGTCTTGGGGTCGAGCTCGACGAGCCGGATATAACCGACATACGAGCCGCAGGTGAGCCAGAGCCGGCCGTCGGTGGGATCCAGAAAAGCAGCCGGGTCAATCGGGTTGACGTCGCCCACGCCCTCGCTTCTGACAATCGTCCCGCCATCCTCCCATTTGTAATCGGGGGAATCCGGATCCAACGTCTTGCTCGATATCATCGTGACGCCCGAAATATACATGTAATAACGGTCGCCAACGTGGATGGTATCCGGCGCGGCCCCGGTGCGCGCAGGAGTGACGCCGCGGCGCCACGTCCAGCCGTCGTCCGACACCAGCGGATTGCCGCCGGTCCCATATGCATAACATTTGCCGTCGCAATATGTGACGGTGCCGGGGTCATGGATCCCAATTTGTCCATCCAGCGCAAAGATGGGCGGGGTCAACGCGAGAACCGCGACAACCATCGTCCCGGCAATCGCTCGCCGCGCGACCGCCATCGGCTTCAACTCATTCATTAAATATGCATTCATGTTTTATTTAAGTTCAACGGTGGCTTGCAGTTTGAGAAATACAGCGGTGCTTGGACTCATCGGAATAGTCGTTGCGCAAACAAATACAAATTGTTGTTCCAGGTGACGAAGTCGTGGGTGCCGGGGACCTGGTCCACGTTATAAACGTGCGGGACGTTGTGTTCCTTGAGATAGGCGTGTGTGCGCTGGCTATAGGTCAGCAACCCATCATGGGCGCCGCCGGATATCCACAACAGCTTCAGCATCTGAGTGGCTTTGGCCGGATCCGGAACCAGCATTTCCGGCGTTCGCGTATTCGGTGCCGAAGAGAAGCCACCGACATACGCAAATGTGTCGAGGTGAGTCAGACCAAAATCAAGCGATTGCCCGCCGCCCATGGAGAGACCCGCTATTGCACGGTGTTCGCGATCAGCATAGACGGAATAGTGCGATTCAATGAAAGGAATCATGTCTTTAAGGAGGTCCTTCTCGAAGTCTGATCCCCAACCCGGACCACTCATTTCAGCAGCGTCACCACCACCGCCGAACCCGCCCCCGCCTCCAAAGCCGCCGCCGCCCCGGCCTCCGCCACGACCGCCAGACGCGGGTGTGGGGGTGCCGCCAAAAAGCGCATAATACGTTGCGCCAGGCGTTGCGTTGATGTTTGTCTTTTGATCCTCGGTGATCGCGGAGGCGATGTTGGGACCCCTTTGCTGTAATCGGAGCATTGAAATATTGGTCTGGATGTTCGCCACCGCCTCCAATTTGGCTCGAACGGCGGCGTCATCGCTCTTTGCAAAGATCGCCGTCACGACATCTTTCTGGGCAACGGCTAGTTTGTCCTGCAATGCGGTCAGCTCGGCTTGGGCATTTGTGATGGCACCGTTAAGCTGCGACACTCTGTTCCGCCGTCAACGCGCCACCACCGCCGCCGCCGAAACCGCCAAATCCACCACCACCACCGCGTCCTCCGCGCCCTCCACCGCCGCCACTACCCGCGCCGGGAAGTGTCACGTTGCCGTTGGGGAACACGGCAATCATCGGCACAATCTTTTTGTCGGCGATCAGATTGTCGAGGATGACGTGCGCCGCTCCCTGCCCGGTGTTCCATTCGGAAATCTCGTTGCCACCGATGCCATGAAGCAGGAACAGCACGGGATATTTCTTGTCGGGAGAATAGCCGGGCGGAGTATAGACCTCCATCCAGCGTTTCAAACCATTGGTAACAGCGTTGGCGTCATAATTCACCTTTTCGAGCTTGCCGTGTTCAATGTCGTCGCGCACGCGGTTGAAGCCCGCCGGCGCTGGAGGCACTGACTGCACGTCGTCCGGTCCGAGTGTGGGGCCGCCTCCGCCAAATCCACCGCCACCACCGCCGCCGCGCCCTCCCCGTCCGCCCCCGCGCGCGCCAAACGCCTCGGGGTTCGCCGGTGCCGGGTTTGCCGGCGCGGGTTGCGCGGACGCTGGTTGCACCGTAGCCGCCACAGGCGCGGGTTGCGGAGCGGCAGAAGTTGTTTTGCCTTGGTTGGCAGAGGGGGTTGAACTGGTTTGGCAGCCTATCAACCCAACAAGCGTGGCTGACATCAAGGCTAACGGAATGATCGTTATGTTTTTCATGATTTCTTGATCCGGGTCATGGGTTGCTGCCGTGCGACTACTGAAAAAGCAGCGGAGCGAAATTATACAAGCTGCGCCGCCAAGTCTGCCATTCGTGGGCGGTCCCGGGTGATTCATAGTAGTAGGCGTTGACGCCGGCCTCTTTGAGCGCGGCGGCGGCGGCTTTGGCCGATGGGGCGCCGGGCTCCAGGCTTCCGAAACTGAAGAACACGACTTTAACCTCCTTCTTGAAGGCGGCCATATTGGTTATTTCTGACGTGGGGATGCTCCCGCCGCTGAAGAGGCCGATGTTGGAGAACTTGTCGAGGTGCGCCATGGTGATTTGATGAGTCTGCATGCCGCCCATCGAGAGACCGGCCATGGCCCGGTTCGGCTGGCTGGCTTTGGTGCGGAAATTTGCATCAATATATGGAATCAGGTCATCAATGAGGCGATGTTCGAAATCGCTGAAGTTGAAGGCGCCGCCAAACCCGCCTCTGCCGCCCCCGCGACCGCCGACACCCGCTTCAGGACCGGCGCCCCGCCCCGCTCCAGCGGGAGCGCCCGCCACGCCCGGGCCACCTCTGCCAGCGCCACGCCCACCCCTGCCAGCTCCGCCAACGGGACTGGGGTCAACGCTGGTTTCCATGACGACGATCATGGGCTTGACTTTCTTTTCCGCAAGCAGGTTGTCGAGGATCCAGTTGGCGTGACCCATTTCAATCCAAACGCGATAATCCTCGCCGCCGCCGTGCTGCAAATACAACACCGGATAATGCGTGAACCGGTGCTGTTCGTAACCCGGCGGCGTATAAACATAAATATGCCGCCAGGCGTTGGCCGTCTTGGAGAAGTAGTTTTTGATTTGAACGATGCCGTGCGGCACATCCTTGATGCCGTAGAAATCCTCACCCGGACTGGGCACTTCAAACCCGTTGCACAAGTGGCTGTAGCCGACATAGGTTTGAACGTTTGGATCCAGTGCGATCGTGCCATCAATAATCATCCAATAGTTGTGGATAGCCGGGCGCCACCGGCTCGCTGGTTGTGAAGGACCACACGCCGTCGTCGCCTTTGACCATGTCGTGCGTGACACTGACAACGGATACCTGCACATTCTTCGCGTCGGGCGCGGTAAAGTGGAAGGTCACCCGGTTGTCGGCTTCAATCCGCGGGAATTGAACCCCCGCGAAATTGTTGGGCGACGGATGCGCCGTTCCGGCGGGTGCAACTGTTTGGCCGTTCGCGCACAGACCGCCAATGGAGAGCAGAACAGCAAGACTTAATCCTGATGCTTTCATGATTTTCTCAACGGTTGAATGTTGCCGGCTGCGGAGACTTGATTAACGGAACAGCAACGGAGCCATTTCATGCAGGCTGCGCCGCCAGGTCTGAAACTCGTGTCTCGTGTTCGGCGACACATACGCGACGTTCTTGATGCCCATCTTGTCGAGGGCTTCGTGGTTCGATAGAATGCTGTCCGGACTTTCGAAGCTGCCGCAACTGCAGAAGACGAGTTTCACTTTTTTCTTGAAGTCGGGCGCATTGGTGACATCAGAGGGGGAGACGACGCCGCCGCTAAGGAGACCGATATAGGCGAATGTGTCGAGATGCTTCAGTGTGATGCTGTGGGTTTCCATTCCGCCCATGGACAGGCCAGCCATGGCGCGATGGGGCTGATTAGCGATTGTGCGGAAATTGGCGTCAATATACGGAATCAAATCGTGAATGAGCAGGTTCTCAAATCCTGCGTTGCTCCCGAAGCCGCCCATCCCACCACCAAAACCACCGCGTCCGCCGCGACCACCCGCCACGCCGTTTGTTCCGCCAGCAGCCGCAGGGCCACCCCGTCCGCCAAAGCCCCCGCCAAATCCGCCGGGACCGCGAGCCACGCTATTTGTCCCGCCAGCAGGTGCAGCGCCTCCAAATCCGCCAAAGCCTCGGCCAAATCCACCCGCCGCGCCGTTTGTTCCGCCACCAGGTGCAGCACCGCCAAATCCGCCAAACCCGCGGCCACCCCCGCGGCCACCGCCGCGTCCCCCGGCCCCATGCCTTCGTTGGTCAAGCCGTAGGTCGTCACGATGATGAAGGGCTTGGTCTTGCCTTCGGCTATCAGGTTGTCCATGATCAAATTGGCGCGGCCCTGATTGAACCAGGCGGTTTCATCCTCGCCCCAGCCATGCTGCAGGTAAAGCACCGGATATCGCGTCGAACGATTCTTTTCATAACCCGGCGGCGTATAAACAAAGGCGCGATGCGCCGTGCTATTGGTCGTGGGAAAAATAACCTGTTCCACCCGGCCGTGCGGCACGTTCTTGAGCGCGTAGAAGTCCTGGTCATGGGCGGGGATTTCGATGCCGCTTTCCCAACGGGTCGAACCATAGTAATTCCCAGTGCCGGGATCATTGAATGTCCCTCCGTCAACTGTGAGATGGTAATAGTGGAAACCTTCTTCCATGGGACCTGCGGTCATGCCCACCCAGGCGCCATCATCACCTTTTGTGAGCCTGGTGCCGCCGCTTCCGCCAAGTCCCAGCCCCACCGTGACGCTTTGGGCATTGCGGTGCCTCAATGCGGAAGCGTGCATAGCCCTGGGAGTTGACCTGCGGATATTGCTGGCCGGGTTGGTCCAGGCTTGAGGGCTTCCAATCGTCCGCCACCGGGGTGGTTTGGGCCGTGCAAAGCTGGCACGACAGGATGGATGTGAACGCGAATAATGCGAGTTTTGTTTTCATGATTTTTGGACTTGGTTTCAGTGATTATGTGTTGTGAAGTGCCTGGTGACAAGAAGTTTTTTCAAATTGTGGCGGTTAATTCTTGAACAACAGCGGCGCGAACTGGCGGAGATTCCGCACCACGTCAGCCCTGTGAGCGCCGTGCCGGGCGAAGGCAATACCGCGACCGGATTTTGCCGGAGGACTTGATTTGGTTTGAGCAAGGCCGGCCACACTGCCCGTCATCCGGACCAGGTAGGCAAGAGTCTTTGTTTTCATTTTTCACGGCCGGCTGGTCGTTTCATTTCAATTTGATGCTGCCACGGAAAATGGCGGGAGCCATGCTCAAAATTGTTGTTCAAGTTTTCGGCAGTTCCGCGCGCGGAACATTTCTTGATGGTTCTTGGATGAATTGCGCAAATCTACATAAACACTCAAACTCTGCACATACGACGAATGTCGTATTAATGGTCGCTTCTGATGACGGAGCCAATTTTTCATCCAATTTCGTAACTTGTCTGAACTATAAAGAAAACTCCGAAAAAGAGCCGTTCTTTCTTGTTTGTCAATCGCCAACACGACATTCTTTGGCAATCAAAATGCCCCACCTTAAACTCAAAGGGTTCCGCTGGTGGATCATTGGGCGGTTGATGCCCGGCTCGATTAACAACCACCTGATGCGCAGCACGCCTGCCGCCGCCAACATGGCAAAGCGGCGCGGACAAGCGATTCCTCCAGTGCAACTCGCGCCCTGCAGCCAAGTCACACCCGAATGAACTCTTCCAATCCACAGTCTCCCGCCACGGGTGAAAACCTCAAGATTCCCGCGAATACATCGGCTACGCCCTGGGCGACACGGCCTCGAATTTATTCTTCAAGACGTTCAACATTTTTCTCACTTACTATTACGTGGACGTCTGGGGCATTCCCGACAATGCATTGTTGTGGATCATGCCGGTGGTCGGTCTCATCGGCGCTTTTACCGATCCGATCATGGGCCTGATTGCCGACCGCACGAACTCGCGTTGGGGTAAATTTCGTCCCTACATCCTCTATGGCGCCATCCCTTACGGAATCTGCGGCTATCTGATGTTTGCCGGTCCGGATTTGAGCACGAACGGCAAAATTTTCTACGCGTTTATCACCTATGCGTTGATGCTGACGAGCTACTCGGTCATCAACGTTCCCTACTCGTCGCTGCTGGGCGTGGTCAGCTCTTCATCGCGCACGCGCGCGGTGGCCTCGAGCTTCCGGTTCGTGGGCGCGTTTGCCGGCGGACTGCTCATCTCGCTGTTCGTCCGGCCACTGGTCAAATTGCTCGGCAGTGATCTGGACATGACCTCGTGGCCAGGTTGGCTGGCCGCGCTCGTCCATCCCGTGGTCAAGTTTCTCGGTGCACCCGGCGAGATGCGGGGCTTCCATTGGACCATGGCGATCTTCGCCGCCGCCTCGGTGATCATGTTCTGGATGACATTTGCGACGACCAAGGAACGCGTCAAGCCGCCGCCGCAACAGAAAACCAACGTCCGGGAGGAACTGGGCGAACTGTTGCGCAACTGGCCATGGGTCATGCTGCTGATCGCCTCGGTCCTTTCCACGGCGTTCATTGCGCTGCAGGCGGGCAGCACGATTTTCTTTTTCAAATACGTCGTGGGCGACGACCGCACTCCGCTTTTCCTTGGACTCGACCGCACCACCATCTTCCTTTCCACGGGCATGCTGGCGCAGGTGGTCGGCACGATGGTGCTGGGCTTCCTGGCCCGGCGGGTGGACAAGAAATACGCCGCGGCCGGCCTGTGCGCGGTCACGGGGTTGTGTTTCATGTCGTTCTACTTTATGCCGAAGGACCAATTCGACGTGCTCGTCGCGGTGAATGCCATTGGATTCCTCTGCATGGGGCCGACGTCGGCGCTCACCTGGGCGCTCTACGGCGACGTGGCCGATTATGGCGAATGGAAATTCGGACGCCGCTCCACCGGGCTGGTATTCTCCGCCTCGCTGTTCTCGATCAAAACCGGAAACCTGGTTGGCGGTTTTCTGCTGCCGTTGTTCCTGGCCTCCTTCGGCTATGTGAAAGATGCCGTGCAAACTCCCAAGGCGATGCTTGGCATCATGCTCGCCTTCTCGCTCGTGCCCGGATTTATCGCCTTGCTCAAGGCCGTTGCGCTCCTGATTTATCCGCTCAATCAAAAGCGCGTGAGCCAAATCGAAAAGGAACTGGCCGCCCGGCGCGCCGTTGCTCCAACCCAAGCGAAATCTGTATGACCATACACAATCCCATCCTTCCCGGCTTCAATCCCGACCCGTCTATTCTGCGCGTCGGCGACGATTACTACATCGCGACCTCGACCTTCGAATGGTTTCCCGGCGTGCAGATTCATCATTCCCGCGACCTGGTTCACTGGCGGCTGCTGACGCGCCCGCTGACGCGCGCCAGCCAGCTCAATATGCTGGGCGATCCCGATTCGTGCGGCATCTGGGCGCCCTGCCTAACGCATGCCGACGGGTTGTTCTGGCTGATTTACACCGATGTGAAGCGCTATGGCCGCACCACCGTCGGCGGCGCGAGCGGCGCTTCACTGCGCGACTATCCACAACTATCTCGTCACCAGCCCGCGCATTGACGGCGAATGGTCCGATCCGATTTATCTCAACAGCAGCGGCTTCGATCCGTCGCTCTTCCACGACGACGATGGCAGAAAATATCTGGTCAACATGCTGTGGGACCATCGCCCCGGAAACAATCGCTTCGCCGGAATTGTGTTGCAGGAATACTCGCGTGAAGGAACGCAAACTCGTCGGCGAACGCAAGAACTGATCTTCAAAGGCACGCCGCTCGGCCTCACCGAAGGCCCGCACCTCTACAAACGCGACGGCTGGTATTATCTGCTGACTGCGGAAGGCGGCACAGGCTGGAACCATGCGGTGACCCTGGCCCGCTCGCCGATCGTTCACCGGACCCTACGAACTGCATCCCGACACCTACATTCTTAGCTCGCGCAACGGCCCGACCTCGAGTTGCAGACGGCCGGCCACGCCGTCGCTGGTCGAGACGCAAACTGGCGATACATATCATGGTCCATCTATGCGGCCGGCCGCTGCGCGATCGGGGCCGCTGCACGCTGGGCCGCGAAACGGCGATTCAGAAAATGGTCTGGGGCGCAGACGGCTGGCTGCGCACCGCCGATGGCACGGGTTTGCCCGCTGTTGAAGTCTCCGCGCCTGACTTGCCGGCTCACCCGTTCCCCGTGCCAGTCGGGCGCGAGGATTTCAACAGCCCGCAGTTGCCCATTGATTTCCAATGGCTCCGCACGCCGTGGCCGGAGGAAATTTTCAGCCTCACCGCGCGTCCGGGCCATCTGCGGCTCATTGGCCGCGAAACCATCGGCAGTCTGTTCAAGCAATCGCTGGTGGCGCGACGGCAGCAGTCGCACCATTTCAGCGCATCCACGGTCGTGGAGTTCGAGCCGGATCATTTTCAGCAAATGGCCGGCCTGGTTTGTTACTACGGCGGGGCGAAGTTCCACTATCTCTACATCTCCCACGACGAAAAACTCGGAAAGCACCTGTGCGTGATGTCGAGTTTTCCCGACACAACGAATGGCGACGCGTTTACGCCGCCCATCGCCATTCCCGCTGGAAAGCCCGTTCATCTGCGTTGCGAAACCGACGGCGAACGGCTCTGCTTCGCCTATCGCGTCGAGAGCGTGGATCAAGACTGGCACCGGTTGCCGCAGGAATTTGACGCCAGTATTTTGTCCGACGACGCCTCCCTGCCCTACACGCCGAATTTCACCGGCGCTTTCGTCGGGATGGCGTGTCAGGACATGGCCGGGACAGCGCGCCCGGCCGACTTCGACTTTTTTGAATACCGGGAACGGAGTTATCGCGCGAATCCATTCTCCGCTTAAGTGAAGGAGTTGTGTGTCGAAGAAATAGGCGCCGAAGCGAGCAGGTGACTTGCCCGGCCTCTCGTAGCTTCGATTCCCGTCATCTCCGTTTCGGTTCTGCTGAAAACCAAATATTCAGGCAGATCTAAGCTTTGCGGCACTTGATTTCCTGGAAAAGCCAGGCGCGGGCGTGGGTCCAATAATGCTTGGCCGTGCGCGGTGAAATGCCGAGCACTTCCGCCGCTTCGTCGTTTGTCAGCCCGACGAAATAACGCAGCTTCACCAGTTCACCCTCCACCTTGTCCTGCTGCATCAATTTCTCCAGCGCGTCGTTGACGGCGAGCAATTGATCGTCCTCGTCCGGGGCGGCGAGTTCCACGCCTTCAACGTCCACGCGCTGCTGGCCGCCGCCGTGACGGGCGGCGCGTTTGCGCCGGGCGCGCTCGATGAGAATGCGGCGCATGGCCTCGGCGGCGGCGCCGAAAAAATGGGCGCGATTTTGAAATTGAACCTGGGCATCGTTTCCGACCAGTCGCAGCCACGCCTCGTGAACCAGCGCGGTGGGTTGCAGCGTGTGACCGGCGGCTTCGTTGGCCATCTTGTGCGCGGCGAGCTTGCGCAATTCCTCATAGACCAGCGGCAACAATTCCTCGGCAGCCTTGGGGTCGCCCCGCTGCGCGCGTTCCAGAATCAGCGTCACCTCGCTCACGCGCATCAGAGTAACGCGAGGCAAAACTGGCCGCAAGTGAACTCAAGGCGGTGCAGTCATCTCTGGATGTCGGCTGAATAGGAAACGTGTGGGAATGGAACCCATGTTGGCCAATGCATATGATGCCCGTCAAGAGCATCTAACAACTGGCCGTGCAACTCACTTATTCGCTCCTCAAACCCGTTTAGATCTTCACGCTGCCATTCAACCGACGCGCGCCACGGCCCGGTGCCCGCGGGAATGGGACACGGCGCCTCTCCTGACTCACCTGGCTCAAGCCATCCATAGTATCCGGCACGAATTTCATGAGGCGTGTGGTTGGTGATTTTTAGCAGCGCCCGCGGTCCCATGCCCGGAACATTGGTCATGCAAACGAACTCGACACGAACCGCTTGACTGGCCGCGTGGCGATTCCAAACTTACAAACGTAAAGCAAAGCACTCCAAGCGCCGCCGCAATCAAAAGTGTCCTGCTTTCTTCTGCTCATATTTTTGCTCATAAACTACTCCTTTCCGATGACCTTCCCGGCTTGGATGCCGCCTAAGCCTGAAGTTTTGCCAGATTCCTGGAGTTTGCAAGTATTGCGCCAATGTTCCCCCACCTTTCGCACGGAACAATGCCGGATGATTTTTGAATTGCTTCCCGGAAGACGTTATCCAATTCGACACACTCGGCATCATAAATCCGTGCCTGAGGTTCCCGGCTCATCGCCTCCAATGTTTCGACGACATGATGGCTGATTGCGAGTTGTCATGCGATTTGGTTCAAGTTTCTGGTTTCGCGGAATATCGGTTCTAGGGGGCCGAGACACGCAGGCCGTTTTAGTTCTTTCTCACGAGCCAATGTCCATTGCCGGTGCCGCCGACGAACACGTCGCCCGTGGCGTTCGCAACGATGGCGGCCGGGTTCGGGTCGCTGCCATATTGGAATGTGTCCACAGTCTTCCGGGACCGGTGCCACCCACGCTCTCTCGCACAATCCAGTAGGCGTTGGTGCTGGTGATGGCGTAGCCGGCCACGAACAGGTTGCCATTCGCGTCGGTCGCAAAAGCATGCGCCTCGCCCGAGTAGTTGGCGGGGAGTTGATAATCATCCACAGTCGTCCAGGAATTGCCGCCGTTGGTGCTCTTGCGCACGATCCAATGATAGGAGGAGAGATTGCCGCTGGTATCACTGGCGCGTCCCGCCACGTAAAGATTTCCCAGCGCGTCGGTGCCCACCGCAAAGGCGCAAGATTCCGGCCCAGAGCCGATTGGTAGGTGTCCACCGTCGACCACGTCGCGCCGGCATCCGTGCTGCGGCGGACGACCCAAGTCGCAGTAAGTGCTCGTCGTTTTGTTATTGGTCACCACCAAGGTCCCTGGCCAACTGCAAAGATTCCCGGCGGTGGATAAGCATAATGCCGGATTCGCGCCGCCAAGGCCGTTAAGGCCGCTGTACCACGGTGGCGACGTTAATGCCACCAAATTCGCTTTGCGGATGATGCATCGGCGTAATGTCCCGCGACGCCGTAGTTGGCGACCCCCGCCACATACACGTTGCCGGCTGAGTCTATCGTGACGACGCTGGCCTTCATGCCGTTGCCGCCGCTGCCCGGAACAAAATCGTCCAAGAGATACCAGGTGGGCTCCTCCATCCGGGCTGCCACGAACAACCCAGTGCCAGTGAGTGGTGTCGCCGGTGGTGGCATCCCGATAGGCGGTCCCGGTACAAACACGTCGCCCTGCGAATCGGCGGCGATTCCGGAGTAACGCATGTAACGCATATTCGGATACAGGTAATGGTCGAGCGACGCCCAGGTATTCCGTTGTCGAGACTCAGCCCGGATGAGGCCGGGATACTTTTGTCGCCGGGCCGTTAACAAAGTTGGCGGTGCCGGCGGCATAAGAGTAATCCCCTCGGCGCCCACCGCCAACCCGGTGTTATAGGTAGCCTGCGGGGCATGGTATTGGTAGTCGTCCACGGTCTGCCACTGGGCCATTGCGTTGCTTGTGATGAGGACATCGCGCGGCGAGGCCGCGCTGGAACAGGTTATTTGTTTGCGGTTTCATGATTTTTTCTCCTTTCGATTGTGTGTTTATCTTGGCTTACATCTACCCATGCGAAATTCCGGGGAAAAAAGGGCAAAGATTTTTCAGAAATCAGAAGTTGCGGGAGTGCACGCGCCTGTTGCACCGTGCCGGGCGGGTGCGCTCCCAAACGCCAGAGCCAAGTCAATAGGCGGCGTTGTTGGTGCTTGTATTCGGAGCAGGAGGCACGTTTGTGTTCGGCATCGATTCGTGATACGGGATGCCCGACTCGTAGAGCTTCAACCGGGTGGTGTAATCGTCTATGTCGCTTTTTTCAGCAGGCGGATGGCTTCTTTTTGAGTGGCCACGGCCATATCAAACTCGCCAGCCTCGGCGTAGGCGGCGGCAAGTGTGTCGAGGTAACCCGCGTTCGTGCGGCTGGTCGCGTTGACCGCTTGTTCGGAAAACCGGACGGCGTTGGTTCCGTCGCGGATTTTCGGATACGGGACAGGTTGCCAGGAGCCGACCCAGAGCGTTCTGCGCCTCGACCGATCCGTGTTCTGCCGCTTTGCGATACCATTTCACGGCTTCAGACGGTTTAATAGTGCTCTCGTCCGCATTCCAACCCAATGCGTAGAGTCTGCCAACGGCGAACTCGGCGGCGGTATAACCCTGGTCCTGTGGATTCGGAGCACCTTCGATGAGAACAGCGGCCTCGCGAATCAAGACTTGGGCGCTAAGCCCCACAAATAAATGCCAACAGTCCACTCCACGCGAAGTTGATGCCGCAGCGTATCTAAGGGTGCCCTCGTTGTTATTGGCCTTGCGGGCCTGCGCCAGGGCGGCGCGAGCTTCCGCTTCACGATGGAGTTGATGGTATGAAAGAGGCGAGAATGGCGCTGGCTTTCGCGTTGGGTTGAGCCAAGGCAGGAGCTTGCGCCAAGGCTTTTCGGGAATCCTCGACAGCCTTTTCAAATTCCCCGCGGCGGTAATCCACCATCGCTTCCGCAAGAAAGTAAAAAAACCTGCTGCCAGCGCTCCGGGTAGGATGGGCTTCCTTTCCACAAACGAGATCAAACAACGGGCGCATCCGCTTCATCGTTTGTTCATCGGCCGGCAAGAGCAGACACGCGGTGCAGACTGTGACAGCTTCGTCCTGGTTGGTGGTTTGCAGGAAGGCAGCTATCATCGCCTGGCGATGGGCTTCGTAATCCGCGTGGTTGTCCTCTTGCGCAGTCACCTCGGTCAGCCAGCAAAGATCTATCGTTTTGACATCGTTCGCATCCAAGACATTGAGCCGGGAAAGGATCGCCAAATTGGACACTGACGCGTCCCATTCCTGCTGCATGGCTCGATACCAGGCCAGACCGCGTCGCAAGCCGGCATGAGCCGGATCCGCTACAATTCCCAAAGGCGGAATGTCATTCAGCAGCTTCTCGGCCTGCTGCCATTCACCTTGAAGATAAAGGTCCCTTGCTTTGGAGATGGTCACACTGGCGTGCGCCCGCTGCAGCAAGATTTGATCTTTGGCCCGCGCCGCCTCGGCTTGCCGATGAGCATTTCTCTCGTTCTGAAATCCCCATATCGCCCCGCCCAAACCCAGCATCAAACAAACGATCACCACCGCCGTGGCCGCGAAGCCGAACCAGTGCCGCCGGACGGTTTTTTGAAACTCATAGAATCTTGCTCGGCGGACGCGCGATCACCGGCTCACAGTTCAAATGGCGCTGGATGTCCGACGCCAGACCGTTGGCCGTCTCGTATCGGCGTGTCCGGTCTTTTTCCAGGCACTTCATCGCAATCCAGTCCAGGTCGGAGGGAATTGCGGATTGCCGATTACCGATTGCCGATTTCATTTCTGCTTTCCGCTTTCCGCTTTCTGTTTTTGCATTCAGTTCTTGCGTCAAGCGCGTGCTGGGTTTTACCGGTTCAATTTCCCGGATGGTGCGGCGCATTTCGTCCAGCCCGGCGGCGAGCAATACCTTTTGGTCAAACGGTGTTTTGCCGGTGAGCAATTCGTAAAGCAGCACGCCCAGGCTGTAAATGTCGCTGCGGGTGTCAATGTCCAGGCTGGTCATCGCCGCCTGTTCGGGACTCATGTAGGCCGGCGTGCCGATGAATTGCTCGAAGGCGGTATAAATCGTCTGGTCCGTCAGCCGGCCTTGCGTGGCCTTGGCGATGCCGAAATCAATCACCTTTGGCACGGGCGCGCCATCGTTGACGGTGACGAGGATGTTCGACGGCTTGAGGTCGCGGTGAATGACGCCCTTTTGATGCGCGTGCTGAACGGCATGGCAGACCTGGATGAAGAGGTCGAGCCGTTCGCGCGCGGAAATATGATTTTGGTCGCAGTATTCGGTGATTTTGACGCCGCGCACCAGTTCCATGACGAAGTAAGGCCGGCCCGTTTCGGTCGCGCCTGCATCGAAAACTTTGGCGATGTTCGGATGGTCCATCAGCGCCAGCGCCTGCCGTTCGGCTTCAAACCGGGCAATAACCTGTTTGGTATCCATGCCCAGCTTGATGACCTTGAGCGCGACGCGGCGGCGGACGGGTTCCTGCTGTTCGGCCACATAAACCACGCCGCAGCCGCCTTCGCCGATTTGCTCCAGCAGCTTGTAGCGGCCGATTTTGTCGCCGGCCTTTTCGGCAACCGGAACGTTGGCCAAATTGGTTCGCTTGAAAACGATTCCAGCAGGCGGCGCTTCGAGGAAATCGTTCGCCAGCTCATGCGCCCGAAGCAATTCCTCCACGCGCGCGCGCAACGCCGCGTCGCCGGCGCAGGCCTTGTCCAAATAGGCTGCGCGCTCCGGTTCGCGGAGTTCCAGCGCCGCGTTCAGTATGGCCACTTCGGGATGGGGCGGCTCATTCATGCCATTCGATTTCTACCAAACAATGCGAAAAAATGAAGCGAAATGGCCAAAGCAATTTATAATTTCAATATGTCCGGCCGCAGCACCAATCCGCGTCAAATGAATGACGCCTCAATCAAGGCCCTGCGACTCTTCAGATTTTGGAAATCAAAGCTTTCCGGAAAACTCTCTCACCGCGCCACTGGAATCGGCACGGCCGCCGGCAATGATCCCGCCGGCTTGCCGAAGACGGTGAATTCAATGATGCCCAACGGTGCCGTGCGCGGCCAATTCACCATCGTCAGCCGGACAAACCGGCATTTGGTCGGCGGGATTTCCTCGAAGAGGGTGTTGCGAACAATAGCGTTTGTGCTTTGGTCGAGCACTGTCGTGTAGGTGTTGCCGTCGGCGGAAACCTCAATCTTGTATTGATATGCATCGGTGGGAGGCAATGCAGGCGCGTTCGCCGTTGGAGTCGCCGTGTTCGTGGCCGCTGCGGCGGGTTCAGCGCCGGGCGCTCCGGCGCGACCGCCAAGGCCGCGACCTCTGAAACCTCCCCGTCCGCCAAACCCGCGTCCGCCACTGAACATGATTCGCGCGGAGTCAATCGTGAACAATTGCACAACATCGAACCGTGTGGCCGGACTCAATTCGATCGTCAACGCGGGTTGGGCATCGGTCAAGCTTGGCTCCCACCAGGTGCCGCTGGAGTTGTCAACGGCATAAGCCGCTTCGTGGCCGGTCTGCTCCGACGAGAATCGCGACAGAGCATTCATCGCCCGCATTTTGTTGATGGTGACGGGAATGGAGCCGGAGTCGCCGTCCTTCGCGACATCGGCAACGACGCCCGGCGCCCATTGCGGCGTGTCGGTGATGCGACAGGACATGTTGCCGTCCTTGTCGAAGGAGATTGGATCCATTCCGATGCGCCTGCCGCCCGGCGGGTTGTCGAGCACAATGGTATAAAACTGCCAGAGCTGTCCGCCCGGACCTTCGACGATGCTGCCGTGGGCTGTTCCAGTGACGAGTCCGTCGGTCTTGCGCAGGAGCGGGTTGTTCGGCGCGTAGGTGAACGGACCCATCGGACTTTTCGCCGTGTAATAACCCTCGGCATAAGTCTTCCACTGCGTGCCCGAGGCTGAATACTCCAGATAGTAGGTGCCGTTGTGTTTTTGCAGCCACGGTCCTTCAACCCACGCGACGTTGGGGTATTCGTTCATTTCGCCGTAGCGTTCCCAGACGTGGCCGCTGTTGAAGCCAAAGAGATGTTTCGGCGGACCGGCAAACCGGGTCAGGTCGTTCGGGTCCAGGGGCACAACGTAGATGCCGCTGACGCCGCGGCCGGGATAATACAGATACGGCTTATTGTCGTCGTCAATGAAGAGATCCATGTCAAACGCGCTGTTCCAGCCGCCGGCCACATCGGGCGTGTTCTTCCAGTCGCCGATGCTGGTGAACGGGCCGAGCGGGTTGTCGGCCTTGAAGAGCGTGCCGCCGTTTTCACTGTTGCCGCACATGTAAAATGCGCCGTTGTATTTCTTGACATCCGGCGCGGTGGGGACATTGGCGACACGGTGGAGGGTCCAGTTGAGGAGGTCGTCGGAAACCCACGCTCCGCCGCCACTGCAATACATGTAATATTTGCCGTTGTCGCGGATCACAGTAACGTCTCCGGAGGCCGACGCGCCTCCACTGACCATGGGCAGCGGATTGCAATAGCGTGGCGATTGACCCAGCACCGGATCAGCCGCCGGTGCTGTGGTGGAGAAAGCGGCGCACAGGGCGACACCCATCAGGATTTTCCATTGATTATTCATAAATATTTTCATGGCAAAACTCCACGACAGAAGACGCTGTTGTTGGTCGTGAAATCATCGGTGAATGTGTTTGAGTTGTGGATTATGACGTTTGTCTCCCAGATTGTCCAGTCAACACCAGAAGCACTTGAAATTCTTATCGCGGATGCAACGCGGACCTGTAATTTCCCCTGCCCTATCCTGCCGGAGTCTCCAACCAAACTCGGGGGATTTTCTCCCAATTTTCGTTGGAGGAAATGCCGGAATTCATCCCCAACTCTCCGAAGGAACACCTGGCGCTGAATATCAATTCATGAACCTTCGCCAATAGAGCCTGTGACCTCGCGCCTGGACCGGGCGGCCTGTTTGGGGCGTGGCAGATACGCGCCGCAAGATTCGCGCACGACCAGGCGCGGGGGCAGACTGATATGCCTCGTCGGCAGCGTGGGGTCCGCAAGACGATCCAACATGGTCCGGAAGGCAATTACCGCGATGTCCCGGCAAGGTTGGTGGATCGTAGTGAGTGGCGGCGACACCAGCGTGGCATATTTCACATCATCGAATCCCACGACACGAACATCGCGCGGCACACGGACGCCTTGTGATTCCAGGGAACGCAACAGCACAGCCGCGGTATCGTCGTTGGCACAAATAAAGGCGTCCGCCTGCCGTCCGGCAACCAGGGAGCGAACGAATTTGAGGTCCGAGGGGTCGCCCGAATGAACCCAGCCCGGATCAGAATCGAGGCGATATCGCACCAGGGCCTCGCGGATTCCCGCCACGCGGGCGTCCACTGTGGCCGCGGAAAGCGGCCGGGCGACAAAGGCGATTCTTCGACATCCCAGTTTGATCAGGTGTTCCGCAACCATGTGACCCCCGGCCATGTTGTCAATGCACACCAGGTCGAAATCACTGCGTTCGGGAAAATTCAGCAAATCGCGGTCAATCAGCACCACGGGAATACCGGCCTCCCGCAGAGATTCCGCCAGCTTGGTGTTGCACTCCTCCTGGCCGGCCTGCAATTCGGCCGGCGCGAAAAACACGCCGCTGATTTTTCGTTCGATGAACTGCTTGCAGATTTCCTCCGCGTGTTTGAGGCTGGCGTCCGTGTCCACGCGCGGATTGGTGGAACCGCCCCACAGCAGTCCGAAGTCATGCACCCTGGCCAGGCTGGCGATTTCACCGCAGATGATTTGAAAAATCTCCGTGGACGCCAGCCCGGGCACGATCAGGCCCAAAATGCGGGTTGAACCGTGCGGCACGGCTGCCGCACGCACATAAGTGCCCGAACCGACCCGGCGTTCGATCAAGTCCTGCCGCCTCCAGGTCACGCAAGGCGCGGACCACCGTGGGCCGGGAAACGCCGAACCGCCCGACCAACTGCGCCTCGCTGGGAAGCTTGCTCCCCGGCCCATACCGTCCGGCTCCAATTTCAGAAAAGAGGTGCCGGGAAATCTCCTTATGTTTTGGATCTGTCGGTCATGAGATTTAATTCGTTAGTATCAGGTTGCAGAGATGTCATATCAGCTTTTTGACCGGATGTCGAGTTGGCAATTGCAGCTTTGACGGCCGGTCGCTTAGTTTTGGAGCGTGAACCCGGACGAAGAATTGACCGCGGAAGGTCACCGCCAATTGCAAACTGGCGCGCAAATCAGTCAGCCGGCGTCCGGCAAAAAGGAGTTGTTATGAGAACCGCACTTCTAGGTCTTGCTCTTCTGACCGTGCTGTCGGGTCTCCCGGCAGTCGCCCAAACACCGCAACCGGTGGAAGGCTCCAAACTCGTGGCACCCAGCCAGCAGGCCCAATCGGGATGCTTTCGCGCGGGCGCCGCCAAAATCGATGTCACGTCCACTAATGCGGGTGGCGGCGCGGGCATGATGAGGCGGGGCGGCCGGGGCGGGGGCGCGAACGGAGGCTATCCGGGTGCCGATGGCATCCTCGATCACATCTACGTCCGCGCGATCGTGATTGATAACGGCGCCACCAGTGCGGCCCTGGTTTGTGTGGACACGGGTGCCATTGGAGATCAGGTGTGGCGGACCGTGTCGCAGCGGATCGAGAAAGAACTGGGCATCCCTGCGCAAAATCTGATGATCAGCCCGACGCACACCCACAGCGCCTCCGGAGGATCGGCCGATCAAATTTTCAACACCATCAAAGCCGCCAGGGAAAAACTCCAGCCTGCTCGCATCGGTTATGGAACAGGTGTTTCCTACATCAACGTCCAGCGCGACATCATTGATCCCATGACACACAAGTGGTGGGAAGGCGCCAATTACGACGGTCCGTCCGACAAAACGGTGGCCGTGATCAAATTTGAAACGACCAATGGCGAACCGATCGCAGTCTATTTCAACTACGCCTGCCACGCGGTGGTCACCGGCAACACCGACATGGTCAGTGGCGATTGGCCCGGGGAGGCAGAACGGTATATCGAGGACTCCTTTGACGACAAATGCGTGGCGCTTTTCTCCGTCGGAGCGCAGGGCGACCAGAATCCGATCTATTTCCAGCAGACCTTTGACCTGCGCGACATCCGCATCAAGGATTACGCCGCCCGCGGACAAGACATCAGCAATGCCATGCCACCGGGAGGACAGGGTCTGAACAAGCAGGATCCCACGGTCAAGAAGCTGCTGGACCAGCAGAAGATGATGATCAAGTCCATGGGCCAGTTCATGGGTGAAGAAGTCAAGCATGTGATGCGCTTGATGGATCCGGCTCACATGGCGGCCGGCGGCAAAATCGTCGCGGCTCAAAAAATGATCGCTCTCCCCGGCCGCAACCGGACGAGCGGCGCGCAGCGCGCAGCGGTCGAGGCCACCTACACGGATGGCCCCGATGTCTCACTCCGCTTGAGTCTGCTGATGATTGACGACATTGCGCTGGGCGGCGGCAGTGCGGAGATCTACAACATGATCGCCGTGAGATTCAAGCGGGAGTCGCCGGTCGGCAGATCCATCTTCGTCTCGATGGTGAATGGCAGCAGCAACAGCGGGTATATTCCCGACGACGCCGCGTATGGGCGTCAAACCTTCGAAGTCCTTTCCTCGCGCTGCAAGCCGGGATACGCGGAGAGCGGTATCGTCAATGGCCTGCTGGACTTGATTGCCGAAACGAAGTAACCGCTCCAAAGAAAAAGCGCTGGAAAAAACGATGAATTTGTCAGGACGAAACAAACATTAACCACTGAATCACTCCCAACCCAAATAGATCACCATGAACAAACAGACAATACTCAAACTCGTTGTATGCGCCATCTTGTGCGCAGCCACTCCCTTTGGTCTGCGCGCTCAAAATTCGCCGGGACCTGCCATGGGTCAGCGCGGCGGATTTGGCAGTTTTGGCCGCGGCCCGCAGACGCCTCCCGGCCCGCCCGCACCCGTTCCGCCGGAGGTTGCCATTGCGCGTCCTTCCCAGGCGGAAGTGGACCGGATGAATGCCGACCTTAAAAGCTTCATTGACTCATCCTCCGACAAGGATCTGTTGAAGAAATACGAATCGCTTCTGACGGTTCAGGTTCCCCGTGAGGATTCAGCCATCCGTCCCACCCAGACCTTCGTGCGCACGACCGTGCGCCACAACGGGTTCGTCGAGACCGCCAAGACCAACGATTTTGACATTCTGTTCGAGGGCGACTCCATCACGGACTTCTGGCAGGACCGCGGCACCAACGCCTTCAACAAGTATTTTGGCGACGTGAAAGTAGCCAATTTTGCGGTGAGTGGTGACACCACACAAGGCGTGTTGTGGGGCCTACAAAAAGGTGAAGGTCAGGGTCACAAGCCCAAAGCCATCATGCTCATGATCGGCACAAACAACGGCTCACAGGGCAACACGGGGCCGGAAATTGCCGAGGGCGTTGGGGCCGTGGTCTATGAGTTGCGCCAGGATTTCCCCGATGCCAAGATCATGCTCCTGGCCATTTTTCCGCGCGGCAACGGTCCCTCGGACCCCAATCGCATCAAGAACGAGGAAGCCAACAAGATTATTGCCAGGCTGGATGATGGGAAGCATGTTTTCTTTACGAATATCAATTCCAAGTTTCTGAAAGAGAATGGCTCTTTGACCGGTTTCGGCGCCGACAATCTCCATCCCAATGCCGAAGGTTATGAAATCTGGGCGCAAGCGGTTGAGTCCACGCTCAAGAGCTGGGTCAACTGACATCCTGACCAACACCCAAATCAAACTGAACTCCACATCATGAAAACCAACCGTAACACCATCGCCACAATCGGCCTCGCTGTCGCGCTGGCGCTGCCGTTCACCTTGGCGCAGGCTCAACCCTCATCAACCCGTCAGCCCGCCGCCACTAGTTGCGGCTACCGGTGGCCCCAATGCCAAAACCGTGGCTGCCAAGGCCGCTGCCGCTGCCAAATCCAACCTTGCGAGTTCAAAGGTCTACCAGCCCGCCCGTGAGCAAAACCGCCGGACAAAGCCGGCGCACCGGAGGCGATCCGGTGGATGATCGCGTGGAGTTGCGCACGTATCATTTCACAAATACCGACGAAGATCTTCCTTACGCGGTGTTCGTTTCCTCGAAGGTCACACAAAAATAAAAAGGCCCCGCTGGTCCTTGCGCTGCATGGATTCGGCGGCAACCACGGCACCTTCATGCGCACCGGGTGCGTGGACGAGGCGGAAAAGAACGGTTACATCATGATCGGCGCGATGGGCTACAGCCCCAGCGCCCCGTTCGGCGGGACAATGGGTGGAATGAGCCTCGGCAGACGCGGCGGTCCGGGCAGCAACGCGCCGGCCATGACTCCCCCACCACAAGGGACCAACCAACCGGCGCGCGGCGGGATGTTCCCGGGCCGCGGCGCAGCTCCCGGTGCGGCTTTTGGCGCAGCCCCAGGAGGACGTGGCGGACGCGGCGGCCCGCCGGTCGGTGGCACCAAGGAAACCGACTCGGCCAGGGTTTCCGAATTGAGCGAGATAGACACGATGAACGTTCTGTATATGGCCCTCAAGGAATTCAACGTGGATAAAAAGCGCATCTACCTCATGGGCCACTCCATGGGCGGCATGGGCGCGATGCATATCGGCGAGAAATACGCGCCGATGTGGGCGTCGGTCGCGTGTCTCGCCGGTTTCGGCTCACCGGACCCGAAAGGGAAATTGAAGGACACGCCTTTGTATTTCACGGCCGGCAGCAACGATACCATGGGCATGCGTGGGAGCGCCGTGGCGGAGCAACTCAAGGCTGCGGGCATGGACTGCACCTGGAAGGAAGTGCCCGGGCTGGATCACGGCGGGATCATCGCGGGCGCCATGCCGGATGTGTTCAAGTTCTTCAACGAACACCCCAAGTCGGCGGCGAAAAAACAAGCCAAGCCGGCGGCGAAGAATTAGGGAGAACCTCCCCACACAATGTTTCTGAAAATGGTCATGTTAAAGCCGAGTAAATTGTTGCTGGTGGGTGCAGCGGTTTCGCTGTGTCTGACGACGGCGATACGCGCCCAAGATGCCCCGACTGCAGGCGGTCCAGGCAGAATGGGCGCAGGTCCCGGCGGCGCTCCGCCGGGCGGATTTGGCGGGAGAGGCAACAACGACATGGTCAGCATGACCCCGCCCGCGAACGTCAAGCGGGTCAAAATTTACGAGACCACACCCGGCGTGGTGGCCGGCGCGGAGAACGAGTTGAATCCCATGGAGCCGACCCTGGATTTGTATCTGCCGGATACGAACCAGCCCACCGGCGCAGCTGTCCTCTTGCTGCCGGGAGGCGGCTATTCAATGCTGACCGTTCCGGGCGAAGGCGCGACGCCGGCCAAATTCTTCCAGTCGAACAACGTTGCCGCGTTCGTGTTGCGTTATCGGCACGGACCGCAGTATCACTACCCGACCACCCTGTTGGACGCCCAGCGCGCCGTGCGTTTTATTCGCGCACATGCGGAGGAATACCACATTGATCCGGCAAAGGTGGGAGTGTTCGGAGGCTCTGCAGGCGGTCACCTCGCAGCCATGCTGGCAACCTTGTATGACAACAAGCTGCTGCCCGAAGCGCCCTATGTGCCGGATGCGACCGACAGCTTGAGCGCCAAGCCGGCTTTTGCGCTGCTGCTCTATCCGGTGATTGACTTGACGGACGATGCGATCACCCATCGCGGCTCCCGGCAGAACCTGACGCAGAACAATCCGGCCCTCTACGAGGCGCTGTCGCCGCAGAAGCATGTGACGCGCGACACCCCGCCGGTTTTTATCGTTCATGGTTCGAACGACCGGCTGGTGCCGGTGCAGAATTCGCTGATCTTCTACGAAGCCTGCCTGAAAGCCGGTGTGCCGGTGGAAATGCATCTTGAGGAGAATGCCCAACACGGGTTCGGCATGGCGGCGAATCTGAAGGATGAGACCGTGAAGGAATGGCCGAAACAGGCGTTGCGCTTCCTGGCGCGGCATAAATGGATTCCAGCGGAATGACAGACCGGGACACCATGCTTTTTGGATACTCGAGCAGGCGCGCGGTTCCTCTCAATCCACTGATGCATTCGCGAACGCAGAATCATATGGCCGATAATCCCAAACCGCTTGTCATTGGCGTTGGAGAGTTGCTGTGGGATCTGCTGCCTTGCGGAAAACAACCCGGCGGTGCGCCGGCAAATTTCGCGTATCATGCCCGGGAACTGGGCGCTGATTCGCTGGTGGTTTCGCGCGTCGGCGATGACCCGCCGGGACGGGAGATCCTCGGCCACCTGGCCGGACTCGGCTTGCGGACGGACGGGATTTCCACGGATCCAGCGGTTCCGACGGGCACGGTCGCGGTAAGTCTGGACAAACAAGGCAAACCGGCCTACACGATTCAGGAGCCTTCCGCGTGGGACTTCATCGAAGCTCGCGAGGACATTTTGCGCGAAGCGGCGCGGGCAGACGCGGTCTGTTTCGGCACGCTGGGTCAACGGAATCCGGTTGCGCGCGGCGCCATCCAGGCGGTGTTGCGGGCCACGCCGCCGGGAGCTTTGCGCATTTTCGACGTCAACCTCCGCCAGCACTTCTGGTCGCGGGAATTGATCGTTGAGTCGCTGCAGCTCGCCAGCGTGTTCAAGCTGAATGAGGAGGAACTGCCGCAGGTGGCCGGCGCTCTCGGAATGGCGGGCGACGAATCCAGCGTGCTGCGGAAAATTGCAGGCCGTTTCAAGCTTCGCGCCGTGGTTCTGACTAAGGGTGCGAACGGCAGTGTCCTTCTGGCCGGCGGGACGGTTGTGAGCCTGGGCGTTTCCCGGCAGACCGTGGTGGACACGGTTGGCGCCGGAGACGCGTTCACCGCCACACTTGCGATGGGTTTGCTTCGCGGTTGCACTTTGCCGGATGTCCAGCGTATCGCCACCGAGGTCGCGGGTTATGTCTCATCGTGTTCAGGCGCGACGCCGACTCTGCCCCAGCGGTTGCGAACCGCATTCGATTTCGATCGCCATAATACACTTGAGCCTGTTACCAAACTATAGCCAACGCAGCGAATTTCCTGTTGACCGATTCGGGACCATGGTAAAAACAACCATCACCATGAAACCACATCACCACCGCGTCATTGCTAAAATCGGCCTCGCCATCGCCTTGTGCTGGCCGCCCAGCCTGACGCTCGCCCAGACAGACACGAATACCCAAACGGCTCCCGCCAAGCCGGTCAGCGTGGAGGCGACGGCGATCAACGCGCATGCCTTCCGGCTCCACGTGTCGTTCGCCGATGCTCCGGCAAAGCAGCAAAGCCTGTTCATTGATGCGAACTCATCCAGTCCGCGCACCGCAGTTGAGACGGTAAAGGACGGCGCCTTCAGCGGAGTGCGGACCGGCAACGGCGCGTTGTTGGTGGACCGCGAAAAGGGGCTATGGATGTTGAAGGACAGCCAGGGCCGGGTGGTGATTCCGGCGACGTCGCTGGCCAGCCTCGGCAGTGATGACCGCACCGGCCGGCCGCAGATCACCTGTCCGATGGGCGCGGCATCGGGCCCGGCAACGATCTACGGAAGCGGAGACATGAACGGAGGCATCGTGCAGCAGCGCGGGCAGAGCCGGGTGGGCAATGGCGTCACCGGCGTGCCTTACTATTGGAGCAGCGCCGGCTACAGTGTGCTGGCTCTCGGTGAAGATGATAATGCGCCGGGCAACTGGCAGCGGAACGAGACCGACGGGACCATTACCTGGACGATGCCCGGTAATTCGCTGGACTTGTATCTCATGCCGGCGGCGCGGTTGCAGGAAGGGACGGAGGATTACGCGGAGCTGACCGGACGGCCGCCCGTGCCACCGCGATGGGCCATGGGATACATGCAGAGCCGTTGGGGCTGGCGGGATCGGGCCTACATCGAAGACACGCTCAAGCAATTCCTCGACCGCAAGCTGCCGGTGGACGCGTTCATTTTCGATTTTGAGTGGTATACGCCGCAACCGGATTATTCGGTGCCGGCGGCAGGTTCGACAAATTACACCGACTTTTCCTGGAACCCGGTGCTGTTTCCGGAACCGGAGAAACAGGTTGCGGACCTGCACGCGCACGGAGTGCATGTGGTGGGCATCCGCAAACCGCGGCTGGGCAACAGCGAACTCCTGACGCAATTGCGCGAACGGGGCTGGATCTCAACAGCCGGACGCGGGCAGGGTGCGCTCAGCCGGGGCGGCACCGAGCAACGGCTGTTGAACTACAGCCGGGGGGATGTGCGCGACTGGTATGCCCAGCAGATGGCGCCGCTGCTTAAGGCCGGCATTGACGGCTGGTGGAACGATGAAGGCGAGCAGACCTATACAACTTACACGTATTGGAACCAGTCCGAGGCGCTCGCGCTGTCCATGGTCAATTCGAAGCAGCGATTGTGGACCATCAACCGGGCCTTTCAACCGGGCATGCAGCGCTACGGCGCGGCGGCGTGGACCGGCGACATCGCCAGCAACTGGCGGGCGTTTGCCGACACGCCCGCGCGGCTGCTGAACTGGAGCCTCGCCGGCATGTTCTACGGCGCGTGCGACATCGGCGGGTTTATGGGACAGGACACGCCGGAACTTCTGACGCGCTGGATGGAGGCGGGGGTGTTCTTTCCGGTCATGCGGTCGCATTCGGCGAATATCGGTGAACCCGCGCTTCCCGTGGTTGTATGGCGAACCGGCGGAGGCGGCCATCCGCAAAGCCCTCGATTTGCGCTATCGGCTGGTGCCGTATTACTACAGCCTGGCGCATGTGGCCGCCGAAAAGGGAACGCCGATGATGCGGCCGCTGGCGATGGCTTATCCGGAAGATCCGCAGGTCAACAATCTGACCAGCCAATGGCTCATGGGCGACGGACTCATGCCGGCGCCGATCCTTGCGCAGACCAACCAGCGCAGCGTCTATTTTCCGAAGGGAACCTGGTTCACGTTCGACTCCAACCAGACACGGACGGGTGGCGGGAACGAGCAGGTGAAAGCGGAGCTGGATCAGATTCCGGTGTTTGTGCGCGCGGGGACGATTCTGCCCCTGGCGCCAGCCATCCTGCACACCGACGACCTGCCCGGAGGGCCGCTGGACCTGCAAATTTACCCGGGTGCCAATGCGACCTTCACGCTCGCCGAGGACGACGGCCGAACGACCGCCTACGCGACGGGTCAGATGCGGCGCGTGACGTTTGCCTGGGATGAAGCCGCCCGGACCCTGAGTTGGACGGTGGATGGCCCCTACCACGGCAAAGACATTTTCAAGGAAGCAAAAGTTACGCTGTTTGATCCGAAGGGCGTGGTGACGCGGAGCACCCCGCTGGAAAATTCCGGTAAATTGACCTTGGGCCGGTGAGTTGTTACGAGATCGCCCGCCGCGGCGAAAAAATCCAGGCTGCGGCCAGATCGAGATAAAGTGAATCATGAAAAACCAGGTTCAGCTCATTGCGTATGTTGACCGCCTCTCGGGAGGTGGTTTCAGCGAATTGAATTGCCTGCTAAGCGGGCCATTGGCCGGAGTCTTCGGTGGAGTCCACCTGTTGCCCTTTTTCACGCCCATTGACGGCGCGGACGCCGGATTTGATCCCATTGACCACACGCAAGTGGATCCGCGCCTTGGAACCTGGAAAGACGTGCGCGCCTTGGGCGACACGGTCGAGATCGTTGCTGATCTCATCGTAAATCATGTGTCCTCCTCGTCCCCTCAGTTTCTGGATTTCTCGAAGAACGGCCCCGCTTCCCGGTATGCGGGCATGTTTCTCACTTTCGACCAAGTCTTCCCGCAGGGCGCTCCGCGAAGCGGAGATCATGGGAATCTATCGGCCGCGTCCCAGTCTTCCGTTCACCCCGGTGACGCTGCTTTCGGGGGAGAAAAAACTTTTGTGGACGACGTTCAATCCGCAGCAGGTGGACATTGATGTCCGGCACCCTCAAGCGGTGGCGTATCTGGATTCAATCCTCGGGAAGTTTCAGGCTGCGGGGATCAGCATGATCCGGCTCGACGCCGTCGGTTACGCGATCAAGAAGCCGGGCACCAGTTGTTTCATGATTCCGGAAACCTTCGACTTCATTTCCGAACTGACCGCCAAAGCGCGCGCACTCGGAATCGAAGTGCTGGTGGAGATTCACAGCCACTACCAAAAGCAGATCGAAATCGCCCGGCGGGTGGATTGGGTCTATGATTTCGCCCTGCCCCCGCTGGTGCTGCATGCGCTCTTTCAGCGCGATCCCCGTCCGCTCGCGCGCTGGCTCGCCATCAGTCCGCGCAACGCGGTGACGGTGCTGGACACCCACGACGGCATCGGGGTGATTGACGTGGGCGCCGATGCGGGCGGAAATCCGGGGCTGCTGGAGCCGGCCCAGATCGACAGCCTGGTGGAGACGATTCATCAGCGAAGCCGGGGCCAGAGCCGGCAGGCAACCGGAGCGGCGGCCAACAACCTGGATTTGTATCAGGTGAACTGCACTTTTCTGGATGCGTTGGGAGGTCGGGAATCCGAATATCTCATCGCCCGTGCCCTCCAGTTCTTTGCGCCGGGAATTCCGCAGGTTTACTATGTCGGGCTTCTGGGAGGCGGCAACGATATGGAACTCCTGGCCCGGTCGGGGGTCGGGCGCGACATCAACCGGCACTATTACCAGCCTGCGGAGATCAAAACCGCCCTGGCGCGTCCTTTGGTGCAAAGGCAACTCGAACTGATGCGATTGCGCAACACCCATCCCGCATTCGCCGGAAGGATGGAGGTGGACGTTCCGGCCGACCATCAGATCGCGATCACGTGGAGGCTCGACCAACACTGGATAAAACTGCTGGTGGACTTGTCCATCCCGAGCGCATTCATCACCGGCACGAGCCCAACCGGTGAACTCCGGCAAATGATTATTGGTGGCACTGTCGCCGGCGGCGTTCAGTCCCACGGAGACACTTTTATGAACAACCAATCAGCGCCAACACACAATCTGACGGTCATCAAATGGCTCACTTTCCTCATGTTCATGATGTTTGCCATGACCACCGATTCGGTGGGCAAGATCATCCCCGAGGTCATCAAGGAATTCCATTTGAGCAACACCGCCGCCGGAGCCTTCCACTATGCCCCCATGACGGCGATTGCGCTGGCGGGAATCTTCCTCGGTTATCTCGCGGACAAGCTCGGACGCAAGAAGACCATCATCCTCGGACTCGTCCTGTTCGCGCTCAATTCCTATCTGTTTGCGGTGGGAAAAACGTTTCTGTTCTTCCTTACGCTGCTGGTCATTTCCGGAGCCGCGATCGGCATCTTCAAGACCGGCGCCCTGGCGTTGATCGGCGACATCTCGCGTTCCACCTCGGAACACACCAGCACGATGAATACGGTCGAGGGTTTCTTCGGCGTCGGGGCGATCATCGGGCCGGCCATCGTGACCTGGCTTCTGACGCTGGGGCTTTCCTGGAAATGGCTGTATGTGATCGCCGGCACGATCTGCGTGCTGCTGATCATCACCGCCCAGCTGGTCAAATACCCCGCGACCATCAAGACCGTGGACGAGCCAATCAATTTCCGGCGCACGATGGGCATGATGAAGAATCGCTATGCTCTGGGATTCTCCCTGGGCATCTTCCTTTACGTCGCGACCGAATGCGCGATTTACGTCTGGATGCCGACGCTCCTGAACGACTATGCGGGTCCTTTCCCGCTTCTGGCTGCCTACGCGCTCACCGTATTTTTTGTCCTGCGCGCCCTCGGCCGGTTTCTGGGGGCCTGGGTCCTGAAACGATTCAAGTGGACGTCCGTCATGGTCATTTTCAGTCTGGCCATCTTTCTGTGCTTTGCCGGTGCGGTTGCCGGAGGCCTGTCCTGCGCCATCTGGCTTCTTCCTCTGTCGGGCCTGTTCATGTCCATGATCTATCCGACGCTGAATTCGAAGGGCATCAGTTGCTTCCCCAAAACGGAACACGGCGCCGTCTCCGGCGTGATCCTGTTCTTCACTTGCACCGCGGCCGCTCTGGGCCCCCTGGCCATGGGCGCCATCAGCGATGCCTTCGGTCATCCCCGATATGGCTTCATGCTGGCGACCGTTTTCGCGGCGCTGCTTTTTGCCGGGCTGCTGCTGAACTGGATGTATGACCCGGCCCGGGAACGTTTGAGCACGCTCGACTCCAGCGAATACCGTGAATCCGAATCTTGACACCCCGCAGGCGTCGCAAGGAATTCGTAGCGGAGCAAAACTCACATTTTGCCACGTCCGATGACGCGAATCTTATTGTTGCGGACGAGCCGGTGGCGTGGCGCTTGGATCTGCCGAGGGCGGCGGCGCATGGTCTGTCGCCGCCGGTGGACCAAGGATTTCAGTGAAGATGGGTTTCAAACCATCCGCCCATATTTGGTAACCCTTGGGAGTGGGATGCAGGCGGTCAACGAACATGCCCGGAAATTGCTGGCCATCCTTGTCGGCGAGCTTGTCGTTGACGTTCAGGTAACGGATTTTTTTTTCCATCCGCTAACTTTGCGATGTCCTCGTCAATTTTGAAAATCGTCGGCACCGCCGACATGTTGTCATTGCGGGGAAAAATGGCGGTCAGAATGATGACAGCCTCCGGCGCTTTTTCCCGGCAGTCATCCAGAATCCTCTTGATGCCTCTTTCGACGCCGGCGGCCTGATCGTCGCTCAACGCCCTCCCGATGTTGTTGATGCCCGCGAGCACGACGATGATCTTGGGATTCACGCCGTCCAGTTCCCCGTTTTCCAGCCGCCACAGAATGTTCTGAATGCTGTCGGCGCCCCAACCGAAATCCGCCGCGTTCCATCCAAAGAAGTTTGTGTTCCAGTTTGCCAGGTTCTGCCGGTATTGGGCGTCGCTCGTCCCCCATCGGCGCGTGATTGAATCTCCTTCGAAATAGATGTCAATGGCGCCCTTCCTGGCCTTTTCAAGCAACTGCTGGTGCGCGATCTGCGAATTGGCGTCTCTGCGCGGGGGATGGTTGATCCGCGCCGCCTCCGAAACCGCGGCCCGGCTGCCGCAGGACCGGCACGACGTTGGTTGTCGCAACAGCCGATGGAGCCGGTGTCTGTGCGAAAGCGGAGCCGTTTAATGCCGCCGCGACAACGAGCATTCCCAGGATTTGATGCGAATGTTTCATAGTGTTACAAATTCCAGCCCAAGCTTGATGTCTGCTGCTTCGTTGTGCGAATCCGGGCAGATGTGCAGAGTCTGTCTGGCGCATTGGATTCGATTGCTCCGCATGCGTTTCCAGCGAACCAGGCAGCGGCGCTTCCACGAACAACTTTGAAAAATATGACATACGAAGTTTGCGCGCAACTATGGCTTTGCGCAACCCTCCTAAAAAATTGCGCATTTTCCTCCGAACCAAAACCGCCGCAGCCTTTCAAAGCCCCAATTTCCGGCGAATCCCGGCGGGAGTGTCTCCAAGGTGGCGTTGAAAGGCTGCATAAACCGTGGCAGACGTTCCAAAGCCGCATTCCACTGCAATTTGCTCGATAGTCCGCTTCTGCGGCATTTGCAAAAGCGTCTGGGCGTGTTGCACACGCAAGCGGGTGAAGTATTCGTGGGGTGAATGCCTGACACTGTGTTGGAAGCGCAGTTCCAGCGTTCTTTTCGACACCCCTAGCCGTTCGGCGATGTTCGTGATGTTGACCCGTTGGCCCAAATTCTCCCGAACCATATCCACGGCTTTCTGGACCAAAGCATCGCTGCAATACTGTCTGTCGGTTGACTTGCGCGCGACTATTTTGTCGGGGTCGAGCAGCAGATCCTCCGTGGGAGCCGGCGCGCCTTGAATCAATCGCTCCAGGAGGGCCATCGCCTCCCATCCGACCCGTTCTGAATTGCGCGATACGCTCGTGAGCGTCGGAACGCTGTGCTCACAGATCGTCTCATCGTTGTCCATGCCGATTAATGCGATATCCTCCGGAATGCTCATGCCGGCTTCCTCGCACGTCTCGACCAGAAATTGTGCGCGATAATCTTGGGCCGCGAAAACACCACATGGTCGCGGCAACGAGGCCAGCCACCGGGCCGGACCTTCGATCCGCTGTCGCCAGGTCAACCGCTCCACCCCTTCAGCCGCCGGCTGTAGAAAGGAATCCACCTTCACCCCGGCCCCGGCCGCCCGTTCGCAGAAACCCTGCCGCCGTCGTTCCGAATACCAGCGATCCGTCCATCCAAAAAAAGCCAGATGCCTTAAACCGCACTCCAGCAGGTGGTCAGCCGCCATCTGCCCCGCCTTCATATCATTGACCTTGACCCTGGGAATGCCGTGTGACTTGGCCAGACCGCCACCGAGGTTGACCACTGGAATGCCGAGGTGTCGGGCCTGGTTCAATTCGCGAACATTGCCCGAGACGATGATCATCGCATCTCCCGTCCACCCCTTCATCGAACGCAACGTCAAGGCGATCTCACCCGCGACGCTCAACGTGGGGGGGCTGCAGATGAGATGCCATTCGCCGTGTTGCTTTGCGTAACGGCGGATGCCGTCCACACACCGGGCAAACCACGGCACGGTTGCCGGATAGAGAATGGCTACGCGACGCGGCATGGGATTCTGCGCATTTCTTGAGGACATTTACTCAAAACAATAGTTGTGCGCAAGTCTTTTTTCAGTTAAATACTATGAAAATCAATATGAAAATCGCACGTTCCAACCAAACGGATACGGGACAGAAACCCTGCCTTGGACCGAAGCCCAAAAGTCCGAGTGTTGCAGGCAAAGTAGTGAAAACGTGTTTTTTCATGGCTGCCCTGACATTGCTTCTGTCGCCGGGTGGAATCGGGTGCAAGGCACCCGGCCTGAAGTCTGCGAATACAGGCGACCCGTCCACACTCCGCTCCATTCCTTTGGTCTATGCTGTCGAAAACTCGGGCGTAAAATGCCCGGCGCCACCTTTGCCGACTTTAGAAAAGCTCCCGTTCATTCAACCGCTGCCCGATCCGTTTGCATGGGCCAAAGACCCCTTTGGGAAAACCCGAAGCACCAAGTTCTTAGATTGGGAGCATCACCGCGCCGAAATGTTAGCGCAAATCGAAAATTATGAGATTGGAACCAAGCCGGTCGTTGATCCGAACAACATAACTGCCAGCTTTGCCGGTGGCACACTTACGGTATATGTGACTGTTGGCACAAACACGCTCACTCTGACTTCACGTGTTTTACTTCCATCCGGAAGCGGGCCTTTCCCGGCCATCATCGGCATGAACAGCCCAAGTGGCAGCGTCAACGGCGCCCTGCTGACCAAAGTTGCAAAAATCACGTTCAGCCATGACCAGGTAACCCGCTATGGCAGGGCACCAAGCGCTTCGGATCCCTACTACAAGCTTTACCCGCAATTGCTTGGCCAATCGGGCCAATACAGCGCGTGGGCATGGGGCGTCAGCCGTATTATAGACGGATTGGAACTGGTCCAGACCAATCTGCCAGTTGACCTGAAGCACATTGGAGTAACAGGCTGTTCTTACGCCGGCAAAATGGCGCTTTTCTCCGGGGCGTTTGACGAGCGTATCGCGCTTACGATTGCCCAGGAATCGGGTGGTGGGGGTGACACGTCGTGGCGCTACTCGGCCATCGTGGATGCAAAAACGACCATCCAAAACGAAAGAGTGGAAGGACTGGCGCAGACAGACCACAAATGGTTCCGTCCGCAGATGTTCCAGTTTGGCGGCACCAACAATGTTCCCTATTTGCCGGAAGATCATCACATGTTGGAAGCGTTGGTAGCACCGCGCGCGTTGTTGGCCACCGGCAACACCGATTACACATGGCTGTCAAATCCCTCGGCCTATGTTTGCAATCGTGCCACCGAGAAGGTTTATGACGCTCTTGGCATCAGCGACCGGTTTGGCTTTGTCATTGATGGACAACACGGACATTGTCAAACGACGCCCGCCATTGATAAACAAATGGGCGCCTTCATCAACAAGTTCCTGCTGGGCCAGACAAATGTGGACACAGTCGTCAGAGTCTTCCCCGAAAGCTACTCGAGTATTGATTATGCTCGCTGGACCGCATGGTGGGGAACCACCAAGGCGGTTTTACCGAATTAAACCGCCCGTCACAAAGACTGGTTTGACTTTGAAGTCCAAATTTGACTGATTGCCACATCAAAGATGACGTGATCATCAATTTGTAGCCATGAACCTCCATTATCTTCCTTCACCCGCGGAAACCAACGCGCTCGGCACCGGGAAGTTGCGCGAAACGTTTCTCGTCAACGATTTGTTCCAGCCCGGCACCGTGAACGCGCATTATACTGATCTCGACCGCATGATCGTTGGCGGCGCGGAGCCGTCCGGCGAACCGCTTGCCCTGCCAAACTACAAGGAAATCGGCGCAAGCTGCTTTTTGGAACGCCGTGAGATTGGCATCATCAATATTGGCGCTCCCGGATTTGTGCGCGTGGGCGGCGGACCGCAGGCAGAAAAGCACGCTCTCGGCACGCACGACTGCCTCTATGCCGGCCTGGGTGAGCGCGAGTTGATTTTTGAAAATGGTTGCGGGGGACAGGCCCGGTTTTATTTCGTGAGCACGCCGGCGCACGCGAAATATCCAACCACCCTTGTAAAACGCGCTGACGTCACGGGCGATGCACTCGGCGACGCGAGCGCTGCCAATCGCCGGCGCCTCGTCAAATACATCCACCCCGCCGGAGTGAAAAGCTGCCAGCTTGTGATGGGATTCACCGAACTCGAACCGGGGAGCGTCTGGAACACGATGCCGCCGCATACGCACAGCCGCCGCACGGAGGTTTACCTGTATTTTGATCTCGGCGAAAAAATCGTGGTGCATCTCATGGGCGAGCCGCAGGCAACCCGGCATCTCGTGGTGCGTGACAGGGAAGCCGTGCTTTCGCCCGCGTGGTCGGTCCACTGCGGCGCGGGCACCGGCAGCTACCGGTTCATCTGGGCAATGGGCGGCGACAACCAAATTTTTGCGGACATGGATCCTGCGCCGTTAAGCCAGCTCCGATGAACGGCTATCTCGACAACGCCTTCGGCCTCGCCGGAAAAATCGCGCTGGTCACCGGCTGCAAGCGCGGCATCGGTAAGGCCATGGCGATTGCCCTGGCGGAGGCCGGAGCGGATGTCATCGGTGTGAGCGCGACTCTGGAACCGGGAGGCGAAACCGAGCAGGCGGTCACGAATTTAGGCCGCAAATTCCATTCTTACAAGTGCGATTTCAAGGACCGGCCGGCGCTATATGATTTCATCCAAAAAGTAAAATCCGAGCACGCCGCAATTGACATTCAGGTCAACAATGCCGGCATGATTTTGCGCAAACCGGCCGCCGAGCACTGTGACGAGTTTTGGAACGAGGTCATCGAGGTGAATCTCAACGCGCAATTCATTTTGGCGCGCGAAATTGGCAGGGACATGCTCGCGCGCGGGCACGGCAAAATCATATTCACCGCGTCGTTGCTCGCCTTCCAGGGCGGCGTCACCGCGCCCGGTTACGCGGCGAGCAAAGGCGGCATCGGCCAGTTGACGATGGCGCTCTCGAACGAATGGGCGGCGAGCGGCGTGCAGGTGAACGCCATCGCGCCAGGCTACATCGCCACGGATAACACCGCCGCATTGCGCGCGGATCCGCGGCGCTCGGATGCCATTCTTAACCGGATTCCGAGCGGGCGCTGGGGCCATCCGGACGACATGAAAGGCGCGACTATTTTCCTCGCCTCACCCGCATCGGATTATATCACCGGCGTCATCCTGCCGGTGGATGGCGGGTGGCTCGGACGGTGAACGCCTGCACACGACTGCAAATAACCAATCATGAAAAACGCCTATACGGCAAGCCAGCCCGACTACGATTTAAGCCCCTTCACGGGCATGACGCGAAAGCACTATATTGACTGCGCCAAATACATTCTGGAGCGCGCCTTCAAGCATGTGAAATCGTTTGATTCGCCGTTTGTCTTCCCCACCATTCCCGGCAGCAAGTCCTATCCCCAGCCGGATGATCCCGCGTGGCGCATACGTTCGCACGAATTCGAGGCCCTGGAACGAACCTTCAATCTTGCCGCGCCGTTGATGCACGTTGATCCCGAAATCAGCATCAACGGCATGAAACTGCGCGATTATTATTGCCACCACTTTTACAACGCGCTCACGCCGGGTCATGCCGAAAGCCTGCCGATGCCGGAGGATCTGCCGGATGCGACGTATCAATTCACCTGCGAATTCGGCGGCTGGACCAAAACGATGCTGCTGATGCCGGACGTGCTCTGGCCGCACTGGACAAAAAAGCAGCAGGACGAAATCGCCGCGGCCATTTCAAAATGGGCGCATCACCGGACAACGCAAAACAACTGGAGGTTGTTTAACATCTGCGCCCTCTCCTTCCTGAAAAAAAACGGATATGCCATTGACGATGAATTATTGAAGAGCCACCTGCTGTGGGTCGCGTCCTATCACGCGGGCAACGGCTGGTATCTGGAGCAAAGCTACAATTATTACACCATCAGCCTGTTTGTGGTTTATGGAACAATTTGGAACCGCGCCTTCGGCGACCAGTATTATCCCGAAATCGCCGCCGTGCTGGAGAACAGTTTCAACGAGCTGTTCAAGACCTACCCGAACTTCTTCGGGCGCGACGGCTACATCAACATGTGGGCGCGCAGCATTTGTTACCGGCTCTGGATTTCCGGCGGGTTCCCGGCGTCATTCATGCTCAAGTCGAAACCGCTGGATCCAGGCTGGGCCAGAAGGCTCTGCTCCGGGTCGCTGCTGCAATTCACCACCCGCGAGGAGTTTTATGAGAACGATATTCCCAGCCTCGGGTTTTACGGGCACCGGGAATTCGCAATACAAAACTACAGTTGTCCCGCCAGCCCGTTCATCATGTTCCTGCCGTTTATCGCACTGGCCTTGCCGGAAAATTCGCCGTTTTGGACCGCCGAAGAAAATGACGGCATGTGGACCGCTCTTGGAAAAGGCTCGAAGAGAACCATTCTGGAAAAGCCGGGGATGGTTCTTGTCAACCACGGTGGCAGCGGCACATCGGAAATCATCTCCGGCAAGGTCTATGACGATGACCACAACTATTCCAAGCTGGTGTTCAACACGCATTTTCCGTGGGAGGACCATAATCCGGAGGGCGGCACGTCGCAGGAATACTGTTTTCGCAGCCTGGACCCCCGTGACTTGCGCGGCGTGGACATCAACTTTTACCTCACCGGCCGCACGGTGGACAATGCCTCGTCAAAAAGCGGGATTTATGTGACTTCGCAAAGCATTTTGTTCAACGGCGTGCGCGAAGGCGTGCTCTACCGGCAACTGCTGATGCGCAAGCCGCCAAACAACGGCGTCGGCTACATCATTGACCTTGCGGAAATCACCGTGCCGGGCGGCGTCATCCGCGTGGACCGCTGCCGGCTCGCCTTCGAGCATGAACTGACGCTCGGACATTTTGGCCTGCCGCACAAGAATGGCGCGAAAGCCGTCGTGCGGAAAATAGATGACGACCGGAAAAAGGGTTTCACTGCCTCGGTTCCCGGCCGGCAGGTCGCTTTCATGGCCTATGACGGCTGGGACAGCGTCCAGGCTCAAGTTCATCGCGGCTTCAATGCTGAAGCCGGGGAAAGCACCGTGCTGGGCGCCTATCGCAAACGCATGGCCAAGAATCCGGCGATGGAATTGATGATCTCGGTCCTGCTGCACAAGACCGATGACACGGCTTGGACAAAGGAGGAATTATCGCCGCTGAAACACATCAGGCTGATGGACGTGATGCCTTCAGGCTCGGTCATCGGCGCGGAACTGACCCTGGCCGACGGCACGAAGCGGATGATTGATTTCAAGGATGTGGACGGCTGCAAGTCTTGCTGAAGTCATTCCCTTCAATCGAATGAAGATCGAGCACATCGCCTTCAACGTGGCAGATCCAATTGCCGTGGCGAGCTGGTATTGCCGGCACTGCGGGCTGCGGGTGGTCCGTCATATTCCCCAGCCTGCGCAAACGCATTTTCTGGCGGACTCTGATTCAACCGTCCTGGAAATCTATTGCAATCCGCCCGGCAATATTCCGGATTATCGGAACATGGATCCCCTGCTCCTCCATCTGGCATTGGCAAGTTCTGATCCGGATGCGGACAGCAAACGGCTGGTTTCCGCAGGGGCGCTATTTATCAGCGAAACCCGGTTGCCCGACGGCTCGCAACTGGTCATGTTGAGGGATCCTTGGGGTCTAGCGTTGCAATTGTGCAAACGCTCCGAAACGCTCCTTGGCACGCCACAGTAGAAGTAAAGAACCACGCCCAAAGCGTGTTGTTCTTGATCGCTCCCCAATGAGTCAAAACTGGTTCAAGAACCGCACATCGTTTTCGTAGAAGAGGCGGATGTCGTTGATGCCGTAGCGGAGCATGGCGATGCGCTCGATGCCGAAACCGAACGCCCAGCCGGTCCAGATTTCCGGGTCGTAGCCGACATTTTCAAACACCCGGGGATGCACCATGCCGCAACCGGCGATTTCCAGCCAGTCCTTGCCCATTTTTTTCACCAGCGCGCTGGTGAAGTCAATCTCGTAGCTCGGCTCCGTGTAGCTGAAATAATGCGGTCGGAACCGGATCTTCACATCGCCGCCCATGAGTTCCTTGAAAACAAACTCCACGGTGCCCTTCAGATCGCTGACAGTGACGTTCTTGTCCACATAAAGGCCTTCAATCTGCTGAAAGGTCGGGTTGTGCGTGGCGTCGGCGTTGTCACGGCGATAAACGCGGCCCGGCACGATGATACGCACTGGCGGCGGCTGATTTTTCATGACGCGGATTTGGACGGACGAAGTGTGCGTGCGGAGGAGTCGGCGGTCGCAGGCCGCCGCTACAGGATTTTGTAGCGGCGCTGTGTCAGCGCCGTTCGTCGCCAGATAAAAAGTGTCCTGTGAATCGCGCGCGGGATGGTCGGCGGGCGTGTTGAGCGCGTCGAAGCAATGGTATTCGTCCTCAATCTCCGGCCCGTCGGCCACGGCGAAGCCGATCTTGCGGAACGCGCGGACGATTTCCTCGGTGACTTGCGTGAGAGGATGCAATTTGCCAAGCGCGCGGCGGCGTCCGGGCAGCGTGAAATCGGACGGCTCCTTCGGCAGCGCGGCTTTGAGTTCCAATTCCTCACGGCGGGCAATGAGCGCGGCTTCGAGTTCCACCTTGGCGGCATTGATGAGTTTGCCGGCAGCGGGCTTTTCCTCCTTCGAGAGCGTGCCGAGCTGTTTCATCAGCGCCGTGAACCTGCCGTTCGGCCCGATCCACGCGCCCTTGGTCTGTTCCAGCGCGGCGGGGTCGGGCGCTCCTTTGAGGTCGGCCAGAGCGGTTTGCTTCAACGGTTCGATGTCGTCGAGAAAAGCCATATAAAAGTTTTAACAATTTAGTAAAAAATGCCGATAAAGAACAGTGAAAACAGCGAGATTCACGCCTTGTGGAACCGCCATAATAATGTTAGCTTGGCTTTACCAAACCCATGCGCCGATTGAGTGATGTTTTACGCATTTCTCTTGCAGAAGAGACACAGGCCTGGCGTATAAAATTGCGTGCGGCTTCAGCGGGTTATTATTTAATCTCCTTTTTGGTGGCGTTGATTCTGGTTTGTAGCGGGAGAGCGGATGACTGGCTGCCGGGAGCAGCGGACTATTCCCAACCCTGGCAGGTTACCTCCTATTCAAGGAACGCAGGATTCGCACAGCAACGGATTTTTGACATCGCCTTCTCCGCCGATGGCAATGCATGGCTGGCGGCGGATGACGGGCTGCACACGTTTGATGGTTTCACCTGGTCTTTGTTTGGCACAAACAACGGTTTGCCCAGTTCCTTTGTGCGCGCGGTATGTGTGGACAAACAAAACCGGCTTTGGCTCGGCTCGGATGCCGGCGCGGGCGTTTGGGATGTTCAACGGCAGAAATATGATCCGATGGGTTCGCGGTCCGGCCTGGCCAATGACAACGTGCGCGAAATTGACCTGGACCCGGATGGCACACTCTGGTTTTCCTGCGATCAATGGCCGGAAATGACCGAGAAGCCAGGCGGCCTGTCCTGCCTGAAACCGGAGTCGTCATCGGGACAATGGAACACTTTTCACCAGACCAACGGCCTGCCGATGGATTACGTCATCGGTTATTTTCGTGATTCGACCGGACGGCAGTTTGTGCTGACGCCGCATGGCTGGAACCAGCGCCAGGGAGAAACATGGTCGCCCCCGGACGATCCCGGATACGAGGCGGAGGATTGCGTTTTGCAGATGGCCGAGCAGCGTGGCGGCACAGTATTTGCCCAAGGCGAACACACGTTGCTGACGCTTGCCGAAGGCCGCTGGCAAAGCCATCCCGAAAGCCGCTCGCGGGTGATCTGCGCCACGCGCGGCGGGGAAATGGCGGCGGTGGAATACGATTCCGAACGCGGCCAGCTTTGGTTCAGCCTTTGGGATGGAAGCAGGTTCGTGCGCGCTTCGGCCATGGTTTCCTGCCAGACCGGCGGGCGGCTGTATCATTTGCGCGAAGCCCCGGATGGCTCGCTCTGGTGCGTGGGAATGGGCGTGGTGGCGCGGTGGAATTTTCGCGCCGGCAATTGGACCTTGTATTCTCAACTGCCGCCGCCGATGAGGGCGGACGCACACGGCCGTGTCTGGTTTGCGGACAACGAACATACCGTCGTTTATGCCGGCAAACGGTTTCAAACACTGGCTCCCGGCAGGTTGCTGGAGGTGAATGACGCCGGGCAGGGCATGATTTGGGATGCGCAGCGAAAAGAGCTGATGGTGACCGACCCGCAATATCCGGCGCAACGCACGGTGGTGTCAGCGGCATTGGAAACCGCCAAAACCGTTCTGCCTGCCGCCAATGGAGTTTTCTGGATTGTCGGTCAGGACCAGAATGGCAACGGCCTGATTGTTCACTATGACAACGGCCAGACGAAGGTCATTTCCGCCCCGGGATTCATGAGACAGCAGTTGCAGTCAAGCTCGCTGATGTCTGCCACGCAACTGCTGGTTGTTGCGCAGGAGTATGACAGCACCCGATACAAGGTCGCACAGGTCACGGATGAAAATATTTCATGGCTGCCGTTCGCGACAAATCCGCCTCCCATGGCTTACCCCAGCGCGATCCAGGCGGCGGGCCGACTCTGGTTATTCGGCTATTCGGGACTCTACGAACAGTCGCCGGCGGCCGCAGATCACTGGCAACCGGTGACCGCGTTTGGCGGCTCCGGTTTTCGCTGGCCACCCGTGGCTGACGCGGAGGAATTCCTTTTGATGTTCTCCGGTGGAAATTCCAGCCGCGCCGGTTGCGCGCTCTATTTCTCGAATCATTGGCAGCGGGCCTATGGAGAGTTTTCCAGCCCGACCCTTGGCGGGGATAATAAAACCATCTACCTATCGAGCCGCAACGGAGTGTATATTCGCCGCCAGATGGGCGCCCTGGATTTGGAATTCCTTCAGGTCCCCGGTGAAAATTTTGTTAACATCACGGTTGCCGATCCATCCGGCGCGCTCTGGCTGGGCACATCGTCTGGCACGCTTCGTTATCAACCCGACAGGATTGCGCCTCACGTTTTGGCTTACTCACCAGCCATCGAACTTCGACGGGCGAAGCCGTTGCCGGCCAATATCCGCGGTCAAAGACGTTTTGAAGTCAACAGCGATCCTGCAAGTTTCCGCTATTCCAGGCGGGTGGACGCGGACGACTGGTCACCTTTTGAAGCCTGGCCGGGAATGTCATGGAACCTGCCGGCCTTGAAATCGGGACCGCATGTCCTTGAAGTGCGGGTGCGGGACGTGGACGGCAACGTGTCATCCACGCCGGCGGCGGTGAAATTCACCGTGTTGCCGGAACCGCTGCAAAGCCAGCCGTGGTTTATGCCGCTGGTGGCGCTGGTGGCGGGGTTGCTGGCATGGCTGGTTTGGTTGAGCATTGCACATGTCCGGCAGATGGCCCAGGCCAACACCGTTTTGAGCGGGGAAATCACCATCCGCCGGCGGACGCAAAATGATTTGCAGCATGCCCGCGACGAATTGGAACAGCGTGTCATCGAACGCACGACGGAATTGACCCGCGCAAATCAATCGCTCAACCATGAGATTGCCGAACGGAAGCAGGCCGAAGAGACGCAGCAGCGGCTTGAGGAACAGTTGCGTCAATCCCAAAAAATGGAGGCCATCGGCACGCTGGCCGGCGGTATTGCCCATGATTTCAACAACCTCCTTGCCGTCATCATCCCCTATTGCCATCTCATCCATGATGACGTCGCAGACCGCCCGGATGTTCGGTTTCAACTGGAGGAAGTCCTCAAGGCGGCAAACCGAGGCAAAAATCTGGTGCAGCAGATTCTGACCTTCAGCCGGCGGCAGCGGCAGGAACGGCGGGTTGTGGATCTGCAACCCACCATCAAGGAGACGTTGAAATTATTGCGTTCGGCCCTGCCCAGCACCATTCAGATAGACCAGCACATCAATGCCACGCCGCCCGTGTTGGCGGATCCGACGCAGATTCATCAGGTGATCATGAACCTCTGCGTCAATGCCCAGCACGCCATGGAAGGGCGCCAAGGCCGGCTGGAAATTAGATTGGACGACGTGCGGGTGGACGAGGCGCTTTGCTCCCGCAGCTCCGATTTGCGCCCCGGCCATTTTGTCAGGCTCACCGTCCGCGACAATGGCTGCGGCATGTCGCCGGAAATTCAAAGCCGGATTTTCGAGCCGTTTTTTACGACCAAGGAAACCGGCCGTGGCACCGGCCTGGGACTGTCAGTGGTTCACGGCATCGTGCGAAGCCACGACGGCGCCATACTCGTGCAAAGCCGTCCGGGTGAAGGGAGCACGTTTGAGGTGTTCCTGCCCGCGCAAACCGGGACCGTGGATGATATCGCCGAGCCGCCGCGCACCGCATTTCTCGGCAAAGGAGAACACATCCTGATAGTGGACGACGAACCCGGCATCACTCAATCGCTCAAAATGGTGCTGTCCCGAACTGGCTGCCGCGTGACAGTTTTCAACGATCCGCGATTGGCATTCGACCATTTCGCGTGCCGCCCGTCGGACGTGGAAATAATATTGACCGACCTCACCATGCCGGGCATGACCGGATTGGAATTGGCCCGAAAAGTATTTGCGATCCGCCCGGAGCTGCCGGTGCTGCTGGCAACCGGCTTTGGCGGCGATCAGGTTTCCCCGGCGCAACTAACCAATCATCCAAACATCCGCAAGGTGCTCGAAAAACCCCTGGATCCGCACTACGTCATTCAAACTGTGGCGGAAATTCTGAAGGCCGACCGGCAAACATGAAAACGTGTCAAAACTCATGCGCCGCCGTGTTGCCAGGATGGTGGATGGGAACAAAAGCAAAACGGGCGGCCTTCGCGGGCCGCCCGTGCCACATTTGAATTTCATTTACGCCTTGGCAATCGCGGCTCCGGGCTTGGTCTTGAGCGCGTTTTTGGACACGTCCACCAACCCGGCAAACGCGGCGGCGTCCGTGGCGGCAAGATCGGCAATCACCTTCCGGTCGAGCGCGCATTTCGCGGCCTTCAGCCCTTCCATGAACCGGCTGTAGGTCAGCCCGGCGGCGCGGGCGGCGGCGTTGATGCGGATCTGCCAGAGATAGCGGAACAGGCGCTTCTTTCGGCGGCGGTCGCGATAGGCATATTGGCGCCCGTGATCCACGGCGTCGGAGGCGTAGCGGTAAAGTTTGGAGCGCTTCAGGCGGAAACCCTTGGCGGCGGTTAACATTCTCCCGCGGCGTTTGCGGGAAGCTGGTGAATTGGTGACTCGCATGGTTCGTTAAATCGTTGAATGGTTGAATGCAACCCGTTCAGTGGCTGAACGGTAAATTTTGGGTGATGCGGTAGGCATCGGTCGCGTCCACGACGCTCGCCTTGGAGAGGCGGCGGCGGCGCTTGGCGTTTTTGGATTGGGCCAGATGGCGGCGGCCCGCTGGAAAGCAGATGGCTTTGCCGGTGGCGGTAATCTTGAACCGCTTGGCCACGGATTTTCTAGTTTTGATGCCTTTGGGACGTCTCATATATCAATTCAATTTCAAAAGAATGTGGAATTTAGGAAACAATTCGCTTCATGGCAAGCGCGAATTTCAAAATTCTGGTTTGCTTGATTGCGGAAATAGACGCGATTACGGACGGTTGGTGTTGATCAACAGCGACGGCACGCCAGACGCGGCCGGGGCGGCAGGAGTGGTGTCAATCGGCGCGCCGGCATTCAATTGTTTCAAAACATCCGCGGTCAGATCAATTTGACTGGCGTTGTAAAGGACCGCCGACGGCACGTTGATGGTCGTCGTGCCAATATTGATACCATCGGCGGCGGTGTTGAGAACAACGGCGTAACTGCCGGCTTTGGCGGCGGCGTTGATGGCGGTCTGGATTTCGGCCCGGATTTTTTCGCTCATTCGCTGGCGCTGATCATTCAGCGTGGCCTGCGCCTCGCGTTCATACTGGTCCAGCGCAGTTTTGCGATCGTTCAACTGTTTGAGTTTGTCCTTGGCAGCCTGGCTCCGGCGGTCCCGCTCATCCGGGGAAATGGCCGGGTCGCTCACTTGCTGCAAAAGTTGCTGGTATTCTTCGTTGGCCTTTGTCAAATCATCCGTCATGCTCTTGTCATCCTTGGTGATCTGCGCAACCCGGTCCTGGATCGCGGCCTGGGCCTGTTTGGTCTTCCAATAATTATCGAAAAGCTTCTGCAAATCCACCGTGCCAATCTTGGTCTGCGCCAGCGCGGAGCCGGTCATAAAAGTCAGCAGCAGAACCGCCGGAAAAATCGTTCTCAAAATATTTCTCATGGGAGGATGAAAACAGAATTGAACCGCCAAGCCAAATCAAAAATTCAAGGCCGCACCGCTTGAAGCCGGAAAAACTCCGCTTCATTGGCCGGATTGAGGGTAACGGCATACCGTTTATTGAGCAATGCCGGCAACTGCGGCACGAGTGTCCAATTGGTCGAAACGAGGTTCGTGCTGGATTCCAGTTTGAAAAGACCTTGCAATTCCGGCTCAAACGGCAGGCCCGAATTCCACGTAACCTGAACCGAGCCGCTGTTTGCCGACAACGAAAGCAATGGCGGCACGTTATCAAGCACGATTTTTGCCAGAAAGGCGTCGGTCGTCCCATTGAGCGCCGCTTGACGCGCGTTGTTCGTCGGGAAATTCGCCGAACCCGTGCTGCCGACAATGTAAGCGTCGCCCATTGGATCAACGGCGATCCCGTTGCCAAAATCGTCACCCACCCCGCCGAGATAACCCGAATAAAGCACGGAACCGGCATTGGGGCTAAAGGCGATGACAAAGGCGTCAAAGCCGCCGGAATTGGTCGCGCGAAGGCAGCCCGTAATATCCGGGATATTATTCGTCGTTACGGGAAAGCTCGTCGAACTGCTCGCGCCGCAGACAAACACGTTGCCCGCTGGATCCACGGCCACGCCATAACCAGCGTCAATGTCAAGATTGGTGCCGCCAAAAATCATGGAGTAGCCGATGGCGGCATTTGTCCCGTTCCAGGTGATTTGCGTGAGAAAAGCGTTGGTTGTGACGGCATAGCCGTAAGTTGAATTATTGGTCAGACTTTTGCCCAAGATGGCCAGATTTGTCACGGTGTTGGGAAAATCCGGCGAAGTCGCTGCACCCGTCACATAGGCATTGCCGGCGGCGTCCACGGCTATACCAAAGGCCTGGTCATCGTTCGTCCCGCCAAGAAGGGTCGAATAGATCAAATTGGTCCCAGAAGGTGCAAATTTGGCAACAAATGTATTGTTGACTGCAACCGCTGGATTTGTCAAACCGCCGTAAAGAGGCTGAAACGCATTGGTGGTGGTCGGGAAGTTGGTCGAATCGGTTATACCGGCGATATAAACGCAGCCCGCGCCATCAACGGCAATGCCTGTGGATCCGTCCACATTGGTGCCGCCAAAGTAGGTTGAGTAGATGAGATTTGTTCCGCCAGGCCCGATTTTTGCGAGGAACGCATTCTGCGACCCGGCGAGACGGTTGAATGTGTGGTTAGTGCCACACAACTGGTAGATCAGCGAATTGGTGGCAGGAAAATTGGTGGAACTCGTAAAACCGGTGACATAAGCGTTACCCGCAGAATCCAACGCAATGCCTGCGCCTTCGTCGCCTGTGCCCTGCAAAATGTTTCCACTCCCGCCAAAATACGTTGAATAAATCAAGTGCGAACCTGTCGGGTCTATTTCCGCGACGAAAGCACTCGGGTTGTAGAATGTCCCGGTTCTGGGGCTGTGATACGCGTGTCCTGGAATTGTCGGATAAAGCGCGTTGTTCGTCGGAAAGTCAGGCGAGTCAGTGGCTCCGGTTAAAAAAACGTCACCCGCGTTGTCCACGGCGAGACCATAGGCAAAGTCTTCCTGATTGCCACCCAAGTATGTGCAAAAAATCAGATTCGAGCCGTTGTTGCTGAATTTGGCCACAAATGCATCGCCGGTCCAGATTCCGCCGCCGTAATTCGTTTGAACCGCTCCAACCGTGGCCAACTTCGCCGAAAGCGTCTCGCCCGCGACATAAACAAAACCGTTTGTGTCCACGACTGTATTCCAAGCAACGTCGTCGGCCAAGCCGCCGAAATAGGTCGAGTAACTCAATATTGGGTCAATCACCAATGTCTGGCTGCGGTCATAGTCACCAACGTCAAACGCAACGGTATGCGCGTCCAAAATTTTGTAGCCGCCGACTATCTTTCGCCGCAGCCCTTGGACCATTTGATAAATGTCCGGCCGGGGCTGGCGTATTTCGTCATTCCCCATCCTCAAAACCAGTTCGCCAGCGGGGCTGATGGAAATGGTGTCTGCTCCGTCAAAACGAATGGCGATGATTCCTGGATTCGCGTCCGGCGCAATGGTAAAATCATATTCAAGGTGCCGATGATTGCCGTAATACGTCAGGCTGACACCGGGATAAACTTCCTCGACGCGGATTTTCGCAAACGTCGCCACGCCCGTCTTCCATTTCGAGGAATCGCCGCCGATGAGGTAATTGATCTTGCCGGGCAATTCGTCCGCGCCGGAAATTTGTGCCTGCGAGCTTCCGCCGACTAATTGCATCCGCACCGTTTTTGCTGAAATTGCATCCATTCCGGTCGTCTTGAAAAGATCAAGCTGAACCGCAACGGGCGAGATCAGAAATTTCGCATCTTGTCCGCGCGCCACAAACCGCGCCGCCTTGTCCGCCTGCCCCTGATTGGCTTCAAAATAAAGCGGCAGGCTGGCGAGCGCGGGCGCTGCCGATGCCGATTGGCAAACAGCCGCCGCGCAGCCGAGTCCGAAAAGGACCGACTTTATAAACCGCGATTTTATTAGATCAGGTGTCATCTCAAAACTGGCGCGTGTAGCCGACTCCAAACTGGAACTTGCCGGCGGTGCCGTTGTATTGATCATGGTTGATGGGAATGCCGTAATCAAACCGCAAAGGACCGAGATGCGGAATATCCAACCGCAATCCGGCGCCATAATCGTCGTCAAAATTCCCGGAGAAAGAATAAGATCCCGCGCCGACAGCGCCGATGTCGTAGAACAAGGCAAAACGCAGGCTGGGGCCGGAGTCTTTTTCCAGAATCGGGATGCTGTATTCAAGCGACCCAAACCAATAGCTGTCGCCGCCAATCGGCTCGTCAGCAATAGGACCTCCGGGGAAATATTGCGGGTCGCGCGGCCCGATGTTCCGGTATTTAAAACCGCGCAGCGAGTAGAGGCCGCCGAGGTAATAGCGGTCGTAAAATGGCACGTCGCCGCCGCTCAAGCTGTTCGCGACGCCGCCACGCCCGAGCGCTTCAAGCACGTGCCCCTTGAACAGTCCGGGGAAATACCATGCCGTCTTGGCTTCGAGCTTGAAATAAGTGGTGTCGCCTACATCAAACTCGGGATCCAGTTCCGTCCGCTGGCCGTGGTTCGGCAATTTTGAACTGTTCCGCGTGTCATAGGCCAGCGACGCGCCAAAACGATGAAACAAGTGGTCGCCAACTTGCGACAGAATGGCATCGGGAACATTCGCCTGCTCCACGGTTACCACCGGCGGATGTCCTGGAATTAGCCCTGTTTCAAGATCATGCCATCCGCTGTTCAAGCTGATGCCCACGTCCTCGATCGCATAGCTCACGCTGCCGATGAGAAAGTCGCTCCCCAGCGCGCGGGTCAGGCTCAAGCGCGCTCCGGTGCGGGTTTCGGTGTAGATGTTATTGGGACTGTCAAAATCCAGTTCGTGGCGGTAAAGGTCCACGCCCAGCGACAGCTTTCGGTTCATAAACCACGGCTCGGTGAATGAAAGCTCGTAATCCTGCCGCTCCGTGCCCAACTGGACAAACAGCCGCATCCTTTGGCCGCCACCGGTGAAATGCCACGGATGAAACAAATCAAAATTGGCCTGTGTGACTTCAGCGTAACCCACGAGCGCGTCCACCGAACTGAATCCCGCGCCCAGCGTAAAGTTGCCGGTGCCCTTCTCCTCCACGTTCACGTCCAGATTTTTCCGCCCGGGAATCATGTCTTCGGTCGGCTCCGGATCCATGGTCACCTTCTCAAAATAATCCAGTCCTTCGACGCGCTGCTGGCTGATTTTTACGCGCACCATGTCAAAAGGTTCGCCCGGCGAAATGGCCAGTTCCCGGCGGATGACCTTGTCCTTGGTTTTGATGTTGCCGCGGATGTCAATTTTTTCCACGTAGGACTTCTGCCCCTCGTCAATGACAAACTCCAGATCCATCGTGCCCGCGTCCACGTTTGGAATCCGGTTCACGGCAAGCGTCAGTCCGCGCCGCACGTCAATGTATCCCTTGCTGCCGTAAAAATCCTCCACGGCCGTAACGTCCTTGTCCATGCCGGCGGGCGTGAAAATATCTCCCACGTCCATCGGCAGGTTGTTCGCGCCGAGCTTGGCCTTGGAATGTTGAAAGTCGTGGTTGCTTTTCAGGCCGGCGTGTATGGCGGCAAGGTCGAAAAGCTTGTTGCCGGTGAACTTGACCGAGCCGACCTTGTATTGGCGCCCTTCAAAAACCGCAAAACGGACCACCATGGTGCCTGGCGTCGGACGGTCAAACGTCACGTCGTTGATTTGAAAATCCAGATAACCGTGATTCCGGTAAAACGCCGTCAACGCGTCCTTGTCGTCATCAAACTCATCCTGCTTGAACACGCCGCTGCTCGTCAGCCAGGAAAACATCCAGTGCGCCCGCGTCTTGATCTGTTTGCGCAGCTCCTTCTGCGGAAACGCCGTCGCTCCCGCAAATTCCACCTTCGTGACTTTGATTTTCCGCGCCTCGGTGATTTGAAATGTCACGGAAGCGCTGCCCGCCGCCGTGTTCACGCTGTCAATGACATATTTCGCCTGTGTGCCGGGGTATCCGTATTTCTCGTAGAGCTTTTGGATTTCCTGTGCGTCGGTGAACAATTTCTCCTCAAGCAGAGGGTCGCCGGCCTTCACCGTGATTTTTTTACGGATCTTGGAAGTGCTCAAATTCTTGTTCCCGGTGATTTTGATGTCCGTGATCCGCAGCCGCGACTCCACGGTGTAAGTCACTACCACGCCCCCGTCGTCCGCCGGATCCACCGAAACCTGGACGTTGGCAAACTGGCCGGTGTCGTAAAGCGAATGGATGTCGTCCGCCGTCTGCGCGCCCGCGGGGCGGTAGATATCGCCGGCCTTCAGGCGGATGTTGGAGCGGATGAACTGCTCGCTGACGTTCGTGGGGCCGATGTATTTGATGTCCACGCGATCCACCTTCACGCCAGGAACCTGCGACCACGCGGACGGCGCACAGCCGAGCAACAGCAAGATTCCGAATAGGCGAAAGAATGATTTCATCAGTTGGCAGGGCGTGTCACTCCGTGCGCGCCGCTTGCCGTGTCCGCGGCGGGCAGAAGACCGCCCGCCCTACCGTTCGGACGGCACGTCTTCATCACTGACTTTGGCTGCGCTTTCAAATCGTGTGTAGGATTTTAAAAATGTCAAATTCACGTCGCCCGTCGGGCCGTTGCGCTGTTTGGCAATCAACAAATTCACCGGAATGCCATCGGCCTCTTCCGCCATGTTCTCGTCGTCATCGCCCGAACTGGGCTTATACAGCAGACCGACGAGGTCGGCGTCCTGTTCAATCGCGCCCGACTCGCGCAAGTCGCTCAACCGCGGCTTGCGATTCTTGTCCCGTTCTAATTCGCGGTTCAACTGCGAGAGCACCAGCACCGGCACCTTCAATTCCTTCGCCAGCGCCTTGATGCCGCTGGAAATATCCGAGATTTCCTGCTGCCGATTTTCCTGTGCCCGGCGCGCAGTAGAATGTAATAACTGCAAATAGTCAACCACGAAAAGCTTGATGCCGTGCTGCTGGTGCAGCCGCCGCGCCCGCGCCCGCAACTGCAAAATGGACAGCGCCGCCGTGTCGTCAATGAACAGCGGCGCGTTGGACAGCCGACCCATCGCGTTCTGCAGCTTCGGGAAATCCGACTCGCTCATGAAGCCCTCGCGGATGCTCCGCAAATTGACCCGCGCAATGGAACACAACATGCGCAGCACGAGCGCCTCCGCGCTCATTTCCAGGCTGAACACCGCCACCGGCAGCTTCTCCTCCAGCACGACGTGTTCCGCGACGTTCATCGCCAGCGACGTCTTGCCCATCGAAGGCCGCGCCGCCACCACGATCATTTCGCTCCCGTGCAGGCCGTCCGTCATCCGGTCCAGATCCGGGAAGCCCGTCGCCAGGCCGGTGAGCACGCCTTTGCGGTTGAAAAAATTTTCAATCGTCTGGATCGCCTTCCCCACCAGTTCCTTCGTCGTCAACGCGCCGCCCTGCACGCGCGATTCGGAAATCCTCAATACGTCGCGCTCCACTTCGTCCAGCAGCGCGTCCACCTCGCCCTCGTAGTCATAAACGCGCCCGACCACCGCCGTGCAGGTCTGGATCATTTTCCGCAGCAAATATTTTTCCCGCACGATGTCGAGGTAATAGGACAGGTTCGCCGCGCTCGGCACCGCGTCCTGCAACTGCGACAGGTAGGCGATCCCGCCCACCTGCTCCAGAAGCTGCTTGTCCTTCAACCGCTGTTGCAGCGTGATCACGTCAATCGGAATTCGCGTGTCATACATTTCAAGCAACTCGGCCTGGATGGTCTGATGCCGCAGATCGTAATGCGCCTCGATTCCGATGCCCTTCAATTTCTCGACGACCTCGCCGACGCAGTCGTTTGGCGACAGCAATTGGCAGCCGAGAACCCCCTGCTCCATGTCCAAGGCGTGCGGGGGCAAACGATCCAATTTAATGGAATCAGTGCTGGTGGTTTTCCGGCGGCGCGCCTTTTTCAAATCAGCCGATGCGCCGGCGGTCTCGGAAACGGAATCAATCATAGGACAAGGAAACAGGGTCGCCAACCGTGCGGCGAGGTAAAGTTGTTTTTTCTTGTTCCCAAAGTTATTCGCCGCGCGATTTTCGCCAAAAACAAAAACGGCGTTCAATGAGCGCCGCTTGAACCCACCCCAAATTCCCCCGTCACGCTTTCGTCGTTGCCGTGGACGATGCCGGCGCGGGTTTGGCCTTGTGGTGCGACGCCGCCTCCACGTGGCTGGCGCTCACCCACGCCGCCAGCTTGTCCGGGCGATTGGCATACACCGTGGTGAAAATGGCGCCCAGCAAATCGCGCTGAATCCTGCCCTGGGTCACCAACTGGTTGATTTGTTCCGTGCTCAACACGCCCGTCTCCCGGCTCTGCTCATGCGTGCCGGAAACCGTGCCGATGTTTGTCAAATCCTGCTGCAAATCCGTCACCAGCGTCGCCGCCATGCCGTGGTCCACGAACACCTTTACCCGCGCGGCCTTGGCCGCCGTCGCCGCCGCGTCGTCATTCTGCGCCGCCCCCAGCTTGGCCAGATACGCCTTGGCCGTGGCCAGCACCTCGTGCGGATTCAAATGCGCGCAGCGCGGAAACGCATCATCAAACCCCGGCTCGACGGCCGTATACGCCTGGGCGGTGGTCGCCATGATGCCGAGCTTGTTGTCCAGCGCCAGAATCAACGCGTTCTGCGCCGACACCGAAGTGGGTTTTTGCAGCGCGCCCGCGTTCAACAATTGCGCGTAAATGCCGCCCAAGGTCGTCACATAACCGGCCCCCTTGCTTGTGGCCGGGATGTCCGCGCTGTTCGTGTTGGCGAAGATGACCGAGCGGTTGAAACTTTCGCCTTCATGGATGATTCTCATTTTCATAATGCAATTACGTTTGAGTTAAGGTTGTGACAGGCGGAAACGCGGAGATGTTTTGAAGACCGTGCCGTCTGAATTCGCCACGAAATTGCGCCTGTCACCGGAACGATGCAACAACAATTTTAAGGAAATTATTCACCACAACGATTGGGGGGAGCGCGCCCGCCCCGAGCGCAGTTTCAGCGCCCTCGCTGGAAACATTGGCAACGGTGGTCGTCCGCAGGAACCGCCTCCCGTAAAAACTTGACGCGCCGCCCGCGCCGCGTTCAAATACGCCCGTCGTCAATGATCATCAACCAAAGGCAAAATCATGGCCGTGCCAACCCTATTACCCACCAACAAACAGGACGAAACCTTCGGCGGCGTCACCTACCACATCCAGGGCGAACTGGTGCCCGCGTTGCAGATTGAATTGAGCAACACCGGCGTCTATTTCGAGCACCACATCCTGCTCTGGAAAGACCCCTCCGTGCAGGTCGCCATTCATCCGTTGAAGGGCGGCCTCAAGCGGATGCTCGCCGGCATGCCCTTCCTGCTCACCGGCGCGACCGGACCGGGCCGCATCGCCTTCAGCCGCGACGGCGCGGGCCATGTCCTGGGATTGCACCTCGCGCCGGGCCAAAGCGTGGACGTGCGCGAACATCAATGGCTCGCCGCCACCGACAACGTGGATTACACCTTCACCCGCGTGAAAGGCGCGGCCAACATGCTGCTCGGCGGCACCGGCTTTTTCATAGACACCTTTTCCTGCCCGCAACGCGAGGGCATCCTGTGGCTGCACGGCTTCGGCAACGTGTTTGAAGTGACGCTGGCGGCAGGCGAGCAGATTGACATCGAGCCAGGCGGTTGGATTTACAAGGATCGCTCCGTGCAGATGCAGACCATGTTCCAGAAACTCTCGACGGGATTTTTTGCCAGCGCCGGGAACATTGTTTGGAACCGGTTCACCGGCCCCGGCAAAGTCGCCCTGCAATCCATGTATTTCCACATGGAAGGCGGGGAATAAAATGGGCAAATTCAAATACGCTGAAGGCGTAACGGAAATTAGCCCGGTGTTGGCCGATGCAATCGGCCTACGCCGGGAAATCGTCCCACAAAAATTCCCCTCGCCCATCGGATGGGAGAGGGTGGCACGAAGTGACGGGTGAGGGTTGCCGCAGACCGGATGAGGGCCGTCGGGTCAAAAACAAATATCAACGAGGAGAGGGCCGGGGTGAGGAGTCAAAATAATTTCAGCGCCCGTTTAATTCCTCGGATGCAAGTTTCGGGACGCTTCGCCAAACCACATTCCCAAATCCGAATCACCTGCCAGCCGGCTTTTCGCAATTTCCGGTTCACGAGCAAATCACGCGCTTTATTTCTCGAAAATTTGCGCCGCCAGAATGCGCGATTGTTCTTCGGCTTCGTTGCGTGCCTCGGGCAGCTATGCCAGAAGCAACCATCCACAAAAACCACGAGCTTGGATTTGCGAAAAACGAAATCTGGCCTGCCAAACAGCGGCTGATTACGCCGCCAGCCAGTGATGTCATGCCGGCGAAATAGTTTCGCCAGCGCCAGTTCCGTGTCCTTGTTCCCGCGCGAGCGGATGCGCGACATGACCTCCGAACGCTTCGCCTTGGTGAAAACGTCAGGCATTCAAAGGTTCACCGTGATCGGCCGCGAGCGCCAGACGCCGCTTCATCTCATCCGCCGTGTGCGGAAACATCCGGTCGTAGATCCCCGACCATTGCGCGTCGCTCGGATATAATTCCTCGTCGGTCAATTCGCCCGCTTCTGCGCGACGCCATGCCTCGGCAGCGAAACGTTTCAACACGCGTGGCCAGCCGCTGTCCGCATCTTCAAAGCCGTCGGGATGCAGGCCGGGATACAGATAGGCCACGCTGCTCCATGCGCGAACTTTCGTCTTGGTGAAAACGGCTGCCATTTTAAGCCACGTTTGGGCCGAAACAACTACCGGCTTCGTCAACAATCTTGCCATCTGGATGGACGGTAACCGGCACAACGTATTCCTCGACTTCGATTGCATCCTCAAATTCCCGCTCGCCATCGAGAAATTGCTTAAGCCGGGTCATCTGGTTATCAACGATTTCTTTTTGCGCCTCCAACTCGGTTGCAAAAACGACGTAACCGTTGTCGTCACTTACGACCGGCATCGGGCCTTGGCAAAATGTGTTGATGTAAATGCAAAACCCGTCTCGCAAGTTTTCTGTGGTTTGTTCGCTCATAATTGCTCCTCTCGCTGTTTGCAAATCTTGGCGATGATTGAACGGTAATGGCTCGCAATGCCGACAGCTTCGTTAGCGTCGTTACATTCTTCGACAATGAAACCCGGCGGTGACTGGCCTGTGCGATGGTAGTCCGCTGTTTTTTCCCACGCCTCGGCGCGAGCTTCCAATCCGTCAAGAAGCTGGCCGAGATCGTGAGCATTGATTTGGATGCGGTAAATTTTCTGCATAGCTCGACAGATATACCTGGCCAGGTTGACTGGATTCGGCAAGTTTTTTCTCGCTTCTTTTTTCGGTGCAATTCAGACAACCTGGCGCATGGCAAAAGCTCCGGCTGTAAAATGGACGCGCGAACATCTGCTTATCGCGTTAAATCTCTACTGCAAATTGCCGTTCGGCAGCTTCGATCGCGACAATGCGGTTGTTAAAGAGGTCGCGACGAAGATGGGGCGAACTTCAAACAGTCTGGCGATGAAACTGTGCAATCTGGCTTCACTCGATCCAGTTCAACGAGCGCGCGGCATCAAAGGGCTTGAAGGCGCATCCAAGCAAGACCGGCTGATGTGGAATGAGTTTCAAGGCAACCTTTCGGTGCTTGGCTCGGAGAGTGAACAACTGCTGCACGATTTGTTCACGAAAGACGAAACCAAGGAAGTGGATTTTCTACAACGTGACAAAGCCCGGCTCGTTACGCCAACCGGACCAACAGAAACACAGGCGACGGTCAAAGTCCGTCGTGGCCAGCAATTCTTCCGGCAAGCAGTTCTCAACGCATATGACATTCGCTGCTGCATCAGCGGCATCAACGTGCCGCGACTGCTGGTTGCGAGTCACATCAAACCGTGGGGAAAGTTTCCGAATGACCGGCTCAACCCGCGAAACGGACTTTGCCTGTCCACGCTTCACGATGCCGCGTTTGACGCCGGACTCATCACGCTCGATGACCAATTGAGCGTTGTGTTGAGCAAACGACTTCGGAGTTTCTTTCCGCAGCCGGCGTTGGAACAAAATTTTGTTCCGTTCGAGGGCACGCCGATTCGTCTGCCGGAAAAACTGGCCGAACCGGATGTTGATTTCATTCGCTTCCATCGCCAAGAAATTTTCCAGAGTTGAAGCCCCAGCGCCGTAGGCGCGGAATCTTTGTAGAAACAACCACAAAAAAGATTTTCAAGCTCCGTCAGGAGCGGCATCTTCGGCCCATGGCCAATACCTACACGCAAATCTATCTCCATGTCGTGTTTGCCGTTGAAGGCCGGCAAAGCCTCATCCAACCGGAACACAACGACG
>CAVQGB010000006.1:0-88737 GCA_963711945.1 uncultured Verrucomicrobiae bacterium | reverse complement strand
GGCGGCTGGTTTCTTTTTTTCATAAATAACCTAATCTGTCTCTCCCTTGGCTGTCTGATGTATGACGCCTAATATGCCATAACCTTGTGTGGAGATGCCAATTCGCACTTCTGTGCCGTCGTTTAAATGGTAAATAAATTCCTCAAAAGTTGAGAGAGCCCCACGAGCCTCCTGGTGAACCAACCTTATCTAATACTTGCTGAATTGTAGTGCTTGGTCCGATAAAACGAAACGATTTGACGGATAGTGACGACTGGCTTGCACTGACTGGAATTGGCTTGGCTGGGTCTGCATCAGGATGTTTAGCACAGCCAACCAACAACGCAGCAATAATAATGGCCAAATGTTTCATAATCGTGTAAGCCGCCTAACGAAAAAAGCTGAGCCACCGCCGACTCGCGACGTGAACCGCGACAGCGGAACTGCCAGCGCCAACGGCGGTTGGCTCCGGCGACTTGATACTCCCCTCCAAGCCCTTTGTTGTTTTTGTTAGCATCGGGTTGAAGGGCGGGGAAGTGTAACGAGCACTTCCCCGCATAACCAAACGTATTAACCGGGGTCTCGTCGACCCCACAACCGAATGATCGCTATGAAGTATTACACCTCCACCACCGAATTCAACTGCGGAATTGATCTGCACGCCCGCCAGATGTATGTCTGCGTCCTGGACCGCGACGGCAAAAAGCTCGTCCACACCAACATCAAAAACAATGACTTCGCCTATTTCCTCAAACTCGTCGCGCCCTATCGCCACGATCTGACGGTCTGCGCCGAATGCATGTTCGGCTGGTATTGGCTCGCCGATGCCTGCGCGGACGCCGGCATCCACTTCGTCCTGGCCCACGCGCTCTATCTCAAGGCCATTCACGGCGGCAAGAACAAGAACGACCGCATTGACTCCGAAAAAATCGCCCATCTGCTGCGCACCAACCTCATTCCGCCCGGCCTATGTCTATCCCGCCGCCAAACGTCCGCTCCGCGCCTTGCTCCGCCAGCGCCTGCTCTACGTCTGGAACCGCAGCGAACTCCTGTCCCGCCTCCAGTCCCATCAACTGGCCTACAACCGCCCCACCCACCGCCAGACCCTTTACAACCGCGAGTCCTGGACCGAACAACTCCTCGCCGCCGAGCCCGACCCGGTCCGCCAGCTCGCCCTCCAAAACGATCTCGCCCTCATCGGCCATTACGACACCCAACTGGCCACCCTCGAAAAAGAACTGCTCAAACTCACCAAACAAACGGCCAGCCGCGACTTCACCCTGCTCCAAACCACGCCCGGCATCGGCGATTACCTCGGGCTGACCATCCTCCACGAGATCGGCGACATCGCCCGCTTTCCCACCGTGAAGGATTTCCTCTCCTATTGCCGCCTGGTCAAAGGCACCGTCGCCAGCGCCGGCAAGATCAAGGGCCTGCGCGGGGCCAAACTGGGCAATCCCTATCTGCGCTGGGCCTTTGGCGAAGCCGCCGTGGTGGCCAAACGCGATCCGCTGGTCATCGGCCCGTTGGCCCAACGGCTCGAAGCGCGGATGAGCGGCAACAAGTTCAAAGCCAACACCGTGCTGGCCATCAAGCTGGCCCGCGCCGTCTATTTCATGCTCAAGAACAAAACCGTCTTCGACCCCGAACGCCTCGTCGCGGCGTTGAGCAAAAACTGATTTGGCCCTGGCGATCGTGAACCGGACGTCCTAACTGGAGCCGATTCAAAACCGATGCCCCTATGAGTCACCGACCAAATTCATTGGTGCCCGAGCACCCCCGGTCGGCGTTGGGCGCGGCAGGACTCCGCGGATTTGATTGGGCACGGTCGCCAGCGGTCACACCGCGGGCATTCGACCGCCGGGGCGCGAGCTGAATGGCTCGCTATCGCCCCCGGCTCGTTTAACTCGCGGCCATCACCAACGAATGAAAACATATTTTGGCGACTCCGCCCCAGCCGCACGTCCGCAAAAAACTGGAGCCGTCCGTTCCCCCACGGCGAGCCGGCAGCCGTCTTCGACTCGAATGGATAGCGGATGGGTTTACTGACAGAGTTTCTGGACCGGGAGGCGGCCGCTTGGCGGGAATCGCGTCCCTGGAAAGTCAGTTGAGGTTTGGTCTTACGACCAGGCTCTGGCTCACTCGACTGAGTCCGTATAGGTGTTTAGCCGGACGCCCAGCGTCCGAGCTGCTAATCGAAATTAAGCCGGAGAGCCTCGTTCGCTGGACGTTAAACGGAAAAGAAATCTTTTCCGGCCGGAATGCTTTTTATCTGTTGACAGTCCGGGCTTGATAGGTGTTAGGCGCATCATCATGGCGTTTCCATGGTAATAGGCATCGAGAAACACAATCAGCCGCGTCGTCTAGAACTGTGCTAAGTCTGTAACGGTCACACACTGCTATCACGAAAACAGCTGAATACTTCTGACAAACTTGATGAACATCGTTTGTGCGACCTTCTATCAGATTGCTGGTCAACCATGTCCACAATCTCATGGCTGATGCTATTATACTCTGCTAAAATTGCGCTCCGCGCACGCTGCAAACTGATAGCAATCCAGCCAGCAGCAAAAATCATTGGCTATCGGTAGAACCAATCGCCAAAATCGTCCGGCCTGGCTTGCAAATCAGAACAAATACCGCAAACACGACAAGCAAGCCGCAAACTGCTCATGATGTAAATGCTAACGCATAGTCGTAAGCCGCCTAACGAAAAAAGCTGAGCCACCGCCGACTCGCGGCGTGAACCGCGATAGCGGAACTGACAGCGCCAACGGCGGTTGGCTCCGGCGACTTCCATGAGAAGGCAGTCAAGGGGTTTGCTGCATTATTTTTGTTTCGCGGCACATGATTGTATTAGTGGTTGGCTGAAGGTTTGGCAAGACGAGAAAGGATCACGCTTCCATCCGGACTCGCCCGCCAGGGCGGTCCATGATTGGATCCGGGTTCTTGCAAAAAGCGCAGGGGGCCCATCTTGTTATCGCGCTCGCCTCGCGGCGGCGCCGTCGCCGGACCGGCCTCCCTGCTAAATCAGCGTCCATTTAAAAGTCTTTTTATTAAAAGCGGTTTTGGTTTTTCCGGGTTCAGGCCGGCACGAGGGCCAATACGGGCGTGGCGGGCACGCGGGGTTCGTAGTCGGTGCCGTGTTTCCACAGGCTCAAGAGGAGCACGGCCAGTTTGCGGGCGACGGCCACAATGGCGCGTTTCTTTTCGCGGGCGCTGGCGCCGGCCAGGTGCTGGCCATAGGCGCGCAAGGCACAGGCCGGGCCGAAGGGGCCCAGGATGTAATGCGCGGCGCTGACCAATAATCGGCGCAGCAGGCCGTCGCCGCATTTGCTGATGCGCAATTGCTTGTCGGTGCCCCCGCTCTGGTCGCGGCCCGGGCACAGGCCCAGATAGGGACCCACGTCGCGGCTGCGACCGAAGCGTTTGGGTTCGCCGATCTTCAACACAAAGCACAGCGCGGTGAGCGGGCCGACGCCGGCGACCTGCTGGAGGCGCTGGGTGACGGGATAATCGCGTTTGCCGCGAGCCACCAGGCCGCGTTCCAGGATTTTGATCTGTTCGGTGAGCAGGGCCAGCACCGCGAGCACCGGTTGGACCACCGGCAGACAGTCGGCGGGCACGGCGGTGACGATGTTTTTGTGAAACGCCTCGGAGGAGGGATTGCTGACGGCATGTCCGAGGGATTTGAGGGTGAAGCGGACGGTGTTGATGAGGTTGACGCGGGTGCGCACCAGGCTGTCGCGCAGCTTGAGGCCGAGCAAATCATGCTGGGCCTGGGCCGAGCCGTGTTCCAGGGGATGGAGCAGGGCGGCGTCGGCGCGGGCCAGGCGGGCGAGCATCACGGCGTCGCGGCGGTCGCACTTGCGCTCGTGGCGGGAGATGGCGTGGAGCTTGCGGGGATTGGCCACGATGACCGCGGCGCCCAGGCCGGTGAGGTAACGGCTGATCCACGGACTGTGCGTGCCCGCTTCCAGCGCCACGGTGGCGGCGGGATATTTGGCGAGCAGCACCGTGAGGGCCACGCGGTCATTGAGCATGGAACCTTCGTGGAGGATCTCGCCGGCGCCATCCAGGACGACGACATAATGGCTGCGATCACCGAGATCGAGCCCGATGGTGAAGCCGCCGGCAGGCGCCGGGGCGGCGGGAGTGGAAACGACGGACGGAGTGTTTTGTTTGTTTTTGGTTTTCATAGGCAGAGAGTGTAACCCGGATTCAGCCTCCGGGCCTCTGCCTTCTCATTCTATCTTGTTAGGCAGCATGGTCATCTTCTTGGTCTTGCGTCTATACATGGCATCGAAACTCCGGCGATGATGTCTGTCGGACGCTCATCTTTTGAGTCTGACGCCGCAAAATCAACATCAATCTTAATGAGTGAGCAGCTTCGATACTGAAACGTCATGTGCTGCTTGAATGAATGGTCGTCACGCACCCGAAGTGGACCTCTGTCCTCATCAAACATCTGTAGCTGGACAAGCTCTGCGCGTGTCATCCCCGGCTTCAGCTTCTGACAATCCCTAAACACCGCGACAAGCCTATTGACAAATTCTGTGTCGTTGGTTGTGTCGGCGCGCGCTGGCATGGCAGTCCAACCAATAAGAATGATGGCCGACAAAATAATCGTGATAATTTTCATAGCGTGTAATGCTGCCTAACGATCCAAAGCTGAGCCATGCGGGGCGAAAACCCGGCAACTCGGCGCAACCAAAGGAACAAAATGAAAAGTCATAAACAAACCTCAAGGCATACCCCGCATTGGCTCCAGCGCGGTGTTAGGCGACTGCTCCGGCTTCATGGCTTTAATCCTAATGCGCGCTCCAACTTGGTAATCGAATCGGGGTCGGCGGCGATAAGCACGACCGGCCTAGCCAAACTCCGCGAACTACTGTCAAAGTCATAACAAAACCCCCCTCGCAACATGGCTCGCGCAACCGCCTCCGCAAAACTGACAGATGACCAGTCGCCGAACTGCTCTGCCCGTCCATCATTGACGTGGCCCAACTTGCGAATCTCATGCTCGCCAGTAAGACAACAAAGAAGCATCATGCGCGGTTTGCCTTCTGCTCGAACCGCCCTAAAGCATGTGCCGTTCATCTCTCTCGCGGCCTCGTCTCGAAGTGATGCTAACGTCTGCCCTCCAATGCAGGCGTCGAGTTTTGCTGCGAATTCTTCAAGGTCATTCATGTGCGCAAAGTCGTCTAACGATCCAAAGCTGAGCCACGGCGCGAAAAATCGCAAGCGTGAATTTGCTGCAAACTTCCGAACGCAGGAGCAGCCGCCGTTGGCTCCAGCGCGGTGTTAGGCATCCGGCTCATATCTAAACCTCTCAGATGTCGTCCAAAAAATCAGCCCCAAAAGAATCGCTAATATCAAAGTCTCAGGCGTGGCTTTTAATGCCAAACTCGCGGCCTTCTCGTGAGAAAAATACCAAACAGCAGGAATGACAATACACCCTGAAATAAACTTAAGCCAAAGGTAAATCTGCGCCCAGAAAAGCGCCGACCATCGTCCCAAGAAAATCCCAATGCCGATTGGTAACGCCAAGCCATCAATCAAACCAACAATGACGGCGCGACCAATGTGAACTGCATCCATCGAAATGGTGAAATAATACGGAATCAAAGTTAATACCTGAAACCCAGTAACCGCGAGCGCGCCAGCTACAAACAACCTAATATCTCGTGCTGATATTTTCATAGTGCTAGGATGCCTAACGAAAAAAGCTGAGCCACCGCCGACTCGCGACGTGAACCGCGACAGCGGAACGGCAAGCGCCAACGGCGGTTGGCTCCGGCGACTTGATACTCCCCTTAAAGCCCTTTGGTTTTTTTGTTAGCATAATTGCAGGGCGGGGAAGTGCGCCAACACTCCCCCGCATTAACATAATCAACGGGTGTCCCATCGACGCCCATCAACCATGAATACTACACGCCATGAAATACCACACCTCGACCACCCGGTTCAACTGCGGAATTGATCTCCATGCCCGCCAGATGTATGTCTGCGTCATGGACCGCGACGGCAAAAAGCTCGTCCACACCAACGTCCGCAACAACGACTTCGCCTTCTTCCTCAAGCTCGTCGCGCCCTATCGGCACGACCTGACCGTCTGCGCCGAATGCATGTTCGGCTGGTATTGGTTGGCCGACGCCTGCCAGGACGCCCACATCCACTTCGTGCTCGCCCACGCCCTCTATCTCAAGGCCATTCACGGCGGCAAAAACAAGAACGACCGCATTGATTCCGAAAAACTCTGTCATCTGCTGCGCTCCAACCTGATTCCCACGGCCTATGTTTATCCCGCCGACAAACGTCCGCTGCGCGCCCTGCTGCGCCAGCGGCTGCTCTATGTCTGGAACCGCAGCGAACTGCTCTCCCGCATTCAATCCCATCAACTGGCCTACAACCGCCCGACCCTCCGCCAGACCCCTTGCAACCGCCAGTCCTGGACCGATCAACTCCTGGCCTCCGAGCCAGACCCGGTGCGCCAGCTCGCCCTGCAAAACGATCTGGCCCTCATCGGCCATTACGACTCCCAACTGGCCTCCCTCGAAAAGGAACTGCTCAAACTCACCAAGCAGACGGCCAGCCGCGACTTCACCCTGCTCCAAACCGCGCCGGGCATCGGCGATTACCTCGGCCTGACCATCCTCCACGAAATCGGCGACATCGCCCGCTTTCCCACCGTGAAGGATTTCCTCTCCTATTGCCGCCTGGTCAAAGGCACAGTGGCCAGCGCCGGCAAGATCAAGGGCCTGCGCGGCGCCAAGCTGGGCAATCCCTATCTGCGCTGGGCCTTCGGCGAAGCCGCCGTCATTGCCAAACGCGATCCGCTGGTCATTGGCCCATTGGCGCAACGCCTCGAAGCGCGCATGGGCGGCAACAAATTCAAGGCCAACACCGTGCTGGCCATCAAGCTGGCCCGCGCCGTCTATTTCATGCTCAAGAACAAAACGGTCTTCGACCCCGACCGCCTGGTGGCGGCGTTGAGCAAGAACTGATTTGACCCTGGCGATCATGAACCGGAAGTCTAACTGGAGCCGATTCAACACCGATGCCCTTACGAGTCACAGACCACACTCATTGGTGCCCGAGCACCCTCGGTCTGCGTTGGGCGCGGCAAGGACTCCGTGGATTTGATTGGGCATGGTCGCCAGCGGTCAATACCGCAAGGCATTCGACCGCCGGGGGCGCGAGCTGGATGGCTCGCTATCGCCCCCGGCTCGTTTATCTCGCGGTCATAACCAACGACTGAATCCATATTTTGGCGACTCCGCCCCAGCCGCACGTCCGCAAAAAACTGGAGCCGTCCGTTCCCCCACGGAACGAGCCGGCAGCCGTCCTCGACTTGAATGGATAGCGGGTGGGTGAACTGACAGAGTTTCTGGACCGGGAGGCGGTCCCGCCTTGGCGGGAATCGCGTCCCTGGAAAGTGAGTTGAGGTCCGGTCTTGCGACCGGGCTCTGGCTCACTCGATTGAGTCCGTATAGGTGTTTAGCCGGACGCCCAGCGTCCGAACTGCTAATGGAAATTAAGCCGGAGAGCTTCGTCGGTTGGACGTTGAACGGAAAAGAAATCTTTTCCGTCAGGAATGCTTTTTATCTGTTGACAGTCCGGGCTTAATAGGTGTTAGGCAGCATCGTGCAAACCTTTCCTTTTTGCACGAACAAAGCGTGCTATAAATCGGCATGAAAAGATGAAAAGAAAAGCCCACAAGAAACTATTCAGGAGCAAAGCTGGTAATAATACCATAGACAGGATGTGATCAGGCAGATTCAAATGATCAATCAAACCAAACAAACAACGGGGCGGAAATATTATGGTGGCACTGATGCGCAGCCACAGTGGCTCCGGTGAATGGTCCCAACCGGACTCTTCCGCAAGAAGCAGCAAGGATAGAATCCAAATGGCCGGCATGATCCACACAAAACCCGCAAGATATTGAAATGCTCTCGTCATATCGGAACGCTCATGCTGCCTAACAGTATTATTCACTGAAAGTCAGCCATGTCCAAACAGGGGCTAAAGTTTTTGATTTCATCCCGTGATCCTACAAGGCCATCAAATGCAAGTCAAGCTCAATTTCAACGGGTTGCATCAGGTTTGGCATGGATTTGGCAGCCCCTTTTGCCTTGTTTTTTGGCTTGCATAACACTTGAGCAAAAGACAAAGTGAGTTTGTCTTTACCAAATCTGTTATATGGCGATTTCATCACCCGCTCAAGGCGTCTGGTTTCCCCAGTGGGCCGGGGTTTTGGCCCAATCTCCGCTCAAGGAATTGGAGCGCCGGGCCTATTATCGGGCGATTGTCGAATATTTGAGGTTTTGCAAGCAGTCGCGCCAGCGGGCCACAGTGGCGTCGGCCCGGCTGTTTATTGGACAAATGGAAGGGAAACACCGTTTGGTGGCATCCCAACTGGCCTTATGGAAGGCGGGATTGAACTGGTTTTTCAGGATGGCAAAGTCGTCTCCAGCCCATGCTGGAGTGACGCAAGGCCCGCCGGCCGGTGACGCCTTGTGCTTGGGAAAAGGAGCCGCCACTGGCGGCAACGGATTTGGGCGGGCCGGACTGGGAGCGGAAGTTGATCCGGGAGTTGCGCACGCGGCATTATGAGTGGCGCACGGAGCAGGCGTATCGGATGTGGGCCAGGCGTTTTGCCGAATGGCTGGAGAGGCGCGGTCAAAGCGTGCCGGCGGCGGGAGAAATTGAGTTGCGGGATTTCCTGTCGGACCTTGCCACGCGGCAGCGGGCGGCGGTGGCCACGCAACGGCAGGCGTTGAATGCGGTGGTGTTTTTGGTGCGGGAGGCGCTGGGGAAGCCGCTGGCGGATTTTGGAGATTTCACGAAGGCCCGGCCAGTGGAGCGGATGCCGGTGGTATTGAGCCGCGGGGAGTGCGGGCGGTTGATGTCGGCATTGGAGGCGACGCCGCGTTTGATGGCCGAGCTGATGTATGGGAGCGGGGTGCGGCTGATGGAGCTGTTGCGGCTGCGGGTAAAAGATGTGGACTTGGAACGGCGGCAACTGGTGATCCGGGCGGGCAAGGGCGGGAAGGACCGGGTGACGGTGCTGCCGGATGTGCTGGTGGAGCGGTTGCTGGCGCATCGTGAGCGGCTCAGGAAATTGCACGCGGAGGACCGGGAGGTGGAGGCGCCGGGAGTGTGGCTGCCGGAGGGGTTGGACCGGAAATACCCGCAGGCGGGCAAGGCGTGGGAGTGGCAGTGGTTTTTTCCGTCGCGACAGCAGATGAAAGATCCACGCACGGGTTTGCTGCGTCGTCATCATGTGCTGGATGCCGCGTTTCAACATGCCATCCGGCAGGCGGCGGCTCGTGCCGGCCTGGCCAAGCGGGTGACGCCGCATGTATTGAGGCACAGTTTCGCCACGCATTTGCTGGAAGGCGGGACGGACATCCGCACGCTGCAGGACTTGCTCGGCCACAAGAATGTGGCAACGACGCAAATTTACACGCATGTCATGCGGAAGCCGGGGATTGGGGTCAAAAGTCCGCTGGATGGGTGAACTCGAAAACAGGAATTGGGGAGCGCACCCGCCCTCGGGTGCGGCTGGACGCGCCTCGCGTCCGGCACCTTGCGCGTGAGACCGCCCAGAACGTGCGGAACTTTTCAGTGCGCTCAAGGTTTTCCGCGAGGGCGCGGAAAACCGCACGCGAGGCGCGTGCGCTCCCCATTCCACTTCGGTTTTCGGGTCAGCCGCAGTTGCCGAGTTCGGCCATCAAGTCTTCCACAATCCAGTTGGCGCGCCGGGCCTGCAATTCATCCGCCGCCGCGCCATGCTGCCAGACGGCGTAACGGATCGTCCGGCCCGCGTCCGCCTGCAGCGCCGGTTGCGCCAGCAGCCCGGCCATGAATCCGGCCAGCACGTCGCCGCTGCCGCCCTGCGCCAGATGCGGGTTGCCCGACGGATTGACGAATATTTCCCCCTCGCTCCGGCCCACCAGGGTTTGATGCCCCTTCAAGACGACCCAGCAGTCGCCGAACCGTTTTGAAATTTCGCGCACGGCGCGCGGACGGTCCGCCTGAACCTGTCGGGCCGCCACGTTCAGCATCCGCGCCGCCTCGCCTGGATGCGGCGTGAGCACCCGGATGGCGTCTTTTGGCAGCGTGGGCTGCGCCGCCAGCCAATCCAAGGCGCTGGCGTCCGCAACCATCGGCGCCTCGCGAGTGGCGCCAGAGCTGGCGGAGCATCGCCTTCATTTCGTCCGGCAGTCCAGGCGCGGCCAGACCGGGGCCGATCAAAATCGCGCTGGCGTCGTCGAACAATTTCACGTCCGGCTTCCAGGCGTTGACCATGGCGGATTGCAACTGCGCCGCGACGGCGTGATAAACGGCCTCGTGCGTGAGCAGCGTGATGAGTCCGGGCCGGGCGCGTTGCGCGGCGCGCGCGGCCAGCACCGCGGCCCCGTGAAATCCCAGGCTGCCGGCGACGATCGCCAGATGGCCGAACGAACCTTTGTGGTCCGCAACGGCGCGGGGCGGCGGAACATTTTCAAAATCCTCCGGCTGCGTCCAGTTCAACACGCCCCGATGCGGGCAGGGAACCAGTCCGACGCCGTCCAGCACCTCAAGCCGGCCCACGAACGGCCACGCGGTCTGCGCGAGCAGTCCCGTTTTCGGCGCGCCGACGGTGAGCGTGACCGCCGCTTCGATGGCCGCGCCAAATGTTTCGCCGGTGTCGGCGTTCAGGCCGGATGGCACGTCCACGGCGAGCGCGGGAACTTTCGACCGGTTGACCGTGGCGATGAATTTTTTCCAGCCGTCGTCGAGCGGGCGGTTCAGGCCGATGCCGAACAGGCCGTCAATGATCAACGCCGGGTTCAGTCGGAGCGACAATTCAAGGCGCGGCAAATCCACCTCGGGAGAGGCGATGTCGAGCGGTTCGACGCGGCGTCCGTCGAGGTGTCCGGCGGCGGCGCGGGCGTCGTCGCCGTTGTGGCCCATGCCGGCGAGGACGAGGATCAAGTCGTCGGGACGCGTGAGTTTGCGGGCACGGCGGGCGATCTTTTTGCCGACGCGCCGGATGACATCGTCTTCGGTCCGGCCGGAAGCCCACGTTGTGTTTTCCCAATCGCGCATTTGCGCGACGCTGATGACTGGAACTGGCACGGCGGCAGCGTGGCAGAATATTTCGACGGCGCAAAAGGAGAATGTCGGGCGCGGCCGAGCACCCCGCCGCCAAGGCTGGCGGCCAAACCAAACGGTGGCTTGGATGTTTCGCGCGACGAGGGCGTTGTGTCCACCTTTTGCGACGAGGCGTCGCAGCCACGCGTCGCCGGCAAATTCCAGGAAATACTCCGCCGTTTCATGCCGGGCGACCCGCAAAACTGAAAGGGTCTGGTTTCCGGCAAGATATGTGCTAATAGTAATGATTATGAATCGAATCAAGCCAAGGGAATTCGCGGCCCGCCTGGCGGTGGCGGGCCTGTTTCTGGTTCTTCCCGCGATGGCCCAGGCCCAGGACAACTGCGAGGTTTTTGTCTCCAACGAAAAAACCGGCGACCTCACCGTCATCAGCGGTTCGACGTTTCAGGTGGTCGCCCAACATTCCCGTCGGCAAACGCCCGCGCGGCATCCGCGCCAGCCCGGACGGGAAGACCGTTTATGTGGCCTTGAGCGGCACGCCGCTGGAGCCGCCTCCGCAGCTCGATGCACAGGGGAATCCCATCCTTCAAAAAAATACCGACGAAGAAGAGACGAGCGCCAAGTCCGACAAAACCGCCGACGGCATCGGACTCGTGGATGTTGCCGGTAAAAAATTCCTCCGCAAGATTCCCGCCGGCTCCGATCCCGAGCAATTTGTTCTGAACGGCGACGGGTCGCGCATCTACATTGCCAACGAGGACGTCGGCGCGGCGACCGTGCTGAACGCCACGAACGGCAAGGCGATCACGTTCGTTCCCGTCAGCCGCGAACCGGAAGGCGTTGGCTTGAGTCCCGACGAAAAGTTTTTCTACGTCACCTGCGAGACGGCGGGAGACGTTTATGCGATTGACAACAAAACCTACAAGGTCTTCGCCCATTTCATGGTGCATCCGCGGCCCGCGCAGCGTGGCGTTTCTACCGGACGGTTCGCGCGCGTTTATTCCCTCCGAATCCGTCGGCGAGCTGAACGTGGTGGACACCGCGAGCCAGAAGGTTCTGAAAGTCATCACGCTGCCCAAAGGCTCGCGGCCGCAGACGGTGAAGATTTCGCCGGACGGGAGAAAGACTCTTCGCCACCACCGGCCGCGCCGGAACGGTCTTGGTGCTGGACGCGCACACGGGCGAATTGTTGAACACGATTCCCGTCGGCAAACGGCCGTGGGGAATGGACTTCTCGCCGGACGGAAAATTTCTCTTCACTGCCAACGGTCCGTCGGATGACGTTTCCGTGGTGGATCTCGCGACGGAAAAGGAAATCGCCCGCGTTAAATCTCCCGGCAGCCCGTGGGGCGTGGTCGCGGTGAGAATCCCGAAGTGAGTTCAGCCCGGACTCAAAGGTTGGGTGGCACACCCGCCCCGGGTGTTGCTGGACGCGCCTCGTCCACCCTCCGCAGAGCTACGGAAGACGGGCGTCCAGCACCGTGCGCGTGAGATCGCCCGGAACGTTCGGAACTTTTCTGTGCGATCGAGGTTTTCCGCGATGGCGCGGAAAACAGCACGCGAGGCGCGCGCGCTCCCCATCAACTTCGGGAATCGATTTCAGCGGTTGTTGAACAGGAAGAACTCCTGCGACGTGATGCTTTGGGTGCTGCCGGGCTTGAACGCCTTCGCGCGCACGATGGTCGGGTCGTTCAATGTGAACGGTTTTTGGTAGAGCAGATCATCCGTGGTCGGCACCGTTCCATCCAGCGTGTAATAAATTTTCGCGCCCGGCCCGCTTTTCAGGCTGACCTCGACCGGCAGCGAAAAATTTCCGCCCGGCGGCGAAATCACCGTCGGCGGAAGGACAGACGGTCCCGGCAGGCTGGTTATCCAGTCGCGCAGCAGGTTCACGCCTGTTTCGTCAACGGTGTTGCGCGCCAGCGGCGGCATTTTGTAGGCGTTGGTCGTGTCCACTCGCATGAGCAGGATCGAGCGCCACACATCGTTCGGCGCGACCACGCGCGCGCCGTCAATCCGCTGGTCAATGAGCACGTGCCCGCCGACAATTTTCTGCCCTTCGAGCGGCGTGTCGTAGCGCGCATCAAAGCCGGCGACGGTGCCGTTGGGGCGGTGGCAGTTTGCGCAGTTCGCATCCAAATACGAGCGCGCCCTGTCCTCCAGACTGCGCGAGACGTCGTCCGGAACGGGCGAGGGCCGGAAATTTCTTCACGTCAGCCGTGGAAAAGTCCGCGTCCAGCAGGCCGAGATTTTTCAAGGAGACGATTTCGTTTTCCGTTTTGCCGTCGGAATACTTGAAGTCGCGGTTGAGTTGCCGCGTTTTTACGCCCAGCACAAAGCCAGCGTTCGCCGTGTGGCAAGTCAGGCAGTCGGTGCGACTGGGATAATACCATTGTTGCGTGCGCACACCGGCCGCCGTCTTGATGGGAATGTCCTCGGTGAGATTTGTCTCCAGCAGATCCGCGTCGCGGTTGTCCGCGCGCCATTTGTAAGTGACGCCGTAAACGCCGCCGGCGGCGTCGCACACCAGCAGGCGGGTTTCGAGGCGCCGCTTCACGGACGGATGGGTCTCGTCGGTCGCGATCTCAAAATGCTTCACGAAAATCGTTCCCGGCGGAAAGCTCCATTCGCCGGCCGGTGAAAAATGGATCACCTCGCCCGGCGGCACGCATACCCAGCGTGATTTTTCCGCGCCGTCCGACCAGAACGGAACGTTCACATCATACGGAATCAAATAACTTTCCGGCGTCAAACCGGCGGTATCCCGGAATGCGCCGGTTTGTGAGAGGAGCTTGGGCATTTCGCCTCCGGCATCCGGCGGCATCCGCAACGGCACTGCCGTCCAACGCGTTTCCGCGATCTGGTCATTCACCGCCGCCGCCAGTGAGCCGGTGAAGTGGCGCACGGTCTTTTGCACCGTGCCCACGGACGTGTAGGTCGCCTCGCCGGCCGGGTAGGCGGTCAGGATCACGTAATCGAACTGCTTCGGATTGTATTTTTTGCCACGTCCCTTCGGGAGGTCGGTGAGAAGAACCGCGCCGACGGCGACCGCCCCCGGCTCGCGGCTTTCGACGAGATTCGGCGACCGGGCGGCGGACACGGTGCCGGGCACGAGCCATGAATCGGTCAGCGGCGGGCGCAACAGATCCGTGTAGCCGCTGTCCACGACCAGCCCTTCGGGCAGGACGCGCAAAATTTTTCCGCAGATCATCCGGCGGCCTTCGATGGCCGCGACGCGGACCCGCTCGGCGCTTTGGAAGGCCGCCTGCGGGGAATTCGTGGCGGAAAAATCATTCGCGCGAACCGGCAGACAGCACGCCGCAAGCAGGATGACGGGACACAACTTCATTTCACGGCAACGGTGTGCGGGTATCCTTGATGAATTGCACGTGGTCGTCGAGGAAAACCCGGCAACGACCGCCGGCATGGATGGTGCGGCCCTTGAGTTCTGGCGACACGGTTGGAATCGTGTTCGGGAAATAGGGATCCACGGCCAGTTCCACGTCGCTTGAGCCGTTGATGGTTCCCAGCGTCGCGTCCGCGGCCGACGCCGCGACCAGGTCGGAGACGGCCTGCGAATCGGTCTTGCCCCAGAAATCCTCCTGGCCCACCGGGTCGTCGGGCCGGTCAAAACGCCAGAGCCAGTAACGGACGGCGGGCGGGTTCAAATTTGTCGAACCCAGTTGCAGTGTTTGCACGGCGTTTCCGACCGGCGAATCGGCCGCGAGCGGACACGACCAGAGCGCGTCACTGGCGCCGTAATCTTTGAAAACGGCCGCCGCCCAGCCGCCGCGCGGATCGGATGGCGGCCAGGCCGTCCAAGGGTGATAGCCGCCCGGCAGCGCGGATTTCAGATCGCGCCGGTCGGGGAAACGGCTGTCGTTGTCGCCCAGATAAACGGCAAACGCCAGGCCGATTTGTTTGAGATTGGAAAGGCAGACGACCCGTTCGCCTTGTTGCTTCGCGCGCGCCAGCGCCGGCAGCAGCAGCGCGGACAGGATGGCGATGATGGCGATGACGACCAGCAATTCGATCAGCGTGAAGCCGGGGCGATTTTTCCCCTGATGACTACTGTTGCAGCACACGATAGAAACGATACGGGTGATCGGCCGCGGTGGCGTCGAACAGGGGGAATGGATTCAACGGCGCGGTGTTCGTGCTGATGGGAGTCCAGTTGGCGAAGTTGGTGGTCGCCTGCAACACGTAGTTGCTGCCAGGCACGCCGAGGAAATTCATCTGGAACTGCTGGTTGTCGCTGAAGGCGGCGGACATGAAATGAACCGGCGAGCCGGGCAGGCTGTTGATCCAATCGGTGACGACCTGCACGGCATTCGTGTCAACGAGATTGCGGGCGAGCGGCGGCATCTGGACGCCGGTGGTGGTCGAGGTCATGCGCGGGGGAATCTCCGAGCGCCAGATGTCGTGGGGCACAATCATGGCAAAGCCGTTCGCATCCAGCCCGCCGTTGATGAGGTTCTGGCCGGCCAGCAGCGTGTCGTAGCGCGCGTCAAACGTGGGGCCGGTGCCGCCGGGCTGGTGGCACTGGGCGCAGTTCGCGTCGAAATACGAACGCGAGCGTTCCTCGAGCGACGCGGCGAGGTTCGTCAGCGCGGACAATCTGGAAAAATTGGTGATGCCGCCCTCGTCAAACGCGGGATTGAGCAAACCCGCATGGTTCAAAGCGCGCAGCTCGTTGTCGGTCACCCCGGTGGCGGCGTAGGCCTGGTCGCGGTTCAACTGCCGTGTGTTGACGCCGAGAACATAGTTCGCCACGGGTGTATGGCAGATGAGGCAGTCCGAGGGACTCGGATAATACCATGACTGCGTGGCCGTGCCGCCGGCGTTGGTGATGGTGATGTTCTCGGTCAGGCCGCTGGGCAGCAGGTCGGCATCGCTGTTGTCCGGCCGCCATTTGTAGGTGACGCCATAAACCTGGCCGTTGATGTCGCGGACGAGCAGGCGGGTTTCGAGCCGGCGCAGCACGTTCGGGTTTGAGGTGTCGGTGTTCAGTTCGAACGTCTTGACAAACACCGTGCCGGCGGGGAACGACCATGAGCCGGTCGGGGCAAAGCCAATTTGCTCACCGGGCGTGATGGCGCCGCCGTCGTTTGGCACGGCGAGGTAACGGATCTTCACCGCGCCATCCGACCACAGCGGCGTGTTCGGCGTGTAGGGGATCAATCCGTCCACCGGCGTCATGGCCGGAGTGTTGCTGAAAATGCCGGTGAGTGAAAGTTGCGCGGGCAGCGAACCGCCGAAGGTCGTCGGCATGTTGAAAAACGCGGGAACGACGGGGCTTGCGGTCAGGCCGTAGGGCTGGCCGCTGCCGGAGTTCACGGTGACGTTGACCACCGCCGACGTGCTGCTCAAGCCGCTCCCATCCGTCGCCACCGCGGCGAGCGCGTAATTGCCGGCGCCGAGGCCGGTGGCCGTGATCGTGTAAGGCAGGTTCGTCACGCTGCCTAGCAAAACATTGTTTGCATAAAAATCCACCGTGCTGATGGGATTGTAAGGCGCATCCGCGTCGGCGCTGATGGTCACGCTCGCGCTCGCGGTGTAACCCGCCCCGTCCAAGGGCGCGGTCAGGACGACCGACGGCGGCGGGTTCGTGAACGGATACAATTGCAACTGCGGCACGACATTGAACGGCGTCGAAGGGCTGCTCCACGAGAGCGTCACGCTCGCATTGTTGGTATGCTGGTAGTAATCCAGCTCGATCGTGTAAAGCTGTTGCGCGACGAGCGAAATCGAATTCGTCCGGGACGTTGCGTTCGTCTTGTCCATCCAGTCATCAATCAACAGTTGTCCATTGATGAAGAGCCGCACGCCGTCGTCCGCCGTGGTGATGAAGGAATAATTTTCCGTGAACTGCGGCTGCACCGAGCCGGTCCAGCGCACGGCAAAATTGTTGCTGCCGACGGGCGCGCCCGGCCAGTTCGCGGCCGAGGAAAAATTGACCGTTGGATTCGTCATCACCAGCACGGGCGGGCCGCTGAACGGGCTGGCGCTGGAGGCGTTCGCAAAATATTCCGCATAGAGGCCGGCGCCGGTTCCGGGCGCGGCGCTGTTGATGAATGACGCTCCCGCCACCGCGCTGCTGACCGCGCCGGGAGCGATGGCGATGGCCTGGACGACGGCGTTGCTCGTAAGCATGAACGGGCCGGAGTAAAGCGTGGAATTGGCCGTGGGCGCCGTGCCGTCGAGCGTGTAGTAAATCGAAACGCCCGCGCTGGCGTCGGACAGGGTGATGGCGATGGCGTTCGTGAAGCTGGCGCCGTTCGGTGAAATGATCGGCGCGTCGAGGAAGACCTGAACGCCATAGACGGAGAGCGTGTATTGCGCGGGCACATACACCTTGCCACCGGCGACGGTGGGCGTGGTGAACTTCACGCCGTGGCCGGGATTGTCGCGCGCGGCGAGCTGGCTGGAGCTGTAGAGCGTCTGCGAGATGTTCGTGGCGTTGAATGCATAGAGCACAGCGGCCTGGCCGGTGCTCCCCCCGTTGGCGTTGATTATCCAGACAACGCCGTCGTTCGTGCCGTTGGCGGACACGACCGGCCCGCCGTTGACACTGCCGACGGACGGCTGTGCCGTTGCAAAGGGTGCGATGTTGTTGGCGGTGGTATTGTTGACCATGGCATTGGCAATGCTGAACTGCTGCATCTTCCCCGAGCCTGTTCCGGCGCTCGGCTGGATGTAAATCATGCCGTTGAAATACGCGGGCGGACTGAAGAAACCGCCGCCGGTGGCTGAATTGGTGAACCATTGCACAATCTGGCTGTCGTCGGTGGTCTGGTAATGTGGCGACGCCAGCGTGTCGCGATCCAGCACAAACGCCTTGCCGCCCTTGTCGAGGCCGGCGAGCAGGTGCGGATGCGCCGCGCTGCCGGCTGAATCGGGCAGCAGGATCGGGCCGGCCGAGCCGAGGTCAATGTCCAACGAGGCACGGTTGGACTGGTCGTAAGGGGTGAAGTAGTCCGCCACCGCGAAGCCATCCGTCGTCGAAATTTTCATGAATGAATCCGCGTAGTCGCCGCCGTTCGTATTGGCGCTGAACGAACCGTTGCCGGTTTCGAGATAAAGGTTGTTGTTCGTGTCCACGCACAGCCCGCCTCCGCCCTGCCAGATTCCGCCTTCCGCGGCGTGCGTGCCGAAGGCGCCGATCGTGGCGTTGGGGGTGGTGTTGAATATGCCGTTCGGTTGCAGCGTCAGGTTCGTCGCGTTGTAACCAAAGATCCAGCCGTGATACGGGTCGGTGTCCGCGTAGCTCGTGTAGGCGACATAAAGTGTTCCGCCCGCCAGCGTGAGCGCGGGGCGCTGGTTCTCCTGCACGGGGTTGAACGTCACGACTCCGTTGCTGCTGTCCATGCCGGTGCCGGGCACGGAACCGGCCACAACCACGGGGCTGTAGGAACGTTCGTCGCCGGTTGCCACATCGAGCGCGTGGATGCGATGGACGTAATTGGTGGAAACGCCGGGCACGACTTCGCGGGTGAACCCGTTCACATACAACGTGCCGGTGGCCGGATCAATCACCGGCGTGCCGGTGGCGCCCACCTCGTTCGGGATGTTGGAATAGGTGCCGTAGCGCGAGCCGTAGGGGCTGACCGAGTTCGTCGAAGCAATGCCGAGGCTCTTTGACCAGAGCAAGCCGCCGGTCACGCCGGAATTGCTGTCCGCATCGAAGGCATAGACCGTGTCATTCTCCGTCGCGACGATGACGACGTTATGCACGCCCAGGCCGGGGACCGTCACGTTCGTCAGAATCAGCGGCTGCGTGAAAATGTAGCCGTCCAGATTGTTATACGAGAACAATTTCCCGAACGTGTTCGTGTTCACGTTTGCCGGCGTGAGCAGGGTTTCGTTCGTGTTCTGGCCCTGGCGCGTGTTGTCGTTGTGATAGGTCAGCATTGAAACGCGCATCGCGGAAGGGTTTGCAGCCGGCGTGGTGAAACCGAACGATGGCGAAGCCCACGAGACACCAGATGCGTTTGACGCGAACGCGGTGAAATAATACGTCGTGTTGGTCGCCAGCCCGGCGGCGAGGGCGCTGAACGCGCCGTTGTTCTTCACGCCCAGGGCGATGTTGTTGGACCAGGCTGCCGCATTCGCGCCGCCGTCATTCGGGCCATAGTAGATCCAGACATTCGGCGCCTGGCCGCCGGTGGAAAGCACCTGCCCGCCCAAAGTCGCGGACGTGGCAAAAATGTGCGACGCGGGCAGATTCGTCACTACGGCTTTCGTCGGCGGCAGGGTGGAAAACACGGAGAGGATGCCATTCATCGCGATCGTATTCGACCAAACGAGGCCGAAGTCAAGCGCCGGCAGCGTCGTCGCACTGAAACTGCCGGTGTAACCGGAGGCGTTGAAGAGCACAAAACTGTCTCCCGCCTGCAAAGGGTCGCCGGCGTTCGTCACCGTGAGCGTGCCGCCGAGCGTGACCGCGCCGGAGACCGAAAGGCGACTGGCGTTTTGCGCGTTGGCGCGATTGAGCGCGAAACTGTTTGTGCCCGCGAGAAAGACGTTGCCGCCCACCGTAAGCGTCGAGGTGTCGCCGTTGCCGAGGCCGGGCTGCAATGTGCCACCGGCGGCGTTGGTGACCGCGCCGCTGATGACGCCATTGCCACCCAGCGTGCCGGCGGTGATGGTGGTGGCGCCGGCATAGATGTTCGCGCCGTCAAGCATCAGTGTGCCGGACCCGCTCACAACAAAAGAACCCGCGCCGGAGATGACGCCGGACAGGGTCTGACTGGCCGAACTGGCATAGTTGAAAATGCCATTGTTGATGATGGTGCCAGCATAAGCGCCGCCGCCCAGCAAACCGGCGCCACCCAAGACGAGCGCGCCATTGCTGATCGTTGTGCTGCCGGACCAAGTGTTGGTGCCCGTCAGGGTTTGCGCGCCGGAGCCGGCCTTGATAATGCTCAAGCTGCCACCTGCGCTGCCATAACCCGAATACGTATAGTTGTTTAAAATATTCCCGTTGAAGGTGCCGCTTCCATTGTTCACGCCCATGACAAAGTTGCAGTCCACGTTCCAGCCTTTGTTGATGGTGCCGTAGCCGTTCAGGGCATCCACTTGGGCATATCCATCCCAAACGTCAAACATTGCGCCGGCGGCGACATACATGGACGCCAGGTTGTTGGTCCAATTTTTGTTGCTGTATTCATTGCGCAACGTCCCGCCTTCCACATCAATCAGCCCGCCGGTCAGCGCGATGTTCTCCGGCTTGCCGTTTCCACCCAGCATCAATACGGTGGCGGTGGTCAGCGCACCGGAAGGGGCTTGTTTGAGAAGAGTGCCGGTCCCGCTGATTGTGCCGCCTTGAATTTGTTGTGATAACGCGTTGGTGAATTCCAATGTCGCCCCATTATTGATGGTGAAATTTGCCCCGCCGGAAGTGTTGTTTCGGAAGGCAACAAAGCCCCCGTTGATTGTGGTCCCCTGGTTGTAGGAATTTGCGCCGGAAAGCAGAAACGCGCCCGCGCCATCCAAAGTCAGCGCCTGTCCTGATCCGGAAATTGCACCCGATACCGTCAAGGTCTTTCCGGAAGTGCCAATGCTCCAAGTGGGGTTCCCGCTCAAGACAATGGGATTGCCAATGCTCATGTTGACGTTGGTAAGACCGATCGCACCCACCGTCAATGTGCCCGCGCCCGAGATGCCGATGTCAGCCGTCGCACCCGACACGGAAATGCCGGCCCAAGTCTTGGAGGTTCCCAGTGTCAACCCCGGCCCCAGCGACGTGCTTGTCCACCAGGCAACGTCAGATGAGGCCGGCGAGCCGTTGGCGCCAGCCCCGCCCGACCAGACGCCCGCGACATTTCCGGTGAGGTCGGTTCCCGTTGCCTGTTTGGTCGCAATCCCCGCGTCAACCGCGGAGGGAACACACGCGGCAAACAGGCTCAGGCACGCTGCCATTTTGACGGGGGCGTTCACAGCCAACAGGAGCCTGATGCCGCGCGCCAGGAGGTTCGTGGCTGATTCGATGACGGACGCCGGTGAAAAAAACGCGGGAAACGTGATTTTCAAAACGAAACGCGGATGATGCGCGGACCTCATATTTTCAGTCGCATAAACTATCCTTAACACATTGATTTGTCAATTTCATGTAGCATTTCCGCCGCGCGGCGATTCAGAACTGGAAGACCGGGACTCGAATTGAGAACTTGCGCCGGCGCGAGGCTTTCTTGTATTGTCCGGCCTGAATTGGTTGCCGGTGTGGCGGAATTGGCAGACGCGCCAGACTCAAAATCTGGTATCCGTAAGGATGTGTGGGTTCGACCCCCTCCGCCGGCACCAGACAAGTCCAGCACCGCAGCCGCAAGCCGGGCTTTTCTTTTCCCTGAACGCGATTCGCCGCTTTCGTTACATTTCCTTGTCCGAACGGCGGGAGGCGCGGTTGCGCGCCTTGCGCAAGGCATCGAGCGTGGTGGATTCCATTTCTTTTGTCCCGACCGGCAAGGGCTTTGATTCAATTGCCGGCTGCGATGCCGGCGCGCCGGTTGGCGTTTTGGCCGGTGAACGGGAATTCCCACGGCGGAAGATTTTTGGAAACAATATAAAGCGACGCAGTTTTGCGGATGCAATGCTCGACGGACCCGGCTCGTTTGTTTCAGCATCCGCAACCATGGTTTTGCGCAGGAAAAATCGGGAGACCCAGCCCGTGCGCCGCTCAAAAATTTCCAGCAGGAACAGAATCGCCGCCGTCACGAGCAGCCACGGCGCGAGTTCAACGTAGCGCGAAACGAGCGGCAGTTCGCTCCAGACTTTTGGAATCTCGGCGCGCTCCCTGCCGCCGGTCGTGACGGCAATGCGGGCGAGCGCCGATTCGCCGCGATTGGGCTGGTCGGGGGCAAACTCCGGCGAATAGGGCAGACACACCGGCGGCAGGGTGACCGGCTGCTGGCCGGAAATTTCCACCGTGTTCAAAACTGTTTCGCGGCCGGCAACCGGAATGGCCGATTCCAACAGGTCGGCGTTCTTCCATTGCAGCGTGTCCGATTCCTTCCCCGGCGTGGCGCCGGGCAAACCGTGCAAAATCCGCACCCGCGGCAACGCGGAGAACGGTTCGGCCTTGCGCGCCGGATCCAGGTGAAGTTGCACAAAGCAGGTGCCGTCGCGAATTTCCTGCGTCAACAGCATGTCGTCCGGCAGCGGCTGGCGTTTGCCGGCAACCCAGCGCGCGACGGTGGAGTAAAATTCCCCGGCCTGGTTCCACCTCGCAAAGTCGCCGCTGAATTTTCCATCCGCCTCGCCCAGGAAACAGAGCACGCGGCCATTGCCCGCGTTCCACGATGCCACTACCGGCGCCTGGTATTCATCGCCCGTCACGGCGGCGAGATTCGCCCGCGGGCGGAGGTAGCACAAATTGTAGCCGCCCAACGGCGGCGGCGCGGAGGCCGGCGGCGCGCCGAGCAATGAATATCCCGCCGTAACCGAGAACGGCGTCGGTTGATCCACGAACGTGCTGCGAGCGATGGTGAAGGTGTCCTGCGCGAAGATGCGCGGAATTTCATCCGGGTTGTCGCTGAAATAACAATCGCCGCCGCCGCGCCGCGCGATGTCCTTGAGCAAATTCGCGTCCACGTCGTGGTCCGTGCCGAGGCCAACGACGCTGACGGTGACATCGGCCCGGCGAAGCTTGTCCACGATGTCCTCGTAGTGCATGGACTGCTCGGAATCCGAGGCGTCGGCGAACAGGATGATGTGTTTCGTCTGCGCCTTTGCGGTGGAAATCATCCGCGCCGAAGCCACGAGCGCTTCATAGATGTAAATGCCGCCGCCCATCGAATCAATCGCCAGAATTTTTCCGCGATAGGCCTGGTTGTGTTCGACCGTGTCCAGCGGCACGATTTCATGCGGCGTCGTATCCACGGCGAACACGCCGATTTCGTCCATCGGCGACAGCAAATCCAGCACCTGCACCGTGCCCAGGTCGGCGAGGTCAATTTTTTTCTGCCCGCCGCCCGCCGGCATCGCCATGCTGCCCGAACGGTCCAGCGCGACGACGACCGCGACGCTCAACTTGCGGTGTTCGCGGCGCATTTCCATCGAGACCGGCATGACGCGCTCCAGCGGCGACTTGAAGTAGCCGCCCGGTCCGTAGGACTTCTGCCCGCCGGTCATCGCCAGTCCGCTGCCCGTTTCCTCGACCCAGGACGCAATCGTTTCCATGCCGCTCATGCCGATGTCGCCCGCGGGGACGTTTTCGATCAGCACGGCGGAGAATTGGGAAAGTTCTTCGAGCGACCACCGGCATTGCACGGCTGTCCGGCCCGAGACCTCGACGTGGCCCGCCCGCAGCAGCTTCACGAGGCCCGAATTTTCGCCCGCCGCCGAAACCACCAGCACCGGTCGCGAGCCTTCCACACCGACCAGCGCCCGCGCGGAATTGTTTTCAGGTATCGGATCATCCTTCGGCCCCTGAATCGTGACGGTGTATTCATTGACGCCCGCCGACGTTGCGCGGTCGCGGAACATCAGCCGCGACAGTCCGGCGGAAACCGGCTTGCTGCCGGATGAAATGATATCATCGCCGCGCCGGAGCTGGTATTGAATTTCCTGGTCCGCCGGCGACTGAACCCACGCGCTCAACACAAACGCCTGACCGGGCAACACCGACTGCGGGGTGAGAAAACTTTGAATGGCCACGTCGTTGACCTGCGGGCGCGTGATCAACCGGTAATCCACCGCCACCCCGCGACCGGCGGCGCGCGCGGCGGCGGCGGCGGGGTCTTTGCCCGTCCATTTGCCATCGGACAGGACCAGAATGCGTCCGCCGCCATCCGGCGGAATCAGCGCCAACGCGGATTCAACGGCGTCGTTCAAGCTCGAATGATCCGCGCCGACCTGTCCGGTGAACCCGGCGAATTCGCCGCGCCCGGGAGATTGTTCAACGACGGCTTCGCGTCCAAACGAAACCACGCCAAGCTGGTCGCGCGGCCCCATCGCCTTGTGCAGCAGGCCGATGATTTCCTTCTCGGAGGCATCGGATTTTGGGGGCATGGATTCGCTGCGGTCGGCGACGACGATGACGGTGCCGGAGCGGTCCGGCAATTTGACGGCAAGCTGCGCCAGCGCCAGAACGACGAAGACCAACACAAACGCCCGCAACATTTGCAGGCCGCGATTCGGCAGCGGCCACGCAAACCAGGCCGCCGCCATCGGGACCAGCAGCAGGAGCCAGACGGGTTGGAAGAGGGTCAGCATTGCGGATTGGGAAATATCGAACATCGAAGGGAAGACGCTTCTGTCGTGCAAGCATTGGGTGTTGAGCGTTGAATGGTGAAAGTTGAATGTTTCTTCATTTTTATTTCGATCCTTTCGCCGCTGCCACCAGATACAAATGCGCCGCCAGCAACGCCAGCGCCAGCAGCCCGAAAATCCAGACGGTGGAAGCTTCCTCCAGCCGGACCTCGGCGGCTTCGCCCCACGCGCCCCAGTGCCCGCTGGCGCACGCCGACAAATCGGATTCATCGGCGGCGAGCGGATTCACCGCAAAAGAGTTTGTGGACGATCCCAGCGCGACGGAGTAAATGCCCGGGACCGGCGTTTCAATGGCGAGTTCGCCGCCGGTTTTGGGGAAAATTTTCAGAGTTCCATCCGGCTGCCGGACATTCACGGATTCGCCCGCGGTTTTGAGAATCACCTCCTCGCCGAGGCGCGCGTTGCTTTCCTTGAGGCCGGGCGTTTCGGCGGCGCGCCATTGGAGAAGATTCCAAAATAAAACCGGCCAGTCCGGCGTGTTTTGCAGCGTGGACAGTTCGGGGTTGAAATTCAACGTGAGGTGACGGCGGCCAAACACGTCTTCGCGCGCGGACAGCAGCGGCGTGTTTCCGGCGAGAACCACCGGCACGTCACCGGGCGAATTGGTGGCCGCCGCGCCAGCCCAGACGACCCCTTCGAGCGCAACGCCCCTTGCGAGCGGATGCGAAGTGTCCACTACAAAAGGACCGGTGAACGCGTTGGTCCCGCCGGATGCCGTCCAGCGCAGGGTCCATGAATTGCTGCCGGCGGGCGCGTCTGTTTCGTGGATGACGAGTTCGGGATCCTGCGAGATGGCGGCGCGCAATCCGGTCGCGTCCAGCGTGCGATTGGCGAGCGCGCTCAAATTTTCATCGGCCAGGGCGACCTGCACCCGGACGCGTTTGCGCAAGGGCGGCAGCAATTGCGCTCCGTTGTCCACGTCCAGCGCGTCGGCGGCGAGCGTAACACGCAATTCCGGCGCGGACGCCGGAATGTTGAAAACGAACCGCTCGCTCCCGCGCGCGCCGGGCGAGACCGGCGAACTCTGCACCGTGTTTGAGCCGGCCTGAACCAGGAGTTTTGTCGCGCGCGCCTCGCTGGAAAAGTTGGCGACTTCCAGCAGGCAGCGGTCCTGATCGCCAAACGCCGTTCGCGACGCGTTGACGATGGCGAAATTGTCCGACGGCTCGCCGAAGGCGTGCCATTCCAGGCGGTTGTTGGAAATTTTTTCCAGCGCGGGCTTGTGGTCGGTCAGAACCAGAATATTCGCCTGTTGCCGGCCCAGTTCGGCGGCGAGGGTGATGGCGGGATCCAGCGCCGCATCCGGCGACCAGCAGTTCCACTGGCGCAGCAGTTCGTCCACCTGCGATCCGCTTTTGACCGCCGACCCGAGCGAATGGACTTCCGTTCCCGCCAGGATGAGCTTTGTGGAGGGCGGCGGCTGGGCGCTGAACAGTTTTTCGAGAAAAGCCCGGGCGCGGTCCCGCGCGGAACTGCCGCCGCTCACGGCGCGCATGGAAAAGGAATCATCGAGAACGACGATGAGCGGGCGCGTGGATTGCGGCAGTTTCCAGCGCGGTCCGGCGGCGGCGGCGGCGAGCAATAGGAGCGCGAGAAGTTCCAGAAAGAACAGCAGCGGCAGTTGCAGCCGGTGGATTTTCGCGCCTCCGGATTTGGATTGGACATGAAAGCGCCACAAAACCAGACTGGAAACGGTGCGGCGGCGAAAGCGATTCCGCAAAATATAAATCGCTGCGAGCGCCGGCACGGTGGCGAGCGCGATCAGGGCGAGCGGATAAGTGAGGAACGGAATCATTCAGACGGAAAACATTCAACATTCAACAGCGAACATTCAACATCCAATGCGGCGGGTGGAACGGGCGTCGCGCCCGTTAAATTCGGCGTCACGCCGAATTTTGTCGCGAGAGCTAAACACCTGGCGGACGGACAAGGGTGGAACAGTCGTTCGCCCGCCAACGGTTTCGGGCGCGACGCCCGAAACCACAGGCCGGAGGCCTGTGCCACCCGCGGCTCATTGGATTTCCGGCGTTGAATGTTGAATGTTGAATGTTTCTTCATTGCTTCAAATGGGTGTCAGCAGTTGAATTGCCTGCAATTCATCCAGCGATTTTTCCAAGTCTTCGGCGACAATCGTGGTCATCTGTGCTCCGCACTGGCGGCAGGCGTCGTTCCACGCCTGCTGCAATTGCGCGAGATTTTCGGCGTATTGCCGGGCCACGCTCGAATCAATGTAGATTTCGCTCTCGTCGCCGGTTTCACTGTCCACGACTCGCAGGTTGCCGTGCTCCGGCGGGCTTGCATCCTCACGCGCCCAGCAATTGAATGACAAACAAAGCCGCCGCGCCGTCCCGCAGGCGGCGCAACAGTGCGAGCGGCTCTCCGGGCCAGAGCAAATCGCTGACGAGCACCCGCACGCCGAGCCGGCGGAATTTGGGCGGAAGGATTGCAAGAGATTGTTCCGGTGTCCGCCGGCTGTCCAGTTCAAGTTTGTCCCACGCGGACGGCGGAAGCGCGTCGTTCGGGAGCCGCTGGAAGCCTTCGCCGGAAAGCCAGACGGCCTGGGTGCATTGGGCGTTGGCGGCGGAAGTGGCGAGCAGCGCGGCAAGGCGGGCAACGGCATTTGACTTCGCCGTGTTTTCCAGATTCATCGAGCGCGAGCCGTCGAGGATCAAATCCAGGTGCGGCGTGACTTCTTCGCGGAACAATTTCACCGTGAGCCGGTCGGTGCGCGCGTAAATGCCCCAGTCAATGAAGCGCAGGTCGTCGCCGGGCTGGTATTCGCGGTAGTCCTGAAAATCAATCGAGCTGCCGGCGCGCCGTCCCGAACGCGAGCCGGTCCAGCCGCTGGCGGCGACTTGCGGGATCTGGAGCGCGTAGCGGGCGCCGAGCTGTTCGCCGTCGCGCAGGGCCTGTCGGAGGACGGAATCCATGGGATAAACTTATTTCAAAATGGGCGGTGAATTGCCGGGCACGACGCGGATGGGAGGATGAAAATTGTTCACCTGTCTTAAAAACCATCTGGCATTGAGCCCCACCATGACCATCAGCCAGGCGCCGGCGAAATACATGTGGAAATCGCGCTGATAATCCTCGCGAAGGGCCAGCAGGTTGAAGACGTTGCCGAGCTGCAGGCCTTCAAGGGAATTCCATGAGAGACGGTTTAGAAAAAACATCACGGCGCTGGGCACCAGAGCCATCATGCTGGGGATGAGAATCGCAATCAGGCCCGCAAGTTTCGGCGGGCGCTTTGGCAGAAATTGCCGGTGGATGAACAGCGCGGACAGCGCATAAGCAAAGGCATACGCGGATATGGTGATGAACCATGGTCCGACCTCGAAGGACGCCACGGACGCGGTTGACGGGAACCGGTCCATGACTGTCCGGGTTGCGAAGCCTGTCAGGACCAGGATGATTCCAATCCAGATGAGACCGCCCGCCGCCCCGTTGAAAAAGACAAACGCAAAAATGCGCCGGAACCCGGAAATAGGGATGCGCCATCGAACACGCAGGCTGATCTGGTCGGAATTACTGACGGTCACCAGCAACGCCAACATCATCAGGGCGAAGGTTGGATACAGCCACGCAAACATCAAGGCGCCCTCTCCCGTCTGCACCACCCAGCCGACGCACAAGATCAATCCCAGCAGCCATATGAGGGTGATGTAGATGCGGACCGGCAGCGCGCGGTTGGCCGACGCCGGCGAAATGAGCGCCACCGACAGGATGTAAAACAAGCCAAGGACCGCCGCGCCGATGCCGAGGACGGTGACAGTGCCGATCCAAAAATCACGCCCTGCCATCATTGTGCCGACGCCGGACCGCAGCATTTCATACGAAAGCTCCACCAGCGCGCCGATGATCCAAAACGAGACGAAACACCCGCCGAGAGCCAGGAGAATTTTGAAGGGCCGACTTGCCGGGATGCACGCCAGAAAAATGGAAATCATGTTCGTCGCACACACCACGAGGAACAGGAAACATAAAATGAAGAATTCCGTCGGTAAATCCACCCCGCGCAACAGGTTGGCAAACGCCATGAACGGCATGACCGCGCTGAAGAACAGCAGGGTCATGTAGGCGCCGCAGTAGAATTTCCCGCGGATGATGCGGGCGGGAGACAGCGTGGTGACGTAGAGCAGATCGGGGTTGTTTTCCTGCCGTTCCACCGCCAGGCGGACTCCGACATAAAGCGGAATGAAGAAGATGCTCGCGCCGCCCAGAATGGTCGCGAACGTCGAAAACATCGAGCTGCCCAATCCCAAATTCGCGTTCACATTAATACTTTGCGAAACGAGGAAAGACACTGACGCGATGAACAGCACGGTCAGGAAAAGCAGCAACATGCCCGTGACCGCCCAACTGCGGACGGCCTGCCGCAGTTCCTTGATGACGATGGGATTCAACTCCCAATGGCGCCAGTTGGCGAAGTGGGATTTGAGGCTGGAAAGTCTTGCGTTCATGGCGGAGGAATTCGGGGAAACATCGAACATTCAACAATCAACGCCCTACATTCAACCGGAAAAGCCGCGGCGCAGCCGTTTCCTTCGATGTTCGGCGTTGATTGTTGAATGTTGAATGTTTCGCCGGATGGGTTCATTGCACGCCTCCTTTCGTGATATTCATGAAGATGTCCTCCAGGTTTGCCTTTGTCTGGCGGAATTCAGTCACCTTGTATCCCCCGGCGACCAACCGTCCAAGGATGTCGCACGCGGCGGATTCGTCGCCGGTCATCTCAAAATGGATTTCGTTGGCAACATCCCGCGCGTTCTCGACGAACGGCATTTGAAGAAGCTCCTTGATCAGTTGCACGCCCTGACCGTCGAGCAGGCGCACGCTGACGGTGCGGCGCGGCGCGCTTTTTTTCAACACCTCGTCAATCGTGCCGGTTTCCAGAATTTTTCCCCGCTCAATGATGACCACGCCGTTGCAGATTTCCGTCAGTTCGGTGAGGATGTGCGAACTGATGAGGATCGCCTTTTTCCGCTCGGCCAGCAGCACGAGCAATTCGCGCAGTTCCACCCGCGCGCGAGGGTCGAGGCCGGCGGCCGGCTCGTCGAGCACAAGCACGTCGGGATCGTGCACGAGCGCGCGGCCGAGGCTGACGCGCTGCTTCATCCCCTTTGAAAGCGCCTTGAGGTGTTTTTCACGGATGCCGGAGACATTGGTGAATTCCTCAATGGCCCCGACCGCCTGCGTCCGTTTTTTGCCCTTGAGTCCGTAGGCGCGCGCGTAGAAATCCAGATACTCGTGAACGGTGATGTCCGCGTGCGCGGGCAGGGTGTCCGGCACGTATCCCACGGCGCGGCGCGCGAGTTCCGGCTCTTCGCAGACGGAAACGCCGTTGATGGCCACGTCACCGGCGGTCGGCTCCTCGATGGTGGAAATGATGCGCATGGTCGTGGTTTTGCCCGCGCCGTTCGGGCCGACAAAACCAAAAACGTGGCCGGAGCCGAACGAGAACGAGACGTTGTCCACGGCAACCGTCTTGCCAAACTCTTTTCGCAGATTCTTGACCTGGACTTTCATTGGATATCGGCTGCGGCAAGGGTTCCAAACACCACCGTGGAGCTTTTGGTGCGCTTCGGGCTGGCGGCGGAACCCAGCGCGTTTTCGATGAACGGATTTCCATCCAGCACGGCAATGTAGGTGTTTGGCAGCAGATATTTTCCCGCGTCAATGCCAAGCGGATCCGTGTGTGCCGCGAAACCAATGTCGCGCAACAAACCTTCCGCGCCCGATTTTTCCGCGCGCGATTGCTTCGACAAGATCATCACGGTCTTTTGTCCGGCGGGAATATTGCCGGCCTGGTAGAAATTCATTCCGGCGTCGGCATACCAGAGCGATTTGATCGGCACGCCGAGGCCGTTGACAACCTGCACCTGGCCATTGCCAGTGATGATTTGCAGGCGCTCCCGGCGCGTCTCGGACTTTCGCAGGTGAAAGAGCGCCGGGACGCGCGCGGAAACCCAGCCGCGGCTTAAGTGTTGGGATTGCGACCAGTCCATCTCGCGCGACGCGCCGGAATTATTGCCGCCGCCGTAGCCGATGCTGACGAGCGGGGACGCCTCCGTCCCGGGATCAAATTGCAACCCGCCGCTCGGCGTGAGCGGACAATAAAATCCCGTTGCTCCAACCGTTGTCGCGTGATGGCCGGCCTGGTCGAGCACCGTCAATCCGGCGATGCGCGTGTCAGGAGTCACGCCTTCGCGAAGCAGGCTGTAGGCAAACACGAGCAGCGTGGTGGCAAAGGAAATGGCCGGAATCGTCCACAGCATCCAGGTGCGGCGTTTGCGGCGGTTCAGGAGGATGATGTTCACCGGGCCGATGGCGATGATGAACAGCAGCATGATGAGCACGATGCCGCGGGTGGGAATCTTCAGATTCTCAACGACCGGCAGGGCGGCGTTCGCCGCGCCGCTGTCTCGCGGCAGGTTTTGCCAGTAACGCGCCGAGTCGGTCAAGGCGGTCCGCAACGTTTTGAGTGTTGTGGCGTCGAGCTGCGACGGATTCTCCGACGTGAAGACAAAACAGTGTCCCAAACCCGGATCATATTCGATTCCATTGCGCAGAGGTTTTTGGGGGCCGGACCGCCACGTCTCCGGCAGTGTGCCGCCTCCGAACACAATTATATTCCCACCCGCCTGCAGGTAACTCCAGAGTGCGGAGGCGGTCGCCGGCGACGCGGAGGACAAATCACCCGCCCGGAGCGCGATGGCGTCGAACGGCGTGTAGGGCAGCCAGTTTTCGCTCCATTCCGAGATCGGCGCTTCGGCCCGCAATCCCGCGACAGAACTCACTCCCGTTCGGCCCGGCAGGTAGGAACCCGCCGATGCGCTGTTGTCGCTGCTGGCCCGCGCATCGGATGCCCACTGGCTGCCGGACGGGCCGGAGATTTGCACCGCGTCAATGCAAATGCTGGAGGGAGGCGTTTTGCCGAAATTCAACCGGACGGTTTTCACCGGTTCTCCGGTGGTGGAAATCAAAAATTCCGTCGTCCAGGAGGATCCGCCGTAGCTGCTTCTGCCCGAAGTCATTGAACTTTTTGCCAGGCTGGTTCCGTTGGTGCCAATCAATTCAACAAAACCCGGTGAGGAAGGCGACTGTGTGTTGTAAATGACAATTCGATCCACCGTCTCCGGTTTGGGGTAATCGAGTTCCAGCCAGTTAGTCTGGACGCCTCGCCGGGTATCTGGCATCCAACAGTTGGGTTGATAACCCGTGCCGCTTGCATCCGGCGGGCCGGCCGCTTTCGACGCCGTGAACGCGCCGTTTCCCGCGTCAAAGACGTGCAAGACCGCGTCAAAATCCAGACTGCGGCTGATAAACGCGGTCGCCGCCATGTTGCCGGGAGAATAATTATTGCAATGGCTGTTTGCATTGGGCGCGCGGATTTCGCCTTCGCGCCGGTCGTCCACCTCCACACGTATGGATCCGCCGCCGCTGATCGGAAGGGGCGGCTGGAGCAGCGAAACCACGGAGCGTGTGCCGGCCGCCAGCGTCACCGTGCGGGTAATGCGGTTGATGTTGTTGCCGTAACCGCCATAGGAATTGTCCGGATAAACAATCGTCACCCGATGGGAACTGCCGGGGGACCGGTTTTCCAGAGTCACCCGGATTTCGGCGTAACCGTGGAATGTGCCGCCCGAATACATCGCGTCCGCCGAGGCCGAGATGTCGCCGAAGTTGTCCGCGCGGCAAGCGCACGCAAGAAAACATCCAACAACCAGCAAACATCCTCGAACATCCAATGAACCGCCCGCCGCCGGCCGTCTGACATTGGATGTTGGACGTTGAATGTTCGATGTTGGATCTTCCTTCATTCCCACTTCACGCCGCCGCCAATTCCACGTCCTTGGGCAGGTTCAATCCGGTTTCGTCAAGCTGGCCCAGCAACTCCGCCACCAGCTTGGACGTGGTCATCCGGTCGAAGCGCGCCTGATAATTCAGAATCAGCCGGTGGTTCAAAACCGGCTGCGCGACGGCCTTCACGTCCTCGAAACCGACACTGGGCCGTCCGGCGACGAGCGCGTGGCCCCGCGACGCCTCGGCGATGGCGATGGCTGCGCGCGGCGACGCGCCGTAGCTGACGTAGCGGTTCACCGGCTCGGTGGCCTCCTTGGCGCCCGGATGCGTGGCCGAAACCAGCCGCGCGATGTAACGCGAAACCGGCCGCGGCAGATAAATCCGACTCATGGTTTGAAAGAGAGTTTCCAATTCAGCGTGCTCCATCCGCCACGATGGAGCGGGCAGTTCGCCGCGGCGTCGTTCGGAAATGATTTTGTCGAGAACCACCGTGTCCACGTTGTCGAACAGGAGGCGAAACAGAAAACGATCCAGTTGCGCTTCCGGCAAGGGATAGGTGCCTTCGAGTTCAATCGGGTTCTGGCTCGCCAGGACGAAAAACGGCTGTGGCAGCGCGCGGGTCGTGCCGAGCAGCGTCACGGAATTTTCCTGCATCGTTTCGAGCATGGCCGATTGCGTTTTCGGCGACGCGCGGTTGATTTCGTCGGCGAGCAGGATATTCGTGAACACCGGGCCGGGCTGGAAAACCAATTCGCGTTTGCCGGAACTGGTTTCCTGCAGGATGTGCGTGCCCAGCACGTCACCCGGCATGAGGTCGGGCGTGAACTGGATGCGTTTGAAGTCGAGCTTGAGAATCTGACCGACGGTGCGCACGAGCGCGGTCTTGCCAAGGCCGGGCACGCCTTCCAGCAACACGTGGCCGCGGCTCAAGATGCCAATGAGCACGAGGCGGTGAAGCTCGCTGCGCCCCAGCAAAATGCGGTCGAGCTGTTCGAGCGTGTTGCGGATAAGCCCGGCGGCGGGCGCCAGTTCGTCGGGTTTCAGGATTGTGTCGGGCATAAATCAAGACGCGAGAATAGGATTTTTTTGCTTGGCAATATGTTGCCGAATTTTTAACCAAGTGCTTTCAATTTCCTCCTGCTCAACCGGCAGCGGGGAATATTGCGACAAATGATTAAGAATATAATTCGTGAGGTTTTCGATTTTCTCCAGCAACTCTGAATTGATTGCAGATTCCATTTGTAAGAAAATGGCCTCTCCAAGAATCCAAGCTAAAGAATCATCAAACACATCTTCGGTATGGTTTTCTCTTAAAAAGCGATCAACCACAGGAAAATAAAATTCAAATGCGGTCTTTTCCATAAACATGAAATCCTCTTGGTAAGAATGAGGATTCTCGCAAAAACGTTCATAGGCCAAATTCAAATCAAGCCCGCCAAAATTTTTCCAAGCAGATTTTGCATCAAGACTCCCGCCGAAATCCTCTTCGGTCGGCAAACCTGAAATCTTTTTTTCACTTCTCATCGCGTTTGAAATAGTTCCGCACCGCCTGCCGCTGCTCCGGCAAAATGACCTGCGAATGCGCCGAACCGCCGCCGGCCGCCGAATTGTCCAACGCACCGTGGTCAACCGCGACATTGTTGGCGCTCAATTCCGGCGCGGCGCGGCTGACGCCCACCAGCGACGCGTCGGAAAGACTCGACGCCGGCGGCAGCGCGTGTTCCTGGAATTTGAGGTCATTCTCCGACGTGCCATCCGACCACGTCATCGGTGCGGCCGGCCCGCCGCCGCCGGGACCGCCCTTGCCAAGAAGCATGCACTCGGCGAGCGCGGCGGAATTGCAGCCGTTTGTGCAGGAGCACAAATAGTCCGCGAGCGCGCCGGGATTGTTGCATTGGCCGGCGGCGTTACATTTGGCGAGCATTGCCGGATCAATCAGCTTGAGTGCCGATAATTTGCCGACCGTTGCGCTCAACGCACTTTTGTTGAACTCCAGCGCCTTCAGGAGATTTTCCATCTCCTCCTTATTCAGACCTTTGAGGTCGCCCAGCAGTTCCGGCGGAATCAGGCCTTTCAACAGGCCGTCTTCGAGTTTGGCCCCCTTCAACAAGGACGCAAGGGTTTGCGCCGACTGCGCGGCGGTGACGTCGCTCATGCCGGCATCTGCGGCCTGTTCCATCGCCCTGGCCAGCGTCTCGGCTTGCGTCAGCGCCGTCGTCTTGGCCAGCGCCTCTTCCGCGGCCTGCCTGGCCGCGTCGCTGTCGGATTCCTTGATGTGGTCGAGCGCCTCCCAGGTTTTGTCCGGGTCGAGGCCGGAGGAGTCTTGTTTGATTTGGGAAAGCTGTTTTTGCAGGTCCTCGGTTTTTTTGTCTTCGATGATCTTCTCCTCGTGCAACGCCTGAACTTCCGCCTGCAACTGGTCCGCAATCTGGCCGATTTCCAGCGGCTGATGACGGGCAAAATGCGCCAGCCGCTCCGGCAGCAGCAATGTCGTGGCCGCGAACAATGCGGACGCGGACAGCAACATCATCGCGCGACCGTTGTGCCAGTGAAATTTCGGGACGGCGGATTCGGGCAACCGCGCCTGCCATGCGCCCATGTCCGCCGTTTCCTCGGACATGATGATGCCGCCGCAGGCATTCAGGCGGTCATAGTTGGCGCGGAGTTTTTCAAAAGAGGGCAGCCGTCTGCGGGCCAGCCCGCCCGCCAGAAATGCCGCCGGCACGGCTCCCAGCAAACCCAGCGCGAGCCACGGGGTTTCTCTTGTGCTGGAAATCCTAACGACCAGAACGGCCGCTCCCCAGAGGAAAAGCCAGAACGTTACCCCCTGCACTCCGGCCCGAAACATGAACAGCCATTTTAGTCTGCGGACAAACGATTGAAGGGCTTCGGAGTGCAAGGCTTGCATAGTCACCTCAAAGTGTTCATTCAAGGCGCGGGATTTCCGCGGCCAATGGTGTTGGTTGACGCATGGCTTCGCTAAATAGACAACTTAATCCCGCCGCCGTCACGTTAAAAATGAAACTTCTTCCAGCCGGTTCAATTCGCCCGGGCTGAAGTGTGCGCGGCCATCCACTCCCAGTCCGCTTCATCCTTCGGATTGGTGATGTCACCCTTCTGCTTCACGCTCCGGTAAAGCCAGTGATGCGTTTCGCAATGTCCGTCGGCAAAGGCAAACCCGCAGCCGATATTGTGATAGGTTCCCGGGACGTCAAGCCAGTTGGGATTGACCATCTCCATGGCAAAGGCCGCGTCGTTCAAGCCGCTGGCGTTTTCATCCATGAACACCCAGAGGTCGGACGGCCCGGGCGGTCCGGCGTCGGATATTTTGCTGAACGTGCGCCACGGGTTGTTATGGAGGTTTTGGTGCCACACGCCGGTCAGCCAGGGGCCGGTGACGGGCAGTTTCGGCGCGCCGCTGTGAGAGCTGTAATCGGCGGCGAAACCGGGATCAATGGTGCCAACGGCCTGGTTCATGGAAAACGTGCGCGCGGCGGGAACAATCTGGCCGGTGAGCGACGGGTTGGCGCCCTGATACAACCCCTGGCGCAGGTCGGCGGGACATCGGAATACCTTAGCGCTGCCGCCTAAATAGACGATGAGCAATGAACGTGACGTGTCGAGCAGAACGTCGGGATTGAATTCCTGCGGCCCGCCGATTCCCGCCTGGCCGCTGCACCAATTGTAACCGGGTGTGGTGTTGCCATCGTCGGGATTGGGCGGATACAAATCGTCGTTGTCGGTCGTGTAAAGATGCATGGCGGTCATCAACTGTTTGCCATTGTTGAGGCAGATGGAGCCTTGCGCCGACTGCTTGGCATGGGACAAGGCGGGCATGAGCAGCGCCGCCAGAATCGCAATGATGGCGATGACGACGAGCAGTTCAATCAGCGTGAAGGCGGGTTTGTTCAAGTGAACTCACCGATATCCTAACCAGACGCGGCTCGTTACCGCGCGGTTTCGGATTTTACAATGGTTTAAATGCCTGACCACATGCAATCATACCCCGAAAGTGATTGATGGAATACCGGAAACAATCCAAACCTGCGACCCGGGCAATTGCCGTCAGCAGGTTGAACCACGCAAAATCGCATTTCTCCTGCCGGATATTTCGCTGACAGCAATTCAATCCGCCCGTGCCGGATGCAGCCGCTTCCAGCGTTCGGCGAAGAGAAAGAACACCGCCGGCCCATACGCGAACAGCATCACCGAAACGCCCATGGTCAAACCAATGAACGTCATGAACCCGGCGCAGCAATAATCCCGGTAGCGCGCGACGATGTGTGTGGGCACGGCAATCAATAATTCGAGGATGCTGCCTTTGAACAGAAACCGGCATTGGCGCGAGACGATGTCCGCCGGCTCCGTTTTGCGGCTCATGCGAAAAAACACCAGCGCCCAGACGAACCAGGTCAGGACTCCCAGGGCGAGGGCCGCCCAACCGAACCAATTGCCAGGGTCTTTGCCACGAACGAAAAACTCGTAAATGGAAAGAAACGCTCCGACTGCCAGACCACCCGCCATCAGGCCACCGGCCAGGATCGTCCGCCAGATGGGGCCACGCGTGACGGGCCGGAGGCTGGCCACGCGCACCGGCACCGACAACAAGGAGGCCTGGCTCGCGAACATGATCGCCAGCCACAACCAATAGGGCCATACCACGATTGCTTTGAATGCCTCGCCAACCCCGATTTGCGGCACAAACGCCAGTAAAATAGCCGGCACCGTCATGACCAGCAGCAGTGCGGTGTATAATCCGGCAACAATCCATGTCCATCGTTTCATAGAGATCCTTTGGTTAATTTTTTGCAATTCGTTTTTCCATCCGGCTTTCGCCGCCGGCCCTTCATAAGACCCAAGCGGAATCATCGGTCAAAACGGATCAATTATTTTTTGCGCTGGCCGAACCCGGCGCGGATGTTAAAGTCAATGCCGGTATCCGCGCCCGATGAACCAACCTGTTACCAGCGCCGAAAACGTGTTCGCCCGGGCCATTGAATTGCCTCCCGGCCCCGCCCGCGACGAACTGCTTGACGGCGAATGTGCCAACGCCCCGGCGCTCCGGCGCGAGGTGGAAAGCCTCCTCCGCGCGCACGACGCCGCGGGTGATTTTTTGCGCGAACGCCCCGAACGAAAGGTGAATCCTCCCTCACCGGCGGGCGCAACTTCAAATCAACGCACCACGGCCACTGACGCGGCAGCCCACGCCGGGGTTTTCCTGCGCGACGCAGACAACGATTCAGAGCGGCGGATAGAGGATTTTATTGGCACGCTGCCGGAAGCCATCCGCCAGGAAACCCGCGAGCGCATTGAAGCGGGTCTGCGCGTGCGGCAATGGCGCGTCCGGACCGAACCGCAGTCCGCCCGCGGGGAACCGCCGCCAGTCCTGCCCGGCTTTCGCATCGAACGCAAACTCGGAGAAGGCAGTCTGGGCGCCGTCTATGCCGCGCACGATGAAAAACTCAACCGGCGCGTGGCCGTCAAGGTGCTGCACCGCCGCGCCGACGAGGCCGTTCGCCGTCGTGTGTTGGACGAGGCGCGCAAGGCGGCGGCGCTGGGCGATCCGGCCATTGTAACGGTTTTTTCCGTGCTCGACGAAGCCGACCCGCCGGCCATCGTGATGGAACTGGTGGAAGGCTTCCCGCTGGACCGCTTCGCATCGGAACTAAATTTTGAGCAAAAGGCGCGGCTGCTGCGCGAAGTGGGGCGCGGCCTTTCGGTCGCACACGAACGCGGTTTCATCCATCGCGATCTCAAGCCGGACAACGTCATCGTCGGCCCCGACATGCGCCCGCGCATTTTGGATTTTGGCCTGGCGCTGTCGCTGGAGGAAGCCGGCCGTCAAGTCGCCGGTTTTGAAGGCACACCGCTTTATGCCTCGCCGGAGCAGGTGCGCGGCCGGCCGCTCACGACGGCGTCGGATGTGTTCTCGTTCGGCAGTTTGATGTTCAAGGTGTTGACCGGACGGGCGCCGTTTGCGGGCGAGACCGCCGGTCAGACGCTGGAAGCCATCGCGACGACCACGCCGCCGTTTCTGCGCGAAGTGGCCGTGGGTGTGCCGGAAGATTTGCAGGCCATTTGTCTCGCCTGCCTGGCCTGGGATCCCGCGAACCGTCCCACGGCGTCCGAAATCACGCTGGATCTGGGCCGCTTCCTCGTCGGAGAACCGGTCCGGCTCAAGCCGAAACTTTATGACGACCTGCTCCGCCGCAGCATCAGCGAATACTCCGGCCAGGCCCGCGCCTGGGCCAGCCAGAGCATCATTTCGCGCGACGAACGCGACGCGCTGGAAGTGGTGCACCGCCGGCTGCTCGCGGACGAGGACCACTGGATTGTTGACGCCCGGCGCATCACGCCCTTGCAGACGATACTTTCCTGCGCCACCTGGCTGGCGGTGGTCGCCACGGTGCTGATGGTCTGGATGCTGCGGGACGATCTGGCGCCGCCCTGGCGCTGGATGTTGCCGGCTTTTTTCACGACCATGCTCCTGCTGGCCGGCCAGGCCGCGCGCCGCGAACGCGAGCCGCTGGCGGCGGCCACGTTTCTGGCCGGCGCGGCACTGGCCATCGCGCCCTGTATGCTGGCGCTGCTGGCGGAACTTCACTTCTTCGCGGTGCCGCCGCCGGGGGTGAAACAATTGTTTGCCGACATATTTACAAATCAACAGGTGCTCGCGGCCTCCTGCACCGCGCTGGCGGTTTCGGTGTTTGGCTTGTGGCGGCTGAAGATGACCGGTTTCGCGTGGACCACCGCCACCCTGGGCGCCGCCAGTTATGTCTGCCTGCTGCTGCTGTTCAACTGGCTGGATAAGAAACCGGAAATCATGGCGTTGTGGTGTCTGCCGCTGGTGGCGCTGGAACCCGTGGCGCTCATGCTGGAGCGAAAAGGCCGCGTGCGCTGGACGCTGCCGTTTCATCTGGTGGCGCTGCTCACGCTGGTGCTTGGCCTGGATGTCATTGCACTCAACGGTCCGACGCTGAAAATGATGGGCGTGGACGGCGCGCGCTGGCCGTATTTTGACGAGGAGCGATTGAAGGCATTTTCGATTGCGTTGAACGGTCTCGGATTTTTGCTGCTGATGCTGTTCACGGAACGCGCGCCGAGCCTCGATCTGCGGCGCACGAGCAAACTGCTGGAGGTGCTGGCAATCGTCCATGTGTTAAGCGCGCTGTTCGCCAACGCGATGTGCCACCGGGACGATGACGCGCACGTTCGCGTGGACGTGTGGCTGTATCTCGCCGCGGCGGCGGTCTTCATGGTGCTCGCGCCGTTCCGCTCGCGCTGGCGGCTGCTGGTCGGCGGACTGGCGGGCTGTGGCCTGGGGAGCTACCTGCTGGTGGAACTGCGCATCGTGGACCGCGAATCGTTCATCGTCGGCCTGGGGCTCGCCGGGTTGCTGGCCGCGCTCGGCACGTTCGCCTACGTGCGGCGCCGGGCGCAGGCGAGGGGAAGGTAGCGTCGAATGGAAACATCGAACATCCAACATCGAATGATAAAGCAACGTCGCCGGTGAATTAATCGGCGTTCGGCGTTCGATGTTCAGTGTTCAACGTTCTTCCTGATCTCCCGATAGAGCCAGGCCCGCGCGTAAGCCCAGTAACGCTTCGCCGTCGGTTCGGACAGATCGAGCACTTTCGCGGCTTCGGCCAGCGTCAGTCCGGCAAAAAAACGCAGCTTCACCAGTTCGGCCTTGACGGCATCGTGTGCCGCCAGCGCATCCAACGCTTCATGCAACGCCAGCAGTTGATCGTTGTCCATGCCGGCGGCCAGTTCCAGGTTGTCGAGGTCAAAGTTCACCCGCTCCGCCCGGCCGCCGTGGCGCACGGCGTTTTTGCGCCGGGCATTGTCAATCAGGATGCGGCGCATGGCGGCGGCGGCGGCGGCAAAAAAGTGGGCGCGATTATGCCACGACGCCTGCTGATCGCCGCCGAGGCGCAGCCAGGCTTCGTGGACCAAAGCGGTGGCCTGAAGCGTCTGGCCGGGATTTTCGCGCGCCATTTTGATGGCGGCGAGCCGGCGCAGTTCGTCATAGACCAGCGGCAGCAGCCGGTTTGCCGCCCGGGCATCGCCCTGTTCGATTTGTTGCAGCATCACCGTAAAATCGCTCACGAGATAATCATTACCGGATTTCGGCGCGGGAAAACAGCGTGGAATCCAAGCCGGCAGGTCCGGCACCGGTGGAAAATTATTCGGCAAACCCGTCGTTTATTGCCCCGCATTTTTCATCGCCTGTTCATAAGGTTTGCCGTCGAGGAAGACCTGCTGGAGGTTCGCGTGGCCGGACGCGGGCACGACGGCCCGCGCCGTGAGCTTGCCGCGCTGGATTGCCGGTGCCCTCGGCGACGTAATAACGTTCGATGCCGTATTCGACATGGATGGAATTGGTCGCGTTCCACCAGGCGTAGGCGCTTTGGCCGCGCAGTAGAACTTCGTTCGCCGCCGGCGCGAACTCGTTGGTGCTGGCGCGCGTGACGATCGTAAAACTGGTTCGTTCCCGGCGCGAGCGCGACGAAGATTTTCGTGCCGTAGGGCAAATCCTTTTTCACCGGCGGCGAAAAGAGGTTCGTCGGCACGTCGCTGATTTTGTAGCGCAACATCAGGTAATCGCCGCTCAACAGGTCGCGCGGGTCCACGGGCTGCGTTTCGAGCAGGATGGCCTTGCCGTGGGCGAGCGCGTATTCCTGCGTGGCGACCATGCCGAGCAACCAGGCGGTTTGCAGGGCGAGGACGAGGATGAGGAGTTTGAGTTTCATAACACCTCCGTGGGATTGGATGTTTTGATTTGCTTCATCAGCTTGCGCCGTTTCTTTTCGAGATAAACGCCGAAGACGATCAGGAAAATTCCCGAAATCAAAAACATCAGGCCCGTCCGCGCCATCGAGCCGAACAAACCGAAATAGGCGGCGATGATGTCCAGCGCGATGAACACGACGCCGAGGTTGACGAGGAATTCGCGAACGCTCCTGCAAGCCGACCTGGATTTGCAGCAGGCAGAAGACAAACAGCGCAAGGCGTGGCAACGAGGTAGGTCCACGATTGGCCCCAATGATAATAGCGCGGGCCGCCGTCAAAATCGGTCTGCCACAAGCCGAACCAGACCGTCGCCATGAACAGCATCATGCCGAACAGCGCGGCGAACCATGTCCAGCGCCATTGCGCCGTCAGCGCGCGGAGATTTTTCAGGCCGAGCGCCGAGCAGGATGAGCGCGACCAGGCCGAGCGCGGGGAAAATCCAGTTGTTGATGTCGCCGCTCTCGCCAATCGAAGCCGTCCTTCCATGTCAGCGGGAAGAAAAAGACGAGGAACGCGAGCAGGCCGAGCTTCTCGGTGACGCGGCGCGAAATCCGCGAACGCGCCGCGCCGCAGCATCCAGCCCGCGCCGAGATAAACCAGGCCCAGCAGCGAATAGAGCAGAATCTGCCGCTCGTCGTCGCCGCAGTAAATCCAGCCGCTGCGCTCGTTCACTTCGAGTCCGAACCAGATGCCGAAGGCGAGCAGCAGCAAAACGTGCTGCGCCTTGGAGCGCAGCAGCCACGGCAGCGCGGCGATGCCAATCCACCAGAGCAGAAAGGCGTTCGGCGGGCGCGAGACGATGTTGTAAATCTGGCCGATGAGCGCGATGTTCGCCAGGAACAGGCCGGAGCCGATGAGATGCAGCGCCTCGCCGGTCTTGCGGTATTTGCCGCGTGGCTGCGACGCCCCCGGCGCAGAAAGGTTCGGCGACGAGGCGTCTCCGCCACGTCCACGCAACCACCAGCCGCCGGCGTGCGCGCCGAGCATGAGCGCAATGCCGGCGGCGATTTTCACGCCGCGCGGGATTTCGTTCCAGTGCGCGGAAATGAGCAGGATGATGCCCGCCGTGATGAGCACCGCGCCGATGACGGAAACGATGGCGAGGAACTTGTTGCCGCCGTCCTCCTTCAGATTGAAGTGCTCGATGATTTTGTCGCGCTGCTCATCGGTGATGAGGCCGGCGTCGTGGAGTTTTTGGATGTCGCCGTGTTTCATTTGTTCTCCGGGTTGAATTGTCGTTGTGAAATGGATTACTGCCATGTTCAATTCGTTTTCATGCCGCCAGCGCCTGCTCCTGCCGCGCCGCGGCGGCCAAAGTGCGGCGACGTTTTCAACATGCGCTTGAATTTCGCACGGCGTTCGTGCGTTTCTTCGGCGGAATAAAGCTGCTTCACCAGTTTCAGGAAACCGCCTTGCAATTCGGCGACGCTCATGTTCTTCGGCTGAAAATTGATGTCGAACAGCGTGCAAAGTTCCCAGGCGTTGTCGCGGATGATGCGGCCTTCGCGTTTCAGCCGCGCGTAAAGCGGCGTGCCGGGAAACGCGGTCATGAACGTCACCTGCACTTCGTAAAGCCCGGAGTCGCGCACGAAATCCAGCACGTCGTCGAACACTTCGGGCGTGTCGCCGTCGAGGCCGAGGATGAAACAGCCGTTCACGGTGATGCCGTAGGACTGGATTTTCGCGATGGCTTCCCGGTAAAAATCCTGCTGGCGCAATTTCCAGTTCGATTTCAACTCGACGCCGTCAAGGCTTGTGCGGCGCGGACTTTCCAGGCCGATCAGAACCTGCTGGCAGCCGGAATCGCGCATGAGGCCGAGCAATTCGTCGTCTTCGGCCACGCGCACGTCGGCCTCGGTGAACCAGCGGAGTTTTTCCTTCGCCAGTTCGCGCAGGAGTTTTTTGTAATGCTCGCGGTGGACAAAACTGTTGTCGTCGGCGAACTCGATGAACGGCTTGGGCCAGATTTTTTTGATTTCGCGGATTTCGGCGATGACTTTTTCCACCGGCTTCACCTTGTAACGCGGCGTCAGCAAAATGGAACTGGCGCAGAATTCGCAGCGGTGCGGGCAGCCGCGGCTGGTCTGCACGGTGAGGCGGTTGTATTTTTGCGGCGCGAGCAAATCGAAGCGCGGCATCGGCGCGTCGGCCAGATCAAATTCCTTCTTGGTCGTGTAAAACGGCTTCAGCTCGCCGCGCTCGAAATCGGCGAGCAATTCCGGCCAGAGCAATTCGCCCTCGCCAATGACGACGCTGGTGCAATGCTCCTTGGCCTGCTCGCGCAACGACGAAACGGTGATGCCGCCCATGACGACGGGAATTCCGGACGCCCGGTAAAAATCCGCCACGTCGCACGCCTCGTAAAATTGCGCGGTGAAGGTGCTGATGGCGACGAGGTCGAAATCGGTCGGCAGTTCCAGGGCGTATGAGGTAGGGCGCGGCACTCCGTGCGCGCCGTCTTGGGTTTGTGTGTCAGCGGCGGGCAGGGGACTGCCCGCCCCACCTTGAGAATCATCCGGAACAGTGGTTTGTTTCAGGTCGGCGATTTCGTGATAGGCGATTTCAAACCGGTCCGGCGTCAGCCCGGCGAGCGTGAGCAGGCCGAGGCTGGGCAGCGACGCGATGATTTTGTTCCGGTCCACAAAGCCGGGCAGCGTGAGGCCGAGTTGGGTGAGTTCGGCGTTGTGGGCGCGCACGCCGCTCATGGCGATGAAGCCGATGCGTTTTTTTGCATTCATAATTTGATGACCACCAGCAGGGTTAAAACTCCGCCGGTGATCAGACTCACCACCGGCACGGCGAAAATCAGGTGCGCCTTCGGAAAATGCGCCATCACCACGCAGCAAACCGGCATCGTGATCGCGCCGACGATGAAGGCCAGCGACGCGGAATGAATCAGCGGCCCGGCGAGCGGCAAGTTTTGCACCGTCAGGCAGAACAGCAAATTCACCGCGCCGAGGCCGAAGAAGGAAATGTGGCCGAGCCGATACATCCGGCGTTTGAAGCTGCCGTAGCCGCCCAGCCAGTTTTCGCCGTGAAAGAACATGCCCAGCACCATGCCGGAGGTGAAGCCGAGCAGAATCCAGAGCCAGGCGAGGATGAGATTTGGATTAGATTTCATTTGCTTTTTGAGGTTGGTTTAGCATAAACTTATTCCATGAAACCCGCCAAAGAAAAGTATTATCGGGGGCTTTTCACCATCGCCGCGTTTTACGACCTCGTTCTCGGCCTTACCTTCACCTTTTTCCCCGCGCGCGTTTTCGCGGCGCTGGGCATCAGCGACAAATTGCCGGCGTTCGGCGGCTATGTCACGCTGCTCGGCGCGTTCGTGCTGGTGATTGGCATCGCCTATGCGCTGATTTCGCGCGGCGACCTGCGCGGGAACGCGGATTTGATCCTCGTCGGCACGCTCTACAAACTGGCCTACGCGGCGACGGCATTTTATTACTGGGCGGCGGGCAGTCTGCCGCACGTCGCCTTCGGCGCATTGTTCGGCGTGGCCGACGCGGTCTTTTTCGTGTTGATGGCCGAGTGTTGTTTCTCCCTCAAACGCCCGGCCAAATTGTGAGCAAACCGGCGCGGCGATGTTGGGTGGCGATCTCATGCTTGTTGAAGCGGTTTTCATTTTGCGGCGGCCAGTGTTATTGCCGCGCCGTGGCGTTGCGCCCAGTCCTCCAAGTGTTCATCCAGTGATTTGCGCTGCGAAAGGCTGACAAACTCCGCCCGGCAGACTTTCCCGCCGGCGCCAAACGACACGAAAAACGCCCGCCAGTGGCTGCGTTCAAAATGTCCGCCTGCCCCGGCATCCGTTGAACATATCCACCAAGCCATGTCCGCGGCGGGTTTCTCCCACGAATAAGCCAGCGCTTCCACGCGCGGCGAGTCGCGAAACTCGCCTCCCAGTTTGACAATCACCTCGTTCCGGGTTGTCTGTCCGGCCACGATGAATCGTGTTTGCGATTTCCCGATGACCCGCCCGTATGTTTGATTGTAGGTCGGCGGCAGAGGAACCAAGCCGACGCAACCCGTCAATAACAACACCGGAAGCAGACTGATAAATGTGATTGTGGTTTTCATTTCATTGCCACAGTAACCGGGATCGGAGCGGGGGTGTTAATTGATAAAACTTGCCGGAACATTGCTTTTGGCAATGATGGGCTGAAGTCCGGCCGGCCGCAGCGTCCGGGGCGTCTTACCTCACCGGGATGGATTGAAGGCTGCAATCGGCCCGCTTTGTGCCAGGTTGCCGGCGTTGGAAACGGGCGTGAACCTCGAAGGCAAAATTGTCCAACGCCGACTCACTGACGGGGTCGCCGTTCAACGGAAGTGTCAGACTCAACAAACCCTCGCGCTCGGCGATTTGGTGAAATTGAGCCTCGGCAATTTTTGTCGGCATGCATTCAAGCGGGCCGACGTTGACCAGTGCGTCAATCTGCCGGTGACGCCATTCCAGCAGCGGAGCGCCCACGGTCAAGACCGCCTCGCCAGCCAGGGCGTCGCTCACATACGGGCTGGCAGTGGCAAGGATTTCCGCGGTGGACGGCGGCGACGACCAGCCCAGGCGCGGCGCAATGGCTGCGAACGCGACGTTTTCAATCCGCCGCTGGACGCGGGCGGTGAATTGGCCGGCCAGACGGCTGCGATCCGTGTTCTGCCGCTGATAATAGCCGCAGTAATCAATCCATTCCATTTTCGGCGCCAGATGGACCCGCAGGCCGCGCGCCTCGAGTTTCTCAATCAGGAAATCGTTGCTGAATTCAACGGTCCGCACGTAAATTTCCCCCGCCAGTTCGACGAGCGGCAATTCGCCGGGCCCGCGCATCGCGGCAAATGCCGCGCCGGCTCGCGCCAGCAATTCACGCACGCCAAACAAATTGCCGCCGAGCGCCTGCCACAGGGCCGGACCCAGCGCCAGATTGCCGCGAGCCGCGGATTCGAGCCGTTTCAACAATTCACTGCGATACCGCTGGAAAATCCCCCCGGCCTGGCCGGGCGTGCGTTCCACCGGGCGCACGTCCAGTTTCGCCTGATACAAGAAATCACTCGCCGCGATGCCCGCGAAAATCAGCATCTCGGTTCCCGGCGGCATGTTGTCGAAGTAGCCGGAATCCTTCGGAGACCAGACGCGAACGCGGTCGCGCCAGCCGAGCCGTTCGAGAACGATGTTGTTGAGCAGATTATAGACGCCGAACCGGCACGGGCCGTCAGTGCCGGGCATGAGATAAGTGAAGTGCTCGCCGTCCCTGGCGCGTTCCAGCCGTTGCAGCAGGGAGCCAAGCGTGAGCGGCATTGGCAGACATTCCTTGCCGGAAGTGTAACGCCGGCCCAGCCGCAACGATTCCGCATCCGGCGGCGGCAGGGCTTCCGCCGCCAAACCGAGTCCGTTGAAAACCGCCGCCACCGTTTCCGACGCGGGACCGATGTAAGGAACCAGCAGCTTTTCGGCGGCGCCGTTGTTCTTTTGCAAATCATGCAGCTGCAATCCGCTGAATTGCACGGATTCAAAATTGTTCAGCCGGGCTCCGGCGCGGCTTTGTGTCGCAGGTTTCTCAACCTGCGGCGCGCACGATGTCCCGCATCCCACCGATTGGGAAATCGGCGACACGGCAGGTTTGGAACCCTGCGCCACGCCCCGGTCTTCCTCGACGCAATGGAGAAACGCCTCCACGCGCGTCCGCGTGCCGGCGTCGCCGGAATGGCCGTCCGTTTCGATGATCGCAAACGGTTTGCCTTCCATCACGTAGGCGGCGAAATGCAGATTGAAACTGTCCGGCCCGCAGGAATAATTGCTGCAATAAAGCGCATAAACTCCCGCCGCGCGCCGCACTTGATGGGCTGCGCGCAGAATGCCCTGGCCATAACCCCAATACATGTCTGTGAATGCCGGCGTGTCCGCGTGCAGCGGGTAACAATCCAGCGGAATGCCGATGGCGCCCTGTTCGCGGAGAATCGCCGGCACGTTTGAGTTGAGAACCTTGTTGTAAATCGTGTAGGCGCGGCCCAGCACCACCACCGGCACGATGCCCTGCTCGCGGCAGAATTCCAGCGCGCGCCGGCCAATTTCCCGGCAGCCGGCGTCAAACTGTTTTTGCGTTTCAACTCCCGCGCGCCACGCATCGCGCCATTGGCGGTCATTCAGCTCTAATCCCTTTGCCAGCCGCCCGCAACTTGCCAGAAATTCCTTTGATTCGAGGCCGCCATCCTCGCAATCCATAACGGGCGAAAGGAACTGTGGCGATCGCCCAGCGTTGGTAGGGACGACCTGCTGGTCGTCTCGGACGCGCGGCAGCGCGTCCCTACCATCACGATGTAGGACGCTTGCCAGCAGATTCGGACTGCCTTGCGCAATCGGGCACACCACGGAACAACGCTGGTTTGACGCGCGGGGAACGCTCCGCAGCATCGGCACGAACAGCCAGCCGGCCTTGCTCGCAACCAGCTTTTCCGCCACGCCATGATAGAGCTGCATCGGCGCGCAGAACGGCGCGTTCGCGAGCTGGATGCCGCGTTTGAGAAGGTCCGGCCCGGCGCCGGTGAGGATTTCCAGATCGAAACCGGCGTGGCGGAAAAACGCCGCGAAGAATGGAAACAATCCTTTGAGCACGAACTCGTCAGACAGTGCGACGGTTCGTCGGGCGGCATTTCCTCCTCCTTCTCGTCCTCGTCCTCGATTTGCTTCGTCGTTCGAGGACGAGGACGAGGACGAGGACGATTCCGAAAGGCCGGCCAGAATTTTCTTCACCAGTTCCTCGCGCTCGCGGAAAGGGTCGGGCGCAAGATCGGGAAGCTTCTTCTTTCGCGTGCCTTTGTCGTGCAGGGAACAGCCGCCGCCCCAGGTGAAGTTCGAGCGCTGGCTGTTGACGAGCGTGCGGAGCCGTTCGATGCGGCAATGATTGCCCGCGCCGCCGCAACCGCGGTTCGACCCGCAGACAAACGTGTCTTTCTGCTCGATCTTGGCGTCGAGAAATCGCGAGAGGTCTAGAGGCGGCAGTGGCATGGGGAGCGCACGCGCCTCGCGTGCAGGGAGCACGGCCGCCTCGGCTGTGGCGGTTGACGCCGCGTCAACCGCGCCCGCGCGCGCCTCCGCGCGCGTGGACGACGCGCGTTGGCGCGCGTCACCCCCGACCGCGAGGGCGCGATCGAGGGCACGCGAGGGCGCGTGCGCTCCCCGCGCAACATCCAGTTCCCGCGCCGCGAGCAGCGCGATGCCCATCGCGCCCACGGTGCCGGGATTGGGCGGCACGATGACCTGGCTGCCGGTTTGCCGGGCCACGGCGGTTGCCAGCGCGTCCGCCGAGAACGGCATGCCCTGGCAGAAAATCACTTTTCCCACGGAGCGGTTGCCCTTCACACGGTTCAGGTAATTTTTGATGATGGAATCGTAAAGGCCGGAAATGATGGCCGGTTGCTCGACGCCGGCGGACACCGCTTCGTCAATCACCTCGGCCATGAACACGGAGCAATGTTGTCCCAGCGACACGCCGCACGGCGCGGCCATCGCCGCCAGGCCGAGCTGGCGCGCATCGCCGATGCCGGTGAATTTGCGGCCCTGCTCCTCGATGAACGAGCCGGTGCCGGCGCTGCATGCCTCGTTCATCGCGCAGTCAATGATGCGCCCATCCGCCAGCCGGATGTATTTCGCGTCCTGCCCGCCGATTTCAAAAATCGTGTCCACGCGCGAATCGTAATGCAGCGCGCCGGTGGCGTGGGCGACGATTTCATTGACGACGAAAACCGCGTCCTTGCCATAACAGGAGTTCAGCAGCGAGCCGGTGATTTCGCGTCCGCTGCCCGTCGCGCCAAACGCGACGACCGGATATTTGGCGGCGGGGCTTTCGGTGAACCGGCGGAGCAATTCCTGCGCGGCGCCGACGGGGTTGCCGAGCGTCTGGCCGTAGGCGTCCCAGACGGTTTCGCGGGTGGCCGCGTCCATCGCCACAAGCTTCGAGCCGGTGGAGCCGATGTCGAAGCCGACGACGAGCCGCCGGAATTCGCCGTTGACGGCGGCCCACGGCTGCGCCGGCATCCGGCGGACTTTGGCCAGCGCTTCGGCCAGCGCGGGCAAACGCTCCAGTTTCAATTCACGCGGCGGGCGCAATAAATTTTCAAGCGAAGGCAGATTTCCGTTGGTAACTTTGGAGTGCGCGGACATGTCCGCGCTTTGGTTCGACGCGACATGTTGCATCGAGGAAAGCGGCAACCTGTTGCCGCAGTCCAAAACCTGATTGCCATCCGGGCGGCCATTGAAATATTCAGCCGGCGTTTCCGCGGCAATCAGCGCGCAACCGAGCGCTTCGAGGCAGAGCGCTTTTTCTTCATCGGCGGCCATCAGGCTCATGTTTTGCCTGGCGAGCAGTTCGCCGAAGACGCGGCGGACGCGCGGCGACCGGCTGACGCCCCCGGTGAGCAGCACTCGCGGCGGGCTGACGCCGGGTTTGACGAGCACCAGCACGTTTTCGCAGACGGCATCGAAAAGCCCGGCCAAAATGCGGGCGCGGTCCTCCCCCTTGTTGGCGAGATGCGTCATATCGGTCTTGAGAATCACCGGGCAGCGGCCGGACAGCGGCGCGGGATTGGGCACGTCGGCGCAGAGCGCGCTGGCTTCCTCGACGGACAGCGAAAATCGCTCGACGAGTTGCCGGAGAAAATTGCCCGTGCCTTGCGAGCACCGGCTGTTTTCGCGAAAGACCGTCGCCCCGCTGTCGCGCACTTCCAAAACCGTGAAGCCGTGGCTGCCGATGTTGACGATGGTGGCCGGCATGTTGCCGAACAGGAACTGGTAGCCGCGCCATTGCGCCTGCTTGGCGGGAATGCGGCGCAGGTTGATTTGCGGGGAAAACCGCCCGCTGACGGCGGCCCCGGCGACATCAGGCCAATCCCAGGCTTCCAACGTTTCCGGCACGACCCGTCCCGGATTTTTGCCGTGCTCCAGGATTTCCGTGCGTTCGATGCGCAGGCCGTCCGCGTCGCGCAGCAGCTCAACCAGCTTCACCGTTTCCGCTCCGGCATCAATTCCCACGAAACGCCGCGGCGCAAGACGGCGCGGCGTCGTCAACGTTTCTGGAAAAAGGGTCTGGCCGCCGTGTCCATTGGTTTTCATAAGATTATGAATGTTTTCATTACAATTTTGCCAAGACAATTCATATTGTCCGGCAATCCGCCCGAAAATTCAACACCAGGCCGGAAGAAACCGCGCCGCGCGTCATCAACCCCGTCGCGGATCTTTTGCCCGCCGGCATGGCCGCCGGCGATCGCTCCGAATTGCCGGCATTTTTTCGAGGCCGGCCGGTTTCATGAGATTTGACTTTGTTGCGGCCGTTCTTCGGTCGGGCGCAGTTATAACGCGTCTTGCCCGAAAAAGGTTAATTGATAATACTGGCGGCAACATCACTTAAACCAATGAATATCCACCATCTGGAACTGTTCTATTACGTCGCCAAACACGGCGGCATCATGCCGGCAGTCCACAACATCCCCTACGGCATCCAGCAGCCGGCGGTCAGCTCCCAGATGGCGCAACTCGAGGAATTCCTGGGCGTGCCGCTGTTCCACCGCAGGCCGTTCGCTTTGACGCCGGCCGGCCGGGAACTTTACGATTTCATCAAGCCGTTTTTTGATGATCTGGACTCCGTGGCCGAAAAACTCCGCGGCGGCGTCTCCCAGCACCTGCGCATTGCCGCGTCGGAAACGGTGCTGCGCGAGCATCTGCCCGCCATGTTGCAGGAACTGCGGCAGAAGTTTCCGAAACTAAAAGTGACCTTGCGCGAAGGGTATCATCCGGAAATTGTCGCCTGGCTTCAGCGGCGGGAAATTGACGTGTCCCTCGGCCTGATCGGCTCCAAACCGCCCTCGGGCGTGCAATCGCTGTCCTTGTTCAAGCTGCCGCTCGTGCTGCTTCTGCCGAAGAAAAGCAAACTCAAATCCGCGCAGGAACTCTGGCAGCGCGATCCCATCGGCGAATCGCTCATCACGGTGCCGAGCAACGAATTCATCAGCCGCGCGTTCCAAGCGGGTCTGGCCCGGCTCGAAGTGGAATGGTTCAGCGGAATTGAAGTCAGCTCGGTTGAACTCGTGCAGACCTATGTCGCCAACGGCTACGGCATCGGTGTGACCGTTGGCGTGCCAAAAATGAAACTCCATCCGCAGGTGCGCCTGCTGCCCCTCGAAGGATTCGATCTGGTCCCATTCGGCGCGTTGTGGCAGGGCGGTAAAAATCCGCTGCTCGACGCGTTTCTCAAGATTGTCCAGACCACGTCGCGCCGCATGGTGGAAGGGGAAGGTTTGGATTTGTAGCCCGCATCATTCACATCGCCGGCTCACGGTTTGAACCGGACGACGAACCATGGCTGCGGACCTTCGGAAACTTTCAGCGTGGCGTTGGTGGCCGCGATGAGTTGCGCGCCGGTCTTTTGCAGCCAGGCGTCGAGCGTCGTGCCGCGCAATTGCAGGTTCAACCCGCCCACGACGGCGTATTCGATTCCCGCCTGCCGGAAACGCTCCGGCGGGTCGCTCAACACAAAATGTTCCACGCGCCGCGAGCCGAGCGGCAGCCAGAATGAAATGTCGCAGTCATCCTCCGCGCCGATGAAACCCACCGCCGCGACGTCCTTGGGCAGCAGGTCGCGGACATCCGACAGCGGATCCGAACGTTTCGCGTAAATGGCATAAACCTTCAGCGCGCGGGAAATCAATGGCCGGTCCGGATGCCGCGCGGCGAGCCGGGACAAGACGGTTTGCGCCGGCCAAAGCGGGCGGTCCGGCGACAGCGCCAGGACCACCAGGGCCAGAATCACGGCGCCGCCGGCCAGCGCCCGCCACCAGCGTCGGCGGACGATTTGCGACTGGCCCGCGCCGGCGAGCAGCAACGGCAGGAGCAACGGATAATACGGCGCGATGAGCCGGTCGGGTGTGACGATGCCCGATTTCATGGAGAAGGCGAGCAGCGCAATCCACGGGGCCAGACGGAGCAGTGGCAACATCCAACATCGAACATCCAACATCGAACATCCAACGTTTACCGGGTGTTCGGTGAATTCATTGGATGTTGGTCGTTGGATGTTGGTTGTTCGGCGTTGAAAGATACCAGCAACAATTGAAACCGCCAGCAGCACGCTCAATCCAAAACCGAAACCCGTCCAGTCCTCGGTGGGCAGTTCGCCCAGCCCCAAAAATCCCGGCTCGAAATTCGCGGTCATCGGCGCGGCAATAAAATGGGGTAGGAGGGCCATCGCGCGCTGGTTCCACCAGCCGGCGAACGGAAACAGCGGCGGCGTGAAATTATCGAGCAGTATCAGAAAGGCGTTGCCCCAGACGCCGACGAGGGGATTCCGCATGTTCATCCCGGTGCGTTCGATGGACAGTCCCGACCAGTCTCCGAGAAAATGGACGTTCAAAACCGCCGTCGGCAGAAATGAAACCGCCACCGCGATCAGGACGACAAGCGCGGTCAGCGTCATTTTTCCGCGCAACCGCGGGATGAGCGGGAAAATTAATATCGCCCACGGCAGCAGCAGCGGCAGGTTGGTTGCCTTCGCGCCGGTCAACAGGGCGGCGGCCATCATCGAGTGCCACAAATGCGAGCGGCAGGCAATGGGTGACAGGTGACGGGATTTCCGGGCGCGCAAGGCGAAGTCCACCGCCGCGAGCGCATAGACCGTGGGGAACGTGTCATTCGCGTTGCCGCCGGCCTGCAGGATGAACACATAGCCGGTCGGCAGCAGCCACATCCAGTGCCACGCCACCCGCGCGCGGACTCCCATCCCCGTTAAGACGCTGAAAATCAAGCCGGGCAGCAGCAGGAAAGGCAGATAATTTATCAGGAACAATCCGCGCGTGGAGTGCGTGAACAGCAACACCGGCGCGGACAACCATTCAATGCCGCAGGCGCGGTCGTTCATCCGGAAATCGGCCGTGTTGATCCAGAACCATCCGCCGTGCGAAAGCCACTGCAACACGCGTCCGGCGCGGTAGGTCAGTCCGGTGTAATTGTCCGGGGGATAAACCGCGCCGCCGATGAAAATCAAAACGGCGAGCGCCGCGAAACCGAGCGGCAACGGCCGGCGGAACCGGCGGAGAAGTCTTTTCAGTTTTGGGAACAGCGCACATCCAACAACGCACATCCAACATCCGCTGTTTTCGATCCGGGCGGCTTCTTTGGATGTTCGACGTTGGACGTTCGTTGTTGGATGTTTCTCGCGTGATTTTAGCCAAAGAAGGGCCATGCCCGCGATGAACACCGCGAACGCCACCGTGTAGCCAATTCGGTTCAATTGCCCCAGCGCCGACAACGTCCAGCCCGCGAGACTGGCGAAGGCGGAAATCCAGATCCAAAGCCTGACGAGTGGTGTCATTACCCGCCGTGACCGTAGGCGGATTTGCCGTGTGCGTCAATTTTGTTTCAATCCCAAGATCGGAGATGGGCAGCACACCCGCCCCGGGGGGCTGCTGGACCGCCTCGTCCATCCTCCGCAGTCTTGCTACGGAGGACGGGTGGCGGGTGGCGCGTTACGCGGGGGGCAACTGTCCAGATTTTTGGCGGTTTTCGGGACACGGTTTCGGCCGGAGGCGTGGCCATCTGGAGGAATGCCGGGTTTTTCTTGGATTTTCCAAGGCCATTTATTCACGGCCATGATTGGCGCGGAGCTTGCTCGAATAAACTGTGTTTTGGTTTTCAGGACATGGATTCCAGCATGCAAGGGTGGCATGTTGCCTGCTGCTGACGCTGGAGTTTGTGGCAAGTGGACTGAAGCTCTGATACCAATTTATATGCTGGCGAACGGGAGACAAATCATCAAGCGCAAGGCGTGCGTCGCAAACGGCGCGTTCACGCTGATCGAAGTGGTGGTTTCCATCGCCATCCTGGCGATGGTCATGGCGGGGATCATTTTCGGCTATGTGCAGGCCAACCGGGCCGCGGAATGGAGTTCCATGTCGCTCGCGGCGCAGTCGCTGGCGTCGCAAGGCATGGAGCAGGTGCGCGCGGCACAATGGAATTCACAGACTTGGCCCCTGCCCACCAATTCGTGTCTGACCGATCAGCTGTGGGTGTCCAATTACGTCGGCGCCACGTGGAGCACCAAATATTCCGGGTCGAATTACGCGATGGACATCCCGGCCACGGGAGCGCCGTTTTATGCCACGAACCTCGTCACCATCACGACCGTCCAGGTCACCCCGCCGTTGCGGATGATCCGTTCGGATTGCATCTGGAGATTTCCCGTCAGCGGGGTCCTTTTTACCAACACGGTCATCACCTATCGCGCGCCCGACCAATGAAACCAGTCCTTGAATCTTTTCCAAAGCGCCCGCGCACCGCCGGTTTTACGCTGGTGGAAATTTACGTCGTCATGGCCATTTTTCTGATGCTCGTCGGCGCGACGGTTGCCATCCAACTTTTCGGGCTGCGGGTTTATACGCTTGCGGCCACAAAGCTGACCGCCACCGCCGGCGGCCGCAAAACCCTGAATGAAATCCGCGACCAGGTGCGCGAGGCGAAGCTGGTGGACGTGGGGATTTACACCAAAGGCTCGACCACGTTCAACTCCATTGGGAACGGCACCAATCAAATCGGCAACGCCCTGATGGTTTTTACAAACTCAACCGCAACCAACGGCATGCTTTTTTTCGGGGACACGGCTTCCGGCAGCCTGATGAGCGTCAACATGACCCGCGGCGCATACAGCGCGAACGGGCTTCTTTACACCGGGACGCCGGTTGGCTTGAAAACCAACGTCCCGTATATCACCAATTATTTCGTTTTCGCCGCGGAGGATTATCTGGGCAAGGTTCTGACAAACAACTCGAACAACCGCATCATCCACATGACGCTGCAATTTTCGCAGTGGGAGTATCCGGTGGCTGGGGTGGGGAACGGCGCGTTGTATGATTATTATCAGTTGCACACAAAGGTGACGCGACGGGCGATTGACTGACGAGAAAGCCATGCAAACCACTCTTCATCCCATTCGGCGGGCCGGCTCCGGTTACGCGTTAATAATAACCATGGTGTTTCTGGGCATCGTCCTTTTGGCTTTGTCCAGCACGTTGACGTGGATCTCGACCAACAGCAAGTTGACTGCGCGCAACAACCAGTTCAACCAGTCCGCAGCCGCGGCCGAGGCCGCCACGGAGCAGGTTTTTTCACAGATGGACCGCGATTTCCTCTATGGCAATCTGAACTCCGCCAGCAGCTACAGCGGGTTGATTCCCAACACCAGCACCTGGCCGGTGACCTACACATTCAGCAGCCCAACCGGCACCACCAACACCACCTATGTCAGCTTCGACCAGACCAGCGGGACCAATCTGGTGGCTTTGAATGCGCAATTCCTCGGGCTGCAAGGCTTCGTTCAAAACTGCCAGATCATTTCCGTCGCCACGCCGAACAACACCTTTTACGGTGTGCCGGCCACCGTCAGCCAGACTTTCCAGGCGGCCAAGATTCCGATCTTCCAGTTCGCCATTTTTTACAATCTGAACATGGAAATGGACCCCACCCCGGTCATGTCCGTCAATGGACCGGTGTTCTGCAATCAAAGCATGTGGATAGTGGCTATTGGGGGGCTGACGTTCAATTCGACGGTGCAGGCGGTGGGAACGGTCAACCTCACCTCAACCGATCCTTTTGCCAACAATTATTCCCGTTCCGGCACCGTCGCTGTCACCTTCAAACTGCCGCAGCAGCCGAGTGCCGGCAACAACGCGTTGACCGTGCCGATTGCCGGCAACGTCAGCGCAAATACCAATCCCACCAACATCGAAGCCGTTCTCAACCTGCCGCCCGCCACGCTCGGCGCGCCGAACACGGCCGCATACAGCGAAAGCAATCAGGTCTTTCTCTTCAACGAATCCGACATCATCATCTCCAACGCCGCTCTGGGGAACCAACGGCATCGCCGCCAGGCCCACTTTTCTGACCGGCACCAATATAAACCCGCTTGCGACCAATTTCACGGCTTGGTATCAGGATAAATTCAACGGCCATCCCCTGCAACAGCTCACGAATGACTATGTGATTACTAAAAATGGCAGCACCAACAACTACGCCAGCACCAACATCCTCTACTCCGGTTTTTCGTTTTTGACGAACGTTGTTTTTTACGACTGGCGCGAAGGTTGGAATGGAGGTTCAGGCCCGCCAAAAGCGGTTCAAGCCATCCAGATTAACGTCACCAAATTTAACAAGTGGATTACCAACAGCGGCCAGGGCAAGGTGGTCAACTCGACCATTTCCACCGACTATGGACATGGAATCGGCTCCATCTATGTCTATAACGGCGTGCCTTTGTCCAGCAAAACACTCCCCGCAGTGCGCCTCGCGAACGGCGCTCAATTGCCGGCGGCGTATCCCGGCCTGACCGTTTCCACGCCGCAACCTGTCTACATCTGGAAGGATTACAACGTGCAGCGCAAGGGCAACAGTCCGACTCTCGGGTCAAGCAATACGGTAAACACATATCCGGCGGCCGTGCTGGCCGACGCCGTCACCATCCTTTCAGACAATTGGAGCGACTCCAATACCAACAACACTAACCCCCACACCCACCGCCACCACCGTCAACGCCGCGATGTTTGAAGGCATTGTCGAGTCCAACCCGAATATCAACGGAAATTACAGCGGCGGCGTCGAAAATTTCCTGCGCATGTTGGAAAACTGGACCACCAGCATACCTCTCACCTACAACGGCTCCATCGTCGTGATGTTCCCCAGCATCTACGCGACCAATTACTTTCAGGTGGGCGGAAACTATTACAACGCGCCGCAACGCAACTGGGCCTTTGACAATAATTACACGAACCTCGCCGGACTGCCGCCGCTCACGCCTTCAGCCAAGGCCCTCATCCGCAACAATTGGAAGGCTATTAGTCTCCACAGCGGAGGGATGGTGGTTGCGCGACAAGACAGACGTCCGCCATTTGCCGCACACCAGCCGGGCCGCTGCCGAAAATTTGATCCGCTAATGTCGCGAATTGACGCGAATGAAAAGTCCCCGGTTCAATTCGTGAAAATTCGCGCCATTCGCGGAGGTTCATTTTGGGGCTGTTTATCATCCGCCATTTCGTGTCACTGGTCACCCGTCACTTGGAACTCTTCTTGCAGTCGCGCCGGGGCAACTGTCCTGAATATTTGGCGGCTTTCGGGACACGGTTTCAACGGACGGCGCAATAATCAGAAGGAAATGCTGGGTTTTATTGAATTTTCCAGCGGCCAAAGTTGGCGCGCCGCTTGCTAAAAGGACGGCTGAACATTTTGTGTTCACCAACGGTCGCAACCGAATTAAACAAAAGAGCCTCCCGGAATGACGGGAAAAGAACATGGATTGGCAATTTTTATACGGCGGTTCGTCGAGAAAGAGACGGAACCAGATGCTGGCGGTGGATCTGGGCACCCGCACCACCAAGGCTGTCCTGTTGGAACGGCGCGGCGAGGTGCTGGCGTTGACGCGCTACGCGTTGATGGACGCTCCGATTTTCGAGAAGAAAATTTCCCCCGAAATGCTTTCCACCCACCTGCGTTCCGTGGCCGAGGCGATGGGCGGCTCGACAAAACCCGTCGCGCTGGCCATTGGGCTGGACGACGCCGTGGTGCGGCAGGTGGAACTGCCGCAGATTCCGGTGGACGAAATGCGGCTGGTGTTGAAAAACAATTCCAAGGCCTACCTGCAGCAGGAATTGCCGGACCACGTTTTTGACTGCCATATTTTCCCGCCCAGGCAGCCATCCGCCAATGCCGCGCCCGCCGATGCCCAGAAGCCGTCCGGCATTCCCAAACTCAAAGTGCTCGTGGCGGGCGCGAAGCAACCATTGATGAATGATTACCAGCGCGCCATAAAAGACGCCGGACTGACGCCGGAGAGCATCGTGCCCGGATTGATCGGACCGGTGAACGCGTTTGAAATGGCCATGCCGCAGGTTTTCGCCAACGAATCCGTGGCGCTGGTGGACATCGGCTTCAAACACTCCACCATCTGCGTGCTGGATCGCGGCGAACTGGCCCTGACCCGCGTCGTCAACATCGGCGGAGACAGGCTGACAGCGGGACTGGCCGAGGCGATGAATATCTCCTATGCCGAGGCGGAGGGCATCAAGGTGGGCATGGCGCCAAAAGGCACGGCGGAAGAAGACATCGCCGCGTTTCAAACGCTCGTCACCGCCTTCGAGTCACAGGTGATCCCGCTGGGCCGCGAATTGCGCGCGTCGCTGGATTTCTTCGAGCACCAGCATGACCGCCCGGTGACGCAGGTCTTCGTCAGCGGCGGCGCGGCGCGGTCGGAAATGTTTCTGGACATGCTGCGCGCGGAAATGATCGTCGAGTGCAAGACGTGGAATCCCGCCAGTTTCCTGCAAATGGCGCTGCCGGGGCAGCAGACCGTGGAATTGGAACAGGTCGGAACCCAATTGAGCGTGGCGATAGGCGCGGCGCTGGGGGCGTTATTATAGGAGCACGGTTACAGCACAGAAATTATGCCAATACACATCAACCTGCTGGCTGAAGCACAGGCCGCCGAGGAAATGCGACGGCACGACCCGGTCAAGCGCGCCACGTTCATCGGCGGGTCGCTGGTGCTGTTGGCCCTGGTGTGGAGCGGCGTGGTCGAAATCAACGTCGTGCTGGCGCGGGAAGGTCTCGCGGCCACGCAAACGGATGTCGCGTCCAAGACCAATGCGTTTCAACAGGTGCAAATGGAAGAGCGCCAGGCCATTCAGGGCAAACTCAAGCTGACAGCCCTCCAAAAACTGCAGGCCGCGCGCTTCCTTCAGGGCAACCTGCTCAACGCCCTCCAGCAGGCCACGGTGGACGGCGTGCAATTGACGCGGCTGCGGCTGGACCAGTCCTATACCGTGATGGCCGCCTCCGGCGACAAGACCAACAACAACCATATCAAGGAAAAAATCGTCCTGCATTTGAACGCCAAGGATTCCAGCGCCAATCCAGGCGATCAGGTCAACAAGTTTCAGACCGCCATCGCCAAACAGCCTTACTTTGAGGCGATGTTGAGCAAAACCAACGCAGTCCAACTGGCCGGCTCGCCGTCCGCGCTGCAAACCGACGCCAGCAGCCCGTATGTGACCTTCTTGCTGGATTGCTATTTCCCCGACCAGATCCGATGAACAAACTTCAAAAAGAAAAACGCGACCGCATCATCCTGGTGTGCTTGGGCACGGGAGTTTTGCTGGTGGCAGTCTATTTTCTTCTGATTAATCGCGAATATAACGCCATCGCCCAGACAAAGGCAAAGACCGTGCAGGCCGGGAATGACCTGCAGGACAAGATTGCCAAAATCAAACGGCAGGCTGCGATCGAGAGTGATTTGCTTGAAGTGTCCACCAACCTTTCCGCTGCCGAGCAAGACATTGCCACCGGCGACCCCAACGCCTGGTTTTACGAAACACTCCGCAATTTCAAGGGACACTACGATGTGGATATTTCCGGATACGGCTCGCCATCACTGGGCGAACGTGGATTTGCTGCCGCATTTTCCCTACAAACAACTCCGGATCACGGTCAGCGGCACGGCCTATTACCACGACTTGGGAAATTTCGTCGCCGGTCTTGAAACCGCCTTCCCGCATATGCGCGTTGTGAATCTTGCCCTGGACCCCGGCTCCGGCGGCACCGCCCGAAAGCAACGAGAAACTGTCATTCAGGATGGACATCGTCGCTCTCGTGAAACCAGGCGAAACACAAAATTGAAATCAAAATGAAACCGCGCAACCTAATTTCCCGAAGCCTCCCGGCGGCCCTGCTGCCTGTCGTCTTGGCCGGCACGTTGACGCTGTTTGCCGCGCCGCCACAAAGGCCCGCGCAGACGGAAACGTCCAAGACCCCGGAGATGCCCAAGTCCACTTTCGTCGTCCCCGCCAGCCCGAAGGAAGGGCGCGATCCGTTTTTCCCCCAGTCCAACCGCCTTTATTCCGAGAATCCCGATGCCGTCACCAACGCCATGGCCGCGGCCGCGACACCTCGCTTTCATTGAAATCCATCGTCGGGGGATTGGCGATCATCAACAACCACTCGTTTGCGCCCGGCGAGGAAGGCGACGTGACTGGTCGCGGATGGCCAGCGGCAACACCTTCGTCTGGTGGAAATCAAATCCAACTCCGTGGTCGTCGAAATCGGCGGCCGGAGCATTGAACTGACCATGCACAAACGCTTATGAAAATTCTTTCCAAACCAGCCAGATTGATGCGGGAGAATTCAGTGGGAATTGCCATCTGGCATTGACACATCATCCAGTCCAACCCGTTCACAAATCGAAACAGGGAGTCATATCATGAAAAACATCAAAATGCTTGCAACCGTGTTGTTCGCGGGATTCGTCCTGCAACAGCCAGCCATGTCCCAAACCGGCGCCGCCGGAGGCCCGTCCTTCACCGCGCCGGCAACCGCCAGCAGCCCGGCAGTCCGACACGCTGGTCAGCAATGTGGTGCGGCTGTCCACCGCGCCGGCGGACACCGCCGCGCCCGGATGCCACGCCAGCCATGCCGGCCGTTGCCAGCGGCAACGAACCGGTGACAATTGCGGCCAGCAATACTGCCGCCAGCAACGAGCCGGTCGCCGTTGTCTCCCGCGGGCAATGCCGCCGCCGGTTCAGCCCCCGTTAACCCGCCTCCGCGAGCCCACGGAATCCGCCGAGCAGCGCAACCAGCGCCGCGACGCCGTTTCGGCCGAGTCCGACCAATCTGCTGGCGTCCGCGGACGCCGGCGGCAAGCGTTGCAAACCGGCACGAATGCGCCTGCCGCGGGACCTGACGTCCGAATTGCCGATTACATTCCAGGACGTTCCCATCACCACGGCCATCGAAACCCTGGCGCGGCTGGCGGGCATCAATTATTTGTTGGACCCGAAAATTTCCTACGGCCAGCCGGATGCGACCGGAAAAATCACGCCCGAACCGACGCTGTCCATTCATTGGGAAAAAGTCACCGCCAGGCAGGCGCTCGCGGCGGTGCTGGACAACTACGGGCTGCAATTGATTGTCAGAACCCGCAGACCCGGATCGCCAAAATCACGGTCAAGGAACCCAACGCCAAGCCGCCGATCATCACCCGCGTCATCCAACTAAAATACGCCAGCGCCTCCAACATGCTGGCCACTGTCGCCGGCACGTTGAGCGACCCGCCATCGCAGCAAGGTGGTGGCCGACGCGCGCACCAGCCAGTTGGTCGTCGTCGCCACGGAACAGGAACAGGCGGGAGTGGACGCGCTGATCACCCAGCTCGACACGGCCACGCGGCAGGTGCTCATCGAAACCAAGCTGGTGGAACTGTCCAGCAACCCCAACACCGAGAAGGGCGTTGATTGGACCAGCACGTTGCAGGCCCAAAATGTCGCGTTTGGAAACGGCGTGCTGTCCGGGACATCCACCACCACCACGCCTGGCACGACTGCTCCGGCCACGACCACACCGAGTGGAGCTACAATCGGTTCGGGAGGCGCCGCCGGTTCGAGCACGGTCAATACGCTCATCAGTTCCATTGGCAACGGCGGCCTTGCCGCAAGCACCGCCAGCGGCTTGTTGCCGGACACCGGTTTTCTTACAGCCGACGGCGTCAAGGCCGTCCTCTCGTTCCTGAATGAATCCACGGAAGCGCAAGTCGTCTCCACGCCGCGCGTCGTCACTTTGGACAATGAAACCGCAACCATTTCCGTCATCGACCAAATTCCCCATCGTCAACGTCTCCGCCGGCACGGCCAACACCTCTGGCGGTTCGTCCATTACCTACTCCAACGTCGGAACCATCTGCAAGTGACACCGCGCATCACCGCCAACGATTACATCTGGCTCAAGGTCGTGCCGGAGGTGTCGAGTTTCGCCGAACCAGCCATAAGATCACTGCCGGAGGCCTGCAATACGACGTCCGGACCATTTGATGTCCGGCATGTTGAAACCCAGGTTCTCATTCCCAATGCCCATACGCTGGTCATGGGCGGCCTGGTGCAGGACAATCCGAACGCCCTTACACCAAGGTTCCCATCCTGGGCGACATCCCGATTTTGGGTCTCGCCTTTCGCAGTGAAAACAAAAGCATGCAAAAGGACAATCTCCTGATTTTCATCACGCCCACCATTGTTCGAGACACGGATTTCAAGGCGACGACCACCGATTTTCTCAAGAGCACTCCACAAACCATGAAAGACCCCATGAACCCGAATTCGTGGTGGGACAGCGCCGAACGACAGGGCGACTGGAGCAATCCGTTGAAGTCGGCGGACTATCAGACACCGAAAACCGTGATGCCGTGAAAAGCGCGGACATGGAAACTATCATCCAAGTTGTGTTATGAAAATTTCAACCACCCTTCGTGTCCGCGAACACGCGCGCCTCGCTGCGCGCGGGGTTGGCCTGCTGGCAATGGCCGTGGCCCTGCTGGGGGCCTCCGCTCTCCAGGCGCAAACGCCAACAAAAACCGGAACCGTCACCACCATGGGTGGCGGCCCGCAATATTACAATCCGGGCAGCAGCTTCGGCAGCTCCAACAGCGTCTATGGAGTTTTTGAATCGCAATTCCACACCCCCTCCGGCATTGCTTATGACAGTGCGCAGGACTATCTCTATGTGGCGGATCGTGACAACAATGCCATCCGTCTGATTGACAGCGACGGCGAAATTGCCGACTTCGCGCCTTATCCGCCTTTTGTCCCAACCAATTTGATTTCCCAGCCGGTCGGCGTGGCGGTGGACGCATTGAGCGATGTCTTCGTCCTCAACCGCGGCAATGGCGCCAACGGGAACGTCGTGGAATTCGACTGGCTACGGCGATTTGATCGCCACCAACATGACCCGGATCACCAACGCCGGCGGCATCGCGCTGGACACCCTCGGCAACATTTACGTGACCACCAGCAACACCGTGTTCAAGATCACGCCGGCCGGCGTCAGCAATGTCATCGCCACCTTCAGCTACACCAACACGCTGCTGCAAGGCATCGTCGTGAAACGAAGCGGGCCGAACGCGGGCATGCTTGCCGTCTGCGATTCCGGGCGCAACGGCGTTTATCTCATTGACCCCGGCACAGGCAGCGTCACGACCAATGCCGGCTTCAATGGCCCGGGCGATGGCACGGGCAATAGAAACCAGGGTGTGTTGAATGCCCGCGCTCAATTCTTCCAGCCTTCCGGCATCGCCGAGGCGGGTGATGGAAGCCTGATCGTCGCCGACTTCGGCAACAACCGCGTCAAGGTCGTGACCATCGCCGGTATCACCACCAATTTGTATGGCGTCTCGTCAATTGATTGGTGGACGGGCACAACTTCAGGCGGCGGGACGGCCTATCTTGGCTGGTCGGACGGAACGGTCTGGGAGCCGGATGGCGGCCCTGGTTTTGGCAATGTCCAGGCGCGGATGCCTTTCGGCGTGGCCATCGGGCCGGATGGCAAGGTTTATACCACCGAAGATTATTATCACATCATCCGCGAAGTGACGGTGGCCAACATCGCACCGCCGCCGCCATGGCCGCCGGCGCCGCCGGGAATGGCCGCAATGGCAGGCTATGGACGGGTGGCTTTAACATGGAATGCAAGTCTCGGCGCAACAAATTACAATGTAAAACGTTCCATCACCAACGGCGTGGAAACCACCATCGCCGGCACGACCGGCACGAGTTACTCGGACACCAACCTGCTTGATGGAACGACGTATTATTATGCTGTTTCAGCCCTGAACGTTGGCGGTGAAGGCCAGAACTCAACCGAAGTCAGCGCCACACCGCTGTTTTCGCCCGCGCCCACCAACCTGACCGTCACCGCGACAAATTTCGGGCTGATCAGCCTGTCTTGGTCACCCTCCACAGGCGCAACCAGCTACAACTTGAAACGCGCTCCTGCCCATGGCGGACCCTATGCGCTTATTGCCAACACCGCCTCCACAGCTTACAACGACACCGCAGTGTTCAACGGAGCGGCTTATTACTACATCGTTTCCGCAGTCAATCCTGGCGGGGAAAATCCCACCCCTTCCGCCGAAGTCAGCGCCACCGTGCCGATTCCGCCACCGCCGTCGCCCGTGATCGGCTGGTTTGATTACGAGGGAACCGCTCCTCCGGTCACCGTGTTTCACCCCGTCAGCGGCACCGCGTTCATCACCCACAACGATTTGTCGCTGGCGATTGAACCATCCGCCGATGGTGTTGCGACCTATTACACCGATGACGGGAGCGCTCCCGGCCCGACCAATGGCACGACGCCGCCTCCCTACAGTGACGGTCTTACATACGCACAGCCTTTGCCGGTGACGGCTGCGCCTGACGTAACAATCAAAGCGGTGAATGTAAACGCCGGCGGAGACAGTTCACCTGCCACTACGGAGTTCCTGTTTCAAGTTGCCAACCCAACGGTCCTCGGCAACAACGCCGCGCAATTCACGGTCAGCGACATCACGGCCGATTCGCAATTGTGGTATACCACCGATGGCACCCTCCCCACAAATGGCGCGCCCAGCCTGTTGGCCGGCACCATTACCAGCACCAATGCCATCACGTTGTCCATCCCGTTCCCGGCCAACACGAATTTGATGACGGTCACGGTTCGCGGTTTCCGCGATGGTTATTCGGCAAGCGGAAACGCTGTTCAAACTTTCTCCTCAACCAATTTTTCGGCCAACAAAATCAGCTTCGGCTTCGCCTCGGGCGAGGCGTCCAGCGATTTTGTGGCGTCATCCGGCCAGACGTTTTACGCGCCCGTCACACTCACCATGCTGCCGAACACGAGCTTGTATAGTTTGCAGTTCAATGTGACGGTCAACGGCGCCAGTCCAAACCAGGTTTTTGGTTTTCAATCCATGCTGATGAAACCCATTCCCAACACCAAGCCCGTGATTTTTGAGCCGATCCCGCCCGCCATGTTCACCGCGGGCCAATCCGTGCCCAATCCGATCACACTGGATGGTTCGAGCAATTTCAGCAGCCTCCTGACCGTCAACAACAGCATCAACCTCTTGGGCGTGGGGTGGGTGGAACGCGCCGGCCATACCAATCTTTACGACACAACCAAGCAGACGTTGATTACCTATTCCCTGGCCCATGACGATCTGTTCCCCAACGACAGCCGGCCCAACGACGTGATTGTCGGCGGTTATTCTTTCAACGTGCCGACAGGTGCCACAAATGGTCAAACCTACCAAATCCAGATTGGCCGGCCCTCCGCGACGTCCGACGGCATCGGCACGCCAGGGTCGTCGGTCTTCATTGACGCGCCCACCAATGGTTCATTGACCGGCGGCGCGATCAATTCCATCAAGAATATCACCGTTGGAAGCCGTAGATACCTAGTCGGCAACGCGTATCCATTCCGCTGGTTCAACGCCGGCGACTTTGGCAACACCAATCTGCAAAATGCCGACGTGGAGCAGGTGTTTGAATCAGCCATTTACGGCTTGAACACCCCGCCGTCCGACAGCGATTTCTTCGACTCCATGGATTCCTGCGGAAATGTTGGCGCCCTGGATCAAGACCCTGCTGATGCCAATTTTAATTATTATACCAATGCCGCCACCTATCCCTACCCCTTTACTTATACGACCACAAACTACACTTATACGGATGACATCAACACCAACACCATTGCTGTCACGAGCGAAGTCTTTACTCATGCCGCCAGCATTTACATGGACAGCGCGCCCATCACGGCATACTACACTTTAACCACAAATGCGCCCACGTTTACCAATGTCGTGACCCTTCCCGGCCCGACCTATTCTTTTCCGAACATTTATGTCCCGAATTTATTCGGCGGCAACGACCAGAACATCAACCAGATCGCCTTCGGCGACGGCCAGTTGGACGTGTGCGATGTGTATGTCACTTTCCGCCGTTCTCTGGACACGAACAGTCTCGTCTGGTTCCAGCGGTTCTGGACGAACAATGTCCGCGTCGCGGTGGCAAATCCCGCGCCCGTGATTGAAAGCATGGCCCATCTATTATCCGGGGGCAAAGCTCTCGCCCTGTATGCCGCCTTGGATTCCGTCACCAACGTGCCGGTGGTGAACTTCACGGCTGGAGATTTTCAAGCCGCCGCCGGCCAGACAGTTCAAATTCCCGTCACAGCCGCGGTCTTTGGACCCTATCCGTTGCGCGTGGCGATGCTGAACATCAGCGTCGTTCCCTTGGACGGCTCGCCGGCGTTGACGACGCCGATTTCATTCTCACCCGGCGTGGCGCTGGGCGTGCCCTACATGACTGATTCGGATGGTCCGGAAAATTTTGCCGCCGCCTGGCTGAACAGCGCCATTGCAGGCATTCCCAACACCGCGACCATCGGCACGCTCACCGTCACCATTCCGGCGAATGCGACCAGCTTGTCCGCGTATGCAATCCATTTTGACCACGCCTCCGCCTCGCCCAACGGCCTCGCCTCGTTCCCGAAACACACGCAGACGGGCCTCATCACCCTCTCCAGCCGGGCCAATTCCTCTTACACCGACGGCATCCCGGATTCGTGGCGGCTGCGCTGGTTCGGCACCGCCAACAACCTCTTGTCCGTTTCCAATGCCTGTCCGTCGGGCGACGGTGTCAACAACTGGCGGAAATATGTTGCCGGGGTGGATCCCAATGTTGCCGGCGATTTCCCCAGCACGAATCCGTTGAATCCTGCGCCGCCCGGCTCGGCCATGTCCATCTACTGGCCCACGGTCAGCGGCAAGCAATATGCCGTCTTGAGTTCCGCCAGCCTGTTCCCCGGCAACTGGAACACCAATGCCATCGTCACCGGCAACGGCGCCAACATGGAGTATGACGACCAATCCGGCGGCGCGGTGAAGTTCTACCGCGTGCAGATTCTGCCATGACAATTGTGGTGGGCCGCGGCGTGCTGCCCCGGCTCAACCCTCACAAACCGGCGTGCTCTTCGGAACGCGCCGGTTTTTATCCGGCAATCTGTTTCAGATGATCAAAGGAATAAATCCCCGTCGCGTGGCCGTCCGCCCACACCGGCTGTATCCCGTAACCGCCCACTCTCACAATCCCCGTCAACTGAAATGCCGGCGGCGTCAGCCGGGCTTCCGGATTTTTATAGACATTGCCCAAAATGTCGGTTTCACCCTTGCAATCGGCGCACGGGCAGCAGCGGCGCAGTCTCTCCAGCGGAATGAAACTCTCGCCTCCGTCGTTCCATTTCACGGCCAGTTCGTTTCCGATGGCCTGGATGTCGAGCGGTTGCATCAGCGTCTTTTCAGCAACCGCTCAAAGGCGGCCAGGGTTTCCGGGCTGACGTGATGCTCGATGCCCTCGGCGTCCAGTTCGGCGGTCTTTCCGGGGACCCCGATGGAACGCAGAAAGGCCACCACCGTTTCGTGCCGCCGCTTGCATTCCGCAGCCAGCCTGCGTCCGGTGTCGGTCAGAAAAATCGCGCGGTAGGGCCTGGTGTTGACGTAGCCGGCCTGTCGCAGCCGCGCCAGTGTGCGGTTGACCGTCACGTGCGTCACGCCCAGCCGACGCGCCAGATCCGTCACGCGCGCCTCGCCGACGGCGGCCGACAAATCGGCTATGGCCTCGACGTAATCCTGCGCAATTTCCCCCGCCCGGTCGCGGCGTGAACGGCGGAAATATTTCGGCCTGCCGCGCGGTCGGGCGCAGTCGCGGCACGTTCGGAGCGGCATTGCTCTTGTGGGCTGGCGGCATGAACTGCGGACAGTTAACCCCAACGCGGCCGTTGAGTCGAGGTTTTATTTTGTAACCAAGGCTACATATTCCTGTTGACAGCCTGGGTTTCATATTGTATCAAGTGCTACATAATTTTGCTTATGATAAGAATTACCGCTGCCGTTTGGCTGTTGTTTTGGCTGATCGGCTTCGGCGTCCGGGCGCAGGAAACAGCCGACGCCGGACAAGAGCGGTTGCAATCTTTTCAATCCCGTGCCGGACGCGTTGCTGCGGGAATTGTCTCCCGACCGGCCGGACAAGACCGAGTCGCCTTACACCGTGGACGCCGGCCATTTTCAGCTGGAAATGGATTTCGCCAATTACACTTACAACCAATCGGACGGCACAACCACGAAGGCTTGGAACGTCGCGCCGGTCAATCTCAAGGCTGGGTTGTTCAACAATGTTGATCTCCAGTTTGTGTTTGACAATTACCTGAATGTCCGCACGGACAACCGCGTCGGCGGAACTCCAGCCACCCAATCGGGCGTTGGCGATTTCACCACGCGGTTGAAAATCAATCTCTGGGGCGATGACGGCGGGCAAGACGGCGTTTGCGCTGCTGCCGTTCGTCAAATTTCCGACCAGCACCGGACGATCTTGGGCAACAACGCGGTCGAAGGCGGCATGATTTTTCCGCTGGCGGTGAAATTGCCGGACGACTTTGATCTGGGCCTGGAAACGGCCGTCAGTTGTCTGCGCGACGACGACGACAGCAATTATCACGCAGATTTCATCAACTTCGATCACGCTTGACCACGCCATCATCGGCAAGTTGAGCGGCTATCTGGAATTTTTCAGCGACATCAGCACGGAACGCCACGCCGGCTGGGTTGGAACAGTTGACGCCGGCCTGGAATTTCTGGTGACGAAAAATGTCCAGCTTGATTGCGGCTGCAACTTTGGCGTCACGCGCGGCGGCGGATGATTTCAATCCTTTCGCCGGCATCACCGTGAGATTTTAACAAATGAATAAGACTCCATGAGCAAAGACAACAACACACCCACGGATTTGTGTGAACCGGCGCAGGACAAAATCGCCGCAGTTCCGCGTCCCGGCGCCATGTCGCTGGAAGGAATGCACAGCAGCGTAAAAGTGCCGCATCATAAAGCCGGCTTCTGGAAGCAAATGGCCGCCTACTTCGGCCCGGCGATTTTGGTCAGCGTGGCCTACATGGACCCGGGCAACTGGGGAACCGATCTTCAGGGCGGCGCGCAGTTCAAATACGGACTGCTTTGGGTGGTCGGCCTGGCCAGCCTGATGGCGATCTTCCTGCAGATTATCGCCGCGCGGCTCGGCATCGCGACCGGACGCGACCTGGCGCAATGCTGCTACGATTGGTATCCCAAGTGGACGCGGGTGCCGAACTGGCTCATGGCGGAACTGGCGATCATCGCGTGCGATCTGGCCGAAGTCCTGGGCGGCGCGGTGGCGCTGCTCATGTTGTTCCACATCCCCATTTTTTGGGGCGTCATCATCACGGGCGTGGACGTGCTGCTGCTGCTGGCGATGCAGCGGTTCGGAATGCGGACCATCGAAGCCATCGTGCTGCTGCTGGTGGCGACCATCGGCGTTTGCTACTTCATCGAAATTTTCGTCCTGCCGCAGACGCAGCCCAGCTTTCTGGAAATGGGCCGGGCGATGATCGCGCCCACTTTGACTTCGGCCACCATGATTTATGTGGCCATCGGGATCATCGGCGCAACGGTCATGCCGCATGTGCTGTATCTGCACCCCGCCTTGGTGCAGAGCCGCAAATTCCAGAAGGACGACGAATCCATCCGAAAGGCGATCCGCTTCAACACCATTGACGTCATCGCCAACCTGTCGGTGGCGTTCCTGATCAACGCCGCCATCCTGGTGCTGGCCGCGATCGTCTTTTACGGCAAGACCAGCGTCACCGTCGCCGGCGGACAGGTGGTTGCAGTTCAACGATTCAACGGACTGGATTCAGGCGGCCTATCTGACTTTGGCGCCGCTGCTGGGCAAGGCGGCGGCGGGCACGCTGTTCGCCGTCGCCCTGCTGGCCAGCGGGCAAAGCGCCACCATTGTCGGCACGCTGGCCGGCCAGGTGGTGATGGAAGGCTTCATGCACTGGCGAATCAAGCCGTGGTTGCGGCGGCTGATTACCCGCTCGCTGGCCATCATCCCCGACGGCGATTTTTATCGCCATCCGCGGGGCCAACAACATCACCGACCTGATCGTCTTGAGCCAGGTGGTGCTGGCGCTGCAACTGCCGTTTGCGATGTTCCCGCTGCTGCACTTCGCCAGTTCCCGCAAGCGGATGGGACAATGGCGGCTCGGCTGGTTTCTGCTCATCGCCGGCTGGGGTTCGGCGTTGCTGATCACGGCCTTCGACTTTTACGGCCTGCCGGATGCCGTGAAACAGGCTTGGCAGGTCATCAAAGGCGGATAAACTAAGAAAGACTGACCCATGTATAAAACCATTCTCCTGACGCTGGACGGCACGCCAACCGACCGCGCCATCATCGAACACATCAAACAGCTGGCGAAACTCGCGCAAAGCCGCGTGGTGCTGCTGCACGTGGCGGACGGCTGGGCCGCGCGAACCTTTGGGTCGGACGCAGTCAGCCCGGAAATCACCGAAGACACGGCGTATTTGGAAAAAGTCCGCGCTGAATTTCAATCCGCCGGCATTCCCGCCGAGGCGGAACTGGCTTACGGCGATCCGCCGAAGGAAATCGTCAAGTGGGTCGAGCAAAAGGGCTGCGATTTGATTGCGATGACCGGTCACGGCCACCGGCTTTTCGGCGATATTTTTCACGGCAGCACCATCACCGAAGTGCGGCACAGGACTTCGATTCCCATTCTCACCGTTCGCGTGCCGAAGAAATAATTCATTTCCCGCAGCGTCGAATCCGCCGGCCGCTCGACGAGGTGCAGCAAATTCCCCTCCCCGTCCTCAAAAAACAAAACCCTTCCGCCGCCCGCCGCCGGACGGATTTCCTCCGCGAATTTCACGCCGCGCTTTTCCAGTTCCGCTTTCGCCGCGTCCATCGAGTCCACGCGCAACGCGACGTGCCGAAAGCCGGCCAGCTTGTTGTTGCCCGATCCTCCAGTGTGGGCGTGCCCGTGGCGGCGTAAATCTCAAACCAGCCGCCGCCCGGCAGCGCGATCAGCAGCGTCGGCGGATTCTGGCCGCTGTTGAAAATCTCCCGCGCGCCGAGGACGCGCACATACCAGTCGCGCAGGCTTGCTGGATTTGGGGACGGAATGGCAAGATGTTCAAAGGCAATGTTCATTTTCAATATCAGATTACGCAGCTTGTTGTGTCGTAGCAAGGCGGTGCGGTTTCAAAAGTGAAACCCTCCTCGTCCTCGACTTTTGTTTTCGTTTCACCTCGCCGCCGGCCCTTTCTTTGGTAGCATCGCCGGGCCATTTATGGATCACGAACCGTTTCTCAAACAGCGGCTCCTTTGCATCACGTCGCTGGACCGGGCCGACGACGCCGTGCCGCTCGCCGAGGCGTTGCTCGCCGGCGGGCTGAACGTCATGGAAATCACCTTCCGCACCGCCGCCGCCGCCGAATCCATCAAACTCATTCGCGGGAGCGTCCCGCAAATGGCCATCGGCGCCGGGACGCTGCTGACGACCGGCAACGTGAAACAGGCCGTGGACGCGGGCGCGCAATTCGGCGTTTCACCCGGCTTGAATGAAGCGGTTTTGGCGGAGGCGAAGCAAAATCAGATGCCTTTTTTTCCCGGCGTGATGACGCCGACGGAAGTGGACCGCGCGATTGGCCTCGGCTGGAAACACCTGAAATTCTTCCCGGCGGAGAACGCCGGCGGCGCGAAAATGCTCAAGGCGCTGGCCGGGCCGTTTGCCCACACCGGCGTTAAATTTGTCCCCACCGGCAGCATCAACGCGGCGTTGCTGCCGGAGTATCTCGCCGTGCCGCAGGTCGCCGCCGTCGGCGGCTCGTGGATGGCCGATCGCAGGCTCATCGCCGAAAAGCAATGGGCCAAAATCGCCGCCCTCACGGCGGAGGCGATGAAGATCATTGCGCGGACGAAAACATAGTAGCGCGGGCGGCTTGCCCGCGAGTGTTGGAGTTCAGGCTTTAGCCTGTCCTTAAACAATGAACAAGCCGAAGCTCAAACTCCAACGCGGACGAGCCGCCCGCGCTCCGTTCAATTCCCCGTCGTCACCGGCATCCGGCCGGCGCGCTATAACGCCATATTTATAATGACTCATTGCAAAACTAATTGAAGTCGGAAATAATATCTCGAAATGAGCAAACCCACACTGTTGATTCTCGCCGCCGGCATGGGCAGCCGCTACGGCGGCCTTAAACAAATTGACCCCGTCGGCCCGAACGGCGAGACCATCATTGACTACTCGATCCACGACGCGTTGCGCGCCGGGTTCGGCAAGCTCGTGTTCGTCATCCGCCGCGACTTCGAGCAGGCGTTCAGGGTAATCGTGGGCAAACGATTCGAGAATCGCGCGCCGGTGGAATACGTGTTTCAGGAACTCACCGCGCTGCCGCCGGGATTTTCCGTTCCGCCCGGACGCGTCAAGCCGTGGGGCACGACGCATGCGATTCTTCAGGCGGAACATGCGGTCCGCGAACCGTTCGCCGCCATCAATGCCGATGATTTTTACGGAGCGCAATCCTTCCGCCTGCTCGCGCGAACATTTGACAGGCCGGCACGGCGGACTGCGCGATGGTCGGATTCGTTCTGCGCAACACGCTTTCCGAGCACGGCACCGTGGCGCGCGGCGTCTGCCGCGTGGGCGGACAAAATTATCTCCAGTCCGTCGTTGAAATGATGAAGATCGAACGCGACGGTGCGGGAGCGAAAAACACCGGCCCGGACGGACAAATCACCCGGCTCGCCGGCGACGAATTGGTTTCCATGAATTTCTGGGGCTTCACGCCCGCGATCTTCGAGCGGTTGCGCGAGCGGTTCCTGGAATTTCTGAAACAAAGCGGAAATGAATTGAAATCCGAGTGCTACATTCCCAGCACGGTGAACGACCTCGTCACCGCCGGCCAGGCGCGGGTGAAGGTGCTGCGCACCGGCGATTCGTGGTTCGGTGTCACCTATCACGAAGACCGGACGCGCGCGGTGGAAAGCATCCGCCGCCTTGTCCAGAACGGTGATTATCCTGAAAAAATCGGGTGAAGTCCGCCGGCTTCATCCCGGACGTTGCGGGATGTTTCTGGAAACCCGGATTGTTTTTGCGGCACGAATCCCATTTGATTCTTCCTGCCGGATTCTGCATCCTGCCCCGGCGTGGGCATTCCCAAACATCGCCAGGCAATTGACAAACTGGACGCGCGAATCGTCCGGCTGCTCAACGAACGCACGCGCCACGTGCTGGCCATCGGCCGCATCAAGCTGGCGGCGGGCGGGGAAATTTACGCGCCGCACCGCGAACGCGCCGTCTTCGACCGCGTCTGCAAACTCAATGCCGGGCCGATCACCGGCCGCCAGCTTCGCGCCATTTACCGCGAAATCATGTCCAGCGCGCTCGCGCTGGAAAAGATGATGACCATCGCGTATCCCGGACCGAAGGCGGCGCTCGAGCATCAGGCCGCCATGCAAAAATTCGGTTCCAGCCTGAAATACACGGCGCAAAAGTCCGTCGCCGATGTGTTCGCCGCAGTCAGCAAAAACCGCGCGGATTACGGTGTCGTGCCGGTGGAAAATTCCAACGCCGGCGCCGTCTCCAGCACGCTCGACATGTTTGCGAAGAGCGATTTGAAAATCGTTTCGCAGATTATTTTGACCGCGCGGCAATGCCTGTTGATTCCACCCGGCGGGTCGCGCGGGAAAATTCGGAAACGACGCGTCCATACACAGGCGCTGGCGCGGGACTTTCAGGACAACGCCTCCGGCGCGGCGCGCTTCCTGGTCCTGGGCCGGCAATGCGGTCCGCCCACCGGCGACGACCGGACAAGTTTGATGGTGAGTCTGGCGGACAAGGCCGGCGCGCTGCAACAGTCGCTGGCATTGTTCCGCCGCCGCAAAATCAACATGGCGAAAATCGGGTCGCGCCCCGGCGGGCGGAAGGCGCGGGGGCCGCTCGTGTTCATTGATTGCACCGGCCACGTTCACGATAAGGCAGTCGCCGGGGTCATCGCGCAATTGGAACGCGGGGGCAACCGTGTCAAGGTGCTCGGCTCTTATCCGAACGCGGACTGAACAAGCTCCTGAAACACCGGCGCGGGATGATCCGCGCAGGGTTGCCACCCGTAATTTATTGTCGCTTTTGCGTGGTTTGATTTGACCTCGCGCAATCCGGCTGCTAAACATTTCCCATGCCGCGAACGAATCAATTTTCATGAGCGTGACCAAGCCAAAGTATTCCCGCGTGCTGCTCAAATTGAGCGGCGAGGCGCTTGGCGGCGGGATCGGATCGGGCATCTGCCCCGAAGCCGTGCGCCACATGGCCGGGCAAATCCGTGAAGTGCGGGAATTGGGCGTGCAGGTGGTCGTGGTGGTCGGCGGAGGAAACATTTTCCGCGGGTTGACCGGCAGCGAACGCGGCATCGAACGCGCCACGGGCGATTACATGGGGATGCTGGCAACGGTCATCAATGCGCTCGCGCTGCAGGACGCGCTTGAAAAAATCGGCTGCCCGACGCGCGTGCAAAGCGCCATCGTGATGTCGCAAATCGCCGAGCCATTCATCCGCCGCCGCGCGGTGCGGCATCTTGAAAAGGGCCGCGTGGTGATTTTTGGCGGGGGCACGGGCAATCCCTATTTTTCCACCGACACCGCCGCCGCCCTGCGCGCCAACGAAATCGGCGCGGAGGTGATTTTGAAGGCGACCAAGGTGGACGGCATTTATGACAGCGACCCGAAGAAAAATCCCAGGGCAAAACGGTTCGCGTCAATTTCCTATCTTGAAGCGCTGCAAAAACGGTTGAAGGTGATGGATTCCACGGCGTTCTCGCTGTGCATGGACAACAAGATGCCCATCATCGTCTTCGACTTTTTCAAGCCGCACAACCTGCGCCGCGCCGTGACGGGCGGGAAAATTGGAACGCTCGTGACGGGGTAGGCGGATGCGAGGGATGGGCCGGGCTGGTGGAGGGACGGAAAAATACAATTGCCCCGGCGCTCGGGTGCTCCGATATTCCAACACTCCGTTTACACTATGAAATTCGCATCACGCGAGGATGCGGGACGGCGGCTCGGCCTGCGCCTGGTTGAACTGGGTGTGAAGGCCGACTGGGTGCTGGGATTGCCGCGCGGAGGCGTGGTCGTGGCGGCCGAAGTGGCGCGCGCGTTGCGCTGCCCGCTCGACGTGCTCATCGTCCGCAAAATCGGTCATCCGTGGCAGCGCGAATTTGCCGTCGGCGCGCTGGCCGAGCCGGACGTGGTCATCTTCGACAATTCGCTCAAATGGGAAAATCCGATGGCGCGCATGGAACTGGATGGCGTGATCGCGGAGGAAAAGGAGCGGTTGCGGGAATATCGCTCGCAATTTCATCGCGCCACCCCGCCTGCGTTGGAAGACAAAACGGTTCTGCTTGTGGATGACGGCCTGGCCACCGGCGCCACCGCCGAGGCCGCTGTGATTTCCGCCAAACAACAAAAGGCGCGTCGCGTCATTGTCGCCGCGCCGGTGGCCTCGACGCACGCGGTCAAACGGTTGCGGCGTCTGGCGGACGACGTCGTGGTGGTGCTTGCGGACTCGGATTTCGGGGCGGTGGGCCAATACTATGCCGGATTTTCCCAGACAAGCGACGGGGAAGTGAAGGCGTTGTTGCGCGCGGCAGCGGATTCGGTTTGACGCATCGCGGTGTGGTTTGTAGATTAGTCGTCCGTTTGGATTCCAGAGTAGCTCAATGGTAGAGCGCGCGGCTGTTAACCGTGATGTTGCAGGTTCGAGCCCTGCCTCTGGAGCCAATTTGAACCGCTTGTGCGGGAAGAAGTTGTGAGGGGAGGACAGGCCACTGTCAGTGAAACTGTCAGTAAAACGGCGGCACAATCACAACTCGCCACTACTGGCCAGAATTCGCTGAAACTCGCCCACTACTGGTTAACGGGTAGTGACCGGACTGATTCATCATTCGGAATCAGTCTATGAAAACACGTTTTATCCTGTTTCGACGCGCAGGAATTTATTACTGCGAAGACACGGCCACCGGCAAGCAATCCAGTTTGCGGACACGCGATGAGTCGGAAGCGTTGTCGGTGCTGAATGCCAAAAACGAATCCGTCCGGCAATCGGTTTTGAATCTCCAAATCGCCCGCGCGTATCTGTCGGCGAGCGACCCCGCGTTTTTGCAGCGCACCTGGCAAAACGTCATGGACGAGATTCAGACACATGGCCGCGATTCCACCAAGACCCGTTATGTTCGCGGCATGAAATCCCATGCCTTCGACGCTATTCGCCACAAGAAATTACTGGAAACAACCGCCGGAGACTTTCTTGCCGTTCTTAAACACGAGCAGATGTCCATCGGCCACTATTTGCGGCGGCTTCACAACCTCGCTTTGAGTCTCGGCTGGCTGCCAGTTCCAGTGCTCGTGCCTAAACTCTGGCCAAAGCATCAAGCCAGGGAAAAGCGCGGCATCACGCTGGAGGAACATCAGCGCATCCTTTCCGCCGAGAAAAATGCCGAACGGAATCTGTTTTATCAGTTATTGTGGGAAGTCGGCTCGTCACAAAGCGACGCCGCCGCCCTCACTGCTGAAAACATTGACTGGCCAACGAGAACCCTTTCCTACTACCGGATGAAAACCGGTGAACACGCCCAAATGACCGTCAGTAGCCGGCTGACCGTTATTCTGAATCAACTGCCGACCACAGGGCTTTTGTTTCCGACCATCGGAAAGACCGACGCCAATGATCGCGCCGCGGAATTCCGCCGCCGCTGCCGAATCCTGCAAATCGAAGGGGTATCGCTTCACAGTTACCGTTACGCTTGGGCTGAACGTGCCAAGACCGCAGGAATGCCGGAACGATTTGCGCAAGAGGCTTTGGGGCACAACAGCAAGGCGGTGCATCGCGCTTATGCCAAACGTGCCAAAGTGAAAATCCCTTCGCTGGAGGAATACGAACAGCAGGCCATTTCCAACCGATGAAGGCTAATTTGCAACTGTGACACTGCCAGCAAAGGTAGCATGGCCGTTCATCATTCCTTTGCCCTGCCGCTGCCGTTGGATGGCATTTTGCTTGTGCCAATGTTGGTATATGGTGGCGGACACCCGCACCAGCCAGTTGCGATCTTTGATTTGTTCAAGCAAATCAGCCGTCGCAAAGAACTTGGTGCTATTGGCTTGAGGATTGCCCAACGGCTTGAGCAGCCGTGCCGCGACCAGCGCCGGCATGTCATGCGGCTGGCAATTGAGCACCCACGCCGCCTGCTCCGCCGTCAGGCGGGCCGGCAACTGGCCCAGCAGCATTAAGAACCGATGTTGGTCGTCTCTCATCAAAAAACTTCGCCTGCATTCGTCCAGTGATTCGGGTTAATTCGCCATCACATCTGGACATAGGAATTCTACAAGGAGCCTTTGCCGGCGGGCGGCGGGCGGGCGCTCCGCGCCCGCCCACCGCTCCACCGTCAAAGGAATCCCGTTCATTTGACACGCGCCACAATAGCTTTGGCGTTTTATCCCAGCATCCAAGGCGGATTGTCGGCGAATTGTCTTTTAGCCACCGCAGGGAACTTGTCCCCGTAAACCAGCAGCATCAATGCGCCATGCCCGCAATCTGGGAGGCTGTCTCATCGTAAAGGCTACTCGCACGAGGAACGCACTTGCCGTTAACCCCTCGCACTTTCACCACCAGCCCGTTTTTTCATGTGTCCCGGCCGCAGCGTCTGTCTCCACTCTCGTCTATACTCGCTATCAGGCGAATAACCGACGAAGACAGCGTCACCGTGTTCGCAAAGCTGTATTTGTTCAGCTCATACGCATTTGCCCCCAGGCATTTGCAGACGTATTCCGCGCCAGCCAGTGCGCGGTCGTATTGACGAACCTCTACCCGCGCCCCACCCGTCTGATGCTTCCACAAATGTTCAGCCTGGTGTTGCAGCGTGTGATAGTTGCGCGTAGCAGTTCCCCCCACCAGACAGTGGAAGTGGAAACGCCCATTCTTTTCGCCTTCTTCACCGCGCAGTGCTATGAGAAGGCGTTTATAGGGCACGCCACAGACCTTGGCCAATTCTTGCAACCAGCGAAACGCCATGCCGTAACAAATGTTTGTTCTAGGGACATTGCCCTTAAAAGTCGGCGTTGCAAAAAGATCCCACTGGATTCTTGCCAGTGTGATGCCAAAGTCTGTGGCGACCTCGGATTTGCGGATCGGATCACGCCAGTCTCTGTCTATCCGAGGATTTTTAGCCATAAGTTTTTACTTTTTGGCTTCCGGGATGATGCTCCCGATGATGGTGGCTTTGCCGCCCTTGTCCGCGTGCCGAATCTTGGCAACGCCGACCGTGATGACTTTGCCCGTGCCGTTGACGTAATGGGCTTCGCGTTCTTCCGGTTTTGTCCGGTAGAACAGCATCTCTTCCATCCGGTGTTCCGGTGGATTGCTGACATCAATGCACAGCAGGTCGTATGATTCGCCCGCTGCCATTCCGTTTTTGGCCGGCCACGTGTTGTGGACGGTCTTGAATACTTCCAGTTTGACTACCATTTTTGGTTGTCCTTTCAATTCTGCCGGTTGATTTATTCCACGCGACCGGCAGAGTGCCGTGAGGAAATGAACGCGGCGAAGCCCGCTGAACCGCCTTGCGACGTCCAACGAATTTTTCAAATGAAGAATTTCGTTCACGCCATGAATAAACCACAGCGCGAACGGCAGTAATACCGACAAGCGGACTAGGCAGGTGTCTGAATTATTTTTTAGGAGGCCGGCCGGGTTTGCGGAAGCTCAACCCAATTCGCTGGCAAATCTTTTCAATGCGCTTCTGGTCGCCAATTCGGTTTGTGCCAAAAACCTTGACCAACACCTCATGAAACTGTCGCACCGAATCCATGCAGTCAATGGCACGCCAAAATACCAGCATGAAGACGTAAATTTCAAATGTCGGATTACCAAGGTTGCTAGGTTGAAAGGTTTTAGGTTTGCGTGAAAACCCATCCGCGAATCCCAACAGAAAATCGGTCATGTCTTCGTATGTTTGATCCACACTGGAACACAATGCACGTTTCGCCAGGCGCCGCATGGCACTATACCAATCACCCAGCGAAACCATGTATTCCTGCCCCTTTTTCCATTCCTCTTCCGTTAGTGGTTTTGCCGTTAATGGATTTCCTTCCTTTTCGTTACCGGTTTCTACTTGATGATTGAACCACTCCATCATCCACACGGCCATTTCGCACATGTGGCCCAACACCGAACCCATTCGTTTTGGCGTAATCCTAAAATCGGGATCTTTCAACTTGGCGGCAGGAAGCGTGACCAGAGAAAATTCTCGTTCCACATTCAGCACCCATTGGGGATATTCGATGCCATTCGGCAATAGCTTGATGGGCATGAGCGGTTCAATTTTATCCAATTCATCCACTAGCCGCTTCAGCCATTTGGCTTGATGTTCTTCAGGATTGAATTCTTTTGATTCTTCGTTCATGGGTTGAGTTGATTTTAACACCGCAGCCATGCTTTTGATGCGCGCCCGAAGTCCTGACCAAACCTGTCCGCCTCCCTTCCGCGTCAATCCGGCCTCCGTTCCGCTTGTGTGCCCGTTCCGTCGCGCTGAATTTGCACCCGCCCCGCGCCAGACTTTCAGCTAACGGAAAAGGCCCCGTAAGCCGAAAGACTGGCTTGCCCCAGGACACCCGCGCGACCGAACGGCACACCGCTTCACTTCACCCAGCTTGCCGCTCCATTCCGGCAGCCAGGTTTCGTCAAAGTTGACGCCGCGACATCCCCGGCCTAGCTTGCCGCCATGTGTTCGCGCTACACCTACAACAAGGACGAGGCCAAATTAAAGCTGCGCGACCAAATCCTCGTTTTCGGCTTTGTGCCGCGCGGCGACATCCGGCCCACCGACCTGGGACCGGTCATCATCCCGGAAAGGATCACGCTTCCATCCGGACTCGCCCGCCAGGGCGGTCCATGATTGGATCCGGGTTCTTGCAAAAAGCGCAGGGGGCCCATCTTGTTATCGCGCTCGCCTCGCGGCGGCGCCGTCGCCGGACCGGCCTCCCTGCTAAATCAGCGTCCATTTAAAAGTCTTTTTATTAAAAGCGGTTTTGGTTTTTCCGGGTTCAGGCCGGCACGAGGGCCAATACGGGCGTGGCGGGCACGCGGGGTTCGTAGTCGGTGCCGTGTTTCCACAGGCTCAAGAGGAGCACGGCCAGTTTGCGGGCGACGGCCACGATGGCGCGTTTCTTTTCGCGAGCGCTGGCGCCGGCCAGGTGCTGGCCATAGGCGCGCAAGGCACAGGCCGGGCCGAAGGGGCCCAGGATGTAATGCGCGGCGCTGACCAATAATCGGCGCAGCAGGCCGTCGCCGCATTTGCTGATGCGCAATTGCTTGTCGGTGCCCCCGCTCTGGTCGCGGCCCGGGCACAGGCCCAGATAGGGACCCACGTCGCGGCTGCGACCGAAGCGTTTGGGTTCGCCGATCTTCAACACAAAGCACAGCGCGGTGAGCGGGCCGACGCCGGCGACCTGCTGGAGGCGCTGGGTGACGGGATAATCGCGTTTGCCGCGCGCCACCAGGCCGCGTTCCAGGATTTTGATCTGTTCGGTGAGCAGGGCCAGCACCGCGAGCACCGGTTGGACCACCGGCAGACAGTCGGCGGGCACGGCGGTGACGATGTTTTTGTGAAACGCCTCCGACGAGGGATTGCTGACCGCGTGGCCAAGGCTCTTGAGGGTGAAGCGGACGGTGTTGATGAGGTTGACGCGGGTGCGCACCAGGCTGTCGCGCAGCTTGAGGCCGAGCAAATCGTGCTGGGCCTGGGCCGAGCCGTGTTCCAAGGGATGGAGCAGGGCGGCGTCGGCGCGGGCCAGGCGGGCGAGCATCACGGCGTCACGACGGTCGCACTTGCGCTCGTGGCGGGAGATGGCGTGGAGCTTGCGGGGATTGGCCACGATGACCGCGGCGCCCAGGCCGGTGAGGTAACGGCTGATCCACGGACTGTGCGTGCCCGCTTCCAGCGCCACGGTGGCGGCGGGATATTTGGCGAGCAGCACCGTGAGGGCCACGCGGTCATTGAGCATGGAACCTTCGTGGAGGATCTCGCCGGCGCCATCCAGGACGACGACATAATGGCTGCGATCACCGAGATCGAGCCCGATGGTGAAGCCGCCGGCAGGCGCCGGGGCGGCGGGAGTGGAAACGACGGACGGAGTGTTTTGTTTGTTGGTTTGTTTTTTCATAGGCAGAGAGTGTAACCCGGATTCAGCCTCCGGGCCTCTGCCTTCTCATTCTATCTTGTTAGGCCACAACTCGTTCACAATCTCACAGGTTCTGTTCACTCAGATACACTGCACCATCAAGATGCTCTACTTCTTCGATCTTTCCAAGTGGCACATGTGCCGGATCGAAGATCCATACGTAAGCATAATGTGAGTGTGAACCGAAGCGAACCACGACATGGGCGGGAAGGGAATGAAGCATCTCCTGATCCGCCCGAAGCCAAGAATCTCTCCCCTTGTCTGGATTCAGCAGGGAATCCAGTTTGGTGACCGCAGGACAGTTAGTCTCCCAATCTGCCCCCTCTTGAAAATGACTCAGGACAAACTTCGCTTCCTTTTCTAAAGCATCTGCCCCACCCGTGTCTTTTATTGCCGCTTCTGCTTGCTGCTTTAGGTCGCTATGCGACAGCGGACGATCTTCGGAGCAGCCCACAAGGAACGGCAAAGCGATCAAGGCAACCATTGCCAAGATATTTATAGCTCTCGCTTTCATAAAATGCTCTATGTGGCCTAACGATCCAAAGCTGAGCCACGCCGACGGGCGAGCGGCTCCGCAATCTCGATAATCGTTGTATAACTCAAACCGTCCATAAACTCAAGGGGCAGTCGGCGTTGGCTCCAGCGCGGTGTTAGGCGGCGTCATGCGATTATCCGAGGTGTCCGACAGTGAATCCAATAGCGCGTGATACGGATGAAAAGCCAAAAGAAAATTATACCCCACGTGTAATAGCGCCAACTGCGAACCCTGAACATAGAACCAGAGAACCCGAAGCCAAAAGCGAGAGCGATGACCGGCGACAAAAAATACTCAACCGGTTGATGATACCGCCCTACTTGGCCGGTCGTCCAAAGCGAGACTAGCCACATAACAGGTGGCCAGACTGCTGCCCAACGGTAAAGATTCTCCATCGAGCCGCGGCAAAGACGACAGAAAAACCACTCGCTCGTCGTTACTGCACCGCAAATAGCGACCAATATCGTTGCTGGCATGTAATAGTCCGCCAGCACATTTTGAAATATGTCTTGTAACACACGCATACTTCTCGCCGCCTAACGACCAAAAGCTGAGCCACGGCGCGAAAAACGGCAAGCGCCAAATCGGGTGAATGCCTCGGCCAACGGCGGACTCGCCGTTGGCTCCAGCGCTGTGTTAGGCCGCGATATCATGCGCAGGCAACCTCCCCCAAAACTCGCTCGGCGTGAAAATTCGGGACGGTATTGCACATGCGGCTGTGCTCTGCCTGTGACACCGCAGCCATCTGCTCAAGCGAAAGGTCGCGTGCGTTCCAAGCCTCACAGATGTGGTCAAGGATGTGCCCCAACTCAACAGCAAGCTCCGGCGTATCGTCGGCCTGCATTCTTCCGTCGTGTAATTTTGAGACAACAGCTCGAAGATGGATGAGCGCTTCGTTAAGCTGAAAGTGAACAGTCGATGTATGCATAGTGTGTAAAGCGGCCTAACGAAAAAAGCTGAGCCACCGCCGACTCGCGGCGTGAACCGCGATAGCGGAACTGACAGCGCCAACGGCGGTTGGCTCCGGCGACTTCCATGAGAAGGCAGTCAAGGGGTTTGCTGCATTATTTTTGTTTCGCGGCACATGATTGTATTAGTGGTTGGCTGAAGGTTTGGCAAGACGAGAAAGGATCACGCTTCCATCCGGACTCGCCCGCCAGGGCGGTCCATGATTGGATCCGGGTTCTTGCAAAAAGCGCAGGGGGCCCATCTTGTTATCGCGCTCGCCTCGCGGCGGCGCCGTCGCCGGACCGGCCTCCCTGCTAAATCAGCGTCCATTTAAAAGTCTTTTTATTAAAAGCGGTTTTGGTTTTTCCGGGTTCAGGCCGGCACGAGGGCCAATACGGGCGTGGCGGGCACGCGGGGTTCGTAGTCGGTGCCGTGTTTCCACAGGCTCAAGAGGAGCACGGCCAGTTTGCGGGCGACGGCCACGATGGCGCGTTTCTTTTCGCGGGCGCTGGCGCCGGCCAGGTGCTGGCCATAGGCGCGCAAGGCACAGGCCGGGCCGAAGGGGCCCAGGATGTAATGCGCGGCGCTGACCAATAATCGGCGCAGCAGGCCGTCGCCGCATTTGCTGATGCGCAATTGCTTGTCGGTGCCCCCGCTCTGGTCGCGGCCCGGGCACAGGCCCAGATAGGGACCCACGTCGCGGCTGCGACCGAAGCGTTTGGGTTCGCCGATCTTCAACACAAAGCACAGCGCGGTGAGCGGGCCGACGCCGGCGACCTGCTGGAGGCGCTGGGTGACGGGATAATCGCGTTTGCCGCGCGCCACCAGGCCGCGTTCCAGGATTTTGATCTGTTCGGTGAGCAGGGCCAGCACCGCGAGCACCGGTTGTACCACCGGCAGACAGTCGGCGGGCACGGCGGTGACGATGTTTTTGTGAAACGCCTCCGACGAGGGATTGCTGACCGCGTGGCCAAGGCTCTTGAGGGTGAAGCGGACGGTGTTGATGAGGTTGACGCGGGTGCGCACCAGGCTGTCGCGCAGCTTGAGGCCGAGCAAATCGTGCTGGGCCTGGGCCGAGCCGTGTTCCAAGGGATGGAGCAGGGCGGCGTCGGCGCGGGCCAGGCGGGCGAGCATCACGGCGTCGCGGCGGTCGCACTTGCGCTCGTGGCGGGAGATGGCGTGGAGCTTGCGGGGATTGGCCACGATGACCGCGGCGCCCAGGCCGGTGAGGTAACGGCTGATCCACGGACTGTGGGTGCCCGCTTCCAGCGCCACGGTGGCGGCGGGATATTTGGCGAGCAGCACCGTGAGGGCCACGCGGTCATTGAGCATGGAACCTTCGTGGAGGATCTCGCCGGCGCCATCCAGGACGACGACATAATGGCTGCGATCACCGAGATCGAGCCCGATGGTGAAGCCGCCGGCAGGCGCCGGGGCGGCGGGAGTGGAAACGACGGACGGAGTGTTTTGTTTGTTTTTGGTTTTCATAGGCAGAGAGTGTAACCCGGATTCAGCCTCCGGGCCTCTGCCTTCTCATTCTATCTTGTTAGGCATCCGGTTTAGAACGAAAAAAATGTGTGAAGAGCGCATACAAAAAAAGGAAAAAGCCAACGGCTCCGAATAAAACACCGAAAAGAATCGGGATGATACTGTAAAGCATCTGTGAAGTCGTGTGCTGATAATACTGCTGAATATCTGGAATAGTCCCAGGAGTAATCTGTGCCATCGAAGTCGCTGCGTGAAAAAAACCAGCAATGGTGAGAACCCAGCCGATGACTGGCGCAAAAATCATCAAGGCTAGTCCGATAATCAGAATCTTCAGTGTCTTCGGCTTCATAAATCAAAATGCGCGAGGATGCCTAACGATCCAAAGCTGAGCCACGCCGACGGGTGAGCGGCTCCGCAAGCTCGATAATCGTTGTATAACTCAAACCATCCATAAACTCAAGGGGCAGTCGGCGTTGGCTCCAGCGCGGTGTTAGGCAGCAACATGGCAATGCTCCAAATATATCTCACAACAACGCTGACTTGTATCGGTCAACTAAAAAAAGAAAGACTGCCAAAAGGCAAGTCGCCACGCTGAAAACAATAAACGGCAAACTGTAATAACCGGAACTGACAAAAACGCGACAAGCCATAACGCGATGCAAATGAGCGGAATCTTGGGGCCATCGGTGAACCACAGCTTGATGGCTGCAATCCAAAAGAGTCCTAATGCTATGGCTCCAAAGTTTATCATATGGTCTTGCTGCCTAACGATCAAAGCTGAGCCACCGCCGACTAACTGCAACGTGAACCGCGACAGCGGAACTGCAAGGCGCAACGGCGGTTGGCTCCAGCGAGGTGATACTCCCCGTTAAGCCCTGTTGGTTATTTGTTATCATCAGGGTGAAGGGCGGGAAAGTGCTCAATCCACTTCCCCGCATTAACCACAACTCCACCGGTGCCCCGTCGGCGCCCATCGAATGATCTACCCCATGAAATACTACACCTCCACCACGGAATTCAACTGCGGAATCGACCTTCACGCCCGCCAGATGTATGTCTGCGTCCTGGATCGCACGGGCAAAAAGCTCGTCCACACCAACGTCCGCCACAACGACTTCGCGTTCTTCCTCAAGCTCGTCGCCCCGTATCGCCACGACCTGACTGTGTGCTGCGAATGCATGTTCGGCTGGTATTGGCTTGCCGATGCCTGCGCCGACGCCAAAATCACCTTCGTGCTGGCCCATGCCCTTTACCTCAAGGCCATCCACGGCGGTAAAAACAAGAACGACCGGATTGATTCCGAAAAGCTCGCCCACCTGCTGCGCACCAATTTCATCCCGCCCGGCCATGTCTATCCGGCGGACAAACGGCCCCTCCGCGCGCTGCTGCGCCAGCGCCTGAACTTCGTCTGGCAACGGACCGAACTCCAGTCCCGCATTCAATCCCAGCAGCTCGCCCACAATCTGCCCACCCGCTCCTCCACCAATCGCGACCGCTGGGCCGAACAGCTCCAAGCTTCCGAATTGGATCCGGTCCGTCAGCTCGCCCATCAAAATCATCTCGCGCTCATCCGCCATTTCGATGTCCAGATCGCCGCCGTGGAAACCCAGTTGCTCAAGCTCACCAAAACCCACGCCCAGCGCGACTACGCGCTGCTGCAAACCGTGAACGGCATCGGCGAACATCTGGGACTCACGCTGCTCTACGAGATCGGGGACATCGCCCGTTTTCCCTCCGTCAAAGATTTCCTGAGCTATTGCCGTCTGGTCAAAGGCACCGTTGCCAGTGCCGGAAAAATCAAAGGTCTCCGTGGGGCCAAACTCGGCAACCCGTATCTGCGCTGGGCCTTTGGCGAGGCGGCCATCATCGCCAAACGCGATCACGCCCTGATCGGCCCGCTCTACCAACGCCTGGAGGCGCGGATGCAGGGGAACAAGTTCAAGGCCAACACCGTCCTGGCCATCAAGCTGGCCCGCTCCGTTTATTACATGCTCAAAAACCAAACCGCCTTTGACCCCGAACGTTTGGTCGCCACCCACTAATTTTGACCCGGCCAGCCGTGAACCTGTTCGTCCTAACTGGATCCGCTAAAAAAGCGATGCCCTTACGAGTCGCCGACTCAATTCATTGGTGCCTGAGCACCCGTGGTCGGCGTTGGTCACGCCAGGAATCCGGCGCGGTGATTGGGCCCGGCCGGCCGAGGTCGTTTACCGCCGGCGGGCGACCGCCGGGAACGCGAGCCAAGCGCTCGCCAACGTTCCCGGCTCGCTCTACCTCGCGGCCATACCTGCAGAATGATTTAGGAGGATCCGCCCCCCGCGCACGTCCGCAAAAAACTGGAGCCTGAAGTTCAGCAATGAGTATCGGGCAGCCGTCGGCCATGGTGCCTGGATAGCGCGTGGGTTTACTGATGAGAGTTTCTGGACCGTGGCACGGCGTTTGATCGCGCCACTGGAAAGCGGGCCGAGGTGCGCAAGCGCTCTGGCTCTCTCGATTGAGTCCCAATAGGTGTTTAGCCGGAGGCTCCGCCTCCGACGCTGCCAATTGAAATTAAGCCGGAGTTCCGTTCTGTGGTCCGCTAAACGGAAATGAAAAACTTCCGCGCCTAAATCATTTTGCCCGTTGACAGTCCGGGCTTAATAGGTGTTAGGCCACATGGCTCGTATTTTCATACTTCATGCGATAAAGGTGAACAACAAATAACGCTGGGAAAATCGCAAAACAAATCAGCCACATGAAAAACAAAACCACCGACCAGAGCGAATCCTTGCTGTGCTCGCCCAACCAACTCAACCGCTCTGGATCTGAGAGATAACTCCACTCGGTGCAAAGCACTACAAGCAAAGCGGCAGCGACAGCTCCGACAACTGCAAGATACCAACCGGCTCGGCGATGCCGCCAAAGCGCAAGCTTGCAACCAAAAGCGGTGATGCCCGTGGCCACGGCTTCGTAAAAGAGGACAAGCAAAATGATCATGGCGCGTGATGACGCCTAACGATCCAAAGCTGAGCCACGGCGCGAATAACCGCAATCGTGAATTTGCGGCAAAATGCAAAATAAAGGCGCGGCCGCCGTTGGCTCCAGCGCGGTGTTAGGCCACGTCATCGTGATACACATAAAAATCACTCGTAAATCTTGGCGGCGATGAGCATCCGTGCAAATGTCTGCCAACTCGGTGCTGCTGGAACTCGCTCGCCCATGTCTTCCGTCCAAGCTTGCATCGCCTCCAAGAAACGCCCCAAGTCTGGATTCTCCCAGCCGCGTGCGTCAGAACAGTATGGTGATGATGGACAAGTCTGCTCCTCGACACGAGACGCCTCCCAATCTGCACGGAGAGCAGCGACAAACTCCAAGAATGACTCCTTGGAATCTATTCGGTCAATCATGTCGTCTAACTCCATAAGATGCGCGCGACGTGGCCTAACGATCCAAAGCTGAGCCACGCCGAAACGTGACATCCGAACATCGCAAATCTTCCCGACAAACGCAAGGCGTCCTCGGCGTTGGCTCCAGCGCGGTGTTAGGCATCGTCATTTCATAACTCTGGCCTCTTGACTCGTGTGCTTTTTAGTAGCCGAATCGCCTCATAGCCTCATCTGTCCATCCAAAATGGCTAATCGTCAACACAAACACACCGCCAGCTTCTGCGAGACCTCGTGCCTCCTGGGTCAGGTCGTAGCAACGAAAACAAGCGACCGTGCTTGCCGTCGCCGGTTCGATGAAAGCCTTGCGAATGCACCAGACCTGACCACCCATAATCAAATACAACGCGATCATCGGTTCGCGAGTCAAGTCCGCCGCAAAGCTCGGCATACTCCTTCGGATAACTTCGGTAGCCGCTCACGATAACTCGTTTTTTAATGCGTTGCTCACGCGAGTCGCCTAACAGGTATTGTGTTGACCATCTGCGGCCTATACTGGCGGCTTCAGGTTTTGTTTTTTTAAGAATATGCTGGCAAAGCGGCTTTGTCAATGTTATTCTGCATGGCATGGCCGACTGGAAACCAAACCGCGAAAAGCCGCAAACCCCGTTGGAGCGTTTTATCCCCAATCCCAAGCTCAAGTTCATGGAGCAGTGCCGGGAGGTGATGCGGTTCAGACGGCTGGCGTTGCGCTCGGAACAGGCGTATCTGGAGTGGATCAAGCGGTTTTTGGTGTTTCATCGGCGAAAAGCAGCAGCGCACGGAGCGTCGCGCCCGGCCTTGGAGGGCTGGCGGCGGCCGGAGGACATGGGGGTGGCGGAGGTGCGGGCGTTTTTGACCCATTTGGCGAGCGAGCGGAATGTGTCGGCCAGCACCCAAAGCCAGGCGCTGAACGCGCTGTTGTTCATGTATCGTCATGTTTTGGACCGGGGCATGGAATTTGTGGAGGGGTTTGAGCGGGCGCGGCGCAGCCAGAAGGTGCCGGTGGTGCTGACCAAGGAGGAAACGGGGCGGCTGCTGGCGGCGGTGCCGGAGAGATACCGGGTGTTCTGCCAGTTGTTGTATGGCACGGGGATGCGGTTGATGGAGGGTCTGCGGCTGCGGGTCAAGGACGTTGATTTTGAGCGCAACCAGATTGTGGTGCATGATGGCAAGGGGTTCAAGGACCGGGTGGTGATGCTGCCGGAAAAGCTCAAGCCGGAGCTTGCGGCGCATTTGCGGCGGGTGAAATTATTGCATGAGCGGGACCTGGCGGAGGGGCTGGGGTCGGTGGCGCTCCCGTTTGCGCTCAAGGAGAAATATCCGAATGCGGAGCGGGACTGGCTGTGGCAATGGTTCTTGCCGGGCCGGACGATTTCGGCTGGACCCCAGGGGGGATGGGCAGCGCAAGCGGCATCACATCAATGACACGA
>CAVQGB010000005.1:0-657443 GCA_963711945.1 uncultured Verrucomicrobiae bacterium | reverse complement strand
CACACTCGTGTCATTGATGTGATGCCGCTTGCGCTGCCCGTCCCTGGGGTCCACCGAAATCGTCCGTCCCGGCCAGAACCATTGCCACAGCCAGTCCCGCTCCGCATTCGGATATTTCTCCTTGAGCGCAAACGGGAGCGCCACCGACCCCAGCCCCTCCGCCAGGTCCCGCTCATGCAATAATTTCACCCGCCGCAAATGCGCCGCAAGCTCCGGCTTCAGCTTTTCGGGCAGCATCACCACCCGGTCCTTGAACCCCTTGCCATCATGCACCACAATCTGATTGCGCTCAAAATCCACGTCCTTGACCCGCAGCCGCAGCCCCTCCATCAACCGCATTCCCGTGCCATACAACAACTGGCAGAACACCCGGTATCTCTCCGGCACCGCCGCCAGCAGCCGCCCCGTTTCCTCCTTGGTCAGCACCACCGGCACCTTCGGGCTGCGCCGCGCCCGCTCAAACCCCTCCACAAACTCCATGCCCCGGTCCAAAACGTGCCGATACAGGAACAGCAATGCATTCAATGCCTGATTTTGGGTGCTGGCCGACACATTCCGTTCATTCGCCAGATGCGTCAGAAACGCCCGCACTTCCGCCACCCCCATGTCCTCCGGCCGCCGCCAGCCATCCACGGCAGGGCGCGACACTCCGTGCGCGCCGTGAACCCGATGGAACACCAAAAACCGCTTGATCCACTCCAGATACGCCTGTTCCGAGCGCAAGGCCAGCCGTTTGAACCGCATCACCTCCCGGCATTGCTCCATGAACTTGAGCTTGGGATTGGGGATAAAACGACCCAGCGGGGTTTGCGGCTTTTCGCAGTTCGGTTTCCAGTCGGCCATGCCATGCAAAATAACATTGACAAAGCCGCTTTGCCAGTATAAACTTGGAAAAATTAGACCTGAAGCCGCCCGGATAGGCCGCAGATGGTCAACACAATACCTGTTAGGCATCGTCGCGTGAGCATCACTATTACCAAGCGAGTTATCCGTGAGCGGCTACCGAAGGTTGTCCCGAAGGCGTATGCCGAGCTTTGCGGCGGACTTGACGCGCGGGAGCCGATGACCGTCGTTGTTTTTGATGATGAGGTGGTCAGGTCTGGTGCAGTTCGCAAGGCTTTGCATCGAACCGGCGACGGCAAGCACGAGTCGCTTGTTTTCGTTGCTCACGACCTGACCCAGGAGGCACGAGGTCTGGCAGAAGCTGGCGGTGTGTTTGTGTTGACGATTAGCCATTTTGGATGGACAGATGAGAGCTATGAGGCGATTCGGCTACTAAAAAGCACACGAGTCAAGAGGCCAGAGTTATTGAAATGACGATGCCTAACACCGCGCTGGAGCCAACGCCGAGGACGCCTTGCGTTTGTCGGGAAGATTTGCGATGTTCGGATGTCACGTTTCGGCGTGGCTCAGCTTTGGATCGTTAGGCCACGTCGCGCGCATCTTATGGAGTTAGACGACATGATTGACCGAATAGATTCCAAGGAGTCATTCTTGGAGTTTGTCGCTGCTCTCCGTGCAGATTGGGAGGCGTCTCGTGTCGAGGAGCAGACTTGTCCATCATCACCATACAGCTCTGACGCACGCGGCTGGGAGAATCCAGACTTGGGGCGTTTCTTGGAGGCGATGCAAGCTTGGACGGAAGACATGGGCGAGCGAGTTCCAGCAGCACCGAGTTGGCAGACATTTGCACGGATGCTCATCGCCGCCAAGATTTACGAGTGATTTTTATGTGTATCACGATGACGTGGCCTAACACCGCGCTGGAGCCAACGGCGGCTGCTCCTTTATTTTGCATTTTGCCGCAAATTCACGCTTGCGGTTATTCGCGCCGTGGCTCAGCTTTGGATCGTTAGGCCACATCACGCGCCATGATCATTTTGCTTGTCCTCTTTTACGAAGCCGTGGCCACGGGCATCACCGCTTTTGGTTGCAAGCTTGCGCTTTGGCGGCATCGCCGAGCCGGTTGGTATCTTGCAGTTGTCGGAGCTGTCGCTGCCGCTTTGCTTGTAGTGCTTTGCACCGAGTGGAGTTATCTCTCACATCCAGAGCGGTGGAGTTGGTTGGGCGAGCACAGCAAGGAGTCGCTCCGGTCGGTGGTTTTGTTTTTCATGTGGCTGATTTGTTTTGCGATTTTCCCAGCGTTATTTGTTGTTCACCTTTATCGCAAGAAGTATGAAAATACGAGCCATGTGGCCTAACCCCTATTAAGCCCGGACTGTCAACAGATAAAAAGCATTCCTGACGGAAAAGATTTCTTTTCCGTTCAACGTCCAACCGACGAAGCTCTCCGGCTTAATTTCCATTAGCAGTTCGGACGCTGGGCGTCCGGCTAAACACCTATACGGACTCAATCGAGTGAGCCAGAGCCCGGTCGCAAGACCGGACCTCAACTCACTTTCCAGGGACGCGATTCCCGCCAAGGCGGGACCGCCTCCCGGTCCAGAAACTCTGTCAGTTCACCCACCCGCTATCCATTCAAGTCGAGGACGGCTGCCGGCTCGTTCCGTGGGGGAACGGACGGCTCCAGTTTTTTGCGGACGTGCGGCTGGGGCGGAGTCGCCAAAATATGGATTCAGTCGTTGGTTATGACCGCGAGATAAACGAGCCGGGGGCGATAGCGAGCCATCCAGCTCGCGCCCCCGGCGGTCGAATGCCTTGCGGTATTGACCGCTGGCGACCATGCCCAATCAAATCCACGGAGTCCTTGCCGCGCCCAACGCAGACCGGGGGTGCTCGGGCACCAATGAGTGTGGTCTGTGACTCGTAAGGGCATCGGTGTTGAATCGGCTCCAGTTAGACTTCCGGTTCATGATCGCCAGGGTCAAATCAGTTCTTGCTCAACGCCGCCACCAGGCGGTCGGGGTCGAAGACCGTTTTGTTCTTGAGCATGAAATAGACGGCGCGGGCCAGCTTGATGGCCAGCACGGTGTTGGCCTTGAATTTGTTGCCGCCCATGCGCGCTTCGAGACGTTGCGCCAATGGGCCGATGACCAGCGGATCGCGTTTGGCAATGACGGCGGCTTCGCCGAAGGCCCAGCGCAGATAGGGATTGCCCAGCTTGGCGCCGCGCAGGCCCTTGATCTTGCCGGCGCTGGCCACTGTGCCTTTGACCAGGCGGCAATAGGAGAGGAAATCCTTCACGGTGGGAAAGCGGGCGATGTCGCCGATTTCGTGGAGGATGGTCAGGCCGAGGTAATCGCCGATGCCCGGCGCGGTTTGGAGCAGGGTGAAGTCGCGGCTGGCCGTCTGCTTGGTGAGTTTGAGCAGTTCCTTTTCGAGGGAGGCCAGTTGGGAGTCGTAATGGCCGATGAGAGCCAGATCGTTTTGCAGGGCGAGCTGGCGCACCGGGTCTGGCTCGGAGGCCAGGAGTTGATCGGTCCAGGACTGGCGGTTGCAAGGGGTCTGGCGGAGGGTCGGGCGGTTGTAGGCCAGTTGATGGGATTGAATGCGGGAGAGCAGTTCGCTGCGGTTCCAGACGTAGAGCAGGCGCTGGCGCAGCAGGGCGCGCAGCGGACGTTTCTCGGCGGGATAAACATAGGCCGTGGGAATCAGGTTGGAGCGCAGCAGATGACAGAGTTTTTCGGAATCAATGCGGTCGTTCTTGTTCTTGCCGCCGTGAATGGCCTTGAGATAGAGGGCGTGGGCGAGCACGAAGTGGATGTGGGCGTCCTGGCAGGCGTCGGCCAACCAATACCAGCCGAACATGCATTCGGCGCAGACGGTCAGGTCGTGCCGATAGGGCGCGACGAGCTTGAGGAAGAAGGCGAAGTCGTTGTTGCGGACGTTGGTGTGGACGAGCTTTTTGCCGTCGCGGTCCATGACGCAGACATACATCTGGCGGGCATGGAGATCAATTCCGCAGTTGAACCGGGTGGTCGAGGTGTGGTATTTCATGGCGTGTAGTATTCATGGTTGATGGGCGTCGATGGGACACCCGTTGATTATGTTAATGCGGGGGAGTGTTGGCGCACTTCCCCGCCCTGCAATTATGCTAACAAAAAAACCAAAGGGCTTTAAGGGGAGTATCAAGATAGAATGAGAAGGCAGAGGCCCGGAGGCTGAATCCGGGTTACACTCTCTGCCTATGAAAACCAAAAACAAACAAAACACTCCGTCCGTCGTTTCCACTCCCGCCGCCCCGGCGCCTGCCAGCGGCTTCACCATCGGGCTCGATCTCGGTGATCGCAGCCATTATGTCGTCGTCCTGGATGGCGCCGGCGAGATCCTCCACGAAGGTTCCATGCTCAATGACCGCGTGGCCCTCACGGTGCTGCTCGCCAAATATCCCGCCGCCACCGTGGCGCTGGAAGCGGGCACGCACAGTCCGTGGATCAGCCGTTACCTCACCGGCCTGGGCGCCGCGGTCATCGTGGCCAATCCCCGCAAGCTCCACGCCATCTCCCGCCACGAGCGCAAGTGCGACCGCCGCGACGCCGTGATGCTCGCCCGCCTGGCCCGCGCCGACGCCGCCCTGCTCCATCCCTTGGAACACGGCTCGGCCCAGGCCCAGCACGATTTGCTCGGCCTCAAGCTGCGCGACAGCCTGGTGCGCACCCGCGTCAACCTCATCAACACCGTCCGCTTCACCCTCAAGAGCCTTGGCCACGCGGTCAGCAATCCCTCGTCGGAGGCGTTTCACAAAAACATCGTCACCGCCGTGCCCGCCGACTGTCTGCCGGTGGTCCAACCGGTGCTCGCGGTGCTGGCCCTGCTCACCGAACAGATCAAAATCCTGGAACGCGGCCTGGTGGCTCGCGGCAAACGCGATTATCCCGTCACCCAGCGCCTCCAGCAGGTCGCCGGCGTCGGCCCGCTCACCGCGCTGTGCTTTGTGTTGAAGATCGGCGAACCCAAACGCTTCGGTCGCAGCCGCGACGTGGGTCCCTATCTGGGCCTGTGCCCGGGCCGCGACCAGAGCGGGGGCACCGACAAGCAATTGCGCATCAGCAAATGCGGCGACGGCCTGCTGCGCCGATTATTGGTCAGCGCCGCGCATTACATCCTGGGCCCCTTCGGCCCGGCCTGTGCCTTGCGCGCCTATGGCCAGCACCTGGCCGGCGCCAGCGCCCGCGAAAAGAAACGCGCCATCGTGGCCGTCGCCCGCAAACTGGCCGTGCTCCTCTTGAGCCTGTGGAAACACGGCACCGACTACGAACCCCGCGTGCCCGCCACGCCCGTATTGGCCCTCGTGCCGGCCTGAACCCGGAAAAACCAAAACCGCTTTTAATAAAAAGACTTTTAAATGGACGCTGATTTAGCAGGGAGGCCGGTCCGGCGACGGCGCCGCCGCGAGGCGAGCGCGATAACAAGATGGGCCCCCTGCGCTTTTTGCAAGAACCCGGATCCAATCATGGACCGCCCTGGCGGGCGAGTCCGGATGGAAGCGTGATCCTTTCTCGTCTTGCCAAACCTTCAGCCAACCACTAATACAATCATGTGCCGCGAAACAAAAATAATGCAGCAAACCCCTTGACTGCCTTCTCATGGAAGTCGCCGGAGCCAACCGCCGTTGGCGCTGGTCAGTTCCGCTGTCGCGGTTCACGTCGCGAGTCGGCGGTGGCTCAGCTTTTTTCGTTAGGCATCAGCGAGCGTATGAAAAGAGCAATGCCAATCGGTTGTATCGCCGCCCTGCTGACTATTGTTGCGTTTCTGTTTTGGCAGCATTTTAAGCCGTCGGATGAGAAGCTTCACAGAGAGATTACGGGAAGTTGGACTCGTGGCGGTTCCACTCTGACTTTCGATTCGGATGGTAGTTTTCAGGCCGGGACATACCGGGGGACATGGGATGTCAAAGATGGATACTTGATTTCCGTGCTTACGAATACGAGCACACAGAATCCAGCGAGAGTCAGCATTGATCGCTTCAAGATTCTTCACGTGGATGAGCGCCAGTTGGTTTACGGAGACGCACGGCTCACAAATTCATTGGAGCGGAATTGATGATGCCTAACCATTCACCGGAGCCGACGCCGATTGACGCAGTGAGTCCGCTTTCGCGGGCAGCATCTTTTGGCTCGGCGCGGCTCAGTTTTGGTCGTTAGGCTGACTCCGCATCTTGATATGTCCGACGCGCTCACCATCAAATTCGAGAACGAGCAGAGTCGCCTTGAGTTGGAGTTCACTCCGGGCGAGGATCGGACGTTTGATTCAGTTGCACGGATTCATCAGGGCGCGCTTGACCTTTCATTTGCATTTTGCACGTTCGGTTATGACTTGGCAGAGTTCGCCACTGATTTGCTCGCCTTTCACTCGCGCTACGACGGCACAGCCAAACTTGATACGCAAACTGGATATGCGGAGCTTGAGTTTTCGTTTGTTGATTCTGGACGTGGAGTTATTGGCATCACCGCTACTTTTCACCAGTGGATTGCTTGGCCAGCAGATTGCCCGACCGCGATGCAGGAGTCGAAGTGGCGCACGCTTGTTTTTACCGGATTCACGATTGAGCAGTCATATTTGCCGGCGTTAGTCGCTCAGATTCGTGAGTTCTTGACCGAGTCGGGTATCTCGACTATTCATCCGATGATCCATGAGCCGTCAGCCTAACAAGATAGAATGAGAAGGCAGAGGCCCGGAGGCTGAATCCGGGTTACACTCTCTGCCTATGAAAACCAAAAACAAACAAAACACTCCGTCCGTCGTTTCCACTCCCGCCGCCCCGGCGCCTGCCGGCGGCTTCACCATCGGGCTCGATCTCGGTGATCGCAGCCATTATGTCGTCGTCCTGGATGGCGCCGGCGAGATCCTCCACGAAGGTTCCATGCTCAATGACCGCGTGGCCCTCACGGTGCTGCTCGCCAAATATCCCGCCGCCACCGTGGCGCTGGAAGCGGGCACCCACAGTCCGTGGATCAGCCGTTACCTCACCGGCCTGGGCGCCGCGGTCATCGTGGCCAATCCCCGCAAGCTCCACGCCATCTCCCGCCACGAGCGCAAGTGCGACCGTCGTGACGCCGTGATGCTCGCCCGCCTGGCCCGCGCCGACGCCGCCCTGCTCCATCCCTTGGAACACGGCTCGGCCCAGGCCCAGCACGATTTGCTCGGCCTCAAGCTGCGCGACAGCCTGGTGCGCACCCGCGTCAACCTCATCAACACCGTCCGCTTCACCCTCAAGAGCCTTGGCCACGCGGTCAGCAATCCCTCGTCGGAGGCGTTTCACAAAAACATCGTCACCGCCGTGCCCGCCGACTGTCTGCCGGTGGTCCAACCGGTGCTCGCGGTGCTGGCCCTGCTCACCGAACAGATCAAAATCCTGGAACGCGGCCTGGTGGCTCGCGGCAAACGCGATTATCCCGTCACCCAGCGCCTCCAGCAGGTCGCCGGCGTCGGCCCGCTCACCGCGCTGTGCTTTGTGTTGAAGATCGGCGAACCCAAACGCTTCGGTCGCAGCCGCGACGTGGGTCCCTATCTGGGCCTGTGCCCGGGCCGCGACCAGAGCGGGGGCACCGACAAGCAATTGCGCATCAGCAAATGCGGCGACGGCCTGCTGCGCCGATTATTGGTCAGCGCCGCGCATTACATCCTGGGCCCCTTCGGCCCGGCCTGTGCCTTGCGCGCCTATGGCCAGCACCTGATCGGCACCAGCGCCCGCGAAAAGAAACGCGCCATCGTGGCCGTCGCCCGCAAACTGGCCGTGCTCCTCTTGAGCCTGTGGAAACACGGCACCGACTACGAACCCCGCGTGCCCGCCACGCCCGTATTGGCCCTCGTGCCGGCCTGAACCCGGAAAAACCAAAACCGCTTTTAATAAAAAGACTTTTAAATGGACGCTGATTTAGCAGGGAGGCCGGTCCGGCGACGGCGCCGCCGCGAGGCGAGCGCGATAACAAGATGGGCCCCCTGCGCTTTTTGCAAGAACCCGGATCCAATCATGGACCGCCCTGGCGGGCGAGTCCGGATGGAAGCGTGATCCTTTCTCGTCTTGCCAAACCTTCAGCCAACCACTAATACAATCATGTGCCGCGAAACAAAAATAATGCAGCAAACCCCTTGACTGCCTTCTCATGGAAGTCGCCGGAGCCAACCGCCGTTGGCGCTGTCAGTTCCGCTATCGCGGTTCACGTCGCGAGTCGGCGGTGGCTCAGCTTTTTTCGTTAGGCCACTTCGAGCGCACATGAATCCGAAACTTTCACAAGCATTATGTGTGTGGCTTCAGTGGACAGGCCGCGAGCCGGTGGAGCGGATTGCAGAGCGGATTCGAGAGTCCGCCGACCTTCCGCGTGAGACAGATTTGTTGCAGATACAGGACACTTTCCGGCGCATGACACTTCGTGGCTACGATTTGGCGTCTGAGATTGCATCCAAGAGCCTTGACCGAGATAGCGCACGCCAGAAACTTCACGATGAGTTCGATTGGTTGACGCCGGAAGCTCTGACGGCGCTTCACGAGTATTGTATCTTGTGGTATTCTCATTGAGTTATGACATACCAGCCGCCTAACACCTATTAAGCCCGGACTGTCAACAGATAAAAAGCATTCCTGACGGAAAAGATTTCTTTTCCGTTCAACGTCCAACCGACGAGGCTCTCCAACTTAATTTCCATTGGCAGCTCGGACGCTGGGCGTCCGGCTAAACACCTATACGGACTCAATCGAGTGAGCCAGAGCCCGGTCGCAAGACCGGACCTCAACTCACTTTCCAGGGACGCGATTCCCGCCAAGGCGGGACCGCCTCCCGGTCCAGAAACTCTGTGCAGTTCACCCACCCGCTATCCATTCAAGTCGAGGACGGCTGCCGGCTCGTTCCGTGGGGGAACGGACGGCTCCAGTTTTTTGCGGACGTGCGGCTGGGGCGGAGTCGCCAAAATATGGATTCAGTCGTTGGTTATGACCGCGAGATAAACGAGCCGGGGGCGTGCTGCGAGCCAATAGCTCGCGCCCCCGGCGGTCGAATGCCTTGCGGTATTGACCGCTGGCGACCATGCCCAATCAAATCCACGGAGTCCTTGCCGCGCCCAACGCAGACCGGGGGTGCTCGGGCACCAATGAGTGTGGTCTGTGACTCGTAAGGGCATCGGTGTTGAATCGGCTCCAGTTAGACTTCCGGTTCATGATCGCCAGGGTCAAATCAGTTCTTGCTCAACGCCGCCACCAGGCGGTCGGGGTCGAAGACCGTTTTGTTCTTGAGCATGAAATAGACGGCGCGGGCCAGCTTGATGGCCAGCACGGTGTTGGCCTTGAATTTGTTGCCGCCCATGCGCGCTTCGAGACGTTGCGCCAATGGGCCGATGACCAGCGGATCGCGTTTGGCAATGACGGCGGCTTCGCCGAAGGCCCAGCGCAGATAGGGATTGCCCAGCTTGGCGCCGCGCAGGCCCTTGATCTTGCCGGCGCTGGCCACTGTGCCTTTGACCAGGCGGCAATAGGAGAGGAAATCCTTCACGGTGGGAAAGCGGGCGATGTCGCCGATTTCGTGGAGGATGGTCAGGCCGAGGTAATCGCCGATGCCCGGCGCGGTTTGGAGCAGGGTGAAGTCGCGGCTGGCCGTCTGCTTGGTGAGTTTGAGCAGTTCCTTTTCGAGAGAGGCCAGTTGGGAGTCGTAATGGCCGATGAGGGCCAGATCGTTTTGCAGGGCGAGCTGGCGCACCGGGTCTGGCTCGGAGGCCAGGAGTTGATCGGTCCAGGACTGGCGGTTGCAAGGGGTCTGGCGGAGGGTCGGGCGGTTGTAGGCCAGTTGATGGGATTGAATGCGGGAGAGCAGTTCACTGCGGTTCCAGACGTAGAGCAGGCGCTGGCGCAGCAGGGCGCGCAGCGGACGTTTCTCGGCGGGATAAACATAGGCCGTGGGAATCAGGTTGGAGCGCAGCAGATGGCAGAGTTTTTCGGAATCAATGCGGTCGTTCTTGTTTTTGCCGCCGTGAATGGCCTTGAGATAGAGGGCGTGGGCGAGCACGAAGTGGATGTGGGCGTCCTGGCAGGCGTCGGCCAACCAATACCAGCCGAACATGCATTCGGCGCAGACGGTCAGGTCGTGCCGATAGGGCGCGACGAGCTTGAGGAAGAAGGCGAAGTCGTTGTTGCGGACGTTGGTGTGGACGAGCTTTTTGCCGTCGCGGTCCATGACGCAGACATACATCTGGCGGGCATGGAGATCAATTCCGCAGTTGAACCGGGTGGTCGAGGTGTGGTATTTCATGGCGTGTAGTATTCATGGTTGATGGGCGTCGATGGGACACCCGTTGATTATGTTAATGCGGGGGAGTGTTGGCGCACTTCCCCGCCCTGCAATTATGCTAACAAAAAAACCAAAGGGCTTTAAGGGGAGTATCAAGTCGCCGGAGCCAACCGCCGTTGGCGCTTGCCGTTCCGCTGTCGCGGTTCACGTCGCGAGTCGGCGGTGGCTCAGCTTTTTTCGTTAGGCCATCATTCAGATTTTATGACATATCGAGCATCATTTGTTTTAGTGGCTTTATCTGCTGCAATTTCTTGCGGCTGTTCCAAGCAGCCGGCTCATGGGACTTTAGCATCCAGCGATTCCATTGCCATTGAGCCGGGCGTTTCCATTGGCCCACTACATTCTGGCATGAAGAAGCAAGATGTGGTTGCAGTTTTAGGCGAGCCGAGTGACGACCACGATGGTTGTTTGGGATATTACGACCTCGGCATTGCGTTGCTTCCTGAAAAAGGAGGCTTGCTAGAGTTTGCGGTTTGTTCAGGCGGCAATGCTAAATTTAAGCCATTCGCGGGACACACGAAGGAGGGCATCAGCATTGGTTCGAGTCGTGCGGACGTTATCAAAGCATACGGCGAGCCGACGGCTATCGAGCTTGGGCGTGGCGTTCCAGAGCACTCGCTTTTGGATTACAAGACACGCGGCATCAAGTTTCGTGTCAAGGAAGACAAGGTATATGAGATTGCTGTTTCACTTAAGCCATGATGCCTAACACCTATTAAGCCCGGACTGTCAACAGATAAAAAGCATTCCTGACGGAAAAGATTTCTTTTCCGTTCAACGTCCAACCGACGAAGCTCTCCGGCTTAATTTCCATTAGCAGTTCGGACGCTGGGCGTCCGGCTAAACACCTATACGGACTCAATCGAGTGAGCCAGAGCCCGGTCGCAAGACCGGACCTCAACTCACTTTCCAGGGACGCGATTCCCGCCAAGGCGGGACCGCCTCCCGGTCCAGAAACTCTGTCAGTTCACCCACCCGCTATCCATTCAAGTCGAGGACGGCTGCCGGCTCGTTCCGTGGGGGAACGGACGGCTCCAGTTTTTTGCGGACGTGCGGCTGGGGCGGAGTCGCCAAAATATGGATTCAGTCGTTGGTTATGACCGCGAGATAAACGAGCCGGGGGCGATAGCGAGCCATCCAGCTCGCGCCCCCGGCGGTCGAATGCCTTGCGGTATTGACCGCTGGCGACCATGCCCAATCAAATCCACGGAGTCCTTGCCGCGCCCAACGCAGACCGGGGTGCTCGGGCACCAATGAGTGTGGTCTGTGACTCGTAAGGGCATCGGTGTTGAATCGGCTCCAGTTAGACTTCCGGTTCATGATCGCCAGGGTCAAATCAGTTCTTGCTCAACGCCGCCACCAGGCGGTCGGGGTCGAAGACCGTTTTGTTCTTGAGCATGAAATAGACGGCGCGGGCCAGCTTGATGGCCAGCACGGTGTTGGCCTTGAATTTGTTGCCGCCCATGCGCGCTTCGAGGCGTTGCGCCAATGGGCCAATGACCAGCGGATCGCGTTTGGCAATGACGGCGGCTTCGCCGAAGGCCCAGCGCAGATAGGGATTGCCCAGCTTGGCGCCGCGCAGGCCCTTGATCTTGCCGGCGCTGGCCACTGTGCCTTTGACCAGGCGGCAATAGGAGAGGAAATCCTTCACGGTGGGAAAGCGGGCGATGTCGCCGATTTCGTGGAGGATGGTCAGGCCGAGGTAATCGCCGATGCCCGGCGCGGTTTGGAGCAGGGTGAAGTCGCGGCTGGCCGTCTGCTTGGTGAGTTTGAGCAGTTCCTTTTCGAGGGAGGCCAGTTGGGAGTCGTAATGGCCGATGAGGGCCAGATCGTTTTGCAGGGCGAGCTGGCGCACCGGGTCTGGCTCGGAGGCCAGGAGTTGATCGGTCCAGGACTGGCGGTTGCAAGGGGTCTGGCGGAGGGTCGGGCGGTTGTAGGCCAGTTGATGGGATTGAATGCGGGAGAGCAGTTCGCTGCGGTTCCAGACATAGAGCAGCCGCTGGCGCAGCAGGGCGCGCAGCGGACGTTTGTCGGCGGGATAAACATAGGCCGGGGGAATCAGGTTGGAGCGCAGCAGATGACAGAGTTTTTCGGAATCAATGCGGTCGTTCTTGTTTTTGCCGCCGTGAATGGCCTTGAGATAGAGGGCGTGGGCGAGCACGAAGTGGATGTGGGCGTCCTGGCAGGCGTCGGCCAACCAATACCAGCCGAACATGCATTCGGCGCAGACGGTCAGGTCGTGCCGATAGGGCGCGACGAGCTTGAGGAAGAAGGCGAAGTCGTTGTTGCGGACGTTGGTGTGGACGAGCTTTTTGCCGTCGCGGTCCATGACGCAGACATACATCTGGCGGGCATGGAGATCAATTCCGCAGTTGAATTGGGTGGTCGAGGTGTGGTATTTCATGGCGTGTAGTATTCATGGTTGATGGGCGTCGATGGGACACCCGTTGATTATGTTAATGCGGGGGAGTGTTGGCGCACTTCCCCGCCCTGCAATTATGCTAACAAAAAAACCAAAGGGCTTTAAGGGGAGTATCAAGTCGCCGGAGCCAACCGCCGTTGGCGCTGTCCGTTCCGCTGTCGCGGTTCACGCCACGAGTCGGCGGTGGCTCAGCTTTTTTCGTTAGGCATCATTCACACGCCATGACATCAGACACCACAGACTTGAGCAGGCTGCGACGCAAGAGTTGGCGCGTCGAGTTACTCATGCTTGGTTTTGCCGTTCTAGCTTTTTCGTGGATTCCAGCCGGATTGGTTTTGATTTTTCGGGATGCAGATTCACGGCCTGTATTTACTATCTTTCGGCAGTTGTGGCCGTTATTGTTTTTTCCGCTTTGTCTTGCCAGCGTTTGCTGGTTTTGGCGGTCGTCGTTGAAGCGGAAGATTAGAGATATGGAGTCACGCCATGATGCCTAACACCTATTAAGCCCGGACTGTCAACAGATAAAAAGCATTCCTGACGGAAAAGATTTCTTTTCCGTTCAACGTCCAACCGACGAAGCTCTCCGGCTTAATTTCCATTAGCAGTTCGGACGCTGGGCGTCCGGCTAAACACCTATACGGACTCAATCGAGTGAGCCAGAGCCCGGTCGCAAGACCGGACCTCAACTCACTTTCCAGGGACGCGATTCCCGCCAAGGCGGGACCGCCTCCCGGTCCAGAAACTCTGTCAGTTCACCCACCCGCTATCCATTCAAGTCGAGGACGGCTGCCGGCTCGTTCCGTGGGGGAACGGACGGCTCCAGTTTTTTGCGGACGTGCGGCTGGGGCGGAGTCGCCAAAATATGGATTCAGTCGTTGGTTATGACCGCGAGATAAACGAGCCGGGGGCGATAGCGAGCCATCCAGCTCGCGCCCCCGGCGGTCGAATGCCTTGCGGTATTGACCGCTGGCGACCATGCCCAATCAAATCCACGGAGTCCTTGCCGCGCCCAACGCAGACCGAGGGTGCTCGAGCACCAATGAGTGTGGTCTGTGACTCGTAAGGGCATCGGTGTTGAATCGGCTCCAGTTAGACTTCCGGTTCATGATCGCCAGGGTCAAATCAGTTCTTGCTCAACGCCGCCACCAGGCGGTCGGGGTCGAAGACCGTTTTGTTCTTGAGCATGAAATAGACGGCGCGGGCCAGCTTGATGGCCAGCACGGTGTTGGCCTTGAATTTGTTGCCGCCCATGCGCGCTTCGAGGCGTTGCGCCAATGGGCCAATGACCAGCGGATCGCGTTTGGCAATGACGGCGGCTTCGCCGAAGGCCCAGCGCAGATAGGGATTGCCCAGCTTGGCGCCGCGCAGGCCCTTGATCTTGCCGGCGCTGGCCACTGTGCCTTTGACCAGGCGGCAATAGGAGAGGAAATCCTTCACGGTGGGAAAGCGGGCGATGTCGCCGATTTCGTGGAGGATGGTCAGGCCGAGGTAATCGCCGATGCCCGGCGCGGTTTGGAGCAGGGTGAAGTCGCGGCTGGCCGGCTGCTTGGTGAGTTTGAGCAGTTCCTTTTCGAGGGAGGCCAGTTGGGAGTCGTAATGGCCGATGAGAGCCAGATCGTTTTGCAGGGCGAGCTGGCGCACCGGGTCTGGCTCGGAGGCCAGGAGTTGATCGGTCCAGGACTGGCGGTTGCAAGGGGTCTGGCGGAGGGTCGGGCGGTTGTAGGCCAGTTGATGGGATTGAATGCGGGAGAGCAGTTCGCTGCGGTTCCAGACATAGAGCAGCCGCTGGCGCAGCAGGGCGCGCAGCGGACGTTTGTCGGCGGGATAAACATAGGCCGGGGGAATCAGATTGGAGCGCAAGAGGTGGCAGAGTTTTTCGGAATCAATGCGGTCGTTCTTGTTCTTGCCGCCGTGAATGGCCTTGAGATAGAGGGCGTGGGCGAGCACGAAGTGGATGTGGGCGTCCTGGCAGGCGTCGGCCAACCAATACCAGCCGAACATGCATTCGGCGCAGACGGTCAGGTCGTGCCGATAGGGCGCGACGAGCTTGAGGAAGAAGGCGAAGTCGTTGTTGCGGACGTTGGTGTGGACGAGCTTTTTGCCGTCGCGGTCCATGACGCAGACACCTATTAAGCCCGGACTGTCAACAGATAAAAAGCATTCCTGACGGAAAAGATTTCTTTTCCGTTCAACGTCCAGCGAACGAGGCTCTCCGGCTTAATTTCCATTAGCAGTTCGGACGCTGGGCGTCCGGCTAAACACCTATACGGACTCAATCGAGTGAGCCAGAGCCCGGTCGCAAGACCGGACCTCAACTCACTTTCCAGGGACGCGATTCCCGCCAAGGCGGGACCGCCTCCCGGTCCAGAAACTCTGTCAGTTCACCCACCCGCTATCCATTCAAGTCGAGGACGGCTGCCGGCTCGTTCCGTGGGGGAACGGACGGCTCCAGTTTTTTGCGGACGTGCGGCTGGGGCGGAGTCGCCAAAATATGGATTCAGTCGTTGGTTATGACCGCGAGATAAACGAGCCGGGGGCGATAGCGAGCCATCCAGCTCGCGCCCCCGGCGGTCGAATGCCTTGCGGTATTGACCGCTGGCGACCATGCCCAATCAAATCCACGGAGTCCTTGCCGCGCCCAACGCAGACCGGGGGTGCTCGGGCACCAATGAGTGTGGTCTGTGACTCGTAAGGGCATCGGTGTTGAATCGGCTCCAGTTAGACTTCCGGTTCATGATCGCCAGGGTCAAATCAGTTCTTGCTCAACGCCGCCACCAGGCGGTCGGGGTCGAAGACCGTTTTGTTCTTGAGCATGAAATAGACGGCGCGGGCCAGCTTGATGGCCAGCACGGTGTTGGCCTTGAATTTGTTGCCGCCCATGCGCGCTTCGAGACGTTGCGCCAATGGGCCGATGACCAGCGGATCGCGTTTGGCAATGACGGCGGCTTCGCCGAAGGCCCAGCGCAGATAGGGATTGCCCAGCTTGGCGCCGCGCAGGCCCTTGATCTTGCCGGCGCTGGCCACTGTGCCTTTGACCAGGCGGCAATAGGAGAGGAAATCCTTCACGGTGGGAAAGCGGGCGATGTCGCCGATTTCGTGGAGGATGGTCAGGCCGAGGTAATCGCCGATGCCCGGCGCGGTTTGGAGCAGGGTGAAGTCGCGGCTGGCCGTCTGCTTGGTGAGTTTGAGCAGTTCCTTTTCGAGGGAGGCCAGTTGGGAGTCGTAATGGCCGATGAGAGCCAGATCGTTTTGCAGGGCGAGCTGGCGCACCGGGTCTGGCTCGGAGGCCAGGAGTTGATCGGTCCAGGACTGGCGGTTGCAAGGGGTCTGGCGGAGGGTCGGGCGGTTGTAGGCCAGTTGATGGGATTGAATGCGGGAGAGCAGTTCGCTGCGGTTCCAGACGTAGAGCAGGCGCTGGCGCAGCAGGGCGCGCAGCGGACGTTTCTCGGCGGGATAAACATAGGCCGTGGGAATCAGGTTGGAGCGCAGCAGATGACAGAGTTTTTCGGAATCAATGCGGTCGTTCTTGTTCTTGCCGCCGTGAATGGCCTTGAGATAGAGGGCGTGGGCGAGCACGAAGTGGATGTGGGCGTCCTGGCAGGCGTCGGCCAACCAATACCAGCCGAACATGCATTCGGCGCAGACGGTCAGGTCGTGCCGATAGGGCGCGACGAGCTTGAGGAAGAAGGCGAAGTCGTTGTTGCGGACGTTGGTGTGGACGAGCTTTTTGCCGTCGCGGTCCATGACGCAGACATACATCTGGCGGGCATGGAGATCAATTCCGCAGTTGAACCGGGTGGTCGAGGTGTGGTATTTCATGGCGTGTAGTATTCATGGTTGATGGGCGTCGATGGGACACCCGTTGATTATGTTAATGCGGGGGAGTGTTGGCGCACTTCCCCGCCCTGCAATTATGCTAACAAAAAAACCAAAGGGCTTTAAGGGGAGTATCAAGTCGCCGGAGCCAACCGCCGTTGACGCTGGCAGTTCCGCTGTCGCGGTTCACGTCGCGAGTCGGCGGTGGCTCAGCTTTCTTCGTTAGGCTGCATTACGCTTTTATGAAAATGCGAACACCATTGATTATTGCTTCCATTGCATTCTCTGCGCTGTATATGGCTGGTTGCGCTACTGACCGCGAGGCACAGACTCGGAGCATCCGAGATGACGCAGCATTATTGTCGTCCACGAATTCGCTTCCGGGTTCGATCTACGAGATTCGCATTTATGTCATTCAGGCAGGCGACACCGTAACCAAGATTGCACGCAGGTTTGGGATTTCTATTGGGGACTTGAGAGCCATGAATCCTGACATGACATCGTATCGAATCAAGGTTGGACAGAAGGTTAAGGTTTACGAGAAGCTGACAGAGTGAGTATGACCATGCAGCCTAACACCTATTAAGCCCGGACTGTCAACAGATAAAAAGCATTCCTGACGGAAAAGATTTCTTTTCCGTTCAACGTCCAGCGAACGAGGCTCTCCGGCTTAATTTCCATTAGCAGTTCGGACGCTGGGCGTCCGGCTAAACACCTATACGGACTCAATCGAGTGAGCCAGAGCCCGGTCGCAAGACCGGACCTCAACTCACTTTCCAGGGACGCGATTCCCGCCAAGGCGGGACCGCCTCCCGGTCCAGAAACTCTGTCAGTTCACCCACCCGCTATCCATTCAAGTCGAGGACGGCTGCCGGCTCGTTCCGTGGGGGAACGGACGGCTCCAGTTTTTTGCGGACGTGCGGCTGGGGCGGAGTCGCCAAAATATGGATTCAGTCGTTGGTTATGACCGCGAGATAAACGAGCCGGGGGCGATAGCGAGCCATCCAGCTCGCGCCCCCGGCGGTCGAATGCCTTGCGGTATTGACCGCTGGCGACCATGCCCAATCAAATCCACGGAGTCCTTGCCGCGCCCAACGCAGACCGGGGGTGCTCGGGCACCAATGAGTGTGGTCTGTGACTCGTAAGGGCATCGGTGTTGAATCGGCTCCAGTTAGACTTCCGGTTCATGATCGCCAGGGTCAAATCAGTTCTTGCTCAACGCCGCCACCAGGCGGTCGGGGTCGAAGACCGTTTTGTTCTTGAGCATGAAATAGACGGCGCGGGCCAGCTTGATGGCCAGCACGGTGTTGGCCTTGAATTTGTTGCCGCCCATGCGCGCTTCGAGACGTTGCGCCAATGGGCCGATGACCAGCGGATCGCGTTTGGCAATGACGGCGGCTTCGCCGAAGGCCCAGCGCAGATAGGGATTGCCCAGCTTGGCGCCGCGCAGGCCCTTGATCTTGCCGGCGCTGGCCACTGTGCCTTTGACCAGGCGGCAATAGGAGAGGAAATCCTTCACGGTGGGAAAGCGGGCGATGTCGCCGATTTCGTGGAGGATGGTCAGGCCGAGGTAATCGCCGATGCCCGGCGCGGTTTGGAGCAGGGTGAAGTCGCGGCTGGCCGTCTGCTTGGTGAGTTTGAGCAGTTCCTTTTCGAGGGAGGCCAGTTGGGAGTCGTAATGGCCGATGAGAGCCAGATCGTTTTGCAGGGCGAGCTGGCGCACCGGGTCTGGCTCGGAGGCCAGGAGTTGATCGGTCCAGGACTGGCGGTTGCAAGGGGTCTGGCGGAGGGTCGGGCGGTTGTAGGCCAGTTGATGGGATTGAATGCGGGAGAGCAGTTCGCTGCGGTTCCAGACGTAGAGCAGGCGCTGGCGCAGCAGGGCGCGCAGCGGACGTTTCTCGGCGGGATAAACATAGGCCGTGGGAATCAGGTTGGAGCGCAGCAGATGACAGAGTTTTTCGGAATCAATGCGGTCGTTCTTGTTCTTGCCGCCGTGAATGGCCTTGAGATAGAGGGCGTGGGCGAGCACGAAGTGGATGTGGGCGTCCTGGCAGGCGTCGGCCAACCAATACCAGCCGAACATGCATTCGGCGCAGACGGTCAGGTCGTGCCGATAGGGCGCGACGAGCTTGAGGAAGAAGGCGAAGTCGTTGTTGCGGACGTTGGTGTGGACGAGCTTTTTGCCGTCGCGGTCCATGACGCAGACATACATCTGGCGGGCATGGAGATCAATTCCGCAGTTGAACCGGGTGGTCGAGGTGTGGTATTTCATGGCGTGTAGTATTCATGGTTGATGGGCGTCGATGGGACACCCGTTGATTATGTTAATGCGGGGGAGTGTTGGCGCACTTCCCCGCCCTGCAATTATGCTAACAAAAAAACCAAAGGGCTTTAAGGGGAGTATCAAGTCGCCGGAGCCAACCGCCGTTGGCGCGGTCAGTTCCGCTATCGCGGTTCACGCCGCGAGTCGGCGGTGGCTCAGCTTTTTTCGTTAGGCTGCCTGCGTTTATGACTACTCGTGAGTCCATCGAATCGGCTTTTGCAGACGTTCCGTATCCCGGAGACGATAGCATCACGCGATGCACTCACGACGATTGTTTGGAGTGCGACGAGATTGCGGCATACTTTCGCGGCACGACTTGGCGCGACCACACGCTTGAGCAGTTATGGGAGCATCATTCAGCCATCACGATGTTCACGCCGGAGGCACTTCATTATTTTCTTCCGGCATTCATGCTCCAGAGTTTGGGACGCTGGTGCGAGGCAGATATGATTCCATTTTTTATCGCCGGACAGTTTTCACCAGCCAAGCCAGATGCGGATGCTGGTATGCGGCAGTATTGCGCGGAGCGTTGGTCTATTTTCAGTCGGCGGCAGCGTGAGGTCATTGCAGCTTATTTGCGCGAGTATTCGGCTTCCGGTTCAGAGCCTTGGTTCACCAAAGACACTGACCGAGCAGTTTCGAGATTGGAGGCACATGAGACGGCAGCCTAACACCTATTAAGCCCGGACTGTCAACAGATAAAAAGCATTCCTGACGGAAAAGATTTCTTTTCCGTTCAACGTCCAGCGAACGAGGCTCTCCGGCTTAATTTCCATTAGCAGTTCGGACGCTGGGCGTCCGGCTAAACACCTATACGGACTCAATCGAGTGAGCCAGAGCCCGGTCGCAAGACCGGACCTCAACTCACTTTCCAGGGACGCGATTCCCGCCAAGGCGGGACCGCCTCCCGGTCCAGAAACTCTGTCAGTTCACCCACCCGCTATCCATTCAAGTCGAGGACGGCTGCCGGCTCGTTCCGTGGGGGAACGGACGGCTCCAGTTTTTTGCGGACGTGCGGCTGGGGCGGAGTCGCCAAAATATGGATTCAGTCGTTGGTTATGACCGCGAGATAAACGAGCCGGGGGCGATAGCGAGCCATCCAGCTCGCGCCCCCGGCGGTCGAATGCCTTGCGGTATTGACCGCTGGCGACCATGCCCAATCAAATCCACGGAGTCCTTGCCGCGCCCAACGCAGACCGGGGGTGCTCGGGCACCAATGAGTGTGGTCTGTGACTCGTAAGGGCATCGGTGTTGAATCGGCTCCAGTTAGACTTCCGGTTCATGATCGCCAGGGTCAAATCAGTTCTTGCTCAACGCCGCCACCAGGCGGTCGGGGTCGAAGACCGTTTTGTTCTTGAGCATGAAATAGACGGCGCGGGCCAGCTTGATGGCCAGCACGGTGTTGGCCTTGAATTTGTTGCCGCCCATGCGCGCTTCGAGACGTTGCGCCAATGGGCCGATGACCAGCGGATCGCGTTTGGCAATGACGGCGGCTTCGCCGAAGGCCCAGCGCAGATAGGGATTGCCCAGCTTGGCGCCGCGCAGGCCCTTGATCTTGCCGGCGCTGGCCACTGTGCCTTTGACCAGGCGGCAATAGGAGAGGAAATCCTTCACGGTGGGAAAGCGGGCGATGTCGCCGATTTCGTGGAGGATGGTCAAGTCGCCGGAGCCAACCGCCGTTGGCGCGGTCAGTTCCGCTGTCGCGGTTCACGTCGTGAGTCGGCGGTGGCTCAGCTTTTTTCGTTGGCGGCAACATACCATGACAAAAGCTACGCCAGAACAGAGTCGAGCCTTTCGCCGCCGCCGTCGGCTTGTGATTTTTCAGCATAGCACTTCTATTTTTGGAAGTTGGCTTGATGACGGCATTGTTCAGTTTGAAGGTCGTCCACCAAAATGGCATGGTTGCCATATTCGTCGGCATTGGCATAGTGCTGCTCACGGGGATAGGTATTCTGATTTTCGGGCGCGCGTACTTTGTCTGCCCAATTTGCGGTCGTCATGTTCCTAGCATCGGCACCACGGAAGGCGTGGCTTTAGGAAGCCGATGCAAACGCTGCGATGTTGATTTTTCCGCCTAACGCCGCGCGAGGCTGTGTGAAAACGTTTTGAGGGTGGTGGGATGGAAGGCTGAAAAGTTGGAAGATGATTTTGTTTTCAGGTTTTTCCAGAGAGTGATTCAGGGGGAGCTGCCCGGGGATGGGACAAATTACCCGGGTTATAGGTTTGAACCGGCCGCTTTTTTCACGGGCAGGCGTCGCCGCCGGCTGGATTTGGATCCCTGCGGGGGTAGACCCGATTGATGGCGTCGCGCAGTTCCGCCAGGGAAAAGGGTTTGAGAAGCAATGCGTCCGCCTTTACAGAAGGCTGGTCAAATACTTTTCGATTATATTCCTCCGCAAAGGCCGTGATCATGATGACGGGCTGGCCGGGATAAAGCTCTTTAATGCGGGCGATCAGTTGATCTCCCTTCATTCCCGGCATGTGGAAATCCGTAATGACCACGTCGAACCGCTGCTGTTCCATCCGGGCCAGCGCGGCTTCGCCGTTTTCCACAGCCTGTGCCTCATGCCCGTCATGCACCAGCAGCATTTTGATGGTGTCACTGACGATGGCCTCATCGTCCACGACTAAAAAATCAATGCCACGTTTTCCTAGTGTCTTCATCCCATACGGATTCCTGCCACGACCAACCCATGATGTTCTTCCTGCTCCGGAGTTTGCAAGTCATTTCGGAGTCTTTTGCGGCGGCGGGCGCGATGGCATGGAGTCATTCATCCACTCCGGTGGATTCGCCGGGCGCAACGCGTCTGGAATTTGAAAAAATGCGGTTGCGTCCGGACAGTCCTGCCTATTTCTCAACGGGTTTGCCCGCCTTCACCCAGGCCCTAAAACCGCCGGGCAGATTGTAGAGCCTGGGGAAACCGAGGCTGACAAGCTTCTGGCACGCCCTCGCGCTCCGCACACCGGAAGCGCAATGCACCAGATATGCCTTGCCCTTGTCGAGCGCCGCGGCTTTCGCTTCAAAATCCGCGGCGTTGAAATCAATGTTGATGGCTCCCAGGAGATGGCCCGCTGCAAATTCATCAGCGGTGCGCACGTCCAGAATCACGTTCTGCTTGTCTGCCGCCATGCGCGCGAACTCATCCACGCTCACGTCTTTATATGGCGCGCTGTCGGTGGTCGGCGCACCAGTTCCCGTGTGGCGTTGCAGCCCTGGCAACACCGCCGCCGGACCTCCGCCGGCATAGCCGGTTTCCTGAAAGACCGTTTCGCCGGCGTCATTCAGCAAAACGAGGGTGGGAAAACCTTCGCCTGATTCCTGGCTAAGATTAAAGCGCGCCTTGAGCGCTAGGTTTGCGCGCTTTTGATCCTCGGTCTGCGCATTTTTCTGGGGAAAATCCACGTCCACCAGGACCAGCGCGCGCCGGGCATATTCGGCAAATTCGGGCGAGTCAAAGACTTGATGTTGCAATTCAGCGCAGATCGGGCACCAGTCAGAACCGTGGAAGAAAAGCAGGATGGATTTTTGTTCATTTTTTGCCTGCGCCCGGGCCTGGTTGAGGTCGGTAAGCCAGGACAGTCTGGCAGCACGAGGCTGGCTCGCAGCCAGTGGCGCATTGGTTGCCGCAAGGGGTTCGGCCCCTTGAATTCCCCCTGCCAACAACAACCCGGCAAACATACTTGTGAAAGCCAGCGCGGCGGTCCGATTCGTATTCATGCCGGATAATCTACCCGATTCCTGATAAAATGCACTCCCGCAAACCGCCAGAAACGCGCCGGGTGGCAGCCGGATAAAAATTGCCCATGCCCATTCCGGGAGATGGGAGCCGGCAAAATTATTTCGCCGCTTTTTCGACGGCCTCGCGGATCGTCCGCCTGAATTTTTCGATGCCCTGATCAAACGCGGCGGAAATCGGCAGCAGCGGGACTTTTTTCAGCTTTTTTTTGAACTCCTTCAGATTCTTCTCCGCGGCGGCTTCATCCATTTTGTTCGCCACGACAAGACGCGACTTTTCCAGCAGGGCGGGGTCGTAAAGTTTCAGTTCCTTGAGCAGTTGTTTGTAATCATCCCACGGCGCGCGACCGTCCGTGCCGGCCATGTCGAGCAGCAACACGAGGATTTTACAGCGCTCGATGTGCCGCAGAAAGGCGTGGCCGAGCCCGACATTCTGGTGCGCGCCTTCGATGAGCCCCGGCACGTCGCAAACGGTGAGGCGCATCCAGTCGGCGTATTCGACGATGCCGATTTGCGGATGCAGCGTGGTGAAGGGATACGGCGCCACCTTGGGCCGCGCCTTGGAAATGGCGGTGAGCAACGTGGATTTGCCGGCATTCGGATAACCGACGAGTCCGACCTCGGCCATGATGCGCAGTTCCAAAAGGTATTCGCCCTCGGTGCCCGGTTCGCCCGGCTGCGCGAAACGCGGTGTCTGCCGGCGCGCGGTGGCGAAGTTGCGGTTGCCCAGGCCGCCGCGTCCGCCTTTGCACAGGACGAATTGCTGCCCGTGCGTGGTGAGGTCGGCGACGAGTTCGCCCTTTTCAGAATCGCCGGCGGAAACTTTCCCGGCAGTTTCCCCGCCCGGAACAACTTCCATCGCCGAATCGCCGCCCGAACTGCGGATCAACGGCCGGCTGCCCGTGCCGGTGCGGAACGCCGGTTTTTGTTTTTCCTCATCGTCATCGTCCTCTCCGCCTGAATTTTTCCCTTCAACCGGCGGCGTGGTGTCCGCAAGCCGCCAGACGAGCGTGCCGCAGGGAACCTTGACGATCAAATCATTTCCGGCGTGGCCGTCCATGCCCTTGCCCAAGCCGTGCTCGCCGTCCTTGGCCAGGAGGCGCGGCTGATAATACTGCGCGAGGAGATTGTTCAGGTCGTGGTCGGCCTGCAAAACAACGCTGCCGCCGCGTCCGCCGTTGCCGCCGCTCGGCCCGCCCTTGGGCACGAACGCTTCGCGATGGAAAGCCACGCAGCCTTTGCCGCCGTGCCCCGCCTTCGCGTAAATTTTGATTTCGTCTATGAACATGCGGCTGAATTTAGGTTCGATGATTTACGGCTGACAATTTTGCGGAAAGGACAAATCAATAATCACCAATCTCAAACCATAAATAAAAAAGGCGAGGCGCGCGGCCTCGCCGTAAAATTTCAATTGACCTTCAATTCGCCGCGGCGGCTTGGGCCACGATGTTCACGCGGCGGCTGTTCTTGTCGAACTTCACCTTGCCGTCCGCGAGCGCGAACAATGTCCAGTCGCGCCCGGTGCCGACGTTGATGCCGGCGACAAATTTGCTGCCGCGCTGGCGGACGATGATGCTGCCGGCGGTCACGAACTGCCCGCCAAATTCCTTCACGCCAAGCCGTTTGCTGACGCTGTCGCGTCCGTTCTTGACACTGCCTTGACCTTTTTTATGTGCCATAAAATGATAGAGAGTTGAGAGTTGAACGTCAGGCGTTGATGGCGGTGATTTTGACGACCGTCAGTTCCTGGCGGTGGCCGATGGACTTGTGGTAGCCCTTGCGGCGTTTCATCTTGAACGTGAGCTTGTGCTCTCCGCGCTTGTGCGCCACCACGTCGGCGACGACGCTCGCGCCGTCCACCGTGGGCGTGCCCACGCTCAACTTGCCTTCGTTGTTGACGAGCAGCACGCGGTCAAACGTGAACGGCTTGCCCGCCTCGGTTTCAAGGCGCTCGATTTCCAGCGTGTCACCCGCGGCGACACGATACTGTTTGCTTCCGGTTTCTAAAACGGCATACATAAATTTTCCCGCAAAGGGTCGGAAATTAAGCCAGAACCCCGCCGGAGTGTCAACATTCGATTTCAGAAATGTTGCTGCCGGTCATTGCGTTTGCCTGCGTCGCAGTGGAATGTCGTTCTTTGCCGCCGTTGCCGGCAGGACGTTGAACCATTTTTCCGCGCCGGCCCTTGTCGCCAATCCTTTGCAGTGCGCGCATCATTTGCGGACTGTTCCGAACGAGTGGCGAAGGTTTGCATCCGGCGTTTGCCCCACGGCGAAGCAAGGGGGGATTTTTGGCGGGAGCATAGACTTAGGCCCTGCCGGCCCGGAGTTTGACGGTGACGGGGAACTTCACGCGCCTGTCCGCCGGTCGCGCTGAATTTTGCGCATATTCTGGCAAATTTCCGGCGATGCCCCAAATTTGCTTGCAATAATGGTGCGCATAGCAGGACTTGAACCTGCACACCTTTCGGCACTACCACCTCAAAGTAGCGTGTCTGCCAATTCCACCATATGCGCAACGTCTCGAAAATACCAGAGATTGCGAAGACTGTGAAGCCAAAAGTGGCCTTGTGGAAAATTGAGCCCGCAAATCCTCCTCACTCTTTGTTCTCGCCATCGTGCTTGATTTCTTGATTTCGAGCTTCAATTGAGAGAACAAGGCATATCTGCCAGTCCATGATGCTCTGAATCTGAACCATAATGGCAGACTCGACACCCGCTTTCGGAGTCAAGGCCGGTCGCTGCGCCCACCATTTGCCGAACTTGACGGATGGGAGCGTTCGCATATCGTTTGCCTTGGAATTTCATGAGCCAACAATCCCAACGCCGGCTTTCCAACAGCGGATTCAAACCGGCGAAATCCAGCGACCCCGCCTACTTGGTTGGAAAAGTGTCTCCGCCCCAAGGTTCGCCGCGCCATTGGTGGACCACTCCCGCCATCTGCCTCTTCCTGGCTGTGATAGTCTGGGTGGTTTTCGGCCAGACGATGCATTATGAATTCATCAACTACGACGATGATCGGTTTGTGTATGAAAATCCCACGGTCACCGCCGGCCTGACGCTCAAAGGGATTGCATCGTCGTTCAGCTATGCCAATTCCGACAACCTGATTCCGTTAACGTCCATATCGCACATGGTGGACTGGCAGCTCTACGGACGAAACGCCGGCGGCCATCATCTGACCAATGTCCTGCTCCACGCCGCAAACGCCATCCTCCTGTTCCTTGTTCTCGGCGTCATGACCGGAACCGTCTGGCGCAGCGCGTTTGTGGCGGCGGTCTTCGCCGTCCATCCTTTGCACGTGGAATCGGTGGCGTGGGTGGCGGAGCGCAAGGACGTGTTGAGCGGATTGTTTTTCATGCTCACGCTCTGGGCGTATGCGCGCTACGCGAAACAGGGCGGAGGCTGGAGGCCAAAGTCCAGATTCTGGTATGGGCTGGCGCTGGCATGTTTCACCTTCGGCCTGATGAGCAAGCCGATGCTGGTGACGCTGCCCTTTGTCCTGCTGCTTCTGGACTACTGGCCCTTGAAACGCATGGAATCTCTGGGTTCTGGGTTCAGGGTTCGAAGTTTGATTTTGGAAAAAGTTCCCTTCCTGCTGCTGGCGGCGGCTGACTGCGTGGCCACAATCTTGTTGCAGAGTCAAAATTACACGATTGTGTCCGTTCAGCACCTTGGTTTTTTCTGGCGGGCCGGAAACGCGCTGGTGGCTTATGCCGACTACATCTGGCAAATGATTTATCCGGCGGGATTGGCGGTGCTTTATCTTCATCTGGGAAACCATTTGCCCGTTTGGAAAATGGTGGTTTCCGCATCGGCGCTAATCGTCATCTCGGCGGGCGTCGTGGCTTGGCGGCGCAGATATCCTTATCTGCTGGCGGGCTGGCTTTGGTATCTGGGGATGCTCGTGCCAGTCATCGGCCTGGTGCAGGTGGGAGTCCAGGCCCGGGCGGATCGCTATACCTATCTGCCGCAAATCGGGTTGTATATCCTGCTGACGTGGGGCGCGGTGGAATTGTGCCGTTCATGGCGTCACCAACGCGCCGGGCTGGGGGCCGCCGCGGCGGTGATTCTTGCCGGCCTGATGGCAGGCGCTTACGTGCAGACGGGCTACTGGAAAAATAGCATTCCCCTCTGGTCCCATACCCTCGCTTGCACGTCTGAAAATCTCATGGCCCACTATAATTTTGGTTATGCGCTGGCCGGACAGGGAAGAATGACCGAAGCCATCGAACAATACAAACAGGCGCTCCAGATCAATCCGGACCTTGCCCAACCCCACAATGCCTGGGGCAACGCGTTGGTCAATCAGGGAAAAATGAGTGATGCCATTGAACAATACAGGCAGGCGCTCCAGATCAATCCGGATTTGGCCGATGCCAGCTATAATTGGGGCGTCACGCTGGCCAGGCAAGGAAAGGCAAATGAAGCCGTTGAACATTTTGAGCGGGCGCTCCAAATCAACCCGGATTCTGCCAATGCCCATTTTGAATTCGGCAACGCCCTGAACACCTTGGGAAAGGCGGCTGAAGCCATGGAACATTTTGAGCGGGCCGTCCAGATTAATCCGGATTTTGCCGAAGCCCACGACAGCTTGGGCAATTCACTGGCCAGGGAGGGAAAGTGGATTGAAGCGATTAAACATTACGAGCAGGCCGTCCAAATCAAACCGGATTTTGCCAGTGCGCACGCCAATTTGGGTGTCGCACTGGCAGGACAGGGAAAACTGGACGAAGCCATAGCACACTTCAATCGAGCAATTCAAATCAAACCGGATTTTGCCAATGCCCGGTATAATTTGGCCTGTGCGCTCGCCAAAAAGGGAAATCTGACAGAAGCCACGACGCAGTTCCGGCAGTCCTTGGAACTGGCCGTGGCCCAAAACAACGCCACGCTGGCCAAAGCCATCCGCGCCTGGCTTGATGCCCACCCGCCGGCTCTGCCGCAGCCGCAATCACCCTGATTCCTCAAACCGCCTGCCGCCCACCATTTGCCGAACTTGACGGATGGGAGCGTTCGCATATCGTTTGCCTTGGAATTTCATGAGCCAACAATCCCAACGCCGGCTTTCCAACAGCGGATTCAAACCGGCGAAATCCAGCGACCCCGCCTACTTGGTTGGAAAAGTGTCTCCGCCCCAAGGTTCGCCGCGCCATTGGTGGACCACTCCCGCCATCTGCCTCTTCCTGGCTGTGATAGTCTGGGTGGTTTTCGGCCAGACGATGCATTATGAATTCATCAACTACGACGATGATCGGTTTGTGTATGAAAATCCCACGGTCACCGCCGGCCTGACGCTCAAAGGGATTGCATCGTCGTTCAGCTATGCCAATTCCGACAACCTGATTCCGTTAACGTCCATATCGCACATGGTGGACTGGCAGCTCTACGGACGAAACGCCGGCGGCCATCATCTGACCAATGTCCTGCTCCACGCCGCAAACGCCATCCTCCTGTTCCTTGTTCTCGGCGTCATGACCGGAACCGTCTGGCGCAGCGCGTTTGTGGCGGCGGTCTTCGCCGTCCATCCTTTGCACGTGGAATCGGTGGCGTGGGTGGCGGAGCGCAAGGACGTGTTGAGCGGATTGTTTTTCATGCTCACGCTCTGGGCGTATGCGCGCTACGCGAAACAGGGCGGAGGCTGGAGGCCAAAGTCCAGATTCTGGTATGGGCTGGCGCTGGCATGTTTCACCTTCGGCCTGATGAGCAAGCCGATGCTGGTGACGCTGCCCTTTGTCCTGCTGCTTCTGGACTACTGGCCCTTGAAACGCATGGAATCTCTGGGTTCTGGGTTCAGGGTTCGAAGTTTGATTTTGGAAAAAGTTCCCTTCCTGCTGCTGGCGGCGGCTGACTGCGTGGCCACAATCTTGTTGCAGAGTCAAAATTACACGATTGTGTCCGTTCAGCACCTTGGTTTTTTCTGGCGGGCCGGAAACGCGCTGGTGGCTTATGCCGACTACATCTGGCAAATGATTTATCCGGCGGGATTGGCGGTGCTTTATCTTCATCTGGGAAACCATTTGCCCGTTTGGAAAATGGTGGTTTCCGCATCGGCGCTAATCGTCATCTCGGCGGGCGTCGTGGCTTGGCGGCGCAGATATCCTTATCTGCTGGCGGGCTGGCTTTGGTATCTGGGGATGCTCGTGCCAGTCATCGGCCTGGTGCAGGTGGGAGTCCAGGCCCGGGCGGATCGCTATACCTATCTGCCGCAAATCGGGTTGTATATCCTGCTGACGTGGGGCGCGGTGGAATTGTGCCGTTCATGGCGTCACCAACGCGCCGGGCTGGGGGCCGCCGCGGCGGTGATTCTTGCCGGCCTGATGGCAGGCGCTTACGTGCAGACGGGCTACTGGAAAAATAGCATTCCCCTCTGGTCCCATACCCTCGCTTGCACGTCAAAAAACCCTGTCGCACATACTGCTTTAGGCAATGCATTGGCCGACCAGGGAAAGGTGAGCGACGCCATTGAACAATACAGGCAGGCGATCCAGATCAAACCGGATTATGCCGAACCCTACAATTTTCTAGGCGTGGAGCTTTGGAATATCGCGCTCGCCAAACAGGGAAAGATGGACGAGGCGGTTGAAAATTTCGAACGGGCGCTCCAGATCAAACCGGATTATGCCGATGCCCACAACAACCTCGGCCTCGCACTGGCGGGGCAAGGCAAGCTGGATCAGGCGGTTGAACATTACGACCGGGCTCTCCAAATCAAACCGGATTATGCCGATGCCCACAATAATCTGGGTCTCGCGCTGGCCAACCAGGGAAAGCTGGATGAAGCGATTGAACATTACGAACGGGCGCTCCAGATCAACCCGGGTTATGTCGAAGCCCGCTTTAATTGGGGCCTCGCGCTTGTCCGCCAGGGAAAGGCGGGTGAAGCCACGGCGCAATTCCATCGGGCCTTGGATATGGCCGTGGCCCAAAACAACGCCGCGCTGGTCGAAACCATCCGCGCCTGGATTGATTCCCATCCATTAGCCGCGCCGCCGACACAACCACCTTGAAACTGAAAACCGGGGTGGACGGGGAGCGAACGCGCCGGGCACGGCGCGCCGGGACGGGCGGCGAATGTGCTGTCTCAAGTTCCGTGCAATCGAATCCTCCCGTGAGAAATCAGGCATTGCAGAATCGCGCGCATTGACTTGCGTTGAGCCGGCGGCTAGTCTGCCGTTTCCAATGCTGGAAACGATTGAAAAACTTCTGATTTTGCAGGATCGCGACCGGAAAATCTCCCGCGTCCAGCAGGAACTCGCCCACATCGGCCCCGAACGCGTATCCCTACGCGCGAAAGCCGCGAGCACACAAAGCCAGCTTGATGCCGCCAAAGAACGCCTCAAACACATCGAGTCCGACCGCAAACGGCTGGAACTCGATGTCGAGACGAAGAAATCGCAGATCGAAAAATACGCCAACCAGCAGTTGCAGACGCGCAAGAACGAGGAATACCGCGCGCTCGCCCACGAAATCGAAACCTGCAAGGGCGACATCACAAAAATCGAGGACCAGGAAATCGTTTTGATGGAGCAGGCCGAAGCGACGCAGAAGGAAATCGCCCGCGCCACGCTCGAAGCCGACGCTGCCAGGAAACAGGTGGACGAACAGGTCGCGCAACTTGATCAGCGCGAGGGAAATTTGACCAAGGAGCTGGCCGGACTGCAAAGCGGCCGCGCCGAACTCGCGGCGGCGGTGGACGAGACGGCTCGATCGCGTTACGAACGGCTGTTAAAGAGCAAAGGCGACAACGCCGTCGTGGGTGTGGATCATGGCGCTTGCGGCGGCTGCCACATGAAATTGCCCGCGCAGATTCTCGTCACCTGCCGGGCGCAGAAGGAAATTGTCAGTTGTTCAAACTGCGGCCGGATTCTTTATTACTCGCGCGACATGGAGCTGACGGCGGCGGAGTAAGAAAATGATCTTGCTCGTGAGGCAGGCAGGATTATGTTGTCTTCACGATGAAGAAGCCCAATTCAAATTTCGGGCGCTACGGACTTACCTTGGTCGAGGTGCTTGTCGTCATAGTTATCCTCGCTGTTCTTGTCGCGATGTTGCTTCCCGCATTAGCCACAAGCAGGCCAAGCAAACTGGCAAGATGCAACTACAACCTTCATGAGATGTGCCAGGTTTTCTGGGCGTTTGAATACGACAACAACGGCCAATTGCCGATGCAAATTCCCGTGGCAAAAGGCGGGACGATGGAGTTTGCCTACAGCAACCACACCTTTCTGTATTTTGAACAATTAATACCTTATGGAACGTCGCTTCAGATGCTTATCTGTCCGGCGGAAACGAACCGACAAGCGGCAACCAGTTTTAAGGCGTTGAATGATTTGAATTTGAGTTATTTCGTCAATGTGGATGCATCCACCAATGAGCCGGGTCATGTCATTCTGGCCGGCGACCGATTTCTGCAAGTCAATAGGCAGCCGGTCGCGCACGGATTGCTAAACGTCACGACTAACCTGAATTTAAGCTGGACCCCAAATTTTCATGGCAGCTATGGTGGGTTCGCTTTTGCTGATGGTCACATGCAAGACTCGCGAGACCATGAGTTGACTTCGCTTATCGCTAGCCAGCCTCTGGCGACGAACCGGTTCAGCATTCCTTGAACTCTTTCTGGCTACGGTTTGACTTGTGAAGACTGGTTTTGGGGTTGGAATATAATTGGTTTTGGAAGGGCGGAGAATCGCTTTGGCGCGATCCAAAGAGGAAGGTTCGAACACCAAATGGCGCGATGCCGCGTAACCCAAGTCCGTATTATTGGAATATAAGCGGGCGCCGGCGACGGCGGCATTTGCGGCCATCGGAGGACGCATTTTTCGAGCGGATTCATTTTTCGTGAACCGGCGCGGCGGGCGAGCCTTCCCAGCACGTCGCGGCGGGCAGGCGTTCGCCCTTGGCCACCAGCGTGAGCGGGCCGAGAACCGCGCCATCGCCGATGTGCGTGTCGTAAAGAATCGTGCTGCGAATGCCGACGGTCACGCGGGCGCCGATTTCCACCCGCCCGATTTTCATCACGCGATCCTCGAACAAATGCGTTTGCGGGCCGCACCAGGCGTTCAATTCCGCGCCGTCGCCGATGCGCACGCAGTCAAACTCCGTCAGGTCGGTGGTGTTCAAGAAAACGCCCTTGCCAATCCGCGCGCCGAGCAGCCGCAACGCCCATGGCAGCATCGGCGTGCCGCGCAGGATGTCCAGGAAATTCGGCACCGCGAGTGATTCATAAACACTGGTGACGCCCTCGCTGATCCAGACAAACGGCGTCCACATCGGCGCGGCCCGCGGCCGGTAGCGTCCGGTCAAAATCCATTTCAGCGCGACGACCAGCAGAAATGAGGCGACACCAAACACGCAGCCGGCCATGGCCAGCGCGTTGGCGGCTTTCCATCCCCAGCCATTATCCTCCGTCAGCGGCACGACTTCCATGATGATCAAATAACCGCCGGCGATCACGAATGCCAGCGGCAACACGATCCGCATCAGTTCCACAATCCCGCGCGCCCAACGGCGTGCCAGCGATGGCCGGAATGTGAGCGATTCTGGAAATCCCTTCAACCGTTCGCGCGCCGGCAGCAACAGCGGCGGCGAACCCATCCACGTCTGGCCGGATTTGAGTTGTTCATTTTTCGGCGCGCTGGTTTGCACGCCAATCAGCACATCGTCGGGCACAACCGTGCCGTCGGGAATGAAGGCGCCGTTGCCGATGAATGTGCGGCGCCCGATTTGCGTCGGCTTCAAAATCATCCAGCCTCCGCGCAATTCCTCGTCGCCGAGCAGCGCGCTGTCGGCGATGAAGCTGTCGTCGCCGAGGCTCAATAATTCCGGCACCATGCCCTCGGCGGTGGAAATTTCCGCATGGCGCCCCACCTTCGCGCCCAAAATCCGCAGCCACGCCGGCGCGAACAGCGACGCGTAAAGCCCGTGCAGCACGCGCAGGCTGCTGTCCAAAATCTGCGTCATCAGGTTTTTGTGCCAGAACGCGACGCTGTTGACGGAAAAAACCCCGGCGGTCTGGCGCGGCAAAACCCGGCGCAGCCCCGCCGTCACGAGCATCGTCAATCCGACGAACAGCGCGCTGGCCGGGATCGCCAGCACGAAGAAAAATCCAAAGGCGAGGGCGGGATTCACATCCGCATCGAACACGTCCACCGTGTGCGCGTCAATCCAGTCAATCAGGATGAACGCCGGAAACGTGGGCAGGAAAAACAACACCGCGATGGCGAAGGACGTGATTAAAGAGAGAACGGCCTGCGTCCAGCACCTCGCGAATGAAATTTGCTCCCGCGCCGGCAGCGGCTCCTCCGGCCAGTCGGTCGTGGCGCGCGCGGGCGCGCCGACCCAGATTTCACCGGCGGGAATCGTCCGTCCGGCGGCCAGCGCGGACTGGCCTTTCAACCGGGAGCGTTCGCCGATCACGGTGTTATTTTCCAGCACGGCACCCGATTCCACCACCGACTCGCGTTTCAAAACCACCGGGCCGATGATCAACTCACCGCCGGCGACACGGGCGTTTTCGATGTTCACAAACGTGCCGAGACTCGCGCCGTCCTCAATCGTCAGCAATCCCGGCGCGCCCAGTGTGAACGTGTCCACCATTACGTTGCGGCCGACTCGCGCGCCGAGGGCGCGCAGGTAAAGCGGCATCCATGGCGTGGAGGCCAGTAGGAAAATATCCGGCAGTTCGCAAAACTTGCCGCCCAGCCACCAGCGGAAATACGTCGCGCCCCACAGCGGATAGCGGCCGGCCCTCAACCGCCCGGCCACCAGCCGTTTGCCCGCGATGGCGATGCCGAAACTGGCAAGATGCGCGAGAACAAAGGTTCCCAGTGAATACAAAACCGCCAGCGGAATGCTGTCGCCTTCGTCGCCGGTGTAATAGTGATAGACAAAAAACGGCGCGAGCCAGTCCGCGATATGCAGCATGACAAAAAACGGAATAATCACGGCCTGCGCCGCGCCGCATAGAAAATGCCGCAGCGCCGGAATCTTGGCGTGTTCGGGCGCGGCGGCGGGTTGCTTTTGCAAACGCTGACTCCGCATGGCGCGGGCGATTTCTTCCAGCCGCCGGCCGCGATAAATTTCCCGCACGCCAAGCGCCGCGTAGCGCGTGTCGCCGCGCAAAATGGAAACCAGCCGCGCGGCCAGCAGGGAGTGGCCGCCGAGATCGTCAAAAAAATCCGCCTCGTGCCGCAGCGGCTGGCCGGGAAAAAGTTTTTGAAGCGAGGCGAAAAGCACGGCTTCGTCTTCGTCACGCGGCGCGGCGGTTTCAGCGGCGGCCGCGGTATTTTTCAGGGGAACTTCGCGCAGGGTGTTGGAATCAATCTTGCCGGAAGTCAGGCGCGGCAATTCAGCCACCACTTCGACGTGCGCCGGAACCATGTATGGCGGCAAAAGTTTGGCGAGCGCCTGCCGCAGTTGAGTCGTTTCGATGTTTTCGTTCGCGGCGGGAATGATGAAGCTGACGATTTGATCCGTTTCGGCGAACCGGCGCACGACGGTGGCGGCGGCGGCCACGCCGGGCTGCGCCGCCAATTTTGCGGTGATTTCGTCCAGCTCCACGCGGAAGCCGCGAATCTTCACCTGATTGTCGGTGCGGCCAAGGCACTGCACCGGGCCGCCGGGCGCGATGCGCGAGAGATCGCCGGTCAGATACATTTTTTCCTCGCCGGGATTCGCGGCGAGCGGATTGGCGACAAACCGTTCGGCGGTCAAATCGGGCCGGCCAAGATAGCCAGTGGCGAGGCCGGGACCAAAGATGCACAGTTCGCCCGTTTCGCCCGCAGGCAGCGGATGGCGTTGCTCGTCAACGACAAGCACGCCGTAATTCGGAAGAGGCAATCCGATGGTGACGGGCTCGCCCGGTTTCAATTCCGCGATGGTGGCGGTGACGGACGTTTCGGTCGGGCCGTAAGTGTTGAAACATTTTCTGCCCGGTCGCGCGAGGCGCCGCGCGAGCGGCTCCGGACACGCCTCGCCGCCGAGATTGATGAGGCGCACCGCCGGCGGCGGGTCGGCAAGCAGGACCATCAACGTCGGCACGGCGTGCAGCGCGGTGATGCGTTCGCGCGCAAGCGCCTCCGCGAGCAACTCCGGATCGCCGACGAGCGCGGGCGGCGCGATCCAGAGCGTGGCGCCGACGAGATAGGAAATCCAGATTTCCTCGAACGACATGTCGAATGCGACGGAAAATCCCTGATAGACCAAATCATCCTCGCACACGCCGAGGATTTCATTTTCGGCGCGGAGCAGATGGCAGATGCCGCGCTGGCTGATGGTTATGCCCTTGGGCGTGCCGGTCGAGCCGGAGGTGAAAATGACATAGGCCGCGTCCGAAGGCATGGCGGCGCGTTGCGGTGGAGCGGAATTTTTCTCCGCGAGCAAATCTTCCACTGCCCATGCCGGCACGGGCAATTTTGCCAGACGCGGCAGCCAATCGCGGCAGGTGAGCAGGCCGATGGCGTTGGCGGATTGCAGGCAGGTTTCGATGCGTTCGAGCGGCGTCTCCGCGTCAAACGGCAGCCACGCCGCCCCGCTTTTGGCGATGCCCGCCTGCGCCATCAACAAATCCGCGCCGCGCGGCAGAAATAATCCAACAACTTGTCCCGCCGCCGCAGCGCGGCGCGCGAGCGCCGCGCCGATGGAATTGCTGGCCGCGTCCAGCTCGCCATAAGTCACCGTGCGGTTTCCCCAAATCAAGGCCGGATGCCGCGGCCGACGGCGCGCCGTTGCCGCGAGAATGTCCGAGAGACATTCATCGCAGATCAAATCCGGACGGTGCGCGCCGCGCAACGCTGCTGGAACTGTTGACGCATCCGTAGCCATGATTTCAATCCGGTAAAAACAGGCCGGTTAGATTATCATATCGTCTGGCGCGTGAGGCACAGTAATTCATGGTGTTCAAGTTCACCCATGCAGACGCAAACCGGGTCGGAGATGTTACCTTTGTTTGGCATCGGGAAGAGGGCCAGTCTGCAAGCCGCCGCGCCGCCGGGTTTTCGTCCGCTTGCCTCACAGCCAGCATGGGGCTATAATTTTACCGGTTTTGGAAGGGCGGAGAATCGCTTCCGGCGCGAGCCGGGGGAGGAAAGTCCGAACACCGAAGGGCGCGATGCCGCGTAACCCAGGTCCTTGGATTTGGGATACACGCGGGCGGCGACGGCGCGAGCCGTTCCGACGGACAGTGCCACAGAAAACAGACAGCCGGACTGGCATGTAGTCCAATGGGCAACCAGAAAACTGCTATGTCAGAATCGGTCATGGTGAAAAGGTGCGGTAAGAGCGCACCGCGCGAAGCGCAAGCGACGCGGCACGGAAAACCCCATCGGGTGCAAGGCCAAATAGGAAACCCCGGAGCGGCCCGCTCCGCGTTTCGCGAAAGTGAAACGGGTTTCGGGTATCGGCTGCACAGACAAATGATTCTCTCCGCCGCGCAGGCGCAGACAGAATTCGGCTTACAGCCCTTCCAAAACCATTTCCATTTACGAACGACGATCCACGATTTGCGAATCCCGCGCGAACTCAAGCAACCGCGTAAATCGTATATCGTAAATCGAAAATTTCAGGGCGTTAAACACGAAAACAGGAATTGGGGAGCGCGCCCGCCCTCGGGTGCGGCTGGACGCGCCTCGCGTCCAGCACCTTGCGCGTGAGGCCGCCCAAAACACCCGGAACTTTTCTGTGCGTTCGATGTTTTCCGCGAGGGCGCGGAAAACGGCACCGCGCGGCGCGTGCGCTCCCCATTCCACTTCGGTTTTCCGGTTAAATCTAAATTACTTGCTTGCCAATTCGTCGGATTCTCGGCGGTGGCTACTTTGGCGCCGGCGGCGGTGTGGTTTTCTGGAGCACGGCGGGCGCACTTAAATTTCCAAATCGGTTCACCGCGCGGACGGAAATCATTTCCGGCATCTCGTTTTCAAACGTCCGCGTCGTCTGCCCCGCCGGCAGAATTTCCGTCGTCCAGACGCCATTCGTCCCGCGAAATTGCAGAACCCATTTCCACGCCGGTTCCCCAAACACCTTCCAGCTCGTCGTCAGCCGGGAATAATGGGAGCGGCTGCTTTCCACGGCGGTCAGCCCGGGCTTGTCCGGCGGCGCGGAAGCCAGCCACGGCGACGCCGGCACCAGCGCGGGCTGGGCGTAGGCGGCGCGGAGCGTTTGCAGCAGCACGGGATTTTGCGAGAGATTGCGCAGGTGGTAGAAGATTTCCCCGCTCGCGCCGGGCTGCCGCCGGGTGACCTGGATTTGCCGGGCGATTTCGTTCGCGGAAAATTTTTCGCCGACGGCGGTGGCGTCGAGCGCCGGCCAGAGGCCGCGGCCCTTCACGTTTTGTGCCGACCACCAGTTGAGCAGGACGGGAAAACTTTGCTGCGGCGAGTCCACCGGCCAGTAAAGTTGCGGCGCAAGATAATCGAGCCAGCCGCTGGCGAGCCACAGGCGCGAGTCGGCGTAGAGGCTCGCGTAGGCGTCCAGCCCCTTGATTTGCGGCGGATAGCCGGGACGCCAGATGCCGAACGGGCTGATGCCGAATTTCACCCACGGTTTGGCGGCCTTGATGGATTGATAAACGCTCTGGACAAATTGATTGACGTTCGCGCGCCGCCAATCGTCGCGGGTCATCCCGCTGCGCAGGCCGTATTTCTGCCAGCTCGCGTCGTCGGGAAAGTCCACCACGCGATCCGCCGCGTCCTTTATCGGATAAGGATAAAAATAATCGTCGAACGCCACGCCATCCACGTCGTAGCGCCGCACCACGTCCATGACCACGCGCAAAACGTATTCGCGCGCGGCGGGTTCGCCGGGATCGAGCCAGAGCTGGTCGCCGTATTTGCGGACCCATTCGGGATGCGTCCGGGAAATGTGGTTTGGCGCGACGGGCGATTTGGAAATGCGTATGCCGCGCGCGGAACGGATTGAACCACGCGTGCAATTCGAGTCCGCGCCTGTGCGCCTCGGCGATGGCGAACGCGAGCGGGTCGTAAAGCGGCTTTGGCGCCTGGCCCATCTTGCCGGTGAGAAATTCCGACCACGGCTCGATGGGCGAGGCATAAAGCGCGTCGCTCATCGGGCGGATTTGGAAAAGGACGGCGTTCAATTTCAACTCCACCGCGCGGTCGAGCAGCGAAATCAATTCGGCCTTTTGTTGCGCGGAACTCAAGCCGGGCTTGGACGGCCAGTCCACGTTCGACACGGCGAGCGTCACGATCCACGCGCCGCGAAATTCGCGCGGCGGCTCCGGCGGCGTGACGGCGGCGGGCACATACACGTCGCCCGCCGCGAACAGCATCGCGGGCAACAGCAAAATGAAGCGCGGACAAAATTCCGGTTCGGAGTTTCATCGAATCGCGCACAGATATAGACGCATTTGCGGCGGCAAATGGCAAAGGTTATTTTCAATTAAAATACGGCCTGTTTTGCGATGCGGAATTTGACAAAGTCAACCGCATGTGATTTACTTTTGCCGTTGCAGCCGAAATCCGGCTTCCTTCCTGAAGCCGGATGCGGGAGACCCAAACTCCTCAAGCGATTGAGGACGGGGCGAACGGAGCCGGGCAACCGGTTTCAAGGCCACTTTCAAGGCCAAGCCCGACAGCTAATCTCGCAGGCATTTGGAAGGGCGAGCCTCTGCGCCGCGAAGTCCGCGGCAGTCAAGTTCACCCAAATAGAAATCGTGGCGTTGTCGCGTTCATGCGCGGCGGGCGCCGCTGTCGAAGAATGATTATGCTTGATGCCATTTATGTCGGAATCGTGGTGGCGTTCTTCGCCGCCTTCGCGCTGTATGCGCGCGGCTGCGAGAAACTTTAGGAACTTTTATGGAAAACCTCATTCTCGGAATCATTTCCGTCGCGCTCTGCGGTATCTCCATCGTCGCCATGCTGCGGCCGGAAAAATTTTAACCCACTGCCATGAACGCCCATCAATGGCTGGAACTCGCGCTCTACATCGGCGCGCTCGTGCTCGTCACCAAGCCGCTCGGCTTGTTCATCAACCGCGTGCTCGACCCCAATGGCCGCACCTGGCTCGACCCGGTTTTTCGCCCGCTGGAAAAACTGACCTACCGCGTGCTGCGCGTGGATCCGGCGAAGGAGCACGACTGGAAGCAATACGCCTTCGCGATGCTGCTGTTCAGCCTGGTGAGCTGCCTGTTCACCTACGCCATTCTGCGGCTGCAGGATATTCTGCCGCTCAATCCGCAAAAACTCGGCGCGCTGTCGCCGCATCTCGCGTTCAACACCGCCGTCAGCTTCACCACGAACACGAACTGGCAGAGCTACGGCGGCGAATCCACGATGTCGTATTTCTCGCAGATGGTCGCGCTGGCCATCCACAACTTTTTCTCCGCCGCCGTCGGCATCGCCATCGCGGCGGCGCTCGTGCGCGGCATCGCGCGGCACACGGCGCACGACCATCGGCAATTTCTGGGTGGACCTGACGCGCATCACTTATTATCTGCTGCTGCCGATTTGCCTCGTGCTGGCGCTGTTCTTCGTGTCGCAGGGCATGATTCAAAATTTCAAGCCTTACACGACGGCCAAGCTCATCGAGCCGCAGACCATTTCCGTCCAGAAAACCGATGCGAACGGCAAACCCGTTGTTGACGCCAAGGGCAATCCGGTGATGGAGAACCAGACGCTCGACACGCAGACCATCGTGCAAGGGCCGATGGCGTCGCAGGTCGCCATCAAAATGCTCGGCACCAACGGCGGCGGCTACACGAACGCCAACGCCGCGCATCCGTTTGAAAATCCCACGCCGCTCTCGAATTTTTTCCAGATGCTCGCGCTGCTCTGCATCGGCAGCGCGCTGACCTATCACCTCGGCCGCGAGACGAAAAATCAAAAGCACGGCTGGGCGGTCTGGTCGGCGATGTTCGCGATGTTTCTCGCCGGCGTTCTGGTTTGCTGGTGGGCGGAGGCGCGGGGCAATCCGATTCATCAGCAACTCGGCGTCGCCGCCGCCGATGGCAACATGGAAGGCAAGGAAGTCCGCTTCGGCATTTTCGATTCCGCGCTGTTCGCCACGGTGACGACCGACGCCTCGTGCGGCGCGGTCAATTCCATGCACGATTCCTTCACGCCGCTCGGCGGGCTGGTGCCGCTGTTCAACATCCAGACCGGCGAGGTGATTTTCGGCGGCGTCGGCGCGGGGCTTTACGGCATGTTGATTTTCGTCATCCTCGCCGTGTTCATCGCCGGGCTGATGGTCGGGCGCACGCCGGAATATCTCGGCAAAAAAATCGAGGCCTACGACGTGAAGATGGCGCTGCTGGCGTTCGTCATTCTCGCGTTCATCATTCTCGGTTTCACCGCCTGGGCGTCGGTGAGCAACTGGGGCACGTCCAGCCTGGCCAATCAAGGCCCGCACGGCTTGAGCGAAATGCTTTACGCCTACACTTCCGGCGCGGGCAACAACGGCAGCGCCTTCGCCGGCCTCAACGCCAACACGCCGTGGTGGGACACGACGCTCGGCATTGACATGCTGCTCGGCCGGTTCGGCATGATTGTGCCGCTGCTGGCGCTCGCCGGTTCGCTCGCGCGCAAAAAAATCGTTCCCGCCAGCGCCGGCACGTTTCCGGTGACCGGTGTCACGTTTGTCGTGCTGCTCGTCGGCACGGTGATTCTCGTCGGCGCGCTGACATTTCTGCCCGCGCTCGCGCTCGGCCCGATTGTTGAACATTTCCTGATGCTGAAAGGAAACCTGTTTTAACCCGAATTTTTTATGACTCAAAAATCCGTTTCCGTTTTTGATCCGAAAATCCTCTGGCCCGCCATCGGCGACGCGTTCATCAAGCTGAACCCGCGGCTGATGGTGAAAAATCCCGTCATGTTCGTGACGCTGGTCGGCGCGGCCATCAGCACCGTGGAAATTTTCCGCTCGCCCGGCCAGACCCTGTTCGTCGCGCAAATCGCCTTCTGGCTCTGGTTCACCGTGCTGTTCGCGAATTTCGCCGAAGCCGTCGCCGAGGGCCGCGGCAAGGCGCAGGCCAAGGCGCTGCGCTCCACCCGCACGCGGACCAGCGCCAATAAAATGTCCAGCGACCGGATTGAAGTCGTGGACGCCGATTCGCTCCGCAAAGGCGATGTCGTGGTCGTGCGCGCCACGGAAATCATCCCCGCCGACGGCGAAATCATTTCCGGCGCGGCGACGGTGGACGAATCCGCCATCACCGGCGAATCCGCGCCCGTCATCCGCGAGGCCGGCGGCGACCGCAGCGCCGTCACCGGCGGCACGCGCGTGCTTTCGGACGAAATCAAAATCCGCATCACCGCCAATCCCGGCGAAGGTTTTCTGGACCGCATGATTTCCCTCGTCGAAGGCGCGAGCCGCCAGAAAACGCCGAACGAAATCGCGCTCACGATTTTGCTGGCGGCGCTGACGGTCGTGTTTCTGCTCGCCGTCATCACGCTGAAGCCGTTCGGCATTTATGCCGGCGTGAATTTTTCCAACGCCGTGCTCATCGCGCTGCTGGTCTGTTTGATTCCGACGACCATCGGCGGTTTGTTGAGCGCCATCGGCATCGCCGGCATGGACCGCCTGCTTCAGCGAAATGTCCTGGCGATGAGCGGGCGCGCGGTCGAGGCCGCCGGCGACGTGGACGTGCTGCTGCTCGACAAAACCGGCACCATCACGCTCGGCAACCGGCAGGCCGTCGCATTTTTGCCCGCGCCCGGCGTGACGGAACAGGAACTTGCCGACGCCGCGCAACTCGCGTCGCTCGCCGACGAAACGCCCGAAGGCCGCAGCATCGTCGTGCTGGCAAAACAATTTCGGCATCCGCGCCCGGACGATTCACGAATTGCCCGGCGCGCAATTTGTTCCCTTCACCGCGCAGACGCGCATGAGCGGCGTGGATTTGGAAGGCAAACAAATCCGCAAAGGCGCTTCGGCCAATGCCGTTCGAGCAATTCATCGGCGGAACGTTGCCGCCGGAAGTGGAGCAAGCCGTTGAAAACATTTCGCTGTTCCGGCGGCACGCCGCTCGTCGTCGCCACGAAGACCGCGCGCTCGGCGTGATTCATTTGAAGGACATCGTCAAAGGCGGCCTGGCCGACCGCTTCAAACGCTTTCGCGCGATGGGCATCCGCACCGTGATGATTACCGGCGACAACAAGCTCACCGCCGCCGCCATCGCGCAGGAGGCCGGCGTGGACGATTTTCTGGCCGAGGCGAAACCGGAGGACAAGCTCGCGCTCATCCGCCAGGAACAGCAGGGCGGCCGGATGATTGCGATGATTGGCGACGGCACGAACGACGCGCCCGCGCTCGCGCAGGCCGACGTCGGCGTGGCGATGAACACCGGCACGCAGGCCGCCAAGGAAGCCGGCAACATGGTGGACCTGGATTCGAACCCGACGAAGCTTCTGGAAATCATCGAAATCGGAAAACAACTGCTCATCACGCGCGGCGCGCTGACGACGTTCAGCATCGCCAACGACGTGGCGAAATACTTCGCCATCATCCCGGCGATGCTGATGGTGACGTTCCCGGTCATCGCGCCGCTGAACGTCATGCACCTGCACAGCCCCGACAGCGCCATTTTGAGCGCGGTGATTTTCAACGCGCTCATCATCATCGCGCTGATTCCGCTGGCGCTGCGCGGCGTGAAATTCCGTCCGCTCGGCGCGGCGCAAATCCTGCGCATCAACCTGCTGATTTACGGCGTCTGGGGCGTCATCCTGCCGTTCATCGGCATCAAAGCTATTGACCTGATTATCGCCGGCTTTCATCTGGCGTAATTATGAAACGAATTGTTATGGAGTGGCGGAAATGTCCGCGCTTTGGAACGACGCGACATGTCGCGTCGATGAAAAGCGGCAACACGTTGCCGCACTCCCAAATTTGAATATTTATGAAAACCATTGTGACTGAATTCGGCCGTTCGATTGTGGCGACACTTTTCTTCGCCGTCATCCTGTGCGGCTTGTATCCGCTCATCGTTTTTGGCGCGGCGCAACTGCTGTTCCCGCACCAGGCCAACGGCAGCCTGCTCGTGGACAAATCCGGCGCGGTGCGCGGCTCGGCGCTGCTGGCGCAAAATTTCACCGGCGCGCAATATTTTCATCCGCGCCCGTCGGCGGCGGGCGCGAACGGCTACGACGCGACCAGTTCCGGCGGCAGCAATCTCGGCCCGACCTCGTCCAATCTCGTCGCGGAAATTTCGCGAACGCATCGCCGCTTATCGAGCCGAAAACGGTCTGGCGACGAACGCCATTGTTCCCGCCGACGCCGTGACCGCTTCCGGCAGCGGCCTTGACCCGGACATTTCCATTGCCAACGCCGAACTGCAAATCCCGCGCGTTGCCAAGGCGCGCGGCATTTCGGAGGAACAATTGCGCAAGCTCGTCCAACAAAACACGGAAGGCCGCGACCTCGGCGTTTTCGGCGAACCGCGCGTGAACGTGATGACGCTGAACTTCGCGCTCGACCAGTTGGCGCAAAAATAGTTTCTTTGCGGCATGGAATCGCCCGCCATCGAACGGTTGAAGCCGGAGGATTTCCTGCGGCTCATCGAAAAAAGCCGGCTGGGGAAATTGAAGATTTATCTCGGCCACGCGGCGGGCGTCGGCAAGACCTTCGCGATGCTGGAGGAGGCGCATCGGCTCAAAAAGGCGGGCGTGGACGTGGTCATCGGCTGGGTCGAAACCCACGGGCGCAAGGAAACCGAGGCGCTGCTGGAAGGTCTGGAAATCATCCCGCGCAAAAAGGTTCCGCACGGCAACACAACGGTTGAGGTGCTCGACGTGGACGCCATTTTCAAACGCTACCCGACCGTTTGCGTCGTGGACGAACTGCCGTTCACGAATGTCGCCGGTTCGCAGCATCCCAAACGCTATCTCGAAGTGCATGATTTGCTGCTGGCCGGCATCAACATCATCACGGCGATGAACATCCAGCATCTCGAAAGCCTGCACGACACGGTGCTGCGCGCGACGGGCGTGGACGTGCGCGAGCGCGTGCCGGACCGCTTCGTGCTGGAGGCGGACCAGATTGTGAACGTGGATTTGACCGCCGAGGAATTGCGCGAGCGGCTGAAGCTGGGGAAAATTTATCCCGCCGACCGCGCCGCCGCCGCGCTGGAAAATTTTTTCACGGAAAACAATCTGAACGAAGCTGCGCGAACTGGCCTTGCGCGAAACCGCCACCGCGCTCGACCAGCGTCCGCGCATCGGCACGTCGCCGTCGCCGGAAGTCAGCGAAAAAATCGCCGTCTTCATCAGCACCAATCCGGTGACGACGGCAAAGCTTCTGCGCGACGGCGTCGCGCATTGCCGGACGGTTGAATCGCGAGTGGATGGCGGTTTATGTGCGGCGCAAAAAGGAGGATCCGATGCGCATTCCCGTCCGACTTGCAGCGGCAATTCATGCAGAACGTCCAGCTTGGCGACCGAACTCGGCGGCAGCGTCACGGTTCTGGAAAGCGAAAACAGTCTGCGAGGCGCTGCTGAAATTCTGCCGCGAAAATGACGTTCATCTGGTCGTGCTCGGCACGACGGAACGGCGTTGGTGGCAGTTCACGCGCCCGAACGTCCTGAATTTCTTCCTGCACCACGCGCCGGGCATTGACCTGCACATCGTGGATCCGAACCGGTAAAGCGCCGCGAATCGAATTTCCGTCATTTGCAACCGGCGACGATTCGTCTATTCTGCGCCGCTTAATGAACATCTTTCGATTTTCGAAAGAAGTGGTGATTGGCCGGGCGCGGAATCTTTCCGACAAAAGCCTGTTCCATAAAACCTCGCTGATCGCGCTGCTCGCGTGGGTCGGGCTGGGCGCGGACGGGTTGTCCTCCTCGTGTTACGGCCCGGAAGCGGCGTTCATGGCGCTGCAAGGCCACCATTTCTTAAGCCTGTTCGTCGCGGCGGCGGTCATTGTAACCATCGTGGTCATCTGCGCGAGCTATTCGCAAATCATCGAATTGTTTCCCAGCGGCGGCGGCGGTTATCTGGTCGCCAGCAAATTGTTGTCGCCGGCCACCGGCGTGGTTTCCGGCTGCGCCTTGATCGGCGACTATGTGCTGACCATCGCCATCAGCGTCGCGAGCGGAACGGAGGCGCTGTTCAGTTTGCTGCCGCACGATTGGGCCACCGTCGCCAACAAGACGGGATTTGCCGCCGCCGGCGTTATTTTTCTTTCGATCTTGAATTTGCGCGGCGTCAAGGAATCGGTGCTGGTGTGGATGCCGGCGTTTTTGATGTTCATCTTCTCCTTTGCCTTCGCGATCATTTACGGCGTGGCGACGCACATCGGCGGATTGCCGGACATCGCGCACCGGGCTGGTCTCGGATGTCCACGACACCACGGCCAGCCTCGGCACGTGGGGATTGATCATGGTGGTTTTGCGCGCCTACAGTTCCGGCGCGGGCACGTTCACGGGCATCGAAGCCGTGAGCAACAGCATGGCGTCGTTGCGCGAACCGCGCGTGCAAACCGGCAAACGCACGATGGTCTATATGGGCAGCTCGCTCTCGTTCGTTGCCGCCGGATTGCTGCTGACCTACCTGCTCTATCACGTCACTCCGGTGGCGGGCAAAACGCTGAACGCCGTCCTGGTGGAACAAATGACCGCCACATGGCCGGTGTGGCTGGGAAAAGGTTTTGTGATTGCCGCGCTCGTTTCGTCGGCGGCGCTGCTGTTCATCGCCGCGCAAACCGGATTCATCGGCGGCCCGCGCGTGCTGGCCAACATGGCGGTGGACCGCTGGATGCCGACGCGCTTCGCCAATTTGAGCGACCGCCTCGTCACCCAAAACGGCGTCCTGCTCATGGGCGCGGCGGCGCTGGCCGTCATTCTCTGCACGGAAGCCTCCATGGACATGCTCATCGTGCTTTACAGCATCAACGTCTTCATCACCTTCAGCCTATCGCAGCTCGGCATGGTCCGCCACTGGTGGTCTCACCGCGCCACCGAACCGAAATGGCGGGGCAAAATTCTCATCAACGGCCTCGGCCTGCTGCTTTCCGGCGGCATCCTCGTCTCGCTCTGCGTCGTGAAATTCTTCCGAAGGCGGCTGGGTCACGCTGTTGGTGACCGGAATTCTGGTCGCCGCCGCGTTCCGGGTGAAACGCCATTACTCACAGACGCAAAAACAATTGCAACGGCTCGACGAACTTGTTCCCGCGGCCATGCTCGATGCGAATGGCCCACACACCCGGCCTCCGGCTACATGCGATCCGAACGCGCGCACCGCCATCTTTCTTGTGAACGGCTTCAACGGCCTCGGCCTGCACACGCTGCTTGCCGTGGTGCGGATGTTCCCGAAGGTTTATTCAAACTTCATCTTCCTGCAGGTGGGCGTGCTCGACGCCGGGACATTCAAGGGCGCGGCCGAAGTGGACAATCTCCGCGACCATTCACGCCGCGAGGCGGAACGCTACGCCGCCTACATGCGGCGGGAGGGTTTTTACGCCGAATCGCATGTGGCGGTGGGCACCGACGTGGCGGACGAGGCGTCGCAGTTGTGCGACGCCGTCGCGAAAAAATTTCCGCAGGCGCAATTTTTTGCCGGCCAACTGGTCTTCAAGGACGAAACCTTCCTGACCCGCTGGCTGCACAACCACACCGTCTTTGAATTGCAGCGGCGGCTGTATCAGCACGGCTTGCCGATGCTCATCCTGCCGATCCAGGTTTGAGCAGCGGTTATTCCCAATTGAGACCTCTGCAATACCCCTGTAGCGGCGCTCTATGAGCGCCGAGAAACGATGAAATTGCAGATAAATCAGGGCGGTCGCAGACCGCCGCTACAGCAAAAACGGGTTTTGCAGAGGTCTCAATTCATTTATATCCGTGACCATCCCTGTTCATCCGTGGTTGAACTGTGGTTTTTAAGAATGATTTGGAATGGGTTATGGAGAGGTCACGCGGTAGAAACGCTGGATGCCGTTGGTCGCCGCCGGGTCGGTAAACTGGTATTGGCCGGAGCCATCATCGGCCGGGGAGCCGAGCATCGTCCAGTTGGTCAGCGGTAACGACAAGTTGGTGGTGCTCCAGACGGTGTAGGACGCACCCGGAGTGTTGCTGAAACCAAACTGGAAGGAGCCGTCATTCAACATAGCAACGCCAGCGAGGACCAGCGCTGCGCTTTGGGTGACGGGAACGGTCATTCCGAGCAGGTTGATATTGGCCGTTCTGCTTGAAGCCGATGGGTTGGCGTCGAAGGCAAAACTCACCACGCCGTTGGTGACACCAGTGATGGTCAACCACGGCGAGTCGCTGACCGGGGCAAATGGCCCGGTTAAGTTGACTGTGGCAGACAACACTACCGACAACCTGTCGTTGCCCTCTGATGCCGGTTCAGTTTTGGCTGTGGAATCCACGAAGGCATGGGGCAATTCTTTGATCGCGTTGTTGTAAGTGTCAGCGATGAAGACATTGCCCGCGCCGTCCACCGCCACGCTACAAGGACCAGACAACCCCGAGGACACCAACGTAGTAACAGTATTGCTGGCTGCCAACCATTCCTTGATTGCGCTGTTTCCAGTGTCGGCAATATAGACATTTCCCGCACCGTCCGCCGCCACGCCACAAGGACCAGACAATCCCGAGGACACCAACGTAGTAACAGCGTTGCTGGTGGCCAGCCATTCCTTGATCGCGTTGTGCGAAGTGTCTGCGATATAGATATTTCCAGAGACGTCCGCCACAATGCCACGAGGCAAAGACAATCCCGAGGAAATCAGCGTCGTGACGATGTTGCTGACTCCCAGCCATTCCTTGATCGCGTTGTGTGAGGTGTCCGCAACGTAGACATCGCCCGATCCGTCCACCGCCAAGCCACGAGGCAAAGTTAATCCCGAGGATACCAGCGTGGTAACGGTGTTGCTGGATGCAATCCATTCCTTGATCGCGCTGTGCGAGGTGTCGGCAATGTAGACATTGCCAACCCCGTCCACTGCCACGCCAGCGGGCGATGACAATCCCGAAGATACCAGTGTTATGACGGTGTTGCTGACTGGCAATCCATTCCTTGATCGCGTTGTTGTAGGAATCGGCAATGTAGACGTTGCCCATGCCGTCCGCCGCCACGCCAGAGGGCGAAGACAATCCCGAAGATACCAGCATGGTTACGTTGGTAACGGCAACATAGGCGGCCCCGGCCTGGGTGACGGTAACCGTCTTGCCGGCGACGGTGAGCGTGCCCGTGCGCGCCGCCCCGGAATTGGCGTCATACGTGAAAATCACGTTGGCGCTGCCCAGGCCGTTTTGATTGGCCGTGCTCAAATGCAACCAAGAGTCATTCGCTGTAGTTGTCCACGCGCTGTTCGCCGCGATCACCACGCCATCACTACCCACATTCGGTCCTTCCACAAGATTGGTGGTGGCCAGGAAAGAATAATCAGGCGGCCCCATCTGGGTAACGGCAATATTTTGACCCAGTAAAGTAATGTGCGCCGTGCGGTTCGCAAAATTATTGGCAGTAAAGGCAAAGCTCACAACCCCGTTGGTGACACCATTGATGGTCAACCATGGCGAGTCGCTGACCGGGGCAAACGCTCCGGCCAAGTTGGCTTTGACGGGCAACACAGCCGACAACGCATCGTTGCCTGCCGCCGCCGTTTCCACTTTAACCGCTGTGTCCACGAAGAGGTGGAACCGTTCTTTGATCGCATTGTTGCTGGTATCGGCGATAAAAACATTGCCAATACCGTCCACCGCCACACCATTGGGATTCCTCAATCCTGATGACACCAGCGTGATGACGGTGTTGCTGGCTGCCAACCATTCTTTGATCGTGCTATCCCCGTAGCCGGCGATGTAGACATTTCCATTGCCGTCCACCGCAACGCCTTGGGGCAAAGACAATCCCGAAGACACCAGCGTGATGAGGGTGTTGCTGGCTGCCAACCATTCTTTGATCGTGTTATCCCCGTAGCCGGCGATGTAGACATTACCCGCGCCGTCCACCGCAACGCCTGATGGATAATTTAATCCCGAGGACACCACCGTGGTAACGGTGTTATTGGCTGCCAACCATTCCTTGATCGTGTTATATTGGGAGTTGGCGATGCAGACATTGCCCGCGCCGTCCACCGCAACGCAATTGGGGTTAGCCAACCCCGGAGAAACCAGCGTTTTGACGGTGTTGCTGGAGGCCACCCATTCCATAACCGCACCGTTTCCGGGGTCAGCGATAAAGACATTGCCCACGCCGTCCACCGCCACGCCACGGGGCGAAGACAAACCCGAAGACACCAACGTGGTAACGGCGTTGATGGTGTTGCTGGCTGCCAGCCATTCCTTGATCGCGATGTTTCCGTTGTCGGCGATGTAGATGTTGCCAAAGCCATCCACTGCCACGCCAGAGGGCCGATTTAATCCCGAAGACACTTGGGTAACGACGTTGGTAATGGCAACAAAGGTGGAACCGGCCTGGGTGACTGTGAGAGTCCAACCGGCGATGGTGAGCGAGCCTGTGCGCGTCGCCCCGGGATTGGCGTCAAACGTGAAAATCACATTGGCGTTGCCCGTGCCGCTTTGATTGGCCGCGTTCAAATGCAGCCAGGAGTCATTCACCGTGGCCGTCCACGCGCTGGCCGCTGCAAGCACAACGCTGTCGCTGCCTGCATTGGGACCTTCGCAAAGATTTGTGGTTCCCAAAAGAGAAAAGCTTGGTGAAGCCAATTGGGTGACGGTATTGGTTTGATTTAAGACGATTATATGAGCTGTGCGGCTTATAAAATTATTGTTCGTAAACGCAAAACTCACCACGCCGTTGGTGACACCGGTGATGGTCAGCCAGGATGAGTCGCTGACCGGCGCAAACGGCCCGGTCAAGTTGGCTGTGGCGGGCAGCACGGGCGGCAACGTATCGCTGCCCCCTGATGCCGGTTCGGTTTTGGCTGTGGGATTCACAAAGGCGCGAGGAAGTTCTTTGATCGTGTTGTTTCCCGTGTCAGCGATGTAGACATCGCCCAAGCCGTCCACCGCCACGCCATAGGGATTAGCCAATCCCGAAGATGCCAGCGTTATGACGGTGTTGCTGGCTGCCACCCATTCCTTGATCGTACTGTTTCCAAAGTCAGCGACATAGACATTGCCCTTGCCATCCACCGCCACGCCATGAGGATAGGACAATCCAGAAGACACCAGCGTGGTGACGGCGTTGACGGTGTTGCTGGCGGCCAGCCATTCCTGGAGCGCATTAATGCGGGAATCGGCGAAGTAGACATTGCCCACGATGTCCACCGCCACGCCATAGGTCTGATTTAACCACGGGACCGCTAGCATCTTGATACTACCGTTAACCGCTCCCAATTGCACGATCCTGCCGTCTGGATCGGCAATATAGATATTGCCCACACCGTCCACCGCAATGCCCAGGGGCTGAAATATGCCAGAAGATTCCGGCGTGGACAGCGTGAGGACGGTGTTGCTGGAGGCCACCCATTCCTTGATCGCGCCGTTTCCGCTGTCGGCGATGAAAACATTGCCCACGCCGTCCACCGCCACACCGCGCGGCGAAGATAATCCCGATGACACCAGCACGATGACTGTGTTGCTGGCTGCCACCCATTCCTTGATCGCGCTGTTTCCACTATCGGCGATATAGACATTCCCCAGGCCATCCACCGCCACGCCAAGGCTGATGCCAGATGATAATCCCGAAGACACCAGCGTGGTGACGTTTGTAAAGGCAACATAGGTGGAACCGGCCTGGATAACGGTGAGCGTCTGGCCGGCGATGGTCAGCGTGCTAGTGCGCGTCGCCCCGGGATTGGCGTCAAACGTAAAAATCACAGTGGCACTGCCTGTGCCGCTTTGACTGGCCGTGCTCAAATGCAGCCAAGAGTCATTCGCAGTGGCGATCCACGCGCTGTTTGCCGCGAGCACCACGCTTTCGCTCCCCGCAGCCGGCCCTTCTAAAAGATTGGTGGTTCCCAAGGAAACATAATTGGGCGGCCCCAGTTGGGTGATTGCAATGCTTTGACCTAATACCCAGAGATGAGCCGCGCGGTTCACAGAATTATCGGCCAAGAAGGCAAAGCTCACCACGCCGTTGGTGACCCCGGTGATGGTTAGCCAACACGAGTCGCTTCCAAGGACTAATGACCCGGTTAAGTTGGCGGTGTTTGGCAACACTGCCGGCAACGTATCACTGCCTACCGCCCCTGTTTCCACTTTTGGAGTGGCGTCCACAAAGGCACGGAGCAGTTCTACGATCGCATTGACTCCGGGATCGGCGACATAGACATTGCCCATGCCGTCCACCGCCACGCCAGTGGGATTATTCAAAGATTTCGAAGACACCACTGTGATGACGGTGTTGCTGGCTGCCACCCATTCCTTGTTCGCGTTGTTTCCGGTGTCGGCGATGTAAATATTGCCCGAGCCGTCCACCGCAACCCCACGAGGCGAAGACAATCCCGAAGATACGAGCGCGGTAACGGTGTTGCTGGCCACCAGCCATTCCTTGATCGCGTTGTTTCCTGTGTCCGCGATAATTACATTACCCAAGACGTCCACCGCCACGCCACAAGGATTGGTCAATCCTGATGACACCAAGGTGGCGACAGTGTTGCTGACCACAACCCATTCCTTGATCGTGTTGTTTCCACTATCCGCGATGAAGACATTACCAAAGACGTCCACCGCCACGCCACAAGGATTGGTCAATCCTGATGACACCAATGTGGTGACGGTGTTGCTGGCCACAATCCACTCCTTTATCGCGTTGTTTCCGCTGTCCGCGATGTAGATATTGCCAACGCCGTCCGCCGCGACGCCACAGGGATTGGTCAGTCCTGATGACACCAATGTGGTGACGATGTTGCTGGCCACAATCCACTCTTTTATCGCGCCGTATTGGGAATCGGCGAAATAAACATTGCCAGCACCGTCCACCGCCACGCCAGAGAGTGAATTCAATCCCAAGTCCAACGCAAACACCGGATTAGCGGCGAGACAGGGGGGCTCGGCTTGGGTGACATTAAGCGTCTGGCCGGCGATAGTGAGCGTGCCCGTGCGCATCGTCGCCGCGGGGTTGGCGTCAAACGTGAAAATCACGGTGGCGTTGCCCGTGCCGCTTTGGTTGTCAGCGCTCAAATGCAGCCAGGAGTCGTTCGCCGTGGCGGTCCAACTGCTGTTCGCCGCCAGCAGCACGCTGTCGCTGCCAGCCGTGGGGCCTTCCAGAAGATTGGTGGTGCCCAGATTCTGCGCCCAACCAACCGGGGCCAGGATGGAAAGAAGAATGATGGCAAAAAAGAAAAGCTTGAGGGTTTTCATAGCACGATTAGAAAAAACCAAGAATCGCCGCCCTTTGCAACACTTTTTGGTAGTCACCTAATTTGGATTTTCAGGCCGATTCGAGCCATTTCCGCTTGCGCAGGCCGGTTTTGGCACGAAATTGCGGCATGGGCGTATAAAAAATCAAATCTAGTTTTTTTCGACCACAAGTATCAAGAGCTTATTTGGTTTCCCGATTCCCTCTTCGGGTGTGGGCATCCGGCTTGGATTGTTTGTAAATGTCGTCGGGTTCAGACCGATGTGGCGGAATGCATTGATCAAATTGTCTGTAAAAAAAGGGCAGTCGTGGGCGTTATTGACGAAGATTCCAACGGAAGAACCGGAAGGGAATTGAGCATCATTTCTACTGTAATCCATCTTGCTTTCGATTGTGAATCCCGCATCGGCCAACATCGAAAAAATTTCGTCGGCATATCTTTCCGTCTCGCTATTTGGCCGCCTGCTCCCCGTCATCAATGGCCCTCTCGGAGAACCATCTAAAAATGCTATGAAATCTTTCCTTTGCTGTTCGCTTATATGCCTATCTGCCGCTTTTGCCTCAAGTTGCGCCAAATGTCCTGCCGATTTTATCATTTCATTTCCCTCCCAGATGGCGACTCCAAACCCAAGTATCATTTCAGCGATAACTCCCCAAAAAACCCATTTTTGCCCGCAATGGGATTTCCGTTCAGATGACCGGAAATCCTTTATATCGCGATATTCCGGTTTTTCGCCAAACGACTCCAAAAATAATCCCCAAGCCACGGCAGCCGCGCCGAGTGATGCCAGAATGGAAATTAAAAGAACTTTGGCCATTTACTTTCTTGTTACCGGCATCCCGTTTTCATGCTTCATTTTATTTGCTTTTTGGTGCGGGCTAAAACTTCACAAAAACATTGATGGCAAAAAGCGATAACCATTTGACATCTTCAAAATGCGTGCAATTTTCCAATCGAATTGGGTGCGTAAGTTAATTGGCAAACTTGGCGTTCCTTACAATCGCAGATTGCGAGTCCGAGGCTCGCCGCATCCAAATGATTATGACGCTGGTTTATCACTCGCCGCAGCGGAAAGCAACGCTTTCCGTATCCAGTCGGATTTGCCGTCGGGCGAGCGGCGCATTGCCCCGTTAATCACCCTGTTTTCTTCTGGCGAAAGCCGCGCATTTACGATTATTCCGCGCAGTTTTGCCTTTGCCAGCTTTGGTCTGCCCATTTTTGTGCTCATAAAATACTTTGCGTAAAACGAAAATAAATGTTGACAAAATATACATTCCGTTTTACATTTAGTCAACATCAAATTTGACCTATGGCAAACATACTTAAAACCGAAAAGAAAGTGGCGGTGGTTTCCATGCTGGCAGAGGGCAGCAGCATGGCTTCCATTGCGCGGATAACCGGCATTCATCCTGACACCATCATGCGCCTTGCGGTGCGGATTGGGCAGGCTTGCGCGAAGATTCAGGACGAGAAAATGCGCGGCCTGAATTGCAAGCAAATCGAAGTGGACGAGATTTGGGGATTCATCGGCGCGAAGCGCAATAACGCCAAACGCGCCGGTGCTTACGGCGATGTCTGGACATTCATTGCGCTGGACGCCGACACAAAGCTCATTCCGTCTTTCATCGTCGGCAAGCGCGACTTGTATCACGCCCGCGCCTTCATGGAGGATTTGGCCGGTCGTCTTTCGCGCCGTGTCCAGCTTTCCAGCGATGCACTTAAAGCATACCCGGAAGCGGTTGAAAGCGGTTTTGGCGGCGAAGTGGATTATGGGCAACTCGTAAAAACCTACGGTGTCGTCAACCTCAACAAAGACGCGGCCAGTAGGTATTCGCCAGCGGAAGTCGTGAAAACCGAACGCACGGTCATTAACGGAATGCCGGACGTTAGCCGTATCACAACCAGCCATGTCGAGAAGCAGAATCACACGCTACGGATGCACTGCCGCCGCCTGACTCGCCTCACGAACGCATTCAGCAAAAAGTTTGAAAACTTTCAGGCTGCGGTTGCGCTCAATTTCGCGTATTACAACTTTTGCAAAACCCACAAGTCTTTGCGCATGACACCAGCGCAAGCCGCTGGTATCGAAAGCAGCGCATGGACGGTGGAAGAACTCGTTAAACACTGTGGCGAATAAAACATACATCGAACGATTGGAGCAGGTGATTTTCCACTTGCACAAGGCCGACCCCAAACACGTTGGCACTGTGCCGGTGGAAGAAATCTTTCGCGGCCAGACGCTTTGGAAAGGCGATGTTGAGGTTTTCGATCTGACTGGCCATCCGAAGGCCAAACGCTGCTACGGCTGGACGTATGGCGAGCCGGAGGAGTTTATCACCATCCTGGAACTGCCTCCCGTAACCGATGCCCAAAGCGCGGTGAAGGTCGGTGTGTCGTATCAAATCAAAAAGGCGAGGGGAAAATGAGGGCGGGGAATTTCAAATTAGGTGACTACCCACTTTTTTAGACCTCTCAAAAGGAGCGCGGGCGGCCGCCCATGTGTCTTGGAGCTTGGAACTCGCGGGCGAGCCGCCCGCGCTCCTGTCCAATGCGCAGGTTTGAACCCTGCCGTATCGCCGATTTGCAATCGGCACGCGCTCGTTGGCCGGGGGTTGTTGGCCTGTTCACACCCTGTGGATTGCAAATCCGTCCACCATCCGAAGTGCTGCTACGGAGGACGGGCGATACTGCCGGCTGCAAGTCGGCGCTACTGGGCATGGCCGGAGCGTAGCTGCGACGCCCCCGTCGCGCGAACCAAGAGGCGCCATATTTTGGTCAGGCAACCGGCAACTGGCGACGAGGCGTCGCCGGTGCCCTCTGCGACGGAGGCGTCGCAGCCACGCTGGCTCGAATTGTCTTTGGTTTTTACCGGCGATTTGTCTATTTTCTTTCCCTGAATCAATGCAACGGACTGCGGCCTTCCGCAGTTAGATTTCTTCCATGGATATTGCCGAAAATTTGAATTCGATCCGTCATCGCATCCGCGCCGCGTGCGGGCGCGCGGGGCGCGACGCGGATTCCGTCCTGCTGCTGGCGGTTTCCAAAACGCATCCGGCGGAAGCCGTCCAGGCGGCGGTGGATTGCGGCCAGATTTATTTTGGCGAAAGCAAAATCCAGGAGGCGAAGGCGAAAATCCCGCTGTGCCCCGGCAGGCTGCGCTGGCATTTCGTCGGGCACCTGCAATCCAACAAGGCGCGCGACGCGGTGGAATTGTTTGAGATGATCCAGGGCGTGGACGGCCTCGCGCTGGCGCGGGAGATTTCCAAACGCTGCGAGCAGGCGGCCAGGACAATGCCGGTCCTGCTGGAAGTGAACGTCGCGGGTGAGGCGAGCAAATTTGGCTGCAGGCCGGAACAGTTGCTCGCGGACTTGAAGGAGATCAACGCGCTGCCGAGAATCGCGATTCACGGGCTGATGACGATTCCGCCGTTCGCGCCGTCGGCGGAAAAGGCGCGGCCGTATTTCCGGCGGCTGCGCGAATTGAAATCGCAGTGCGAAGAAATCCTCGGCGCGCCGCTGCCGCATTTGAGCATGGGGATGAGCGGCGATTTTGAAGTGGCGATCGAGGAAGGCGCGACGATTGTGCGGGTTGGCACGGCGCTGTTCGGCGAGCGGCGGAAGGTGGCGGCGCGCACCGGGGCCACCGATGAGAACTAAAGTCGGATTCTGAAGCCGCCGGCTGCAAGTAGCGGTGACGCCTTGTCATCGGAGAGCGGCAGCGACGCCCCCGTCGCATTTTCCCATTCACTAGAGCATTTCAGTAAAAACCGTGGCCGCAAACTGAATAGGGAGCGCACGCGCCTCGCGTGCATCCGACCGCGCCCTCGCGGCCGGGGCAACGCGCGCCACCGCGCGTTGAAACAGGCGCGATGGCGCGCCAAGGTGGTTGACGGGGTGTCAACCACGGCACGCGGGGCGCGTGCGCTCCCAGTCACGTTTTGCGGCGCCACGGCTACAGTTTTTCTTGAACTGCAATAGGCAAGATACATTGCCGACGGGCGACGAGGCGTCGCAGCCACCCACAGGCCGACTTCGGAATCATTCGCACACACGGATGTTTTGTTCCGCACTCCGCACTGGAACAGCTTGCCAACCACCCGCGTGTTTTGTTTAATCCCGCCGTGCTTAATCAGCAAACTTTGAACCGGGCCGCCGATTTTTCCGGCGTCGGATTGCACAGCGGCAACCGGGTCAACATGACCCTCCTGCCCGCGCCCGCCAACAGCGGCGTGCGATTCCGCCGCGTGGATCTGGAGGGCAAACCGGAAATCGAGGCGCGCGTGGAAAACGTGGCCGAGACGAACCGCTCGACGACCCTGGCGAAGGGCAATGTGAAAGTCCACACCGTCGAGCACGTGCTGGCGGCGCTGTCGGGCAGCGGCATTGACAACGCCATCGTGGAGCTGGACGCGAACGAGCCGCCCATCGCGGACGGCAGCTCGCGCGAGTTTTGCAAAATCATCCAGGCCGCCGGACTCGCGCCGCTGGCCGAGAAGCGCGAATATTACACGCCGAGCGCGCCGATTGAACTGGAGGCCGGCGAAACGATGATGACGCTGTTTCCCGACGAAGGCTTCAAAATCACCTGCACAAGTTCGGACAAGAAGGGCCGGTTCACGCAATTTTACAGCACGGAAGTCACGCCCAAAACGTGGGAAAAGGAACTGGCCCACGCGCGGACGTTTGGCTTCTACGAGGAAATCGAATATCTCATCAGCAACAATCTCATCAAGGGCGGCAGCCTGGAGAACGCCGTGGTCATCCGCGACGACGCGGTGCTGACCACCGAGCCGATGCGGTATCCGGAGGAATTCGTGCGGCACAAGATGCTGGACATCGTGGGCGATCTCTCGCTGCTGGGCCGGCCGATTCGCGGGCATCTGATCGCCGTCAAGCCGAGCCACGCGGCGAATTGCGAGATGGTGCGGCAAATCGCCGCGCAGATGACCAAGCCGTTGCGCGCGGCGCAGACGTTCTCGCCGCCGCCCGCAAAAGCTGCGGCGCCGGAACCGCCGTCGTCGGAGGGGGGCGTCATGAAAGTGGAACAAATCATGAAGCTGCTGCCGCACCGTCCGCCGTTTCTGATGGTGGACCGGGTGTTGAAGGTTGAGGACAACAAGATCACGGCTTCAAAGTGCCTGACGATGAACGAGCGGTTTTTTGAGGGCCACTTTCCGGGCCACCCCATCATGCCGGGCGTGTTGCAGCTCGAAGCGATGGCGCAGGTTGCGGGGATTTTGTTGCTCAACAAGGCGGAGATGACAAATCAAGTGGCGTATTTCATGTCCGCCGAAAACGTGAAATGGCGCAAGCCGGTCGTGCCGGGCGACGTGCTGGTGATCGAGGTGGAGATGACGAAAATCCGCGGCAAAATCGGCAAGGCGAAGGGCGTGTGCAAGGTCGGCGGCGACATCGTGAGCGAGGCGGAAGTCACCTTCATGCTGCGCGATGCGTGAAATGATTCATCCCACGGCCATCATTCATCCGAAGGCGCGCATCGGTTCCGGCTGCGACATCGGGCCTTACTGCGTCATCGGCGAACACGTCACGCTCGGTGACGATTGCAAATTACATTCGCACGTCGGTCGTTGACGGCCACACCACGCTGGGCAAGGAGAATGAAATTTTCCCGTTCGCCAGCATCGGGCTGAAGACGCAGGATTTGAAATGGAAGGGCGGCGTCACGCGCACGGAAATCGGCGACGGCAACACGTTCCGCGAATACGTCACCATCCACAGCGCGACCGGTGACGGCGAAATCACGCGCGTCGGCTCCCACAACACCATCCTCGCCTACTGCCACATCGCGCACAACGTGACACTCGGCGACCACGTCATCATGTCCAACGTGGCAACGCTGGCCGGCCATGTGACGGTGGAGGATTACGCGGTCATCGGCGGGCTGGCGGCCGTGCATCAATTTTGCCGCATCGGAAAGATGGCGATGGTCGGCGGCTGCTCGAAGGTGGTGCAGGACGTGCCGCCGTTCATGATGGCCGACGGCAATCCGGCCGAGACGCGCACCGTCAACAAAACCGGGATGGAACGAAACGGCATTTCCGACGAGGCGCAGGCCGCGTTGCGCCAGGCTTACAAAATATTGTTCCGCGAAGGGCTGACGGTTTCCAACGCGATTGCGGCGGTGGAACAGAAGCTGCCTCAATTGCCGGAAGTGAAGCATCTGATTCAATTCGTCCGCTCCAGCGAGCGCGGCATCAGCAAATAACCGCCGGCCGCGGCTCTGCCCGGGTCTTCTTGAGGCTTGGTTCCTGGCGTTTGACGACTAAACTGGTTTCAAATGGATTCGCCAAATCCCAAAACGGCGGCCGCGCGGCTCAAGAATATTTCACCGCTGCGACCGAAGCTTGCCATCGTGCTCGGCAGCGGGTTTCACCACGTCCTAGCCGGGCTGCGCGTGGACAAGAAAATCCCCTTCGCCAAAATTCCCGGGTTTCCCGAGCCAACCGTCAGCGGCCACGCGGGCGAATTATTCTTTGGGCATCTCGGCGGCGCGCCGGTTCTGGTTTTGAGCGGGCGCGCCCATTTTTACGAAGGCCATCCGATGGGGCGCGTCACATTTGCCGTGCGCGCACTGGCGGCGTTCGGCATTCGCGACCTGCTGCTGACGAACGCGGCGGGCGGCGTCAATCGGAAATTCCGCGCCGGCGATTTCATGGTTCTCACCGACCACATCAATTTCATGGGCTTGAATCCGTTGCGGCCCGGTGCCAGCGATGCCCCGTCGCCGGACATTTCCGCGGCGGGGACGTCGCAGCCGCTTCAGCGGTTTGTGGATTTGACCGATGTTTATGACACGGGGCTGAATGCGCTTTTGTTCCGCGCCGGAAAAACCTGCGAGCTGAAATTACGGCGTGGAGTTTATCTGGCAGTGAGCGGGCCAAGCTACGAAACTCCGGCGGAAATTCGCGCGTTTGCCCGGCTCGGCGCGGACGCGGTGGGCATGAGCACCGTGCCGGAGGCGGTTGCCGCGCGGCAATGCGGCATTGAACGTCGCCGGCGTTTCGTGCATCACGAATCTGGCGGCGGGCATCGGCCGTGATAAATTGTCGCACGCCGAGGTGCTGGAAACGGCGGAGCGCGTGAAAAAATCCGGCGCGGCGTTGATTGAGAATTTTGCCGGGCTGCATCAGGCAGGCCGCCGTGCCGACGATCCTGAATTGGGCATGGTGACAAGCCGTCCTTCTCAAAAATGAAAATTGATTCCAAAAAACTGGTCGGCGCCGCGGCCGGAGCGCGCGAGCGTGCCGTCGCGCCGTATTCCAAATTCAAGGTCGGCGCGGCGTTGCTGACGGCATCCGGGGAAATCATCGGCGGCGCAAACGTGGAGAGCGCCAGCTACGGGCTGACCTGTTGCGCGGAGCGCATCGCGCTGTTCAAGGCGCTGACGGACGGCGCGAAAGATTTCATCGCGATCGCGGTCGTTGCGCGTTGCGCCGGCGGCCCGATGCCCTGCGGCGCGTGCCGGCAATTGCTTGCGGAATACGCGCCGGACGCGGCGGTGTTTGTCGCGGACAGCGGCGACCTGGAGAAAATCCGGAGTTTCGCGGTTCGCGATTTGCTGCCTTCGGCGTTTGCGCTGGTTCCGCAAAAATCGTTTGAGCAACGGTGCTGAACCGTTAAGATTGGATCTGATTGCGGAAACGGCGATGAAGTCTGACTTGAATTTTGTTCTGGAAAACGCGGCGTGGCCCGCGCTTTTGGTGGACGGTTCCGGCACGGTTCTCCGGGCCAGCCCGGCTGCGGTTCGGGCGTTTGGCTCCGTGCTGGAAGGCGAGGCTCCGCGGCTTTCGGCCATTTGGGCGCCCGAAAACGGCTCGACGCCGGAGCAGTTTCTGGCGCGGTGGGAGCGTTCGCCGGCCGGCGCGTTCGCGCTCAAATTCCTCCTGAAGGGCGGCGGCACGGGTGAATTCCAGGTTTCGATCTGCCCGTTCAGCCGGGATGGGCAGAAATTTTTCATTTTCCAGACTCCGCCGGAAGCCGCGCCGGCGGCCGGCCCCGCGAAAATTCCGCACACGGAAAATTCCCTCGCGCACAAGCAGAAGCTGGATTGCGCGCTGCAACTGGCGCGGACGGTGTCGCTGGATTTCAACAACGCGCTGACGAGCATTCTGGGGCATACGTCGTTTCTGCTGGGGAAGGCCGCGCCGGGGCATCCGTGGCGCCGGTCGCTGCTGGAGGTGGAGAAATCGGCTCAGCGCGCGGCGGAAATCTCCAACGAGCTTGGCGCGTTCAGCCACCACGAATTGGAGCCGCGCCGCGCCGCGTCGGGTAACCTGAACACGGTGGTCAACCGGTGCGTGGAATTTTTTCACAATACGCAGGGGGAAACCATCACCTGGAAGTTGCATCTGGAAAAGGGGTTGTTTGCCGCGCAGTTCGACGAGGCGAAGGTGCAGCAGGCGTTCGCGAAAATTCTGGAGAACTCCATGGAAGCCGTGGCCGGCGTCCATGGCGCGCAAATCACGGTGCGGACGCGCAATGTGGAACTGGCCGAGCCGACGCAAGACCGCAACGTGCAACTGGCGGCCGGCGCCTACGTATGTGTGGAATTCACTGACAATGGCAGCGGCATCGAGGCGGACGTGCTGCCGCGGGTTTTCGAGCCGTTTTTCACCACGAAAAAAGGAAGCCACCGCGGGCTGGGACTGGCATTGGTCTATGGCATCATCACCAACCATGGCGGCGGCGTGGCGGTGTCGTGCGAGGCCGGCGCAGGCGTTTCCGTGCGCGTCTATCTGCCGGCGGAGAGACAAACCGTCCGCGAAAATCCCGTCGCGGACGAGAAGTCGCGCGGCACGGAGACGATTTTGGTGGTGGACGACGATCAACTGCTGCTGACGATGGCCGAAACGATTCTGAGCGACTGCGGCTACAAGATACTGGTGGCGGACAGCGGCGAGAAGGCGCTGGCGCTCCTGTCACGCGACGACACGGAGGTGCATCTGGTGGTCACGGACCTGGTCATGCCCGGCATGAGCGGCCGCGAATTGATGGAGCGCATCCGGCAGCGTGTTGCCGGGAATGAAGCTGTTGTGCATGAGCGGTTACGTGATGTCGTCGGAGAAACAGCCGGACACGACCTACCTGCAAAAACCATTCACGAGCGCGGAATTGCTGGCCAAAGTGGGCGCGGCCGTCGCCCAAATTCCTTCTGTTAACGGATAAGATAATTCCAGTTGACGGATTAGTAAAATTGTGGTTTAATCAGGCTTATGCAAATCGAGAGCCTGAAAGTATTCTGCGACCTGGCCGAGACGGAGAGTTTCACCAAGGCCGCGCAAATCAACGGCGTCACCCAATCCGCCGTCAGCCAGCAAATCAGCGCGCTGGAGCGCATGTTCAAATCCCTGCTGATCGAGCGGAGCAAAAAAAAGTTCCGAATGACGCGCGAGGGACAGGTGCTTTACGATTACAGCAAGCAAATCATCTCGACCTACGAGTCGCTTCACAGCCAGTTGCAGGACTTGAAGGACATCATCTCCGGCACAATCCGCGTGGCGACGATTTACTCCATCGGCCTGCATGACCTGCCGCCGTATGTGAAAAAATTCCTGAAGACCTATCCGACGGTGAACGTCCACGTCGAATACCGCCGCGCCAACCAGGTTTATGAAGACGTGCTGGGCAACGTTGTGGACATGGGCCTGGTCGCCTATCCCACCAAGGACTCCAAGCTAGAAATCCTCCCGCTGCACAAGGATCCGCTCGTGTTTATCTGCCACCCGCAGCATCCGTTTGCCAAGCAAAAAAACGTGAAGCTCAAGTCGCTCGTCGGCCAGAAATTCATTGGCTTCGAGCCGGACATCCCCACGCGCAAGGCCATTGACAAAATCCTCCGCGAACACGGTGTCAGCGTCCACAACGTCATGGAATTCGACAACATTGAAACCGTGAAGCGCGCCGTGGAAATTGACGCGGGCGTGTCCGTCGTCCCGTCAGGCACCGTCACTCAGGAAGTGGCCAAGGAAACGCTCGCCGCCGTAACGCTGGAAGGTGGCAATTTCTTCCGTCCACTCGCGGCGATTTACAAGAAAAACAAGGTGCTCTCGCCCGCGATGAAACAATTCCTGGCGACGCTCAAAGAAGACCGCTGAACGGCGGCATCCGGTATTGGCGGGGGAGCTTGCCCCTGCAAACTTTAACAAGGCGCCATCCGCTGTTCACTTTGATTGGCGGATGACATTTGGGTGTCTTGTTGGTTTTGTTTCTATAAACAATAAACCCAAAAGACCCTTTCGCATAACAACAAAAAAGGCGCCCCTTCGGGCGCCTTTGTGTCATCAAGACAGATACTTTTAGAAAAAGTTATAAACCGGGGCTGCCACGGTATTGGTTCCAGAATATAGATAATTCCTCAAACCACCCTGGGACGCTGACTGAACACTGCCATCAGCCAAGAGGAGATTGCCGCTTCCCTGATGCAGTTTGGTCTGCGTCCAAGCCCAATTTTGGCCGGTATATGCAGTAGCGGCCGACAACGCATTTGCAGAAACTTGGCTCGCTGCAATATTTTGGTCACCTGACAAAATCATTTGCGGATCGTTATCACTTGAAACATCACCATTAACAAAATAGCTGGTGGTGCCAGAACCAAACGTCTGAAAAGTGGTCGCGGGGATTAGTTTATCGGTGTCGGACGGACAAAGAAGGATTTTGGGCGTGGACAACTCATTGGACATGACGGTAAATGAATTCCAAGGCGCGTAACTGGATGTTGCAGCAATTACCTTTCCATAACCTGTAGGAGATTGATCAGCGTGAGATACTAACTCCATTGCGCCACCGCTCGCGGTGCTGACCGCCATCGGGACATGGTCACCATTGTCGGTCGCCCATGAACGGAAGGAGAGGCCGACCTGCTTGAGGTTGTTGGTGCAGTTGATTTTCTGCGCCTTGCGCTTGGCGGCGGCGAGCGCCGGCAGCAACATGGCCGCCAAAATGGCGATGATGGCAATCACGACCAGCAGCTCAATCAGCGTGAATGCTTTTTTCTGTTGAAGAGTTTTTTTCATACTTTTACTAGGTTGTTGTTTTTGTTGTTTTTAGTCCGGGAACAATCTGCGGATTCTATAGGAACCGTGCAAACTGTCAACGGAATTCTGATATCGTTTCAGCAATACCGATGCCAACCATGATTTTCCGAAAAGCAGTGATAAAACGACCATTTGTAGTCTGCGCCGCGCCGAATGCGTGATTATTTTACGCGCCTGCGTGATCTTCACGCGCGCGGGTGGATAGGCCGCATATCATTGGGGAGCGTTGTAGGGCCATCCGTTGTTGAACCCAGCCCCGCAAAAGCTGGCGCTCACGGGGCAGGCTTCCGCAAAAGTTGACGCCATCGAAAGTTCTGAAATCTTCCCCCTGCCTTTTGCTTTTGGCCGCATTTCCTGACTGGCGCTCAACGATCCCCTCATTTGCTACCTGCGTTGCGACGCCGGCTTGGGGGTCTAAGCTTCCGATTCCCCGTTTCAACTTCATTTCGAGCTTCGGGAACCCGGCGTCTGGCCGGGCCACTGACCTTGTGGATCGGTCCGCTTGCGCGGGCAACCCGCCTTTACATCCGTTATCGAGCATCCGCTCTTTCACTATGCCAAGCCATAAGATCCAGGCCACATTGCGTTTTATGAAGAATGCAATCATCACTGGAATTGCGGCAGCCACTATTTTGTTGGCAGGCTGTGGCAAGAAGTCAGCGGGCAGTTCCGCCCCGCCGACGCCGGCACAAGCAAACGCCACATCGTCCTCATCCGTTGCGAAGCCGGCCCTGGCAGCGTGGCAGCAGGGTGACAAGGCGGCGGCGGTCAGTAGTTTTCTGGCCGCAGACTGGAGTGCGCGCCCGCTATTTGCGGCTGGTTCGACATTGAGTTTGAGCGAAGCCCGGTTCAAGGCGATTTCAGACGCCGACCGCCAGGCCAAGTCCACCGAGATGACGGCGCAGCTTGGATTGCTAAAGCAGTTGGCAGCAGCCGTGGCACAGGCCGGGCTCGATGCCGCCGCAAAAGGCGACGCATCACAAGCACGGAAGGATTTCACATCATTGAAGCAGTTCGGTGCGGCTCTCCAAAATTCAGACAATATACTTATTGTCCAGCGTGTCGGCGAGGGCATGGAAAAGAGAGCCGACACGGAGTTGGCGAAGATTGGCCCATGACCCTGCGGCCTGCCCACCCGCCATCCATTCAAATCGAGGACGGCTGCCGGCTCGTCCCGGAGAAAACGACCGCTCCAGTTTTTGCGGACGTGCGGCCGGGGCGGAGTCGCCAAATTCTTTTTCGTTCGTTGGTCATGACCGCAGGTTGAAGACCTTGATCGCAAATCAAGAATTCAGGTTGGCGGCTGGTTGCGGGAAATAACCCGGCTTCACGCCTTCGGGGGGTGCATTTCATCGTGGACCCTGGCGACGCCCTTGACGAGCGCTTCCCAATCGGCCTCGGTCGTTTCCCAGCCGCCGCTGAAGCGGACGGCGCGCACGGCTTGCGCGGCCTTGAATCCCATCGCGGCGAGGACGTGGCTCGGTTCCTCCTTGCCGGTGGTGCAGGCCGACCCGGTGGAGACGGCAAAGCCCGCCTTGTCCAGTTTCACCACCCATTGCAGCTTGCGGTCGCCTTCCGGCATCAGCGCGGAGACAGTGTTCCACAATCGCGGCTGGTTCGCGCCCACGACGGTCGCGCCGGGAACCGTGCGCTGTAGTTCGCGTTCAAAATTTTCGCGCCAGACGCCGCGCAGCAAATGCAGGCTGTTGGCCATCTGCTTTTCGCGAACGGTCAACGCGGCGAGCATCGCTGCGATGATGGGAACGTTTTCCGTTCCCGCGCGCCGCCCGCCCTCCTGTTTGCCGCCGAGCAGCAGCGGGGTGACATGACTGCGGTGCGGCACTTTCAAAAAGCCCACGCCGCGAGGCCCGCCGAATTTGTGCGCCGCGCCGCTCACGTAATCGCAATCGCCGAGTCCCTTGGCGGGCATTTTGCCAATAAACTGCACGGCGTCCGTAAAGAAAGGCACTTCGTAAGCCATGCACATGGCGCGGATTTCCCGCCACGGCTGAATGACCCCGGTTTCGTTGTTCGCGGCCATGACGGCGACGAGACCGGGGCGCGCGTCGGCGAATTCGGCAGTAAGCCATTCCAAGTCCACCACGCCATCGTGCGAAACGGGAATGGTTTTCAACCGCTTGCCGAAATAATGTTTGGACGAATCATCCACGCAAGGGTGCTCGATGGCGGAAACGAAGATGCGCTCCGTCGGGGCGAGTGTTTTGGCGAAATGATGCATCACCGTGTTGTTCGCCTCGGTCGCGCCGCTGGTCCAGATGATGTCGAGCGGATGGCAGCCGAGGAACGCGGCGAGCTTTTCACGCGCGTCGGCCAGCGCCACCGCCGCGCGCGAGCCGGCCTGGTGCATGGACGACGGATTGCCGCCGATTTCCTCGGTGACTTTCAGCCAGGCATCCCGGGCCTCGCGCATGACCGGCGCGGTGGCGTTGTAATCGAAATAGATCATCTGGCGAACAAGATACAATTGGAGGCGGAAGTGGCGAGTTTTTTCAAATGAGCCGGGACGTTCGCTGTTTCGGAACGGGCGCCCATAAAAAATTATCCGCGAATTGCGCCAACGACCACGAATGAAAACCGATTCGCATCATTCGCGACAATTTGCGGAATTCGCGGACCCTTTATTCTTCGGCCAAATCGAGCGGCCTCAATTTTATTTCGCCCGCCGCGGACTTTTCCAACTGCTGAATTTTCAACTCCGCCTCGGCCAGCTTGTCCTGGCAGAGCTTCACCAGCCGCGCGCCCTCCTCGTATTGGGCCAGCAGCGTCTCCAGCGGCAAATCGCCGGATTCCATCGCCTCGACGACTCCTTCGAGTTTCTTCAAGGCGTCTTCAAACGGCAGGCTGCCTTTGGTCGAATCAGCCCTGGCTGTTTTTGACATGGGAAAATAGTAATGGAAGGGGACAGAAACGTCCAGTTTGGAGCGGAACCGCAACTATCCCTCCGCAAGGCTCAAAATCTCGCCCGCTTTCAGGCGCGTTTTCAATTTCTGGCCGGCCTTCACATCCGCCGCGTCGCGCAAAACCTGTCCGCTCACCGCATCCATCGTGATGGAATAGCCGCGCGCCAACACCTGTTCCGGCCCCAGCAATTGCAGACGCGATTCCGCAGCCGCCAGATGGACTTTCAAATCCTTGAACCGGACGCGCGCCCGCTCGCGCAAGCGATGTTCCGTGACCTTCAGCAATTCGCGCCGCTGCTGGAGCAATTGCTTTGGCCGGACCTGGCGCAACCGCGCCGCCAGATTGTTGCAGGCGACGAGCCGGGCGCTGACGCCTTGCTTCCCGCAACGGAGCAAATCCGCCTGCAAATCGTCGAGCCGCTGCAATAATTCATCCAGCCGACGGCGCGGATGCGCCTGGGCCATCCGCCGGATAAGGCTTTCCACCCATTGCCGGCTTGCGAACACGCCTTCGGTGATGATTTCCGCAGCCGCGCTCGGCGTGGCCGCGCGCATGTCCGCCACAAAATCCGCGATGGTGAAATCAATCTCGTGACCGACGGCGGAAACCACCGGAATGGCCGACTCGAAGATCGCCCGCGCGACAATTTCCTCGTTGAACGCCCACAAATCCTCCAGAGATCCGCCGCCGCGGGTGACGAGAATCAGATCAAGGCTGCCGCGTTGGAGTTCAAGCTTTAGCTTGCTCCGCCCTTCCCGGTCGCCAGAACAAGCTAAAGCTTGAACTCCAACATTAAATTCGTTCAGCAAACGGATCGCCTCGGCGATTTCCCCCGCCGCACCTTCGCCCTGCACGCGGCACGGTGCCAAAATAATTTCCAATCCCGGATTGCGGCGTCGCACGACGTGCAGCACGTCGCGGATGGCCGCGCCCGTCGGCGACGTGACCAGACCTATGCGTTGCGGATATTTCGGCAGGGGTCGTTTTCGTTCCGGCGCGAACAAGCCTTCCGCCGCGAGCTTTTGTTTGAGTTTCTCGAACGCGATTTGCAGCGCGCCGACGCCCTGCAATTCCACGGCGCGGACGACGAGTTGGTATTGTCCGCGCGCCTCATAAACCGTCACGTCGCCTTGCAGCAAAACCTTCTGTCCATCCGCCAGCAATTCGCGGCGTGCAACCCTTTCGCGGCTGAACAGAACGCAATTCAACTGTGATGCCGCGTCCTTGAGCGTGAAATAAATATGGCCGGAAGATTGCGCGCGCAGATTCGTAATCTCGCCCGTGACCCAGATGGAACCGATCTGTTTCTCCAACAGCGACCTGATCTGCGCCGTCAATTCGCTCACCGACAGCACGCGCCGTGCTTGCTCCGTCGGACTTGTCGAAGCGAAGCTTCCCGGCGAAGGCGGAAACAACTCGCCGAAGTCCCATTGGGATTTGGATTGTTTGCTCATATCAAGCAACCGTTCAACGCCTCCGTTCCCTGGATGAAGTTTTTGTCCGATACACTGTTTTCTCTTCCGCCAAAACCATTGACAACTGCTGGCCGTCCTCCGGCTCAATCGAGCCGTATTCCCCGTTCATTTCCAATTCATCCCCGATAACAGTTGGATATAGCGCCGCCAGTCTGGGGATGGATTGTTCAGCCAGTTTGAAGTAGTCCTTGTCCAGTTCGATTCCGATGGAATCATAACCGACGGCTTCGGCGGCGGCGATGGTTGAACCGGAACCCATGAACGGGTCAACCACCAAGCCTTCGCCCAACGGCAGCAGCGCTCGGACAACGACCCGCATGAAGTGTTGCGGCTTAAGGCACGGATGATTGGAAATGGCTTCCTCACGGTCAGGCGTCCGGCCGCTGGGAATCGACTCGGGGAACGGCTTGTCAACGGAAAGCCGCCGCAAGCCGCCGGTTTTCCAGCTTGCGAAGATTTTCTGCCACCGTCTTTTCCTCGAGGGGTTTTCGGAACAGCATCCAGGGCTCGTAAGCACCTTTGGGTGTGACGCAGACTTCCGGAAATTCCTGCTCGGCATTTTTTGGCCGGTCGCCGCCGCGAAAGCTGAAGTAAAGCCGCATGATGGCCGTCCGCACTTCGTAGCCGGCATCACTCATTGCGTTCTGGACAAGGTGTTGCAAAATTGGATGCCCTGCCACGCAAACATGAGCGCCAGGGACGAGCGCAGGCCAGAGTATTTTTCCCCATTCGTGGAAATAATGCCGGAGGTTCTGCTTTTGGGCGTCCGTCAACACGGTAAAACGCGGCAACGGATCACGCTTGCTGTCCGCCGATCATCGGCGGCAAACGCCAGACGCCGCCGCGCCCGGCGCGCAATTTGGACAATTTCCCCTTCTCGGTGAATTCCATAACGCCGTAGGGCGGATCGGTGCAAACTGCGTGAATGCGCTGCGGCGCGCAATCGCGCAGCCAATCGAAGCAATCCGCATGGTGTATCCGATACTTGCTATCGCAAGCAAGTTTCAACTATAGGCGAAAGACAATCAAGCCCAAATGTGTATCAACTATGGGCGAAATGGATGCCAAAGTAACCATCGGGCGATTTGTCCGCAATCTACGCGAACAGAAGCATCTCACGCAGGAGCAACTGGCCGCCAAAACGGGCATCACTTACCAGTATCTCTCCGGCATGGAAAATGGCCGCGAGAATTTCTCCATCGGCATTCTCGAATCCCTGGCACGCGCGCTGGATTGCCCGTTGCCACAATTCATCGCAGGCGCGTTTGCGCCCGAACCCGCTTCGGCAACCACGAAGTCAATCGGGATTATTTCCGCCCACAAGTGCCGTTGCCGCCGGGACTCAATATCGCGCATTTGCAGGCAGCAATGAATGCCACCCAAGGCATTGTTGCCCGGATTAATGCGAACCTGTCGGCCAGCGGCGCGAAACCATTGCCGGAATATATTCAAGGCAACAATTTCAGCGGGCTTGTTTCCAATGTGCTTTGCGATGCGCTTAATGATCATTCTCCTTACAAACACAACTCCGACCAAGCTTATCCCGATCTCATTAATCCGTCTGTTAAAAAAAGCGGCAAGCCGGTTGGTTTGGAAGTAAAGTCCACCATTCAAATTGGCAAAGGCGGCGAAAGTCACAACGGTCACTCCGGCTGGCATCTCGTCGCGTGTTTTCAGATTGAGCAAAAGACAGGCAACATCCGCTTTATCCATCTCATGTTTGCTGTGCTGATTGGACATAATCAGCCAGAAACAGACTGGACTTACGTTGGCAGCAAGGTCAATGCCGACACAGGAAGCCGCCGCACGGAAACTTACAACACGACCCTGGCAGGCACGACGAAACTTCGCGACGGATCTGTTTTTCTCGACCCCAACGTTGTGAATTTCAAACGTTGGCGTCAAAAAAGAAAAGCCCCGGTTCCTCCATATTCCATATTCGCAAAATCCTAAATCGTTTCCCGCGCAAGTTGATTCGCTGCCGTCGTTCCCTGATTCAGCCAATTTGTCCAACAAATCACAGCTTGGCGGGTGCATTGCCCCGCCCGTGATACGTCAGAAAATAAACCATCACCGCCGCCACGGCAGCCGCCAACCCACCCCAAAAAAGCGGCCATGATTCGCCCGACGATTTCGCGCAGAGGGCGAACCAGCCGCCAGCGCCGAGGTAACCGATGAGATTGCCCACGCCGCCGCTCATAAGTGTCATCAACGCCTGCGCCCGCGCGCGCCACGCCACCTCCACACGCTGGTCCAGGTAGATTTGCGCCGTGATGCACACGAGGGTGAATGACGCGCCGTGCAGTGCGACACCCAGCAGCAGCCACGCCTTCGTGTTCAGCGCGCTCAAGACGAACCGCAGCACGCCGAAGCCCAGGCCGCAGAGGACAATCCATTTCAGCCGCCATCGCAAAATCAGCGCGCCAAGGCTGAACATGGCGACGATTTCCGAGACCTGGCCCAGGCTCATCCACGCGCTCGTGTGCGTCAGGCCCACGTCGCGCAGGTGCGTCGGCGCATACGGGTAAAACGCCGCCAGCGGGATGTTGAACAACGCCACGGTGATGAACACCACGCGATGGTCGCGGTTCTTCAACAACGCCAGCGCGTCCAGGCCGAACCGCTCGCTCCACGTCAGGTTTTTCACGGCGGGCGGCATTTCCAGGACGGGCAGGAAAAACGTGAATGCCGCGACCAGCAGCCACACCACCGCGCCGCTGTAGCCCGCCAGCGACGACGTGTCCGCGTTGAGCGCGCTGACCAGCCAGCAGCCGGCCATCCAGCCGAACGTGGCCATCGCGCGCACCGCGCCGAATTCCCTTTTGGCGTCCGCCAGCCGCGCGAACACAATGGTCGAGCCGATGCTCCACATTGGCGCGGCGCAGAGCGAGTAAAGCTGAATCAGCGCCAATACGAGCCACGGATTCAGCCTGGAATGAATGGCGGCGCTGACCAGCGCCATTGTGGTGGCGGCGGCCAGCGCCAGCCCGCGCAGCACCAGCACCGGCGAGAACTGGCGGTCGGCCATCGCGCCGAAAACGAGCGGCGACACAAACGCCGCCAGCGCGGACGCCGCGAACGCGAACGGTTTGATGGCGCGCATCCCGTGGGCGTCCAGCACCGTGCCGAGCGGCACGAGCCAGATGCCCATTGCCGCCGCCATGATGAAGAACATCACGTTCAGTTCGGCGTATTCGGCTTTGCGCAGCGTTCGTAACATCGGCGCGGAGAATAGACCAACGCGGCCAAATAAAAAGCGCGCAGCCACCGGGCCGCGCGCCAACTAGAATGAATTGAAATGATGAATTACTTCTGAAGCTTGGCTTCCCAGTCGCGGGACGTGGGATTGCCGCCACGATCCATCTCGATTTTGCCCTTGAGGGAACCATTCGTCAATGTGCCGGAGTATTTGGTCGTGATCGAGTTGCCGCCCATGTCGCGCACCACGCTGAATGTGACGTTCCGAGCCGGTGACCTTTCCGTCGGTGATGTCCGTGTCAATGGCCGGGCCACCGCCGCGACCCGGTGCGGACATCTTGCCCGTCAGCTTGTCGCCGGCCAGTGTCAGCACGAGGGTATTCGTCCGGTCCGGCCCGCCGCCGCGGCCCGCCTGGGTCCAGATGTAGGTTCCCGACGGATCCACTTTTTTGTCTTGAGCCTGCGCCTGGGTCAAAATGCCCGTCATCAGAACGGCGCCGATTGCGATTTTTACGAATTTGCTTGTTGTCATGTTTTTTATTTTGTTGTTTGGTTGAAGCACCCCGCGCGTATTCCGAGAGCGCATCGGGGCAGCTTGCCCGAAAAAGACCGTTTTAGGGGCGGGGAAGGCTACACCCGTTGATGAAACCTGCAAAGCCAAATCCGGCCTTGCCTGAAGCGCGGATGAAACTTGACTTGCCGGCCGTTTTGAGATGAACTCGCCCTCCGGAAGGCTTCCTATGTTCATCGCTGTGCCAGTCGGAATGAATTACCAGACCGGAAGGTTTCCCATTGTCACCGTTTCCCTCATCGGCCTCAACACGCTGGTTTATCTCGTCACGCTGATTTGTTCCATCAACACCGGCGGCGATTCAAACGGCTGGGTCGTGCAAAATCTGTGGCTGATCCCGGCTCAATCCTGCTGGTGGACTTACCTGACGTCCACTTTTGTCCACGCCGGCATTTTGCATCTCGCCGGGAACATGATCTTTCTGTTCCTGTTCGGCTGCTGCGTGGAGGACCTGATCGGACGCGTTCGATTTGCCTTCATGTATCTTGCCGGCGGTATCATCGCGGCGCTGGCCTACATCGCGTTTTCGCCGGGACATTTCGATTCCGAAATTCCGATGGGCGGCGCGTCCGGCGCCATCAGCGCGTGCATGGGAATGTATTTGCTGCTGCGGGCCGACGCCGAAATCGAATTCAAATACTTTCTCTGGCTCTTCGTCTTTGTCCGCGCCGGCGAATTTGAGCTGCCCGCGTGGGTTGCCATCACCTTTTGGTTTGTGAAGGACCTGTTTTGGATGATCGTCGGGCTGGCATCCGATGAACGCGGCGGCGGCGTGGCCTTCGGCGCGCACGTCGGCGGATTGCTCGCGGGCTGCGCGATGATTGGCATCCACAAACTGGCCACCCGCCGGCGAAAGGAGCCGGTTGAAATGATCGCGCCCGTTCCCACACCCGTCGCCGGCCCGATCAGGGTGCGGCTGCAACCGGCGGCGGCGGTCGTTGCGGCGCCGGAAACGGCCGGTGAAGCACCCGCCATTTATATTTATCAAGGGGGCGAGCAGAACGGGCCGTTCACCCTGTCACACCTGCAAGACATGTTGCGGCTCGGCTCAATCGGGCCGGACGCGCTTTACTGGAGCGAAGGCATGGCCGATTGGCAAAGCGTCGCCGATTTATCCGGTTGATTACCCGGCCGGGATCGGGAGCGATTGGGGGTGTTTGAGAGGTCAATTTGCGGAATTCAATTTGCGGTGCCAGTTTGGATAATATTTTCTTGAAGTGCATCCGCGCGTAGCCTAAAACGATGGCATGAAGATAAATCCGCCGAAGGCGATCATTCGTAACATGGGGCAATGGCTTATTCGTTATGATATGAGCCGGACAAAAGTAATTCCATTTTTCTGTAGCCGTTTGGATCGTTTCTCTTTGCAGCCACAATAAAACTTTTCAAGAAAGCAATTTCCGCCAGCGCACCAATTGCTTCGCGACTTCCTTCGTGCCCGGCGCGCCGGTCAGGTTTCGTTTCGCCATCGCGGTTTTCAGGTTGAACACGTTCAGCGCATCGCGGCCAAAGGTTTTGTCAATGGTTTGCAGTTCCGCGAGCGCCAGCTTGTTTAAGGGCTGGCCTGTCTTTTCCGCCAGTGCCACCACCGCACCGACGACGTGATGCGCCTGCCGGAACGGCATTCCTTTTTTGACGAGATAATCCGCGAGGTCGGTCGCCAGCAATGCCGGGTCGCTCGCGGCCCAGTTGCACGCCGGTTCATTGATCGCTGTGTTTCGGAGCATGGCGGCCATGAGCCGCGTGGTGGCGCGCACGGTGTCGGCGGTGTCAAACAGCCGTTCCTTGTCCTCCTGCAAATCGCGGTTATAGGTCATGGGCAAGCCCTTCAGCAGCGTGAGCAGCGAAACCAAGTTGCCGATGACGCGGCCGGTCTTGCCGCGCGCGAGTTCGGCAATGTCGGGGTTTTTCTTCTGCGGCATCAACGACGAGCCGGTGGTGTAGGCGTCGGCGATCCTGATGAAGTTGAATTCCGCGCCCGCCCAGAGAATCAAATCCTCCGCGAGCCGCGAGAAATGAACCGCGAGCAGCGCGGCGGCGGCGCAGAATTCGACGGCGAAATCCCGGTCGCTCACGGCGTCCATGGAATTTTGCGTGAGCTGGACTTTGCCGCCGGCGTCCACGAAACCGAGCAGCTTGGCGACGAGTTCGCGATTGAGCGGAAGCGTGGAACCGGCAATCGCGCCGCTGCCGAGCGGGCAGACGTTCACGCGCGAGTGGCAGTCCCAAAGCCGCTCGCAATCGCGCTCCAGCATCTCGACGTAGGCGAGCAGATGGTGCGCGAGATAGACCGGCTGGGCGCGTTGCAAATGCGTGTAGCCGGGAATGATGCACGGCGGCGTTCCGTCTCGCCGAGCAGAGACGAGGGCGCGTTGCAGGCCGGCGATTTCACGGAGCAGGAAAATGATTTCGTCACGCAGCCAGAGCCGCACGTCGAGGGCGACCTGGTCGTTGCGCGAGCGGCCGGTGTGCAACTTCGCGCCGGCGGGAACGCGCCGGGTCAACTCGGCTTCGATGTTCATGTGGACGTCCTCGAGTTCGCGTTTCCACCTGAACCGGCCGGCTGCGATTTCCATGCCGATGGCGTCGAGTCCGCGGACGATGGCGCGCATTTCCTTTTTGGTCAGCACGCCGATCTGGTGCAGCATTTCGGCATGGGCCATGGAGCCGAAAATGTCGTGCATCCAGAGCCGCCAGTCGAAGGAGATGGATTCGGTGAATTGGGCGACGTCCGCGCTGATTTCATGCGCGAACCGGCCGCTGCGGGATATTGGAGATTTCTTTTTCATGCGCCGACCTGTTTTAACGCAAAGACGCGGAGACGCAAAGGCATTTCCACCGCTTAAAAATTGAAAAATCGGCATTGCCGTCCGGCGGCGAATGTGAAATGTTTGCAGCACAGCCATGAGCGAGTTCAAATATGCCTGTCCAGTGTGCGGCCAGCACATGATGTGCGATTCGTCGCAGGCCGGCACGGTGATGGAATGCCCGACGTGCTTCCAGAAAATCACCGCGCCGCATGCTCCGGCGTCGGAGGACCAGAAATTGATCCTGACGGGCACGAAGGTCGGCGAACGGCCGGTCCCGAAAGTTCTTGGAGGAGATTTAAACCCGGTTCGCACCCGGAAAAACTCGCCGTGGGCGGCGGCGCTGGCTTTGGCGCTGGCCGTGGCCGCAGCCGGAGCGGGCGCCTTTATTTGGGGGTGGAAGGCCTTTCATCCGCCGCACTGGGAATCGGGCGACGTGGGCGGCGTCAGCGCGTCCGGCGCGTTTGGGCAGACCAACGGCGTGATGACCGTCAGCGGCGACGGCGCGGACATTTGGAACCGGGCCGATGCATTCCATTACGTTTATCTGGCGATGAAGGGCAACGTGACTTTGACCGTCCGCGTGACGGACATTGAAAACACCGAGTCCGTGGGCCAAGGCGGGACTGATGATCCGCCAATCGCTCGCCCCCGATTCGGCCTTCGCGATGGTTGTGGTTACGCCGGCCCAAGGCGTGGCGTTTCAGCAACGCGCCGCCGCCGGGCGCCAGGCTGTCTACCTCAAAGGTGATTCCCGGTCTGCACGCGCCTTATTGGCTCCGCCTGACGCGCGAAGGGGGCGCGCTCACAGCCGCCGCCTCGGAGAACGGAACCGATTGGGCGACGACGAACGCCCTCACCATCGCGATGAATGACCCCGTCTATGCCGGTCTCGCCGTCACTTCGCATCACAGTGGAGTCCTGTGCCGCGCGACGTTTGATCATCTGACCGTAACCGGGGCGACGGTAAAACCCGGGGCACATTCCCGAGCCATCCACGACGACGGAGATTGACGAGAACCGGGTGTTGAACCTTGCGGCGGCTGCCGTCCCTGAATTTCCGGCGGCGGAATTCGATGCCAAAAATTACAAACCAAGGCTGCGGCGACAAAATTGAAGCTGCCATCGTCCGCTTGCTGACGGAAAGGAAATTGACCCTGGCCACGGCCGAATCCTGCACCGGCGGATTGATCGCGCATCGGATCACGAATGTGCCGGGCGCGTCCAAAATTTTCCCGGGCGGTGTTGTGGCTTACAGCAACGAAGTGAAGCGGACATTTCTTGGCGTCCGGCCTGAAATCCTGTCCCGGCACGGCGCGGTGAGCGCGGCCGTGGCGCGGGAAATGGCCGAAGGCGCCCGGAAAAAATTCGGCGCGGACTTTGGCCATTGCGGTCACGGGCATTGCCGGGCCGTCCGGCGGCACCAAGGCCAAGCCCGTCGGAACGGTTTTCATTGCGCTGGCGGGTCGCATTTGGGACGGTGGCGGAGCGAAGACTGAATTGTTTCGGGCGTGAGAAATTCAAGGAAGTCACTGCGGGACAGGCATTAGCAATGCTTTATTCGCGCCTGTTGCGGACGGCTTCGGTTTGTTCTTGAAGAAACCGCGCGGTTGCCATAGAATTGCAGGGTTCAATGCCAGCGGTTGAATTGAACAAAAAAATCATGTCTTTGACGGCTGAACCATCATTGACGGAGACGGCCGCCGCTTGACCGGCATCGCCGATGCGGTTGTGCCGCCCAAACGGCGCGGCACGCTGCTGGTTGTGGATGACGAGGAAGGCCCGCGCCAGTCGTTGCGGGTGATTTTCAAGGACGACTACGATTTGCTCATGGCCGAGGACGGCCCGACGGCCATCGAGCTTGCGCAGAACAATGACATTGACGTGGCGGTGCTGGACATCCGCATGGCCGGCATGTCGGGCATCGAGGTTCTGGAGCGGCTGAAATATGTGAAGCCCGAACATGGAGGCGATCATGATGACGGCGTTCGAGACGACCGACACCATCCGCCAGGCGCTCCGGCTGCGCGCGTGCGATTACATCAACAAGCCGTTTGACATCGCCACCATGCGCGCCGCCGTCGGCCAGGCGATGCAGCGGCGCACGCTCGAAAGCGAAATCCACAGCAGCGCCGAAAAAGTGCAGGAGCTCTTGAGCGAACTGCAAAACCAGCGCATCGAGGAGCAGATCGCCAAGACGCGCGGCGACATTTACGCCAGCATCATCCACGACATCAACGGGCCGCTCACGGTCATCTCCGGTTTCGTGTCGGTGCTGAACCAGCGGTTGAGCCGCAATGCGCGGATGGAACTGGAGGACCTGGAATTCATCAAGGACCGGCTGCGCATCATCGCGCGTCAGGTGGGCAACTGCATTGAAATTTCGCGGCGCTACCTCGGTTTTCTGCGCCGCCAGTCGCAACGAAAACACCCCGACGGTGAGCGTGAACCAGTTGCTGCGCGACCTGGAGCAGCTCATCCGCGTTCATCCCAGCCTGCTTGAAAACGAATTCACCCTCGCTCCGCTGGCCGAGGACATCGCCGTCAAAATCAACGGCACGGATTTGATCCAGATTCTGCTGAACCTCGCGGTGAACGCCTTCCAATGCTCGCCGCAGCCGCACCGCGTCGAAATCGGCGGCGAAGTGCTGCACTCGCCGCTGGATCTGCAACAATTCAAGGACGGCCCGAATGACCGGCTGCTGAACATCGAGAGCATGGACAACACCGCGCCGCTGGTGAAATTTTCCGTGCGAGACAACGGGCCGGGGATTTCGCCGGAGATGCTGCCGAAAATTTTCCAGCCGTATTTCACGACGAAAGGGCCGCGGCAGGGGACCGGCCTGGGATTGAACATCGTCCAGCGGCTCATCAAGGAAGGCACCGGCGCGCTGCACGTCCACACGGAGGCCGGCACGGGCACGGTCTTCACGATCTATCTGCCCGGCACGAAGCCGGTGAAGTGAAAGACCGCCGTTGGCGCCGGCTTAAAACAAACTGTAAATGAACGGCGCGAACGCCGAGCCGCCGCCCAGAATCACCGCCAGCCCGAACAGCAGCAGAAAAAGAATGATCGGCGCCAGCCACCATTTCTTCCGTTCGCGCAGAAAGGCCCAGAATTCTTTCAGGAGGTCGAACATTTTACGGCGAAACCAGATTTGTCAGCGTTTCAAACAATTTTTCGGCGATGATTTCATTTCCGTCGGCGTTAAGATGCACCGGGTCGGCATCGAGGTAAAGCGCTTTCGCCCGCGGCAGCAATTCGGGCGTCACGTCCACGAGCGGCACGTTCAACTCCCGGTGAATCAGCCGCTTCGCCTTCAGAACGGACGGGGTGTTCGTGGAGCTCAAATCGTTCAGCGACGGCAAAAAGAGCAGCACCGGCTTTACGCCGTTGGTCTGCGCCAGCCGGCACAAATTCTCCATCGCCGAGCGAAACAGCGCGTCCGGGTCTTTTTGCTGTTCCGCCTTGAACAATGGGTCCTGATTGGGATCCACCGGGATGAATTTCGTCCGTTCGCGCTCGTATAAACCTTTCAGCTTCACCTCGATGACGTAATGGTAAATCGCAAAATGGCGGAGAAAATTCTTCAGCCGGACGCGCCACATGATCTGCCTCACGAACTCCGGGCTGTTGTTTTCCGAAAATTGCGTCCACAAATTCGCCTCGCCCAGAATCACCACGTCCGGCTTGAAGGCCAGTCCGTAATCCCGGAAATAGACGAACATCTGCGGATACGACCAGGCGTTGACGCCGGCGTTGATGACTTCAATTTTCTTCGAGTTGCCGAATTTTTTCTGGAGCAATTGCTGGAGCCGGCCCGAATACGTTTCCGCCTCCGCTCAACCCCCAGCCGAACGTCCGCGAATCGCCGAGCGACAGGATGCGGAAGGTGCCCGCCGGTTTCTCCGCGGCAAATTCCGGGCCACGCGTGCCGTGGGAATTGATGTGGACCGGCTTGTGGTCTATTTTGGTGAAGCAATCCTGGTTTGGCTGGAGCTTCCAATACAGCTTTGCGTCAGGCTCGTAGATTTCGAGGTTTCCGTAACCGGCCAGCCGCAGGACGATTTCCAGCGCGGCGATGCACAGGAAAAAAGTGACGAACGACAGCGCCAGATTTTGGAGCAGCCGTTTCCAGAGCGGTGTTTTCGCTGTCGTTGTGTTCTGGGTCATGAAAGATACTCGCGCGGGTCAACAATCTTTCCGGCAATCGCGCTCGCGGCCACGGTCATCGGCGACGCGAGAAACACCTGCGATTCCTTGTCGCCCATGCGGCCGGGGAAATTCCGGTTCGTCGCGCTGATGCACTTGATGCCCGGCTTGTTGATGCGGCCAAACGTGTCCACCGGCCCGCCGAGGCACGCGGCGCAACCGGCGTTCTCCGTCATCTGCACGCCGGCGTCCACGAGGATGTCCCAGATCGTCTTGCCGCCCCAGCGCGTGGTCTGCAAATCATGCACGATGTCCGGCGTCGCCGGCACGCCGAACGTGTCAATCGTCACGCGCTTGCCGCGCAACACGCGCGCGAACTCCACGAAATCGCTCGTCTTGCCGCCGGTGCAGGAGCCGACGTAGGCGCGGTCCAGCTTCATGTCGCCCATGTCCTTCGCCTTCTTGCGCTGGCCCGGATCGGGATGGCACGCCACCGTCGGTTCGAGCTTGCTCAAATCCACGACGAGTTCGTAAACGAATTTTTGGTCCTTGTCCGGCGTCACCGGTTCGTAGGCGGATTTCGTGCCGTTCAATTTCACGCGCGCGTCCACGTATTCCGCCGTGCGCGAATCGAATTCAAAAATGGCGTTCTTGCCGCCCGCCTCGATGGCCATGTTCGCAATCGTCATGCGGTCGTCCATCGAAAGGCTCGCCGCGCCGGGGCCGTCGAACTGCATCGCGCGATACGTCGCGCCGTCAAAGCCGATTTCGCCGATGCAATGGAGGATGATGTCCTTCGCCATCACGCCCGGCTGCAATTTGCCTTCGAGCCGGAAATGCATCGTCTCCGGCACCTTGATGAGCAATTTGCCCGTGCCCATCACGAAGCCGGCGTCCGTGTTGCCGATGCCCGTGGCGAACTGGTTGAACGCGCCCGCCATGCACGTGTGCGAATCCGTGCCGAACAAAATCTCGCCGGGGCGCGTGTGGCCCTTGGCCGGGAGCGCCGTGTGGCAGACGCCCGCGTATTGCGAGCCGTATTGCCGCTTGAGCATCCCCTTGCTCGAATCGAAATGCCAGTGGCCGTTCGGGTCGTCAATCACGTCGTAAAAATACGGCAGGCCCTGCTCCTTCACGAAATCGCGGAGGATGTCCACGTTGCGGTTCGACTTCGAGTCGGCGGTGAAAATGTAATGGTCGGGGATGATGACGATCCGGTTTTTGTCCCAGACCTTGGCGTCCTTGCCGAACTCGCGTTTGAACACGCCGATGGTGCCCGGCCCGCAAACGTCGTGCGTCATGAGCACGTCGGCGTTCACCCAGATGTTGTCACCGGCCTGCACGCGCGGCTTGCCGGCGGCGCGGGCGAGAATCTTTTCCGTCAAAGTCATAGGCTGACACGATAGCCGACACGCGGGGCAAGTTCAACTGAACAAAAAATGCTTCGGCCACAGTTTCAAGATTTTAGTATTGATTTGACGGTGGCTATTGAACGGCTTAAACTGAGATAGTCAGCAAGACTTCCGAGGTGCGAGAAGCGCGCCCAACAGTCATGTTCGTGTCCAATATTGCTGTTGCCTGTCAGGAATATTTAACGGGCGCGAGTGTTTGTGAAATGCCGGCGGAAAAACTGCATGAAAATTCCTTTGCTGCTGTTGTTGTTCCTGCTTTGCCCCGCCCGGGGGGCCGTGATCGTGTTTGTGCAAGCGACCAATGGCCTGGCGAACATCAATTATATATGCACGGCGGGGGAAACCGTGCGTTCCTTCGCGCTGGATGTGTCCGTGGACCGCGGACAAATTGTCGCGGTTACCAACTATTTTCGCGGGTTGAGCACGGCGGCAGCGCCCGGGTATGGCATTTTCCCGGCTTCGTTTCGCGACAATGTGACCGTCAGCTCGGGGAGCAACGCGAACTGGAATGCGACCGGTTACAGTCCGCTGGCCGTGGTGGCCGACGACCCTGCGGGCACCTTGCCCGGTCTGAATTCCAGCGGGGTGACCCTGGAGTTCGGCGCGCTCTGGGATCCGGCGGTTCCCACAGCCATCCCGCCGGCGAGCGGCATTTTGTGCGCGCTGCAACTGAACCAGACGGCGAACGTAAGCATCGTGGCCAACGCCAGTCGCGGCGGCATTATTGCGTCGCCGTCGGACGTTTCGATTTCACCGCAGTTTGTCGGGGCGTTGGTGGGGCCGGCGATCACGAGCGCGCAGGCGGTGAACGGGGTGGTGATCGTGCTGTTTCAAGGCGGCGAACTGGAGAGCGCGCCGGCGGTAAACGGGCCTTGGACGGGCACGGGCAACACCAGCGGCTCTTACACTGAAACCAATGGGGCCTTTCCGGCCAGATTTTTCCGCGTCCACTACCATTGATTGGCGGAAAGCGCTGAATGATGATTACCAAAATAAATTCCGTGCTGGCGCTGGCGACACTGGCGCTGCTGGCTGGTGTGGAGCCTGTGTTCGCCGACATCACGAACAACCTGGTGGCCTATTATAACTTCGAAGGCATGGCCGGTCTGGTGGGGGAAACGGTTGCGGACCAAAGCGGAAACGGCCACAACGGGGTTTGCCGGCAGGACCAAACCACGCTCAAAGCCCCAACGCTTGTGGCCGGACCCGACGGTTTGGGCGATGCGCTGAATTTCGACGGCAGTTTTTACGTGCAAATCCCCAATCATCCAGATTTCAATATCGCCGACAATCTCACGCTGGCGGCATGGATTTCGGTGGATACGTTTGACCAGGCGTGGCAAACAGTCTTTTGCCGGGGGGACTGGTCCTGGCGTTTGCATCGTTCGAACACGACTGATTTCATGGGGTTGGGCTTGTCGGCGGCCGGTGGAGGGTATATCCCGGTGAACGGCACAACCACCAATATCCGCGTCCCGAAGCGGTGGTTGCACGTTGTTGCAACATACAAGAGCGGCGTCAATGAATGTCTCTACATCAACGGAGTGTTGGAAGCGTCGAATCCCAGTCCCGCCGGCTTCATCAATACCAACGGGAACGACCCGGTGACCATCGGCGCCTGGATCAACACCGGCGCGCTCTCCCGCCAATGGAAGGGGCAGATTGACGAGGTGCGGATTTACAACCGGGCGTTAAGCGCGGCGGACGTTTCGGAACTCTATGATTTTACGCTCACGAATTTCAATGGCCGCCCCGCAGTGACGGTTCCCGGGTCGCTGGTCTTCAACTCGCCGACCAATTTTCAACTGACTGCCACTGTCAGCGATGACGGCAATCCGCTGCCCTCCAATCCCGGCAACCCGGATCCGAATGATCCGAACAAGCTGCGCTGGGGGTGGTCGGTCTTTTCCACGCCCGCGGCGAGTGCCGGCGTGGTTTGGTCCGGGAATCCCACAAACAGCGAGGCATTCACCTACACCGGTTCGTCGAATCCGCCCGGAACGGTCTTTACCAGCAATCCGACCGCCGCTTTCGATGCGCCCGGGCTTTATTCGCTTAACTTCACCGCGACTGACGGCGAGAAGACCAACACGCAAAATGTCAGTGTCTGGGTGCATTCGAAGGATGACTATCGGCCGCTGGGTTACACTTATCTCTCGCCGCTGCCGGGTTCAGAATACACGTCGCGGCAAACACGGTTCGTGCTGGTGCGTTTTCAAAATATTTCGCCGGCGGCAATCACCAACCTGTCCGGCTTCATCCATGTGACTGGCGCCGCCAGCGGCAACCACGCCGGCCAGACCAAGATCGCGCAGGACGGACGCACGGTGATATTCACGATGACCACCGACTTTACGGCGAACGAGCTTGTGACCGTCTCGCTCGCGCCGGGAGTGCCCGTGGCGAACGGCGGGCCGATTTCGCCTTACCAATACCAGTTCGTGGTGTCCACGCACTTGCCGGACGCCGCCGTTGCTCCAGCCATCGTTTCCGTGCCGGCCGCCAAATCGGGCGGTTCGCCGGTCAAGTCCCTGGCCGTCACCACCGCCGCTTCCAAGGGTGTTGCGGGCATCATGCCAAACGGCGTCTCGGTGCCCAGTGATTTTCCGTGGATCGTCATCACAACGAACAACAATCCAGACCCGGACCCAATTTTTATTGATAACCGCGGCGGCGGCGGGGATCCGTTCAATGTGATCTTCGACAACAATGGCAATCCCATTTGGTATAGCAAATATCCGGATGAACGCCGGGACATGAAGGTGCAACACAACGGGGTCATGACGATGCTGGCCCGGAACGGTGGCAACCATTACAACGGGTTTGACAATCATTACCAGCAGATTGCCCAATACTTTGCGGTCAACGGTTATTCCTGCGACGAACACGAGTTGCAAGTTCTGGCGGATGGAACCTATCTGCTCATGGCCGTGGGAACCGCGACCGTGGACATGAGCCGATACGTCGTTGGCGGCAATACGGCCGCCTCCGTAACTGAATCAGCCATCCAGGAGTTCACCCCCGCCGGCGAGTTGATCTTCCAGTGGCGCGCGTGGGACCATTTTGACATTACGGATGAGCAGCAGTTCATTGACTTGACGTCGGGCAGTTTCGATTTCTCGCACATGAACGCCATTGATATTGACACCGATGGCAACATCCTTTTGTCGTCCCGCAACACGAGCGAGGTCACCAAAATCAACCGCGACACCGGTGACATCATCTGGCGGCTGGGCGGCGCCCACAACCAGTTTGCCTTTATCAACGACCCTCTGAACGGAACGCGGAACCAGCACGCGATCCGAATGGTGACGACGAACGATTACACGATATTTGACAACGGGAATTTGCACAGCCCGTCCATGTCCCGCGCGGTTGAATACCGGCTTGATCCGACGCACATGACCGCGACGCTCATCTGGCAGTATCCCAATACGCCGACGGCGAGCATTTACTCTTTTTACATGGGGGATGTGCAACGTCTGACAAACGGCAATACCCTCATTGACTGGGCCGTGGGCAACCTTCCGAAGCTGACGGAAGTCCGTCCCGACGGAAGCAAGGCGTTTGAGATGAATTGGGCGGACGGATGGGAGGCTTACCGGACTTGGCGATGTGCCTGGCAAGGCTCGGCCGCGCAGCCTTATCTCCTCATCGAGTCTTATCCTGACAACATTACTTTGATTTTTAACCAGTTCGGAGATACGAACGTCGCTTTCTACAAAATTTACGGCGGGCCCACCTCCCAATCCACGAACCTGCTTGCCACATCAGGCGTGACGCTTAAAAGGCTCACTGGCCTTACAAACGGGCTGACCTATTACTTTCACGTGACGGCCGTCAATAAACAGGGGGTTGAAGGGCTGCCATCCAATGAACAAAGCGCCACCGTCAACATCATCAAGCCTGGACAAAACATGGTCCAGAACGGCGATTTTGCCCAGGGTACGGCTTCCTGGACTTGGACTTTGAGTGGCGGCGCGACGGCCGCATGGGCGATTGAGAGTGGCGTGAGCCACATTTACATCACCAATGGCACCACCACGCTCGCCAACATTCAACTCAAACAAGCCGGCTTACCAATTATTCAAGGCAAGAAATACGTTTTCCAATTTGACGCATGGTCGGCCACCGGCACCCGATATATCGAGGCCAAGGTCGCCCAAAATGGCTCTCCCAACCAGAATTACAGCGGCACCAGCAGCACCTACTTGACTCCCGCGCACACCCATTACCGCTACGTGTTCACCATGAGCGCGACGAGCGATTTCAACGCGGCGGTCATCTTCAACATGGGCAGCGCCAACCAAGGCGTGTTTCTGGATAACGTGTCTTTGTTCAACGCGCCGGATGGCGACTTGAACCTGGACGGGCTGGTGGATTTGAACGACCTGAAACTCTGGAGCCAGGACTGGCTTAAACTGGGCAGCGGGCTGGGCGGCGACATCAATGGCGACAGCAAAGTGAATTTCGGCGACTTCAGCAACCTTGGCGACAACTGGTCGGGAGGCAATTGATCATCGTTTGCAAACCATGTCCGTTCAAAAACAATCCAATCGCTTTATGAAACTGGATAAACTCTTCCATCGCTGCACCCTCGTCGGTGCACTGCTCGGTTTGGCGTCAAATGCCGCGCGGGCGGATACGGTCAGCATCACCCTGGACAGCACTCCGGACGCTTTGGGCCTCTCCGTGGATGGCACAAACTACATGGCTCCGGTGTCGTTTGACTGGGATGCCGGCTCCGCCCATACGGTGGTCGCACCCAGTCCCCAGACCGCGCCGGATATGCACACGCAATTTGTGTTTGCTTCATGGAGCGACGGCGGATTGCAGACGAATCAGATTACTGTCCCCTCCAGCAACGCGACTTACACGGCCAGCTTCAACACGAAGTATTTGCTGGACACAACCGTCACCCCCGCCGGCGCGGGAACGATCGCGAACCTGCCGGCCGGGACTTGGTATGACGCCGGCCAACGGGTCAACTTGACCGCCAGCACAAACACCACATACCGCGTCTCCTTTTGGCAGGGCGCTGACACGGCAACCAACAACACCGCCCAGGTCACGATGAATGGTTATCGCTCGGTCCGGGCTGCTTATATTCCTGCGGACTTTCCTTTTCTAGTCGTCTCGAACAGCGGCGGAGCCACCCCCGGCGACTTGATCGGCAACATCGGGGGGCGGACTGGCGACGGGACCAAACTTTACTATGTCGTCCTCGACAACACCGGCACAAATCTCATTTATGCGAACAAGACCAACACCATCCTCCGCTTTGTCCCGCCGCAAGGTTTCGTTACCGCAAGTGACACCAACGGTTTTCGTTTCAAGGACGAGAGCCTGACCAACTTCGTGGCCACCTTCAACGCGCTTAAATACACGCTGGACACGCATGACGTCAAACTCTTCCCCAACGGCCATGCGTTCGTATTTGGTTCGGAGGTTCGCACGTTCGACTTGAGCGGTGTCGTTACCGGCGGCAAGACCGCCGCCGCCATCACCGGCGGCGTGATTCAGGAAGTGGACGCCAGCAACCGGCTGGTTTTTGAATGGCACACCTTCGACCACATCGCCATCACCAACACCTTCGCCGACATGACTCAAGCCAGCTTCGATTACGCGCACATCAATGCCATGACGATTGATCCCACGGACAACAACCTATTGGTTTCCCTGCGCACCACGTCCGAAATAGTGAAAATCAACCGCCAAACCGGCGAGGTCATCTGGCGCCTGGGCGGCCAAAATAACATGTTCAAATACATCGGCGAGCATTCCGAAAACGCCCCCTATTACACCGTGGGCCAGCATGACGTGCATCGGCTGGCGAACGGCCATCTGATGTTTTTTGACAACGGCAACATCTCCGGAGGCGGCGTCACGCCGAGCGACCGCACTTACAGCCGGGTGGTGGAATATGCGCTGGATGAGACGAACATGACCGCGACGCTGGTTTGGGAATATCGCCATACGCCCGACATTTCCGCGAGTTGCACGGGATCCATCAAACGGATGCCGAATGGGAACACGCTGATTGATTGGGGCTGTGCGGTTCCCGTCAGCGGCTACATCATCACCGAGGTGAATTCCGCGGGCCAGATTGTCTTTGAAATGCAACATCACCTGACGAGTGGCATCAGTTCAGTGCTGCTTGGCGGTGGTGTGACCAAACAAGCGTGGAACAGCCCGGACCTGGTCCGTTCATCGGCGTTTCAAAATGTCCAATCGGGTCTGTCCTACACATCGGTTGTCGCCGGGGTGTCGGCGACGGTGAACAGCCTGGCCGGTCCCTCCGACAGTTCGTTGGTCATCGAACGCCATCTTGACGCGGTGCGGCTTCCGCAATTTTCCGGCAAGGCTCCGCAAGTGCCGATGCAGCATATCATCCTGTCCAGCACGAATATCACGGCCTTGTCCGCCCAGCTCGCGCTGGCGCTTCCGGACAGCAGTTACGCCTTTGACACGCCCGTCATTCACGATCCCACCAACGTGACGGTCTATTTCCGACCAACGCCGGGCCAGGGGCAGTTCACCCCGCTGGCCACCACCTACGATTCAGACGCGCAAACCTTGAACGTAAGTTCCGCCCAATTCGGTGAGTTTATCTTCGGTTATCCGGATGTGAGCGAAATACCTTTTGTGCCCGTAATCCTTGCTCCTGTCAATTTGAGCCAGGTCAACCAAACGCAACCCGTCACGCTGACTTGGGAGCCGCAGGGGATGGTGGGTTCCTTTGATCTTCAGGTCGCCACTAATTCTGACTTCACAAACCTGGCGGTGGACATCAACGGACTTGGAAATAACAACGCAACGTTGCAATCGTTGCAGGCCAACAGCCAATACTTTTGGCGGGTGCGCGCCAACAACCAGGGTGGCACGAGCGATTGGGCGACCGCCTCGTTCGCGACTGTTCCCCCGATGCTGCAACTCACCTATCCGGCCGGCGGCGAAGTTTGGCAGCGGTTCCAAGTGGTCACGATTCAATGGAACGCCAACATCTCCGGAAACGTGGCGCTTGACCTTTACCTGAATGGCGTATCCAACCGAACCTTTGTGGCAAGCACTTCTGTCAGCAGCGGCGCGTATGCCTGGACGGTGGGCCAATTCGCGGCCCTGCCTCTAGCCACGAACTACACCGTCAAAATCCGCAGCTTGAGCAGCTCGTTGTCCGATGTCAGCAGTGCTTTCAGCATCGTCCAGCCAGTCAGCATCATGACCGCGCCGAGGGGTTTGGTGGTGACCGTGGACGGCACCAATGTCACCGCGCCGGCCTCCTTCGCCTGGCCGGCGAATTCCTCCCACACAATTGAAGCGAACAGTCCGCAAGTCTCCAGCAACGGCCAGAGCCGGTTTGTGTTTGCCTCGTGGAGCGACGCGGGCGCGCAAAGCCATTCAATCACTGCGCAGATCACGGGCGCGACCAACACCGCGCTGTTCTCGACCAATTACCTGCTGGATACCGCCGTTGCTCCGTCCGATGCCGGCACGATCACCGCGAATCCTGTCGGCCCGTGGTTTAACGTGGGCCAGATGGTTTCCCTGACGGCCAATGCGGGCGCGGGCTACTTCTTCTATGCCTGGCAAGGCGTTGCCAGCCAGTCAACCAACACCGCTTCGGTCACGATGGGCAGTTACAAATCCGTTCAAGCAACGTTTATTCCAATCAGTGGCACGCCGGTGATCAGTCCCGCCTCTGTCACCCGGCTGCCGGATGGACGGATTCAGTTCAATCTGACAGCAGGAGCCGGCGTGGCCAATCAGGCCACCGTCTGGGCCGCGACGTCCCTGGCGCCGCCAAACTGGCAGATGCTCGGCACGGTTTCTCTGACCGGCGGCAGCGGCACGTTCATCGAGAATTCGGCGCCCACAAACCAGGTGCGTTTCTACCGTGTTAGTTTGCCGTAGTTGACGCGGTCTCCACCCTATCGAAGATGAAATTGCATCTTGCTTTCATTATTGCCGCGGCAGGCTGTCTGGCATGTCTTTCTGGCAAAGCCCAGACGCCGGCGAATTTCACCGGCGTCGCCACATCCGTCTATGATGCCGGCGCACTGGCGCCCGGTTCGGTGTTTCTAGCGTCGTGCCCAAGCAACGGCCCTTCAGGTCCATCTTTTCTTCAGGTCATGAACGATGATGGCACCGTGGGAACTTTCAGACAAGCCAGTCCGGGCGGGCCGGGCAATGGCTATTGCGCCGCTGATTTCAAGCTGCTGCCAAACGGCTTGCTCTCGTATTCCCAGCTCACCGGCTGGTTCGATTACACGGAGGGAGGACCGGTGATCAACCAGCTTCTCGACACAAACTTCAACGTGATGGAAGCCGTGGCCATGGGAAACGGGTTCCAGTCCGAAAGCCACGACTTCCAGTTGCTACCCAACGGCCATCTGCTGATGCTGGGCTATTACACGACGCTGGCGGATCTCCGCGCGGTCGTGTCCAACGCGCCCCCGCTGGCGGAGGTTTCCGGCTCGGTGATTCAGGAACTGGACGGAAACCGAAACGTGATCTGGCAATGGCGTTCCTGGGACCATTTCGACTGGACCGAATTTTCAGACTGGGGCGCGGCGTCGGCAAGCGGGATCATTCCCGGCTTTTGTGTGAATGCCGTTCGCCTGGACCCTGTGGATGGCAATCTGCTCGTCGGCACGGCGAAGGAACAAATGAAAATCAATCGCCAGACGGGTGACGTGATGTGGCGGCTGGGCGGCTCATTCAACCAGTTCACATTTGCTGGCGTCAGCCCCGGGGAGGGATTACGGCAGGTGGCGGGCAACGATTTTCAACGGTTGCCGAACGGCGACTACATTTTGTTTAACAATGGCAATGCCGACGGCTCGCGCACGTCGCAGGTTCAAGAGTATCGCCTGGATGAGACCAACAAGATCGCGACCCATATCTGGCAATATATTCCAACCAACATCATTGCCACTGCGGTGCGGGGAAGCGTGCAGCGGCTGGCCAATGGTAACACTTTCATTGGTTGGGGAGTTTCGACGAATGGGCCGAATCCCGATGCTACCGAAATCACTGCGGACGGGCGCAAATTGTTTGACCTGTCGTTCACCAACGCGCGGGTCAATTCCTATCACGCCTATCGTTTTCCATTTCCGCCCAGCGCGCAGCGAACGGGAGCCACCGTTTATGGATTGGCCGCCCCCAACACGTATCAATTCGCTGACACCGGCGTGGGCTTGGATCTCTCCAGCATTTCATCCGACGCCTACAACTCCGCAATCGTCACGCGCGATCCCTATGCGCCGTTGTCTCCGTTGTTTCAAGGTCAGGCGCCGCTGTTGCTGCCGGTCCGGATCGGCGTCTGGCCGTCGTTCATTGATGGGATGGCCGGCGTCATCTCGTTCGATCCGGCGCTGCTTTCCATCCCCGATCCCGCCAACACCACGGTTTACTACCGGAATACTCCCGGCCAGGGGGTCTTCGTCCCGCTGCCGAGCGGGTTCAATGATCTCACGGGTCAGCTTGACGCCGAGTTGAGTGACACCGGTTTCGGCGAATTCGCCTTTGGAACTCCCGACGTGGAAGAACTGCCGTTTCCTCCGTTGATGGTTGAACCAGAAAGCCTGCAATCCACCGGCATCGTCACGCGTGTGCCGCCTCTGGTGCAATCTGGAAAAACCTGCACAGTGAACCAGCAGTTGCCGATTTCCTTGAGCTGGTGTCCGAAGGGATTTGCCGGCGGTTACGCCCTTCAGATCGCGCCAGACGCCACGTTCGGCAGCCCGGTGGTGGACGAACCCTATTTGATTGAATCGCGCTATGTATTCTCCAGCGCACTTCCCAACCACACCTATTTCTGGCGCGTGTGCGCCTACAACGACGCGGGTTTGAGCGATTGGGCCACGAACAGCTTTGCCACCGTCCCGCCGGCAGTGCAGATAACCGTTCCGGACGGAGGCGCGGCATGGCAACGCGGGTTGTCATACTACATCCAGTGGAATGCAAACATCACCGGGAACATGGCGCTCGATCTCTACAAAAATGGCGTGTTCGCCGCGAACATCGCCACCAATTCGTCCAGCATCCCGGCTTACCAATGGTCAATCCCCGTGAACACCGTTCCGGGCAGCGACTACGCCATCAAGATCCGCAGCACGACCAACGCGGCGCTCTCGGCCGTGAGCGGAACTTTTAGCATTGTTGATGCCCCCAGCTTCAATCCTGGTTCAGTCGTTGTGCTCACAAATGGCTGCGTTCAATTTGAGCTGACGGCACCGGGTGCGGCGACCGCCACCGTGCTGGTCTCCACCAATCTCACCACCTGGCAGGCGCTGCCACCCCTGACCTTGACCAATGGGATTGGGGTGTTCACGGATACTGCAACGACCAATTTTACTTCCCGCTTTTACCGCTTGAGTGTGCCTTGAACTTTTACTGATTGTCTGCGCCATCCGGATTTTGACTTCCGCATGACTGCTGAATTCATGCGTGAAGTCATCCGATTGGCGTTCGTCCGGACGGGCGCGAAGTGCGGGCTGTTGGTTCTGTTGTCGGGGTGACGAGCGGCGGCGGCTGGTCTTGGACGTTTTCAAGGAAAACATTCCCGCATGGTTTGCGGGAAACGGCGATAATGAGCATCAAGTCAACCCTGATGCGGTATCGCAATTCGTTCGTAGGGAACCGCAGGGATTGTTTATTTGGCGTTGGCCTGCTTATAGCCCAGCAACGGCAGCATGGCTTCCGCATAACGCGTTCCCAACAGTCTGTAGCCCGCAGGATTAAAATGCAGGGAGTTTGCCTTGGTGCAGCTCGTTGCGGAGATGACGTGGGCGGTGGGGATGGTCTTGGGCAAATCGTCAATGATCGTATTCATCCCGGCGCACGCGCCGCCCTGGTCCTTGGCCACCAGCTCGCCGGCGAGCAGGGGCACATCCGCAGCCTTGAGGTTCAGGTCTTGGAGCAAATTGTCATAAATTCCTTTGACCTTGTTCGGCCATTGCCGGTCGCCGTTGTTTGACTCACCTTGATGCAGCAAAATTCCTTTGATTACGCCGACCTTCTGGGCCTCCTTGCCCAGGTCAACCAAGCGCTGGTAGGGGCTGCCGCCGTAGAGCCTGGCGTCGTTTTGCTGGTAGGAAGCCGCCGTGGCGAGGTAGGTTCCGTAGTTGACCTTGTCGAACAATTCAATTTTGCAGCCGGCGACCGCGACATTAATGACGCCGATTTTGATTTTTTTCGGAAGATTGGCCACCAGCGTGCGGCCGAAGTAGTCCGCTGGACAAAGCCCGGTGTCCTGGCGACAGAGCGGCGGGATGGCGGTATACCAGTTGTCTTTTTTCCGCTCGGGCCCGTTGTATCGGCCGCCGGGAGTGAAATCAACGGCCGCCAGAAGTTGAAACCGGGCATCCACATTCGTCTTGTCCTGTTCTGGAATTCCAGGAAATCCCTCCATGTTTGACTGCCCAAAGCACAGGAAAATATAAAAGTTTTTGTCCGGGCCTTTGGTCGCCGCGGGGCTCTGGCTTGGAATATTTTCACAGCCACACAACAAAAGGAATCCTGCCATTACGAGCAAGGCTGACTTGAGTTTCATAAGACTTGGAATTGTTAATTGTTGAATTCTTCTCTGTGCCTCGGCGGCAAATCATTTTGTCACGCCGGGTGCCGGCGAGCCGAGGCCCAATTGAATAAGGGCGTCATAGGCCGGCTTGGGCTGGTCGTTGGCGTCGAACACCAGGGGCGTGGCTCCCCGGAGCCACGTCACGCTGTCATTGACGCCCCAAAAGGTGACCACCTTCACGGAGGGATGCTTCATGAACGCCCTGAAAAGCGCGACATACTCATCGGCGAGACGTTTATCGGAGTTGCTCACAAGGCCGCCTCCGGTCATCGTCGCCATGTTGGCGACATCCGCCCCGGTATTTCGCTGGCCTCCCTGCGAGTTGTTGACATCGAGTTCGGTGATGTGGATGGGCAGACCAAGCGTCTCCAGCTCGGTCAGCGCCCTGTCTTCCTGCTCAAAGGTCGGCGAACCAAGGTGAACGTGTGTCTGCGAACCGATGGCCATGACCGGGACATGTTGAGCTTGGAGCGACTTGATCAACGTGATGAGTTTGTGACGTTTCGCCGAGTCCTCCAGACTATAATCGTTGTAACGAAGGATCGCCTTTGGGTCCGCTTCATGCGCGTATTCGAAGGCCTTGGCGATGAAGTCCGGCCCGATGATTTGCGACCAGGGGGAAGACCGAAGGATATTCGTGCCGCCGTCGGCGATGGCCTCGTTCACAACATCCCAGACCTTGATTTTGCCCTTGTAGCGTCCGACGACGGTCATGATATGGTCGTGCATCCGCTTAAGCAATTGCTCGCGTGTTGCGCGCGGCGCGCCGCCGCCGCCCCGGCCAAATCCGCCAAATCCGCCGCCACCGCCCCGGCCTCCGCGTGCGACGGGCCGGCTGGGATCCCAATCTGCCGGCGGAGGCGTATTGCTGGGACCAAACACCCAAGAGGGAGTCTGGCTGTGCCAGACCAAGGCGTGACCGACAATATACATGTGGTTGCTGATGCCGAAGTTCACATAGGCGTCTGCCGGGCCGAAATTGTAACCCTTCGGCCCTTCATAGGGCTGGATCATTTCCCACTTCAGATCGTTTTCCGGAACAATCTGGTTGAACTGTTGCTTGACAAGGGCAACGTCTTTTCCGACCTGTTCCATGTTCCGGTTGACGTTGTCGGCCTGGACCGCCGTGCTGGTCGCAATGGTGCGGTTGATTGCAACCCCGACATAAAAGTTTTTCTTGAAGGCGCTCTTGAGCGTCGGCGGCCCTGATGATTTTGGTGTGGTGACGCAACTGGCCAGCAAAACGGCCAGCAAGACGGTGGTCAACGAGAGGGTGGTTAAGACAATGCGATTTTTCATGGGAATGTTTGGATTTTAAGGGGGCGATTTTGTTTGTCAATTTTTGTCTGGATTTCGTCTTGGAATGCAGAGCCTTAACCGGGGCGCGGAACCGGTTTTTTGCTGAAGCCGCCGAAATACTCCAGAATCTGGTCGCGCCATGTCGCGGAGTCGGCGACCTGGATGGCCAGACGGTCGGCCACTTCCTTGTGCCGTCGCGCGTCAATTTTCCCGGCGAGCGACTGCCACGTGGTTTGCAGCGCCACCGCCTGCCTCGTTCCCTCGTAATACTTTTCGCATAGCGCGTCCCACAAAATCTTCCCCGACTTCGTCTTGTAATCCCATGCGCAGCGATGGAACCAGAGGAGCAATTTCTCCGGGCACCGCGCGATGTCATCGAACTCGTCGCAAACGGGCGGGAAATATTGCTCCACCGCCCGGTCGCCATGTTTTGTCCGGTCGAATCCGATGCCATCAGCTGATGCCTGATGATAATAAGTCGCCGTCCAGTCCGCCTCCGACGCGCGATTGTTCCACGGCTGCGGCGCGTAGTGGTCGCCGCCGATCATGTGATGCAGGCCGAGCGGCATCGTGTAGTTCACGTAGGTTTCGCGCGAGCCCATCATCATGTCGCGGATGACCGCCACGGTTTTGTCGTCGTTGGTGAAGGTCATGCGCGTCCATTCCTCGGCGATTTTCTCGGCGGACAATTCCGGATTCCACGCAAGCCGGCCGAAGGCATACCAATTGGACTGGCAGAAATGATGCCCGCACCAGTTGGTGTCCAGGCCGGGATTCGTCACGGAAACCATTCCCGTGACGCGACTGGGATAAATTTTCCCTGCCAGCACTTTGGCGACGGTGGAGCCGCTGCCCTTCGCCTGCGTGTCCGATTGCAGAAATTCCTCCCACATCGTGCCGAGATAAACCAGATGCTTGGCCTGGCCGGTATATTCCTGCGTAGGCCTGAATTTCGGCGATGACGGACGTCTGCTTCACCCCGCCGAACAGCGGATGAAACGGCTCGCGCGGCTGGAAATCCAGCGGGCCGTTCTTCACCTGAATCGCGACGTTCGGGCGGAACTGTCCGTCCAGGCGCGTGAACTCGATGTAGGCGCGTTTGACGCGGTCGGGGTCAATGTCCTGGTCATAAACAAATGCCCGCCAGATGACGTTGCCCTTGTGCGGCGCGAGCGCGTCGGCCAGCACGTTGGCGCCCTCGGCGTGAGTGCGACCGTAGGCCTTGGGGCCAGATTGGCCCTCGGAGTCCGCCTTGACCAGAAAACCGCCGAAGTCGGGAATGAGACCGTAAATTTCGTCGGCCTTGGCCTTCCACCAATCCGCCACGCCTTTGTCCAGGGGATCTGCCGTCTTCAACCCGCCCAGCCGCATCGGCGAGGCGAAGTTGGCGGACACATAAATCCGCACGCCGTAAGGCCGCCACACGTCCGGCGAGCGCGGCAACCTTGTGAAGATATTCCGGCGAGAGGATGCGCGCATCGGCGTTCACGTTGTTGATGACCGCGCCGTTGATGCCAATCGAAGCGTCCGCGCGGGCGTAATCGGCGTAGCGCGGGCTGAATTTCCCCGGCAGGTCGTTCCACTGCCATAACGATCGCCCGGCATAACCGCGCTCAATCGTTCCGTTCAGATTGTCCCAGTGGTCCACCAGCCGAAGCTGAAGCGCGGGTTTTTCAGTGATGTTCAGTCGGTCAATCGGCTGGCCGGTTTGCATCAGCCGCAGGAAATGAAACGCACCATACAGCGCGCCGATGTCCGCTGTTGGCGGCAATCACCGTCACCGGATGACCTCCGATTCGAGTCGAGCGGAGGATGAAGCCTTCGTCGCCAGCAGCGCTCAAGTCGGCGGTCCAATTCAAATCGCGAACCAGCGCCGAATTCTCTGGCGTGCCGACGATCACCGCGCCGTCCAGCAAGTCATTTTCATCCAGCGGAACCGGGCCGTTCAGCATCGCGGCGGTGGCCGAGCGCAATTCTTCCCGGATGACGCCGCACGTGGCGGAAGCGCCGTCCACGCGAATCTGCCGCACGACCTTGCGCTGGTTGTTGGCCGCAGCACCCGGCGGCGCATAGCGCAACCACAGCTTGTAGCCGTCCTCATCCGTCAATGGCGCGGGCGTCTCTGCCGCGCCGCTTTCGGCGGGGTAACCGCCCACACACAGTCCGGCGGCGCCCGCCAGCCTGGCTGCCACAAATTCACGTCTGTTGATTTTCATGTCTGAAATGTCCGGGTGGATACGAGCGCGTGCCAGCCTCACCGGGCCGTGATTGCCATTGGCAATTTCAGCCGGAGGTCATCCGATGCCGCGCCGATGAGAAATTCATACTTCCCCGCTTCCACCACGTATTGCTTCTTCGTCGTGTCCCAATATCGCAGGCGCTCGGCGGGAACATCCACCGTGATTTTGCCCGTTTGCCCGGCATTGAGATGCACCCGCGCAAAACCGCACAACGCGAGCCTGGGCTGCGGCACGGCGGAATTCACGTGGCGGAAATAAACCTGCGCCACCTCGTCGCCATCGCGGCCGCCGGTGTTCTTCACGGTGAACGACACCTTTACCATGCCGCTGGCGGGAATTTTCCTGGAGGCCAAGTTGCCGTTCTGGAAATCGAATTTGGTGTAGCTCAAGCCGTGTCCAAACGCGAATTCGCGGCTGGCCGGTGAAGTAGCGATACGTGCGATTGGCCATGGAATAATTGGTGAACGCGGGCAGATTCGTGATGGACTGGTAAAACGTCAGCGGCAGGTGGCCGGACGGATTGACGTCGCCGAAGAGAACCTCGCCTACGGCGCGTCCCCCTTCCTCGCCCGGATACCAGGCCTGGAGAATCGCCGGCAAATGTTCCACTTCCCACGGCATGGCCATGGGCGAACCGCTGCAGTTGATGACGATGACCGGCTTTCCGGTCGCATAAAGCGCGTGGATAAAATCCTCCTGAACCTGGGGCAGTTCAATGCGGGTGCGGTCGCCGTTGTTGAATCCCTCGATCCCGCCGGCGCCGCGCGCGTTGCCCTCCTCGCCTTCGAGCTGCGAATTGATGCCGCCGACATAAATGAGAATGTCCGCGTTGGCCGCGTTGCTCAACGCCTCGGCCTGCAATTCCGGCAGGGGCCGGGCGGGCGCCGCCGGAGCGCCAAAACCACGCCCAAAACCACCGCCACCTCCGCCACCACCGCCGCCACCAGTCCGGACGACCAGCGGGCAGCCCTCGGCATAAGTAACATCCACGCCTGGTCCGGCCAGATCGCGGATGCCGTCGAGAATGGTCACGGCATGGGTCGGGGTCCCGTTGTAATTGCCATAGAGCATGCGCTGGTCGGTGGCGTTGCCGCCGAACACGGCAATACGCTTGACCTTGGAGCGGTCCAGCGGGAGCACGCCGTCGTTCTTCAACAGCACCAGCGATTCCCGCGCCAGTTGCAGCGCCACCTGCCGGTGCTCCGGCGTGTCCAGTTCGTTCGTCGAGATCATCAGGAAAGGATTCATGTTCGTCGGATCGAACAATCCCAGTTTGAAGCGGGAATCCAAAATCCGCCCGAGCGCTGTGTCTATTTCGGGCACCGTAACCAGATTGGAGCGGACGGACGCCAGCAGGCTGTTGAAGGTCTGGCCGCAGCACAAATCGTTGCCGGCCTTGATGGCGAGCGCGGCGGCCTCCGCCGCCGTCCGGGCGGCATGGTGATTGCGCCAGATGTCGCCAACGGCGTCACAATCCGAAACCACCTGTCCGTCGAAACCCCAACGGTCGCGGAGAATGTCGGTTAACATCAGTTTGCTGGCCGGAACCGGCTCGCCATACACGGCGTTATAGGCGCTCATGATGGCGCCGACGTGGCCTTCCCGGACGGCGGCTTCAAAGTGTGGGAGATAGGTTTCGTAAAAGTCCCGTTCAGATGGACTAATGTCAATCACGTGCCGCAACGCCTCCGGCCCGCTATGCACCGCGTAATGCTTCGCGCAGGCCAGAGCCAGGGTGTATTTCGGATCGTCGCCCTGCAATCCCAGAATAAAGGCGACGCCCATCCGCGAGGTCAGAAAGGTGTCTTCGCCGTAGGTTTCCTGGCCGCGGCCCCAACGCGGATCGCGGAAGATATTGATGTTTGGCGACCAGAAATTCAGCCCGCCGAAGCGCGGGCTGTTGCCATTGTTGCGCGCGCGGTTGTAATTGTTCTTTGCCCGGCCCTCGACGCCGATGAAGCCGCCCATCTGCTTGACGAGGTTTGGGTCCCAAGTGGCGCCATTGGCGATGGCCTGTGGAAAGACGGTGACCCCGGCCGTATTGGCCACGCCGTGGAGCGCTTCGCTCCAATAATCATAACCCGGCAGGTCCAGTCCGGTGCGATGAATGGCCGGCGCGCCGTTTCCCATCTGCCGCACTTTCTCCGCCAACGACATCCGGCTGATCAGGTCTTTGACCCGCACGGCTCTTGGTTGCAACGGGTCCAGCCACAACACCGGGCCGGAAATTATTGGGGGATTGTTTGCGCCGCCATGTCGGCACTCTCAACCAAGTCCCCCGCGCGAACATAAATCACCGACGTGCCGGTGTCTGCGTTCTTGATTTCAAGGGTGTTCATTTTGGCCGTTGCGGTTGTGGCGTGGAAATTCAGCTCCAACGGCCCGGCAAGGGTGTCGTCCCGATGTTCAACCGTGCCGCTGACGAAGATGACTTTGTTGGGGCCGCCCGCGCGCGCGACGATATCCAGGCCCTTTGCCAGAACCTGATCGCCGGCGGAAATGTCAAACACGCGCTGGCCCGCGTTCGTAAAATCAACGCCAGCCTCCACTACGCCGACCGTTATCGTGTATTTGCCATCAGGCAGCCCGGAAATCGTCGCTGTAAAGTTCGGGCCGTAGATGGACTCGCGATAGTATTCTTCCAGCCCTGCGGGCGCGCCTTCCAGGGTCGCCCGGCCGAAGGCGCGGCTGTGGGCGAAATCCCCGCTAAAAGTGACTTTCTTGCTGCAGGAACTACAGGACTCTTCGGCGGCGAAAATGGCCGGCGCGGAAAGCCAGCCACTCACAAACAAAAGGGACAAATAGATGACAAGGGCGTTGGATGTGGAATGAACGCGTGCTGTTTTCATTTTATGGATTTATGGTTTTACTTCGTTTTAAGTTCGGCATTGAGTTTAACCGTGCCGCCGGACTTCAGCCTGATTTCCGTCGTGCGGTCGCCATAACGGACCGTCACCGTGCGGCCGCCTGTGGATTTGATTTTGGCGCCGGTCAGCTTGCCGCCGTCCCATGTCACGTCCACCTCGAAACCGCCCCGCGCGCACAGGCCGGTGACGCTGCCCTTCGGCCAGGCCGACGGCAGCGCCGGCAGCAGGTCAATTTCAAATTTCTCCGCGGCGCCCTCCGCTGCCAGCGGCCGGCTTTGCATCAGCATTTCCGCGATGCTGGCCGCGCCGCCGAAATTGCCGTCAATCTGAAACGGCGGATGAAGGTCGAACATGTCGTTGGCGGTGCGCCCCGGACTCAACAGAAATTGCCAGAATTTTGATAGGCGTGATCGCCATCGTGCAGGCGGTCCCAAAGATTGATGCGCCAGGCCGTCGCCCAGCCGGTGGATTCATCGCCGCGCTTCTCCAATGAATATTGCGCCGCCGCCGCCAGTTTCGGCGTGTCATAAACGTTGATCTGCCAGCTCGGATAAAGTCCGTAAAGGTGCGACACGTGACGATGATGAACATCCTGCCCGGGCGCATAATCCCAATCCTGCAGCCATTCCTGAAGCTGCCCCTGCGAACCGATTTGCAGGGGCGCGAGCCGGTCGCGCGTGGCGGCGACTTTTTTCTGGAAATCGGCGTCCACGCCGAGAATTTCCGCCGCCTTGATGGTGTTCGCAAACAAGTCGCGCAGAATTTCCAAATCCATCGTCGGCCCGGCGCACACCGCCGACCCGCCCGGATGATTGTTCTCCGGCGAAACGGACGGATTGGTCACGAGCCAGTGGTTCGTCGGGTCTTCCTGAAGCGTGTCGAGGAAGAATTGCGCCGCGCCGCGCATGACGGGATAAACCTCCTTCAAATAATTCTTGTCGCCGCATGTATTCGTAATGGTCCCACAAATGGTCGCACAGCCAGGCGCCGCCGCTGGGCCACATGCCCGAATCCGCGAAGTCAATCGGGGCGGAGGCGCGCCAGAGGTCGGTGTTGTGATGGGCCACCCAGCCGCCCGCGCCATACATCTCCTTGGCGGTGCGCGCGCCGGTCACGGAAAGCTCCTTGACCATCGCAATGAGCGGCTCCACGCATTCGCCGAGGCCGCACTCTTCCGCCGGCCAGTAGTTCATTTCCGTGTTGATGTTGATGGTGTATTTGCTCTGCCACGGCGGATTCATGCTGTCGTTCCACAGCCCCTGCAAGATTCGCCGGCTGGCCGCCGGGACGCGAACAACTGATCAGCAGGTAGCGGCCGAACTGAAAATAGAGCGTGGCGAACTGCGGGTCGTTGCCATTGGCGAAATTCCGAATCCGCTCGTCCGTCGGCAGCTTCATCGCGTCGGTCGTGCCCAGATCAAGGGCCACGCGCCGGAACAATCGCTGATGTTCCTTGATGTGCGCGGCGAGCAGCTTGTCGAAACTTTTCCGCGCGGCGGCGGCGATCTGGCCTTTGACAATCTTTTCCGGATCGCCGCTCACGTCGTCGTAACTCTTGTAGCTGGTCGCCAGGGCGATCAGGATGGTGACCGAATTGGCGTTGGTCACGGCTGACGGAATTGGTGTTGGCGGCTGACGCGTTCCGCCGTCGGCCAGCACGCGGGCGCGCACCTGAAATTTCAGCGCGCCCTTGATGCCCGACGCGGCTCGCGTTGACGCCGCTCACCACCAGCGTGTTGCCGGACTCGGTGCTGATGGTGGCGCGCAGCGGCGTTTGATAACCGGCGGTGAAATTGATGGCCCCCTTCTTGTCCGCCGTCAGCCGCACCACGATGACCTGGTCCACCGGGCTGGCGAACACCTGTCGCGTGAAGTGAACGCCGTTGGCCGTGTATTCAACTCCGGCGACGGCGGTGTCCAGATTCAGATCGCGCCGGTAATTTTCAGCACGGATCGCCGAATCGGGAAAGGTGAGAAACAAGTCGCCTGCCGTTTCATACGGCATTTCGCTGGAGGGCTTGGCGATCACTTTTTGATTGATAAGATTTCCGGCCTGGCGGTATTGGCCATCGAACACCAGCCGGCGCACTTCCGGCAACGCAGCGAGCGCGTTGGTATTGACCGGATCATACGGCCCGCCGCCCCACAGCGTGTCTTCGTTCAACTGGATCCGCTCCCGGTTGACGCCGCCAAAAACCATCGCGCCGATGCGGCCGTTGCCGACGGGCAGCGCCTCGAGCCACGCCGAACTGCCGCCCCCCCGTCCTCCGCCGCCGCGTCTTCCACCTTGCTGTGTGTCTCCCGTTGGCTGCTGATTCCCCGCCGGCTGGCGATACCACAGGCTCAAGGGTTCGGCGGGGGCGGTGGCGCTCCCGCTAATCTGGGCCTCAGCGGCCAGCAGTTCGGCGGAGCAACCCGCAAGCAGCAACGAATAGATCAGACGGCGGATGGAGGTGTTCATGGGAGTTACGATAGCGGAATGGTTGCGCGTGAAAAGCCGGATTTGTTCACTGGTTGACGTTTTGTGGAACTGAATTCGTTGTTGGATCGAGGGGTTCGCCTTCCTTGGGAGTGGTGGAAGCCTTGCCGTCATTGGTGAAGGCCGAAAACAGAGCCCACATGGAAGCGCCAATTGACTCAGCCGTTTCAACAGTTGCCGCCAGTGAAAGCAAAGCGACGGCCGCGAACGGGGGTTTTCCTGTGATCATGTTTAACATTCCAATAATCTTCTCAATTCAAATTGATGTCCACCTTCCAATGCTGGGCCGCGGATTTCAGTTCATCCAGCGTCAGGTAGGTCACGGCCCCGTGTTTGGGCCGGTCAAAGCCAACGGTTTTCATCGCGCCCTCGTTGAAACGGCCAATGTTGGTGAAGGTGACAAAATCTTTGGTTTCGCTAAATCCCATGTTGTTGGGCCGGGCGCCATAAACGTCATACATCAGGACGTAACGGTCGGTTCCGAGTCGCTTGAATATGTTTGGAGCCTCGGTGGATACCGTGTTGGGATCAATGCGCTGCGGTTCCGCCCGGTATCCTTGGTTGATCTGGCCGGAAACGGCGTGTCGGATCTTCGCATCCGCCACATAAAACAGGTGAAACTTGTCGCCCACCTTGGTGATGTCGCCGTCAATACCATCAACGTCGGCTATTTTTTCAGGCTTGGTTTCAAGTTTGGTGAAGGCGTCGTTCGCGTAGGACCAATAGAGATTGGCGTCCTTGTTGTTATAGCGAATGGTGAAATAAACCATCATCCTGCCCTTGTCCGCGTCGTAGATCGTTTCGGGCGCCCAGGAACAGTCAATGTCACCCAGCTCGGGAAACGCCTTGTCCACGCGGAAATCCGAGTGCGTCCAATGAATCAGGTCGTATGATTTCATGAGCACGATGGCGCGATTGTTTCCCCAGCCATATTTCTCCGCCGGCCGCTCCCATTGGTTGGTGCGGAACCCGGCGCGCTGGCCAAAAATGTGAAGGTCGGTCATCGCCACATAAAACCCACCGTCGGGTCCCCGCATGATGTGCGGATCGCGCACGCCTTTTTGCTCCGCCAGCAACGCGCCGTCAAAGATCGGCTGTCCGCCGTTCAGGTCCACGAACGTGAATCCGTCCCGGCTGATGGCCATATATGCCGACTGGGTTTGGTCTTTGAAATAAATCAGTAGATAGCCGGCGAAGTCCTTTTCTTCGAGCTTGCGGGCGCTCTTCGGCTTTTCCAACTCGGACACAATGACAATGCCGCCTTTCGGCGCGGCGTCCGGTGCGGCCATGGCCGTCCCGTTGGTCGCCACTGGCGACGATTCGGCTGCGAACGTCGTCACCAGCATCAGGCCCGCCAGAATGGATAGAAGGCAACCGGCGACTATGATTCTTCTCATGATTGGTCTGGTTACTTGTCGTTGCGATGAGTTGACCGGCAAATTATTTCACTTCAAAACCCATGTATGAATGCGGCAGCACGGTGAAAGTGAAGGAGGTGCGCGGCGTCTGTGTCGCCCCGACCGCGTCCGCCAAATCCACCACCGCCAAAACCGCGCCCGCCCGCCGGCGCGGGGGCGATGTCCTTGTCGGCGACATATTCATGAATCTGTGCCGGCGTTTCCGGCGACGGAAACGGTGACTTCGGCGTTCGTGGCCAGGTAGTTTTGGACGATGAAGGAGTTGTTGTCATACCGAAACAATGCGACCTGCGCGGGCGCGCTGTCCATGCGAACGGGTTCGGCGGAACCAACCAGGGAGCGGATGGCGCCGAGGACGGAGGGTGGCAGCGCGTAGAGGTCGGCAATGTCGTTGGGAATGGTCAGGACATAGAGTTTGCCCTTGGAATAATCGCAGGAGAGGACGATGGGATAAGTGGTGCCGCCGGGCGAAATGCCCAAAACGTCGCCCCAGGCATCGTGGGTGATAACGTTGGCGTAATAAATTTCGGGGATAAGAATGTCGCGCGAGGCGGCGTTGGGATCGGCTGCTTGGGCATCCGCGCCGCCGCGGGCGCCGCCACGGCCTCCGCGTCCGCCCACCGAGCCGCCGCCGAAACGGCGGACGGGAACCGTGGTGCCGGTGGCTTCAATTTCGCAGATGTCTTCGATTCCCTTGCCCTTCATGGCCCGGACGAAACCGGAGGTAACGCAGACGGATTTGCCGGCTTTGAGTTGCGCTTTGATTTTTTGAATGATGCGGGCATCGGATTTGGCCTGCTCGGTGAGCAACACCATGTCGGCGTTGGTCGGGAAATACGGGATAGATATCCATCGGCAGGCCGATCATGCCGAGGTAATCGTGCAGAAACTCTTCGCCGGTGGCGTGATACGGCGTGTAGCACTTGATGCCAACGGGCTTGCCGACTTTGGCGAGCACCTTGTCAACCTGTCCGAGCGTGTAGCCGGCGATGTCGGCGAAGCTGGCGTTTTGGCCGGCCGGAACCGTCTTCTGGACTTCGGCCAAGTTTAGGCTGGTGGGCAGGTCGGACCAGGGGCGATTACCGCCAAAGCCGCCACCGAAGCCGCCGCCGATCATGCCGGAATAATTGAAGCAGCACATTTCGGGCGCGCGCGCGAAAACGGTGTCCAAAACCTGTTCGGCGTAGCGATCAATCGGATTGGCGCCGCCCTGATCAACCCAGCCGCCCATCTCCACGCCCGGTTTGAGGTTGTCCACGAACCGGATGATGTCGTAGCTCAAGTAGGGTTGAAGATGTTGTTCCTGTCCGACCCATGTGCGCGATTCCGTGCCGGAAAACATGCCGTCGGCGATGAAGGGAACCTTCTCCGTGTCGTTGCCCATGCCGGCGTATTGGTCATACCAGTTGGCCATTTTGATGACCACTTTGCACTTGGGGTTGGCGGCTTTGGCGGTTTTGACGATAAGGTTTTTGGCGGCGTCGCGCATGGCTTCAAGGCGATACTGCGTCCAGGATTTGTCACCCTTGGCCTTGATGTCGTAATCCGTTTTGCGGTCGAAGAAGAAGTAATCATCCAGCAGGATTTCATCGAAATGGCGCGCGGCCATTTGGACTGCCTTTTTTGCAAATTCACGGTTCTCCGGGTCGGAGTAGTCAAAGCTCTGAAAACCGTAGGATTCGCTCACGCTGAAGGCGAGGCCGCCACACACCTGCACGCCCTGGTCCTGGTAGAACTTTTTGAGTTTGTCCAGGCCGGCTTCATCCACCAGCGTGTGGTTGCGCATCACCTCGATGTAAATCTTGTCCACCTTGAGATTGCGCGTCAGGTTGGACCAAGTTACGGCAGGGTCGAGCCGGCCGCTCATCAGGCTCTGCACCGTTCCCTGCGTCGCATAGGTGGAAACGATGAAGCTCTTGTAATGGCCCTGGGCTTGGACAGGAACCGCCAGGGCCAACGCTCCAAATGCCAGAAGAACAGCGAGCGTTCGCAGGTGTTTTTTCATTTATAATGTCAGGAATGTCAATGGCATCAACCGGGTCAATTGACCCAGCCCTTGAGCGTGGGCGCAACAGAAGAGGCCCAGATTTCGTAGCCCTCCGGGACGGGATGAAGGTGGTCGCTGGGGCGAAAGCCAATAAGGCCGCCATTGGCGTCTAGGAACTTGTTGTTGATGTTCATGAAGAAGACGTGTTTCTGGTCGTCGAGTTTGGAGATGATTTTGTTGACGGCCTCCATTTTGCGGCGGTTTGAATCACTCGGTCCGGTGCCGCGCGGAAAGATGGCCATCAGGAGGATTTTGGCGTCAGGAAAATCTTTCCGGAGTTCCAGGACATCGGCGCCGACGCCTTCAGCGATTTCCTCGGCGGTGTTGCCGTTGTTGGTGCCAATCATGAGCATGACGGCCTTGGGTTTGTGTCCCTGGCCTTCGCCATTCTGCAGGCGCCAGAGCACCCCTTGTGTCGTGTCGCCAGCGATGCCGAAGTTGGCAACCTTCATATCGGCAAAGTATTTGTCAAAGACCGTCTTGCCGCCGGGATAACCCGACACATCGCCTTCGCCCACGGTCCAAAGATAGGTGATCGAGTCGCCGAGAAACAGAATGTCGAAGTCATTCGTGTTGGCAATGTTGACGAAGGCCTGGTGCTGTCCTCCGCCGCCGCCAGCGGGGCGAATGGCGGGATTGTCGGGCGGCAATTGAACCGTAATGAGCGATGCAAATTGTTGCTTCAGTTTCTTGTCCGGCGAACTATCAACGAATTTCTTGATGTCCGCGTTCAACTGGGCGAGTTCGTTCGTTGTAGGCCGGGGGATGGCAACTTCCGGCGGCACGGGCGCCGGCGGGCCGGGCGGGCTGAACTGGCCGCGACCGAATCCTCTTCCGCCGCCGCGACCGCCGGGCGCCCCCGGGCCGAATTGAGCGGAAGCGATGCCGGCTGCGGCAACGGTCAAAACGAAGCTTAACAGAAGTTTGCGGAAAAATTTATTGTTCATGGAATTTGCTGGTTGTGGGATTCTTGCGCGGCTTACTTGATCCATTTCTTCAACGTGGGAGCAACGGCCTTGGCCCAGGCTTCATAGCCCACCGCGGTGGGATGAAGATTGTCACCGCGGAAACCGATGAGGTGGCCTTGGGCATCCAGGAATTTGTCGTTGATGTTCATGAAAAAGACGTGCTTTCCGTCATTCAGTTTGGCGATGATCTTGTTGGTTTGGTCATTTTTGACGCGGGTGGAGTCGCTGGGACTGGAGCCGCGCGGGAAGATGGCCAGAAGCAGGATCTTCGCATTGGGAAAATCCTTGCGCAGTTCGAGAACGATGGCCCCGACGCCTTCAGCGACTTCCTCGGCGGAGTTGCTGCCGTTGTTGGTGCCAATCATCAGCATCACCGCCTTGGGCTTGTGTCCCTGGCCTTCGCCATTTTGCAATCCCCAGAGCACACCCTGCGTTGTATCCCCGGCGACGGCGAAATTCGCTATTTTAATGCCGGCAAAATCATTTGTAAGAACACCATAACCGCCCTGGGCGCCACGCTGCTGCCACCAATCGGTGATGGAATCGCCCTCAAACAGGATGTCAAAATCGCTGTTGGTGGCGGTCGCGACGAACCCATTGTGGCGCGCGGTGGTGCGCACGCCGGTCTGGACGGGACGGATGCAGGCATTGTCGCGGGGCGGTCTGAATCTTCAGGAGCGATTCCCATTTCTGCAACAATTCCTTGTCCGGTGACTTGGCGATGTATGCTTTGAGGTCCGCGTTGAGCTTCTCCACTTCGGCCGGGGTGGGACGCGCAATCGCGACCTGCGGTGGCACCGGAGCCGGCGGGCCGGCTGGCGCCGTCGGCCCGCGACCGCCACCAAATCCGCCCCTGCCCGGACCGGGTTGAGCGACGGCGACGCTTGCCGCAATGGTGCTGAAGATTGCGAGGGTGAATAGTTTTTGGATGAATCGCATGCTCATAATGGGCCTTGGGTTTTCTTAATTCATGGACAGATTGCGCGGCCGGTGAAATGGCATGAAACGAGACTCGACATGTATTTCATGCTCGATTTCACGGGAGATTTCATTGGGATAGTATAGGTGTTGTTTTGTGAAAGTAAAGCCGGAAAATCCCGCCGGCACCTCCGCGTTTCGCCTTGAAATTTCCACACGCCGGGATATCTTCATTCCATGCCAATCTACGAATTCCATTGCGAAAAGTGCGGGCGCGACAGCGAAATCCTCGTCCGCTCGGCGAACTGGAAAAATTCCGAATGTCCGCATTGCGGCTCGAAGAAATTGTCCAAGAAATTTTCCACGTTCGCCTCGGCCAGCGCCGGCGGCGCCGCTTCGTCAGGCAACGGTGGCGGCGGTGGCGGCGGCGGACATTGCTGCGGCGGCGGCGGATGCGGCTGCCATTGATCTATTTCGTGACGGGTCGGCGGGCTGACGCGATTTTCCCGTTCGGGACTTCGTCACCCGTCACTCGTCACAATTTCGGGCTGCGTTGATCCGCGTCAAATCCTCCACCGCCCAGTCGGGTTTGTGATGTTTTAATTCCTCCAGCGTTGTTCCGCCGGTCGCCACGGCCAGCACTTTCGCGCCGATGAATTTCCCGCAGCGCACGTCGTGCGGCGTGTCGCCAACCACGAGAATTTCATCCGGACGCAGATTTTTATCCAGCACGCGCCGTCCGCGTTCAAGCGCGGCGGCGGCAATGTGATTGCGGTCCTCGCTGTCGTCGGCAAAACCGCCGGTTTCAAACAGCTCCCAAAGTCCGTAATGGCGCAGCTTGATTTCCGCGCCGAGGCGGATGTTGCCGGTGAGCAGGCCGAGCATCGGCGGCTCCGGCAGCGCCTGCAAATCGCGGATGAATTCCGCCACGCCGCGGCAAATCCCGCCGTTGGCTGTTCGCGACGAGGTGATCGAGCCAGAAAACGTAGCTCTCGAAAAACCGGCGGAAATTTTCCGGCGTGGCGGGGATGCCGTTCAGGTGGAAAAGTTCGCGGGCGAGGCTGGGGTCCGTGCGACCGCCGAAGTTGACCTTGTCCACGCCTTCCGGCGCGCCGAAGACCGAGGCGATGGTCCGGCCAAACGCGCGCGACCCGGCGCGGCCCGTGTGAACGAGCGTGCCGTCAACGTCAAACAATGCGAGCCGGACCATGCGGCGGACAGTTTAACAGAAAACCGCTCCACGGCAATTCGCTTTCCGTGGTGAGCGGTTCCTGCCGCCTCAAGGGGGTTATCGGTTCGTTCAACTTATCGAGGAGCGATTGCGCTTCCGATTGGCTTGACGGATCCGCAAGTTCCTTAATCCCGAAAACAGGAGTTGGGGAGCGCGCCCGCCCTCGGGTGCGGCTGGACGCGCCTCGCGTCCAGCACCTTGCGCGTGAGACTGACCAGAACGTCTGGAATTTTTCAGTGCGCTCAAGGTTTTCCGCGAGGGCGCGGAAAACGGCACGCGCGGCGCGTGCGCTCCCCATTCCGCTTCGGTTTTCGGGTTAATTGCCAACCACCCGGATTTCGGAGGCGCCCGGAAGTCATTCGGTCGCCGCCAAAGGGCCTTCGGTAATGCCCAAAATGAATTTGGCACTGCCGGAATTGATTTCCGGGATGCCGGAAACTCAGTCGGTGCTGTCCAAAAGCCTTTTGGAGATGCCAAAGACGCATTTGGGAACGCCGAAAATCATTTTGGCAATGCCGGAAAGGGTTTTTGGGATGCCGGAATTGGTTTTGGGAATGACCTGTTTTGCGAAAACCCCCAATAAAACGCGGGTTTTGGGCCGGAAACGGGCAAAAAACTGCCGGACGGGCAGGATTTCCCGATTCCCGCATTGCCGCGCCGGGATCACATGCCAGCGGAATTTAGCCTGATGCCAGGCGCCGGCCCATGCAGAAGGAATAGGGCAGTTTTTTATGGAGAGGGTTGCGCTCGCGCTTGAGCCAGCCCGCCGTCCAGTGGCGCATGAACATCAGCAGGTTTTCCCGCCCGCGCCAGCCGGGACGGTTCAGACCTTTGTGAAAATGTCTGTGGCGCGGGTAAAGATAATGCGCCTTGGCCGCAAGCCGCCGCGCCCAATGCGGTGGCAAATCTGCTTTGAGAAACCGTTCCACCTCCTGCACCACGCTTTCGGCCACCCACAACGGCGTGAGCAGCGTGTCGCGTTCCAGTCGCGTGGGCAGAGACTCCCGCCATGCGCGGAATTCGGTTCTGTGGAGTGCGCGGGCATGACCGCGCTTTGTTCCGGCGCGACATGTCGCGCCGGGGGAAAGCGGTGACGCGTCACCGCACTCCAAGGTTTTACACGCTTTCGACAAGGGCGATTTCTTGGGGTGTGAGTTCGTGGTCGTTTTCATGCGTGGTTCGGTTTACCCCAACGGGGTTGCGGCGATTCGGCGCGAAGGTGATGCAACCCCGTCGGGGTTGTGACGAAAAATAACGCGTGACCCAGGGTAGGCTCGCAGGCTCGCCAACCCTGGGCTGAATGACGGAATCCCGTTGGGATTCTGAAACGGCAAAGTTCATGCGTTACCCTCCACCAGTTTGATTTCCTCCGGCGTCAAACCATAAAGCTCATAGACCAGCGCGTCTATTTGCTGGTCGGTGGCGGTGACGGCGTTTTGCAGCACGGCCTTTTCCGATTCCGCCGTGGCCAGGCGCAGCTTGGGCATCAAGCCCAACATTTTGTCCACCAGCACCACCAGCTTGTCGTGACGGGATTTGTCGGCGGGCTTTTTTAAATCGATTTTCCGAACTGGAATTTGGGAAAGGCTGAATATTGTGACTTGCGGAAATGATGATTTGAAATCGGCAAACATGATTCGCCAGAAATAAGCAGTGAGCTTCGAGTTGATTACAGCCAAAAGAAACTTTTCCTCCAATAACGAACTAGCCATTACGGTGAAAATGTTTCCAGTCACAGCAATCGGTTCTGTGATGACACTTGCAGTTGGTTCAGTTCCTATCTGGCGAATGACTATTTTGTGTGGACCAAGATGAACATCAGCATCCCAGCAACCCCCGGATGTTTTGGGGCGTTCAAACAAAACAAATTCCGAGGCTGGATTCGTTGCATAACGATAAACGTCTGCACCAGCTAGAATTGGTTTGTGCTTTGCCGTGAGCTTTCGTGCTGAAAAATACTTTTCCCGATCACCGGTAATCAGACCGCGATTGATCTTGCTGACTATTTCAAGCGGAACACATTCGGTGTTTAGTTTTTCAAATAGGGGGGCATTGCCTTCGTTCAATAAGATGTTCCAGTTTGCGCCGGGCAACGCGGTGAATCGCATTTGTTTCGTGCGAGCGAAACCATTCGGAAATTTGGCGAACTTCTCTGATAGAGCAGAAGTTGTCAGAACATTATGCTCCATTCGCAGTTTGTCGTTTGGTTCGCTTTTGAAAATAATTACGGACGTGTGAACATCCGCATCCTCAAACACGCGCCCCTCGGCAACGGAAATGTTTTGGATGACGCATCGCTCCATCAACCAACGCCGAAGACTTTCGGCATAGACATTGTTTAGCAGCGTTGTCGGGACAATGTGTCCGTGATAGCCATGATTTTTAAGTAGCGATACGCCTCGTTGTAAAAATAGGTGGAAGAGTTCTATTTTGAATTCCGCTGCAACGTAGTGTTCTTTCAAGTATTCCAACTCTTGTTCCTCTGTGTTGTGTGGCTGCAACATTCTGTAAGGCGGATTGCCAATGACAGCGTCGAAGCCGCCGGCTTGCATGATGGTTTTGAAACCGACGTTCCAGTCGAAGGCGTGAACGCGCACGAGGTCTTCGGACATCATCGAGAAATCGGAGGCGATGAGGGAGTTGCCGCACTTGATGTTGTCCTGCAAGGGCGGCAGCAGGGCAATCTCGGCCTCGTCGCTCAAGAGTTCGCGCTGGCGCCGGAGGGTGGTGCGGTTCTCGTGCTCCAGCATCTTGAGGTAAAGCGAGAGCTGGGTCACTTCCACGGCGGCACTGTCCAAATCCACGCCGTAGATGTTCTGGGTGAGAATCTGCCGCTTGAGGGCAACGGTCAGGTGGACGTCGTTGGTTTCCGGGTCCACCCAGCACAATGGGCGGTGTTTCTTTTCCCACGCGGCGCGGGCGGCTTTTTGCTCTGGAGTGCGGGGACATGTCCCCGCTGTCCCACTGGCAGACATGTCTGCCAGTTCCAAAGCGCCGTCATGCCCGCGCACTCCAAAAGCTCCGCGCAAATCGGCGGTCAACCGTTTCTGCCAGTGTTCGCAAACGCGCTCAAAGGCGCGGATGAGGAACGAACCGGAACCGCACGCGGGATCAAGGAGACGGAGCTTTTCAGTGCGCGTGGCAAAGGCTTTCACGCCTTCGGTTCCTTTTTCGGCGGCGATTTCATCCAGCAACTTCCCGGCGGTCTGCTCGACGATGTAATCCACGATGTAGCGCGGGGTGTAATAGACGCCGCCGGCCTTGCGGACTTCCGGCTTGGGTTCAACCGTGATGCCCTTGCCATGCGGGCGGACGACGTTGCCAAGAAACCGTTCATAGACGCTGCCGAGAATCTCCACGTCAATGACGTTGAACAGATAGGGCGATTCATCATCGCTCAAATCGCCGATGAATCCGGCCAGCCATTCATCGCCGATGACAAGTGTTTCCGTGAAATGCGGCTTGAACAGGTTGCCGTTAAAGAAGGGAACGTGCGTGGGCGGGCGGCGGTCCAGCGCGCGGAAATGGTGGACGACGGCGCGCCACAACGAATCTTTGGGCGCGCGGATGCCATCGCCGCCGAAGTTGGCCGGTGGTTCTTCACGCAATTCCATCGGCTGCTGATGCGCGCGGCGTCCGGTGTCGTCATCGCCGGTGTTCTTGCGCCACTTCTCGACGATGGATTGCAATCGCTGGCCGGTGTCAATGTCGCGGTCTTCACAAATGCGGAGAAAAAGGATGCGGTCAATGATGCGCTGGACGGCCTGGGTAAGCTTGTTGTCTTCGAGCAGTTCGTCGTGGTCGTTGTTTTTGTAGATGTCCGAGGCAAGGTCGCGCCGGGTCTCGTCCAGAAATTCCAGAAAGTCGCTGTCGAGCGCGCGAGTGCGGTCTGGCTTGATGAGCCATTGCTGGCGTGCCTTGCCGGTGCCGGTGGCTTTCTTCGGCAGGGCGTCCAACGCGGCATCAATGCCGCCGGAGGCAATCTTGTCGCGGGCGAGCAAATCCCAAAGTTCACGGGCGATGAGCGGGTATTGGCGAAAGTGCCAGCTTTTCCATTCACCAACGTGCGGCTCGTCAATGTGCGGCTTGCCGCCGACAATGTAGATTTTCAACTCCTCGAAATCGGTGAGTAGCGCCATCGGCACGCTTTTGTTCCAAGCGTAGCGTTTGGCTTGAAAGGCGTAGCGGGAATGAAGTTCCTCGGCGGGCTTTTTGGCCTCGCAAACAAAACGGTCGCGTTTGTCGGTGCGGAAAAGATAATCAGCCCGCTTGCGTCCGCCGCCGATCTGCGTGGCGCTCTCAATCTCGACTTCGCGTTCCTTCTGGATCAGACCGGCGCGGTTTTCCATGTCCCAGCCGAGCGCGCGGAAAAAGGGGTTCAGAAAATCGTCGCGCAACTGCGCTTCGGCGTAACCGGGTTGTTTGAGTTCCGCGAGTCGTTTGCCGAAAGAATCAACGAGACGGTTGAGTTCCTTCTCGAAATTTAGAAAGCCATCGCCCAGCGACATGATGCGATGAGTTTGCGCCGGAAAACCGGCAGCGTCAAGAAACGCGGGTTGCACAAATTGGATTCACGGCTCGCGGTAAATGCGAAAGAAAGCAGGGGTGTCGGTGTAATTCGTGGTGAAGGAGAAAACCGGATTGGTCGTCGTGGTGATGAAGTTTGTGGCGAACGGCTTCCACGAAACCAAATTGGTTGACGCTTCGACGTTGTAATGGCGGTTGTTTTGCGATTCCCATTTGAGTGAAACGGCCGGGTTCGTCACACTGACGGATAGCAGCTTGAACGGCGTGTCGAATGGATTGTTGAAAACCATCAACACCGGCAGATGGTCGGAGGCGACTTTGTCGTCGTTGCTGAACAGGTTCGGCGGGAAATTGGTGAGCAAATCGGTGCGGAAAACTTCGCCGGCGGCGATGTTCGAGAACAGCATTGCGCACGGCAGAATGTAATCGAACCGCGTGTCGAGCGGCCTCGAATGGATTCCGTCAAGTCCGTGCGTGTGATGGGATTGACGGGAATGGTCATTTGCAATCCGGTCGGCGCGCTGGTCAGGCGCTGAATCGGCTGGCCGCTGACATAATCCGTGTCGGGGAAAAAGGCGTCCTCGTTCATGTCGCCGGCCAGGACGATACGGATGCGCGCCGTTGGTGCCCGGCAGAAAAACCGTTGCGAAATAATTCGAAACGGCGGAAGCCTCGCCGCGCGTTTGTCCGCGTCGTCCTGGCGGATTGCTTGAGCCGGTGGCTTTCAAGTGCGCGACAAAAACGTGCAGCGGCAGCGGCCAGTTCGGCACGGCGATTTGCGCCTCAAACAAATCGCGCGTGAAGCCGGTGCCGCGCGTAACCGTAAGGCGCGAGGCTGGAAAATGGCGCAGATGGCTCGCCGAACGGGTGATGGGAAACCGGCTGGCGATGACGCTTTGGATGTAACTGTCGCCGATGGAATTGGTCGCCAGATAATATCCCGGCATAAATGCCTTCACCCAGTTGGTCATTTGCGCGACGCCGTTGGTCGTGGGGATTTCGTTGAACGTGATGATGTCGGCGTTGAAATACACCAGTTCGCGCCCGATGGCCTGCGCCTGCGCGGTGTTGGTGCTCCAGTCGGCCACGCCGTTGCCGGCGACGTTGTATTGCAACACGCGAATGGCGCCGTTCGTCGCGGCAATGGAAACCGGCGCGATGATGAGCGCGACGGTCACGCTGTTCGTCACGCCGGCGGAATTCGACACCGCCACGGAATAATAACCGGTCTGATTGGTCGTCAAATTATTCAAGGCCAGCGTGGCACCGGTCGCGCCGGGCAGATTGGTTTCGTTGAATTGCCACTGAAAATCCGGCGCCGGGCTGCCCGTGGCATCCGCCGAAAAAATCGCAAAGCCGCCCTTCGCCCGCCGCCTGATTTTGCGGTTGCAGCGTGATGACGGGCGGAGTCTGCGAACTGTTGACGGATTGAAAACTCACCGTCAAATCATCCAGCGCCAAACCCGCGTCGCTGCCGCTGTCGTCCACGTCGCGCCAGCGGAGAAATATTTCCTGTCCGGGCTGAACCACCGCGCCGGTCAGGACGATGTTGGTGAATATTTGCCGGTTGGCGGCGGCGTTGCCGTCCAGCGCCGTTCCGCTGCCGCCCGCGTTCACGATCGGCGAATGGAAATCCAACGCGCTAAACGGTGTCCACGTTTGAGCATCGGTCGCGTCCGCATCGGTGAGCGGCGCGCTGGCGATTTGATACGAAAACGAAAGCGTATTTGTCACCGCGCCGGCGCCGTTTGCATTGCGCCACTGCTCGCCCGTGTAGGAAACCGTGAGGTTGCTCTGCACCAAACCCGTGTCGTTTGTGAACCGGACGCCGTATGCGAAATTCCCCGGCGTGCCGGATGCCACCGAACCCAACGCGCGCTCGGTTGAACCGCTCGCGCCAAAACTGTAAATCGCTCCCGTCCCGCTCGAACCGGTCCCGGCGGTGTAGCTCGTGACATTGTACGGGAGCCGCGCTTTTGGAAATATACCAGCCCGGCAGGGTGGAATTGTCTGTCCAGGCGGGCGTGCCGCTGTTCGCCAGCGAATCGAAATTCTGCGAATACGTCCCGCCGCTCATCGCAATCTGGGCGGTTGCGCCGGTCGCCAAAAACGTTCCGGCGGCAACAAGGCCGGACAGCCAAAGGGACAATTTCATCGGGGAATCATTTTGGGGGCATCACCGCTTTTGATTGTAGCCCGCCTGCAAATACTTTTCCCGCGCCAATCTTGCCGAATGCTCCAACAATTTTGCGTCGGGTGAAAAATCATTCCACTTCACCGAAAATCCCTTTGCCGCCACCGCGCGCATCACTTCCTCCCAATCCGCCCGCGCCGGCGAACGCGGCGGCGGCTGAACCGAGCCTTGAATCAGCAAGCCCAGCTTGTTCCGTCGCTGCGCCGCGCCGGCAATTTTTCTGCCACGCCAGAGCAGATCATATTTCTCATAACCGATGAAACACGCGCTGGGAATTTCTGTTTTCTGCTTTCCACTTTCTGCTTTCCGGCAGCACGGCGCGAGTTCGGTCTCGATGTTCAACTCCGCGAACGCCAGCCGGAGCCAGTCGTGAACGCGCCGGTAACTTTCTTCCGCCTTCAGCAAATGCCATTCGTGGCCGGGCGGAAACACCAGGCTGTAAGTCCAGTCCGCGTCATGCGGCACAATGCCGCCGCCGGTCGGACGGCGCACCAGCGGACGCAACAATGTCACGCGCTCCACGTCGGCGTATTTCTGGAAATAGCCGAACGTCGCCGCCGGATCCGTCCAGCCGTAAAACCGCAGCACCGGTTTCCCGATTTGCGATACGGTTTCGAGCAGCGCCTCGTCGAGCGCCATATTGAGCGCCGCGCCGCCTTTGCCGGAATTGAGAACAAGAAAGTTCATCCGCTAATTTCGCGAATTTGCACGAACGAATAAGCGACAATTCGCGCAATTCGCGGATAACGATCCGGGTTCACTTGTGGTTTAATTTCTCTTTCACGCCGATGCGCGGGCAGTATTTCTGGATTTCGCAATGCCCGCAATCCGGCTTGCGCGCAAAACAGCGGCGGCGTCCATGCCACACGAGCCAATGGCTGAACAGTAGCCAGTATTTCTCCGGCAACAGTTTCATCAGCGCCAGCTCGATTTTTTCAGGCGTCTTCTCCGTCGTCAAGCCGAGCCGGCGCGACAGCCGCATCGCGTGCGTGTCCACGATCACGCCGACGACCACATTGAACGCGTTTCCGAGGACGACGTTCGCCGTCTTGCGTCCGACGCCGTCTAGCTGGATCAATTCCTCCATCGTGCGCGGCACCTCGCCACCGTGGCGCTCGATGAGTTTTCGGCAGCAGTTTTGGATATTCTTCGCCTTGCTGCGGAAAAATCCGGTGGACTTGATGGCCTGCTCCAGTTCAGTGCGCGATGCATCCGCAAAATCCTTCACTGTGCGGAAACGCTTGAACAATTCCGGCGTGACGATGTTGACGCGATTGTCGGTGCATTGCGCGGACAGGATGGTGGCGACGAGCAATTGCAGCGGGCTACGGTGATCCAGCTCGCAGTGCGCGTCTGGATAAGTCTTCTGGAACCCGGCGATGATTGTTTTAAGGCGCGCGGCTCTGGCTTGGACGGTTTCGCGTGGCATGGGAAATTCAATTCAAGTTCTTCGCCAGAAAATCCAGAATCCGTTTTTCGTATTCGCCTTTGGCAAAAGCGAGCATGTCAACATGCGCGGCACCGTCGATCAGCCAAAACTGTTTCGGCTCGGCGGCCGCGGCGAATAAATCTTTTGATTCCTGCAAGGTGGTGTCTTGGTCTGCTGTTCCGGCGATAAAAAATTTAGGAATGGTGATTTGTCCGACTTGTTTGATCGGACACAAATCGTCAGGGCGGATGCCCAGCCGCGGCTTCAGTTGCCAAGTCAAAAATGGCGTGCCCAATTTTCCAAACCAGCCGAATCGGATTTCCAAACGGTCGGTGATTGCCTGTTGAAGCGTCGGATAAGCAGATTCCAAAATCATGGCATCCACCTGCAAAGGCGGTTTGGCCAGAAGCGCGGACGCGCCGCCCATCGAGAATCCGCTGACGCAAATTTTCTCGCCCGGACATTTTTGCCGGACAAAAATTACGGCAGCAGTGGCGTCACGGCCCTCCAAATATCCAGCGGTAATGTGTTTCCCAACACTTTCACCATGCGCCTGGAAATCAAACAGCAGGACCGAATAACCGGCGCGATACAGAAATCGGGCGTGATCCTCCAGTTGCAGCCGATTAGCGCGGATGCCGTGCATCAAAATGACCACCCCTTTCCCGGATTGTCCCGGAACAAGCCAACCATGCAATACCGCGCCACTGGAGCTTGGAAATTCAACCGGTTGAACCGGCATATCTGTCGGCGGCGGCCCAATTTCGCAATTACTTGGAGCGATAAGAACACTCCCCTCATGCCAGGCAAACAAACCAAAAGCAAGCGTGGCGACCAGAAAGGCGGCCAAAATGATTTTTATTTTTCTTTTCAGGCGCAACCATGTTGGCAAGCCAACTGCGGTTCCTCAATTTCTTTCGGCGGCTCGCTGGTGGGCGTGCCATCGGGCGCTTCGGGATACTCGAAGACCTTGCCTTCGTAATTGCGGATGAGCACGCGGCCCGCGTTGCGGCAGAGGACGTATTCGGGATTGATGGGCACCTTGCCGCCGCCGCCGGGCGCGTCTATCACGTATTGCGGCACGGCGTAGCCGGTCGTGTGCCCGCGCAGTTGCTCCATGATGTCCAGCCCTTTGCTCACGCTCGCGCGCAAATGCGCCGAGCCGGAAATCAAATCGCACTGGTAAAGGTAATACGGCTTCACGCGGCACATGAGCAGTTTCTGGACAAGCGCTTTCATCACCTCCGCGTCGTCGTTGACGTGAGAGAGCAGAACGGATTGGTTGCCGAGTGGAATGCCGGCGTCTGCCAGGCGGCCCACCGCGTCGCGCACTTCCGTCGTCAGTTCGCGCGGGTGGTTCGAGTGGATGCTCATGAACAGCGGATGGAATTTCTTCAGCATCGCGCAAAGCTCCGGCGTGATGCGCTGCGGCAGAAACGTCGGGATGCGAGAGCCAATGCGCAGGAATTCCACGTGCGGAATTGCGCGCAGGTGGCTCAATAGATTCTCCAGCTTGTCGTCGCTCAACAACAGCGGGTCGCCGCCGCTCAACAGCACGTCGCGGATTTCCGGGTGCGCGGCGATGTAGGCAATCTGCTTGTCGTATTCGGGGTGGAAATCATAACCGCTGGCGTTGCTGACCAGCCGTGACCGGGTGCAATAACGGCAATAGCTCGCGCAGCGGTCGGTCACGAGAAACAGCACGCGGTCGGGATAGCGATGGACCAGCCCGGGCACGGGCGAATGGGAATCCTCACCGCACGGATCACTCAATTCCCACGGCGCGGTGAGCGTTTCGGCCACCTTGGGAATGACCTGCAGCCGCACCGGGCAAAGCTCGTCCGCCGGATCAATCAGGTTGAAGAAATACGGCGTGATGGCCAGCGCGAGCTTGGTGTCCGCCAGTTTCGCGCCGGCAAATTCCTCCGGTGTGAGCGTCGGTAGAAATTTTTGAAGTTGTTCCGCCGTGGTGATGCGGTGTTTGAGCTGCCAGCGCCAGTCGTTCCAGTCGGCTTCGGAAACATCGTGCCAGAATCCGCGCCCGGCGGAGCGGAATTCCTTGAGGGCCTGAATCCGGTGGCCCGCTGGCGGCTCCCCTCCTCCGTCCGATGATTTGTCATCCTTCATTTTATCAGTAGCAAACAATAAATGTGAATTTGCACCTGTCAAGTTGGCCGTCCGGGGGTGGCGTCCGGATTTGGAGGTCCGGGTCGCGCTACGACCCGACGCGCCACCACTGAATCTGGGACACTGCCCGCCGGCGCCGATGCGTTCAATAGAGCCGGTTATGCCGGGTCAAAACGTCCGCTTGGACAGAGGCTTCAAGCGCGCGGCGTTGCGCGTCAAGAGCGTCCAGTTTTTTCAATGTGCCGCCCGCACCGGGCTTTCGCGGCGGGTTCTTGACCCAACTGCGAAGCTCCGGCGCACCGCTGTTTTCGCCGAGATAGGCGGCCAGCACGCGGCGGTATTGATCATTCAAGGCGGCCAGCGGCGCGGCCATGCGCAACTGCGCAAGCTGGAGGTCGCGCAAAATTGTTTGAAGCACCTCCGCCTGCTGCGCGGGATCCAAGGTGCGGATGGCGTCTGGCAGGGAAATATCCCGAAGCGAAGGCAAATCATTTGACGCGGAGCGGGATTCCACCGGCACGCTCAAAATCTCGTCGAGTTTTTCGAGGCTGACGGCGGGCGTCCACTGCGGGCCGGCATCACGCGAGACAAAGCTGACGGTTTGCAGCGCCCACCATTTTTCCAGGTCAATGGGTTTGGGAAACTCCGCGCTGAAGGCGGCGCTGAAGGCCGTCTGCCAGTTGTAATAATTGGGAAGCGTGTCAAGCATTGATCGCAAATGCTCCGGGCCGCCGTTCAGCCGCAGCAAATCGCTCACGAACAACTGCGCGCTGGCGAAATACAAGCCGCCGTCGGCGCCGGACATTTGCGCGTCGTCCGGCCAGCTCAACTGGTCGAACGTCAGCGCGGGCCGGTCTTGCAGCACGCGCCGGGCCGCCGCGAGCGGGTCCACGCCGCGTTTGACGGCAATGCTGCGGTTGACCGGCACGCGGTTTTCGATCTTGGTCGGCGGCGGGAAAAAGAACATTTTCGCAGGGCTGTCGGCCAGCAGTTCTTGGGCAAGACCATCCGCGAGCCATGTTGGAATTTCGGCGGAACGCTCACCGGCTTTGCGGTTTGCGAGTTCAAGCAGCAAAACGCTGGCAAGGGCGCGGGAAAGGCGCGTGCGGGAAACGATGTCCGGCAGTTCGACGCGGTAACTCCAGCCATCGTTGAAGCGGGTGGAAATGACGAAAACTTCTTCATCGAAAGAACGCGCCGGGCGCAGCGCGAGAAAGATCTGTCCGCGCCACTGGCCGCCGACGCCGAGTTCGCGCCACAGCGCCCCCTTGGCACGCTCGGCGGAGATGGCGAGCAGCGCGGGTTCGAGCCGGACGAGGCTGGCATTGGTGAGAACGGCGGGCAGGCTGGCGAGCGGCGAGATCTGCCGCCCGCCGATGACGGAGAACTGTCCCGAAACGCTGCGCGCGGAAATCGCGTTTGGCAAAAACGTCTGCGCGCGGGCTACCGCCAAAAATGAAAATGCGGAACACAGAATCATCAAAACGCCGGTCCGCCTCAACGTTTGAACACATGAACGGTTTGAAGGGCCGGTCATTTTTCCGCCTTGGGCGCGGGCTTTGAGGGGGCGGATTTGGTCTCCGGCTTGGTGTCGGAAGGCTTGACCGGGGCGGTATCTTTTTTCGCCGATTCCTTGTAATTCTTGCTTCGATAATCGGTGATGTAAAAGCCGCCGCCCTTGAAGAGCAGGCCGCCGCCGGTGCCGATTTTCCGCTTCACCCGGCCGCGCCCCCATTGTTTTTTGCCGCAAAGTTCCCGCGGACAAACTTTCAGCGATGCGTCCTTGATGGACTGGATTTTTTCAAACTCGCGTCCGCATTTTTCACAGACGTATTCGTAGGTCGGCATGGCTGCTTACATTGATGATTTACGATTAATGATTTATGATTGACGATTTGCCCGCGCGTCTTGGGCGCCGGGGCGGTCAATCATCATTCACGGCTCATAAATCATGAATTTCTACTTCGCCGGCGCATTGGTCGGCTGCGGAATGACATGCACCGAACCGTCGGGACGAACCTCGACGTTCAGGTCGTATGCCGGATTGTGCGCGTCGATTTTGGCGGCGGGGGTGTTGCGCATCATGAGCAACTGGCCGCCCTTCATCGGTTTGGTCGGGTCAACGCCTTCGCGAATCCATTCGAGCTGGCGCGCGGTGATCAGGTCGTCCCGCAGTTTTAAAACCTGTGCGCGCACGATTTTCAAGTCGTTGAACTGCCGCTCCAGGCCTTCCCTTTGGGCGATCTGTTTCTTCAACTCGGCTTCAAGAAAGGCGTTGTTGGTTTGCGTTGTGGCGAGCTTCAATTGCGTCGCCGCGATTTGCGAGTCCAGTGACTTGATGGTTTCGGAAAGTGCGTTGGCGCGCTGGTCCAGCACCTGGTTTTGCGCCTCCAATGAAGCGATGCGTCCGTTGAGGTTTGTGATTTGCGACTGGTCGGTGGCAATCTGGATTTGGGCGTTTGTGATCTGGAGCTGGGCGTTTTGAAATGCGGTTTCAGCGGCGGTCAGGGCGCCTTTGGTCTCGGCCAAGGTGTTTGAAAATTGCATCGCCGCCGTCCGGTTGGCGTCCAGATCATTGTTCAACTTGAGATTGGTCTGGCGCAGGTCATTAAGATTGGTGTTGGCCTGGTCCAACTGGCTGGAAAAGTCGCTGATCTTTTTCGCGTCTTCCTCGTGCTGCTTGTTGTCCTGTGTCTTCACAACGCCCAGAACCACGGCCAGACCGACGCACGCCGCCACGAGAATGGCAATTCCTATTTTTGTATTCATATATCTCATAATGGCCGCGCGGAATGCATTTGACAAGAGCGCACTGCCATTTTTTTATTCGCCCCAAACGGCGGACTGGACGCTCAATCCCCATCAGGATTCGGGCGCGAAGGCCGAACCGCCGGCCGCACCCATGTCCGCGTCCGCTGCCGATGCCGCCGATCAGTTGATTATCGCCTTACCGTGTTATTGTATCAATGGAATCCAGAACCTTCTGCCACCAAGACTATTTTGCCGGTGTGGCGGGCGGCGTGGCGGCATCATCCGCCATTGCCGGCTTCAGCGTCGGATCAAGAATTTCCACGCCCGCATCTTTGTTCAGCTTTTTGAAATAATCCGGCGCGAGTTCCGACAATTTTTGCTGCTCCAAAAAATTCTTGATGCTTTCAGACACGGTCGTGGTGGATGACGACGGCACTTTGTCGGTGAATGCCAGCTTCACGGCGGGCGTTTTGTCGAGCACCTTGATGATGTGGAAGCCGTATTTCGTGGTGATGATGTCGCTGATCTGGTTGTTCGTCAGCGAAAACGAGGCGTCTTCGAACTCCTTCACCATTGCCTGCCTCGGATCTGGGCTGTCTTTGGCGCGTGCAAACGGAGGCAACTCACCGCCGCTGTCCTTGGTGCCGGGGTCTTCGGAGTATTGTGTGGCGAGCTTGGCGAAATCCTCGCCCGCGCGCAGGCGCTTGAGGATGTCGTCCATCTGCTTGCGTTTGGCTTTGACCTGATCGTCGGGCAGCGGCGCGCGAGTGGCGGGATCAATCGTCAACAGTAAAATATGGCGGACATGAACTTTTTCAGGCACCTCGAAGTCCGACGAGTTGCTGCTGTAAAAAGCCTTCGCCTCCGCGTCTGTTGCCACGACGTTCAGCTCGCGTTTCAATGCGGCGAGCATCGTGGTCTGGCCGATGCCTTCCGTCTCCCACTGTTCCTTGGTGATATTCAGCAATTTCAACTGCTTGTCGAGCTGCTGCTCAAATTGCGCGTCCGTCAGGCTCCCATTTGATTTCAACTGCTGCACGACTTTATCGAATTCCTCCTTGCCCTTGGCCTTGTCCGCCGCCGTGGCTGTTGCCAGCACAAGCTGCCGGACAATCAAACTGTTCAATAACTGCGGCTCGACGCCGCTGATTTGCTCCGGTGTAATCTCCCGTCCCTGCGCGGCGTTCGAGGTTTTGACGCGCAGGATTTCAGCGTCCAACTGGCTGCGCTTCACTTCGACACCCTTGCCCTTGGCGATGACCGGATCGCCAAAAAGCTTCGTCACCAAGTCCGCCGGCATTGCATTGGTCGCGGCATTAACTGCGGCGGGAGCGGGAGGCGTGACCGGCGTGCCGGCGTTTTCAGTCGCGGCAATGGCGGCAATCGTGCCGAACACCGCAGCGGCCAGCGCCGCGGAAAAAATCGTTTTCGTTTTAATATTCATGTTTTTGTTTGACTGCATTTTCAGGATTATGTTCACAAAATTACCACTTTCACATTGGTGATGTCACTGTCTTTATTCAGCTCCTCCAGAACGGCTTGAGGCGGCGCGCTGTCGAGATTCAACACCGTCAGGGCCAGCCCGCCCGCCGTGTCGCGCGCCAGGCTCATGTTGGCGATGTTGACCTTGTGTTTGGCCAGCAGCATTCCAAGATAGCCCACGATTCCGGGACGGTCCTTGTTGTTCAACAGCAGCAGCGTGCCGCTGACGGGAATTTCCACCGGCGTGCTGAACAGCCGCACGATGCGCGGGTTGTTCGGCGAACCGAAAAAAGTGCCGCCCGCCGAAATTAATTTCTGTCCGCCGCCGAAGACCTGCACATGCACCCATTCGTTGAATGTGACCGGCTCGTCCGATTTTTTTTCCTCGACGGTGATGCCAATGCTCGCGGCGACCGAGCGGACGTTCACGTTGTTCACGTCCTTGAGGTTGCTGTTCGCCAGAAAGCCGCGCAGCACCGCGCGCGTCACCGGGTCAATGTTCGGCAGCAGCCGCGCGTGGCCGCCGTAGGTGATGTAAAGGCGGTCCGCGCCCGGCGGCGAGAGCTGCGCCACCAATTTGCCCAGCGCCTCGCCGAGCGGCAGATACGGCTTCACCTGCTCGTAGGTCTTCGCGTCCAGATACGGCAGGTTCACCGCGTTGCGGACTTCGCCAGTGAGCAGGTAGCCGGCGAGGACTTCGGCGACTTCGATGCCACATTTTTCCTGCGCTTCGCTCGTGCTCGCCCCGAGATGCGGCGTGAGAATCAGATTGGGCTGCTTGCGATAGGGATGGTCGGCGGGCAGCGGTTCAATCGCGTAAACATCCAGCGCAGCGCCGGCAATTTTATTCGATTCCAGCGCTCCGAGCAGGTCCGCTTCGGCAATGATTTCGCCGCGGGCGCAATTCACGATGCGCACGCCGGGCTTCATCTTGGCAAAAGCGGACGTGTTGAGCATGTGCTTCGTCTCCGCCGTAACCGGCATGTGGACGGTGATGAAATCCGCGATGCGATAAACGTCATCCACTTCCGCCGCGAATTCAGCGCCGACGGCCTTCGCTCGGTCTTCGGTCAAATAGGGATCGTAGGCGATGACATTCATGCCGAACGCCTTTGCGCGTTTGGCGACTTCCGTGCCGATGCGTCCCATGCCGAGTATGCCGAGCGTTTTGCCGGACAGCTCGATGCCTTGAAACAGTTTGCGGTCCCACTTGCCGGAAACCATTGTTGCGTGCGCCTGCGGCACCTTGCGCGCGAGCGCGAGCAGCATCGCAAAACTCAATTCCGCCGTCGTCACCGTGTTGCCGCCGGGGGTGTTCATCACCACGATACCGTGCTGCGTGGCGGCTTCCACGTCCACGTTGTCCACGCCCACGCCGGCGCGCCCGACGACCCGCAGTTGTTTCGCCGATTCGATGATTTTTTTGGTGACTTTTGTTTCCGAGCGGACGACGAGCGCCGTCGCGTCGGCGACGAGCGGCAGCAGTTCAGCCTCGGCCAGCCGTTTGGGCAGGACGACGACTTGAAATTCCGGCCGTTGTTGCAACAGGGCTATGCCCTTCGGTGAAATTGGATCGCAAACTACAATTTTCATTTAAAAAGGAGCGCGAGTATAGGCCATGCGCCGGAGCAGGTCAAACAATGAAATTCGCGGATGCGGATTTAATTCTCTTCTTCAAAACCAGCCTCCTGCGCTTCAAGTTCCGGCCCGTGGGCGCTGCAAATATTGCCATTTTCTGATTCGCCATTCCGGCCATTTGTCGCGCCCCAGCGCTTCAGGCAAACCATGAGGATGCTTATATCCGCAGGTGAGACCCCGGATATTCGGGCGGCCTGACCGATGGTCGCGGGGCGAATTTTGGTGAGCTTCTGTCGTGCTTCCGGGCGGAGGCTGGGAACGGTCGCAAAATCAAAGCCATGGGGAATTGTCTTGTCTTCCAGAGTCTTGAATTTCTCCACCTCCAGTTCCTGACGGTCTATGTAACCGGCGTATTTGATGGCAATCTCGACTTGCTCAACAACCTCGTCAGACAAACCGTTAGTTCCATTCGGCAAGTCCTTGTAGTTCACTTCGGGTCTCGATAGAATTCTCGCCAATGAACTTGATTCATAATATGTTTTGTATAAACGATTTATTTCATTTATAATGGCGATTTCCTTTGCTTGGAATTTCAGGAAATTGCGCTCGGGCAAAAGTCCAATTTCATAACCGAGCTTTGAAAGCCGCAAGTCAGCATTATCTTGGCGAAGCAGCAGGCGGTATTCGGCACGCGACGTGAACATCCGGTAAGGCTCGGCTGTCCCTTTGGTGATCAAGTCGTCTATCAAAACGCCAATGTATGCCTGGTTCCGCCGCAATACAACGGGGCCGAGTCCTTTTACTCGCCGGCCCGCATTGATGCCAGCCAAAAGCCCCTGCGCCCCGGCTTCTTCATAACCAGAGGTCCCGTTGATCTGACCGGCCAGAAAGAGGTTGCGGCAGGCTTTTGTTTCGAGTGAAGGATGCAGTTGCGTCGGGAAAACGAAGTCGTATTCCACCGCATAAGCGGGGCGCATAATTTCGGCGTTCTCACATCCGATAATGGTGCGAACGAGGTCCACCTGGACCTCATACGGCAAGCTGGTTGAAAAGCCGTTCACATAAAATTCATCAGTCTCGATCCCTTCCGGCTCGAGGAAAATCTGGTGCCGCCCCTTTTCTGGAAACTTGACGATTTTATCTTCGATAGACGGGCAATACCTTGGGCCAACACCTTCGATTTTCCCAGAATATAGAGGCGATTTATGGAGATTTTGACGGATTAATAGGGCAGTCTGCTCGGTTGTATAAGTAATATAACAAGGAAGTTGTTCATTGATTCTATCAAGAATAGATCCGGGTGGATATTTACCAATTGAGCGCTCATTATGAATCGGCTTTGGTCTCGACTGTTCCACGTGGAACAAATCATCTTTCCAATATGTAAAGTAGGGAACCGGGTCGTCTCCTGGTTGACTTTGTGTTTTGGAGAAGTCAATGGATCGGCGCAAGAGTCGCGGTGGGGTGCCCGTTTTCAGCCGTCCAAGATCGAGCCCAACCTCCTTGAGCGACGCCGAAAGTCCCATTGAGGCTGAATCGCCGGCTCGCCCACCCGATTGCTGACTTGAGCCTATGTGCATCAGACCTCGTAGAAATGTTCCGGTTGTGATGACGACAGTCTTGGCGGTGTATTGGACTTCCATCGTCGTTTCCACCCCGAAAGCAAATCCGTCTTTGTGTAAAATCTTGGATGTTTGGCCTTGTTTGACATCCAAATTTGGTTCCGCCTCACAAACCCACTTCATTCGGAATTGATAGGCCTTCTTATCGCACTGCGCCCGCGGTGCCCAGACCGCCGGCCCCTTTTTTGTATTCAACATTCTGAATTGTAATCCGGCCATATCCGTAGCTTTACCCATCTCACCGCCCAAGGCGTCAATCTCCCGAGCCAGATGCCCCTTTGCAAGGCCGCCGATGGCTGGATTGCAGGACATCTGGCCAATGGAATCGGCGTTCATGGTAAGCAACAAGGTCTGACAGCCCATGCGAGCTGCTGCCAATGCAGCCTCAATTCCGGCATGGCCAGCACCAATTACGATGACATCGTATTGTTTTGGATAAACAAACATTGGATTAAGCCGCCGAATACTTATTATTTAAAACATTATCGTCAAATGACTTGTGAATAACTATTCGTTGATTTGCGGCCAAATGTTCACAAACCCTGAAAATGTTCTCGCTTTCGTCGCCCGCTCCGATCGCATTGCCAATTTCTACGACGTTGAAAGCCTTGCCAGATTGCTTGGAAAGGTATTCCAAAATTTGACATTGGGTTAGAATGACCTTACTGGCGGCCTTCTTGCCAACTTCCACTCCTGGTTGATGGTAGGCATTGACGTTGACGAGTGAAGCATAAAATCCAACAGCCCGCTCAAACAAGGCAATCAACGTCCCGATGGTGAATTCTGACACTTCGTTAACGCTAATTGTAACAGATTCACGGCCTTTTTCAGTCAAAGCCTGGCGGGTTCCTAGATAAAATCCGTGCAAATAATCTCCACTCGTCACCGCAGGTTCAACCATCAGGCTTTGTTTGCCCTCGTCTTTCAGGACCTCTATAAACATGACAAAGAAATTGTTCAGTCCATCCCTTAGTTGTTGAACGTATGAGTGCTGGTCCGTTGCCCCCTTGTTTCCAAGAACAACTATCCCCTGATTAACGACTTTACCGTCCTTGTCATGCTCTTTGCCAAGAGATTCCATTATCAACTGTTGAAGATACTTGGAAAACAGCTCTAATCGGTCTTTATATGGTAAAATGACCATGTTCTTAACTCCTTTACCGTTACCGGACGCAAACCAAGCCAATGAAAGCAGCGCGGCAGGGTTTGCCTTCACATTTCTGCTTCGTGTAACGTTGTCACATTCACAAGCACCTTGCAATAAAGTTTTTATATCAATTCCTTGAAGTGCTGCCGGGAGCAGCCCCACAGGAGACAGTTCGCTGGTTCGGCCACCCACCCAATCCCACATAGGGAAACGCAAAAGCCATTGACTGGCCGCAGCCCGTTTGTCCAATTCACTTCTGTGGGTTGTAATGGCAACGGCGTGCCGGCCAAAATCGAGTCCGGCGCGTTTGAAAGCATCTTCGGCAATCAACATCCCGTTGCGCGTTTCCTTTGTGCCGCCGGATTTGGAAATCACAATGCAAAGCGTCCGGTTCAAATCAGCGCCGATGTTTGCCAAAACGCGTTCCATGCCGTCCGGATCGGTGTTGTCAAAAAAAAACGGCTTCAATTTGTCTGTTCTAGGATCACCCAAGGCGTGCGCGACAAATTGCGGCCCTAGCGCGGAGCCGCCGATGCCGATGAGAAGATAATTTTTGAACGAACCTCCGGCACCGTGAACGTCGCCTGAATGAACTTTGGCGGCAAAATCCTTGATTCGGAGCACGGCCTCCTCGATTTCCAGGCGGATTTCGGGCGTTGGCGCCAGCGATGGATTCCGCAGCCAATAATGGCCCACCATGCGGTTTTCGTCGGGATTGCCGATGGCGCCCGACTCCAGCGCCGCCATGTCATCGAACGCCTTTTGCATTCTTGGCTCCATCGCGGCAAAGAACGCGTCATCCACATTCATCCGGCTCAAATCCACCGCCAGGCCGATTTCAGGAAACCCGGTGTAATATTTTTGGAACCGCTCCCACCATTCCAGTTTTGAGTAATTCATAAAACAGAAACCCCGCCGGATAAACTGCGCCGACGAGTCAGAGCAGGAAGATAGCACAAAGGATTTCCACCACAACGCCGCATTGGCGCGCGGGAAAGAAAATTTTGCAACTCCGACCAAAACCACGGTTTACCTGCTTCACCTGCAGGTTGATGCGAATGGTTGTCCCCTGGCCCGAAAGCAAAAGGAGAATGGGGATCGTATTGTCGGAGCAGGTGAAGATTGCATTGCGGTTGAGGCGAGAAGCATTATGACGTTGAAATGGATTGCGCTACGGTTGCAGATGGGAAGCAAGAAGAATGTATCAAACTGCCTGGCCAACGAAGCGATATGGACGCAAAACTGTCAAAAAGTAAGAACTGGCCTGTTTCAGGACGGGCCCGTTTCTGCCACGTTTCGCTCCATTCCACATACCCCGCCAGACATTCCCGCGTGTGTTCATCGGTCAACGTCAGCACTCGAATGCGCATGCCATTCTCTGTCTGGTCCAGCACAAAGTCCCAGCTCCAGACGTGATTGGCCCCGTCAGCCCGTTGCCGCTCCGCCGTCGAAATACCGAGCAGCCGCAGTATTCGTTGCCGGCGATTGACATGCAACCCTTCCTTTCGCGTGACCTGTTGAACCCGTTTGGCGTTGCCCTCGCGCCCCTCAAAAGCAACAGTACCGTCGGCCGCCTTCCTTTTCGCAGCAGAACTCTCATTTTGTTGCGTCCAGTTTTTCGGGGTCAGGTCAATTCAGCTCTGCCCGCTATTTGACGGTGCCCAAGCTGATAGCCTTTCCACTCCCCCCCAGCAGTTCGGCAAACTTTGCGCGGGTCAACGGTGGCGGAGTGTCCGCAGTCGGCTCTCTTTCGTCCGGCCAGCCTATACGGCCCGCCGTTGACCTCTCCACTGCCCCGTCCCCTGAATTCCTCGAAAATGGAATTGCTACGGTGCTACTGAGGATCGCCCATTCCGGAATTCTCCTTATCCTTGGCATCGAGTTTGAAAACCATGAACCTGGGATTCTCCTTCGTGTAGGGGATCCACTTGCCGCCATTCTTGCCGTTGGGATCACCGTTCTTGGCAAAGTTGGACCAGGCAGTCAGCTCAACTTCTGCCAGTTGCCAGTCGCCTGCGGTGTTGGGTCTCCAGCTATGCTTGAGAGACTTGAATACATACCACAGGTCTGAAGAGTGGAATGCCCCCTTGAGCACGTTGTCCCGGCCATCGGTTGGAAGCGGGCGGGCAAATTCGTAGGCGTAAACCTTGTCGCCTACTTTCTCCCGGTTCAGGGCAAATGCGGCGATGCCTGCAGACATGTTCTGCATGTCGTTCAGGGTGTAACCAATCATATACGGAACATTTGCCAGTGTATTGTTCGTCGCGGCAGCATCGAAGCTCCGGAGCGAAACATAACCGTCAACGATCGGCGCACCGGTCATGCGGGTGCGTTTCCCGGTAACTGCGGTGTAAAGACTGCCAACCGTATAAATGGTTTCCGTGGAAGCGGCGCGCATCCGGTCAAGATTGGTCAGGCCCGCCCAATCCATGATTTCCTTGGTCTGAAGCTCAGATTGTTCAAGCGTCAGAGGGGGCCCAAAACCGCCGAAACCGCCGGCACCCCCTGGACCGCCCGGACCGCCGGGTCCGCCGCCACCACCGGGCCCACCAGGACCGCCGGGGCCGGCAGCGCCACCGGGACCACCGAATCCGCCGCGACCAGGACCGCCGCTGCGACCGCCGGGTGTTGCCATACCACCACCGCTCATGATGATGGCTTTGTTGAACAAGCCCTTGGCCAGGGGAGATTCGCAGAGGACTTTTACGCTGCCCGCACCCGCGCTCTGGCCAAAAATCATGACGTTGTCCGGATCACCGCCAAATTGGGCGATGTTCTTCTTGATCCATTTGAGCGCTTCAATCTGGTCGAGGATGCCATAGTTGCCTGAAACGTGATTGGGGCTTTCCTTTGAAAGTTCAGGATGTGTCAGAAATCCGAAAACGCCGAGACGATAGTTGAAGGACACCAGCACGACGTTTTTGTTTCCCCACTCCTGTCCATCAAACTCGGGTTCAGAACCCCATCCTTCCCGGTAACCGCCGCCGTGAATCCAGAGCGCCACCGGAAGCTTCTTGTCAGTTTTACCCGGAGCTTTTGTCCAGACATTCAAGTAGAGGCAGTCCTCGCTATAAGGCGACTCATCTCCATAACCCCATTCGGTGGTATAGCCGCCGGGATAGTGAACAGCCTGATAACCGGGATGCCCGAATCTATCGGCAATTTTCACTCCCTTCCATGGCACCACCGGCTGCGGCGCCTTCCAGCGGAGATTTTTAATCGGCGGTGCCGCATACGGAATTCCGCGAAAAACAGTCACGCCTTTGATATTGGCTTTGACGCCTTGAACCTGTCCGCCTTCAATCGTCAGCACAGGATTCGCCGCCTCGGTTTTGTAACAGACAAGTGCGAGCAATATATACAATAGTTTCTTCATAAGTTCGTTTATAACGGATGGGGATTCGCTTTTCGCGCCCCCGCTTGCGCCGGGCGCTGCGTGGGTGAAGGAGCGAATCGGTTTTCGGACTCACCAAGCATGCGGCGACCCTATCAAATCCAAACTCTGGTGTCAACAAGCCTCTCTTGCCGGTAGTGTCCTAATTTGACTTTGTTGGCATTTTCGACTTTCAATGTCCCCTCAAATAATATCCCATTATCGCGTATGGCAAACATGTTGCCTTTTGACAAAAAGCTGGCAGCTATTTCAGCCCTCGCTGAAGGAGTCAGTATCCGCTCCGTTGAGCGCATGACAGGCGTCCACCGCGACACCATCATGCGCCTCGGCCTGCGCGTTGGCCACGGCTGTCAGACGTTGCTCGACCGCCTCATGGTCAATCTGGACTGCAAAACCATCCAGATTGATGAAATCTGGGGATTCGTCGGCAAGAAACAGCGCAATGCAAAACGGCGGGACCGATCCCAGGGACGCGGCGATGTCTGGACATTCGTCGCAATTGATGCCGACACCAAGCTCGTGCCAGCCCATGCAGTCGGCAAACGCGACAGCTACACCGCAAACACATTTCTGGAAGACCTGGCGCGACGATTGAAGCACAAGGTCCAAGTCTCAACCGACTCGCTGGCGGCTTATCCAGATGCCATTGAACGCGGCTTCGGTTCGGCGGTGGATTACGGCCAGATCGTAAAAACCTACTCGTCGAGTAACTTGTATCCCGAAGGCAAGTATAGCCCGCCGGAAGTGGTCTCCGTCACCAAAACCGTCGTGTTTGGCAAACCGGATGCCAAGAAGATTTCCACATCCTACGTCGAACGCCAGAACCTGACAATGCGGATGCACTGCCGACGCCTGACGCGGTTGACCAACGCTTTCAGCAAAAAACTGGAAAATTTTGAGGCCGCTGTGGCCCTGCATTTTGCTTATTACAATTTCGTGAAGATTCACAGCACCCTGCGGATGACGCCGGCGATGGCCGCTGGCGTTGCCCAAAGGATTTGGACAACTGAAGATTTGATTCGAGAGAGTGGCGAACAAGCGCCCATATCTTGAACGGCTGCAATTGACCGTTCAGCACCTGCACAACTGCGACGCCGTTCATGTTCGCAGCGTGCCGGTGACGGAGTATTTTCAAGGCCGGCTGATATGGGATGGCGAAGTCGAGGTGTTCGCGCTGCGCGACCACCCCAAAGCCAAGACCTGCTATGCCTGGAGCCGGGCCGACGGCAAGCACGATGAACACGAAAAGTTCATCACGGTGCTGGAACTACCGCCGGTGGATTCGCCGGAAGCGGCAGTAAAAGTCGGCATCGCCAGTGAAGTCCGGTCGAAAAAACTCGACAGACAATCAAGCGTTTAATACACTTTGGGCATCTTTGGTGGAGTTAGTCGGACTTGAACCGACCGCTGGTGGGTGTAGGGCCGACCGTGCGGCAACCTGCTAACCCCACTGATATTTGCCTGCGGCGGAAGTGGCTTTGCCAGTTCAAAAGCTCACCACTTCCGCCGTTTTATTTCCGCGCGCACAGTTTCGGCGTCACTGCGGCGCTGTGACTCTTACCATCTTATAAAAAGGGTAACGCGTAGCGGTATGCCGACTCGACCCACTTTTACGTTTCCAATCAAGCGCGGACATCCGCCTTTCGCCCAAAAACAAAGACCGCCCACACCTTGAAATCCTCGCTGGAAGGCGCCGGAACTCCGGCAGGCATGGACGGTAAATACGTCTGTAATCACAGCGTTGGCATTTCAGGCCAATCAGTGAGTCCAATCTCACTGACACCTGCTGCCAAGCCGATTTCAGGAAAAATGCAAGAAAATAATATGAACCATCCAAGAAAACCAATTGAAGAATTGAAACACCCTGACGACATCCATCGCCAGGGTGGCCATTTAACACCAGAAGATGCGGCTATTTTGTTAGAGCATCTCGACATGGCGCGAGACGCCTTTCGAGACTTGAACAATCTGTTATTGCTGCTTTTAGAGCCTCCTTTTGGCTTGGCGTCAAAGCGGCTTCGTAATGTTGCGCAGCCTGCCGCAAAGTCACAGTCCAAAGGGTGAGTTGGTTCTGCGCATGAAGAATAATTTCGAGCAGTTGATTCGCGGCAGCCCGATTAAATTTTGCGTCTGGCAATGACGTTCCTGATTGTGCGGCGACATCTGCATCAGTCGCAAGACGGTAGCACCTTTTTACAAATGTGGTTTTCTTGCACCTTGATGGTCCGCATTGATCCACATAGCAAACATCTTCCCACTCGATTGCCGTTATCGTGCGAATGAGATGGTCGCCGCATGTCATATAACGACCACCAACCCGAAGATCACGGACACCCCAGCTCATCAATTTCTTCCTTCGATTTGGGTTTGGTAATGCTTCAATTGGCTTTTAGCATCCCGGATTTCGCGACCGATTTCAATCAGGCTTTTTTCGCGTAGCGCTTCATCAGCAAAATGATGACCAGTGCGAATTTTCTCCTCCCGTTCGCGCAAGATGCGCAAGCGCGTCTCCATGATTTTAACACCCTCTTCCGGTGTTCGGGCTGACGATTTACCCGTTTGATTCTCCACCATCATTTCGGCGTCCATCCATTCTTCCTTGTTTGGCATAATTTTCCTTTCAATGTTGTGTGAACAGTGCCCATTCGATAACACCAAAGATCAAACTCACGACGATGCAGACCGTTCCCCAGCCATCGCGCTTCTTAGCCAGCATCCACACACCCAGCAGGAGCCCAATTATGGGCGCGACAATCGCCATCAATATAGCAAAAACCACCATGCCATCACTCATGGGGGTTTCCATGGGTGCCGCAGGCTGCGGATCAGCTTTCCGCACTCGCAAGGGAATGAGAGTCGTTTCAAGTCCACAGTGAGGACAATCGGCATTCTGGTTCTGCATTTCAGCCGGAAAGACAATGTGCTCACCACAACGCTGGCAGGTGCCCTTGGATTCGTTCGCAACGACATTCATGGTTCGCTTTCTGGGCGGAAAGAAAAAAGGCGTGCAGCCCACACACCCAGCCAGAGGGTTGCAACGCCCTTTAGAAGAATGCGCCAAGCCACACGCCCACTTGGGCGTGAGCATGGCAAGGAGCTTCTAAACGAAATGTTGCAATTTCTGGCTGCCCTTACCGCTCCGCTAAATTGTCGGTATCTATCCTACCGAAAAGACTCAAAAATCACCAAACAAAATTGAGAGGCTAAAATCAAGTGTCCAAATTAGGACACTACCCTCTTGCCCGCTTTCAGCGGGAGGCGCCAAGGGAACAGGGCTGACCATTGGAATGTTGGCCTGCAAAATACGCTTGGAATATGAGGGAGCCGCCCTACTTCACCGGCAGGCTGATGAGAATGGTTGTCCCATGACCCATCCGGGATTTGATGCGGATGCTGCCGCGATGCGTCTCGATGATGCGCCCGACGATGGCCAGGCCCAAGCCCGTTCCGCCTGCTTTTGTCGTGCTCAAAACCGCCGTGAAAACCCGTTTTTGCATCTCTTCATCCATGCCGCCTCCGGTGTCCTTGAATTCCACCGCGATTTCCGTTGGACAGGTATCACCGCGCCGTGAACGGACAACCTGTGATTTGATGGTGAGCGTGCCGCCCTCCGGCATGGCTTCGGCGGCGTTAAGAATGAGATTCAAAAACGCCTGTTCCAGTTGCGGCGCGTCGCCCATGACAGCGGGCAAATCCGGCTGCAACCGGCGCATCAGCCGCACGCCCTGGTTCGCCAGCTTGTGCCGCACGAGCAATCCCAGTTCATCCACCAGCTCATTCAAATTCACCGGCGCGAACTTCGGCTCCGTCGTCCGAGCGAAGGCGAGAATCTGCTCCACGATTTTGTTCAGGTGCTCAATTTTCGATTCAATGATCCGGGCGTCCTTCGCGCGCGGGTCGCCGTCGGGAAATTTCAGGTCCAGCGAGTGATACAGCAGTTTCATCACCGTCAGCGGATTCCGGATTTCGTGCGCGACCTCGGCGGCGAGCAGGCCGAGCGCGGACAGTTTTTCGTTCTGGCGCAACTGCTCCTCCACGTCCACGACGCGCTCATAAAGCCGGGCCTTTTCAATTGCAATGGCCGACAGCTCCGCCAGCGCGCCCAGGATGCGGATTTCCTCGTCGGAAAAATGATATGGCTGACCCGTGTAGATGCTTAACGTGCCAATTGCCTGCCCGGAAAAAATCAGCGGCACGCTCAACAGCGACACCAGTCCTTCGCGCCGCGCGACCTCGACGTTTTGATAACGCGAGTCCGTCTGCACATTCGGCACCTGCAACGGTTTTTTACGCCGCACGACGACGCCCAGAACGCTTTCCGCAGCGCTCAACCGCGGTTTTTTCAGATACGCCTCGCCCGCCCCGTGGCTCGCGCGCAAATCGAGCCACTCGCGGCTTTCATCCAGCATCATCAGCGAGCACGTCCGCGCGCGCATGAGCTGGCAGGCCTCGCGCGTGATGGCGCGCAGCGCCTCGTCCAGGTTCAGCGTGGAATTGATCGTCCGGCTCACGCTGGCCAGCGCCTCGAACAGCCCCGCCTTGAGCCGCAATTGCTCATAAAGCCAGGTGTTGCGAATCACCCTGGCCGCCTGCACCGCCAGTTCCTGAAGCAATTCCTGGTCGTCCGCGCTGAAGGCGTCCGCGCGGTCCGAATCCACATTCAGCACGCCGCGCACCTCGCCGTTCACTTCCAGCGGCGCGGCCAGTTCTGATTTCACGCCGTGCCGCGCCTCGATGTAGCGCGCGTCACGTGTCACGTCGCCGACGCGGGCCGGTTTGCCCGTGCGCGCGACCCAGCCGGTGATGCCTTCGCCGACGCGCAATTTCAGCCGGGTCGCCGACGCCGGCAGATTGTGCGAGGCGTGGATTTCCAGCAGGCCGGAAGTGGGATTGATCAGGACGACGGAGCCGGACGACGCGCGCATGAGCCGGACGGCCTCGCTCACGATCAACTGCAGCGCCTCCATCGGCTCGAGCGTGGAATGAATGACGTTGCTGACCTGATAGAGCAGGTTCAGCCGCTCGAAGCGCGGGTCTGAGTTTTGTCGTCTCGTTGCTCACGGAAGTTGGAACATTCGAACATTCAACATCGAACACCCAACATCCAATGCAGCCCACGAGCCGCGCCAAATCAAATTGGATGTTCGATGTTGGGTGTTGGTTGTTGGATGTTTTCACAATTCTTCATTTCACCCTCGCCATCAGCCAAAGCCCGGCGAACCCGAAAACCAGGTTCGGCAGCCACGCCGCCAGCCAGCCCGGCAGATGGCCGCCCACGCCAAAAGCGTAACTGGCTTTTTGAATCAGAAAATAGGCGAAGCAAATGAAAAGGCTGCCCGCCACTCCCGTGAACAGACTCCGCCGGCCGGATCGCCGCGCCAAACGGAATGGCAATGAGCACCACCACCAGGCACGTCCACGGCGCGGCCAGACGCGAGTTCAACTCCGTGAGCAGCCAGCCCGAATCGCCGCGCGACGAGCCGCCCGGCTTGAACCGCAAGTGCGACAAAATGTCCGCGATGGAAATGTCCGCCTTGTGTTTCCCGATGCCCTCGTAGGCGCTGATTTTCATTTCCACTTCAATTTGATGCGGTGTTTCCTTGAACTCCGGCATCGCCAGCACGTTGGTTTGCAGCAGCGGCAACGATCGGCACGCTTTTCGCTGGCTGCGACGAATTCCTTCTCGCTCGCGTTGAAAAACGTCCACGCGCCGTTCGTGAACGCCGCCCGCGACGCGCGCAATTCCCGCACACGTGCCGTCCGGCAGGGTTTCGGCTGACGGTGGGATTCACCATCTCGGCGGTCCGGGCGCGATACTCATCAAACTTCCACAAACGGTGCTGCCGGGCTGTTCTTGAAGCCGCGAAACTTGTTCTGCCCCGCCGCGTCGCCCGGTTTTTGGACGTGGCGGGTTTTGATTTGCCACGCCCATTCCGCGGCGCGCGGCACGAGGTATTCGTTCAACGCGAACAGCACGGCGCACAACGCCAGCCCGGTGATGAAATACGGAATGCAAATCCGCCACAGGCTCGCGCCCGCCGCGCGCATGGCGGTGATTTCGTTGTGGCGCGCGTGGCCGGCGAGCGCGATGAGCAGCGCCAGCAGCAGCGCGATGGGCAGGATGGTCGCCAGAAACTCCGGCGTCATCGCCGCCGAGTATTCGAGCACGTCCAGCAGGTGCAGTTTGCGGTCCTGCATTTCCTGAAGCTCGTTGAACAGGTCCCACGAAATCCAGAATACGAGAAACCCGCCGAGGCAATACGCCAGCGGCGCGAGCAATTCGCGGAACAGGTATCGGTCAAGCAACCGCATCGCGCAAGCTTATCCGCCACGGCATCAGCGGGGCAAGTTTTGTCGGCGTGTCAGAATTCAGGTCTCACACGGGGCGTTTGGTGAGACGCTTCTTGAGTTGGGTGAGCGTGAGAAATCCGCCTTTGCCCGACTCAACTTTGGCAAGGCGCTGCTGCAAAACTGGTTTGTGCCAGGCCGGTGATTCCAGCTTGGCCGGCTCGGCGGACATCGAACGCCAGAGCAATTCCATCGCCTGCAGCCGTTCGGAAAAACTCATGCGCTCTATTTCTACCGCTTCAATCATGGCCTGAACATAACGCCATTCTAACTTGGCCGCAAGCCGTTCGCGCAGCCGTTCGCGCGGCGGGAAAGGAAGCGGGGGGGGGCAGGATCTAATTCCCAAATAACGAAGTGGGTTTGATTTGCTGCCTCCCCTCATGTTAGGGCGAACGGTTTGTATGGTTTGATTCAATCAATGACTGTAAATAATTGGCCATGTCTGGGTGCTTATTCGCAAGTGCAATTTTGAACGCGGTGTCGCCATCATCGTTGGAAGCTGTCACGTCAGCACCATGTTCGACCAGCAGTCTGGCCATATCAACACTCCCCTGACGAGCTGCTATTTGAAGCAAAGTAAAATGCCGTCGGATTTCCATTTTTACATTACCACCCTCATTGAACGCTTTGCGCGCTGCCGAAACATCCCCATTTATTACCGCCGAAAGCAATGCCGAATCGTGGCGTTCTAGCCACATATTCACTGGAATCCATGACACAGGAAGAGTCAGGATCAGAGCATAACCAGCAATCCGCATTTTTGTGAGTTTTTTCTTTCGCGTTCGGGCGCTCAGCCAGACAACACAACCGAAAAGCGCAACGAAGGTAATGATGGTAGAAATAATGCTCAAATAACGGACTACCGTGTCGAATTGTCGTGGCATACGGATGCGCCCTAAGAATTAATGGCCGGCTTGGTTTGCAGCCTAATATGTTTCATATTGAGACTCATCCCTGCCCCAGCTTCTTCGACTTCTCCGTCGCGGCGCGGACGGCGCTCATCACGGCGGCCCGCATTTTGCCTTTTTCCAGTTCGTGCAACCCTTCGATCGTCGTGCCGCCGGGGCTGGTCACCTGATCCTTGAGCGCGCCGGGATGCTGGCCGGTTTCCAAAACCATCTTCGCACCGCCCAAAACCGTTTGCGCGGCGAGCCTCGTCGCAATGTCGCGCGGCAGGCCGGACGCCACGCCGCCGTCGCTCAACGCCTCGATGAATTGATAAACGTAAGCCGGGCCGCTGCCGCTCAAGCCGGTCACGGCATCGAGCAGCGATTCCTTCACCTGAAGCGCCACGCCGACGGCGGACAAAAGTTTCTTCGCCAGTTCTCCGTCCGCGGCGGTCGCGGATTTGCCGAGCGCGAACGCCGACGCGCCCGCGCCGACGAGCGCCGGCGTGTTGGGCATCACGCGGATGACACGCGCCCCGGCGGGCAAAGCACCTTCGAGCTTCGCCAGTGTCACGCCGGCGGCGATGGAGATGAGCAGATGCCGTTTCGTGAGCGCGCCGCTAATCTCCGCGAGCGCGGCGGAGACTTGATCGGGCTTGGTCGCCAGAAACAAAACGTCGGCGAACCTGGCCACATCGGCGTTTGACGCGGTGGTTTTCGCGCCGATTTCGCCGGCGAAGTTTTTCCGCGCGGCCTCATGCGGGTCGCTGGCCGTGATTTCCCTGGGCGTGACGAGTTCGGCGCGGATGAAACCCCTGGCCAGCGCGGCGGCCATTTTGCCCGCGCCGATGAAGCCGACATTCAATAAAGTTGCCATGGCCGCAGAATACAGAAGCCGGAAAACAGAAGCCAGAATGGAATCGGAAAGCCCAATCCTGGTTCCGGATATTTGATTTTGCGGCTTGAATTAGCGCGGTTTGAATATACCTTTGGCATGGGTGTCCGTTCAGCGGATTTTCAACTTTGCACGATGACCAACCGGCGCACATGGGAAACATTTGAAGCAATGCGCGCGGCCGCCGAGGAAGGCGACCCGCAGGCGCAATGCTATCTGGGTGTGTGCTTCCAAAACGGCCAGGGCGTGACGCAGGATTTTCAGGAAGCCGTGAAGTGGATCCGCCGCTCGGCGGAACAGAACGATCCGGTCGGGCAGTGTTACCTCGGCGTCTGCTATTTGAACGGCGCGGGCGTGCCACAGGAATTCGGCGAGGCGGCCAAGTGGCTGCGCGAGGCGGCGGAACAGGGCGACCCGGCGGCGCAATTCAACCTCGGCCTGCTTTATGAAAACGGCTGGGGCGTGACGCTAAATTTCGCCGAGGCGGTCAAATGGTATCGCGAATCGGCGGAACGGGGCTATCCGCAGGCGCAGTTCAACCTCGGCGTTTTTTACGAGGCCGGCCAGGTCGTCCCGCAGGATTCCCGGGAGGCCGTCCGGTGGTATTTCGCCGCCGCCGAACAGGAATGCGCCCCGGCGCAATGCAATCTCGGCCTGTGCTACCAAACGGGGCGCGGCACGGAAAAAGACCAGCAGGAGGCCGTCAAGTGGTTCATCCGCGCGGCGCGGCAGGGCGACAAGACCGCTCAGCACAACCTGGGACTTCACTACGCCGCGCTCGAAGCGAAAGAGGAGGCCCTTGCCGAAGCCCGGAGCAAAAAGCCGGAGGCGTTGTAGAAACGGCAGATAAAACGGGAGCGCACTTGTTCAACCAGTTTTCCTCACGCTGCCAGTTCCACGAGTTTCGCGTGTGCGCGACCGCCGTCAATCGTTTCGCCGGCCAGAACCCAGCCTTCCGCCACCGATTTTGTTTTGCCCGCAACGAACAGCGCCGCGCCGGCGTTGAGCAGCACCGCGTCGCGTTTGGGCCCGCGCTCGTCGCCGCGTAAAATGCGCCGGATGATTTCCGCGTTCACACCTTTGTCGCCGCCGCGCAAATCCGCCAGCGTCGCCGCTTGCACCGGGAAATTATCGGGTGCCAGGCCAGAAACCGCAAAGCCGCGCTCCTGATAAAATTCCGCGACGTGATTCGCGCCGAGCGTGGACAATTCGTCCAGAAAATTGCCGGGTGCCGGCTGCCGGGTGCCGATTTTTTCAGGACTTGGAGCTTGAAACTTGGAGTTTGAAACTTCGCCGCAAACGACCATGCCGCGCCGGGCGCCGAGCGATTGCAGCGCGCGTGCCATCGTTTCGCAGAGTTCCGGGCGCGGCACGCCAACAAGCAGGGCCGAGGGGTGCGCGGGATTCAGCAGCGGGCCGAGGATATTGAATATGGTGCGCTGGCCGCGCGCGGCGCACAGTTTCCGGGCGGGCGCGATGTGTTTGAAGGCCGGATGAAAATTCGGCGCGAATAAAAACGCGAAATTCTTCTCCCGCAATGAATGCGCGGCCTCCTCCGGTGTCAAATCCACACGAATGCCGAGCGCCTCGATCACGTCCGCGCTGCCGACGGACGACGTGACGGCGCGGTTGCCGTGTTTGGCCACGGTCACGCCGGCGGCGGCGCACAGGATGGCAACGGTGGTGGAGATGTTGAACGTGCTCAAGCGGTCGCCGCCGGTGCCGACCACGTCGAGGATTTCGCGGGCGCGGGTTTCGGCGTCAAGCGGCGGCTGGAAGGATTTGCCGCGCAGCGCGCGGGCGAAGGCGGCTATCTCCCCCGGCGTTTCGCCTTTTATTGCGAGCGCGGCGAGAAACCCGGCCTTCAGTTCGGCTGAAACATTTTCGCTGGCCAGTTGCTCGACCGCCTGCCATACTTGCGGTTCTGCGAGCGTCTGCGCGGAGTTAAGATGTCGGGTCAGTTGTTCGAGCGGTTCTGGCACGGGCGGATTGTAAAGCCCGGCGCGTCCGGCTCAAACCGAAAGTTACATGGACAGACGGGTTAATTTTCGTAACATGCAGGTCACAATCGCATCTCAATAACGGCAGATCGTTTGCATTTAAATTTATGGCAACAAAGCAAAGCGGCGGCACGTTGACGTGGCTGGTGGTTCTTTTCGCAATTATCCTGATTGCGGCCGGCGGCGTCTGGTATTTCAAGCACGGCGCCAGCGACGCGCCGCAGTATCAAGCCGCGCCCGTGACGCGCGGCGATCTGACGCAAGCCGTCACCGCGTCCGGCACCCTCAACCCGGTGCTGAATGTAACGGTGGGCAGCCAGGTTTCCGGACGCATCATCCAGCTTTACGTGGATTACAACTCGGTGGTGAAATCCAACCAGGTGATTGCGGAGATTGACCCCTCGACCTACGAGGCCCAGTTGAACCAATCGCGGGCCAATCTGGCCAACGTGAAGGCCAATTTGGCGTTGCAGACAGCCAATCTGAAGCGCGCGGCGGAGCTGTTCACCAACAATTTGATTGCCGGTTCCGATTATGACACGGCCCTCGCCCAGTGGCAGCAGGCGTCCGCGCAGGTGCAAATCCAGGAGGCAGCGGTCACCAACGCGACGGCCAACCTGGCCTATTGTAAAATTTTATCGCCCGTGGACGGCGTGGTGATTTCGCGCGCGGTGGAACTGGGCCAGACGGTGGCGTCCAGCTTCAGCACGCCGACGATGTTCAATATCGCCAATGACCTGACCAAAATGCAGATTGACGCGAATATTTCGGAGGCGGACATCGGCATGGTCGCGGAAGGCCAGGACGTGACATTTTCCGTGGACGCGTTTCCCGACGGCAAATTCACCGGCAAGGTCATTCAAATCCGCAACTCACCCACGACCGTGCAAAACGTTGTGACCTACGACACGGTCATTGCCGTTGGCAATCCCGAATTGAAGCTGCGTCCCGGCATGACCGCCAACGCCTCCATCATCACCGCGGAACGTCCCGGCGCGCTGCGGATTCCCAACGCCGCCTTTCGTTTCCGGCCCGCTGAACAGCCCACCAACACCAGCTTCTTTGCCCGGTTGTTTGGCAGCGGCGCATCGAAGCCTCTCGCCACCAACGCCCCGCCCGCCGCAGTCCTCGCCGGAGCCGGTGCCACCAATACTTTGACTGCCTCGGGAGACGAGACACCGCTCACCGGCAACGAGCCGCCGGACGAATTGCAGCGGCGCGTGGGCCAGATGCGGGTGAACGGTGAAGACATTCCGCCGGAAATCATGACCAAATTGCGCGGATACTATCAGAGCGGCGTGTTGCAGCCGCCGATGCGCGGACGCGGCGGTCCCGGCGGTGGCCCTGGCGGCGGTGACTTTGGCGGACGCGGCGGCGGTTCGCGCGGTTCGCAACCCGCCTTCCGCACCGTCTATGTTTTGCCGGCCAACTCGGCGGTCGCCGACCCGGTGCCGCAGGCGGTCCGCGTCCGAACCGGCATCAATGACGGTTCCAACACGGAAATCATCAGCGGCTTGAACGAGGGCGACATGGTGGTCATTGGATTAAAATTACCGCAAACCACTTCGACCCCCACGCCCGGCGGACAAGCCAGTCCCTTTGGCGGCGGGCGTGGTCGCTTCTAATAAAGGTAGCGGCATGAAGCCCGTCATCAAACTCCAGGACATCCACAAGACCTACCACACCGGCGAGGTGGAGGTGCAGGCCGTGCGCGGCGTGTCGCTGGAGATCCTCCAGGGCGAGTTCGTCGCGCTGATGGGCGCCAGCGGCTCCGGCAAGTCCACGATGATGAACATCATCGGCTGCCTGGACCGGCCCACCGGCGGGCAAGTATTTGCTCGACGGCATTGACGTCTCGCAGCTCAACCGCGACGAGCTGGCCGACATCCGCAACCAGAAGATCGGCTTCGTCTTCCAGGGCTTCAACCTGCTGTCCCGCACCTCCGCGCTGGAGAATGTCGAGCTGCCGATGCTCTACACGCGCCAGCGCCTGGCTGGACGCGAGCCAGCGCGAGCGGGCCTTGAAAGCGCTGGAAACCGTCGGCCTGGCCGAGCGCGCGGACCACAAGCCCAACCAGCTTTCCGGCGGCCAGCAGCAGCGCGTCGCCATCGCCCGCGCCCTGGCCAACCAGCCCGTCGCTCCTGCTGGCCGACGAGCCGACCGGCAACCTCGACAGCCGCACCAGCATCGAGATCATGGGCGTGTTCCAGAAGCTCAACGACCAGGGCATCACCATCGTCATGGTCACCCACGAGCTGGACATCGCCCAGTACACCAAGCGCATGGTCGTCATGCGCGACGGCATGGTCGTGAGCGACACGCCGGTGGCGGCCCGCTTGAACGCGGAAGCCGAACTGCGCCGACTGCAGCAGGAACAAGAGGCCGTGAACCTGGCCAACTGAAATCCATGCGCTACTTCGCCATCATCAAAATCGCCTTCCGCGCCCTGCGCCGGAACAAGATGCGGACGGTGCTGACCATGCTGGGCATCATCATCGGCGTCGGCGCGGTCATCGCCATGGTCGCGCATCGGCAATGGCGCCAAGGCCCAGGTCGAGGCCCGCATCGCCGCCCTCGGCCAGAACGTCATCCAGGTCTTCTCCGGCAGCGTCAACCGCAGCGGCGTCTTCTCAGCGGCTTCGGCGGCGCCGGCACGCTCACGGTGGAAGACGCCCTCGCCGATCCAGAGCGAAGTTCCCGGCGTCGCTGGCCGTCAGCCCGGAAGTCCGCAACGGCGCGCAGATCACGGCCGGCGAATAACAACTGGAGCACCGCAGGTCATGGGCGAAGGCGTGGACTACCTCACCATTCGCGCCATGGGACCTGGCGGAAGGCGCCATGTTCACCGACCTCGACGTGCGCTCCGCCGCCAAGGTCTGCGTGCTGGGCAAAACCACCGCCGACAGCCTCTTTCCCGACGAAGACCCCGTGGGCAAGATCATCCGCATCAGCATGCGCGGCGGGAGCGCCAGCGCGCCCATGAAGGTTCTGGGCGTGCTCACCGCCCAAGGGCGCGTCCATGGTCGGCACAGGACCAGGACGACGTCGTCATCGTGCCCTACACCACCGGCATGAAGCGCTTTGCCGGCGCGACCACGCTGCGCATGTTTCAAGCGTCCGCAGGCGCAGCGCCGAGCAGATGGTCCCAGGTGCAAAACGGCATCGCCGAACTGCTCCGCCAGCGCCACCGCATCCAGCAGGGCCGCGACGACGACTTCATCATGCGCAACCAGCAGGAAATCGCCGAGGCCCATGACCGCCACCACCGATGTGATGACCGCGCTGCTGGCGGGCATCGCCAGCATCTCGCTGCTCGTCGGCGGCATCGGCATCATGAACATCATGCTCGTCAGCGTCACCGAGCGGACGCGCGAAATCGGCATCCGCATGGCCGTCGGCGCGCGCGGGCGCGACATCCTCCTGCAATTCCTCATCGAGGCCGTCACGCTGAGTTCCACCGGCGGCATCCTGGGCATCCTGCTGGGCATCGGCGGGGCGAAGCTGCTCACCATGATCAAGAACTGGCCCACGCTGGTCTCCACCGACTCCATTGTCATCGCCTTCGCCTTCAGCGCGGCGGTGGGAATCTTCTTCGGCTTCTACCCCGCCCGCAAAGCCTCGCAAGCTCGACCCGATTGACGCCTTGCGTTACGAGTAAAGAAACACCCAGCATTTGACATTCAACGCCCAACGCTGAAGTCCCGGATCGGGCGCCGCCGGCTTGATGTTGAATGTTGAATGTTGAGCGTTGAATGTTTTTCCGCTTAACATCCCGCGGTGAAGACCCTGGTTCTGCCCACACTTACACCGGAGCTGTTTCAAGGCGCCATCCGCCGCGCGGCGGAATTGCTGCGCGCCGGGGACGTCGTGGCGCTCCCGACGGAAACGGTCTATGGCCTCGCCGCGAACGCGCTGGATGAAAAGGCGGTCGCAAAAATTTTCCATGTCAAAGGCCGTCCGGCCAACAATCCCATCATCGTTCATGTCGCCAGCCATGAAATGGCCAAACGCTGCGTGAAGAAATTCCCGGCGGCGGCGGATAAACTGGCGAAATCATTCTGGCCCGGCCCTCTCACGCTCGTCCTGCCGCGCGCGGAGGAAATTCCAAAAATGGTGACGGCCGGGGGCGAAACCGTTGGCGTTCGCTGGCCGGGTCATCCCTTTATCCAGGCGGTGATTCGCGAATGCGATTTTCCGCTGGCCGCGCCGAGCGCGAATTTGTCCAGCCGCGTTTCGCCGACGACCGCGGAGCACGTTCTCAAACAGCTCGGCGGCAATATTCCATTGATCGTGGACGGCGGCCGGTCGCAGGTGGGAATCGAATCCACGGTCCTGGATTTGACGGTGTCACCGCCGCGGATATTGCGGCCAGGGATGATTCATGCGGAGTCGTTGGCGGCGGTGATTGGATCCATTCAACATTCAACATTCGACATTCAACATTCAACACTCCGCAGTCCGGGTTTGCTGGCGAAACATTACTCGCCGAAAGCCAGATTGTTGGTGTTGAAATGGGCCGGCAACACGGAACTGGCCGCCGATCTTGTCACCCGTCATGTGTCCCCCGCCACCTGCTTCATCATCGCCCACACAAATATTCCTACCGCCGGAAAGTTTGGCGGCGTGAGCGTGCTGCCGCACGACGCGGAGGCGTTTGCGCGGGCGCTTTACGCGGAACTGCACCGTTGCGACGAGGCCGGGGCGGAATGGATTGTCGTCGAGACGCCGCCGGACGCGCCGGAGTGGTCGGGCGTCGCCGACCGTCTGCGGCGCGCGGCGGCGTGATTTTATTCCGTCGAGAATTTCCAGCGGTCGCGGTCGGTCAGGAATATCCCGGAATTGATGGCGGCGGAGCCGACCGGGACGTGGCGCAGGGGAAACCCATTCGGAATCTGGCTTTGCGTGATGGCCTGCAGCACGAAATTGCCCCAACTGTGCTCCCCGCCGCGGATCCAGTCGGATAAAAATCTTCCATCCATCATCTCCGGCGTGAGGTAAAGCGCCTGAACCGGCTTCATATAGTCGTTGATCGCGTAGAAACCGTCCTCCGCGTTCATCGTCAGCCAGACGCACTGGCGACGGCCATACCACGCGACGGCCCACGGCGCGTCGCTCATCATCAGTTCATTCTCCTTCATCCAGCCGGCGGTTTGCTGGATGTCCGGCGGAAAATACGGCGGATAGACCACCGGATTGACCCTCGACGACCACAGCGCCAAAATCAACGGCAGGCAGGACAGTCCCGCGAAACCCGCGACGATCGGATAGCGCAACATGAGCGAGGGCAGGTTCATCTGGTTCAGCATCGTCAGGAAAAAACTCACGCTGTAGGCGAACACCATCGGCACAAGCAGCACAAGCAGGTTTTCGGAATTCACCTCCGGCGTCGCCTTGGTGAGCGCCGTCTGGCCCAATGCCTGCACGATCATGAACACGCCCAGGCACATCATGACGAAATAGCGCATCCTCCGGATTGCCGCGTTGCGAAATCCCAGGAGCAGCCCCGCCAAAAACAACATGCTCGCCCAACTGCCGCCCAGCCGGGGCAGTCCGTCCTGAAAAATCTGTTGCGCGTTCGTCCCGAGTTTCAACAGATACGGGGTCATCCAGAACGCGTGCGTCAAATTCGGATGCGCCGACCGCTCCAGTTGAAACTGCGGGAACGCCAGCGTCCCCTCCACCACGGCAAAGCCCGCCGTGCCAAACGGGGTGCCGCTGACGATCTCGTTGCGGAGGATCCAGGGCGTCAACACAACCGCAAACGCGCCGGCCGCCACAATGGCGTGCAACACCCTCCGATGCCCGGTGAAGAGGATCAAGAACAGCGCCAGGGGAACGATGACCCATCCAAACGCGTATCGCGTCAGTGCACCGATGCCCGCCAAAACGCCCGCCGCCACGATCCAGGCCAGCAGTTGACGGCCGCCGGGCGCCGGTTCGCGCGCGAGTTCCTCGATTCTCAAAACGCACCATGCCAGCCCCAGAAAAATCACCAGCAACAGCAGCGTGGACTGCCCCGACGCGCTGAACCGCCAGAGCAGGTCACAGCCGAGGGTCATCACCGCCGCCAACCACGCCACGCCCGGATCGAATAATTTTCGCGCGATGTAAAATGTCAGAACGACCGCCCCCGCGAGCAGGAGCTGGTTGAACAGCGAGATTAAGAAATCCGGCTCGAAGCGGTAAAATTTTCCGTCGTCGCTCCAAAATGGTTTTCCCAATTGCTGGGAGTAATTGAACGGCAGCACCTTCATCAATCCCGCGAGCAGGACCGGATACACCGGCGGGTTCGCCAGGTCGGGATGCGCCGTCTTGATCCGCGCGGAATCCGGGAGCCCGTTCGTTATGGAAACGCGGCCGCGCGCCTGTTCATGCCGTTGCACGAGGAAAAGGCTGAACGGGCGGACGAACAGGGTCGTATAGCCCCTGCCTTCGGAGATGTTCCGCGCCAGTTGCGCGGCGTCCATCCCCTCCGGTGTGGTCATGTTCCGCCAGTCGCGCAGGTCGTAAAGCAGCATCAGCCCGATCACCGCCAGGGTCAGGGAGGATATCCGCAGCAGCCGCGGCATCGGGTCCGTCTCCAGTTTGTGAATCAGGTTCTGAATAATTTCCGCCAGCGGCATAAATCAAAATCCTTCCAGATGGTAGGCATGCAGCCTGCGGTGAAACGTCCGCCGGCTCATGCCGATATTTTTTGCCGCCAGAGTGCGGTTGCCCCCCGTCTCTTTCAAGGCGCGAATGATCAATTGTTCCTCGGCGTCCTTCACGGTCAAAGCCCTGCCCTGCGGCATTTTCGCGTCGCCAGCCGCCCCGGCGCCGCGCGCCGATGGCGGAAGGTCGCGCACCGAAATCCGGTCGCCGCGGCAGAGCACCACCGCGTGCTCGATGGCCGTGCGCAATTCGCGCACGTTGCCCGGCCAGGAATGAGTCATCAAGGCTTCGAGCGCGTCCGCCGTGAAATCGTTCACTGTTTTTTCATTCTCCTTTGCGAACTCGCGCAGAAATCCCCGCGCCAGCAGCGGAATGTCGCCCGTCCGCTCGCGCAACGGCGGCAGCCCGATCTCCACCACGCGCAGCCGGAAAAACAAGTCCTCACGGAAGATTCCGGCCTTGACCAGTTCCTCCAGTTTCTTGTTCGTCGCCGCCACCAGTCGGATGTCGGCGGTCAGGGTCTTGTTCGAACCGACGCGCTCGAACGTCCGCTCGCCGAGAAAACGCAGCAGCTTCACCTGGATCGTCGCGTCAATCTCGCCGATTTCGTCCAGGAACAGCGTGCCGCCCTGCGCCTGCTCAAACCGCCCGATGCGCCGCTCGTGCGCGCCGGTGAACGCGCCTTTTTCGTGCCCGAACAATTCGCTCTCCAGCAGCGTCGGCGCCAGCGCCGCGCAATGCACCGTCACGAACGGCTGCTTCGCGCGCGGACTCAACTGGTGCAGCGCCCTGGCGATGAGTTCCTTGCCGGTGCCGCTTTCGCCCGTGATCAACACCGTCGCCCGCGTCGGCGCGACCTGCTGGACCACCTCGAATATTTCCCTCATCGCCGGCGATTCGCCGACGATGTTTTCCAGGCCGAACCTGGAATCAAGCTGCTGCCGCAGCGAAACATTTTCCTCCTCCAGATTCTGCTGCCGCAACGCCCGTGCAATGCGCATTTCCAGTTCGTCAATCTGCAGCCGGCCCTTGGCGATGTAATCGTCCGCGCCGCGTTTCATCGCGTCCACCGCCAGTTCCTCCGAACCGTAAGCCGTCATCAGAATGCAGATGGGCGGCTTCGACAGCGACTTGGCGCGCGCGATCAATTTCATGCCGTCTTCGTTCGGCAGCCGGAAATCCGTGAGCAGCACGTCGAAATTGTCCGACTCCAGAAGGGTCATCGCCGCCTTCGCGTCCTCGGCGATATAAACGTCGTAGCGCTCCTCCAGCGCCGCGCGCAAACCCTCGCGCGTCGTCTTCTCGTCGTCCACAATCAACAAGGTCGGTTTCGTCATTTCTTTTCCTCCTCGTTCTCGTCCTCGTTCTCGATTACAAGAACGAGGATGAGACCGGAAAATATTCAGGATTGCGTTTTGTTTTCCAGCAATCGCGGCTTCCGTTCATGCAGCGGCAGCCAAACTTCGGAAGGTCGCTCCGCGGCCCACGTTGCTTTCCACTTCCACGCGCCCATTGTGCGCGCCGACAATCCGCTGGACGATCATCAGGCCGAGGCCGCTGCCCTTTTTTTTCGTCGTGTAAAACGGCTCGAAAATGCGGTTGATCTGCTCCTGCGCGATGCCGCCGCCGGTGTCCGCCACGCTCACCCAGACGCCGTCGCTCGTTTCGCCGGTCTGCAACGTCAGCACGCCGCCGGTGGTCATCGCCTGCATCGCGTTTTTCACGAGGTTCACCAGGACCTGCTGCATCTGCGTCGCGTCAATCGGAGTCGCCGTCAACTGCCGCGCCAGCTTCGTCTTCACCGTCAATCCGCGGTTCTCAATTTCCGGCCGCAGCAGTTCCAGGGTTTTTTCAACGACATCATTCAGTGACGCCATTTTCAACTGCAACGGCGCGGGCCGGATGGCGCCGAGAAATTGCGTGACGATGTAATCCAGCCGGTTGATTTCGCCCTTGGCCACGTCGAGATATTGCTGAAGGCGTCGAAGATCGAGAGGCGAGGGCCGGGCGCCGGACTCGCGCGCTTCAAATTTCTGCCCCCGACTCTCGACTCTTGGCTCCCGACCAAATTTCTTGATCTCGCGCTCCATGAGCTGCAGATGAATGTGCAGCGCGTTGAGCGGATTTCCGATTTCGTGCGCGACGCTCGCCGCAAACAGCGTCAGCGCCTGAACGCGTTCGCTTTCAACCGCCTCGAATGTCTTTCGCCGCGACTCGGTCGCATCGTGCAAAATCAGCGCCATGCCGGAACTGCCGGACGCCCGCGCGCCGGCGCCCCCGCCGTCCAGCGGCGCGGCATAGAGCCGGAGAAATCGCGGACGCGGATAATGCACCTCAAATTCGTGCCGCGCCACGCGCGCGCCGCCGGCGTGGTCCGCACGGGAAATGTTTTCCCAGTCCACCTCCGGCAAAATGTCCGCGATGTGCGGTTCCTCCTCGGAAGGCTGCAATCCGATGAGCCGCGTGACGGCCTGGTTGAAATAAATGACCCGCCCGTTTTCGTCCACCACCAGCACGCCGTCCTCGATGGTGTTGAAGAGCATTTCAAGAAAGCTCCGCTCGCGCGCCAGCCGCTGAACGACGGTTTGAAGCCCTTCCGTGTCCAGCCGCCCGATGCGGCCAATCACCTTGTCGAGAAAACTGGATTTGGTTGCTGCCATTGAACAAAATCAACTTATCGGGGTGGCAAAATGGCACAATTACTGAATTCGTCAACACAAATTCACGAATACAATGGCACAATAACGGGCGGTGGCTTTGCAGACTGCTTCTGCCAATTCAGAAGCAATCAACCATTAATTTGTCCTTACGATTTTGCTTCCCCGTCGGCTTTGCGGACGGCGGTGATGAATGCCCTCGCTTTGGCGTGGTCCTTTTTCCCCGGCGCGCTTTCCACCCCGCTGGAAACGTCCACGCCAAAAGGCCGGACTTTGCGCACGGCTTCAGCGACGTTTTCCGGCGTCAAGCCGCCGGCAAGGAAAATGGGCTTGCCGAATTTCTGTGCCTCAACCGCCAGATCCCAGTTGAATCGTTCGCCCGTGCCGCCCCGCGCTTCGGTGGAAAAGGCGTCAAGCAGCCAGGCGTCGGTCTGGAAATCCGGCAGGCGCTTCAACGACTCGGCGTCGCGCACGCGGAACGCCTTCATGCTCATCAGTCCGAATTGCACGCAGAATTCCGGCGTCTCGTCGCCGTGAAACTGGAGCAGGCTCAAGCCGCAGTCGCCGATGGCGCGCAGGACAAGGTCTTCGGTGGGATTCACAAAAACGCCGGCGCGCATTGTGAACGGCGGCAGTTGCCGTGATATATCCGCGGCGGCCCTCATTGAAACGTGCCGCGGGCTTTCTTCGCAAAAATTGAGCCCCAGCGCGTCGGCGCCCGCCTCGACGGAGGCCAGCGCGTCGGCAATATTTGTGATGCCGCATATTTTGATCCGCGTGCTCATTTGCGATTTGTTTCCGCCCCGCTTGGCAGACCGGCCCGTCAATTGTATATCGAATATCGAAAATTTCAATGCACGAGCCGGCTGACGACCTGGAACACGATGAAGGCGCAGATGTAGGCGAGTCCGGTCATGTAGGCAATCTGGAACAGCGGCCACTTCCAACTGTTGGTCTCGCGCCGCACGACCGCCGTGGTGGACAGGCATTGCGCGGCGAGGATGTAATACACCAGCAGGCTGGCGCAGGTGGCGGTGGTGAAAATGGGCGTGCCGTCGGACCTCACGGCCCGGCGCAGCGAATCATACAGCGACGCGCTGTGGTTCTCCGCCGCGTCCTTGCCAACGCCGTAGACGATGCTCAACGTGGGAACGATTGCCTCGCGCGCGGCGAACGAGCTAAGAATGCCGATGCCGATCTGCCAGTCGTAACCAAGCGGCTTGAGCACCGGCTCCAGAACGCGGCCGATTTTGCCGGCTGCGGAATTTTGAAGCGACGATTTCGCGGTCAGATGATCCGCTTCGGTGCGGAGTTCCAGCGCTTTTTGCCTGTCGCTGGCGTCGCCGGATTTGTCCAACTGTGCGGCTTGGGTGATTTTGATGACGGCATCGGGCGGCGGCGCGGATTTCGGGTAATTCGACAGTCCCCACAACACCAAGGAAACCAGCAGGATGATGGTGCCCGCTTGCTTCACAAATATTTTCGCGCGGTCGAACGTGTGCAGCATCGCCGTCCACAGGCTGGGCGCGCGATACGGCGGCATTTCAATCAGCAGCGGCCGGCTGCCGCCGGGCAGGATGGTGCGGTTGAACGCCCACGCCGCCAGCACCGCCGCCAGCGCGCCGGTCGCGTAGGCCCCCGTGAACACCAGCGCGGCCTTGAGCGGCGAATGTGGAAACAGCAGACCGGTCACCATTGCGTAGACCGGAATGCGCGCCGAGCAGGTCAGCAGTGGCGCGATCAAAATCGTCACCAGCCGGTCGCGCGGGTTTTCGATGACGCGCGCGGACATGATGGCGGGAATCGCGCAGGCGTGCGCCGAGAGCAACGGCACGAACGCCTTGCCCGGCAATCCGAGCCGGCGCATGATTTTGTCCATCACCAGCGCCGCGCGCGACAGATAGCCGGTGTCCTCCAGCAGCGACAGGGCGAAAAATAGGATGCAGATTTGAGGCAGAAACACGAGCACCCCGCCGACGCCGCCGATGACGCCATTGACCAGAAGGCTCTGGAAATCGCCAGCCGGCGTATGATCTCCAATCCAGGCCCCGATTCTCTCGAACAGCGCGCTGATCAAATCCATCGGAATTTGAGCGGCCCAGAAAATCAACGCGAACAGCGACACCATGACAAGTTGAAAAACAACGACGCCCGCGACCGGGTGAGTGAATATGTCGTCCATTTTCTCCGTCCGCATCGACCGCCGCGACGACGACGCGTCCATGACCCGGCTGGAAATATTCTCCGTCCATTCGTATCGCGCCTGGTAGGGACATCCGGTGCAACCCATCTCACAGGCGGGTTTGGTGTGGTTGGTGGAACGGGCGTCCGGTCCGTTGACGGGCTGGAGGCCCGTTCCACCATTCATCAACACCCCGATTTCCGCTTCGAGTTCCTCCACCCCCATGCCGGTGCGGGCGGATATGGGAATGACGGGACACCCAAGTTCGACGCGCAATTTCGCCACGTCAATGTGGATGCCATCACGCTTGGCCATGTCCATCATGTTCAATGCCACGACGACGGGGCTGTCGAGTTCCAGCACCTGGCTGACGAGGAAAAGATTGCGCTCAAGGTTCGTCGCGTCCACGACGACAAGAGCGGCATCCGGAGCAGGATGACCGTTGAGCCTTCCGCGCAACGCGTCGCTGGCGAGTTTTTCGTCCGGGGATGAACTTTCAAGCCCGTAAAGTCCCGGCAAATCCACGATTACAATTTGTTTCCCTCCGATCTTTGCCCTTCCCACGCGCCGCTCGACTGTAGTTCCTGGAAAATTGGCGGTCTTGGCGCGCATCCCGGTCAGCGCGTTGAAAAGAGTGGTTTTTCCCGCATTAGGATTGCCGACCAGCGCGATCGTATAAGCGTGATGAGGAATGACAGGTGTGGAACTTCTTCCATCGCAACCACCTGCTGGCAAAGTCATGAATTTATCGGCTTCGCTCATTCGCTGTTTTTTTCCCGGAGGGAACAATGGCCATTTTCGCAGATTTCAAGCCATACCCGCGCCCCCAGAGTGGCGGATATTCCAAGGCGCGATCCAAACACTCGCACTACCAGGGGATCGCCTGCCCGGACCACTTCAAGCTGCCTCCCTATGCAAATGCCGAGCGTTTTCATCCGTTTCATCTCCTCATCTTCGGTCTCGATGCACCGCACAACCGCGCAGACGCGCGGTTTGAGAACGTCCAGGCTCACCCAATTCCTTTTTTCTTTTTCTTTCGTTGTCACTGCTATGGCAAAATATGCCTTAAAGCACTGGTGTCAATCCATCACATTCTTCAGGTTGACGTTCTGGATGCTTTTCGGCCTGTGTATAAAGCTGCCAGAATCCCATATCTTCCCTGTGAATGGATTGTGAATCCTGTGGAGAACTTTGTCTTTCTTTTTTTTTCCACTCTTTTATATTTTTTCCTCGATGACGTTGAACCAAAAAAACACCGTGTCTCCCTTGACACTTTTAGTTGTTTCGCTTATTCACAACCCTTAATACTGTGAGTAATTGAACAGAAAACAAATACTATTAAAAGAGCATGAACCTGACCATCACCAAGGAACAAATTCTCACCGGCCTCCAGGCCGTCCAAAATGTCGTCAGCACTCGCACCACGCTGCCGATCCTTTCCAACGTCCTTGTTCGCGCCGAAAAGGACCGGGTGGAATTCACCGCGACGGATTTGGACGTGACGGTGGCATGCTCCGTGGAAGCCAAGGTGAAGAAACTTGGAAATACGACCGTGCCGGTCAAAAAATTGTTCGGAATTGTGCGCGAACTGAACGGCAGCGAAATTGACATCGAGGTTGATGATAAAAACATATGCATCATCCGGAGCGGCCCTTCCTACTATAAAATCCATGGATTGAGCGCGGATGAATTTCCGCCGATGCCCAAGTTCAAGGATGACAAGAAAGTGTCTCTTTCACAGGAAACCGTCCGAGCGATGATGAAAAAAACCTCGTTCGCCATCTCCACGGACGAATCGCGTTATGTTTTGAACGGTATTTATTTGAGTCTGAAAGACCACAAGATGACCATGGTCGCCACGGACGGACGCCGTCTGGCCCTGGTGGATGAGGAGGTGGACATCGCGGAAAAGAGCAGCGGCGAATTCATCGTGCCGGCGAAGGCGGTCAACGAATTGAACCGGTTGCTTCAGGAAAAAGGAGAGTTGGAAATCAAATACGGCGATAACCAGGCGTCCTTCGCGCTCAAGGACGAGAAGGGTTTTTCAATCCTCGTCATCACAAAATTGATCGAGGGAAATTATCCCAATTACAAGCAGGTCATACCGACCGAGATGAAGGAGCGCATCGCGCTCGTGCGCGAGGAGTTTTTGCAGGCGCTCCGGCGTGCCGAAATAATGACCAGCGAAAAGGCAAACTCCGTCAAGCTGGCATTCGGGAAGAACAACCTCGCCATCACGGCCAATTCGCCCGAAGTCGGCGAGGCCCGCGAATCAATTGCGGTGAATTACAAGGGCAAGGAAATGGCCATTGCGTTCAACCCGCGTTACCTTATTGACGCGCTGGCGGCACTGACCGAGGACGAGGTGTTTTTCGAGCTGATTGACGAATTGAGTCCGGGCGTCTTGAAAATCAACGGTCCTTTCCTCTACGTCGTAATGCCGATGCGGTTGAGCTGATCAACGCTGCGGGATCAACTGGACGTTGGCTGGCCTAGGAGCGCCGGGTAAAACGGTTTTGGCGGACGGAGCGGGCCGGCCCGTTCTAAACCTTTTCCAAGGCTTGATAGAGATCGGCGATGAGGTCTTCGGGGTCTTCCAAGCCCAACGCCAGGCGCACGAGATTGTCCACCATGCCGATGGATTTGCGGAACTCAGCCGGGTAATCGAAGAACGACATCGTCGCCATCTGCGTCACGAGGCTTTCGGAACCGCCGAGGCTGGGCGTGATGAGAAACAGTTCGAGCGAGTCAATGAACTTGCGCGTCGCCTGGTCGTTGCCCTTGACCAGAAAGGTGATGACGCTGCCGCACCCGCGCATCTGCTCCCTGGCGATGTCGTAATCGGGATGCGATTTGAGTCCGGGATACCAGACTTTCTCGACCTTGGGATGTTTTTCCAGCGCGCGCGCCACGGCCAGTCCGGCGCGGTTGTGATGTTCCATGCGCAGCGGGAACGTTTTCAAGTCCGCGTTCGAGCAGGAAGCAGCTCAACGGTCCCGGCGTCGCGCCGATCATGCGCTGAAGCTTGTTCAGGTCTTCGAGCAGTTTGTGGTTGCCGAGCGTGACGCCGGCGAGCAGGTCGTTGTGGCCGCCGAGATATTTCGTGGCCGAATGAATGACGATGTCCACGCCCATTTCCAGCGGACGGATGTTGAACGGCGTGGCGAGGGTGGCATCAATCATCGTCAGCACGCCGTGGCGCTTGGCGACTTTGACGATGGCCGGAATATCGAGCACGCGCAGGTAGGGATTGGTGGGCGACTCGGTGAAAATGATGTTGGTGTTCGGGCGGATGGCTTTTTCGATGGCGTCGGCGGTAGGCTCAACGAGGCGAGTTTGAGATTCCGAATTTGCCGAGAAAGTTGGTCGCGAAATCGCGGGTCTGCCGGTAGCAATCGCTGGTGAAAATGATGTGGCCGTCCTGTTTCATGTAGGCCATGAGCGTCAAGATCACCGCGCTCATGCCGGTGGAAAACAGGATGGCGCGCTCGGCGCCTTCGATGGCGGCCAGTTTGCGCTCGGCTTCCTGCTGTGTGGGATTGCCGTAACGGCCGTATTCCTGCTCGCGGATGATGCGGCCCTGGCCCTTGGCCGTCATGAACTCGACCACTTCCGTCATGGAGCCGAAACTGAAGTTCGAAGTCTGGACGATGGGCGTGGAGACGGCGTGGTAGGCCTTGCGGCGGCGTTCGTGTCCGTGAATGGCCAGCGTGGCCGGCCCGCGTTTGCGGAGGGTGGGAGTTTTAGATTTCATTGAACAAATTTTATTTCGGAGGGACGAGTTAAACGAGTCCCCAATTTTCAGCGTCAGATTATTCAGGGTCTCATATGATTCGACCCTCCGGTTGCTAGACATTGAACCGGCTCCTTTCGTTGAGGGCTTGTTTGAGCGCGTCCTTCACCGCGTCGAGGCGGGCGGGCAGTTCAATCGGCTGGTTCGCGTGGCGGCAGGGGAAATCCAGTTCCTTCTGGTGATATTTGACTTTCATTTCGACAAATTTCAAACCGTGCGCGGTGGAGATGACGACCACGCGCTCGGATTTGTCAATCTTGCCGGCCTTGAGCAGTTTGATGAGCGCGGCCAGCGCCACGCCGGTGTGCGGGCAGTTGAACATGCCGGTGCGGTCGCCCAGCGCCGCGGCGTCGGCCAGTTCCTCCTCGCTGGCCTGCTCGACGATGCCGTCGAATTGTTTCAGCGTGCGGATGGCCTTCTGGATGCTGACCGGGTTGCCGATTTGGATGGCGCTGGCGAGGGTTTTTTGCGCCTGGATCGGCTCGAACGATTCGAAATTCCGTTCTGATACGAGCGGTAAAGCGGATTGGCGCGCTCGGCCTGGGCCACGACGATGCGCGGCAGTTTGTGATCAGGCCGAGGTCGCTTCATCATCATCAAGCCCTTTGCCGAGCGCGGAGACGTTGCCGAGGTTGCCGCCGGGAATGATGATGACGTCCGGCACTTCCCAGTCGAATTGCTGGACGATTTCGATGCCGACGGTCTTCTGGCCTTCGACGCGCAGCGAATTCATCGAGTTGGCCAGGTAGAGCGTTTCGTCCTTGGTGATTTCCTGGACCAGCTTCATGCAGCCGTCGAAATCGGTGTCGAGATAGAGCACGAGCGCGCCGTTGGAAATCGGCTGGATGAGCTGGGCGAGGGAAATTTTGCCGCGCGGCAGCAGGACGATGGACGGGATGCCGGCCGCGGCGCAATAGGTCGCCAGCGCCGCCGAGGTGTCGCCGGTGGAGGCGCAGACGACGGCCTTGATGGGCGCGCCTTCGGAAATCATCTGTTTGACCTGCGACACCAGCACCGTCATGCCGAGGTCCTTGAACGAGCCGCTGTGGGTGTTGCCGCACAGTTTGATCCACAGGTCGTCCACGCCCGACGATTTTTCCGAAGCGCTCGGCCCAGAAGAGGTTGGTGCCGCCTTCGTAAAGCGAGACGACGTTGTCGTCGTTGATTTCGGGCAGGATCCATTCCTTTTTGCCCCAGACGCCGGAGCCGTAGGGCCACTCGTTGCTCTTGTAGCGGTCTCTCGAAGAGTTTCTTCCACGCCTGCGGCGCCGCGGCGCTTCAAGCGCCTTGAGGTCGTGCTGCACCTCCAGCAGCGATCCGCAGCGCTTGCATTGATAGACGATGGAGTTCAGCGGATAAGTGGCGCCGCATTCCGGGTTGATGCATTGAAACCAGGCTCGGTATGACATCGTTCAATTCTCCTGCGCCGGTGGCGGCGCGCGTTGTTCGGGAATGAGAATGTCAGCCCGGCCGTTTTTTTCAAGAAAAGAACGGAGGCCCGGGATGGAGGAGGCGCTTCTGACACTGCCCACAACGCGAAAGGCCCGGCGCTCCGGGGCGGTGTCAAGATGTGCAGGGATGAACATTCTACCGCTATTCGCGGATTATCCAATGGTCGAACCGAACCCGACTTCGGATCACGCCCAGTGGAACGACCCCAGACCCGCCGCCCCGCCGTGTTAAAAAACGCCGTGATGGCATTAGCTTTTCTTCGGGGCAGAATAAGTGGTTGATTTTTAAGGCGCGATTTGCAAACCTCTGTAGTAAATTTTGTGAATGCGTCCTTGATGTCATTGGAAATCTGGGTGATCGCCCTCGGCCTCGTGCTGATGCTGGCGGATTTGTTCGTGCCCGCCGGGCGCCGGCGCTACATCGGTTACGCGGGCATCGCGGCGCTGGGCGTTTTGTTCGTCCTGGGTTTTGGCGGCACGGGCGTCGCGTTCCACGGCGCATTCGTGCAGGACGGGCTGGCCGTTTTCTTCAAGCGCTTTTTCCTCGTCGCGGCGATGCTCGTGCTGTTCATGGCGGCGGAATTTTCCGACAAAATCGCCGCCGGCATTTCGGAATACTATTCGCTCATCGTCTTCGCGCTGGCAGGCATGTTGTTCGCCGCGTCGGCCAACGACTTTGCGATGCTGTTCGTCTCCATCGAACTCATCACCATCACGTTTTACGTCCTCACGAGTTTTCAGCGCGGCCGGCTGGTGTCGCTGGAGGCGGGGGTGAAATACTTGATTCTTGGCGCGTTGTCGTCGGCCTTTCTCGTGTTCGGCATCGCGCTGGTCTGGGGGACGACCGGGAAATTGAATTTCAACGAACTCGCGACGGTCGCCCCGCTGTTTGAAACCAACAAGCTGTTCCTGCTCGGCGTGCTGTTCGTGCTGGTCGGGCTGGGATTCAAAATCGCCGCGTTTCCGTTCCAGATCTGGACGCCGGACGTTTATCAGGGTGCACCGACGCCGACGACGGCATTTCTCGCGGTGGGATCCAAAGCCGCAGGGTTCGTTCTGCTGCTGCGCGTGCTGTTCACGGCGGTTCCGAGCGTGACGGCGCACTGGGCGAATTTGCTCATCGTCATTTCCGGAATCACGATCCTATACGGCAACCTCTGCGCGCTGCCGCAGCGCAACCTCAAGCGGCTGCTCGGCTATTCGAGCATCGCGCATGCCGGCTATCTGCTGCTCGGCGTGGCGGCGTTCGCTGGCGCCTTAAGCTCCTCCAACAATGGTGGGGCGAGCGCCTCCGCGAGCCGGCTCGTCAGCAGCCTCGCCCCACCGGATGGTGTGGCGGCGGTGATGTATTATCTGGCCGGATATTTATTCACGGTGGTCGCGGCGTTTCTGGTCATCGCGCTCGTGCTGCGACATCTGGACACGGAGGATATTTCGGGCCTGGCCGGTTTGAACCAGCGTTCGCCGTTGCTGGCAGCGACGATGACGCTGGCGATGGTGTCGCTGGCAGGGATTCCGCCTCTGGCCGGGTTTTTCGGGAAGTTTCTGCTGTTGAAAGCCGTAATTGAACAGGGCGCGACGAACCACGGGTATTACTGCCTCGCGTTCACGGCGCTGGCGGGCGTGGTGATTTCGCTTTACTACTATTTTGGAGTCATCCGCGCGATATACTGGAGCAAGGCTCCGGCGGACCAGCCGCTCATCCAGCTTTCTTCGCCGGCCAAGCTGACCGTCTGGGCCTGCATCGCGGGGATGTTCTGGATAGGATTGTTCCCGAACACGGTTTTGAATCTTGCCAACGCGGCCGCGAAGTCGCTGGGAAATTAAGGCTGGTTCCGTTTTCTAAAAACCCGTCCGGGCTGGCGGATCTGTAGAACAGCAAATCAAAACAAACCAAGCTCCGTTCAGAAGCGGTATCACCCTGGCGGCAGCAGTGGCGGACTGGTTTGAAACAACCCCTTCAATTCCGCCTGCGATTCCGCCGCCTGCCAGCTTGCCATGCCATCACGCCAGACCAGTGTCGCCCTGTTCACCCTGCCCTCCGCGACCAATTTCTTGATCGCCTCAAGCTCCGTCTCGCCGATGTCCTGATTGCCAACCGCGACGTGAAACTTCACCGTCGCTGGCAACGGCGGCGTTGCGCCCGGCGGCAGCTTGGTGACCAACTGCGCCGCCCGCGGTGCCATCTGCTGGCCGATGCCTGCGCCCACGGCCAGACCCACGCCCGCCTGCAACACCACGCCCTTGAAATACTTCGTGTTCTGCTCCGTGACACTTTAAGTATCTCACTGCCCCACGGCACGGTAAAACTTCTGGCCTCCATTCAAATTGGTGTCCGTGAATTGCCAATTGCCGTTGGTGTCCGAAGAATTGGTTAGGATAGTCTGCCAGTTGATCGGCGGTGTCAGGTTGGTGGCCGATTGCAGGACGTAGGGATAATTCGGCGTGCCGGTCAGTTGGAGCGTTAACTGATTCCCATTGGTGCTGCTGTTGAAACTTGGAGGAAACAAGCCAAGCACCAATGCTTTGGTGTGGATCAGAAGCATGTTGGTGCTGGCTCCAAGCGGCCCGCTCACAACCAAGGAGACAGTGTTGGTGCCAGTGAAGGTATAGGTATGGCTGATTGTGGTGGCAGAGATATTGGTGGCAGGCGAGCCGTCACCGAAAACCCAGTTCCGGTTGGTAATCACTCCGGTAGAAGTATCGGTGAATGTTACCATCATTGGCACAACCCCACTGGTTTGGTCGGCGCTGAACAGCGCCAAAGGAGGCATGTTCGCGTATTGATACTCATACGCGCCGATGTCCACGGTGGCATTGACAATTCGTGGGTTTCCATCCAGATCGGTCGTGCCGACCATCCAGGGTTGGTTGGTTCCCGCGTTAATGCACGGTGAGTTCGAAAGCAGCCGGTAATTCCCCGCTGCGGCATTCACGAAACCAGGGTCATTAGTGGTGTTGCCTGCACCGCCAGGATCCGGCGTAGTGCAGGTGAAGGTTGCTGTTCCAGAATAAATGTTGTTATAGTAACCAGATGCGGTATTAAAATACACGATGCAGTTGTTCAGCGTGCAGCTGGAAGTCCCGCCACCATACGTAGCCGTGTTACCCGTAAGTGTGCAGTTGTTCAGCGTGCAGCTGGAAGCACCGCCACCATACGTGGCCGTGTTACCCGTAAGTGTGCAGTTGGTCAGGAAGCAGGTAAAAGCCCCGCCGCCATTGCGGGCCGTGTTACCGGTAAACACGCAGTTGTTCAGCGTGCCGTAAGTTCCACTGCCGAGTCTGGGGTAATAAGCTCCACCGCCCATTCCATAGGCGGAGTTAGCGTTGAATACGCAGTTGGAGACAAAACCGTCAACACCATAAGAGTCGCAATACACCCCACCGCCACGTGACGACCCAGAAATATCATCGGTCCGTGTGTGTCCATTCGTAAGCGTGAATCCGACCAACATAGCCCCATTCGTCAAAAATATGCAGCGGGTTGCGGCGTTGCCATTGCCACTAGTTGCCACCGGGTCTTTCGCACCCACAATTGAGGTTACAGATGGCCCATTGACGGAAATCAGGATGATGGATTTATAGACCGCCACCCGGTTGGTTAAAAGCGAACCTGGGGGATACTGTGCCCTGCCGCCGGTGTTGTAAAACCCATTGTTGACCAGCACCATTTCGCCATTCGTCGCCACGTCAACCGCATCCTGAATGCGAAGAGCAGCTGTGGCCCAGCTCACATAAGGAGACACTGGCGTTGTGCTGCTGGCGCTAACATAGTGGATGCCAGTAGCCGGGTTGGTTACCATGATGTAATTGTTTCTCGTCGCGCTGGATGTGCCCGCAGGCCCAAACACTGTCAAAGTCACGGTGTTGGTGCTGGGTGTGCTGTAGGTATGTGCAACCACATCGGTGGTGGTGCTGTTGGTTGTCCCATCACCGAAGCTCCAGACCCGGTTGGTAATCGTGCCGGTGGAGTTATCGGTGAATGTCACGAGCAAGGGCACAGAACCGCTGACCGGGCTAGCAGTGAAACTCGCTGTGGGCGTTGCGACTCCCGCGCCCGAAGCGATTGTTGTAGTCACGCCGCTGGTCGCGTCGCTGTTCACCGTTACCGTCCCGCTGTAGCTGGTCGCGGCTGTCGGAGCAAAGGTTACCGTTACGTTCTGTGAACCATTGGGCGGGAGACTCCCGCTCCAGGCTCCGCTGAACCCGGCGGGATAGCTGATGCCGGAAACAGTCAATGGCGAATTGCCACTATTGGCAATCGTCAGCGTGTTCGTCGCCGTCGTGTTGGTCAATACGCTCCCAAATGCCAAGCTCCCACCCAACCCGATGATTCGACTTGGTCCGACTCCCGTGCCCGAGGCGATTATTGTATTCCCGCCACTGGTGGCGTCGCTGTTCGCCGTCACCGTGCCGCCGTAACTGGTCGCGGCTGTCGGAGAAAATGTTGCAGTCACCGGCACTAGGCCATTGGGCGGGAGACTCCCGCTCCAAGCTCCGCTGAACCCGGCGGGATAGTTGATGCCGGAAACAGTCAACGGCGAATTGCCACCATTGCCAATGAATAGCGTGCGTGTCGCCGTGGTATTGGTCAGCACGCCCCCAAATGACAAGTCCCCGCCTGACAAGTCCCCGCCCAACCAGATGATTCGAGTCGGCACGATTCCAGTGCCCGAAGCGCTTGCTGTATTTACGCCGCTGATGGCGTCGCTGTTCACCGTCACTGTCCCGCTGTAGCTGGTCGCGGCTGTCGGAGCAAAGGTGACCGTCACATCCTGTGAACCATTGATTGGGATACTTCCAGCCCAAGCTCCGCTGAACCCGGCGGGATAGCTGATGCCGGAAACAGTCAGCGACGAATTGCCACTGTTGGTAATCGTCAGCGTGCTCGTCGCCGTCGTGTTGGTAAATACGCTACCAAACGCCAGATCACCACTTAATCCGATGTATGGCAAAGGCCACACTGCTGTTGGACGGTCACCGAAAGTTGCGGACCAACCAGCCGCCCCCGGCAAATAATAGACGGTCGCAATATTACAGTTGTTGAATACATTTGCCCCACCAAGACTGGGGGCATTGCCTTTGAAATAGACGCCAGATAAGTTGCCGCAGTAAGCGAACGCATCATCCCCGATGCTAGTAACGCAGTTGCCAACTATAAAGCTGGTCAGGCTGTAGCATAAAGCGAATGCACCGCTTTCGATGTTGGTGACGCTATTTGGAATTGTCACACTGGTCAGCCTTTCGCAATCAACGAACGCGCGTTCGCCAATGCTGCTGAGGCCATTAGTAAGCACGATGCTGGTTAGGTTTTGGCATGATCCGAACGCAAGGCTCCCGATACTGATCACTTTGCTTGGAATGGTGACGCTTATCAGATTAGTGCAGCCTTCGAAGGCGGAGTCCCCTATACTAATTACGCCGTTGCCAATTGAAACATTCGATAACTTCGTGCAGTTTGCGAACGTAAAGCTCCCGATGTCGCAGACATTGTTTGGGATCATTATGCTGGTCAGTGCGAAGCAATCATAAAACGCATTGCTACTAATGCTGGTGACTTTGTTTGGAATTATGATGTTTGGCAGTTTTATACAGGAGTAAAACGCACTGGCGCCGATGTTGGTGACACTGTCCGGAATGATGATGTTGGTAAGGTTTATACAGGAGTAAAACACACTGCTGGCGATGCTGGTGACATTGCTGGGAATCGTGATGCTGGCCAGTGCGGAGCAATCATAAAACACATTGCTATATATCCGCGCATAAGTAATTCGACATAAAAATTAACAGAATGGGCGGATGAGATTGGCAATTTCTTCTGGATGGCGTTGGACATGGTGGAAGGTGCGGTAAAGCGCGCGGCAAAGGCATTGAGGTTGCTCAAAGTAACGATTATGAGTGGCGTGTTTTCTGGTGTAGTTCCAAATTCTCTCGGTCGCGTTGAGTTCCGGGCAGTAGGGCGGCAACTGGAATACTTCCACGTAGCGACGGTGTTGGGCGAACCATTGGTAGGTTTCGCGCTTTTTGTGATACGAGGCGTTGTCTTGAATCAAGAACACCCGGTGCCCGCGCCGATAAAACGCGGGCACCAAAATCTGATCCAGAAACGCCACATAGGTTTCCCATTGGAAATAGTCTGGTTGGTGGAGGTATATATCCGCGCATAAATAATTCGACATATTGGCAAAAGCCCGTTATGGTTTGCAGACAAGATGCGTCCTATATTTGCCAGAGGCAACGAGCGCAGCGTCCAGTCGCTGCTCCAACTGCGTAAAGAAGCGATCAAGGACCAAGAGCCGCGCGTGGCCCAGCGCTTCCATGCTATTGCGTTGAGTATCGAAGGCCATACCACGAGCCAGATCGCCGAGTCGCTCAAAGTCCATCGTTCCTCCGTCCCGTTGTGGATCGAACAGTGGAACCGGCACCGTGAGCGGGGATTGTTGGAGGGGCATCGTGCGGGCCGGCCTGGGGAACTGAAGCCTGCGCAGCGGGAGCAATTGCAAGATATTCTGGACAGCGGCCCTGTCGCTTACGGTTTGGAAACCGGCATTTGGACTTCTCCCGTCATCAGCCGAGTGATCGCCGACGAGTTTGACGTCGACTACCATCCGGGACATGTCCGCAAGTTGCTCAAGCAACTGGGCTATTCGGTGCAGCGTCCCACCACCCGGTTGGTGCAAGCCGATCCGGACCGGAAGAATCGGTGGGTTCGTTATACGTATCCACGCCTTAAAAAAAAGCCCGGAACGAAGGTGCCATAATCGTCTTTGAGGACGAGGCGTCGTTTCGCCAGACTCCCACCTTGCACGCCACTTGGGCGCGGGTGGCCAGCCAACCGCGCATTCCCACCCGGGGCGAACGGAACACGCAGAAGATATTTGGCGCGGTGCGTTTGGACACGGCGCAATTCACCTACCTCCACCAACCAGACTATTTCCAATGGGAAACCTATGTGGCGTTTCTGGATCAGATTTTGGTGCCCGCGTTTTATCGGCGCGGGCACCGGGTGTTCTTGATTCAAGACAACGCCTCGTATCACAAAAAGCGCGAAACCTACCAATGGTTCGCCCAACACCGTCGCTACGTGGAAGTATTCCAGTTGCCGCCCTACTGCCCGGAACTCAACGCGACCGAGAGAATTTGGAACTACACCAGAAAACACGCCACTCATAATCGTTACTTTGAGCAACCTCAATGCCTTTGCCGCGCGCTTTACCGCACCTTCCACCATGTCCAACGCCATCCAGAAGAAATTGCCAATCTCATCCGCCCATTCTGTTAATTTTTATGTCGAATTACTTATGCGCGGATATATAGGTGAATTGCGCCGTGTCCAAACGCACCGCGCCAAATATCTTCTGCGTGTTCCGTTCGCCCCGGGTGGGAATGCGCGGTTGGCTGGCCACCCGCGCCCAAGTGGCGTGCAAGGTGGGAGTCTGGCGAAACGACGCCTCGTCCTCAAAGACGATTATGGCACCTTCGTTCCGGGCTTTTTTTTAAGGCGTGGATACGTATAACGAACCCACCGATTCTTCCGGTCCGGATCGGCTTGCACCAACCGGGTGGTGGGACGCTGCACCGAATAGCCCAGTTGCTTGAGCAACTTGCGGACATGTCCCGGATGGTAGTCGACGTCAAACTCGTCGGCGATCACTCGGCTGATGACGGGAGAAGTCCAAATGCCGGTTTCCAAACCGTAAGCGACAGGGCCGCTGTCCAGAATATCTTGCAATTGCTCCCGCTGCGCAGGCTTCAGTTCCCCAGGCCGGCCCGCACGATGCCCCTCCAACAATCCCCGCTCACGGTGCCGGTTCCACTGTTCGATCCACAACGGGACGGAGGAACGATGGACTTTGAGCGACTCGGCGATCTGGCTCGTGGTATGGCCTTCGATACTCAACGCAATAGCATGGAAGCGCTGGGCCACGCGCGGCTCTTGGTCCTTGATCGCTTCTTTACGCAGTTGGAGCAGCGACTGGACGCTGCGCTCGTTGCCTCTGGCAAATATAGGACGCATCTTGTCTGCAAACCATAACGGGCTTTTGCCAGAATGTCGAATTATTTATGCGCGGATATATACTAATGCTGGTGACGCTGTTTGGAATTATGATGTTTGGCAGTTTTATACAGGAGTAAAACGCACTGGTGCCGATGTTGGTGACACTGTTCGGAATGATGATGTTGGTAAGGTTTATACAAGAGTAAAACACACTGCTGGCGATGCTGGTGACATTGCTGGGAATCGTGATGCTCGCCAGTCCTGAGCAGTTATAAAAAGCATAATCCCCGAGGCTGGTGATATTGGTTGAGATGATGATGCTACTCGTCATTCCTGCGCAGTTATAGAACACAGAGTCCCCAATGCTGTTGACACTGTTGGGAATCGTGATGCTCGTCAGGGATGAACAGTTATAAAAAGCATCATCCCCAATACTGGTGACGTTGCTGCCAAGCGTAATCGTCTGCAGGTATGTGCAGTTATAAAACGCCGAGTTTCCAATGTTAGTCACGGAGTTCGGAATATCTATGCTTTTTATATAGATGCACCATTGGAACGCATCGGCCCCAATACTTGTGACTTTGCTGCCGAATGTAATGTTTGTCAAATATCCACAGAAAGAGAACGCAAAGTCCCCGATGCTTGTGACACTGTTGGGAATCGTGATTTGGGAAAGAAATGTGCAAAAATAGAATTCTTCTGCCCCGATGCTGGTCAGGTTAGTGCTTAAAGTAACACTGTGCAGGTATGTGCATTGATAAAATGCTGAACCACCGATGTTTGTAACACTATTTGGAATAGTCACGCTAGTTAAGTTGGTGCAATATTCGAACGCCCCGAACCCGATGCTGGTGACGCTGTTCGGGATCGTGATTCCAGTCAGGTTGCTGCATGATTCGAATGCATATTGCCCGATGCTGGTGACTGGCTGGCTATTTATCGCGGCTGGAATGCTCACATTCCCACCGGACCCGTTGTAACCGGTGATGGTGATCTCGCCGTTGTTGCTCGTGAATGAGAATTGAGCTTCCAGCACTAAAGGCAACGCGAATATGAACAAAATAGTTGCACATTTAGTGATTGCTCGAGCCGTATTCATTTTTCTCTCGATTATTTAGTTTCCTATAAATATTGGATAGATTGCACGAACTGTGGTGTTACGCTGTCCGGTCGCTTCACCAGCATTCCGCACGAGTTGCAATTGATTTCGTCCTGTCCGGCGGCCAGATTCACCGTCGCCCCGCAACTAGTGCATAGTCCTTGGCTCATAAAATGTTTGTGTGTGAATTTTTGTTCGCAGTTTACTTCTCCGTGAGTATCTTGAATTCGATTGCATCCTCTGTGTTATTGAGGACTGGCTGGATATAGGGGGACCAGTCGGCTCCGCCAGCGCGCTGGGCAAGTTCAAACACCAGCAGCATCAGACCAGCCCATTTCTGGGTGTGGTAATTCCCGAATTTATAGAGTTCACCGGTTTCATCCCCAAAATGGGTCGTGCCCTTCAAACATTCCAATGAACCGCCCTTGATGATGGCGGCGTTGTCCAGAATGACCACGAGATCGGGCAAGTCATCTTGCGATAGTCCCTCTTCCTTTCGCCACTTCTCGATCAACCCCCGTCGTTGGCACTTGTTTTCAAGTTGGGCGGCGAACACGACTTTCAGTGGTTTGGGTTTGCCCGGTAGCGGCTTCGGCAGCAAACGGAACATGGGGACAATTTGCGTGAAGAACTCCTCTCGCTTCAGTGTGGACTTCACCTCGATACAAGCCACGAGCGAATCGGCGAAAACCATGCTCACATTTCCCATCGGCAGAGCCAGTCCCGACTTATGGGATACAAGAACGTCAATTTGCTGGCTTTCGCCGCCTTCGTAATGCAGCAAGTGGCCCGTGCTCACTTCCAAGTTGCCTGGCAAGTGAAGCAGCAAGAACTCACGGACAAAATACTCGCGGATGTTCCCGATGGTGGAGGGGCTACTGATGTCTGCGGCGAGTTGTGTTTTGCTGAAGAGGATTTGCCACATTGATTCGAAGTGCTTCTTGATGCGAGGACCCTTGAGCGGTGGAGGTGGAACTCGTGGCAGAGTGTGCGTTGGCGGAATCGTAACTTGTTGGCTCATGTTTCCCTTCTTGGCGTCGCATGCCCCAGAAAAGCAAAAGGGCGCGAACTTGTCGCACTGCGTTTTGTTGATGCTTGGCGCATGTGTTTTTTGTTTCTTTTGCCGTGTTGCTTTCGTGATGTTCACCGAACCTATCCGTTCCGAGAAATTGTCCCGTAATGGGCCAATTGGAGTCCCGCTATTGGACATCCATTCGTTGATTCCAATCGCAATGAAGCAAATATGCTTCTTTGTCGGCTTAAAGCAGCAAGACTGAAGCCAAGCCCGCCCCCCCCCCCCGGCGCAAGGAAAAAACTTTTTACCTTTCTATTGAGCCGGATTGGTCTTTTCCCGAACACGGTCTTGAATCTCGCCAACGCGGCCGCGAAGTCGCTGGGAATTTGATCACACCGTCCGCATCTGCACGGCGTCCACGATTTCGGTGCCGACGGAGATGGAGCCGATGATGACGACGGTGGTCGCCCTTGCGCAGCCGGCCCTGTCCGGTCAGATTTTTCAGCGCGTTTCGATGGTGTTCTGCGGATTGATGAAGTCGAACGCCACGACGAACGGCGTGACGCCCCAGCTCAACGGTCAGTCCGGCGGCGACTTTATCGATTGTCGCACAGCGCGTAAATCGGCGAATAACGCGGGCGCATCCAGGCGGTGTAGCGCGCCATGTGGCCGTGCCGCGTGAAGACCAGAATCGCCGCCGCCTTCAATTCGTTGGCCATGACGACGGCGCTTTTCACGAGTTTTTGCGCGGGCGTTGGTCAGTTCGGCCGCGTCGTGAAATTGCGCGCTGCCGCTGCGCTCGATGCGCGTGGCGATGCGGTCAAACACCTCGATGCACTTGAGCGGATATTTGCCGACGGTGGTCTCGCCGCTCAACATGATGGCGTCGGCCTCCTCGAAAATGGCGTTGGCCACGTCGGTGACCTCGGCGCGCGTGGGCATCGGGCTTTCAATCATGCTCTCCAGCATGTGCGTGGCGACGATGACCGGCTTGCCGTGGCGCAGGCACGTTTTGACGATGCGGCGCTGGACGATGGGCAGTTCCTCGTAGGGAATTTCAATGCCCAGATCGCCGCGCGCCACCATGATGCGCGTCGGCTTCGCGGACGATGGATTCCAGATTTGCCATCGCCTGCTGGTCCTCGATTTTGGCGATGACGAGCGGATGCGGCTTGCCTTGCTCGAACAGTTCCTTCAATTGCAGCAAATCGCGGGCCTCGCGCACGAACGACAGCGCGATGAAATCCACGCCGAGTTCGAGGCCGAGCTTCACGTCCTTGATGTCCTTGGCGGTGAGCGCGGGCAGGCTGACTTTGACGCCGGGCAGATTGATGTGGCGGCGGCTGCCGAGCGTGCCTTCGGTGAGCACTTCGCATTCGACCTTGTTGCCGGTCTTGGCGAGCACCTTCATTTCAATCGCGCCGTTGTCAATGAGCACCACGTCGCCGACGCTGATGTCGTTGACGAAATTCTCGTAATTCACGTCCACGGAATGTTCCTCCAGATCGCGTTCGCCGCGGACGGTGAGGGTGAATTTCTGGCCGGGCTGCAAATCCAGCGGCACGCCGATGTCGCCGGTGCGGATGGCCGGGCCCTGCGTGTCCATCATGATGCCGGTGAATTTCTTGCGCGCGGCGGACTGCGGCGCGGATGTCCGCGACGACGCGGCGCACCCAGTCGTGCGGCGCGTGCGACATGTTCAGGCGGAAAACGTTCACGCCGGCGTCCATGAGCTTGCCGATCATTTCGGCGGAATCCGTGGCCGGGCCGAGGGTGGAAATGATTTTCGTCCTGCGGAGATTGCCTCGTTGCATGGGCGAAAGAATAAAGGTCCACGGCTGCAGATTAAAAGCTTTTAAGTCGTTCGATCCGCCGTGCCGGCCGAAAATCCGGCTTGCCATCTGCTGCCTAATTCTGCGCTTGCCATCGCGCGCTGCGGCGGTCATATTGAACGGACAAATTTATGGCTGACGTTGCAAACAAATATCCCGAAAACGTGGCGGGAAATACTACGTGGACAACCAGTGCATTGACTGCGACCTGTGCCGCGAGACGGCGCCGGACAATTTCAAGCGCAACGACGACGGCGGCTACTCGTTCGTCTATAAACAGCCGGCTCGCCCGGACGAAGAAGCGCGCTGCAAGGAAGCCAAGGAAGGCTGCCCGGTCGAAGCCATTGGCGACAACGGCGCGTAGATCGTCCATTCCGGACAATTTTCCAACACAAACACCCGCAGGTGATCACGCCTTGCGGGTTTTTTGATTTTGAATGCGGACGATATCCCAACTTCACGCCGCCGTGGCAACGGCCGGTTCAATCGGCAGCGAAACGCGGACGATGCCGGACTGGCCGGACTGCGGCGGGACAATTTCCAGTTTGCCGTGGTGCGTCTCGATGATTTTCTGGCTGACGGTCAGGCCCAGGCCGAGGCCGACGTTGCGCGTGGTGAAAAATGGCGACGGCACTTTTTGCGCGGCCTCGGCGGTGAAGCCGGCGCCGTTGTCCTGCACTTCAATCTGCAAATCCTGGCCGCCGTCGCTGTTCGGATTGGTGTGCATGCGCACGCCGATCCTCGGCTCCTTGGGATTGGCCTGCAAGCGCGTTGAGCATGATTTCGGAGAGCGCGTGTTTGAGCGCGGCGCGGTCGCCGGTGATGACGAACGGGCTTGCCGCCGTTCTCGCATTTCAACTGCGCGGCTTCGGCGGGCTGCTGCTTGCGCGCCTCCTGATACGCCTCTTCAATCAATTTTTCGACGGCGAACGCCTCCTGCTCGATGTGCCCCTCGCGCGCGAGGAAACGCATCTGGTTGATCAGCCGCGATGACGCGCTTGACGCCGTCGGCCATGCGCGTGGTCGAGCGATTCGCGGAATTCCTTGTCCTTGAATTTTTCCGCGAGCAACTGCTGGTGCGTGGAGAGCGGCACCATCGCGTTGCCGATTTCGTGCGCGAGGCGGTCGGCCATGGACTTGATGAGGCGCAGGTTGGCGGCCTCGACTTCCAGTTGCTGCAACTGCTCGGTCTGCGTGAGGTCGTCGGCGGTGAGCAGCGCGGAAACCGGCACGGTGGAATTGCCGCGCTGGAACGGCACGACGCTGACGCTGTAAATCGTGCCCGGCGAATTTTCCGGCTCGTAGCGGAACGGCCCCATGCGCCGCGCCGGTTTTCAGCACCTGGTAAATTTTCGCGCCGAGCACCTGCGGCAGGTCGCTGAATTCCAGTTCGCCGGTGCGCTGGTTTTTCCGGCCAAAATGCCGGCGCGCGGCCTTGTTGGCGTGCAGCACCTTCAGGTCGCGGCCGACGACGATGCAGGCGCTGCTCAATTCGCGCAGCACGTCGGTCATCATCTCGTGGTTGCCGGCAAGCTGGTCGTGCAGCCAGATGTTGCGGAGCGCGAGGCCGACCTGTTCGAGCAGGTGGAAAATCAGTTCCAGTTCGACGTTCACCAGCGGTTCGCCGGTGACGCGCCCGTCGAAAACGGCGACGCCGACAATCGTATCGCGGTCGGGAATCGGCACGGCGACCTGCGCGCCGAGCAGTTCAAATTCCTTTTGCGCCTCGCCGTCGGCGCGGGCCTCGTCGCTGTCGCGGCGCAGAATTCTGCCCAGCTTGGACAATCTGGCCGCCGATGCCGGAGTCGAGCGACAGTTCAAAATGTTCGAGCAGGCCGGACGAAAGGCCGATGGCGGCGGCGGCGCGGAGCCGGCGGCTGTCCTCCGGCGGACAGACTTCGGTGAGCGGCGCGCACGGGACGGTTCAGAAAAATGGCGGCGCGGTTGACGCTCAAAATTTCGCGCAGAAACAGGAGGAACTGTTTCAGCATCGCCTCGGCATCCAGCGAATGCGTCAGGATGGACGAAAAATCGCGCAGCACGTCGAGCGTCTGCGCCGCGTTGACGGAACGGCCGTTGTCGGACAACGGCTCGGCCGCGCGGAAAAACCGCGGGTTGTGCGATGAGGCTTGTGGCTGTGGCGGCGTCGAGCGCGCTGGGACGGCACGTTCCAAAGCCGCTCCAGCAAGGAATTCAACAGCCGGCCGCGGACGGGCTTGGTCAGGACATGAGTGACGCCGTGCAAAAAAGCCTCCTCCTCCCACTCGGACTGGCTGTAGGCGGTGTAGGCGATGATGGGCGTTTTGGCGTCGCGGCGGCGCAGCCGTTCGACGACCCAGACGCCTTCGACGCCCATCAGATCAACATCCAGAATGCAGGCGCCGGCCAGTCCGTGCGTGAGCAGCGGTTCGGCTTCCTCGACGCCAAGGCGGTGGACGACGCGATACTGCTCGGGGTTCAGGTTCGCGCGGATCGCCTCGGCGAAATCTGGATGAGGGGACAAAACCAAAATGGTTTTCATGGTCGCATTGAAGTCAGCAACGGCATACCGAGTTCCGATCATCCCCGCGATAATCCATCATTTTGCGACCGAAGGTCAATTCAATCTTGGCGCGGATTTTTGGCGCGCCGCCTCATTCAGCCGTTGCCGGCAAGCAGTTTCTGCCAGAGCGTCTCGTTCAGCATCGCTTTTCGCAGAAAATCGGCTTCGTTCGGTGACGCCGCGACGCGTTCGGGATGCAACGGCAGCCGGATGGTGAACGTCGTGCCGCGGCCGGGCTGGCTTTTGGCCTCAATCTTCCCGCCGTGATGATGCACGATGAAAAAGCAGGCCATCAAATTGATGCCGTATTCCGACGGCACGCTGCCTTGGACAACAAACGGATCGAAGACCACGCGCAACGCCTCCTGCGGCAGGCCCGGCCCGTTGTCGGTGATTTGCGACGACGATCTCCGGCTTCCCGCCGCCGTTCTGCAATTCCGCGGAAAGTGTGACGCGGCTGCCGGCCGGCAGCATGGCCAGTTCGTCCTTCAGCAGCAATTCAAACAGCCGGCTGAAATTTCGGCTTGTCCACCCGCAACGGCGGCAGCGAATCGGGAATCTGGTTTTCGATTTCAATCCGGCGCGCGGCGAACTGTTCCTTGAACTGCGCCTGCACCGCGGCGACGGTTTCGTCCAGGTTGACCTCTTCGGCGAACGGCGCGGAGGATTGCCTTCCGACGCCGACCAAAGGTCGTTGAGCAGGGCGTTGATTTTTTCGATCTGCGACTGGACGTTTTGGTGGTAGTCCTTCCAGAAATCCGGATTGCGCAAGCCGTTCATGTTCGCCCGCTCCTCGGCCATTTTTTTCGGCGCGAGATCCAGAAAGGTTTTCACCGCGACGAGCGAATTGCGGATGTGATGGCTCAAGCCGGCGGCCAGCAGGCCCAGGCTGACGATGCGGTCGGCAATCATCATGTTGCGCAGCACGGACATTTTTTCGTGGAGCAACTGGTCGCGCTCGGCCTGCACCATGAAAAATTCCAGCGCCTGCCGGAGCGTCATTTCAAGCTGCGGCGGATCCCACGGCTTGGTGACGTATTTGTAAATCGCGCCGCTGTTGACGGCGGCAATGGCGGCGTCCATGTCCGCGTAGGCGGTGACCAGAATGCGCAGGATGCGCGGGCGCAATTGCCGGGCGCGTTCCAGCAGCCAGACGCCCTTTTCGCCGGGCATCCGCTGGTCGGTCATCAGCAGGCCGATTTCGTCGCGCGTGCTTTTCCAGCAGCTTGAAGCCGTCCTGCGGCGTTTGAGGCGGTGAGCACGCGGAAATCGTCGCCGAAGGCGCGCGCGAAATATTTCAGCGATTTTTCCTCGTCATCCACATAGAGGATGGCAAATTTTTTATAGTCGTAGAGATTATCCATGTCCTGCCTTCAATTCAGAGTCTGATTGGTTTTGACCGGGAATTCCAGCGTAAATTCGCAAAATTTTCCCGGTTCGGTCTTCACCGAAATTTTTCCGCCATATTCCTGCATGATGCTGTAACAGATGCTCAAGCCCAGGCCCATGCCTTCGCCCACTTCCTTGGTGGTGAAAAACGGGTCGAAAATCTTGTCCACGTGTTTCGGGTCAATGCCCGGGCCGTTGTCGCGGACGGACAGGATGCTTTGCCCTTTTTCGACGCGGCCTTCAATCCAGATGGTCGGTTTTTCGCCGGGCGGGAAGTTTTTCGTCTTCAGCGCGTCGAGGGAATTTTGCAGCAGGTTCACGATCACCTGGATCAGCTTGTTCCTGTTGGCCAAAATGGCCTGGCCATCCGCGAAGTTCTGTTCGATTTGCACCGTGTCGCGCCACTCGTTGCTCAAGAACCGCAATGCCGGTGTGACGACCTCGGACACAGGCACCGGATCCAGTTGCTCGGTGTTGGGATGCGTGAACATCCGCAAATCGGAAACAATGGCCTGCACGCGCTTGAGGCCGTCCTCGACGTCGGTGAGGATCTCGGCGTAATCCGCCTGTTGTTCCGGCGCGAGGTGCCGGCCTTTTTTGCGCAAAGTAAACAGGCCGGTCGTGGCGAAGTTCAGCGGATTGTTGATTTCGTGGATGATGCCCGCGCTCATGCGGCCCAGCGAGGCGAGTTTTTCGGATTGCACCAGTTGCATTTCGTTTTCCTTGAGCTGCCGGAGGCTGGCTTCGAGTGCCTTGCGGCTCTGGTCCAGCTGATGGCGGAAGGCGAATTCACGGAAACGCGTCTTGTTGTGGAAATAACTGCCCGTAATGATGACGATGCCGGTCAGGCCCAGAAAATAAAGATTGTTGACCAGCCAGCTCATTTGGGAAAAGTCTCCGTGAAGCCGGCAGGCGGTGACATACATCAGCAGTGTCCCGCCGACAACCACCAGGCTTTCGATGACTGTCCAATGCAGCACCAGCCCGACGACCACCAGGACGATGTTTAATCCGGCGTAATAGGGCGAGCTGATGCCTGTCTCGGCATAAATCATCCAGGACATGAAAAACGCCGGGAAAAAGGCCAGCAACACACCGAGGGCGCGCGGATGTCTGCGCCCGAACGGCGTGATGACCACCATCCAAAAGGCGGCGATGAGCAGCGAACAGAGCAGGCGGAGTCTCAAGAAATAAACCACATCCTTCGGATAGACAAAATAGTCGAGCAGCGTGCCCAGCGGCATGAGCACGATGCCAATCATGCAACCCACGATGACGTTGTTGAGAATCACCTGCCGGTCATACTCGACAAAGGCCTCGCGGATTTCCCGTGATTGGGTGATGGAGTCAGGCATTGTTCGGTTTTTGGACTTCCAGAAACAGATTGGCCCCGGTGTTTTCAGCGATCACGGCAATTTTGTCGGCGTCCGCGAGGTCCGGAGCGACTGCGGCGAAGTGCGCCTTGTCGCGATAGATCAGGTGCCAGTCCAGAAGATACTCCATCGAATAACGGAACGGATGGGAAGAGTTCAGCGCGTCGGTGGCATTGGTCGCCAAAAGCAGGCCGCCGGGCGCGAGCATGTCGTAAAAAATGTTCAGGATTTGCTTGCAGGCGCTGTCGGAGAGATAATCAAAAAGACCGGCGCAATAAATGTAATCATATTGCTCCGCCGGCGAATCGCGGAGACATCGCCCGCCGTCCTTCAAAATTTGAAACACGGATTTCTTGATGAGCCGGAACGACATGGGCCGGGCAACGTCCTTCTTGATGCCTTCCAGCTTGTCCTGCAGATGGCGGAGGGTTTCCTCGTTGAAATCCACCAGCGTCAGCGTGGCGTGCCGGGAAATGTCCTGTTTCCTGAAAAACCGCTGCACTTCCTCCGCCGGCCCGCAGCCAAGATTCAACACGCGATTGGCGCGTCCGGCGGCTTTCGCGCGCGCCGTTTCCTCGAACAGTTTTCGTTCCAGATAATCCACCCGGTTCCGATGCGCCTGCGCCGGAGACTGTCCCCAAAGCCAGACGTTGATGATTTTTGCGAACAACGTGGCTCCTTCAAAGGGCGGGCGGATCATCATGTCCACCACCTGGTAATCGCCCGCGTAACCCAGCGGTTTGGTGAAGGCCCGGTTGGCAAACGGCGAGCTTAACAAAAGAGGATGCAATTGGCGGCGAAGATGGGCGTAATGTTGCGGATGCGCCTCCGCGTCAAGGCGGGCCACGATGGATTCAAACCGGTCAATGAAGGCGTCTATGGACTGGGAGACCGGCGTCACGAGGTTTTCAACGGCTTCTTTTTCGAGCGACGCCCGCAACGGCTGCTGAAACCCGCGGATGCCCAGTTCCAACTGGTCCAGCCACAATCGAAGGTCATGCAAAAAGGTTTGCATATCGGCGACAACGACCTTGAATTCCGGCGACAGGATGTAGAGTTTCTGCCATTCCCGGAGGAAATTCTTGAACTCCCTTGCCAGTTGGCCGTCCTGTTTGAACAGGAGGCCGAAATTCAAGTTCGTCCAGCCCGTCTCATCGAGACTGACCTCGACGACCTCCTTCGTGCCGGCGTCCAGCACCTTGGAAACCACGGCGCGCCCGGAATAAACGGCGCGCGACTGCATCGCGATGGTGAATTCGCCAAGCACCTCGGAAAAGCGCGGCGTGACGCCCGGATTGTAAAGCTCGAAGACGGCAAGATGTCGTGTCACGCGCGACAACGCGCCTCGCAGCTTGACGCCTTCCGCGGTCTGAAACGTGACAAAACTTTCCTTCTCGCCTGAAGACGACGTGACAACGGGTGGCGGCGCGGCCTTTTTTTGCGCTTGGCGCGAGTGGCCGTTCGATCCATTCCCATTTCCGCTGACAACCTGCGTCATGACACGCACAGCATGCATCATTATCCGCGCCAAAACAAACGATTGTTAATCCCGCAAACCGAAGTGGAATGGGGAGCGCACGCGCCGCGTCCAGCCGCATCCGGGGGGAGCGCTCCCCATTTCAGTTTTCGGTTAACGTCTTCCGTGCATTGGATCCCGGCGGGAATCCCATGATGCAGCCGTTCGGCTTCCCAGCCCGGCTTGGTTTGTCCTGTTTTAGGTCGTCCTTGGAAAAAACGGGACACCCCGCGCACACATCTAGAAGTGCCATCCGGCTGACACTGCTATGGCGTGGCTGATAAATGAGTAATCGCCATTGGCCGGGGCTGACGCGCCGGTCGCGCCCGAAACCGTCCGGGTGGGGCCGAAGCCAAATTGATAGGCGATGTCGAAATCGAGACTTTTGCCTTTGTGCCCGACTCCAACGCTTAAAAAGTGCCGGTCCAAGTCCGCCACCAGCGGCGAGTAATTGGCGTCCGGCACGGAGTTTTGGTTGAAAATGTAGCCGGCGCTGGCATGCCAGCCGTTGTCGAAATATCGCGTCGCGCCCCACTCGAAATAGCAACTCGATTCCCAGTCCAGTTTCTCTGGAATGGATGGCATAAGCGTTGAAAAGGGTGGCGAGGTTTGATTGACGGTCACCGTTCCCAGCGCGCTCCAGTCGGTGTAATCCGCATCAAACTCGAAATTCCATTTGGGCGTGGGCCGGTAGGAAATGCCAAAAATGGCCTTGAGCGGGAATTGCCATTGGGAATTTGCAGCGGATGAACCCAGGCCGGTAAAATCAGTGTGGCCGTTGAAATTCATCGTGGTGCCGCTGTGAAACGTGGCGCCGACGGAAATTTTCTCGGAGGGTTGCCAGCGCACACCGAGGTTGTAACCCACGTTCCAGCCATCGCCATAGAACTGGAGCAGATTGTTCTGCAAATTGATCTTCGCATAGTTCACCATCACGCCGCCCCCGATGGACAGGGAGGGGGACAATTTGATGGCGATGACGGGATTGATGGTTTCGGCGAACAGCTTCCCTTCGGTGGCCACGTTGTTGAATCCCCCCGGAATATTCTGCGGCCATATCACTCCCAAGCCAAAGGGCGAATACGCACCAAGGCCAAAGCTGACCGGCCAATTGGTCCTGCCATAAGTATAAAAGAACTGGGGAATGGCGTGGTATTTAAGCTGGTTGTCATACGTTTGGCCGTTGACCGGCGACTTGTAGCTTGGGTCGAGATAGATTCCGTAAATTCCAGCCCGCAGATTGTTGCCCGAAAGCTGGGTGATGCCGGCGGGATTGTAGTAAATTGCGGATGGATTATCCGCCGTCGCGACAACCGCCATGCCGCGTCCAATGGCAAACGCATCCTGATCCGGCAGGTCAAAGGCGGCGCCGCGAACTCCAACGGCGGCAAGCGACACGAGGGCCGTCCCGATCGCAAGTTTTAGCGGCATTTTAGTAAGTTGCATAATCGTCATTAGTAAAACAAACTCCGAGTTGATGATGCCGTCCTTGAGCATTTATAATGCCAGTTGTGCCGCGGGCAATGGCTTTACAACGCAGAACGCAGGGCTTCCTCGCTGCTGTAGCTCGGTTTCCAGCCCGTGCGTTTCAGCCTGGCATTGCTGCCCGTGAAATCAACCAATATGTCGCGCACCCACGATGGATGAAACGGCGCCCCCAGCAGCCGCCAGCGGAGGCCAGCGACGGCGCTCGCCAGCCAGACCGGCACCGTTGGCACAAACTTCGCCCCGGCGATCCTCCAGACATCGCTCATCCGGATGAAATCATCCGGCACCATGTTGTAGGCGCCGGGCATGTCCGTTCGCAGCGCCCGGACGAACCCCGCGGCGACGTCTTCCTCGTGGATGAATTGGCGGCGCGGATTGCACCCTGGAAAATTCACCGCGTTCTTGCGATAGCTTTTCGCGTTTGCCCGGTTGCGCGGCCCGATGATGTAAATCGGCCGGAAGAACGTCAACACGGCGCCCGAACCCGCGAACATTTCCGCGAGCACCCGCTCGGCGGCGGCCTTGGCGTTCCAGTAGTAAAACGGCGAGTCGCCGTTTCCGGTGGGAAAATCCTCGGTCACGTCCGACTTTCCGCGCGCCAGTCGGGGATCGTATGCGGCCATGCTGCTGGTGTGGATGAAGCGGCGAACCTTGTTGGCGAGGGCCGCCGCCCGCCACATTGCGAACGCCGTTGTAGTTGATGTCGTCCCGCTCCCTCACCGTCATCTTGGCCGGCCACAAGACCACGTAAGCCGTGTGGATGACGACCTCGTGTCCGGCCATCACTTTCGACAGATCCGGCGAGCGAATGTCCATCCGCATGAATCGCATCTTGGCCGGCGGCGGCGCCGTCGGCATTTTCGTCGCGATGCCTGTGATGCCCTCAACCTCCGGCAACGCGGCCAGCCGTTCGGCCAGCAGGCTGCCGAGATAACCGCTGGCTCCAGTCAGAAAGATTCGCATGGGTTGTAAATGTGCGGCTTTAAATTGGCTCGCGCGGCTGCGCTTCAACGACGCGCCGGAAAAATTCATTCGTCCCGATTTTGTCAACCACCCATTCGCCCAGCGACGGGAACAGGGCCGTGAACGCCAGCAGGGGCGCACGGGCAGTGGATTGACGATGATTTCCGGCAAATCGTTTTCAATGGCGCGGACCACGGCGCGGGGAATTTCTTCGGGCGGTGAAGTGCCGAGAAGCGCCGGGGCCGAACAGCCTGATTTTGTCTTTAATTTGGTGTAAATGCCGGCCTCCACAAATCCCGGCACAATCACCGACGCACTGACCCCCAGCGGACGATAAGTCGCGCGCAGGGCGGATGTGAAAGCAATCAGCCCGGCCTTCGTCGCGGCATAGGATTCCTGAAACGCCGGCCCGGATTTTCCCGCGAGCGACGAAATGTTCACAATGTGGCCGCGTTTGCGTTCAAGCATTTCGGGCAAAACCATCCGTGTCAAAACCAATCGGCGCCTCCAGATTCACCCGGAGCGTCCCATAAATATTTTCCTCGCTCATCTCGTGAAAGGCAGACGTAAATTCGACGCCGGCGTTGTTGATGAGGATGTCAATGGAACCGAATTGCCGCCGGACGTCTTGAAGCAATTGTTTCCGCTGCGCCGCGTCTCGCAGGTCGCAGACAAACACCACCGCTTCTCCGCCGCGTTTTTCAACGGTCTTTTGCAGCTCCTTCAGGCTGCTTCCCGGATGCGCCACAAGAGCCTGGCGGACTTTGAGCTCGGCAAAGGCCAGAGCCATGTATTTGCCCAGCCCGCCTGATGCGCCGGTCAATAACACCGTGTCTCCCGATTTGATTTTCATAGAAAATGTTTGCGTTTCAAAGTAACGGGCGGAACACGCTCCGCCAATCATTAACCTCAACCCTCCCGCGCCGGGAAACCGGCGGATCAAATCAATTAGAAACGCATTCCCACCGTCACCATCACGGCATGGCTGATAAAATCATAGTTTCCGTCGGCGGTCTGCCCGGCGACCTGCCCGCCGATGGTTGAGGGCGTGCTGCCGGCCACCGTATGAGCCGGACCATAGCCAAATTGATAAGCGATGTCACAGTTGAAACGTTTGCCTTGGCGACCGGCGCCGATGCAGAAAAAATACCGGTCCAGGTCCGCCAGCAAAGGGGTGTAGTAGGCGTTGGGGACCGAATTTTCGCTGTAAACAAAGCCGGCGCTCGCGTGCCAGCCGCCGTCAAAATATCGAGACACGCCCAATTCATACATCCAACTGGCCTGCCAATCGAGGGTGAGCGTCGCCGGGTCGGGCACCAGGGGTTCGTGCGCCTGCCGGATGGTGATCGTGCCAATGCTGCTCCAGTCTGTGTAGTCGGCATCAAATTCCAGATTCCATTTTGGCGTTGGCCGGAACGAAATGCCAAACACCGCGGTCAGAGGGAACGTGAAATCCGCCTGCGCGCTTCGCTGGGTGAGCGGCAGTTGAGACAGTTTCTCGGCCTCCGTGTGGCCGGCGAGAGTCATCGCCGTGGAACTTCGAAACGTGGCGCCAACTGAAATTTTCTCATGCGGCTGCCAAAGCAATCCCAGATTGTAACCCACGCCCCAGCCATCACCTTTGAACCGGAAGAAATTCGGAGGCAGCGTGGTGTCAGATCATTCCCTGCTCCAGGTCCATTTTTGCATAGTCCACCATCAGGCCGGCGGCGATGGAAAAATGGTATGGCAGCTTCAGCGCCGCCACGGGATTGAACCTGATGTAGGTGAGCGAACCATTCAGCGCCACCGCCCGGAAACCCGTGTCCTCCGGCCATGCCGCGCTCAAGCCGTAGGGCGAGTAAATTCCCAGCCCAAGGCTCACCGGACATTCCTTTGGAGTGTAAGTGTAAAAGAGCTGGGGGACCGCCGCCAGTTTGTCCCTGTTCGCAATGTGGTAAGTATTGCCGCTGTTCGGTTCGCGATAGGTCGGATCAAGATAAATGCCATAAATCCCGGCGCGCAAATTGTTGCCTTCAAGCCGGGCGATGCCGGCGGGATTGTAGTAAATGGCAGACGCATTGTCCGCCGTTGCCACAAACGCCTCGCCACGCGCCGTCGCGAAGGCGTCCTGGCTGGCCAGCCGGAAACCATTGGCTGAAACGTTCCGGGCGGAAACCCACAAAAGCGTTGCCGCCAGAAAATTGATTAGGCTGCGTTGTTTCATCTTTGCCGGCTCATCGGTTTCTTGGACTGAACAAACACCACGGATGCGCGCCGGTGATACGCCGGCCGGCAGGTTACCCGCCGCCTTGCTTTGCGCCAGCAAAAATCAGCCCCCATTCCGAAATGGGGCGTCGAGGACGGATCCTGATCCATGCGCCCGGCTTTACTTCCGGGCCGGCGTGATGCAAACTCGGAATGATGAAATTTCGGAATGCAGGAAGTCGCGATCGGGTTTTACAGCCGGTTTTTTGTTGCTGGGTCTTTTCGTCATTTCAGCGCGGGCCGGATTCACTTCCATTTACATTTTTGGCGACACGGTTTCCAGCACCACGAACAACACGACGCCGTATCCCAGCCCGACCAATTTCTTTGGCCAGCGCTTTTCCAACGGACGGGTCTGGGTTGAAGTGCTGGCGCAGCGGCAGGGGCTGACCAATGACTCTGTCACCAACCCGCACTGGGCCTATTCCACCAACAACTGGTCCTACTTCGACCACAACAGCAGTGATCTGGTGCGAAACGTCGGCGCTTTCAAAGCGCCCGCAAACGCGACCAACGCGTTGTTCGTCGTGTGGGTCAATGATGCCGATTTTGTGGATGACGTGCTCAATGACCGCACGAACATCACCCAATGGACCAATGCCATGAATTTGTCGCTGACCAACCATTTCATCGCCATCACCAATCTGTATGCCAAAGGCGCCCGCACATTGGTCATGCCCAATGCCGTGGATATCGCCAAAGTCCCGGAGTATTCCAATTATGGCTCCAACAATCTGGCGTTCATCCGCCAGCGGATCATTGATTTCAACGCCGCGTTTTCCACCACGCTGTTGAACCGCATCAAATCAAATTGCCCCGGCATGACGATTTATGTCCCGGATTTTTTTGCCCTGCTGGACAATATCTGGACAAATGCCGCCGCTTACGGGTTGACCAATGCCGGAACCTATGCGCTGAACCAGAACGGCCAGAATATACTCACGAATTTGTCCATGAACGGTCCGGGTGCAAACTACATCTGGTGGGATGGCGAGGATCCGACCGCCAAAGCCCAGGAGATAATGGCCGACGTCGCCCAGCAACTCCTCTCACCGGCGCGCATCAGCCAGATCACGCCGTTCTGCGGCAGCAACCGTTTGGATCTGGCGAACATGCCGGTGGGCTTGAATGGATTCGTGGACTGCAGCACAGCATCTGGCGCCTGCGAATTGGTCCGCCCTCGCGAATTTCAGCAGCACCAATACGACGCAATGGGTCTTTGTCCCGGCCTGCCGGGCCGCTGCAATTTTACCGGCTGCGCTTCCCTTTCGCCTGGACCTGGCCCTGATCGGCGGTCGTGGGGTTGCCGCAATTGCCGGACGGGCCATTTACGCCAGCGCCTCAAACCCCCGCGCAGCATCCGCTCCGTCGTTTCCCAGCCGATGCACGAATCGGTGATGCTCACGCCGTAGCGCAGGGTCGCCGGATTTTTCGGAATCGGCTGGCTGCCTTCGTTGAGGTGGCTTTCCACCATCAACCCGATGAGCGAACGCGTGCCTTCGATCCTTTGTTGAATCACGCTGCGCCAGACATCCTCCTGCCGGGCGAATTGCTTTCCGGAATTCGCGTGGCTGCAATCCACCATCAGCACCGGCGGCAAATGTTCCGACTTCAATTTCCCCTCCGCCGCGCGGATGCTTTCGGCGTCGTAATTCGTCTTCTCGCGCCCGCCCCGCAACACGACGTGCGCGTCCGGATTCCCCGTCGTGCGCACGATGGCCGTCCCGCCGTCCTCGTTCATCCCCAGAAAACTGTGCGGATGCCGCGCCGCGCCCATCGCGTCAATTGCCACCTGCAGGCTGCCGTCGGTCGCATTCTTCAAGCCGACCGGCATCGAAAGGCCGCTGGCCAGTTCACGGTGAGTCTGCGATTCCGTCGTGCGCGCGCCGATCGCCGCCCACGAAATCAAGTCGGAAATGTATTGCGGCACGATGGGGTCGAGAAATTCCGTCGCCGCCGGCAGCCCCATGCCGGTGATGTCGAGCAGCAGCTTGCGCGCGATTTTCAGGCCGGTCTCGATGTCCTGCGAGCCGTCCAGATGCGGGTCGTTGATCATCCCCTTCCAGCCGATGGTCGTGCGCGGCTTCTCAAAATAGACGCGCATGACAATCTCCATCCGGCCGGCAAATTCCTGACGCAACGCATTGAGCCGCGCCGCGTATTCCAGCGCGCCCTTCTGGTCGTGAATGGAACACGGCCCGATGACGACGAGCAGGCGCGGGTCTTCCTGCCGCAGGATGCGGATGATCCGCTCGCGGCTGTGCGCGACCATCGCGTTGACGGCGTCGGGCGTCGGCGACTGCGCCTTCAACTCGCGCGGCGTCAGTAGCCGGACGATTTCCTTGACGTGCAAATCCTGCGTGCGAAACATGCGGGCCAATATAATGTTTTTTTGCCCGGCGGAAAGGCGAAACGCCGCCATCCTCAAACGGCTGGCCGGGATTGACACCGCAACCAAATCGTCCTCGTCCTCATCCTCGTAATCGAAATGTGCCAGTCGAGGACGAGGACGAGAACGGGGACGAGCTGAATAAATTTATGCGAGGGCCAGGGTGAGGGGCGGCTGGAAAATCGCGTGCCTCCTCTCCGCATTCTCTGCGCCTCTGCGTTCATCTGGAATCCCGTTCACCTGTTCTTTATCCGTGTGAATCCGTGGTTAATCATTTCTTTGTCCAGCACCAACCGCGGGCTTTAGGCCTACCGCCCCACCCACAGCAAAATCATCAAATCCACGGCGAAGAAAATCACGATGATGATTTCCAGCCACAACATCCGCTGCTCGTTCACCTCCGCGTGGACGACGCTGTAAAGCTTGTCGAGCTGGGCCAGCCGCTGCTCCACGCTCGCGCGCCATTGATCCAGGTAAAACCGGTCGCGCGCGCCCAGATAAACGCGGGCCAGATACCAGTCGCCGAAAAATTTCGTGATGTGCGTGACCTCGTCGGTGAGCTTCGCCACGTCCACGCGGAACCGGCGCAGGTGCCGCAACATCTTGCTGGCCGCGCCGAACAGCGGCATGCGCCGGCGTTCCAGGTCGTCGTAGGCGCGGTCCAGATACTTGTCCAGCCGCTGGTCCATCACGCGGAACTCCTCCAATTGCAGATTCGCCAGTTCCAGCGCGTATAACACGTCGTCCACATAACCCGTCAAATCCACCACCAGCGCCGCGTCCCAGTCAATCACCACCAGGTCCGTGTTCTCAAACGAACGCTGGATGCGCAACACCTCGTTCACCTGCGGCTCGCTCAATTTCTCCGCCGCCGTCTCCGTGAGCAGCCCGGCCACCGCGCGCCGCTGTTCCGCCAGCCACGCGTTGGCATCCTTCGCGCCGCCAAGGTCGGTGACGCAAAACACCGTGTAAGCCTCCGGCGGCGGCGGAAACTCCGTGCGCCGCACGATGGAATCCTTCAGGCTGTCACAGACCTTCACGCAAAAATCCAGCGCCACGGCATCCAGCGTCCGGCCGTCCGCCAGTTGCGGATTGTGGCACCGCATCAGCTCGCCGGGGGTGTCCGCCTCGAACGCCGCCCGCATCATCACCGTCACCACGCCCACGTCGTAAATGCGGATCAGCAGCCGCACCGGCGCGCCGTGCAGGGGCGCGGCCAGCGGCGGCGGTTCGATGGCCAGCGGTTTATAGAGCGGCATGTCCTTGGGCAGCGTCCGGTCCATGCGGATTTCAAAGGGGAACGGTCTGGCCGACAGGATTTCCTGCACGCGCGACGTGATGATTTCGTTGGCCACGTCGAACGCATAAAGAAATACCACCTCACCTTTCATGCTGGTTAAAACCTAATCCATGACTGCGCTTTGTCGAGGCGGCGCCACCGAAAGGCTGCATGTCTCAATGCCCTATGAAACTGAGGACATCGAAGAGGGGTAAAAACGCAGGCTCACATTTTTGGGGTTGCTCCCGATTTCCCGATTGCCGGGGAACGTCAGAGTATCCAACGCAGTTGCTGGCCAGATTTGAGAATGTTTACTCGAGCACAGGAATCCCAAGGTCCTTCAGGTAACAGTATGTCGAATCATAGAACGCTGGCGAACGTGTCGGGTCGCTGGCATTGCCCGGCGGGACGAAAACAACCATGCCCTGTCGGGCGCGGGTGAGCAACACTCGATAGGCATTTCGTAAATAAGCGCGGTTGTCAGAATTCTGAATGTTGCACCAACGTGAGCCGCGGAAGTCGTGATAATTCCAAGTCGTGCCGTTAAAGCGATAATCGGCGTCCCACGTAACACACGTCCAATCGAGTTCCAATCCTTGCACTTGAAATTCCGTCGCCGCGTATTCGAGATAGTAACTGGACCGGACGTCGTCGCGGTCGTTTAGGAAGTAATGCACCGGGTTAACATCTACACGAATGTCAATAGCATGTGGTTTGAGGCGCATCGCTTTGGACGACGCCAGTAAGCCGTAGCGCTCTGAGCCGCGCGCTTTCGAGCGAACCCATGCTTTGGCTTGGTCCAAGTCCCGCGAAAGCACGATGGGAAACCGGTTTCGAAGTTGGGTAAACGCTTGCCGAGCGTTGTCCTTCTCACAGTCCAGCAACGCCTTCACGAACGTCGAGACGTTCTCTGCACGGAACGACCTCATTGACACAGCGAGATGCAAAGAATCTTCCTGCTGGGTCTGGGCGCAGTGTTGTGCACGTTCGAGGGGATTGTTAGCGGCATACTCACTGTCATGCAGTCGAGAAGAGATGAACATTTTCCAATTCGGGAAATGTTCAATCACAGCATTTAACCAAGCTGAGATACCAGCTTCGCCGGTGTTGATTTCTTGACCGCCGCCCACCAGACAAATGATCACCGCCCAATCTGGATGGCGATCCATGTAGGAAATGAGAAACTCCGGCTCGGATTGTGTGAAGCCCGGACGCCCCTTTTTTCGTTTCATGAAGTTGGCGGTCATCTGCGAATTCCACGCCCGTTGCGCTTCGTCGAAGATGACGACGTGTTCCGGCGGTGGAGCTTTATCGTCTATCAGCCCTGCATCGCGAAAGTGGTGAACGTTTTGAATGAAAGCTTTCACCGGAGTCGCAATTTTCTTCTTGGTGACCTTCTTGTTACTCGCTTTCAGCCGGAGGTATTCATCCCGAGTCAAAGCCTCGCGCAAAACGGAAACGAGCGGTCCATTTCCCGACAGGAAGACGGCGTGCGTCGGCGCTTTCTGGTCCCGCCTTTGCGTGGCAATATTTCAACCCCACCAAAGTTTTTCCTGCGCCGGGAACACCGGTTACAAAGCAAATGAACTTCTGTCCGGTGTTGCGCGCCTCCTCCACCAATTCCTCGATACGCTTGGTAGTCGTGTGAAGATTTTGCGCGCCAGCATCAAAACGGGCAATGGCTTCTACGGAGTGCTGCGCATAGAGAGACCGTGCAGCTTCGATGATCGTTGGAGTCGGACGATATGAGGCACGCGCCCAAGCTTGGGCGTCGAGGGCTGAACCCTTGGCAAGGCTCAGCCCCAACTCCAGCGTCTCACGAAAATTGTCGGCATTGGTCAAAATGGGCCGATAGACGTTGTCCGCGTCAGCCTCGAACTTCGCAGATATGCGTTTGGCTTCAGTTGCCACGAGAATCGGAGCGATTGCGAGATCATGGCTGGCTTCGTGAAAGTTCTTCAGATCAAGCGCGTAGTCCCAGACCTGTTCGATAGCCGTGCGGTCGCAAGTGGTTTCGCCAACTTTGAACTCCAACGCGTAAATCACCGAACCCAAAACGAGAATGACATCCACACGTCGCCCCATCCGCGGGATGTTGAATTCAAAGAAGACCCAACCTTCCATACCCGTGAGTTGCGCTTGAAGGAGATCAATTTGCGCAAGCCAAGCATCGCGCTGGTCGGAGAAGTGGCCATCGCCTGCGTGTCGGGAGAGTTTGCCGAGAATGTCGTCAGCATCGCTGGCCAGAAAGTCTGCAATGGCAGCCCCATACCAAAACCGCGCCAATCCTGAGTTGTTGACCACGCTGGGCATTCCAAGCGGAGTATGTGGGCAAGTGTTCCAAAAGGAAAGCCACTGAATCGGACTGAATTCGTTTTGATTCGTGAAATTCGTGTCTATGGCTGATGTCTTTTCCAAAGCGAAACGTTCCCAAGTCATGTCGCGCATCCGCTCGCGCGGGAACAAGGACACGGAACTGGCGCTGGCAAAATTGTTGCGGCGGAACAAAATCACCGGATGGCGGCGACAAACCACCCTCGTCGTTCGTAGCAGCCGACGTGAGGAGGCTCAAACTGAAAATCGGAAATCGAAAATCAGAAATCCGAAATTGATTGGAGCCTCGTCACCTCGGCTGCTGCGGGTGAAGGTGGATTTCGTTTTCCGGCAGGTGCGGCTCGCAATCTTCGTTGACGGCTGTTTCTGGCATGGCTGTCCCGGGCACGCGACCAAGCCGAAGAACAATCGGTCGTTTTGGCATCGGAAATTGTCCGCGAACAAATCCCGCGACCGGCTGGTGAATCACGCCTTGCACCGGGCTGGGTGGCGCGTCCTGCGGATTTGGGAACACACCTTGCGGTGGGCCACCATGAAACCGCAAAACGAGGCCCGGCTGGTGAAGCGGATTCAGAGGGCGTTGGCCAAAGGCTAAAAGCAAATGCTGAAATCCTGAAAGCTGAAATCCGCGTCATCCGCGTCATCCGCGGTTAAAAAAGCTGGTTTTCGGGCTAAAACCACTCTTTTGCTGGCATTTCCGTCTCGCTGACGGTCTCCCCCATGTCGGAATACCATTTCTCGACATCGGAAATGAGCAGTCCGACCTCGGATTACTTCAGTCCGAAACCGAAAAAGAACATTCCGACCTCGGATTGTCGTTTTCCCAATCAGTAACGGTTCCGCACCAATCGTCGGGCGAGTCTTAACAATCGGGAACGCTTTGGTCCCGTTCGGGAACGCCCGCCTCCGACGTGGCGGGAAAGCAGTCCGGTGTCGGAATGCTTCGGCCCGACATGGGATTGGTCGGTTCCGGCATGGGGATGATTCAGTCCGGTGTCGGACTGGTTTGTCCCCGTGTCGGGGCGCTTCAGTCCGGTTCAGGAATGTTTCCGTCCGAATCGGGAATGCCTTGGCACGAATCGGTAAAGGTCGCCGACGGATTGGTGACGGAGCATTCCGACACGGGAAAATGTCAGTCCGGTTCCTTGTTCAATCCCCGTCTGGCGTCCTGTCGTTGGTTCGTTATGGGGATTCCATTTTCGAAAGGATGACCGGGATTGAACGCATGTTCGCTGCAAGTGGATTTCGTGTATTTCGTGGTCAAAAATGTCAGTGTCCCTCCTCCGCCGAACGTATAACCGGCTTGCGGCGCGTCTGAATCGTGCTGGCAATTTGGCGTTTCGTGGCTTATTGGTTTGGACGATGAAAAATTTGATTCCTGCCATTGTTGTTTTAGGTTGCGCCATGACAGCGCGCGCGGCCATTGTCACCAATACCGTCGAATACAAACAGGGCGACACCACGCTCGAAGGGTTTGTCGCCTACGACGATTCCATCAAAGGCGTCCGTCCCGGGGTGCTGGTGGTCCACCAGTGGCTCGGCCTGACGGATTACGAAAAGAAACGCGCGGAAATGCTGGCGCAACTCGGCTACATCGCATTTTGCGCCGACATCTACGGCAAGGGCGTCCGCCCGCAGAACACGCAGGAGGCCGGCGCGCTCGCTGGCAAATACAAAGGCGACCGCGCGCTGCTGCGTCTGCGCGCGACCGCCGGGCTGGACGAGTTGAAGAAAAACGAACTCGTGGATCCGAAACGCATCGCGGCCATCGGCTATTGTTTCGGCGGCACGACCGTGATCGAGCTGGCGCGCAGCGGCGCCAGGCTGAACGGCGTCGTCAGTTTTCACGGCGGACTCGATTCGCCGGCGCCGGCGGACGGCAAAAACATCCAATGCAAAATTCTCGCGCTCGCGGGCGCGGACGATCCGTTCCAGAAGCCGGAGGACCTGGCCGCCTTTGAAAAGGAGATGCGCGACGCAAAGGTGGACTGGCAGACCAAATTCTACGGCGGCGCCGTCCACGCCTTCACGCAATGGAATGCCGGCAGCGACAATGCCGCGGGCGCGGCCTACAACGAAGCCGCCGACCGGCGTTCATGGGAGGACATGAAAATGTTCTTCGCGGAAATTTTTTAGTGAACGCGGTTCGTTAAACTGTTAAACCGTCACTCCATTGTCGGTTTAACAATTCAACCCATTGCCAATTTAACGAAGATCATGCGCATCACCGGCGGCAAAGCGGCGCGGCGGATTCTGAAGGTCCCGCACGGGCTTGACGTCCGGCCGACGCCCGACCTCGTCAAGCAGGCGGTCTTCAACTCGCTGGGCGCGCGGGTGTCCGGCGCGCGGGTGCTGGAACTGTTCGCCGGCTCCGGCGCGTTGAGCCTGGACTGTTTGAGCCGGGGCGCGGCCTCGGCGTTGTGCATCGAGAAATCGCATCGCCACGCGGAATTCATCCGCAACAACGCGGCGGCGGCGGGTTTCGGGGAAATTCTGGAGGTGCGGACGCAGGACGTTTTCCCGGCGATGAACCAGCTTGCGGAGAGCGGGCGGCAGTTTGATTTGATTCTGGCGGATCCGCCTTACGGCGAAAAAAACGTGAACCGCCGGTCCACGTCATTCGCGCAGCGGCTGCTCGACGAACCTCGTTTGCCGAAGCTGCTCGCGCCGGGCGGAAGATTTGTGCTCGGCCACACGAAGCGCGACACGCTGGAAATCGCACCGCCGTGGTTCGAGGTGAAACGGCTCAAGCACGGCGACAGCGTGATGCTGTTTTTGGAAATTGACAACGTGCCGGCAGGCGCCTGATGGTCGCTGGAAAGCGCATTTTTATGGTTTTGCCCCGCGTTTGCTTTTGTTAGCTTGACCGCGCAAGTTCAAAAGGACAACAACCATGGCAGCCAATTACAAGTGGAAATTCTTCCGGGCCGGCGGATTTGACCAGGTCAAACTCGAATGCGGCGCAGACCTCGCCAACCTCGACCAGCTCGACCAGAAACTTTGGGTCGCACTCGCCTGCCCCGCGCGCGGGCTGTGAGTTCGACAGCCCACGCTCGACCTGATTGACACCGACAAGGACGGCCGCATCCGCGCGCCCGAACTCATCGCCGCCGCAAAGTGGGCCGGCGGCCTGCTCAAAAATCCGGATGACCTGCTCCTGGGCGGTTCCACGTTGCGGCCCGCCGCCATCAATGACGCCACGCCGGACGGCAAGTTGATCGCCAATTTTGCCCGGCAGGTTCTGGGAAAGACCGACACCGGCGAAGTCACTTTTGACGAAGCCGCCAACGCCGCGCAGACGTTCGCGGCCAAGCCGTTCAACGGCGACGGCATTGTGCCTGCTGATTCCGCCGGCGACGACGCGACCAAGGCGGTCATTGCGGACATCATCAACTGTGTCGGCGCCGACACGGATGCCAGCGGCAAGCCGGGCGTGAGCCAGGCCAGGGTGGACCAATTTTTTGCCGCCGCCGCCGCCTATTCCGACTGGTGGAAAAAAGCCGAAGGCGATGCGGCCGTGCTGCCGCTGGGGTTGAACACGGAGGCCGCCGCCGCTGCCGTCAAGGCGGTGAAGTCCAAGGTGGACGATTACTTTGCGCGCGGTCGGCTCGCGGCTTTCGATCCCCGCTCGGTCAATGCCTTGAACCGTGACGAGAAGGAATACGCCTCGTTGGGAGCCAAGGATCTCACCAGCAACCACGCCGACATCGCGAGCCTGCCGCTGGCACAGGTCGGAGCCACCACGCCGCTGCCGCTGACCCAGGGCATCAATCCGGCGTGGGCCGGGGCGATTGCCGCGCTGCAAACCCACGCCATCATCCCGCTGCTCGGCGCGCGGACGGTATTGACCGAGGCGGATTGGAATGCGCTCGTCGGCAAACTCGCGGCCTTCGATGCCTGGAACGCCGGCAAGACCGGCGGCTCGGTGGAAAAAATCGGATTGGCGCGCGCCCGCGAAATCCTGGCCACCCAGGCGCACGAAACCCTGACCGCGCTGATCGCCAGGGACAAGGCCGAGGAAGGCAATTCCACCGCCGTCATCGGCCTGCACCGGCTGATTCATTATCACCGCGACATCGCGAAGCTGTGCCGCAACTTCGTCAACTTCGCCGATTTTTTTGGCCGGAAGGACAAGGCCATTTTCCAGGCCGGAACGCTGTATCTCGACCAGCGCAGTTGCGATTTGTGCCTCACGGTGGAAGACGCGGGCCGTCACGCCGCCATGGCGGGCATGGCGGGCACCTATCTCGCCTACTGCGATTGCGCGCGCAAAGGAACCGGCGAAAAACTGTCCATCGTCGCCGCGTTCACCGGCGGCGATTCCGACAATCTCATGGTCGGACGCAACGGCATTTTTTATGACCGCAAGGGCCGCGACTGGGACGCCACCATCACCAAGATTGTGGACAACCCCATCAGCATCCGGCAGGCGTTCTGGTCGCCGTATAAAAAACTGGTGCGCATGATTGAGGAGCGCGCCGCCAAACAGGCCGCCGAAGCCGATGCGAATTCCACCGCGCAATTGACCGCCGTTACCAATGCGCCCCTCGCCCCGGCCGGCACGGCGACACCGGCGGCGCCGTCAAAACCAGCGTTTGATCCGAGCGTCATCGCCCTGATCAGTTTGGCCTTGGGCAGCTTGGCTGCGGCGGGTGCCAGCATTCTGGTCTTCCTCGGCAAATTTGAAGCGTGGCAGATTCCGCTGGTGATCATCGGCATTATGCTGGTGATTTCCGCGCCGTCCATGGCCATCGCGTGGCTCAAGTTGCGCAAGCGCAACCTCGGGCCGATTCTCGACGCCAACGGCTGGGCGGTGAACGCCAAGGCCCGGATGAATGTGCCGTTCGGCGGCGCGTTGACGGGCGTGGCCGCGCTGCCGCCCGGGGCCACCTTCGGCGCGGCGGATAAATTCGCCGAGAAACCTTCCTTGTGGCCCAAATTGCTGCTGGCCGCGTTTTTAATCTGGTTCGTCTGGGCGTTTCTCAATGACAGCGAAGGCCGCCTGTGGCGCTGGACTAACGGCAATGACAGGTTCGCCGCAATTCATAAAATGGCCAAGGTTCCGGCCGCCGTCCAAAAAGTCCTGGATGAACAATCAGGCAAAAAACCGGACATCGGGCAAACCAACCCATCCGTCGGAGCCGCCAATTCCACCGCGACCAATGCTGTCCCGCTAAAATGACGCCGGAGTTTGTCATTGAAGGCAATGCTGCAGTTTGCCTGATTGAAAAAATCGGGACGCGGTGGAGTTGGGGGTGTAAAGAACCGGAGGTTTCAGCAAATTCGCATTTATGAAAGTGACAATTCCTGAAGAACTGAAAAGGGACATGCCGCAAACCGGTTGGGGCAAAATTCTGACCGCCACGCCCGTCGTCATGACCGTCATTGCCACATTGCTGGCCGGCCTTGCCTCCAGCGAAATGACCCGTGCCCAATACGACCGCGCCTACGGCGCGCAGCTCCAATCCAAGGCCGGCGACCAGTGGGGTTATTTCCAGGCCAAAAAAATGCGCGCCGCCATGCAGCAAAATTCGCTGGAATTGCTGGAGGCCACCACCGACGCCCGCCCGCTTGCGAACCCCGCGCTGGGGAAAATTCCGGACGTCGCCGCGCCCGCGCTTAACGGAAGACTGATGATTGCGCTCATGCTTGTTAAAGCGGACAGCTCCGAAACTGAAATCAGCTGCGGCCTTGAAATCGGTGGATGACAAGACGCTCGCCGCCGCCCTGCAAGCCGCACACGACCAGGCCCGGGACTTCGACGCCGCGTTGTCCCCGGCCAATCAGACCATTGCGCAGCTTGAAAAATCGTTGCCCGCCGGCGACAAATCCGCCCGTCAGAATTTGACCGCCGCCAAAATGCGATTCGACGCCGCGCGCTACAACGCCGAGGCCGCGCTAGAATCAAAACATCGGCTATCTGCTCGAACTGCAGGTCCGCAAGGCGAATCTCTCGGCGGAGCGGCACCACCGTCGCAGCCAGAAATTCTTCTTCGGCATGCTCGCCGCGCAGGCCGCCGTCATCGTGTCCACCTTCGCCATGGCCGCGCGTCAGCGGAATCTCCTCTGGACACTCGCCGCCGCCGCCGGCCTGGCCGCCGTCGCCTTTGCCATTTACGTCTATCTGCGGGTTTAGGCCGAACTCCGAAGTGGAATGGGGAGCGCACGCGCCACGCGTGCCGTTTTCCGCGCCCTCGCGGAAAACCTCGAGCGCATTGAAAAGTTCCGCACGTTCTGGGCGATCTCACACGCAAGGTGCTGGACGCCCGTCCTCCGTAGCAGAACTGCGGAGGGTGGACTGCGGAGGGTGGACGAGGCGCGTCCAGCCGCACCCGTGGGCGGGTGCGCTCCCCAATCCCATTTTGGGGTCTATTTCGGCTTGGGAAACCGCGCGCCGGTTCGACAAAACCGCCACGGATGGTAATATTTTTCTGTGACCGAACTTCAAGTCAGCGGAATGAGCTGCAACAACTGCGCGCGCCACGTGACCGACGCCATCCAGGGCGTGCCGGGCGTGAGCAGCGCCGCCGTCTCGCTGGAAAATGCAATGGCGACGGTGCGATGGAATCGCGGGGCGCAGGAAGACATCCCCGCCGTCATCGCCGCCGTCAAACAGGCCGGTTACGAAGCGAAAAAAATTCAAGCTGGCGATTCTGCCTGTTGCGAAGCCCGGCGCAAGAACTGGCAGATCAACCTCTGGCTCGGCATCGCCGTCACCGTGCTTTTGATGATGGGCGAATGGATTTTCGGCTTCGGCATGACGCCGTGGTTTCAGTGGTCTTCGTTCGCGGCTGGCCGGCGTGGTGCAGGTTTTTTGCGGCGCGCAATTTTATCGCGGCGCGTGGAACCAGCTCAAAATCGGCTCTTCAAACATGGACACGCTCGTCGCGCTTGGCTCGACGACGGCGTTCGGCTACAGCGCGTGGGCCATGCTCGCCGGCGCCGGCGGACACGTTTATTTCATGGAAGCCGCCGCCATCATCACACTCATCAGCATCGGCCACTGGCTGGAAGCCCGCGTGAGCGACAAGGCGGGCGGCGCGCTGAAATCGCTGCTCACGCTCGCGCCGCAGACGGCCAGACGAGTCCAGAGTCCAAAGTCCAAATTCCAAAGGCAGCCATTCGATTTGCGATCTGCCTCGTTTTCCCAATCGGAGATCGGAAATCGGAATTCGGAAATGGAACAGGAAGTTCCCGTTGCGGAATTGAAAATCGGCGACCGCGTGGCACTGCGCCCCGGCGACCATGTGCCGGTGGATGGAATTGTAGTCGAAGGCGAATCCGCCGTGGACGAGGCGATGCTCACCGGCGAATCCGTTCCGGTGGACAAAAAAACCGGCGGCGAACTTTTTGCCGGGACGGTGAATTTGAATGGCCGCCTAGTCATGCGCGTCTCGGCCACCGGCGAGGAAACCGCCCTGGCGCACGTCATCACCGCCGTGCAACGCGCGCAAACCAGCCGCGCGGACATCCAGCGCCTTGGCGACCGTGTGAGCAGCGTGTTTGTGCCGGTCATCGTGGTGATTGCCCTGGCTGCCGGGCTTTGGTGGGGGCTCGCACCGGAATCGGCGCATCGCGTTCACGAATTTATTGCACAAGTGTTCTGGCACGCGAACACGCCGGCTGGCGCCGCCGCAGGATTCATCATCGCCGCCGCCGTGTTGATTGTCGCCTGTCCCTGCGCGATGGGTTTGGCGACACCGGCGGCCATCATGGCCGGCGCGAATACCGCGGCGCGGCGCGGCATTTTGATCCGCGACGGTGTGGCGCTGGAAAAGGCAGGGAAGATCACTGCCATCGTTTTCGACAAGACTGGAACGCTGACGGCCGGAAAACCGGAGGTGGCGGCAAGCTGGAGTTCAAGCTTCAGCTTGTTTGGAGACACGCTAAAGCGTGAACTCCAACCCAAGTCCGCACTCGCTGCTTCGCTGGCGCGTCACTCAACACATCCCATCAGCCATGCCATTGCCAAAATATCGGCGGACAATGTTCCAATTACTGGTTGGGAGGAAATTCGCGGGGCGGGTGTTGAGGCGAACATTCAACATCCAACATCCAACATCCAACATCCAATCGGGAAAGCGCGCCTCGGATCGCTGCGGTGGCTGAAAGAAGCGGGCGTGGATCTGGCGGCGGGCGAAAAATTCATCACCGAATGGTCGGCGCAAGGCGCGACCATTGTCGGGCTCGCGGCAGAACGGGATTTGCTCGGCTTGTTTGCAGTGCGCGACGTGGTGAAGCCAAACGCCGGACAGGTCGTGGGTCAGCTAAAGCGGCAGGGTCTGAACATTTTTCTCGTCACCGGCGACAACGCGCTGACCGCCGCGGGCATTGCCGGACAGGTCGGCATCGAAGGCAAAAATATTTTTGCCGAAGTGCGGCCGGAGCAGAAGGCGGAGTTCGTGAAGAAACTTCAGGCGCAGGGCGAGCGCGTGGCATTCGTCGGTGACGGCATCAATGACGCGCCGGCGCTCACGCAGGCCGACCTCGGCATCGCCGTGAGCCGCGCCAGCGACATTGCGCGCGAGGCGGCGGACATCATTCTGCTGAAATCGGAAATCGAGGCTGTGCCGGAGGCGCTCGGCCTGGCGCGAGCGACGCTGCGGACGATCAAGCAAAACCTGTTCTGGGCGTTTTTTTACAACGCGCTCGGCGTGCCGCTGGCCGCGCTTGGGATTCATCAGCCCGATTTTCTGCGCGGCGGCGATGGGCTGCTCCGACTTGATTGTCATCGGCAACGCGCTCCGGCTGCTGCGCTGGCGTAATAGGAAAGACTGAAAATGTCGGATTACCTTACAAAAATGCAATAATGCGTTCCTTGCTGGTGGAATAAGGCGAATTCGTGGGAACTCTGTGCTTCAAGCCCCAAGAGTGTCGGCCAATCTTACATTAATTCGACTAGATTATTTTAAACACATTTGTTACTAATGAGTTAACTCTTTAATGATTAACATTCTATAATTTTATAGAATTACAAATCATTGGTGGCGTGAAAGTTGCTTGATCTCGGGTTCCCCGTCCCACCATGGAGGTTGGGGCGTGAAGAAAAGTCGCAAAACAAAACAAAACTAACTATGAACAAATCATTTGGTATATTACTGACGCCGGCAGTATTGCTGTTGGCTTCAACTTCAGCATGGCGGCGCAATTTCTTTTCTGTAAATTCTTTTAGCATCAAACTGAGATTGGGTTTTGGTTTTCCATGTTGAGGTAGATTTTTCCAGTTTCCCAGTCGTCGCTGGTTTCGCTTAAGAGGGCGGTGATCAGGCGGAGCAGGGACGATTCATTGGGGAAGACGCGGGCGACGCGGGTGCGGCGTTTGAGTTCCATGTTGACGCGTTCCAAGGCATTGGAAGTGCGCAGGCGTTTTTGATGGGTGGCCGGGAGTTGGAACACGGTGAAGCCCTGCGGGAGATTTTCTTCCATCCAAACAGCGAGTCTGGGCGCGCTTTTGGCGTAGTGGGTGACAATCTCCTTGAGCCGCTGTTGGGCTGCGGAGCGGCTGGAGCATTCAAAGACGCTGCGGATGGCGCGGGCCACTTCGGCGCGCTGATCCAGGCGCGGGACGTAAGCCTGGGCGTTTTGCTGGAGATGGAATTGGCAGCGTTGCCAGGGGACGGAGCCAAAGACGGCCTGGCGCGCGGCGGCCATGCCGGGATGATCGTCGCTGACGATAAAGGTGACGCCGCACAGGCCGCGCTGGATCAGGCTTTGGAAGAAGGTCCGCCAATGCACCTCGGCTTCACTGAGGGCGACGCTCACGCCGAGGATGGCGCGGTGGCCTTCGGGAGTGATGCCCAGGGCAATGAGGATGGCACAGTCGCGGAGTTGGCCGTCGTGGCGGACTTTCTCATAACGGGCGTCGAAGACGAGATAGGGACAGGAACCCAGCGGCCGGTCGCGCCATTTTTGAAGTTCGGCGTCGAGGTGCTTGGCGCACTCACTGACCTGGGTGGAACTGACGGCATGGCCGCAAAGCTGCTCGACAATGGCGGAGACTTTGCGGGTGGAGACGCCTTGGACATACATTTCGGCCATGGCGAGTTTGAGGGCCTGTTCGGAGCGGATGCCTTTTTCGAGGGCGCTGGGATAAAAGTCGGTTTCGCCCCGGACTTGAGGCACGCTGAAGGTGATGGGGCCGACGCGGCTGGAGAGGGTTTTGGGTTTGTAGCCGTTGGCGTAACCTTTACGGGTATCGGTGCGCTCATAGGGTTGGGCCTGGAGGACCTGATGGCGCTCGAGGCGCATGGCTTCATTGACCAGAAGGCGCAGGCCTTCGGCGAAGCCATCGTGGCCTTGATCAGTCAAGAGTTGCAGAACGTCGTTCAAGAGTTCAGGATTGTTTTGGTGGGTCATTTTGGTTTTGAGTTGGATGTGTTTCGCGACACCCCAACAGGGAACCAGCTTGACCCGCCCTCGACCAGTTTTTCGCACGCGGAGCGTCTTCACCCCTCCGGGGTTCGGCTGCGCTCGGCTCGCTACGCTCGCCTTCGCTCCGCCTCACCCCGGAGGGGTGAAGACGGAGGGAAGAAAGACAAATTACAGAAACAGATTTACATCCCCTTCAGCATGGGCGCTATCATACGACGCCAATGTTACACCGTCAGTTTACTACGGCTCTGGAAACGCCAATGGTGGTTGGACGGTGGATACTGCCAACAGCATCGAATTGGGGCTTCGCACCCACGAAAGGTATGACTCAACTGGACAGGCCCAAAATATTTTCTTAAGTAATGGTAATGGTGTCTATGGGTCGTGGACCGATCCGGCCACCGGCACTCCGGCAAATCGGTCCTCGTGGAACTATGATTTCTCAATCAATGTGAATGGGACTGGATTAACGGTCGGCGATTTTATCTTTAAGTTATACATTGATACGGATGCTGGTGCCGGAGACGCATGGAAAATAATTAATCCCACTCTAATTAGTGACGATGGGCGTCCCGGCGTTCCATACGGTCCCACTGATCTATCCTCTGCATACGCACAGAATTCGGAAAACGCCCTGTTCGGCTACGAAGGGATTACTGGCTATAACAAATCAGCCGTCGGCACCTATGACTTTGCGCTATTTGCCTATGACGCCAAAGGCGATGTGCTGGCAGAAACTTATATGCGCGTAAATGTAAATGGCGGCACCGCCACTGGTGCATTCGACGGCAATGTTCCAGACGGTGGCACCACGCTGAGTATGCTCGGTTTTGCCATGGTTGGATTAGGTGCGTTGCGCCGGAAGTTGAGTGCGTAATTGGTTACGCTAAATTTCCCAATTTCGCAAGGGCCGGAGCCATCCGGCCCTCTTTTCTTTGGTGCGCCCGGCTGGGCGCACTGACTGGTTGGTTAAAGTCCAATACAGGCCTGGCAAGGGGAACTGTTAGCCGGACGGCAAGGGTGTCCATCGCGAGGTGGAATCCGAAGAAAGCCGCAGGCAAAACGCTGGTCTGACGGATAGAAACCGCATAGAGGCGGCCATGGTGGGTGAGAAGGCAATTATTTTCAAAGCCCGGGGCTTGCACGGAAATCATGGACGTAAGCGCGGAGGTCAGTGCGCATTACCCGGGGAGGTTTCCGGCTTTGTGATAAAGCTAGGCGGGTCGAAAGGCCCGGACGAAGAAGACGGAGAAGTCAGCAGGGGCCAGAGTAGCTGAAGCGATTCAGGGAAGGGCGAACCTATTGAAAGCCGCGAGTTGAAGTCGCTGGGATTGATTGAGCAGAAGCCTCGGAACAGGGCCTCGGTGGAAGGGCAAGGGCAAGTAGCCCGGCCCAGTAAACGAGTCGCTTAGATTCAGCCAGGGACCAAAACATAAAGCGGAGTTCAACGGAACCGCCGGATACGAAACCGTATGTCCGGTGGTGTGTGAGGACGGCGGAGGCGACCCCGCCTCCTACCCGATGATGTTGGTGAAAATGCCGGTCTGGTTCTTCACTTTTCGCTTTCCGCCCGCGCGCTTTTCGTCTTTCATCCGGCCATGATTATTGCGCGTTCACCCCTTCGGGTCACCCTGGGCGGCGGCGGGACGGATTTGCCGTCGTATTACGAAAAGTTCGGCGGCTTTCTCATCGCGGCGGCGATTGACAAATACGTCTATCTGACGCTGCACGACACGTTCGTGGCGGACTTGCTCGCAAAGTATTCGGAATTGGAGCGCGTGACGGACGCGAGCCAGTTGAAGCACCCGATTTTGCGCGAGGCGTTCGGGCTGGTCGGCATGGACGGACATTTTCTGGAAGTGACCTCGATGGCCGACATCCCCGCCGGGACCGGCCTGGGGTCGTCCGGCAGTTTCACCACCGCGCTGCTCAAGGCGCTGCACGCCTACAAAAAAAATCTCGTCCACCCTTCCGAACTCGCGGCGCAGGCGTGCGACATCGAACTCGGCCGCCTGCGCGAGCCGATTGGCAAGCAGGACCAATACATCGCCGCTTTTGGCGGCTTGACGTGCTTCAAGTTTTTGCCCGGCGGCAAGGTCGAGGCGTGGCCGCTGAAAGTCTCCGAGGAGACGCGCGACAATCTTGAGGACAATTTGCTGTTGTTCTTCACCGGCTATTCGCGCAGCGCGTCGGCGATTTTGAAGGAGCAGGACGTGAAATCAAAAGCGGACGACCAGGCGATGGTTGAAAACCTGCATTTCGTAAAAGACCTCGGTCTAAAGAGCCAGGCGGCCCTCGAACGCGGAAATCTTGAGGAGTTCGCGCGGTTGATGGACGTGCATTGGCAGCGCAAAAAGCAGCGCAGCGGCGGCATGAGCAATCCGAAGATCAACGAATGGTATGACCTCGCGATGGCCAGCGGCGCGCTGGGCGGGAAATTGATCGGCGCGGGCGGCGGCGGGTTCCTGATGTTTTACGCCGGGGACAAGACGAAATTGCGCCACGCCATGCTGCGCGCCGGCCTGAAGGAAGTCCGCTTCCGGTTCGATTTCGAGGGCACGAAACTCGTCATCTCGTGAAAGTTTGCAGCGTCACGGGGTGATATGAAAATTAACGCTGCTCTTATTTGCCATGAAAAACCGTGTGTTGCTTCAACTGCTTACAGTCGTTCCTGCAATTGCGCTGGTGATGACAATAAATGCGCAATCAAATAAATCGGCATCGCTTGTTCTTCCGCCCCAAAAATGGGATGCCAGCAAACATGTTCTTGCCGAACTTGTCATCACAAAGAAACCCGGTGATTACCCTCTACAACCGGCCTGGGTTGGCTTTGATAAAGTTACGGCTCGCGCCGGCTGGTATACGAACAGGCGAGGTTGTCATGCAAACAAATCGGTGGTTTCGTTTTGACAAATTGACTGTCTGTCCGGGGCCAATATTCCCTATTGTTCGTGAAGACCGTTATATTTCAAATTCAACGAATCAGTTTGGGGGTGGTTTTGATTATCGAGCGACTTTGTCCACGGATAATGAATTGCTTGCAATGCATGATATTGCCGCCGTGACAAATTTTTTTGGATTTAATCCATTTCTTAAGATAACCAACGGTGTTGGTCAAACAGTCTACGCTGGCTATTATACGCTCGCCCCATACGATTCGATTGAAACGCTGGACGTGTGTTTTAACAACAAACGATCGAGTCAGAATATTGATAGCATTCTTATTCGGCGCGGTCATTTCCATCAATAGAAAAGCTCTGGATCACACGTTTATGGAAATTTCACGAGCCCTTTACTTTCCCCAATTCCCGTCGCCATCCTCGCCGTCGGACTCGCCACGCGGCTGCGGCCCGTCACGGAAAAAATCCCCAAGTCGCCGTGCCGGTCGCGGGTCAACTGATTTTTCCTGGATTGATACGCCGACCGGTTTGGGCTATTGATTGGATGTGAATCGGTCAGCCACAGCCACGCCGGAGGTGCCGGCGGAGAAACTCGCCCTGGCGCAGCGGGCGTTCCGGGAGTTCCATGCCCGGTGTTTCTGGTTCATGCGGCGCGACGCGGAAATTGTCGCCGAGGAAATTCCCTACCTCTGCGAACGGCTGCGCGCGGACGGCGGACGGCGCGGTTTCCATATCGCCGCCGAATTATGCCGATAGGCGACTTCGAAAAAACCATCCTCCGGCTGCTGGCAGCCAACCGCAATTCCGAAAGCTACATCGCCGGCGCGACGGTTTTCCTGCGCCGGGAGGATTCGCTCCGGCAGTCGCAGGACATTGACGTTTTCCACGACACGGCTGAAAGCCTCCGCCACGCGACTGCGCTGGACGCCGCCGTGCTGGAAAAGAACGGCTACCAACTGGAATGGACCGAACGGCAGGATTTGTTCCGTCGCGCCGTGGTTTCCAAAGCCGGCCAGGCCACGAAAATGGAATGGGCCTACGATTCGGCATTTCGGTTTTTCCCGGTTCAGTCGGATCCTGAATTCGGATTTGTGCTGCATCCGCTGGACAGCGCGACGAACAAGTTGCTGGCGCTCGCCGGTCGCGGCGAATTGCGCGATTATCTGGACGTGCTCTTCTTGCACCAGAAAATTTTAAGCCTGGGCGCGCTCGCCTGGGCGGCCTGCGGCAAGGACAGCGGATTCACTCCCCAATTTCTGATCGAGGAGGCGCGGCGGCTCGCTCATTATCCCGCCGCGCGATTAAACACTCTGCTTTTGCGCGAACAGGTTGACCTGATGGAATGTAAACGGCAGTGGCTGGAAGCCTTGGCCGGAGCAGCTATTTTGTTCCCCAAACTTTCTCCGGGGGAAGTGGGTTGTCTTTACCTGAATGTTGAAGGCCAGGCAGTCACGCCAGATCCGGGTTCTTTGGAATTTCCCAAATTGCACCGCCACTACGGCTGTGTTAGCGGCGCGTGGCCAGCCATCACGGACAACCCGAACTAAACAGTTGACCATGACCGCGGATATTTTCCAACTTCCCGTCGCCATCCTCGCCGGCGGACTCGCCACGCGGCTGCGGCCCATCACGGAGAAAATCCCCAAGTCCCTCGTGCCGGTCGCGGGCCGGCCGTTTCTGGCGCATCAACTGGAAATGCTCCATGCACGCGGCCTGCGTCGCGCCGTGCTGTGCATCGGCTTCCTCGGCGAAATTATCCAGCGTGAATTCGGCGGCGAGGCTTGCGGCATCAAGTTGGATTATTCCTTCGACGGCGAGAAATTGCTCGGCACGGGCGGCGCCATCAAGCGCGCGCTGCCCAAGCTCGGCGGAGAATTTTTCATCCTTTACGGCGATTCATATCTGCCCGTCCAATACGCGCCCGTCGCGGACTTTTTTCATCGCAGCGGCAAGTGCGGCCTGATGACGGTTTATCGCAACGAAGGCCTTTACGACACAAGCAACGTGGTCTTCGCCGACGGTGAGATCAAGGTCTACGACAAGAAAGTCCGCCTGCCGGAGATGCGGCACATTGATTACGGCTTGAGCCTGTTCAAGGCATCCGTGTTTGAATCTTATCCGGCGGATGAGAAATTCGACCTCGCCGAGGTCATGGGCAGGCTCGTCCGCGAAAAACAACTGGCCGGCTACGAGGTGGCGGAGCGGTTCTATGAAATGGGTTCGCCCGCGGGCTTGGCGGAGTTGGAAGTGTTGTTAAAAAGAACTTAAGGCTTGGTGAAAGCGCGTCATTGCGTTTTGCGCGTTGATCCGGGCTCGCCAGTCGGGAGGAAGCCTGGAATGATTTTGAACGCGCGGCGCATTTCACCAGCCGGTCCGGGCGGGCTGCGATGCGTGCCGCCATGAATTTGTTTGCAACAGCTCCCGCTTTTGCTAGTTTGCAGTCCGGTCGGGAAGATTATGAAGCGCTGGATTTTCATCGCAATGGCCGGGCTGCTGCCGGCCCTCATCACCCATGCCGCCCAAGTCGGGCTGATTAAAATTGACGGCGCCATCGGCCCGGCCACGGCCAGCTACGTTTCCCGCGCCGTTGCTGTGGCGGCGGCGGAAAATGACGAATGTCTCATCATCCAGCTCGACACGCCGGGCGGTCTGCTCGATTCCGCGTCGGTGATCGTCCAGAAAATTTACGATTCGAAGGTGCCGACGGTGGTTTTCGTGGCCCCGGCCCCGGCGCGCGCGGGCAGCGCGGGCGTGTTCATCACCATGGCGGCGGACGTGGCGGCCATGGCGCCGCACACGCGCATCGGCGCGGCGCACCCGGTGGAATTGGGCGCGGGAGGCGTGGTTGAAAACACCGGCGACACGATGAAGACCAAGATTGAGAACGACACCGCCACCTTTGCCCAATCCATCGCCGACAAACGTCATCGCAACGCGGCGTGGGCCATCGCCTCCGTCCGCGAAAGCGCGTCCATCACCGCCGAGGAGGCGCTGAAAACGAACGTCGTTGACCTGATTGCCAGCGACATCCCGGATTTGCTCAAACAACTGGATGGGCGCAAAGTCGGCAACAAAACCCTGCACACCGCGAACGTCACGGTTGCCGATATTCCCATTAACACGTGGGAACAATTTTCAGAATTGTTTCTGCGGCCGGAGGTCATGTTCATCCTCATGCTGATGGTGATTTACGGCTTCATCGGCGAATTGAGCAGTCCCGGCGCGATCCTGCCGGGCGTGGTCGGCGCGATTGCGCTGCTGCTCGTGCTTTACATGTCGGCGATTCTGCCCGTCAACGTCGCCGGGTTGGCGCTGATCGGACTGGCGGTGCTGCTGTTCATCGCGGACATTTTTGCGACAACGCACGGCGTGTTGACCACGGGCGGCATCATCGCATTCTTCCTCGGCGCGCTGATGCTGTTCAACAATGCCGGGCCGGGCTTCGGTCTGCCGTTGACCTGGATCATTTCGGCGACAGTCGTGACGGCGCTGTTTTTCATTTTTGTCGTCGGCAAGGGCGTCGGCGCGCAGTTCCGGCCCGTCGGCGCCGGCAAGGAAACCATGCTGGGCAAAACAGTGAATTCGCTTTCTCAAATTGATTCGCAGGGCGGCAAGGTGTTCGTTGAAGGAGAACTCTGGAACGCCGTCAGCGATACCGCCATCAACAAGGATCAGCCGGTTGAAATCGTCGCCATCGAGGGACTGACGTTGAAGGTCAGGCCGAAAAACTAAAAGTTGAATCGTTACATCGTGAATCGTTGAACCGAAGCCGACGCTTCTGTGGTGCAATATTCACCAATGGCGTCAGACAAATACTCGAGGATATCGAACTCTGGAATCGGATAGCGGCGCAGGCTGGCTTGAGCAAGTTTTACTTCAACCGCCTGTTCAAGAGCGCTCAAGACATGTCGCCGTCGCTGGATCACATCCGCCTGCGGATGAACGAGGTGCGCTGCCGGCTCCGCGAAACAAAGCGGAGCGCAGAGGAAATCGTGGTGGACGTGGGCACGCCAATCCCAGTCATTTCGCACAATTCTTCCGCCGTAAAACCGGCCTCGCCCCAGCGATAACCGCCAGCAAAGATGACCGCCGGCGGCGGGGGCCAATTTGTTTCCGGCAACCGCACATGGTCATAAATCAACGGCACATTGTCATCCGGCGAGTGACAGAGGCCATTTTCCAATCGGCAGAGGTCATTTTCCGACCGGCAGAAGCGATTTTTCGATGGAAAGATCGAATCCGGCGACCGGCAGATGCGTTAAATTTACCGGCAGACGGAATGCTGAAACCGGCAGAATGGGAAGATGGACTGCTGCAGGCGTTCTTTTGATTTCCTGCGCGGGATTCTGGCGTCGAAAATATGTCTTTCCGTCACGCATGATTCACGTTTAACCTCTGAACCGTCAAAACCATGAACAGCCATCTTTGAAAGTGAAACCGAGGCAAAACTGATCCGCCCCGCACGCCGCTAATTCGAGACAGCCGGTCATTCTCCATACAAACCATGAGTGAACAGTCTTCAAATGATTCCGATGCTTCGGCATCACGCCCCTTGCTGCCGGTCCTGCTGCTGCTTTTTTTCGGCAGCGGCTGCGCCGCGTTGATTTATGAAATCGTCTGGTTTCAAATGCTGCAACTGGTCATCGGTTCCACGGCGGTCTCGCTCGGCGTGCTGCTGGGAACTTACATGGGCGGCATGTGCCTGGGCAGCATCGTGCTGGCGCGAATCGTTTCCGCCACGCGGCATCCGCTGCGCGTTTATGCGCTGCTGGAATTTGGAATCGGGCTGCTCGGCATCTTGATCCTGTTCGGGCTGCCGGTCGTGTCCCGAGCGTATTCGGCCCAAGTTGCCGGCGGCATGACGGGCATTTTGCTGCGCGGGGTGTTTGCGGCCGTCTGCCTTCTGCCTCCGACCGTTCTGATGGGCGCGACGCTGCCGGCGATGGCGCGCTGGATTGAAACCACGCCGCGCGGGATATCGTGGCTGGGATTTTTTTACGGCGGCAACATCGCCGGAGCCGTGTTCGGGTGCCTGCTGGCCGGATTTTATCTGTTGCGGATCCACGATTCCGAATTCGCCACCTTCGTGGCCGTGGCCATCAACCTGGCGGTCGCGCTCACGGCGGTCGCGCTGTCCGGCCGGGTGCGACACGAAATCCAAACCGGAACGTCGCCCGCCAGTCCGGCGCCGGAGAAAAAATCCCGGTCGGCGGCCGGCGTTTCTGGAAAACGCGTCTGGCCGGCGTATGTCACCATCGCGCTGTTCTGGAATGACCGCGCTGGGCGCGGAAGTGGTTTGGACGCGGTTGTTGTCGCTGACATTTGGCGCGACGGTGTATGCGTTTTCCATCATTCTCGCCGTGTTCCTGTTCGGACTCGGCATCGGCAGCAGCATTGGCGCGGCGCTGGCACGGCGGAACGCGGGCGCTGCGACTGTGCTGGGCTGGTGCCAGTTTCTTCTGACCGCGGCCGTCGCGTGGACGGCGTTTATGCTGGCCAAATCCCTGCCGTATTGGCCGATTGACCCGTCGCTGACCGCGAATGCGTGGTTCAACTTTCAACTCGATCTGGTCCGCTGCTTCTGGGTTCTGTTTCCGGCGGCGATTTTGTGGGGCGCGAGTTTTCCGCTTGCGCTGGCGGCGGTGGCGGCGCGCGGGCAGGACGCCGGGCGGCTCGTCGGTGGCATTTACGCGGCGAACACCGTGGGCGGAATTCTCGGCGGCATCGGCTTCAGCATCGTTTTCATTCCGCTGTTTGGAACGCAGCAATGCGAAAGGCTGCTCATCGGCGTTTCAACCGTGGCGGCGCTGCTGATGTTCATTCCCCTGCTGGCGCAACGGCGGGAAAACCTTCCCGCCTCCGCCGTGTTTCTCGACCTTGGAATGGTGGCGGCGGTGGTTCTCGTCGCGTTTTTCCTCGCGCATGGCGTCGCGAAAGTTCCCGGCGAACTGGTCGCTTACGGACGTTCCATGGCGACGCGGCTGGGCGAAGCGGACATGCTTTACGTCGGCGAGGGCATGAACAGCTCCGTGGCGGTGTCGCAGGAGAAGAGCAGCGGCGTCCGGAATTTTCACGTCAGCGGCAAGATTGAGGCGTCCACCGAACCGCAGGACATGCGACTGCAACGGATGCTCGGCGACATTCCCGCGCTGATTCATCCCGATCCGCGTTCGGTATTGATCGTCGGCTGCGGCGCGGGCGTGACGTCCGGTTCGTTCACGGTGGTTCCGACGATTCAGAAAATCACGATCTGCGAGCTCGAACCGCTCGTTCCGAAAATTGCCGCGATGTATTTCGGGCCGGAAAACCTCAACGTGCTCACCGACCCGCGCACGACGGTGATTTTTGACGACGCACGGCATTACGTTCTCACCACGCGCGACAAATTCGACATCATCACGTCCGATCCGATCCATCCGTGGGTCAAAGGCTCGGCCACGCTTTACACGAAGGAATATTTCGAGATGGTGAAGAATCATTTGAACCCCGGCGGCATTGTCACGCAATGGGTGCCGCTTTACGAAAGCGATTCCGACGTGGTGAAGAGCGAGATCGCGACCTTCTTCCAGGTTTTTCCAGACGGCACCATCTGGAGCAACGACCAGAACGGAAAAGGCTACGACGTGGTGCTGCTCGGACAGGCCGGTGGAACCAAAATCAATCTGGACGACATTGACCAGCGTCTCGAACAGCCGGAGTATTCGCGTCTGGGGGAATCCATGCAGGACGTTGGCTTTCATGCCGCCGTTGACCTGTTCATGACCTACGCCGGCCAGGCGCGCGACCTGGCCCCGTGGCTCGCGGGCGCCCAGATCAATCGCGACCGCAACCTGCGCCTGCAATATTTGGCGGGGCTGCGCTCGAACTGGTATCATAGCGAGGATATCTACCGGGAAATGGCCGCCTATCGCAAATTCCCGGACGGCCTTATTGAAGGTTCGGATGCCAGCACGTTGACGTTGAAGATTGCGCTGGCGGCGGCCGCTGCAAAATGATGGAATAACCGTTGAACCACCGCCGCGCTCGGCGAATCAACACAACAAAGAAAGCAAAAATATGGATCTACTCATCAGTCTCGTAAAGGCACTTGGCCCCGTGGTCGTCATCATTATCGTCATCGCGGTGGTGGTTTTGCCGCAGGCCATCCGCATTCTGCGCGAATACGAGCGCGGCGTCATCTTCCGCCTCGGCAAATTGCAGGGCGCCAAGGGACCGGGCATCATTTTCCTCATCCCCGTCGTGGACAAAATGGTGCGGATGGATCTGCGCATCGTGACCATTGACGTGGCCAAGCAGGAAATCATGACCAAGGACAACGTGCCCGCCACGGTGGACGCGGTGATTTATTTCCGCGTCGTGGACCCCAACGCGGCGGTGGTGAAGGTGGAAAATTTCTGGAAGGCGACCTCGCTCATCGCGCAGACGACACTGCGCAGCGTGCTCGGCCAGTCGCCGCTGGATGATTTGCTTTCGCAACGGGACGTCATCAATCAGAAATTGCAGGAAATCATAGACAAGCAAACCGAGCCGTGGGGCATCAAGGTCACCTCCGTGGAAGTGAAGGACGTGGCGCTGCCGGACAGCATGAAGCGCGCGATGGCCAAACAGGCCGAGGCCGAGCGCGAACGCCGCGCCAAGGTGGTGAACGCCGAGGGCGAATTCCAGGCCGCCGAGAAAATGGTGCAGGCCGCCGCGCTCATTGCCAAGGAGCCGATTGCGCTGCAGTTGCGGTATCTGCAAACGATGCGCGAAATGGCGAGCGAACACAACACAACCACGTTCCTGCCGCTGCCGATTGACTTGTTCAGCGCGTTTTTGAAGAAATAAAAAACCGCGCCGACGCATTCGCGGTCTCGTGAATGATTTTATTATACCCCATGCTGTTGGCGCTCGCCGCCATGGCGATGTGGTGGTTGAGCGGGTTTGACGCAAAGGTCACCGGTGAAAACAGGAAAGCGGATTTGATCCGCCGTGGAACCCGGTGCGGCGCGACGCTGCTGCTGCTGGCAGTGCTTTTAAGCCTTCCGCGCTCGATTGCGTCCTGGCCGGTGTTGTTCCTGATCGCAGGGTTGCTTGCCCTGATGTGGGCGGGTCGTCTGGCCGAATTGGGCGCACGCGGCTTTCACCGCATGGTTGACCCCGATGACCCGCGGGAATTTGACCCAAAGCAAAGCGCGCGCGAACTCGACCGGGTCGCGAAACTGCTCAAAAGCGGCCGGCGCGAGGAGGCGGCGCAATTGTGCGCAGCGCTCAAGGAATCGGGCGACGCCAATGTCCTCGTGCTCGAAGCCTTGCTCGCGCGCCACGGAATCCAGGTTGAGACAGATCGAAAACCAAAACCGCTGGCGGAGGCGCATCGCGCGCGGATGGAGGGAAAATTTGACAAGTCGGAAGGGATTCTGAAATCGCTGCTGGAGGAGAACCCGTCGAACGTGCATGCGGCGCTGATGCTGATGCGGCTTTACGTTCAGGACTTCCGCCGGAGCGACAAGGCCACGGAGGTTCTCCGGTCGCTCGAAAAGCAGCCGCACCTCCCGCCCGGTTCCATCGAATACGCACGGCGCTCCATCGTCGAGTGGGGCCAAAAAAAATCGGCCCCGGCGGCGACCGTGCTGCCGGAATCCGTTGACGAACTGCTGGCCTGCGGGCATCTCGGCACGGCGATTGAAATGTTGGAACAAAAAATCAGGGAGCAGCCAAAGGATTTTGATTTGTGGCTGAAACTGGCGGAGGCGCACGGTTTGTACTCCGGCAACCGCCACCGCGCCGAAAAAATCGTCCAACAAATTGAGTCCAATCGCTGCTTCAGCGCGGAACAAATCGAGAGGGCGAAAGCGAAGCTCGCGGAGTGGCGTGAGGCCGGATCGCAAGGCAAATGATTTCAGCCGGGAGGAATGGCAAAATTCCATTCGACAAGCAGCGGAGGAAAATCGAAATTGGCCCATGCCACTTTACGAATACGAATTGTGCGAAGGCGGTTGCGCGGTCTGCGGCGGGAAGTTCACCTTGAACCGCCCGCTGTCGGCCAAGCCGCTCACGCATTGCCCGGCGTGCAAAAAGCCGGTGCGCAAAATCATTTCCGGCTTCAACACACCCACCAAGCTCAAGCCGGTGTCCGTCTTGGACGCGAAAAAAGCCGGCTTTACCGTGCTCAAAAAAATCAGCAAGGGCGAATATGAACGCCAGTGAATTGGCAACCGGTTAAACTCGCAAACCGAAGTGGAATGGGGAGCGCACGCGCCGCGCGTGCGGTTTTCCGCGCCCCCGCGGAAAACCTTGAGCGCACTGAAAAGCTCCGGACGTTCTGGGCGGTCTCACGCGAGGTGCTGGACGCGAGGCGCGTCCAGCCGCACCCGAGGGCGGGCGCGCTCCCCATTTCAGTTTTCGGGTTGAATTGTCGAACCGTTGAATCGCCGGGACAAATGGCGCAGCCCATTTGGCGATCCAGCCATTCGCCGATCCGATTTGAATAATTTTTGACGCGGAATGTCCAACTCAATAGACTATCAATTGAAATGGGTTCCAGCTTCGCGAATCTGAAATGGCGCCTGCTGCTCGCCGCCGTCATGATGGCGGCGGTGTCGCCTGCGGACGCCCAGAGGGTGGCGAGGGGCGGACAGCGCCTTTTTTTGTCCGCGCCGGAGAACGACAGTGTTTCAAGCAATGCGCCGTCGCTCACGCCGAAGGCGCCCGATCTGCCGGATTTCTCGGACACAATCCATGCGCCGGGCCACATTTTCAGCGCTCCGTATGATGCCACACCGTTGCCCGCGCCCACAGCCCCGGCGATTTCGCCCGCCATGGCCGCCCAATTGCTGGCTTTGCGCGACAAGAGCAAAAACTGGATGATGGATGACGCCCGAGGAAATCATGGGCGTTCCCACGCCGGAAAAAATTCTCGGCATCACGGAGAGCGCCCCGGGCGGGACGCCCAAAAAACAATCCGCAGAGGAGCGGTATATGGAGCGGCAGGGCCGGCAGCAAAATTCAAGAACCAACGCCGTCGCGGCCAATGCATTCCAGCCGGCGCCGAATTTTTTCGGCAATCAGGACTTTCAGTGGAACCCGAACCTTTTGAATTCCCGGAACAACGACCCGGAAAATCCAACGGCGATGAACCCGTTCATGGACAACGCGACGGCAAACAACGCGGGGTTCAATCAGAACACGGCCGCCCAATGGCTTCGTTCGCCCGCGCCGCGCGTTACCACACCCACGCCGGAACAGCAGGCGGCCATGGATCAATTCCGGAAATTGCTTGAACCCCGTTCACCGCCGCCATCCGCCGCCGGGACCGCGGATAATTTTTCCGCGCCGCGGACGCGACCGGATCCCTTTGTTGGAAATTCTCCGCTGATTGGCGCGCCATCCGCGCCGACGGCCGGTGCCATCGGCATGCCTGCCAGAGTGGCGCCGTTGCCGGGGATCCTGGGCCAGACCAACGCGCCGGCAGCGCCTCCAAGCTGGAAGCCCGAGCTGCCGCCGTGGATGTCGTCCGCGCCGCAACCGGGCGTGATTCCGCAGCGCAAATTCTGAACCCGCGTCAGTGCGCGGAAGTGACGACAAGCACCTGTTCCAGGGTCGAAGTGCCTTCGCGCGCGCGGTCGAGCCCCACCATGCGGAGAGTCCGCATGCCTTCCTTGATGGCGATCTTGGCCATTTCGCGGGTGCTGGCGCGGTTGATGATGAGTTTGCGGATTTGATCCGAAACGGTCATGGCTTCGATGATGGCGAGGCGTCCGGCGTAACCGGAATTTTTGCAGCGTTCGCAGCCGCGTCCGCGGAAAAGCGTCACGTTCTGAAACTCCAACGGATCAATGCCGAGGTCCTCAAACATTTTCGGCGGATACGTCACCGGCTCCTTGCAATGCGGGCAGATGCGGCGCATGAGGCGCTGCGCGCAGGATAAAATCACCGAGGACGAAATCAGGAACGGGCGCGATGCCCATGTCGTCCAGGCGCGCGATGGCGCCGGGCGCGTCATTGCAGTGCATCGTGGACAACACCTGGTGGCCGGTGAGCGCGGCTTCGATGGCGATCTCGGCGGTCTCGGTGTCGCGGATTTCGCCGATCATCACGATGTCCGGGTCCTGGCGCAAAATGGAGCGCAGGGCGTTGGCGAAGGTGAGGCCGATCTCCTTTTTGGTCGGCACCTGGTTGATGCCGGGAATCTGGAATTCCACCGGATCCTCGACGGTGACGATGTTGTAAATCGGGTTGTTGAGTTCGTTGAGCGCGGAATAAAGCGTCGTGGTCTTGCCGGAGCCGGTCGGGCCGGTGACCAGGATCAACCCGTGCGGCGCGTCAATGGCGGCCTTGAATTGCTTGAACGTGTCGGGATCCAGGCCGAGTTTGTCGAGGCTGGCGGAGAGGTTGGATTTGTCGAGGACGCGGAGCACGATTTTTTCGCCGTGAACCGGTCGGCAGCACGGAGACGCGCAGGTCGTAATCCTTGCCGCTGACCTTGACCCGCATGCGCCCGTCCTGCGGCAGCCGCCGCTCGGCGATGTCGAGGCTGCTCATGATTTTGAAGCGCGAGGCCAGCGCGAGCTGCATCTGCTTGGGCGGCGGCGTGGCGTCAATGAGAACGCCGTCAACGCGGTAGCGCAGCCTCATGGCTTTCTCGAACGGCTCCAGGTGAATGTCGCTGGCGCGGTCCTTGATGGCCTGGACGATGATGAGGTTGGCGAGCTTGATGACGGGCGCCTCCTCGCTCGAGGCGGCGAGCTGGTCGAGGCTGACCTCCTGGGTGGTTTCCTTGACGGCTTCGACGGAATCGGCGTCGGCATCCTCCTCGCTTTGTTTCTGCGCGCTCTGGATGATGTCCTCCATCGAACTGCCCTTGGCCGAGTCGAGCGCGGTGAGCTTGTCGATGATGGCCTTTTCGGAAGCGATGAGCGGGGCGATTTCGAGCTTGGTGATGCGCTTGACGTCGTCGAGGGCGAGGACGTTCAGCGGGTCGGCCATGGCCAGGAACAATTTGTTTTCCAGCCGCGAGACGGGGAGCACCTTGTGGCTGTGTTCGATGTCCCGCGGCAGCAGGTCGGCGATTTCCTGCGGAATGCTCATGCGCGCGAGATTGATGGGCGGCACGTTGAGCACGCGGCCCATGGAAACGGCCAGGTCCTGTTCGCTGACGTAGGCCTTGTCCACGATGAGCTTGACGAGGCGCGAGCCTTCCTTCTTTTGCTGTTCGAGCAGCTCCTCGACCTGGCCGGCGCTCAACAGCCCGTCCTCGACGAGGGCGTCGGCGATGCGTTCTCCAAATGATTTGACTTTGGCCATGGGTTCAGTGGAAGACTCTGCGGATGATTTTCATCAATTCCGCCGGCGCCGCCAGATACCACAGCAACCGGTGCGAGGTGGCCGCCGCCAGTTCCTTGGCCGCCTGCTGGTTGAACGGGTTTGCCGTCGCCACCAAAATGGATTTGCTCATGCGGTCGAACGGCACCACGCACCAGCGCCGGCAGGCGTCCGCCGGAAAACCGCGCGCCAAGTCGACGTCCACGTCGTATTTCTCCAGCGGCAGAAAACCCGCGCGCGACTTGTCGGCCAGCAGTTTGAGCGATTGTTCCACGGGCAGAATCTTCTTGTCGTGCAACGTCTGGATGAACGGCTCGACCACGTCCTCCGGCGGCATCGCCATGTCCGGCGAGCGCCAGCACAAATCGAAATCGCCCGCGCTGATGACGCGGCTGTCGGCGAAAATTTTCCGCATCGCCGCCTGCCCGTCGTCAATCGGCTCCACCTGCGGTCGCGCGTCTTCCGGCGCATCCGGGCCGCGTCAGGCTGCTGCGTCAGGGCCGCCGGTTCGACGACGGCGGATTGGGTCGTTGCATTGCTGGCCTTGTCCTCGATCTGCTTGAGCGCCGCCTGCACGTCGGCGTCGTTCGGGCGGCGTTGCAGCACGGTTTCGTATTCCAGAATCGCCGAGGAAAGCTGTCCCATCTGCGTGTAGGCCTCGGCGATGCGCTTGGAGGTGCGGATCACGTCCTGCTCGCGACCGAGCTTCATGTAGGCTTCCTTGAGAATTTCCAGCGACTGGCAATCGTGCGGCTGGGACTGCACGATGACCTCGAACATCTCAATTGTCTGCAGCAATTGAGCTTCTTCGCCCGGGTTTGACATGATTGTCGCCATGCTTAAACCGCCATGTTTTTAGCAATTTCCTTGCCAGATTAAGACGTTCACGCCGCAAACGCAATTCAAAGTGAAGCCGTTCTTGCTTTTGCGCGCGGCTGTTTTCGTGGTAAAAACGTGCTCCGTGGAGCAAATCCATCCAATCATGACGCCCGCCGCCCGGCGAACGCCTCCTGCGCTTCGTCGGCGACCGCGTCCGTTTCACGCTCCGCGACGGCGAACAACTCCGGCGCAAAATCAGGCCGGCGCGCGCTGCTCCGCACCAATCTCGGCCGCGCCGCCGCGCGCCGCCGCGAAATCATCGCCGCCCACGCCGGCGGCGCCGCCCCGGCGGGCGCCTCGTGGCGCGACGTGCCGATGCAAAAAACCGGCGACGGCTGGGAAATCGAATTGCCGCTCGCCGAGCCGGCTGCTTCAAGGCCAAGGCCTATCTGCTCGACGAAAAAAACTGGCAGCACTGGCCGGACGGCGCGGACGTGGGCATTTCCGTCCACCCGAATTTCGCCCGCACCGCCAACACGATTTACTGCGCCTTCCCCCGGCTTTTCGGCGCGACCAAGAATCTGCCCTTCGCGCGCGACGAAAAACTGGAAGCGCAACTCAAACAGCTCGACGTGAAAAATTTCACCGTCATTCCGCCCTCCGGCAAATTGCGCGACCTTACGCGCCAGTTGCCGCACATCGTCCAGACGCTTGGCTGCCGCATCCTCCATCTGCTGCCCGCTCAATCCGACGCCGACGACCTACGCGCGGTTCGGCCGTTTCGGCAGCCCCTATGCCGCGCTGGATTTGACGGCGGTTGACCCGGCGCTGGTCGAATTCGACAAGCGCACCACCGGCGTTGACCAGTTTTGCGAACTTGACCTTAGCGGCGCACTCGCTCGGCGCGCGCGTTTTCATTGACATCGTCATCAACCACACCGGCTGGGGTTCGACCTTGCAGGAAAATCATCCGGAATTTTTCCTGAAAAAGCCCGACGGCGAATTCGCCAGCCCCGGCGCGTGGGGAACGGTTTGGGAAGACCTGGTCGAACTCGAAACAGGACAGCGTTCGCGCTCTGGGACACCATCGCCGATGCGCTTCTGGTCTGGTGCCGGCGCGGCGTGGACGGCTTCCGCTGCGACGCCGGCTACAAAATTCCCGTGCCCGCCTGGCAATACATCATCGCCCGCGTGCAGGACGAATTTCCCGAAACCATTTTCCTGCTCGAAGGTCTTGGCGGTTCGTGGGAAGCCACCGAAGCGCTGCTCACCGACGGCGGAATGCAGTGGGCTTACTCCGAGCTGTTCCAAAATTATTCCGGCCGCGATGTCGCCTGGTATCTCGATTACGCCAACCGCCAGAGCGAACGCGTCGGCACCTACGTCCATTATTCCGAAACGCACGACAACGACCGCGCCTCGCCGCATAAAAGTGCGAGTGTCGCGTGACGAGTGACGCGAAAGGCGCGCCTCTCCGCCACCCGGCACTCGTCACCCGTCACCTGCGCTCGCGCGTGGTCGCTGCTGCGGAACCGGCTTTGCGCGCTGACGAGCGCCAGCGGCGGCTTCGGCTTCACCTGCGGCGTGGAATGGCTGGCCGACCGAAAAAATCCTCGTCCACGGCTGCACCGGCTTGAATTGGGACAGCGCCGACAACATCGTTCCCGAACTCGCGCGGCTGAACCGGCTCCTCTCCGATCATCCGTGTTTCTTCGACGGCGCGAAACTCACCCGCTTGAGCGCGCCCGATTCGCCGGTCTATGCGCTGCTCCGCGAATCCGCCGAAGGCAAGGATTCCGTCCTGGTTCTGGTCAACACCGACGTCGAAAAGGAAAATTCAATCACACTTGCGCAACTCCGCACTCCGCAGTCCGCACTCGCGCAATTGATTTGCTCGGCCAGCCGCTGCCGAAAATTTCCGCCGCAAAAGACACGATAACACGTTCACCCTCGCGCCCGGCGCGGCCTTCTGCCTCGCGCCAACCGAAAAACCCGCCGGCTTGAGCGGCGACGATTACCGCCGCGCCCGCGCCCAGGCCGCGTTTGCGCTTGAAGCGCTGAACAAAATTGCGCCGGTTGAAATCATTGGCGGCCTCGACTGGCGCTGGCTCGCGGAACAGGTCGAACGCTCGCCGAAAAACTTTCTCGCCGCAGCCAGCCGCGTTGCAGTCCCTGCTGGAGTCCAAGCTTCAGCTTGTCCCACCGCGGACACGCTCGGGCGTGAACTCCAACAGGCAGAGCGCGGAGAAATTTTCCCGCGCGTCGTCACCTGGACCCTGATTGACCGCCGCCGCGTCACGCCCGTCCCGCCCGGCCACTGGCTGCTGGTCGAAGACAGCGCGCCGTTCCGCGCCACACTTTCCCTCCAGACGCCGGACGCCAGAATCCCAATCCCCGCAACCCATGTCCAATCCATCCCGGCGGGCGACAAACACGTCGCCGCTTTTGCGCCGCGCGAAACGCGGTTCCGACGCCAATTTGATTTTGGAGCGTTACGCCGCGACTTCGCAGAACAGTTTCCGCCGCAATTCGTTTTCTGGCACCCGTTCCTCCGTCCTCGTCCTCGTTCTCGTCCTCGGATCGCGTTCTGCTGACCAACGGCCGCGGCGGCATGGCGCGCATCTGCGTGGATTTGGGCCGGGTGAATTCCAAATACGATTGCGTTCTCGGCGCGAATCTGAATCCGGACTTCCCGGTGGACCGCCATGTTTTTGTCAAACGCATCCGCGCCTGGGTCAACGCCGACGGTTTTCTCTCGCCGCTCGATTTCAAAAACCTCGCCGGGTTCGACGCCGGCCCGCCCGCCGCCTGGCATTTTGTCGCCAATGCCGGCGACGGACGCACGGTTGAAATCGAACTGCGCGCCGAAATGGTTGATGGGAAAAACACGACGGTCTTCCAGTTCAGCCGGCCGGCAGCCGGACATGCGCACCGGCAAGCAATTGCCCGCCGATGCCGACGTGCGGCTGACCGTGCGGTTTGACATCGAAGACCGGAATTTTCACTGGGAAACCAAACGCAACGGCGGCGCGGATTATCATTTCTCGACCAACACGCATCCGCTCGAAGGCGAAAACATTCAAAAACCAAGATCCAACAACCGACATCCAATCGGTTTTGCTTTCACGCCCGCGCACAGACCGCCAACTGCGCGTGTTTGCCGACGCCGGCGAATATCATCCGCAGCCGGAGTGGTGCGAAAACATTCCGCATCCGGTCGAGCAATCGCGCGGACAAACCGGCAGCGGCGACGCCTACAGCCCCGGCTGGTTTGAACTGCCGCTGGCCAAAGGCGCGAGCGCCACGCTCGTCGCCACCGCGGAAACATCGCCCGTTGGAGTTCAATCTTCAGCTTGTTCCCAAGTCACGCCGAAGCGTGAACTCCAAGCCGAACCGCCCTCTTCGAGGATCAACTTTCGCGTGCCGTGAGGCAATTTGTCGTCCGTCGCGGCGAAGGCAAAACCGTCATCGCCGGTTATCCGTGGTTTCTGGACTGGGGCCGCGACACGTTCATCTGCGCGCCGCGGCCTGCTCGCCGCCGGAATGGCGGACGAGGTCAAACAGATTCTGCTCACGTTCGCGGCATTTGAAAAAGACGGCACGCTGCCCAACACCATTCACGGCAGCGATGTTTCCAACCGCGACACCAGCCGACGCGCCGCTGTGGTTCGCGCTCGCCGTTTTGGAGTGCGCGGACATGTCCGCGCTTGGTTCGGCGCGACATGTCACGTCGAATGAAAGCGGCGACACGCCGCCGCATTCCAAATTTTTTGACGCACCCCTCGAAATAAATGGCCGCACCATCCGCGACGTTCTCGCCAGCATCGCGGAAAATTACGCCCGCGGCACGCCAAACGGCATCCGCATGGACGCCGATTCGGCGCTGATCTGGAGTCCGGCCCATTTCACCTGGATGGACACGAACCATCCCGCCGGCACGCCGCGCGAAGGTTATCCGGTCGAGATTCAGGTTTTATGGATTCGCTTGCTGCGGTTGCTGGAAAAAATCAGCGGCTTGGAGTTCACGCTTCAGCGTGTGCGCCGGACAAGCCAAAGCTTGAACTCGAACGAAACAAATGGCGCGACCTCGCCGAGCGTGCGACGGCTTCGTTTGAAAAACTTTTCTGGCTCGAAGACAAAGGCTGGTTCGCCGACGTGCTGCTTGCCAAGCCGGGCGTCATCGCGCGCGACGCCACGCCCGATGACGCGCTCCGCAGCAACTGCCTTTTCGCCGTCAGCCTTGGACTCGCCACCGGCGAACGCGCGAAACGCTGTGTCGAGGCCGCGCAGAAATATCTCGTCGTGCCCGGCGCGCTGCGTTCGCTGGCGCCGCTGCCGGTCTCCGTGCCGCTGCCGATTTACGGCAACGATGGCCGGCTGTTGAACAATCCCGTCGAACCGTATTGGCCGCGTTACGAAGGCGACGAGGACACGCGCCGCAAACCGGCGTATCACAACGGCACGGCGTGGACGTGGACGTTCCCGACGTTTTGCGAGGCGCTCGTCCGGGCGTGGGATTTTTCGCCGGAAGCGGTGGCGGCGGCGAAAAGTTATCTCGGCAGCGCGGAACAATTGTTGAACGAAGGCTGCCTCGGCCAGCTTCCCGAAATTCTCGACGGCGACGCGCCCGCACACGCAACGCGGCTGCGACGCGCAGGCGTGGGGCGCGACCGAGGCGTTGCGCGTGTGGAAATTGTTGAATTCGCCCGGCGCGCAGGCAAAATGACGCCGTGAACTTCCGCGACAAAATCATCGCGTGGGACAAATTGCCGGCGTGGCGGGAAGCAATTCCGCGCCAGCGGCAAAAAACTCGTCGTCACCAACGGCTGCTTTGACATTCTGCACCTCGGCCACGTCACCTATCTGGAAACGGCGCGCAATTTCGGCGACGCGCTGCTCGTCGGCGTCAATGGCGACGAAGCGGCGCGGCAATTGAAAGGCGCGGGCCGGCCGGTGAATTCCGAAAACGACCGCGCCGCGGTTCTTGCCGCGCTGGAAAGCGTGGACGGCGTTTGCATTTTTCCGGAAAAGACGATGACCAAATTCCTGGCGGCGGCGCAGCCGGACATTTACGTCAAAGGCGGCGATTACACCCTGGACACGCTGAACCAGGACGAGCGCCGCGCGGTCGAGTCGGCGGGCGGAAAAATTGTCATCATTCCGTTCGTGCCCGGCAAATCCACGACGGCGTTGCTGGAAAAGATTTCAAAACTTTGAGAACCACGAAACACACGAAATGACACGAAACAAGGATGCATTTTGTCGAGAAAACCCGGATGAAGAGTTTTTGCCTTTCTTTCGTGTGATTCGTGTCTTTCGCGGTTAAGTCCGAATGAAAATTCTGGTCATTTCCATGGCGGGCATCGGCGACGCGCTGATTGCCACGCCGCTCATCCATGAGTTGCGCGCGAATTTTCCCGACGCGACGATTGACGCGCTGGTGCATGTGGCCCGGCTCGAAGGATTTGCTGGAAAACAATCCGCATCTGAACCGCGTTCACCAGAAAAACCTCATCAAGGCGCGGCAAGCTGGAGGCGCTGGAATTTCTTGTGGTCGCTGCGGAAAAACCGCTACGACGTTTCCATCAACACGCATCCGCAAAGCCGGATGCATTACCGCGTCGCGGCACGCATCGTCGGCGCGCCGTTGCGCATCAGCCATGAATACGAATGTTTCGGCTGGCTCGACCGCCGGCTCGTGAACCGAACGCTGCCGCAGGATTACACCCGGCACTCGATTGAAAATAATTTCGACGTGCTGCCGCTGCTCGGCGCGAAAGAAAATCTGCCGTCGCACGAAATGGAAATTTTTCTGACGCCGGACGAGGAAAAATGGGCGGATGATTTTCTGGCTGAAGCACAAATTGGCCGGACAGCAAAGTCCTCGGCGTTCACGTCGGTTCCGGCGGCACAAAAAATCTGCCGCTGAAACGCTGGCCGCTGAAAAATTACGCCGGGCTGATCCGGCGATTGAACAAGGAGCGGCCGGACATCCGCGTTCTGCTGTTCGGCGGGCCGGAAGAAACGAAAGATCATCAAGTCGTGCTGGCGCAGAGCAACCGCGATTTGACGCTGGAGGCGAAGACGCAAAACCTGCGCCAGACGGCGGCGTTGATGAAGCGGTGCGGCGCGTTTTTGAGCGTGGACACGGCGCTGATGCACCTCGCGGCGGCGATGAAAGTGCCGAACCAGATCGTCATCGAAGCGCCGACGTTGAACGCGACGAACCTGCCTTACGGCAATCCCTTCACGCTGGTGAAAAATCCCGTCGTGGACGGGCGCGATCTGGATTATTACCGTTACGACGGCGGCGACATCAAAGGCACGCGCGAGGAATTGCTGGCGTGCATGGCGTCCATCAAGGTTGAAGACGTTTTTGAAACGGTGACGAAGCTGATTTGAACAGTCAAGCTCCAGATTCAAAGTTCCAATAAATCTCCGCCGTCAGTCCGCCAGCCGAAATTTGGAATTTCTTTGGGATTCGGAACTTCGGGACTCGGAATTTACAATTGAACCCCGCCGCCTTCGCGTCGGCGGCGAACATTTTCACGGTGTCGAGCGACATTTCCTTCAAATCCATGCCGGCCAGTTTGAGCGCCTTGTTCAAAATGTCGTGCGGCACGGTCACGATTTCGCAGCCGCAATCGTTCGCCTGGAAAATGTTCAGCACTTCGCGGACGCTGGCCCAGAGCAATTCCGCCTGCGGCATGTCCTTCAGGATTCTTTTGCATTCGAGCATGATGCGGCATCGGATCCACGCCCGTGTCGGCGATGCGTCCGGCAAAAACGGAAACGAACGCGGGCGCCTTGGGCATGAGCGCCTGGGCCACGCCGGCAACCTGTTCCGCGGTGAGAATCGCGGTGATGTTGAGCTTCACGCCTTCGTTCGCCAGTTCGCGAATCAGCGGCAGCGACGATTCGTCGCGCGTGTTGGTGATGGGGATTTTGACATAGACGTTTTTCGCCCAGCCGTTGATTTTCAGCGCCTGGCGCTGCATTTCCGGAAAGTCGTCGGAAAACACCTCGAACGAAATCGGCTTCACGGTGATGCTGCTGCAAAATGTCGCGCGCGAACGCCTCGAAATCCGTGACGCCCGCCTTGCGCATGAGCGAGGGATTGGTGGTCATGCCCTGGATGAGCGGGTTGGCGTTCAGTTGCAGCATTCCCGCCTTGTCCGCGCCGTCGGCGAAAATTTTCACTTTCAGATCTTTAAGTGTGCGCATAATTAAATCCTGTTTTCGATTCGCGGCAAGATAATGTCCGCGGCCTCGGCCAGATTGCCAGCCGAAAAATCCGGTTTCTGCCTCAATTCTTCGGCATAACCGCGATCAATGAAAATCGTCCGGCAGCCGGCGGCGTGGCCGCAATCCACGTCGCGCCAGCGGTCGCCAACCATCCAGCTTTGCGCGAGATCAATGCCGAGTTCGCGCGCGGCGCGCAGCAACATGCCGGGCTTCGGCTTGCGGCAATCGCAATCGGACGCCCCTTGGCCGGGATGATAACAAACTTCCACGCGGTCAATCGGCAGTTGGCGGCATCATGTGCGCGTGAATTTCTTCAACGATTTCCTGTTTCGAGCGTGCCGCGGCCGACATCCGGCTGGTTTGTCGCGACGACGAGCAGAAATCCGGCGGCTTTCAATTTTGCGCACGCGGCGGGAACTTCGGGAAGAATTTCAAATTCGGCCAGGTTTCGACGGCGGATACGGCTTGTGTTCGCGCTCCAGCGCGCGGTTGATGACGCCGTCGCGGTCCAAGAAACACCGCGCGCCGAAATTCGGGCTTCGGACTTCGGACTTCGGACTTCACCGTGTTGATTCCCATTTGGTCTGGCCGACTTTCAGTTTGGGATGCGAAACCAGCAAATGCCAGACGACCGCCTGAAACGCCTCGCTGTGCGGCGTGACGTGCGCCGGATTCACCGTCGGCACAATGACGCACGCGGTCGCCTCCTTCGCCGTGTAGCCGCCGTCGCGCCCGACGATGCCGATGACGGACGCGCCGGCTTTTTTGGCGAGTTGGATGGCGCTGACGAGATTCGGGCTGACGTTTTTCTCCAGATTGCCGCCGCCGACGGAAAAAATCAGCAGGCCGTCCTTCGCGTTCAACCGGCTGCCCTTGAGCCATTCGGCAAAAATCGTCGCCCAGCCGTCGTCGTTCGTGCGCGCGGTGAGTTCGGAGACATTGTCCGTCGGCGCGTAGGCTTCGAAGCCGCAGATTTTGCGGAAATCATTGACGGCGTGGCTGGCGTTGGCCGCGCTGCCGCCGACGCCGAGAATGAACAACCGCCCGCCGCGCTCGCGCACCGCTGGCGAGTTCGTCCGCGCATTTTTCAATGGCGGCTTCGTTCAGTTGCGCCGTGACCCGCTGGACCTCGGCGAGAAATTGTTTGGCAAAGCTCATGAGAATTTCAAATTACGAATTTCAAATGCCGATTGGAAGCAAAGTTTGGCGGGCAATTGTGGGGCGGTGTAAATAACCAGGGCGGGTTGGGATCATGTTCCTTTCACGCGATTCTCCGATTCCTTAATTTGAGACCTGGATCTCTCCGGTTCTTGGAATAGGGATTTGGATGTTCAGCGCTTCGCTTTGCGCTGCGCCGTGACAAGCAATGGAGGCCATGCGCAGGCGTGGCAGCAGATTTTTATCTGGAATGTGATGTCAAACCCCGCAGGCGGACCGTTGCGATCACCGTGATGGGTGAGGTTTGATCTGGAATCAGGGACTTTAGATTTGCTTGCCAGCCCGTTTGAACAGGGCATAATATTTCTGTGATGATTCGAGCCTATAAAGGCTCCCGGCGACAATGTGCTAGAGCGTTGTTGCTCAAATGGCGGGTCGTTTTTTGAATTATTTGCGCGCGTAGCTCAATTGGATAGAGCGTCGGCCTCCGGAGCCGAAGGTTGTGGGTTCGACCCCCGCCGCGCGCACCAGTCCACCAGGTTGAAATCGAAGACCGTCGGGTCCGAATGCGAGGGGCCGAATCCAAAAATTGTTTGGAACAGCCTGACATGGGAGTATCGGAGACGGAGGCTTCAATGAGACGGCGAACATGCTCTGGCTGGCATCGTCCATGCTTTGATTTAAGGCATGATGCACAAAAGTGCCGCCACAACGCACGGGTCCATGCCGGACACGGTTTCGCTCGGTTCCATGTTCCGTGAAGTTGTCACGAAAGTGTGGATCGCAGATAAACTTGATATTCCAGCCGGTTATCAAGACGAAACGGGATTCCATGTGGGCGTCAAACCGCCGGGAAAAGAAGTCAAGTGGCCGCCGGTGTGGTAAGCCCAGAAAAACAGGCCCCGGAAAACGCCTTCGTAATTGGACAGACGCATGGGAATATTCTGCGTGGTGACGACGGGGATTTTTCCTCATTCTTCTCACTTCGCAGGGGAAGAAACCACGCTCAAAAAAACCCTGCGCGACGGAACTGCCCTGTTTTGATGGAACCGATTCACAGGGATGGGCGGCCGGTTGGGGGACGGGCATCTTGATTAACGGAGAATTGTGACACCACATTTCGGACAATTTATCACCGCCTATTCTCCATATTTGGGACACCAAACCCTTTGCTGACCATTGCACAGCCTGCAATTATTGCCGTGGGGGGATTGGCCCGCCGTATGCTGCTCTTAATCTTGGCGGCCTTCTGGTTTTGGCCGCCAGTCTGGTTCCACACGAACGGGTGCGGCTTCATCTTCAGAACCGCACCCGTTACTCTCATCATCACATCAGGTGACGCTTTCCTCCATTGAAATCCAACCACGCCGTCTAATCTTGGCGAGGACAGACCGCTGCGGATCCCTTTTCGCCCCCACAATGCCTGGTGGATTCGAGACGACAATATTTGTCACTTGACGCCGGTTGCCGGGGCGTTAGGATGCGAAAAATCCATGAGACGCGAAAACCAGTTCCTCGTGACCGCGCCAGCGTCGAAAGCAAATTCCATGAACTCTCAATTTTTGTTCACGATCTCCTCCCAAAATCGTTTCCGCGATGGGGTGGGCGGGCAACGGATATAATCAAAAAAGTGAAATGAAAGGAAACATCATGTTCAATTCCAACTCTGAAAATCGCAACCAGATCAGCCGCCGTCAGGCGCTGCTGCTTTCCGCCACCGCCGGCATTGGTGCCGCGCTGACCGGAACCGCGCGCGCGTCCGACAGCGTCAAAACCGCCGTGCATCAGGAGCCGGGAACCTGCTCCACGCCGCGCAAGGCCGTCGCGGACACTCAATATGGCAAAGTGCGCGGTTTTGTGGATGGTGATGTCTTCACTTTCAAGGGCATTCCGTATGGCGAGAACACGGGCGGCGAAAACCGCTGGCTGCCAGCCAAGGCGCCCAAGCCCTGGAACGGCGAATATCCCGCGCTCATCTACGGACCGAATTGCCCGCAGAACCTGCATAGCTGGGATCGCGCCCTCGCCCAGCAGGGCCAGGGCGACGCCGTGTGGGGTTCGATCGAACAGACATTCATCCAGGATTGGGACGACGGCTACCAGGGCGAAGACATGCTCAAGCTGAACGTTTGGACGCCAAGCCTCACCGGCAAGCGTCCGGTAATGGTTTATTTTCATGGCGGCGGTTTCAGCTTTGGCTCGTCCTATGAACTGCCTTCGCACGAAGGCGCGCAAATGGCGCGGCATCATGATGTCGTTCAGGTGTCCGTGAATCACCGTCTCAATATCCTTGGCTTCTTCGATCTGTCCGAGATCGGCGGACCGGCCTATGCCGATTCCGTGAACGTCGGCATGACCGACCTGGTGGCAGCGCTGTGCTGGGTTCGCGATAACATTGCCAATTTCGGCGGCGATCCCGGCAATGTAATGATCTACGGCCAGTCGGGCGGCGGCTCCAAGGTGACCACGCTGATGGGCATGCCGTCGGCGGCAGGATTGTTCCATCGCGCTTCGGTGCAATCGGGCGGGGGCGGCAATCCACCGAGTGCCGAGCAATCCCGGGCGCTGTCGAGGTTTATCATGGCCCAGCTGGGGCTGAGGCCGAACGATATTGGCGCCTTGAAGAAAATGGAGTGGGCCAAACTGAACGCGGCCGCCATGGACGTGATTGACAAGGTCAACGGGCCCAGGCAGCCGAGTCTCGGCATGGGCGCGCCTTCGGGTTCCACGCCGCGCGTCGGCATGGGACCGACCGTGGACGGCCGGGTGATCACCATGCGCTCGTTTTTTGAAGGGGCGCCGGACATTTCCAAGAACGTGCCGATGCTGATCGGCTCGGTCAGCGAAGAAGGCAACCGAATGTCTTCCAATCCGACCGAGGCGGAATGGCACACCACGCTGGCGACCGTCATCGGTGATGAAAAGGCAACCGCATTGATCGCCGCCATGAAGAAGGCGCATCCCGAGAAGAGTATCCGCACACTGTCTTACGGCGTGAGCGGTATGCTCGTGCGCAACAATGTCACCCGCATGGCCAAGATGAAGCACGACCAGAACGGCGCGCCGGCCTTTGCCTACTACTTCACCTGGCAATCGCCGATGCTAGAAGACGCGGGCGCTTGGCACACGGCTGAACTGGCGTTTTGCTTCGACAACGCAAAACGCTGCGAACAGGGCACCGGGAATACGCCGGAGGCGCAGAAGCTGGCGAAGCGGATGGCCACGGCCTGGGCCAATTTCGCCCGCACGGGCAATCCCAGCCAGTCCGGGTTGGCCTGGAAGCCTTTCGAACCGGATCAATGTCCGACGATGGTATTCGACAACAAATGCCGCATGGCGAATGACCCCGAAGGTGAAGTGCGCAAGATTCTGTTGACTTGATTGGGGAGCGCACCCGCTATCGGGTATGGCTGGACGCGCCTCGCGTCCAGCACCTTGCGCGTGAGACCGCCCAGAACGTCCGAAACTTTTCGGTGCGCTCAAGATTTTCCGCGAGGGCGCGGAAAACCGCACGCGCGGCGCGTGCGCTCCCCATTCCACTTCGGTTTGCCGAGCTGTAGCCTTGGCGAAGGCTGGAGGGCTTCGTTCGCTGGACGTTGAACGGAAAAGAAAATCTTTCTGTCAGGAATGCTCTTTTCCTGTTGACCGTCATGGCTTAATAGATGTTAGGCCACATGGTCATTCTTGAAACGCTGATAGAGACGAAATATAAAGGTTGCAAATGCTGACCATAATAATGCGCTCAATAAAATAGCGCAGACCCAACCCAACCAAACTGTAATCTGACCATGAATGGCGAAAAGCACAATAACGCCGGGATAATTAACTATCAAAAGCGCATCTTCAATCCATGCGCCAGCATAAATAAAACGCTCCATAGCCACCAGCACAACGTCAACGCCCAAAACTCCGAAAAAGACCCAGCCAGCAATTGTTCGGCTAAATGGTTTCGTGCGCATAATGTGGCCTAACGCAGAAAGAAGGCATGTTGAAGAAGTTGGCGCAACGGGCGACAACTATAGGTGTCAGTTAAACAACTATGATTAAACATGCAGCTCAACATGCCTGTGAAAACGAATACGCCTCCAGATGCAGAAACGCAAGACCCAATCCAACAACCAAGCCGCTCGAGGGCGACACAACCGCGCTCCGGGATTGTCAGACTGGCTATAATCCGAACTTCATATTTGAAACCACGAAACACACGAAATGACACGAAAATAGAACCGAATTGAGAAGCGGCTGGAGGTGGAGAACTTTCCCGTTGGCTGATGGCTTTTACCTCCTTCTTTTCGTTCGTGTATTTCGTGGTTAATCAATCCAGTTTTTCGGGTTTAATCCACGGCAATCATGGCTTTCATGACGCCGTCACGATAAGTGGCGACCAGATCAAAAGCCTGTTTGGTTTCTGCCAACGAAAAATGATGCGTCACCATCGCGTCCAAGTTGATCTTTCCGGCTTCGAGCAAATCAATCGCCTTTTGCGTGCAATGCGCCTGCCGGCGGATATTGGTGATCGTAATTTCCTTCCGGCGCAATTCGTGGATGGGAAAAGAGACGTCGTCGAATTCCGGGATCCCGACAAGCGCCAGCGTCCCGCCCGGTTTTAACAATGCCACGGCATGGTCATAAGCCAACCGGTCACCGCTGCACTCGAAAACGGCATCCATCAACAATGGCTCGGCTTTCGAAATTTCCCCGACCACGTCCGCCCGGTTGGGATTGCCGCAATACCTGGGTTTTAGTTTTCGCGAGAACTTCAAACGTTCCGGGATTTTGTCCGTGATATAAACATCACCAACACGGTTTGCACGCAGGACATGAAAGACGGACATCCCGATGGGACCTGCGCCGAAAATCGCCACGTTCGCCCCGGCCGAGAGTTTGGCCCGTTCCACCGCGTAAATGGCGATGGCCAGCGGTTCGGACAAGACCGCCTGCTCGAAAGTCGTCCGGTCTTGTATCGGGAAACAACAGGTTTCGGGCAGGACGAGATATTCGCACAACGCGCCCGCCAGTTGGCCCGGACATCCCAGGAAAAGCAATTTCCGGCAGGTGTTTTCCCGTCCGGCCCGGCATTGGTCGCAATGGCCGCAATACACTGCCGGGTCAATCGCAATTCGCTGCCCCGGTTTGACGCGGGTCACTTCCGGCCCGACCCGCTCCACGATGCCGGCCGCTTCGTGTCCGATGGTGAACGGGAAGTGGATGATCTGCGAACCGATGCGACCGGTGGTGTAGTAGTGAATGTCCGAGCCGCAGACTCCCACCATTTTGATGCGGATGCGGACATCGTTGGGCCTGATGATTTCAGGTTTCGGCGTCTGTCGCGTTTCGAATTTCCCGATGCCGGCGAGCGATGCTGCTTTCATGGAATTTTTGGCAATCGTAAAACCGTTGTCTTTCCTCGTCGAAAATCCGTCACGCCGGAGGGTGGAGCGGGTGAAGGGAATTGAACCCTCGCTACTGGCATAATGGTTTATAGTGGTGCAAAATGTTGGATTTTATGGATAAATTGAATTGTTTTTTTGTATGGTTACTTGCACCAGCTATGGCTGGTTTATATCGCAGAGCGCGCTCGCTTTTTTGTATGTCGTCTGTTTTGACGCCAACCGGAAAGAGCTTCACCGATCCACCGGCCTCCATGCGACAGCCCGAATGACACCGCCAAAGCAAAAGCCCTGCGCGCCGAACTGGAGGTAAAGGAACACCATCGGCCGCCTGTGGTCAATAGCGAAGGCTGGGACAGACGGCAGCGGACAGTTCACATGAACTGCAGCTGGGACTCCTTGAGGTAGCGCGTCTCCAGCAGCGAGGCGATTTTGCGGATGATGTTTCGGCGCAAATCCAGTTCCACCGGGACGTTCGGGTCTTGATGCGCTTCGTTGATGCGGGTGCCGACGACAAATTCGACGATGTCGCTTTGCAGCATCAGCGCCACCAGGTCGCGCGCGGGGTTTTCTGCGCGCCGCGTTCGGCTGCGCGCCTGCGCTCCAGCATTTCCGCCACCTTGGCCAGAGTCACGGTGCCTTCGGTGACGAGGTCAACGCCTTCCATCACCGCCGGCTGGCGGAATTTCCGGATCGAGTTCGGTTCAAGGCCATCGCGACGGGCCGGTTGCAGCAGGCGCGAGACAATGTTCGCGGTGGTGCCGCCGCAAATGACTTTGCGTCCGTCGAAGGTTCGCACCAGTTCCGCCAGCTCGCCATCGCGCTCTTTGCAGAATGGCGGGCCGGTGATGACCAGCAGCCGGCGCGGACGCCGGTAATAAACCGCGCCGCAGGTGATGTCGTCCTTCGCCGCCGACCGTCGTTGACCAGGGCTTCGGCCACGAGCTTGCGGACAGCTCCTGCGAGGAGATTTCGTTTTCCGTCGAAATCTGCCGTGCAAAAAATCCACTGACGCGCTCCTGTCCCCAGCCCAGCGGCAGCCCGGTGCGGCCCAGTCCGGACTGGCTCACGCCGTCGGAAAAAAACACGATGCGGTCGCCGAGCTGCGTATCGAATTCGCTGTAACGGATGATGCGGTCCTTCCATGTCTCCAGCGTGATGCTCGACGCGCTCCAGCGGCAGCGGTCGCATTGCCCGCGCAGCAGCACGAGCGGCGGATTGCCGTGCTCGATCACGCGCGTTTTGCCGTCCTCGTCCAGGTCCACGATCGTGAACGTCGAGTAGCTGATTTTGCGCTTCTCGCAGATGGGCAGCGTGTCCATGATGGTCTTCGGCGCTCTTCCGCACATCCACGAACGCCGAGGTGTAGCGCAACGCCATCGTGGCCGTCAGATTCGCCAGCACGCTCGGCCTTCACGCCGCTGCCCAGGCCGTCGGACAGCACGGAGATGATGCGGCCCTCCTCCTTGATCTTGCGCGAGAGGAAAACGTCGCCGGACACCACCTGCCCGGTCTTGGCCTGCTGGCAGAAATCAACGTCGATAAAGCTTTCGCCAATCATTGTCTTCCTTCGGCTCGTCCGGTTTGGCGGCGAAAAGGATTCGATGATCGAGTTGAGCGTGATTTCCGATTCCGCCGCGTTTTCGCCGAGCAGGTAGGCGATCTGCTGCGTCGTCGCGAGTCTGCTTCTGGATGACCTCCTGCGCCTTGCGGATGACCTGTTCCTTCTGCACCGCCGGCTTGGTGATGTCCTGGATGATGCCGCCGACGAGGCAGTGCTTTTCGATGGTGAAAATCGTCGCGTGCAAAATCGTGTTCTGAAACCGCAGGTCGCGGTCCAGAATGTCCTCGCCGCTCTTCAGCACGGTGTGAAACAAGCTGGCGAACGGCATCACCTCGGCCAGCGCGACGCCTTCCATCGGAACCGCGCCGCGCTCGTCGGCGGTTTTCTCCGGCGCGAACAACGTGGCAAACGCGGCGTTGAATTCGATGATGCGCATCGCGTCGTTCACGATCACCACCGCCGACGGCATTTTCTGGATGAGCGCGTTGGCCTTCTTGAGCGCCAGCTTGCGCATGTAGGTCACGCACATGGCGCGCTCGGCCTTCTGGTTGATCAGCGCGATCGCCAAACTCGCGGCAGGAGTCGTAGCCGCAGCCGCCGCAGTTCAACTCGTCGTCCGGCGAAAATTTCCCGACGTTGCGCAGCGCCTCGCGGATTTGCGAATCGGGATAACGCACCGCCGCCGGCGGCGCGACGGCGAAATCGGATTGGATTTCCATCGCCGGCTGGCGCGGCAGCGCGCACGTCCGGCGCAGCACGCGACCGCAACACGCGCCGGCGCTTCATCACCGTCGCGTCGCGTCGTTGCACCTTCGGGCCGTTCACGCAGCCGCCTTCGCACGCGAGCAATTCGAGAAACAAGCCCGTTGTCCGGCTTCAGTTCCTCAATGCCCTCCAGCGCCTTCTTGATCGCGCCGATGCCGGAAAAGGCCATCAGCGAGCAGTCGTTCACCGCGCAGGCGGATTTCATGCCGGCGATCATGCCGCCGTCCACCGGATACCACGCGCCTTCCGCGGAGTTCTCCGGGAACGAAATGATCCTCCGGCGTCGTCGGCCGATTTCGTCCGGCGCGATTTTCTCCTGCTCCAGCCAGCGCCGCAAATCCTCGAACGTCAGCACCACGTCCAGCAATTCCGGGTGCTGCGCGGCTTCGATTTTCTTGGCGATGCACGGGCCGATGAACACGATGCCGATGTCCGCGCCGAAATGCTGCCGCAGCATTTTGCAATGCGTCAGCAGCGGCGACAGCAAGCCGGTGAGCAGTTCCGCGCCGCCGGGCCGATGCTTTTGCAGATAGCACACCACCGTCGGGCAGGCCGAGGAAGCCAGCACGCGCTCCGGATTTTCCGTCAGCAGCGCCGCCGCCTGCGCCGAAACCTGCTGCGCGCCCAGCGCCGTTTCCGACACGCCGGCAAAGCCGAGTTTTTTCAGCGCGCCGATCATCTGCGCCGGCTGTCACGTCGGGAAATTCGGTGACAAACGACGGCGCCAGCGAAACGAACACCGATTTCTTCAGCGCCAGCAACTGCCGCGCGTTGGGCCAGATCGTCGCGCACTTTTTTCGCGCCGTTCGGACACACCTCGACGCAATGGCCGCAGAAGATGCACAGCTCCGGCACCACCGACGCGTAGCCGCCCTCGACCTTGATCGCCTTCACCGGGCAGTTGCGGACGCATTTGTAGCAGTCCTGGCACTCGCGCTTCTCGGTGAAAATGGGATTCAGGTAGTTCATGCCTTTGCCTTCGGCACAAAATGGTTGAGCAGGCCGACGATGACGATGGGATCAACCTCGTGATACATCTTGCCGTTGATCGTGACGTTCGGCCCCGATTTGCAATGGCCTTCGCACAAATGCCCGCTCAACTCGACCGCACGGCGGCAGACTTTGCGTCTTCAGAAAATCCTGCACGACCTCGATGTTGCGGCTGTTCCCGCGCGAAAAGCAGGAACTGCCCATGCAAATCGTGTCAATGGACTGGCTAAGGCGTCGGAATTTGCAGGCAGCGACACAACGTCGCTTTCCGACTGGCGACATGTCGCCAGTGACATACGCGGACTGCGCGCACTCCAAGTAAAGCGTCGTCCGCGTTCCTGCTCCGCCGGGCCGCGGCCAACGTGACGGCCAATCGTCCTGAATGCGTGTCGCCAGACAGCTGTTGCAGGCGTTGCCGGTCTCCTCGATGCACGCCTTGGCGGGATAAATCTCGTAAAGCCGGCGGTATTTCAGCGGCGTCAGATTCGGCATGAACACATTCGCGCCGCGCTGCAAGCCGAGTTCGCGGCCGTTCTTTTTGTTGATCGTCGCCAGCGCCGTCGTCGCCGGAATGTTCGCGTCCGGCCGCACCAGCCGCGTCAAGGCAACGGCTTTATAAACCATCAACTCGGTGTTCGGAACCTGCTCGCCATTCACGCGGTGGGAGAAATCTTGATTCCGCTGCCCAGCGGCGTCGCCGGATGCGGAATAAACGGCCCGATGCCAATCATGTCCAGATCAAGTTCGCGGAACAGCGTGATGTCGTTCGCCACGCTTTCGTAAGTCTGGCCGGGAATGCCGACCATGATGCCGCTGCCGACTTCAAAACCGCAGTTCTCGAAGCCGCCGCAAAATGGCGATGCGGTCGCACTTGCGGTTTCCCAGCGGCGGATGAATTTCCTCGAACAAATTCCGGTCCGAAGTTTCAAACCGCAGCAGATAACGGTCCGCACCGGCCTCGCGCCACGCCGCCAAATTCTTCTCCGTCCGCTCGCCCAGGCTCAACGTCACCGCCAGCGGCGTCTCGGTCTTGATCTGCCGGATGACTCCGCCATCCACTCGGCGGTGATCCCGTAATCTTCGCCGGCCTGCAGCACCACCGTGCCGTAGCCAAACTTCACCGCCTGCTGCGCGGCGTCAAACAATTTCATCGGCGTCAGCATCCGGTAGCGGTCGAGCGTCAGGTTGCCGGCGCGCAAGCCGCAATAGGCGCATTGCCGCGCGCAGATGGTTCGAAATTTCCACCAGCCCGCGCAGATGCACCGCGTCGCCGACGTGCTGCCGGCGCGTTTCATCGGCGCAGGCGCCACAATTCTTCAGCCGCTCCGGGTTGGTTTCGCGGAGCCAGCCGAGAATTTCCGCTTTGTTCAGGGTCGCGCTCACGCCGGCACCGCCTTCAATTTGGCAGGGCTGATCTGCCGGCCAGCCGGGACGCGCGGCAGCGCGTCCCTACCGTTGAATTTTTGCCGCACTCCGAAAAATTCCAGCGCCGCCGGGAATGGCTGCAACGCGCGCTCGAAAATTCCCAGGCTGTAGGCGATGGTCAGGCCGTAGTTCGTGATCGGCACGCCGGCCTGCTGGCAGCGCAGAATCCGGCTCAACATTTCGCGCCGGTTCCACATGCACGCGCCGCAATGAATCACCAGCCGGTAATCCGCCAGGTCTGCCGGAAAATCGCGGCCCTGCACATGCTCGAAATGCAGCTTCACGCCGGTGTATTGCGTCAGCCAGCGCGGAATTTTCACCCGGCCGATGTCCTCGCCAATCGGATGATGCGAGCACGCCTCGGCAATCAGCACGCGGTCGCCGCCGCGCAGATTTTCGATGGCCAGCGCGCCCTGCACCTGCGCCAGCAAATCGCCTTTGAAGCGCGACATCAAAATCGAGAAGCTGGTCAATCGGCACGTCGCGCGGCGTGTCGGCGGCGACTTTCAGGAACGCCTGCGAATCGGTGACCACCAGTTTCGGCGGCGCTTTGAGCCGGTCCAGCGCGCTGCGCAGCTCGCGTTCCTTTACCACCAGGCAATAGGCATCGCTGTCCAGCAAATCGCGGATGGCCTGCACCTGCGGCAGGATCAGCCGGCCCTTCGGCGCTTCCTTGTCAATCGGCACCACCAGCACCGCCATTTCGCCCGGGCCCACCAGGTCGCCGACGATTGCGGGGCTGTCAATGAAGTCCGGCGGCGCGGCATCGAGCAGCGCCTGGCGCAATTCCAAAATCCCCGAGCCGCGCGCGGCCGAAGTTTTGACGAAGCGCAGCGGTGGCTGCGACGCCCGCCGCAGGTTTTTGGCGACGCCTTCGTCGCCGGGTTGCCGATGGCAGGCTGGTGCTTTTGCAAAAGCAGCGCGACGAGGGCGTCGCATTACCCTCCGGCGACGAGGCGTCGCCGCCACGCGAATCGCCATGCAAATCCATTTTGTTGAACACGACGACGGTTGGCGTTTTGCGCGCGGTCAGTTCGCGCAGAATTTCCTCTTCAAAATTTCCCCACGCGCCGGCTTCGGCGACGAGCACGGCCAGATCCGCGCGCTCCAAAACCTGCCGGGTTTTCTGCACGCGCAGCGCGCCAAGTTCACCGGCATCGTCAATGCCGGCCGTGTCAATGAACAGCACCGGACCGAGCGGCAGCAGTTCCATCGGCTTCTCCACCGGATCGGTGGTCGTGCCGGCGACCGGCGAGACGATGGAAACCTGCTGACGCGTCAGCGCGTTGAGCAGCGATGATTTGCCGACGTTGCGCCGGCCGAAAAACGCAATGTGCAGCCGCAGGCTTTTAGGCGTGGTGGTCATGGCGCATTCCTTTCGGCGGCGCCGCAGTCTGGCGCCAAACCGGCAAACGGCTTCCGGGCTGGTCAATTCATCAAATTCGCCGCTGGTGAGCCAGCCTTGTGCGATGACCGTTTCCCGGATGGTCCGGCCTGTTTTCGCTCGCCAGCCTGGCAGTTTCGCACGCGCGTTCGTAACCGATCGCCGGCAACAAGCGCCGTCGCCGCAGCCGTTGAACTTTCGACGTGTTTCGCGGCAGCGCGCCTCGTCGGCTTCCAAGCCCGTCGACGCAATGGCGACGCAGGATGTCGTCGGCGCGCGCCAGCAAGATCAATGCTCTCCAGCAGGCAATCGGCAACCAGCGGCAGAAACGGATTCAGTTCCAAGCTTCCCGCTGCGCAGGCCATCGCAATCGTCGCGTCGTGGCCCATCACCAGCATCGCCGCCTGGCTGACGGCTTCGGGGATCACCGGGTTCACCTTGCCGGGCATGATGGACGAACCAGCCTGCCGCGCGGGCAAACGAATTTCGCCGAAGCCGGCTTCCGGCCCCGACGCGAGCAACCGCAGGTCGCCGCAAATTTTCAGCAGCGAAACGGCGTGCGCCTTGAAGATGCCGGATACTTCGACAAACACGTCGGCGTTTTGCGTGGCGTCCACCAGATTTTCCGCGCGGGCGAAACCGATGCCGGTCAGCTCGCGCAACTGGTCCACGACCTGGAAAATGTATTGCCGCGGCGCGGCCAGGCCGGTGCCGATGGCGGTGCCGCCCAGGTTCACGACGCGCAGCCGCTCCTCGCATTTGTAAATGCGCCAGCGGTCGCGGTTGATGGCCTCGGCATAGGCGCTCATTTCGCGGCCAAGCGTCGTCAGCACGGCATCCTGAAGTTGCGTGCGGCCCACCTTGACGACATGCGGCGAATTTCTTTTCCGCCGCTTGAAATGATTCCTGGAAGGCGACGACATTTTTCTCCAGCGCGTGGAGCAAGGCGGATCGCCGCCAGCCGCAAAGCCGTCGGATAAGTGTCGTTCGTGGACTGGTGCAGATTCATATCATCCAGCGGCGAAACACGGTCGTAAGCGGCCTGAACGCAACCCGAGAATTTCCAGCGCGCGATTGGCCAGCACCTCGTTCACGTTCATGTTCGTGCTGGTTCCGGCACCGCCCTGCAGCCGCGTCCACGACGATGTGTTGAACGAGCTTGCCTTCGCTCAATTCGGCACAGGCGCGTTCGATGGCATCGGCCTTGGCCGGATCATCCGGCCCATGCGCCCAGTGCGCGGTTCGTCCGGGCGCAGGCCAGCTTCACCGTGCCGTAGGCGCGGGCCAGTTCAGGATGAACGGGACGGCGGGCCAGCGGGAAATTTTCCAGCGCCCGCGCCGTGTGGATGCCGTGCAGCGCTCCGGCGGGAACGGCAGCTCACCCAGAGAATCCCGTTCGATGCGAAACGCCTCGTTCATGATTTGGTGGGGCGCGCCACTCCGTGCGCGCCGCCGATTGCAACGAAACGCATGGCGGGCAGAGGACTGCCCGCCCTACCATCGCGTTTCAATCGGACGATAGTTTTCAAGGTTCACCTAGACGAACACGTCGCGTTTGTTGGCGCGCACCCGGGTCACGAGGTCGCGGGCGATGTGGCCGATGGAAGATTCCATGAACTTCAGGTCATGATTCACATGTTTCTCGCCTAGTTGCCGGGTTTCCGGCGTGGCGTAATCCAGCAAATATTCCATGCAGCTTGACAGCGCGTTGGGGCTGCAATGTTCCTTGATCAAGCCGGGCTTGGCCAAATCCATGAAATCCGCTCCGGTGCGCCCGAGCCGGTAGCAGGCCGTGCAAAACGACGGCGTGTAGCCGAGCGACGCGACGTCGCGCACGACTTCGTCCAGCGAGCGATGATCGCCGAGTTGGAACTGTTCCGAGTCGTGGCCGTTGGCCGAGTCGGCATAACCGCCGGGATTGCAACGGCTGCCGGCCGAAATTTGCGAGACGCCCAGCTGGAACGTCGCGCGGCGCGTGTCGGCGTTTTCGCGCGTGGACATGATGATGCCGGTGTAGGGCACCGCGAGGCGCAGGATGGCGACGATTTTTTTGAAATCGCCATCCGACACGGCGTGCGGCGGACGCATACGCCAGTCGCCGAACCCGACCGCCGGCTCCATGCGCGGCACGCTGATCGTGTGCGGGCCGACAGCCGAATTCTTCTTCCAGGTGCCGGATGTGCTGCTGCATGGCGAGCACTTCAAACTTCCAATCGTAGAGTCCGAACAGCACGCCGATGCCCACGTCGTCAATGCCCGCCTCCATCGCGCGGTCAAAGCACGTTCACGCGCCAGTCGTAGTCCCGCTTGGTGCCGCTGACTGCATCGCCGCGTAGGTTTCACGGTGATACGTTTCCTGGAAACACTGGTAGGTGCCGATTTCGGCCTCCTTGAGTTGCTTGAACTCGTCCACGCGTTAGCGGCGCGATGTTCACGTTGACGCGGCGGATTTCTCCGCGGCCGACTCTTGGTTCGATAGATCGTGTCAATCGCCCGGAGGATGTAATTGAAACCTTCCTTCGGATAGGATTCTCCGGCGACGAGCAGCAGCCGTTTGTGGCCCTGCTCGATGAGGATTTTCACCTCGTTGGCAATCTCCTCCTGGGTCAGCGTGCGCCGTTTCAACTCGGTGTTGTCGGCGCGAAAGGCGCAATAGAGGCATTCGTTCTTGCAGAGGTTGGAGATGTAGAGCGGCGCAAACAGCACCAGCCGGTTGCCGTAGATCTCGTCCTTGACCCAGCGCGCGGCCGCGAACATTTCATCCAGAAGCACCGGGTCGTCGATCTCCATCAGCGCGGCAATTTCGCGGGCGTCAAGACCCTCCGAGTTCGCGCGCCTTGGCCAGCACGTCGCGAACCCTCCGGGAGCGGTAATTGCGCGACTCTTCAAGAATTTCCCCGATTTCTGCCTCGTCGATGAACGTGGCCGGTTTTTCGCGTGGTTCGCGTGGTTCGCATAATGTGGCTGTCATGGTTGATCTCCGTTTTGTTTTTTTAATTTCCCGTCAATCTCCGCTCTCGCTGCCTCGGCGGTGCAATTCGGGATTTTGCGGCCGTCCACGCTCACCGTCGGGCCGCGGTCGCATTTCTCGAAGCAGAACGAGGCGCTGACTTGCGACCTGGTCCTGCAGGTTCTCGCTCGATGCACCTGATGCAGCACGTCGTGCAGGATGTCCTGCGAGCCTTTCAGGAAGCAGTTGGTGCCCGCGCAGACGCTCACCTTGACCTTTTCCGCGCCGGTGCCGTCGCCGAGCACGATGCGTCTCATCCGCGATGCGCCGGCGGTTCTGGTAATGCGTGTGCAGGAGGTGATGCGCTTCTTGCGCCGCCGATTTCGCCGAGATGCTTCTGGTACATCTCCGTGACGAAGATGGTTTTCCTGCGACTTGTGCAGTTCCATGTTCTTGTCCGCGTCGTAAAGGCCCTTCGTGCGCAGGCGCTTCGGATGTCGCGGATCGCGCGACACCGGCTGGCCCGCGCCGCCGATGCAGCCGCCGGGACACGCCATCACTTCGATGAGGTCGAGGTCGCATTTGCCGCGGCGCACCTTCTCGGCCAGCGTCGCGCGCATTCTTCAAACCGTGGACGATGCCAGCTTCAATGCTGATGCCGTCCACAGGCAATTGTCGACAATGCGCAGCCCGTCTTCGCCGCGCACCGCGTGGAAGTCCGGGTTCTCCAGTTTCTTGCCGGTGACCTTTTCCGCGGCGTAGCGCAGCACGGCTTCGCTCACGCCGCCGGAGTTGCCGAAGATCACGCCCGCGCCGGTCTTGAAGCCCATCGGCATGTCGAACGATTCCGGCTCCAGCTTCGTGAAGCGCAATCCGGCCTCCTCGATCATCCGCGCCAGTTCCTGCGTGGTCAGGACGTGATCCACTTCCGGCGACGCCGTCCTCGGCGAACTCGGGCCGCTTGGCCTCGAACTTCTTGGCCGTGCAGGGCATGATGGAAACCATGACGAGGTTCTCCTTCGGCATGCCCAGTTCCGCCGGCAGCAGTTGCCTTGCACAGCGCGCCGAGCATCTGCTGCGGCGATTTGCAGGTGGACAGATTCGGCAGCAGCTCCGGGAAATACTGCTCCGCGAATTTCACCCAGCCCGGGCAGCAGCTCGTGAACTGCGGCAGTTTTCCGCCTTTGGCTTTGCGCTTCAGAAACTCGTTCGCCTCCTCGATCACCGTCAGATCGGCGCTGAACGACGTGTCATAAACCTGGTCGAAGCCGAGCCGTTTGAGCGCCGCGACCATCTGGCCGCGTGGTCGATTCGCCGGGCGGCATTCCGAACAGCTTCGCCGATGGCCACGCGCACCGCCGGAGCGATTTGCGCCACGACGGTCTTGGTCGGATCGTTCGAGCGCGCTTCCAAACCTCGTCCACTTCCGGACGTGGCGTGAGCGCGCCGGTCGGGCAGACCGCGGCGCACTGGCCGCAGTTGACGCACTCGCCTCGCCCAGATCCTTTGCCGAAGGCCGGCAGCACCGCCGCGTCGTGGCCGCGATAGGCGAAGTCAATCGCGCCGATGCCCTGGATTTCCGAGCAGAAGCGCACGCAATCGCCGCAGAGCACGCACTTGTTCGGGTCGCGCACCAGCGAGAGCGACGAGCGAGTCCAGCGTCCTCCGGCTCATGCACCGGCTTGAAGCGGACTTTGCGGATGCCGAGCTTGCGCGCGATGTCCTGCAACTGGCAGGCGGCGCTCTTGGCGCAGGTGGGGCATTGCTGGTCGTGGTTGGCCAGCAGCAGCTCGACGGCAATCTTGCGAATCTCGCGAATCTCCTCGGTCTGCGTGCGGACCTTCAGGCCCGGCTCCGGCGGCGTCGAGCAGGCGCCCTGGATGCCGCGCCCTGCGATGTCCACCAGGCACAGCCGGCACGCGCCATAGACGCTCAGGTCGGAGTGATAGCAAAACGTCGGCAGGTCGATGCCCGCCTTGCGGATCAGTTCGAGCAGATTGCGCTCGCCGTTGATCGGCACTTCGCGTCCGTCAATGGTCAATGTTTTTGCTGCTGCTGTGGTGCATGTGGCACTCATGATATTTCATTTTAAAAAGTATTCGTTGAACGGTTACACGCCGACGACAGCTTCGAGTTTGCAGGTGTCGGCGCAGGCGCCGCACTTGATGCACTTGGCCTGGTCAATGACATGGGCGTTTCTTTTTCTCGCCGCTGATGGCGCCGACGGGACATTTGCGTGGCGCACGCCGTGCAGCCCTTGCATTTCGCCGCGTCAATGCTGGGCTTGGCCAGCGCCTTGCATTGGCCGGTCGGACAATGCTTGTGAAACACGTGCGCGTCGTATTCCTCGCGGAAATAGCGCAGCGTCGAGAGCACCGGATTCGGCGCGGTCTTGCCCAGCCCGCAGAGCGAGCCTTTCTGCACGGCCGAGCGCCAGCTTCTCCAGCAGGACCAGCGTTTCGCCGGTGGCGCGGCCTTCGATGATGTCGTCCAGCAGCGCCAGCATCTGGCGCGTGCCTTCGCGGCACAGCACGCATTTGCCGCAGCTTTCGCGCTGGGTGAAGTCCATGAAGAAGCGCGCGATGCTCACCATGCAGGTGTTCTGGTTCATCGCCACCAGGCCGCCGGAGCCGACCATCGCGCCGACGCTGCGCAGCGAATCGTAGTCGAGCGGCAGATCGAGATGCTCCTGCGTCAGGCATCCGCCCGACGGCCCGCCGATTTGCACGGCCTTGAAACCGTCGGCCTTCACCTTGCCGCGCCGGTCGGTGATGCCGCCGCCGATGTTCAAAACGACTTCGCGCAGCGTGGTGCCGAACGGCACTTCGACCAGGCCGGTGTTGGCCACGTGGCCGGTGAGCGCAAAGGTCTTGGTGCCCGGCGAGGCCGATCGTGCCGAGCTTTCGGAACGTGCTCTGCGCCTTCGTTGATGATGCGGACGACGTGCGCCAGCGTCTCGACGTTGTTGATGATGGTCGGCTTGCCCCACAGACCGCTCTGCGCCGGGAACGGCGGCTTGGGCCGCGGCATGCCGCGCTGGCCTTCGATCGAGGCGATCATCGCCGTTTCTTCGCCGCAGACAAATGCGCCCGCGCCTTCCATCACCTCGCAGTTCAGCGGCTGGCCGGAGCCGAAAACGTTCGTCGCCCAGGAAACCGCGCGCTTCGCGCGTCCTCCACGGCGCGTGCGCATGCGCTGCGACGGCCAGCGGATATTCGGTGCGGACGTAGATCAGCGTTTCGTCCGCGCCGATCGCGCGCGCGGCGATCATCAGCCCTTCGATCACGCTGTGCGGATTGCCTTCCATCACGCTGCGGTTCATGAACGCGCCGGGATCGCCCTCGTCCGCGTTGCAGATGACGTATTTCTTGGCGCTTTTCTGCACGCGCGCCGCCTCCCATTTGCGGCCGGTCGGAAAACCGCCGCCGCCGCGGCCGCGCAGGCCGGACTTGGTGATCTCCTGCACAATCTGCTCCGGCGTCATCTTCAGGAACGCCTTTTTGGCCGCCGCATAGCCGCCGTGGCTGCATGTATTCGTGAATGTCTTCCGGGATCAATCGTGCCGCACTCCTTCAGCACAAACCGCTGCTGGCGCTGGTAGAACGGAATGTCTTCGATGCCCTGGCAGTGCTTCTTCGGTCGCCGGATCCACGTAGAGCAGCCGGTCAACCACCTTGCCCGCCGACCAGCGTCTCGGCTGACGATCTCCGCCACGTCCTCCACCTTGCACTTTGTTGTAGAGAATGTTCGTCCGGCAACACGGTCACGAGCGGCCCCATCTGGCAAAAGCCCTGGCAGCCGCTCTTGTTCAGGCGCAAATCATCGCTGTGACTGCTCCGGCCTTGAATTCGGTGGTGACGCTGATGCCCGCGGCCCGCAATCTGGTCCTCGAAAGCCTGCGATGACCTTGTAAGCGCCGTTGGCCACGCAGCCGGTGCCGGCGCAAACAATGACGCGGCGCTGCGTTTTGTCCGCCGTTGCCCATGGCGGAATCCATGATGTTCAATGCCGGATCGCTCATTGTGCCAGCTCCTGCGCGATGATGGCTTCGACCAGCTTCACGCCCGCTCTCCGGCGTCATCTGGCCATGCACCTGGTCGTCCATCACCACCACCGGCGCCAGGCCGCACGCGCCGAGGCACGCGACCGTTTCCACGGTGAACAGCATGTCGTGCGGTGGTCTTGTGCTTGTCGTCCAGCCCCAGCCGCTTTGCGGATGGCGTCGCAGAATCGGCACCGACTCCTTCACGTGGCAGGCCGTGCCGTCGCACAGGCGGACCAGGTGCTTGCCCTTGGGCTCGATGGCGAAGTGCGAATAGAAGGTGGCCACGCCATAACACGCGCGCCGGCGAAACATCCAGCGCCGTCGCGACATAAGTCAGGACTTCTTGCGGCAAATAGCGGTATTCCTCCTGCACGGCCTGCAGAATCGGCACCAGCCGCGATGGTTTCCGTCCATGTTTGTCGAGGATTGTGAAAACTTTCACAAACTTTCGTCCGTTGCTGTCGGGCTTGTTGGTTGATTGCGCATTTATATTTCTTTTTGGCTGGTTGTTAATGTAACTCGCAGTCCGGCCACGCCCGGCGCCTTGGAAATCGCCGGTGGCTTGGGAGCGCTCAATTGGAGTGCCTGGGACAGCTTTTGCGACAGCGAGGCCAGCGAACAATAGAGGTCCTCGTTGTGAACGATGATGTGCTCCGGCACGCGCAGCCGCACCGGCGCAAAATTCCAGATCGCGCGGACGCCGCCCGCCACCATCAGGTCCGCCACCGCCTGCGCCTCCGCCGCCGGCACGGTGATGATGCCGATCAGGATGTGCATCCGCCGGGCCAGGTCCGGTCAGCTTGTCCAGCGCCAGCACGTGCTTGCCGTGGATCTTCCGGCCGATCTTGGACGGGTCGCAGTCAAACGCCGCCACGATCTTCAGGCCGCACTGCTCGAACTTGCGGTAGCCCAGCAGCGCCGAACCCATGCTGCCGGCCCCGACCAGAAAGGCGTCGTTGACCTTCTTCCAGCCCAGAAATTCCTCCAGCCCTTCGATCACATTGGCAGGACATAGCCAATCCGCGGACGTCCCACGACGCCGACCGATTCCAAGTCCTTGCGCATCTGCGTCGGGTCCAGCTCCAGCTCCAAGCCAATATCCGTGCAGGAAACGGACTCCCGGTTCGCCGCTTGCAACTCCTTCAGGAAGCGGTGATACAGCGGCAGCCGCCGCAAGGTCGGCTCCGGCACGGATTTGAATGGCTTGGTTTCCATAAGCGCTTTTGCCTTTTTAGTTCAATGTTGTCGGTCCGTAATCAATAAAATTTTCTCTATTATGACGCACATCTAAATTTTGTCAATGCCACGGAGCCAAAATGTGAAAAGTATAAGCATCGGGCACCAATCCAATTAGAATTTCATAAATAATTGCCATAGAATATGTTATGAATATACAAAACAACTCGATTGCATCGTTGACATATATTCGATACATTTATATCGTTTCTTTAGTAACGATATAAACGACTCGATATGTTTGCGCCGCATGGCTGACAAGGGCGCTGAAAGGAATCTATGAACATTGCAACCAACCAGGAAGAGCTCGAAAGCATGATTGAAACCGCGGCGAAGGCCCAGCGGGCCTACGCGGAATTCTCCCAACAGCGGGTTGATGAAATATTCCGCCGCGCGGCGTTTGCCGCAAACGATTCCCGTATTCCACTGGCCCGGCTTGCCGCCCAGGAAACCGGCATGGGCGTCATTGAGGACAAGGTCATTAAAAACCATTTTGCGGCGGAATACATTTACAATAAATACAAGGCAACGCTCACGTGCGGCGTCATTGAGCGCGACCTTTCGTTCGGCATCGAAAAGATCGCCGAACCCGTCGGGTTGCTGGCCGGCATCATTCCGGTCACGAACCCAACCGCGACGGCGATATTCAAGGCGCTGCTCGCGCTTAAGACCCGGAACGGAATCCTGTTTTCCCCGCATCCCCGCGCGGCGCGCTGCACGGCGGAGGCGGCGAAAATCATTCACGATGCTGCCGTCGCGGCGGGCGCGCCGGCGGGCTTGATCGGCTGCATCGGCAAACCAACCGTCGAACTGTCACAGCGGCTCATGCAACACCCCAAAATCAACCTGATTCTCGCCACCGGGGGGCCGGGCATGGTTCACGCCGCGTATTCATCGGGCAAACCGGCCATCGGCGTCGGCGCGGGCAACACGCCGGCCATCATGGATGAGACCGCCGACGTGCGGCTGGCGGTCAGTTCCGTCCTGATGAGCAAGACTTTTGACAACGGCATGATTTGCGCCTCGGAGCAATCGGTGATTGTGGTGCGCGCGCTGTATGAGGCCGTCAAACAGGAATTCGTCGCGCGCGGCGCGGTGATTCTCACACCGGAACAGCAGCAAAAGCTGGGCGCGATTCTGTTGAAGAAGAACGGGATCAATCCCGACATCGTGGGCCAGCCGGCGGTGAAAATCGCCACGATGGCCGGGTTCAGCGTGCCGCCACTGACCAAGGTGTTGATTGCCGAGGTGAAAAAAGTTGGACGCGACGAACCATTTTCCTTCGAAAAGCTTTCGCCGGTTCTGGCGATGTATTTGGCGGAGGATTTTGCCGCGGCCTTGGACAAGGCGCAGGCGCTCGTGGAATTCGGCGGCATCGGCCACACGGCGGTGCTCTATACAGATCCCAGCCGGCGGGAACGCATCGAGGCATTCGGCGCGCGCATCAAAACCGGCCGGGTGCTGGTCAACATGCCGAGTTCGCAGGGGGCCATCGGCGACATTTACAATTTCCGTCTGGAACCGTCGCTGACGCTCGGCTGCGGAAGCTGGGGTGGCAATTCCGTCAGCGAAAACGTCGGCGTGAAACACCTGCTCAACGTCAAAACAATTGCGGAAAGGCGTGAAAATATGCTCTGGTTCAATGTCCCGTCGAAAATTTATCTCAAGGCAGGCTCCCTGCCGTTGGCGCTGCGGGATTTGAAAGGCCGCAAGCGCGCGTTTGTGGTCACGGACAAACCGCTGTTCGACCTGCATTACACCGACCGGGTGACGGGCGTGCTGGACGAATTGCAGATTGATCACGAGATTTTTTCCGACGTGGAGCCCGACCCGTCGCTGTCCACCGTGCAACGCGGTCTGGCCGTCATGAACCTGTTCAAGCCGGATGTAATCATCGCCATGGGCGGAGGCTCGCCGATGGACGCGGCGAAAATCATGTGGCTGATGTATGAGCATCCCGATGTGGAATTCGAGGGGCTGGCCCTGCGGTTCATGGACATCCGCAAGCGCATCTACGAATTTCCGAAACTGGGCAAAAAGGCGATGATGGTGGCGATTCCCACCACGTCGGGCACCGGCTCGGAAGTCACGCCATTTGCGGTCGTAACGGATGATCGGACTGGCGCGAAGTATCCGATCGCGGACTACGAACTCACGCCGGACATGGCGATTGTGGATGCCGAGCTGGTCTTGACGATGCCGCCGAAACTGACGGCGTATTCCGGCATTGACGCGCTGACGCACGCGATCGAAGCGATGGTCTCGGTGCTTTCCACCGAATACACGAACGCGATGGCGCTGGAATCCACGCGATTGCTGTTCAAATACTTGCCGGATTCCTATCGCAATGGCGCGGCGGATACTCGCGCGCGGGAAAAGGTGCATCACGCCGCGACGATGGCCGGCATGGCGTTCGCAAATGCGTTCCTGGGCATCTGTCATTCGATGGCGCACAAGCTCGGCGCGGCGTTTCATCTGCCACACGGCTTGGCCAACGCGCTCTTGATTAATTCGGTCATCCGCTATAATTCTACGGACGTGCCATTCAAACAGACCAGTTTTCCGCAATACACATATCCTTCGGCCAAGGCCAGGTATGCGCGCATCGCGGATCATCTGGCGCTCGGCGGTCGCACGCCCGACGAAAAAGTCGAATTGCTGATTGTCGCCATCAATCGGTTGAAAAAGGAACTCGGCCTGCCCGGCTCGATTCGCGAAGCCGGCGTCGCCGAAAAACAATTCCAGGCCCAACTCGATACGCTGGCCGCCAATGCCTTTGACGATCAATGCACGGGTGCGAACCCCCGTTACCCGCTCATTTCCGAAATCAAGGAATTGTTCCTGCGAGCTTATGAGGGAAAAGACTGATTCCAAAAGAGAAAGTTCCCGCCCGTCTTCTGCCGCCGATCTGAAGGTGGGTGGAATTCCCCCCGTTGGCGCGGGTGCAGAAATCGAGCGCAAGGCGGGACTGTCCTGCGTAAAACGGCTGCCGTCCTATTTGCAACTGCTGCGGGTCTTGCAGGCCGAGGGACAAGAAAACGTCTCCGGCACGGTGCTGGCCAGCGTCCATCATTTGGAACCCGTCATTGTGCGGAAAGATCTGGCTATCACCGGAATCGCCGGAACGCCGCGCGTCGGCTTCCGGGTGACGGAATTGATCAACGCCATCGAACGATTTCTCGGCTGGGACAACCAGACCAAGGCGGTTCTGGTCGGCACCGGCAATCTGGGTGCCGCATTGCTGGGATACCGCGGATTTGAAAATTACGGACTTCTGATTGTTGCGGCCTTCGATGTAGATCCCCAAAAAGTCGGGAAGTGGGTTCACGGTTACAAGGTTCAATCTATGAACCACCTGGCCAGCTTCGTCCGCCGTGGAGAAATCAAGCTTGGCGTGCTCACCGTGCCGGCAGAAGCCGCCCGGACGGCCGCCGACCTGATGATTTCAGGCTGGCATTCGCGGCATCTGGAATTTCACACCGGTCAAATTGCAGGTTCCCGACACGGTTGTGTCACAAAAGGAAGATCTGGCCGAAGGACTGGCGGTTCTTTCTCATCGCCTCCATCATTTGCTGGCCAGCCGCGTCTCGCCATTTGGCAAATGAAGATCTGTTATTTGACTACCCGTTCAACGCCCGCTCATTTCCTCGACACCGCCCCTTTATCGCTCGACAGGTGCATCTTTAGGTAAAGGATTGAGTGAGGCACTTCAGTTTGTAAGCCGGCATTTCGGCCTCATGACACTTTCAATCAGCATGGGCGGCTAACGATCGGGACCTGACAATATCTTCCACATGGCGTAGCCTATCATCAAGATGAGGGCGATTATTATCGCACCTACAAGGAAAGCCACAAATCCCAATTCGTGAAGCATTTGAAGGGAGTTTTTCATTTTCTCCGGCTGGTTTGGCGTCCGATGTAAACCAAATGCAAAATCATTTGTCTTAACCGGGACGCACGTTGATTTCTTTCAAAAGATTGAAAATAACGCGGGCGTCAGCCGCCGCGTGCAACCTGGCCAGCATTTCCGGCCGGCCGCCAAAGCTGGCGATACCCGACAGCAGGGAGAGGTAGTTCGATGCGTCGGTGGGCGGCACCGCGAGGAGGAAAACATATTCAACCGGCAAGGATTCCTTCATTCCCCAAACCACCGGATCCGCAGTGCGTCCCACCGCCAGGGACAGACATCCGACCTGTGCGCTGCGGGCGTGCGGTGTGGCTATGCCCGCCGGCAGGGCGGAATTGGAAAGAAACTCGTGGTTGACCACGGCCTGAGAGCCTGTTTGAAAAAGAAAACGCATAAAGTGCTTGATTTGACTGGCTGGTTTTGGGGCTTTCATTCGCGGCAGCGCTTTTCGGGCGATGAAAATCGCTACTTATGACACCGACCTCACCCACGATCAATGGCACCTCCTTCGCCGCTTCCTGCCCGCCGCCAAAAAACGCGGACGGCCCCGCACCGCCCTGCGCGAAGTGCTCAACGCCATCCTCTATCTGGTCAAAACCGGCGCCCAATGGCGACTGCTGCCCAAAAACTTCCCGCCTTGGCAGACCGTCTATCATCATTTCCACCAGTGGACCCGCAACGGCCTGCTGGCCCGGCTTAACCACCGATTGCGCGCCAAGGTGCGGCAGGCTGTGGGCAAACAGGCGCAACCCACGGCGGCCAGTCTCGACAGCCAGACCGTTCGCGCCAGCGCCCACGGCGGTCCCGTCGGCTACGATGCCGCGAAGAAAACCAAGGGCCGCAAGCGTTTCCTGTTGGTGGACACCCTGGGGCTGCTCCTGGGCGTCACACTGGAACCGGCCGACTGCCCCGAACGCCAAGGATCCCGCACTCTGCTGGCCACCGTCTTGGCCGACTATCCCCAACTGCTCAAACTGTGGGTGGACGGTGGCTTCAATGGCCCCGAGTTCGCCGCCTGGGTGCAGGCACAACACCCCACACTGGTCGTTGAAGTGGTCAAACGTCTGGCCGAAGTGCCCGGCTTCCATGTGTTGCCCAAACGTTGGGTGGTCGAACGCACCTTCGGCTGGTTGATGCACTGCCGCCGCCTGGTGCGCGATCACGAACAGACCGCCGCCTCCGCCGCCGGCTGGATTTACCTCGCCATGACCCGTCTCATGCTCCGCCGACTCGCATGAACACTGGTTCATTTTGCTTTTTCAGACAGGCTCTGATAAAACGAAAGCACGTCGGTAATTATTCCACTGGTGCGCAGGCGCTGGCTCAACTCTTCAATGATTCCCGCCGGATCACGCTCCCGCAATCGCGGAACGATCAGCTCCGGTCGCGTGTAATCCGCAACGGAAAACAGTGTCGTGGCGGATGGAATATCACAGGGCATGCGCCAGTTGTTTGCGGCTGTTCTTTGCGGTGGTTTTTTTCCGCGCCTTGCCGCCATCTTCCACCGGGGCTTCCACGGCAACTTCAGCCGCAGGTTCCGGGAGATGGAGATAGCGCCCGCAATTGTCACACAGGCAAATGTCCTCACCGTGTTTCAGGGTGAAGACCACGGCCACGGGCACCCGCATGTGGCAGCCGGTGCAGGTCTGGTTGCGCAACGGAGCCACGCCTTTTTTACCCTGGTCGCCCAAACGGTCATAGTGGCTCAAGATCGGCTTCGGGATTTTCGCGCGCAACGCCGCAATGCGTTCTTCGAAGTTCGGCTGAATCGTTTCTTCAAATTCCAGCGATTGGAGCTCAATTAAAATTCGCGTCAATTCGTTCATATAAAAAACAGCGGTGTTCCTCCGTTGGAGGACGCCATTCTCACCGGGGCTGATGTCGGCGGCCAGGAGACTCGAACTTTTGGCGGGCCATCATCTGCGGGATCTCATGCACCCACCGAAATCAACCCCGCAAGAAAACCGGCGCCGGTTCCTCCGTTTTGGCGCCGGTTCTTGCGAGAAAGGTTGCAAGCGATGCAACCAAGACGGGTGTTTAATTCTGCTTGCGCCCCTGGCGGCGGGCAGACTTTGGCGTCACCGGACGCGTCCCCTGCGCGGGCGCTGCCGCCTGGGCTTGTGACGGGTTGTTGGCGGCGGGTTTGTTGCACGCGCAGGCGGGAGCCACGGGCGCGGTGTTGGTCGTGGGCATTGAATTGTTTGAATTGCTCATAATAATTGTTGTTTCAGTTTGCGGTTGCTTTCTTGTCAACCGCCTTTTACCAATGCAGGTAATATGCCAAGCCGGCGGCGAAAGGCGAAATGAGCCGGATTGCCTGATTTTATTGGGGAATCTTAGATGCGCGGAACGCGCCTGAAAAACGCCGATTCGCGGTTTTGTGCAATTCTTGCACCGGCGTGCCACCGTTCGTGCAAGGTTCATCGGAACGCTATTTCTTGTCCGGCGCGCCGGTTTCGTCCAGCAGGCCGTATTGCTTGAGTTTGTATTGCAACGCGCGCCGGCTGATGCCCAGCGCGTTCGCCGCTTCCGCGCGATTGCGTGTGACGTGCGTGAGCGTCTGGCGGATCAGCAGTTTTTCCACCTCGGCCAGCGGCATGCCGGGCCGGACGGTGAACGTGACCTGGTGGCTGTCGAATTCCCGCAAAAAATCCGGCAGCGCGGCGACATCCACCACCGCCGCGCGGCTGGTGATGACCATGCGCTCGACCGCGTTGCGCAATTGCCGCACGTTGCCCGGCCAGGGAAACCGCTGGCAAAGCTGCATGGCTTCAGGCGACATGCGTTTGCGCCCTCGTTTGTGCTTGGCGGCGAAGCGGTCGAAGAACCGCTCGACAAGAAGCGGAATGTCATCGGCCCGTTCGCGCAACGGCGGCATGACCATCGGCACGACGCTCAGCCGATAAAACAGGTCCTCGCGGAATTTCCCTTCCGCCACGGCCTCGGGGAGTTTTTTGTTCGTCGCCGCGATGATGCGCACGTTCACGCGAATCAATTCGGAACCGCCGACCATGCGGAAAGCGCCGTCTTCCAGCACGCGCGAGCAAATCGCCCTGGCCCTTCGGCGACAGGTCGCCGATTTCGTCCAGGAAAAGCGTGCCGCCGTCAGCCAGTTGGAATCGCCCAGGCTTTTGTGCGGTGGCCCCGGTGAACGCCCCCTTCACGTGGCCGAACAATTCGGCTTCCAGCAGTTGTTCGGCAAATGCCGCGCAATTGACGGAAATGAACGGCTTGTCTCGCCGCTGGCTGTGCGTGTGAATCAGGCGCGCGGCGATTTCCTTGCCGGTGCCGCTTTCGCCTTCGATCAGCACGGTGACGTCGCTTTGGGCGACCTCACCAATCAGCCGTGCCACGGTGAGCATGCTCTCGCTCTCGCCGATCAGCGGATTCGGCTCCTCCCGTTTTTGCAGTCGCGAACGCAGTTCGTTGTTCTCCGCCACGACGGCCTGATATTCCAGCGCCTTTTGGACCTGGATGCGCAGCCGTTTGAGGTCAATCGGCTTGGGCAGATAATCGTAGGCGCCCAGGCGCATCGCCTCGACCGCGTTCTCGACAGTGCCAAACGCGGTCATCAGGATGAATAGTGTGTCGCGGCTGTGCTCGCGGATTTGGGCAAGCAACTCCAAACCACTCACCCCCGGCATTTTGACATCCGAAATCACCAGATTGTAGAGGTTATGGCTGGCGAGATTCACGGCCGCCGGCGCGTCGTTGGCGGCGTCCACAAGGTAGCCTTCCCGGCGCAGTCCTTCCTGTAAACCGGCGCAAAGGCCTTGTTCATCGTCCACCACCAAAATTCTTATTTTTGAGTTGTCCACCGTCATTCCTTTCGCTTGAGCGGCAATGTCAGCGTGAATACTGCCCCGCCAGACGGCGCGTTTTCGGCGCGCAAATCACCGCCATGCGCCACCGCAATCTGCTGCGCAATCCACAAGCCCAAACCATTGCCCTCGGCCTTGGTCGTGTAATAGGGGTCGAAAATATCGCCAAGTTCGTTCGCCGGAATGCCAGGCCCGGTGTCCTGCACGCGCAGCAACAAATTATTGCCCGATTTTGCCAAGCTGAGTTTTACCTGACCCGGGCCGCTGACCGCTTGTATGCCATTGATGATAATATTCAAGAGCGCCTGCGTCAGCCGGACAGAATCAACTGTAACCAGCGGCAGGTCCGATTCCACCTGGGCAAGGATCTCGACTTTTCGGGTGATTGCTTCAGGACGCAGCAATTCGCAGACATGCGTGACGATTTTATTTATATCCTCCGGTTTCAGTTCGAGTGCCGAGGGTCCGGCCAGTTTTAGGAAGCGCTCAACAATGCTGTCCAGGCGATGCAATTCGCCATGGATAATGCCCAGTCGAGATGCGAGTTGGGCGCACGCTGATGGCGACAGCGTGTTCAAATCCTCCTCAAGCAGTTGAAAGTGAACACCCAGTGAACTGAGCGGATTGCGGATTTCGTGGGCGAGACGCTTGAGCAGGCGCGCCAGCAGATCACGCTTCTCCGTCGCCGGCAACTGCGTCGCTTCCTGGCCAATCGCCTTTGCTAGAATATTTTCCATCACACCACATAAACATGGATCACAGATGTCTTCCCGGCCAACCCTGTATTGGCAATTGGGCGACTTCCATTGTCGCGCGAAACCGTCGCCGGAAGAAATGGAGGCGATGATTCGCGCGGGCGGCTTTGATGAGTTCGGCCAGACTCGCGGGCGGCAGTTTTGGGAGGCGCAACGGCCGGCCAAAGCAGATGGAAAGGGCCGGAATCTGGAATTTGATTTTGAGGCGGGGAGAAATTCGGTTTCGGATCTTTTCGTGCAGAATCCGGCATTGCTGCGCGAGCCAACGCACCGCGAACGATTGGAAGCCGGGACGGAATTGTTCGGCTACGCCATACGGCTGGTCAATCACGCTTCAGAATTGATTCATCAAATTTACCAGCGTGAGAAAGTCGAGGACGTGGCGCAATGGCGTGACGCGGTGCGGTTTCCAGCGTAGTCGTGGAGGATCGGAATGCTATTGACAAGCCGGTGCCAAAGTGGCACCATAAAGTCATGGAACAAGTATTGGAAGAGCCGCGCAAGCGGATTACGGCCCGCGTTTCTGACGGCGTGCGCGACACGCTGGAACAGGCGGCGGAGCTTTTGGGCGCGACAGTCAATCAGTTCGTCGTGCAAACGGCGTATGTGGAGGCGCAGCGCGTGATTGAACGCGAGTCGGTCATCCGGCTTTCGCAGAAGGACGCGCACAAGGTGCTGGCCCTGCTGGACCATCCACCCAAACCAAACAAGCGTCTCAAGGACGCGGTAAAAGAATTCAAAGGCGCGGTGCGTGCATAAAATCGAACTGCTGGCGAAGTCGCATGACCGGGACGGATTCGACTGCGGGAGCGAGCCGCTGAATCTGTTTCTCAAGCAAACGGCGCGGCAACACGCGGAGCGTGGCATCTCGCGGACATTCGTGCTGGTGGAAGAGACCGCCGGCGCGCCGAAACCGATTCTGGGTTTTTTCGCGCTGAACATCTGCCAGATGAAATCGGAGTCGCTCGCGCCACAGGAAGCGAAGAAACTGCCGCGCGACGTGTCCGCCGTCCGGTTGGGGCGGCTGGCTGTTGTCAAAACGCATCAACGGCAGGGCATCGGGAAAATCCTGCTTGTCGCGGCGATGGGGAAATTTATCGAGATTTTCAACACGGCGGGGGGGATAGGGCTTTTCGTGGACGCGAAAGGCCAGGAAGCCAAACGCTACTATGAGCAATTCGGTTTTGTTCCGCTGCCGTCGGACGAACTGGAATTGTTCCTGCCGGTCAAGACGATTCAAGAGGCATTGGCCTCGCATCCGTGAGGAATCGAATTTCCATTCAAGCGGGTAAAATGTCGGCGGGAAAATAGGAGCGATACTTGGCGCGGGGGTCGGCGGGATGGATGCCGAACGGATTGAAACTGCCGCACGGATGCTGCCAGACGCCGCGCCGCTGATTCCAGTGGAAGCCCAAAGCCCAAAGCACACTGGCCAGACCGGGCTTGCGAACGGGCGAAACGTCCAGCCAAACCCATTTGCCGACAACCTCGGCCACTTCGTATTGCCTCGGCAACCCATCCTTGTCCGAGAGGTGTGTCCACGCTCGGAGAAAGTCAGGTCACATTATGAATGCAGCACGATACATTGAGCCGAAAGACCGAGGGAAAGCGGCAGAGTTGGCAGTGGCAATGGGTGATTGGGTTCACGGGCTGGCCCCGTGGCAGGTCATTTCACACATGACGTTCACATGGGAGGCGTCCATCTGGTCGGCGCAGCGGTGTTACGAAAAATTCATGCGAATGGAAATGCGGGGCGTGCCATATTTCTACGCGTTGGAGCAGAATCCATGGCGGGACGGGTATCATGTCCATGCGCTGTGGTGCGACTGCAAAAACATGCGGCGAACCGAAATTTGGGATAAATGGTTTCACCGTTACGGTCGGGCGCGGATCGAGCCGGTGAACAACCGGGATGATGTGGCGGATTACTGCGCCAAGTATGTCACGCAGGAAAACACTTGGTGGGGCGTCAATCTGCTCGGCCAACGGCATCCGGTGTTCAAGGATTTTAAACTGGTGGGTGTATAGAATGCGAGCCGACAAACAACTCCGCGGCATCCGGTTGGCGGACGTGTTGGATAAACGCCGGCTGGATCAGGCGTTGAACGCCAAGGAATTTGCCGTGGCGGCGGGCATCTCCTACTCGACGGCGCGTGAGTGGTTTCGTCTGCCCGGCTTTCCGGTCTTTCGCGGGATCGTTTTCTGGCAGGATTTTATCCAGTGGCGCACTGGCGGGAATAATTTGAAGGGACTGGGTGATAATATTTCGCAGCCGAAAGGTGAAAAAACTGTTTCCGATTTGCCGCCACGGGCTGAACGGATTCTGCGGACAGCGTAAAATCAACGGTTGCGGGAGGGCTGTGGTAAAAGAACTTTCAAAGTTTAATTTACTTGCACTTCTTCGTAAGTCGTTGATATTAAATGGAGCGGGTGAAGGGAATCGAACCCTCGCTTCGGGCTTGGGAAGCCCACGTTCTACCATTGAACCACACCCGCTTTCGTTCCGTGCGCTGGAACTTCGACGCGGCACTCCCGCGCCTCACTTTGTCTTTACCAGACTTTCCGGCGGCTGGCAACTGGTTTGTCCCGCACGTTTGTCCCGCCCGCGGATTCAGGACGCGGCGGTTTCAAGCCGGTGAATGGCCTGGCGCAATTTGCTCTCAATCAGTTTCTGCCGTTCCCGCGACACAACTTTTCCGCCGTCCAATTCATGCACGTAAAAACTGTCAATGGCCGCGCCGCGCTCGGTCACGATGCGCGCGCCGGAAATGTCCAGCGACAGTCCGGCGAACGTCTGCGAAATCGCGTAAAGCAGGCCGAGCCGGTCTTCCGTTTCAATTTCAATCATCGTGCGCGTGTCGGACGCCTCGTTGTCGAATTGAATTTCCGTCGCCATCCGCTCGCCGGCGTAGGCTTCGTAGGCGGAGCGTCCCGCGATTTGCCGCGAGATGAGCGCGGGCAGATCCACGCTCTCGCCGATCAAAACCTTTTCCAACAGCGCGGCGAACTGGTCGTGCTGCTCGCCCGTGGCCAGATTGCCGGTGCGGCCGTCCCTGACGGAAAACGTGTCGAGCGCGATGCCGTCGGCGCGGGAAAAAATCTGCGCGGACAGGATATTCAGCCCGGCGGCGCTCAACGAGCCGGCGATCTTGCTGAATAACCCGGCGCGGTCCCAGGTGCAGATTTTCACCCGGTTGCATCCCCGGTCCGGCTCGTCCAGCCAGGCGATGACCGGCGTGAGGGCGCGGTCGCCGGCAAAAACCAACTGGTGCATGAACCGGTGCGTCAGTTCGAGGTCGTCGAGGATTTCGCGCGGCGTGTGAATTTCAAAATAGCGCGGCTGCAGTGATTCAAAATGGGCGGCAATTTCCTCATCACTGATTTTTTCGGACGCCAGCCCGCGGACTTCCTGCATCATCAGTTCGCGCTGTTTTTCCCCGGCGCGGACGAATTCGGAGGATCCGGAGAGCAGCGCTGTCGCGCGCGCGTGCAACTGCCAGAGCAGCGAATCCTTGAAGCCGTTCCAGAGCTTGTCGCTGGTGCCCTGTGAATCGGCGAAGGTCAGCAGCGTGAGCAGATTCAAATTTTCCTGCGTCCCGATCTGGCGCGCAAAATTGCGGATGACCGACGGGTCGTCCAGGTCGCGCCGCTGGGAGACGCCGGCCATGAGCAGATGATTTTCGATGACGATGCGCAATGTGTTCAGACGCCGAGTCCTCCAGCCGCAGGCGTTTCGCCGCGCGCAGCGACAGCTCGGCGCTGACATGGGGATGGTCGCCTTTTTTGTGGTTTTCCGATTTGCCCACGTCGTGCAGCAACAGCGCGAGATAGAGCAGCCCCGGACGTTCCAGTCCTTGAAACAGCGGCGAGTAATGCACATACGGCTCGTCCTTCGCCTCCCAGATCCGGTCCAGGTGTTCGAGGCAGACGAGCGTATGTTCGTCGGCGGCGTATTGATGGTAAAACTCGTGCTGGACGAGGCACGTCAGTTTCCCGAATTCGGGAATGTATTTGCCCAACAGATTGACCTCGTGCATCGCGCGCAGGACCGGCGCCACTTCGCCGCGGCGTTCCAGGAGGGTCAAAAATGTTTCATGCACGTGCTCGTCGCCCAAGAAATCGCGGTCCACCAGCGAAAGATCGCTGCGGATGAGCTGCGCGAGGTCGGGATGCAATGTCAGACGCCGCTGCTGCGCCTGGAGAAAAACGCGCATGAGCCGGCGGGGATCCTCGCGAAAAATGCGGTCGGACGCCGCGCCAATCTCGCCGTTCACGAACAAAAATCCGTCCACCGGCTCTATCGTCCGGGTGAATTTGGGCAGCCAGGCGCGCAGCGAAAGGCGGCTCGGCGCAGACGGCAGCAGGGCCATGCGCTGTTCGAGTGTGCGCGTGATGAGAAAAATATTCCGCGTGTGCGTGTATAGGTCACGCATGAATTTTTCGATGCGTTTGCTCGGCGACCGGTCGTGGTAGCCCAGCCCGTGCGCAACGGCGGGCTGGAGATTTTTTCCCAGCGCGTCCACCGGGCGGTTGGTGTGGTAATGCAGCTCCGTCCGCGTGCGCAGCAGGAAATCGTAGGCGGCCTCAAGTTGTTTGCGCTCCGTTTCGCCGACAAATTCCTTCTGCTCCAGCTCCCGCAGCGAGCGGGCGCGGTATTTGAAAAACGCCATCCACAGCAGGTTTTGAAAATCGCGCAGGCCGCCGCAGCCGTTCTTGAGGTTCGGCTCCTGCATGCAGGCCGAGTTGCCGAATTTTGCGCGCCGCGCCGCCTGGTCTTCAAGACGCAGCGCGATGTATTTTTCCTCGAACCCGTCCACGCATTTCGCCACGAGCGACTTCTGGAATTTTTTGAACAGCGCCTCGTCGCCGGCAATCAACCGCGCCTCGATGAGCGACGTTTTGGACTGCATGTCCGTGTTGGCCACCTTCACGCAATCGTCAATGCTGCGGACCGAGTGGCCGACCTTCAGCCCGACGTCCCACAGCGGATACAGCACGCCGTCAATCAGCCGGGACAGATACGGCAGCGGTTTGTCCACCGCGATCTGGCCGTTGTGCAGAAACATGAAGTCAATGTCGCTGTGTGGATTCAACTCCGCGCGGCCATAACCGCCGATGGCCACCAGCGACAGCGGGGGAAATTCCTTTTGCGCCTGCGCCGACAGGCTGCCCTTCGCGGAGTCCCACAAATGCCGCAGCAGCGCGTCCAGCATGGCCGCCCGGCCCGCGCAGATTTCGTGTCCGCTTGCGCCCTGCCGATGCTGGAGCTTCAGCATGTGCGTCTGGACTTTTAGAAAGCCCTTGTAGCACGCGAGCTTTTCAGCCGCGGTGGCGGACGGTGGCAGCGACAGACGCGCCGCCGCCGTTTCGATTTTTTTAAGCAACTCCTGCACGGGCGCATAAGATGGGTGCAAAACGGCTTCAAAGCAAGATTCGCCGCGAGGAAGCAGGCGGACGGCGCCTTGGGGATGGAGCAGGCTCCCCACCATGAACCGGAGCGCCGAGCACCGCCTCGGCGTGTTCCTGAAACAAACACAACTGGCCGCGACGGTGCTCAGCGCTCCGCGCTTTGGCCTGATTCAGGGCTTCAATGCGCGAAGTTTCGGTTCGGGGAAAACTCACCCTGGCTGCAAGATTTGCCTCCAAACTTATGTCGTGCGCTGTTGGTGGGTGATTTCGTCCGGCCCTGGATTACCAGTTATGTCTGGCCGGTCGTTCAATCTGCCAATTGACCAGTGGCCGCCTGCTCCATTTTCAAAGCAATGAACTTTTGTTGCGCTTCGTCGCGCCCATGGACGCCAAGTTTTCGAAAAATGTTGTTCAGATGGGTATGCACGGTTGACGGCGTTATTTTAAGCAGACCGGCGATGTCTTTGTCACAGCGATTGGAGCTGACATGGATCATGATTTGCAACTCCCGCGCGGTTAAACGCCAGGTGGACAAATTGTCGCCAAGCGTGTGCAGCCATTGAACGATCGTCAGCTCCGCGTGAAGGCACAGCGCCGGCAAACCATGCACCGCCCTCTTGACCGCCGAAACGGTGTCCGCAGGCGAACTGGGCTTTACCAGGAAACCGGAGGCGCCAGCCATCATTGACGTTATTAAACTGTCCTCGTCCGTCCGGGCCGTCAACATCACCACCGGCAAGTTGGGAAGCAAGGCCTTGATTCTTCTGGTGCATTCAATCCCGTTCATCTCCGGCATGGTGATATCCATCAGAACAACGCGAGGCGGGGCTTGCGTGATGCAGTCAAAGGCCCGATGGCCGTCCAGATAACTTTCCAGCGTCCAATTGGGCGTCAATATCTTGAAAGTCTGGCGCATGGCGGTATGAACGACCGGGTCGTCGTCCACCAAGGCGATGCGCCATGGCTGGGCGGAAAGCACGCGCGGGCGCCGGCCCGCGGGTCCGGAAGCAACCGCCGTTGGCGTTGGTGGTTTTGCGACAGATTTTGCCGGAACCAGCGCAGAAGATGCCCCGCCTGATTTCATAGCCGCGCCGCATGTTGCGCGTGCTCCCATGAGTTTAGTGGTTTTCCATCGGGAAATCCGGGTGAATTCGACCTGACAAAAGCATATACGGTGCCACTGTCAATTTAAGCATTTGATGAACTTAAGAACATTTTGCCGGCTGATGCAAGGAAAAATGGCGCATATTTCAGAATAAAATGGTGTAGGCCGATAGTCTAGACTGTTCGTCTAGACCATCATCTAGACTGTTGGGCTACGCCATTTTTTCTTGATTATTTTATTGACCATTAAGCAGCCGTTATGATTAAGTTGCCACAGTTGATTAAAAGTTGACTAAATGAACGTCGGAACAAGCCATTTGAGCAACAGTCGGGTGCCGGTGAAACGGCAGCCGTGCGGCGGCGTTTCGAACGGTCACGTCCGCAGCCGTTCCACAAACTCGTTCATTCCGCGCCGGCTTCCTTCCGTCGCCCGTGGACATCACGCGACGATTCTCCAATCCCCGCCAATCATTGCAGGACTTCCATCAGCCGTTGCATGGTCTCATCCGACGGTTGAGGGAGTTCCTTCAATCGCTGAAGGAAGCCAACCAGCCATTGCTTGGGTTCATTCAGACGTTGCGTGGGTTCATGCAACAATTCTTTGGCTTCATTCAGTCATTGCGCGAAGCCGATCAATCGTTGCGAGACGCCTGGCAATGGCTGAAAGACGCCAATCAGCCCTCATTCACGCTATTTTTGCCAAAAACAGCCGGTTTTACCTGTTCAACGCAAAGACGCAACGGAGCAGAGACGCCGAGTCGGATGTCTCTTTGGCTTCGCGCCTTTGCATTAAACCCGAAAACCGAAGTGGAATGGGGAGCGCACGCGCCGCGCGTGCCGTTTTCCGCGCCCTCGCGGAAAACATCGAGTTCAGAGAAAGGTTCAGGAGGTTCCGGGCGGTTTCGCGCGCAAGGTGCTGGACGCGAGGCGTGTCCAGCTGCACCCGATGGCGGGTGCGCTCCCCAATTCCTGTTTCCGGGTTAAATTCATAAAAACTAAACCATGAGCAAATCCTACTACCTCCCCGCCGATGACAATGGCAAGGCCGCGTGGCTCAATAATCTCTCCGGCAAACTGCCAACCTATCAGGCCGCGCTGGGTTTGACGGCGGCGGACGTGGCATCCTTGACCGCCGATGCCGCGTTTTTCGCCTACGCGCTGAACGCCCAGACGCAGGTGACCGCTTACGCGCAGCAATGGACGGCTTACAAGAACGCCGCCCGCAGCGGCTCCGGCACCGCGCTGGGCCTTGCGCCCGTCGCGCCCAGCCTCGGCATTGCCCCTGCGGAAGTGGCGCCCGGTATCTTTGGCCGCGCCACCGCGCTGGTGGCCCGCATCAAAGCCGCGCCCGGCTACACCAATTCCATTGGCCAGGCCCTGCAGCTCATCGGCGCGGACAATCCCGTGGACCCGACCACGCTCAAACCCGTTCTCGACGTGGAACTGGACGCCGGGGAAGTGGACATAAGCTGGACCAAGCAAGGCATGGACGCCCTGGAAATTCAAGTGGATCGCGGCGATGGCAAAGGGTTTGTGTTCCTGGCGATTGACACCATACCCAATTACACCGACACCGCCGCCATGCCGCCCGCCGGACAGAGCGCGCTCTGGAAATACAAGGGCATCTACATCCAAGCCGACCAGCGCGTCGGCCAATGGAGCGATGTCGTCAGCATCCCGGTGGCGGGATAGAAATAATTTGAAATGAATTCATATTTGAATAAAACACTCAGGACTGACCCGAATGGTGGGATGCTTGTGAAATACTTTGAAAGATCATTCGCAATTATTCTGTTGATCACCGCAGTGGCGAAGATTGTTAGTGCTATGGGTGTATCAACAATTTTATTGACATCGGACCCAGTCTTCTTGGTGTCATTTCGGCTTTTGCTCCTGTTTGTAGCTTTCTTGGAACTCTGCGTCGCCACCATATGTCTTTTCGGAAAGAGTAGCTTCATTAAAGTGAGCTCGGTCGCATGGCTATCAACACTATTTCTTCTTTATCACGTAGGCATGCGATTGACCGGATATCATAGACCTTGCGGATGTATGGGTAATCTTACGGATGCCATCCATTTGCCACCTCAGATGGCCGCCTTTACAACGGATATAATTCTGGCGTATCTGCTAATTACTAGCTATACAATGCTTTGCAACAGGCTTATGCAAATGTATCAGATACCCAAGCGTTTTCTTTGTAAATAATGGCTGGATGTCATATGTTCAATAATATGTTATGGAAGTTGTCGAGCACATCACTCTTAATGCTCGCAGAATATTCGCTGATGTGCCTGTTATTCGTGTCTTACATTCCCGCTTGCCATGCCGATCTTGCTTCGGCAGATGCCTTCAAGTCCATTCTTTCTTCTTCAAAGTTAATCCGGGAGATATCGTGGTCCGAATCAAAGTGCGACAAGCCCAATGACATTTCGTATTACACTGGCGCAACAGATGGAACTAATTTCTATATTAGGGGTTTCCTCCCAAGCGAAGATTTAACTGTTCCGTTATCACCGACGAATAGACTGGGGTTTCCATATTTTGTCGGATGTGTCGATCATACAAACTGGGAAATAACAGGGACTTTGATGATAAATGAAACCAGCATGACGAATAATCCGATCTTTTCAATAGCCCAAAATGGCCGAATTATTTTAGCTCGTGGATTAGCCTTTGGTTTGCCAAACGCAAAGGACGGTGCTTTCAGTTGGAATGGAAACAGCTTCTCAGTTCCGAGATTTGGACTAATTCCTGAACACGTTACAATTCGGCATATTAAAATGCCGACAAATTCTCCTACAGGAACTCTGCATGTAAAGCACAATGAAATGGCGCAATTATTACAGAGCCTAACAAACTTGACTCAGGAAAGTGGGGTTATATTGTTGACCAACGGCGTTGTTGGTGAAATGGATTGTGGTTTGGACTCGATCCATTACGAATACTCTGACAGCAACTTGCCTGTCGGAGTGCCCAGCACTATTTTCGAGAGCGCGGGGGGGCAACCCAAAGAAAAGTGCTTTATGAAAATGCAGATACTGCGCTTCAAGTTGGATACAAACCTGGATGAAATGATGTTTCAGCCCACCACTTTCATCGCGCCAGGCTATTATGGAATTACGCAAGTCTATTCAAACGAATCACAAGTAGTTCTAAATAATGCATACAACTATTCCAGACAGCGGGCGGAGGAAACATCGAAGGCAAAAAGATATACCCTTTTAATACTATTTGGTGTATTGGCGTGTTTACCACTTTTCGTTGTGTTTCGCAAAATAGTATTCAGGCACAAGCCAAACTAGACTGAATACGCTTGGCACAATAGAACGGCTCTGTAGGTCAAAAAAGTAGATCAAAATAAAACAAAACAATGAAAGGAATAAACAAATGAAAACGATAGCGAAACATCTGCATTTCTACCCCAGGGTTAGAATGTTGTTGCTTGGAATGTTGTGTGTGATGTGTATAAATGGCACACGACTCTTCGCGCAAAATGTTGGTTATACTACAATAAACACAAGCTGCCATACGGCAACAAGTGATCCTAATACGTCTTGGTCATGCACAGGATGGATAATGGATACTGATACAGATGAGCTCACACTTGTTACATATGGCGGCTACGACCTCACACTTACCACTGGGAGCGGATCATGTGACAACGAAACGTGTAAGTTAGTAATAGGCTACGGCACCTATATGGCATATTGTGGCGAGCCGAATAGTTACCCAGCTTGCACTTATTCCCAAGATTCCTATACCTGTAACAACGCTTTGGTTCCTGTAGTGTCATCCCAAAAAGCAAGTGGTGGCACATGCACCCAGCCCACTCTCTATCCGTTCTGAGGCGTAGCGATTCAGTTGGAAAAGTGCTGCCAATCTGGAAACGATTGGTGGTAAATGGAGTGACCGCAATCTTCTGGTGCCAACCCGGTTCGCCGGAGCGGGTTGGCACCGGTCGAGTATTTCATGGTAAATACACCGACGCCATTCCTTGGTGGGGCTGGCTTGGTCGTCAGATATATCTAACCCGGTATAGACGGAACCAAGAGCGCAAAACTGATATAAGACAAAAGCACCACTTCTGTAGGCGGTATAATTCTGGAATGGTGCCTTCTGACCTTCGGCTTGAGTTCTCGCTTGAGCGAGTGGTAAATGCCGCAATTGATCTGCGTTATGCAGGTGCTGTGCTTATTAAACAAACGCAAAAAACATATTCCTCGCTTCAAAAATGCTGTGCTTTATGCACAGTTTATTTCCGGTAAGGGACTAATGATGTTATGAAAAGCCGCAACAGCATCAAGGTGGCGCTACTGTTGGCGATTGTGACCATTTGCCTTTGTGCATTTGTTTTACGGTGTCAAAGCAACAATTTCCATGAGTTTGAGACAGCGCTGCTTCAAACGCAAGGGATGCTGTTGGTTTGCCTTGCAATTTGGTGCAGCACGTTTTTGTTTCCGACTTTCAGTATAAACGATTTGCCGCTCCTCGGGCTGCTGGTTATTGCCGTGGCTATGTATTGCGTGGGCTACACGGCAACTTGGCAAATGTCGGATCACATTACGCTCCTGTTCGGTGCGACACTGGGCAAAGGGTTTCGCTTCGCGCTTAAAAGTGGAAAGCAGAAAGTGGACAGTGGAACCGCTTATGAAATCGGAAATCGGAAATCAGAAATTAGAATATTCTTGGTCGGTTTGGTCGGGCTACAAGCTTTTGCGTCATGGTGGCACCTGCATCTGGCGAATAATAATTATCTGGGACCGCGCTGGATGGGGCTTTTGAATAGCCCCAATGATTACGGGATGTTGATGGGGGCGGGGGTGACGCTAACAATCGGATTGTTAGCGGAAAGGCTAAAGGCTAAAGGCCAAAGGCTGAAGGAGGAGAGAACTGAAAACCTGAAATCTGAAAAGCTGAAAGTTGAAATGGAAAGGCGGAAGCTTCTCCAAATCTTGAAAGCAGAAAGCAGAAAGCAGAAATTGCTGATCGGTTTTCTTTTGGTGGCGGCTTTGATGATGGGGGTGGGTTTGGTATTCAGCTACAGCCGGGGCGCATGGGTGGCAACGGCGCATCGGTTTGCTATATCTGGCAAAAGCGTATAGGAAATTCAAATGGCGCCATGTTTTGCCTCCAGTTTTCCTCGCGGCGACAGCGGCGTGGTTTTTCTGGAACACGCCGCGGACGGCGCCGTGGTATTTCCAGCGGCTGGATTTGAGCCGAGGCTCTGTGCAACACCGGATCGCAGCATGGAAAGCGGGGTTTGAAATCATGCGGGACCATCCATTTGGCGTCGGCTGGAACAAGGCGGTTAGTGTCTATGCAAAGGATTATTCACCACCGGAAGGCAGCGCGGCGGCCATTACCACGAATGATTATTTGATGTTGGGGACGCAATTGGGGATTCCGGGGTTGGTGTGTTTTGTTGCGTATGTGGGGCTGGCATTGAAAGGAGAAAGTAGAAAGCAGAAAGCAGAAATCTCGTCACCTCCCTTCGTGTCACCCGTCACCTGTCTCTTGTCACCCGAAGCGTCGCTGCGCGTCGCATGTCGCGCGGGCGCTTTGGCGATGCTGGTGGCGTTTTGGTTTGATGGCGGGTTGTTCAAGCTGGCCACGGCATCGGTGTTTTGGATTTTGCTGGAACTGGGAAGTGAAAGACAAAAGCTGAAAACTGAAATACTGAAAGCTGAAACAGATCAGACCAAAGCGGTAACAATTCAGAAGTCAGTAGTCAGTAGTCGGCAGTCAGAAGTTTCATCGCAATCCGAAATGGATCAGAGCCTCGTTACCTCGGCTGCTACAAAGAAAGGATTTACGCTGGTTGAACTGCTGGTGGTGATTGCGATTATTGGCATTCTGGCGGGACTGTTGATGCCGGCCTTGTCCAGGCCAAAAAAAAGGCGCAGGGAACCGTCATGCCTGAACAACATGAAACAGTTGCAATTGGCCGCAATCATTTACGGGAGTGACAATAATGATTCTTTGCCGGCGAACGTCACGGTTCGCAATGGCGGCGACACCGCATCCGGCAATCCCAAAGCCAAGCCGCCGGTTCCCCCCGGACCGAATTGGGTGGATGGCACCTTTTCCTCGGCCCCTCCGTGGAACAGTCTCATCGCCGAGGACCCCGTTGGCTGCGCGACGAATCCTTTTTATCTTGGCGTGCAGGGGGTGACGGGCGGGAATCCCGTGGTGACGTTAAAGGGTTCCATCGGGCCTTATGCCAAAGCAGCCGGAGTGTATCATTGCCCCGCAGATCAATACCTGGACCCGACGTGGCACGTGCAACGCGTCCGGTCATGTTCGGCGAACTGCTTCGTTGGCGGCGGCGGCCCCGGCGCGCAAAACGGGGTCAACTACAAGGTGTTCACCAAATTTTCAGATTTCAAGAGTCTTGTTAAGCGCCTCCGATTGTTTCATGTATCTGGATGAAAACCCGTTGAGCCTGAATGACGGGTGGTTTTTGTTTTATGGGAATGGAACCACCATCAATGACAAGCCGGCGATCAATCATGGACTTACCTCGTCGTTTTCCTTTGCGGATGGTCACGTGGAATTTCACCGATGGCACGATGTGTTTCTAAATCCAGCCTTGACGCCCGGCTCTTCAGGCGGGACGGACACGCAATGGCTCGCCCAACATGGCACTTATCCCTTGAGGTGAAATATGAACAAACGGTTGACACAATTTAGCTCGTGGCTTTGGCGGCGGACGGCATTGTTGCGGTCGAACGCGGGGCTGGTGTTTCTGGCCGTGTCCTTGGTCGGGCTGCGGTCTGTTGTGGATTCATGTTCAGCGCCCGGCGCATTTGGAGGCCATTGCCAATGCGTATGGCTCGATCCGGGATTTTTACGGCCCGGCCTGGATGAACCACGACGGCAGCCAGTTCATTTATGTGGCCCGGGCGGACGACCGGGGCCGCGCCCTGTTTCTGTGCGACACCAAGACCGGGCAGAAACGGCAAATCATCGAGGACAGGCACGGAGTGGGCCAATTTGAGGATAATTACAATATCCAAGCCGGGCCGTGGTCGCCGGACGACAGGAATTTCCTTTGTTGCGTGAGCAACCGGCTGATGATTTGCCCCGCAGACACCAATCAGGCGGCCGGCTTCATTGAAGATAAACCGTATTCGGAGGCGGTGTGGCTGACGCCAACCAAATTTGCCTACGTGACAGACCAAACAAATTTATACATTGGCCAAAAAAGAGAGGACGGACAATGGGAGCGAAAACTTTTCTTGAGCGAGGAGGCTCCCATGACTTCGCTGACGGCCATCAGTTCTGACGCGGTGGCGTGGCTGGAGAATAATTCCATCATCTGCCGCGCAGATTTCTCTGAAAGCGAAAGTGGCGCGGGCATCCTGCCTGCGGATTCAAGCAATCAATTGTCAGGCAAGATGCCTGCCGCCACAATGCCGCTCACGAACAGGTTTGGCGCTCTGGCTTGACGCCTCAAAGTTGCGGCAGCCGGATCAGTCGCAGGTCATGGGATTGGCGGATCTAAGCCGCAGCCGAAACGACGCGGTGTGGAACGGGCGTCCGCCGGTCTTCAACGGCACGAACAGCCCGCTCGCGCTAAACGGCCAGGGCACGATTCATTTTGGCTGGGTGAATGCCACCACGAACGGGACCGGCTTGAAAACCCGCGCCCGTCCCAGCCTCACCGGTGCCGCGCCCCGGAGCGTGTTCGCCGTCATGCGGCACGAGGCAGGTCAGGCGATGATGGTGAGCATGGGCGACACCCGGACCAATGGCGCACTGTTTGCGGTGGAGGGCGAGCGCGACCGGTTCTATCTGCCCGGCGGCTGGTATCGGGACAACCAGGTGACGATGACGTCCACCAACTGGAACCTTTTGGAAGTGACTTATGACGGGGTGACCCAAAGGGGTTATGTCAACGGCATGCTTCGGGGTGTGGCCAACGTAAAACTGGACACGGCGGCAAAGGAGGTGGAAATCGGCTATCGCACCGCGACCGGCGGCAAGAATCCGAAGACCGCGGAAGGCGACTTTGCCGAATTGCTGGTGTATGACCGGGCGCTGAACAATGCCGAGCGCAAACAGGTGGAAGATTATTTAAGCGGCAAATGGTTTGGCAAAGAAACCCTTTCGTCGCTAAGTTCTCTGGTCTGGTTTGACGCCGGACTGGGCGGGTTGACGGGAATGGCCTATTCAAAAGAAACGAGGGTGCTGTTGCTCGACCGCACGGAAGACGGCCGGGATTCAGTATGGCGGCTGGACACGGCTGACGGCACCAACACCACGCCGGTGCAAATCATGGAGGGACAATCCGTGCGCAACGCGCAATGGGCCGGGTCGGACCGATTCGTATATGCCAGCCATCTAGACGCCCGGGACTGGATCAAGCTCGCCGATTTGTCCGGCAACGACAAAAAACAGTTGTTGCAGTTGTGGGGCAATGGAAGTTATGACTGGTTCAGGGTGACCCCCGACCAGAGGCATTTGTTCCTGTTCGGAAACATCAGCAACGCGCCGACGGCGGGCGTATGGCGAAATGATCTGGCATCAGACGCATGGCATCCGGCCATTTCGGTCTCAGATTACCCCACGATCCAAGCCCAGGCCGTCGTGACCTCGCACAACACCCTGTATGTGCCGGGCGGCCAGGTCACCTACACCCTTTATCAGCCTGCAAATTTTGACAAACACAAGAAGTATCCATTGCTGATGGGAGACACCACCTTCGACGACCCGCTTTACCGGGAGTCGTTTCAGAAGAGCATGGCGGCTTGCGGCATGCGCGTGGCGGCGGTGGAACGGCCCAATTGGAACGCTCAACTTGACCAATGGGCAACAAATGTCCTGGCGCTTTACCGAAGTCTGGCTGGCGACCCCAATGTTGACACCCGGCGGGTGTATCTGTTTGCCACGAGCGCCGAAACGCGTTACTTGAGCGAACTGGCGGAAACCAAGCCCGGTCCGTGGCGGGGGCTGATCCTGCTCAATCCAAGTCAGTTTCCGGATTTTTCCAAATTATCCCTGTTCCAGTCACGCCCTAAAATCATGCTTGATACCGGCGGCGAAGAACATGCGGAGAACCGTTTCAAAAAATATCAACAAGACGCGCTAAATTCCGGCGTGGTTGTGGAGTTTTACACGTATCCGGGGGAAAACCATCAAATTGTGGCCAGCGCCAATAAACTTGAACGGACACGGCATTTGGCGCATTTCATTTTTGAGGAGTAAAACTATGAAATGGATTCGATTATTTATTCTCGCCGCCGGCGGAATCCTGCTGGCAGCGGCGTTGAACCGCTTTCTCATCGCCGCCGGCCACGCGCAAGTCTTGCCGCTGCCCGACCCGATGCTGGGCATTCCGCTGCGTTATGCGGTAATTGCCGTCGGAGCATTGGAACTGGTCGTGGCACTGATTTGCCTGTTTGGCAAACGTGTTGGTCTTCAGATCGGCTGGCTGGCGTGGCTGGCGACCAATTATGTCGTGTTTTGGATCGGCCTGCTTACGATGCATGGTCATCCGCAGGCCACCTGCATCGGCAGCCTGACTGATCCGCTTTGGCTACATCATGGGACAACGGGATATATTCTTGAATTCATTCCGTTCTGCTTGGTGCTGGGCAGCTACACAGCCTTGGTCTGGATATGGACGCACAACCGAACAATTGAAGCCGTGAAAATGTCCTGTCCGGCCTGTGGCATCCACATCGAATTCGCCGGCCAATATATCGGACAGAGAATTGCCTGCCCGCAATGCCAGGAAACCATCATCCTGCGCCGCCCCGTAAACCTGAAAATGTCCTGCGCGCTCTGTGGCGGACACATTGAATTTCCCTCACACGCCTTGGGCAGGGAATTGCAATGTCCCCATTGCAGGCAGTCCATCCTGTTGAAAGAACCCGCAACGACATGAGTGTGAATCCTCACAACACTCGCCCCGCAGGCCGGTGCAAACAACACTGCAATACCATCAAATCCATGGTTTCCTCTGTGCCTTTTGCGCTTTTTTGCGGCAATCCGTTTGTGCAAATTGCGTTTGTGCAAATTGCATCACTTCCGACTTTGACCGGTTCATGAAGTTGTTCCTGATAATCTTTAAAAAATGAAGTATAGATGGCTTGTTGCATTGTGGTTTGTCGCCATGGCGTCGCTTCTGGTTTTGATTTTTTATCAACCCGGCGAGAAGGGGGATTATCTGCGAGCGCCCATTTATGATGAAACGGCGGATGCCTCCAAACAGATTGACAGCGCGCTTGTCGTTGCAAAGAAGGAAAACAAGCGGGGCTTGCTGCAATTCGGCGCGAATTGGTGCGTCTGGTGCCGAGTGCTGCATCATCTATTTGAAGCAGACAAGGCCGTGCGCAAAGAACTTCAGTCTGATTATATCGTGGTCCTGGTTGACGTGAACCGCGGCCATAACGAAGTAACCACCGAGAAGTTTGGCGAACCGACGCGTCTTGGCCTACCTGTCCTTGTCGTCCTGGATTCCGACGGCAAACAGCTTGTCACACAGCGCGGTGCGGATTTTGGTGAAAATGGCGGATACAGTTCCCCCAAAGTGCTGGCATTCTTGTCCGAATGGGCAGTGAAATAATAGCACGCCTCTTATACCACTTCTGGTTTCAAACTGCACCATTCGCCGGCAAGTTCCTTGAATCGGTGCCGGCGATTTCGGCCAGGCTCAAAGCTCCGGTCGCGGCTGACCGGCCGACCGGAAGTTTGAGGAGGCGCCGGAGTCGGCGTAGGATGCCGCAGTCCCCGTTCTGGTTGGTTGATTTGTCCGCGAATGGCTCGGAATATTTTTCCACGGTTAAATTGGCGAAAATTCGCGACATTCGCAGATAAAAATCCGTGTCCATCTGTGGTTAAAACTGTCGTTTCAGCTTCGTCACTTCGATGTCGGCCTGCCGCGTCGGTTCGGGAATGCGATAGCGCGTGCAGCAGGCCAGAACGAGCTTGATGGCGGAATCCAGATCCACGCGATGGCCGATGCTGACGAACACCGGACGGATTCCATTCTGCGTCCGCAGCACGACACCGATTTGTTCATCGCCGCCCATGAGCGGCGCGATGGAGCCGGCTTTCATCGCCGGATTTGAAAATCCGCCGATCAAGCGGCTTTTGCCGACGCCAACACCGGGCACGTCCAATTCAATCGCCAGATGCGCCGCGATGCCGCAGCGGTGCGGATGCGCGAAGCCCTGCCCGTCAAAAAGAATTGCGCCAAATTTGTGTTTCAGCGCGCGAATCGCCTGCTTGATCGCCGGGCCTTCGCGGAAACTCAAGAATCCGGGAACGTAGGGAAATTCCACCGGCCGTCTGGCGTGAGCCACTTCAACGATTTGTTGCGTATCGCGGTCATAAACCACGGCAGTGGCGAAAGTGGTTTGTTTGTCGGTGGAAAACGCGCAGTCCGCCCCGGCAACAAATCGCGGCAACGTCTCCAGCGGCGCGACGATCATCAGCCCGCGCAACCGCGCCAGCGTTCCTTTCCATTCTTCGACGAGTTCGGACCAGAGAGGATCGGATTTGCCGCGAATGGTCATGGGAAGATTTGCATCCAAAATTGGAAACATCGAACATCCAACATCCAACATCGAACGCTGAATGGATTTTCACATTGCGTGTTCATTGGATGTTCGAAGTTCGATGTTCGGCGTTCAATGTTTCCCCAAAACACGCCACGCGTGCGTCCACGGATCAATCCGGCACGCGGAAGCATAATCGCAAAATTCACACGGCGTCTGCGTGCCCTTGCGATACGGATTCACCGACGCCCCGCCGGAATAAATCGCGTTGCCGAATTCGCGCAGTTGAACTTCCACGCGGTCAAGCAGTTTTTCAAACTCCGCGCGCGGCAGCGCTTCCACCGAACCTTTGCGTAACGAGCCGTCCTGGTTCAGCCGGTAATTGAACTGGTCGGCGGCGCAGGCGCGGTCCAATTTGTCCAGAGCGCCCGCGTCGAAACGCCCGCTGTGCCGATACGCGAGTTTCGTCGCTTCCGTGTCGCCCAAAACTTCCTCGCGCGTGCCGCCGCCCGCGAATTGCCCGCGCAGATTGACGTAAAAAACACCGGCCGGAATCAGGCTTTCCGCGCCAAAACTTTCGCGCGGATTTTTCCAATGCCGCAGCACGTTCAAATACGCCAGCAATTGCAATTGGACGCCGTGTTCGACCAGCAGCGCGTCCAGCTTTTTGACGCTGGATTTGTAATCGAGCACAATCGCCAGCGCAGCGCCGGTGTTGTCATCCTGGCACAGATCCACGCGGTCAATCCGGCCGCGCAGCGCCAGCGTGCGCCCGCCCGCCAGACCAATTTCCCACGCGGTTTGCGGGGATATCGCCGTGCCAAAATCCAGTTCGGCCGCCACCGGATCAAATTCGTTCTGCCCGCGCAGCCATGCGACGGTGACGGCGATGAAATCCTGAAGCGACTCGGTCATGGCGCGCGCGGCGAACCGCGACTCCGCCGTTTCACATAAAAGTCCGCCGCTGAAATTCTCCGTCAAGCCGGCGGCGACGGCGTGAATCCGTTCGCGCGCCTCCGCCGGCGCGACGTCCCGCCAGCGTTTCTTTTCCACGACGAGCTGCTCGTGGAATTGTTTCAAAACCTCGTGCTGAAAGCTGCCGCGCTCGCGGGCGTCCAGTTCAAACACCTTCCGCTCGTCCGCGCGCAGGCCGGAATGGATGAAAAACCGGAACGGGCATTGCGCGAACTCTTCCAGCCGGCTGACAGACGTTTGGAGCGCCGGGCCGTAAAGTTTTTCCGCGAACGACGGTGAAAGTATTTCGTTCCCGTCCGGTTCGCGCAAAGCCGCGAGATTTTCCGCGAGCGAATTGAGCGATGGAATTTCAAGCAGGCGTTTCCAGCCGGGCGGAGCGCCGGCCTCCGACCCGGCGGGTTTCGGTTGGAGTTCAAGCTCTGGCTTGTCCCCGCAGCACGCTGAAGCGTGAACTCCAGCGCGCCTGGTTGGAGACGGGCGCTCCCACATTTTGGCCACCAGCGGCGCCAGTTCATTCACATGCTCGGCTTCAGCCGGCCCGGTTTCGTTCTGAAATTCTTCGATTTCGAGTCCGGTAAAAATCCGCCGCAGCTGCGCGATGAACGGCGATGGATTCAGCGTTTTTCCGTCCGCATTTTGCCGTGAAAATGTGATGGCTAGCTTTTCGCTGGCGCGGGTGCAGGCGATGTAGCCCAGATATCGCTCGCGCGACACCTGATCGAACAAATCCGGTCCGAGCGCGGCGTTCTGAGAATCCAGTTCGTCGCGGTCGTCGCGGGTCAGGATCGCCGGCGCGGCGGGGGCGGCGGGAAATACGGATTCGTTGACGCCGAGGACGAGCGTGAATTTCAAATCGGGATTGCGCGCGCGGTCCACCGCGCCGATGAGCACCTCGTCGAGCACCGGCGGAATCACGCCCACGGTCAGGCTGGCGAGGCCGGCCTCGACCACCGGCAGCCAGTCGCGCAGCGGCAACGGTTCGTTCGGGAACGCGAGCGCCAGATTGTCCAGCCACTGGTTCATCTGCTCCCAGACTGTGGTGTGAATGGCCGATGGCCGATGGCCGATGGCCGGTTTTCCCTCGTCGTGCGTCCTACGATCCAAGGTTGCCTCAACCTCCAGATCATCCCAAAGTTCACGCAAAGCGCCGGCCAGTTGCGCGCCGGTGGGCTTGTATTTTTCTTCGGTGATTTGTGCGGCGAATGTTTCAAACGGAGGCAGGATGATATGGCGGACCCGCTCGAAATTTTCATCCGGCAGCGGCTCGCGCCATTTTTTGCCGTGCCAGCCAAATTCCAGCGCGGCATTCTCCAGCCCGTCAATGTCGGATTCGTCCACGGGCAAAAATCCGGTTTTCAGCGCGGTGAACCAGTCGTTGTGCCGCCAATCGCCCGCCACGGTGCGCAGCGCGCCGCGCGTCAGCTCGGCGAGCGGGTGATGCGCGACGGATTCGCGGCGGTCGAGGAAGAAGGGAATTTCATAGCGGCGGAAAGCGCGGGCGAGCGGCTTGTGATAATTTTCCAGATCGCGGACGAGCACGGCGCAGTCGCGAAAACGATTCCCGGCGCGGACGAACTTCAGGATTTCCCGCGCGGCGAAGGCGGCCTCGGCTCCGGGATTGGCGCAGGCGGCGATGGAAATTGCGGAGTTCGAATTGCGGCGTGCGGGATCGCTTTGCGGCGACAACGACCAGTTTTTTTCAAGCGAGGCCAGTTGGGAATTTCCGGCGAACCGGTTTTTCGCCGGCTCGCGCGGCAGCATTTCAACTTCGATTTTGCAGCCGGGAATATTTTCAATCCGCTGGCGGCATCGTGAATATGTTTTGGCGATGGCGGACCAGATGGAAAGCCGCGCCGGTTCGGCGTCAGGCGCGCTTTCAAGGCAGAATGCCAGCGTGGCGCGGTTGCAGAACGGCAAAACGGCGGCGAGCAAATCCAGTTCCTGCGGCGTCATCTCGGCGAAGCCGTCGAGCCAGAGGCCGGAAAGGTTGAAGGCTGAAGGCTGAAGGCTGAAATTTGTTCGCAACGCTTCGGTTGCCAGGTCGAGCAGGCGATTGGCGTCCTGCAATTCGTGTTCCGCGAGCCAGCGCGAATATTTTCGGAGAGCAGCGCGAGATCGGCGAGCTTGTCGCAGAGTTCGCGGCGCAGATTTTCGCGTCCGGCGAGCGCGCGGAGTCTGGCTGGCGTGAACTGGTGCTGGTTCAGTTCAGCAAGCAGTTCACTGATCTCCTGTGCAAAACCGGGGCGCCGCGCGCTGCGGCCAAAAAGCTTCAGTTCGCCTTCATGCCGCATGAGCAGGGAGCGCAGAACCATGATGCGGCCCTCCTCGGCCAGAAGCGGCGGCGGTGCGGTTCCAAGCTGTTCCAGCGCGAACCGGGCGAGCCGATCGAAAGACAAGATTTGCAGCCGCGTGAAGCCGGAAATTTCAGAACCGGCGAGCAACTGGCGTTCGAGCTGGAACGTGGCTTGTTTGGGCGCGAGGAGGATGAGCGGCCCGCCTTCGCCTTGCTCCGGCGCGTCGGGCGGGCCGCCGGGCTGTTCGCTCAGGGCGGCACGGATTTCGCCGAGGCAGCGGAAGGTCTTGCCGCTGCCGGCGGGGCCGAGGAGGAAACGCGCCTGCACGAGGAATACTTAACGCAAAGGCGCGATGAGGCAAAGACACAAAGAAACTAAATTCGCGGCGCGGCAGTTCAGTCGAAGTCTCGCAACGGCGGCTGGAGCGCAGCTCAATTGGATGGAGCGCCCTTCGTCCGACAAATACAAACATGGGGCGAGTGGGGGACATGGGTTTCCTTCCCACTGCCGTTGTTTTTCGTCTGTGGTGGAAAGAATAAATTATGCCCATGACATTTAGAAGATCACGGGTGACAAGCGGTAGAGTTTGTTGGTGGCAGGCTGGCGACCCATTTATCGAGTTGTTCGTCCACCGATTTGTTGTCGGTGATCAGTTTTTTAAAACAGGTTGCCCGCACCACGGCTTGATCGTCGAAGGCCACAAAAAATGCCTGCCAGCGGGAACCGGTTGGGGATGTCTCCACGTCTGTCTTTTGGGACATGCCAGTAAATCCAAGCCAAGCCACCTCATACCATTCAAAAGACACCCCTTTGGTTTCAAAAGGATATGCCATGGCACTGTCATGCCAGAGGGAGACGTATTTGGTGCCCATTTGGCCCACGACCTCGGCGCGGGTGGTTTTGCCAACTTGAATGAAACGGACCATCTCACGGTTCACTTTCATGCCGCTATTTTCGTGCATCGTCGGACATGGCAGATAGCAGCAACCGCTGGTCAACATCAAACCCGTAAACAGCGACATGATGGATATGGTTTTCATGGTTCAAGGCTAACCCGGCCTGACGCGACCCCGTTAATTGATAAAACAAGCCGAACCATTGATCCGATTGATAAAGGGAGGAAACCATCCGGGGTAATTCTGGATTTCGCTCAGTGAATTATGTATGCGACTCGCCGAGCATTTTTCCATCCGGCGTCGGGAGTGGTTCGGTGCATGCACTTGTCCGCGACCAAGCACTAGTGGCGGCTCCGTGAAGATGGGCTGTCAGAGATCAAAACTTTCCTGACAATTCCTGACAGACAAATCTCATTTTGATGTGGTCAAACGCAATCTCCCGAAATGATCTGAAGGATTCAAATCCTGCCTTTCCAACCGAATTCGATTGGGTGCCATTTGGCGAGTTTCTGGCAAAAAGCACCCCCGGCGGAAAGCAATTTATTCCCATATTTTGGCAAAATGCGTCCGCATTTTTTAGTTTTCTTCCGATGGAAACTAGTTATTATTCCTGGCTGTTGGAAACAACCGGATGATTCAAATCCGAAAAACACATATAAATCTATGCCACTAACTCATACCAAAGACCTGTTCGCGAAGGCGTTGAAAGGCAAATACGCCATCGGCGCGTTCAACGTGAACAACATGGAACTCATCCAAGCCATCGTGGAGGCGTGCGAGGAGGAAAAAGCGCCGCTCATCCTGCAGATTTCCAAGGGTGCGCGCCAATACGCCAACCCGGTTTATCTCAAGAAGCTCATCGAAGCCGCCGTCAGCCTGTCGAACATCCCGATCACGATTCATCTGGATCACGGCGACACGTTCGAGCTATGCAAGCAATGCATTGACGAGGGCTTCACCAGCGTGATGATTGACGCCAGCCACGAGCCGTTCGACAAGAACGTCGAAATAACCAAGAAGGTGGTGGAATATGCCCACAAGCACAATTGCTCCGTTGAATCGGAACTCGGCCATCTGGTCGGCGCGCAATTCGACGAAGGCGAGGAAGGCGGCGCCCATTCCACCAGCGGGCATTACACCGAACCGGAGGAAGCAGTAAAATTTGTCAGGGAAACCGGCTGCGATTCTCTGGCCGTCGCCATCGGCAACAGCCACGGCGCCTACAAATTCAAGGGCACCCAGCACCTCGACCTCGAACGTCTCAAGCTCATCAAAAAGGCGCTCATGGATGCCGGCCTCGGCGATTATCCGCTGGTCCTGCACGGCGCTTCGAGCGTGCCGCAACACCTCGTCGCCGAAGTCAACAAATACGGCGGCAAGATGCCCGACGCCCAGGGCGTGCCGGAATCCGACATCGAAGTCGCGCGCCGCACGGGTTGCACGAAGGTCAACATTGACACAGACCTGCGCATCGCCATGACCGCCGGCATCCGCAAGGTGCTCGCGGAAAAGCCGGGCGAATTCGATCCGCGCAAATACCTCGGCCCCGCGCGCCAGGCCGTCAAAGACCTGGTCCGCCACAAAGTCAAGGACGTGCTTTGCTGCGCCGGTCACGCGTTCGACTAAATCGAAATTTTTCCATCACGCCCCAGGCTGGAAACGGCTTGGGGCTTTTTGTTAGGGAAAATTAAACATCCAACACCCAGAGATTTTCATACTGACGGACAAGTTGGGTGCTGGATGTTCGATGTTCAAAAAACTTCCATTTGCCAATTGCGTCAGATGGCGCTTCGCTGGCACAGCAAATGTGCCAAACGTTCGCAGTTGGCTCCGGAGAGCTGAAAATAGAGAGATCATAATCGCCTGTATTTTCAATTGTTTTTTGCATCCGGCAAGCTTGGCATTGCCAAAGCTAAGGAAAGCCTTGTTGAAACAAAACAACTAACGAAAGGAACGATTATGAAACTGATACAATATCAACGACCCGGACTTGCTTGGCCGACGCTTGGCCGGCTGGCGGGCTTGCAGGACGAACTGGATCGGCTGTTTGAATCGCCGATGACCGGGTGGGCGCCCGCGCTTGACGTGCAGGAGGACAAGGACAACTTTACCGTCAAGATCGAAGTGCCTGGACTCAAGCGGGAGGACATCAATGTGTCGCTGCAAGATGGCGCGCTCGTCATTTCCGGCGAACGCACGGAGGAAAAAATCAGCGAAGGCACGGAAGTGCACCGGCAGGAGCGGTTCTACGGAAAATTCCAGCGTGCCCTGACGCTCCCCGCGCCCGTCGCGGCGGACAATGTGAAGGCCGCCTACAAAGACGGCGTGCTCACCGTCACGCTGCCCAAGGCCGAGGAAGCCAAGCCAAAGCAGATTGACGTGAGCGTCAACTGACCCGGCAAATCGAAAATCAACACTCCCGCATCCAAAAAAGGTGCGGGAGCATTTTTTGCAAATTGGATCCCGAACTTCGATGCAGGGCGATATTGATTCACCAATCTGGCGCCGGGCTGGGAGTGAAGTTCATTTCGCCCAATTTCATCATCCAGATGTGATTTTTTGACCATGCCCGCTGACGAGATCTGCCACGGGTTTCCGGGAAAAGTTCACTGTGCCAACTCCGTGGAAGATGCAGCCTGCGAGTCGCTGACGGTAATGGGCTGAACGCTTGTCCCACTGTTTGCCATCGCCACAATTTTTTGGGCGTCGGGCGTAATTTTCTCCGTCAGCAGTCGCGGCCAGATGCCGAACAGGAACAGGCTCGCCAGCAGCAACGCGTAAGGCAGTTTGCGCCAGAGTCCGGCGTCAGGAATGGAATTCAATTTTTCCGGCAGCGGCCCGTGCAAAATGTTGCGGACGGCGCGGAGCATGTAAAGAGCGCCGATCAGCAATGCGCCCCAAAGCGCCAGCGCCGTTACGACGTGCAACGTCGGCTGGCTCCACGCGCCGAAGAACACCGTGACTTCGCCGACAAAATTCGCGAAGCCCGGCAGCCCGCATCCGGCCATTGCCGCCATGAGCAGCGCCGTGCCGATGAATGGGATTTGCCGGCAAAGCCCGCCCAGCCGGCTCATTTCCAGTGTGCCGGTCTTTTGGTAAATGTAGCCGCTCAACGCAAACGTCAGCGCCGCAAGAAAGCCGTGCGCAATCATGATCAGCACCGCACCGGTCACACCGATGAGGGTCAGGCTGGCGATGCCGAGGAAGATGAAGCCCATGTGCGCCACGCTGGAATTGCCGATGAGCAGGTTCAAATCCTTTTGCCGCATCGCCACCCAGCCGACGTAAAGGATGTTGCCCAGACAGAGCCACGCCAGAATGTTCATCCAATCGTGGGCGGCCTGCGGCATCAGCGGCAGTGCAATGCGGATCAAGCCGTAGAGGCCGAACTTCTTCAAAACGCCGGCGTGCAGCATGGCGGTTGGCGAAGGTGCGGCACCATAGCCCAGCGGCGCCCAAGAATGGAACGGCCAGAGCGAAACCAGAATTCCAAAGCCGAACAGCAGCAGCGGGAAGATGAAATTCTGGGCGCTGGCCGCGAGCGGGTTCGCCTTGGCGTGTTCGATGATCTTCGGGATATCGAACGTGTTCGCGCCGGATTGCACGTAAAGTGCGATCAGGCCGATGAGCGCAATGAGTGCGCCGATGCTCAAGTAAAGCGTGATCTGGAACGTCGCGTAATTCTTCCGTTCGCCGCGGCCCCAGACACCGATCATGATGAACGTCGGCACCAGCGCCAGTTCGTGCAGGAAATAAAAGAAGAACAAATCCAGCGACGCGAACGCACCGAGAATGCCGCCGCTCATCACCAGCAGCAGGACGTAAAATTCTTTTTCGCGCGTCTGGATTTCCCACGAGCAGAGCGTGGCGGCGAACGCGACGATTGCACCCATCAAAATCAGGCCGACGTTCAGGCCGTCCACGCCGACGTGGTAGCTAATGCCCAGCGATTCGACCCACGGGATTTGCTGAACGAAACGATAGCCATCCGCATCCACCGGCGCACCGGCGTATTGGCAGAACATCTTCACCGCCAGCACCGCCGGGATGAGCGTGGCCAGCACCGCGATGGCGCGGATGATGACGCGGTAATTGCGCGGCACAAGTATCAGCACCAGCGCCGCCAGCAGCGGCCAACCCAAAATGTAAGTCAGAATGGACATCGTTAAATTCTTTTAACCGGTGGAACAGGCGTCACGCCCGAAACCGACAGCGGGAACACGCCGCCATAATTCATTTGGGCAAAAGCTGCCGGACGCGCACCGCCGCAATTCGGCGTGACGCCGAATTGAACAGGCCGGAGGCCTGTTCCACCGAGAGCTTTTGTTAATTGTATTTCCATTCTTCGCATCTCCGCGTCTCCGCGTTAAATTTTCATTTCAAAACGAAATAGAGCACCACCGCCACGCCGAGCACAAACAGGAAGGCGTAGGTCTGGAGGTTGCCGGTTTGCACGAGGCGCAGCGCGCGACCGGTGAAATCCGTGCCGCCGCGAACCAGCCCGATGCAAAAGCCTTCCACGAACCAGCGGTCAATCGCGTCCATCAACGCTGCGATGAAATCATGCAGGCGGATGAACGTGGCTTCGTAAAGTTCGTCGAACCAGAACTTGTTCTTCATCGCCGTGGCCAGGCCGCCGAGTTTGGCGGGCAGCGGATCGGAGGCAGCATTCTTGTAGAACGAGAAGGCCAGAAAGATGCCGGCCAATGCGACGCCGATGCCCACGAGCATGGGAATCGGCTTGTGCAACGGCTCCAGCACTTGCTGTGCAACGGAGAGCGTTTCGTTTCCGGCAAGGAATTGCGAGCCGTAGTTGTTCCAGATGCCGATGAACCCGCCGATGGCCGCGAATAGTGCCAGCGCCACCAGTGGCAACGTCATCACCAACGGCGACTCGTGCGCGTGCGATGCGGCTTTGGATTTCGCCTGGCCAAAGAAAACGACGAAGAACAATCGGAAGGTATAAAACGCAGTCAATCCGGCGACAAAAACTGCGACGCCGAAAAGCAGGTAATTTTTCTGCTCCAACGCCTGCGCGAAAATGGAATCCTTCGAATAGAAACCACTGAACGGCGGGATGCCGCTCAATGCCAGCGCGCCAATGAGGAACGTCCAGAACGTTATCGGCATTTTCTTCCGCAGATTGCCCATTTGCCAGATGTCCTGCTCGTGGTGCATCCCGATGATGACCGAGCCGGCAGCCAGGAACAGCAGCGCCTTGAAAAACGCGTGCGTCGTCAAATGAAACATCGCCGGCGTCGGGCCGTTCAAGCCGACCGCCATGACCATGTAGCCGAGCTGCGAGAGCGTCGAGTAGGCGATGATGCGCTTGATGTCGTTTTGCTGGACGGCGATGAGCGCGGCGAGCAACGAGGTGAACCCGCCGATGTAGGCGATGACGTGCAGCGCGTCGGCATTGAACAAAAACAACGTGCGGCAAAGCATGTAGACGCCGGCAGCGACCATCGTGGCGGCGTGGATGAGCGCGCTGACGGGCGTCGGGCCTTCCATGGCGTCCGGCAGCCAGACGTGCAGCGGGAATTGCGCGGATTTGCCCATCGCGCCGCAGAAGATCAGCAGGCCGCCAATCGTCGCCGAATAGTTTCAAAGATAGCCGGACTCCATTGTCATGGCGTTCCTGCACGCCGGCGAAGTTCAGCGAACTGGCCGCGCCCCAGACCATCAAGATTCCGAGCAGAAAGCCGAAGTCGCCGAGGCGGTTGGTGAAGAAGGCTTTTTTCGCCGCGTCGGCCGCGCTGGGTTTTTCAAACCAGAACCCGATGAGCAGGTAGCTGGAGACGCCGACGAGTTCCCAGAAGATGAACATCTCGATGAAATTGTTCGCCAGCACGATGCCGAGCATCGAGAACGTGAACAGGCTCAATTTGGCGAAGAATCGCGCCTTGCTGCGGTCTTCGTCCATGTAGCCGTAAGAATAAATGTGGATCGCGCCGCCGACGCCGGTGACGATGAGCATCATCATCAGGCTCAAAGCATCGAGCTTGAGGCCGAAAGTCAATTTGCAGATCGCCGATGGTTAGCCAGTTGATGGCGGTTTCCGCCGGCGGTGAGATGAAATCCATTCGCGCCGACGAACAGCAAGGTCATCACGAAGCCGGCGACGATCGCGCCGATGGACAGGAGCGCGCTCGCGTTGCGGTGTTTCAACGTGAACAGCGTGATGGCCGCCGCCGAGAAAATCGGCAGGAACAGCGTCAGCCACGGTAAAATTTCGTATTTCATCAATTGGTCCGGGAACATCTAACGCCGAACATCGAACGCCGAACATCGAAGTTCGCCGGAACGAAACCGTTCAGCGTTCGATGTTCGATGTTCAATGTTCGATGTTTCTTCATTTCATCAAAGTTTCATGCTCGTCAGATCCTCGACGTGCGCGGTCTGGCGTTTGCGGTAGAGCGCCACGATGAGCGCGAGGCCGACCGCCACCTCCGCTGCCGCAACGGTGATGATGAAAAACACCAGCACCTGGCCATCGAGCTTGTCGTTGAAGCGCGAGAACGAGACCAGCGCGAGGTTCGCCGCGTTGAGCATCAGCTCCAGCGACATGTAAATCACCAGCAGATTGCGCCGCATGATCACGCCGAGCAGCCCCAGCGCGAACAGCAGGAAGCTGACCGTCAAATAATGTTCCAGTCCGACTTGCATGTTATTTCAAATCCTTCTTGCTCAACAAAATCACGCCGACCATCGCCACGAGCAGCAGCACCGAGACGACTTCAAACGGCAGGACATATTGCGTGAACAGCAACTGGCCGAGCGCGTTGGTGTCGCCTTCGAGCGTCGGCGCGGGCAGCTTTGCGCCGGGATTTGCTGCATGCAATGCTTTCAAGGAAATCGCCACGATGGCGCCGACGGAAACCAACCCGCCGACCAGGCCGAAAAATTTGATCTTCCGCCGCTGTTCCTCCTTCAAATCCAGCAGCATGATGACGAAGAGGAACAGCACGATGACCGCGCCGGCATAGACGATGATCTGGACGGCGGCGAGGAAGAACGCGTGCAGCAGCACGAACAGCCCGGCCATCGAAATGATGGTCAGCACCAGAAACATCGCGCTGGTGACCGGGTTGCGGCTGAACGGATTGGCCACGACGAGCACGCCGCACAACAGCGTCAGCGCCGCGAAGACATAAAATAAAATGTCGGGCAGTCCCATGGTTTCAAGGATTTCAGACTTTTCACCGGGAAATTTTCCTGCGCTTTGGCTTCTTCCAGCTTGTGTTTCCATTTCTGGATGCCGCCGTGCTGACGCCGCCGAGCGCGAGGAGTTTTTCCTTGTTGTAAATCATTTCGTCGCGGCTCGGCCGGTGAGCGAATAGTCCTTCAGCAGGAAAATCGCCTCCTCCGGGCAGACTTCCTGGCACAGGCCGCAGTAAATGCAGCGCAGCATGTTGATTTCAAATTCCTGCGGCATTTTCTCCGCGTTCGGGCGGTCGGCGATCTGTCCCGCCGGGCCGGGCGGCGTGATGCGGATGGCCTTCGGCGGGCAGACAAATTCGCAAAGCTGGCAGGAGACGCATTTGGTGTTGCCTTCCTGGTCCTTCACCAGATACGGCGCGCCGCGGTAATCCGCCGGCACGGTCCATTTCTGCTCGGGATATTCCATCGTCACCGTCTTGCCCTGGAACAGTGTGCGCCAGGCATGGCGGAGCGTGACCTTTAATCCGCCGGCAATCGCCGGCAGATAAAGCCGTTCCCAAAACGTCAACGGTTTGCGATTAACAATCATTTCAAACTTTTTACTCACCGCGGAGACGCCGAATTGCAGAGTTTTCAAAAACACATTTGTCTCTACGCCTTTGCGTCTCTGCGTTTCAGCTTTTCATCCATAAAATCACCGCCGTCACCAAAATATTCACCAGCGCCAGCGGCAGAAACCGCCGCCAGCCCAAATCCATCAACTGGTCATACCGGAAACGCGGAAACATCCAGCGCACCCAGATGAACACCACCACGAAAAACAGCATCTTCGCCAGAAAAACCAAAATGTGCGCGATGCCCATGCCCAGCGATTGCGCCGGCTGATCGAGTCCCCAGAACGGCAGCGTCCAGCCGCCGAAAAACAGCGTCACCATCATGCCAGCCGACGCAATCATGGCGGAATATTCGCCGAGCGGAAACAGCGCAAATTTCATGGAGCTGTATTCCACGTTGTAACCGCCGACCAGTTCCTGCTCCGCCTCGGCGAAATCGAACGGCGTCCGGTTCGTTTCCGCAAACGACGACACCAGGAAGATGACGAAGGACACCGGCGCGTATAAAATCAGCCAGCCGTGCGTGGTCTGCCAGGCGATGATCTGGCCCAAATTCAAGTTGCCGGCGATCAGCAGCACCGGAATCACCGACATGCCCATCGAAATTTCATACGAAATCATCTGCGCGCTGGAGCGGATGCCGCCGAGGAACGGATACTTGGAGTTCGCCGCGTAGCCTGCCAGCACGATGCCATAAACGCCGAGCGACACGATGCCGAACGTGTAGAGGATGCCGACGTTCAGGTTCGCGATGACCATTTGCTGCTTGCCGATTTGCGAGCCGAACGGAATGACCGCCACGGTCAGCATCGCCGGAATCACCGCGATGGCCGGAGCGAGCCAGAAATAGATTTTTTTGACGCCCGCCGGGGTGAAGTCCTCCTTTAAAATGGATTTCAACCCGTCCGCCATCGGCTGGAAAAAACCAATCCGGGTCAGGAACGGGCCGAGAACCGGGATGTATTTCACAAACGGCGGTGCGGCGCGGTTCGGGCCGGGGCGATCCTGAATCCACGCGGCAATCTTGCGCTCCGCCAGCACGGAATACGCCACCAAGGTCAGGAGCGCGCCGATGACCACGGCGACCTTGACCACGCTGAAGATGATGAAATTCCAGTCCATTTATTTTTCAACGCAAGCGGGTGGAACAGGCGTCCCGCCTGTTGTTTCGGGCGTCGCGCCCGAAACCGATGGCAGGCGGACGTTCTCCGTCAATTGATGTCCAGAACCTGTCGGGCGCGCGCCGCCGCAATTCGGCGGAACGCCGAATTGGACAGGCCGGAGGCCCGTTCCACCCACAGATTTTGCAAATTCCACTTTCATCACTGTTAGATTTCCACCGTCACTCCCGTGTCGCCGAGGCCCGCCCACGTCAAACCGTTGAACGCCGGCACATCCTTCGCCATTTCGTTGAACAAACCTTCGATTGTCACAATACCGTCATGGCCGGTGACGTTGTGAACCAAATCGTGCAAAAATTCCCATTCCGGCTCGCGCGTCGCCGGGCGCCTCGACCGCCTTCATGAATTTCTGGACGCGACCTTTGGTGTTGGTGAAGGAGCCGCGCTTCTCGGCGTGGGCGCAGCCGGGCAAAAGGTAATGCGCCAGCTTCGTCGTCTCGTTCGGCAAAATGTCGCTGACGATGAGCGTTTCCAGCTTGCCGAGCAAATCCGCGCCGATGCCAAGCTTTGTCACGTCTTCGCCGAAAACAATCATCGTCTTGATCTTGCCGCTCGAAATGCCGCTGGCGATTTGCGGAAGGTTCGTGCCGATATCCGTGAAACAAATTCCAGTCAACCGCGCGCCGTTTGTGTTCGGATTTTTGTCCGCGTTGACAAGCAGTTTGTCGGCCTCGCCGAAACGCGGAACCGAATCACTGACCGCACCGAGCTTGGATTTCAGCTTTGAAATCAGCCAGAGATCCTCGTTCGTCAGCCGCGCCGAGGCGATAATCGCGACGGAACCGGCCGGGGCTTTCTTTAGCTTGTCCGATATTTCGTTCAGCGCCACCGTCCATGTCGTCTTCTGGCCGCGAACCAGAACGTCTTTCAGCCGGTCTGCGCGGCCAATCCACTTGTAATTCAAACGGCCCGCGTCGCACATCCACGGGCCATTCACGGCGTCGTTTTCGCGCGGCGTGTAGCGGTAAATCTTTTCCTCGCGCGAGCCGATGATGACATTGCAACCCGTCGCGCAGCTCGTGCAAATGCTTTTGGATTCCTTGAGAAACCAGACGCGCATCTGGAACCGGAAATCCTTCGACGTGAGCGCGCCGACCGGGCAAACGTCCACTGTGTTCAACGTGTAATTATTGTCGAACGGCTTTCCCGGATAAGTCGAAATCGTGTTGTAGCTGCCCCGGTTGATGATGCCCAAGGCATCGTCGTGCGCGATGTCGCGTGTGAATCGGATGCAACGCGTGCATAGGATGCAGCGTTCCGCGTCGAACATGATGCGCGGTCCGAGGTCAACCGCCTTGGGCTTGTGAACCTTGGCCTCGACGAAGCGGCTCGCGCTCTGGCCGTAGTCCACGGAATATTCCTGCAACTTGCATTCGCCGGCCTGATCGCAAATCGGGCAGTCGAGCGGATGATTGATCAGCAGCGATTCGAGGACGCCCTCGCGCATCTGCTTCACGCCGGGCGTTTTCGTGTAAATTTCCATGCCGGGCGAAATCGGCGTAGCGCAGGCGATGGCCGGCCGCGGCGATTTTGCGATTTTCGCCGAGCCATCGGGATTTGAAATCGGCTTGCGGTCCGGCCCGAGCGCCGGCGTGCCGAACTCGACGAGGCACATGCGGCAGTTGCCCGCGACCGGCAGCTTGGGATGCCAGCAGTAATGCGGCACATCGGTCTTCGCCAGCTCGCACGCCTGAATCATCGTGGTCGGAATCTGCCTGCCGGAAATCGGATCAGCCGCTGTCTTCGGCACTTCGATTTCGCGCCCGTCCACCCTCACCTTGATTTTTTCAATCGCAGGCGCGGCGGGCTTCGTTTCAGTTGTGGCGGCTGTTGACATTGAAATCAGAGATGCGCGGCGGCCAATGGTTTCGGTGCCGCCGGCGTGGCCATTTCCTTCGTGCGGTGCGCTTCATCGGCGGCGCCTTTGGCGACAAATTCGTCTTTGAACTTCGCGACAAAACTCTGCACCGGCCACGAGCAGGCTTCGCCGAACGCGCAAATCGTGCGGCCGCCGGGAATGTTGTCGGCAATCTTCACGAGGTAATCCGCGTCGCTGGTGCGGCCTTCGCCGTGCGTGAGGCGATGCAGCGCCTTGCTCATCCAGAGCGAACCTTCGCGGCAGGGCGTGCATTGACCACAACTTTCGTGCGCGTAAAATTCGGAGAGATTCGCCAGCGCCTCGACGATGTCGGTGGAGTCGTCCATCACGATGATGGCGCTGGAACCGCTCATTGAACCGGCGGCGGCCAGCGAATCGAAATCGTAAGGCAAATCCAACATGTCAGTCTCGACCAGGATTTCCTTGCCGTCCGGGCCTTTGCGCTTGAGCTTGAACTTCTCGCCAGCCTTGAAAACCTTCGCAGAAGATCCGCCGGGGATCACAGCTTTCAACTTCCGCCCGTCCCGAAGTCCGTTGCCGAATTTCGGGTCATTAATCAATTCACCAATCGTCACCTTGCCGACTTCAATTTCGAAGTAGCCGGGTTTCCTGACGTGGCCGCTCAAGCTAACGATGCGCGTGCCGGTGTTGTTCGGCGTGCCGAGCTTGGCAAATTCCGCGCCGCCCATCGCGACGATGTGCTTCACGTTGCAGAGCGTCTCGACGTTGTTGACGATGGTCGGGCACATCCAAAGGCCGAGGATGGCAGGAAAATACGGCGGTTTGATGCGCGGATACGGCCGTTTGCCTTCGAGGGATTCGATGAGGCCGGTTTCCTCGCCGCAAATATAAGCACCCGCGCCGCGATGGACGTAAATCTCGAGATCGTAGCCGCTGCCGAGGATGTTTTTGCCGAGAAAATTCTTCGCCCGGGCCTCGTGGAGCGCCCGGTTCAGCAGCTTCGCGCCCTCGGGCATTTCGCCGCGGATGTAAATGTAGGCGAGCTTCACGTCGTTTGCGAAGCAGGAGATGATCATGCCCTCGATCAACTGGTGCGGGTCCTTGTGCATGATCTGCCGGTCCTTGAACGTGCCCGGTTCGGATTCGTCGGCGTTGCAGATCAGGTAAATCGGCTTGCCGCTTTTGCGATCAACGAAACTCCATTTCAGCCCGCAGGAAAAACCCGCGCCGCCGCGTCCGCGCAGGCCGGAAATCTTCACGTCCTCGCGGATTTGCTCCTGCGGCGACAGCTTCTTGCCGTCAGGCAGATCCTTCGGCTTCATGGCGAGCGCCTGCTTCAGCACCTCATAGCCGCCATGGCGCAAATAGCATTCGATGTCGGGCGTGTAACCCGGCTCATCGGCGTATTTCAAAACCAATTTGTATTCCTGCGCCATGTCAAAATTGCGTTAGCGAAAGGGTGTTGCCGTCTCCGTCTTTGAACCAAGCCACTTTCGCGCCGATTGGCGATGTCCAGACGCCTTGCTCATCCTGCGAGAGACCTGTGTAATGCTCGAACCGAACACCTCGCTCCGTGAGTTGCTCAATTTCCGCACGAATATTCTGAACATCCCAGCCAAGCACCGCGTGTTTTGCCGGAGTTAGTTCCTGCACTTTCGCCACGCGAAGCATCGTGCCATTCACGGTGAACACCAAAGCAAAAGGATCATCGCTGACAAGCGACAACCCCAAAGTTCGTTCGTAGAATTCCCGCGCGATTCCGGGATTCTTCGTCGCGACGAAACTTATGATTTTCGATGTATTCAGCATTTCTTGACTCTCACGCGAAATTCTCTACCCTAAATGCGCGCTTTTGCCCGATGGTGTAACGGTAGCACAGCAGACTCTGGATCTGTTTGTCATGGTTCAAATCCATGTCGGGCAGCCACTCCATTGCGGAATTCAGATTGCGGAGTGCGGAATTATTCATTTGCAACCCCCCATAATCTCATCCGCCTTTGCGTGGTTGACACCCTCGTAAAATTTTTCGCCGACCATCATTACCGGTGCGGTGCCGCAACTGGCGAGGCACTCTACGAATTCGACCGTGAACTTGCCGTCCTTCGTCGTCTGCGGGCCGTGCGCGTGCGCGTCCAGGCCCAGCTTCCTGCAAAAATGCTGGTGCAGTTCATACGCGCCGCCGAGCGCGCAGCTCAACGTGCGGCAGACTTTGATTTGATATTTGCCCTGTCGGCTCCTGCCGCAGCATCGGATAAAACGTCACGATTTCATAGACGTTGATGGGCTGTAGCTCCAGCTTCTGCGCCGTCCACTCGACCGCCGCCTGCGAAATCCAGCCGAAATGCTCCTGGATGGCGTGCAGCACCATGAGCGACGCGGCGCGCTTCACCGGATAGTGCGAAATCAATTCGTTCACTTCCGCTTCAAGTTCAGGTGTGGCTTGGAAACTCATCGGTCGCATTCCCCCATCACAAAGTCGAGCGAGCCGAGAATCGCCACGGTGTCGCTGATTAGACAGCCGGTGAAGATTTTTGAAACGATGCTCAAATTCACAAAGCTGGGCGCGCGGATTTTCATCCGGTAAGGCGTGCCGCCGCCCTTGCTGTTGATGTAGAAGCCGAGTTCGCCCTTCGGATTTTCGTGGCCGAAATAGATTTCGCCGGGCGGGCAATTCACACCTTCCGTAACGAGCATGAACTGGTGGATCAATTCCTCCATGCTCGATAAAACCTTCTGCTTCGGCGGCAGGGTGATTTTCCCGTCGGCGACGTTGACCGGCTCCTTGGTCTTGTTGTCCGCGCCGCCGGGGATGTTCTTTATGCACTGCTCCAAAATTCGCGTGCTTTGGCGCATTTCCTCCATGCGCACGAGGTAGCGGTCGTAGCAATCGCCGACCGCGCCGGTCGGAATGTCGAACTCCAAATCCTTGTAGCATAGATACGGCTGGTTCTTGCGCAGGTCGTATTCGACGCCGCTGCCGCGCAGGTTCGGGCCGCTCAAACCGTAGTCAATCGCGTCCGACTTGGAAATCACCGCCAGGTCGCGCACACGGTCCACCCAAATGCGATTGCGCGTCAGCAGCGTTTCAAATTCGTTCAGCGCGGGGATGATTTCGTCGCAGAATTTCTGGCATTGGTCCAGCCAGCCCGGCGGCAAATCCCGCATCACGCCGCCAATGCGCGTGTAACTGGTCGTGAGCCGCGCCCCGGATATCGCCTCGGCCAGATTGTAAATCTTTTCGCGCTCGGTGAAGCTCAACAGGAAAACCGTGACCGCGCCCATGTCCATCGCGAACGCGCCGAGGCCGAGCAAATGCGCGGAAATACGGGCCAATTCGGCGCACATCACGCGGATGTATTGGCAGCGCGGCGGCAAATCCTTCTCGATGCCGAGAAGTTTTTCCACCGCGAGCGCGTAGGCGACGTTGTTGGCCAGCGGCGCGAGATAATCCAGCCGGTCGGTGTAGGGAATGAACTGCGTGTAGGTCATGTTCTCGGCGATTTTTTCGTCGCCGCGATGCAGATAACCCACGTCCGGGTCGGCCTTGGTGATGATTTCGCCGTCCAGCTCCAGCACGATCCGCAAGACGCCGTGCGTGGCCGGGTGCGACGGCCCCATGTTCAGGACCATCTTCTCGCCCTGCATGTCCTGAAGCTCGTCCGCCGCCTGCGCTGACCGCGCGGCGGAATCGCGAATTTCAATGTCTTGAACCGTGGCCATGAAATCAATTTTCAATGCGACGTTTGTCGCTCACACCGGGTTCGGCGCCTTCCGGCGTGCGAACTCGTGGTTCGCGTTGAACCGCCTCGTCGTTGCGTGGGAACCGTCACGAACGGCCCGCCTTCCATCGGGGTAACCCGTGTGAAAGCGACTCCGGGCAGGTCGCTCGGCTTGCCGGCCAGCGGAAAATCCTTGCGCAGGGGGAAATACGGATAACCTTCCCACATCAAAATCCGGCGCAAATCGGGATGGCCGCTGAAGCGGATGCCCATCATGTCATAAATTTCACGCTCATGCCAATTGGCAGTGGCCCAGATGCCGATGACGCTCGGCAACTCGGATTTTTCCTCGCTTACGCTGGTCTTGAGCCGCAACTCGGCGCCATGCCGGAGACCGCGCAGATGATAAACCACCGTCCAGCGCGGGTCGTCGCCATAATTGTCCACGCTGCTGATGTCCACGAGGAAGTTGAAATCCAGATCGTTCTTCACGTAGCGGCAGACTTCGGCGATTTTTTCGGCATCAGCGACCTTCAGCGTGATTTCGCCGCGAAATTCCGCCGGTTCGGAGATTAAATCACCGAACTTGGCTTTGATTTTCTGGGCTTGCTCCAAGGAATTCATTTAACCGCGGATGAACACGGATGTTTGACGCGAATTTCACGAATTGACGCGAATTCAAATTCATTCGCGATAATTCGCGAAATTCGCGTTCTGCCTTTTCTTTTGAATCCGTGCTCGTCCGTGTTTATCCGTTGTTGAAAAATTATGCGGCTTGGTGTTTGAGCGCCTTGACCGCCATGAGATTCTCCAGCACCGGCTGGGTGCTGATTTTGGCCTGCAATTTCATCAGCGCGTCGAGCACGGCTTCGGGCCGCGGCGGACAGCCGGAGATGTAAATGTCCACCGGCACGATGTTGTCCACGCCCTGGAGCACGGCGTAGCTGCGATACATGCCGCCGGTCGAGGCGCAGGCGCCCATGGCGATGCACCATTTCGGCTCGGGCATCTGGTCCCAGATGCGCTTGACGGCAGCCGGCCATTTTGTAGGTGACGGTGCCGGCGACGATCATGCAATCGGCCTGGCGCGGCGAAAAGCGCATGACCTCGGAGCCGAAGCGGGAAATATCGAACCGGCTCGCGCCGGCGGCCATCAATTCAATGGCGCAGCAGGCGAGCCCCATCGGCATCGGCCAGACGGAGTTTTTGCGAAACCAGTTCAAGGCGGCGTCCACGCGGGTGACGACGACGTCGCCCTCGATCTTCGTGTTGTAGCCGATTTCAGTTTCGGTTCGCATAAACTCAAAAACGCCCCAAAAGCGGGCAATGGAAGCGTAACGCGCCGGGAAAATGGAGGCAAGTTGAAATTGTGATTTTTTTCAATAGAAAAATTAATTCACCGAAATTTAACAATACAAACGCGGTCCGTCATGTTATACAACTTGCGCTTGTGACCGGTGGCGGCTTGGATAGAATGCCCAAACGCCGCCGATGCGAACCATGAAAACCTTTTGCGGAACTGAATTTTCCGGGCCGGCTCGTCGCCGTCGAGGGACTCGACGGTTCGGGCAAGTCCACGCAGATTTACCTGCTCAAACGCTGGCTGGAGGCGGAGGGCATCAAGGTGTATTTCAGCAGTTGGAACTCTTCCGAGCTGGTCAAGTCGGCCACGAGCAAGGGCAAAAAGCGCGAGCTGCTCACGCCGACGACGTTTTGCCTGATTCACGCGACGGATTTTGCCGACCGCTACGAGCGGCATCTGCTGCCGCTGTTGCGCGCCGGTTACATCGTGCTGTGCGACCGCTACGCGTTCACGGCGTTCGCGCGCGACGTGACGCGCGGCTGCACGCCGGAATGGGTGCGCGGCATTTACAGTTTTGCCGCCATGCCGGACCTGACGTTTTTCTTCAAGACCGATCTGGAGGTTTCGCTCAACCGGATTCTCGAAGGGCGGCCCAAGCTCAAGTTTTTCGAGGCGGGCATGGATTTGCGGCTTTCAGCCGATCCTTACGAGAGCTTCCGCATTTTTCAAGGGCGCATTCTGGAACAATACGTCGCGATGAGCAGCGAGTTCAAATTCATCGTGGTTGACGCCAACCAGAACGTCGAGAAGCAGCAGACGCTGGTGCGAAAGCTGCTGGCCGAAAAGATTGATCTCAACAAGTTCAAGCGCCGCAGCCCGCTCCCGCTGCCGCCGCCGATTCAGATGGAAGACAAGTCAAAGGAAGCCGAGGAGGATTTGGCCGCCACATGAAACAGCCGGAAACGAACAAACCCCGCCGCCGGTTTTACGGCCACGGCATCCCGCGCGTGAAGCTTGACGACCTCGCGGGCAAACTCATCGTTCTGGAAGGCGCGGACGGTTCGGGGCGTTCCACGCAAATCGCACGGCTGGTGGACTGGCTGGAAACCAGCGGCCATGGCACCGTCCAGGTCGGCCTGAAACGCTCCACGCTCGTCAGCAAGGAGCTCGAAGAGGCGCAGGAGGGAAATATTTTAAGCCGGACGACGTTGAGTTTGTTTTACGCGACGGATTTTGCCGACCAATTGGAGAACATGATTGTGCCCGCGCTCAAGGCCGGGTTCATCGTTCTGGCCGACCGCTACATTTACACGCTGATGGCGCGCGACATGGTGCGCGGAATGGACGAAGCGTGGCTGAAAAATCTTTACGGCATCGCGCCGGTGCCGGACGCGGTGTTTTATCTTTCGGTGGAACCGGAGGAGCTGGTGCAGCGCAACCTTTCCAAAAGCGCGACGCTGGATTACTGGGAAAGCGGCATGGATCTCGGCCTGTCGCGCGACATGTTCGACAGCTTCCTGAAATACCAGGCGGCGATGCACGCGGCGTTCAAGCGCCTGCAAAAAACCTACGCGTTCCACATCCTGGACGCCAACCGCCCGGTGGATTTCGTCACGAAGGAACTGCGCGCAAAAATCCGCGCCCTGCTGAACGAAGAGTGAGGTTCAACCGCCCGGCGGCTCGCGCCAGGACATCGGCCCGCCGCGCTGCATCGGCCCGCCGGGGAAGAAACCTGGCGGGCCATTTGTGCCGCCCTGCGGACGGCGCGGCACCCGCTTCATCAATTCCTCATACTGCTTTTGCTGGTCGGCGTTCAGCAATTCATGGATACGGTGCCGCACATCCATTGTCACTTCGCGCATCTGCTCGGCATTGTTCGTCCAAATCGCGCGGTTCCGATCCTGTCCGTCGGCGATGATTTTCCGTATCGAGTCCTGCTGCGTCTGGGTCAGTTTCAACGCATCGTCGAGTTGCTTGACGAAATTGGTGTCCAACATGTCTGGCTGGCGCGGCCGGGGGAACTCCATCCTGCCTGGTCCGCCGCCGGGCCTTTCGCCAGGGAACTGACGCATTACATTGGTGCCGAACGGCATCGGCGGGCGGCGGTTGATTTCCATGCGTCCGCGGTCAATGTGGCTGACGAGCAGGCCGCCCGTCGTCACGCCCGCGCCGAACATCACGATGGTGGCCAGGACGATTTTCCAGAAATTCACGAAGTTCACGGCATTGTGTCGTTTTGATCCACGGAGGCCAGCAGGGTGGTCACAAAATTCTGCGAGAGGTCGTCCGCGCCCGCCGGCTGCGCCGGATTAAGAAACGCCCACGCGCCGAGCAACAGCGAAATGGCCACGCACGACACGGCCGCGCGCCAAAGCCCGCGCACCCACAACTCCAGGTTTTGCGGGGCAACCCGCGACGCGAGCAGCGCCGTCATGCGTTTCTCAAAGGCATACGGCACACAGTCATCCGGCACATCCGCGCGGGCGGCGGCAATCAACTTGTTTTGCAATTCGGCAAGATTCATAGGCGCGTAAATTTTAGACGCGGCGTTGCCGCGACGGGTTACAGATACTTTTCCCTTGCCATTTTCTCAAGAAGTTTCCTCATCTCGGCCCGGGCGCGAAATGCGCGGACTTTCACCAGCGGCACCGACCAGCCGGTGAGCCGGGCGATTTCCTTCACCGGGCGGTCTTCGATTTCCAGCAGGGTGATGACCATCCGCCCCTGCGGCGAAAGCTTTTCCAGCACGCGGTTGACCAGCGCCTTTGCAGCGTCCGCATTTTCACTGGCGGTTTCCGGCTCGGCGACGAACCGTTCCAGCCAGTCGCTTTCCGGCTCGGTCAGATCGGAGAACGACGACTCGCGGTTGCGCTGGTGGGCGCGCAAAAAATCGTAGCACGTCCGCACCGTCAGCCGCATGAGCCAGTGCTCGAAGGGCGCATCGCCGCGGAAGCTTTTCAACTTGTCGAACGCCTTGAGCCAGACCTCCTGCGCGATGTCCTCGATCTCGCTTTCGCGGCGGGCATAGCGGTGAGCTGCGGCAAAAACGCGCGGTGAATACTTTTTCACAAGCGGCTCGAAGCTCGCGGTGTCGCCCTTCAACACCGCGGCTATCAACTCCGCTTCGGTTCGTTCCATCGCGCGCGAGTCTGCCAGAAACATTTTTTTGGCCAAAGCCAAAAACACCGGAGTCTTCCGCCGGAATGCAGGTGAAATGCCTTCTTTGGGGCGCCTGGCCCGTCTTTGTTGCCGGGAACAAAGCCCGTCGCGATCAATGAGCGGCCTTCCCGAATTCTGAACCCAGGCCGGCAGGAAGCCCGCGCGTCCCGCGCGCACGAAACGATTGTTCCGCTTCAATCAGTCGAGGTTCATCTTTTCCATTTCCAAAAACCCGCGCAACTGGCGGATGCGCGTGGGATGCCGCATCTTTCGCAGGGCCTTGGCCTCGATTTGGCGGATGCGCTCGCGCGTGACCCTGAACTGGCTGCCGACTTCCTCAAGCGTCCGCGCGCAGCCGTCGCCCAGCCCGAAGCGCAGTTCCAAAACCCTCCGCTCGCGCTCGGTCAGGCTGCACAGCACGTCGCCGAGCTTGTCCTTCAACAAGCTGAAACTCGTCATGTCCAGCGGGCTTTCGGCGGCCTTGTCCTCGATGAAATCGCCGAAGTTTGCCTCCTCGCCGTCGCCGACCGGCGATTGCAGCGAAATGGGCTGCTGCGCCATTTTCAAGACGACGCGGACGCGCTCCACCGGTATTTGCAGCTCGTCGGCGATTTCCTCGGGCGTCGGCTCGCGCCCGAAATCCTGCAGCAGCCGTTTTTGCACGCGCATCAGCTTGTTGATGATGTCAATCATGTGGACCGGGATGCGGATGGTGCGCCCCTGGTCGGCGATGGCGCGCGTGATGGCCTGCCGGATCCACCACGTCGCGTAGGTCGAAAATTTGTAGCCGCGGCGATACTCGAATTTTTCCACCGCCTTCATTAGGCCCATGTTGCCTTCCTGGATCAGGTCGAGGAATGACAGGCCGCGGTTGGTGTATTTTTTGGCGATGGAAATGACGAGCCGCAGGTTGGCCTCGACCATTTCGGTCTGGGCCATGAGCGCCTTGGCGGAAAACTCGCGCAGCCGCCCGAACGCCTTCTGAAAATCCTCAAACGACATCCGCACAAATTCCTCGAGCGCGCGGATTTTGTGCCGTTCGGCCTCGACCAGGTGCTGCTGGGCGCTGGATTCGCGCTGCGATTGCGCGTCGGCGAGCGCGCGAAGGCTGTAATGCAGCTTGTCGTGGATGTTTTCAGCGACGAGCGCCATTTCCTCGATGACCTTCTGCTTGAAACAAAATTTCGGGAAGATGCCCTGCAACTTTTGATTCGCCGCGCTTGAACGCCATCAGCGCCCGCCGGCGCCCGCCCCTGCCGTGGGCCGCGTGCCAGACGATGTATTTGTCGTCCACGTCCTTGTCCAACGTTTGGAGTCGCTCGAGAAGCCTGCGCAGCAGGGCCAGATGGGCGTCGCGGCTGTCCACCTTCTTGTCGAGAACGACGCGGTCGAATCGTTCGCGCGGCGGATCGGCCAGGAGTTTTTCAGTCAAGGCGATGTGTTCCTTGCCGGCAAAGCCGAGACTGTAAATGATTTTGCGGACTTCGGTTTCGGCGGCCTCGATGCGCCTGGAAATTTCCACCTCCTGGTGCGCGCGTCAGCAACGCGACCTGCCCCATCCGCTTGAGATACATCCGCACCGGATCATCCAGCGCATCCAGCCGGTTCGCGTCGTCTTCCCCGGCGTCGGGCGCCTTGACGCCATCCACGTCCGCATGGTCCACGATTTCGATTTCGAGGCTGCGCAGTTTGGAAACAACCTCGTCCAGCATTTCAGGGGTGAGGGGGCTCGTCGGACAAAATTTCGCTGACGTCGTTGTAAGTCAGATTGCCCCTGTTCCTGCGCGAGGCGGACGAGTTCCTTGATTTTCTCCGAAAACTCGGCCGATCCGTTTCCATTTCCCGCCTCGTGGCCGGGCGGCGGCGCGGAGGCCGGTTCCGCGCGGACATCGGTCCGCATCGCGGCGCGGCGTCCTCCGTGTTTAAGGGACGAATCCGTTCCGGGTTTGCGGACCTTCGATTTTGACATGCTTACAACATCGCTTTCGGCGCTCGCGCCAATAGCAGTTGAAATATGGAAAGCCTTTGCCGGTTCGTCAAGTGGCGAACGCAGATTGTTGGATTATTTTTCCGGCACGATGTAAATCTGCCGCGAACGTCAAATTGTCCAAAATCATCGCCACCGTGCGGTTGATCGCGCCGAGATTTTGCGCGACGACCCGCCGCGCGTTTCGCTCCAGCTCCGGCGCGCCGGTCCGCGTCCTCCAGCAGGCCGGCCAGCGCGCGCTCCAGGGCCGCCGGATCGGCCACCTGAACCGCGCCGTTTTGCGTGACGAAGCCGCGGGCAATGTCGGCGAAATTCTGCATGTTCGGCCCGAACACCATCGCCTTGCCGAGCGCGCCCGGCTCGATGGGATTTTGCCCGCCCGCCGCCGTCAGGCTTTTGCCAACGAACACCACCGTCGCGCGCTCGTAAAAATAATCGCAGTTCGCCGGTCGTGTTGACCAGCAGACATTCGGCCTCGCCTTCGGCCAGTTGCGTGTTCGCGCCGACCAGATTGCGATAGACAAATTTCACGCCGCGTTCGCGCAACTGCCGTCCGACTTCGTTGCTGCGCTCGAAATGCCGCGGCACGAGCACCAGAAAAAGTTTCGGAAAATGCGCGCGCAGCCGCTGGGCGATTTCCGCCAGCACCGCCTCCTCGCCGTCGTGCGTGCTGCCGCCCACCAGCACCGGCGCGTCCGGCGGCACGCCGAGCTGCTCGAACAGCGCGTCCACGTCGAGCGTCCGCCGTTCGTCCAGCTTCGCCGCGTCGAATTTCAGATTGCCGACGACCTGGACGGCTTCGGGCGGGCAGCCGAGCAAGCGCAACCGCTCCGCGTCCGCCTCGTTTTGGCAGCCGACGCCGGCGAACGACGCGAACAGCGGCCGGAACAGGAATCCAAACCGTTTGTAGCCGCGAAACGAGCGGTCGGAGAGCCGCGCGTTGGCGAGGAAAACCGGAACCCTCAAATCGCGCGCGCGCCATAAAAAATTCGGCCAGATTTCCGCCTCGACCAGCACGATGGCCTCCGGGTTGATGACCGCCAGCGCGCGCCCGATGAATTTCCGCCGGTCAATCGGATAATAAATTTTGCTGATGTGCGTCGGCAGCCGGCGTTTCAGCTCGGCCATGCCGGTGGTCGTGGTCGTGGAAACGACGAATTTGATGTTGGGCAGGCGCAGCTCGAGCGCGCGGATGAGCTGGGTGCAGAGGTTGACTTCGCCGACGCTGACGGCGTGAAGCCAGAGGACCTGCCGGTTGGTCAGCGCCTGTTTGAGATTGGAATCGTAACGTCCGAACCGTTCGCGGAAGCCGTGACGCCAGTTGCCGCGCCGCCGCATCCGCCGGAAATAATACGGCGACGACAGCACGAAAAAAATCGTGAACAGAATGTTGTAAAGTGTCCGCATCCGATTTCCGGATCCGAAACGGCTTGAATGCCACACAAACAGGACGCTTCGCGCGGAGGATTGTTTCACAATCGTAACAACAATATCAACCGCGGAAAAAATAGTAACCAGACGGTTACAAGCGCCGGAAGCGACAGCGGCGGCGTGGACTTGAAAATGCTTCAGCAGGTGAATCGGCGTTTTCATTCGGAGCGGCGCCTGTCTTTTGGCGCGCCTCTACCGGACTCCGGCAGGCACCGGCGATTATTCCATTGCACAATCGCCGCAAATAATTCTAGCCTTCGGTGAGCACGCGGGAATCAGAGCCTTAACGATTTGAGACAGGCGCAAAACCAAGGAGCCGGCCACATTGACTGCCGGTCCTGTTCGTGAGAGTAAAATGAAGAAAATATCTGGATTGCCGGTTTGTTTTGCCGCTCCCGCGCTGCTGCTGCTGGGGTGCGACACGGCACGCGCCGCGCCCGCCGCCGCGTCGCCGGCGGTTGGCGGCATTCCGCTGGTCTTCTTGTTGTTTGGGCTGACGCTGCTTGGCGTGGCCATTTTTCACCATCACACGCTGCAGGTGGCGCTCACCGGGCTCGCCGCCATTGTGCTCTACAAACTGATTTTCACCGGCTTCAACTCCGGCCCCGGCATCGCGGGATTGATGGCGCATCTCGGACACGAATGGGTGATTCTGGCCAACCTATTCTGCCTGCTTACCGGCTTTGCGCTGCTGTCGCGCCATTTCGAGAAGAGCCACGTTCCCGGTCATCCTTCCCAAGTATCTGCCGGATGACTGGAAAGGGGGTTTTATCTTGCTGTTGATGGTTTTCGTCTTGTCCGGTTTTCTCGACAACATTGCCGCCGCGCTGATCGGCGGGGCCATGGCGCACCAATTGTTCAAGGCCAGGGTTCATATCGGCTACCTGGCCGCCATTGTCGCCGCCGCCAACGCGGGCGGCGCCGGCAGCGTCGTCGGTGACACGACAACCACCATGATGTGGCTGGCGGGCGTTTCGCCGCTCGATGTCCTTGAGGCTTATCTTCCGGCAATCGTGGCGATCCTGTTGGTTGGCTACTTTGCCTCCAAGAAACAACACGCCTATTCTCCAATCATCAAGACCGCCCACATGCATACGCAAGTTGATTGGCGGCGCGTCGGCATCGTCGGGCTGATCTTGACGGCGGCGGTGGCCACCAACGTGACGATCAACCTGACCTCGCCGGAAGCGGCGGATCACTTTCCGTATATTGGCGCCGCCGTCTGGCTGGCGATTCTGGTCAGTGTTCCATTCCGCCGCCCGGATTGGGAACTGCTGCCGGAATCCGCCAAAGGCGCCATCTTCCTGCTTTCGCTGGTGCTCTGCGCGACGATGATGCCGGTGGAAGCACTGCCGGCGGCCTCCTGGCGACGACGCTGGGTCTGGGCTTCGTTTCCGCTGTATTTGATAATATTCCGCTCACGGCCCTGGCCATCAAACAGGGCGGCTACGACTGGGGCTTCCTGGCCTACGCCGTCGGCTTCGGAGGTTCGATGATTTGGTTTGGTTCTTCTGCCGGTGTGGCGCTGTCCAATATGTTTCCGGAAGCCCGGTCGGTTGGCCAATGGCTCAAGCACGGCTGGATGATTGCCGTGGCCTATGTGGTTGGGTTCGCCGTGTTGCTGGCGGTCCTGGGCTGGCATCCGCATCTGCAACGCACTCCGAACCTCCAACGCAACTCGCCGGCGACACCGGTCGTGTCGCATTGATCGCTGGCATGGGGTCTTGAAATCGGAAAATCAAATTCTGCTGCGCTCCAGGTGAAGGCTGGGGTGGTCGACGGGACTCGAACCCGCAACAACAAGCTCCACAATCTTGGACTCTACCATTGAGCTACGGCCACCAGCCAGTCTGGATAGATTAATTTCCCCGCCGCCGCGAGTCAAGTTTGCGCCATTGCAAACCGCGTGCCGACGATTTAGGATTCCCCCGTTCATGGCGGAATACAAAGTCCAATTCGAGGTTTTTGAAGGCCCGCTCGACCTGCTCCTTTATCTCATCAAAAAGGAGGAGGTGGATATTTACGAAGTCAACCTCACCAAGCTCGCCACGCAGTTCATCGAATACATTGACCTGATGCGGCAATTCGACCTCGAAGTCGCCGGCGAGTTTCTTGTGATGGCTTCAACGCTGATGTTCATCAAAAGCCGCGAACTGCTGCCGGTGGACCAGCAGGTCGCCGTCGAAGGCGAGGACGAAGGCGAAGACCCGAGGTGGGAACTGATCCGCCAGCTCGTCGAATACAAAAAATTCAAGGATGCCGCCGCGCAATTGCAATCGCTCGAAACGCGGCAGGAAAATGTCTTCCCGCGCCTGCCGGCAAAGCTGGAGTTTGAAACCGCCGCGCCGCCGCCGAAACCGGAGGTGGGCATTTTCGACCTGCTCAACGCCGTCAACGCCGTCCTGAAACGATTTGAGAAGCGCGAAGGCGCTGGGCGCGACATTTTCGAGGACAAATGGACCGTCGGCGAAAAAATCGAATTCATCCTCAAGGTGATTGCCGAACGCGGCAGCATGAAATTTTCCGAGCTGTTTGAAGCCGCCGCGAGCCGTTCGGAAGTCGTCTGCACCTTTCTGGCGCTGCTCGAATTGATCCGCCTGAAACAGATCGTCTGCGCCCAGCCGGAGCCGTTTGCGGAAATCGAAATCCGCCGGCCCCCGGCCACGGTGACAGTCGAATCGCCGCTGGCAGCGGCGGAAGCGACACCTGCTGCGAATCCGCCTGAAGTCGAGTCGGAACCGAAAAAACAGAAAAGTCAGCCATGAGCCAGATTGAAAAAGTCAAAGCCGATCTGGAGTTTATGGAAACTCTTTTCCGCAAACTGTTGAAAATCTTGCCGGCATTTAGCATTGCGGACGAAAAAATCCTGCCCTACGGATTAAAACCGCACACCCGCTCAATCAGTTGGCTGGTGGAACAGGTCATCACCCAGCAAACAAAATTCAACGCCAGGAAGCTTGGCATTGCCGACGCGGAATTTGACTTTCCGGACACCTGCCTCCACGACTGCGAAATCAAAACCGGCAGCCGCAGCTATTTCGTGAACGTCAAGATTCACAACATGGCGGGCAAGGAAAACAAGAACGACATCGCGGCGGTCGAAAAGCTGTTCATGCAGTATTCCGCCGAGCCGGAATATGATTTAATTTATGCCTGCTTTGGCGTCCACTTCGACAACATACACATCCGGTTTGATGCGGGTTATCTGATGCTATTTTCACCGCAGTTCCTGCCGATATACGTCAATCCGCGCAACGACAAAGTGCAGGCGTTTTATCAACACCAGCCGGAATTTCGTTCGCGCGGTGATTTTCTAAAATTGCTTCAACAGAACTCCCGAAGCATTGTATTGCGGAAGAAGAAATGAAGGACTTTCTCGACAAAAATCTGGACCGCGTCTTGAATGAAGATGCGCTGACAGGCATCGCCCGCATTCCGGACGGCTCAATTGATCTGGTTTTGACCGACCCGCCGTATTGCCTTGGCAAGGATTACGGCAACAACTCGGACAAACTTGATCCTGAGGCATACCTGGAGTGGAGCAAGCAGTGGATTGACGCGGTCATTCCCAAGCTCAAGCCGAACGGCTGCCTCTACATTTTTCTGACCTGGCGCTACTCGCCGGAAATTTTCTGCTACTTGAAGAAAAAACTGACCATGCTCAATGAGATCATCTGGGACCGCCGTGTTCCCAGCATGGGCGGCAGCACCCGGCGTTTTTCGTCCGTGCATGACACAATTGGTTTTTTTGCGAATTCTAAGGATTATCATTTCGACATTGACGCCATCCGCATCCCCTACGACGAGGAAACCAAGAAGGCCCGCTCGCGCTCCATCTTCATCGGCAAGAAATGGCTGGAAGTTGGCTATAACCCCAAGGATGTCTGGAGCGTTTCGCGTCTGCACGCCATCCACGCCGAGCGCGAGGAGCACCCCACACAAAAGCCGCTCGAAATCATTGAACGCATGGTCAAGGCCAGTTGTCCGGTGAATGGCATCGTGCTAGATCCTTTCATGGGCAGCGGAACCACTGCGGTTGCTGCCCACCGTCTGAAACGCCAATTCATCGGCTTTGAAATCAATCCGGATTACTGTGAGGTAATTCGCCGCCGGCTGGCGGAGGAGGGGGTTCTGGTTTTGGAAACCGGTCCTGCCACCAAGGAAACCAAGAAGCCGGCGCACCAACAGCGCGGCTTGTTTGAACAAATGCTATCGCCCAAAGCGGCGTGATGTCGGCCAATAAATTCACCATGGAACTTAAATTCATCCTCGAAGCGCTCCTGTTCTCCGCGCAAAAACCGCTGTCAGTGAAGGAACTTCGCGAGGCGCTCGTCAGCGCCGCCGAAGCCGATGGCGCCGACTCCATCGCCAAATCGCTCGCCAAGATCAAGGAGAGTGAATTGACCGCCGCGCTGGAACAGATCGCCGCCGAACACCAGGCCGCCGGGCGCAGTTACCGGCTTGCGTGTGTCGCGGGCGCGTGGCAATTCGTCACGCAGCCGGAATTCGCGCCGTGGCTGAAGGCGCTCGTCGGTGTCAAGGCGCGTCCGCCGCGCCTGTCCCAGCCGGCGCTCGAAACACTCGCCATCATCGCCTATCGCCAGCCGCTCACGCGCGCCGAGATGGAGCAGATTCGCGGCGTGAACGTGGACGGCGTCATGCAAACGCTCATGGAACGCGGCCTGGTCGAGACCGCCGGCCGCGCCGAGGTGATTGGCCGGCCGCAAACTTACGGCACGACGCCATTCTTCCTCGAATACTTCGGCCTGCGCGGTCTGGAAGATTTGCCCGCTGCTGACGAACTCCGCCGAATCCCGGTCGAGCGCCCGCCCGCGCCGGTTACGGCTGAACCCGGCCTGGCGACAAATCCACCGGAGCAACTGGCCTTGGAAAATGCGGAAAGCGGAACTCAAAAGCCGGAACAGGAAAAAGCGCCGTAAACTGTCCGAATCCAAGGCGGTCAGCCGGTCCAGATCATTTACCCGCTCCACTCGCCGGTTTGCAGATACGCCTTTAGCTTTTCCTTGAGTGTCTCGCGGCCGCGATGGATGAGCGATTTCGTGGCCGAAAGCGAGCAGTCCAGAATCTCCGCGATTTCCTCGTAGCTCAACTCGTCCTGTCGGCAGAGCAAAATGGCCGTGCGCTGGTTCTCCGGCAGTGCGGCCAGCGCCTCCTCGATTTTTTGAGCCAGCTCGCCCTGCAGCAGTTTTTCCGGTGCGGAGGCTTGCGCCTTGTCCTCGTATTGTCGCTGCGGCTGGTCCTCGTGTTCGGCGTGCGCCTCCTCGATGGATTCGGCGGGATGCCGCGAACGGCGGCGCAGCTCGTTCAGGCAAAGATTGCGCGCGATGGTGAAAAGCCACGTGGAAAATTTCGCGGTGCGGACGTAACGGCTCCGGGATTTGAAGACTTGAAGAAAAACCGTCTGTGCCAGGTCCTCGGCCTCGTTTTCGTCGCGCAGCGTGCGAAAAATGAAATTCATTAGCGGCTGCTTGTATTTGTCCACCAGCTCCGCGAAGGCCGCGCGGTCGCCGCGTTTGACGCGGAGCATCAGGGCGGCATCGGGATCGGGCTGGGCTGGCATGGCGCGGAAAGTGTAACAAACCCGGTGTGCGTGGAAAGGTTTCGGTTTCCGAGGCCTCGCGCCATCGCAATCGAAAATTTTCCACGGCGAGCCGGCAAAAAGGTCCGTTCAACACGGACAGCTTGTCCGTTTATTCGCCGATGAATTATCACGCGGACAAGCGGTTTGCGCTCCGTCAGTGATACTCCTGCAACGTCTGCACGCCGTAGCCGGATTTTTTGAGCGCGACAATTCCCAGCACGGCGGCCTTGGCGCCGCTCAACGTCGTGATGATGGGCGTGCCGGTGTAAATCGCCGAGGTGCGGATTTTGATTTCGTCCTCGCGCGGCACCGCGCCGCTGGGGGTGTTGATGACGAGATGGATTTCCTTGTTCTTCATCAGGTCAATCACGTTGGGCCGGCCTTCGAGCAATTTCAGCGTGCGCTCCACCTTCAATCCGGCCTTCTCCAAAACCGCCGCCGTGCCGCTCGTGGCGGCCAGCTCGAAGCCCAGCCCCTCAAATTGCCTGGCGATGGCCGCGATTTGCTTTTTATGCGCGTCGCTGACGCTGATGAACACCTTGCCGCCGGCGGGCAGCGACGAATTTGCCGCCATCTGCGATTTCGCGTAGGCGATGCCCAGATCGGCGTCCAGACCCATGACCTCGCCGGTGGAACGCATTTCCGGCGAGAGCAAAATGTCCTGGCCGAGAAAGCGGTTGAATGGGAAAACGGATTCCTTCACGGCCCAATACTTCGGCCAAACCTCCTTCGTGAAGCCGAGTTCCTTCAGCGTTTTTCCCGCCATGACCTTCGCGGCGAGCTTGGCGAGCGGATGACCAATCGCCTTGCTCACGAACGGCACGGTGCGCGACGCGCGCGGATTGACTTCCAGAACGAACACTTTTCCGCCTTTCACGGCGTATTGGACGTTCATCAGGCCGGTGACTTTCAACTCGCGCGCCATCGCGTGCGTGTATTCGCGGATGGTCTCGATGACTTTTTTCGTGAGCGTGTGCGGCGGCAGCACCATCGCCGCGTCGCCGGAATGGACGCCGGCAAATTCGATGTGTTCCAAAATGCCGCCAATGACGATAGTGCCCTCATCTCCGGTAGGGCGCGTCACTCCGTGCGCGCCGGGTTTGTCATCGGGGGAGGCGGCGCGCACGGAGTGGCGCGCCCTACCATCAAAAAGCCCGACGTCGGCGATGCAATCCACGTCCACCTCGGTCGCGTCCTCCAGAAATTTGTCCACCAGCACCGGGCGTTCGGGCGAGGCCTCGACGGCAAATTTCATGTAATGCGACAACTCGGCGTCGGAATAAACAATCTGCATCGCGCGCCCGCCGAGGACGAAGCTGGGCCGGACCAGCACCGGATAACCGAGTTTCTTGGACGCTTCGAGCGCCTCCTCGACGTTCGTCGCCAGGCCGTTCGGCGGCTGGGGAATTTTCAGCCTGTCGAGCATCGCGGCGAACAATTTGCGGTCCTCGGCGATTTCAATGCTTTGCGGCGAGGTGCCGATGATGTTGACGCCGTTCTTCTGGAGGCTGAGCGCGAGGTTCAGCGGGGTCTGCCCGCCGAATTGCGCGATGGCGCCCCAGCATTTTTCGCGCTCGTAAATGTGCAGCACGTCCTCCAGCGTGAGCGGCTCGAAAAACAGCTTGTCGCTGGTGTCGTAATCCGTCGAAACCGTTTCGGGATTCGAGTTGACCATGATGGTTTCAAATCCGTCCTCCTTCAAAGCAAACGCGGCGTGGACGCAGCAATAATCGAACTCGATGCCCTGGCCGATGCGGTTCGGGCCGCCGCCGAGGATCATGACCTTTTTCTTCGGCGAATCCGGTTTCACCTCGTCGTCGCCGCGGTCGTAGGTGGAATAATAATACGGCGTGTAAGCCTCGAACTCGGCGGCGCAGGTGTCCACGAGCCGGTAGCTCGGGACAAGATTCAGCTTTTTCCGCAGCGCGCGGATTTTGTCCTCGGTGGAGCCCGTCAAATGAGCGATCTGCCGGTCGGAAAATCCGAGCGACTTGGCGCGGGCTAGTTTTTCGGCGTCGAGTGGCGGCATCAGAGTAAATCGAACTTGCGACAGTAAGCCGGAAAACGTCCCGCTTGTCCAGAAAGGATGAATCGGCGGAAATGTGCTGCGGAGCGGAAACAGAATCAGCGAACTTCGGGATTGCGAATGAATCGCATATTGGACGGTATTTTCAAAATATACGAGCCTTCAAAAGAATGAGACTATATCCAATGGCTGACAAGTAGCCAGCCGAGGAAGCCGTGCAGACAGCGGCTACGATTAAGCCGGATTTCGCGCCCTTTTGTCGGTAAAGAGACAACCCAACAGCTACCGCCGCAGCAAGGCCAACACTGAAAAACAAAGCAAGTGGGCCGTAATCCCAGACAAACGATGAGGTCCAGCCAGGATTCCGAAATAGGGGAATGGACGCGGAGAGAAATATCGCGGCGGTCTCCGCTGCCCTGGCCACGATGTAGAGGACCGCTGCCCGCCATAGGTTTCCCATCATCCCGAATTTCCGCAAACAAATCCAGAGCACAAACGTCTCAACTGCAACTGAAATCGGGATGAGGACGAGATATGGCCACGATCCCGCGCCAATGTAAAAAGGCAATGGCCCCAGTGGATAATAGCTGGGACTGAGTTCGTGCGCCCAGCTGACCACTGGCCAGAATAGCAGCAGTCCAACTAAAAACTTGATGTGCTCTCTATTCACACGGAGTAAGCCAAACAACATTATACGAAGCCGAGCCGGTATTGGCTGATTCCGTTAGTCGCCAATCGGCCGCAGCTTTTCCTGCTGGAATGGCTGCGGTTCGGCTTTATGCTTTCGCAGCCTGCGCCGTATGTCCGGAATTGTCCAGCCTCAATTTGCTGCAAAGTTCCAAATTTTGAAACGCATCCGCGTGCCGCCCCGTAGCGCCGACTTGCAGTCGGCTGTATCGCGGATTTGCAATCCGCACGGCGCGAACAGTTCAACAGCCATCGGCGTATTGGCGCGCCGCCGATTGCAAATCGGCGATACGGCAGGTTACAAACCTGCGCTACCGGGTCAGAGTCAATAGGCGCTCCAAATCTTGTGCCATTTCATTCCCGCTTGCTGTCGCATCCGGTTTGCTTTAAGAAATCAGCGATGCAGCGGCTGAAAATACTGTTGCCCGCGCTGGCGCTGGTGTTCCCGATGTTCGCATCGGCGCAGATTGATCCCGTCAAGCGCGACCTGATCCAGCTCGGTTACAACCAGCCGCTGGAAGGCCACGCGCCGTTCGCCGGTTACGCTTTTTTCTACCACAACCAGCCGGATTTCCTGCGGACGAACCTCACGTTGCGGCTGGCGGTCGCGCCGGTGTATCTGGATTCCGAACTCGGCTTCCGCCAGGCGTTCGGCCCGGACACGGATTTCGCCATCGGGCTGGCCGGCGGCGGATTCGCGGACAGATACAACGAAATCCGCGGTGGCAAATACCTGCCCGCCGAATCGTTTGACGGCAATGGCGGGGAAATTTCCGCGAGCCTTTATCACCTGTTCAATCCCGGCGACCTGATTCCGCTCAACCTGGTGCTTCGCGGCACGGCGCATTACTCCGCGTTCGACCGCGCCGATGACACCGCGCCCAATTTCCAGACGCCTTCCGACCGCGGTGATTTCAGCGTGCGCGCCGGGCTGCGCTGGGGCGGCATCGAGCCGACGCTTTTTCCGGCGCTGGCGATGGAGCTGTCGGTCTGGTATGAAGGCGCCATCCGCACGGGTTCGGGCGCGTATGGCTTCAACGGCGACCGCGCTGTCCAGCCCAATTCGCATTTGTTCTGGGCCGAGGCCGCGTTGTCCTACACGCTGCCGGAGAGCCGGCAGAATTTTTACGCGCGCCTGACGCTCGGTTCCAGCATGAACGCCGACCGTTTCAGCGCCTACCGGCTCGGCGGGTTTCTGCCGCTGGTGGCGGAATTTCCGCTGACGCTGCCCGGCTATAATTATCAGGAAATCAGCGCGCGCCAGTTCGCGCTGTTGAATGCGAGTTACCTGCTGCCGCTCGACACAAATCAGCGATGGAACCTCGATGCGAACGTGTCCAGCGCGTTTGTGGATTATCTGCCCGGGGCTTCGCAGCCCGGCAACTGGCTCAATGGCGTGGGCGGCGGCATTTTGTTCCGGACGAAATCCGACCGCTTCAAAATCATGCTGGACTACAGTTACGGCATTGACGCCATCCGGTCCGGCAGCCGCGGCGCGCACAGCATCGGAATCCTGATGCAATGGGATTTGGAGAAGATGTTCGGCGAAAAGTTCACCCCGCCGAATCCCAACCGCTGGCGCGGCTGGCAATGGCTTTTCGGCGGATAGTTTCTTGATTTTTTTGCGCATTGACAACCGGCGCGGGAAAGGCATAATGCGCGCTCATCTTATTTTGCGGGAAGCCGTGAGAACGGTTGTCGTCCCGCCCCCGGAAAGGAAGTGAGTTGCGTTGACCGAAATTAGACTAAAAAAAGGCGAACCAGTGGAACGTGCGTTGCGGCGGCTTAAGAAAAAAGTCGACCGCGAGGGCACGCTCAAAATCGTGCGCGGACACCGGCATTTTGAAAAGCCGAGTGAGAAGCGCCGTCGCAAGGAAAAAGTCGCGCGGTTCTCCGCGATGCTCGCGGCGCGCTACGCGGACATGTAATCCATTCCGTGAATCGTTGAGTCGTTAAATCGTTGCATCGAGGCAATGGTTTAACGATTCTTCCATTTCCGGTTCACGATTTAACGATGTAACAGTTTAACGATTCACGTTCCACATTTCCACGCCATGTATTCGCTTTCGACCTGCTGGAATTCGCACCGCCACACGGACGGGCGCGCCATGTTGCGCGAGATCCGCGACCTCGGCTTTGAATACGCCGAGTTGAGCCACGGCATCCGCGTCAGCCTCATGCCGGGCATCCTCGAAGCGCTGGAGGCGGGTGAAATCAAAATTTCCAGCCTGCACAATTTCTGTCCGCTGCCGCTGGGCGTGAACCACGCCGCGCCGAACCTCTACCAGTTTTCCGACGAACGTCCGCGCCAGCGCGAACTGGCCATCAAGCACACGCTCAAGACGTTTGAATTCGCCGAACGCGCCAGGGCGCCGCTCGTGGTGCTGCATCTCGGCAGCATGGATTTGAAGGATTACACCGAAAAACTCTGCACCATGCTCGAACGCGGCCTGCGGGGAACGCCCAAATACGTGAAAATCTGCGATGAGGTCTTGAGGACGCGCGAGGCCAAGAAGGAGAGGTTCGTGGCGAACGTCTATGACACGCTGCGGAAACTCCTGCCCGAGGCCGAACGGCGCGGACTCAAGCTCGGCTGCGAAAACCGCGAGGCGCTGGAGGAAATCCCGATTGAAAGCGACTTCAGATTTTTCTTCCGCGAATTCCCCAGCCCGAACGTCTGCTACTGGCACGATTGCGGCCACGCGCAAATCAAGGAGAACCTCGGCTTCATCGTCCACGCGCTGCATCTCGAATCGCTCGCGCCGAGGCTGGCCGGCTTTCACATTCACGACGTGCAATTTCCCGCGCGCGACCACTGCGCGCCCGGCACGGGCGTGATTGATTACGCGGCGCTCAAGCCGTTCGTGAAGCCGGAGCACATCAAGGTTTTTGAATTAAGCCCGTCGCTGCCCGTCGAGGCCGTCAAAGCCGGCGTCGCGCACGTGAAAACGATCTGGGGCACCGACTGATTTGCCAGACGGCGCTGGACGGGTTTGCCCCGGCGCTTTCAGATAAACGAGCCTCGCGACTGCTTCTTCAGACAGAAGACAATCCGGACTGTTTTTCCGTCTTCAACAATCGGGACTGCCGCCGCGAGATCCCAGCCATCCTCGCCAAGGCCATCCAGAAAACTCTGGTCATGTTGCAGTCCCTTCTGTGTGCCGTGGTAATCCATTTGCCGGAGGAGATATTGATAATGATTTGAGGTGGACATGATTCTGGCGCGTTATTGTTGATATGGTGACGCCAACATCCTGCAACTTAACCATCCGGTCAAGTTTTCAGGCAAAATTTAACGTTTTATTCCGCGCCGCCGTGCTATTCTGGAACCGCAACAATGCCGGAGCCAAATCCAGACTCGTGCAAAATTGCCGCCGCCGACATCGTCCGCCGGTTGCAGGAGGCGGGCTTTGCCGCGCTTTTGGGTGGGCGGCTGCGTGCGCGATTTTCTGCTCGGACGCGAGCCGGACGATTTTGACATCGCCACGGACGCGCGCCCGGAACAGATTGAAAGACTTTTCAAACGCACCATCGCCGTCGGACGCAAATTCGGCGTGATGGTCGTCGTCGAAAACAAGCAGCAATTCCAGGTCGCCACGTTCCGCGCCGAGGCGGATTATCGCGATGGCCGGCGGCCGGAGAAAGTTGTCTTCGCTAGCGCCGAGGCCGATGCGCAGCGCCGCGACTTCACCGTCAACGGGCTTTTTTATGATCCGCTCACGGAAAAAATCCACGATTGGGTCGGCGGTGAAAAGGATTTGCGCGCGAAAATCATCCGCACCATCGGCGCGCCGGAGGAACGGTTTGCCGAGGACCATTTGCGCCTGCTGCGCGCCGTGCGGTTTGCCACGCAATTGGGTTTCGAAATCGAGCCGCGGACGTTTGCCGCCGTCAGATCGCTCGCGCCGAAAATCAAGCTCATCAGCGCCGAACGGATTCGGGATGAATTGATAAAATTGTTTGCGGCGCCGACAAGTTGGAGTTCAAGCTTTAGCTTGTTCGGAAACACGCTGAAGCGTGAACTCCAACAGCCTGCTGCGCGCGGACTGGTTTTGCTGCGCGACAGCGGATTGCTGGAGCAAATTCTGCCCGAACTGGCGGCGACGATTTCGTGCGAGCAATCGCCGGATTATCATCCCGAAGGCAGCGTGTTCGAGCACATCCGATTGATGTTGGAGAAAATGGGGCACGGTTGGAGTTCAATCCCGCCGTTTGCGGGATTGCCCGCAAGCACGCCAAAGCGTGAACTCCAACCCTTGCCGTGGGCGGTAATTTTGCACGATATCGCCAAGCCGGTGACGGCGGAGCGTGATGCCGGGACCGGAGCGATTCATTTTTACGGCCACGAAAAAATCGGCGCGGAGATGGCGCGGGCCATTTTGAACCGGCTTCGTTTTCCCAAGAAGCAGGTTGACGAGATTGCCGCGTGCGTTCTGCATCACATGCAATTCAAGGACGTGAAACAAATGCGGAAAGCGACGCTGCGGCGGTTGCTGCTGCGCGAAACGTTTCCGCTGGAACTGGAATTGCACCGGCTGGACTGCCTCGGCTCGCACGGTGATTTGTCGCACCACGAATTTTTGCTGGAACAGGCGGAGGAATTAAAAAAGAAACCGGCCATCCGCCCGCCGCTGCTCACCGGCGATGATTTGATCAAGCTGGGCATGAAGCCCGGCCCAGCGATGGGCACGCTGCTGGCGGAAATCCGCGAAAAACAACTGGCGGATGAATTGAAAACGCCGCGTCAGGCGAAGGCGTGGGCGAAGAACCGAGTTCGAGAAAGTTAATCACGAATGATAATCATTATTTTGCCGGTTCGTTTGTCCAAAACTACCGCCCCCGGGCCAAGTTCAACTGAAAGAAAGTTGTGGGAAAGCTGCATATAGATAATTTTGCCATCACGCAATTGTGGATCTGATTTGATCTCCTTTGCAACATCGGTAGCCCAAATGACATTGCCATTTTCATCCTTCAGCGAAACTATGGTCTTGTCTGAATTTACAACGGCGTATTCTCCAGTTTGAGCGTCCGTAATTATCTTAAAAAATTCATCCGGGTCATTTGACGGCTCCAAATACATTTTTCGGATTTCAAAATCCGCGCCTTCGCTCTGGATGCCAATGAAGCCGTTGGTGTCAGTGCATTCGGTCGTTTCGTTCATCAACTTGTCGTTGATATAAACTTTTACATCGTTGCCGTTGCAAATGATCTGGCTCGTGTTCAATGTGCCGACGGAATATTCCGCCGATTCACTGCGAATCGAAATTGCGGTGTTCGTATCCATGCCCATGTGTTCCTTGGATTCCGCGCCGCCCATCAAAAACAAATCGCCCTGCCGGTCGTGCTTGCCCTGAATCTGGATGCACGTCGGCCAGACTTTGTCGGGCAATTGCATCTGGACGAGGACGCCGGTGTTGTCGGCCTGGGGCGCGATTTTCAGGAAACGCCATTCGACGTAAAGAACATAATTATTGTAACTTTGTTCTGTCCGCAAATAGCCGATGGCCGAGCCGTTGCAATGAATCGCGCCGTTGGTAACGCTCCAGGTATTCATTGGGTCGGCGTGGTTTTTCATGCAAAAAGTGAAACCGTCAAAATTCGTGCCGTTGAAAAGCTCGATGCGGTTGGTCGGGTTAATGGCTTGCTGCGCGGCCATGCTTCCAGCAAGCGCCAAGAAAAATGAAGCGGCAATGGCTTTCACAAGCGAGGAATTGCGCCGCCTTTAATGCAAGTCAAGCGTGTCAATCCGCCGGACCCGCGGCGGATTTTCCCGTTGCCGCGCCGCGCCGGATGCGGATGCTGCCGTTGACCGTGCCGGCACTGACTTTGGCACCGCCGTGGCCGAGAGTGCCTTTCAAAGTGTGTCTCCCCGGAGAGTCTCTCTTCACCACCAACGAAGGGAATTCGCCGCTGATGTGGCCGTTGACCGTGCTGGCCGAAAAGTCCGCGTCCGCGTCGGCGGGCAGGGTCGCCCCAATCTGGCCGTTGACGCCATTGAGCGAAACGGTTTGACCCCGGGCGAGCGCGGAGAGTTCCGCGTCAATCTGTCCATTGACGGTGGATAGTTTCAGGTCGCCAGCCGCGCCTTTGATTTGCGTTTTGCCGTTGACGGTGGACGCTTCGATGTTGCCGGAAACGCCGTCAACCGTGATCTGTCCGTTGACGCTGGTGATGCCGGCTAGCCGCGCACACCGGGGGACTTGGACGGTGTAATCCACACGCTCGTCGTAAATATTTTTGAAAAAGGGCCAACTAAACGGGAAGCCGGTCAGGTTCGACGGCTGCCGCGTGTGAATGGCGACGCGGTTCGTGTCGGACTCCACGTCGGTCTTCACGGCGTCAACGCCTTCTTGGGTGTGGCCGTGGATGGTTCCTTTGACGACAACCTCATTCCGGTCCCAGCCACTGACTTCAATCCGGCCGGAGACATTGTCAATGCTGAAGCGGCCATCGGCAGCGAGCGGGAAATTCAGATTGACCTCCCTGCTGATCTCGTTTGTTTGCGAATCTGCCGTCCGGACAAAGTTGGCAGCAACCCCATACACCAAAAACGCGCTGCCGGCGAGCAAGGCGAGCACGAGAACCAAGACGGAGATGCCCGCCACAATTTTCCCAACGCCGCCGCCGCTCCCGGCTTGGTTCGGGCGCGATTGGGGAACAGGCGGATTTTTCCCGAAGGCGCCCTTTACATCCTCGCGCGCCAGCACAATCAGCGCCCAAATGCCCATTGGCAAACCGATAAGACTGCACGACACGATGGCCACGATGCCGGCGGCGACCGCCCACGCGTAACTCCGCAGCCGCAGCATTTGGTATGCGCCGAACAAAATCAACAGCGCCGGAATCACTTTGAAGAATACAAGGCTGATGCTCGCCAGAGTTGAAAAGGAGCCGATGCCAAGCATATCAGACAGGCCAGTTGGAAGCCATTGGTTGGTGAGGCCGGCGAAAAAAAGCAGGGCGGTCAATGCCGAAAATAATTTCCACACGCCAGCGACCATGAGACCGACAGCGGGTGCGACGATCATGCCCGTGTGCGAAGCGGGCGCTTTTTCTGCGGCCGGCGGCGCTGGTTGCGGGCAGGCTCCGGCGGCGGGAGCGGCTCCAATCGGCGGCGGCGGCGGACTGGTGATTGGGCGAGGGCTGGGTTTTGAACCGCCGTGTTGCGGGTGAAGCCAGTGGATCATTCTCTTTCCACGGCCGTCGGTGAATGCCTTGCAGGCGAGCAAAATCCAGTCAATCGTGGCCCAGACGAGGCAACCGACAATCGAACCTGCCAGTATCAAACCAAACAAAGGCTGCGGCGCATTGGCGGCACAGGCCACAATCCAAAGAACGCAACTGCACAAAGCCAGCAATTGCACGCAAGCCGTCACAAATTTCCCGACATAAAACCGATGCGCGCCGAACACGCCGAAGCAAAACGCCAGCAGAAATGCCGGCAGAATGGCTTTGTCACTGGTGGGCTGGCTGCCCGGAGTCGCAAACAGCGGCAGATTTTTAGCCGCCCCGCCCGCCGCCGCCGGTGTGCCGGCGATGGTTTCCACGTCCGTCTTCACCTGGCTGGCCTGCTGGTAGCGGCGCGCCGGTTCCTTTTCCAGCGCGTGCAGCACCACTTCGTCCAGCCGCACGTCCACCTGCACCTTTCGCGATGGCGGCGCGAATTTTCCCAGCGGCAGTTCGCCGGTGAGCATTTCGTAAAACACGACGCCGAGCGAATAAATGTCCGCGCGATGATCCACCGTCTGCGGATGCTCGACCTGTTCCGGCGCCATGTAATGCGGCGTGCCCACGACGTCTGTTCGCGCCGGTCAGCGTTCGTGCGCCCGTCCGTCGTCCAGGATTTTCGCGATGCCGAAGTCGGCGATCTTCACCCGGCCCTGTTTGTCGAGCAGGATGTTCTCCGGCTTGATGTCGCGGTGGACGATGCCCTGTTCGTGGGCGATATTGCAGCGCCTCGCAGATTTTCGGGACGATGCCGAGCGCCTCGGCGGGCGAGAGCTTGCCGCGTTTGCAGCAACTGCCGCAGCGTCAGGCCGTCCACGAATTCCATCAGCAGATAAAAATGTCCCTGCGCCTCGCCGAAATCATAAACGGTGACGATGTTCGGATGGTTCAGCCGGGCCAGCGCCCGGGCCTCGCGCTCGAAACGTTCGGCGAATTGCGGTTCGCCCTGCTTTTCCGGCGAGAGGATTTTCAGCGCCACCAGCCGGTCCAGCCGCGGCTGGCGCGCCTTGTAGACCGCGCCCATGCCGCCGCGGCCCAGGCATTCAAGAATTTCCAGTTGCGGAAATAATTTGGCGACTTCGTCCACCGGCAGCGGTGGCCGGATCACCCGCGTTCCACCCGGTCCGGCTTCGCCGGCGACTTCCGTCGGCGGAGACAGGTTCACCGCCATGAGGCAGCGCGGACAGAGGCCCTCCGGCGAATCCGGCGGGATCGGCGCGCCGCAGCGTTTGCATTTTGAATCTTGGCTCATCGCCCGTTACTTACGGAATTGCAGTAAAGCGTTACAAAAATTCAGCCGCTCAACACATCGAGCAGATGATGCAATTCGTCCTCGACGCTTTCGTCCCCGGCCAGCGTGTGGGCGATTTCCTCGTGGAACAAATCGCGGTAACGCCGGCGCAGCCGGTGGACCGCCACCCGCAACGCGCTTTCGCTCATGCCCAGTTCTGCGGCGGCGGCGGCGTAGGGAATTTCCTTGCTGTCCGCCGTGAGAAAATCTTTCAGCCGCTCGAATTCTGAAATTTTTCCGGCGCGCTGGAATTCCGCGCGCAGCCGCGACAGGGTTTGCTCCAGCAGCGCCAAGGCCCAGCGGCGCTCGTAATCGCGGTCGGGGGAAATTTCCGGCGCGGCAATTTCCTTCTGGAGTTTTCGTTCCGCGAGTTCTGTGTCGAGGGGGACCGGGGTTTGAAAGCCGCCGCGTTTCTGCGCGTGGGCGCGATGCCATTCATTCGCCATGAACCGCTTGAGTGCAACGAGCAGAAAGGTGCGGAAACGTCCGCGCTCCTGCCGCACCGAGTCCAGAATTTTTTTTTCGAGCAGCCGCGCGAAGAACGCCTGCGTCAGATCCTCGGCGTCCTCCTTCGAGCCGCCGCCGCGCCGGACGTAGGCATAGAGCGGGAACCAATACGTCCGGCAGAGTTTTTCGAGCGCGGCCGCGGACTGCGGGGATTGCGGGTCGCGGGCGGAGAGCACGAGCGACCAGTGTGTGGTGGCAAAAACCGGGTTGCGCGGAACGTCGAACACCGGCTCGGGCGGAATCTGATCGGCGGAAGTCACGTCGCCAAGCTAACGCGGCACGGCAGGGCAGGCAAGCGTGGTTGCGCCGCGCTGACCGGTTAGATGCTTCCAAGCCGGCAGGCAAGGCACTATGATGGGCGCGCTGCTGAATGAAACCCGCGCGAAGCAACTGGCGGATGAATTGAAAAACAAACGCCAGGCGAAGTCCTGGGAGAAAACAAAACTGGCGTAGCGGCTTTCGGCAGAAAACCGCATTTCAAAACGGCGGCGGCGCTCTGCCGAGACGCCGCTTCAAAGGCAATGAGCGACGAACCGATTGAACTGCCGATTGATGGCGTGCTGGATCTGCACACGTTTGATCCGCGCGAGGTGAAGGACCTTGTGCCGGATTATCTGGCGGCGTGCCAGGCGCGCGGCATCCTGCAGGTGCGCATCATCCACGGCAAGGGCATCGGCAATTTGCGCCGGACGGTCCACGCGATTTTGAAAAGGCATCCGGAGGTGGTTTCGTTCACGCTGGACCATCCGCAGTTTGGAGGCTGGGGCGCGACGCTGGTGAGCTTGCGCCCGCCGGTCGCCGGCGGATGAAAGGAATTTCCCTTCCGCGATTCACCATTTTCTTCACCGGCTCCAGAAGTTTTTGCGGATTTCAATATCCAATCCGTCGCTCTGGATGCCAATGAAGATGGATGAACAATCCGGCAATCATCTTTTGTCGTAGATAGCCTTGATTTCGCTTGCCGACAAAGCGCGATCGTAAATACGGACCTCGTCAATCAACCCGTTGAAATATCGGCTGCCAACGCAATCGGCAAACTGTGTGCGACCGTCTTCCGAGCCGATGGCCACAAAGCTGCCCGATGGCAGGGGAGAAATTGCTCCAATATGTTTCAGCGCCATTCCCAGCGGCTGGCCGTCAATATACAGCCGCACTATGGCGCCGTCATAGGTGCCGGCAACGTGGTGCCACACGCCTGCGGAGAGGGACGCGTGGGGGGAGATTGCCCATGACCCTCCGTGGTCGCTGCTGACATAAAACGAAACCCCGTTCGCAATTTCGACACCATAATAATCGCTGGTGACCAGCCCTTGAAAAGAACTCACCGGATTGCCTGGGGCCGCCTTCATCCAAAACTCAATCGTTAACTGTCCGCCTGGATTCAGGCCGGCGGATGGGGGGATTTTCACATATTGGCCTTTCCCATCGAAACTGAAGGCACGCCCCACTTCACCAACATCGTAGCCGGCGCCGTCAATCATCGTTCCATTATGATGCCCGATCTTGTCTCTGGCATTTCCTTCCGCCGGCCAGTAGGCGGCCAGCCCCGCGGGACGCCCCCGCAATTGGGGAAACAAAACCAACGCCACACCCGCCGCGAAGAAAATCAAAGCCACAACGGCTGCGAAGACAAAAAACGGCTTTCGGTTGCCCGCGGCTGGCGGTTTGCCAGCGGGTGACCCGGCGGATTGTTGCGGTATTGGCGCTGCCGGAGAAGCCGGCGGCGGCACGGTGATGGGCTGTTGGCAGGCCGGACAGTTGATTTGCGAGCCGCAATAATTCGTGTCGCATTGAATTTGTTTGCCGCAACGTGGACAGAAGAATTTGAATTCAGTCATAGTGGTTGTTGACGTGTTCCTATTGTATGACACATCAGCGGCAGATTCATTTGAAACTATTTTCAGCCCAAAACGTAAACAATCTTGGCCCTTTGTCTGAATTAATCCCGCCCTTTCAAGAAGCCCAATTATGTCCCCGCCAAGATTGACTCTGTCTCCCGGATAATTTCAGTGCAAAGTCAATTGCCATCCGGCGCGCTCCAAGACAATTGCGGGAGAAATCGCGTCAGGCATTTGCGATTCCAAGGTGAAATATTGCAACGCCCGGGAGCATGATTCGCTTCAAGGGGGCATAAATCGCGGGTTGACACCGTCATCCGCCGTTTCCAATTCTGCGTCGGGCTTACTCCACCGCTTCATCCCGCAAGGTGTTCCGCCAATTTTCGAGCCGGGCGGCCATGCCGGTTTTTTGGATGTAATCCGAGTCAATCGAGCTGGAAATGAGGTCGGGCTGTTTAGCGCGTTCGTGTTGAAAAGCGCTGGCCACGTGAATGAGTCCGGTGAGATCGAAGCCGGTGCCCTGCGCGCGGCCCGGTTCGTGATGATGGGCCACAGCATCCACCATCGGGAACGGCAACCCCCACAAGGCGAGCAGGTAGCCGCCGACTTCCGCATGCGTGGCTTTGAAGCAGCGTTTTTCTGCCAGCATGAGCGGCTCCGAGCGTTCCCGGGCTTCAGCGAGGATGGCCCCGTATTCCTGCGGCAAGCTGTCGGCGAGGATGAGCTTGCCGATGTCATGCAACAAGCCGGCGGTAAAGGCCTGCTCCGGCGGGGGCATGGATTCGGAGGGTTCGCGGGCAAGCCGGCGGGCAATGACGCCGGTCTGGACGCTGTGATTCCAAATTTGATCCAGCGGGAACGCGGGACATTTGCGGCGGTCGAAGGCGTTGAACAAGGGAATGGCCAGCGCCAGCGATTGGATCACCCCCACGCCGAGAAACTGGACGGCTTCGCTGGCCGAATTGACCGTGCGGTTGATGCCGAAGAAGGCCGAATTGGACAATTGCAGCAGCTTCGCAGTCAATGCCGGATCCTTGGCGGAGATGTCCGCGATGCGCTGAATGGTGGACGTGGGCGACAGCAGTGCGTCCATGATTTCGACATAAAGGTCGGGCATGCTCGGCAGGTTGACCAGGCGGGCCGCCAGCGTGCAGAGTTTGCCATGATGCAACTGGCGTTTGAGCTGCGTGGCGCGCTTCAGGCTGTCACGAAGATTCATCAGATTGCACGGCTTGTGCAGAAACTGATGCGACACTCCGGCGCAACTGATGATGTCCTGAAAATCCGAGTAGCCGGACAAAATAAAGCGTATCGCCTGCGGGTGCAATCGCAGGACGTGGTTGAGCAATTGCACGCCGTTCATGCCCGGCATCCGCATGTCCGAAATGACGGCGTCCACCGGCTGCCGCTGAATCAAGGCGAGCGCGTCCTCGCCGTTTTCCACGAAGTGCATGTCCCATTCATTGGCCATGGGACGCATCGTGGCGTTCAACACCTTGAGCACGGCGGGTTCGTCGTCCACAAAGAGCATCTGCATTTTGTCCGCCGGCTTGCAGGCGCACGCCGTGAATGATGTGCTCATATTATATCACTTTTCCGCCCGCGCCGCAGTGCGGCGCCCGGCGTTCAAACAGGACGGTAATACCATTATTTCCCGACACTATTTGTGTTTATATCGGCGGATTGTCCCGGAGACTTGAACGGAAAAGGCGGTGTTCAGCGCGCTCCAAGACCATCGCGGGTGAAATGGCGTTCAGACATTCGTTCGGTTTTTCGTAGGTGCAATATCCGTTGAAGCAGGGCGAACAAGGAAGCGGGATGCGAAAAACGTCTTCCATCCGGCCATAAGGCCCGGTGCGGCGCGGCTCGGTGGGGCCGAACAGCGCGACGAGCGGTTTGCCGAGCGCGGCGGCGGCATGCATCGGGCCGGTGTCGTTTGTGATCATCAGATCGCAGAGCCGCAGCCACTCGACCATTTCGGGCAGCGAAGTCTGGCCGCATAAATTCAAACAGCCGTCCGGCGCGGCGAGCGAAATAACTTCCCCGAGCGGACGGTCTTCGGCGGCGCCGAGAATGGCGAAACGCGCGCCGGGGAATTTTGCCGCGAGCAAGCCGGACGAGTTCGGCATAGTTTTCCGCCGGCCAGCGTTTGGTCCGCCAGCGCGCGCCGGGCTGGAGGGCGATCAATGGTTGGAGTTCACGCTTCAGCGTGCCGCCCGGACAAGCCGAAGCTTGAACTCCAAAGGGCCATTTGCGTCTGACTTCGGCGGCGATGGCTGGACGTTCCGGCAGCCAGATGAAATTTTTGTGAACGGGCACGCCGAGCGGCGGCAGCACGGACAAATACCAGTCCACGGCGTGCGTGTGAAATGAGGCGCGGCGGACGGCGATGTCGTAGAATCCGCGCGCGCCTTCGCGGACTTCGTCGAGGCCGGCGAGAAATTTTCCATTGGCGAGCCACGCGAACGCGCCGCTGCGCGCGAGGCATTGAAGATCAATCACGAGATCGAAATTCTGTCCGCGCATCCAGCGGATGCTGCGGAGCATTTCCGGCCAGTGGCGCGGCGAGGCCCAGCGCCGGCGTTCAAAGCGGACAATGCCGGCCAGGTCGGGATCGTTTTCGAACAGCGGCGCGAGCGCGGAATCAATCCACCAGTAAATTTGCGCGCCGGGAAAATGCAGCTTCAACAACCGCAGCACGGGCAGCGCCTGAATCACGTCGCCCAGCGAACTGGGCTTGAGGATTAATATTTTCAATGTTCCAGGCTCCCGATTCCAGGTTCCAAAGAAATTCCCGGAACCCAATTCCAAAACCGGCCGCCGCGCCGCCGGTTGAAGTTTGGAATTTGGAGCTTCGAACCCGGAATTTCACCGCCCATATTCGAGCCGTTCCGCGAGGCGTTCGGGCAGGCCGGCGGCGAGGATTTTTTTCTGGGTCGCGGGAATGTCGTATTCGAGCCGGCGCAGTTCAATCGTTCCGGCGTCCACGTCGTAAATCACGTAGGCGGCCTTGGGATTGTTGTCGCGCGGCTGGCCGACGGCGCCGACGTTGACGAAATATTTCTTGGACGGGTCCACCTTGAATTTGGAATAGGTGCCGCCGCGGACGGCGGTGTCGCGCATGAAGGCGACGGGCACGTGGGTGTGGCCGAAGAAGCAAACCTGCGTGTTCTGGTAGGGGAAGCTGGCGGCGGCGGCGAGCTTGTCAAAGACGTAGCCCCAGCGTTGCGGCGCATCGAGGGTGGCGTGGACGACGGTGAAGTTGGAGACCACCCGGGTGAATTTGAGATCGCGCAGCCAGTCCTTCTCCTCCTGGCTCAATTGCGCGCGCGTCCAGTGGACCGCGGCGGCGGCGGCGGGGTTGAAACCGTCGAGCGCCTCGTCAGTGGAACAGTATTCGTCGTGATTGCCCTTGACGCAGGGCATGTTCATTTCGCGGACAATTTCGAGACATTCCTTGGGGTTGGCGTTGTAGCCGACGATGTCGCCCAGGCAGATGTAATGCGTGGGGTTCTGGTTCCTTGGCGTCCTTCAAAATGGTTTGGAACGCCTCCAGATTTCCATGGATGTCAGCGATGATTGCGAACTTCATTGCGATGAGTGGACGATTTCAAAACCGCGCGATTCATTTTGCGCGCCGCCCCAGGCCACCTGTTCGTCGCGGATGAAATGATTCAGCCCGGAGTCGCGGATGGCGGCGCGGAAGGCTTCCAGTTCCTCGCGCGGCCCTTCGGCGATCAATTCGACGCGGCCGTCGGGCAGATTGCGCACGGTCCCGGTGACTATCAAATCCGGCGGCGACGGTCCTCGCGGTATAGCGAAAGCCGACGCCCTGCACGCTGCCCGAATACAAGATCGTCATGCGGCGATTCGCGGTTGATATTTGTTTCAGCACGCGGGCATGAAGCCAAAGTTGGACGCCGGATGCAATGTTTAATTGGCGGCGCGCGGAACTTTTTTCATTTTGCCGGCGATTTCTATTTGACCGGCGCGCGAATATTTCCGTTAGTCAGTATGGGTTGCCGCCGACGATTACCCTCGAAAGCGCGGGTGTGTCGCGCGTCGCGGCAACACGAACGGCGATGTTGAACACAAAATCATTTCTGGCGGTGGATTTCGGGGCCGGCAACCTCAAGCTGGCCGATTTTGAAATCAACGAGGCCGGCGGTCTGCTCCTCAAGAATTTCAGCATCAAGCCGCTTGGCCCCGAGGGCGCGCAGGAGACCGTCGCGCGAGGCGGCCATTCTCAAGGCGCTGCAGGAGGCGCTGGCGGAAATGGGAACCAAGTCGCAGAACGTGAACGTCTGCGCGCCGGGGTTCCATGTCTTCTCCAAGTTCGTCAAGCTGCCGCCGGTGGAGGGCGGCAAGGTGACGCAGATCATCCAATACGAGGCGCAGCAGAACGTGCCGTTCCCGCTTTCGGAAGTCGTGTGGGATTATCAAATCCTCGGCACCGCGGCCAGCGGCGAGCTGGAAGTGCTGCTGGTCGCCATCAAGTCCGAGATCGTCGAGGGGCTGTTCCGCGTGGCGGAGAAGTCCAAGCTGCGGCTGCAATTGTGCGACGCCTCGCCCGCCGCGCTCTGCAACGCCTTCCGTTACAATTACGGCGACATCGAGGAATGCGCCATGCTGCTGGACATCGGCGCCAAGACGAGCAACCTGCTGTTCTTCGAGAATGGGAAGGTGTTTTCGCGCAGCATCAACCTCGGCGCCAACGCCATCACCCAGGATTTCGCGAACGAGGCGAAGTTGAAATTTGAAGTGGCCGAGCAGATCAAAATTGCCGAGGGCTTCGTGAGCCTGGGCGGCGCGTATGAGGAGCCGGAAAACGAGAACCAGGCGAAAATTTCAAAAATTGCGCGCCAGTTCATGACCAAGCTGCACATCCAGGTCAACCAGACGATGCAGTTCTACCGCGGGCAGCAGGGCGGGGCGATGCCGCAAAAATTGTATCTGGCCGGCGGCGCGAGCATCATGCCGTACGCGGCGCAGTTTTTCGCGGAAAAATTGAGCAGCGACAAGGTCAGCATCCAGCCCGAGTATTTCAATCCGTTCCGCAATGTGCAGATTGACCCGGCGGTGAACCTGGAGGGGCTGTCCCATGTGGCCCATTCGTTTGGCGAAGTCGTCGGCGTGGCGTTGCGGAACCTGGCGAACTGCCCCGTGGAAATGAACCTGATGCCGGACACCACGCTGCGCTGGCGGACGTTCAACGAGAAGAAGCCGTATCTGATGGCCACCGTGTTTAGCCTCGTGCTCGTGGCCTTTTCAATCGGATTCCTGTTCCAAAAACTGGCGGCAGCCAAGCAGGATGAAATCAACACCCTGGATCCGAAAGTGCAGGAAGCGCAGGTCAAGGCGCAGCAGATGAAAAGGGCCAATGACGCGCTTCTCGTGGCTTCGAACGAGGTTGGTCAAGTCACATCCTGGATGGATGATCAGTATTATTGGGTCAACACGCTGACGGAAACGCGCCAGGTGCTCCTGCGTTCCGAAGAGGAAATTAGAAAAAAGCTGGCCGAGAGGCGGCCGGACATTCAAGCCGGCGTATGGATTGATGTCATGGCGACGGGCGTGATTGCCATTCCGAGCGCCCTTCCCGCTGCCGGCAACGCCGGCGGCGATGTGGCCGCACCGGTGGCCGCGCCGGTGGACAGGGCCGCGGCGGAGTCCGAGCGCATGCGCCGCCTCCTTGAACAGAACGCACGCGATCAAGCCGCACGGGCCAAGAAGGACGCGGCGGAGTTGGCGGCGGCGGCGGCCGAACAGGCCAGGCTTGACGCCCAGGCGGGCGGCGCAGGGCAACCAGCGGCGCCGCCGGCGCCGACCCCGGCGCCGACCCCGGCGCCAACCCCGGCCCCGGCTCCAGCAGCCACGGCGGCGGTCACGACATCTGCAATGACCCTGGCAACCACCAATGTCGCGCCTGAACCTCTCATTACTTTCACGCTGGTTTTGCGCTCAATCAATTTGAGCGCCTTTACCGGCGACCCCGCAGCCAACAACCAGATCGCCTACACGGTTGAAAGCGAGTTTAAAAAGGAAACCACATTGTTCGACCCTAAAACCACGGGTCTCACCGGAAACCTCATGGTGGACGAATCCAACAGCACGTTCACCTTCGGCCTGACCGTCACACTGGCCAAGCCGCTGAAATTATAAGGATATGGGTTGGATCAAACGAAACCTGTTTTTTTCGATCGGCGGCGTCATCGCTCTGGCGCTGCTGGGCGGGGCGGGTTTTTATACCTACAGCAGTTGGCAGCGCAACAACGACGCATTCGACCGGCTGGACAAAATTTATGGCACGCTGAAACAAATCAACAGCGTGAAACCCCTGCCGGGCAACGACAAGGTCAACAACATCAAACTGGCGCAGGAGCAGGAGACGAGGCTCCGCGAATGGATGAACGGGGCGAGAAATCATTTCAAGCCGATCGCGCCCATCCCCAACCCGGCCAACGGCCAGCTCTCGCCCCAGTTGTTTGGCGATTCGTTGAGCCGGACGATTGCCCGGCTGCAAAGCGAGGCCGCCGCGGCGGGGGTCAGCCTGCCGCCCGCCTACGGTTTCTCATTCCAGGCGGAACACGGGGCGGTGAAGTTTGCCGCCGGCAGCCTCAAACCGCTGTCCGAACAGCTCGGCGACGTCGCGGCCATTTCGGAAATTCTGATTGCCGCGCGCGTTAACGGACTCGAAGGCATCCAGCGCGTCCGTGTGTCGGAGGACGACGCCAAGGGACAGCAAAGCGATTACATCAACGAGCTTCCCTACGCGAACAACCTGGCGGTGCTGAAGCCGTATCAGGTGACATTCCGCGCCTTCACGCCGGAGATGGCAAAGGTGCTGATTGCGCTGGCCGCCTCGCAGCACGGAACGATTGTCCGGTCCGTCAACGTCCAGCCGGCGGGCGCCGCTGCCGCGATGCCGCACCCCGCGCCCGCCGCCGGCAGGGGCGGAGGCGGGGCGCTGGCGTTTTTGAACGAGCAATTGTTGCGCGTGACGATGGAAATCGAGATGGTGAAATTGACGCCGGGGAATTGAACGCACATGCAATTCATCAAAAACCATTACGAAAAAATTCTGCTCGGCGCCGTGCTGCTGGGTCTGGTGGGCCTGTTGGTGGCGATGTGGTTTGTCCTCGAGGCCGACAAGGAGAAAATGGAAAATTTGAGCGGCTCGTTTTTCCCGAAGACCCCCCTGCCGCTGCCGGATTTGAATTTGAAGACGCAAGACGACGCCGTGAGCCGGCTGGCCGTGACGCCGACACTGGATTTGTCAACGACGAACAAGCTGTTCAACCCGGTGCCATGGATGGTGGACAAGAACGGCAAGCTGAAAAAGATAGACAATGACACCAAGTTCGGCCCCGGCGCCATCGTCGTGACCAACATCCAACCGCTCTATTTCACCATCACGCTGGAATCCGCGACGACGAACGCAACTCGGCGGTCTTTACACGTTTGTTGAGGAGGACCAGGCCGCGTCAATAGCGTGGGAACGCAGGCTGCGGCGCCATTATCTCGCGGTGGGTGAAGCCGTGTCGGACAAGACGGTGACCGGCAAAGACGAAAGCTTCAAACTCGTCGCTATCAAAGGACCGCCGGAAAATCCCGACGAGCTGGAATTGAAACTGGCCGGCGAGGGCGGGACCGTGACGCTCTCGAAGGCCAAGTCCATTCCGCCGCGTGGACGGCTACACCGCCGATCTGGCGTATCCCCCGGACAATTTAACTTTTCCGGATTTGCGCGTCGGCAGCCCCTTAAAATTTGGCGGCGAAAACTACTATATCATTGGCATTGACCAAAACGAGGTGGTATTGTATGCGCAGTCAAATCAAAAAAGATGGACGAAGACATACGCGCCCTGATAATTTGAAAAAAAATACCCGTGTGACGCAACGCCGGTTCACGACAAATCTGAATACACCATGACAAAAGCAGTTTTACTATCGCTCGGTCTTTTTGTTCTCGCCGCCTTCCCTGGCGCGGCGTCCGCGCAAACCAGCGCGGCGGACCTGGCTGTCAACCGGGCAATTCTGAACCAGGCCAACACCATCGTGCTCCGCCAGAAGCTGGAGGACGCCAAAGCCGCCGCCGCGCGCGGCGACCTGACCGGCGCCTCCAAGCTTTACGAGGACGCCTTCACGCTTGTCCTCGAAATTGGTTCGGGCATTGACGCCGAAACCGCACAGACCGTTTCCGGCCTGGCGTCCACGCGGCTTGAGCTGGCCCGGCAGGCCCAGGCCACGGGGCAACTTCCAACAGGCCGACCGAGAAAGTGATGCGCGTATTGAAGGTGGACCCCAACAATCCCGCCGCGCTGGCCTTCAAGCGGCAAAACGACCAGCTCGCCGCCAGCATGACCGGCAGAATGCCCGACCAGGCCACAATCCAAACAATTCAGGCGACATCTTGGTCAACAGGACGAATGCCGCGACGCACGTGCAGAACGGCAAGCTGTTCTACGAAGCGGGCAAATATGAGGACGCGGAAACCGAGCTGACCATGGCGTTGAAACTCGACCCGGACAACTATTGCCGCGTCTTACTATTTGAATCTGGTGCCGGGAAGCCGCCTACGGCCGCATAGAACACGATCGCACGGTTGACGCGCAGAACTCCATGGTGACGGTTGAAAAGGGATGGACCCCGAAGGGCGGCATCCCCAATTACGACTCGCCGCTCAATCTGCCCAAGAGTGACAATCCTTATGCCCAAACCAACCTCGTCCATACCAGCGACAAGCGCGAAGTGATTTTCCACAAACTGGACACCATCGTGCTGGACAAGACGCCTGATGAATGGGCAAACGGCATTCCCTTGAGTGAAATCATCCGCTATCTGATCTCGAATCCAAGGCGCGCGACCCGGAAAAGAAGGGCGTCAACTTCCTGTTCAATCCAAACGTGGAAGCCCCTCCCAACGAAGCCACGGCAACCACTGCAACCCCGGCAAACGGGCAAGGCGGCCGTGGCGGTATTACGGGAGGCGGTGCTCGTGGTGGCGGCAGGGGCGGCGGGGGCGGCGGTGGCGCCGAGGGGGTGCTGCCGGACATCAACCCGGCCACCGGCCTGCCCGATGCGGGATCTCAACGCCGGCGCCGGAACATCCCAGCAGCTCGATTCCGGCGACTTCATGGTCAAGATTGACGTTGAGCAACGTGCGGCTGTCCGATGTCTTGGACGCCGTCATATTGCTGGCGACGGACAGCAATGGCAATCGCATCAAATACTCCGTGGAAGATTAGGGCGTTATTTTTTCGGGCAAGCCCAACACCGGGCCGGAACCGCCGACGCTGGAGATGCGCGTGTTCAAGATTGATCCGAACACGTTTTACCAGGGAATGCAGGGCGTTCAATCGTTTTCTCCATTTCCCGCGGTCGACAGGCGGTAGCGGCTCTGGTGGCGGCGGCAGCTTTGGCGGTGGCGGCGGCGGCTTTGGCGGCGGCGGCGGCGGCTTTGGCGGTGGCGGCGGCGGCTTTGGCGGCGGTGGCGGCGGCTTTGGGAATAACAATGGCGGCGGCGGCGGCTTTGGGAATAACAATGGCGGCGGCGGCGGCTTTGGGAATAACAATGGCGGCGGCGGCGGCGGTGGTGGCAGTATTTCATTGGCCAGGGTGAATATTTCAGGTGGTGGTGGCGGTGGTGGTGGCATTAATGGTGGCGGTGGCGCTAATGGTGGCGGCGGTGGCGGTGGCCTTACTTATCTGACAAGCCGGGATGCCACGTCGCAAAACGCCACCGATGCGAAAGATTTCTTCAACACCATCGGTGTGAATTTGTCCACGGGCGGCAGGAGCGTGGCCTTCAACGACCGGCTGGGATTGCTGTTTGTCAAAGCCACGCCGGGTGAACTGGACACCATCGAGCGCGTGATTCAAGTTTTGAACCAGGTCGCGCCGGAGATCCATATCAAGGCCCGGTTCATTGAGATCCAGCAGAATGACAACGCCGCCCTGGGTTTCGACTGGTATCTGGGCAACTTCATCAATGGCAATGTCGTCGCCAACGGCGGCAGCGCGCCTTCGCTCAACGTGCCGGTCTCGGCGGCCAATCCCTTGGGCAGCTTTCCCGGCAACTCAACGGCCAGCCAGATTGCGTCTTCAGCCACCGATCAACTCCTGACGGGCGGCCTGGAAAACACCGGCCCCACGCTGGCCACCATCACCGGCATCATGACCGACCCGAATTTCCGCGTGGTGATTCACGCGCTGGAGCAGCGCAACGGAGTGGAAACGCTGGCCGAGCCGGAGGTCACCACCATTAGCGGACGCCAGACACAAATGAAAGCCACGGACCTTCAGAATGTCGTTATCGAGTTATCAATTCGGACAAGCCGTTGGCGGCACCGGCACGGCGCCGGCACGGCGGCATCGGCGGCGTTGGCAGGCGTCGGCGGCGGGGTGCGGCGGCGGTGGTGGTGGCGGCGGCTTCTGACCGTGACTATTTATCCAAATCGAAATAAACCCAAGCGAACCATGAGAGCTAAACGAATAAACAAAACTGCGGCCGGACTTTCAACTTTGTGCGTGATCGCCGCGTTGCTGTTCATGTCCGCCTCCGCGCGGGCGCAAGTGGTCAATTCAGAGTGTGGGCACGGCGGAGATTTCGCCGGAAACGACGCAAGTTGAGATTGGCCCGACGCTGGACGTTGTGCCCGTTGTCCTGGCGGACGGCTACACGATCAACCTGACGTTGATTCCTTCATTGTTGGAATTCGACGGATACGACACGCCGCCGGTGGTTCCCGGTGTCAGCGGCGTGGTGCAGGTGCCCACCGCGCTGCCCAAATTCACCGCGCGCGAAGTCGTCACCACGGTCAACGTCTGGGACAACCAGACCGTCAGCCTGGGCGGATTGATTTCATCGTCGGTGCAGTCCACGAAGGACAAGGTGCCGTTCCTGGGCGATTTGCCCCTGTTGGGGCGGCTGTTTCAAAGCCAGTCCAAAACAACGACTGAAGAAAAATCTGATGATTTTTGTGACGGCAACGATTATTGATCCGGCGGGCAACCGGCTGCATTCGGATGACGAACTGCCGTTCAACCCGCTGACGATTCCGCAGCAGCCAAATGGGGTTGGACAAAAGATGGTGACGCCAGGCACGAACAGTCCGGTGAGCGCGCTCATCGTGACGCCGGCGAAATGACAGTGATGCGTGCGGCGTGACGAAGCGGCGGAAGCAACCGGCGTCGCGACGCAACTTGGTTCCTGTCACCCGTGACTTATGTCACCCGGTTGCGCGGCTGCTGATTGTTGACGGGCACGCCTACGCCTATCGCGCGTTTCACGCGATACGCGGATTGCGGTCGCCGGCGGGCGTGGCGACGAATGCCATTTACGGCTTCGTCAAGATGCTGGGAAAAATGCGCGCGGCGTTGGAGCCGGCGCTGATGATGGTGGTGTGGGACGGCGGATTGAGCGCGGAACGCACGGCGGCGCTGCCGGAATACAAGGCGCAGCGCCCGGAGATGCCGGACGATTTGAGGCCGCAGCTCGATGAAATGGTCGCCTGGTTGAACGCGGCGGGCATCGCGTCGTATTGCCGCGACGGGGTTGAGGCGGACGATTATATCGCGTGTCTGGCGCGGCGTGCGGCGGAAGCGGGCATGACGGTGGTCATTGCCAGCGCGGACAAGGATTTTATGCAGTTGGTGTCGGCGCGGGTCGGATTGTTGAACCCGAACGACAAGAGCGAAGCGATCTGGACGGACGAGCAGGTTCGCGCAAAGACCGGCGTGCGCGCCGTCGCAAATCGTGGACTGGTTGAGTCTGATGGGCGACAGCGTGGACAACATTCCGGGCGTGCCCGGCGTGGGGCCGAAGACGGCGGCGGATTTGTTGAACCGGTTTGGGTCGGTCGCGGAATTGTTCGCGCGGCTGGACGAAGTGAAGCCGGAGAGACTGCGCGCGGCGTTGGGCGGGGCGGCGGACGCCGTGCGGCGCAACCAGAAATTGACGCGGCTGCAGGATGATTTGCCGTGCGATTTTTTGCCGGCGGCACTGGCGGTAAAGCCGGCGGACGCCGGGCGGCTGCGCGAATTGTTTGCGCGGTGGGGATTCAAGGGAATGCTGGCCGCGCTGGAAGCGGAAGCGCCGCGCGAGCGGCAGGCGGCATTTTGATTTGAAAGAAGAACATGAGTTTGCAAAGTTCGATGGATCACGGAACGGCGGGTCACCGCGCAGGCGCGGCTGCGCAGGCAGCCGCGCGGGCCGCGTTTTGCCGGGCGAATTTTTGGACAAAACGCGCCGGCGGATTTAGGTTCCGCGAACAAGTCGTTTATGCCGTTGTCATTTGCCCGCAAGGCCGCCTTTTGTTTTTGTGGAGGCTTGTTCCTCTTGATTCCCGCCGCCGTTTTTGGGCAGGCCCAGACCAATTATTACGCCACTAACGGGACGGAATACGCCATCGCCGGCTCGCTCCCGGGCGACCAGGTTCTGCCCGATGTTGCGCTGAACGCCAACGGCGGATTTCCTGGTGTGGCAGGACAACTGGCCACGGACGGCAGCGGCTGGGGCATCAGCGCGACGCGGCTGGACCCGGCACCCTGTCCCGCCACGTTGGTCGGATTCCGGGTGAATGTCCAGGGCACGAACGACCAGGAAAACGCGCGCGTGGCGCTGTTGAAAAATGGCGGCGCGGTTTTTGTCTGGCAGGGCGGGGTGGAAGGGGTGAACCAGCACATTTACGCGAGGTTTCTGAATTCGAGCAACGTTTTTCTGACTACCACGGACGTGATGGTCAACACGTTCACCGGCAATTACCAGATCAACCCCGCCGTGGCCGTGCTGAACAACAGCAACGTCGTGGTCGTGTGGAGCAGTTTTTACGAGGCGGGTTCCAACAGCATGCAGGATGTGTATGGCCAGATTTTTTCGCAGACCGGCCAGAAAATCGGCGGCGAGTTTTTGATCAATCAATTCACGGCCTACAACCAGCGCGATCCGGCGGTGGCGGCGCTGGCCGGCGGCGGATTTGTCGTGGCGTGGGTGTCGGAACAGGAGCGCGTCGACCGCGCCGAATTGGGGAAACAACACGGCGTCTTACACCGCCGGCGCGTTGCCGCGGCCGAGTGTGGATATTTACGCGCGGCTTTACAAGAGCAACGGAGTGCCCGCGATCAACGGCGCTGGAACCACCAATGAATTTCTGGTGAATGTGGATTCCAATCCGTGCGCGAGTCCCGCGGTGGCCGCCGGTTCGGATGGCGGTTTCATGGTGGCTTGGGGCGCGCGCGACGTGGCGAATTCGGACAACAGTCTGGGATATTTACGCGCGTTCCTTTTCGAGCACGGGCGTGCCGGCGGCGCGGCCGGTGCGGGTGAATTCGCATGTTTACGGCGACCAATACTTGCCGCGGATCAGTTCGATTGGCGTCGGATTATCTGGTGGTGTGGACCAGCCTGGGCCAGGACGGCTCGCGCGAGGGCGTGTTCGGGCAATTTTTGCACGGCAACGGCGCGCTGGTCGGCGGCGAATTCCGCGTGAACACCACCACCGTCAATTCGCAAATGGAGCCGGCGGTGGCCTCGGACGGCGCGAGCCAATTCCTCGTGGCGTGGACCAGTTTCACGGGGCTGCAATACGGATTTGATTTATACGCGCAACGCTACGTCAACGTGGCGGCGGTGTTGCAGCCGATGAGCGCGCCGTTTGTCTGGGCGCCGTTCGCGTTGAGCAACGGGGTCTATCAGCCTCAACTCATGGTGACCTGGCCGGCGTTGCTGGGCATTTCCGTTTCGAATTATGAAGTTTATGTGGATGGGGCGGTCGCGCCGGCGGCGGTTGACGGCGAGCAATGTGTGGACGATGACGGCGGCGAATGGGCTGACAGACGAACGCACGCATTCGTTCACATTGGATTATGTGACGACGGACAGCCGCCGCTCGCCGATGTCGCCGTCGGCCAGCGGCACGACCTGGAGCGGTTTGAACTGGGGCGGCATTCCGTATGAATGGATGGCAATATTTTACGGCGGGTATGTCAATGGCCATTATTACACGAACAACTGGCCGTCAGCCGCGTCGCCGGTTGCGGCGGGCGGGCCGACGCTGCTCAATGTGTTCCTAAGCGGCGGCAATCCGTTTGATCCGGCCACGTGGCTGCAAACGGCGCTCGTCAAAACGCCGCAGGGAATGTTTCTGAATTGGAACACGCAGCCGGGCCGCACGTATCAGGTGCATGGCCAAGTCGAACCTGACGGCGGGGTGGAGCAATCTGGGCGCGCCGCGGTTTGCGGCGGGCACGAACGATTCGATTTATGTCGGAGGCAGCCCGGCGGGTTACTACCGCGTGATGCTTCAGCGTTGATGAAATTTGTATGCGGCAACTGATGAAAATTTTTTGTGCGTGGCGCTGCTGGGCGCCGGCCTGCTGGCGGCTTGGGGATTTGTGGGGATCATACCGGTCGGCACAGGCGCCGGACACGTGGCAGACGACGGCGAACGGTTTCAATCCCTTCAACGCCGGCCTCGGGATTCCCTTTGGCATTTCCTCCCCGTTGAGCACCGGGCCGAGCGAAAATCGGCGAGGACTACCGGCCGAACTCCACGGTGTGGTTTTACGCCTGCGACACGAGTTTTCTTGATTATTTCGGGTCGAACGGCGTGGCGGCGGTGGACCAGGCGTTTGCCATTCTCAACAATTCATTCCTTTACACCAATGCCATTGCCACCAATGGAATCGGGGTGGACGGCTTCAGCGCCGTTGATTTCGGAGCTGCCGGATTATTCCCAGCACCGCAACACCACGGCGTATGCGACTGGGGTTGAGGGATTTGAAATCCACCTTGTTGTGGCATGATGACGCCGTATCTGGGGCTGGAACAGCCGGACCGTTACGTCTGGGTGCTGCTCCAGGCGTTTCTGCCCACCACCACTCCCCCCGCCCTGTCCGACTGACGAGGAGTTTGTGGTGGGCAGAGGAATCTGGGCATATGTCCCCGGCGCGCCGAATCAGCTCGCCGCTGATTCAATACTCGCCTTACATCAATGACGAGCTTTACACCTATCAAATTTATATCGGGCCGAATTGCGCGCCCGCGGCCGGAGAGCAACCCACTGTTCATGGACGGAAATTTTCCGGCAGACCCGTTTGGGCTGATGAACACGCCCGTGGCGTCCGTGGGGCTTGGAATTGGCGGGCGGTTTTTACACCAGCCTGACCCGCGATGATTTGATGGGGCTGCGGTATAATTTGACCACGAACAGGATAAACTTTGAAGCGCCGGCATCGGGCGCTTTGATGGTGACCACCAACCTGGGCGGGCAGACGTTTCTGACCACCTCCAATCTCGAACTCGCTGCTGACGGCCATTCCCACCAACGACCCCGGCCACGTTTGCCACGCTGTTTCCGGACGTGGTGCTGGCGGGAAGCGTCACGAATTATTCCATCGTCACCAACTGGAACGTGGTCTATGGCACGAACCTGCTCAACGGCGCGCCCTATCGGCTCGTCGGTCGCCTCTGTGTCTTCAAACATTGTCGGAACCGCCTGGCAGGCCACTTATGAGGAAACGTTTGCCAACGTCATCACCAATGGGAACCTCAACAGCTTTCCGGGCGTGCTTTCTCAACTGCCCCACCATTCATCTGGATTACACCACCAACACCACCGTCTCCATCGTGACGGTAATGGCCTATTCGCCGACACGGCGCGCCGTATCCGCACGGTGGTCACCAACTCGTTCACAAACACGTTCGTCATGGCCCAGCCGTCGGGCGAGTATTTCGTTCTTCCGGCCTCTCAATGCGGATGGCAGTTTGATTCCTGCCAGTCCGCCTATGCAGCGAGCGGTGGTTTCCAACGCCCTTCCGATTCCCACCAATTCCATCAATACGTCCACCAACTACGCCGCCCCCGTCATCCTCTCGCAATACAGCTTGACCTACTTTACGAACCACACGTTCCTCGTGCAGCCGATCACTTGCGGGACCGCCACCCCCGCGGCGGGTTTCTATCAGGGCGTCGAGAAGATGCAGTTCGTGCGGGCGGATTTCGACTCGCTGCACGGGCCAGACCTTCCGGCCGGTCACGAACAATTATTCGATGGTGCTGGTTGACATCAATGGCAAGATGGTGACGCAGAATTTCCAGCGCGTGGTCACAGCGCCGGATATGACGATTTCAGCGGCGGACATGCACGGCGACGCTCCCGAATAATATTGTCTTCGGAGGAAACTTCGCCAAACTTCACCGCGGATGCGGGCTATGCGGGGCTGGCGGGTCCCGGAACCATCAGCCCGCCAGTGACTTTTACCTTCAACAAGGTCGGGAATATTTTCCTGAACGGCAGTCTTTCCTCAGAAGACCTGACCACCAACCGTTTCCTGAACGAAACCACACAGCCGCGCACTGCCCTTATATTGCCTGGGCGTCGTTTGACGCGCACCACCAATCGTCCGATCGTTTATCCCAACGGCGCGGACATCCAGAATCTGGAATATGAAATGGTGCTTCAGGTGTCGCCGCTGCCGCCGTACTTGCCGCCGTGGCACCACTGCCAGCGCCATCAACATTCCTTTCAGCGTCGACCGGCGGGCCATTCACAAGCCCTATACCTGGTCTGCAACGGGATTGCCGTCGGGTTTGACGATGGTGTCCAATCCCGACTCGACCGGGACGCTGGCTGGCACGCCATCGCAGACCGGCACGTTTGACATCACCGTCCAATTGATGGATGCTGTGGGACGCTCCGTGCACATGGAACTACGCGATCACCATTCACTGAACCGTATGACACGACCGACCGACCATCCTCCCAAGAAAGTTTTGGCCCGCGCGATAACCTGGCCGTTGTTCTGCGGACTGTTGATCGCGGCGATGGCGAATGTGGCGCTGGCAACCGACTCGCTTTATGAAGTTTTCCCTCCGGCAAAGCCTACACCATTCCGTCGGACGCCTATCCCAATCCGCCCGTAATTGACGCGACCAATTTCCTCGTGGACAACGGTTACAGCTTCACCATCAATTTTGAGGAGATCTATATCAATCCGCCGCTAGTTGAAACGTGGAACACCCTCAACTACACGAACTATGGCTCGATGATTTCCGACACCGGCTTTTGTTTGACCTGCAGCGTCACCAATGGCTTTGGCACACACGGTGCATCTGCCGGCCGCCAATTTTTTCAATCCCGGCGTGGTCTATTTGCGCCTCCTCCTCGAATTCAGTGCTATCCACTTCGGGTCGGGCGAATTCATTGTCAACGCGACCAACATCGCAATGCCCGGCGGCACGGTGGATCGTGGGCGCGGACGCAGGCAGCGGCGGTCTGATGTCCATCACCGGCCAGAATGTGGATTTGAGCAGCAGCACCCTGACGTTGGAGGGCGGTGGAACGGCTGCGATCTATGCCATTCGCGGAAGCTCTTATGCCGGCTTTGGGATACGACACGAATGGGGAATGGAATCCGGGCACGGATTTGACTCGCGGCCCCGCCATGCCGTCGGAGGTTCGGTTGGGAACGAGCGGGTGGTCGGATCCGCCCGGCTTTCCTCCTATCCCGTGACCACCACTCCTTATGTAACGCAGTATCAGGTCAACACCAATCGCTTCGTCTCCCAGTATGTGTTCCTTGGCAACACGATCTCGAATGTCACCGCCAGTGTTGAATTGTTGGTTATTCCCCGGCGAGCGGGAGAATCAAAGAAGAGGATATAGCAGAAATTCAATTTGCCGGAAGTGCCGTCAACCCTGCAACGGGCCTCCCCTATAACAGCTACATTGTGTTTGAGGATGATTATGCGCCTGGGCGCCAATAACCCCGGGATCAGCGCGTCAACGGGAATCCCGAAGAATTTCATTTTTGAAATTTCCACCTCGCCGTTGCATTACCGGGGTGGGCGTGACGCCCGGCTTTGTGGATTTTGTAAATCCGGATATTGTTACAAACAACTATTCGTATGTGGATGTCCACTGTCTGCCCTCGACGGTGGAGACCAACACCCCCAGCACGGAGCTCACCAATTACCTGGCCGCTTTGCCTGGCCGCATCCAGATTAACGCCAGCGGCAATTTGGATTTGACCGGCACGCTGATTTCCGGCCAGAATTTCCTTCAGATTAATGCTCCGTCCCTGCTTGCCAATATCGTCAACGCGTCCGTCTCCTCCGCCTACTCGGATATTAACGTGGGAGTGCCCGGCGGCAACCTGGTGGCCACCAATTTGGTGGAGCCGACCGTGCCGGCCTGGAGCGGCACGCTTCAGGCGTGGAGCACCCGGTATGTCATCATGACCACAAATTCCATCATCACTTACACGAACACAGGGACCGGGAACGTGCCCGTTTCGACCAATTCCTTCGCGGTGACCAACGATTACAACGTGGTCATCATTGCCAACCAGGCCGCGCCCTCAACGCCCTCGGCGGTTTGGAACTTGATTCTTAACGGCTCGAACAGCATCGTCATCAGCGACAATTACAATCTCCTGCACGGGCTTTACCTGAATTGTTTGAGCTTGACTCTGACGACCAACGGCGTCGGCGCCCAGTCGCCTTATGGAGAATTAAATTTACAGGGCACCACGGTGGACTGGCCCGCCGCCACGCCGAATCTGCGGTATCTCACCAATAACGGCGTCATCCTCATGCCGCTTGCCATCGCGAATTCGCTGGGCATTTTCGGCAGCGCGTCCGCGCCCTACGCGGCACTCGTCAACAATGGCCAGATTACAGATCAAGGCTCGGTGATTTGGACTACAAACTTTGTGAATACCGGAAGCATTGCCAATGGCCCCGGCAGGTTCACCCTGCAATCACTGATGGCGACGCTGTCCGGCGGATCCATCGCCGCCGGGGGCGACGTTTCCATCACCGCCGACAGTCTGTTGATGGGCGATCAGATCTTGGAAGCCGATGGGTCACTGACGCTGATAGCCACGAACCAGCTCGCCGACGCCGGCGTAACCAGTGGCGGCGTCTTGACGGTGGGGTTGAATTCCGTCGGCAACGGAATCAAAGTCCCCATCAAGCCGCCCGGCGGCGCCGGCTACGGCAACTCGTTGCTGGGCACCACCATCAACCTTTACGCGCCGGTGAATCGCAACGTTGTCAACGTGTGGGCGGGCGCGGATCTCGGCGCCTCGGCCGCCGGCTTTACGAACAACCTGGCCGTTGGCCGGCTCATTTTGGACGCGTTCGGTTTCAACTCCTCCACCCGTTTTACCTTCAACGGCGCCGGCGTGAGCAACGCGATTTATGTGGATTATCTCGAATTGCTCGATGGCGCCACGAATCTCGACAACGGCCAGACCGGCACCAATTTCATCAGCCTGAACTTCGACACCAACATCGTGATTTACTACGCGCAGGCGGTGATGAACGGCCACTCCGTCGCGCGCCAGATCAACCATTGGAACGGCAACCACCTGCGCTGGGTGCCGCAATACGCGGGCTATTTCAGCTCCACCAATATCGTTTATCCCGACGGCACGATTGTAACGATCAATGCCGCGCTCGCGGCGGCGCCACATACGGATTCCGACCAGGACGGCACGCCCAACGCGTTTGATCCGACGCCGTTCTTCGTGGCGAGCGAGCTGAATTTCACGGATACCATCACCAACAAGCCGCCGCTTCAGGCGGTTCTGACGTGGGTGTCAATGCCCGACGCGACGAATTACGTTTATTATTCAACCAATCTGGCCATGCCCATCACCAACTTGCTGACGATTATCACCAATCCGCCCGCGCCGCCCTTTGCGCCGATTACGAACACCGTCTATGATCCGGTGAATTTTTCACAGCCGCGGTATTACAAGGTGACGGTGGTTCCGAATTCGACGGATTTGTATGGCCCTGGATTTTAGATGAAGAACAGCAAACTTGTGGTAACGTCTTGAACACCAAGACAGCCCGAAAAACAATTTGGCACGAGAACCCGAAACAATCCCGCATGGCGGGACGGAAGAAAATATGCGAAGACTCACGAGCATGAGTTGGCGGAATTTTGCAGTCGGCGCCGGCTGGTTGAAGCTGGGGCTGGCGGTCGTGGCCGCGCTGGCGGTCCGTGTGGCCGCGGCGCAACCGGCCAATGACAATTTTGCCAGCGCCACGGCCATTTATGGCTACACCGGAAGCAACAGCGGCACCACGGTCGGCGCGACCCTTGAGGCGTGCGAGCCGCGTTCCGTCACCAACAGCAGCAACGGCTTTAAAACGAGCGTGACCAATTCGGTCTGGTTTGCGTGGACGGCGCCGGCCGACGGGACCGTGACATTCGACCCCACCGGCAGTTCGTTTGAAACGGTGCTGGCGGCCTATACCACCACCAACAGCTTCTGCGCCGGTCTGGCGCTCGTGGCCGCGAACGACAACACCAATTATCCCGCCCAGACCAACAGCCAGATGAGTTTCATGGCCACCAACGGGGTGACGTATTACATTTCCGTCAACAACAAATTGAACGGCGCCGCCGGCGCCTTCGCGCTCAACTGGAACCTGCCGCCGGCCCCGTCGTCGCCCGGAACCCTGTCGGCGGGGGCATTCCTGTTCTCCACAAACCTGTATGTGGTGGCCGATGTGGATTCCAGCGCGCGCGTGACCGTGACCCGCACGCCGCCCGCTTTTGGGCGGGTGATGGTGGATTATTCAGTAGCCAGTCTGACTTACACGAACATTTATACCACGAACTATTACGGGTCCAATGTTTTGGTGACCATCACTTATACCAATGGGCAAAACCCGACGATTTACAATACGTATTACACGAATACTGTCTTTACGAATTTGTATCAGAATTACAACAACGGGTATCAGTATTTTGGACTTGGGGGCGGTTATACCAACGGACGGGTCATAACAGGTACGTTAACCAATCAGTTTAGCAGCCCCGGTGTCATGGGTTCGACCAATTTCACTGTTCCAACCACCACTTACAACAACACCACCACGGTCACATTCACGAACCCGGATGATGGTTCCGTTGCCGTCACCAACACGACCCTTTTCAGCTATGTATTCACGACCAACCGGGTGGTGCAGTCCGCGGCCGGCATCTCGACAAGCACCTCCGGAACATTGATATTTGACGATTATCAGATGAGCCAGGTTATCACCATACCGCTCTCTACATCCCAAGGCCCCGATATCCCAGATTTGAGCGGGGTTTCGGGAGTTGCCAAGGTGGTTATTGCCAACCCGCGGCTTGATCCGTTGGAGTCGGCGGATCTGAAGCCGCCCACCGTGACGAATGGATTGGCGTTTGTGAGCGCATTGAGCACCTCCTTCCCGCCGGGGCCGACCATTTTTAACTTCTCGACCTCACTGGTTCGGGTCAGTGAGACTACGCCCAGTCATACGACGACCATCAGCGTGTCGCGTAAGTTTGGAAACACGTGTGATTCCGTGTCAGTGGACTACCAGTATGACGGTCCGCAAAACAACGTCAACACCTTCGCGCTTCAAGCCGGTTCGGATTATGCCACACCCAACGTGGATTTTACAGCGGCCAATGGCACGTTGACTTGGGGTGAGAACGACTTTGCCAACAAGACCATCACCATTACCTTCACCAATGACTCTTTGGTGGAATTTGATGAGGACCTACAGCTCTCGTTGGCCAATCCACAGACGATAGCGTCGTGTATAAATCCTCTTCCGACCGCCAACCTTGGCTTGGTCAACAAGGCCACGATAACCATTCTGTATGATGACCAGCCCGCCGGCGCGGTGGACCGGAACTGGAACCCGGAGACGACATCCAACAGCCATCCTGGCGCGGACGGCGGAATCGTCTATGCCGTGGCGGAGCAGCCCAATAGCCTGCCCATCATCGCCGGCAGTTTCACCTCCTATGATCAGAAGCCCTACAACCGGATTGCGCGGCTGACGAGCGGCGGCACGCCGGACACGTCGTTTTTGGTTGCTCCCAACAGCGGGGCGAACGATTTCATTTCCGCGCTGGCCCTGCAGCCGGACGGCAAAATTCTCATCGGCGGCAACTTTACCTCGTTCAACGGGAACGACCGCCACCGCATCGCCCGATTGAACAGCGACGGCTCATTGGACGACACCTTCAATCCGGGGCTGGGAGCGGATGGCACGGTCTGGTCCATCGCGCTGGTGAACCGCACCGTGCTGCAAACCAACTACTTTGATGAGGGCGGCGGCCTTTTCCTGACCAATGTCGTTGTGATGACCAACGCGCAGATCGTCATCGGCGGCGATTTCACGTCCGTCAACGGGATCGGTATGAATGGCGTCGCGGTGTTGAACACGGACGGCTCCGTGGACACCACCTTCAATCCCGGCATCGGTCCCGACGGGACTGTGAACGCCGTGGCGGTGGACTTCTTCGGCCGCGTCATCATCGGCGGTTATTTTGACCAGGTTTCAGACGTCATCCGCGGCGGCGTGGCGCGGTTGAACTCGGACGGCTCGGTGGATTCCACGTTTGATCCGGGCATTGCCACTTACAATCCAGTCACGGGCTACACGGACCCGGTGAATGCCATCACGGTGCTGTCGGATGGACGGATATTGATCGCCGGCGGATTTTCATGGCTGGATTTGGTCAGTTACAACGGCATCGCGCGGTTGAACCCGGACGGCACCGTGGACGCCACTTTCGCGTCGGGAACCGGCACATATAATCCCGTCACCGGCGACACGGACCCGGTTAATACCATGAAGCTTCAGCCTGACGGCCAGATTCTCATCGGCGGCTACTTCACCACGTTCAATCTGACGCGGCGCGTGGGCGTGGCGCGGTTGAACGCGGACGGCACGGTGGACACGAGCTACATGGACACGGCCTACAACCAGTTTGCCGGCCTGATCAACCATTATCACAATCCTGACGCGGTCAATGCCAGCCTGTATCCGATTACAAACGAGCGCAATTATGTGAGCGCGCTGGCCCAGGAGCCGTGGATTACCAATGTTGTCGTCACGTATAACTTGGTTACGAATACCACCTTGATCGTCACGAATCCCCCAGGGGCTTCCGTCCCCCCCGGCGTGCTCGTTACGAACACCACCCTTGTCATTACCAATACAATCCGAACCACAAATATTATCGAAGGCAATTTAATCATCGGCGGCAGCTTCCTGTATCTGGGCGGCGGTTCCACGCGCGACGACGTTCGCCTCCGCAGCAGTGTGGCACGGCTGGTCGGCGGCATCACGCCGGGGCCGGGGAATATCGATTTCTCCGCGACCGACAATACGGTGAACAAGAATGTGGCCGGATCGGGCTTTCCGGTTCCGCTGGAACGCCTCAACGGGAATCTGGGAATCATTTCCGCGGCATTCAATACCAACACCGCCGCGCCGGGGCCGGGCATCGCCATTCCAGATATCAGTTATTCGTTGACGAGTCCGTCTTACAAGCTGCCCACTTGGGGGACGCAATGGTCCGTCGCCTGGATGTATAGTGTTGGGTCCACTGCCAACGGCACGATATGGGTCAACATCATCAATAACTCGAACATCACCGGCAATCTGAAGCTGAACATGCGGTTGTTGAGTCCCGTCGGCACCAACTTCCTGCTGGGCGGCATGTATATCCCGTTGGGCGCGGCGCTGGGTCCGGTGACGTCGGCTCCGCTGACCATACTGGAGGTCAACTCCCAGCCCGGCGTCATGAGTTTCAGCTCGCCCGCTTATTCCGTGAATGAAAGTTCCAACACCACGACCATCACCGTCACGCGCACCGGGAACGATCCTGGGACGACGGCGACTGTGAATTACAGCGCCACCGCCGGCACGGCCGTTGCCGGGGTGGACTTCACGGCGGTGTCAGGCACTCTCACTTTCGGCCCCGGCGTTACCAGCAAGACGTTCACCATTCCGATCGTTGGTCACACATCCCAATTGCCCGACAAAACAGTCACCTTGAATTTGACCAGTCCCAACAGTCCTCCGCCCAATCCGATTCAACCGACATTGGGGTTGTCCACCGCGGTGCTGACTATTGTCAACAGCGTCTACACTGCCGGCCACATTACATTCACTTCCGCGGCATACGGCACAAACGAAAATGGCCATTATGCCTATGTCTCCATGAACCGGATGGGCGGCAGTTCCGGCCAGATCACGGTGAACATGATTGCCGCCGGCGGCACGGCCGTGAACGGCGTGAATTACGTCGCTTCAACAAATTTATTGACTTGGGTCACCGGGGATGTGTCCACAAAGACCGTTGCCATTCCTGTGATGGACGACGGCATCGTCACGCCAAATCTCACGGTGAATCTTCAGTTGACCAACGCCTTGGTGAATACGGTGTTTAATGCGAAAGCCCTGGGCTTGAGCCAGTTCACCAACGCCGTGCTGACCATCACCAATGTGGATGCCACGGGCACGGTTCAATTCGGTTCGCCGGTTTATTCCGTCAAGAAATTCGGCGGATACGCGCTCATCTCCGTGGTGCGCAAGGGCGGCAGCGCGCAGACCGTCACCGTCTATTTTGCCACGACCAATGGCACGGCCTTGAGCGGTGTCAATTACTCCAATGTGACCGGCATGCTGACGTTCACCAACGGCGAAGTCGGCAAGTTCATCAAGGTGCCCATTATTGATGACGGCCTGGCCGCCGGGCCAACCGCCCTTGGCCTCGTGTTGAGCAACGCGACGCCGGCCAGCGCCCTGGGCAGTCCGAGCAACACCGTGCTGAACATCATAGACACCGAATCGGTCTACGAGCCGCCCGGCTCCGGCGATATCACCTACAGTTCGCTGGGTTTCAACAACACCGTTTATGCGCTCACGCTCACGCCCAAGAACCAGTTGCTGGTCGGCGGTGACTTCACCATGGCCGACGGCGTGCCGCGCCAGCGCCTTGCCCGCCTGAACTCGGACGGTTCGCTGGATCCGGCGTTCCTGTTCCCGTCGGATGATTCCGGCGCCGACAATTCCGTGCGGGCGATTGCCCTGCAGGCGGACGGGCGGATACTCATCGGCGGCTTGTTCACGATATTCAACACCTATACGTATAATCACATCGCCCGCCTGAATCCCGACGGCTCCCTGGACAGCCTGTTCAATGCCGGCGCCGGCGCGGACAATGCGGTTTATGCCCTGGCCGAGACCTTTGTGGGCGGCAGGAGCACCATCATGGTCGGTGGCGCGTTCACAAAAATCGGCGGGAGCGCCACCAACAACGCCATTGCCCGGCTCAATTCCGACGGCACGCTCGACACCACCTTTAACACGGGATTGGGCGCCAACGGCGCGGTCTATGCCCTGGCGGTGCAGACGGACGGCAAGGTGCTCATCGGCGGCAACTTCACCGCGGTCAACGGCAACACCAGTTTCAACCACATCGCCCGCCTGAACACGGACGGCTCGCCCGACACGACCTTCAATCCGGGAACCGGCGCGAACGATTCCGTGCGGGCCATCACCGTGCAGTTCGACGGCAAGATTCTCCTCGGCGGCCTGTTCACCAGCGTCAATGGCAACACCAACTTCAACCACGTTGCCCGGCTGAACACGGACGGCTCGCTGGATTCCACGTTCACCCCCGGTCTGGGCGCGGACGACGCGGTGTTGAGCATCGCGTTGCAGAGCGACAGCCGGATTTTGCTGGGCGGCGAATTCAACCGGTGCAGCGGCGTCACCCGCAACGGCATCACGCGCCTGAACGCCGACGGCACGGTGGATCCGACCATCAATTTCGGCACCGGGGCCAACAACTTTGTGGCGGCGGTCGTCATGCAGCAGGACACGATCTTTGGCTACCCGACAAACGTGCCCGACGAGAAAATCATCATCGGCGGCGGATTCACCCAATACAACGGCCAGCCGCACGACCATCTGGCCCGGATTTACGGCGGCTCCATGAGCGGCGTCGGCGCGTTTGAATTCTCCTCGCCCTACTACTCGGTGGATGAGACCGGCACCAACGCGCTCATCACCATCTGGCGCACCGGCGGCACCAGCGGGACGAATACGGACGGTTCGGGCGACATCCTCGTGCCCTTCTACACGAGCGCCGGCACGGCGGTGCCCGGAACCAACTACCAGGAAGTCACCAACAATATTGACTTCCCCGTGGGCGAAGTCATCCAGACGGTGAGCGTCCCGGTCTTCCACGACTTCGTCATCACGCCCGACCTGACCGTGAATCTCGCGCTCAACCCGTCGGCCCCGGCCGTTTTCGGCGACCAGCCCGTGGCGCTGCTGACCATCATCAACGATGACAGCGTCATCACCTTCTCCGCGCCCACTTACATCGTGGCCAAGAACGCCATCAATGGCGCGGCGGTGATCAACATCCGGCGTCAGGGCACCGCGAGCGGGACGTCCACGGTGCAGTTCAGCACCATTGACAGTCCCGCCAGCGGCACGTCGGCCGTGCCGGGAACGGATTACTGGCCCACCAACACTTATGTCACCTTCAATCCGGGCGTGACGAACGTGCCGGTCACGGTTCCCATCATCAACAACGGCTTGCCGGAGGGAAACCAGACGGTGGCGTTGCAGTTGACCGGCACGGCTGGCTCCTTGCTCGGCAGCCCATCCAATGCCGTGCTGACCATTTTTGACACGGTGAACTCGCCCGGCCAGTTGAGCTTCTCCGCGCCGGCCTACTCGGTCACCGCGGGCGGCGGCGCGGGCTATGTCAACGCCGTCATCAACGTCATCCGCAGCTATGGAACCTACGGCACCGTATACGCGGGTTTCAGCACGGCGGACGGCACGGCAACGGCTCCCGCAAAATACTTTTCCACAAACGGCGTGGTGAAATTCGGCGACGGTGAGACGAACAAGTCATTCGTCGTGCGGGTCGTCAACACCGCCACGGCGGAAGGGCCGGAGTATTTGACCCTGTTCCTGACCAACGCCACCGGCGGCGCGACGCTCGCCGCGCCGTCAACCGTGCCCCTGAACATCCTGAATACCAATGTCGGCATTCACTTCGTCTCGGCCGCCAGCACCTTCCTTGAAACAGGGGGCACCAATTTCAATGGCAGCACCAATGTGGTATTCATCAGCGTCGAGCGGCTGAACACCACGGACACCAACGTCACGACCCTGGTCAATTATTACACCAGCGACGGCACCGCGCAGTCGAATGTGAACTATGTGGCCACGAGCGGCACGCTGATGTTCACCAACGGCCAGAACCTTGCCAGCATCCCGGTCCAGTTGATTCATGACACGAATGTCACCGGCCCGCTGACGTTCAGCTTGAACCTGACCAATCCGGCTTCCGGCGCGCAGTTGACGACGCCGACGACGACCGTGATCCAGGAACTGGATGCCGAGACCGGATTGAGTTTCCTGACCGACGCGACGAGTGTGTTGAAGAGCGCCGGTTATGTGGCCATCAGCGTCATTTGCTCCAATCCGGATGTGGAACCGGTGACGGTGAGCTACTCGACCAGTGACGGCTCGGCGGTGGCGGGCAAGCATTACACTGCCACAAGCGGGACGCTGATCTTCTCCGGCGGGGAGATCATCACCAATTTCCTGGTGCCCATAACGCCCAACAACCAGCCGCAGAGCAACAAGACCTTCACCGTGACCTTGTCCGGCGCGCAATTGCCCGGCGTCCTGGTGCCGCCGACGACGGAAACGGTCACCATCATTGAGACCAATGCGTCAGCCCCGTTGAGCTTCTTCAGCCCGGCGGTCATCACGGGCAACTGGGGCGTGACAAACGTGTCGAATGTGGCCAGCGCGCCGGATACGGGCATGCCGAGCATCGCCGGAAACGCGCCGAACGGGCCGGTGTGGTTCCAGTGGACGGCGCCGGCGGACGGCGAAGTGACGCTGGACACCATTGGCAGTTTGGCGACCAACGGAATAAAACTCGACACCGTGCTGGGGGTCTTCACGGGCAGCTCGCTGTCGCAGCTCAATCAAGTGGCCGCCAACGACGATCTCTACCCCATTACCGACGAGGAAAACGAGATGGTGCAAAACATCTACGTCGGCAACACCAACGCGAGCGCTAATACAAATGGAGTGACTACGAGCACGGCGACGCCTAGAGGAGAGCTTTACGCTTATTACCTGCCATTCTGGGGGCCGAGCGGATTGCGGTTTAACGCCAAGGCGGGCACAACTTATTACTTTGTCGCGGACTCGAAGCCCAATTACTTGGAAACCGAGGTGTTGACCAATATTGTTATAGATGGCGTAACGTATCAGGAATACCTTATTACGGAGTCGGACATCGGCAGGGGGAATATCTCCCTGAACTGGGCGTATCATCCTTCCGGCGTGTTCCGGTTCGCGACCGAACAGGTGGACATGACCGAAGGTAACAGCTCGCTCATCTCCTCCAGTTCCTCCGGCTCGACCATCTTGTCCGGCTCGGTTGGCAACCCGAGGCTCCTGTATCAATGCTCCGAAGGCGAATCCAGCAGCAGGGAGACGGGGACCATCACTGTGTCCGGGCTTCAATATGACGCGGATGGATTGCTGGTGACGGTGACGCGCGTGGCCGGTTCCACGGGCCGCATGGCCGTGGATTACACCACCATGGACGGCGACCCCACCATCATTACCAACGGAGACGCAATGGCGGTGGCGGACACGGATTACTATCCGGCCAGCGGCACGCTGGTCTTTGACGATTTCGAGATGAGCAAGACGATTCTCATCTACATCTATGATGATTATTCATATGGCAGCAGCACTGCTTCAGAACCCATTTCCTCCAATGCCGGCTATCCACAACCCAACCGCGATTTCGAGGTGGTTCTGTCGAACCCGCGCCGCGACCCGGCGGAATCCACCGATGTTCCGCCCCCGCGCGTGGATCCGATTTTTGGCATGGCTATCTGCCGGATACTGGATCTCGATATAGACCCATACCGCGGCCCCACGCTGCAAAACGTGGTCGTGACCAACACGGTTGCGGATCCCATCACTCAATTGTTGACGACCACCGTTACGACGAATGTTGTCTATAATCTGGCGCCCTCAAACGGCGTCTCTCTCTTCAACTTTAGCAAGACCGACTACCGGGTGTGGCGCTATTATGGTGCGAACACGAATAGCGGGGGGACCAATGCCGGGACTGTTTACGTCTATGTCAACCGGACGGGCACCAACAATCCCGAAGTCAAACTCCATTACCGCATAGACAACTATTTCGACGAGGTCGGAGATGCGGAGTATGATAATCCCATTTTCCCGCTGATGCCCGGGTCTGATTATGCCACGCCGCCGAGCGGCCCCTACCCTCAATCCAATGTGGCCGACTTCACGCCCGGACCTGGCGGCTCGACCGGCACACTCGACTTCAAGGCCGGCTCATGGAACTCGCAGGCCATTCAAATTAATATCAACAACAACAGCCTCACTGAATTCAATGTGGACCTCCACTTGAGCATCTTCAATGATACCGATAACGGCACCGGCAATAACCCGAACCCCACATATTACCAGTGCGGCATGGTCAGTGAATGCAACGTCACCATTCTCTTCAGCGATCTGAATCCGCCCGCCGGCTCCGTGGATGAATGGTGGAACCCGGACTTTTCCGATGAAATGGAGTATAGTCAGAATGGCTCGCTCGTCGCCTTCCCCGGCACCGAAATCGCGAGCGAAGTGTATAGTCTGGCCATTACGCCCGACAACAAGACCATCATTGGCGGCGCGTTCGCGACTTACTCGGACAAAAACAACCTTTACAACATGAACGGCCTCGCCCGGCTGAACACGGACGGCACGCTGGACAACACGTTCCAGACCGGCATCGGCATCAACATTCACCCCGGCGGCGAATTCATCCGCTCTCTCGCGTTGCAGCCGAACGATCAACGGGTGCTCATCGGCGGCCTGTTCACCTCTTACCGCGGCAGCTATCGTAAAAATATCGCGCGCGTCAACACGGACGGCTCGCTGGACAACTCCTTCATTCCCGGCGACGGTGCGAACGGCACCGTCTGGTCCCTCGTGCCATTGACATCGGGGCAGATCATGATTGGCGGCGATTTCACGAGCTACAATGGCGTGACGCGGCAGCACGTCGCGCGGCTCAACGCGGATGGCTCGCTGGACACCGCGTTTGATCCGGGGACGGCCATCAACGACACGGTGTATGCCATCAGCATGATCCCGCGCGTGGTGTCCATTACTGAAAGCAGCGCGTTCGGCCAGGTAACGCCGGCGGAGAGTGACGTGACGTTCAATCTCCTGCCGAACATGAACGCCGGATTTTTAACGGTGAATTACGACATGCGCTCGCAAAGCAATGAGTTGCAGGTGTTTTATCCGCCGGTTGCCGCGGCCGCCAATCTCATCTACGACACCACCGCCGTGACGAACGCGGGGACATTCACGGTCTTTTTCGGCCCTGGCGCGCAGACGAGCCTGTTGCTGGTGATGGACACCACCAATACCGCGTTGCTGTCCACCAACGTCACAGCATTGACGGGAACCAATTGGAATTACACGGCCACTGTCAAGAGCACCGCCGGTTCGCAAGCCGTCGTCGGCGGTTCATTCACGTCGGTCGGCGGAACGCTGGAAAGCCGGATTGCGCGGCTGAATGTGGACGGTTCGGTGGACACGGCGTTTGTCGCGGGTTCCGGGCCGGACAAGCCCGTTCGCGCGCTGGCGGCGCGGGCCGATCGGAGCGTGGTTTTGGCGGGCGAATTTTCGCAGGTGTCCGGCCTGCCGGCCGGCCGCATCGCGCGGCTGTTGTCCGGGGGCACGAACGACCCCGGCTTCTTTGCGGGCACGGGCATGGACGGCATCGTTTACAGCCTGACGCTGGATGACAACAGCGGGCAGATTTACGCGGGAGGCAACTTCACGAGCTACAACGGCACGCACCGGCTCGGATTTGCGCGGATCAGCCCCGACGGCACGCTGGACACGACGTTCCTGGACACGGCCTACAACCAGTTCGCCGGGCTGACGAGGAGACGTTACAACGAAGGGCCGGGGGCGGTTTATGCCAGCGGCCTGCAATCCGACGGCAACGTGATGATCGCAGGCAGTTTCGCGCAGGTGGGCGGCGGGCAGTTCGACCCCAATATCCGTCCGAACGACTACAATGCTTACGACCCGAATCTTGGGGTCTATATCAACGAAATCTCGGCTCTGTCATACTATTCAAGCCTCACCAACGTCGTTTCGGAAGATGGCGTGTGGATTGAGCCAGAGACGCGCGCGGGCATGAGGAACCGCGGCAACGTGGCGCGGCTGATCGGCGGAGCCACGCCGGGGCCGGGCAACGTCGGCCTGCTGGCGAACAGTTACGGGGCGAACAAGACCCAGGGCTTCGAGGCCGTGACGCTGGTGCGGACGAACGGGAGTTTGGGCAACGCGCTGGTGAATTTCTCGGTGCAGCCCGCGCTGGCGCAGGCGGGGCTGGATTACACCTACAATTCCACCGCGCCGATCTATCCGGAGGGGTGGGAAGTTTGGCCATCACGGACACATAGCGACGGCATGGTGGGCAACAACTTTTTGATGACGGACGGGTATGGACATTTTACGGAGGCGTATGGCATAGGCGGGCCGGCGTCGGTCCTCATCAACATCCTGAACAACCCGTTAAAATCGGGCAACACGACAGCGCAATTCCAACTGGCGAATCCGGGCGGGCCGGACCAGTTCTACCTCGGCGGCGAAAATATTCCGCTCGGCGTGGCGCTGGCGCGATCGGCCGCGCCGCTGACGATTGTGGACAACGGCCATCAGGACGGCGTGTTCGGCTTCAATGCCGCGAGTTACACGACGACCAACTCGTCCGCGGGCGTGGGCGTGGTGCGCACGAGCAGCACCATCGGCACCGTGCAGGTGTCGTATACGACGACCACGAACGGGACGGCCCTGGCCGGGACGGATTATACGCCGGCGACCGGCGTGCTGACGTTCAATCCGGGGCAGACGAGCAATTCGTTCCCGGTGACCATTCTGCAAAACAGTTACATCTCGGCGGTGGAGAAGCTGGTCGGGCTGCAATTGTTTAACATTCAGGACGCATCCGGTGGCATTGCGACGCTGGGATTGACGAATGCGACGTTGAGGATCGTCAACCCGAATTACCAGGGCTACCTGAATTTCACCACGAACCTGTATTCGGCGAACATCAGCAGCGGAGCGATGGCCGTCACGGTTTCGCGCACCGTCGGCAGCAAGGGCAGCTTGACGGTTCAATATGCCACGGCGGACGGCACCGCCGTCAATGGAGCGGATTACCTCGGCTCCACCAACACCCTGTCGTGGGACAACGGCGACGTGACGCCGCGCAACATCACAATACCGCTGCTGAACAACAATTTGATCGGCCCGAACAAGCAGTTTTCGGCGAATCTGTTCAACGCGACGTTGAACGGCACGAACGCGCCGTGGCTGCTGGGCCAGACCACAAACGCAACGCTGGTGATCGTCAACAACAACACCTACGGCACGCTTCAGTTCAGCGCCTCGAGTTACATCGTCAACGAAAACGGCGGTTATGCCACGGTCACGGTGACTCGCGGCGGTTCCGCGATAGGCACGGCATCGGTGCAATATGCCACGACGGATGGGACGGCGTTTGCGGGCACGAATTATGTGGCCGCGAGCGGCCTGCTGACGTTTGTGCCGGGGCAGTTGAGCACGAACTTCACCGTGCGGCTGCTGGATGACGGCAAAACAAACGGTCCGCCGTCCGGGTTCTACTTCAACGTCCAGTTGAGCGCGGCAAGTCTGGGGGCGTCATTGGGCGCTCCGTGGCTGGCGACCGTGAACATTTTGGATGCCGAGTCATACAATGAGCTGGCCGGCGCGCCCGACCCGTCGTTCAGCGCCGCGGCTGGAATGAATTCCAGCGTTCTGGCATTGGCGCTGCAATCGGACGGAAAGATCGTGGCGGGCGGCAATTTCACGCTGGCCAACGGCGTGAGCATGAGCCGGCTGGCGCGGTTGAGCGTGGATGGCACGCTGGACACGGGCTTTTTGAACGGGCTGGCCGGAGTGGACGGCTCGGTGGAGGCGCTGGTGAACCAGTCGGATGACCGCATCCTGGTGGGCGGCGCGTTTGCGAACGTGAACCAGGTCACGCGCAACCGTCTGGCGCGGCTCATGACGGATGGCTCGTTGGATTCGAGCTTCAATCCGGGATCCGGCGCCGACAACACGGTGTTTGCACTGGCGCGGTCGTTTGACAGCGGCGGCACCCCGCTGATTTACGTGGGTGGCGCGTTCAGCCTGATGAATGGCGTGGCACGGCAGGGCGTGGCGCGATTGACGGATTCCGGTTCGCTGGACACGGCGTTTAATCCGGGACTGGGCGCCATCGGCGGCACGGTGTATGCCATCGCGGTCTATCCCGGCAACGCGGTCAACAACGCGGGCAAGGTATTGCTGGGTGGATCGTTCACCAATTTCAACAACAATCTGGTGGGCAACCTCGTGCGGTTGAACCCGGACGGTTCGGTGGACTCCACGTTCAACGCGAATCCGGGCGCGAATGGCATCGTCCGCACACTGGCCATTGATCCGAATGGCAGCGTGCTGGTCGGTGGCGATTTCACGACGGTGGGCGGGACGCCGTTGAACCACATCGCGCGGTTGAATTCGGACGGCTCGGTGGACACGGCGTTCGCGGCGAATTTGGCGGGCGGCGTGAACGGTTCGGTGGATGGCATCACCTTGCAGGCGGACAACCGCATCGTGGTGATCGGCAATTTCACGCAGGCAAACGGCGTGACGCGCAATAATATCACGCGGATGATGCCGGATGGCTCGGTGGATCCGACGATCAACTTTGGCGACGGCGCGAACAACACGGTCAACGCGGTGGTCATCCAGCCGGCGGACGGCAAACTGGTGATCGGCGGCGCGTTCACGCAGTATGACGGCCAGTTGCACGCGCACATTGCGCGCCTATTCGGCGGCTCAATCGTCGGTTCCGGGGCGTTTACGTTCACCGCGGCGGGTTATTCCGTGGCGGAGAACGGGGCTTACGCGATCATCGGGGTGCAGAGGACGGGCGGGACGAGCGGGACGAATGTGGACGGTTCCGGCGACGTGTTCGTGCGCTTTGCCACGGGCGGCGGGACGGCGGTGAACGGGGTGAATTACATCGGCATGACGAACAATCTGGATTTCCCGCCGGGCGAGGTGTTCAAGACGATACTCGTCACGGTGATGGATGACGGTGTCATCACGCCGGATTTGACGGTCAACATGAATTTGTCCAACCCGACGCCGGGAACGGGCCTCGGAGATCAGACGACGGCGGTGCTGACAATCGTTAATGTTGACGCGGCGGTGAGTTTCTCATCGCTCAACTACTCGGTGCCGAAGGACACGTTGAGCGGCGTGGCGACAATAGACATCATCCGCATGGGCAGCACAGCGGGCGGTTGCACGGTGAATTTCATGACTACGACGAGCGGGTCGTCGGCGACAGTTGGCGTAGATTATTGGCCGACGAACTTGCTCGTGACGTTCAATCCGGGCGATTCGGACAAGACGGTGCAGGTTCCGATCATCAACAACAGCATTCCGGAGGGCAACACGACCGTGGCGTTGCAGTTGACGAACGCGTCAGGCGCGTTGTTGTCCAGCCCGTCCAATGCAACGCTCACCATTATGGACACGGTGTTTGCGCCCGGCCAGTTGATGTTCGCCACGAACAGCTACGCGATCAGCAAGGGCGGCACGAATGTGTATCTGACCGTGCAGCGCGTGAACGGCTCGTCCGGGACGGTTTCCGTTAACTACACCACGGTGCCCGGAACGGCGATGCCTGGAGTGAATTACGTCAGCGCGAACAGCACGCTGACGCTCGGCGACGGCGTGACGAGCGGGACGATTGTCATCCCGATTGTGCAAAACAACCTCGTGCAGGGGCCGGTCAACTTCAGCGTGGTGCTGTCCACCATTCTATCGTCCGGGGCCACGCTCCTGCCGCCAACGAGCGCGCTGGTGACGATTTTGGAGGACAACGCCGGCATCTCATTCACGGCCGCGACGAACACGGTGAGTGAGAAGACCGAGTTTGGTGGCCGCTGAATGTGCCGCGGCTCTATGGCATCAACACAACCAACACGGTCCATTATTCCTCGACCAACGGAACGGCGCTGGCGGGTGTGAATTACACGCCGTCAGCGGCACGCTGACGTTCACCCCGGGCCAGTCGTCGAAGACGATTATCGTGCCGATGTTGGATGACACGAATGTGACGGGCGATGTGACCTTCACGGTCGGGCTGTCGTCACCGAGCGGGACGGCGCAGTTGATGGCGCCCAGCGTGGAGACAGTGACCATCCAGGACGCTGACGCCGGGTTCAGCTTCACAAATTCGGCGATGACCGTGTTGCGAACCGCCGGCAGCGCCATCATCACCGTGGTTTGCTCCAATCCGAACACCGAGCCGTTGTCGGTGAACTATGCCACCGCCGACGGGACGGCCTTGGCTGGTCAGGATTATACGGCGGTCAGCGGGACGCTCGTGTTCGACAACGGCATTGCGACCAATACCTTCACGGTGCCCATCATCAACAATTCGCTGATGGGCAGCCGCGCGTTCACCGTGAGCCTGTCCAATCCGACCGCACCCGGCCAGCTTGTGGCGCCCACCACGCTGACCGTGACCATCGTGGACGGGGTTGCCGCCTTTGCCTTCTCCAATACGACTTATTCCGTGGACAAATCCGGCGTGTCGGCGGCGATTACGGTGTTGCGCACGGGCTATCACCAACAGCACGGCCTCGGTGGGCTATTCGGCGACCGCTGGCACGGCGGTGGCGGGTTTGAACTTCACGCCGGTGAGCGGGACATTGGTCTTCAGCAACGGCATGACCAGCCAGACGTTCTATGTGCCGGTCGCTGACACCACGGTTGTCCAGCAGGATTTGACGGTGTTGCTGCTGTTGATGAATCCCGTCAACGGCCTGTTGGTGCCGCCGGATGCGGCGACGCTGACGATCCATGACAGCAGCGGCAGCTATGTGATCCCGGCGGGTTCTGCGCTGGTCTCGGAGAGCGGCGCGGGTGCGGCCGATGGCATCATTGAATCCAACGAGACCGTCACAATCTTGTTTGCCTTCCGCGACGCGGGCGGCACGAACGTGGGCAATTTGAACGCCACGCTGCTGGCCACCAACGGCGTGACACCGGCCGGCCCGGCGAATCAGGTTTATGGCCCGCTGGTTTATCTCGGCCACTCGGTTTCGCGTGCGTTCACGCTTCACGGCCCAGGGCACGAACAGCCAGCAGATTGCCGCCACGTTCAATCTTTTTGACGGAGCGAAAAATATCGGGACGGGAAGCTTCATCTACACGATTGGGCTGGTGACCAATTCCTTCTCAAATCCCGCGTTGATCACCATTAATGACAACACCAAGGCGTATCCGTATCCGTCCACCATCAATGTCACCGGCCTGGGCGGAACGCTGGTGAAGGCCACGGTCACGCTGACGGGTCTTACTCATGCCTCTCCGATGGACATCGAGGCGCTGGTGGTGGCGCCGAATCAGAAGGACACGCTGCTCATGGCCAATGCCGGCGGCTCCGGCGGCTACGCGGCCCTCAATAACGTCACCATCAGATTCGACGACGCGGCGACCAATTCGCTGCCGCCATACGACAGGATTACCAATGTCGTCAACAGGCCCACGCAATATCGCGCCGATAACGACCTTCTCCCCGTAGCCCGATGCGCAACCCATTATCAGATTTTATGAGGAAGAGTTTAACAACCATTGGTCTGGGCATGGCGTTGTTGAGCGCCGCGCTGTTCCCGGCCGCCGCCGCGCCGCCCGGCATGGTGTCGCTGCGAGGCCATGTGCCGGCGGCCGTCTCCCGTTTGCAGGCACAAGGGCAACTGGCGGCGACAAATCAATTGTATCTGGCCATCGGCCTGCCGTTGCGGAACCGGGAGGCGCTCACCAACCTGCTGCGGCAAATCTATGATCCGGCCAGCCCCAACTATCGCCATTATCTGACGCCGGAGGAATTCACCGCGCAGTTCGGGCCGACCGAACAGGATTATCAGTCGGTGATTGCTTTTGCGAAGGCGAATGGAATGGCGGTGGCCGGCACGCACTCAAACCGCATGTTGCTTGACGTGCGCGCCAGGACGCCGGATGTCGAGAAGGCTTTCAATGTCACGATGTGGAATTACCGGCATCCGTCCGAGAACCGCGACTTTTTTGCGCCGGACACGGAGCCTTCCATACCTGCGGGATTGCCGGTTCTGGACGTCAGCGGACTGAACAATTATTCCCTGCCGCAACCGATGTTGCACAAAAAGACGACAGTCAGCCCGGCCGCGGGTTCGGGGCCTCTCAGCGGTTATATGGGCGCTGACTTTAGAAACGCCTACGTTCCCGGATCCAGTTTGAACGGAGCGGGACAGATCGTCGGTTTGTTGCAATTTGATGGTTACTTTCCAAGCGACATTACAACCTATGAAAATCTGGCCGGACTGCCAAATGTGCCGTTGCTAAATATTTTGCTGGACGGGTTCAATGGAACTCCTGGAACGGGCAACGACGAAGTCTGTCTGGACATCGAAATGGTGATTTCAATGGCGCCCGGGTTGTCAGGGGTCGTGGTTTTTGAAGCCGGTCCCAATGGAGCCTTTAACGACATATTGAACAACATGGCTGCCTACAGCCAGATTAAACAATTCAGTTCTTCCTGGGGTTACACCGGTTCACCCAACTCGACCGCCGATCAGATTTTCCTCCAGATGGCGGCGCAGGGGCAGTCGTTCTTTCAGGCTTCGGGCGATGGCAATGCGTGGGTGAATCCAATCTGGACGCCCGGCGACAGTCCCTATGCCACAATCGTCGGTGGGACCACTTTGACCATGAGTGGCCGGGGCAGTGCGTATGCTTCGGAAACCGTTTGGAATGCGGGTTTGGTTCTCGACCAAAACGGCAATCCTTCTCCTTGGGGTCCCAATGGGAACGGTTATTGGGGCAGCGGCGGCGGCGTCAGCACGATCTATCCGATTCCAAGCTGGCAGGCGAACATTAACATGACGGCGAGTCAGGGCTCCACAACCTTGCGGAACATTCCCGATGTTGCGATGACCGGAGACAATGTCTTTGTGGTGTCCAGCGGCGGCAGCCAGGGCGTGTTCATGGGCACGAGTTGCGCGGCGCCATTGTGGGCGGGTTTTACAGCGCTCGTCAACCAGCAGGCCGCTTCCCAGGGTGTGTCACCGGTTGGTTTTCTGAATCCCAGTTTGTATGCGATCGCCGCGAGCGCAAACTACGCGAGCTGTTTCAATGATATTGCCACCGGCAACAATTTCTGGCCGAGCAGCCCAAACAAGTATCGTGCCGTGTCCGGATACGACCTTTGCACCGGGTTGGGCACGCCCCACGGCATAAGCCTGATCAACGCGCTCACCACCATTGCCGCCACAAGCAGTAATACCATTGTTTTCGCTTCCCCGCCGCTGCCGCCCTACGGCACGAACCTTGCCAACTTGAACGGCGGAAATCCCAATGGCCCGTGGAATCTTTTTGTGCAGGATGACGTCTATCTGTTTGCCGGCGCCATCTCCAACGGCTGGATGCTTACTCTGACCACGGCCAACCTCGTGGGTGCGGCGGCGGACAATCAGCTTTTGATGACCGCTTCGTCCGGCGGCATTGTGCTTGGCGGCAACGTCACATTCACCATCGCGGTCACGAATTACGGGCCTTCCAGCTCCACAAACGTGCTGGTTACGGACACCTTGCAATCGGGATTTACGCTCGTTTCATCCAACGCGACGCAAGGTTCCGTCGGAGGCAGCGGAACATTGTTGAACTGGAACATCGGCACGCTCGCCACCAATGCCGGCGCACGGCTTGCCGTGACCGTCAAGCCCGCCTCCAATGGCAGCTTCGTCAACTCTGCCACCGTCACTTCGCTCGGCACACCTGACCCGAATCCGGATGACAATTCCGCCTCCGCCACTGTCGCCGTCGGTTCGGGCGCGCCTCCCCGGCTTATGGCCACTTCTGTGGGCAATAATGGCGTCTTCCAGTTCACCGTCACCAATGCGCCGGGCCAGACCACCATCGTTCAGGCTTCGACAAACCTTGTCACCTGGATCCCGATTTACACCAATACCGTTGGCGGCACCTATGTCTTCCCCGACGCGAACGCGACAAACTATCCGATACGTTTCTATCGCGTCATCGCGCCGTCGCCATAATCCCGGCCATGAAAGTCTGCGGTCTGACCGGCGGCGTGGGCATGGGCAAATCCACCGCCGCCCGTTTTTTCTCCGAAGGTGGCGCACAGATTGTGGACACCGATGAACTTGCCCGCCGGCTTGTCCGTCCCGGCGAACCCGCCCTTGCTGAAATTCAGGCTGAATTCGGAAAGGCAATCATCGCGCAGGACGGTCAGTTGCGCCGCGATGAACTGGCCAAAATTGTTTTTGCGGACGCAACCCAGCGCCGGAAACTCGAAGCCATCCTGCACCCGCGCATCCGCGGACGCTGGCTTGAACAGATCGAGGGCTGGCGCGGAGAAGGCCGGACGCTCGCCATCGTTGTCATCCCGCTCCTGTTTGAAACGGGCGCGGAATCCCATTTCGATAAAATCATTTGCGTTGCCTGTTCCGCCGCCGCCCAACGCCAACGCCTGCTGGCCCGCGGCTGGACGCCGGAACAAATCGAGCAGCGCATCGCGGCCCAGATGCCGGTGGAGCGGAAAATCGCCCGCGCCGATTTTGTGGTCTGGACGGACGGCATGCCCGAAGTCCACGCGCGCCAGGTGGATCACATTCTCGGCAGAATCGCGCCGGTGCCGGTGTCAAAATCGAGCTGATTGCGGGTTCGGCGCCCGCCTTTCTTCGCTTCAGGACCGTCGGCAGGCACGCCCGGCCCATACGGGCACTGCCAACGGGCGCGCCCCGGCCCGGCGAACACCCCCCAAAGCCGCTTGTCCCGGTGCTTGCGGGACTTTCCGCCGCTTTTTGAAGGTGCTTGACGGCCCCGGGGCGCATCGGCATGATTTGTATTCATGCAACTTTATTTGTGAAACTTATATATCTAATAACTTTGGCTGTGGCGCTCGCGACAGTGACGCCTGGCTCTGGGAACCTGACTGCTGCCGACGCTCCGGACAAGGGCGGGGAGCTTGCAACGAACCCGGCCACCAACGCGCCAGCCTCCGCGCCGGCAGCGGGGAAAACCGAAGACAAGTGCCTCGACTGCCACGGTCCTTTCGACAAACTCATCGCTGCCACCACCAACTATGTTGCGTCCAGCGGCGAGAAGATCAGCCCCCATCGTTATGTGCCGCACGATTCGAAGCTGGAGAAAGACATTCCCGATTGCAGCCACTGCCACACGGCGCATTCGCTTTCTTCCCTGCCGGCCAAGGGTTCGATTGATTTGTCCAAAGTGAGCGTGGAGTGGTGCTTTACCTGCCATCACGAGAAGACTTTTCAATCGTGCAAAGACTGCCATCCCTGAAAATCTGATTAACAAAATAACAAGAAAAGGAACAAATCATGTCCATCAAAGATAATTCGGTAAGCCGCCGGCAATTTCTCCGAGGTTCGGTGGTCGCCGGCGCAGCCGTTGCCGCCGGCGGCGTGGTCGGCGGATTGGCCCCCTCCACAGCCAGGGCGGATACCACGCCGGAGAAGTGGGACAAGGAAGTGGATGTCGTGATCGTGGGAACGGGGCATGCCGGCCTCACCGCCGCCATTATCGCCACCGATGCCGGCGCCAAGTGCCTCATTCTCGAAAAAATGAAGAAGGATCAGGAGGGCGGCAACAGCAAGGTCTCCGGCAACATGTGGTGGACCCCCGCCAACGCCGGCATGCGCGAGCAGGCCATCCAGTATGTCACCGCCCTGTGCTACGGCCTTACCCCCAAAGATTGTATCGAGGCCCTCGTTGATGAGCAGATCAAACTCAACGACTGGCTTCAAACGCTCGGCATCCAGGCCAATCCGCTTGGCATCTTCCAGCCCGAACACCCCGAACTCCCCGGCGCTGACGCCGTCCGCACCTGGAGGAACGGCAGCGTGGGGGGCGGACCAGCGCTGTGGACCCCTCTCCGCGAACAGGTCAACAAGCGGAACGTGGAAGTGATGTATGAAACGCCGGCCAAGGCGCTCATCCAGTTGCCTTCCCGCGAAATCGCCGGTATCCGCGCCGAAGTCGCCGGCAAGCCCTACTTCATCAAGGCGAAGAAAGGCGTCATCCTTGCCTGCGGCGGCTTTGAATTCGACTTCGAGATGCAAAAACAATTCCTCCCCGGCTGGCCCATCTACTGCCAGGGTTCCCCCGGCAACACCGGCGACGGCATCCGCATGGCACAGCAGGTCGGCGCCCAGCTCTGGCACATGAATAACGCCCTCGCCGGACTCGGCGGCATGGTTATCCCCCCCGCTGCGCCGGTTCCCATCCCCGTCTCCATGCCCGGCGGCGGGGGACGCGGCGGCGCTCCCGGCGCAACTCCCGGCGGCTACGTCTGCGTGGATAAATACGGCAAACGTTTCATGTCCGAAAATCAGCCCTCACGCCACGGCTTCGGCCAGAAAGAATACCTGATGTTTTTCGACGGCATCAACGGCGCCCTTTCCCGCATCCCCTGCTACTACATCTTCGACGAAACCACCCGCACCCGCAGCCCCATCGGTCCGACCGGCGGAGGCGTCCGAGGCGGCCCCGGCAGCGGCGGCATGGGCTGGTTCTCCAATCACCCCACATACCAGTGGTCACGCGACAACTCCGCCGAAATCGAAAAGGGCTGGATCACCAAGGGCGAAACCGTCGCTGACCTTGCCGCCAAGCTCGGCATGAAAGAACTCGAAGCCACGCTCACCAAATACAACGAAAACGCCAAGAAAGGCGTGGATCCCGATTTTAACCGGCGCAACGGCCTCGTCGCCATCGAAACGGCCCCATTCTACGCCGTCGCCGTCTATCCGACCATGTATAACACCCAGGGCGGTCCCAAGCGCAACGCCAAATGCCAGATCGTGGATCCCTTCGAGGATCCCATTCCGCGCCTCTACTCCGCCGGCGAGATGGGTTCATTCTGGGGCTGGATGTATAACGGCGGCGGAAACAATGCCGAGTGCCTCTGCACCGGCCAGATCGCCGCGCGCAACGTCGTGGCCCTGAAACCGCTCGCATAATCGGCCAGCGGGATCCCGGTTCAGCCGGGAATTCATCAGCGACTCTTGCTTGCACTCGCCGCCTGCGCTCGCCGGCGAAAGTGTTGTTGTGCGGGACGATTGCGCCGGCGAAACAGCGGCAACACAAATGAAAAAACGCGCGGGCGACAAACCCGCGCGTCTTTTTCAACACCTTGATCCTTTACGGCGTCTTGAAATTCCATCGCCCCTTGTCGCTCTTGGTATCCAACTTGGCCAGCGTCGGTGTGCTGTAGCCGACCGCGGTCAGGACCATGGGTTCCGTGGAATTGGGCACCGCCTTGGGCATGATGCGGTAAGTGCCATCCGTGAACTGGTCAATGCGCCACAGTTGTTCTGGAGCGCCGGTAAAGGCGGGAACAGTCACCACATCGGCGCCGGCGGTGGCAGCCAACGCGCGGTCGGTGCCGGCGATGGTGATCTTGAAACAGGGTGAGCCGGGAAAGCCACTGGAATTGGTGACAGCCGTAAGCGTCCACACCTGATGGGGCCGGTTCATAAAGTCGCCAAGGCGAGTGTCAATGTTGCTGGCCGGCCAGTTGCTTGAAACTTCAGCGAGTGTCTGCGCCTGGACCGGGGTCGCGGGTCCGCCGCCGCCGCGGCCACCAAAGCCGCCGCCGCCAAAGCCACCGCCTGCGCGGGGACCACCTGGCGCATTAGTGCCTGCCGGTGCATTGGCGCCGGGCGCTCCTCCGCCGCCAAATCCGCCGCGGCCACCGCGGCCACCACCAAATCCGCCGCGCCCGCCGCCGCCCATCCGCACAAAATCCACGGCCAGCTCCAGCGCATAGCCGCTGGCTTCGGACTGGATTTGATAGGTGCCTTCCTTGAAGTTGTCGCCGCCAACGGGCCAGCCGTCTTTCCAGAGCAACGGGCGGATGTCCAGCTCACCGAAGTGGCCTGGGCGATCCAAGTCGCCCTCGTAATGACAGGAGAATTTCTGCACGCCGTCGCCGAGGTCCATCAGGCCGAAGTGGCCCAGCCCGACAACGCGACCACTGGCGGCCGCGACCAGCTTGCCGCCGCCTTTGATCATGTCGTTGCCAAGGTTGTCCAAGTAGGGACCCGTGGGCGACTTTGAGCGGCCCACGCGGATGTTGTAGGTGGAGTTGTTAGCGTCGCAGCAGGTGCCGTGTGTTCCAAAAAGATAATACCAGCCGTCATGGTAAATCGGGTCCGTGGCTTCGCAGTCAATGGCGATGTTGACGGGCTGGTTGCCTTCAAGGTGATGGCCTGTCTTGGGATCCAATTCGATGATCCGGATGTAGCCCCAGTAAGTTCCGTAAGTAACCCAGAGCCGGCCAGTGGTGGGATCGAGCAGGAACCCGGGATCAATGGGATCGCAGAGATCAACGCCGTCAGACGAGGCGACGATTTGATCGTCATTCCATGCGTAGTCAGGGGAACTGGGGTCAAGCGTCTTGCTCCACTTGACATGGATCGCGCCGGCATGCCCTCCCCCCAGACCGCCGCCGGTTCCGGCATAAGCCATGAAGTAACGATCGCCAACGTGGACCAAGTCGGGGGCCGCTCCACTCGGAACCCGGACTCCGCTGCGCCAAGTCCAGCCGTCATCGGAGACCAAACCGGAGCCGCCGGTGCCCCAAGTGTAATACTTGCCATCGCACTCCACGACCGTCGAAGGATCGTGGACGTAGGGTTCTCCGTCCAGGGCCAAAGCCGGACCTGACGACGAAAGAAAAAGCAGGGAGGGAACGATTGCTGCCAGAATTCGAGATTTCATAGAAATTTCAGGGAAAAATGTTTGGGATTTCATTTGTCAGCAGTTTTAAGGTTCCAGGGTGATGTCCTTGATCGGTTGGCCGTTTTCATCAATCAAGCGGGCGCAGAAATCGCTCAAGCCGGGGCCGTTGATGACGGCGCCGCGAATGACGTTCCGGCCCTGATGGAGTGTGAGGCGTTTGGAGACGCAGTCATCCATCACCATGCGCCGGTCGCCGGAAAGGATGACGGCTTCCTGGCCGTTGAGCCACCACATGGACGCCGAATTGGAGCCGACGGCCAGGCGGACATTTTTCATTTCCTGCGGGCAGTTGACCACGGTCACGGCCCAGAAGATGACGCCGTATGTCTGCTTGTTCAGACCATCGGCGAAGCTAAAGAGCTTCACGCTGAAATTCGTGGTGTCCAAGGCGTGCCAGGCAAGTTCCTGGCCTGCAACCGTCACCTTGTCGCCGTCGTGCGGAACCGCGGTGAACTGGTCGGGAAAATACTCGGTGTTGAAAGCATTCCGAATGTAGCTGTCGGTGAACATCGTGTTGCTGCTTCGGACCGCAGGCTTGTCAATCGGCTCGAGCAGCAGCCAGCGCTGGAGGAAGCCGTCTTTGTCGGGCGACTTGGGGGCCGAGGTGGCCGGAGTGAAGTATGGCGCGAGGCTGCGTGGATGATCGGGCGTGCCGCCACGACCGCCGCCTCTGCCACCGCGGCCGGGAGCGGCGGCGCCAGGAGGGCCACCGGGCGCAGCACCGGGAGCGGGACCATTTTGAGCGTTGGAATTGGCTTGAAACACCAATACAGGCAGAACGCCGAATGTCAGCATGACTATTTTGCGGAGTGTATTCATAAGAGGAACTTCATGGGATTTCAGATGTTTACATGTGAAACGATAACGAACATTTGGTTATGGGGAACTTTAATACGCGATTCGAGCCGTATCGTCAACTATCAATTTGAATTTGCGTTTGCGCGTTCGCATTACCGGAAGATCGCGGGTGAGGCAGAATTGCTTTGGGCCTCGCCAAGCACGGCCGATGCTGGCCAAGCTCGACCGAAATGTCCGCCGCCACAGCCCGTCCATTTTTATGGAGACAACGTGCTCCATGACTTTCCGCCATGTCCAGGTGACCAGCCGGGTCTGCGCCGTTGATATAAACCCCGGTTCAGTTGAACACAGGCGCCACGAAATGAATATTGGGGAGCCAGGGGAGCCCCTTCCAAGGTCAATGCCTGAACGAGCGTGCCCGGCCCGATCACCGAACTGCCGCCGATTTGGATCTGCAATTTGCCGGGCCTGACTTCGCGCTTGCCATCCTTGCCAATGACGAGCGACAACTGCTGTGTCGTGATGGTGAACGTCACTTTCTTGCTCTCGCCGGCCCTCAGCGGCACGCGCGCGAAGCCCACCAGCGCCTTGCGCGGTGTGGCGATGAGAGTCGCCTGTTCTTCGGTCCTCTGCGAAACCGGCGGCAGAGTTCTGGCGTCAATCTCCGCCACATCGCGGTTGAGATAACACTGCGCCACTTCATCACCATCAATGCCGCTCGTGTTCTTGACTGTCACAGACACCTTCACGTCGGCGCCTGTGCCAGCGCGCGCAGGGGCTGACAGGCCGGAGTATTCAAAGGTGCTATAGGAGAGGCCATGCCCGAAGGAATAGAGCACGGGCTTGGTGAAATAGCGGTAGGTGCGGGCGGCCATGCTATAATCAATCAGCGCCGGCAGATCGGCGTTGGACTTGTAGAAGGTCATCGGCAACCGGCCGGCGGGGTTGTAATTGCCAAACAATACATCAGCCACCGCGTCGCCGCGTTGTCCGGGATACCATGCCTGAATGATCGCAGGCACATTGTCATTGGCCCAATTCAGAGCCACCATGCTGCCCGAACAATTGACCATCACCACAGGCTTGTTGCCTGCGGCGCGGGTGACCGCGCGGATCAGGCCAACTTGCACCGCGGGCAACTCGATCGTCGTGCGGTCAAATTCCTCGCCTTCCTGCGAACTATCAAGTCCCACCACCAGCACCACGGCGTCGGCTTTCCGGGCAAGATCCACCGCCTCGGCGTAGAGACTCTGCCCGGCGTTGTTGGCCGGCATGCCATCCTCGGCAGGCTTGGTCCAAGCGAGTTGGAACAGCGGATCAGCGTTGGGATCGGCCGATGCCGTCGCGGTGAGGCCCGGATTCTCCGTCGTTGCGCCATAGAACTGACCGCCGCGACCGCCGCGACCGCCGCCGCCCGGATTCGTAAACGAACGCGGGCGACCGCTCATTGTTGCCAACTTTGGGCGGGGCAGTGACAGGACCTTCCGGTGTGCCGATGCTCAAGACCTGACCGGTCGCTCGTTCGCCGGAGCCGGGCGCGTGTGAGAATTCAACCAGCACGTTGTAAATCTTCTCCTTTTCCAGGCTGATAGCCGCACTGGCTGTTCGCAGAGATCCGCCCTGCATTTCGTCGAGGACGACTTTGCCATCAATCGAAATCCGGAAGGCATCGCGGCCCTTCGCTCCAAGCTGATACTCGCCGGTCATCGGGGGCACCAAGACGCCGGTCATTTTTACTGCCATCGTCGGTTCGGACGCCACGGCACCGGCCGCATCTGGTTTCTGAATTGCCCCCGTCTCTGACACTTCAATGCGTGCGGGCTGTGTCAAAACCGCCTCGTTTGTCGCGTAAGCCACCGTCAAGCCATGCTTGCTTTTGGAGGCATCGGTGAACAGATAATCGGCCTTGACCGGCTCGGCCAAAGCCAGATTGCCGGCAATCGGCACCTGCAGGTTGGTCGTCGTGATCACATGCTCCGCGCCGATGGCCTGCCGGATTCCGTCAATAATGCTGACCTGATGTTGCGCGGAGGGCCTGCCGCTATAGTTGCCGTTTTGCATTTGCGGCGCATTGGCATTGGGACCGAACACAGCGATAGTGCCAAGGTTGGTCTTCAGCGGCAATGCATGGTTGGCGTTCTTCACGAGGACCATCGCTTCATCCGCAACCTTGCGAGCCAGAGCGTTGTTCTCTTCCGTGTCAATCATGTCCGCCGTGATCTTGTTGAAGGGATTGCCTTCATAACCGGGCGGGTCGAATTCACCCATGCGGATGCGGGCCTCGATGATCCGGCGCAGCGCAATATCCACATCCTTTTCGGCGAGCAAACCCCGCGAGATGGCGCGGGCCACCGAGCTGGGGCCGGGTTGAACCGTTCCGCCCTGTGAGCCGCCATCACCGCCGTAATAGGTGGTGCCGCTGCAGAGGTCGTTGCCCGCCAGGATCGCCAATGCCGAGGCGGTCACGCCGCTGGAAACGTAGAACTGGGCCTGGGCGCGGTATATGTCCGCCACCGCGTCCACATCGGACACCACGTATCCCTTGAATCCCCACTGGTCGCGGAGGATGTCGGTCAAAAGCCGCTTGTTGCCGGAGTCGGGTATGCCGTCGAGCGCGCTGTAAGCCGACATGATGGAGAAGCAGTGTCCTTCGCGCACGGCGGCTTCAAACTGCGGCAGGTAGGTCGTGTAAAGATCCTGATCGGAGACGACCATGTTCATGCGGTGCCGCTCCGGTTCGGGTCCGCTATGCACCGCGAAGTGTTTGGGCGTCGAGATCGCCTGGAAATAAAAAGGATCGTTCCCCTGCATGCCGGTGATGAACGCAACCGCCAGCCGGCCGGACAGGTAAGGATCTTCGCCATAAGTCTCCTGCGCGCGGCCCCAGCGCGGATCGCGCAGGAGATTGAGGTTGGGCGCCCAAAAATCGAGTCCGCTGCCTTGTGCGTCGTGCCGTGCTCGGCCTTCCTGTCCGATGACCGTCGCCAACTGGTGCTGGAGATCCACGTCCCAAGCCGCCGCCAGACCGGTGGGATTCGGGAAGACGGTGGCGGTGCCGTTGGCCAGGCCGTGAAGGGCTTCGTTCCACCAACGATACGAAGCAATGCCCAACCGCGGGATGGCCGCCGAATCCATTCCCATGAGCGAGACCTTCTCCTCCAACGTGAGCCGGGACACCAGATCATCCACGCGTTTGTCGAGCGACAGCTTGGGATCATAGAACGGCGGAAGAGGATCCGGTCGCGGCGGAGGCGTCCCGCGCACACCGCGCCCCCGTCCTGCCCCGCGGCCCGTCGCGGCGGGGTCCAAACCTCGCGGCCCGCCCCGGGTTGCACCCGGCCCCAAGACGGCGGTTCCGTTGGTTTCGGTGGCGGGGGCGAACTGGCCGGACGCGGGGGGGTTGATAATTGCCATCAGTGACAGCAAGGTGGTGACTGCGAGGGCGGTCTTTAGCATATTCTTGAATCTATTCTGGATTGATTACCTGGCATCTGCGGCAAAGGACCGTGCCGGAGTGCCTGCATGGTTTCCATTGCGGGAGCAACGGTTTTGGCCGCAATGTTGTCAACAGCATCTGATGATTAGATTTGTTTGAACATTTGACGGAATATTTCCGTTCGCCAGCTTGACGGGGCTGCATCTTCTGCAACCCACCGGTCATTGTCAACGATTGAACGTCGCCACCGCTGGCGTCGTTGCAAATTGACAACCAACCAATATCATCATACAATCATTTCAGTCCTAAACCCTTCATCTTTTGCGAGTTCGAGATTGAGGCCAGGCAGCCTGATAACAAATGAAAATGAAAAGACAATTATCCAAAATCCTGGCCGTCATGGCTGCGATCGGCGCGGCTTCCATGAGTGCTCACGGTTCGGCGTGCAACATCTACATGAGCTCGACCCAGCAAATCATTGACGGCTTCGGCTTCTCCACCGCATGGTGCGGTCAGTTGAGCGATGCCCAGTTCAACGCCCTCATGGGAACGGGCAGCGGACAGTGCGGGTTCTCGTTGCTGCGCATCCGCATTGACCCCAACAGCACCCTGAGCAACGGCACTTGGGTCAACGGTGCCTGGGCGGATGAAACCGCCAATGCCGCCAAAGCCCACGCGCGGGGATACAAGGTGCTGGGCACGCCGTGGTCGCCACCCCTCAGCATGAAGGACAACAACATCCTCACCAATGGGGGCCACCTGCTGCCTGCACAATATGGCAACTATGCGGCTTATTTGCACGACGCGGCCAATAGCATTGGACTGGACTATGTGTCGCTTCAAAATGAGCCGGACTGGGCTCCGGCTTACGAAAGCGGCACTTGGACCGGCACCCAGTTTCACGACTTCTGCGTCAGCAACGCAGCGGCCATCGGCAAACCCATCGTCATGCCGGAGGCGGTCAACTTCAACGATTCCCTTTCCGACCCGACGCTGAACGATCCCGCGGCAGCCACCAACATCACCATAATGGCCGGCCACTTCTACGGCGGCGGTAACAGCGTGCACCAAAACGCACTCAACAAAGGCAAGCGCGTCTGGGAGACGGAGCACTATTACAACAACACCAACGGCAACACCTCCATTGTTACCTGCATGACCATCGCCAAGGAAGTCAGCGACTCGATGAACAACCAGTTCAGCGCCTATTTCTGGTGGTGGACTCCCCAAGGTGACGCGGCCGCACTCATCAATGGCAGCACGCCGTTGAGGAACGCCATCACGATAGGCCATTTTGCGCGGTGGGTTCGCCCCGGCTCGGTCCGGGTGACGGCGGATTACAATCCTTCTTCGGGGGTCTATGTAACGGCTTACAAAATCAAAGACGCCAACGGCGGCACTGTCATTGTCGCCCTGAACACCAGCGCCAGTTCGATCAGTCAACAGTTCAACGTCCTGGGCGGCAACGCCACCATGTTCGAAGGTTTCCAGTCCGTCTCCAATGCATACACCATGGCCGATATCGGCAGCTTCGGTTCACCGGGCGGCAGTTTCACGGCAACCCTGCCCGGGCAGAGCGTGACGACGTTCAATCAAACCGGCTTCTTTGTCGCAGGATTGACGGGGACGAATATGACCTGGTCGGCTCCTGTTCCCATCACCACCGCCGACGCGACCCTGACGCCGTCGCCGGGGCAGGCGCTGGTTGGCGCGGCGACGTTTGGCAGGACCGCCTACCTGGTAACGCTGACCAATGGCACGCAGATCAATTTCACCACCGACGGTTCCGTGGCGGCCTCCACCGGGCTTGGGCCCATTACCGGCGCTTTCCTTGGCGATACCAGCAATGCCAACTTCAATGCCGTGCTCAACGCATTCAAGGTGGATGGCGGCCCCAAGACCATCACCCTGAACAATCTGACCGTCGGAACGCGTTACGTTGTGCAGTTCTTCGGTCTGGATGATCGCAATAACATTCCCCCCCAAAACATCCGCCAGGCTTATCTGGAGGATACCAACCTGCCTGGCGACGTTTCCCAGACCTGGCACATGGGGGACAACGTTTATGTGATGGGCGCATTTACGGCATCGGGTTCCACCAAGACGTTCCTGGAGCGACTGCCCGGAACCGATTCGGGCGCCGACACCAACAAGGGCAACGCGAACGCCCTGGTGCTTTGGTTCGCGCCCGTGACTCCGTCCTCCAATCCGTCGCCGGCCGACGACGCGTCCAACGCCGCCTTCAATTCAACCCTAAGCTGGACGCCTGGAAGCAATGCGGTGACGCACGCGATGTATTTGGGGACCAGTTCCAACGCCGTTGCGCAGGCCACGTCGTCGTCGCCGCAATTTCAAGGACTCCTGACCACAACCAATTTTTATCCGTCGCTGAATCCCTCGTCGGCTTATTACTGGCGGGTGGATGAGATCAACGGGACCAACACCAGTGCCGGCGCGGTCTGGTCCTTTGTCACCGCGCCACTGCCGGCGCTCGCGCACCGCTACAGTTTCGGTGAGACGGGCGGCGCCAGCACGGCGGATTCCGTCGGGGGTCCGGCGTGGGCCGGCACGTTGCCGAACGGCGGCGCACTGTCGGGCCTGTTGACGCTGACATCCAATTCTCTTCAGTATGCGAAACTTCCGGCGGGCATCGTCGGCACGTTGAACAATTTCACCGTCATGGCCTGGGTGAACCTGGCATCAACGGGGAACTGGGCCCGGCTCTTCGATTTCGGCAACAGCACTTCCGTCTATATGTATCTGGCGCCGCAGAATGGCTCCACCTTGACTCTGCGCTATGCGATCACCACGGGCGGCAACGCCGGCGAACAACCCATCAACAGCAGTTCCACACTGTCCCTGGGCGCGTGGCATCAGGTGGCGGTGTCGTTGAACGGCAACACGGGCATTCTATACCTGGACGGCGTGCCGGTGGGGACCAACAGCGCCATGACACTCACCCCCTCGGGCTTGGGCATCACCACTAACAACTACGTCGGCAAGTCGCAGTGGTCTGATCCTTACCTCAACGGCTCGCTGGACGAATTCCGCATCTACAGCGTGGGCCTGTCGCCGGCGGAGGTCGCCGCGACTTACGCGCTGGGATCCGGCCAGTTGTTGAGCACAAACAACCCGGCGCTCGCCGTCACAACGCTGCCAGCCGGCGTGACATTGTCCTGGCCGCTGGCGTCGCCGGGCTTCACCGTGCAATCGCGCACCAATCTGATCCTGGGCGACTGGGGTAATGTGACATCTCCTGCGCCGCAAATTATCGGGAATCTATGGCAGGTGACACTGCCCAGTTCAGGAGACACTCCCTCGACCTATTATCGCTTGCTGAAATGATGCATCAGGAATTTTGCCTGGACGCGATTCATTTATATAGGGCAGCGGAATCGGAATAAATCCGGGCGACCTGTTCCATGGACGGCCGGCGGTCCGGATTTTTCTCCAGGCACGCCATGATGATGACGGCGGTGTTGCGGAGCAGATTGGTTCCCAGTTTCAGCGGAGAAACGGGCGCCTCTTCCCTGATTTCGCGCTCGATTTGCGCCAGGGTGCCGTCGAATGGAAATTTCCCCGTGCTTGCGTAGTATGCCGTGACGCCGAAGGCGAAGACGTCGCACTTAAAACCTTTCGTGAAATCTCCGTCCCATTTCTCCGGCGCCGAATAGGGAGCGGTGCCCGATGGAGCCTGTTTCTTGTCCGTGATGAAGGGAGGCAGGTTACCCTCGAAGAAGGAGTGCGAAAAATCTATGAGCCGCGTTTCGTCCGGCGCGGTCGCCGGCACCAGCACGTTCCGGCTTTTCAAATCATTATGGACAATGGGCCGTCCGCAAAGGATGCCCGCGTGCATGTCCGCCACTGTTTCCGCCAGGCCTTGCAGGAGGCGATGCGTCCGGGCCGGATCCGCGCGCGTGACGCCCTTCTTCACCAGCTCCTCCAATGTCTCTCCCTCGACGTATTCCAAAAACAGCCTGTGTGCGGCGGCGTCATACGCCAGTTTCCGCCGGATGCGCGGATGCGTCACCTCGCCCAGCACGTAGGCTTCGTTGGCGATGAGAACCTCGTCCCAGAAATGTGCAGGCTCCTTCAGCAAGGCGGGATACGGATATCGTTCGAACTCCACGCGGGCCAGCTTGGAAATGCGGGACGGCTGCGCCAATGGTTCCAGTTTCTTGATGGCTCGTATTATCATGCTCATTTCATGCCGCCGCGCGGCAAAGCAGTGGCAGAAACCCTTTTGGCCGTCAAGCGATGAATCACGAATACTCGTGGAACGGTGTTGAAGGCGTAAGAAAATTCTGCGCAAGAAAAATATCGCCAATTCGTCAGGAAAGGTGCAAAACGTTACAGAACTTCCATGAATCTTAGCTACGTTATTTGATTTTCATTTGGACCGGTCCCGTTCACGGCTTCACCAAACCCGCGAAGTTGGCGCGGTGACGCCAGAGCAGGAACAACGCAAGCACGGCCACACCCGCCGCCACTTGCCAGCCTTCATGGTTCAGGAAGATGTGATAGCAAAGAATGTTCACAATCACCGGGCCGAGCAGCGTCAGGCCCAGCGGGATGAACCGGCCAATCAGCAGAATCAATCCGCCGGCCACCTGGCAGAAACCCACCACCTTTACATAGCCGGTGGTCATCATCGCGTTGATGAAGTCTCCGGCCGGACCGGACATCGGTGGGGCTTGGATGAAATGCAAAAAGGCGTTCGAGCCGAACACAACGAACACGAGGCCAAGCAGCAAGCGGGCAATGATTTCAGCAATTTTCATGGCGTAATCTCCTTGGATCAGGTTGAAAATTAGCACAGTTCGGGATTGCGGGCAAATTCGGGAGGTTTGCCGGCGGACTTTATTCTTTCTCCCCGTCCCGCATCAGTCGTTCGATGCGGCGGTCGGGCACGAGCCACATCAGCGCCACGAACGCGAAAATGCAATTGGAGATGAACGGACTCACAAACGCGAGCACCACCGCTGCGCCGTAAAGGGCCGGCGACAGTTTCCCTTTCAAATCGCGCCCGATGGTTTTGGCCAGTTTCGAGCTGGAACCCTCGCTGGCGACGATGACGCTTTGCAAAATGTAATACGCGACGGCCGCCAGCAGCAACACGGCGCCGTAAACCGCCGTGGGCACCGGCTGGAAATGGTTTTCGCCCATCCAGCCCGTCGTGAACGGAAAGAGCGACAGCCAGAACAGCAGGTGCAGGTTCGCCCACATCATCGCGCCGTTCACCTTGCGCGCGGCCTTGAGCAGGTGATGATGGTTGTTCCAGTAAATGCCGAGGTAGATGAAGCTCAATACGTAGGTGAAGAAGACCGGCAGCAACGGTTTCAACGCGTCGAGGTCCGCCCCGCGCGGCACTTTCAAATCCAGCACCATGATGGTGATGATGATGGCCAGCACGCCGTCGCTAAACGCCTCCAAGCGGTTCTTCTCCATGCGGCGAAGATAATGCAAATCGGCGTCCGGGCAAATGCGGCGTGGCCTTCGAAACGGGAGGACGCGAGAGCTGCGTGAAAGCGGGAGGCTTTACGGGACGATTCTCTTGTCCGCCAGGATTTCCTGTTCCGCCGCGATGAGGGCGTCGCGCATGGTTTGGGCGTCGGGCGCGTCGCGGAGTTGTTCGAGGATTGTCGTTTTCATCGCGATGAGACAGAGTCGGGCGAGCGTGTGCAGATGCAACCGGTCGTCCTGGCAGCAAATCAGGAAAAACAGGCGCGTCGGCTCGCCGTCGGGCGACCCGAAATGGATTTCCTGCACCGGCCGGCCCACCACGATGAACGACTCGTCAAACAGGTAAGGCTCGTGCGAACGCGGGTGTGGCAGAGCAAATCCGCCGGGCACCGCCGTGGAGCATAATTCCTCGCGCGCTTCGAGGCTGGCGAGCAGGGATTTGGTGTCGGAGACATGGCCGGTCTTTTCCGCGAGCGCCACGAGGTCGCGCAGGACGGACGCCCTGGTCTTGGAGGTCATGGCCGAGGCGATGGCGCCCGCCGCCAGCATTTCCGGCATGACGGTATCCTGCGCCAGCATTTTTTGCGTGTGCCGGGTGGATTGCTCGTGATAATTGGCAAGCCGCTGGCCGGAAAAGCCGAGGATGCGCTGCGACGCCCAGGCGTCAATGTCGGTTTTGCGGAATACAATCCGGTCGCCGCGCTTTTCAAAGGGGATTTCGCGGTCCTTCACGCGCTGCTCGATGTCGGCAACCGTGAGGTGCAGATAATCGGCGACCGTTTCAAGGTTGAGCAATCGGAACGGCATAACGCACCCTTCGCGTCCAATTTTACTGCCGGTCAAAGAACGGGCTTTTGCCGGTAACACTCAACGGAATGCCGAGCGCCTGTTTGACTTTTGGCCCGAGCAGCCCCAGATCCAATGACGCGCGCCCAATGGAATACATCACGCGGCTGTCAATATGATGCCGCCCGGCAACTTCCGCCGCCGAGGCCGTGGCGATGCCGAGGTCAATCGAGTTGAATGTGCAGACACCGCCGGCTTCCTCAAGCGCATCGCAGGACGGATGGCCGCAGTAACCGCAATTCAGGCCCGCTGTGTTGGCTTCCACGCCGATGACGACCACCACCGGCGCATGTTCGATGTTGCCGGCGTCGCGCGCGAGGCTGGGCCGGTTTTCCTTCGCGGCGATATCCTGCATCTTGGCGATGAGCCTCTGTTTGGCCGGCTCGTCGTCAATCGCGGCGGTCCGAATATTGTCAATGCCGCGGGTTTTGGGCGCCGTCCGCGCCGCCGCCACCATCAGCGCGGCGACCTGTTGGGCCGCAGTCGTTTCAAGTTCAACGGAAGTCTTCATTTCACCGCGAAGATACGGACCACCGTTGCCGGAAACAAATCAAAATCACCCGCCAGATGGGAAAATCCGGGGCCATCGTGACCCCTTTTTGGAGGACGCGGGATGTGCCGCCAGCCTTGAATCGTAATATCTAAGGATTGACATTAGAACATTGAAGTGGACATTCATTGGCAGGCACAATGCCAAGGCAAAGGAGGCAAATCATGAGTTCAAATTCGAGTATTGGTCGGCACGAAGAAGGGCGCGTTCATCCTCACCGCGGATGGCCAGCGCAAAAACTGGAAGGTCAGCGGCCCGCATTTCGCGGGCTGGGAAATTTATCACCTCAAAGGCTCGCCCGCGGACCCGAACCGGATTTACGCGTCGCAATCGAGCGGCTGGTTCGGCCAGATCATCCAGCGTTCCGACGACGGCGGCAAGACGTGGAACACGCCCGGCAGCAGCCCGGAGGAATTGAAAGGCCCGGAAGGCATGCCCAAAGGCGAGAGCAACAAGTTCGCGTATGCCGGCGAAGTCGGCACGCACAAATGGTATGACGGCACGCAGCATCCGTGGGAATTCAAGCGCGTCTGGCACATCGAGCCGTCGCTGACCGACCCGGACACGGCCTACGCCGGCGTGGAGGACGCGGCGATTTTCAAGACCACCGACGGCGGCAAGACGTGGAAGGAACTGCCCGGTTTGCGCAAAGCCAAGGGCCATCTCTGGCAGCCGGGCGCGGGCGGCATGGGCGTTCACACCATTCTGCTCGACCCGAAAAATGAGAAGCGGATTTACGTCGCGATTTCCGCCGGCGGCTGTTTTCGCACCGACGACGGCGGCAAAACGTGGAAGCCGATCACGCGCGGTTTGAAATCCAACTTTGAACTGCCCGACCCGGACGCGGAAGTCGGCCATTGCGTCCATCGCATCGCACTTCACCCTTCGCGGCCCGGACGTGCTGTTCATGCAAAAGCACTGGGATGTGTTGCGCAGCGACAACGCCGGTGAGCAATGGAACGAAGTCAGCGGCAATTTGCCGACGGATTTCGGCTTTCCGATTGATGTTCATTTCCATGAGCCGGAAACGATTTACGTCGTGCCCATCAAGAGCGATTCGGAGCATTATCCGCCGGACGGCAAGCTGCGCGTCTATCGCAGCAAAACCGGCGGCAACGAATGGGAGCCGCTCACGAAAGGCCTGCCGCAAAAAGATTGCTACGTGAACGTCCTGCGCGACGCGATGGCGGTGGACCAGCTCGACAAGTGCGGCGTTTATTTCGGCACAACCGGCGGACAGGTTTATTGCTCGGCCAACGGCGGCAATTCATGGACGGCCATCGTCCGCAACTCTGCCGGCGGTTTATTCCGTCGAAGTGCAAACGCTCAAATCAAAATAGTTTTCCATGCGTCCACAGCCGCTGATTTCTGTGTGCAACGTCGAGGCCAGCAGCCGCTGGTATCAACGGTTGCTCGGTCTGCAAAGCGATCACGGCGGGCCGCAATACGAGCGGCTCGTTTCGAGCGACCGGCTGATTCTTCAACTGCACCGATGGGAACTGGCGCATCACCACGGGTGCATCGGCGATCCAAAACTCGCGCACGGCAATGGCGTCCTGCTCTGGTTTGAGATTGACGATTTTGACGCCGCCGCCGCGCGCGTGGCGGAGTTGAAGCCGGAAATTGTGCTGCCGCGCCATCGAAATCCGCCCGATCACGACGGCGGCCCGAACCATTGGGAAATCTGGCTCCGCGATCTGGATGGATACACGGTCGTTCTCGCCAGCCCGGACGGATCGGCGGATGGAAGCTGGAAACCGCATCGTTCCAAATGAAAAACATTTTCACACCATGATTCGCGTCGTGCTGCCATTTCATCTGCGCAACCTCGCGCGCGTGGACGGCGAAGTGGCACTTGAAGTTGCCGCGCCGGTCACGGTTCGCACCGTGCTCGACGCGCTCGAAGCGCGATTTCCGGTATTGCGCGGGACGATTCGCGACCATGGCACGCTCAAGCGCCGGCCGTTCATCCGGTTTTTCGCGTGCCAGGAAGATTGGTCACTCGAACCGCCGGACACGCCGCTGCCCGACGCCATTGTCGCCGGTGAAGAGCCATTTCTCGTTGTCGGGGCGATTGCGGGCGGGTGAGGGCCGGTGGAAACATGCCGCAGCCGGCGATGAGTGATGCGCGTGTGTCATGCGAACACGTCCATCGTGCGGTTGAAAATCCCGCCGCCAAAGCGGCCAGACGCGCTGTTGCGCGCGCCATGCCGGCGAACGACTCGCGTTGCGGCGGCGGCATTTCGCGGCGCGACAGGCGCCGCTGGTTCTGATTATTGCGTCACCGACGCGCCGGCGATGCTCAAGGACAGGTTGATCGTCGGCGAAACCTTGTCCTCGGATTGCCCCTTTTGGATGTTGAAATCATTGCGGTTGATGACGAAGTCGGAGCGGATGACCAACAAGTCGCCTTTCAAGTTCGGAACCCGGTCGCCCAGCTTGCCTTTGAGGTAGGTCAGCTTGACGGGCGCGGTGATGTCTTTGGAGACGCCGTGCAATGTGAATGTCCCGGTCACATCGGCGGTGGTGACATTGGCGTCTGTTTTCACGTTCGTGAGCGACTTCGCCTCGAAGGTGATTTCGGGATACTTGGCCACGTCGAGCCAGGTCGCGCTGTGCAAATGTTCCTTCTGCAACGGATTGGGCACGGTGAGCGATTCGCTCGCGACAATGATTTTTCCGGCTGTTGCCGCCGGATTTTCAGGGTCGAACGAAACCGTGCCGCTGATGCCGCTGGCGCTGCCATTGATGGATTCGAGCGGCGCGTCGAGCTTGAACACCGCGTTGTTGACGCCCTTCGGGTCTTTGAAATCGAAGGATTGCGGCACGGCATAAACCGCCGCGGCCAGCGAGACGAGTGGAATGATCAGTTTCAGCTTCATGTTTGTTTCTATTATTGGTTGTGAGGTTGACTGGTTTTTGGTTTGCGAAAGAAAAAGGACGTGCCGGCCAGAAACACCGCCACGGTCCCCGCCGCGCCGAGAAAATCCACGCCGGGCAGGAATTTGCTCCGATAGCTGATGCCTTCGATGCCGGTGACCGGGTCCATTGTTTTCACCGGCACGCTGGTTTTCGTCCAGCCGCGGTTCGCGCCGGTCGCCAGCCACGTGGCGGCGGCAGCCAGCACGACCAGCAGCGCGAGAATTTGCAGGATTTTTTTCATGGCGAAATGTCAGTTCAAGTCGAACAGCAGCACCTGCGATGCTTCGTCCGCCGACAATTGCAATCGGCTCTCGCCCTCCACGGCCGCGGCATCGCCGCCGGAAAGCGTCCTGCCGTTCAGGGCAACCCTGCCTTCCGCGACGTGCATCCACGCATGGCGGTCTTTCGCCAGCAAATGGGAAACCTGTTGGCCCGCTTCGAACCTTGCCAGCCACAAATCCGCGTCCTGATGGATCGCAACCGAGCCATCGCGCCCGGTTTTGCTCGTCATCAGATGCCATTTTCCCGACGGCGCGCCGCGCAACGATTTTTCCGCATACCGGGGCTTCAGGCCTTTCGCGTCCGGCATGATCCAGATTTGCAGCAGCCGGACCGCCTCGTCCTTTGATGGATTGAATTCGCTGTGCTGCACCCCCGTGCCGGCGGACATGTATTGGATGTTGCCCGGCCGGATGACGCTGCCGTTGCCCATCGAATCCTTGTGTTCGAGCGCGCCCGACAGCACGTAGGTGATGATTTCCATGTCGCGATGCGGGTGGACGCCAAAGCCCTGGCCCGGCGACACCAAGTCGTCGTTGATGACGCGCAGGCTGCGATATCCCATCCACGCGGGATCATAATAGTCCGCGAAACTGAAAGTGTGCCAGGTGTCGAGCCAGCCATGGTTCGCGTGCCCCCGGTCACCTGCTTTTCTTATTGTCATCATGATAATACTTTAACACAAGTTTCGGATTCCGTGAAATCCCGTGTTTCCTGCATTGTCAAATGGGTTGACATTATCCGGGCGAACTTTTAAATCACTGGGAATCCTTTATGCAACCAATACATCTCGCCGGGGTTGATTACACCATTTTAGTGGCCTATGTCGTCTTTGTGCTGGGCATCGGCTGGGCGCTGGCGCGCTACATGAAGACGTTGTCGGACTTCCTGACATCGGCGCGCTCGATTCCAACCTGGGTGACGGGTCTGGCGTTCATCTCGGCCAATCTCGGCGCGCTCGAACTGGTGGGCATGGCCGCCAGCGGCGCGAAATACGGCATCGCCACGGCACACTTCTATTGGGTGGGCGCGATCCCTGCGATGATTTTTCTGGCGGTGTTCATGATGCCGTTTTATTACGGTTCCAAGGCGCGCTCAGTGCCGGAATACCTGAAAATGCGTTTTGACGAGCGCGTTCGCGCGTTGAATGCTGTCGCCTTCGCGGTGATGACGATTTTTGCCTCGGGCATTTCGATGGATGCGCTGGCGAAACTGCTCACGAACCTGCTGCCGTGGCAATTCGCCTACAATCTCGGTGGCATTCATCTGGGAAGCTATGATGTTTATCTTTGCATTTGCTCCGGCGTCGTGTTGATTTACGTTTTAAAAGGCGGTTTGACCTCTGCGATTTACACCGAGGTGCTGCAGTTCTTCATGATCGTTCTCGGCTTCGCGCCGGTTGTTTATCTGGGTTTGAAGGATGTCGGCGGCTGGCATTCGATGACCTCATCGCTGCAAACGGTTGCGACGAATCCCGCCGTGCTCAACCTCAAGGAAGCCGGCATTACCTACGCGCCCAACGCCTGGACGAGCGCGTGGCAACCGGTTCTCGCCGGGCCTGCTCATAATCCGATGGGCGTGGACTGGTTCGCGATGATCTTCGGCCTCGGCTTCGTGTTGAGCTTCGGTTACTGGTGCACCAACTTCCTTGTTGTCCAGCGCGCGATGGCTGCGAAGAATATGACTGCCGCCCGTAACACGCCGCTAGTGGCCGCCGTGCCTAAAATGTTCTTCCCGTTCCTCGTCATCGTGCCGGGCATGATCGCCGTGGCGCTGATGTCGCACCCGGACACAAATTATCGCATTCCGCCGCCGATTGTTTCGCAGGAAAATTATGCGAAGGCCGTTGATGTGGTGAAGGTCGCCATCCCGGCCGATTCCGCCGCCGCCGTTAAAGCCGTCGGTGACGCCCTCGGCAAAAAGGTTGCCCCCGACAAAATCGCCTCGATGGTCGCGGCGAACGCCACAACTAAATTGTCCGACGAGCAGATCAAGCAGGGGCTTTACAACAGCATCGCGGAAAACGATTACAACAGCGTCATCCTTTCGCTGGTGAAAAAGTATTGTCCCGCCGGCCTGCTCGGCCTTGCGCTCACCGCGCTGCTCGCGTCCTTCATGTCTGGCATGGCGGGCAATGTCACCGCCTTCAACACCGTCTTCACCTACGACCTGTATCAGGCCTACTTTGTGAAGGGCAAAAGCGACCACCACTATTTCATCACAGGCAAGGTCATCACCGTGGTCGGCATCCTGTTGAGCATCGGTGCGGCGTATTTCGCCTCGATGTATAACAACTGCATGGACATCATCCAGCTCGTGTTCGGCTTTGTGAACGCGCCCCTTTTCGCCACGTTCCTGCTTGGCATGTTCTGGAAACGCACCACGGGCACCGGCGCTTTCATCGGATTGTTCGGCGGCATCGCCAGTTCGGCGCTGTTCCATGCGCTGACCATCGCGCAGGGCAACCTGCCCGGCGTCAAGGGCGGCTATCTGCACGTCACCCGGGTTTTCCCCAGCGAAATGGCGCAAAACTTCTGGCTGGCAGCGTTCGCGTTCATCGCCTGCTTCACCCTCACACTGGTGATTTCACTCGCCACCAAGTCGCAGAAGTCGGACGCCGATTTGAAGGGCCTCGTCTATTCGCTCACGCCGAAGATCGTGGACAACAATATCCCGGTTTATCAGCGGCCTGCCGTTGTCGGCGTGGTGCTGCTGATTGTCTGCGTCATCCTCAACGTCATTTTCTGGTGAACCTAAACCATCAACCAAACTAAAATTATGGGACTCGATATCCGCTGGCCGATTGGCCTCATGTTCTCGCTGCTCGGCGTGTTGCTCGCCGGCTACGGCGCGGCCAATTCCGCCGATTCGATGCGGCTTGGCATGAACATCAACCTCGTTTGGGGCATCGTGCTGCTGGTCTTCGGCGTGCTGATGCTTCTCGGCGCGATCCGCGGCGGCAAAAAGGGCAAGGATGGAAAATAAGAATTTGGAGGATGGCTTTATTTGTGCCGTCGTCTTCCATTTCCCATTCCTAATCCTCCATCCTCGATGTGAATTGCCATGACACTCCACGAACTCGCCGCCCAAGTTGCCGCTGAATTTCAGAACAAATTCGGCCGCCCGCCACGGTGGATTGCTGCCGCGCCCGGCCGCGTCAACGTCATCGGCGAACACACCGATTACAACGACGGTTTTGTCCTGCCCATGGCCATCGAACGATACGCCGTCATGGCCGCCGACAAATCCGCCGACGGCAAAAACGTGATCCAAATCCGCGACCTGTCCGGCGCCGAACCGGCGGTGATTGATTTGTCCGCGCCCGTCAAGCCCGGCCAGCCCAAGTGGGGCAATTATCCGCGCGGCGTCGTTGCCGGCTGCCTCGAACGCGGCCTCAATCCGGGCGGATTGGACGTGCTGTTGCATTCCACCGTCCCGCTGGGAGGCGGCCTTTCCAGCAGCGCCGCGCTCGAAGTCTGCACCGCCACCCTGCTCGAAGCCGTCACGCGGCAGAAACTGGATCCCGTGGAAAAGGCGCTGCTCTGCCAGAAGGCCGAACACGAATTTGCCGGCATGCCCTGCGGCATCATGGATCAATTTATCTCCGTCATGGGCCGGGAAAATCATCTACTCCTCCTGGATTGCCGCTCGCGCAAAACGGAACTGGTGCCGGTGAGCGACCCCAACGTCGCTGTTCTCATCGTCAATACTAACGTCAAGCATGAATTGACAGGCAGCGAATACCCGACGCGCCGCAGGCAGTGCGAATCCGCCGCGGAGGCTTTGGGTGTGCCTTCCCTGCGTGATGCTACCGCCGCTGCACTGGAAAGCGCCAGGGGCAGGATGGAGGATGCGGTTTATCGCCGCGCGCGGCACATCATCGGCGAGATTGAGCGCACCGTTCGAGCCGCCGGGTGCATGCGCGCCTCAAACTGGACGACCACCGGACAGTTGATGTATGCCAGCCATACTTCATTGCGCGACGATTACGAAGTCAGTTGCAAGGAACTGGATGAAGTCGTGGAAATTGCCGGGGCCATTGGTGTCAACGGCGGCGTCTGGGGCTGCCGCATGACCGGTGGCGGCTTTGGCGGCTGCTGCGTCGCGCTGGTGAAGACGGATGCTGTCGAGACGATTTCAAAAAGGATTGCCGCTGATTACAAAACCAGGACCGGCATCGAGCCGGCGATTTTCGTTTCACGCCCGGCTTCCGGCGCGGCCATCCTGAAGGATTGAACCCAAATTTAGAACAGGGGAGCACACCCGCCCCCCGGGTGTGGCCGGACGCGCCCCGCGTCCAGCACCCTGCGCGTGAGACTGCCAGGGACGTTCGGAACATTTTTGCACGCTCGCGGTTTTCCGCGGGGGCGCGGAAAACGGCCCGCGGGGCGCGTGCGGACGCCGTTCCATTTCAGCTTCCGAAATTATAGTCCTTCTCCCGCCAGCCGGCAAAAAAGAGCCGTCAAATGCCAAGAATTGCCAAACATCACAGGTTGACACCTTTGGCCGTGTTGCGCGACATTGTAATGCCATGCATAATCAAGCAAAAAAATTCTTGTCCCTCACCAATCGTCGTCAATTTCTTAGGACCGGATTGGTCACGAGTGCCGGCGCTCTGTTTGCGGCGCGTTTTGCCGGAGCAGCCGAAGCCCCCGCCACGCCCGCAGCCCCGGCAACGCCCTCGTCTGCTCCTGCCGCCGCCTCCAGCAGGGTCGCGCTGACCAACGGCGACAATCGCACCGATAATATCTTTCGCGCTCTGAAATCACTGGACAAGGAAATCGCCCAGTCCATCGGCAATCGCCGGGTCGTTATCAAGCCGAACAATGTTTCTTTGACCAGCACGCTGGCATCCACGCACCCCGACGCCCTGACCGGCATCTTGGAGTTTCTCAAGTCAATTGGGAAACTCGACAATGCCATCATTGCCGAATCTTCCATCGGTAACACCATCCAAGGCTTTCAGAACTTGGGCTATACGGCGGTGGCCGACAAATACAAGGTCAAACTGGTGGACTTGGACCAGGAAAAGTTCCAGACGATCATGGCGTTCAATGAATCCGACGCGAAGCCGCATCCGGTGCGGGTGTCATCCATCCTGGCCAACCAGGCGGACAACTTCATCATCTCGGCTTGCATGTTGAAGACTCACAATTTTGCCGTCGCCACGATGTCCATCAAGAACATCGTTCTTGGCTCGGCCATGAAGCTGCCCAACGGCAACGGAGGGATGGGCGGCATGGGAGGCCGCGGAGGCCGCGGCGGCGGCAGCGACAAACCGATTCTCCACGGCGGCGGTTCGCACGGCATCAACACCAACCTGGCAATGCTCGCGCCGCTGTTGCATCCATCCCTGTCCGTCATAGACGGCTTCCAAGGCATGGAGGGTGATGGCCCGATCAATGGAACGCCTGTGGATCATCGCGTTTGCGTCGTCAGCGCTGACTATCTCGCCGCCGACACCGTCGGTGCCACCCTCATGGGGATCAACCCGGCCGACATGGGTTACCTGACTTACCTGGCCTCCGCCAAGGTGGGCGAGTCTGACTTGAGCAAGATGGAAATCCTGGGCGAACCGGTCGAGAAGCTGGCCAAGAAATACCAGCTCGGGTCTTCCATACAAAACCAGCTCAAATGGAAGGAACCGGCGCGGGTGACGGCCACTTCATAATCATTTTTGGCGCTGCGGTGCAATGTCGGCGATATGCGGAGTGCGGCTCCGGGCTGCTTTGGGTATGGCTTGGCCGTGCCGTAATGTTGCAGCGCTATCTCCAAACTTCGTCGCGCGCTGTGATGAATTCCGTGGCGCAGGTTGCGTTGAGGAAAACATTCAACATTGAACACTCAACATTCAATGAATGCCCGAACGTGACGACCTTGGATGTTCGGAGATGAATGTTGAATGTTTTGGTTGCGACTTGGCGGCGGTTTGACGGTTCATGGAGGGGTTCAACAAAACTCTCGCTTTCTTCCACCGTCCGCCAACAATATGTCTGCGGCAAATGACAAAGTTTTTATTCAAAGTCTGGGGTCTGGCCAGACCCTACCGGACACGATTATACCTCGGGGTGCTGACGGGCATCCTGACCGGTCTGGTGTCGCCGCTGTTGATTGGGACCATCATGTTTGTGTATGGCGCCGTATTCCCGTCGCCCGGGGAATCGGGGATGGCGCAGTTGCCGATACACAAGCTGCCCGGATTTCTGGAGCACTGGTTTTCGGCGGCGCGCCAGGCTGTGGAACAGGGCGTGCAGGCGCATCCTTGGGGCGTGGCGGCGCTGGTGGCGGCAATTCCGGCCATCATGTTTTTGCGCGGTTTTTTTGGCTACCTGAATGTCTATCTTCTGCAATGGGTGGCCAGCCGCACGGTGGCCGATTTGCGCGTGCGGTTGTTCGGGCATTTGCTGAACCTGTCCGCCGGCTTCTACAGTGAAAACGCCTCCGGCCAGCTCATCTCGCGCGTCGTCAACGACACCGGCGCTCTGCAAAATATCCTGAACAACGCCGTCTCCATTGTCGTTCGCGATCCCGTCACCCTGGTCAGTGTGGTGGCGTTTCTCTTGTGGCAACAGACCAAGTTGACGCTCATCACCCTCGTCTTCCTGCCGGCGTGCATCATTCCCATCGCCATTTTCAGCCGCAAAATCCGCCGCTCCAGCCGCGAACTCCAGACGCAGTCGGCCAATCTGACCCAGACCATGACCGAAGCGTTCACCGGCCATCGCATTGTCAAAGCCTACAACCTCGAAGGCATCGTCACCGAGGAGTTTCAAAACACGGCGCGGCGGTTCGTCAGCCATTACATGCGCATTGTGAGGGCCGGCAGCATCCCCGGCCCGCTCATCGAGTTCTTCGGCTCCTGCGGCGTGGCGCTGCTGCTGGCATATCTCATTTACCGCTCGCAAGGCCACCCCAATCCCGCGGATTTCCTGCAATTGATCGGCAGCGTTTTCATGATGTATCCGCCGCTGAAGAACCTGACCCAGCTGCAAAATCAGGTCGTCCAGGCCCGTGCCGCCAGCGAGCGCGCTTTTGAACTGCTCGACACTCAAAGCACCGTGCCCGAACCCGCCGCGCCCAAAATGCTCCACGCCGACCAGGCGGACATCGTTATTGAAAACGTTGATTTCAACTACGGCGAAAAAGCGATCCTGCGAAACATCTCCCTCTCGGTCAAGGCCGGCCGGCTCGTGGCGCTCGTCGGCGCCAGCGGATCCGGCAAAACCACGCTCTCGAACCTGCTTCTGCGCTTTTACGACCCGTTGCGCGGCTCGATCAAAATCGGCGGCACGGACCTGCGCGACGTGCGAACGCGCGATTTGCGGAACCAGATCGCCGTCGTTACCCAGGAAACCATTTTGTTCAACGACACCATCCGCCGGAACATCGAACTGGGCCGGCCCGGCGCGACCAACGATGAAATCATCGCCGCCGCCAAACACGCCCACGCCTACGATTTCATCATGGAGAAGCCGGACGGGTTCGACGCCGTCATCGGCGAAAGGGGCGTGACGCTTTCCGGCGGGCAGCGCCAGCGTCTTGCCATCGCCCGCGCGGTTTTGAGGGACGCGCCGATTCTGGTGCTGGACGAGGCCACCAGCGCGCTGGACACCGAGTCCGAACGCGCTGTCCAAGTCGCGCTGGATGAACTGATGAAAGGCCGCACGACGATTTGCATCGCGCACCGGCTCTCGACGATTCTTCACGCCGACGTGATTGTGGTGATGGACCAGGGCCGCATTGTGGAAACCGGCACACATGCGGAATTGATCCGGCGCGGCGGCATCTATCAAAAACTGCACGACCTGCAATATGCGTCGTAGCGGTGCAGGCATTGCACAGAAAGAGTTTTGCTTTGTCCAGCAGTCCAAAAACGGGCAGAATTCCGGCGGCAATGAACATTGAGCCTCCTGAAATCAGCCTCGTCATTCCGTGTTACAACGAGGAAGGCAATCTGCGCGAACTCGTCAAGGCCATCCGCGAATCCGTGGAGCCGCTGAAGATTTCCTACGAAATCGTCATCACCGACGATTGCAGCAAGGACAAGTCGTGGGAAATCCTCAAGGAACTGGCCGCCGGCGATCCGCGCATCCGCGTGCAGAAATTCGCGTTCAACTGCGGCGAAAGCGCGGCGAGCTTTGCCGGACTGAAGGCCGCGCGCGGAAGTATTTGTTCACCCTCGACGCCGATTTGCAGAACGACCCGAAGGATTTGCCGAAATTTCTGGAGGCGCTGAAAAACTTCGACTGCGTCTGCGGCACGCGCGTGAAGGCGCGCGGCGAAGGCGACAATTTCATCCGCGTGGCTTCATCGCGCATCGCGAACGCGGTGCGCAACAAACTTATCCGGCGAGCAGATTGCCGACGCCGGCTGCACCTACCGCGCCTTCAAACGCGAATGCGTCGGAGAACCTGAAATTTTTCAAGGGCATGCACCGCTTCCTGCCGACGCTGTTCAAGATCGAAGGCCACACGGTCACGGAAATCGAGGTCAGCAACAATCCGCGCTTCGCCGGCCAGAGCAATTACGGCGTGTGGAACCGGCTGTTCGCGTCGTTTTACGATCTGCTGGCCGTGCGCTGGATGAAAAAGCGGATGTTCAAATACCAGGTGGCGGAAAAAATCAATTAACAGGAGCGCGGACGGCCCGTCCGCGTGTTGCAAAGACGTGGACTCGCGGACGGGCCGCCCGCGCTCCGGGTGAAAACATGCAGCGATTTTTCATCATCGCCGTGAATTGCGCGTTGCTGGCAGCCGCCAGCATCGGCGTGCCGGAGATCGCCGGCGTGCGGTTCTGGCGCTGGCAGATTTCCTCCATCGCCGCGGCGCAAACGCTGATGGTGTGGGGGTTGGCTCTTGCCGCCGCCGGCAATGCCGGCGCCGCGCTGTTCCTGCTCAAGGGCCGCAAGGAACGCAGGTTGTGCTGGCAATGGGCGGCGGTCTTTGCCGTGCTGCTTGCCGTTGAATACGCCTTCGTCCGCGGCTGGTTCAACCTTCACTGGCTGCAACGGGCGCTGCGCTGGCTCCAGGGACGAATCTGAAGCCGCCGAGATCGCCGCCGGTTTCGCATCGGAATTAGACAATCAACTTCGACGGATTAAATCATCTTTAGAAAATCAAATATCTTTTGTCTGGAACACCAGTCCTCGCTTATGTAATGTCAAGCAACCGTTTGGGTTACCGGAACTGGGCGGAACTTCCGGTGATTTTGAAATCATCCGCCGTGAAAGCATTGGATTTATGGAAGCGACTCTTGAAGCGAAATCTTCGCCCGTTCTAAACACCCTCCCCGGTGACGATGTCCGCCAGATCATGTGGCGGTTCGCCGACCGTTACGACCTGGCCATGATGGTGCAATCCTGTCGCGCCGTCGCGCGCGGCCCGGTCGCCCGCGCCGTGGCCAATGGCGAGCGCAACACCCACGACTGGACGTCCGGCAAAAATGATTTGCTGAAGTCTTTCGATGACGCTGGCATCACCTCCGCTTTCATGGAACCCGCCGAGGGCGGTTACATTGAAGGGCCGAAGAACCTTGCGCTCGGATTGCTGGCGTTTGAGCTTGCGTGGGTGGACGCCGGCGCCGCCACCGCCAGCCTGGCCGGCAACCTTGGTCTTTCCCCCATTCACGAGCGCGGCACACCGGAGCAAAATGCCTATTACATGAGCCGTGCCGTGCCGCCCAAGCCCGGCGAAGACCGCAAACCCTGGCGTTACGCCTTCGCCCTGACCGAACCCATCCCGTTCGTCGGCGTCGAAACCGGCATGTTGGCCGGCAAGGTGCGCGTCGCGGACTGGCCGGCTGGCGGCGAACCGGTGTTGCAGGTGGAGAAGCGCGGACGCTTCATCACCAACATGGGTTACGCCAATGTTGTCACCGCGGCGGTGGATACGGATGATCCGCGCATCAAAAGCAGTTGCATGATAATCTTGGAGGAGACAGACCCCGGAACATTCGACCGCGGCACGGCCACCAAAAAAATGGTCCACCAACTTTCGTCCACCTGCGACCCTGTCTTCAATCTGCGCGTGCCCGCCGGCCGCATCATCGGCGGCTACACGGTCAAGGACGGCGTCATCATCCCGAATTATTCGCACGGGGAGATCATCGAGGCGGTCTTCCGCCGCACGCGCGTCACCGTGGCCCTGATGACCAGCGCGAAACTGCTTTCCGCCGTCGAGCCGGTGATTCTCTATCAGCGCCGCCGGTTCCGGGGCGGCGAGGGCGGTCCAGGCACGCCGCGTTACGAGCTGGGCATCCAGCAGAAGGAAGACGCGCTGCACCGGCTGGTGGATATCTGGGCCGCCGGCGAGGCGAGCGCGTCGCTCGGTTTCGATGCCGCGCGGCTGTTTGATCGAACTGGATCCGCTGGAAAAACTAAAGGACGCGTGGCTGGCGGAAAAAAAATTAACCGGTCGCGCCGCGTTCAAGGAACTGGCGAAGAAACAGGCCGAGGCGATGAAGCTGGTCAAAATCCTTTCGCAACCGGTGGGCGCGCGCGATTTGAAGGAGCAGGAAAATCTCGAAGCCGACCCGCTCGTGAAGTTTTCCGTCCTGGATTCGCAGGCGAACGTCCTTTGCCCCGCGTGCAAATTGTGGAACACCGGCCACGGCGCGAACATGATGCGCGAGGCCGTCAGCCTCATGGGCGGCTACGGCATCACGGAGGATTGTCCCGGATTTCTCGGCCAGAAATGGATGGATGCCCAGCTTGAAGCGACTTACGAAGGACCGGAAGCGGTGCAGCGGCTGCAGCTTTCCATCACGATGACCAACGAGTTGTTTCTCGCGCAATTCACCAATTGGATCGCCGACATGCGCCGCATCGCCTCCGACCGGCCCGGCACCGGCGCCTGCACGCTCGGCACCGCCATGCAGCTCTGGCTTTGGACGCTCAAGCACGTTCAGTCCGCCACCGACGCCGACGGCGCGAAGCTTTATCACAAGACGCGCCAGGGCGTGACGTTCACGCTGGCCGACGCGCTGTGCTGGCTGCTGGCGGCGCGGCAATTCATCCTGGACGTGATTGAACTGGAAACGAAGGGCGCGGAAAATTCCGCGCTGGCCGACGGCCTGGCGGGCACGGTCGCGTTTTTCACCGACCTCTGCCATGTCCAGTCCGCGCGGGCCGCGGGCGAAGCCGGACGCGTCTGCGCCGAAATTGTCCACGGCTACAACCGCCATCCGGCTTGGAACGAGACGAGCTGCCACGCCTGCTATTGCGCCGATGAATTGGAAACACTCGAAGGACTCATCCCCGGCATTGACGGCTCGGCCCGCGCGTACTCGGACGTGTCCGAAACCGGCGAGTCCCATCCGCTCAAGGCCGGTCCGTGCGTTCGATTCGCCGGGTTGGAAGATTTTGTCCGCCTGCGCGCCAAGCTGGACGGCTGCCTCACTGGCTGCCGCCTGGCCAAGGACCGCGCCGCCGAATCGCTGACCAAGGTGATGACGCGCGAGGCGCTGGATTATCCGGCGTGAACGAATTTTTGATGTTGCAATTTGCCACATCAAAAAGACCGGAGATCAAATGCCGTGAAATCCAAACGAGTCAATTTGGAAATTGTGCCGGTTGAAGCGTTGATTCAACTCATCCGTGGCCAGCGCGTCATTTTGGACGCTGACTTGGCGCGCATCTATGGCGTGCCGACCAAGCAGCTCAACCAAGCCGTCAAGCGCAACCCGGATCGGTTCCCGGCTGATTTTGCATTTCAGCTTGGCCCACAGGAGGTTGAGGGTTTGAGGTCGCAAATTGTGACCTCAATTCCGCCCGATGAAACAACCATCCGGTCACAAATTGTGACCACATCCAAACGAAACATTCGCTTCCGCCCATCGCCTTCACCGAGCACGGCGCGATCATGGCCGCCAATGTTTTGAACAGCCAGCGGTCGGTGCAGATGAGCGTTTTCGTCGTGCGCGCGTTTGTAAAAATGCGCGAAGTGCTGGCGCAAAACAAAGAGCTAGCCGCCAAGCTCGCGGAGTTGGAGCGCACCCTGACCGCCAGGCTGGACAATCACGAAAAAGCCATTGTCCACATTCTCGGCGAAATCAAGAAATTGATGGAGCCGCCGCCGGAACCGGAACGAAAACGGCAAATCGGATTTCTTCGCGACTAATTTTCCATGTCAGACAATTCACAAATCGAACGCCCGCGCATGGACGCGGACATCGTCTGCGTCGGCTTCGGCCCGGCCACGGCGGGATTTCTCACCACGCTGTCCAAACAACTCGTCAACGCCGACGGCACGCCCGCCGTCGAAAGCGCCGTCATGCCCGGAATGCCGCCGCAGGTTCTCTGCTACGAGCGCGCGGACGACATCGGCTTCGGTGTCTCCGGCATTGTTACCCGGGCGCGGGCGTTGAAGGAGAGTTTTCCCGAAATAAAAACCGCCGGCATCCCGATGGCCGCGCCGGTGGGCGAAGAAAAAGTTCTCTACCTGCTCGATCCACATGGCGCGAGCCGGCGCTCGATGACGTTGCAACTGGCCGACTCGTTCATCAACGCCTTCAAATTCATGCTGCCGTTCGAGCATCACGCGCTGAACCTGCCGTGGACGCCGCCGTTTTTGCACAAGCACGACGGCCTGATTCTCTCGATGGGCCAGTTCATGCAATGGGTCGGCGCGCAGGTGCAAAGCACCGGCACCGTCCAAATCTGGCCCGGCACGCCAGTGGTGGAAGCGCTGATTGAACGCGCCAACGTAGCGCAGGCGTCCTCGCCTGCGGGTTCACCCGGCGTCTCGCCGGGTGTTTCTGTTGGCAGCGGGACGCTGCCGCAACCCGCAGCCGGGACGGACTGCGCTACTTTGCCCAAAGTTGTCGGTGTCCGCCTGCTCGATCAAGGCGTGGACAAAAAAGGCAATCCCTCCGACGGCTTCGCACCCGGCATGGATGTTCACGCCGCGCTCACCGTCGTCGGCGACGGTCCTATCGGTCCCATCGGCCGGCAGCTTGACGAAGTTTTCGGCCTGCCAGATAATCACCACACGCGCGACTGGGCCGTGGGCATGAAGTTCGTCGTGGATTTGCCGGAAGACACACCGCTCAAACCCGGCACCGTGCTGCACACGTTCGGTTATCCCGAGCCGGAGATTTTTGGTTTTCTCTACGTCCATCCCGACCGCGTCGCGTCGCTCGGCATTTTTGTGCCGTCATGGTTCGACAGCCCGGCGCGCACGGCCTACCGCTACCTCCAGCATTGGATGCAGCATCCGTATCTCTGGCGTTACCTCAAGGGCGGCAAGCTCCGCTCGTGGGGCGCGAAGACGCTCGGCGAATCCGGCAAGCACGGCGAGCCGCACCTCACCGGCGACGGTTACGCGCGCATCGGCGAAGGCAGCGGCACCACGAACGTCCTCACCGGCTCCGGCGTTGATGAAGCCTGGGCCACCGGCACGCAACTCGCCGAGGCCGTCCTCGAATTGCTCAAGGCCAAGAAGCCGTTCACGAAGCAAAACTTAGATGAAACCTACGTCAAACGCCGCCGCGCGAGCTGGGTGGAAGTCGAAGGCCGCGTCGCCGAAAAATCCCGGGACGGTTTTCAAAAAGGCGTGGCCACCGGCATGATCGGCATGGCGCTCGCCGGTTTGACCAACGGGAAATTGTCGCTCGGCAGCGCGCCGGTCCAGCCGTGGAAACGCATTCCGACGGTGGAAGATTATTTTGCCGGAAAAATTTCCCGCGAAGAAATCGCGAAGATTCGCACCGAGTGCAAAACGAAAAACATTTCGCTCCACGGCGCGCTCATGGACAAGGCCGGCTGGCCAGCGATTCCGTTCGACGGCCAATTGCTCGTGTCGCATCAGGACGCGCTGCTCATGGGCGGCAAAGTGCAAGCCCCGCACGGCTACGCGGATCACGTGATTTTTCTCCACCCCGAACTCTGCGAAAAATGCGGCGCGAAGATTTGCATCGAGGCGTGCAGTGGCCAGGCGATTTATCCCGGTGAAACCGGCGTGCCGGCGTTCGACCGCGAGAAATGCGTCCACTGCGGCGCGTGTCTCTGGAACTGCTCGCAGGCGAACCCGGAAAATCCCGAACGCATGAACATCGCCTTCCGCGCCAGCACCGGCGGATTGCACTCGGCGGAGAATTGAATTCAACCACGGATGGACGCGGATGAACACAGATAAAGGACAATTTGGTAAGGCGCGTCACTCCGTGCGCGCCGTTTGTGAAATGTCGTGTGACGGCGCGCGCGGAGCGACGCGCCCTGCCAGCGATGAACTGTGGCGCGGTGAATCCCAAAGGGATTCCATCATTCAGCCCAGGGTTGCGAGGAACGAGCTACCCTGGGTTTGCGACGCATTGAAATACAACCCTGAAGGGGTTGAATCCCCGCGCGTCCGCAGCCGATGCAACCCCGTTGGGGTTGAAAATGATTTTGGACGGTTACCCAGGGTAGTCCGCTGCGCGGCCAACCCTGGGCTGAATGATTCAATCCCGTGGGGATTGGCGCAGAGCGTTCGTGTGCGGAATTTCGCGACTGACTGCTTGCGGCGCGTGCCTGTGGAACTGTTCGCAGGCGGACCCGGAAAATCCCGAGCGCATGAACATCGCCTTCCGCGCCGGCACCGGCGGATTGCACTCGGCGGAGAATTGATTTTGGAGTTATCAATACCAGAAACTGACCCCATTGAGAAAAAACTTGCAAGAACTACCACCCACCGCAAACTCAACGCCATGAAGCCAGCAGTTCGCAATGCCGCAGGACTATTGCTGTTCGGGATTTTGCTAATACTTTTTGAACTCACGCCACTAGCCCGGGCGGCTTGCGATCTTAAGATCATAAGCGCCGGACCATGTTTGAATGACGGCTCTGCTGGCATTCCGCATGTTGGAGATACTTACTCGCTACATGTCACATTCAATATTAATGGCACACCTTCGAATACTTTTCGTCTGAAATTTACTCTCGCCAACGCAACCTGGTATTCTGGCGACATCAACGGGCAGAATGGGTGGACTTACGGATGGCAGTATTCGCAATCGCTCCCACTTGATGATGCAATCCCTTGGAGCGTCACGCTTGATCCGGATGGCGTCAGCGGGGATACAAATTTAGCGAACAATAGCACCAACGGTGTTTTTACGCCGGTTCCACCTTCCGGGACAGTAGAACTATATTCTCCACGAATGCTGCACGGGTCAGTAATCAACGTAGCAAATTTTCAATCAGGCAGTGGAAACATCCCCAATGTTTATGTGATTTTTGGTCAGCCATCCACACACGGAGCCCAATGTTTGATTGCGGCATCCGGGCCTCCAAACGGCCAAAGTGTGGTTACACCACCATACGGGATTCCAGTTTTTCAGATCGCTCGGACAAACGTGTCCTCCGGCACTTTTCAGGATACGAATCCCTTTACCGTTCAATTGAACAATATACGCGTCAATCCCACGCTTCTTCGAACCGCGACTTGGGCCAGATGAACACACTCACTACCAATTGGACACAGTGGCTGAGTCCCACTCCATCAGTTGAATCAACAGACGTTTTGATCAGCAATTTCGTGCAGGTAGCTTTGCCGCCAAATTATCGGTCAGTGCTGACCCCTTACGACACGGCGCGGACGCTCCATCGGGCTGTGATGAAAAACCTCACATACGGAGCAGGTCGCAGTGATGCCGTCGGTGCCCTGCAGGATGGTTCGACTGATTGCGTTGGGTTTGCTTCACTTTTAACCGCCTGTCTGCGAAATGTCGGGGTGCCGGCGCGAGTCATCGCCGGTTTCTTGCAGGGCGACTCGGTGTGGCATGAACGAGTTGAATTCCATCTTCCCGGATGTGAATGGCTCGTGGCCGATCCGACTTTTGGCAATGATTATGATTCGACCGGCGCTTATGCCTATTATTTCGGTTACGATCCAGGGGCCAATGGTTTTCTAGCGGTGGACGTTGGAGAACTTCATGTGCTCCCCTACTGGACCTGCGGTTCTATCCAACAGGCTGAAATATGGTGGAACGGCGGGACACTCAATTCTGGGTCCACGACTTCATATCTTCAGCCCAATGGCGTCCTGTGTTTGACAAATGCTGCAAGGGGTTTTACCTCCTTTTGTCTAAACGATGCGCCAACGGAAGGTTCGGTCGTCATCCAGACCTCGACCAACTTGATCACCTGGTCGCCGGTCGTTACCAATTCAGCGAGCGGCAGCGTGATAAATTATTCCTTTCCGAACACCAACGGAATGCGCAGATTCTACCGGGCAAATATAGTTCCGTAGCTTCTCTGAAAATCTGAAAACGTAAACGGATCAGACCTAACTATTGACACAAATCATAAGGGCGAAATCGCGGAAAGAAATTCTTTTGCGCCTTTTGCGCCTTTTCGCGGCCAGCCTGAAATTTTATGAGCACAGCCTATCAAATTGTCGTTTGCGGCAGCATCGTTCCCGTTTCGTTGCCGGCGTTTGCCGTAAACGGGTCAGTTCTTATGATTGACTAGTTTTGGGTGGCTGACTATTCTTCCCGGTATGGCGCGCAAATTGAGGGTCGAATATCCCGGCGCGGTTTATCACGTGCTGAACCGGGGTGACCGGCGGGAATCCATCTTCCGGGATGAGGCCGACAGGCAGCGGTTTGTGGAGACGTTGGGCGAGGCCTGCGGGCGAAGCGGCTGGCAGGTGCATGCCTATTGTCTGATGCCGAACCATTTTCATCTGGTGGTGGAGACGCCGCAGCCGACGTCTGGTGGCCGGGATGAAATGGTTTCTGGGCACTTACACCGGCCGTTTCAACCGGCGGCACAAGCTGTTCGGGCATTTGTTCAGCGGACGTTACAAGTCGTTGATCGTGGACGGCTCGGGAAGCGGTTATTTGCGGACGGTCTGCGAGTATGTGCACTTGAATCCGGCGCGGGCGAAGTTGCTCCGGCCCGAACAGGCGTTGCGGGAGCATCGGTGGAGCAGTTGGCCGGAGTATTTGAGGTCTCCGGGGAAACGGTCAGCTTGGTTGAGGGTGGATCGGGTGCTGGGGGAGATGGGGATCCCCAAAGACAGCGCGGCCGGGCGGCGGGAGTTGGAGCGGATGATGGAAGCGCGTCGCGTGGCAGAGGCAGACGCGAGTTACAAACCGATCCGGCGGGGATGGTTTTTCGGGGAGAAGGCGTTGAAGAAGGAGTTGCTGGGTCAGATGAGCGAGCGGCTGGGAGCGGAGCACTACGGCGAGGAACGACAAGAGAGCCAGGTGGAGAAGGCCGAGCGGGTGGTGGGGGAGGAGTTGCGGCGGCGGGGGTGGGCGGAGGCGGCGTTAGGGGGGCGCGCGAAAGGCGACCGGGAGAAGATAAAGATCGCGGCGCGGTTGCGGCAGGAGACACTGGTGACGGTAGCGTGGATTGCGGCGCGGTTGCAGATGGGGAGCGTGGCGAACGTGAACACGCTGCTGTATCGCTGGCGGCAGAGCAGAAAGTAGCTGAAAATAAGAACTGACCCCTTTGTAGCCCAGTGTTGCGAGGAACGAGCTACCCTGGGGCATCGTCCAAAAAAATCATCTACCGCAACGCGGTTGCATCACCGCCCGCCAATACGATGCAACCCGTTCCGGGTTGTATTCAATTTGATTCGTCCACCCAGCGTAGGCCGACTGCGTCGTCCAACGCTGGACTGATTGATGAAATCCCTTTGGGATTTTCGAAACATCGTTCTCGGGCGCTTGAAGTATTATGAGCACCGCCTATCAAATTGTCGTTTGCGGCAGCATCGTTCCCGATCCGCTGCAAACGCTTGAACCCGTCGCCTTTCTCGCCATTTAAGAATCCCAACGGGATTCCATCATCCAGCCCAAGGTCGCGAGGGACGAGCTACCTTGGGTTGCCGAGCCACAAATTTCCACTACCCTGAAAGGGTTGCATCTCCTTGCTCCATCATTTGATCCAACCCCGTTGGGGTTGATTGTGTTTTGGTCGTTCACCCAGCAAGGCCGACTCCGTCGTCCAACACTGGGCTGATTGATGAAATCCCTTTGGGATTTTGGGAACCCCGCGCACGGCCAACCTGAAATTTAATAAGCACAGCCTACCAAATCATTGTCTGCGGAAGCATCGTTCCCGATCCGCCGAAAACTCTGGGAACCATCGCCTTCCGCGCCGGCACGGGCGGATTGCTCTCGGCGGAGAATTGATCATATTTGCCAGCCCGTCACACAACCTTGATTGCCGGATAAAGATTCTTTCCTCAAGCCGGAATGGCCGCGACGCCCGCGCAATTCAGTTTTCAACTCCGGGTTTCCCGCTACACTGGCGGCGATGCACTGGCTGCAATCGCTCGATACAAACCTGTTCCATTTCGTCAACCGGTCGCTGGCCAACCCGTTCTTCGACTGGCTCATGCCGGTGTTGAGCGGCGGCGGCGGGGTGATGCATTGGTTCGTCCCGGTGGTTGCCATCGCCGCCGTCGCCGCGCTATTCTGCGGCAGCGCCCGGTTCCGGTTGTGCGCGCTGCTGATGGTGCTGGTCGTCGTGCTCGGCGACCCGCTCATCGTCAATACCATCAAACACACCGTCGCCCGGCCCCGGCCGTTCGTGACACAGCCGGATGCGCGCGTGTTTGGCCACGTCGGCCAAGGCTATGTGCCGCCGGAAAAAATGGCCACCGACACTCCGGGCCTCAACAGCTTTCCGTCGGCGCATGCGGCCAATTGGTTTGCCGCCACCATGGTCGCGTTTCTTTTTTACCGGAAGAGCTGGCGATTCATGCTGCCGATGGCGGCTGCCGTTGCATTTTCGCGCGTCTATAACGGCGTGCATTATCCCAGCGACGTTCTGGCTGGCGCGATTTTGGGCGCGGGTTACGCGGCGGCAGGCGTCATTGGATTGCAAACCGCGTGGAACTGGATTGGAAAACGGTGGTTTCCGCGCCTGGCACGCGCAAATGCCGAATCTGCTGAATCCAGAATCCAGAATCCAGAATCCAGAAACTCCGCAATCCGAACTGGAATGGCTTCGTCTCGGCTATCTCCTGATTATTTTGATGCTCATCGGGCGCTGGATTTATCTCGCCAGTGGCACCATTGAATTGAGCCAGGACGAGGCGTATCAATGGGTCTGGTCCAAGCATCCGGCGCTATCGTATTACAGCAAGCCACCGGCCATCGCGTTCATCCAGATGGCGAGCACTTCGGTCTTCGGCGACACGGAATTCGGCGTCCGGTTTTTCTCGCCGCTTTTTGCCGCGATCACCAGCCTGCTGCTGCTGCGGTTTCTGGCGCGCGAAATCGGCGCGCGGCTGTCGTTCTGGCTGCTGCTCATCGCCACCTCCACGCCGCTGCTCGGCATCGGCACCATTTTGATGACGATTGATCCGCCGCTGGTTCTCTGCTGGACCTGGGCGCTCGTCGCCGGCTGGCGCGCCGTGGCTGCGACGCCTCGTCGCAGCAGGGTGGACGGCAGCGCCTCCGCTGCCGGGAATTGCGATGGAGAAGCGACGAGGGCGTCGCAGATACCGGATGGCAACACACGCGACTGGCTCATCGTCGGTCTGGCGATGGGACTCGGCTTTCTTTGCAAATACACCGCCGCCATGCAAATCGTCTGCTGGGCAATCCTTTTCGCGCTCGCGCCGGCCACCCGGATTCATTTGCGAAAACCCGGCCCGTGGCTCGCGCTGCTGATTTTCTCCATTTGCACCCTGCCGGTCGTCATCTGGAACTCACAACGCGGCTGGCCCACGCTCAACGACGTGGGCGGTGACGCCGGACTGCACGGACAATGGCATCCGACGCTGCGTTACTTCTGGGATTTTCTCGGCAGCGAAGCCGCGCTGCTGAACCCGGTTTTCTTTGTCGGGGCCGTCTGGGCGATGATTGGCTTTTGGAAATCCCGCCGCGAACGTCCGCTGTGGCTTTACCTGTTCTGCATGGGCGCGCCGGTTTTCCTTGGCTACGGGCTTTGGTCGTTCCACTCGCGCATTTTGCCAAACTGGATTGCCGTTTCCATTCTGCCCATGTTTTGCCTGATGGCAGACTGTTGGACTGAAAAATTCCGCGCCGGGTGGCGATTTGTAAAACCGGCTTCACCATCGGCGTCGCTGCTCGGCATTTTTGCAATCGCCGTCATGTATCAAAGCAATCTCATCGGCAAAATCGCCGGCGAGGTGTTGCCCGGAGAAAAAGACCCGTCGCGCCGCGTGCGCGGATGGAATGCGGAGGCAAAACTCGTCGAAAACGCGCGCGAAAAACTGGCCGCCGAAGGCAGGCCGGCTTTCATCATCGCCGGTCATTATGGCATCACCGGGTTGTATTCGTTCTACATTCCGCAGGCGCGGGCCGCGCTGAAATCCGAACCGCTCGTTTATTCCGCGGACTCGGACGCGCCGGAAAACCAGTTTTATTTCTGGCCGGAATACGATTATCTGACCCACCGCAAAGGCCAAAACGCCATTTACGTTTCCGAGGCCGGCCTTTACAAACTCGAGGACGGCTGGATTGGAAATGGCTGCGGCACGAGCCCATCAACCGCACCGCACCGCCGCCGGATGCCATGCCGCCGCGCATCGCGCAGGAATTTGAATCCGTCACCGACCTCGGCGAGCAGGACGTCAAAATCGGCGACCGCGTGTTCCACCGCGTCCACCTCTGGGCGTGCTACAATTTGAAATGAGCCTGTCCTCCTCGTCCTCGAAAACGGAAACTCTTCTGCCCGTTCGCGATTATGACTTGGCCGCGACGCTCGATTCCGGCCAGGTTTTCCGCTGGCAGCAGGAGCGCGGGCGGCCCGCCCGCGTGAATCAAAAACAAATACTCGCGGGCGAGCCGCCCGCGCTCCGATCTTCATGGACCGGTGTTGTCGGAAAACATTTTGTCCGACTCACTCAAACCAGCAATGTCATTCGCGCCGAAACCGCCGCGCCGGTTGAAAATTGGGACTGGCTTCGCGACTTTCTCCAGACCGAAACCGATCTGGCCGCCGTGCTGAAAACTTTTCCCGACGACGAACCGATGCGCGCGGCGAATGCCGCCTGCCGCGGATTGCGCGTGCTGCGGCAGGAACCGTGGGAATGTCTCGCGTCGTTCATCCTGTCCTCGACCAAGCAAATCGTCCAAATCCGGCAAATCGTTTCATTGCTTTGTGAACGGTTTGGGGAACCTGTTGAGGTAGGGCGCGTCACTCCGTGCGCGCCGTCGGATTGCAAACAAAGCGGCGCGCACGGAGTGACGCGCCCTACCGCGGCATTTGCATTTCCTCCACCCGAAAGAATCGCCGCGGCGACCGAATCCGAACTGCGCGCCTGCAAGATGGGTTTTCGCGCGCCGCATCTGCTCGCCGCCGCGCGGCAGATTGCCGATGGCACATTGGATCTGGAGAAAATCCGAAGCCTGCCGCTCCCGGAAGCGCGCGCGGAATTGATGAAGCTTCGGGGCGTTGGCGGGAAGATTGCCGACTGCGTGCTGCTGTTCGCCTATGGATTCGATTCCGCGTTTCCGGTGGACGTGTGGGTGGAGCGCGCGTTGCGGCAGCTTTATTTTCCGCGCCGGCGCGTCAGCGAGAAGAAATTGCGCCATTTCGCCGCAACGCATTTCGGCCCGCACGCCGGCTACGCGCAGCAGTATCTTTTCCATTACATGAGGACGAAAAGGAAATCTATTTTGCGCGGAGTTGCGGAAAGCGAAGGCGATGATTCTTGACATAAATTCACAAATCTGTTCTTAATAAGTTCACTCTCCTCTTGAAAAAGGTCATCATAATCACGACGAGTCTAGTGGCATTAGTCATAGGTTTTGCGGTGTTGTTTGGCTACCAAGCGGTCCAAACTATCCTGGTAGCTCCCAACCTGTTGACTGTGCGAGAATGCACAATGATCCCACAGCCTTTAACTGTGAACACCGACACCCCTGTTTCCGTTGGCACCCAACTTAACCAGTTCGGATACACGATCACTGTTCCCTGGAATGAAATTGAAACGGTGTATGGCTCAGGGGCTGTGAGTAACGTGGTGTTTCGGGGCGGACAGCGTGTCACACTACTCAACCCCGAGAAAGTCCCAGATTTGCTCGACTATTTTGACCCTAATGGCCCGATGCAAGGTTCGGAGGATAAGAAGGACCTAGAAGAGTTACACAAGTTGTTCGGTTCAATGACGCCCGAGGAATTTTACAGGCAATTACTGTTCGCACAGCCTTCCCAGTTTTCCGTATTTATGTCCAAGCGCAAGGCGCAGCAGTTGAAGCTTTGCTTAATCCAAAAGCCGATGCTTCTGGGACGGACTTTAGGCCTCTACATATTTGAGGACGGAAAACACCATGGCTACCAGCTCGGCAATCCGACGGATCCCAAATGCGAGGTGATTGTGTTTGATGGGGCCGCCCGCCCGATACACTTTTGGGTCAGCCGTGACGATGGACACGAAACGGTTGTTACACAGCATGAGTTGAATAGTATGATAAGGTCGGTCCGGTGGGTGAAGAATTAGTGAAATCGTAATAGCTAACACAGGAGCCAGCTTCGGTTTTGACGGCCTGGTCTTGCTCCGAGTTTGGGTTTTGGCGAGAGTCAACGGCGCGTGGTTTAGTTCTTGTTCTTTAGAATATTGCTTCTCGTAGCTAGCAAACTCCCTTTCCAAGTGTGGTAATTTCTGTTTTCTTCTCGCGGGATAAATGAACATTGAAGTCATCCTGACACCGGCGGAACTGCCCGCTCTGACCAAGCGCGATTTGAGCGAAACGGTTTGCGTCGTGTTCGACGTGTTGCGCGCCACGAGCACCATCGTCACGGCGCTGCACAACGGCGCGAAGGCCGTCGTGCCGGTCTCGGAAATTGCCGAGACGCTGGCCATTCGGAAAAGGCAGCCGGACGTTTTGCTCGGCGGCGAGCGCGGTGGCGTGAAAATATGCGCCGCGCAAAGCTGCGGAACCGATTTCGACCTCGGCAATTCGCCGCGTGAATGCACACCGGAAAAAGTCGGCGGCAGGACGATTGTTTCCACCACCACGAACGGCACCCGCGCGCTGCGTGCCTGCGCCGGCGCAAAAACGGTTCTGGCCGGTTCGTTCTTGAATCTCACGGCCACGGCGGAATTCATCCGACGGCAAGAGTTTGAAAATGTCCTGCTCGTCTGCGCCGGAACGCATGAAAATTCCGCGCTGGAAGACGTGCTGGCGGCGGGTGCGCTGATTGAATTGTTTGCGGCTCGCGAGGACTCTCGCCCCACCTTGTCTGATTCAGCCGAACTGGCGAGGCGCGTTTGGATGCAGGCAAAATCCGATCTGGCGGGTGCGGTGCGCGGTTCACAAAATGCGCGGCGGCTGCTGGCCATTCCCGAATTGCGCGACGACGTGCCGTTCTGCCTGCAACAAGACATTTTCCCGCTTGTTGCCAAATTGGAAGCCGATGGCATCATCCATTCCAAAACATGATCCGACCCTGCACAGACGACGACATCCCGGAAATATGCGCCATCGTCAACGACGCCGCCCAGGCTTACAAAGGCGTGATTCCTGCCGACCGCTGGCATGAGCCGTATATGCCGCTGGAAGAACTGAAGCGGGAAATCGCTGCGGGCGTCACATTCTGGGGTTGCACGGAGAACGGCCGGCTCGCCGGCGTCATGGGCATGCAGCCGGTCAAGGATGTCACCTTGATCCGGCACGCCTACGTGAAAACCGAAATGCGAAACCGCGGCATCGGCGGAAAGTTGCTGGCGCATTTGCTGGGGCGGATGGATGGCAGAATTTTCGTCGGAACCTGGAAGGCCGCCGATTGGGCCATCCGGTTTTACGCGAAGCATGGGTTCCAACTGACCGGCGAGGAGGAAAAGAACCGGCTGCTCAAAACGTATTGGAACATTCCCCACCGGCAGATTGATACCTCGGTGGTGTTGATTCACCGAAAGCCGTCCGAATGAGCTAAATCCGAAAACCGGGGTTGGGGAGCGCGCCCGCCCCGGGTGCGGCGGGACGCGCCTCGCGTCCAGCCCTTTGCGCGCGCGAGCGGAGAAGACGCTTGGGACTTTTCACCGCGTTCGATGTTTTCCGCGAGGGCGCGGGAAACCGCACGCGAGGCGCGTGCGCTCCCCATGCAACTTTGGTTTTCGGTCTAAATCCTTTTTTCGTCCAAATCAATCACGTCAACGAAGGTTTTGACGTCGTCGCGGTGCGCGCCACCGCATTGCTCCTTGCGCATTTTGAGCCGCGCGATGGCTTCCGGATTGTCGGCCTTGGGACGGCTTAAAATGTCCTGCCAGTGCGCGGCTTTTTCAGCGGCGGTGCGCTTCACGTTTTTCCGCACCCAATCGCACACTTCGCCGTCGGTGAGGGAATGTTTCACCACGTCAATCATCTGCTCATGTGTGACGCCAGCAGTCTTGAGCCACATGCCGTCGAAGCCCTTGCCAAAATTTTCCGTGTAATCGGAATGCAGTTTGGCGGCGAGGTGCAGGCGGATTTTGTCAATGTAACGCGGCAGGTAATGCCAGCCGTCCATGGTTTCGCGCGGGCTGCGCGGATAAATGATTTCACTCATGCATGAAGCATCCAACAACCGGCGGAAAAGTTCAAATTTGAAATTTGCATTTCCGCCGGGCGACCTCATCTTTCCGGCATGAAACGATTTGATTTCGACGTGGCGATACTCGGCGGCGGCAGCGCAGGTTACGCAGCGGCGCGGACGGCGGCGGGCGCGGGCTTGAAAACGGTCGTCATCGAAGGCGGCGAGGAGGTCGGCGGACTGTGCATTCTGCGGGGCTGCATGCCCACCAAGGCCTTGCTCTACGCGGCGGATGTGAAGCATCTTGCCGAAAATGCCGGAATCTGGGGGTTGCGCGCGGGAAAGGTTTCCTTTGACTTTGCCAAGGTCATGGCGCGAAAAAATGCGCAGATAAAGGAGTTTGCCGACTACCGCGTCGGACAACTCAACAGCAAAAAATTTAAGTTCATTCGGGCCAATGCTAGATATTTGGACTCGCACACGGTGGAATTGGAATTGCAGCGTAGCAGCCGACGTAAGGAGGCTCATTCTGATTCCGGCAAAAGAAGTCAGAGCCTCCTCACGTCGGCTGCTACACTAACGGCCAAATATTTCGTGATCGCCACCGGTTCAACCATCGCTCCATCGCCGTTGCCGCAATTGAACGATGTCGGTTTCATCACGAGCGATGACGCGCTGGCGCTGAAGCGGCTGCCGAAGTCGCTCATCGTTCTTGGCGGCGGTGCGGTCGCATGCGAGTTCGCGCAATTCTTCGCCCGCTTCGGCGTCAAGGTGACTTTGATTCAGCGCAGCGGACACATTTTGAAGGAGTTCGATGCCGACGCCGGGATGGAAATTGAAAAAGTATTCCGGCGCGAAGGCATCCGGGTTTTCACCGGCACAAAACTCTTGGACGCGAACCGAAGAGGGAAATTGAAAGCAGTTTCGTTCGAGCAGAATGGGAAACCGGTTTCGGTTTCGGCGGAGGAAATTCTCTTCGCACTGGGCCGCGTGCCGAACACCGGTTCGCTTGGCTTGGAAAGCGCCGGTGTGGAAACCGAAAACGGCCGCATCATCACAAACGGCACAATGCGGACGAGCGCGCCGCACATTTTTACGGCGGGCGACTGCACCGGGCCGCATGAAATTGTCCATCTCGCCGTGGCGCAGGGTGAAATTGCTGGGAAAAACATCGTCGCAACTTTGACAAACGGCTCGCGAGGACGCTCGCCCCACCGGATGGATTACCGGCTGCTGATTTCCGTCGTGTTCACCGAGCCCCAGGTGGCGTTTGTCGGTCTGACGGAGAAGGAGGCGGTGGCGCGGAAGATTCCATTTCTCGTGGCGAGCTATCCGTTCAATGACCACGGCAAATCGCTCATTATGGAGGCGAAGGACGGCTTCGTGAAACTGCTGGCGAATCCGAAGTCCGGCGAAATTCTCGGCGGCAGTTGCGTCGGGCCGGTTGGCGGTGAATTGATCCACGAAATCGTCGCGGCGATGGCCAAGCAAATGACTGTTCACGAACTGGCCGCAATGCCGCATTATCATCCGACGCTCGCGGAAATCTGGACCTACCCGGCGGAGGAGCTGGCGGAGCGGATTCAGCAGGGCTGAAACGATTTTTTACAAGCCGCCATCCCAATACCATTTGTGTTCGGGATTGTCCTGCCGCACCGCGAGGTTGTATTTCTTCGATTCGCCACTCTTGAACTGGATTTCGTATGGCACCCAAACTTGAGGAAAACCGGGCTTGGTGAACGGTTCACCCAGACTGACGAGGGTCAAGCCGTCCAAAATGGTCTTGGTTTGATCGTCGAGTTTGGCGCTTAAGCCGAATCCCGGCGGACAAAGCTTGTCCACTTTGGCCCAATCCGCCTTTCCCAAGGCATCAAAAAAATCCCTGGCGAGTTGTTTGGCCTGCGTGGCTCGTTCCGGCGTGAGCGCTGGTTGAAGCACGTGGCGCGAGTTTGGTGGGAGATGCGTCTTTCGGTAATTAAACCAGAAAGCAGAGGTGACGATGAGCGCGGCCAGAACAGCCGCGGCGGTGATGGCGATTTTGTTTCCTGTGGTCATAGGCGTGGTTATGGGTTGATGTTTTGCGGGACGGATAAATAAAATGACGGCGCCGATTATCAAAATGAAAACGCAAAATGGAGCGAGGAACCGGCCCGGCCATCCGAAGATCTCGAAGTCGTGGCCTTGGAAATAGATCGGGCACGAAATTCCATTTTGCATCAGCAACGCGCGGGTGTCGTCATCCACAGCCGCATCAAATTTGGTCAACCTGCCGTCCTCCAGCCGTGTGATGAAAAAATATCTCCGCCCATCCTGGTATTGCACGATGGAAAATTGGAATTCCTTGTCTTGGTCGTCAGAGATGAGCTTGCGGACTTCCGCCGGGTTCAGATATTGGACTTTCCAATTTGTGTCACTCGATATGAGACCGAGCACGCAGGCCATTCCAATCATGCCCATCGCGACCCACAGCATGAATGGCCGCCGCTTAGCCACCACCACCACTTCTTCCGTGAAGGTTTTCCGCGGATGGAATCCACGACGGCGCTGCCAAGCCCAAAGGATCAAGGCCGCCGGAATGACGGCATACATCACTCCCAGCCAGATGGTGATCACGGCGCAAAGAATCTCCTTGGATACGGGCACGGGAATCACAACGGCAATCAGGATTGCCAGAATCGGAAGCGCCACGAACGCGACCAAGCATCCCACAACGATGCGCCAAAAGGTGACGACAGCTTCGCGTTGCCGCTGCGATTGCCCGGCATCACGGCCCATTTTATAACCGAGCCAGCCGCTTAAAGAAAAGAACGAGCCAATTCCAAGAACGACGTTGAAAATGCTTTGCAGGAATGTGCCCAGTCCAAGAGCTTTCGCCATTGCGCTGCCTTTGGCCGCAGTCGCGCCAACTGTCGCAGCTTTGGCGGTCGTGGCCAGCAACGGCAAGGCGGCGAGCACGCCGATCGTAAAGGCCTTGCCGGGATTTGTCCGCTCCAGTGCGCCTTCGACAAAGGCGAGAACTTGTTCCTGCAGCATTTTACGTCCGCGCGACAACCGTTGTTTCACCGCGTCCTCAGTCAATTCCAGATTTTGCGCGACGGCCTCGATGGATTGGTGTTCGCGGTAAAACAAAACCAGCGGCTCGCGGTAAATTTCCGGGATGCATTCCAGCGACCGCCAGAGAATAGCCTGTTCCTCGTTGCTGATGGTTTGTTCCACCGGCAGCGGCTCCGGCGAGTGGTTTCCGGCAATTTCCTCCAGCGATTCGGCGCGGTGGCTCGGTTCACAGCCCTGTCGGCGCAGCCAGTTATTGATGAGGTTCCGTGCAATGCCGCACAGCCATGCGCGCAACTTCTCCGGCTCGCGCAATCCGGACAGTTGCTTCCACGCGGCGACGAAGGTTTCCTGCGCCAGATCTTCGCTCTGGCTCAAGCTGCCGGTTGCGCTGTAAGCCAGCGAGCAGACGAGCGACTGATAACGCGCGACGATCTGCCCGAAGGCGTCGCGGTCGCCGGCGAGGCTGGCGCCCACCAATTCCGCATCGTTGTTTGCCGCCACGGGCATCATTCTGTCTGCCATCATATCGCTGCATGAGTGGCTGGAAAGCGCGAAGAGGTGACAAGAAATTCACGATTTATGATTTGCGATTTGCGATTTCCTGGAAAGCTTTTGAAGCGCTTCTTCCGGCGTGGCAAATTCGCCTCTGGCCATGCCGCGGCGGTTGAATTAGTCTTGCGCCATGACGGACCTGCCCAGACCGGAAGTGATTCTCACGCACGAAAGCGATCTCGACGGATTGCTTGCGGGTGTGCTACTGCAACGGCTTGCCAAAAAGCTTTTTGGCGCGTCCGTGCCACTGGAGGCCTATCACTACAATTATTGGAAGCAGCGCGATCTGCGCGAAAGGGCCGCGTGGGTGGCCGATTTCACCTTTGAGCCGCGTCTGGACAAGCCGGATTGGGCCGTCTTTGACCATCATGCCACCGACGCCGTGCCGAAGTTCGCGCGCCTCGTCCACGATGTGAACAAATCCGCCGGACTGATTTGCTACGAGTTGTGCGTCCAAAGCGGGATTGAATCACCCGCGCTGGAGCGTCTCGTTCATCTGAACAACGTCGCCGATTTGTTTTTGGAGGAGGACCCGGATTTCGTCCTGGCCGGCGATTACGCGAACCTCGTCAAGACCTACCAATTTTGGAACCTGCACACGCTCGTCGACGGCGAACTTGAACGGCTTCTGGACCATCCGCTGCTGGAAGTCATGGCTGCCAAGCGCCGGGTCGAAAACCCCATCGGCTTCGAGTGGAGCAAAAGAAACATCGTCGAAATCAGCTCCGCTGTCGGTTTCGTCGAAACCATCGTCGGTAACAATAATCTCGTCGTGCATCAACTGCTGGAGCAGCAGGCGTCGAAATACCCGGTGTTGGTCACGTTGTTCCGACGGGGAAACCTGATTTTCGCCAGCTTCCGCAGCCGCAACGGCGAGGCGTTGAAGGTGGCGGAAAAATTCCAGGGCGGCGGCCACGCCAACGCGTCGGGAGCGATCCTGCCCAAATCCATCCGCAGCATTCCGGACGCCATTGAGTATCTGCGGCAGATTCTGAATCCGCCCCGCGGGACGCCGCTGAACAGCCTGGAAAGCCTGTTCGCCGAAATTGAAGTTCAGAAAAAAAACTGACGCGAATTGAACTTCCCCGGCGTGAGACACGCTGGCCGCCGCCGGGGAAGTTTTGAGCAATCAGGGAATCAACGGCCTGAAGGCACGAATGCGGTAGAAGTCGTTCGTGGCGGAGTCATCAAAGGCCACGTTGTTTGCGCCGGCATTCGAAAACACAACCCAATCATTCCATGAACCGGACTCCAGCCGGGAGCGATATTGAACGGCATAATACCGTGTCGGCACGCTACTCCAGATCATGTCTATCCGCGCCTGATCACCAAAATTGCCCCGTTGGAGGCTGGTGACGCGCAGGTTGCTGTTCGCGTCATTCGGGTTTGTGCCGGCAAGATATTCCCGCGCGTTGCTCATGCCGTCATGGTCCAGGTCGGCATTCGCGTCTATGTTGGTCGTGCCAAAGTTAGCCAGCAGCCAGGCAGCCGGAAGGCCGTTGGGTGCGAGTGAGCCTTTCTGGATGGAATCGGTCTGAACTTGTGCAAACGCGTTGCTCAAGCTGATCCATCCGCAGTTGGCGCTCCAAGCATAGCCACTGAAATTGCCGGTGGCCAAATCCACTTTCGGCGCGCCGGTGGCTTCGAAATTTATCCAGCCGATGTTCGCGCTGTAAGCATAGCCGCGCAAATTTCCGAGGCCGTCCTGATTCACGCCAAAGTCGTTGGCGGACACATTTTGATAATAAATGCCGTTGGTCGGCGAGCCGTTGCCGAGGTTGATCCAGCCGACGTTGGCGGAATAAATATAACCGGAGCAGACGTATTCGCCGATGACCGCACCGTTGGCGGAATCGCCGCGCCAATCCAGCCAGCCAAAGTTCGAGCCATAGGCATTGTGGTTCGCGGCGTCAATGGTGGTGGCAGCGCGGAGCAAGGCTGAATGCTGAAGACCGAAGACTGAAACCAGCGCCAATAGAATGAGCTTGGTTTTCATGGTTCATTTGGTTTCGTAAATCGTAAATTGAAAATCATCAATTCTTTACGGCATGTTGTATTTATAAGTGACATTGGTTGTGCCGTGACCAACCAGGCAGGAGTTGGCGATGGTGGCCTGCAAACCGATGCCGGAAACACTGGAGCCGATGCAGTTTTGAGCAATGGTGGCGTATAGGCCCGTGCTGCTGCTGCTGTTGGTGCCGTAACAGTTCAGCGCGGTGCCGCTGACATTAACGCCAAAGCAATTAAGGCCGCCTTGGCCGTAACAGTTTTGCGCGTCGGCGCTGGCAATAACACCATTTCCAGAGCCAATTCCGTGGCAATTAGCCACTTGATCGCCCGAAATGGCGTTGAAGCAGTCGGCCGCCACCGAGTCTCTGATTGTGGAGGCCGAAATCCCAACGCTTCCCGCCGTCGTCACCGCGCAGCCTTCCACGACCGTCGTGTTCCCGTTGCCAAGGTTAATGCCATAATTTGAAACTCCCGAAACGGATACCTTGGAGACCATCACGTTGGTGGGTGGAATGGAGGGATACCCGATGCCAGCGGCAAAGCCGCTGCCGCTATAAACGCCACTGCCGTTGTTGGTCACCCCGCTGCGGATATGGCCGTTGACGATGGTGACGTTGCTCAAGGGAGTGGAAAGCGAAATCCCGGCATACGACGCGGGGTTGGCGGTGGAGGAGATGGTGAAGCCGTTCAAGTCCAGCGTCACGCCGCTGACGTTGATGCTGATGCCGTTGCCGGAACTTACCGTCAGATTCGTCGTCAGATAATACGACCCCGGCGCGGTGATGAAACAACCGCTGGCGGCATTGGTGATGGCCGTGCGCGGATCCAGTCTGGCATAAACCTGATCCAGCGATTTCATCGTCGGCGCGGGCGCGCCCGGCGGTGTGAGGCTGCCTTGTGCCAAGGCAGAAGGCGCCAGACGGAAAATGGAGGCCGATACAATTATCGCGAGCAGGAATATTTTAGATTTCATTGTCTTCTGTTTTGAGGGTTGGTGTTTGATGCATCATGCCCAATCCAGATGGCGACGCTGCCACCTGTGGCGCAAAACTGTTTCGAACAAAACCACATCGCAATTCTTTCCGACAGCAGTTCTACCAAGCATGACCCGGCAGGACAATGATTATTTCTTTTGAGCCGGTTCTTGTTTGTAGATTTTATTATGATGTTGGAAGAGTGACTAATAGCATCTCCGGCATCTAAACAAAGTGCGGCGCCTATTTCCGGCTCTCGGATTTTCAGCCGCCGAACGTTTTCCTTTCCCCGCGCACACTTGGCGTTTACCATTCCACGCTCTATGGTTGAATTCACCCGCGCCGATGGGCGCACCGCAAACCAATTGCGCCCGCTGCGCTTTCAAAATCACATCGCGCCCAACGCGACCGGTTCCACGCTTGTCGAGTGGGGCAACACACGCGTGATTTGCGGCGTGACTGTTGAGGAATCCGTGCCGCGCTGGATGAAGGAGCAAAAAGTTGCGGGCGGCTGGCTCACCGCCGAATACTCGATGCTCCCCTATTCCACCCTGGAACGAAAATCGCGCGACAGCTCGAAGGGCAAGATTGACGGGCGCTCGCAGGAAATCCAGCGGCTCATCGGCCGCGCCATGCGCGCCGCCGTCAATCTCGAAAAAATCGGCGAGCGGACCCTGTGGATTGATTGCGATGTGTTGCAGGCCGACGGCGGCACGCGAACGGCGGCCATCACCGGCGCGTTCGTCGCGCTGTCGCTCGCGGTGAAAAAATTGACGGCCGAAAAAAAGCTGCCGGCAAGCCCGATCCTGAACGGCGTCGCCGCCGTCAGCGTCGGCATCGTGGACGGACGACCGCTGCTGGATTTGTGTTACACCGAGGACGTGGCGGCGACGGTGGACATGAATCTGGTGATGAATTCCGCCGGCGAATTCATTGAGCTTCAAGGCAGTGGCGAGGAAGCCACATTCAGTGAAAAACAATTGCAGGATTTGCTCGCGCTCGGCAAGTCAGGCATCCGTGAACTGCTCGCCGCGCAGGAAAAGGCGCTCGCACTGGTTTGATTCCCTTGAGCACCGCCTATTCCCAAAAATTCGCCGGCCCACGCGGCTGCTGCTGATCCGCCACGCCGAGGTGGAGGAGCGTTACCACAAGATTTTTGGCGGGACAATTGACATGAACCTCTCGCCCCGCGGCCAGGAACAGGCCCGGAAGCTGGCGGGGTATTTGCACGGCAGGAAAATGGACGCCATTTACGCCAGCCCGATGAAGCGCGTGCAGCAGACGCTCGCGCCCTGTTTGAACAGCGGCGCGCCGGCGCAGACCATCATGCCCGGGCTGCGTGAAATCCATTTCGGCGACTGGACCGGGCATGAACTGGGAGAAGGTCTGTGAGCAGTTCAGCCTCGACCCGCACGAATGGCTGGACCACATCGAGCGCGGCCTCACGCCCAACGGCGAGAACGGCGCGCAATTTCGCGCCCGCGTCGAGCCGTGCGTGCGGGAAATCATCAAAAAGCATCCCGGCCAGACCGTGGGCATTTTTTGTCACGGCGGCGTGGTGCGCATGATACTTTCCATCCTACTTGAATTGCCGCTGCCAAAGACGAATGCCTTTGAGATTGAATATGCCAGTGTCACGCAGGTTGCCCTGCACCCGAAGCTGGCGGAGCTAGAACTGCTCAATTTCACGCCATGGCGCGACATCTAATTCGTCCTCCTGCTTTTCCTGTAATCGAATCAGAAAATCGAGGACGAGAACGAGGAGGAAACAATGAAACGCAAATCACTTTGGAATATTTCCATCACCACTGCCGCCGGAGGCAGAAGATGCCGTCGCGGAAATGCTTGGCTCTTTGCTGGCATGTCCTGCTTCGTCCTACTTCGACTTGAAAACCGGTGTCAGCACGGTTTCGGTGATCTGCCAACGGAAACCGGAGAAGGGGATTCGCGAAAATATTTCCGCCGGACTCGTGCGAATTAAAAAGCTGCGGATTGGCAATCCGTCCCGGGAAAATATCCATCGCCGGAATTCGGCGCGAAGATTGGGCGGAATCGTGGAAACGGCATTTCAAACCGCTCGAAATCGGCCGCGCGTTGCTCATCAAACCGAGCTGGAGCAAGCGGCGCCCTGCGCAAAAATCAGGCCCTGGTCGTCCTCGACCCCGGCTTGAGCTTCGGCACCGGCCAGCACCCGACGACGGCGTTTTGCCTGCGTGAAATCGGGCGGTGTCAACAAATTGGAACGACACCGGTCGTTTCTGGACATCGGCACCGGCTCCGGGATTCTGGCGATTGCCGCGGCGAAACTCGGCTATTCACCCGTGGACGCATTTGACTTTGATCCAGACGCGGTGCAGGTTGCACGCGGGAACGCGCGTGTGAACGGCGTCGGCGGCAGGATCCGTTTCTGGCGCGGCAACGTCGCAATACTGCCGCTGCGGCCCGCGCGGCGCATACGATCTCGTTTGCGCGAATCTGATTTCGACGCTGCTCATCGCCGAGCGGCGGCGGATTGCGGCGCAATTGAACCGCGGCGGAACGCTGGTGCTGGCGGGCATTTTGAAGCCGGAATTTGCGTCGGTTGAAAAAGGCTTTGCGGAAATCGGATTGAAGCTGGTGTCCGGCAAAACGGAAAAAGAATGGCGGTCGGGTTCGTTCCGATTTGCGTGAATAATTTTGAACACCGGCGCGGCGGGCGAAGTCTCATCCGGTGAAATGACAGTGAAGTTTGGCCGGATTGGGGACGGCTGGCATAATTTACGCTGTCAATTTTGGTGAAAGGAAAAAATGCTATGATGAAGACATTGGAGTTCATGGGCGAAGCAGTTCGCAATCCGAAGCATCCGTTCCGCAAAACCGAAAATCATCCGAAAAAAGCACTGAAAAACCGCTACGAGCGCCGGAAGATCAAGGAGTATCTCCACCTCGGCGACTTTCTGGCCGAGGAAATGGCCTAGTCCGGTTTTTGACAATCTGTGCAAAACGCGCCAGCCGACTCAAAGGAGTGGCGGGCTGGAAAGGAGATGTCACTTCTGGCAGTCCGGGCAGATGCCGAAAAATTCCAGCTTGTGCGTGACGGCTCTTGAAGCCGTGTTTCCCGGCGATCTGGCGTTCGATTTTTTCAGGGAAGCAATCGTCAATCTCGACGACCTCCGAGCATTGTGTGCAAACCAGATGATGGTGATGGCCATCATCGCCCTCGCCGACCAGTTCAAACCGCGCCGCGCCGTCGCCGAAATCAAACCGCTTCACCATCCCCATTTCTTCAAGCAGATGCATCGCGCGGTAAATCGTCGCCAGATCGCACCGCGCCCGGCGGCATTTCTGAAAAAATCTCCCGGTTCGTGAGCGGATGCGGATGCCGGCGCAGAATTTCAAGAATCGCCGCGCGCGGACCGGTGATTTTGCGCGACTGCCCGCGCAGGCGGCTTTTCAACGCGGACATTTCCTGGCGTTTGCGCGATGCGAATGGGCGTGCGGTTTCATGGCGGTTCAAAAGTCACATCGGGCGGTTCCGGATATGCAAGCTGCAAATCGTTTGCAACAAACTCCGGCAAAAAAGCCGCTCCAACCGCGACGGCGGCGGAGCGGCGGAAAACTACTTCATCAGCAGCATCTGGCGGGCGCGCTTGATGGCGGTGGTCATCCGGCGCTGGTAATGCGCGGGCAGGCCGGTGTATTTGCGCGGCAGGATGCGGCCCTGGTCGGTCACGAACTGCCGGAGCAGGTTCGTGTTCTTGAAATCGAGCGCGTCCACGGTGAAGTCAATCTTCGGTTTCGGGCGCGGCGTGCGGGTTTCCGTCGTGCGGCGCGACCGCGCCGGTCCTTTCTCGGTGTTGGTCTTGCGGGGCATAATTACTTGATCTCCTTGTGCAAGGTGTGGCGGCGCAGCGCGGGATTATACTTTTTGACCTCGAGCTTCTCCGTCTGCAACTTTTTGTTGCGCGATGGTGGTGTAGCGCGAAGGCGACTTGCCTTCCTTGCGCGCCTCGGTGCATTCGATGGTGATGGTTTCTCGCGGCATAATTATTCCTTTTCCTTGGTCTTCTCCTCCGCCGGCTCGTCCTCGTCGGTTTCAACTTCCGTGACGCCGGCGGTGTCAATCGTGCCGAGCTGGCCGAGCCGGCGCGATCGCAACGCGCCTTCGCGTTCCAACTGCGCCTGCGCCTCCACCGTGAACCGCGTCCACGGAATCGCCTCCAGGCGCGCGCGCGGAATCGGCTTGCCGGTCAGTTCGCAGACGCCGTAGGTCTTCTTCTCGATGCGCTTGAGCGCCTCCTCGATTTCATAAACCGCGTCCTGGTCGGAGGACAGCAGGCTCAAGGCGAAATCGCGGTCAAAATTGTCCGTGCCCGAATCCGCCATGTGCAGGCTGTAACCGGGCATTTCCTGCGCGGAATCCTTGGCCAGCCCGTTCATCTGGTGGAGCAACTGCTCGCGCAATTCGAGCAGACGCTGGTAATACTTCTGCCATTCCGGCTTGACCTTCTTCGGCTCGGCGGCGGCTTGTTTTCTGGCCATCGGGCGGCCGAGAATGGCGGCGGCCGTGGCGGACGCCGGCGATTTGCCGCGCGGGCGGGTTTTCCGGTTGTTTTTTTCTTCGCTGTCACAAATATCAGACTGTTTTCCGGCGCAACGCCGGTTCATCAAGAGCGCGGGAATGTAGCAGACGAAACGAAATGCGCCACTAAAATTTTCAGAATTTTTCGGCCGGGCAGATCAACTCTTCTCAATGCACGCGTAGGCGTTGTGATTGTGGATGCTCTCGAAGTTTTCCGCCTCGACCTTATACCAGGTCACCAGCGGATGCGCATTCAGCTTCAACGCCACGTTCCGCACCAGATCCTCCACGAACACCGGGTTTTCATACGCGCGCTCGGTCACGGCCTTTTCGTCCTGCCGCTTGAGCAGCGCGTAAAGCTCCGAACTGGCCGACGCCTCCACCATCGCCACCACGTCCTCAATCCAGACCGGCTTGGTGAACCGCAGCGCCACCGTCACCAGCCCGCGCTGGTTGTGCGCGCCGTATTTCGCAATCGCCTTTGAGCACGGGCACAGCGTCGTCACGTGCGCCTTTACCGTCAGCACGAAATCAATGTCTTCGCCGCACGCCGCCGCGTCGAACCGCGCGACGTAATCCATCAGGCTTTCCCCGCCGCGACACCGGCGATTTCTTGGACATGAAATACGGGAACTCGATTTCGATGTGCGACGTGGCCGCGTTCAGCTTTTTCTGCAGCGAACGCAAAATGTCGCGGATGTTCTCGACGTGAATGACGCTGCCGTGGGCGTTGAGCACCTCGATGAAGCGGCTCATGTGCGTGCCTTTGAATTCCTTCGGCAAATCCACGAACATCCCGATGGTGGCCACGGTGTTCTGGATGCTGTGCGCCTTGTCGCGCACCTGGATGGGAAAGCGCAGCCCGCGCACGCCGACCTTGTCAATCCGCAGCTCGCGATGGTCGCGCCGGCTCTGCATGTCGTGCAAAGGCGCGGCGGATTTTTTCTTCGCGGCGCCGTTTCGCCTGATTTTTGGCATGGGACAACAGTAGCATTATTGTGGAAATTGGCAAAAGCGTTTCTCTATTGGCGCGCGCGGCGAATGGATAAAAATCAAGAAATGCCGGCTTGCCGTCCCCGCCAATCACTGCTTTGATTTGGGCGATGAGCCTGCCTTACGAGGAAATCCTGGATGGCGCTTCGCTGCCGCGCTCCGCGCCCGCCGGCCGGCACGAATTGATCTGCAAACGCCTGCACCGGGCGATGACCGCCAGCGTGGCCAATCTCCGCGCCATGCAGTTGCTCGCGCCGCGCTCAAAAATCCAGGTCTCCCGCTCCACGGCGATCTGCCCCGACCTCGCGCTGGTGACCGCAGCCACCGGCAAACTCTGGCTGGCGGTGGAAATCATCAGCCGCGAGGATCATCACGTGGACACGGTCGTGAAAAAGGAGCTGTATGAAAAAATCCGCGTGCCGCGGCTGTGGATGGTGGACCCGCGCTACGACAACGTGGAAATTTACCACAGCTCGGAGTGGGGTCTGGCGTTGAAGGGCATCCTGTCCGGCGGCGGGCTGCTGGCGGAAGGTTTGATTCCCGAATTTCAATTTGTCATTGCCGAGCTTTTCGCGGAAGAGGCCCCGGCGGCATAAATTTGTCAGATTTCCACTTGAATCCGGCCGGCGGGTGTGGTTTCTTATACACATAACCGAAAGGAATATATGAAAATAACAAACCTAATCGTTATCCTTGTCGCCGGCCTGTTGCTGGCGGTCGCCACCCCGCTGCTCGTTGCGGCGGACACGGCGGGAAAGGACACCACCATCACCGGCAAAATGGTCTGCGGCAAATGCACCCTGCACCTCACCAAGGAGTGCCAGAACGTCGTCCAAGTCACGAAGGACGGCAAGACGGTCAACTATTTTCTGACGCAGAATGACACCAGCAAGACCAAGCACGACCCGGTTTGCGACGCGGACAAATCGGAGCAGGTGACCGTGACCGGCACGCTGGCGACGGTGGACGGCAATCTGACGTTGACGCCGTCAAAAATCGAGGTCTTGAAATAATGCCCGCGCCGCGTTGGGCGCGGTGTGCCGGAATCATTTTGGGCGGCGGTTGAATAGAACGCAGTCTGCGTATTTCACGCCGCTGCCTCCAAAAATATCGAGCGCGGAGCCGATGGTCAGGTCAACCTTTCCCCGGCCCAGCCGCGTCACTTCTTCCAGGTCGGCCAGCGAATTGGCGCCGCCCGCGTAGGTCGTCGGAATCGGCGTCCAGTTTCCGAGCTTTTCAACCAGTTCAGCGTCAATGCCGCGGCATAAACCTTCCACGTCCACCGCGTGAACCAGAAATTCAGCGCAGCTTTCGGCAAGCTTCAGCAAATTCTCCGCGTTGACGGCCAGTTCAGTGAATTTCCGCCAGCGGTCGGTGACGACAAAATAATCCGCCGGGTGACGGGTGACGGGTGACGGGTGACGCGAATTCCCGCCACTCGTCACCTGCCCCTCGTCACGCTTCCTGCAACTCAAATCCAGCACCAGCCGGCTTTTCCCAACGGCTTTGGCCAATTCGGCCAGCCGCGCCCAATCCACGCGGCCTTCGCGGAAAACCCAGCTTGTGACGATGACGTGCGATGCGCCGGCGTCGAGCCAGCCGCGCGCGTTCTGTGTGTTCACGCCGCCGCCGATTTGCAGGCCGCCAGGAAACGCCGCCAGCGCCGAGCGCGCCTCCGTTTCGTTGCCGGGGCCGAGCATGATGACGTGGCCACCGGCCAGCCCGTCGCGCCCGTAAAGTTCGGCGAACCACGCGGCGGATTTATCGGAGACAAAATTCGTGCGCAGGCCGGCGCCGCCGAGCGAGCCGCCGACGATTTGCTTCACCCTGCCTTCATGCAGGTCAATGCACGGACGAAACACGTGCCCAAGTTACGGCGGAAACCGGAAGGCGGAAAGCGGAAAGCACCCGTCCGCCGCAACATTTTTTTCGTGCATTTTTAATGGAAAGGATTTTTACTGGCGGCGTGACCATCTGGATTCTTGCTCTGTTGCTGTTGGCGGCGGGAGCCGGGATGGGACTTCGCCAGGGCGCGATTCGCGCGGCGGTTTCATTTTTCGGCATCATTATTGCCGCGCTGCTGGCCTGGCCGTTGTCCGGCCTCGTCAGGCCGTTGATGCCGCACCTGGGTGTTCACGACCCCATCGTCGCCTGGCTGCTGCCGCCGTTCATCGTGTTTGTGATTATATTGAGCGCATTTAAATCCCTTGGACTGCTGGCGCATCGCAAGGCGGAGGTTTATTACAAATACAAGGCGGCCGACGTGCAATTGATATCGTGGCTGCACCTGATAAGGCGGCTCGGCCTCGGTTTTGGACTGTTGAACGGTTTGGTTTATCTCGTGTTAATTTCGACCGTCATTCACGCCTTCAGTTGCTGGACGGTGCAGGTGGCGTCGTCGGACGATGAAAAATTCCTGGTGCGTCTGTTGAACCGGATGGGGCGCGATCTGGATGCGACGGGGCTGGCAAAAGCCGCGCGCGCCGTCAACCCGATGCCGGCGGATTATTTCAGGGCCGCAGACCTGGCCGGACTGCTTTATCAAAACCCGCAATTGAAGGACCGGTTGGCGGCTTATCCGCCGTTTCTTTCGCTGGCCGAACGCGATGACTTCAAGCAGCTCGGCCAGAACGGCGATTTCCAGAACGCCTGGAAATCACACTCACCCATCGGCCAGTTGCTGGACAATCCGCAGGCCGCCGCCATCTGGCGCGACCCGGACAAGGCCGGCGCGCTTTGGAGCATGGTGCTGACGAACTACGACGACCTGACCAACTACCTCCAAACCGGCCGTGCGGTCAAATATGATTCGGTGAAAATCCTGGGCCGCTGGGATTTCGACCTGGCCGCGTCGCTGAAGGCACTGGAACAATCGCAGCCGAACCTGACCTCTGGCGAAATGCAGGAGTTGCGGACGCTATGGCCTCCGGCTTACGCGCAAACCACTTTTGCCGCCGGCGCGGACGGCCAGGTGTTCCTGAAAAGCCTGCCGCGTTTCATCGTCAATCAAGGCCAGCCGACCACGTCCGAAACCGCCAACTGGCAGGGCAAGTGGGCCAATGACGGCGACAATTACGCCTTGACGCTTGATAACAATGGCGCGCACAAGTCCGCGACGGCGACCGTCGCCAGCTCCCGGCTGACCCTCAAAATGGGAGGCGAGACTCTGGTATTCAACCGGGAAAACTGACCGGACCTTCGCAAATTGGTGCCAGAGGAGGGAATTGAACCCCCGACCAAAGGCTTATGAGTCCTCTGCTCTACCCCTGAGCTACTCTGGCAACCGGAAGCGGCGTCACATTTTGCGCACAATCCGTCCGCTGTCAAACCAAAGTGACAAGTGGTAAATGGCAGGTGACAAAATTGTTTCCGCGCGCGCGGGCCGGTTTTTCCTGCCACCTGTCACTTGTCACGGGCCGCCCTCTGCGGATTTCCCGCTTTTGTCGTCCGGCAATGTCGTTTAGATTCCGCGCATGGCTGTTTGCAGGCAATGGCTTTTGATTTTGTCCGCGCTCCTCGCGGGCGGCGCACGGCTTTTTGCCGCCAGCGCCCAGGAAACGCGCGCCTACGACGCCGCCAAGGGCGCGTTTCAGATCCGGGATTTTTCGCGCGCGGAAATGGCCTTCAGCAATTTCACCGCCCGGTTCCCAACGTCCACGAACGCGCCGCAGGCGGCGCTGCTACAGGCACAGGCGGAATTCGAGCAGGGGAAACTGACCAATGCCATCACGCTGCTGAACATCCGAATGGCCAGGGCCGGAAATCTGGCCGATCAATATGTCTATTGGATCGGCGAGGCGCAGTTTCGCCAACGGGGAATTTTCGGCGTCGGCGGACACCTTTGTTTCGCTCGCGCAAAATTTCCCCGGATCGCTCCTGCGCCTGCGGGCCGTGGTGGAAGCGGCATCAGCCCGCGCGAAGCTCGGCGCGTGGTTGAGCGTCGGCGCGTTGCTCGGGGAAACCGGCGGCGTGTTCCAGCAGGCGGCGCGTTTGGAGCCGGGGGATGAACTGGTCCTGCGCGGGCGGTTGCTGCTGGCGCAGGCGAAATTTGAACAGAAGAATTATGACGACGCGTCGGCCCTTTTGGAATCCATCCATCCGCCATCGCTCACGCCGCAACTGGAATGGCAGCGGGCGCATTTGGTTTGCCAGGTGAAACTTGCGGCGGGCGACCTGTCCGCGGCGCTCGCGGCCACGACGAATCTGCTTCAAATCGCACAGCAGCAACATGACGACGGCCTCCTTGCCGACGCGGCGTCGCTCGAGGCGAAAGTGCTGGCGTTGATGAATCGCCCGGCCGAGGCCATTGCCGCCTACCGCGAGCATGTGACCACCAACGCTCCCGAAAAACAGCGGCAGCAGGCGCTGTTGAAAGAGGCGGAACTGTCCCTCGCGCAGGGACAGTGGACGAACGCCGTCCAGTCGCTCGAAGATTTCACCGGGCAATTCACGAATTCGCCGGTGCAGGGATATTCTGCTGCTGACGCTCGGCGAATTGAACCTGAAGGCCGCCGCCGGACCGCCGCCGGACACAAACGGTTTGCAGCAGGCCCAGGCGCGGTTCGACCAGCTCACCGACGCCGCGCCACCGGGACTCGCGGGCCGGGCGCGCCTGGACCTCGGCTGGTGTTCCTGGCTGGCGGGAGACGCGGCCAAAAGTCTGGCCGATTTTGAGGCGGCCACGAATCTGCTGTCGCCGTCGGACGATCTGGCCGTGGCAAAATTCAAAATCGGCGACGTGCTGTTCAACCGGAAGGATTTCGCGGGCGCGCGGGAAAATTACCGCGCGGTGCTGGACGATTTCTCCAATTTCCCAAACGTCATGCAAACCCTCGGCGCCCCCGCGCTTGTATCAAAGCCTGCGCGCAAGCCTGGAGCTGAAGGATGAGACCGGCGCCAGCAACGCGCTGACGCGATTCCTGAAAGAATTCCCGTCGAACGATCTGGCCCCCGGCGGCGCCCTGCTTTATGGCGAAGGATTGACGGACTGGCACGAGCCGGCGGCGGCGCGCGGGCAGTTTCAAGATTTCGGGCGGGAATTTCCCGATTCCCCGCTTGCGCCCGCAGGCGGAACTTGCCGTCGCGCGCACCTTCGAGCAGGAGGCCAACTGGGCTTCAGCCATCGCCGCATACAAAAGCTGGCTGAACGATTTCCCGACGAATGATTTGCGCCCGCAGGCGGACTACGCGCTTGCCTGGGCGGACTATCAGGCCGGAAACGAGACGAACGCCTTCGCGGAGTTCACGAAATTCGTCGCACAATTCCCGACGAACACCACCCTCGCTCCGCTGGCGCAGTGGTGGGTGGCCGACCATTATTTCCGCTACGGCGAATTCATCGGGGCGGAAACAAATTATGTGAACATTTTCCAGAATCCGGCGTGGCAGGAGTCGCCGCTGGTGTTCCCGGCGCGGCTGATGGCGGGCCGGGCGGCGATGGGCCGGCCCGGATTTTCCGACGCCAGACGATACTTCACCGAACTGATCGCCGATAAGAATTGCCCGACCAATGTGCGTGTGCAGGCGACGTTCGCAGACGGCGACGCGCTGATGCGCATGGACTCGACCGTCACGAACAATCCGCTCGCCAACTTTCAGACGGCCGCGAATGAGTTCAACCAGATTTGCCTGCTGTCCCCGACCAATGAGGCCGGCGCGCGGGCCTTCTGCAAGATCGGCGACTGCGACCTGCAATTGACCAGCTACGCCGCCGCGACGAACGCCTACGCCCAGGTCTTCGCCAACACGAACTCGGCGGCGGACGCGTCGCTGCGCAGCCGCGCGCAAATCGGTTTCGGCATCGTGCTCGAAAAAATGGCGGCACTGGCGTCCGGCACGGACCAGACCGCGCTCCTCCGGTTTGCGCTGGATAATTATCTCGACGTGTTTGTACCTGGACCGAATAATCTGCGAGACGGCGAGACGGCGGGCCAGTTCTGGGTGGAACAAGCCGGCTTGCAGGCGTTGCCATTGATCCAGACGCTCGGCGCGGGTGATCCTGACAAGTTCATAGGACAGATGGAATCCCTGTTCCCGCAGTCGAAGGATTCACTCGAAAAAATCCGCGAGCCGCTTTGCCCCGCCAAAAAATTGACGCGCCCGTTTGACACGCGCGCGCAGCCGGGGCTAGTTCAATTGAGGTTTGAGCGGATACGATCAAACTGCGCAAGCCGAATAATGCCGTTCCGTGAGATGCGGAACGGCTTTTTGTTCCAACCGGCGCGGCCTATCAAATCCAGTTTTTCCGCAACATCCACGCTTTGATGAGCTGCGTCAGGCCGACGTAGCAAACCAGTGTCAGCGCCAGGAACGGCCAGAACTGCCACGGCAACGGCACGAAACCCAGAGACCCGGCCAGCGGCGAGAACGGCAGCCACGCGCCGACGCCCATGATGGCATGGTGGTCATCGTCAGCTGCCAGCTCGCGCGCGACTGGATGAACGGAATCAGGTTGGTGCGGATGACGTGGATGATGAGCGTCTGCGTCATCAGCGATTCCACGAACCAGCCGGTGCTGAACAACGCGGCGGCGTAGGTGTGGTCGGTGTCCATCGGATGGGCAAAGCGCGCGGCCAACTCCGGCGTCGGCGGCACGAGCGCCAGGTTGCTGCACTTGAAGATAAAACCACATCAGGCAATAGGTCGTGTAGTCGAAGATCGAGCTGATGGGGCCGATGAAGACGATGAACTTGGCGATCTCGCCCATCGCCCACGGGCGCGGCTTGGCGATTTGCTGGCCGTGCCGACGTTGTCGGTGGGAATCGGCACCTGCGAGAAATCGTAGAGCAGGTTGTTGGTGAGCACCTGGATGGGCTGCATCGGCAGGAAGGGCAGCCACGCGCTGGCGCCGAGCACGCTGAACATGTTGCCGAAGTTCGAGCTGGCGCCCATGCGGATGTATTTCAGGATGTTGACGAACACCTTGCGGCCTTCGAGCACGCCTTCCTCCAGCACCATCAGGTCTTTCTCCAGCAGGATCATGTCGGCGGATTCCTTGGCGATATCCACGGCGTTGTCCACGGAAATGCCCACGTCGGCGGCGCGCAGCGCGGGGGCGTCGTTGATGCCGTCGCCCATGAAGCCGACGACGTGGCTGTTGCGCTGGAGCGCCTGCACGATGCGCTTTTTGTGCGCCGGCGAAAGGCGCGCGAAAACATCCGTGGTTTCCACCGCCTCGGCCAGTTGCGCGTCGGTCATGGCTTTCGACCTGGCTGCCGAGCAGGATTTTCTCCGCGTGAATGCCGACTTCGCTGCACACCTTGCGGGTGACGAGGTCGTTGTCGCCGGTCAGCACCTTGACGGTGACGCCGTTCTGCCGCAGCGCGGTGATGGCCTTGGCGGCGGTGTCCTTGGGCGGGTCGAGGAAGGCGAGGTAGCCGGTCAGGACCAGTTCGCATTCGTCGGCCTTGGAAAAGGCGGCCTGCGTGCCCAGTTTTTTCGTCGCCACGGCCAGCACGCGGAAACCGTCCTCGCTCAAGTCGTTGACCTGCTCGATCAGGTCGCCGACGAGGATCGGCTCCATCGGGAAGATTTCGCCGTCGCTCTCGAAATGCGTGCATTTGGCGAACACCGCCTCCGGCGCGCCCTTGGTCAGCAATTCGCCGTTCGCCGTCCGGCCGCTTCGACGACCACGGACATCATGCGGCGCGAGAAATCGAACGGGATTTCGTCCACCATCTGTGTATTTGTCGATGCCCAGTTCGCGCGTGCAGTTCCTTGTGTTGCAGCACGGCGCGGTCGAGGACGTTTTTCAGGCCGGTCTGGAAATGGCTGATGAGGTAGGCGTCGCGCAGCACGGCCTCGCTTTCGTTTTTGAACACGTCGCAATGGATTTCCAGGATGACGTGGTCCATCGTCAGCGTGCCGGTCTTGTCGGTGCAGAGCACGTCCATGGCGCCGAAGTTCTGGATGGAATTGAGCCGCTTGACGATGACCTTTTTCTTCGACATCGCCAGCGCGCCTTTGGAGAGGCAGACGGAGACGATCATCGGCAGCATTTCCGGCGTGAGGCCGACGGCGACCGCCATCGCGAAGAAAAAGGCCTCCTTCCAGTCGTGCTTCATGAAGCCGTTGATGAAGAAAACCATCGGCACCATCACCAGCATGAACGTCAGCATCAGCCAGACGAATTTCTTCACGCCCCGGTCAAAGGCCGTGTCGGTCTGCTGGCCGGCGAGGCTGCTGGCCATCTTGCCGAAATAAGTCTGCGCGCCGGTGGCGACGATCACCGCCGTGGCCGCAGCCGCTTTCCACGCTGGTGCCGAGGAAACAAAGGTTCGTGTGTTCGATGGACGAGACGTTGGCGCGCGGGTCGCGCGCATCGGTCTTTTCGACCGGCATGGATTCGCCGGTGAGCGTGGCCTGGATGATGAACAAATCCTTGGCCGCAAGCAGCCGCACGTCGCCGGGAATCATGTCGCCGGCGGAAAGCTTCACCACGTCGCCGGGGACGAGTTGTTGCAGCGGGATTTCCTTTGGCTGCCCGTCGCGCACCACGGTGGCGGTGACGTTGATCATCGCCTTGAGCTTGGCCGCCGCGTTGCCGGCGCGGGTTTCCTGCACAAACCGCAGCGACACCCCCAGCACCACCATCACCAGCATGATCATGCCGGCGTAAAATTCAGAAATGTCCCGCTGGTCCGATTCGTCATGCCAATAGCTCGCGAACGAGGCGATTGCCAGGACCGTCAGCAGAATCACCAGCGGGTTGCGGACGGCGACCCAAAGACGGTGAGCCATTCGTGCCGCCTTTCCTGGCCGACTTCGTTCGGGCCGTATTGCTCCAGCCGCGCCGCCGCCTCCTCCTCGCTCAAGCCGGCAATCGAGGTGCGCATTCGCTGCAACACCACGGATATTTCCTGTGTCGCGGCGTCGCGAACCAAATCACCATCTCTGGGATTCGCCGGATTGTTGTTTTGACTCGACATGGATTTGAGCCGTGGCCGCAAAAGAAATACTACAAGCCGCACTGCTTTGGCCAGCCCCGGTTCGTTTCTTTTCGGAAAATCCGAACGCCGTCCGCTTGACCTTCCGGCCAAACCGCCCTAATTTACACAATGTTCGGGGAGCCAACCTGTTCCGCCCGGCGGACAAAGGCTGAGAGGGCGGTGCGGGAGCGCCGTTGACCCGTTGAACCTGATCCAGGTAATGCTGGCGAAGGGAGCCACTGCGTGGCGGCCACCTTCCCGCAACGCTTTTCCTGAATCATAAACGTCCCGCTTCCAAAGCCGACTGTGGACTTTGGACTCTGGACTCCAGACTGAAAATATGATCGCGACCAAAGATTCGTTTGAACCGCACAGCAGCGAGCAATTGCCCGCCAGCAAGCGCATTTATGTCCAGGGCCAACTTCATGCCGATGTGCGTGTGCCGATGCGCGAAATTGAAGTCACGCCGACGAAATCCTACACCGGCGCGGTCACACCAAACGATCCCGTGCGCGTCTATGATTGCTCCGGCCCGTGGGGCGATCCGGATTTCACCGGCACCGTCGAGCAGGGCCTGCCCGCGCTTGCGCGCGAACTGGATTCGCGCCCGCGGCGACGTGGAGGAATACGCCGGTCGCGTGGTGCAGCCGGTTGACGATGGTTATCTCACTGAAAAACATCGCGGCCTCGCTCACGCCCAGCGGCAGGATGAAACCTCGCTTCGATTGGAAGGCCTGACCGCCCCCCGGCACACGGCACTCCGCGCCAAAGCGGGCAAGGTGGTGACGCAGCTAGAATACGCCCGACGCGGCATCATCACGCCGGAAATGGAATTCATCGCGATTCGCGAGAACATGAAGGAGGCGCAGGCTTCCAGCCTGCGAATCAGCGACATGGCCCGCGATATCGTGCGCAATGACTTGAACAAACAACACGCCGGCAGTTCCCAAATCGGCAATGTGTTCACGCCATCCGTGTTCCCCCGCTTTCCCCAGAGAATTCCAAAAGAAATATCGGCGGAGTTTGTCAGGTCAGAAGTCGCCGCCGGCCGCGCCATCATCCCGAACAACATCAATCACCCCGAGTCCGAGCCGATGATCATCGGACGCAACTTCCTCGTGAAGATCAACGCCAACATCGGCAACAGCGCCGTCGCATCGTCCATCGAGGAGGAAGTCGAGAAGATGCGCTGGGCCACCAAGTGGGGCGCGGACACCGTCATGGACCTCTCCACCGGCAAAAACATCCACGCCACGCGCGAATGGATTCTCCGCAACTCGCCCGTGCCCATCGGCACCGTGCCGATCTATCAGGCGCTCGAAAAAGTCGGCGGCAGGGCCGAAGACCTCACCTGGGAACTCTTCCGCGACACCCTCATCGAGCAGGCCGAGCAGGGCGTGGATTACTTCACCATTCACGCCGGCGTGTTGCTGCGCTTCGTGCCGCTCACCGCGAACCGCATGACCGGCATCGTTTCACGCGGCGGCAGCATCATGGCCAAATGGTGTCTCGCGCATCACCAGGAAAATTTCCTCTACACCCACTGGGACGACATCTGCGACATCATGGCCGCCTACGACGTTGCGTTCAGCATCGGCGATGGCCTGCGGCCCGGCTCGATTGCCGATGCGAATGATCAGGCACAATTCGGCGAACTCGAAACGCAGGGCGAACTCACCAAACGCGCGTGGGCCAAAGGCGTGCAAGTCATGAACGAAGGCCCGGGACACGTGCCCATGCACATGATCGAGGAAAACATGGCCAAGCAGCTCGAATGGTGCGGCGAAGCGCCGTTCTATACGCTCGGGCCGCTCACCACCGACATCGCGCCCGGCTACGACCATATCACCAGCGGCATCGGCGCGGCGATGATTGGCTGGTATGGCTGCGCGATGCTCTGCTACGTCACGCCCAAGGAACATCTCGGCCTGCCGAACAAGAAAGACGTGAAAGACGGCGTCATCGCCTACAAGATCGCCGCGCACGCCGCCGACCTCGCGAAGGGCCATCCCGGCGCGCAATACCGCGACAACGCGTTGAGCAAGGCGCGCTTTGAATTCCGCTGGGAAGATCAATTCAACTTGAGCCTCGACCCGATCACCGCTCGCGAATTCCACGACGAAACTCTCCCGCAGGAAGGCGCAAAGACTGCGCACTTCTGCTCCATGTGCGGCCCGCATTTCTGCTCGATGAAGATAACGGAGGACGTGCGGAAATATGCGGCGGAGCAGGGCATCGCCGTGGAAGAGGCGTTGAAGAAGGGGATGGAAGCGAAGTCGAAGGAGTTCACAGAAAAGGGCGCTGAACTCTATGCGAAGGCATAGTATTGCCACAGGGCATCGGTGACAAAATATCCGGAGCTGAAGGAAGACGATGGCGTTCTCCTGCGACCACGGGAGAACCATGAGCAAACCGTGCTCGAAATTGATGATGAGAATGTCGAAACCAAAGAGGTTTGCCCAAATCTTCGGGCAGCCGGTCACACATCGGATTTTTCGTTCTTCATGGCCGTTTCAATTCCATGACAAATTTTCCGGCATTTGGGCAAGAAGCCTGTTTTTCCAGCCGCCCTTGCTTTTCACGATGGTCTGCCACAGTTGTTCGGGCGGCGTGTCGAAGATGAGTTCAAGGGACCCGGGGAACGTCAGCCACGATTTGCGTTTCATTTCCATTTCAAGCTGGCCGGGCGACCAGCCGGCGTAGCCCGCGAACAGCTTGACTTTCTTCACCGGGGAAAACGATTCGCTGATTTCCAGCAAATCATCGAGCGAATGGCCGAGCGCGAGATTTGGAAATACGTTCGCGTCGGGCAGGAAACCGCCGGAATGCAAATAACTCAACGCCGTCGGCTGCACCGGCCCGCCAAGAAACAACGGCGAGTCCTTGAGCGCAATGGGCAGGTCGGCCACCAGCACCTCGCCGACCTTGTTGCCGGCGGACCGGTTCAGCACGAGGCCGAAGGCGCCCTCGGCATTGTGCTCGCAGATCAGAACGACCGAGCGGTGGAAAAATGAGCCGCTCAAACCGCCGCCGTCCAGCAGCAATCTGCCTTTCAGAAATTTTCCAGGCTCGCTCATTTCCGTGGCAATTTGCACCAGAAATGCCCGTCTGGCAAAAAGGAAAAGGCGCGGGAAGATTTTCCCCCGCGCCCGTTCTGGAATGCCAGGGTTGAATTACAGCGATTTGACCTTCTTCACAATCGCCGCGGCATCAATGCCAAAGTGCGCCAACAGTTCCTCGGCCTTGCCGGAACGCGGCAGGCCGTTCACCGCCAATTTGTGGACCTTGATGCCGTTCACGCTCAATTCGCCCGCGACGGCGTCGCCCAGGCCGCCTTCGGAATAATGGTCTTCCACCGTAATGACTGTGTTGCCAGTCTTTTTCGCGGCGGCCAGAATGACATCCTTCGCGAGCGGCTTCACGCTGTAGGCGTCAATCACCGTGACGGTGATGCCTTCAGCCTTGAGTTGGTCTGCGGCCTTGAGCGCCTCGAACAGCGTCACGCCGGCGCTGACGATGGTGGCCTTGGCGCCTTCGCGCAGCACTTTCGCGCCGCCGATGGGGAACTGCTCGTCGTTGCCGTAAATCACAGGCGTTTTCGGGCGCGACGTGCGCAGGAAGCAAATGCCCTTCGTCAGCGCCATTTGTTCCACCAATTTTTCCGTGCTGACCGCGTCGCTCGGATACAACACCACACTGCCCACAACCGCGCGCATCAGCGCCATGTCTTCCAGCGCCATTTGCGTGGGACCGTCCTCGCCGATGCTCACGCCGACGTGCGAGCCGGCGAGCTTCAGGTTCGCCTGCGAGATGCCGGCGACGCGGATCTGGTCGGCGGCGCGGGTGAAAAATGTCGCGAACGTCGAGGCGAACGGCACCTTGCCGCGCGCGCCGAAACCCGCGGCCACGCCGACAAGATTCTGCTCGGCGATGAAACATTCGGTGAAACGGTCCGGGAATTTTTTGAAGAATTTTTCCGAGTAGGTGGAATTTTTCGTGTCGCCGTCCATGGCGACGATGCGGCGATCCACTTCGCCGATGCGCGCCAGCGCGTTGCCGTAGGCCTCGCGGGTGGCAACCTTGTCGCCAACCTTGTAGGCGAGCGGTGGGTAGCCCGCTGGCGCGGAATTGTCGGGCGCGGGCAGCGGATTCGGCGAGGGAATCGGAACGCCAATGCCGGATTTCGTGCTGGGTTGAAGCTCCGCAATGGCTTTCGCGGCTTCTTCCTTGTTCAATGGTTTTCCATGCCAGCCGTCCTTGTCCTGCAAAAATGAAACGCCCGCGCCCTTGTAAGTCTTGGCGATGATGGCGAGCGGTTTGTCGTCCAGACCGACGCCGCCCAGCACTTCGGCAATTTCCTCGAGGTCGTGACCGTCAATGACTTCCACGCGCCAGCCGAAGGCTTCAAAGCGTTTGGCATAGACGCCGATGTCGTGGCCGAACGCGGTCGCCTGGCTCTGGCCGAGGCGGTTGGCGTCCACGATGGCGATGAGATTGTTGAGCTTGTAAATGCCCGCGATGTTCGCGGCTTCCCAGACCGAGCCTTCGGCAATTTCGCCGTCGCCGAGGAGGACGTAGGTGTTGTAATCGAGTTTGTCGAGCCGCGCGGCGAGCGCCATGCCGGCGCCGACGCTCAAGCCCTGGCCGAGCGAACCGGTGGCCACGTCCACGAACGGCAGCCGCAGCGTGGGATGGCCCTCAAAATTGGACGTGAACTGGCGCAGCGTCAGCAATTCACCCACGGGGAACAAACCCGTTTCCGCCCACGCGGCATAAAGCAGCGGTGCGGCATGACCCTTCGACAAAATAAAACGGTCGTTGTTGTGAAAGTGAGGATTCTTCGCGTCGTAGCGCATGTGGCCGAAGAACAGCGTGGCCACAATATCCGCCGCGGAGCAGCAGGAAGTCGGATGACCGCTGGCCGCCGCGGTGGTGGACGTGATGGAGTGGATGCGCAACTGGTTTGCGATGCCCTTCAAAAGTTCGATATCAGTGTCAATCATGGAGCGCGCATTTTATGCGAACAACGGCGAAAGCCAAGAATGAAAATTGTGAAATTGTTGGAAGGTGATTTGTTAAATCGTTAAATCGGTCCCGCCGCCCGGACGTTCAATGATTCAACTTTTCAACCATTCAAACCATTATTGAATCGCGTGGCCGGCAACCGAGCAGGTTGGCGGCAGGCCGACGGCATTGATGCTGTAAGTGCCGCCGGAGGGGCAGACCGGCATGACGCCGCTGGAGAAATACGGCAACAATTCCTGGGTGGTTGGAATGTCCACGTCGGTCTTGTCGTTCACGAGCGCCCATTTCTGCTTTGCGGCGTCAATTTCCTTCAAATTTCGGATGCAGGCGTCACGTTCCTGTGCCGCCTTTTTCTGCGCCTGTGTTTGCTCCTGCGCCGCCACGGTCGCCTGCTGGCTGGCCTGCTGGCTGGCGGCTTCCAACGCGCTCAACTGCTTCTGCTGCTGCACCGCCGTCTCGTAATAGCTGCTCAATTGACGCACGAGCAACTTGTTTGTGCTGTCCAGCCGGGTGTAATCACCCTGCAACTGGGAGAATTTCTGGGTCAAATTCTTGTTCTCCGCCCGCATGCTGACAATGTCCGTGCCCTGGGCCGCCGCGTTGTCGGCCTTGAGTTGGGCCACTTGTGCGGTCAAATCGTCCACCTGATGCTGTGCCTCGCGCGCCGCTGTTTCCGCCGCTGTTTTTTTGTTGTTGGCCGAAAAAAGCAAAACCCCGGCGACCAGCAATGCCGCGACGCACAATCCCTGAAACACGTCTTTTAATTTCATGGCTGCCTTCTTTTCGCGCTTTCCGCCCCCGCCGTCAAACAGGAAATGAAAAATTCGGATTTTGCCGGGGCGAACGGCGCGACCCGGCGTCGCCGTTGGATGACGGGATTGGCATCCGCCACCGCCATGCTGAATCCGGTGGCGAACAAAAGGAGGAAGTGAACGCATCTGTCATCCGCGCCACAAACGCAGACGGAAGCGCGTGCCGCTTTTCAGGCTTTGCTCATGTCGCCGGGATTTTTCGCCGGGCTTGATTGTCCGTTTTGGTTCCCATGTTCGCGATCTTGCCGGTGATGTGCGCGGCCGTTTCACCGGACTTCACGCCGCCAGTCACATTAACACCGGCTCTGCCCGCCATTTCCGCCAGGGCAGGACTGTGCGATCGGGCGGCATACCGGGACTGGCCTTTGATGTTGTTCATTCCGGCAACGGCGAATACTCCCGCCGCCACAAGCAGTAAAACCGTCAATCCTTTGATTGTTTGCATAGGCGCATTTTTGACGGGCCGACAGGCGGATTCGTTCGATTTTAATGAGCGCACCTCGAAATGGAGGATGGGAACTTGTCCACCTGAAACACAGGTGCGTTCCCGCAAAATACATATATAACCTTTGAGTTCCAATGCCTGCAATCCAAGTCATGCCTTAGTATGAAATCCCACAGCCATTGAAACCCGCTGTCCGTGCTGGAGGCCCCTGACTTTTCATCGGGTTGTCACCCGCATACCGTCCTTCATCTTGTTGCCGGGATGCGCGACAAGGCGGTCATCCACGCACAAGACTTGCAGCACTGCGGGTTTCAAACCGTTGCTGTCGCCTGTTTTCACCGGACACACGACACACGTTGGCACGGCCACTTATGCGGAAACCGCCGGGGCGTCCACGGGCGCGACGGTCGCGGATGGGCGCGGTCAGTCCCAGTTCGATCATCTTGGCCGGCAGTTCCGGCGTCCGGTTCAGCTTGCGCCGCCGGAACGGACTGCTCAACAGCCGGAGGATGTCGCTGTATTTCATGTGCCGGCCCAGCGTGCGGATCAGCTTGAAGGTCTGGATGGGACGGAAGAAAATCCGCCGGGCGAACAGCAGCGCGTAGCCTTTCTGCCGCGCGCGGTTGACGACCTCGCTGGGCAGCACGGTCGGGTCAATGTCCGAACACTTGAACCATTTGGCCCAGTCGCGCTCGTCGTCGAGGATGCCGCGTTCGAGATACTCGTGCCACAGCGGCGTGCCGCGATAGACGCACAGCCGGTTGAAGCCGAACGTGTCCAGCTTGAGCCGCGCGCAGAAACGGAAACTCTCCAGGATGTCCTCCTCGGTTTCGCCGGGCGAGCCGACCAGGAAAAATCCGTGCGCCCGCTCGATGCCGCAACGCTTGGCTTCGCTGACCGCTTTTTCGATTTGCTCCAGCGTCTGCCGCTTGTCGAGCCGATCCAGGATTTTTTGCGTGCCCGCCTCCACGCCGAACGCGAGGAAGTTGCAGTTCGCCCGGCCCATGATGGGCAGTTGGTCCACCGCGACGGAATCCACCCGGCCTTCGCAGCCCCACTTGAACGCGAGCTTGTGGTCAATGATGTTCTGGCAAATCGTGCTGATGCGGTCCCGTTTCAGCAGGAAATGATCGTCGGTGAGATAAATCGAGCGGTAGCCCTGGTCGTGGAGCTGCTTCATTTCGCCCAGGACATGCTCCGGCGAACGGAAGCGCCATTTGCCGTTGGTCAGCGCCGGGATGTCGCAGTAAATGCAGGTGTAAGGACAACCGCGCGACGTTTGCATCGTGCAGAATTTTTCCAGCGACAGCACCGCCGGCACGTCGAGCGGCAGCGATTCGATGTAATCAATCGGCAGCGTCGTCCGGTCGGGATACGGAAACTTGTTCAAATCCTTGATGATCGGGCGGGGAATGTTCTTGACGATTTTCTCGCCGTCGCGCCAGACCAGGCCGGCGACGCTGGCCGGATTGTTCAGGTGGTCAAGATAATCCGGCAGCAGTTCCTCGCCTTCGCCCACGCCCACGGCGTCAATGAAGGGACAATCCTTCAGAATCCGTTCCTGGTTCATCGTGGCAAAAACGCCGCCGCAGATGACCGGCACGTCCGGCAACACGTCCTTGACCACCTGCGCCATGCTTTTCACGCCGGGATAAGTCGTCGTGGACAAAAATGAGAGCGCCACGACGTCCGGCGGGTCGTCCCGCAACGCCTGCGCGATGTCCGGCTCCTTCATCTCCGGGTGGCAGGTGTCGAACATCCGCACCTGATGGCCGTGCTGGCGCAGGACGGGCGCGAGCGTCTCGATGCCCAGCGGCGGGAAGCCCATCACCTTGACGCGCGCGTCGCCCGGCTTGGAGCCGCCCAAATCCTCCGGCAGCAGCCGGTAGAAATTCTCATCATTCACCCAAATGAGGAATATTTTCATAAGCGGTGGCCTTTCTTGGTTCGGCAGATTGATGGATCAAGAATTGGGAAATGGCGACACGAAAACACGAGGAAGTGGGTTTGCCGAAAAACCTGTCCCGCGCCGACCAGCTCGTGATCGCAATTGGATTTAATAAAATGCTACGTTTCCCGCAACCTAAAGGGCCAACCCGGCGTCAAAACCCTTGCTTCCAGTCCTTGAAGGAAGCATTTGCATTGGAAACCGTGCAAAAACCTATCACGTTCTCCCGGAAGTTCAAATTTATTCCGCGCGAATTCTCCGAAATAAAAGCATGCTTCCTTCATTTGGCAACCCCAGCGACCCTCCGAATGAATAAAATCAATTCCGCAGAACATTGATGCTTGCCAATATTTCCGCGGTCACTCCGTAACATTCTCACAGTCCATTGAATACAAAAAACAAAAAACTTGACTTGAGATAGCAATATGATATCATAACGATAACAGAAGAAATCATTTATGAATACAAACACTCTAAAATCGGCGAGCATTGAAAATCAAACCAATGCGGTTCCCGGCGGGGTGATGCTGTTCATCCATCTGGCGCTGCTAATTGGCGCGGCAGCGTTGATGGTTGTGGCGATTGTCCACGCAGCGAGCGAGCACGAACCCGCGGCCCTCTGGTGGCTCATCCCGGCAATTCTGCTCGAAGTATCGGCGATCATTTCACTTTGCGGCCATTTTACCCTCCAGCCGAACGAGGCGCGCGTCCTGATTCTGTTCGGCGCTTACAAAGGCACGGTGCGCACGAGCGGTTTTTGGTGGGCGAACCCGTTCTATTCCCGGGCGCGCGGACGCATCCTGTTGCCTCCGGGCAGCGTCTCGCCGGAGGCGGTGAAGGCGGCCGCGGCCAAAGGCATATCATCCAACAGCCTCCTTTATCGCAGCCTTAGCGCCAAGATTTCGCTGCGAACGCGCAACTTCAACAGCGAGAAACTCAAGGTGAACGACAAGCGCGGCAACCCGGTGGAGATCGCCGCTGTCGTGGTCTGGCGCGTCGAGGACACCGCGAAGGCGGCGTTTGATGTGGACGATTTCGAGAGCTACGTCCACATCCAGAGCGAGGCGGCCATCCGCCACATCGCCAGCCTCTACGACTACGACTGCGGCGAGGAGCATGAACTGACGCTGCGCGAGAGCGCCGACGAAGTCGCCGGGGCTTTGAAAAAAGAGCTGGAGGAGCGGCTCGACAAGGCGGGTGTGATTATTGAGGAGGCCCGGTTGACTCACCTCGCATACGCGGCTGAAATCGCCCAGACGATGCTTCGCCGGCAACAGGCGGAAGCGGTCATCGCCGCGCGCCGGATGATCGTGCATGGCGCTGTCAGCATGGTGGACATGGCGTTGCGCGAGTTGTCGGAGAAAAAAGTCGTGACGCTCGACGAGGAGCGGAAGGCGTCCATGGTCAGCAACCTGCTCGTGGTCCTGTGTGGCGAATCCGAGACGAAGCCGGTGATCAACACCGGCACACTGTATCAATAAAGCGTCATGCCAAGCGAGGAACGCAAACCGTTTCTGCTGCGGATTCAGCCGGATTTGCGGAAGGAACTGGAGAAATGGGCGGCGGATGAATTGCGCAGCATTAACGGCCAGATCGAATATGTCTTGCGCCAGGCTGTGGCCAAACGAAAATGCGGCAAGACGGAGAAAAAGTAGGACGCCAGCCGGCCTCGTTTTTCACCATGCCCGCCGCTTTGTGATTGCCACCACCACTTCGCCCTTCGGCTTCGCGCCGATGTTGCCTTTGCCGCGCAGACGGACGCGGCGCCAATCATATTAATCTGCCGTCTTTTCCTGCGCGCCGGTTTTCAACTTGTAAATGACAAAGGCCGCGCGTTTCGGGGTGCTCTGGCCTCGGTGGTAATCGGGTTCGGGATAATTGTCGCCCCTGGCCGAATCGTGAACATCCAGAGCAATGGGCGCATAATGTGATTCACAATAATCCGGCAGTGTGACGGGCATCACTTTCAGGACGCTCGAAGCGCTTTCAGGCAAAATCCAGTCCGGCAACCGGGACATCGCCGCCGTGCCAGTGAAGCGGGCGTCAATGACCTTGAGCTGGGTGTAGAAGACAATGGGAAGTTCCGGATCCCATGTCAAAATGGTCTCGCTAGGATGGCTTTGCTCATTCAAGAACTTCAGCACGTCGGTGAAACGGTCCTCGTAAGGTTCGGTGATGCCGGCCACATATCCCAGCAAGGGGCTGCGAAGCTGGTGAAATTCCCTAAAGGGATAGGCGGTTGCGATGGGAAACGCATTGGTTATGCACTGAACGGCCAGCACCGCGAACGCCAGCGCGCGCCATCTGACATGGCGAAACACCCACCCGGCCGCCAATAGGCACGCAACCGGCAACAGGGGCAGCAGATAACGCAGAAAAACGCCCGGAACCATCACAATGACGGCCAGATACAACGGGAGCAGGACCAGCGCAAATCTTTCCCACGGCGGCACAACCTCCAGCCCGTTTTTTTGCCCGCCCCCGCGAACCGGAATCCAGCCAAGAAGCGGCAACAACAGAAAACATAGTGGCAGAAAATGAAAATTGAACTCCCTCAAATAATACCACGCCTTCGTGAAAATATTTTCCCCGCCAACCGCGTGTGCCTGAACCCACGGATGCGCATAAACCAGCCAGGGCAGCGCTGCGGCCAGCAAGACACCCGGAATCACGGCCACGTCCAACACGGCGCGTTTGCCCCGTGTGCGCAACATCCAGGCCAGAACGATCAGCGCCGGGATGTTGGCCGCCGCGATGATGTAGTTGCTGTAAAATTGCAGAATCAGGGCCGCTGCCGCGATCCAGATGCCCCGCCGCTTTTGCGTGAAAAGTTGATGGATGCCGCAGACGAACAGAATTTCCCCAAGGACTGATATCCAGTAGTAGCGGCATTGCCGGGTGTGCAGCAGAAAAATTTCCGAGGTGCCCATCAAGATCATGCTCGCAAGCGCCACGCGATGGCTCCGGTGGATTTTCCACGCCACGACGCCGAGCAAAACCACATCCAACCATCCGATCAGGGCAAATGGCGCGCGGCCCGCCCACGTCGTCGGGCCGAAAATGGCGAACGACCCGGCGGTGATGTATTCCTGCAACCAAGGCGACCACGTCCAGATGCCGCCCGCGCTCGCATCGAGCTGGCCTCCGTTGAACGTGACAAGATTGACCCCGTCGTCAACTTTTGGGATGCCGAACTTCAAGACGTTTTTTGCAAGAACCGCCGTCTCCGCCTCGTCGCCCCAAAACAAACGCCCGTCCAGATTGCAAAAGACCAGAAAGAAAACAAACGCCGAAACCCCCAAATACAAGCAAGCCTTCCAAATCACCCTTATCCGAATTGCCTCACCCCCGTCGGTTTTCATAAGGCTGCTTTAAGGCTGGTTCCTGTCATTTTCTTCGCTCTTTGATCGCTCGCCAGAATGTCCGCCACGACTTCGCCCTTCGGCTTCGCGCCGAGGTTGCCTTTGCCGTGCAGACGCACGGAAACGTTCCCGGCGTCCATGTCGCGGCCGCCGATGACCAGCATGGTGTGGACTTTCGCCTGCTCGGCTTCCTGAATCTTGCCGTTGATCTTGTTCGTGCGTGAAATCGCTTCGGCAGCGGACCATGTTGGCGCGCAGTTCGCTGCACGATGGCCTTGGCGTAATTCACCAGCGGCTCCTCCTCGCCGATGGTCAGCACGCGCACCTGCTCCGGCGCGAGCCAGAGCGGGAAATTGCCGGCGTAATGCTCGATGAGGAAGCCGATGAACCGCTCGTGCGTGCCCAGCGGCGCGCGATGGATGCACAGCGGCGTCTTGTCCGTGTTGTCCTTGTCGCGATAGACCAGGCCGAATTTTCGCGGCACGGCGAAGTCCACCTGGTTCGTCGCCAGCGTGAATTCGCGGCCGATGACGCTCCAGACCTGCACGTCAATCTTCGGCCCGTAAAACGCCGCCTCGTTCGGCACCTCGACGTAGGGAATCTTCGAATCAATCAAAACCTTGCGGACCATGTCCTCCGTCTGCTTCCACAATTCCGGTTCGTTGACGAATTTGCTTGTCGCCGGTCAGGCGCGACGGGTCGTGCGTGCTGAAGCGCATCACGTATTTCTCGATGCCGAAAATCTTGAAATACTTCAGATACATTTCGTTGACGGCGTTGAACTCGGCGGCGAACTGCTCCGGCGTGCAATAGATGTGCGCGTCGTTCATGTTGAGCGAGCGGACGCGCATGAGGCCGAACAATTCGCCCGACTGCTCGTAGCGGTAGCAGGTGCCGTATTCGGCCAGCCGCAACGGCAGATCGCGGTAACTGCGCGGCTCCGCCGCAAAAATGCGGTGATGATGCGGGCAGTTCATGGCTTTGAGGTAATAGCGCTCTGCCTCGAGATCTTTCTCGGCCTTGCCAAGACTTCGTCTCGGGCAAGCTGCTGTCTTGTATGACTTCGCGTTGTTAGCAAGCTTCTTGATTCTGAAAATCGTTCGGTCATCAGTTGTCGCGGAATCTAAGTAACCTGATATCCAATTCTTTTCGTATTCGTCTTTGGCCAGTTTCAAGCGCATTGTCTCTCGGCTTTGTCCTTTCCTTCAAACTGTAGCCTCATCGGCGGAAACATTGATTCCGCGTAAAGAATCGGCAGATGGCCGGACGTTAGATACATTTTCTCCTTGCGCGATGTGCGGCGTTTTCACGCGCACGTAGCCGGCGGCGAATTCCGTTTCCTTCGCCAGCTTTTCCAGTTCCTCGACGATGGCCGTGCCTTTGGGCAGCCACAGCGGCAGGCCCGGCCCGATGTATTCGGTGTCAATCGCGAACAGCCCCATCTCCTGGCCGATCTTGCGATGGTCGCGGCGCTTGGCCTCCTCGAGCATCTTGAAATACTCGTCCAGCTCGGTCTTGTTCTTGAACGCCGTGCCGTAGATGCGCTGGAGCTGCGGGTTGTTCTCGTCGCCCTTGTAATACGCGCTGGCCACGCTGGTGAGCTTGAACGCGCCGATGTTGCCGGTGCGCATCACGTGCGGCCCGGCGCAGAGGTCAATGAAATCGCCGTTCTTGAAATAGGTGATCGGCTCGCCTTCGGGAATGGCTTCGAGGTTGCCGATCTTGAACTTGCTCGGATTGCCCGGCCGCTCGGTCAGGCCGCCGAGCCGTCCGCTCTCGCGAATCCTTCAGCGCCTGCTCGCGCGTGACGACGATTTTCTCGAAGGTGTGGTTCGCCTTGATCTCCTTTTTCATCTCGGCCTCGATGGTCGGGAAATCCTCCGGCGAGATGCGGTGCTGCAAGTCCACGTCGTAGTAAAAGCCGTTCTCGACCGGCGGCCCGGCGGCGAATTGCGCGTCCGGCCACAGGCGCAGAATGGCGGTGGCCATGACGTGCGCGGCGGAATGCCGGATGCGCTCCAGTTCGGTCATCTTGGCGCGGTCGTCGAGAGTTTTGCGTTCGGGTTCGGCATTCGCTAATACGCAGCGCAATTAAGTCAATTCCAGCATTGTCAATTGTTGTTCAGCGGACATAAAATCAGTTTAGCCACAGAGCCACAGAGGGCACAGAGAAAACTATAGTGGCGCAGCGCCAGTATCTCGGTGTCCTCTGCGCCTTTGTGTCAAAATCACTTCGCCGGTCTTCCAGATCGCCAGCAACCCGCCGAATCCGCACAGCAACAGCACGCTCACGGCAATCGCGCCGCTGTTCGTGTATTGCGGCAAGAATTGCAGCGACGCCGCGCCGACCGCCGGGCCGACGCAGTTGCCCACGCCGATGGCCGCCTCGTGGATGCCGCCGTGCTCGCTCTTGGTCTCGCTCGCGTCCATCGAGTAAAACAGCGACGAGTAATAAATCAGGCCGATGGCGCCGCCGAAAAAGATTTGCGCCACGATCAGCACGGCCAGGTTCGGCGACAGATGAGAATGGCCGCGAACGACAATGATGAGCAGCGCGAACGACGTCGCCAGCCAGCGGAAACGGTAATGCCAGCCGGTCCAGCGCCACGAGGACGACGAACGCGCCCAGCCGCACGAAACACCAGAGCGAGCAGACAAATCCGGCGAACATCGGCGAAAGCTGAAATTTGTGCGGCGATGCCCGGCATCACGGCGATGAACGTGTTGATGGCGATGTAGGCGAACGGATTCGCCAGCCATGCCATGCGCAAAAATGTTTTCGCCCGGGCGGGCGACGGCCGGTTCGGATCGGGCGGCGGCGGTTTATGTCTCCGCTGGCGCCGGCGGCAGGTCGTGCATGGATTTTTTCCAGCCAGAACACCAGGCCGAATTGCCCGACGACGAACGCGAGCGGCAGATAAAAAATGCTTTGAAGCCGAATTTTTCGATGAGCGTGCCGCCGATGAAAAACGCCGCGGCGTTGGTCGCCGCCCAGGTGATGTTGTAAATGCCGACGGCATGCGGGACGCGCTCGGGCGTGTCGCCTTCGCTGACCAGCGCCTCGAGCGTCGGCCAGATGAAGCACATGCCGATGTTGGTCGACGCAGGCGGTGACGATTCTGGCGCCGACGCGGAGTGCAGCTGCGAGCCGGCGGCCAGCCCGGCGGCCATCAGGCCGAAGCCGATTTTCAGCGCGGTGAAATAGCCGAAACGCCGCGCGAATTTGCCGGCCTGCCACGAGGCCAACGTGTAAATCAAGCCGATCAGCGCGGCGAGCAGCGAGGTTTTGGCTGTCGCTGAAGCCAAACCGGTCGCGAAAGAAAAAATAGAGGTAATTGAAATAAATCACCACCGCGAAGGAATTGATGCCCTCGATGGTGTAGCAGGCGGCGCGGAATTTTTGAGGCGCAGGTCACCGGGCGGAAATTTCCTCGATGGCCCTGCGGCAATACCATTTTACCGCGTCGGTCATCGGCGGAACGAGTTTGTCCAATTCTGCGGCGGTGCACCAGCGAATGTCGTGATGCTCCGCGGCGGCGAGAGTTGGATGCGTGCGGTCGACGGGCGCCGCCGGCCACGCTTTGCGGCCGCGCCCAGTAAATCATGCCGATGTGCTCGTGCGTGTCGCTGATGCGATGGATGTCGAGAAAGCGCGGCGCGATGAGCGCGCGGGTGCCGGGCGAAGTCGTGGGCGGACGTTCGCCGAGCAGTTCCACGTCGAGGCCGCTTTCCTCCTTCGCCTCGCGCAATGCGGCCTGCTCCGGGTCTTCGTCCAGTTCGATGTGGCCGCCCAGCGGCAGCCATTTGTCCAGCTTGCGATGGTGGATGAGCAGAATCTTTCTCGTCGTGAACGACAAAGATCGCGACGGTGAAATCAATTTTTTCGTGGATGTGGGCCATGATTCGTAGCGGCAGTCTCGGCAGAGTGCACGCATTTTTATGATTTGCGGACGCTCTGCCGAGACGCCGCTACGCCGCTCAATAATCATACAACCCGCTGTCCTTCGTGTAACCGCCGCCGCCCGCACCGCCTTCCGGGCCGCCCATGAAATCGCCGAGCACGTCGCCCATGTCGGCCTCGATTTTTTCCGGGTCTTCGCCGGCTTCGAGGCGCTTGATGGCCACGTCCAGTTCCTTGGGCATCGTGCGCCGGCGGCATGAGATCCTTCATTTTCTTCATCATGTGCGCCATGTGCTTCGGATTGTTTTCATCCAGTGCTCCATGTCGCGCTCCATTTCCATCATGGCGCGTTCGACGCGCGGGTCGTCCAAATCCGGCATGGGCGGTTCGTCTCCAGTGTCGGCGTCGGTTTTGGCAGCCGGCTCCTTCAATCCCCTGCTCATTGCAAATCGGCTGACCTGCTTGGACAATTTCTTGCTGCCGCATTTGGGACAGACGGGCAGTGCGGTCGGGATTCACGCGCTTCGAGAGGAAGCTGAAAATCCGGCGGCACTTCGGACAGGCAAATTCGTAAATCGGCATACCGGGATTTACGATTTACGATTTGCGATTGGCGCGCCAGAAAAAAATCACCACGGTTGATCCATCACGTCCGCGGTTTGCGTCAGTTGGCCTATTTGACGGGGATCAGCATCTGTGTAAATGAATGTGCCGGAAAGCTGCATTTGATATTGTTTCCGCTAAATTGAACTTCTTTGGTGACGATGGACGACGCCTTCCTGGGTCTTCGTATTCGTTGAGGTGACGGATTCACCGTTGATCTCATTCACCGTGGCGCGACCGGTGAATTCCCCGCTCTGCAACACGATCTCGGAAGCCGATGGCATTTGTTTCACTGCCGGTTGACCACATTGACCACCAGGGACTTGGAGGAGTCGTTGAATACAGCGGTAACATCCAGATAGGGGATGTCATTAAATGATTTATTGCTGTATTTTTGGCTGGCGACATTCACATCCAGGGCGGTGCCCCGCGCGTTTTTGGAATACAGATAAAAGGCCTGATACAGCGCGTTCTTGTAATCGCCATCGGGCGAATTTCCCACCAGGCTGGAAAGCATCGTGATATTCGCCATTTTGACGATATCGGCATGGCGGATAAAGGAGTTCAGGTGCTGAGCCAGCATGAGGGATCCTGTCAAATTGGCGCCTCGGCCGAAACCGGACCATTCGTCGAAGGAGATATACACCGGGCTCTTTGAACCGGATTTCATCATCGCCTTCTCGATCTGGGCTTTGATCATGTTGATCTTTTGATCAATGTCCAGACCCAGAACATCATGCCGGGGAAGCTTCGTGTCGCCCGTTCAGCACCTTTTGGCAGTAGCGATGAACGGAGAGGTAATCAATGCTGCCCGCCATGTGCTGCAACACATAATCGTTCCAATCCATCCACTTGTTATCGGGCTTGTAATTGGACGCGCCGTCGGCGATGAATTTCACGTTCCCGTCCACCAACCGCATAATCTTCGGCGGCTTCCAGCGCAAATTTGCAGTAGTCTTCGGCATTCTTTTGCCCGAGTCTGCCACGGGCCGTCAATTTCGTTGCCCAGCGACCAGTATTTGACGTTGAAGGGTTGTGTCATTGCCATACTTCCGCCGGAGGTCCGAATAATAGGTTCCTTTCGGATAATTGCAGTATTCAATCCAATGTCTGCGCCTGATCCAGCGTCCCCAAGCCGGCGTTGATGCAGACGAAATTCTCCGCCCCGATCAGGCCGCAAAGTTTGGCATATTCATCCGTGCCCATCTGATTGTGGTCAATCTGATGCCACGCCAGGTCGAGCCGGACCGGACGCTGGTTTTTCGGGCCAATCCCATCCTCCCAGTTGTAGCCGGAAACATAATTTCCGCCGGGCCACCTCACCACGGGAATGTGAAGGTCCTTGACGAGCTGGATAAAATCTTTCCTGAACCCGTTCGTGTCAGCCAGGGGAGATTCGGGATCGTAAATGCTGCCATAGACCACGGTGCGGATAGGCTCAACAAAGCCGCCGTAGATGTTGGGGTCCACTTTCGCGATTTTCCGGTTCAGATCAATCTTGATGACCGCCGTTTGCTCCGACCTTAAATTCCCCGGGATCAGGCCGGAGAGAATCAGGCAAGTGAGTAGAAGGCTTCGCTTATTCATAGGGACGATGTTTCGATTTCTGTGGTTTGAAGAACGGTTGGATGCGCGTGTTTTGCCCGCCCTGCGTTTTCAGCGCCGCGAGGGTGAGGGAAAATGGATTTTCTAGCTCACCTAACATGGCGCGACCTTACCAGAGGACGATCCGGCGGATCAATAGGCAATTTTCCGATTCCGAGGACTGGGCGGGCCGTTCGGCGGGATGAGATGGTGGCAGGGCGGAGGATTGCGTGGATCAGATAATCCGCGTTCGGAATTTTCATCAGGTTGGACAGCCGCCAGTGCAAATCATCCGGTGCGACGAGCCGATATCCTTGAAACGTTTTCATGGACGAAACGTTACACTTTTAGCGAACCGCGGAACCCCCGGCCGCTATAGTAAGAATCCGCGCCGTTGTGGCCCACGAAGACGCGGCCGTAGCGGCGATCACAGTAAAGCGCGCCACCGAGTCTTCGGATGTCCGCCGGCGTTTTCACCCAACTCGACCGCTTGGTGTCGAATTCGCCCAGCTTTTGCAGTTCGAGATACTGTTCCTCCGTCAAAACCTCCACACGCATTTCCGCGGCCATATCCATGACGCTGCTCTTGGGTTTATGTTCCTTTCGGGAATCCAACGCATCGCGGTCGTAGCAAAGGCTGACGCGGCCTGACGGCGTTTGCTCGGAACAATCGAAGAAAACGTATTCGCCCGTCTTTTTGTCCTGCACCACCACATCCGGTTCGCCGCCGGTGCGTTCCATTTCATTGAGTGACCACAGCTTTTCAGGGTTGGCTTCCAGCCGGGTCTGCACCCCGGCCCAATCCAGACCTTTATGGCGGTTCAAGTTTTTCTCAAACCGGGCCTTCAATGCGTTGAGCAGCGCTTCCCGTTGTGCTGGTGGCAACTCCTTTTTATTGCTCTTCATAATGGTCGGCAAAGTAAATCAATTCGGCGAACGCGCCACAAGTCCAACAACTGCATCGCCGGAGCGCGAGTCTGCGAATTGTAGCCGGCATTTTCAGGGCAATGCCATTTTTTGAACACGGCAAAAAATCCGCGCCCGCCAAGTGGCGGGTGATTTGTCGCTGAATTGAATTTAAATCCGCGAATTGCGCTGATTGTTGCGAAAAGACTTTCAGCAAATTCGCGTTCATTCACGGATAAATCATTTCACCTCGACGCGCAGCAATGCCGCATCTGATTGCGCCAGAACTTCCGTCCGCTCCAGACTGGCCGGAATCAAACAAAATTGCCCGGCATTCAAAAGGAGCGCGGGCGGCTCGCCCGCGAGTTCCAAGCTCTGCATCGCGCGAACGAGCCGTCCCCGCTCCAAACCACTCTTGATTTCAATTTCGCCCGCCGTCACCGCGACGATTTGCAATTTTTTCGGCTTCAACAAACCGCTCGCGCCGGAATTCAATTTCCACGCTTCGACGTTGAACAACGGATCGTTCACCAGCGGACGCTTTTGGATTTTTCCGTCGGCGACAAATTTGGTTTCCGACCAGCTTCGGCTCGAAGTCGTTGAAATCAATGCTCGCCAGCGATTGCGCGACGTGCAGTTCGCGCGGCTTGCCGTCGAGGCCGACGCGGTTCCAGTCGAACACGCGGTAGGTCGTGTCCGAATTTTGCTGGATTTCAAAAATCACCAGGCCGTCGCCGATGGCGTGGACGCGGCCGCTGGGCAGAAACATCGCGTCGCCCGCGCGCACCGGAATGCGATGAAAACAATCCGCCACGCTGCCGTCGGAAATTTTTTTCTCAAACTCCGCGCGCGTCACGCCGCGTTTGAGGCCGACATACAAGCTCGCGCCCGGCGCGGCGTCGGCGATGAACCACATTTCGGTTTTCGGTTCGCCTTTCAGTTCGGCGGCTTTGCCCGCCGGCGGATGGACTTGCAGCGAAAGTTTTTCCCGCGCGTCGAGAATTTTGCAGAGCAGCGGAAAGCGTCCTGCCGCCGCCGGTTTCGCGCCGCCGAGAATTTCCGCCGCGTGATTTTCCATGAGCCAGCGCAGGTTTTTTCCGGCGAGCGGGCCGTTGGCGATGACGCTGGCGTCGCCGGGCCGGTCGGAAATTTCCCACGATTCGCCGATGGGCTTGCCGGGCGGCAATTTTTTTGCCGTAAAGCCGTTCCAGTTCGCGTCCGCCCCAGACGCGTTCCTTGAAAATCGGCTGAAAAGTGAGCGGATAAAGCACGTGGATCAGGCGGCGGCGGCGTGCGGAACGGCGGTCGTTTCCGGCCGGCTCGACTTTTTCGATGAAATGCCCGTGCGCGCGGAATTTTTCGTAACGCTGTTTCAACCGTTCGGCGACCGGCAGCGCGAGGATTTCTTCGAGATGCTTGAGCAGATGCGTTTTCAAATTCGCGGCGGTCGCCGTCGGGATCGGTGTGCGCGCCGCCGAGCGGTTCGGGCACGATTTCGTCCACGAGTTTGAGTTCGAGCAAATCCTTGGCGGTGATTTTCAGCGCGGCGGCGGCCTTGGCGGCGTTGGCGCGGTCTTTCCACAAAATCGCCGCGCAGCCTTCCGGGCTGATGACGGAATAATAGGCGTTCTCCAAAATCAAAACGCGGTCGGCCACGCCGATGCCGAGCGCGCCGCCGGAACCGCCTTCGCCGATGACGGCGGCGATGATGGGCACTTCGAGCAGCGTCATTTCGCGCAGATTGACGGCGATGGCCTCGGCGATGTGGCGTTCCTCCGCGCCGACGCCGGGATACGCGCCCGCCGTGTCAATGAGCGTGATGATGGGCAGGCCGAATTTGTTCGCGAGCCGCATCAGGCGCAGCGCCTTGCGGTAGCCTTCGGGATGCGCGGAGCCGAAATTGCGCAAAATGTTTTCCTTGGTGTCGCGGCCTTTTTGCGTGCCGATGACCATGACGCGGTGTTCGCCCAGTTTGGCAAAACCGCCGACCATCGCGCGGTCCTCGGCAAACAGCCGGTCGCCGTGCAATTCCTGAAAATCCGTGAAGGCCTGCTTGAAGTAATCCAGCGTGTAAGGCCGTTTGGGATGGCGCGCGAGCTGGACGCGCTGCCAGGCGGTGAGGTTCGAGAAAATCTGCCGCCGGGTTTCCTCCAGTTTTTTTTCGATGAGCTGGATTTCCTCCTCGAAGCTGATGCCCAGCGAATGTTTTTCCGGGTGCTCGCGCAGTTCATCCAGCTTGTTTTGCAGTTCGATGATCGGCTTCTCGAAATCGAGCTGATGTTTCATGCGTGGGAAATGTTAAACCTTTTCTGCCGGCTTCAATTCAATGCTGAATTCGCAGAAAAGCGAAAGGCCGGACTTGCGTCCGGCCTCTCTTGGTGACGAGGTTTATACGCCTTCACCCAGGCGCTCAGAAGGGCGACGCGACCAACTTGGGGTCGCTGTCCGAGCCGCGCCGCGAGCAAAACCTCTATGCCAACCCTAAACGGACAGCGAAATCTTCACTCGACTATATCAGACGCATCGCCGCCGAAAAGGTTCAAACATTTTCAAAAAAATTTCACAAAATTTTTCAGATGCCAATGGGCGTTTTACCTGGCCAAATGCCGCATTTCCAACAAAATCAGCCATTTGGACACAACTTAACCAATTGGCGATTACACGTTAATCAATGGTCGGATGTCGCGTGAAAATTTTGTCCTGGAACGCGACCGGATGACGCGCGCCAGCGGCGTCTGGCCGTCCGGCTGACAGCGATTCGCGCAACGCCGTTTCCTTGCCAGCGCCGGAAACCAGAACCCAGACCTGTTTCGCGGCGGCAATGGCGGCGTAACTCAACGAAATCCGGTTCGGCGGCGGCTTGGGCGAATTTTCGACGGCCAGAAACGGGACAGCGCTGTCCAAAATTTCGGCGGCGATTCTGGAAACAGTGAAGCGACATGGCCGTCCTCGCCCATGCCGAGAAAAATCAAATCCAGAACCGGCTGGATTGTCTGTTCGAGTGGCACAACGCGGCGCAATTCTGCTTCGGCAATTTTCGCGGCGACTTGAGGCGAATCTTCGCCGCGAATGCGGTGAATCTGGTTGGCCGGGATTTTCAGCGGCGCGAACAAAAGTTCGTTCGCCAGTTTGAAATTGCTTTCCGGGTCGGTCGGCGGCACGCAGCGCTCGTCCGCCCAGAAAAAATGGACGTTTGCCGGAGCGAAGGCGTGCGCGTCCCAGTTTTCGCGATTTGGCCTGCTCGACGGTCGCGGCGAAGAATTTTTGCGTGATGCGCCCGCCGGAAAGCGCGACGCAATGCGTTTTGCCCGCGCGATTGGCCGATTCGATTTCGTCCAGCCACGCGCCGGCGGCGGCGCGGGCCAGTTCGTCGGCGCTGGCGAAGGAAATCAGTTCAAAATTTGTTCATTTGCGATCGGCAATTATTTTATCACCTGCGGCTCGTGCCAGGCGTGGCCGAGTTGCGCGAGCAAATCGTCGGCGGCAATCGGCCCCCACGTTCCGGCGGCGTAAAATTCGCGGTTCGTCAGCGGCTTGCCGTCCCAGCCGGCGCGGATGGAGTCCACGATCTGCCACGCGGTTTCCACTTCGTCGCGGCGGATGAAGAGCGTCGCGTCGCCGGCGATGGCTTCGAGCAGCAGGCGTTCGTAGGCTTCCGGCGTGTAGGCGCCGAACTCGGCGTCGTAGCTGAAGTGCATCCGCACGGGCCGCACGCCGAGGCTCATGCCGGGAACCTTGCCGTTGAAGCGCAGGGAAATGCCTTCGTTCGGCTGCAGGCGCAGCGTGAGCGCGTTGGCGTCAAGGTGTTGTCCGCATTGCGCGGCGAACAGGACGTTCGGCGTGGGACGGAATTGAATCCGCACTTCGCTGGCGCTCATCGGCAGATTTTTGCCGGTGCGCAAATAAAACGGCACGCCGCTCCAGCGCCAGTTGTCAATGAAGAGCTTCAGCGCGACGTAGGTTTCGACGTTGGAATCCGGTTTCACCTTGGTCTCCTGCCGGTAGCCGGGGCGCGGCTGGCCGTTCACGACGCCGGCGAAGTATTGTCCGCGCACGACCTGTTTGGCGACATCGTCCGGCGTGAGCGGGCGGATGGATTTGAGCAGCTTCACCTTTTCGTCGCGGACGGATTCGGCTTCGAGCGACACGGGCGGTTCCATGGCGATGAGCGAAAGCACCTGCAGCATGTGGTTTTGCACCATGTCGCGCAGCGCGCCGGCCTCCTCGTAATAACCGCCGCGCTCGCCGACGCCGAGTTTTTCGCTGACGGTGATCTGGACGTGGTCCACGGATTCGCGGTTCCAGAGCCGCTCGAAAATCGAATTGGAAAAGCGGAACATCAAAATGTTCTGCACCGTTTCCTTGCCGAGATAATGGTCAATGCGGCAGACCTGGCTTTCGTGGGCGTAGCGGGTCAGTTCGTTGTTCAGCGCGTGCGCGGAGGCGAGGTCGTGGCCGAACGGTTTCTCGACGACGATGCGCTGCCAGCCGGCGCCCTCCTTGTGCAGCAGCGCCGGCGCGATGCAGTTCCTCGACGACCTGGCCGAACTGGCTCGGCTGCGTGGCGAGATAAAACAGCAGGTTTTCCCGCAACGGCCCGCTGCCGAACGAGGTCAGCAGTTCCTCCAGTTTTTTGTAGGCCGCGGCGTCGGTGAGGTCGCCCTGGCAATAAAACATGTTCGCGGCGAATTCCTTCCAGACCTTTTCGTCCACGGGTTTGGTGCGGGAAAACTGGTCGAGCGCCGCGCGCAATTCCTGCCGCCACGATTCGTCGGTCTTTTCGCGCCGCGCAAAGCCGACGATGCGGAATGCCGGCGGCATCTGCTTGTCCTTGAACAGATGGTAAAGCGCGGGAATCAGCTTGCGCGCCGTCAGATCGCCGCTCGCGCCGAAGATGACGATGGTGCAGGGTTCCGGCGCCTTGCGTTCCGCGCCGATGCCGTTGCCCGGTGTTTCCTCGGCTTGTTTGGTGTCAGCCATGACCAGAACAATGGCGCAAGCGGCGGGCAAATTCAACGCTCGTTGCGCGGAAAATCAAAAATTGCTCGCCCGGCGGCGGAATTTTTTGCAATCTTCCGTGCGCGCGAATGAAAGCAAAAATTATCATCACCCCAAGAAGGCCGTGCTTGATCCGCAGGGCAAAACCGTCCAGAACGCCCTCGAACAAATGGGCTACACGCGGCGTCACCGGCGTCCACATCGGCAAATACATCGAGATTGACCTCGCGCCCGGCGCGGACAAGGCCGCCGCGCAGCAGGCGTTGAACGACGCGGCGCACAAGTTTTTGAGCAACCCGGTGATCGAAGATTACAAACTGGAAATCGAATGAACTTGAGCCGCAGATGGCGCAGAGGCGCAGAGATGGAATTGTCGATCGTCATCTTCTGCTGTCTTCGGTCACTCGATCGTAACATGTAACGCTATGAACTTTGCCGTTCTCCAATTTCCCGCCAGCAACTGCGACCAGGACGCCATCCACGCCGTCCGGCTGCTCGGCCATTCCGCGCGCTACGTCTGGCACAAGGAAAATTCCCTCGGCGACGCCGACTGCGTCATCGTGCCCGGCGGCTTCAGCTACGGCGATTATCTGCGCTGCGGCGCGATCGCGCGGTTCAGCCCGGTGATGCAGGCCGTGAAACAATTCGCCGACAACGGCGGCCTCGTCCTCGGCATCTGCAACGGCTTTCAAGTTCTCACCGAAGCCGGCCTGCTGCCCGGCGCGCTCATCCGCAACCGCGATTTGCAATTCCACTGCGAACACATTTTCCTGAAAACCGCCACGCCCGACTCGCCGTTCACGAACCAGATTCCGGCGGGAAAAATCCTCCGCGTGCCCATCGCCCACGGCGAAGGCTGCTATTTTGCCGACGAAGAAACGCTGGCGAAGCTCAAGGCCAACAACCAAATCCTCTGGCAATACTGCGACGCCAGCGGAAACCTGACCGACACCGCGAATCCCAACGGCGCGGTGCAGAACATCGCCGGCATCTGCAACGAACGCCGCAACGTGGCCGGCCTGATGCCGCATCCCGAACGCGCCAGCGAACTCGCGCTCGGCAGCGACGACGGCAAATGGATTTTCGAAAGCATCTTCGCCGCGCTGAAAAAGAAAACCGCGGCGAAAGCGGCGTGAGCTATAGCAGGAATTTTTAATTAAATTAAAAATGCATGTCGCGCTTAAGTTGTTGATTTTAAGATTGTTGTTATTTGAGTTGAAAACGTCACAATGAAGAACTGGGTAAGCCGAGCGATGGGTTTGCTGAAGGCCAGCCTCGAACAACCGAAGCACGAGTTGAACGAACTGGACTGGAAGGCCGCATTGTCGCCTGACAAGAATCGGCTGGCAGAACATTTGTCTGCGCTCGCCAATTATCCCGGTGGAGGCTTTTTGGTAAATGGCGTCGATGCTTCAGGGATTCCGCACGCAATATCAGAAGAAGTAGTTCAGACAACCATCAATCAACTTGCGAATATTGGGCGGCAGGGCGTTGAGCCATCTGTTTCACTGGATCACGCAGTGGAAGATTATGAATCCGTTTCGCTGTTGTTCGTTCATGTTCCAGAAGCTTCGGTCAAGCCGGTTCATATTCGTGGGAAAAGTTTGGAGACTGCCTTTATCCGTTCTGGTGGCACAACACGGCAAGCGTCACGACAGGAGATTGGAACATTGATGTTGCACAGTGCAATGACAAACAAATCACTTCGAGAACGATTGAAAATGCCCGAAAAGCAACGCTCAATGGTTTCTAATCTGATTCAGGAGGCGATTTCTCTTAAGAGAATCAAGCCAGCCAACCCAGATAATAAGTCCAAGAAATTTACGGAATACGTTCCCTTCTGGGCGTAAATCATTTCACTCAGAACCAAAAGTTTTGCCATGACCGAACCCGCCATCACCCCCGAACTCGTCGCGAAGCACAACCTCACGCCGGAGGAATACACCCATGTCAAGGAAGTCCTCGGCCGCACGCCGAGCTACACCGAGCTGGGCATTTTCTCCGTCATGTGGAGCGAGCATTGCAGCTACAAAAACACGCGCCCGCTGCTCAAGACCTTTCCCACCAAGTCGCCGAAAATCCTCGTCGGCGCGGGCGAGGAAAACGCCGGCATCATTGACATCGGCGACGGCATGGCCATCGCGTTCAAGATCGAGTCGCACAATCATCCCAGCGCGGTCGAGCCGTTTCAAGGCGCGGCCACCGGCGTCGGCGGCATCGTGCGCGACATTTTCACGATGGGCGCGCGGCCGATTTGCGCGGTGAACTCGCTGCGGTTTGGGCCGATCACGGAATGCGGAAATGGAATGGGGAGCACAGCCGACCCGGCTGTGGCGGTTGACGCCTCATCAACCGCGCCGAGCGCGCCCACGCGCGAGACGCAACGCGCGGTGGCGGCATTGTGCCGACGACGGGGCGTTGTCGGCCACACGCGAGGGCGCGTGTGCTCCCCAGATTCAGAACAACCGCCGCCTGTTTGCCGGCGTCGTGGCGGGCATCGCGCATTACGGCAATTGCTTCGGCATCCCGACCATCGCGGGCGAGGTTTATTTCGACAAATCCTACGAAGGCAATCCGCTCGTGAACGCCTTCTGCCTCGGCGTGCTGCGCCACGAACAAATCGCGCGCGGCGCGGCCAAGGGCATCGGCAATCCGGTTTTCTACGTCGGCCCGGCCACGGGTCGCGACGGCCTGGCGGGCGCGGCGTTTGCGTCGCAGGATTTGACCGAGGAATCCGCCGAGCAACAGCGCGGCGCGGTGCAGGTGGGCGATCCGTTCATGGAAAAACTCGTCTGCGAAGCCTGCCTCGAATTGCTCGCCACCGGCGCGGTCGCGGGCATTCAGGACATGGGCGCGGCGGGCTTGACCTGCTCCACCTGCGAAACGGCCGCGCGCGCCGGCACGGGCATCGAAATCGAACTGGACAAGGTGCCGCAGCGCGCGCCGAACATGACCAGCTACGAAATCATGCTGAGCGAATCGCAGGAGCGCATGCTCATCATCGTCCACAAAGGCCGCGAGGAGGAAGTGAAGCGGATTTTCGACAAATGGGATTTGCCGTGGTCGGAAATCGGCATTCGTCACCGACACGGGCCGGATGGTCGTGCGCCACGGCGGAAAAATTGTCGCCGACATTCCGGCGAAGAAAATTGCCGACGAATCGCCGATTTACCAGCGCGAGGCGCAGCGAGCCGGAGTATTTGAAGGAAGTCCGCGCGTTCCGGCTGGATGGAATCGCCGACACGCAAGATCGCCGCTGGCGATTTGAAGAAGCTGCTCGCGTGGCCGACCATCGCGTCGAAGAACTGGGTTTACCGCCAATACGACCACATGGTGCGCGACGGCTCGGTGGTTTGTCCCGGCAGCGACGCGGCGGTGCTGCGCATCAAGACCGATTCGCTGCCCGAATTAGCCGGCGGCAAAATCCACGCCCGAAAAACTCATCGCCCTCACGTCGGACGGCAACGGCACTTACGTTTATCTCGATCCCTACGAAGGCGCGAAGATTGTGGTGGCCGAGGCGTGCCGCAACCTGGCCTGTTCCGGCGCGGTGCCGCTGGGCACGACCGACAATCTCAACATGCCCAGCCCGATGAAGCCGGAGTTGTTCTGGCAAATCAAGGAATCCGTGCGCGGACTGGCCGAGGCTTGCCGGGCGTTCAACGCGCCGGTCACCGGCGGCAATTGCTCGCTCTACAACCAAAGCCCGAACGGCCCGATTGACCCGACGCCGACGGTGGTGGTGGTGGGCCTGATTGAAAAACCGGAGCACGTCACGACGCAATGGTTCAAGGACGAGGGCGACGCGATCATTTTGCTCGGCGAAATCGTGGACAAAGCCGACCCGATTCTCGGTCTGGGCGGCTCGGCGTATTTGCAGGCGATTCACGGAAAGAAAACCGGCACGCCGCCGCGCTGCGATCTGGAAACAGGCGAAGAACCTTGCACACGACGCTGCTCGGCTTGATTCAATCCGGCTGTGGTGAAAAGCGCGCATGATTGCAGCGAAGGCGGCCTGGCGGTGTGCCTGGCCGAAAGCTGCATCAGCCAGCTCGTCGCCCGCGAGACGCCGCGGCTGATTGGCGCGACGATTGATTTGTCATCGGTGGGGCGAGCGTCCTCGCGATCCGATGGGCAGGCGGACGACGGCTCGTCAGGAGCCTCGCCCCACCGATTGGATGCGCTGCTGTTCGGCGAAACGCAATCGCGCATCGTCATCAGTTGCAAAGCCGCTCGACGCGGTGAAAGTCGTGGAACGCGCCAAACTGATGGGCGTGCCGGCGGTGCAAATCGGCAAGGTCGGCGGCGACAAGCTGACGGTGAAAACCGCCAGCAGGCGAATTCTCCGCTCCGCTCACCGAACTTGCACGACGCCTGGTGGAACAGCATCGCCCGGGCGATGAAGTAAGCCATGTCGCCAGTAGTCCATTTGATTGGAAGCTGGCTGGTGGCGTCGGCAACAACCAACAATCCGCGGGATCGCAAGCTGGTGACGTTGGCCGGAGTTTTGCCCGATGCCGACGGCCTCGGCATCATTCCTGATGTCGTCGGTTCGTGGATTTCAGGCAAGGAATGCACGTTCCATTATTATCAGACGTATCATCACCTGCTGCTGCACGGCTGGCCGGCAGCAGTTGTGGTTTCAATTTTGTTTGCGCTTTATGCCGAACAGCGACAGCGAGTGTTGCTGCTTTGCTTGCTCACCTTTCATTTGCATCTGCTGTGCGATCTCGTCGGTTCGCGCGGACCGGCGCCGGGCGATTTGTGGCCGATTTGTTATTCCGAGCCGCTTTTCCGCCATCCCATCTGGTTTTGGAAGCATCAATGGAAGCTGGACGGCTGGCAAAACCAAACGATTTTCATTGTCATCTTCATGGCTGCACTGTGGCTGGCCGTGAAAAGAGGTTATTGGTTTGTCGAGATCATCAGTTCGCGACTGGATTCAGCCTTTGTAAAGGTGCTTCAGAGGTGGCATCAGAATCTTTGGGCCAAAATCAAAGGCACCCCGGACCGTTGAAATTTCAGCCTGATTTTGAACGAAATCGCCGTTCCCACGCTCAATTCATGGGAAATCCATTTGGACGTTGACGCCTGGAAGGAATAACGGCTGGCAATTTTTATTCCGGCGCCTAAACTATCCGGCCTGTTCATGCGACAATTTTGGCAACATTGCGGTCAACGCGTTCATGGAATTGATCCGGCAGCCGGTTTTTCTGCTGCTGCTGACCGGCTCCGTGCTGTTCGAGCTCTTTCTTGCCGTGCCGTATTATTTCGCGTTCGGCGACGAGCCGAAGCTGGTGGAAAATTCCGTGCTGGCGGTGATGCTGCTGTCCGGGTTGTTCGGCGCGGTCTTGAGCGCGTCGGCGTCGCTCGCGCGGGAAATCCGCACCGGCACGGCGCTGGCCGTGTTATCCAAGCCGGTCGGACGCGCGCAGTTTTTGCTGGCGAAATACGCCGGCGTGGCCGCGGCGCTGGTGGTGCTGACTTACGTCAACATGCTCGGCGTGCTGCTGGCCAGCCGCATGGCGTTCGACGCCTATGGCAGCACCGACATGGCCGCCGTGGGCATTTTCGCGGGGGGCGTCGCGCTGGCCTACGGGCTGGCGGGTTTCAGCAATTTCTTCCTGCGCCGTCCATTCGTGAGCGACGCGGTTTTTGCGATGCTTTTTTTCACGACGCTCGCGGCATTCGTCATTTTCCGGTTCACCGAGCAGAGGGAAAGCATAAACGCGGTGGCGCACGTGAACTGGAACCTCCTGCCGGCGGGCATTTTGATCCTGTTTGCGCTGCTGGTTCTGGCGGCGCTGGCGCTGGCGTGTTCGACGCGGCTGGACACGATACCGACGCTGGCGGTCTGCACGGCATTTTTTCTGGTCGGACTGATGTCGGATTACTTTTACTCGAAGGCGGGCGGGACGATCGGGGGCGGCGGGCCGTGGTGGGCTTCGACGCTTTACACTGTCATTCCAAACTGGCAGCTTTTCTGGCTTGCCGACGCCATTGAATCGGGCAAGAACACGTTTCAGTGGGATTATGTCGGCAAGGCGTTCGCCTACGCGGTTTGTTACGCGGGCGCGGCGCTGGCCGCCGGCACGGCGCTTTTTGAGGAACGGGAATTGGGTTGAATCAATGCAAAATCCAAAATCGAAGATTAAAATGTTGAACGCTCCGCCGCGCGCGCCGTTTCTTCGTTTTTCATCTTTCATCTTTCATTTTTAATTTCGATGGAACGCAACGTCCAACAAAACGGTCTGGTCAATCTGGTCGCGGCGGCGGCGGTGTTCATCGCGGCGTTTGCCGCCACCGTTTATGCCAATACGCTGGCCGGCCAGGCCGCCTCGGTCTTTCTCGGCCTCGGCGTGCTCGTGGCGTTTGCAAGCTGGTTCCAGATGCGGCTGGAGGAAAATGAGCGGCTGGAAAAGCTGGAGGTCGCTGAATTTGCCCGGTCCCGCGGCGGAGCGGCGCTGTTTGAGTCGAAGGAATCGGATGTGTTCCCGGCGCGCCGCGCCAGGGAGCAGTTTGAGAAATTTTTTGTGCCGGGCTTCGCCGTGCTGCTGTTCGTCCTTGAGTCCGGCGGCGCGTGGCTGCTCTGGCGCTGGACCGGCAAGTTGATGGCGGGCATCGTGCCGGACCGGGCGATGGCGTCGCTGTCGCTCTTCGCCATTTTCGCGCTGCTGCTGTTCTTGGTGGGCCGGTTTTCAGTGACCATTGCGCGGCTGGAAGACCACCGGCTGCTGCGGCCCGGCGCGAGTTATTTGCTGGCGGGCGCTTATGTGTGCGCTGCCACGGCGGCGGGCATCGCCGGCGTCAGGACCGGATTTTCCGGGGCCGATTTCTGGATTGCACGCGCCTTTTGCGTGCTGCTCGGCGTGATGGCGGCGGAAACGCTCGTCACGCTGCTGCTGGAAATCTACCGTCCGCGCCTGAAGGGCAAGGTGGCGCGACCGCTTTACGACAGCCGGATTGCGGGGCTGCTTGCCCAGCCCGAGAGCTTGGTCACGACGGCGGCGCAAACGCTCGATTACCAGTTTGGCTTCAAGGTTTCGGAGACGTGGTTTTTCCAGTTGATGCGCAAGAGCCTGCCCGTGCTGTTACTGGCGCAACTGGTGGTGTTGCTGTTGTCCACCTGCGTGGTGTTCATTGAACCGGGCGAACAGGGCGTCTTGGAACGTTTCGGACAAGTGGACTTGAAGAACCCCGAGCGATCGGTTTTGAATCCCGGCGGGCACTTGATCTGGCCGTGGCCGGTGGATCATGTTTATCGCTACCGCACCGGCCAGATTCAGACGTTTGACGTCGGATTCACGCCCGATCCGCAAAGCCAGATGAGCCAGACGATTTTATGGAGCACGCCACACGCCGGCATCAAGGAGGTCAACTTTCTCGTCGGCAATGTGGAACCGGCGACCATCACCAACAACCTGGCCGCCGCCGCCGCCGGCACGGGTGGCAGCCCCGCTGAAATCAACAAGGTGGGCGCGGTGGGTTTGATTGACGTGAGCCTGCCGGTGCAGTTTCAAATCACCAACGTGGTGGATTGGGCCTACAAAAACGCCGGCCAGAGCAACCTGCTCCAGGATCTTGCCACGCGCGACCTGGTGCAATACCTGTCGGGCGTGGATTTGAACGCAGTCCTCTCGCAACTGCGCGCCGAGGCCGCCCAACAACTCAAAACCCGGATCCAGGAAGACGCCAACCAGCGCGGGCTCGGCGTGAAAATCCTTTTTGTCGGCGTTCAGGATATCCACCCGCCGGCAAAGGTGGCGGGTGATTACGAACAAGTCGTCGCCGCCGCCCAGCATCAGATTGCGGAGACCAACAACGCGGTGGCCGACGCCATCCAGACCAACGCCCTGGCCGGCGCGCAGGCGTTTGCCGACGTGAGCCAGGCCGAGGCGTCGCGGACGAACACGGAAGTCTCCGCATGGTCGCGCGCGGCGCTGTTCACCAACCAGATTGCGGCCTACAACGCCGCGCCGTCGGTCTATAAACAGCGCGCGTATTTCCAGATGTTTCCCGGCGCCACCGCCAACGCGCGCAAATACATCCTGCTCGTGACGAACACGCACGACGTGGTTATATTCAATCTCGAGGACACCATTCGCGCCGACCTTTTGAACTTGAATCCCAATCCCACCAATTCGCCATGAAACGGAATTTAATCACCCTCATTACCGCGGCGGTGCTGGCCGTTATTTTCGCGCTGCTGCTGTTCACCTTTCAGGTCCGCCAGTCCGAGGAGGCCGTCGTCACGACCTTCGGCAAGGTGGCGGGAACCTGCGATCCCGGACTGCATCTGCGCTGGCCTTGGCCGATCCAGCAAGTTTATAAATTTGACCAACGCATCCAGAACTTCGAAGACAAATTCAGCGAAACCCTCACGGCGGATCAAATCAACCTCATCACCAGCGTCTATGTCGGCTGGCGGATTTCATCCGCTCCGGATTTTCTGAAAAGCTTTAAAGGCGGCTCGGTGGCCACCGCCCAAAACCAGCTCGAAAGCCTGTTGCGCAGCGCCAACATGACCGTGGTGAGCAAACATCAACTCTCTGATTTCGTGAATGCGGACCCGAAGCTGCTGGAGTTCGACGTGATTCAGCATGAAATTGAACAGATGGTCGAGGACGAGTTGCGAACCAACAGCTACGGCATTCACATAGAATTTCTGGGCCTGAAACGGATCGAGCTGCCGGAGAGTGTCACCCAGGCGGTGTTTGATCGCATGACGACGGAACGCAACATCCTCATCAGCAAGGCGAATAATGAAGGCCTGGCCGATGCCATCAAGATCAAGGCCAATGCCGACCGCCAGGCAAACGAAACCCTTGCCAACGCCCAGGCCCAGGCCACGCGGATTGAAGGCGAAGGCGTTGCTGAAGCCGCCAGGACGCTGCCCATCCTCCAACAAAATCCCGATCTGGCCGTCTTCCTGCTTCGCATTGACGCCCTGAAGTCGGCGCTCAATCAGAAAGCGACTTTGATTCTCGACCAGCACACGCCGCCGTTCGATTTGTTCCAGGGACTGCCCACCAATTCGCCAAGCCATTGACCATGAGCGACGAACACGAACACAACCATTCCGCCCACGCGCACGACCCCGGGCACGGAGAGCCGATGACGCCGGACGACTCCGGTTCGCAGGCGTTGGCCGAGGCGCTGCGCAGCAGCTTCTCGATTGTCAAATTCGTCATGGTCGCGTTGGTGGTCGTGTTTCTCGTCTCGGGCGTTTTTCAGGTGGGACCGCAGGAAAAGGCGGTGGTCCTGCGCTTCGGAAGGACAGTTGGAACCGGACAGCAGGCCCTGCTCGGCCCCGGATTGCACTGGTCGTTTCCGTATCCAATTGATGAGGTGGTGAAAATTCCATACAAGGAAATCCAGAGCGTCGAGTCCACAGTCGGCTGGTTTTACATGACCCCGGCACAATGGACAGCCTATGATATGAACGGCGAACTGCCGCGCGGCCTTGGGCAGTTGAATCCGGCCGTGGACGGCTACGCGATTACCGCGGACCGCAACATCATTCACGCGCGCGCCAGGATTTATTATCAGATAAACGATCCGATCAGCGCCGTGTTCCATTTTTCCGCCGGCACCGACCCGGTATTGAGTCTGGCCGGTGTTTCCAACATTGTGCAAAATGCCCTGAACAACGCCCTGCTCTATACCGCCGCGCATTTCGGTGTGGACGCGGTGCTTTCGAGCGACCCGTATGGATTTCAGGATGCCGTGTGGCAGCGCGTCATTCAACTGGCCGACCAGCAGGGTCTCGGCATTACCATCCAGCAATGTGATGTAAAAAGCATTCCGCCGCGGCAGTTGCAGGGCATTTTCGAACAGGTCGCCGCGGCGCGCCAAAACCAGACCAAATTCCTCTACGGTGCGCACGCCTATGAAAACCAGGTCACCAACAGCGCCAACGCGCAGGCCTCGTCCATCATCAACGGGGCGAAAAGCGCCAGCGTCCGCTACGTCCAAAATGTCCAGGCCGATGCGAAGGCGTTCAGCGACCTGCTGCCGAATTACCTGATCAATCCGGGACTGTTTGAGCAGGAACAGTTGGTTCAAACGATGGGTCAAGTAATGACCAACGCGGTTTTCAAGGCGTTTCTTCCGACTTCGGCCAGTGGCGAGCCGACGGAATTGAGGCTACAGTTGAATCGTGAGCCGCCAGGGCCGAACAACGGCGCGGCGGGGCTGTAAAATGAAAATGGACATGAATCGTAAATCATAAAATTCCATGCAGGTTACATCACTATTAAGCCATCACGAGCATGAGCACGGACCGGAGTGCGGCTGCGGCCACGACCACGAACATTCGGTGGTGCATATGTGGCAGGCCATCGCCGGCGTTGTTCTTGTCATCAACGCCTACCTGGTGGACTGGTTTTTTGAACAGGGCGGCGTTGTGTCCAGCGCCAGCGCGTGCATCGGCGCGCTCATCCTCATTTATCCCATCGTGGTCACGGCCATCAAGGATTTGCGCGTCGGCCGCTTGAGCATCAACGAACTCGTCGCCATTGCCGTGCTCGCCGCGTTCGCGTCCGGCAATTACAAGGTCGCCGGCATCGTCGCCTTTTTCATGCTCACCGGCGAAATCATCGAAAGCCGCACCGCCGAGGGCGCGCGGGCCTCGATTGAATCGCTCATCAAACTCACGCCGACGAAGGCGCGGCGCATCACGAAGGACGGCGGCGAGGAGGAAGTGGCCGCCAGCGAACTCGCCATCGGCGACGTGATCCGCATCCGCCCCGGCGACAATGTCGCGGCGGACGGCGTCATCGTCAGCGGCCAGGGTTCGTTCAACCAGGCCACCATCACCGGCGAATCTCTGCCCGCCGACAAGAAGGCCGGCGACGAAGTTTTCGCCGGAACGCAAAATCTCACCGGCGTTCTGGAAATCAAAGTCAGCCGCGCCGGCACCGACACCACGCTGGGCCGCGTGCGCGAACTCATTCTGGCCGCCGAAAAGACCAAGTTGCCCATCATGAAAATCGTGGACCAATACATGAGCTTTTACACACCGCTCGTGCTGGTCGTCGGCGCGCTTGTCTGGGCGTTCACCCACGATTTGAACCGCGTCATCGCCGTGTTTGTGGTGTCCTGCCCCTGTGCGTTCATTCTCGCGACGCCGACGGCAATGGTTGCGGCGCTCTCCGCCGCCGCGCGCCTGGGTATTTTGATCAAGAACGTCGCCGACATCGAACTTGCCGCGAGGATCAACGCCTTCGTTTTCGACAAGACCGGCACGCTCACGACCGGCCAGCTCGCCGTCAGCCGTCTCGCGCCCATCGGCGAAACAAAGCCCGCCGAATTGCTGCTGCTCGCCGCGTCCGCCGAAAAATACAGCAACCATCCGACGGCCAAGGCCCTCGCGGCGCTCGCGGGCGAAGCCGGCGTGCCGCTGGCCGAGCCGAAGGATTTTGCCGAAACAGCCGGCCGCGGCGTGAAGGCGCAGATCAACGGCGCAAAAATCCTGGTGGGCCGCGCGCAATGGCTCAAGGACAACGGCGTTGACCCCGGATTCGAGAAGTCCGTGGACTTGAGCGAGGCGGAGGGCTGGAGCCTGATTTTTGTGGCGCACGGGAATCGCTGCGTTGGGTGGATTGGTTTGCAGGATAAGACCCGTGCCGGAGCCGGCGAAGCTTTGGCGGATTTGAAATTGGCGGGCGTGCGGCGCATCGCGATGATTTCCGGCGACCGGCAGGCGGTGGCCGCGCGCGTCGCGATGGAAATCGGCTGCGAAGAGGCCAAGGGCGATTGCCTGCCGCAAAACAAGGTCGAGTTCGTGCGCGCCATGAAGGCCAAAGGCTACCGCGTGGCGGTGGTTGGCGACGGCGTGAACGACGCGCCGGCGCTGGCGGCGGGAGACCTCGGCATCGCGATGGGCGCGGCGGGCAGCGAAGTGGCCATCCACACCGCCACGATTGCGCTGATGAACAACGACCTGCAACGGTTGCCGTTTTTGGTGAAGCTCTCGCGCGGCACGCGTTCGGTCATCAACCAGAATTTCGCCTTCGGCGTGCTGTTCATCATCGTCGGTTTGACGGCCACATCGTTGGGCTATCTCACCCCGATTCCGGCGGCGATTTTGCACAACGTCGGCTCGCTCATCGTGATTTTCAATAGCGCGCGGCTCGTGCGCAAGGGCGAAGAGCTGGAACATTTCCTTCCCGACGCTGTCGCCGACAAACACGACCACGACTCGCATCCGAAGCCGACTGGAGAACTGACGCCAAAGCTGGCGTGAATTAATGAAACCGTTTCAGATTGTCCTCGACACGAGCGTGCTCGTCGCGGCGGTTCGTTCATCGCAGGGCGCTTCGTTTCGGATTTTGCAACTGGTCGGCGATCCGCGCTGGGAATTGAACCTGTCGCCTGCGCTGTTGTTTGAATATGAGGAGGTCGCCGCGATCCATGTGAAAAAGTTCTGGCCTGAGACCGAACGCCTGGGCGACTTGCTGGGCTTTCTCATCGCAAATGCAAACCGCCCAAGAATCTCCTATTCATGGCGGCCCTTTTTGCGCGACGCGGACGACGACATGATTTTCGAGTTGGCCGTTGCCGCCCGCGCGAATTTCATCGTGACGCATAATGTCCGCGATTTTGCCGGCGCGGAACGGTTTGGTGTCGGCGTATTGACCCCGGCTGGATTTCTGCGAAAATTGGAGACAACAATATGACCGCGATAAACGTCAAGCTGCCAGACTCCATCAAAAAGAAGGCCGGTGAACTGGCCGCCAAGGATGGAGTGTCGTTTGACCAGTTTGTCAGCGCCGCCGTGGCGGAGAAAGTTTCCGGCTGGCTTACGGAGGACGACCTGGATAAGCGCGCCCGTCGCGCGAGCCGTAAAAAATATGACGCCGCGCTGGCGCAAGTGCCAAACGTCCGGCCATTGCCGGGAGACGAGTTGTAATTCTGCGGTAGAGGCGTAAACACATGAAAGCCGAAGAAGTTATCAAGTTGATTCAGTCACTTGAAACAACAGAAATCGAAAAGCCGTTTATTTTGATCAAAGAATACGAAGCTGAAGTTCGCCATCGTCGAGAATCAACGCATTACATTCCGATGGACGAGGAATTTGAAACGACCGTTGACAAAGTTTTCACTGACAACGAAGGACTTTTCAAAAAACTCGCCGAATACGAGGCAAAGGAAAGCAAGGCTTCAGCTAAATAATTATCGCTGCCATTTTATGCCCGTCGCCGAATTAATTCCGCAATCGGAAATCGCAAATCGTAAATCCGACGAGGTCGTCGTTTCCGTCCGCGGTTTGACGAAGGTGTTCAAGGATTTCTGGAACCGCCCGAAGGCGCGCGCGGTGGACAACGTGGATTTTGAGGTCCGGCGCGGCGAGGTCTTCGGCCTGCTCGGCCCGAACGGTTCCGGCAAATCCACCACCGTCAAGCTGCTGCTCGGCCTGCTGAACCCCACGAAGGGCCACATCGAGGTCTTCGGCCATTCGCCGCGCCACGTCCAGACGAAATCGCGCATCGGCTATCTGCCGGAGGAATCGTATTTGTATCGCTACCTGAACTCGCGCGAGACGCTGGATTTTTTCGGGAACCTTTTCCAGCTCGCGAAAGGCGAGCGCAAAAACCGCACGGAGCAACTGCTGGAAATGGTCGGCTTGAGCCAGGTCCACACGCGCGCCGTCGGCGAATTTTCAAAGGGCATGCAGCGGCGCATCGGGCTGGCGCAGGCGCTCATCAACGATCCCGACCTCGTCATTCTCGACGAGCCGACCGCCGGCCTCGACCCCATCGGGTGCCGTGAGGTGAAGGATTTGATCATCGCGCTCGCGCGGCGCGGCAAGACGGTGATTTTGAGCAGCCACCTGCTATCGGATGTCGAGGACGTTTGCAACCGCGTGTTGATTTATTACGGCGGCAAAATCCAGGCGGAGGGCACGCTCCAGGAACTGCTCGCCAAGCCGGACACGCTGCGCATCACCACGCCGGTGTTGCCGCGCGAAACCCTGGAAAAAGTCCTGGAAATCATCCGCAGGGATATTTCGACCGGCGAAGTGCGCGTGGACAATCCGACGCAGAATCTGGAAAGCTATTTTCTCGACGTGGTGGAAAAGGCGAAGCGCGCGGCGCAGGAAACCAGCGGCGCGCAATCCGGCGCGCGCGTGGCGGCGTATTTGCGCGCCGGCGCGGCGGAGGAACGTCCGCCGGCCGAAAACGTCCTGGAAAAACTTTCATTGCCGCAAAAGGCGGAGCCGGCGGCCAAAGCCATGCCGTCCGCGCCGGCGCCGGATGCGGCACAGAAAGTGGATGTGAACAAACTGGATGCGATGGCCAGGGTCGGCGCGCCGGCTCCATCGCCCGTAAAGCCGTCTGCGCCGGAAAAGCCGGCGGATTTGTCAAAGGCGGATGAAAAATTGTCGTCGCTGCTGGGAGGGAAAAAATAATTCGAGGACGAGGACGAGGACGAGAACGAGGACGAGGATGATTTCCTGATGCAAAAGATTTTCGCCATTGCCGGATTGACGTGGAAGGCCGCGTTCCGTTTCCGGCTGTTCGTCGTGCTGGCCGGGCTGTTGCTGGCGGCGGTGGTGGGATTGCCGCTGGTCATCAAGGACGACGGCACGGCGCGCGGGTTCACGCAGATTTTGCTGACCTACACGTTGAGCGCCATCACGGCGCTGCTCGGTTTTTCCACTCTCTGGCTTGCCTGCGGCACGCTGGCGCGCGACATCGAGGAGTGTCAGATTCAAGTCCTCGTGACCAAGCCCGTCGCGCGCTGGCAAATCTGGCTGGGCAAGTGGCTGGGCATACTGTCGCTGAATGCGGCGCTGCTGGCTCTGTCGGGCGCGTGCGTTTTCGGGCTGCTGCAATGGCGCGCCACGAAGCTGCCGCCGGGCGAGCAGAAAAATTTGCGCGAACAGATTCTCGTCGCGCGCGGCTCGGCGAAGCCGCAAAATCCCATCGCGCAAATTGACACGGCGGCGGAAAGCAAATTGCGGGAACAATTGAAATCCAAGCCGGAGCTGGCCAAGTCGCCGGATTTGCCGGAGGTGAAACGACAGATCGTCGAGCAGATCAAGGCGACATACCAGCTCGTGCCGCCGGACTACATACGCGTTTGGGAGGTTGATCTGGGGCCGGAAAAGGAATCTCTCCGCGGCAAGCCGCTGCAATTGAGGATCAAATTCAACGCGTCGCAGCAGGGCGCGGGTGAAACGCTCAAAGGCTTGTGGCTGGTCGGCGATCCACAAAAGCGCCCTTGGGAGAGCGAGCCGATGAGCCTGTCGCCGGACACGTTCCATGAATTCCAAATCCCGGCGGACTTGCTGGATGACAAGGGCGTGTTGACCATCGCGTTCCGGAATGTGAACGACAACGCCGTGATGCTGTTCCCGATCGGCGACGGCATCGAGGTGCTGTATCCGCAGGGCGGATTCGCGATGAATTTCGCGCGCGGGCTGGGGATCGTTTTTTGCTGGATGGCGCTGCTGGCGGCGCTGGGGCTGGCGGCGGCGAGCTTCCTCTCGTTTCCCGTGGCGGCGTTTTTTTCGCTGGCAATGCTGGTGGTCGTGTTGTCCAGCGGCACGCTGGCGGAGGCGGTGGGAACCGGCTCCATCGCGGGAAGCAACGAGGAGACCGGAGAGGTGGGACATACCGGAGCCGATATCGTGCTGATTCCGGCGTTCAAGGCGCTGCTGGCCGTTGTGGATCTCGTGAAAAATTTTTCGCCGGTGGATTCGTTGAGCACCGGTCGCGCCATCACCTGGCGCGAGCTTGGCCTGGCGTTTGCGCAGATCGTCCTGCTGCCAGGCGGCATCATCAGCCTCATCGGCATTGCGTTGTTCAGCCGGCGTGAGCTGGCCACGGCGCAGGGAACGCAATGAATTCGCGCGTCAAAAAAATTCTGCTGCTGCTGCTGGCCGCGGCGCTGGTATTCGGCGCCGGCCGGATGCAAATATCGTTGAACCGCGATCGCGACCGGCTTGGCCTGACGCACGCTTCGACGTTGCAGGACGCGCCGCCGATGCTGGCCTTCACCACGGTGGCGCTGGGCGGTTTTCGCGGGCTGATTTCAAATTACCTTTGGATACGGGCGGACGATTTGCAGCAACAGGACAAGTATTTCGAGGCGGCGCAACTCGCCTCCTGGATCACCGACCTTGAGCCGCACCTCCCGGTGGTTTGGGTCTTTCAGTCGTGGAACATGGCCTACAACATCTCGATCAAGTTCAAGGAAAACGAGGCCGGTGTCTATGCCGACCGCTGGCGCTGGGTCAACAACGGCATCGAACTGCTTCGCGACAAGGGGCTGGTCTACAATCCAAACGACCCGTTGATCTATTTTCAGCTCGGCCAGTTCTTCCAGCATAAGATCGGGCAAAATGCAGACGACGGGAATTTGTATTACAAGCAGGTGTGGGTGCGGGACATGACGCCATTTTTTGGCCCGAATGGAACGAATATTGAGGATTTGATTCATCCACAGACCGCCGGGGAACGGACGAACGCGCTCGTGCTGCGCGAGAAATACAAGCTGGATCCGGTGTTCGCGCAAAAAGTGAACGAAGAGTATGGTCCTTTCGACTGGCGGCTGCCGGAGGCGCATGCGATTTACTGGTATTCGCTGGGCCTGGAAAAGGCATCGAATAATCCCGACAAGATCAAGCCAAACGACATAGATTTGATGCAACTCCGCCGCGGCATCTTCCAAACAGAACAGCAGGCGTTCCGGCACGGGCACATGATCGTCAACCCGTTCATGCGCATGATTGAACTGGCGCCGGACCTCGATTTGATTCCCAAGGCCAACGATTCCTATCTGAAAATGTATGACGAGGAACAGGACCCGGGACAAAAAGCCAGCATCCTGCTGGGGCATCGGAATTTTCTGCGGGATGCCGTCAAATACCTTTACCAAAACGACCGCATGGCCGAGGCGGCCAGATGGTTCAAATATCTCGGCGAAAAATATCCCGACGTGCCGCTCGTTGATGGCCGGACAAATTCGTTCGCGAAAAATTTGACGCTCGACGAATACGCCGTTGCCGTCACGCAGATTGACATTGGCGAAGGCTCGCAGGAGAGCGTCACATCGGGTGTTCAGGGGTTGTTGATGCACGCGTATCTGGATCTGGCCAACGGGCAGGACGACCGCGCCGCCGGCTACCAATTGCTCGCCCAAAAAATTTATGACAGCTATATCAAGCGAACTGACAACATCCAACGCGCGCGGCTGCCAACGATGGACAATCTTAAGCGCGAGGTGTTGGAACGGCTCCTCGACCCACAAAATGAACTGCCCTTCGCCGCGCGCGCGGTGATTCGCACCCGGTTTGGAATGTCGGCGGAAACCAACGCGCCGGCTATTTCTACGAACATCATGGCTCCCGCATCTTTACCTTCGCCCACAAACGCGCCCGCCGGCAATTCAGCCGGCCAATAGACCTTGGGGGAAGGGCGCCGTGTCGGCGGCCCATGCCTTTGGAACTCGGCACGCCATCCCCCCATCCACAAGATTGCTTCAGTTCAAATCCTCGTTACCATTTCCCGCCTATGACAGGGAAAAAATCCAATGAACGCCCGCCCGCCGGGCCAACGACCGGAGGGCAGGATCACTTGCGCGTCGGCTTGATTTCGCTCGGCTGCGCCAAAAACCTCGTGGACGCCGAAATCATGCTCGGCACCCTCCTGAAATCCGGCGTCGAAATCACCAACGACGCCGCGCAGGCTGACGCCGTCATCGTCAACACCTGCTCCTTCATTGACTCCGCGCAGGAGGAGAGCGTGGACACGATTTTGGAATCGGTTGAATTGCGCGAGGCGGCCAATCGCGGCCAGGCCGTCATCGTTTCCGGATGCCTGCCGCAGCGGTTTCGCGAGGAGCTGCCCAAACTGCTCCCGGAAGTGGACGCGTTCATGGGCATTGATCAAGTCGCGCAGGTTGGTGAAATCGTCGGCAAGGCCATTGCCAATCGAGCGGAAAAAACCGGCGGAAAACATCGAACATCGAACATTGAACACCCAACATCGAAGGGAAAAATCTCCGCGCGACTGAATGAATTGGAAAATAATCGTGCCATTTCCGATCACGAAACAGGGAATGCCATCCGGGGCACAGGTAAATTCGGCAAAACCAAGACCGTCGTAGCGGCGTCTCGGCAGAGCGCCGCCATTCTCGATGTCACGCAACGGCCCGTCTTTATTCCCGACTTCGCCACGCCGCGCTTCCGGCTCACGCCGCGACATTTCGCCTATGTTAAAATCGCCGAGGGCTGCAACCATCCGTGCAGCTTCTGCATCATTCCGCGGATGCGCGGTTCGCATCGCAGCCGGCAGCAGGCAGACATCGTTGCCGAGGCCAAGGCGCTCATCGCCGACGGCGTGAAAGAAATCAATCTCATCTCGCAGGACTCGACCTACTACGGATTGGATTTGCGGCCCAATCACTCGCGCGCCATTTCGTCGCCGGAGAAATTTTCCGCCGCCGCCCAATCGCTGGCCGCCGATGCCACGACCATATGCACGCTGCTCCGCGAACTCAATTCGTTGAAAGGCGATTTCTGGATCCGCCTGCTCTACACCCATCCGGCGCATTGGACGGATGAGTTGATTGAAACGATTGCGAGTTGCCAGAAGGTGGCGCGTTACGTGGATATGCCGCTCCAGCACATTCACGAGAACATGCTCGAGCGGATGCGCCGCGAAACCTCGCAGCAGTATATCGTGGACCTCATCCGCAAAATCCGCGCCGGCGTGCCGGGCATCGCGCTGCGGACAACGTTCATCGTCGGTTTTCCCGGCGAGACGGAGGCGAGCTTCAACACGCTGCTCGATTTCATCCGCGAGACGAAATTCGAGCGGCTCGGTGTGTTCGCCTATTCCAAGGAGGACGGCACCCGCGCCGGCGCGATGGGCGGGCAGATACCCGACAAGGTGAAGCAAAAACGCCGCGAACTGGCGATGGCCGAGCAACACAAGGTCGCCGTGTCTGTCTCCGAAAGTTTTGTCGGCCGCGAAATCAAAGTCCTTGTCGAAGGCAGGGCTGACGCGAAGCAGCTTCAACAGGCGAAAGTTTCATCGTGGGAACATGGACAGATTCGGGCGGAAAGTAGCGCAGGCGTCCCGCCTGCGCCGGGCAAAAGAGAAAGCATCGAACAGGGGGAATTGGGCAGGCGGGACGCCTGCCCTACGTTAATCGCCCGCGGTGAAGCCGACGCGCCGGACATTGACGGCCGGATTTACATTCTTGCCGCGTCGAAGCAAGGCGAAGGCGGGCGCGGCAGATTGCCCATTGGCGAATTCGCCAAAGTCAAAATCATCGGCCACACTGACTACGACCTGATGGCTTAAGCGGTTTAGAACCCCACTCAAGCCATCATCGGCGGCGACAATCGTCATCCAACCGCCAAAAGATTTCATCAAGTCGTCAGAAGTTGTCGTTCGGACGCTGCAAGAAATTACCAAGTATTCCGTTGAGCTTGCCAAGCAGCATATTGGGGGTTTCTAACCGGCATAGGATGCACAATTTACAGCTAATTTCCGCCAAAAAATGAGAAGCATTGCTTCCAAATCATTTCGTAATCTCCAATCGTTGGCAAAGGCAATTTTTAGAAAATCTTCAAATAAGAACTTTAAGATGCAATATTCGATACAAGCCGCCGCACTGGCTTTGTTGTGGCTGACACCAACGGCTTTGCCCGCAACCACATTATTATTTTACAGTGTTGCCAAAGGAACTTTTTATCACCAAGACCCCGGTGGCTCACCGGCGGTGCGACCTTACGCACCGTGGTTTTTTAAGGCGCAAGCTGTATTCGACAACAATCCTGACTATTTCATCTCTGCCAGTGTTATTCTGCCAAATTTGCAAACTGATTACCTGACACCTTCGATTGTGCCGGACAAGGCATCGACGCATTTTGAGAGAACGAATACGCAACCAAATTTGGATTCAAACTTCACGAATGGTGTTTACAAATTTCAGTTCTTCATCAGCGGTCATCTATTGACCGGGAGCAATGTAATGGCCGGCGGCTCACTTCCTCCTGCGCCAGCCATCGCTAACTTGACAGATGCCCAATCCATTAATCCGTCAAACGATTTTGCCCTGACTTGGAATTCATTTACCGGCGGATCAACAAATGATTTGATTATTTGTTCCCTGCAATCAGGACTCGGAACAACCTTCCAAACCTCCATTATTCCGGGTGCGACGAATGCACTCAACGGCACTCCTAATTCGATTCTGATTCCAGCCAAAACTTTATCGCCGGGCCGTTCGTATTTTGGCCGGCTGGTCTTCGCGAAGGTGCAATCCACCGTTACCAATCAAATTCCAGGCGCCTTCGGCGCCACACTGTATACGGCCCAGACTGATTTTTATGTCAAGACTCAAGGTTCGGGCGACGCGACACCGCCAATATTTTTATCAAGCATTCCGGCGAACGGTTCCGTTGCCGTTCCAACAAACGTTCCGGTCGTGTTTTCATTCAACAAGGGGATGAATGGCGGTTGGAGCTTCAGAACTGCTGTAGTCGATCCACGAATTTATAACGGGAGCTGGAATCAGTCAAAAACGCGATTGGCATTCATGCCTTCAACAAACTTTTCGGGCAACCAAACATATGCCTTCATTTTGAATCCGCTCGATTCAGCATTGGCTTTCGCAGATGCAAATCAAAATTTATTGCCACCAGATACTGTCATCAGCTTCGCCACCGGCAACAGCCAATATCAATCACAAACGCCGCTGCTTACCAGCCCGAGAGCTGGCACCGGAGGAATGCTGATAGATTTGTTGGGGACAACCAACACCCAGTGCGTTCTCCAATCTTCTACAAATTTAAACGACTGGTATTCCCTTGCCACCAACGCGGTATTCGTCGGCACGGTAAATTTTACCGACACCAATTCATCAATGCCGAATCGTTTTTATCGGACAATCGGTTATTGATTTGCTTGCCAAGCCGATTTTGTAATTCTTCAACCCGCCCTCGGCGCAATTCGTGATGTGGCCGGCTTGGTTTCCGATGGCGCAGGCATGCCGGACGCAAAATCGGCGGGCAAATCCTCCGGCGACAGCGTCGTCAGCGCGTCGCGGTCGCATTGGCCGCTGTTCACCAGGCGCGTGCTTTGATTGCGCACGGCGGACTCGAACAGGTTCCGCACCTCGCGCGCGTTGCCAAATTGGTCATTGCGCCCGGTGTGCAGGTTCTTGCAGGTGGCCAAAACCTTTTTCTCCGTATCCGGCGAGCACACCAACCCGCTGACCGCCGCCATGCGGTGGAAGATTTCCACCAGTTCCTCCGGCGAATAATCGGGAAAGTTCAGATAGTTCGTAAAGCGCGATTCGAGGCCGGGATTCGACGCGATGAACTGCTTCATCGGCTCGTTGTAGCCGGCCACAATGACGACCAGCCGGTCGCGGTCGTCTTCCATCCGCTTGAGCAGCGTTTCGACGGCTTCGCTGCCGAAATCCTCCGCGCCGCGCCCGGCGAGCGAATAGGCTTCGTCAATGAACAAAATCCCGTCGAGCGCCGAATCAATGACGGCGTTGGTTCGCACCGCGGTCTGGCCGACGTATTCGGCCACGAGCCGGGCGCGGTCGCATTCGACCACGTGGCCGCGCCGGAGCAGGCCGAGCGATTTGTAGATGCGGCCCATCAGCCGCGCGACGGTGGTCTTGCCGGTGCCGGGATTGCCGAAGAAAACGCTGTGCAAATTGGCCTTTACCACGGGCAGGCTTTGTTGCCGGCGGATCACCTGCATCCGCGCAAAATTTGTAGCGCGATGGACCTCGTTCTTCACCGGGTAAAGGCCCACGAGCGCGTCCAGTTCCTTGAAAATGGCGTTCAGGTCTTCCTCGCTCACGCCGGGATCGGCGGCGCGCGCGTTGAAATCCACGACGTATTGTCGCGACACCTCGGTGAACTGCGATGAAATGACGGTGGAACGGCGGCGGCAGGCGTCGGACATTTCGTGGTCCATGTTCGCCAGCGTCATCACCAGTGTTTGCAACGTTTGCCGGACAAATTCGATCGTCACAGGTTGCAGGCCCAGATCCAGCGAATGGCGCGTGAACAAACCAAAGATTTCGTCCAAGCCGCGCTTCTCCACCGGCTGCAACATGGTTTCGACGCGCTCCATCGCCTTGCGCCCGCTTTTCTCGAACCATTTCTTGAACGCGGCTTCGTCGCCGTTGGCGGCGGCGTAGCCGGATTCAATCAACGCCAGCGCGTCGTCCGATTTCGCCGCGAGACCGGCGATGCAAAGTGACAGCGCGCCATAAGCCTGCAATTCCGAGCCGTCGGTGGCCAGCCGCTGCCACAACGTCAGTGCCAGCAACCGCACCAGTCCATGTAGATTGTCAATCAAATCGAATTCCCCGTCGCCGATCCGTTTCACGGTCATCAGTGGCGGCGTGAGGATTTGCACACATTCAATCAGCAGCCGCAGTTGCAGCAGGCTGCGCAGGATGGCTTTCTCCTTGGCGACTTCGTATTTGAACACCGACGCCCGCCAGTCGCTGTTGCGCATCAATTGATACAGCCGCCGCGTGTGCGACTCGATGCTGCTGCGCAGTCGCGTCATGTCGTCCGCCGTGAACACCGATTGCGCGAGATAATAATCCAGCAGGTAATCGGTCGTCATGCCGTCCAACTGCGCCAGTTCCTCGCTCTTGAACGCCGCCGTGCGGCCGTTTTTTGGATTACGGAACAGCGTGGTGAGAATTGAACCGGGCAGGAAGGTTTCATGCACCGGCACAATGGGGCGGATTTCCTTGAGGCGCGGCAGGTTGGCCGGCGCGCGCGTGACGTCCTCCAGCAGGCGGGCGTAACGGAGGAACTCCTCCAACTGCTCGCGCAATTTGGCTTCGTCCGATTCAGGCTGCCGGTTCGTTTCCATGCGGATTTATGGGTTGAAAACAGGCAAGTTGCCACTGGCGTGATTCACATGGCAAGCTTCAAGTGGCGGCAATTCGGTTTCAACCTGAAGAGACAGTTGAGTGCGAAGCGAACTGTCCGCCTTTGCTCTCGACGCATCAGGACGATCAGCCGACTGCGGCAAAAAAGCCCTTGATGACCTCCGCCACGCGCCGGATTTGCGCGTCGGTCAATTCGGGATAAATCGGCAGGCTCAAACATTCGCGCGCGGCCTTTTCGGCGACCGGAAAATCGCCCGGCTTGTGGCCGAGGTTCGCGTAGCACTTTTGCAGGTGCAGCGGCAGCGGATAATGCAGCGCGCAGCCGACGCCGTTGTCGTCCAGATGTTTTTTGAGTTCGTCGCGGCGCGGATGGCGCACGACGTAAAGATGGCAGGCGCTTTCCGCGTAACCGGCTTCGCTGCGGCAGTTGCAGCGGCGTGTCGCGCAGCAGTTCGTTGTAGCGATGCGCCACGCGGCGGCGCGCGTCCGTCCATTTTTGCAGGTGCGGCAGCTTCACGCCCAGCACCGCGCCTTGAATGCCCTCCATCCGGTAATTGAATCCGACTTCGTCGTGGTAATAGCGCACGGTCGAGCCGTGTTCGCGCAACGAGCGGGCGCGCGCGGCAAACGAGGCGTTGTTCGTCACCAGCGCGCCGCCTTCGCCGCATGCGCCGAGATTTTTGCCGGGATAAAAGCTGAAGCAGGAAATGTCGCCGGCAGCGCCGACGGTTTTGCCCTTGTATTTCGCGCCGTGCGCCTGGCAGGCGTCTTCGACGAGCGGCAGTTTGTGTTTCCTGCAAATGGCCAGAATCGGATCGAGATCAAACGGATGGCCGTAAAGATGCACCGGCAGGACTGCCTTGGTGCGCGGGGTGATGGCGCGTTCAAGCAGCTTCGGGTCGAGATTCATCGTGGCGTCGTCCACGTCCACGTAGACCGGTTTCGCGCCAACGTAGGAAATCGCCCAGCTCGTCGCCACAAAGGTGAAAGGCGTGGTGACGACTTCGTCGCCCGGCCCGACGCCGAGCAGCAGCAGGGCGACGTGCAGCGCGGACGTGCCGCTGTTGAAGGCGACGCAATGTTCCGCGCCGATGAACCGGGCGAAGTCTTTTTCAAATTGCGCTACGTCCGGCCCGAGGCAGAACGAGCAGTGGTCAATCGTCCGCGCGATGGCGGCGTCAATTTCCTTGCGGATGCCGCGGATTTGCGCGGGCAGATCAAGATAGGGAACTTTGTCAGCCATGATGCGGCAGGATAATTTGTCGGCGCGATTTTGAACAGCCAATTTGGCGGCGGGAACGGTTGCTTTGTCAGATGCGCGGAATCCAGCGGGGCACGCGCGTTTTGTAGCGGCGGTATTCGTCTCCGAATTTCTGCTCCAGGTAACGCTCTTCGCCTGCAATGACAAGGCGCTGGACCAGCACGATTACGGCGGGCAAAAAGAGCAGCGCCCAAAAAACGTCAAGCCAGATCGCCAGCCCGGCGTGCAGGCAGGCAAGGCTGGCATACATTGGATTGCGAATAATACGGTAAGGACCGGTCGTTACCAGCGCCCTGCTCGGTTGAACCGGCAGCAGACTGGTGCGGGCGTGCCAAAAACTGGCAAAGCTCCATCCCGCCAGGATTGCTGAGGCACTCATGAACAGCGTCCCCATAAACCGGGCGATCGTTCCCGTCAACGCCGTCCGTGCCAACGGAAGGAAGTGTTGCATGAGGATGCCGATTCCGAACAGGATGGCGTAAATCAACGGCGGAATCACTTTCGCCCCGGACCGAAAAGCCGTGTTCGGAGGCGTCTTCGTTTCCGCGCCAGACGTGGAAGCTGGATGTTCGCCCGGATTCATGGCGCTCATTTTATTTCACCATGAAGTGGCATCAAGCGCCGAATCATCACAACCCATACTGTTGAATCAGGAAAAAAATTGCCGGCACGGTCAGCAGGCTGAAGAACGTGCTGTAAAAAATCCCCTCGGCGGCGAGCGGGGTGTCGCCGCTGAGCCGCTCGGTCATCACGCTGCAACTGATCGCCACCGGCATCGCCGCGATCAAATAAATGATCATTCGCGTCTCGGTGGGAATTGTTGCGCCCATTTTCATCAGGGCAAAACCAATGGCCACCGTTACCAGCGGCGCGATCACCAACCGCGCCAGCAACACGCCCCACAGCACGCGCGGAAAACGGTGGATGGCGATGGTCAGTTCGCCCAGTTGCGCGCCGATGGCCAGCAGCGACATCGGAATGGTCAGGCTGCCGACCAGCGCCAGCGCCTGCACCAGCGCGGCGGGCAGCAGCATCCCCAGCGGCGCGTCCGCGGGATTGATGGATTCCAAATCGCGCGCGGCGGGAACCAGCAGCGCGATGACAATTCCCAGTGCCGTCGCCCACAAGCCCATGTTCGTGTAAAGATTTTTCGCCGCCTGACGCATCTGGCCATGCAGAATCCAGACGCCGAATGACCAGAGGACCACTTGCGCGCCGACATTGCAGAGCAGCACGGTGCGGACACCGGTGTCGCCGTAAAGCGCCTGCACAATCGGCAGCGGCAGGAAAAGCCAGTTGGGAATGGCCACGAGAAAAATGAAGGTGTTGCGCTGCGCCTTGCCGCTGAACGCCGGCGCGAGCAGCAGCCCGGTGAAATACGCGATGAAAATGAGCAGTCCGCAAAGCAGCGGTCCCTGCCAGCCTTCGCGCAGCGCCGACGCGTTCACCGTCCGCAGCATTTGCGTGAACACCAGGGCGGGAAACGCGACATCCACCACCAACCGGCTCAATGTGGCCGTGAACTCCGCCGCCAGAAATCCGCGCCGGCGCGCCAGCCAGCCGGCGATGATCACGAGGAACATCGCCGCGATTTTGAGAAAGACCACGTGAGTCATCGCTTGACCATACTATAGAAAATCACGGTCAAAAATCAAAGCCGCGAACCGCGGCACGAAATTTCGCGGGCGGCATCCTGGCGCAATGTTCAATCCGACCGGCGGTCAATTGTGCGATTGAATTTTATTGTGCGCACGGCGGCATTGCGTTATCAGACGACAGACTCCGAATCTGTGAAATACTATGCGCGATAAACTGACCATTCAGATTTTTGCCCTTGCCGCAGCCACGGCGTGGTTCGCCGGCACTGCGTCGGCACAACTGGCGCCAGTGATACAATCTCATTCCGCGACGCCTTGCCTGGATGTCCTTTACAAATTCACCGCCCCCGATGTGCCGGCGCTCGGTCCGGGTGAAACCGAAGTCAGGCCGCGCAAGGCCTACACCAATGCCCCGCCCGCCGATCTTCCCGGCCGGGGATTGGCGCAACATCCGATGCTTTATGCCGGCGAGGGTTACAACAAGCTGTTCGTCGTCAACAACGGCAGGGTCATCTGGACCTATCAGACCGGCAGTGGCGGCGAATATGACGATGTCTGGATGCTTTCCAACGGCAACGTCCTCTTCAGCCGGATGCAATACGCCGCCGAAGTCACCCCGGAGAAAAAGGTCGTCTGGCGTTACGATGCCCCCGCGGGAACGGAAATTCATAGCTGCCAGCCCATCGGCACGAACAAGGTCCTGTTCATTGAGAACGGTTTGCCGCCGGTGTTGAAGGTGGTCAACATCGCGACCGGGGACATTGTCGTGCAACACGATTTGCCGTTCATCCAGCCGCCCGACCGCAGGAACGTGCATGGGGAATTCCGCCGTGTGCGCTACACGGCGCAGGGAACTTATCTCTGCGCGTTCCTCACGATGCAGCAGGTGATCGAGTATGATGAACATTTCAACGCGATTTGGACTTTTGGCACGAATGATCTGCCGGCGGGAACGAGATTCTCGCCGTGGGCCGCCATCCGGCTCAAGAACGGCCGCACGCTCATCACGAACGAATCCGGAAAATCGCAACTGGAGGTCACCCCGGACAAGCAGGTCGTCTGGAGCCTCACGCCGAAGGATTTGCCCGAGCCTTACCGCTACCTCGACACGCAAACCTGCACCCGTCTGGCCAATGGCGACACCGTTGTCTGCTCCCGCGGCGGCGACGGCAAAGGCGCACAACTGGTCGAAGTCTCGCCGGACAAAAAGGCCGTATGGGTCCTCCAGGATTGGAATGACCTCGGCCCGGCGACCGCCGTGCAGATCCTGGACAACCCCGGCATTCCCGAAGCTCCGGGCGGGTCGGAGCATTGAGTCTCCTTCCCCGAATCCGCCGGATGCCGTTGTTTTTTGGCATTGAGCGATTATGATTGATTTCAATCTTGTTTTGATTATATTCAATCAATTACAATCAGCCCATGCTGAACGGCCGACATAAAGATCTGGCGCACCGGCGCCACGACAACATCCGCGAATTGATTCGCGGCCAGGGCGTGATGCGCATCGAGGAAATCTGCCGGCAGCTCCGGGTGTCCCCGGCCACGGTCCGCCGGGACCTGGATCAGCTCGAACAGGCCGGCGCCATCCGGCGCGTCCACGGCGGCGCGGTCAGCATCGAAAGCCGGCTGGAAGAACCGCTGTTTGACGACAAGACCTCGATTGCCGCTCGCGAAAAACATCATATCGCCGGGGCGGCGCTCCAATTTGTCGAGCCGGGCGACACGATTTACCTGGACGGCGGCAGCACGGTGCTGGAGCTCGCCCGGCTGTTGCATGACCGCACGAACTTGACGGTGGTGACCAATTCCCTGCGCGCGGCGCACGAACTGGCCGGGCGCGGGCCGCGGTTGATTTTAATCGGCGGTGAATTGCGCCGCTTGAGCCAGACGATGGTCGGGCCGCTGACGCGCTTTGTCCTGCAGGAACTGCACGTGGACAAAGCGTTCATGGGCACCATCGGGCTGACGCTTAATGAAGGACTCACGACGACGGATCCCAGCGAGGCTTACACGAAGGAACTGGTGACGAGCCAGGCGCGGCAGGTGATTCTGCTCGCCGATTCCGGCAAGGCCGGCAAGGTGGCCTTCGCGCGTGCCGGCGGGCTGGAACACATCCACGCGATCGTCACCGACAAGTTCATCGACAAAACGTTCGCAAAGGAACTGGCAAGGAAAGGAATCAAGGTGGTGAGAGTGTGAATTATTTTCGCGGCGCTTCGTTGGAGTTCAACCTTCAGGTTGTCTGTGGCGAAGCACGCTAAAGCGTGATCTCCAACTTGAATATTATGACAACTGCAATACTGGAAAAGCCGGACGAGAAGAGGGGTGGAAAGCCGAATAAGAGAAAGTCGGCGACGTATTTGAGCAATATGCGGCCCAAGTTCGAGCCGTTCGAAATCAACTGCGGCAAGATTTCAGCCTACTGCTTCCAGCGCAGTCTAAAACAGGAGCTGGCCGCAAACAAAATCACCAGAGAGGAGGCGGTGAATCTGTTCGAGGACATGCTGATGATCCGCGAACTGGAGGAAATGATCGTCAAACTCCGCTCCGGCGCGTATGAGCCGATCCGCGAATTCAATTATCGCGGGCCGACGCACGTCTCGGTCGGGCAGGAAGGCACGGCGGCGGGCGCGTGCTCCGTGCTGCACATCGCCGACAAAATTACCAGCACGCACCGCGGCCACGGCGAAAGCCTTGCCAAGGGCACGGTCGCCATCCGCGAAATGAGCGACGAACAATTGAGAAAACGATTGGTGGAGCAGGATTCCAGCCTGCTGTTGGCAGGCAAGATGCCCGCCACAGTATCGAGAGAGGAACTGCTGGAAGCCGCGCTCGAACAACACGTTTATCGCATGATTTGCGAATTGTTCGGAAAAGAGGACGGCTATTGCAAAGGCCGCGGCGGCTCGATGCACATTGCGGATTTCTCCGTTGGACATCTCGGCGCGAACGCGATCGTCGGCGGCGGCGTGCCGATTGCCACGGGCGCAGCGGTTGGGCTGCGTTATCAGAAAAAGGACGCGGTGGTTTGCTGTTTCGCCGGCGACGGCGCCTTCGCCAACGGCGTGGTTTTGGAGTCATTGAACTACGCCACGCAGGCGCAATTCACGAACCATCTGGCCGATCGCAAGTTCGGCGTGCCGATGATCTTCCTCATCACCAACAATCATTACGGCATGACGCACCGCACCGACGATGAAGTGATGGGCGTGAGCCGCATCGCGCGCCGCGCCGCCGGTTTTGCCGACAACAACATGCACGCCGAAATCGTCAACGGCATGGACCCGCTCGCCGTTCGCGATGCCGTGAATCGCGCCACGGAAATTTGCCGGAAGGGCGAAGGCCCGGTGCTGCTCGATTGCGACACCTACCGTTATTGGGGCCACTCGTTGAGCGACCCGCGCAATGAATATCGCACAAAGGAAGAGGAAGCCGCGTGGAAGTCCGTTGATCCCATCGAAACATTCAAAGCGCAGATTCTGGAGAACAAGGTTTCGACCGCGAAGGAACTCGCCGCGCTCGAAGCTGCCGTCCGCGACCGCAACGCCCGAGCCGCCAGGCGCGCCGCCGCCGCCGCCGACCCGGTTGCCGGGGACGTCATCAAATACATGTTCACCGACACGAAGGGCGAGACCGTGCCGGCGGAATTCGCGAACGTTGAAATCATTGATGCGCTTCCGGAAATCAAGCGTGTCAACGGCGAAATCACCTACAAGGACGCCATTCGCGAGGCGATGATGGAGGAAATGAAGCGCGATCAGCGCGTCCTGTTTTACGGAGAGGACGTGGCCGATTACGGCGGCGCGTTCAAGGCGACGAAGGGATTGATGGAATCCTTCGGGCGCGACCGTGTGTTCAACACGCCGATTTCCGAGGCGTGCATCTGCGGCACGGGCGTTGGCCTGGCGATGATTGGCCTGCGTCCGGTCATGGAGTTGATGTATTTCGATTTCGCGTTGATGTCGTCCGACCAGATCAGCAACCAGGCCGCGAAATGGCATTACATGAGCGGCGCACAGACCGAGGTGCCGCTCGTGCTGCGCGTTTCCGCCGGCGCGGGCAAGGGCTACGGTGGCCAGCATTCGCAGACGCTCGAATCCATGTTCTGCCACATCCCCGGCCTCTACGTGGTTTATCCCGCAACGCCGTATGACGCGAAGGGCATGTTGAAATCCGCTATTCGTGACAACAATCCCGTGATGTTCATCGAATCGCAGGGTTTGTATGGCATGAAAGGCCCGGTGCCGGCGGAAGATTATCTCGTGCCGCTCGGCGTGGCCGACGTAAAACGTGAAGGCTCGGACATCACGTTCGTGACGTGGGGTCCGCTCGTCCACGACTGCCTGAAGGCGGCGGACAAATTGAAGGCGGAGAAAAACGTCAGCGCCGAGGTGATTGATCTGCGCTCGCTCGTGCCGCTCGACCTCGACACGATTTTGCGCTCGGTGCAAAAGACCGGCCGGTGCGTTGTCGCCAGCCAGGCGATTCACATCGGCAGTTACACCGGCGAAATCGCCTCGACGATTTCGGACGCGGTGTTCGACTATCTCGACGCCCCCGTGAAACGCGTCGGGGCCAAAAACGGCATCGCGCCACAATCGCACATTCTCGAGGCAGCGTTCCTCCCGAACGTCAACGACCTCATGGCCGCCGCCTGCAAAATCCTTTAACGGAACGTCATGGCCACACCAATCATCATGCCGAAGTTCGGTCAGATGACCGAGGAAAGCGCCATCGTTGAATGGCTCAAGATGGAAGGGGAGCAAGTTGTCAAAGGCGACATCCTTTTCACCGTCGTGACTGACAAATCAGTCATGGAGGTGGAAAGTTTCGAGGAAGGCACGTTGCTGAAAATCGCCGTGCCGCCGGGCGTCAGCGTGCCGGTGCAAAGCACGGTCGGTTTTCTCGGCCAACCGGGCGAACCGATTCCGGCCATCACCGTGCCGGCGCCCGCCGCGCCCAAATCCGCGGTTGCGTCAGCGGCGCGCGCAGCGATCATACAGGCGGCGGTTCCCGCCCCAGGTGCGGCGCCCGTTGCCGCGCCGGTCGCTCCGGCAGCTCCGGCAGTGTTCCGCATCAGTCCGCGCGCGGCGGCGCTGGCGAAACATTCCGTCATTGACGCCGCGCGCATTCAAGGCACAGGTCCCGAAGGCCGCATCGTGGAAAAGGACGTGCGGAATTATTTGCAGCAGCACGGCTACGACCAGTTACGCATCTCGTCTGCCGCCAAGAAACTCGCGGCCATGGAAAAACTCGACGTGCTGGCGATTCAAGCGGTGGAAAATTCCGGTCGCATCACCGTGGCCAACGTCGAGCGCGCCATTGCCGAGCGACCGAAGCTGATGAGCAATATGCGCCAAGTCATCGCGCAACGGCTCACGCAGAGTTTCCGCGACACGCCGCATTTCTATGTCACCATTTCCGTGGACATGACGGAGTTGCTCGGCTACCGCAACCAGTTGAAGGCCGCGGGCGCGCCCTACACCGTCACCGATTTCATCGCCCAGGCGGTGGTGATGAAATTGCAGGAATTTCCCGAGCTGAACAGCTCGACCGACGGCCGGGTCATGCGTTGGAACAGCCACGTCAACCTCGGCATCGCCGTGACGGTGGACCAGGGCGTGGTTGTGCCCGTCATCCGCGCGGCGGAGCAACTGCCGTTGATGGAACTCTGCCGGCAATCGAAGACGCTGATTGAAAAGGCGCGCACCGGCAAGGCCACTCCGGACGAATTGAGCGGCGGCACGTTCACCATCTCCAACCTGGGCATGATGGATGTGGAAAGCTTCGGCCCCATCATCAATCCCGGCGGAAGTGCCGTCCTGGGCGTCGCGAGCATCAAGCCGCAACCGGTCGTGCGCGGTGACAAAATCGTCGTGCGACACATGATGAAACTCACGCTTTCGTGCGACCATCGCATCGTGGACGGCGCGCTCGGCGCTAAGTTCGTCAATGCCATTAAACAAAAACTCGAGGACATTGAACTCTGGAAAAAACTGACGGCGTAGGTTCGTTGGAGTTCAACCTTCAGGTTGTTCTCCGCGAAGCACGCTAGAGCATTTCAGTAAAAACCGTGGCCGCAAACTGAATAGGGAGCGCACGCGCCTCGCGTGCATCCGACCGCGCCTTCGCGGCCGGGGCAACGCGCGCCACCGCGCGTTGAAACAGGCGCGATGGCGCGCCAAGGTGGTTGACGGGGTGTCAACCACGGCACGCGAGGCGCGTGCGCTCCCAGTCACGTTTTGCGGCGCCACGGCTACAGTTTTTCTTGAACTGCAATAAAGCACGAACTTCAACAAGTATAATTTATGGAAACATTTGATATTGCAGTCATCGGCGCCGGTCCCGGCGGTTACCCGGCGGCCATCCGCGCCGCTCAACTCGGTGCAAGGGTCGCCATCATCGAAAAGGAAAGGCTCGGTGGCGCCTGCCTGAATTGGGGCTGCATCCCCACCAAGGCGCTCATCGCCGCCGCCGAGACCTTCGAGAAAATCAAACACGCGGAAAAATTCGGCATTACCGTCAGGAACGCCTCGGTGGATTACGCGAAAATGATTGGCAACAAGGACAAGGCCGTCCAGCAATTGCGCGGCGGCATCGGCTCGCTGCTCACCGCCAACGGCGTGAAACAATTTACAGGCACGGCGAGTTTTGTTGACCGCAATACCATCGAAATCAGCGGTGGGGCGAGCGTCCCCGCGAGCCGGCTCGTCGGTAGCCTCGCCCCACCGGAAAACGGCGCGCACGGAGTGACGCGCCCTACCGAGCGCATCAGCGCGAAGAAAATCATCATCGCCACCGGCTCCACCTCGGCCATGCCCGGCTTTTTGCCGAAGCACGAGCGCGTCGTGGAAAGCCGCGCGTTTCTCGACATCCAGAAATTGCCCGCCACGATGATTGTTCTCGGCGGCGGCTTCATCGGCTGCGAACTCGCCTGCATGGCCGCGATGCTCGGCGTCAAGGTCACCATCGTCGAATTGCTGAAGGACATTCTGCTGCTGCTCGACGCCGACGTGCGCCGCGAAGTCCGCGCGCACCTGGAGAAAAACCTCGGCATCCGCGTGCTGACGGGCAAGGCGCTGGAAAATATCTCCGCCGGTGGTGATGGCGCCACTGTCATTAGCGGCAAATTCGGAGATGAAACTTTGACGGCGGAATTGCTGCTCTGCGCCGTGGGCCGCAAACCCGTGACCGACGGTTTGAAACTGGAAAACGCCGGGTTGAAAACGAACGAACGCGGGATCATCGAGGCGGACGATTATTGCCGCACGCAGGTCGCGAACATATTCGCCATCGGCGACGTGACCGGCAAAATCCAGCTCGCGCATTACGCCACCACGCAGGGCATCGCCGCCGCCGAAAATGCGTTAGTGGGACAGGCTTCCAGCCTGTCTGATGGCAGGCAAGATGCCTGCCCCGCTAAATTGCGGCGGCACGACACAATTGTGCCGAATGTGATTTTCACGTCGCCGGAAGTCGGCACCGCCGGCATGAGCGAGGACGACGCGAAGAAGCAGAATCGCGCCGTGAAGACCGGCAAGTTCCGTTTTGCCGGCCTCGGCAAGGGTATCGCGACCGGCGAGACCGCCGGGTTTGTGAAATGGATTGCCGACGCCACGACCGACCAACTGCTCGGTGCCGCCGCTGTCGGCCCGCACGCGACGGAACTCATCGCGGAGGCTGCCGCTGTAATTCGCGCCGAACTGACCACGCGAGAGCTGGGCCGGACAATTCACGCCCACCCGACCTTCAGCGAAGCCTGGATGGAAGCCGCGCACGCCTTGCACGGCGAATGCATCCACGCCCCGCCAAAACGAAAATAACCGCAAATGGGTTGAAAGCTCATACGGGCTGGCGTTCGACGATGGCGGGCCAGAGTCGTTCGTGGTGGCGCAACACTCCGATTCGACCGCGAACTTCGCGCGTCGGTTTACAGGATCAACAATAGAAGCCGAAAAGCATCGGTCACAGTTGACTTGACCGGCGCGCTGTGTGCGGCTATACACACTGGCGCGGTTGGCGTTTGAGTTGTCATGATTTCGCGCGGTTTTGCGGAATGTTGCACGAATGCAATTGCAGACAATAAAATCCAGCCAACCATGAAAACGCCGGAGTAACGGCGGGTCAAGCCAATGTAGCTCAGCGGTAGAGCAACGGTTTCGTAAACCGTCGGTCGCCGGTTCAATCCCGGCCATTGGCTCCATTTCCAAGTGGGGATTTTCCAACAGGTTACGGGAACGCGAAGGCCAACTGTCAGTGAAAGTGTCAGTGAAACCGTGACCGCCAAAGCTACCGGCCACCATTCGTTAGAATTTGCTGATACTTGCCCACTACTGGCTAACGCGACGATGCCGCACAGGTTCACCATTCAGAACCGAAAGGCATCAACATGAGACAACGGTTCATCCTGTTTAAACGCGGTGAAATCTTCTATTGCGAAGACACGACCACCGGCAAGCAATCCAGCCTCCACACCCGTGACCGGGCAGAGGCTGGGCGATTCCTTAACGCCAAGAACGAGGCGGAAAGGCAGCCCGCCATCAACCTGCAAATCGCCCGCGCCTATCTCGCAGCCAGCGACCCGCAGATCGCCGCCCGCACCTGGCAGCACGTCATGGAGGAGGCGGCCACACTGAAACAGGGGCCGACCCTGATTCGCTGGCGGACAGCCATGCGCGACAAGGCATTCGATGCGATTCGCGGTTTACCCGTCTTGGAAACCCGCCCAGAACACTTCATGCGCGTGCTGGAGACTGGCACGGTTTGCAGCAACATCTTTTTGCGCCGGGTGCAAAACTTCGCCCTCGACATGTCGTGGCTGCCGTGGCCGGTGCTGGCCCGGAAGCGCTGGCCCGCCATCCACTTCAAAGACAAGCGCGGCATCACTTGGGAGGAACACCAGAAAATTATGGCCGGCGAGCGAAACCTCGAAGTGCGCGACTTCTACGAACTGCTCTGGCACTTGGGCGGCTCGCAGACCGACATGGCTTCGTTGCGCGCCGAGGATGTAGATTGGACCGACCGGACAATCTCCTATGCCCGTATGAAAACAGGCACACAAGCCATAATCCGCATTGGCGAGGCCGTCGTGAAGATTCTTGAGCGGCGTCCGACGACGGGCTGCTTGTTCCCGCAAGTCGTCCAGTGGAAGGAATCCGACCGGGCCAAGGCGTTCATCCGACGCTGCCGTCTCGTCGGCGTCTCCGGGGTTTCGCTTCACTCCTACCGCTACGCGTGGGCGGAACGCGCCAAGACTTGCGGCTATCCCGAACGCTTCGCGCAGGAGGCGCTGGGCCACAATAGCAAAGCGGTGCATCGGGCTTATGCGCGGAAGGCAAAGGTGTTGATTCCAGCCCTTGAAGATTTTGAAAGCAAAATGGCGACGGCTTCCAACGTCGTGCCGATGCAATTCTCCGCCGCTTAACCAACCGATGCCATCGGCAGCGCGGTTTGGCCGTTTCCCGTTCCGTTCGGGAAACGGCTTTTCTTGCGGGCATTTTGTTTGTGCCAGTGCTGATAAATGGCGGTGGAGACCCGCACCAGCCAATTGCGGTCTTTGATTTGTTCAAGCAAATCAGTCGTCGCGAAAAACTTGGTGCTATTGGCTTGAGGATTGCCCAACGGCTTGAGCAGCCGCGCCGCGACCAGCACCGGCACGTCATGCGGCTGGCAGTTGAGCACCCAAGCCGCCTGCTCCGCCGTCAGGCGGGCCGGCAACTGGCCCAGCAGCATCAAAAACCGATGTTGGTCGTCTCTCATCAAAACTTCGCCTGCATCCGTCCAGTGTTTTGGGTTAATTCGCCATCACATCTGGGCATAGGATTTCTACAAGGAGCCTTTGCCGGCGGGCGGCGGGCGGGCGCTGGCGCGCCCGCCCACCGCTCCACCGTCAAAGGAATCCCGTTCATTTGACACACGCCACAGTAGCTTTGGCGTTTTATCCCAGCATCCAAGGCGGATTGTCGGCGAATTGTCTTTTAGCCACCGCAGGGAACTTGTCCCCGTAAACCAGCAGCATCAATGCGCCATGCCCGCAATCTGGGAGGCTGTCTCATCGCAAAGCTTACTCACAGCGGGAACCACCTGGTTAAACCCCGTCGCTTTCGTCACCAGCCCGTTTCTCCATGTGTCCTGTCCGCAGCGTCTGTCTCCACTCGCATCAATACCCGCTATCAACCGGATAACAGATGCAGACAGCGTCACCGTGTTCGCAAAGCTGTATTTGTTCAGCTCGTATGCGTTTGCCCCAAGGCACTTCGCAACGTATTCCGCTCCGGCCAGTGAGCGGTCATATTGTCGAACATCTACACGCGCCCCACCTGTCTGATGCTTCCACAGATGTTCAGCCTGGTGTTGCAGCGTGTGATAGTTGCGCGTAGCAGTTCCCCCCACCAGACAGTGGAAGTGGAAACGCCCATTCTTTTCGCCTTCTTCACCGCGCAGTGCTATGAGAAGGCGCTTATAGGGCACGCCACAGACTTTGGCCAATTCTTGCAACCAGCGAAACGCCATGCCGTAACAAATATTTGTTCGAGGGACGTTGCCCTTAAAAGTCGGCGTTGCAAAAAGGTCCCACTGGATTCTTGCCAGTGTGATGCCAAAGTCTGTGGCGACCTCGGATTTGCGGATCGGATCACGCCAGTCTCTGTCTATCCGAGGATTTTTAGCCATAAGTTTTTACTTTTTGGCTTCCGGGATGATGCTCCCGATGATGGTAGCTTTGCCGCCCTTGTCCGCGTGCCGAATCTTGGCAACGCCAACCGTGATGACTTTGCCCGTGCCGTTGACGTAGTGGGCTTCGCGTTCTTCCGGTTTTGTCCGGTAGAACAGCATCTCTTCCATCCGGTGTTCCGGTGGATTGCTGACATCAATGCACAGCAGGTCGTATGATTCGCCCGCTGCCATTCCGTTTTTGGCCGGCCACGTGTTGTGGACGGTCTTGAATACTTCCAGTTTGACTACCATTTTGGTTGTCCTTTCGATTCTGCCGGTTGATCGATTCCGCGCGACCGGCAGAGCACCGTGCGGAAATGAACGTGGCGAAGCCCGCTGAAACGTCTTGCGACGTTCAACGAATTATTCAGATGAAGAATTGCGCACACGTCATGAATAAACCACAACGCGAACTGTAGTAATACCGACAGCCAGTCTAGGTGGGTGTCTGAATTGTTTCGATTTTCGGAGGACGCCCCGGCTTACGATAATGAAGACCGATTCTTTGACAAATTTTTTCCGTTCGTTTCAAGTCGCCAGTCCGATATGGACCAAAAACCTTGACCAGCACCTCATGGAGATGGTGAACCGAATTTAGCCGTTCAACAATCCGCCAGTGGAACAGCATAAAGTGGTAAATCTCTATGGCCGAACTGCCAAAACTGCCCAAGCCGCGCCCGGTGGGTTTTTGAGCAAAGGCATCTGCATACGCCAGCAAAAAATCTTTCATAACGTCGTAGGGCTGATCAATGCACGAGCACAAAGCCCTTTTTGCAAGCCGTCGCAGAGCCGGATACCAACCATCAACCAGCATAATCAAAAATTCTTCGCCTTGTTTGATTTGCTCCGGCGTTAATTTTGCATTCCCCACGGGTTGCGGTTTTTCAAGAAGGTTTTCAACCCATTCCATCAGCCAAACAGCTATCGCGCATTGATGTCCGATAATGGCTGCCAGGCGTCGCGGGGTGAGTTTCAATTCTTCCTTGAGCTTCGCGACTGGAAACATGGTCGCCCCCACTTCTCGTTCAATATTTTCAACCCATTTCGGGCAACACTCGTCGGGTAGAAAATTTGTTACCGGCATCTTGGTTTCAAGCTTGATATATTCGCTCGCCAACCGTTTTAACCAATCTTGCCGACGCTTTGCTGTATCAATTTGAATTTCTTCTACGTTTTTTAGATGAGCCGCGGTTTCCTTGCGACCCGGTCTTATGGCAGCTAACTTTTTCTCCGCTTCTTCCGACATGATAATTTCAACACCGCACGCGCAATTTCGTTTCCCGCCCGAAGTCGTGACCATACTTGGCAGCCTGCATTCCGCGTCAATCCGGCCTCCGTTCCGCTTGTGTGCCCGTTCCGTCGCGATGAATTTGCACCCGCCCCCGCGCCAGACTTTCAGCTAACGGAAAAGGCTCCGTAAGCCGAAAGACTGGCTTGCCCCAAGACCCCCACGCGACCGAACGGCACACCGCTTCACTCCGCCCGGGTTGCCGCTCCATTCCGGCAGCCAAGTTTCGTCACTCCGCCGAATTCCCCAATATAGAATTCCCCGTTGACACCGAAGGCCTGAATCTTCAACCTGCAAAAAACGGCTACTAAAAATATGGGAACCGCGATTATTCTTTTGGGAGTCATCATTTGTCTTATTGGTGGCTTGTTGTTCTTGGTTGCCGCTTTCCGGACAAGTATCTGGTGGGGGCTAGCCTGCCTGTTCCTTCCCATTGTCTCTCTATTTTTTCTGATCGTGCATTGGTCCGAGGCCAAGAAACCATTTTTTCTCCAACTGGCTGGATTTGTGGTGATCCTTGTCGGTGCCTTCATAAGTCCGCAGACGCTTCACCGTTGAAGCGGCAAACAGGCCGAACTTTGTTAATGGTGGCAGTCCGCAAGGACTTGTTCGCGCTCGCGACACGACGGGCAGAAAAGGTAAATCTTCAATTCGCCCGCATCCGAATCAAATTCGCCGATCACCCGCAGCTTGAAACTGCCGCATTTGAGACAGGACACCTTGAACCGCCGAAACTGGCTGTCTGCCGGCGTTTGGGGCGGCTGATAATCTTCCCGGCGCTGGAACCATCGTGCGGCATTCATCCCGGCATTTTACTCCGGTGCATGGACAACCGCTGTCCAACTACAGGCAGGAATTGACGCGAACGACCTTCAGGCGCACACTCCCTTTCCATCATGGCTAAGGGAAATAGTCAGAAAACCGCCAACGGCTCCGCTCTCGACTTTGAAGCCCAGCTTTGGGCCGCCGCCGACAAGATGCGCGGGCACATGGACGCCTCGGAATACAAGCACGTCTGCCTCGGCCTCATCTTCCTGAAATACATCTCCGACGCCTTCGAGGAAAAACGCGAGCAACTGCTGTTCGGCTTCTCCGATCCCAAGAGCGAATGGTTCATCAAAGACGAACCGCAACGCGCCGAAGCCGCCGAGAACCGCGACGAATATCATGGCCGCGAATGTCTTCTGGCTGCCGCCCGAAGCCCGCTGGCACACCATCAAGGCCAAGGCCAAGTCGCCGGAGATTGGCAAGGTCATTGACGACGCGATGGGCGCGATTGAGCGCGAGAATCCCACGCTCAAAGGCGTGCTGCCGCGCGATTACGCCCGGCCCAGCCTCGACAAAGTCCGGCTCGGCGGACTCGTGGACATCATCAGCAACATCGGCTTCAACGAATCGGCGGCGAAATCCAAGGACGTGCTCGGGCGCGTCTATGAATACTTTCTCGGCAAGTTCGCCAGCGCGGAAGGCAAGGGCGGCGGCGAGTTCTACACCCCGCAATGCGTCGTGCAGGTGCTCGTCGCCATGCTTGAACCCTACAAAGGCCGCGTGTTCGATCCGTGCTGCGGTTCGGGCGGCATGTTCGTGTCAATCGGAAAAATTCGTGGAAGAACACGGCGGACGCGTGGGCGACATCGCGGTTTACGGGCAGGAATCCAACTACACCACCTGGAAACTGGCGCGGATGAACCTCGCCATTCGCGGCATTGACGCCAATCTCGGCCCGCGCAACGCCGACAGCTTCCGGGCGGATTTGCATCCCGACCTCAAGGCCGATTTCATTCTCGCCAACCCGCCGTTCAACATGAGCGATTGGGGCGGCGAAAACCTGCGGCAGGACGTGCGCTGGAAATTCGGGATGCCGCCGGTGAACAACGCCAACTACGCCTGGATTCAACATTTCATCCATCACCTCTCGCCCGTGGGCGTGGCGGGATTCGTCATGGCGAACGGTTCAATGTCCACGCAGACCTCGAACGAAGGCGAGATTCGCAAAGCCTTGATTGAAGCCGACCTCGTGGATTGCATGGTCGCGCTGCCCGGCCAGTTGTTTTTCACCACGCAAATTCCCGTCTGCCTCTGGTTTCTGGCCCGCGACAAAAAGAACCACAAACGCCGCGACCGGCGCGGTGAAACCCTTTTCATTGATGCGCGGAAAATGGGCGTGCTGGTTGACCGCATCCACCGGGAACTGACTGCCGAGGAAATTGCCAAAATTTCCGACTGCTACCATGCGTGGAAACCAGGTAGGGCTGGCAGTCCTGCCAGCCGCTGGTGGCAAGCAAGTGAGCGGCGCGCACGGAGTGACGCGCCCTACCAGGACGAACCCGGCTTTTGCAAATCTGTGAAGCTCGAAGAAATCCAGACGCATGGATACGTCCTCACGCCCGGTCGTTATGTGGGCGCGGCAGACATGGAAGACGACGGCGAACCGTTCGAGCAAAAGATGAAACGCCTCACCGCGACGCTGGAAGAACAGTTCGCGGAATCGGCGAAACTGGAAAAGACAATCCGGAAGAATTTGGTTACTCTCAGCGAGCACAACAAACCAGGAAAAGCATGAGCAACGAAAACCGCTGGATACAACGACTGCAAAATCTGAACAAGGCGTTCAAGCGGCTGGAAGATGCCTGCGATCAGGACGAATACAACGAACTTGAAGTCGCCGGACTGGTTCAGACCTACGAATTCACGTTTGAGCTTTGCTGGAAGACTTTGAAGGACAAACTCACGTTTGAGGGTTATGCCGTCAATAGTCCGCGAGAAACCATCAACAAGGCGTTCGAGATGGAATTGCTGACCGATGTAGATGAATGGCTTGAGGCGCTGGAAAGCCGGAATCTTTTCAGCCACACGTATGAACATGACATTGCCCAACAGGCAATTGCGCTGATCAAAGAAAAGCTCGAACCCATGCTCCGGGCCTGTGTGGAAAAGCTGAATAAACTTGCCAAGGGCGCGTGACCGATGGACTAACAGAACGCGACAGGCAGGGAATCCTCTCAGTGCTGGAGGCATTCCCGAAGATAAGGCGCGCGGTTCTGTTTGGTTCGCGAGCTATCGGCACTTTTCGCGGAGCATCTGACCTTGACCTTGCCCTCGAAGGAGACGACCTCAACCTCGCTGATTTAGTCGTCGTCCGGTCACGGATTGGTAGTTTGGAGTTGCCCTTTGAAGCCGACCTCGTCATCCGTGCCAAAATCACCAACTCGGATGTGGAAAAGCACATTCAGAAATATGGGCGGGTGTTTTATGAAAGGAAAAACGCTGTCGCCAGCGGGAGCGAGTGGCCAACAATCCGTCTTGGAAACGTGTGCAAGAAAATTGGCAGCGGTGCGACACCGCGCGGTGGAGGTGAAACCTACCTTAAATCTGGACCGTTCTCGCTAATCCGCAGCCAAAATGTCCACAACAACCGATTCACCAATCACGGCTTGGCGTTCATTAGCAAAGAGCAGGCGGATGATTTAAGCAACGTGGAAGTTTCCGCCGGCGATGTGCTTCTAAACATCACTGGCGATTCGGTTGCTCGCTGTTGCCAAGCTCCGAAAGAAGTTTTGCCCGCCCGCGTCAATCAGCACGTTGCTATCATTCGGCCTGACCCCGACGAAATTAATCCAACTTTTCTGCGTTATTTTCTGGTCTCGCCACAAATGCAGGAGCAAATGCTGACATTGGCAGGCGCAGGTGCAACACGCAATGCGCTCACCAAAGGCATGATTGAAAGTTTTGACGTGCCAAAGCCGGACATTAAAGAACAACGAGCGATTGCGTCGGTGTTGGGTGCGCTGGACGACAAGATTGAGTTGAACCGGCGGATGAACGAGACGCTGGAGGCGCTGGCCCAGAGCCTGTTCAAATCCTGGTTCGTGGACGCCACCCAATCCGCCCTCCCCAAAAGCTGGCACGAAGGCAAGTTACGCGATTGCTGTGAGCGCGTTGAAAATGGCGGCACGCCAAAGCGCGACGAACCTCGTTACTGGACACCAGCCACAATTCCTTGGCTCACATCCGGCGAAGTTCGACAAGCCATCGTAACAAAGGCGGAGAATTATATTTCCGAAGAAGGGCTTGCGAACAGCAGCGCCAAGCTGTGGCCTGCCGCAACGACAGTCGTAGCTCTTTATGGTGCGACAGCCGGACAAGTTTGTTTTCTTGGCGACGGCATGTGCTCGAACCAAGCTTGCTGCGGACTAATTCCCAAAAAGGAAATGCGGTATTTCATCTATTTGCACATGGCCTCATCTGTGGCTGCATTGGAACAACAAACACGAGGTTCAGCGCAACAGAATTTGAGCCAGCAAATCGTCGCTGATTTTCCGACGATGATTCCTGATGACGCGACTCTGGCGAAGTTCGATAAAACGGTGCATCCGTTATTCGCAAAATGGATCGCCAATCTCCACGAATCCCGCACGCTCGCTGCGCTGCGCGACGCGCTGCTGCCGAAGCTGCTGTCGGGCGAGTTGCGCGTGCCACATAGATAATCATCATGACTATGCAATCCCTCAAAGACCTTTTGCGCGGCATCACTCGCCACCCATGGAAGACGGCAGGTTATGTCTTCACGGCTTTCAGCGTCCTGTTCACAATCATCCGGGGTGTGACGCATTTTATGCCTGGCGTTAAGATCGAGGGCATGCTTCCGCTCACCGTTGTCATCATCGTGAGCCTTTGCTACGGACTAAAACAGGTGTGGAAGCCGTCCAAGATTGAAATCAAAATTGCCACCACAAACACGACAATCGAAGTCATATTTGGCGATCTTTTCAAGCAGGACGGCATCCGAGCAATTGCGGTCAGTGAATTTTTCGACAGCAAGCTTGGAAAACCAGTATCGGACAAAAGCTTGCATGGTGCTTTCCTGACAAATTGCTTCGGAGGTGGCGTGGAATCGTTTGACCGGCAAGTGGACGAACAGCTCCGGGGAGTTGCCGGGACTGAAGTCAAAAAAACGGATGGAAAAACCAAAAGCTTTCCAATTGGCACAAGCGCTTTGATCACCGTCAACCAAGACCGCTATTTGGCTTTCGCTTTCGCGAAAGCGGATCCCGAAACCTGCAAAGCTTACTCAGATGTAACGATGATGTGGGTTGCCTTAAGTCAACTTTGGCAACGCGCGCGGATCGAATCCGGCGGCCACCCATTGAACGTTCCGCTTGTGGGTAGCGGCTTGTCTGGCTTGGGATTGCCGACTCGCGATCTTCTTAATCTCATTATCCTCTCCGCGATAACGGAGACGAAAGCGAAGCAAGTGACGCCGACAATCCGAATTATTTTACATCGAGACCGTTTCGAGGAACTCGACTTGCGAGATGTGAAAGAACATTGGGAGGCATAGTTATGGCATACCGCAACGGCACATATGTGGCATTTCACGCCAATGGGACCGACGTTCCGGTCGAATCCGACATCAAGTATTACAATTTGATGAAGGCATGGACTGAGAAGGGGGACGATGATTTCACAATGATTAACAGCCATGACAAGGCATCTTCGGTTCGGGACTCCAGCAGGCGAACAACATTGAGAGCCTCGCTCCAGGAACGATTGAGAAATTCGAGAAATATGGTGCTTATCATCGGACAAACCACTCGTTTTGATACCGATTGGGTGCCATTCGAAATTGAGCAAGCGGTAGATTGCTACGAAATTCCGATCATCGCCGCTTATCCTGGATACGATTACATCATGGCACCTGCCCAGTTGAACGTGCTTTGGCCATTTGCTCTCGCAAGCCGTATTGCGAACAAAACGGCGAGAGTTATTCACATCCCATTTAAGAAAGAGCCGATTTCCGATGCGATTAGTCAGTTCGACCACAATAATCCACCGACAACGGCCGTGAGTTATTACAATCGCGAGGCGTATCAACAATGGGGTTTGTTGAAAAATCAATAAATGCGACTTTCAGAATCCATCGTCGAACAGGCTGCACTCGATTGGCTGAATGGGCTTGGTTACGAGATTTTATCCGGCCTCGCCATCGCGCCGGGCGAACCGGCGGCGGAGCGTTCGGATTACAAGCAGGTTTTTCTTTTCGACCGGCTGCAAACCAAGCTGGAGGATTTGAATCCCCAGATTCCGCTGGAGGGTTTGCAAGAAGCGTTGCGCAAAATCCGGCTCATCAGTCATCCCACGCTCATTGAAAACAATCGCGTGTTTCATCGGCTGCTGGTGGAGGGCGTGGACGTGGAGTTTCGCAGCAAGGCGGGCGAGATCGTCCACGACAAGGTCTGGCTGATTGATTTCGCGAATCCCGACGCCAACGAATTTCTCGCCGTCAATCAGTTCACGGTGGAGGAAGGCCATTTCAATCGCCGCGCGGATGTGGTGGTGTTCATCAACGGCATCCCGCTGGCGGTGCTGGAACTCAAAAACATTGCGGATGAATCGGCCACCATCCGCAAGGCATTCGACCAGTTCCAGACTTACAAGGCGCAAATCCCGTCGCTGTTCCACTCGAACGCGCTGCTGGTGATTTCCGACGGCCACGAAGCGCGGCTCGGCACGGTCACGTCGGATTGGGAGCGGTTCATGACGTGGCGCACTATCACGGGCAAGGAACTTGTGCCGCCGGGTTCGCTCCAACTGGAAACGCTGCTCAAAGGGGTGTTCGACAAGCACCGCTTGTTGGACTTAATTCGCAACTTTATCGTGTTCGAGGACGACGGTGAAAAGGTCGTAAAGAAGCTGGCCGGGTATCATCAATTCCATGCCGTCAATAAAGCGGTCGCAACCACGGTTGAAGCATCGCGGGCCACGGGCGACCGGCGGGCGGGCGTCATCTGGCACACGCAAGGCAGCGGCAAGAGTCTTTCGATGGTTTTCTACGCCGGAAAGATCGTGCAGCACCCGGCAATGGAGAATCCCACCGTCGTCGTGCTCACCGACCGCAACGATCTGGACGACCAGCTTTTCGACACGTTCTCGTTTTGCAAAGAGTTGCTGCGGCAGATTCCAGTTCAAGCGGAGAGCCGGGAACATTTGCGCGAGTTGCTGAACGTCGCCAGCGGCGGCGTGGTGTTCACCACCATTCAGAAATTCTTTCCCGACGAAAAGGGCGGCAAGCATCCGCTGCTCTCCGACCGGCGTAATATCGTCGTCATCGCCGACGAGGCGCACCGCAGCCAATACGATTTCATTGACGGCTTCGCCAAGCACATGCGCGATGCGCTTCCCAAAGCGTCGTTCATCGGCTTCACCGGCACGCCGATTGAAAGCGGCGACAAGAACACGCAGGCCGTGTTCGGCGACTACATTGACGTTTACGACATCCTGCAATCGAAGGAAGACAAGGCCACCGTGCCGATCTATTACGAGGCGCGGCTGGCGAAGATTGATTTGAAGCCGGAGGAACGCCCGAAGATTGACCCGAACTTTGACGAGGTGACGGAGGATGCGGAGGAAGCCACGAAGGAAAGTCTGCGCCGGAAGTGGGCGCAACTGGAAGCGATGGTCGGCACGGACAAACGAATCGCGCTCGTGGCCGAAGATTTGGTGAAGCATTGGGAAGCGCGTTACTCTGCGATGCTCGGCAAAGCGATGGTCGTCTGCATGAGCCGCCGCATTTGCGTGGAGCTTTACAAGGCCATCCAGAAGCTCCGCCCGGCCTGGCATCACGACGACGATGACAAAGGCACGATGAAGATTGTCATGTCCGGCTCGGCTTCGGACAAACTGGATTGGCAGCAGCACATCCGCAGCAAAGCCCGGCGCGAGGAACTGGCGAAAGCGTTCAAGAATCCGAAGAAGCCGTTCCGCATCGTCATCGTGCGCGACATGTGGCTGACCGGCTTTGATGCGCCGAGCTTGCATACGATGTATGTGGACAAACCGATGCGCAGTCACGGCCTGATGCAGGCCATCGCGCGGGTGAACCGCGTTTTCAAAGACAAGCCCGGCGGGTTGGTGGTGGATTATCTCGGGCTGGCGGAGGAACTGAAACAGGCGCTGGCCGATTACACGAACAGCAAGGGCAAAGGCGACATCACGCTGGATCAAGAAGAAGCCGTGGCCGTGATGCTGGAGAAATACGAGCAAGTCTGCGCCATCCTGCACGGGTTTGACTACAAAGCCGCTGCCGAAGCCACGGCGGCGAAGCGGCTGCCGCTCATCGCGCAAGCTGCCGAGCATGTGCTGCAACAAAAAGACGGCAAGCAACGCTATTTGCAAGCCGTGTCGGAATTGTCCAAGGCGTTCGCGCTCGCCGTGCCGAATGATGAGGCGCTGGAAATTCGCGATGAAGTTGGATTCTTCCAGGAAGTCCGGGCGGTGTTGGCCAAGAGCATCACCGAAGGCGGTGGAAAATCGCCGGAAGAATTGGATTTAGCCGTCCGGCAAATCGTCTCCCGCGCCATTTCTTCGGACAAGGTGATAGACATCTTCGACGCCGCCGGCTTGAAGAAGCCGGACATTTCCATTCTGTCGGACGAATTTCTGGCCGAAGTTCAGCACTTACCACAACGCAATCTTGCCGTTGAGTTGCTGCAAAAGCTGTTGAACAACGAACTGAAAATCCGCTCGAAGAAATATCTCGTCCAGTCCCGCTCCTTCGCCGAGATGCTGGAAGCCACCATCCGCAAGTATCAAAACCGGACGATTGAGGCAGCGCAGGTCATCGCGGAATTGATTGATCTGGCAAAGCAGATGCGCGAAGGCCAGAAGCGCGGCGAAAAACTTGGCCTCACGGATGACGAAGTCGCATTTTACGATGCCTTGGAAACCAACGACAGCGCCGTAAAAGTTCTCGGAGAGCCGACGCTGAAAAATATTGCGCGGGAATTGGTTTCCCATGTCCGCAAGAGCGTGACGATTGATTGGACACTGCGTGAATCGGCGCAGGCGCAAATCCGCGTCCTCGTCCGCCGCATCCTCCGCAAATACGGTTATCCGCCAGACAAGCAAGACAAGGCCACCCAAACAGTCTTGGAACAAGCGAAACTCCTCTGCGGCGATTGGACGGAGACATTTGGATTCTAAACCCCGCATCGTCAAACCGGTTGAAAATCTCCACGAATCGCTTCACTCCGAAAATTAAAGTTCGCTCCGTTCCGCGACACCGCTCCGATTTCCAACCGGACTGACGACGCTCCCAATTTAGACGGAGACTGCGGAAAGTTGACACGGCCGGGAAAAATATCGTAGCCCGTCCGCGCCAATTTTCCGCAGACTCCGGGCAGAATTAAAACCACGGCTGGGGCACGAAAGTTAGGTTGTTTGTCTGCGCCGATTTTACGCCCGCCATCACCCCACCGTTTGCTGCTCACCGGTCCGACACCGAGCCGAGATTTGGGAGCGAGATCAAAAACCGCGCCAGCGTCACCCCATTGCCCTTTTGCCACTGTCACGGTTTTAGCTTTCGCTGGGTTTTGAATGCGCTTCCGCGCACGGCTCGCTGTCTCCCCAAACAGTGAAGCGAGCAGCAAACGGCAGGGTGACGGACAGCGGTTTCAAAAAAAAGCTATGAAAACAACGAAGACAACAATTGAAGCGTCAGCACCGGCGAATGTCCGGCCATCGTCGGTTTCAAAACATCTGGCCAATCGTGGACTGTCCACGGAAACGGTTTTGAACTATTTGCGGACACGGTTGCCGAGGCAATACGAAGTCGCCGAGGTTGTCGGCAAATGGGTTTGGCTGGACGCGTCACCGGCACGAAAGCCGATGCTGGCAAAGGTGCTTTGGTCTTTGGGGTTTCACTGGAATCAGCGGCGCGGTGTCTGGCAGCATCCGTGCGGCAAGTTCGACCCGTTCGACATCCATCCCGCCGACCCCCGCGCCAAGTATCGCTCCTATTTTCCCGCCGACGTTTTGCCCGTCTGACAACTGTCAGTGAACTGTCAGTAAAAATTGACGCCATGCACCACAATTGCGACCAATGGTTGGCTTCCGACTATGGCAAAACTGTCAGTGAAACTGTCAGTGAAAGTGGTTTCCGAGTAATGAAAAATAGTGGCGAGTTAAAATTCATTCTGCTTGAATCGCCAATGAATTCCGCTATTTTATTGGCACTGAATGTGTGTTCCTTGTGCAATCCCGGCCATTGGCTCCATTCCCGGAGCGCTTTTTTGGCTTGGAAGTAGCCTGCCCCCATAGCTCAAATGGATAGAGCAGCGGTTTCCTAATCCGCTTTCGCACTTGCGCGACTACACCCAAAACACGCACTATCGCCGCGTGAACAAAGGCGACAATCGCAGTTCACCCGAAACGCTAAAAACGCCCGTTTCACGCACAGTTTCGCACTTCCGGTGTTGCAATCTGTTGCACGGAAAGTGGCTTGGTTTTGAAACCGTTGAAGGTTGACTTCATTTCTGTTTTTCGGGGCATGGCAAGATTGCAACATCTGTTTGTTGCACTCGTTTTGGCGTCGGTCTAGGGCGGCGGAAGGGAAGTTGACGCCCGCCTTGATCAAGGCCGCTGCAATCAAAGCAGGCACACGCCTGCGGGCATCGTGGCGAGTGGCCGGGTGACAGGGGTATTTAAGGAATCCATTAAATTTTTGCGGGGCGACCCGTCCCCACGGGTTGCCGGTGGGAGGGGCGATTTCAAACGCCATCGTCCAGCGTAGGGGAGGTTTTTATACAAAGCGCGGTTTTCCGTCAGCGCACTATTTGAACTTCAATCGGTGTGTTTTCAATATGAACATCTAAACTTGGATTTTCAACGTCAACGCTTCCAATTACGCGCGCCATTGGGATATTCAAAAGCAACGCGGTTCTTTGCTCTCGTGTCAGCCCAACCTTTTGCAAGTCTGCCATTCTGACTGGTTTCGGGAGTCGGATGAGAACGGCACTTTGAACGGCGAGGATTCCGACCAGTAACACAACAACTGTGATTCGGTATGTGGATTCGTTTTTCATAGGTATTTAGTTAATGCCGGGTTTATGGCTTTGGTTTGCGAATGTCCATGACGGCGATTGACAGCAAAAGCAGCACGGCGGCGACAGCGTCAACTATTGCCCAAGTCTCTCGCTTCAAACCAAGCGGAGCAATCGGATTTAGCACAACGGCAGTGATGATGAAAATAAACATCCAGCCGGTTTTCTTGTCCTGCATGGCTTGAAATGCGGTGTAGGCACAGACGCCACAGGCAACCCAGCGCAGAAGCGTGTAGTAGTCGTATGCGTGACGGCCAAGAGCCGCAAACAGCATCACCGCCGCAATCAGCTTGGCAATGATGCTGCCCACATTGGCAGAATTCATTTTCATGGAGTTTTGGGGTGCGCTGCTTTTTGTCGAGGTTGCCTCGGTTTGGTTTGAACTGGCAACAATTTCCGCCCGCTTGTTCGGCGTCGGCTCTGGCGTTGGCGTTGGCGTCGGATTCTTCAGCTTTTTGATTTCGCTGGCAAGCTGTTCGGCTTGTTTTTCCAACTCCGCATTTTCAGTTTCAAGCTGCTTCGTTCGTTCCGCCGCCAGTTCATCCAGCACGCCGGGCTTTTGCTCGCTCAATCCGGCAAAGCTCGTAATCGGGACTTTCGCGCAAGTGCTTTAGCGATTCCGTGACGGCGGCGATTTCCTTTTGCAACGTCTCATGCAGCCGCCGCAATTGCGCCAGTTCCTCCACGTCGCTGAAATCCAGATTCGCCCAGCCTTGACGCAGGATGAAGCCTTGCGGGTCTTCCGCGATTTCGCGCAGCGTTTCAATGTCGCCGTTGTCCTTCGCCAGATTGATGGCGGCGGTCAGCTTATGATACGTCTCCAGCTTGTCCGGCTCGTTGGCAAAACGGTCGGGATGATACAGCTTCACCAGCTTTTTCCAGAGCTGCGTCAACTCCGCTTCCTGCTCGGCGGTCAATTGCTTCTTTTTGTCCGCCGCCGCCGCCAGTTCTTCGTAATCCCTGTCCGCTTGCGTTTTGGCCTGCTCGAAATTCTGCTCCGCCTGCTTTCCTTCCTCCGGATTGCCGCGCGTGAGCGAATCCAAAAACTTCCGCCGGTAATCCACCGTGAGCCGCAGCCGGTCGCGCTTTTGATAATGCTCGCGCAAAAGCCGGAACAACACCGCTTGCACGGCGTCAACGCGCGATTTCTCCTTGGTGTAATCCGTTTCCAATTCCGCCAGTTGCGCCCGCGCGCCCGCCACAAGCTGACGCAATTGCTCTAGTTCTGGATCGGTGTAAATAATTGGCTTGGAGGTTTCCATTTTTCAGCCGTTCAAATATACGGTAAGCTCGTAGAGACGCACGGCTTTCTCTAACTGTTCCGGCGATAGCATTAATCGTATCACTTCCAATGTTTTTGCTGCTCCTTCAAAACCTCTCTCCTCAGCGATTTTAACCCACTGGTAAGCATCAACGGCGTCCTCGATGACGGCTCTACCATTTGCGTAACAAGCACCGAGGTTTTCTTGGGCGCGGGTGTTACCCCACCCTGCTGCCTTGCGATACCATTTCACAGCTTCACCGAAATCCTGCGAAACGCCTTGTCCGTGTTCATAGCAATAGCCGAGGTTAAATTGAGCTGGGGAGTCCCCGTTTTCTGCCGCCGCGCGAAACCACTTTGCTGACTCGGCGAAATCCTGCACGACGCCTTTGCCAAAGCCATAACAAACGCCGAGACTGCATTGGGCTAATGCGGAATTTTGATTTGCCGCCTTGCGATACCAATTTGCGGCTTCCTTGTAATCCAAGATTACGCCGTTACCAACGAAATAGCACCCGCCGAGTTTGTGTTGGGCTGGGGCGTAATTCTGCTCGGCGGCCATTCGATACCACTTCACCGCTTCGACGTAATCTTGCACCACACCAAAGCCATTTTGGTAGCAAACACCAAGATTGTGTTGCGCCGTGGCATCCCCGCCGGAGAATACCGCCAGCACATCCACCACCTTACCCGCAAGGTGCTTTAATAGTTCGTGATAAAATGCTTCTGTCGTAAAAGGCTTTCGCAGAAGCGAAAAGTTCAAGTCAGAACCAACATATCGCCGCAACTCCTTCTCGTTGGCCAATCCAGAATCTACAAGAACAGGGAATTTTACCTTTTTGGCTGCAAGCAATTGTAGCATTTTACCCGTGTATAATCTTCCGGGATGATGAATATCCGTTATGAGTAGGTCTGGCTCTACACGTAACAATTCCTCCCACGCTTTGTCGCCATCATCGAATGATAATACATTAGCATCTTTGAAACATTGACGGATCGCCATTTCCAACATCTCTCGTAGCCATTCTTCATCATCCAACAAGACGATTCTTGGTGGCCTTGCTTTCTTTACCAAAGCCAGCGTGTCCGCGACCATGCAGGATAAAATGCGCCCCGCGCCGGGCGCGGCTTTTTCAACCGCGCTTGTCGGTCTCCGCGCCAAGTGAAACCCGTTGTGGTTTTCGCCTTGCTTCATACATCAATGACTTCATCTTCCGCCTTGCCTGCTAAATAGAACCCGTAAATTCTCGCGGCGATGACCATTGCCAGATAAAATATAAGCTGTCCGAAAAGAAACCATTCTCCGTGTATAGCTGATGCCAAGATTGCAATTGGAACGACCCCGACTCCGGCAATGAAAAGTCCCAAGATGACGGCAAACCATCCCCAAAACATGAGTGTCGTAATTAAAGCGCACATCCACAGATACAACCCCACTAGATAGCTCCAATAAAAGAAAATCATCCCACACCAGCCGCGACATTTTTTGATGAAGGAAAGCGGAAGAATAATCAGAAAAATTGGCAGCAAAGAAAGACTGATAATTATGTCGAAAATCGGAATCAACTTTTCCGAAACCCACGCCGTTCCGTGAAGTGCAAGGATAATTAAGATCAAGATTCCTGCGATTATTGCCAAACCTAAAAGTGCGCTTCCGAGTGATTTAAGTTTTTCCTTCATAAATTTTGTTGCGGTCAGAAACTCTGCGTGGTCTGTCCAAAGAAAAGGCGTGTCCTACTTACGCCCCGACACGGGCACTGGTATGCCCTCATAGGAACGCTTTCGGGCACGCCCGGCTTGGGCGTGCCTCGAACAGTGTCCTATGAATAAAATTACCAGTTTTGTGTCGGACAGCAGCCGAAGCCGCAAATTTGTTGGTTTGGTTTTCTGGTCTTTTGTTTTTAACTGACGTTCTAGATTGAACACCCGCCAGCCGTTTTTGCAAGCTGCTTTTGCGCGAGCCATGTAATTGACAGGTTTGGCACCGGCATATTTGCCGCTGTTTTCATGCAAATTCCTGCTGACTGTCGGCAAGCTTTGTGCAACCTAGAACTTGCACGAATCTAGCGGGAAACTAACGCGATTCACGCCAGAGCGCCCAATCGTGTAAATTCCCGCTAATGCCGAAAGCCTGCGGGGGTCACGCCTGAATAAAGAGAGCTTTCGCGCACGGGCGGGCGCGCGTGAGTCATGTATCCGGGGCATCCGATTTTGTCAGCCACACGATATACCGATCACACTGACGCCATTCGACACCGAATTTCTCCCGGACAGCGCGGTGGATTTGTGTCTTGGTTTTTCCAGCGCGGAGCAATCGTGCGACATACCCGTGCCGCTCGTCAATCTGCTGGCGCGTGGCTTTTAGGTAAGGGTGACGTTGGCCGGGGCGGATGCGTGGCTGATTCCTGGGTCTCATGGTGCAAACTCTTTCCACATTTGTTCGGCGTATTGAGCAGGCGTGGTCTTGACCCGGCTTTCCTTCAATGCGGATTCGACTTCGGCAATCACGCGCTTGCTTTTGCCGGGCGCAACTTTGATTCGGTTAATCCACTTCCCCGCGTCGTTTGTCCATTGCACGCCAAGCGCGGATTCAATGCGGTCTGCAAGTTCCTTTTGCCCGCTTGAAAGCTTGCTCGCCTTTGTCGGATTAGTTTTGTGTAGCAACATAACGATAGCGTGTCGCCCGGTGTCCACCGGATTTGCCAATCTCCACAGGTTCAATGATGCCGTCACGATGCAAGCCGCGTAGAAAGGCGGAAACGGCGTGGAGACTTTTTGCGGACAGGCCGATAGCACGCGCGGCGTCCCGCACACTCAAAAAGAATGGACTGTCACCGGCCAGCTTTTGCAGTTCGTAGCACAAATGCACCAGAGTTTTTAGTTTCGGGCTTTCGTAGCGATTGGCCTCCGGCGGCGGCGGTGATGATTTAACCCTATCGAGTGCGTTTTGAATCACGTTTGAACCGAGCGGGGTTTTGGCTTTGTCGTAAGCGTCCATAAATAAAAACATACATTCATCGCGGTCTGTGTCCGGTGGCAGCGTGGTCTGTGCCGCGCTCCACCAAATGTTAAATGCCGCTGGCAATTCTTTCTTTGGCAATCGTCTATCAACGAACAATTCAAACGCCTTTACCGCTCTGGCGAATTTGAACACCGGATCGCCATTGCTTTTGTCAGCAAGCGCCATTTGTGCGGCCTTCTGGAGCGTGCCCACGCACGCGCCGGAAGGCGGCAACTCATCTGCATCATCCTTATCATCAGAAACTCTGTATCTTCTGAAACTCTGAAACTCCGTGTCTCCGTGTCTCTGTTTCTCCGAGTCTCTGTCTCTCTGTTCTATCTCATTATCCGACAAAGCCGATAAAGCTTTAGATTTGCTGGGTTTGTCATTCATGGCAGAGTCCCCCGTTTCTAAAAGTGCGCCGATCTGCGGCGACGAATTGCCGACGCATGGCGCGGTCGCCAAGCCGGACGATTTTTTCAATACGGCGTTTTGTGCTGCCTGACGACTTGCTCCAGCGGATTGCGGATTTACTCATGGTCCACCTCGCGTTCCTCGCCCGTCTTGGAATGTGGCCGCCGATACGTTAAAAAATTTGTCCTGACCCACTCCGACCCTTCGGCCACCGGGACGCGAACCGCCCGTTCTGAAAGTTTCAAAAACGGCAGGCCGCGCGAAAGCCATGTGCTAACCGTCCGTGGTGACACGCTGAAACGCTCCGCGAATTGGCGTTTGGTGTCCGCTGCCCGGTCAACTTGGGAATCCTCGTCGAAGGATGTCATTCGACACCTCCGCGCCGTTGAACCCCGTATTGTTGCAGCATCCATTCGCGCACGGCGGCAAGGTCAAAGCGGCAACGGCGTTTGCCAATTTTCAGGTGAGGCAGACCGGCGGCTAAAAAATTGTCCACACTTCTCGTGGACATTTTCAGCATCGCGGCCACGTCGCGCTTGGAACCAAACGGCGTGATGGTGTTGTTGTCGTGCGCCGACGACTTGAAATTTCCCGCGTCGGCGTCGGGCTGTGCTAATTGTAATTTTGACATGCACCAAGTTTAATTTATTACGCATGGCGAAAATTCATCCGCAAAAGGCAAATTGGAGCGCACAACTAAAGCGGTTTCCATCGGAGAAGCGCACAACTCCCTTGTTGTGGTGTGAAATGCTTCCGCAACGTGAAGAAGTTGGCGCAGAACCCGGCTAAAAGATCGGTCAAGAAGTTTTTGAAGATTTTTTCGCCGTCGTTTTCTGGCCAGATTTTGGGGATGGCTGTGAAGATTCTTTGGCCTGCAATTCTGCATTGGCGTGACGCTTGATTATCCAAGGAGACTGCTTGATCGTTTTCTTCCGCTCCACGATGGAGTCGAGCACGGCTTGTGGAACCAGATACACTTCCCGGTTGTCAGGCCAGCTTTCCCGAAACGGTGCGAACAATTCTGTGTCTGATTTGTTCCATCCAGCCTTGCGCGCCTGCTGCTCTCTGGCTTCGTTTTTTTCCTTCTCCGTCATGGAATCGTGAACTGCCAGTGACAGCTTTTTTGTCAGTGCCAGAAAGAGTAGCATGTCAGTGTGCTTGCACCAGTCGCGGAGATTTTCCTTTACGGACTTTGCCTTTTTGAGATTGCAGCCGTGCTTCTTCAGATAACGCCGCACGGCGTCATTCCGCTTGTCCATTTCCAAGCGCAAAGGTTCTCGCAGGCGCTGGACGGTATCCGCTCCGAGAAAAATGTCGTAGTCGCCTGCGGCAAGAGCTAAGTCCGCTAACGCATCATTCTGATGCTTTTTGTGAAACAGGGTGGCGCGCAAGTAGAAGCGCAGAGCGGTGCGGATGGCTTCGTCGGGTTTATCGTGCAGACCAACGGATAAGGCGAGCTTCGCCAGTTCGAGCGGTTTCGGGAGTTTGACGCCAGCGAGTAATCTCGCCATTTCTCCAAGTGGTGTCGGCGACGACAGTTTGTAGCCGCTCAAAAGCGCAATCGCTTTGATTCGCCCGGCGCGTGTTCCGAAACTCCCCGTCTGTGTTTCCAGCGATTGCAGCAACTTGCCGAGGTTATCTGTGTCGTTTGGAGGCGTGCTTTGATTCATAGAGCGTTCATTTGTTTGCGGCAGTTTCCGTCAGTTTGCAGTCGTGGCCAATGGGAGGATATTCACAGCGGTTGCCGGTTTCACGCTGAAAAATTTCTGCGCGTCGGCGGGCGTTGCAAGCTGGCGATAGTGCCGGTGAATCACGGCGGCAGAGTTGCCGCAATACCCCGCCACGCGCCCAGCGTCCGCGCACAAGGCGAAGGAGTAGGACGCGAACGAGTGACGGCAGCCATTTGCTTTCCAGTCCACGCCAGCGGCCTTTGCGGTGTCCTGTTGCGCCTTGTAGAGCCAGCCGCCTTGCCAAACTTTTCCCGTGCGCCCGGCGTAGGGTGCAAGCCACGCGGCAAGGTTTTCCGCAACTGGCACAATGCGACGGCTGGCGGTCTTGGCGTTGCTCGCGCTGACGACAACGTGTGCTTGCTTCAAATCAATGTCCCGCCATTCCAGCCGTTCAATTTCAGCGGAGCGCAGTCCGGCGAACATTCCCAAAGCAAGGCACGGCAGAAAATCTTCCGGGGCGGCAGCGAGCAACCGGCGCGTTTCGGCGGGCGTGAAGATTTCCACTTCGCCGTTGCGGATTTTTGGCCGTTCAACTTTGGCGGCTGGATTGTCCAAGCAATAGCCACGCGCAACGCCATGCTCAAAAAGCAAATGAACCACGCGGCGATTGTTTGCGTAGGACTGGCTCGAAAGTTTCAAGCCGTCCAGCCACGATTGCACGTCCGGCGTTGTCACGCTGCCGATGTTGCACGGAAATTTTTCGGCGAACTTGTCCAGCCGCAAGCGCAAGTCTTGCAGATAGCGCACTGACGCGCCGCGTGTTTTTTTCAGCGCGAGCAATTCGGCGACAACATCGGCAACGCGCTTGGCCGTGACGGTCTTGTTCTTGGCCTTGTAAAGCCGCGCTGCCGCCATCGCGCCGGACAAATCGCCCGTCAGCTTCAGGATTTCGATAATTGCGGCGACGGCTGCCGAAAGCGTGATGCCCAGCGGTTGCAATGACTGTGTGACAGCCGAGTATTCCACGGATTGCTCTTTGGTCATGCTCGCGCCGATCACGTCGCGTGCGGACAGTTGCCGGGCGAGCTTGCCAGCCGCGTCCAGTGCGTCGGCTTCCGTGGTGTAGCTGTCAAAGCGGCGTTTTCCGTCCGCGTAGTTGGCAACCATGAAGGAAAAATTGCCCAGCGGCGTCTTGCGGCGATAGACGGTGACAGATTCGCGCCCGACAGAGACACGACGCGGCCAAGATTCGGATTGTTTCGGCTTTCGTGACGGGGTAGCTTTCATGCGTGAAGTGTTGCACAAGTGTTGCAACTTGTCAACACCGTTCACGATTTGGCGGTGTCAAAACACGAATAATCGCCTTATTTTACAATGCTTTTGCCCCCATAGCTCAAATGGATAGAGCAGCGGTTTCCTAAACCGTTGATCCCAGTTCAATTCCGGGTGGGGGCACCATCCCTTGAGCCTGTTGGCGGACGCGCAGGCTTCAATCCGGCGGGACGTTGATAACCTCATGTTTAAAGCCCTTTCCGGCTTTGATGAACGTTTATTGCAACAAACGGGTCAATATGGTGTTATATTTAATGCAAAGCTGAAAACCAACTATGATTCATTTATGAAAACAAATTTCCTCAAAATATGCGCCTTTGGCGCGGCGGTCACGGTGCTGGGTTTGACGGGCGGCCTTGTGTTGCAGACTGCAAACGCGCAGGACCAGCCCCCGCCGCCGCCGTCCGCACACCGCCGCCCCGGACAATCCGCCCGCGTTGCCGCCGAATATTTATCCGTCCAGCCCGCTCGCGCAGGTCATCAAACTCTTGCAGGCCGGCGTGAGCGAAGACGTCATCAAAAATTACGTCTCCAATTCCGGCAGCACGTTCAATCTGGATTCGGACAAAATCATTTATTTGAAAGACATCGGCCTGTCGGACGACATCGTCACCGGCGATGATGCAGCGCGACCAGGTGCTGCAACAGCAAATGGCGGCGTCAGCTTATCAGCCTCCGCCGCCGCAGCCCGCTCCGGCAATCGAAACCGTCGTGTCCACGGAAGCCGCGCCACCGCCGCCGACGGAGGAAGTGACTGTGGATTATTTTTACGACACGCTCGCGCCTTATGGCACCTGGGTGGACGTGGAGGGTTATGGCCGTTGCTGGCGGCCAACGGTGGCGGTGGTCAACGCGGGGTGGCAGCCGTATTGCGATGACGGGCACTGGATTTATACGGACGACGGCTGGTATTGGTTTTCGACTTATTCGTGGGGCTGGGCGCCGTTTCATTATGGACGCTGGTTCCACGACGCGCGTTTCGGCTGGTGCTGGTATCCGGACACGGTCTGGGGGCCGTCGTGGGTGACGTGGCGTTATTCGGATGATTATTGCGGCTGGGCGCCGCTGCCGCCGCGGGCGGTCTATCGTGAAGGCGTTGGATTTTTCTACAACGGCGCGAGCGTCAGCGTCGGTTTCGATTTCGGCCTTGGCGTGAGCGCATTTACGTTTGTGTCAACGCGGTATTTCTGCGATCCGCATCCCTGGCGTTATCGCGTCGCGCCGCGGGAGGTCGACGCAAATTTACAACCGCACGACGGTCATCAACAATTTCGACGTGGACCGCGATCACCGGACATTCATCAACCACGGCATTGATCCGGGAAGAATCACGGCCGTCACCCACGCGGAAATTCATCCGATTGCCATCCGCGACACAACAACGCGCGGCGCGCGCGGCGAACAACTGGGGCGCGACGGACGGACGTTGTTTGTGGACCGTCCGCATTTCACCGCGCCACCGAATGCGGGTGACCGCGGCAATTCACAACCGCCCATGAACAGGGGCGCTTCGCCGCGAACCGCGCCGCCTTCGCGGGCAACACCCCAACCGACGATCGGCAGCCCATACCGTCCGCCGAACAACAATTCTCGCGGAAACAACAATCCGGAACCACGGCGCAATTTACCAACCAGCGACGCCCGACGCCGCCCACTTCGCCGCGAGCGCCGGTTGCGCCGCCCGCACGAATTGAGCCGCCGCACGTTGCGCCTCCCGCGCCTGCTATGACACCCGCGCCGGCTGTGCCGCCGGCCAACGACAACTTTAACAGGTCAACCGACAACCGGCGGTATCCGTCTCCCAGGATGCAGCAGTTTGAGCAACAATCCCCGCGCGCCAATCCTGTCAATCCCGGCTGAACGGATGAGCACACCCGCGCCAGTGCCGCCGCAAGCCCAGCCACAGATGCGCGAGTTACGAAGCGCCACCGGCCCAATCGCGTCCGAGTTATTCCGCGCCGCCCGCCTGCGTGCTGCGCCGCCGGTAACCGACAGCCTTCCGCGCCTCCGGCTTCCCCGTCTCGATCGCAAGGATCCGGCAGGGGCAGAGACCGGAACGACCAGTGACGCGCGGCGTTTTTGCTTTTGCTGCCTCTCCGCCGCTGGCAACATCCGCGCGTGGGCATCACGCTGCGGCAATTTGAACAGATGAAAGGCAGCGCGTCGGCGGCGCTCGCCGCGCGCGGCCGCGCCGGTCTTGGAATCCAGCCTGCGCCCCGCCGCCAACGCGCACGGCGTCATTCTCGGCGTGGATCCGTCGCTGCGCGGCACCGGCTACGGCGTCATCCGACTCGCCAAACCGCATCCGCTGGCGCTGGCGCACGGCACGATTTCCTGTCCGGCGAACTGGGAACGCTCGCGCTGTCTGGCGAAAATTGTGGAAACACTGCGCGACGTTTTGAAACAGCATCAGCCGACGGTCTGCGTCGTGGAAGGGCTTTTTTACGCGCAAAATCTGCAAACGGCCATCATCATGGGCGAGGCGCGCGGCGCGGCGCTGGCGACCGTTGCCGAAGCGGGTTTGGACATTTACGAAATCGCCACGCGCAAGGTGAAGCAGGCCATCGTCGGCTACGGCGCGGCGCAGAAATCCGCCGTGGCCAAAATGGTCCAGCGGCTGTTGGATCTGCCGAAGCCGCCCGCGCCCGACGCCGCCGACGCGCTGGCGCTGGCGCTGGCCCACGCGCAGGAAAATTCGCGCTACAATTTGATCGCCGCTGAAGAAGAATTTCGAAATATGGCAGGAAAACATTCAACATTCAACAATCCGAACATGCGCAACATCCAAATGGCCATGCGCGACGGCTGTGCATTGGATTGTTGCGATGTTGGTTGTTGAATGTTGCGCTCGTTATCACTTCAACGATGATCACCTTTCTCCACGGCAAACTCGTCGAGGCGCTGCCCACGCAGGTCGTCGTGGACGTGAACGGCGTCGGCTACGAGGTGCTGATCCCGCTGTCGTCCTTCGACAAATTGCCGCAGCCCGGCGGCGACGTGAAATTGCTCACGCAACTCGTCATCCGCGAGGACGCGCACGTGCTTTACGGTTTCATGACGGCGGCGGAGCGCGATTTGTTCCGGCTGCTCGTCAACACCGTTTCCGGCATCGGCCCGAAAACGGCGCTGAACATTTTGAGCGGCATGAACGCGACGGCGTTTCGCGGCGCGGTGGCCGGCGGCGACGTGAAGTCGCTCTCGCAAATTTCCGGCGTCGGCAAAAAAACCGCCGAGCGCATCGTGGTCGAGTTGCGCGACAAAATCGGCGCGGCGGGCGCGTGGGAGGCGGCGAGCGCAAAACATTCGCTTTCGCCCGACGACCAGAAATTGAACGACGCCGTGCTGGCGCTCATGGCGCTGGGCTTCAAGCAGGTCGAGGCGCACGACGCCGTCCGCGCGGCGCAAACGATGCTTGGCGCAACGGCGACGGTCGAGGATTTGGTGCGCGCGTGTCTGAAAAAAGGAGCCTGATGTCCGTCGTGACTCCAGAACCGCAAAATTCCACCGGCAACAACCCCGCGCCGAAACGAAAGAGCGGCGTGGTGGTGCCGCACAAGCCGAAATGGCACCAGCGGCTGGGCGCGATTGTTGTTTCGGTTTCACTGCGGGCGCTGTTGTTCACCGTGCGCTGCCGGTTGCGGGATCATTCGGAATTTTTCGCGCCGGGCGCGCCGGCCCCGGCGATTTTTTGCATCTGGCACAACCGGCTGGGCACCTGCATCAAGGTGCTGACGCCTTCCGGCGTCCGAACAATTCCGGCGCGGGCATGGCGGCGCTGGTGAGCGCGAGCCGGGACGGCGCGTTTCTCGCCGCGATTCTGGAGCGTTTCGACATCCAGCCCGTGCGCGGCTCCAGCAGCCGGCGCGGCGGACAGGCATTGATCGAACTGACGACGTGGGCGGAGCGCGGTTATGACCTGGCCATCACCCCCGACGGCCCGCGCGGGCCGTGCTACCAGATTCAGGACGGCGTCATGTCGCTCGCGCAATTGACCGGCCTGCCCATTGTGCCCGCGTCGCTGAATTTGAACTGGAAAATCCGCGCGAAAAGCTGGGACCGATTCCAAATCCCGCTGCCGTTCGCGCGCTGCGAAATCGCCGTGGGGAAAACGTTCCGGGTGCCGCAAAACGCCAGCGACGCCGAACGCGAGGAACTGCGCCAGCAACTGGAAACGGAAATGCGGGCGATTACACGGGATTGAAAATGTGACAATTGGCGAGTGACAAGCGACATGAAAAACACCTACGCGCCTTGATTGTTCCTGTCACCCGTCACCCGCCACTCGTCACGGAATTATGATTGCCAGAGTCAGTCTGGAAATCGCGCTGCGGAAGGAATTTGATTATCTGATTCCGCCGGGGCTGGCCGGGCAAATCGAGGTCGGCAGCCGCGTGCAGGTGCCGTTCGGCGCGCGGAAGATTTTCGGCACGGTCACCGCGCTGGCCGAGGAATCGGCGCGCGCCAATCTCAAGCCGGTTCTGAAAATCATCGGCGCACAAACGCTCGTGACGGCGAAGGTGTTGAAACTCGCGCGCTGGATTGCGGATTATTACTGCTGCGCGCCGGAGACGGCCTTGAAATCCGTTCTGCCTGAAGCAATTCGCAAGGAAAAGGAGGGCTGGAAAAAACAGTTGTTCGTCCGCGCGCTGCCCGCGGCTGGTGAATTTCCAAAGCTGCCCAAACGCCAGCAGGAGATCTGGAACATCATCGAGGAACGGCGCGAAATGCCGCTGGCTGAACTGCTGGAACTGGCCGAAACGACCGCCGCGACCGTCCGCAAGCTTGAAGACCGCGGCCTCGTTGAAATCACTTCGGAAATTTCCGAGCGCGATCCGTATGCGCGCGAACACATTTTGCCGACACAGCCGCTGGCGCTGAATCCGGCGCAGTCCGCAGCGCTGGAAAAAATCAAGGAGGCGATGAAGCGTGCTGCCGGCATCCTGCCGGCAGAACCATCTTCTCCGTTTTTCAATCCTGAAGCCGATGTTCACAATTACTCCGGCTGGCTGCCGCATTGGCGACAGGAAAACAAGCTGTATTTCATCACGTTTCGGCTGGCAGATTCCGTCGCTCAAAACCAATTGCACGCATGGGCCGCGCAAAAGGAAATCTGGGGATCGCACCATCCACAGCCCTGGGACGAAAAAACGTGGCAGGAATATCATCAGCGATTCACCGAGACAATGGAGCGCATGATCGATGCGGGATACGGCTCGTGCAGCCTCCGCATTCCTGCGGTGACGGAAGTCGTCGAGAAGGCGTTCCACCATTTTGACGGGGATCGTTATCAACTTGGCGACTACGTCATTATGCCGAATCATGTTCATCTGTTGGTTCGACCGGCAGGGGGGCACGCTGTGGAGGAAATTTTGCATTCCTGGAAGTCCTTCACCGCGAAGCAGGCCAATGCCGTTTTACAAAGGACGGGTGATTTTTGGCGCGATGAATACTTTGATCATCTGGTGCGCAGCGCGTCGCAGTTTGAAAAATTCCGCAACTACATCCGGGAGAACCCCATCCAAGCCAGGCTTAAAACCGGCGACTTCCGACTGGGTGCGGGGAAATTAGGTTTGAATGAGGCGCCGGGGTTTGCCAAGACAGTTCTGCCCGCTGGAACCGCGGCAGCACGCCAGCTTGATTCCGGCATCGCGCCGGCAGGGCCAACTTCAAAGAACGTTTTGCGAGGAGAGGAAATAAAAAGTCATCCCTTCCGGCGGGACGCCGGAAGCACGTTTTTGCTCCACGGCGTCACCGGCAGCGGCAAGACGGAAGTCTATCTGCAGGCCATCGCGCATGCGCTGGAGCAGGGCAAAGGCGCCATCGTGCTGGTGCCGGAAATTTCGCTCACGCCGCAGACGGTCGAGCGGTTCAAGGCGCGGTTCAGCTCCGGCAAATTGCAGACGCTGGTGGCGGTGTTGCATTCGCATTTGTCCGCCGGCGAACGGCACGACGAGTGGCACAAGATTCGCCAGGGCCGCGCGCGCATCGTCATCGGCGCACGCTCGGCGATTTTTGCGCCCGTCGAGCCGCTCGGCCTCATCATCGTGGATGAGGAGCACGAGCACACCTACAAGCAGGAGGAGGCGCCGCGCTACCACGCGCGCGACGTGGCCATCATGCGCGGCCAGATGGAAAACGCCGTCGTCGTGCTCGGCTCGGCCACGCCGTCGCTGGAGAGTTATTACAACTGCAAGCGCGGCAAATTCACGCTGCTCGAACTGCCGGAGCGCGTGGACGACCAGAAAATGCCGCATGTCCGCGTCGTGGACATGCGCCAGGCTGCGGCGAAGGAAAAGGGCATCCCCGATTTTTTCGCCGCAACTCAAGGAGGCCATCCACCAACGGCTTGAAAAACAGGAGCAGACGATTTTATTCCTGAACCGGCGCGGCTATTCGACATCGCTGCAATGTCCGAAATGCGGTTTCGTCGCGAATTGTCCCGAATTGCAGCCTCGCGCTCACCTACCATCGCATCGAGCAAAAACTGTCCTGCCACATCTGCGGCCACGACGAAAAGGTGCCGTCCATCTGCCCGAACGAAAAATGCAGGAACCCGGCAATTCGTTTCTCCGGGACCGGCACGCAGAAGGTCGAGGACGTGCTCGCGCAAGCTTTTTCCCAACGCCCGCGTCAAGCGCATGGACGCCGACGCGATGAAACGCAAGGATGATTACCGCCGCATCCTGGGCGATTTCCGCACGGGCAAAATTGACATCCTCGTCGGCACGCAGATGATTGCCAAGGGGCTGCATTTCCCGAACGTCACGCTCGTCGGCATCATTTACGCCGACCTCGCGCTGCACCAGCCGGATTTTCGCGCGGGCGAGCGCACGTTTCAACTGCTCACGCAGGTTGCCGGCCGCGCCGGGCGCGGCGACGTGGAGGGCGAGGTGTTCGTGCAGGCGTTCGCGCCGTTTCATCCGGCCATCCAATACGCGCGCCGCCATGATTTCGCCGGTTTTTACGAGCAGGAATTGGAATTCCGCGCACAATTGAAATACCCGCCTTTCAGCCGCGTTGCGCTGCTCACGCTCAAGGGCCGCAACGAGGACAAGGTGAAATTCTCCGCGGAACATTTGCGAAAAGTTCTGGAGTCCGAAGTCCGCAGTCCACAGTCCACAGTCGGGCAAAGCGCGTTGACCGGGGACAGTGGACGGTGGACTGGCGACTTGGTTATTTCCGGTCCCGCGCCCGCGCCGTTGCCACGCGCGGAAACTTTCTACCGTTACCAGATCATGCTGCGGACGCGCGCCATGAGCAAATTGAGCCGGGCGCTGGCCAAAATCGCCGCGTCGCTCGCGCTACCGGAAGACGTGACGCTGTCCGTGGACATTGATCCGGTGAATTTGGGGTGATTTTGCCATTCCCCAGGACGCTTCGGCGAACCGCTGGCAACGGCATGAGCGGTCGGATTTTATTCGTATCGCAGCGATTCAATCGGGTCGAGGTTCGCGGCTTTGCACGCGGGATAGGTTCCAAAAACGATTCCGACCACGGAACAAATCACCAGCCCGATGACAGATCCAGTCCATCGGGAATGACGGGCGGGAGTTTCAGAAAGAACGCGGTGGCGTTGCCGCCGAGGATGCCCAGCACGACGCCGATGACTCCGCCGATCTCGCACAGCACGATGGCCTCCATGATGAATTGCGCCATGATGTTGCGCTTCTTGGCGCCGATGGCGCGGCGGATGCCGATTTCGCGCGTCCGCTCGGTGACCGAGACGAGCATGATGTTCATGATGCCGATGCCCGCGGCCAGCAGCGCGATGGAGCTGACCAGCGCCACGCCGATGCGCACGTCGTTGGTGAAGGCGTTGAACTGCGGGATCAGCGAGTCATTGGACGCGATCTCAAAATCATCCTCCTGGCCCGGCGGCACCTTGCGGATGACGCGCATGGCGCCGCGCACCTCCTCGACGCTGGCGTCATAGCTCGCGCGGTCGCGCGCCTGGACGAGAATGTTCAGGCTGCGCCAGCGTAGCGCCGTAACGGTTCAGGCCGGTGGTGATGGGGATGACGGCAAAATTGTCCTGGTCGCCGCCGAGCGCGCCGCCGCTGGCTTTCCAGCACGCCGACGACAGTGTAGTTGATGCCGTCAATTTTCACCCGCTCGCCGATGGCCGAGCTGTTCGGGAAGATGTTGGTCGCCAGGCTGCTGCCGAGCACGCAGACGTCGCGCGCGCCGTCCACGTCCGCGTCCACGAGCGCGCGTCCTTCGCCCAGATTCCAGTTGCGCGCCGGAAAGCTGCCGGGGGTTTCGCCGTAAAGCCGCACGTTGGGCGCGCTGTTTTTGTAACGCGTCTTGATTTCGCCCGACCAGAATGCCGTCTCCATTCCGACGCTGCGCCGGCAGCGTGACCTTGTCCTGCAGCCGTTTTCCATCCTGCCAACGTGATATTTTTGCGCCGCCAGTATTTCTCGTAATCGCCGTCCGGACATGCCGAAAAACACCCCCGGATATTTGCGGATCATGAAGGTCTGGCCGCCAAGCTGGACTGAACTGCTGCTCGATGTTGCTCTCCATCACGCGCATGGCCGTCATCACGACAATGATGGAAAACACGCCGACGAGCACGCCGAGCAGCGTGAGCGCCGAGCGCAGCTTGTGCGCCGCCAGCGCGCTCATGGCCATGCGGAAGCTTTCGCGCAGCCTCGGCAGAAAATGAAATGCGGCCTTTATTCATTTCTCAACGCGTCCACGGGGTTCATCCGCGCCGCGCGCCAGGCCGGGAACAAGCCCGGCACAGATCCCGGTGAGCCAGCGAGACCAAAAGCGCAAAGCACACGACGATGGGCGACATCGTCGCCGGCATGATTTTTTGCAGGAGCAGCGTCACCGGCCACGCGATGAGCAGCGCGATGACGCCGCCGATGAGACAGATCGCACGCCGCTTCGACCAGGAATTGCAGTAGGATCGTCCGCCGCTTTGCGCCGATGGCCTTGCGCATGCCGATTTCGCGCGTCCGCTCGGCGACGGAGACGAACATGATGTTCATGATGCCGATGCCGCCGACGAAGAGCGACAGGCCGGTGATGAACAGGCCGATGACGGCAATGGTGCCCGCGACCTTGTGAAACATCTCCAGAAACTGATCCTGCTGGTTGATGGAAAAATTGTCCGGATCTTCCGGCGCAAGATGCCGGGCGCGCCGCAACATGACGCGCACTTCCTCGTTCACGTCGTCAATCTGGTTCACGTCCTTCGCCTTCACCTGGATTTCGTAATCGGGGTTTCGCCAGATTGAGTAGGTGAATTGCGACAGCGGCACGATGACTTCGGTGTCCGCGCCGCCGCTTTCGGAGAAACCGCCTTGTTTTCCCAGGACCCCGATGACTTCAAATGCATGGCGGGCGACGGCAATATTCTGGCCGATGGGCGATGCGTTCGGGAAAAGGTTCGTGGCGAGATCGTTGCCGATGACGCAGACGGGCCGGCCGCTGTCACATTCCGCTGCGGACAGGAAGCGGCCCTCCGCTGACGTGCAGCCCGCTGTCATCTGGAATTGCTCCGTGGTGCCGATCACCGGGGCGCTGGACGAGCCGCTTTTGTTGAATTGCACGGACACGCTGGTCGAAGCAACGGGTGCAATCGCCTCGGCGAGTGTCATCTGCCGTTGCAGCGCGTCCACTTCGGCGAGCGTGATCGCCGGACGCTTGATCTGATCCAACCATTGCTGGCGTGTCTGGATCAATTCATCCCAATCCGTCCGCCGCACGTAAAGCACGTCCGCGCCGATGGTGGAAATGCTTTTCAGAAAGGCGTTGTTGATGCCCTCAATTGCCGTGCCCATGAGCGTGACCGTGACGATGCCGATGACGATGCCGAGGGTCGTCAACACGGACCGCATCTTGTTCGCGCGGATGGCGCTCCACGAAATGGCCAGGCCTTCGCGCAGTTCGGTCAGGAAGTTCATGGCGTCTGCTTTTCGTCGCTGGCGATCAGGCCGTCGCGGATGCGGATGATTCGCCGGGCGTGGAGGGCCACGTCCTCCTCGTGCGTCACCAGGATGATGGTGTTGCCCTTGTCCGCGAGTTGTTGGAACAAGCGCCATGATTTCCGTGCCGGTCTTTGAATCCAGGTTCCCCGTCGGCTCGTCGGCGAGGAGCAGCGAAGGCTTGTTGACCAGCGCGCGGGCGACGGCAACGCGCTGGCGCTGGCCGCCGGAGAGTTCGTTCGGCTTGTGATGGATGCGGTCGGCAAGGCCGACGTTCGCGAGGGCTTCCAGCGCGATTTTGCGGCGTTCCTCGCCGGAAACACCCGCATAAATCAACGGCAGTTCCACGTTGCGCAGCGCGTCGGAGCGCGGCAGCAGATTGAACGTCTGAAAGACAAACCCGATTTCGCGGTTGCGGATTTCGGCAAGCTGGTTGTCATTCATTTCGCTCACGTGGTTGCCGTTCAGCTCGTAACTGCCGCTGGTGGGCGTGTCGAGGCAGCCGATGAGGTTCATCAGCGTGGATTTGCCGGAGCCGGACGGCCCCATGATGGCAACGTATTCGCCGCGCTGAATGTCCAGCGAAACTTCGCGGAGCGCGTGGACGATTTCTCCGCCCATTTTGTAGCGCCGCGAAATCTGTTGCAGGCGGATCAGGCTCACGGTTTTTTGGGGGCGGTGTCAACCGCCGCGCCCTTGACGATTGTTTTGCCGTCGTCGAGGTCGCGGCTGATGGCATGATACCCGCCGATGACAATCTCATCGCCTTCCTTCAGGCCGTCGGTGATCTCCCAATAATTGTCATCGCTGATGCCGATCTTCACCGGCACCGTCTTGACATGATTGCCTTCGACGACGAACACAACGTCCACCGGTTTTTGCAGGGTGGCCGTTGTTTTGCCGCCCGCCGTGCCGTTCGTCCCGACACCGGCAGCGATGGGCGCGCCGGCCGGGCTTGAATTCGTTTTGGCCGGATCAGACCCGGTTTTGGCGTTGGTTGCGCGCGTCGTGATGCTGGCGATGGGCACTGCCAGCGCGTTGGTGCTGGTGCGCGTTTCGATTTCCGCCGTCACCGACATGCCAGGGCGGAATTCCCCGGCTTCGTTGACGCGGACGCGCACTTGGAATTGCGTCGCCGTTTGCGACGACGAGGAAGAGGAAGATGCGGCGAGGGAACTTGAGTTCAGTCCCTCCGACGAGTTGGCAACGGCGGTGACGATGCCGGTGAATTTTTTCTCCTTGAATGCATCCACGTCCAGCTTGGCCTTTTGCCCGGCCCGGATGAGCACCACGTCCCGTTCGCCGATGTCCACGCGCGCCTCCATCTGGCTCAAGTCGGAAATGATCATGATGTCCGTGCCGGCGTTTTGGACCGTTCCGAGGACGCGTTCGCCGAGCTGCGAATTCAGCGTGGTAATGGTTCCGTCCAGCGGCGAGACGATGGTGGTTTTGTTGAGCAAATCCTGCGCGTTGTCCACGGCGGCCTTCGCGACGTTGACCTGATCGTCGGCGCTTTCGACCTGGGCCTGGGCCACGTCCCGCGCGACCTTGAATCCGATGAAGTCCGAGTCCGAAAGCAGTTTGCGGTCGGATAATTCCTTGTTGCGCTTGAAATCCGCCCCGGCTTTTTCGAGGTTCGCGGCGGCGGTCGTTTTCGCGGCGAGAGACGATTCATAACCGGCCTTGGCCTGACTCAACCCGGCAGTATAAACGTCGGGATTGATCTTCAACAGCAAATCGCCCTTGTGGATGAACTGGCCTTCCTTGACCGGCAGCTCGATGATTTCGCCGCTCACTTCCGGGCTGATGTGGACTTGCACAACAGGATAAATTTTCCCGTTGGCGACGACCGTTTCGGTGATGTTGCGCCGTGCGACTTTCTCGGTCTGCACCGTGATGGGTGGCGTTTGCTGCCTGAAAAACGCCGCCCACGACAGCACCGCCAGAACGACCACGACAGCTGCGATGGCCAAAATTATCTTGCGTTTTTTCGAGCGCGGCCTGGCGATGATCGGTGGCGGCTCAACCAAGTTGGATGCGGGCCTGTCATTTTGGTTTTTGTCAGCCATATGGAAATTGGACAATACAGACATTAAATGCTCACACAGGTTTCGCCGCGTCCATGTGCCGTTTGGTGCGGGCGACAGGCTGTGTTTCAACGCCCGTATTTCACTTAAAGTCAGCCATCCACGGGAGATTCACGAGCAAATCTCGTTTTATCATAGAATTTGCAGAAATATTATCCAGTTTAAAAAACAGAATTTACGTTCAAGTTCAGCATTGGGGTTCAACCTTGCGGAACTACGGGCCGCCGTCGCCGGCATCACCCTTGTCGAAACCGGATTGCGCGTCATTGGGCCCCGCCGGAGATCGCTGTAAGCGTGTCCAGAATCAAGGCGCGGTGCGAGTTTTTAGACAGTTCCCGGACTTGGAAATCGGGTTGTATAACAAAAAAATCCATCATCCATTGGAACTCAAAAAACAACTGCGAACCCGGCCTCCTTTTGCGTCCGCCACCGGGCTATAAAAACCAACAAACATTGAGATTCAAACCAAACCGGTTACGAAGGCATCGCCGGCAACGGTACGCCGCAATTTAACCACCTCAAAACAGCCAAGTTGGCATCCGTTATGCGTATGGCATCTCGAGTTATGCAAGTATCGTTAAGTGACCTTCGGTCCGCGCGTTTGATTGCTTATGGGTTGAGCGGGATGTTGGTTTTCTTGGCGTTACCGGCCGGGGCGGCCCAAACCGGCCCCTCCAGCAAAACCGTCGTCGGAGTTCCCGGCACCAAAAACCCGGTTGCGACCTCCACCAACTCGGCTTCCACGCCGTTGCCGGCGGGCTCGACCCAAAGTGTGACGCTCGCGTGGAATCCAAGCACGAGCAGCGATATATCGGGATACAACCTTTATTATGGTGTTGCGAGCCACGTCTACACCAATGTGCTGTCCTGCGGGAATGTGTCGAAGGCGACCATTTCGGGTCTGCGCAATGGCGCCACCTATTATTTTGCCGCCAAGGCCCGCAATGCCGCCGGCGTTGAGAGTGATTTTTCAAATGAAGCCACCTATGTTGTTCCCATCCCCGCGCCAATGCTGGAATCCGCAGTCCGTTCAAAGACCGCATTTACTTTCAACGTCAACGGGGTCTTCGGAAACACCTATGTGATCCAGGCATCCACCAACATGGTCAAATGGGTTTCCCTGAAGACAAACACCGCTCCATTCACGTTTGTGGATTCGCAGGCGAACCAATTCAAACAGAGGTTCTACCGCGCGGTTTCGGTTCAGTAAGAACCTCAAACACGGTTTTCACCGGCTTGACGGCAGACGGGGCATCATTTTGCGAATAAATTCAAATCAATCGCGTCCGCCATCGCGTGATAACCGGCGGGATTCAAGTGCAACCAATCGTTTGCGTTCAGGCCGGGATGATATTCCGCTTTGAATTGGACTGGGTTGGCCGGGTCGCGCACGGCGGCGTCGAAATCAATCACGCCATCAAAAACTGAATTCGTGCGAATCCACGCGTTGACTTCCTGGCGGATGGCTTCATGTTCAGGGGAGTAATAGCCGTTGCCGCCGAACGGCGTGATGGTCGCGCCATAAATGCGAATGTTTTTCGCGTGCGCCTTGGCTGCGAACTGGGTGAAGGCGGCGATGAGATTCGTCGCCAGCGTGGAGGCGCGCGGTCCGCGGGCGCCGCCAATGTCGTTGACGCCTTCGAAAATAATCACCCAACGCACGCCGCTTTGCTCCAGCACATCGCGGTCGAACCGCTTCACCCCCGCCGGGCCAAGTCCGCCGAAGATGGCATTGCCGCCGATGCCCGTGTTGATGACGCTGACGTGGGCGGTGGGCGCGTTGGTGTGGAGACGGACCGCCAGATCGTCCGGCCAGCGATTGTTGCCGTCGGTCGTGGAGCCTCTTCCGTCGGTGATCGAATCGCCGAAGGTGACAACGGCGCCGGAACTGTTGTCCGCCATCACGTCAACCTCCTCGATATTATACCAATGTTCCGTCTTGACTGCGCCAGCCATGTCTGTGGACGCAACGGCATCGCCGGTCAGGATGTAAGACGTGATTCGCGAACCGGGATGTCCGGTCATGTCACTGGAAGTTCCGCCATAATAAATGGTGATGGCCAGATTCGTCAGCGGCGGCAAATCAAACGCAATGGGATCCGACCAAACATCCTTGCCGGCGGGAATCGTGACAGATTCGGCGCCGCCAAACTTCAGCGCCTTGTCCGTGGCGGGATCAATGACGCTGGAAGTCATGGCGCCCGGATTCAAGCGCGATGTGAACCGAATTCATCACCACGTCGCTCGTTCCAAAGATGTTTGAGAAATGCACGCGCAATTGTTTTCCGCCAATGGTTGAGCGGACAATTTGACGGAGCGTGTTGCTCGTCAGTCCTGGCGGCGGCGGAAGATTCCGCGGCTCGGTCAGTTGTATGCCGCAGCCCCAGGTGCCGACCCAATGGGCGTCTTGCGCAAATGCGCCGGTCCCGCCGCAGAAGGCGAGCGGCAACGATAAGAATGGCCGCACGGATGAGTTGATTATTGTTTTCATGTCAAAGCTAATTTTTGAATACTTACGGGTGTCGTCGTGGTGAAAACTTTCCGGCGGACCGAGGTAGCTGGGCTTCACGCCGCCGGTGTTGACGACGATTTTTTCCACGGCGACGGCCGGATCCACCATCCAGATTTTCAGCGTGTGGTAGCCGGGCGCGGAAATCGTGTGGGTCGGATTTGACCAGCGGCCGTTGTCTCTCACGGACTCCTCCCAGTTGGCGTTGCCGTTTTGCGCGTTGAAATTCGGCAGGAACAATGGTGACCACTTGCGGCGTTTCGTCATCAAAGGAAACGGCGTAGCGCAGCGGCCGTCCGGGAAGGAAATTCAGCGTCGGGCCGACGATGGATTCCACTTCCACTTTTCCCGCGCTGAACAGATACATTTTGTATTCGAGACACGGCGAATCTTTTCCGGGCGTGGCCTGCGCGTCCACCGGGCCGTCCGCGCGCATCGCGGAAAGCGTGTGGCCGTAATCCGGAATCTTGATCCAGCGATTTGCGCCGGCGTCCATGTTTTTGGTGAAATGTTCAGCTTCGATGGACACATAGCCGTCGCCTTCGACAAATCCCTGCAACGAATCGCGCGTCGGCTCGGACGGATTGAACGCGGTGACTTTCACCGTCACCTCGCTGCCCGCGCCGGAAATTTTGATGTTCGCCGCTGTTCGTGCCGTTCGGGACTTTGCTCCAATCCACGCTGACCCACAGGCGCGGTCTTTTTCAATTTTGGTATCAGATCAGCTATTGCCGGCCAAGTTGATCCATCGATCCGGATTACGAAGTGAATCCACGGTTCGCTCGCCTTGAGCCGAAAAATCAAACGGCGTTTTGCCCCTGTTGAAAACATCAACGTAATGGCGCTGCCGGTTGAACGAATCAAATTGCGGCAGCGAAATCTCGCCGTTGGTCACGGCCATTTGCGAGCCTTCCACCGCCACGCCCATCGCCGCCGCGTCCGGCACCTGGATTTCCCTTAGACGCACCGCGCCCAAGTTGTTTCCCTGCCGCGGTTCGCTCCAGCTCGTGTATCCGATATACGGCTGGTCCATGAAATGATCCCATTTGCCGCCGGCGAGGTTGTGGTTGAAATCCGCCATCAGGTTGGTCTGCGCGCGCAAACAATTCGCGGGTCTGCGCGGCGAAATCATTGGCGCTGGCGCGGCCTTGCGCGGCATACAACTGGTTTTTCGCCGCAGCGAGATACATCGCGTTCAATTCCGCGCAGGCTTTCGTCGGGAACAACACCAGTTCGTAAAACGCGTCCCGGCTTTCCGGCGGCAATTGCCGCGCTGATTTTTTCCGCCTTGGCGGCGAGCGCGTCATAATCGGCGACGACCTTGTCAAACTCGTCGTAATTGACCAGGCTGTAAGTGTTCGCGTCGAGCAATTCCGGTTTGCGCCGTCCGTTGAATTTGGTGTAGTCCGCCATGATGTCCGGCGATTTCCGCCGCGTGGTCCTTGCCAAATTCGCGTTCCGCCCAGAGCCGCGGTAAATTCATCCAGGTTCGTGTTGGACCATCGCGGCGTGTCCCACGCGAGGTTCATGAAAAATTCCATCGGAAATTCGTAGCCCTTGAAATGGCCGACGTTGACGATCCAAACCCGGTCCGCGCCGTATTGTTTCGCGAGCGACATTTGATCCCAAATTTTCGGAATCGGGTCTGGTGTTGATCCACTGGTAACTGCGCGGCCCGCCGTGGTAATCGAAATGATAATAAATGCCCGCGCCGCCGCTGCGTTTGCGCTCCTCGGCAGTTGGCAGCCGGCGGACATCGCCCCAATTGTCCTCGGCCCATAACAGCGTCACGTCGTCTGGCACGCGCATGCCGGCGTTGTAATAATCCATCACTTCCTTGTAGAGGCACCAGACCTGCGGCACCTGGGTCACGTCCGGATTGATTACGTCGGAAGATCGTTTGCCGCTGAACGTCCACGATCTTTTCCAGCAACGTCCGGTTCGCCTCTGGCCCGCCTGAAGCCATCGGCGTGTCGTTCGCGCCGCGCAAACCGATCGTGATGAGATTTTCGTAATTCTTGTTGCGCGTGATGCCTTCGCGCCAGAAATTGGAAACCACCTCGGGATTTCTCGCAAAATTCCAACTGCCGTATTGCCTGCCGAGGCCGCGGTCCCATTCCTTTTGCGCGCGCATCATCGGCTCCTGGTGCGACGTGCCCATAACGATGCCGTATTCGTCGGCCAGCGCGGGATCGTTCGTGTCGTCCTCGTTGAACGCGTTGTTCCACATCGCCGGCCAGAGGTAATTGGCGCGGATGCGGAGCATCAATTCAAACAGATTGGTGTAAAAGCCGCAGCCGTAGTTGGCTGCGCCGCTGAATCCCGGCGCCCGGCCGTATTTTTCCTGGATCCAATTGGACAAATCCGGGGCCTCGTCATTGAGGAAGATGCCGCGATATTTCACCGACGGCGGGCCTTGCTCATATTTTCCGGCCTTTACAAAAAGCGCCGCGTGATGCTGCGCGGGAACATCCGCCCAATAATACCACGGCGAAACGCCAATCTGCTCGGACAAATCATAGATGCCGTAAATCGTCCCGCGCTTGTCGCTGCCGCAGATCACCAGCGCGTTTTCCACTCCGGGAAACGGATGGGGCACGACTTGGAGAAAAAACGATTCCCATTTGCCGGCAATGGAGGAAACGTCAATTTTCTTTTCGCGGACGAGCCGGTCAATGATTTCGCTTTTACCGACGGTGCCGATGAGGATGACGTTGCTGCTGGCGGCGGAGGCGGTGAAAATCGCGGGCGATTTTCCGGTGACTCGATTGATGTCCGCGCTCAAATCATGCGCCGCGCGCACGACTCCGGCCCAGTCGTTCGAGCTCACGCCAATCGCGGCAACCGAAGCGCCCGCGCATATTTGCAAACTACCCTGGCTGGGCCGGGTTTCCACGAATTGCGTCTCGCCCAGCGCCAGGACATTCTCCACAGCCCCCAAGAAGACCGCCAGCGCGATCAATTTTGCGGGGTGAACGAGGATTGATTTCATAAAATCACTTCGGGCAAAACGGGAGACTGCGCGGCGGGTCGGACCAATCTTGTTCCGCCGCCATGGCAACCGCGCAACCGCGCCGTTCCATGGCGGCAAGAACAATTCTTATTAACTTAATCTGCTTTAAGAATCTCGATGCCGTTGATCTGCGGATTTTCCTGGTCCGCGGTGAAGGTGATTGTCAATTCGCCGTTGGTGACGTTCACCGTCTCGGTATCAATATAGGCTTTCTGAAAACCGCCGGCCTTGGCCCAAACGTCAAAGCCCTTGACCTCCGGGTTGTCCTGCACCTTGTATGAGAACACGCGCATACCGGGCCCGGTGATGCCGTCGTAGGTTTCGCAGAAGTGCAGCTTGACGGTGTATTTGCCGTTGGGCAGCGCCTGCGTGAACTTGGTCATGCTGTAATGCTCCGCTTGGTAGATTTTCTGATCGTCCGGGGCGGTAATCGTAGCGTCCGCACGTTGAATCGTTTCGCCATCGGCAAATCCCGTGTCGGCCATCCACTTGTTGCCGTTCTTGTCCGTGAACCCGTCCGTGGCGCCGGCAGCGATGCGGATGGACAGCGAGGCTTGCGTGGATGCCGTCGCCGCGGGTGCGGCGGCCCGGGCCGGCGTTGCGACAGGGGCTGGTGTTGCGGCGGGTGCTGGTGTTGCGGCAGGCGCCGGCGTTACGGCGGCTGCGGAGCTGGAAGTGCTGGGCGCTGCCACGGTCGGCGCGCTGGCGGCGGATGATGGCCCGGATTTGCAACCCACCAGCAGGAACGCGGCAATCGCCGCGACCGAAGCGAGTTTTAGATGATTAAACATATCAGTTTTTGTTTTCATTTTGTGTTGTTGTTGTTTTTGGTTGTGGTCAAACAATTCCGACATTGGCCACCGGCTTGCCGGTTGTTGGTGGGGAAAACGTGTTTGTCTGCCCACTGCAAGAACACCGGCCAGTTCGGCGCATCGGTATGCATGACCTCATGTTGACGCCAAGCCGGTTCGCCGTCAAGCATTGTGGTGCGCCACGGAATTCATTTTCAGCTTGAAGCCGGCGCGCTTTGGACGGGATAATGGGCGCGACACATGAGACCTGAACAATGGGAGATTTTTAAGAAGGCCGCGCGCCTTGAAAAACTGGACAGGATTCCGATGGCGCTGATCATTGACAGCCCGTGGATCCCCGGCTACCTCGGCGTGAAACACATGGATTTCTACCTCGACCCGGACTTGTGGTTCGAGTCGCATCTGAAAATCCACCGCGAATTTCCCGACATCATGTTCGTGCCCGGCTGGTGGATGGAATACGGCATGGCGGCGGAGCCGTCGGCGCTCGGCGCGAAAATCAAATTCTGGGCCGACAACACGCCGAGCGAATACCATACGCTGTTTCACATCGAGGACATCGCGGAATTTCCCGAATACGAAGTGGAAAACGACGCCTTCATGGCGCTGACGCTGCACCGCATCCGCTCCCAGCGGCAGCGGATTCTGGACACCGGCGAAATCCTGCCGTTCGTCACCTCGCGCGGGCCGATGTGCACCGCCGGTTTCGTTCGCGGCACCACCAACCTGATGATTGATCTCGTGGAAAAGCCGGAGTGGGCGCACAAGCTGCTCGATCTTTGCACACGGCTGGTGATTGACTGGCTCAAGGCGCAGCACAAGGCGATGGGCGACACGGTCGAGGGCATTTTTGTTCTGGACGACATCGTGGGCTTCGTGAACGAGGAGCATTACAAGGAATTCTGCCATCCGTATCTCAAACGCATCTGCGACGCCTTCCCGAAGGGCTGGGTGAAATTATATCACAACGACGCCGAAGTGCAGGCGTGTCTGGATCACCTGCCGGATTGCGGTTTCAACGTGCTGAACTGGGGCAAGCAGACCGACATCGCCGAAGTCAAGGCGCGCGTCGGGAACCGGATGTGCCTGATGGGAAATGTGAATCCGCTCGAGGTCGGCGTCCGCGGCACGCCGGAGGAAGTCCGCACGGCGACGCTGGACGTTTTGGAAAAAGGCGGCGACCGCGGAATGATTTTGTCCGTCGGCGGCGGCACGAGTCCGGGTATGCCGAAGCAAAACATTGTGGCGATGCTGAAGGCGCTGGAGGAGTTTAACGGGAAGAAGTGAATTGCGTCTGCCGCTGAAAATCTAACTGCTCGTGCGCCTCGACGATCCAATCTTGTTTCTGGCAAGCGCGAATGCTGAACGCGCGCGGGCGTTCTATGAGGGGGTTCTTGGCTTGGAGTTTGTGGCGGACGAGCCACCGGCATTGGTGTTTCGCGCCGGCACTTCGATGCTGCGGATTCAGAAGGTTGAGCGTGTTCATGCCGCTCCTTACACGGCGATGGGTTGGGCGGTTTCCGACATTCGCCGGTCGGTGAAAGATTTGCGTGCGGCAGGAGTTGTCTTTGAGCGTTATGATGTAATGAACCAGGATTTGGACGAAGTATGGCACGCGCCCAGCGGCGCGCTTGTGGCTTGGCTTCGTGACCCTGACGGCCATGTGCTGTCGCTGACTCAATTCAAATGAAGAATCACCATGCCTGACTACGCCTTAATGAACCAGTGCCTTTACGAAACAACGGCATTGGATGCTCGGTCAATCCCAACGGGATTGCAACTTTCAGCCCAGGGTTGGCCGCGCCAGCGGACTACCCTGGGTCAACCGTCCGAAATATTTTCAACCCCAACGGGGTTGCATCCTCGCGCCGCCGGTTGACGCAACCCCTTCAGGGTTGTTCCTGTTTATTGCCGCGACCCAGGGTAGCCGTTCCTCGCAACCCTGGGCTGAATGCTTTGAATCCTTTCAGGATTCATTTCGCGCATCGCACATTGAATGTTCGATGTTGAATGTTTCCCCTTTCTTCCCATGCATGACTACGCCCAGATGAACCAGTGCCTTTACGAAGGCAAGGCCAAGGAGGTCGAGCAGATGACCAAGGACGCGCTCGCCGAGGGCCGGCCCGTGCAGGAGATTTTGTCCGAGGGCCTCATCGCCGGCATGAGCGTCGTCGGCGAGGATTTCAAATACAACATTCTCTACGTTCCAGAAGTGCTCATCGCCGCACGCGCCATGAAAGCGGGCATGACGGTTTTGAAACCATTGCTGTCCGCAAAGGATTCCGTGGTGCAACCGACGGGCACGCTGCTCATGGGCACCGTGCGCGGCGATTTGCATGACATCGGCAAAAATCTCGTCGGCATGATGGCCGAGGGCGCGGGCTTCACGGTCATTGACATCGGCGTGGATCAGAGCATCGAGAAATTTCTCGCCGCCACCGAACTGCACAAACCGGACATCATCGGCATGAGCGCGCTGCTCACTACGACGATGACCTACATGAAGATTGTCGTGGACGGCTACAAGGAACGCGGCCTGCCGCAGAAATTCGCCGTTGGCGGCGCGCCCATCAGCCAGGATTACGCCGACGAAATCGGCGCGCACGGTTACGGCGCGGACGCGTCCAGCGCGGTGGATTTGTTTTTGTATTTCATGGGCAAAGGCCCGCCGCCGAAGGCCAAATCCAAACAGCAGGCCATTGACGAAGTGAAGTCCGAGCGCGATGAGTCGCGCGCGCAGCGCGACCCGAACGCGAAATCGAAATTTCAAATTTTGTATTGGCAGGACATTCCCTCCGAGTTGAAGGCGTGGGACGATTTTGACGAGGTGAAAATCAGCCTGCCGGAGAAGTTCGCCAACCGCATTGACGCCTCGGCGCAAAAGCAGGGTCTGATTTCGCAGGACGCGTATTCCGCGCATCTGCGCTGGGGCGAAGTTGTGGAACGCGCCGGTTCGCCGCGCGAAGTCGCCGCCGCCGTCAAAAGCGAATTGGAAACCCAATTCGCGTGAACGCCTGATGGCGCTGGACGGAGTCAGGAAGCCGTTGTGAATCCCGTCACAACCCGATTTTCGTTCCGGAGAGCTTCGCGTAATACTTCGCCAGGCCGCTGTGATCGTTCTGGCCGCAGCCGTCGGCTTTGAGTGTTTGCATCATTTCCATGAGCATGGCGGTCAGCGGCAGCGGAGCGCCGGTGGCATGGCCGGTGTCGAGCGCATTGGCGAGGTCTTTGATGTGCAGGTCAATCTTGAATCCGGGCTTGAAGTTGCCTTGGAGCATCATGGGCACCTTGGCGTTCATGACGGTGGAACCCGCCAGCCCGCCCTTGATGGCATCCATGACGCGCGCGGGGTCCACACCGGCTTTCTTGGCGAGGGTGAATGCCTCGGCGCAGGCGGCGATGTTACACGCCACGATCACTTGGTTCGCCAGCTTGGTCGTGTTGCCGGCGCCGACCGGGCCGCAATAAACAGCGCTCGCGCCCATTTTCAACAGGATTTCCTTCACGGAATTGAAGACCACCTCGTCGCCGCCGACCATGATGGACAGCGTGCCGTCAATGGCCTTGGGTTCACCGCCGCTTACCGGCGCGTCAATCATCTTCACGCCTTTGGCTTTGCAGGCTTTCTCAATCTCCTGCGAAGCCAGCGGGGCGATGGAACTCATATCAATGATAATGGTTCCGGCTTTGGCGCCCTCCAGCACGCCGCCCGGCCCCATCACCGCTTCCTTCACGTGCGGCGAATTGGGCAGCATCGTGATCACGATGGGGCACTCTTGCGCCACGGCCTTCGACGATGCCACGGCTTTGGCTCCGGCCGCGACCACGTCGGCCACGTTCTGGGACACGATGTCGTAACAGACGATCTCGTGGCCGGCTTTGAGTAAATTTTTGGCCATGGGCTTGCCCATGATGCCGAGACCGATGAATCCAATTTTCATGTTTTTGAATTTCCTTTTTTTCGCCGAACGTTCACTTCACAAGTTTTCTGGCTTTCGCGGCGATGTTATCCGCCGTCAATCCGTAGGTGATCTGGAGATCCTCGGGCTTGTGCGCCGACTCGCCGAACGTGTCATTCAGCGCCACGAAGTCCATTGGCACGGAACTGCGACGCAGCGCGAAGGCCGTGGCAGCAGCCAGTCCGCCGATGTAGCTGTGCTCCTCGGCGGTCACGACGCCTTTCATGCCCTGGGCCAATTCCAAAGCGCCCTGATAGTTGAATGGCTTCATGGTTCCGACGCTCGCAACCTTGGCGCTGATGCCGTCCTTTTCCAGGAGCGCCACCGCCGCAAGGGCTTTTTCCACCATGACACCGTGGGCCAGGAGCAGGACATCTTTACCCTCCCGGAGAATGCGGAATTTCCCCAGTTCAAACGTTGCGTCCTTGTCCAAAATATCCAGGACCGGATTCCGGTTGACGCGCATATAAACCGGTCCTTGAATCGCCGCCGCCGCCCGCACCGCGAGGCGCACTTCCGTCGCGTCCACGGGCGTCAGTACCGTCAGGTTCGGAATGGCGGACATGATGGCCACGTCTTCGATGGCTTGATGCGTCGAGCCGTCGCCATAATCCGATAATCCGCATGACGAGCCGCAAATCTTCACGTTCAATTTGCCGATGGAAATCGTCTGGCGAATCTGGTCATAGGCCCGGCCGGTGGCGAACACCGCGAATGTGCTGGCGTATGCGATCTTGCCGCTGACTGCCAATCCGGCCGCCGTGGACATCATGTTGGCCTCGGCGATGCCCATTTCAAAATACCGCTCCGGAAAAGCGTCCTGGAACAGAACGGACATGGTGGATTTGCACAGGTCGGCGTCGAGGACGACCACTCGTCCGTCCGCTTTGCCCAGTTCCACCAAAGTTTCGCCGTAAGCGTTTCGCGGATTTGTGTAGGTAGCCATAATCAACGTGCCTCCGTTTCTTTGACGGCCTGGAATTCCGCCAGCACCGCGTCTGCTTCTTTCAAGCCCAGATCATACTGCGCCTGATTCATCGCCCCGTTGTGGAAAGCGACATTGTTGTGCGAGAAGGAAAATCCCTTGCCCTTGATGGTGTGGGCGATGATGGCCGTCGGTTTGCCCTTCATCGTTTCCGCTTCGTCCAAGGCGGCAACGATCGCTTTGACGTTGTGCCCGTCAATCTCGATGACGTGCCAGCCAAACGCCCGCCATTTGTCCGGCAGCGGGTTGCTGTTCATGCGGTCCACCACCGCGCCCATCGCTTGCAGCCCGTTTTGATCCACGATGGCCACCAGGTTGTCTATTTTCTTGGACGCGGCAAACATCGCCGCCTCCCACACCTGGCCCTCGGCCAGTTCGCCGTCGCCGAGGACGCAGAAGACGCGATTGGGTTTCTTGTCCAATCGCTGCGCCAAGGCCATGCCGCAGGAGATGGAAAGTCCCTGGCCCAGCGATCCGGTATTGGCCTCGATGCCCGGCGTCTTGTGAATGTCCGGATGTCCCTGGAGCATGGAACCAAGTTTCTTAAGCGTCGGCAATTGAGAGGTCGGGAAGTAACCCAACTCCGCCATCGCGGCATATTGAATGATGGCGGCGTGCCCTTTGCTCATCAGAAACCGGTCGCGTCCCTCCCACTTGGGATTCTTCGGATCGTTCTTCATCTTGTAGCCATACAGCGCGGCCACAATGTCCGCCGATGAGCAGGAGCCGCCGATGTGTCCCGGTTGGCCCACCCCGACCATCAGGATGATGTCCCGACGCATCCGGGCCGCCAAGTGCCGGATTTCCTTCAGTTTTTTGTCATCAATCATATTCAAATTCCGGTTAGGTTTTGCACTTTCCTCCAAGGACAGCGCCCGTCAGACTAGCAGCCTTAAACTTCGTGTCGAAATCCCACGGTGTGCCGCCCGCCAGGCAGCCGCCATCCAAGTGATACGTCTGACCGGTCATGTAACTGGAGACCGGCGAACAGAGCATCAACACCATGCCCGCCACCTCCTCGGGCGTGCCTGGACGCCGCATCGCAATCCGGTCTCGCAGATAGACCGACCGTGTGGGATGATCCCATGTCACCTGCGTCAGCGGCGTCAGGATGTGGCCCGGCGCCACGGCGTTGGCTTGGATGTTGAACTGCGCCCATTCAACGGCCATCGAGCGCGTCAGCGCCGACACCCCGCTCTTGCTCGCGCCATAGACCGACACGCCGCCGAGCATTCCCTGGGCGTTGTGCGAGCTTAAATTGACGATCTTGCCGCCGCCGGCCTTGATCATGTGGGGCACCACCGCCTGCGACATGAAAAACGTGCCTTTCAGGTTCACGTTCATGATCAGGTCGTAGGTCTTCTCCTCCACGTCCAGAAAGCCTTCGCGTTTATTGATGCCGCCGCAGTTGACGAGGATGTCAATCTTTCCGAACGCGGCGGCCACGGCGTCGGCGCATTGGCGGATGGAAGCAACTTTTGTGAGGTCCAGCGCAAACGCCCTGGCCTTGAGCTTTTTGGCCATCAATCCCGCCGCCACCTTTTCCGCCTGTGCGAGATTCAAATCGCAAATCGCCGTCGTCGCCCCTGCCGAGCAGAGCGCAAAAGCCAATGCCTCTCCGATCCCGCCCGCTCCACCAGTCAAGAGTGCCGATTTGCCTTCCAGCGAAAACTGCGTCTTGAGATAGTCGCCTGTGCCATTGTGCTGTTCGGTTTGATCGAGCATCAATTGAGTATTGTCCAAGAATGTCCCAAGCTCTTTGCAATTCTTGGCAATTCTTGACTGTTTATTGCCGGTGGGCGAAAAGCCGCGTTCCAGCGACCGGCACTTTCAGAATCCAGCAGCAGCCAAACGGTGCTCCGTGCGACGGTTTAACCCGAAAAAACTGGAACTAGAAAAACACACGAAATACACGAACCACAAGAAAAGAAACTGAAACACAGAAACAAATGGCATTGCCGGCAGGGCCAGCCATTCAACGTCGGCCGATTCTCAATCCGGCTTCATTTTCGTGTCATTTCGTGTGTTTCGTGGTTTCAACTGCGGAATCCGGATTTAGTGCTTCCAGGACAAGACTTTTTGCGCCTCGGCGTCCGTTGTGGTTTCGGTTCGATGAAAGAGGTTATACGTCGTGACGAATTTCATTGCCTCGCCAACGTGAAGCGCGGACAGCGGTCCCAGCATTTCAAGTTCAAAATAACTCGGGCCGGCGGTATAGACCTCCGTGCTGCTGTTGCCGTCCGGATATGTCGCGCCCGAAATCCTCGGAGAGTCCAGCCGCAGCGACAGGCTCGGCCCGACGAGCGCCACTGTGCCGCCGTCAAATCCGACCTTGTGATTTGCCGGGTCGGACCTGAAAGAGATCAAACCGTTCGCATTGGTGAATCCCGCCGGAAGCGCGGCGGTAAATTGCGCGCTGCCGGTGGTGGTATAACCATTTTGGAAAATCGAAGGCGACGGCACCGGCACGTAACACCGGGAGTCGCTCGTCACAGTCGCCTGGCAATCAATCCACACGCCAAGATTGGTCTTGGACGATTCCGCAGTCCGCTCAAAGATCGTCCGGATCTCCATCACCGGTTCGTTGGGGACCAGTTCGATGATTCTCGTGGTGCGGATGCCGTAAGTGGCGTCCACCGGAGTCACCAGCGTGACGATGCCGTTGGTGAACGAAACCGTGTTCACGGTTCCATCAAACCCTTTTGGCGGCGGCCAACCCCACTCCGATTGAGGCGACGGCCACGCCTTGTCTCCCCCGAAATTTGGATAGAAGCCGGAAGAAGTCCTGCCCCACATCCTGGAATTCTCCCAAAGGACGCCGTTGGTGTCGCCCGCGAAACGAAACTGCTGCACCCGTCCGACCGCTGGGACAATGACGGCCTCAACCACCCCATTATTGACCGACACAGAGTTGCTCCATCCGTGGTAGTTCGTGAACACCGCCGAAGTTGGCGCGCTGACCGTCTGGCCTTGAACGCCTGCCGCGGCAAGCGCGAGAAGGAGAAAGACGCCGCTCGTCCAAAATTTGGTTGCAACAGTGAGGGTGATGGAACATTTCTTTTCAAGCTCGCCAATCATGAGGCGACTCTATCAAGACCCGAAGCGGGCGTCAACCGCGCATCCCTGCCCGAAGCCATGCGGTCAAGCCGTTCGTCTGGTCAACGATGGCGGCCAGCACCCGCCCATCCCACACAAACTCGTTCGTCGTTTGCGGCACATACGCGCTGCCGTTCCAACCGGAAACAATCCGCTGGCTCCACCGGCCGTCCGGCAGATGGAGGCAGTCTCCCTTCATCCGTCCGCCGGATGGAGTTGCAATCAGGCTCATGCTCGAAATCGGCCGGTTCTCCGCCTGCCAGACATTCGTTTCCGCGAGCCGGGTGCCGGTTGCGCCCGCCGGTCGGGTCGTGGCTGGATTACACGGTAGGGGAGAATTGATCCCCGGAGCTTCCGTCGTGGCCGCCGTCGTTTCACCTGCCGCCACAGCGGAGCCTGACTATGGAATTTAGGAACCGGGATTTGAATCCATGTGGAGCATGGATTTCACGAGGAATTTGCGTAAAGCGGTCATTTGGCGGGTCAAGGAGACGGGCCGGCCATCCGCAGGCCGGGGTGCGCCATTCATGCGCACATGAAACTGGCGGTGTGAAAATATGGCGCGTTGGATGATGATTTTGAGATTATTGTTGCGGTGGGTAGTCACCTAATTTGAAATTCCCCGCCCTCATTTTCCCCTCGCCTTTTTGATTTGATACGACACACCGACCTTCACCGCGCTTTGGGCATCGGTTACGGGAGGCAGTTCCAGGATGGTGATAAACTCCTCCGGCTCGCCATACGTCCAGCCGTAGCAGCGTTTGGCCTTCGGATGGCCAGTCAGATCGAAAACCTCAACATCGCCTTTCCAAAGCGTCTGGCCGCGAAAGATTTCTTCCACCGGCACAGTGCCAACGTGTTTGGGGTCGGCCTTGTGCAAGTGGAAAATCACCTGCTCCAATCGTTCGATGTATGTTTTATTCGCCACAGTGTTTAACGAGTTCTTCCACCGTCCATGCGCTGCTTTCGATACCAGCGGCTTGCGCTGGTGTCATGCGCAAAGACTTGTGGGTTTTGCAAAAGTTGTAATACGCGAAATTGAGCGCAACCGCAGCCTGAAAGTTTTCAAACTTTTTGCTGAATGCGTTCGTGAGGCGAGTCAGGCGGCGGCAGTGCATCCGTAGCGTGTGATTCTGCTTCTCGACATGGCTGGTTGTGATACGGCTAACGTCCGGCATTCCGTTAATGACCGTGCGTTCGGTTTTCACGACTTCCGCTGGCGAATACCTACTGGCCGCGTCTTTGTTGAGGTTGACGACACCGTAGGTTTTTACGAGTTGCCCATAATCCACTTCGCCGCCAAAACCGCTTTCAACCGCTTCCGGGTATGCTTTAAGTGCATCGCTGGAAAGCTGGACACGGCGCGAAAGACGACCGGCCAAATCCTCCATGAAGGCGCGGGCGTGATACAAGTCGCGCTTGCCGACGATGAAAGACGGAATGAGCTTTGTGTCGGCGTCCAGCGCAATGAATGTCCAGACATCGCCGTAAGCACCGGCGCGTTTGGCGTTATTGCGCTTCGCGCCGATGAATCCCCAAATCTCGTCCACTTCGATTTGCTTGCAATTCAGGCCGCGCATTTTCTCGTCCTGAATCTTCGCGCAAGCCTGCCCAATCCGCACCGCAAGGCGCATGATGGTGTCAGGATGAATGCCGGTTATCCGCGCAATGGAAGCCATGCTGCTGCCCTCTGCCAGCATGGAAACCACCGCCACTTTCTTTTCGGTTTTAAGTATGTTTGCCATAGGTCAAATTTGATGTTGACTAAATGTAAAACGGAATGTATATTTTGTCAACATTTATTTTCGTTTTACGCAAAGTATTTTATGAGCACAAAAATGGGCAGACCAAAGCTGGCAAAGGCAAAACTGCGCGGAATAATCGTAAATGCGCGGCTTTCGCCAGAAGAAAACAGGGTGATTAACGGGGCAATGCGCCGCTCGCCCGACGGCAAATCCGACTGGATACGGAAAGCGTTGCTTTCCGCTGCGGCGAGTGATAAACCAGCGTCATAATCATTTGGATGCGGCGAGCCTCGGACTCGCAATCTGCGATTGTAAGGAACGCCAAGTTTGCCAATTAACTTACGCACCCAATTCGATTGGAAAATTGCACGCATTTTGAAGATGTCAAATGGTTATCGCTTTTTGCCATCAATGTTTTTGTGAAGTTTTAGCCCGCACCAAAAAGCAAATAAAATGAAGCATGAAAACGGGATGCCGGTAACAAGAAAGTAAATGGCCAAAGTTCTTTTAATTTCCATTCTGGCATCACTCGGCGCGGCTGCCGTGGCTTGGGGATTATTTTTGGAGTCGTTTGGCGAAAAACCGGAATATTGCGATATAAAGGATTTCCGGTCATCTGAACGGAAATCCCATTGCGGGCAAAAATGGGTTTTTTGGGGAGTTATCGCTGAAATGATACTTGGGTTTGGAGTCGCCATCTGGGAGGGAAATGAAATGATAAAATCGGCAGGACATTTGGCGCAACTTGAGGCAAAAGCGGCAGATAGGCATATAAGCGAACAGCAAAGGAAAGATTTCATAGCATTTTTAGATGGTTCTCCGAGAGGGCCATTGATGACGGGGAGCAGGCGGCCAAATAGCGAGACGGAAAGATATGCCGACGAAATTTTTTCGATGTTGGCCGATGCGGGATTCACAATCGAAAGCAAGATGGATTACAGTAGAAATGATGCTCAATTCCCTTCCGGTTCTTCCGTTGGAATCTTCGTCAATAACGCCCACGACTGCCCTTTTTTTACAGACAATTTGATCAATGCATTCCGCCACATCGGTCTGAACCCGACGACATTTACAAACAATCCAAGCCGGATGCCCACACCCGAAGAGGGAATCGGGAAACCAAATAAGCTCTTGATACTTGTGGTCGAAAAAAACTAGATTTGATTTTTTATACGCCCATGCCGCAATTTCGTGCCAAAACCGGCCTGCGCAAGCGGAAATGGCTCGAATCGGCCTGAAAATCCAAATTAGGTGACTACCTTGCGGTGATAGTCCTTGACAGAAATTCGCAAATCTGGTTTCATAATGGTATGGCAACAGTCAGGGTTATGAAAACCAACCAGGCATGGAACTATGAGTGAATTCAAATTTTCCTGTCCCGTCTGCGGCCAGATAATTTCGTGCGACGTCACTCACGCGGGCGCGGAAACGACCTGTCCGTCCTGCCAAGCACGCATTATTGTGCCCACCGACGTTTCCGCCCCGACGCCCATCGCGCCGGCCGGGATTTCTACTTCGCCGGACAATCCGCGTGCGTTCACGGGCCACACCGGAATCGCAGCACAAAAGACTTCCCGCTTGGCCATCGCTTCACTGGTTTGCTCCGTGTCATCCATTCTCACCTGCGTTGGCTGGTTGCCGGGCATCATTTGCGGCCATCTGGCCAAGTCCTGGATTCGCCGGAATTCATCACTCAAAGGCAGCGGCCTAGCTACGGCGGGACTATTCATCGGTTATTTGGTGTTGCTGGCCGAAGTGGGAACCACTGCAATCTATATGTGGCGCATTTCCGCCGCCATGAAACAGGGATTTGCCGAAGTTCAGCACAACTTGGCAACAAACAAGGTCGTCATCACCGAAATCCAATCCATGACCGTCACCAACAACAACGAGCCTGTGGAACCCGCCGCACCCGCTCCCGTTGCCACCGCCACCCATTCACACGTCGAAGCCGTTGCGACTGGCTGGAACGCCGACCTCCGCGCCGTCCCGATTCCCAACCATCCCGTCATCGGAAAGCTTCATGGCACGGATTTTGTGCTCAAGGGTGCCACGTTCCGGAATGGCGAGCTGAAACTAACCGCCTCGAACGGCTTGGTCCTGGACATTTATCGTCTGGGCGCCTCGGTAGAAGGCCAAAATTTTGAAGTTCAAACCACCGATGACAGCAGCGTCAATCCACGCGCTAGGATGACTTGGAATGAAGGCGACGTGGAAATGGCCGCCACTTTCAGCAAAGGCTATGCGATGAAGCTGCAATTCGCTCAGGCCAACAAGCAAAGGGTCGCCGGGAAAATCTATTTATGTTTTCCTGACGAGGCCAAAAGCTATGTGGCAGGCACATTTGAAGCCAGGCTGCTCCAGTCGCAAAACGGCAATGGAAATTAGCCGCAACAACGCCCTATGCCTCCACTGCGGGGCTTGCGCTGGTTGGGGGTCTGGTCTAAAACGATTCTGCTGCGAATGGATCTGAAACAGATGAAGACTCGCGAGGCCAAGTCGCCGGAGCTCCTATGAGGATTGTCAATAGTAATGATTTGTTGTAGTAAAAGTAGTTATGCTACTATGCGCTCAATATTTCTCAGAGGACCTCGGCCAAGTTACGTTCTTTACGCAATGGCGAGCATTGCTGTGGCTGTTGGGTTTCCGATTTACTATCAGGGAGCACCTTTGTTGGCCGCGGCCTTTTTCGGCGCAGTGTGCGCTGTTTTTGGGACTTGGATTGTTGCATATTTTGCACACCAAGTGCGAAAACACATCACCCCGCCATTTAGTGTCGGCGACCCTGTGGTCGTCACAAGCGGTTCGCACTTAGCCGCGACCGGGACAGTGACGGCCATAGGCAAGAGAGGCAGCAAGCGTATTGTCGTCGCCCTTCAGGACAGCTCGTGTGCTGTTGACTTTTGTGAGGATGAGGTTGAGAAGTCATGACGTGGCCTAAAAAATCGCCACAGGCAACGCGGGATGGCCGGTCCAGTTCCGCTTCGCGGTTCACGCTGGTTGGTCCCTCGAAAGTTCTGAAGTCTTCCCTCCTGCCTTTTGCTTTTGGCCCCGTTTCCTGACCGACCCCGAACGATCCCCCTGTTGCCGCCGCCATTCCGAGGCCATTTGACCGTTTCCGTTTGTCCCGCCCTGCTCGCCGGACCTCAATCCCATCGAATATCTCTGGGCCGCTTTCAAAATCCTCCCGCGCAAGAGGATTCCCACCGGCTATAAACCACCCGGAGTTTCATGGCTTGGGCGGTGCGGCCATCTGCGATATCAAACGCTCGTTCAACTCCTGCGCCGCGTTGAAGCCGGACATTTTCAATTTGGTCTGGAACGCCGCAACCTCGATGAGCCGCGCCAGATCGCGCCCCGGCCGCACGGGAATGACCATGTGTGGAATGTTCGTGCCGAGCACATCCACGTATTCCTGCTCCATGCCGAGCCGGTCCACGTCGCCGACCGTGTCCCAGGCCTTGAGCGTGATGATGAGGTTGAGGTTCTTTTCCTTGCGGATGCTTTTGACGCCGAACATGGCGGCGACATTGATGATGCCGATGCCGCGCACCTCCATGTGGTTGCGGGTCAGTTCCGCGCTGGTGCAAACCACGTCGTGGCCGTCCACGAGCGTGACCTTGACGACGTCGTCGGCCACGAGGCTGTAACCTCGTTCGATCAGGGCGAGCACGGCCTCGCTTTTGCCGATGCCGCTCTCGCCGCGAATGATGGCGCCCACGCCGAGGATGTCCACCATGCTGCCCAGTTCGGTTCCGCGCGGCGCAAACATCATTTCCAGCGCGAGCGTGGCGAGGTTGATGAATTTCATGGTGACCAGCGGCGTCTGAAACACCGGCATCCTGGCCTGATCCGCCGCCACCAGGAGCTCCGCATCCGGTTTGAACCCGCGGCTGAAAACCACGCAGGGAACCTTGTAGGCGAACAAATAGGCATAGCGCGCCTCCCGCTCCTTTTTCGACAGCGACCGCAGGTAATACACCTCCGCGTTGCCCATCACCTGCATGCGTTTGTAGGCGAAATAGCGCGTGAACCCGCTCAACGCAAGGCCGGGCCGGTTGACCGTCGGCTCGCGGATGACGCGCTTCAAATTCGACTCGCCGGCGATCAGCTTCATTTGCAGCCCCTCGGCGTGGTCCCGGTAAAATTGTTCAACGGTGACGAGTTCGTGTTGCATTTGAAAATGTGGTGCAGGAGTAATGGGCAATGCCGCGGCACAAGGCAAGCCAATTCAGCGCGCTTCTCCGGCGATGCGGTTCAACCGTTTCCTCTTCGCGCGACTGTTGGGAACCCGCCGGCTCATCGGGCGGAACAAACCCGCCCGCGCCGGTTCCAGTGACGAAGGTTCTCCGGGAAATCAAGACCCATGAAGATGCGGCGCAACAAAAACGGCTTTTCCGGTTATCTGGAAAGGCCGTGGGATTGTCTGAATTTTAGTCCGCCCGCTGCGCCGCGGATCAAGCCTTCATGGCAGCGCGCTCGCACGCGGCGTATTTTTCGACGAGCCGGTCGTAAATCCGCGCGGCCTTTTTGTCCGGCAACACTTCGCTGCCGGGCAGCGGCTCGGTGAAACCGGCGACGACGCCTTCCCACTTCGCTTTTTTGCCGTTGGCCAGAAGCCACCCGTGCGCCGCCCGCAACGCCGCGCCCAGCGCGGCGCTTTTTGACACCTCGATGCGCAGCACGGGGCAGTTCATCACGTCGGCCAGCACCCTCAACAGCGCGGCATCGTTCGATGCGCCGCCGGTCGCGTAAATCCGCGCCGGCGCCGCCTTCATCCATTGCGAGTGGATTCGCATGGACATCATCTGCGCCTCAAAAATCGCGCGGCAGTTCGCGGCAACGTCCTTTTCATCGAGGTCAAAGCGGTGAATTCCCGGCTTGTTCACGCGCGGGACGATTTCCGACTCGAACCACGGCAGCAAAATGCCCCCGTTGTTGCCGGGCTTCGTCGTGGCGACCAACTTTCCAAATGCCTTCCAGTCCTTGATCCCATAAAGCTCGCGGACTTTTTCGCGCGCCAGCGAGCCGTTCTTGAAACAGATCAGCGTCATGTAATCGCCGGCGGGCGAGCCGAAGACGTGGCCTTCGCCGCGGTCGTCGGTCCGGCACTTTTTCATGGTGCCAAAAAACGTGTCGCTCGTGCCCAGGCTCACGGCGGTCATGCCTTCGCGCACCAGACCGAGGCCGACCGCGCTGCACGGGTTGTCGCCGGACCCGACCTGGATCTGCGCCTCCGGATTCACGCCGAATTTTTTAGTGAAATAAGGACTGACCTTGCCGATGAGCCGCGAGGACGCGGCGAGCGGCGGCAGTTTGGACTTCAACTTCGGCGCGGTGGCCTTGAGCGCGTCTGCGAGCCAGGTGTTGTTATGAATGTCCATCAGGTTCATGCCCGCGCCGTCGCCGAGGTCAATCGGCGCGATTTTTCCGGCGAGCAGCGACGCGATGAAGGAACTGACCAGCGCGATGCTTGACGTTTTGGCGTAAGCCTCCGGTTCGGTTTTGGAAAATTTCCTGATTTGCGGGCCGGTGAACCGCTCGAACGCATCGGAGCCGGTCGCCCGCGCCGTCGCCTTGATGCCGCCGAGGGCGGCGCGGATTTCGGCGCACTCGGCCGCCGTCGAGGAATCCATCCAGATCGGCGACGTTGCGCGCGAAAAGACGCCGGTCAGATTTTCGACCAGCGATTTTTTGGGATTCAGCTTGGCGAGGACGCCATCGGCGCGATCGTTCAAATAGACCGAGCCGTGCTGCTGGCCGCTGTCGCTGACGGCCAGGATTTGGTCCAGCGCCACGCCATCCTTTTTCATTTCGGCGAAAATCAAATCCAGCGCCCCGGCCCACATGAGCGGCGGGCTGTGTTTGACGAGCGGGTCGGCGTTGGGAAGCACGCCGTTCTGGGTTTTGTAACCCGGCAGGGCGCGGTCGAAATTCAGCGATTTTTCATAAACCACCTTGCGCGCGTCGAGGTCAATGACCATGGCGCTCAAGCTTTGCGTGCTGGAGTCCAGCCCGAGGAATAATTTGGGAGTGGATATCATAGGGCGCAGCATAACAGCAGCTTGCGACCTCGGCAAGCGCGCAGTCCCGTTGGTATGGCAGTTTCAGTTAGCATTCCCAAATGCCCCCAAATCGTTCAGCCAGATATTTTTCTGGATTAACGCCGGTAAGAATTGGAAAATTGCACGCATTTTGAAAATGTCAATGGCGGCGACACCAAAAAATAAATGCCGCGCAAATAATTCCGAAGACCGCCAAAGATGACATACATTTCGACCAAAACCGGATGAATGCTTTTCTTTCACCACCCTCATCGCTTTCAGAAGGAGAGGTGGCGGTGTTGTTCTGGGCGGTGGTTGGCGGCTTCATCGTCTTTGGGGGATTGGCGATAGAAAAATTTGCAGATTGGCTGAACGAAAGATTTTTGGCTCCGCCACTTAAACCGCACTCCAATCTGGAATTTATCGGTTGGTGTATTTTAATGTTTGGCATAGACATAGAAATTGGAGTTGCGGGTTGGTCTGCAAATGACGCTTGGCAAACCAGGCAGATGGCAATTAAAAACGACCCCTTAAACCAACCAATCGCATCCGCGACTGCGCGGGTTTTTCTTATTGAAAACGGAACAAACACAACGGGTTTTAACCCGAACAAGCCGGACTTCACTTTTGCCGGATTTGTCCGTCTATACTTGGTTTCTTCTAAACAGCCGACAAATGGAATCAGTTTAATCTGCAAAACGTTTAACAATTTCATTGGAGGAGGAGGTGGTGGTTATAATTCTGGCCCCAACAATTATTGGGAGTTGGAATATGGCCAAGACGTTAATCCAGTTTCCGAATATGGTTTTGGGCCATTGCCGAACGTCCGTGCAGCAAATGCATGTGACGAAGTCTTTTTAAGCGCTCCTTTTATTCCACCCAACACAGAAGTTCTTGGGGGGGCATGTAACGGTCACTATCAATTCCGTAGTCAGGGAATTTGAAATCCCTCCACAGACGATTCTTACGAGTGCGCTCAAAAAGCCAATTCCTCCGGTTACTGTGTATTTGTTTCCTTCTTTTCCAAGGCCGTGAATTTCGTGCCAAATTCGGCCTTGTAAAGCCGCTAGTTTGAAAACACCAGTTTTGACCGCATTGTTATTGGTTTTCACAATAAATCTGCGTTTGGGAAATACATAATCCCGGGACCCCATGTCACCAACACTGGTGACATGACAGGCGGCGGGTTCGTGATAGGATTATCTTGGTTTTAGAGCACTGGTTCTCAAGTGTGATTGTGTGTAAGGCCGGACCTGTCGTCCGGCCTTTTTCTTTTGTCACAGGCCCGGAGCATCACCAGTGTCACCGGTGTTGACGGCACGGGCCTCAAATCCGAAAACAGGAATTGGGGAGCGCACCCGCCCCCGGGTGCGGCTGGACGCGCCTCGCGTCCAGCCCCTGGCGCGTGAGAACGCACAGAACGCCCGGAATTTTTTAGTGCGCTCAAGGTTTTCCGCGAGGGCGCGGAAAACGGCGCGCGCGGCGCGTGCGCTCCCCATTCCACTTCGGTTTTCGGGTTAAATTGAATTCACGAACCAACCGGCTTGTCATCCGTTGATTCCGGCGAGAATTTTTTCCGGCGTCACATCCGGCGGCAGACTGCGCAATTTGTCTTCGTTTGCCGGCTGGAGTTCGCGGCCGAGCTTTTCAAAGAATCCGTTTTTTGCCTTCACGGATGGAAAATTCCTTTTTGCCCAGGCGCTCAAATAGCCGAGTCCGCTTTCGCGCTGCAAAACGGAATGGGCATAAACAATGTGCGCACCCTTCAGAAACACCGGCGCAAGCGGTTTCAGTTCCGCCGAGCTGAAGTCGTCCACGAATTTGTTGCCCGGCGCGTTCATTTCCGTGCCGACGATGACCGGGAAATGATGCTTTTCCGCCAGCGCCACCACGTCGTAAAGATTCCGGAGCTTTCCGGTCCTTCACGCCCGGCGTGTAATTGCGGTTGGGAATGATGTTGATGGCCGCTGCGCCGCTGGACATGGCGATCTGAAACAGTTCTTCGATGGCCTTTTCGCCCTCTGTCGTGCCGTCAAGCCACGTCAAAGTCGGGATTGCGCCGGATTCCAAAACAAATTGATTCATGTCCGCCATCAGGGGAAACGAATCCCCGCCCGGCCGGACGTAACCCGCGCCGCCCTGTTTCATCGTCTTCGAGCGGATTAGGGCTTGAAGTTTTCCGGCTTCGGCGGGACAATCGCCGAGCTTCTGTTTCCAAAAAGCCGCGTCGCCCTTTCTGGCATACGCCTCGCAAATGTGGCGTTCGGTGGCGTTGCCATTCGGCGTGAGCGGCAGAACGTCCTTGTCGTAATCCAGTACAACCGGTTTAAGGAATTCATTCACCCGGCGGACGAGTTCGCGGTTGCGTTGACCGGCGGTGCGGCGCATTTGCGCGAGCAGTGGATGCCGCGGCTCGCGCGGAAAGCCGACGCCCATGTGGTAGGCAATGCCCGGTTCGCCGGGTGAATTGATGACGCGCGTGGAAAATTCCGGAACGAACGTGCGCGACTCCAGACTCACGCAGCGTTTCAGGCCGAGGAGCCTGCCCGCCGCCCAAAATTCCTCCAATCCGTCCAGCACGTCGAAATCCACGATGCCCGCCGCCAGCCAGCCCGCGCTGGCGCGCCAGCCACGCGAACTTGGACGGCGAATACCCGCGGGCGTTGTAGGAAAAAAAGGTGTGGCTGTGGAGATTCACGGCCGCGCCCGGCGGGGAGAGCGGAATTTTGCCCGACCGCGCCAGATCCCAAAGCCGCGCCAGCGCGTCCTTGCGTTGCGTGGCGTCGAAACTGTCCAGTTGCTGTTCAAGTTGCTTAACGGTGCTGGTCATGGTGAAAATCATTCCGGCTTTCGCCCGGAAAAGGCTAACAAAACGGGCGGAATGGCGTAAGTTTCTTTCTTGAAAACGGCGGGCAGCCGCAATTCCAACGTTGAAAAAACTCGCGGACAAACCGTCCGCGCTCCATTTTCTTCGCGTGCATCTGGCCCATTTGCGACTTCGCGACTTCCGCAATTACGCGCGGTTGGACGCGGATTTTTCGCCCGGCTTCCATCTGCTGCTCGGCGACAACGCGCAGGGCAAGACCAATATCCTCGAATGCATTTATCTCATGGCCACGCTGCGCTCGTTTCGCGGCGTCGGCGGCGCGCAGATGATCCGGCACGGCGCCAGGGGCTATTTCGTCGGCGGCAACGTCGTCGGGCAGGCCGGACACGAAATCAAAATCTACTGGTCGGCGCGCGAGCGGAAACTGGCGCTGGACGGGCAGCCGGTGAAAAAACTTGCCGATTATTTCGGCGCGCTGCGGGCGGTCGTCTTTTGCACGGAGGATTTGCAACTGGTCAAGGGCGCGGCCCGGTCGAGGCGGCGGTTCATGGATTTGCTGCTGGCGCAGACGCAGCCGGGTTATCTGCCGCTGCTCCAGCGATACACCCGCGCGGTCCGCAGCCGGAATGCGCTGTTGAAACAGTCCCGCCACGGCGGGATGGACGAGGCGGCGCTGGAGAGTTTTTCCGCCGAACTCGTCAAGCTGGGCGGCGAAATCATCCGCGCGCGCCGCGAACTGGCGCCGAAATTTTCCCCGCTCGCGCGGCTCGCTTATCGGCGCATTTCCAACGACGCGGAGGAATTGAGGATCGAATACCAGCCCAGCGTCAAAAACGATTTCGCCGTGGAGCTCGCGCAGTCGCGGGCGCGCGAGCAAAGCTGCCGTTTCACGCTGGTCGGGCCGCACCGCGATGAGTTGCAACTGCTGCTCGACGAAAAATCCGCCGCGCAGTTCGGCAGCGAGGGACAGAAGCGCACGCTGGCCGTCGCGCTCAAGATGGCGCAGGCGGAATTCCTCGCCGGCCTCCATGGGTCGCCGCCGGTGCTGCTGATTGACGACGTGATGGGCGAACTGGACGCGAAGCGGCGCGGCGGTCTGCTGCCGCTGCTGGGGCAGGCGCGCAAGGCCGGCGGCCAGGTGTTCATGACCGCCACCGGGGAAAACTGGCCGAGCGAACTGGGAAAAGAATTGCAGCGGTGGGAAGTGAAGGCGGGAACGTTGGAGAAAATTTCAAGATCCAACATTCAATGAAGCCGGGTTTTTACATTTCAAGCATCCAGGCAATGCGCTTGCGAACGGACGCGAGCACGGAAGGTTCGTAACGCCCCGCGCGCCGCTCGAATCGGTGGTGTTCAATGGATTCAATGCCCAGCACATTCGCAACGCCGTCGTCGGACCCCGGCATCCATTTGACGCGTGGCAGCCGCGCCTCATAGCTTCCACCGCGGATGGTTGTGGTGCAGGGCACGCAGACACTCAATGCCCTTTCGGCTTGCGGGTCTTCGCGTGAAACGACCATCAGAGGGCGGAATTTGCCCTTCATTCCCATGTCAATCCACCAGACCTCACCAGGCTTTGGCTGAATCATAAAAACTTTCGAGGTGTCTGGCCCGGATTTCCCAAGGAGACAGCAACGGCTCGTCGCGCGCGGGGACCAGGTTGGCCAGGGTGATCACCAGCAAGGTGCCGTTGCGCTCAACGTATTGCGGCTTGCGAATCGCGCGGTCGAGAACCCGACCGGCGTCGGATTTCAACTGGCTGGATTTGAGAATCGTCATGGCCTAAAAATAGGCTAATTTTGGCCGGACGCAAATCCGATTTTCTTCGTGTTCTTTGTGTTCTTTGCGTTAAAATCTTTCCATGCGAATTTTATCCGGCATCCAGCCCAGCGGCGCGCTGCATCTCGGAAATTATTTCGGGATGATGCGGCCCGCCATCGAGCTTCAGGAAAAGGGCGAGGCGTTTTATTTCATCGCGGATTATCATTCGATGACGTCGCTGTTCGACGCGAAGGAACGGCGCAAAAACACGCTGGACGTGGCGCTGGATTTTCTCGCGTGCGGCCTCGACCCGGCGCGGACCGTCTTCTTCCGCCAATCCGACGTGCCGGAAGTGACCGAACTGGCGTGGCTGCTGACCACGTTGACGCCGATGGCGATGCTGGAAAACTGCCACAGCTACAAAGAAAAAATCGCGCGTGGCATTGCGCCGAACCACGGCATCTTCGCCTATCCGGTGCTCATGGCCGCCGACATTTTGATTTACGACTCGAACATCGTTCCCGTCGGCAAGGACCAGAAGCAACACGTCGAGGTCACGCGCGACATCGCCATCAAGTTCAACAACACTTACGGCGAGACGTTCGTGATCCCCGAACCGCAAATCCGCGACGAGGTCGCCGTCGTCCCCGGCACGGACGGCCAGAAGATGAGCAAGAGCTACGGCAACACGATTGAAATCTTCGGCGACGAAAAAGCCATCCGGAAAAAAATCATGGGCATCGTCATGGATTCACGCACGCCGGCGGAACCGAAGCCGGACGCGGAAAAGAACCTGGCGATTCAGCTTCTGAAACTCGTCGCAGCGGCTGAAATCGGGAACGATTTTGAAAACCGGCTGCGCGCCGGCGGCCTTGGCTACGGCGATTTGAAGAAGGCGCTGTTTGAAAATTATTGGAATTATTTTGCCGGAGCGCGGAAGAAACGCGCGGAGCTGGCGGCGAATCTGGATTACGTCAACCGGGTTTTGAACGACGGCGCGGCCAAAGCGCGGACGCTGGCGCAGAAGGTCTTGAAGCGCGCCCGGAAAAATTGCGGGCTGGAATAGCAGCGCGAAAGCAAATCAAAAGCCCCGCAAGTCGGTGCTGCTGCGTTTCGGCAGACCCGGCGCGGGCGTGCGCTTGAGCACAAGATATTCGATGCCGAGCTTTCCGGCAATACTCGCGCTTGCCGCCCTTGTCACCGTCCTCGTTCACGGCGTAAATGTCCGGCTTCAACCTTCTGATTTCCGGGTCGGCGTCCAGCCAGCCGTGGCCGGTTGAAATCAACGCCTGCTTCACGAACTTGATGGAGCCGACAACGTAACGCCGTTCGTCCTGCGGAATCAGCGGATGCCCTTCGCCCTTGAGCAGCCGGATGTTCGCGTCATGGCCGACGACGACGTAAAGGTCGCCGTAAGCGCTGACTTCCTCCAGAAACCGGACGTGGCCGGAATGAAACCAGTCGTAGCTGCCGGTGACGATGACCTTCTTTCTGCCGGGATTGGACGGCAACGGCGGCGGTTCGGGAAACCCTTTCAGTTCATCCGCGCCGAAAACGCGATAGGCGATTTTATTTTCAGCGGCAAATTTTTCGCGCGCGGAGCTGGCCGTGAATTCTGCGTCCACCCAGAGATCGGCGCGCAGGTTTTTCGGCAGGGAATTGAAATCCGTCGCGGCATCCGCCTCCACAACTTTGCCGACGTAGCGGACGGCGTTCAGAAAATACAGCCGTTCGGCCAGCGGAAATTTCGGCGGCTTGCCGGTGAGTTTTTGCAGCACCGCATCCGGCCAGAACAACGACCGTCAGTTCGCCGAGCTTGGCGGCTTCTTCGAGAAAGCGCAGGTCGCGCGAGCGGATGTCGTCGAACCCGCCGGACACGATAATTGTTTTTTGTTTCGATTCAGTCGTCATTTCGTTCTCGTTCTCGTTCTCGTTCTCGTCCTCGATTTTCTATTTTCGATTACGAGGACGACGACGAGGACGACTGAGTTACGGGGTCAGCCGTCATTTTTGGGTTCGCACAGTTGACCTTGAACGCGCCGGGCACCGGCTTTTCGGAAACCACAATCAGATATCCGCCGCCGCAGCCGGAATACATCGCGCCGAGAGTATTGCTTCTGATACGCCTTGCAGAATCGGCATCAAATCCACGCGAAGCAGCGGATGGCGGACGACGTGCGGCAGCAGCGTTTCCCAGCATTTCATGTTCAGATTGAGCGACGCGCCGAGCTCTTTGGCGTCCATTTTGACGATGGCGTCGTAGCAATCTCTTGCCCGACTGGCCGAGCCTGGCGACCCATTTCGGCTCCAGATTTTTTATCGCCGAGCGGACTGTAGCCGTCGGGCCGCGGCTCGACCGGGAATCAAATGCAAAACGTTGCTCAACCAGCGCGCGACCTTGGCGCTGTTGCACGATTCGATGTGCGACGGGAAAACGCCGCCGTGGATTTTGAAGTCGTAATCCAGCCGGTTCACGCCGGGATAAACCAGGCCGATCATGTCCTGCGAACCGCTCGGCTCGGCCTTGCCCTTGTTTTCCGCCTCGTAAAGTTCGCGCGCCAATTCGTCCAGCGGACGGTTGGGCAGTTTGCCGTTCCAAATTTCATCGCAATGGCGCGCGTGCCGCTGGCGATGCCGGACGGTCCATCGGGCGGAAATCCGGTTCGATCTGCACCACCACCATCGAGCCGGGCGGCTTGGGGTTGTGCCGCGAAACGAACGGCTGGTCAATCCAACCGCCCGCGAGTTGCAGGCGGTTGGGAATGGCGCCGAGCAATTTGGCGACGCGGCGACATGTTTTCATCAGCCGACTCCCACGCGCTTGCCGGCCTTGCGGGCGTGATATTGGTCCTTGATCCACTTGTAAGTGACCGCCAGGCCCTTGTCGAGCGTCGTGGCCGGTTCCCACTTGAGCACTTTCTTGATGAACGTGTTGTCGGAGTTGCGGCCCGCCACGCCTTTCGGCGCGTCGAGGTCGTATTTGCGGTTCATCTTCACGCCCGCGATTTTTTCAATCTTGGTGAGCAGTTCGTTGATGGAAACCAGTTCGCTGGAACCGAGATTGATGGGCGTGGCGATCAAGTCGTCGCAGTGCATGATCTTGTCAATGCCCTTCACGCAGTCGTCAATATACATGAAGCTGCGCGTCTGGTGGCCGTTGCCCCAGATCGTGATGTCCTTTTTGCCGGTGTCAATGCGCCTCGATGACCTTGCGGCAAAGCGCGGCGGGCGCCTTTTCGCGGCCGCCGTCCCAGGTGCCGTGCGGGCCATAGACATTGTGGAAACGGGCAATGGCCGTCTTCATGCCGCGTTCGGCCCAGTATTCCTGGCAGAACATTTCGCACATCAACTTTTCCCAGCCGTAGCCGCGTTCGGCCATGGCGGGATAGGCGTCGGATTCCTTCAACGCGCGGACGTTCGGGTCCTGCTGCAACAGGGTGTTGTAGGCGCAGGCGGAGCTGAGGAAAAGAAATAGCGGCGCGCGCCGGCCCGGTAGGCCGCCTCGACCATGTGCGTGTTGATGAGGATGGAGCGCAGGCATTCGACGCGGAAACGCTCGATGAATCCCATGCCGCCCATGTCGGCGGCGAGGTTATAGACCTCCACCGCGCCTTCGCAGACGCGCTGGCAATTGTCCTCGTTGCTCACGTCGAGGCAGAGGTTCTCGACGCCGGGAACGTGCAGATACCATTCATACAGCGGCTTCTTGTCCACCGCGCGGATGTTGGTGAAGCCCTTCTTTCTTGAAATGCAGCGCCAGATTGCCGGCGATGAATCCGCCCGCGCCGGTGATGACGATCAAGTCGTCCTTTTTCAGCGGCGGATCTTTTTCAATGACTCGTTTTATGTCTTCCATAAAGATTTGTATTGGTTGAATGCCGATATTATGCCGGCTAAAATACACTGGACAAGCCGCCGGGGGAATGACGATAGTTTGCCAGAGAATGACGATTATTGACTTTTTATGACGCTCCCGCAGCCGACCATGCCGGCCGCCGCGGCGCCGGCATTCTTCTCGCCGCAGGTTTCCGCCGCGCGGCGGTTTTACCTCAACCTCAACCCTCCAAAACGCGCGGCCTTGTCCGTCGTCAGCGGCGGCTGCGAACATTGCGCGCCCGACTACGAAATCCACCGCGCGACGTTTCCATTTTATTCAATTGAATACGTGGTGCGCGGGCAGGGTTCGTTGAAACTGAAACAAAACCGCCATCCGTTGCAGCCCGGCATGGTTTTTTCCTACGGCCCCGGCATGCGGCAGGACATCACCGCCGACCCCGCCGATCCGCCGGTCAAATATTTCGTGGACTTTGCCGGCACAAAATCAAGGGACATTTTACGCGGGTGTGGCCTGCCGCCGGGCGCGGTCTCACAAATCTTTCCGCCGAACGAAATCCAAAACATGTTTGATGAACTCATCCGTTGCGGCCAGCGCGGCTCGCCCCGGAGCGCGGAACTCTGCCGCAGGTTGCTGGAATGTCTCGCGCTGAAAATCTCCGAGGCCCGCGTGCCGGCGGCGGGAGCGGAGACGCTGTCGTTCGCCACCTACCAGCAATGCCGCGAGCACATGGAAAAACACTTCGCGCAGCTCAAGACGCTGCAGCAAATCGCCCGGGAATGTCACGTGGACGCCGCCTATCTCTGCCGGCTCTTCCAAAAATTTGACCACCAATGCCCATACCAATTCTTGATGCGCCTGAAAATGAACCTCGCCGCCGAATGGCTCCGGCAGCCCGGCGCGCTGGTCAAGCAGGTCGCCGAACGCGCCGGCTTCAGTGACCAATTCCATTTCTCCCGCGCGTTCAAAGGAGTTTTCGGGGCCGCGCCGGAAATTTTCCGACGGTTGCATTGAGAACCGTTGACCATTTGAGCCGAAGACCGAAGTGGAATGGGGAGCGCACGTGCCGCGCGTGCCGTTTTCCGCGCCCTCGCGGAAAACCTTGAGCGCACTGAAAAGCTCCGAACGTTTTGGGCGGTCTCACGCGCAAGGTGCTGGACGCGAGGCGCGTCCAGGCGCACCCCAATTCCTGTTTTCGGATTTAGACCTTGCCCTGCAAAACGGGAACGACAGGCGCGGGCGCGCCGCTCCGACGGATCCGGTGTGCTCACATGATTTTCAGTTTTGGCAGGTCCTGCGAATCCACCAGGCCCACCGGCTCGCGCCTCGGCGTTCACCACGATCAAATCGTCAATGTTCCGCTCGTTGAAAATTTTCAAAGCCTCCTGCGGCCAGGGCTTCGTGGGAAATGCAGATGGGATTTCGCGTCATCACTTTTTTCAGCGGACGCGAGAGGAGATTTTCATCCGAAGCCATGTGCCGCCGGAAATCGCCGTCGGTAAAAACGCCGGTGAGCTTGCCGCGCGCGTTCACCACGGCCAGGCTGCCGGACTTGGCGCGCGTCATCACCAGCAGCGCGTCCTTCACCGGGAGATTGCTCGTCCGCGACGGCATTGCGCTCGCCGGCGCGCATGATGTCGCCGACCTTGAGCAGCATCGCGCGGCCAATCGCGCCGCCGGGATGCAGCCGCGCATAGTCCTTCCGCCGGAAACCGCGCGCCTGCAACACCGCCATCGCCAGCGCGTCGCCCATCACCAGCATCGCCGTGGTGCTGCTCGTCGGCGCGAGGTTGAACGGACAGGCCTCCTTCGGAACCTTGACGTTCAGCGCCACGTCGCTGTGTCTGGCCAGCGACGATTTCAAATTGCCCGTGAGCGAAATGATTTTGACGGAAAACCGCTTGAGCGCCGGCAGCAGGTTCAGCAATTCCTCCGACTCGCCGGAATAGCTCAAGGCGAGAATCACGTCGCCATCGGCGACGATGCCCAGGTCGCCATGCAGCGCGTCCACGCTGTTGAGCACCACGCTCACGGAGCCGGTGCTGGTGAGCGTGGCGGCGATTTTCTGGCCGATGTTGCCCGATTTGCCGATGCCAGCGACGACGATTTTGCCGCGGCGTTTGATCGTTTCGGCAATCGTTTCAACCGCGCGGTCAAACGACGCGTCGAGCTGCGCGCGCACTTGTTTGAGCGCGGCCAGTTCGATGTCGAAAACTTTTCTGGCCTGGTTGAGATGACTCACGCGCCGAGGATGCTGCGAAAAACAATTTAATTCAACCACGAATCCGCGCCGCGCGGCCGGCCCGCAATTTATCCGCCGCACGCCGCGCTGCCAGACGGCGTAACGGACTACAGCCGAATTGGGCCGAACAGAATACGAACCGCGACAGCGGAACGGCCGGCACCGACGGCGGCTCCGGCGATACTCACTCAAGGCCCTCATCTGTCTATGCCGGAACGATGTGGCGGCTTCGCTTTTCAACAGCTTCGTTCCGGCTAAACCCTATGGCGAGGTCACGCGGTAGAAGCGCTGGACATCATTCGTCGCCGCCGGGTCGGTGAACTGGTATTGGCCGGAACCATTGCTTTCAGGCGGGCCGAGCAGCGTCCAGTTCGTCAGCGGCAACGACAAATTGGTTGTCGTCCATACGGTGTAGGAAGCGCTCTGATTGTTGCTGAAGCCAAACTGGAACGCACCGTTATTCAACATGGCAACATCTGTGAGGACTGGCGCCGCCCTTTGGGTGACGGGAACAACCATTCCCAGCACGGTGAGGTTGGCCGTTCGGTTTGTGGCAGAGGGATTGGCGGTGAAGGCAAAACTCACCACGCCGTTGGTGACACCGGTGATGGTCAACCACGGCGAGTCGCTGACCGGGGCAAACGGCCCGGTCAAGTTGGCCTGTGGCGGGCAGCACCAGTGGGCAATGTATCGCTGCCGCCTGATGCTGGTTCCGTTTTGGGTGTGGTGTCCACGAAGGCGCGGGGCAGTTCTTTGATCGCGTTGTTGCCAGTGTCGGCGATATAGACATTGCCAACGCCATCCACCGCCACACCATAGGGATGAAGACAATCCCGAAGACACCAGCGTGGTGACGGTGTTGCTGGCCGCCACCCATTCCTTGATCGCATTGTTCCAGTTATCAGCGATATAGACATTGCCCGCGCCGTCCACCGCCACGCCGGTTGGCCCATATAATCCCGAAGACACCAGCGTGGTGACGGTGTTGCTGGCGGCCATCCATTCCTTGATCGCGTTGTTGCCGTGTCGGCGATGTAGACATTGCCCGCGCCGTCCACCGCCACGCCAAAGGGCCAGTATTAATCCCGAAGACACGAGCGTGGTGACAGTGTTGCTGGCCGCTAACCATTCCTTGATCGCGTTATTGTAGGTGTCGGCGATATAGACATTGCCCGCGCCGTCCACCGCCACGCCATAAGGCCCAGATAATCCCGAAGACACCAGCGTGATGACAGTGTTGCTGGCTGCCAACCATTCCTTGATCGCGTTGTTATAGGTGTCGGCGATATAAACATTGCCCAAGCCGTCCACCGCCACGCCATAAGGAGAATACAATCCCGAAGACACCAGAGTGGTGACGGTATTGCTGGCGGCCACCATTCCTTGATCGCGCTGTCTCCAGTAGTCGGCAATGTAGACATTGCCCGCGCCGTCCACCGCCACGCCAGAGGGCGAATATAATCCCGTGGACACCAAGGTAGTCGCGTTGGGTAATGGCAACATAGGTGGCACCGGCTTGGGTGACGGTGAGCGTCTGGCCGGCGATGGTGAGCGTGCCCGTGCGCGTCGCCCCGGAATTGGCGTCAAACGTGAAAATCACATTGGCGCTTCCCGTGCCGCTTTGATTGGCTGCGCTCAAATGCAGCCAGGAATCATTCGCCGTGGCCGTCCACGCGCTGGCCGCCGCGAGCACCACGCTGTCGCTGCCCGCAGCAGGACCTTCCAAAAGATTGGAGGTTCCCAAACTCTGCGCCCAAGCTGCGGGGGTGATGAGCAACAGCAGGCAAGTCATCTTCAAACAGGACTGCACTTTCATAAACTCGATTTATCGCTAATCGGGTTTTGATGCAAGTTGTTTCATGCACTTCAAGGACACGGAACACAGCTTGATTGCCCCCCGACTTCTGTGGCACGGCGGAGCGCCGATCTCCGATCCGGCGCGTTTCAGGGCGTTTTTCAACACCAGCCGGGTCGGAGACCGGCGTTCCAGGTGCAGTGATCTGGATGCACCGCAGCAGCCCGGTTGCGAAATCGCGCTTGGCAGCCGGGTTTCATTCTGTTTAATTGGCCGTGCTTGATGAACCTTTTGCCCGCCTGCGTGGCCGTGGCCGGTGTTGCACCCGCGCAAACCAAAAACACCCGCGATTCGCAAGAATCAGCGGCGGGCGGGACTTCGGGGTGGCGAAGGCCCGCCATTGCCGCGCTGATTTTTATTGCCGCCGCCTTTTCACCGGCTGTTTCGGCGCAGGAGCCGCCCTCGCTGGAATTTGGCGCGCAGACTCAAATCATTCCCGGCTCTCCGGTTGGGATCGTTGAAGTGAGCGAAACGGGAGACATCGTCACCGCGACGAACTTTTATGTGAAATACGGCGACACCTTCCTGACGGCGGACAGCGGGACGATTCATCCGCAAAGCGGCGAGATCGAGGCCGACGGCCGCGTGCGCATCGAGCAGGCCGGCGGACTCTGGGTCGGCGAGCACATCAATTACAATTTCAAGACGCACCAGATGCGGAGCGAACAATTCCGCACGGGCAAACCGCCGGTGTTCGCCGCGGGACGCGACCTGCAGGGCGACATCAGCAACAAGGTTTATTCCGCGCGGAACATCCTGGTGACGACGGATGACGTGAGCGACCCGGCGGTCTATGTCCGCGCGAGCCGGATGCGGATGGTTCCCGGCCAGTATATCGAGGCGTGGAACGCGGTGGTGTTCCTGGACGGCGTGCCGGCGTTTTATTATCCGTATTACCAGCGCAACCTCGGCCCGCACGCGAACAACTTCAATTTCCAGCCCGGCTACCGCAGCGCCTTCGGGCCGTATTTGTTGGGCACCTACTCGTGGTGGCTGAACGACACGATGGACGGCGTGGTGCACGCGGACTATCGCGAGCGGCGCGGCGTCGGCGCGGGGCCGGACTTGAACCTGCACCTCGACCGCTGGGGCGACGTGATGTTCAAGTATTATTACCTGCACGACCAGACTCCCAACTCCAGCGAAGGAACGAATATTTTTCGAATCTGGGGCCGATTCCAGAAAACCGGCAGCGCCTGTATTTCGGCTGGCAGGCGACGCCGTGGACGAACCTGAACGTCAAGGCGCAGGTGAATTACCAGAGCGACCCGCTGATGCTGCACGATTTTTTTGAAGGCGATTACGCCGATAATCCCCAGCCGAACACGTTCGTCGAGGTCAACAAACATTCGGACAACTGGAGCCTCGACGCGCTGACGACGCCGCGCGTCAACGATTTCTTCGACCAGGTCGAGCGGCTGCCGGACGTGAAGCTCACCGGCTGGCGGCAGCAGGTTTTTGACACGCCGGTGTTTTACGAGAGCGAAAGTTCCGCCGGCTACTACCGCCGGATGCTGGCCGCGACCAATTCCCTCTTCGCCGGCACGAACGGGCCGGGGTCCGATTATTCCGCCGCGCGCGCCGACACGTTCCAGCAATTGCTGCTGCCGTGGACGTTTTTCGGCTGGCTGAACGTCACGCCGCGCGCCGGCGGGCGGTTCACTTATTACAGCGCCGAAACCGGGCCGGGCGCGACGAACCGCGAGACCTACCGGAAAATTTTCAACACCGGCCTGGACGTGTCCTTCAAATCCTCGCGGCTCTGGACCGGCGCGACGAACCATCTGCTCGACGTGGACGGCCTGCGCCACATCATCGAGCCGTCGGTGAGCTACGCCTTCGTGCCGCGGCCGAGCACGCTGCCGCCGCAATTGCCGCAATTCGATTCCGCGTCGCCCAGCCCGATGCTGCTGCCGATTCAACTGCCCGACTACAACGACATTGATTCGATTGACAGCGAAAACGTCATCCGTTTCGGCCTGCGCAACACGCTGCAAACCAAGCGCGGCGGCGAACTGGAAAATTTGCTGGACTGGAACGTCCTGCTCGACTGGCGGCTGCATCCGATCGTCCGGCCAGAACACGTTCAACGACTTTTATTCCGACCTCGCGTTCCGCCCGCGCTCGTGGCTGGCGCTGAATTCGCAGACGCGCTACGACATCAACGACGGCCATTTCAATCTGGCCTACCATCAAATCACCTTCACGCCGAACGAATGGTGGAGTTGGAGCCTGGGCCACGTCTATTCACGCAGCGGCTTCGTGGACAGCGGCGACAATCTCATCAGCAGCACGATGTTTTACCGGCTGAACGACAACTGGGGTTTGCGCACCACGCACGATTTCAACGCCGTGGACGGCCGGTTGCAGGACCAATTCTACACCGTCTATCGCGATTTGCGGAGCTGGACGGGCGCGCTGACTTTCCGGCTCACGGACAACGGCACCGGCCCGAAGGATTTCACCGTCGCCTTCAGCTTCTCCATCAAGGCGCATCCGAGCCATCATCTCGGCGGCGACACCGTGGAGTCGTATCACCTCGTCGGGGAATAAACCGGGCGGCCAGAATGGTATGTTGACTTGTGCCATTTCTGTAATACGTTGCGGGCATGGAAACAGTCATTTTCAAGGCGCCGGACGGGACCAAGGCCCGGCTCAAGAGCATTCACCCGAACGTCTCCGAGTTGTTGCGCGAGGAGACGGAAAAAATCATCAACGGCAAACGCCGTCTCTCCGCGCATGACAAGGCAAAACATTTGTGCGGCATTTTCAGTGGTCCGGGCGACCTGTCCACCAGCAAGGATTATCTGAAGCAATATGCCAAAAAAGATAATCGTTGATGCCGGGCCAATCATTGCCTATTTCGATCGAAAGGACGAATATCACAACTGGGCGGTGGGTCAGTTTTCCAGATTTGCCGCCTTTGAAACGTGCGATGCCGTCCTGTCGGAAACTTGCGCGCGGCTGGCTTACGCGGGATTTGATCAAACGGCGGTCATCCGGCTGGCCGGCGAGGGCGTCTTGAACCCGACTTTCAACTCCAGCCACAACATCGGTCGCATTCTTGCCTTGATGCGAAAATACTCCGGCCAGCCGATGGATTTTGCCGATGCCTGCCTCGTGACCATGAGCGAGGAACGCGATGACGCACTGGTCGTGACACTCGACCGGGATTTCAAATTTTATCGCCGGCGCGGACGCGACCGGATTCCGCTGCTTGCGCCGGGCGCCTGAACGTCCGGCCGGCTAAACCGCCGGCAGCAAAATCGTGAACGTCGAGCCTTTGCCTGGCTTCGCTCAACACTTCAATCGCGCCCTGATGTTCGAGCGCGATGCGCTTGGCAATCGCCAGCCCCAGGCCGGTGCCGTTCTTCTTGGTCGTGAAAAACGGCTCGAACAGCCGCTTCAAATTTTCGGGCGGAATGCCCACGCCGGTGTCCTGAATTTGAATTTTGAAAACGCGCGCGCCGTGTTCACCCGGCGCGATTTCCGTGCCGACCGTCAGCACGCCGTTCGTGCCCATCGCTTCGAGCGCGTTGAGCAGCAGGTTCATGAAGACCTGCTGCAACTGCGCGTCGTCGCCCCGCACCGTGTCCGGCTGCGCCTTGTAATCTTTCCGCAGCAAAATCATTTTTGCGCTGAACTGGTGCTGCAACAGCCGCAGCGAATGGTCCAGCAGATCATGGACGCGCACGGGGGCAAACGCCGGGGTTTTGGGCGCGGCGAACCGCAGCATCTGCGTCACGATGGCGTTGATGCGCTGCAACTCGCGCCCGGACGACCTCGGTCAGCTCGTCGTCCGGGTTTTTTTGCGCCAGCAAATCCACGAACGTCTTGATGGCGACCATGCCGTTCTTGATTTCGTGCGCCATGCTGGCCGACAGCGTTCCCAGGCTGGCGAGCTGATCCAGCCGCCGCATGTTCTGCTCGAACACCGGCGCGGAGGTCAGATTGTTCAGCACCACGACCACCTGCGATTGCGAGCGCTTGATCACCGGCAGGATGCTCGCGCGCAGCGTTGCCGCGCCGGCGCGCGGCGTTTCAATCACAATTTCCCGGTTCATCACCGGCTTGCCGCTCTTGACGGCGGCGCGGATCAATTCGGGCAGCGGCGCGGGCAATGAAGCGACCGGGGCGTTTCTCAACCGCGACGCCTTCTTGTGCAGATGCGCGGCGGCCTCGGCGGTGCAGGCGATGATGACGCACTTGCGTCCGCGCGCCTCCGTGACCAGCACGCCGCAGGCGAGACATTCCTGAAGCAGACCCGCCGGACTTCCGGTGGAAAGTCCGCCGGCTTTTTTAATGGAGCCGCCAGGTGACATGATTAAAAATGCAAACTGACTGGCGTCCGCTTGTCCATGCCTTTTGGTTACTGGAAAATGAAAGAACAACGCCAGATTAACCCCTTTTTTGCGCCTCGACAAGCAAAAAATGCGCCGGACGACGTTTTTTGAATCGATTATCCAATCCATTCATGCATCTAATTAATTTTGCGGCTGGCATTGGCGCCGGCGGCGGCTATGCTGCCCTTGCCGAATGAATAAAATTTTCGACACCATCGAATCCGCCGTCGCCGACATCCGCCGCGGCAAAATGGTCATTGTCGTGGATGACGCCGACCGCGAGAACGAGGGCGACCTGATCATGGCCGGGCAGTTCGCCACGCCCGCCGCGGTCAATTTCATGGCCAAGCACGGGCGCGGCTTGATTTGCGCGCCGACGACGGGCGAGCGGCTGGAGCAGCTCGGCATCGAGCGCATGGTCCGCCAGAACCGCGAGACGTTCAAAACCGATTTCCAGATCAGCGTGGACGCCGCGCGCGGCATCACCACCGGCATCAGCGCCGCCGACCGCGCCCGGACCATTCAAATCATGGCGTCGCCCGACCGCCGTGCCGGAGGATCTGGTCCAGCCGGGCCACGTTTTTCCGCTGCGCGCGCGGCCCGGCGGCGTTTTGCAGCGCGCCGGCCACACCGAAGCCGCCGTGGACTTGATCCAGCTCGCCGGCTGCCGCCCGATCGGCGTCATCTGCGAAATCATGAACGACGACGGCACGATGGCGCGGCTGCCGGAACTGAAAAAGTTCGCCAAGAAGCTCCGCCTGAAAATCTGCACCATCGCCGACCTGATCCAATTCCGCCGCACGCGCGAAAAGCTCGTTGAGCAAGATCGAGGCCGTGAAACTGCCGACCGATTACGGCGATTTCGATCTGCATTTGTATCGCTCGAAAACCGACGGCCAGCATCATCTGGCGCTCGTGCGCGGCGAGGTGGCCGGGCAAAAAAATGTTCTGGTGCGCGTCCACAGCGAATGTCTGACCGGCGACGTGTTCGGCTCGCGCCGCTGCGATTGCGGGCCGCAACTGCATCAGGCCATGCGGCAGATCGCCGACGCCGGCCGCGGCGTGATTGTCTATATGCGGCAGGAAGGACGCGGCATCGGCCTCGCGCCGAAAATCAAGGCCTACAAATTGCAGGAACAGGGCTACGACACCGTTGAGGCGAACGAAAAGCTCGGCTTCGACATGGACCTGCGCGAATACGGCCTCGGCGCGCAAATCCTCGTGGACCTCGGCCTGAAAACCATCCGGCTGCTGACCAACAATCCGAAAAAAGTCGTCGGGCTGGAGGGCTACGGATTGAAAATCGTCGAGCAGGTGCCGATTCGCGTGAAGCCGAATCCGCACAACGAACGGTATTTGAAGACGAAACGGACAAAGATGGGGCATTTGCTGTGAAACAGTCCGGGTTTGGAAAATCCAAACCCGCGGATTGTTTCGGGGAAATGTCACCCCTTTAACTTTCCTCCCCGGCGGCGTCTTCCTTGTCCTCGCCGATGACTGGGCGATGGCCTGCAATTTGTCGCCGGATTCCAGTTCAATCAGCTTCACGCCCTGCGTGTTGCGGCCGGCCTCGCGGATGCCTTGCACGGGGATGCGCACCATCTGGCCGCCGACGGTGATGAGCATGATCTCGTCCTGGTCGCGGACGGTCAGCGCGCCGACGACGGCGCCGGTCTTTTCGCCGACCTTCATGGTGACGCGTCCTTTTCCGCCGCGCGACTGCTTGCGCAGCCCGCTCTCGGCCTGAACCAGATATTCCTCAAAGGCGGTGCGTTTGCCGATGCCGTTCTCGCCGGCCACCAGCAGTGTGGCGTCAGGAACAACCACGGCCAGTGCGACGACCTCGTCGCCTTTCTCCAGAGTGATGCCCTTGACGCCGCCGGCGGCGCGGCCCATGGAGCGCACGTCGGCTTCGCTGAAGCGGATGCTCATGCCGTCCTTGGTGATCAGCACGACGTCGTCGCCCGGATCGCCGCCGTCAACGCTGCCGCGCGTGGATTTCACCTCGATCAGCGCGTCGCCGGGATCAATGCCGATGGCGATGATGCCGCCCTTGCGGACGTTGGAAAATTCGTTGAGCGAGGTTTTCTTCACCGTCCCCTGCTTCGTCGCGAAAAACAGTTCGCCGGACTGCTGCCAGGTCACGTCCTCCTTGTTCGCGTCGGTTTTGGAAAGGATGCGGATGAGCGCGGCGACTTTTTCGCCGGCCTTCAATTCCAGCAAGTTGGCGATGCTCCGGCCCTTGGCCGCGCGGCCCATGTCGGGAATTTCGTGGACGCGCTCGACATACACGCGGCCGGTGTTCGTGAAGAACATCAGGTAATCGTGCGTGCTGGCGGTGAACAGATGCTCGATGAAATCCTTGTCCTCGTCGGTCGCGGCTTCGCGCGTGGTCATGCCGATGACGCCCTTGCCGCCGCGACGCTGGGCGCGGTAGCTGGATAACGTTCGTGCGCTTGATGAGGCCGTTGTGCGTGAGCGTGATGATGACGCCTTCGTTGACGATCAAATCTTCGATGGCGATCTCGCCTTCGTCGGGCACGATCTGGCTCTTGCGCGGCGTGGCGTATTTTTCCTTGATGACCTTGCAGTTCGGTCTTGATGATGGTCATCACGCGCGATTCCTTGGCGAGGATGTCGAGCAAATCCTTGATGCGTTCGAGCAGCTCCTTGTATTCGGCTTCGACCTTGTCAATTTCCAGCGCGGTCAATTGATACAGGCGCAGTTCCAGAATCGCGTCCACCTGCCGCTCGGTCAAGGCGTAGCGGCCGCTTCGAGCGCGCGTTTCGCTGCGGATCAAAATGCCCCAGCGCTCGACCTGTTTTTGCGTCCACTCGAACGCGAGCAGCTTGACGCGCGCTTCCTCGCGCGTCTTGGATTTGCGGATGATGGCGATGAATTCGTCGAGGTTCGCCAGCGCGATGAGATAGCCTTCGAGCAATTCGGCGCGCTCCTCGGCCTTCTTCAGTTCAAAGCGCGTGCGGCGCAAAATGACTTCGCGGCGATGCTCGATGTAGCACTGGATGAGCTCCTTGAGATTGAGCGTCTTCGGCTTGCCGTGGTCAATCGCGAGCGCATTGACGCTGAACGACACCTCCAGTTGCGTGTGCTTGTAAAGATTGGCGATGACGACCTTGGGATTGCCGTCGCGCTTGAGTTCCATCACGAGCCGCGTGTTCTCGTCGGACTCGTTGCGCATCGCGGAGATTTCCGTGATGATTTTTTCGTTCACCAGCTCGGCGATCTTTTCCTCCAGCGCCGCGCGGTTGACGTTGAACGGAATCTCCGTGATGACGAGCTGCTCGCGGTTGCCCTTGATTTCCTCCGAGCCGACGCGGCCGCGCAACTTCACGCTGCCCTTGCCGGTCGTGAAATAATTTTTGATGCCCTCGACGCCGCAAATCATGCCGCCCGTCGGAAAGTCCGGGCCTTTGATGTGCTTCATCAACTGCGCGATGGTGATCTCCGGGTTGTCAATCTGCGCGCAGATGCCGTCCACGACTTCGCCGAGATTGTGCGGCGGCATGTTCGTGGCCATGCCGACGGCGATGCCCGTGCCGCCGTTGACGAGCAGATTGGGAAACGCCGCCGGAAAAACGGTCGGCTCGGTCATGCGCTCGTCGTAATTCGGGACGAAATCCACCGTGTCCCGGTCCATGTCCTCCATCAGCGCCGCGCCGAGATGCGTGAGCCGCGCCTCGGTGTAACGCATCGCCGCCGGCGGATCGTCTTCGATGGAGCCGAAATTGCCCTTGCCGTCCACGAGCCGCTCGCGCATCGCCCACGGCTGCGCCATGTGGACGAGCGTCGGATAAATCACCGCTTCGCCGTGCGGATGGTAATTGCCGGAAGTGTCGCCGCAGATTTTCGCGCACTTGTAAGGCTTGCGCCCGGGAAACAGCGACAGCTCGTGCATCGCGTAAAGGATGCGGCGCTGCGAAGGTTTCAGCCCGTCGCGCACGTCCGGCAGCGCGCGGGAAATGATCACCGACATCGAATAGTCGAGGAACGAATTCTTGATTTCGTCCGCGACATTGATCTTCGCGATCTTTTCGTCCTGCGCGCGAAGCAGCGGCGTGTTGCTTACGGCGGCAAGGCGTTCGGGTCTTTGGGCTCGGCCATAAAATGGTTTGGAAAGCTAAAATGATTAAACGTCCAGATTGCGCACGTTCAGCGCGTTGTCCTCGATGAACTGGCGGCGCGGCTCGACTTCCTCGCCCATGAGCCGCGAGAACATTTCCTCGGCCTCGACCGCGTCGGTCAGATCAATCCGCAACAGCTTGCGCATCGACCGGATTCATCGTCGTCTCAAAAAGTTCCTTCGCGTCCATTTCACCGAGACCCTTGAAGCGGGTCATCTGGATGCCTTTTTTGCCGACGGCCTTCACGCTGGTCAAGAATTTCCGGGATGGAAAACAGCGGCGTCACGGTCGCCCTGTCGCCTTCGCCCTCGATCAATTCATACAACGGCTTGTCCTGCGCGGCGTAATGGTCCACGGCCAGTCCCTTTTTGGAAAGCTTGCCGAGCAATTCCGCGATGGCCTTGCTTTCCAGGTGCAGATCGCCTCGACCGCGCGGCGCGTCTGGCTCTTCGGCTTGTCGCGACTCTTCCTTCGCGTCGCCGTTGCCGAAACAGGTCGGAGTTCGTGTCCTTGAACTTCTGCACGTCGTCGCAGGTCGTCAAAATAATGGACGGTCTCGTCGTTGCCCTCGCGGACCTTGATCATGAACAGCGGCAACGTGCCCTTCTTCGTGCGTTTCTCGACGTAATCGCCGAAATCGCCGCCCTGACGGCGGATGAAGGTCGCGTATTTGTCGAGCGATTCGAGCAGCGTCAGAATCTCCTCCAGCTGCTTCGGCGCCGAACTCGCGTCCGTCCGCGAGATTTTTCAACTTCACTTCCTCCGTGCCGTTTTGCAGCAGGATGCGGTTGAGCTGCACGTCGTCGTCAATGTAATCGGTCTTCTTCTTGCGCGTGATGCTGTAAAGCGGCGGCTGCGCGATGTAAACGTAGCCGTGCTTGATGAGCTTCGGCATCTGGCGGTAGAAAAACGTCAGCAGCAGCGTGCGGATGTGCGAGCCGTCCACGTCGGCATCGGTCATGATGATGATTTTGTGGTAGCGCAGCTTGGCGATGTCGAACGCGCCTTCGCCCTCGCCGTCGCCGATGCCCGTGCCGATGGCCGTGATCATCGTGCGGATTTCGTTGTTCTGAAGAACCTTGTCGAGCCGCGCCTTCTCGACGTTGATGAGCTTGCCGCGAATCGGCAGGATCGCCTGGAACTTCCGGTCGCGGCCCTGCTTGGCCGAGCCGCCGGCGGAATCACCCTCGACGATGTAAAGCTCCGTGTTCGCCGGATCGCGGTCGGAACAATCCGCCAGCTTGCCCGGCAAGCCGCCGCCGGTCAGCGCGGATTTGCGGACGGCTTCGCGCGCCTTGCGCGCGGCCTCGCGGGCGCGGGCGGCGTTCAGTCCCTTGTCAATGATGCGCTTCGCCACCGGCGGATTCGCGTCGAAATAAGCTCATCAGACCTTCGTAACTCACCGAGCCGACGATGCTTTCCACTTCCGGCGAAAGCAGTTTCACCTTCGTCTGCGATTCAAATTTCGGATCGCTGTGCTTCACCGAAATCACCGCCGTCAGACCTTCGCGCACGTCGTCGCCGGTGATTTGCGGGTCCTTCTCCTTCAGCAACTCGTTCGACTTCGCGTATTGGTTGATGGCCCGCGTCACCGCGCTGCGGAAGCCGGACAGATGCGCGCCGCCGTCGGGATTGTGGATCGTGTTCGTGTAGCAAAGCACCTGGTCGTTGTAGCTGTCGTTGTATTGCAGCACGACCTCGACGTGGACCTCGATTTCCTTGTCGTCCAGTTTTTCCTTCGTTTCCTTGCGGAACGAAATCGGCTTGGGATGCAGCGGCTCCTTGTTCTTGTTGAGCTGCCGGACGAATTCCTCGATGCCGTCCTTGTAATAAAAAGACTTCCGGCTTCGCGTCGGGCTGGCGTTCGTCCAGAAAAGTGATTTCCAGGCCCGAATTCAAAAACGCCAGTTCGCGCAGCCGCTGCGAGATGATGTCCGCCTTGAACTCCACCGTGTCGCGGAAAATTTCCGGGTCCGGCTTGAACGTGATGAGCGTGCCGGTGTTCTTGGCCTTGCCGATGACCTGCAAGTTTCTGGATCGTCTTGCCGCGCTCGAATTCCATGTGATGCACTTCGCCGCCGCGCGAGACCTCGACCTCGAACCATTCGCTCACCGCGTTGACGCACTTCGCGCCGACGCCGTGCGTGCCGCCGGAAAATTTGTAGCCGCCCTGGCCGTATTTGCCGCCGGAATGCAGCGTCGTCAGCACCAGTTCGACGCCGGGAATCTTGTATTGCGGATGGATGTCCACCGGAATGCCGCGGCCGTTGTCGCGGATGGAAATCGAGCCGTCCACGTGGATCGTCACTTCGATCTTGTCGCAATGGCCGGCGAGATGTTCGTCCACGGAATTGTCCAGCACCTCGCGAGACGCAATGATGCAGCGCGCGCTCGTCCGTGCCGCCGATATACATGCCGGGCTTCTTGCGCACGGCCTCCAGACCTTCGAGTTTTCCGAGCTGGGCCGAGCCGTAACTTCCCTTCACCGCGCCGCTCGCGGGAGTATTTTTCTCTTCGGACGAATCAGAATCTTTTGCCATAAAATTGAATCTCACTGACGCCGTTTTTGCGCGGCGGACGACTGCAAAAATTGTAGAAAAAATGCCCGTTTTGCACAATGTTTATTTGCGGTATTTTTGGCCAAAAAACACCATTAGTTGTGCGGCCATTTATCGTCTGCCCAGATATGTTGTGGTTGCCCAAAAATCGTTGAAATCCAGATTCTCCATCGGTTTCGGGTTTCCTAAAAGCCCGGAGCAGCAGCACTTTCCAGCAGGTTCACACACTTCAAAACTAGCGCTTTCCAGCCGCCGCGCGGCGCTTTATTATTCACCCGTGACCCTTCGTCGCGAACAACTTCTTGCGCCGCTGAAACAATTCTTCGGCTTCAGTTCCTTCCGCCCGTTGCAGGAGGAAATCATCCGCGACGCGCTTGCCGGCAAGGACGTGTTTGCCGTGCTGCCGACCGGCGGCGGCAAATCGCTCTGCTTCCAACTGCCCGCGCTGCTGCGGCCCGGACTCACCGTCGTCGTCTCGCCGCTCATCGCGCTGATGAAAGACCAGGTGGACGCGCTGCAGGCCGCCGGCGTCGCCGCGACATTTTTGAATTCCTCGCTCGCCGCCGGCGAATCGCGTCCGCGGCTGCGCGGGTTGCACAACGGCGAATTCCGCCTGCTCTACGTCGCGCCGGAGCGGCTGATGCTGTCCGGCTTTCTCGAGGATTTGAAAAAGTGGAACGTGAACCTGTTCGCGATTGACGAGGCGCATTGCATCAGCGAATGGGGCCACGACTTCCGGCCGGAATACCGGCAATTGTTGTCGCTGCGGGAAATGTTTCCCGATGTGCCGATGATGGCGCTCACCGCCACGGCCACCGAGCGCGTGCGCGGCGACATCGTCCGGCAACTGCACCTGAAGACCCCCGCGTGTTACGTCGCCAGTTTCAACCGGCCCAATCTGACCTATCGCGTCGCGGCAAAATCCGGCGCTTACGAGCAAATTCTTTCGTTCGTTCGCGCGCGGCCAAAGGAAAGCGGCATCATTTACGTCCAGGCGCGCAAAACGGCGGACAGCATGGCCGCCAAACTGTCCGCCGACGGCGTGAAGGCGCTGCCGTATCACGCCGGCATGGACGCCGGCCGACCGCACGAAGAATCAGGAAGCCTTTCTCCGCGACGAGGCGCGCGTGATTTGCGCGACCATCGCGTTCGGCATGGGCATCAACAAGCCGAACGTCCGCTTCGTGATTCACTACGATCTGCCGAAAAACATCGAAGGCTATTACCAGGAAACCGGCCGCGCCGGGCGCGACGGTCTGCCGGGCGAATGTCTGCTGCTGTTCAGCCCCGGCGACCGCGTGAAGCAGATGCGGTTCATTGACGAAAAGCCGAATCCGCAGGAACGCGAAATCGCCCGCGCGCAACTGGAGCAGATGATTCATTACGCCGAAATCGCCACCTGCCGGCGGGAATTTTTGCTGGGCTATTTTGGGGAAAAGTTCGTTCCGAGGAGCGCATCCGCCCCGGATGCGGCTGTCACGCCGCGGACAACTTCGAGCCGGCGCACGGGCACCGCGCTAAGCTACGAAATCAACTGCGCCGGCTGCGACAACTGCCTTGCGCCGCGCGCGACCTGGGACGGCACGCTCGCCGCGCAAAAATTTCTCTCCTGCGTTTATCGCATCCGCGAGAAAAGCGGTTTCGGCGTCGGCGTCCAGCATGTCGTTGAAGTGCTTTGCGGCGCGGAGACGGAAAAAGTCCGCAAATTCGGCCATCAAAACCTTTCCACCTACAACATCGGCGGCGAACACACGCGCGCCGAATGGGGCGCGATTGGCCGCGAACTGGTGCGGCTCGGCCTTCTGTTTCAAAATGCGGAAAAGTTCAACATCGTCGAGCTGACCGACGCCGGGCGCGCGGCGCTGAAATCGCGGCAGAAAATCACGCTCACCAGACCCGTGGCGCCGACCGAGCCGGAGAAACATCGCGCCGGCGAAATCGCCTGCGACGAGGCGCTGTTTGAAAAACTGCGCGCCCTGCGCAAACAGCTCGCCGACGAACGCGCCGTGCCGCCGTACATCATTTTCTCCGACGTGTCGCTGCGGCAGATGGCGCGGTTTTATCCGGCGAACGACGCCGAATTTTCCCGCATCAGCGGCGTGGGCGAGAAAAAGCTGCGGAATTTGGCGAGATTTTCCTGCGCGAGATCGCCGCCCATTTGCAGACTAACCCGCGCCAGATTTTCGCCGACGATTCATTTGGCAGCGGCACAGGCGTCGCGCCTGTTCGCGCAGGCAGGATGCCCGCTTCACTGTCGGACACGGTGCGCGAGACGCTGCATTTTTTCCGGCAGGGCAGGACGGTTTCGGAAATTGCAAAAATCCGCGGTTTCAAGGACGGCACGATTTACACCCATCTCGAAGAAGCCATGCTCGCGGGCGAGGCGATTGACGTGAACAGCCTTGTTTCCGCCGGCGCGCAGCAGGATATTGCCGCCGCGTTCGAGCGCCACGGTTTTGGAAATCTCGGCGGGGTGGTCGAATCGCTCGGCGGCAAATACAGCTACGGCGAATGTCGCCTGGTTCGCGCCGCGCTGAAAACCGCGGCGGGTGTCCTGCCCGCCCGGCGGGTGCTTTAGGACCGGTTTAGCGATTTGCGGTTAACACGTTGCGCCTGGAAATTCTGCCGCCGGGGAGCGGAAATTGTTTGCCGCCCGCACGAATGATTTTTTCCTCTTGGCATTGGACAAACCGTCCGATTCGTAGCAAAATAAAGTGAGTATGAGCGACGAAGCCATGAGTAATTTCACGCCGCGCGCGCAGCAGGTGCTCGCGCTGGCTCGGAAGCAAGCCGACCAGTTCAATCACAACGTGATCGGCACCGAACACCTTTTGCTCGGCCTCATCAAACTCGGCACGGGCGTCGCCGTCAACGTCCTCCAGAAAATGGGCCTCGACCTCGAAACCGTGCGGCTCGCCGTCGAGAAAAAAGTCGGCACCGGCCCCGATCAGAAAATGATCGGCAGCATCCCCTACACGCCGCGCGTCAAGAAGGTGCTGGCGCTGGCGCAAAAGGAGGCCAAGGCGCTTAATCACACCTACGTCGGCACCGAACACATCCTGCTCGGCCTGCTCCGCGAGGGCGACGGCATCGCCGCCAGCGTGCTCAAGGATCTGGACGTGGACATCGAACAATGCCGCCAGGAAATTTTGAAGGAGCTGGACCCGAATTTCACCGGAGACGAATCCTCCATCCCGGCGTCCACCGAGAAAACGCCGGACAAAAAAGGCGAGGTCAAGACGCCCGCGCTCAAGGCGTTTGGCCGCGACCTCACCGAAATCGCCCGCAAAGGCGACATGGACCCGGTCATCGGCCGCAAAAACGAAATCGAGCGCGTCATCCAGATTCTTTGCCGCCGCACGAAGAACAATCCCGTCCTGCTCGGCGAAGCCGGCGTGGGCAAAACCGCCATCGTCGAAGGTCTCGCGCAGGAAATCGCCAAGGGCAACGTGCCGGAGATTTTGCTGAACAAGCGCGTCGTCACGCTCGATCTCGCGCTGATGGTCGCCGGGACAAAATACCGCGGCCAGTTCGAGGAGCGCATCAAGGCGGTCATGGACGAAATCCGCCGCGCCAAGAACATCATCCTGTTCATTGACGAATTGCACACCATTGTCGGCGCTGGTTCGCGCCGAAGGCACGATGGACGCCAGCAACATCATCAAGCCCGCGCTTTCCCGCGGCGAGATGCAATGCGTCGGCGCGACCACGCTCAACGAATATCGCAAGTATATCGAGAAGGACGCCGCGCTCGAACGCCGGTTCCAATCGGTCAAGGTTGAAGCGCCGTCCGTCGAGGACGCCATCGAAATTTTGAAGGGCCTGCGCCACAAATACGAGGAGCACCACAAGGCCGAGTTCACCGACAAGGCCATCGAGGCGTCCGTGAAGCTCTCCGACCGTTACATCACCGACCGGTTCCTGCCGGACAAGGCGATTGACGTGATGGACGAGGCCGGTTCGCGCGCGCGCATCAGCACCATGACGCGCCCGCCGGAGATCAAGGCGATGGAAGCCGAGATCGAGGACATCAAGGGCAAGAAGGAAAAGGCCATCAAGAACCAGGATTTCGAGGGCGCGGCCCAGATGCGCGACAAGGAAAAGCAGGCGAAGGAAAAACTGGAAACGCTGCTGAAAGAATGGCGCGCGAAGGGCGACGAGAAGCGCATCAAGGTGGACGAAGAGGACATTTTGCACGTCGTCTCCAAATGGACGGGCGTGCCGCTCCAGCGGATGGGGCAGGGCGAGATGCAGCGGCTGCTCGACGTCGAGAACGAGATGGAAAAAGTCATCATCGGCCAGCGCGAAGCCGTCACCGCCATTTGCAAGGCGCTGCGCCGCTCGCGCGCCGATCTGAAGGACCCGCGCCGGCCCATCGGCACGTTCCTGCTGCTCGGCCCGACGGGCGTGGGCAAGACGCTTCTGGCCAAGACGCTCGCCGAGCAGATGTTCGGCGACGCCAAATCGCTCATCCATCTCGACATGAGCGAATACATGGAGAAGTTCAACGTCTCGCGCCTCATCGGTTCGCCGCCCGGCTACGTCGGTTACGAGGAAGGCGGCCAATTCACCGAGAAAGTGCGGCGCAATCCCTATTCCGTCGTGCTGTTCGACGAAATCGAAAAGGCGCACCCGGACGTGTGGAACATGCTGCTGCAGATTCTCGAGGAAGGCAAACTGACCGACAACGTGGGCCGCGTGGTGAATTTCCGCAACACCATCATCCTGATGACCTCGAACGTCGGCTCGGACATCATCAAGAAGCAGGGCACGCTCGGTTTTGCGCCCACGAACGAGGAGGCCACGCACGAGAAGATGCGCGAACGGATTCTGGACGAGGCGAAGAAGACCTTCCGCCCCGAATTCCTGAACCGGCTCGACGACGTGATTGTGTTCCGCACCTTCACCAAGCCCGACCTCATCACGATTTTGAGTCTGGAAGTGGAAAAGGTTCTGGCGCGGCTGCGCCACAAGAACCTCAAGCTCTCGCTGGACGACAAGGCGAAGGAATTTCTGGTGGAGAAGGGCTACGACCCGCAATACGGCGCGCGCCCGATGCGCCGCTCCGTGGAGCGGTTCCTCGAAGACCCGCTGGCCGAGGAAATCCTCAAGGGCAAACTGCACGAAGGCGAGCCGATCACGGTGACCGTCGAAGGCGACAAGCTGGTGTTCAACCAGACCGCCGCCGCCGAGGGCGCGCTGTCGAGTTGATTCACAGCATTCCCGCTGGATTCAAATTGCCGGTTTCCGGATTTAATCTGCTGGTTGGGGGATTGCCTTGACCTGTCGCCCAAACTCATTTTCCACCCGCCGGACTCGATTTGCCGGTCAAAAGATCGCTTCTGCCAGTCGCCGGATGGCATCTGTCGGTTGGAAAATGCCTTCTGTCGGTCAATTTATTGCATCTGCCGGTTGCCAAATGACCATAGTCAGTCGGAAAATGACCTCTGTCACTCGCCGGATGACAATGTGCTGTCGAATTATGACCATGTGCGATTGTCGGATGACATCTGCCAGTCGCCAAATGGCTTCGTGCTGTTGACTTTTGACCATCTGCGGTCGGTTTATGGCCGCTGTCCTTTGACTGAAACCCAGTGGAACAAGGCCGGAACGCTGAAAATAAGAGATTTTTCCGCAAAAGGGGGATTCCGAACGTGGCGGCGACTCGGCAGAGCGCCGCAAACTTGGATCAGGGGGCAATAAATGCGGCTTTCTGCCGAAAGCCGCTACGCCAGACAATAGCCCAGCCATTTATGGCTGGGATTTATGGCCCGCAAACGACCAAGTCCCGTCAGGGACGAAAGAAACCCGTCTGACGTCCCTGACGGGACTTGGGAATGGTTGGTGGACGCATATACCCAGCACTGAAGTGCTGGGCTATTTTCGGCGTGGCTGGGAACGCGTGACGGCTTTCGGGAGAAAGTCGGATACTCTCAGTGGAATTGGAAGATGCGGCGGTCTGCCGACACGCCGCTACGGGGTGGCGGGAACCGGCCAGACAATGTCCGTATTCGTCGGCACTATAAATTTTCCATGCTCGAACGAACCAAACCGCGGAGCATCTGGCACTGGCGGTTTACCGCCGTCGTCCACGCAATCCAAGCCGACGGAGTAGAGGATGAAATGGCCGTCGCTGGTGCGCCGATAGCGCAACGGCTGGCCGTCCATGAAATCTACCGGCACGGCCTTTAGAAATTCCGGCGAGAGTTGGGTAAGGGAATTGGGATAGGAGCCGTATTTAATCCGATAGCGTTCAAGCGCGATGGCGGTGATGAGGATTCGCCGTTCCGTTTCGGCGGCGGAGGCGAACGCCGCCAAGCGCACTTCTTCTCCAGAGGCAATTTCTATGAAAGGCTTCATCATGTCCGAGGGAGATTTGAATTGTGGCGGATTGATGATGCCGGGTTGGGTGCGCATTTGCATCCAGGTTGGCGATTGGGAGGCGTGCCGCAGTTCAAATTCGCGATCCCGAAGAAACGGCAGCAGATTTTTTTCATCATTCAGCACCTTGTTGCCGCGATAATGCGTCACCTGATAATTTTCACTTGCTTCACGAAACGCTTCCGATGGGTCGTCGAAAAGCCGTTTGGCCATTTCTGAAACGCTATAGTTTCCCGACGGCGGCTTCAGTAACAACTGTTCGCAACGGTGAAAGTTCCACGCCCGCTCGAGTCCCATTGTCTCGGATAAATTGGTAAAGAAATTGGGAGTCTCCCACTCGCTTTGCAGCGCGGAGAGCTTTTCCTCGGGCCAATGGTTGAACTGCAATGCCTGCCAGGTCGCGGCAAAGTCGTTGTCTGTCATGCTTGCGCGCACCATGTGGGAAATCGGCGTGGGTTCCACTTTCCAATCCGTGACCAAGCGCGTGGCGGCAAGAAGAATGGTCCAAGCCACATCGGGATGGCCGTCGTGCAGATCCAAAATCACGCGGTAACAAAAAATTCTTGAGATGCGGTGCAGATTTCCGATGTTGCCATTCCAAGGAGTGGCATAATTGGTCAAATCAAAGTCGGACTGAATCGGTCCCGCCAGCGCGGCATCACAAGCGGCGTCGAGGCGTGTTTGCTCCTTGTTGAGAGCAGCTCGAAAATCGGTCCATTGGAATGTATTGATGCCGAGGGTCAACGAATCCTGTCTCCAGATAACCTTGGCGACGCCGTTGGAAACGGCAGGGTAGAAGTCCAGATAGTCCTCGTTCTTGTCCAGCTTCGGTTCGTCGCCAAGCGCGGTCAACGCCGCTACGCGCGCCCGCATCGCCGGGTCGGTGGTGATTTTGAAATCGTCGAGTTCGGTCTTGAATCCCTGCTCGCGCAATGTCCGGCGGAGGTCGGCAATTTCATGCTGCAATTGGACCTCGTGCCGAGATTCGAGCAGCGCGGAAATCCCAGTAATGACGACAATCCCGCCCAAGCAGATTGCAAATATTTTGCCGATTTTCTTTTTCACGAAGCGGTCGCCTTTGACGATTTCTACAAATTAATAGCGACAACCGGCAAATTGTATATCCAAAAGTTGTGGAATCCCGGCTGTGCTCTGCCGGGCCGCCGCTATGCTTTGCTTGCGAACTTCGGCTTTTCATTTGCAGGAGAATTTTTTTGCTGTGACCAATGAAAGGAATCATTCTCGCCGACTCGCTGGCGGCGCCAATGGTTGCAGATTGACAGAATTCCGAGGCGCATTAACTTAATTACATGAACATCGCGCTGCCGCGAAATCTGGAAAACTACGTCGCCGAACTGGTTCAAACCAGCGGCTACAAAGGTTCGGACGAAGTGGTGCTGGAGGCGTTGAGTGAACATCAAGCCCGTCGCCAGGGCATGGAGGTGGTGATGAGGGCGGAACTGGAACGGTTGCTGGACGAAGGATTGGAAAATTTGGATCAGGCCAAAACCACAGATGCATTGCGGCGCCGGTCATGATCCGGGCCAGGTTCAGTCCCAAGGCCGCCCGCGACTTGGATGAAATTTCCGGCCACATTGCCGCCGACAATCCGGAGGCGGCGGAGCGCGTCCGCCTGACCATCCTCAATACCGCCGATTTTCTCGCACAGCATCCTGAATTGGGGCGGCGCATCCGCAAGGCTGCCGCGCGCGCCACTTGCAAATCCGCTGGTTCCTCGTGCCGAAATTCCGCAATTACCTGATTTTCTACCAGCCGTTTCAGGAGACCGTCATGGTCGTTCGTGTTCTGCATGCGGCGCAGGATTGGACCCGGTTCTTTCCTGCGGCGTAAAATTCTCCCGCGCCATGGTGCGGAGACATTCTTGAGTTGTGTTTCGCATTTCCATTTTCACGCGGAACGATTAAAGTTTTGCAAATGAAAGGAATCATTCTCGCTGGCGGCGCCGGGTCGCGGTTATACCCGCTCACGCTGGTCGCGAGCAAACAGCTCCAGCCGGTTTATGACAAGCCGATGGTGTATTATCCGCTCACGACGCTCATCGAGGGCGGCATCCGCGAGCTTTGCCTCATCTCCACGCCGCACGATTTGCCGCGCTTCCAGCAGTTGCTCGGCGACGGCTCCCGGTTCGGCGTGACGATTGATTATCGCGAGCAGGCCAAACCGGCGGGCATCGCGCAGGCGTTCCTCATCGCCGAGAGCTTCATAGGCAAGGACAACGTGACGCTGATCCTCGGCGACAATATCTTTTACGGCGGCGATTCATTTTACCGCGCGTTTGCGGATTTCAAGAGTGGCGAGACGATTTACGGCTATCACGTCAACGACCCGGAACGCTACGGCGTGGTGGAATTTGATGCAAACGGCAAGGCGGTTTCGATCGAGGAAAAGCCGAAGCTGCCGAAGAGCAATTACGCGGTGCCGGGCCTTTACATTTGCGACAATCAGGTGGTGGACATCGCGAAAAATCTCAAGCCGTCGGCGCGCGGCGAGCTGGAAATCACGGCGGTCAATATGGAATATCTGCGGCGCGGGCAGTTGCGCGTGCAGCGGTTGAGCCGCGGTTTTACGTGGCTGGACGCCGGCACGAGCAGCAGCCTCCACGACGCGAGCGCCTACGTGCAGACGATTGAAAAGCGCGCGGGCATAAAAATCGGCTGCCCGGAGGAGGCGGCGTTCCGGCAGGGTTTCATCTCGCTTGCGGAGCTTGAAAAAATCACCGGCTCGATGCCCAATTGCGAATACCGCGCCTACCTCACCAATGAGGTGATGGCGGAGGCGAAACGCTGAAATCAATGCGATGAGTGACGCAATGAAAATTGACTGGGCCGCGCTGCGAAAGGATTTCCCGATCCTCGATCAGCAGGTTCACGGCAAGCCGCTGATTTATTTCGACAACGCCGCCACGTCGCAAAAACCGCGCGCGGTGATTGACGCGCTGGTGCATTATTACGAGCGCGACAACGCGAACGTCCATCGCGGCATCCACGAATTGAGCAACCGCTCGACCAACGCCTTTGAAGCGGCGCGGTCGCGGGCGGCGAAATTCATTAACGCCACGAGCGCCGAGGAAATTGTTTTCACGCGCGGCACGACGGAAGGCATCAATCTGGTCGCCAGTTCGTGGGGAACAAAAAATCTCAAGCCCGGCGACGTGATTCTGCTCACGGAAATGGAGCATCACAGCAATCTCGTGCCGTGGCAATTGCTCGCCCAGCGCACCGGCGCAAAAATCGCCTACTTGCCCGTCACCGGCGACGAGGGCTTGCTGGATTTGTCCAAGCTCGATTCGTTGCTCACGCCGCGGGTGAAGATATTCTCGATGGTTCACATTTCCAATTCGCTCGGCACGCTGAATCCGGTCGCCGAACTTGTGCGCCCGCGCGCGAAAGCTGGGCATCGTCACGCTCGTGGACGGCGCGCAGAGTGCCGGGCATCTGCCGGTGGACGTGCAGACCATCGGCTGCGATTTCTTCGCGTTCTCGGGCCACAAGATTTGCGGGCCGACCGGCATCGGCGTCTTGTGGGGGCGGCAGGAATTGCTCGACGCCATGCCTCCGTATCAGGGCGGCGGCGAAATGATTTTGTCCGTCGAATACCAAAAAACGGAATTCAAACCCGCGCCGCACCGGTTCGAGGCCGGCACGCCGGATATTTCCGGCCCGATTGGTTTGCACGCCGCGATGGATTATCTGGACGCCGTCGGCCGCGAAAACATCTGGAAGCACGACCAGGAACTGGCGAATTACGCCTGCGAAAAACTGGCCGCGTTGAAAAGCATCCGGATTTTCGGCCCGAAACAAAATCGCGCCGGGCTTGTGAGTTTTTTGCTGAAGGACATTCACGCGCACGACGTGGTGACGCTGGCGGACCAGGCGGGCGTGGCGTTGCGTGGAGGGCACCATTGCACGCAACCGCTCATGCACAAGCTCGGCGTGGAGTCCACCGCACGCGCGAGTTTTTATTTTTACAACACGAAGGCCGAGGTGGACCGGTTCGTGGAAGTCATCCGCGAGATTCAGAAATTTTTCGGGCAATGATCGCTGTTTCGATGGCATTATAAGATGCCGCCAAATTTGGGCAGTGTGCTGATTTCGAGGCGGCGTGCCTCGCGCTGCGCAGCGCGACCCGGGCCACCAAGCAAGGACATTACACAAACTCGCGCGGTCTTGCCGTTTGCGATGATTCGGCGATAATCGGAGGACATTGTGAGAATTCTCGTCGCCATCACCGGAGCCAGCGGCGCGCTTTACGCGCAGCGGCTGCTCGACAATTTGAATCCGCGCGAACACGAAATCCACGTCGTCCAGAGCAACTACGCGCAGCAGGTCATTGCCGAGGAACTGCCCGGCGGACTGAAATTGCCCGACGGCGTGAAATCGCATTCGCTCAAAAGCATGAACGCGCCGTTCGCCAGCGGCTCGAATCCGCCGGACGCGATGGTCGTCATCCCCTGCACGATGGGCACGATGGGCCGCATTGCGCACGGCTACAGCGAGGATGTTTTGCTTCGCGCCGCCGACGTGGTGCTGAAGGAACGGAAGAAATTGATCCTGGTCCCGCGCGAGACGCCGTTGAGCCTGGTGCATGTCAGGAACATGGAATTGCTGCTGCTGGCCGGCGCGACAATTCTTGCCGGCGAATCCCAGTTTTTATTCCGGGGCGAAAACGGCGGTCGAGCTGGCCGACACCGTCGTTGCGCGCGTGCTCGATCATCTTGGCATTCCCAATCAGATCGCGCCGCGTTGGTCGGAAGAAAAGGAATGAAATGAAAAACGGGAAACATCGAACACCGAACATCGAACCTCGAACGCTGAATGAAACAGAAGGCGGCTGGGCGCTGCATGAAGGCGCGACGGTTGGACGCAAGTTCGACCTGGAAGAACGGCTGCTGGAATTTGCCTCGGCGGTGATTGATTTGTCAGAAAAACTTCCAAACTCGCGCGCCGGAAATCACGTTGCGGGACAAATTCTGTGCTCCGGCACATCGCCGTTTCCCAACCACGGCGAAGCGGAATCCGCCGAGTCGCGCGAAGATTTCATCCACAAGCTGAAGCTTTGCCTCAAGGAACTTCGGGAGACGCGCCGTTGGGCGCGGCTGATTCAGCGCAAAGCCTGGGCGAAAAACGAAACGACCCTGTTGTTTGTTTTGAACGAGTCGGATGAGTTGATCCGCATCTTCATGTCCAGCGTCAGGACTGCGCAACAGAACGCGCTGGCGCAAAAACACAAACCGGAACCTCCCGTCCGCTATTCTTCCGGCAACGCTGGCTGGCCATTCGATGTTCGGTGTTCAATGTTCATTGTTCGATGTTTTCTATAATTAACAAATGGGCTTCCTTCGTGCGCTTCTCGCACACGGTCTTCGCGCTGCCGTTCGCACTGGCGGCGATGATGGTCGCCGCACGCGACCACCGTGGCTGGCCGGGCGGGAAAACGTTCGGGCTGATCCTCGCCGCCATGGTCTGCGCGCGGACCTGCGCGATGGCGTTCAACCGCATCGTGGACCGCAAATTCGACGCGCTCAATCCGCGCACCGCGAACCGCCACCTTCCGACGGGACAAATTTCATTGGCCGGCGCGATATTGCTGTGGGTGATTTCCGGTGCGGGCTTGGTTGTCGCCAGCTTTTTTCTCAATTCACTGTGCTTTTACCTTTCACCGGTGGCGTTGGTGGTGATTTGTTTTTATTCGCTGACGAAGCGGTTCACGGATTACACGCACATTTTTCTTGGCGTTGCGCTCGCACTCGCGCCTGTTGGCGCGTGGCTGGCGGTGAAGGGCGCAAATGTTTCACCGATGGAAGTTTTTCAAATGGTGTCGCTGGCGCTCGCCGTCGTGCTGTGGCTCGTCGGTTTCGACATCATCTACGCACTGCAAGATCACGAGTTCGACCAATCGCACGGCTTGCATTCGCTCGTCGTGGCGTGGGGGCCAAAGAACGCGCTTGCCGCGGCGTTTCTCGCGCACATGATCATGTGCGGGCTGCTGCTGGCGTTCGGATTTCTCTGCGGTTTCCGCCTCGCGTTCCTCATCGGCTGGTTTCTCATCGTCGGCTGCCTCGTGATGGAGCACTGGATTGCGCGCCGGCGCAGCCTGAACTGGATCAATCTCGCTTTTTTCCGGCTGAATGCGCTTGTCAGCGCGGTGTTTCTGGTCGTCGTCGCCGCCGAAGTGATTTTTCAGGGCGGATTCAAGCTGCGGTGAGGGTGAACCACGAGTCACACCAAACACACGAAAATCAAACCGGTCTTTCTTTCGTGTCATTTTGTGTGTTTCGTGGTCATACAATTCCCGGTAACATCACACCGGATTTGCTTCTGAAGGAGACATGGACGCGGTAAAATCAAATCAGCCCATGCCTGACGGAAACAAATGTCCGCAATGCGGCACGCCCCTGCCCGCGGGCGCGCTCGCTGGCCTTTGCCCCGCCTGCCTGCTCAAAGCCGGTGTGCTGGCGGACACGATTACCGAAGGCAAACAACCCGTTTTCAACCCGCCATCCGTGGCCGAACTCGCGCCGCTGTTTCCGCAATTGGAAATTCTCGAACTCATCGGCAAGGGCGGCATGGGCGCGGTCTATAAGGCGCGGCAAAGGGAGCTGGACCGCGTTGTCGCCCTGAAAATTCTTCCGCCCGGCATTGGGGATGATCCTGCGTTTGCCGGGCGCTTCGCCCGCGAAGCCAAGGCGCTGGCGAAGCTCAATCATCCCGGCATCGTCACGTTGTATGAATTCGGCAATGTGAGTGGCACAGACGCCCCGCCTGTGGGTGCCGGGGAGGATGCAAACCAGAAACCTACAGGCAAGATGCCTGTGCCACTATTTTACTTCCTCATGGAATACGTGGACGGCGTGAATTTGAGGCAATTGTTGCATGCCGGACGCATCGCGCCACGCGAGGCGCTGGCCATCGTGCCGCAAATCTGCGATGCGCTGCAATACGCCCACGACCAGGGCATCGTCCACCGCGACATCAAGCCGGAAAACATTTTGCTGGACCGCCGGGGCCGGGTGAAGGTGGCCGATTTCGGGCTGGCGAAGATTGTGGGGAACGAAGGTAGGGCCGAGTTGCCGCTCGGCCAGACTCCCGAGGCGGCGCAGCAGCGCCGCCCTACCAACGATTTAACCGACGCCGGCAAGGTGATGGGCACGCCGCAATACATGTCGCCGGAGCAGATTCAGGCGCCGGGCGAGGTGGACCATCGCGCGGACATTTACGCGCTGGGAGTGGTGTTTTACCAGATGCTCACCGGCGAACTGCCCGGCAAGCCCATTGTTCCGCCGTCGTCCCGCATGGGCGGGATGCAGATTGATGTGCGGCTGGATGAAGTCGTGTTGCGCGCATTGGAAAAGAAGCCGGAACTGCGCTACCAGCAGGCCAGCGTGATGAAAACGCAGGTGGAAACGATTGCCTCAACGCCCGGTAGCAGCGGACATGAGTCCGCTCAAACTGAACCGGAGAATAGTCAGAGCCGGCTCACGTCGGCTGCTGCGAATGAGAAACCGCCGATTGAGAAATCGTCGAACAAAAATCCGCCGTCCGCCGGGAGCTTACTTCTTTGGCCGGCTTTGGCCGTCGGGTTGCATGGCGTGATGTTTCTGGGCGTCGCGATTTTTCTGGTTACCTTTGTGGCTCATTTTGTCGCGGTATTTTCTGGATTACATAGCAGGTTGCCGGTAGCAACGCAGTGGGTGTTCTTGCTCTCCGATTTCGTGCGGCACGGCGGCTACCTGCTGATTCCGGTCATGCTGGCTCTGGATGGCGTCATTTGCTGGCTGTTGCACAAGTTTGCCGGACGAAAATTTTTCATCGCGTGGGCGGTGGCCGTCCTGCTCGTCCTCGTCCTGGTGGTGGCTTCGTCCATGTTCATGATTACCTTCACGGTGAGCAATCTGGGTGATTATGTGGGCGACGGGGCAAACAACATTTCTCGCGTAAATTCCCAAAGCCCGACAACTTTTTCCTACGGCCCGGTGATGGAGCGGGTGCTGACAAATAACACGGCAATTAATTTTGGCTCCGGCCAGTTGAAAGCCCTGCCGGGAACCTTGACCAGACAGAGCCGCAGCAACGAAAAAGACATCGCTGTCTGCGCGTGGCTGGAGCAGGCCAACACGGATTTCGCTTTTCTGGGGGACGACGGGATCTATGGCATGACCCGGGACATCACAACGCTGAAACGCGGCGAATGGGACAGTTACACTCCGGAGAAATTTGACGGGTCTTTGCATGACCTCGGTCGGAACGTGGCGTCAAAATTTGGAAAAGCCGAGCCGTTGAACGGTGAAATGAACTACACTTACGCCTTCAAAACCGGCGCCGGGCAGTTTGGTCTGCTGCAAATCACTGGCTACACCGACAACCCGCGCGGCGTGAAGATTCGCTACAAGATGGTGCAAAACGTCGTGCCGGAATTAACCAATGCCATTCCACCACTGGCAAATCCCGGCATCCCGGCTCCCGTGGTCAGCGTATCACAACCCACCCCGGCGGCTCCTGCAATTATGCCCACGGCTGTTCCAGGTCGGGGTGTTTTGCTGGCGGTGCCGCTTCTCTGTCTGCTTCTGATTTTGGCCGTGATGGTGACTGTCTTATTGCTGGCGCTCAAGAAATCAAAATCGGGTGTGGGCAAAGCGATTGCCATCGGCTGCGGCGTGCTGGTGCTCGGTGGACTTCTTGTTTTGTCACTTCTAGCTGGGACGTTTTTATTCATGCGCTTGCATATGCGTGGAAGCGTTGTCAGTTCGCAAACCGCAGCAATGACTGTCCTCAAGGCGCAGGCCGAAGCGCAAATGGCCGAAGCCAGAACCCAGGCCGAAACGCAAATGGCTGACGCCAAAGACCGCGCTGAACAACTTCAGGCACAAGCAAAGGTGAATGCGAAACTTGCCTTCGGCCCAGTGACCATGCGGGTAATTCAGTCGGTTGAAAACAGGACCAATCTGTTCCTGAATCTTGACACCGGCCAGTTGTTGACACCGCCGGACGACATTCGCGCGTTGTTCAACGAGTCCTATACCAAACGCAATTCGTGGGAACTGCATGACGACCCGCGCGCCTTGAAGATGCACGAATGGTTGCGAAATTCAGGGGCGAATCTCATGGTGGGTGATGGCGGGCGGGGTTCTGAACGACTCGAAATCCGCGGGGCTGCGGCCTTTCCACCCAATGTCATTTCGAACGATGTGGTCGTTCCTTTTGGATTTGATCAGGCCGATGCCAATTATCTCACGACCCGCCTCCGACCGATTCTGGATTCATTACTCAACCAACGCCAGCGCGACAAAACCATCTGGATGCTGCAACCGGGATTTGATTCGCGATTGAATTCGCGTCGGGACTCATTCTGTTTCAAAACCTCCAAAGGCGCGGTCGGCATCCTGCAAATTGTCAATGCCGAGGACAATCCGGCCGGCGTGCGGATCCGCTACAAGCTGGTGAATGATGGGCAGGCAACGTCACGGTCAGCACCGGGTTTAACGGAATTGGAGCAGCAGATTCGAACCGGACTGGAATACGAGCCGGTCGTCTGGAGCAAAGGCGCCTTTGTGCATTTGGTGCATCTGGATGACGACAAACGCAAGGCTGTCGTTGTCCTCGATGATCCCGAAGCTGGCCGCCAGGATGTCGTTTTGAGCGCCGATGATGCGGGAGGATTTGAAGGCTCTTTACAGGGAATCAACCAGCAGAGTTTGAAATGGTGGTATCCTGTTTCGGTGTTCCCCGCGGACATCGCACAATTGGAAGCCGAATATCGCGCTTTGCCCGCCGGAAATGCTTTTGAACCGGAAAATGAACTGGTGATTCTCCGTCCGGAGGGCGTCACATGGGCTTTGATGGGTATTGATTTTGATGCGGGAGGGATAATGACGGTTCCCATGGAAATCGCCGGAAAGCCGGAAGATGACATCAGATCGCTCCACAACAACGAAGGTTTTGATCGTTGGGCGTTGGAACATGGGGTGGATGCCTTGGTCCGATTCTCCAGCAATGAATGCGAAATTGCCCGTTTTGACACGCCCATGCCTCCGCTTTACCTCGACACTGGATGGCAGAGTTTGAAACCCGACCGTATCAAGAGGGCGTTGGTTTCTGGAAAGCTTCAGGACACGGGTGGCATACGAGACAAGTTGACCAAATTCTCTGACAATGGTGGTTTTGCCCATGCGTTTCAGACACGCGACAACCATCTGGGCGCCTGGCGGGTGGCCGGCGAGGTGGGCGATTCTGACAGCCCGCACGGCGTGAAGCTTCGCTACAAGCTTGTGCAGAACGCACCGGCACCCAAAACTTCCACCGCAGTGCCCGCCTTTTCTTTGCGGTGGTGCGCCGGTCCAAACGAGCCGGATGCCGTGAATCTTCCTTTCGGCGCAAATGTTCAGACAAATGATCAAGCAACATTGCGCGTATCTGGGAACTGGCTGATGGAGCCGGACATGATAGACACCGTCGCTTGGACGGAATGGAACGGTGAGAACAAAAAACTGTTCCTGACGCTGAAAAATCCAGCCGATATCCTTGCGCTGGAAAAGGCGACTTCCGAAAACCTTGGTAAAGCTTTGGCCGTGGTATGGCAAGGCAAGATCATTGGGATGTTGCCGGTGAAACAGCCATTGGCCAACGGAATCGAGATTCCACTGATCATGTCGGACAAGGATGCATCATCTTTGGCTCGCGATTTGGAATCGCACACGGAAATATCCAAATCAGCCATCACCCCTTCCATGCTGGCCGAGCCGCCCAAGCTGCAATTCCTCGCGTGGCAGGATGAATGGCGGACCAATCAACCTGGCGCAGCGTGGCATCCCGATGGTTCGCCGGTGACGAATGCGGAGGAGTTGCAATGGTTGAAAACGATTCACCCCAGCGGATTTGGCGGAACATCCGAGTCACAAGCGCGGTTTCTGAAACTCTGGTTTTCGGATCCGGCCTTCAAACAAACCGATTTCGCCGAAGTCAGCCTGCTTGACGAAAACGGCCATCCTCTGAAACCCGGCGCGCATGGCCTATCAGATTGCTCTTGGGAAGGTGCCGGCAAACAGAACGGCTGGCTCGGATGGCGTTGCTGGAGCGGGATTCCGGAGGATGGCACAAATTTACCAGCGCACCTGACCATCCAATTGCGCTATACCATCGGCCCTCTGGAAGAAACGCAGGAAATCGAACCTGACTTTAATGGCGCAATGTCGCTGGCGGGCGACAGCGCCTTGTTGAACGGCCTCGGGCAGACCGCCCAAGGCCAGGCATTTGTCGCCATTGCCATAAACGCTTCGCAATTGAAATCGCGCGTCTTTGACGTTGTGGCGGTGGCGAAGAGCGGGCGGGAAATTCTGCCCCACCTTTCGGATCGTATCGGTTCTGGTGGCTCGGGGGCGAACGTGGCAAAATTTGAATTTGAGATTCCACTCTCGGAGGTGGAGAAGTTCATCATCGGCACGCGCCCCATCCGAACGATGGAGTGGACAAATGTTGTGTTGCCATCAAACTAAGAAAAATCTTTGCATCCGTGGGCATCCGCGTCCATCCGTGGTCAGAATGATTTTGCCTTGACCTCCGAACATTCAACTCCAGCTTCGACTCCGCCGGGCGACGTCTTCGCCACGACGCACTGGACGGTCGTGCTCGAGGCAGGACATGGGGACACGTCCCATGCCCCCGTCGCCCTGGCGCATTTGTGCCGGAGCTACTGGTATCCGCTTTATGCCTACGCCCGCCGCCGCGGTTATTCGCTGCACGATGCGCAGGACGTCACGCAGGAATTCTTCACCCGGCTGTTGCGGGGAAACTGGATCGCGCAGGCCGACCGGCAACGCGGACGTTTCCGCACGTTTCTCCTGTCGTCCATGCAGCATTTTCTGGCCAACGAATGGAACAAAGCCCACGCCAAAAAACGCGGCGGAACGCGGCCCATTCTCCCGCTCAACGACGAGTCCGCCGAACAGCGTTACCTGCTGGAGCCTGCCGAAAAACACACGCCGGAAACCTTGTTTGAACGCGGCTGGGCGCTGTCGCTGTTGGAAGGCGTTTTGCGGCGGCTGACGGAGGAATACCGCCTTGAGGGCAAAACGGACTGGATGGCCGCGATGCAACCGGCGTTGACAGCGGACCGGGATGCCATCAGTTACGCCGACATTGCCCAAAAGCTGGGAATGACGGAAACTGCCGCCCGCGTGGCCGTGCATCGGTTGCGCCGGCGTTACCGGCAGTTGATCCGGGCGGAAGTGGCGAGCACAGTCGCTTCGCCCGATGAAGTGGAAGCGGAAATGCGGCATTTGCTGCAGGTGCTCCTGAACAGTTGAATTTATTTTGTAACAATTGCCGGAAACACCTTCAGAAACGGGTGAAAGACTATTATGGATACCCGGAAATTGTGCCAACAGTGCGGCGCGCCCTTGGCAGCGGACGCCCCCCAAGGCATGTGCCCGGCCTGTTTGATGAAAGTGGCGATGGTCACCGGTTCGGTGGCCGGCGATGATCCCAAGGGCTTCATTCCGCCCACTGTGATGGAATTGTGCGCCAAATTTCCCCAGCTTGAAATCATCGAACTCATCGGCAAAGGGGGAATGGGAGCCGTTTATAAGGCGCGGCAAAAGGAGTTGGACCGCATCGTTGCTCTGAAGATTCTTCCGCCTAGCATCGGAGATGATCCCGCGTTTGCCGGGCGCTTCGCCCGCGAGGCCAAGGCGCTGGCGAAGCTCAATCACCCAGGCATTGTCACAATTTACGACTTTGGCCGGGCGGATGGGCTGTTCTATTTCCTCATGGAATTCGTGGATGGCGTGAGCCTGCGGCAGTTGCTTCAGGCCGGTCGCGTTTCGCCGCGCGAGGCGCTGGCCATTGTGCCGCAGATTTGCGATGCGCTGCAATTCGCACACGACCAGGGCATTGTCCACCGCGACATCAAGCCGGAGAACATTTTGCTGGATCGGCGCGGACGGGTGAAGGTGGCCGATTTCGGATTGGCGAAGATTGTGGAAGGTAGGGCGGGCAGTCCCTTGCCCGCCGATTCGACGCAAATGGAAGACGGCGCGCACGGAGTGACGCGCCCTACCAACGATTTGACCGACGCGGGCAAAACGATGGGCACGCCGAACTACATGTCGCCGGAGCAAATCAAAGCGCCGGGTGAGGTGGATCATCGCGCGGACATTTACGCGCTGGGCGTGGTGTTTTACCAGATGCTCACCGGCGAACTGCCCGGAAAGCAACTCGAAGCGCCGTCCAAGAAAGTGCAGATTGACGTGCGGCTGGATGAAGTCGTTTTGCGCGCGTTGGAAAAGAATCCCGAACTCCGCTACCAGCAGGTCAGCGAAGTGAAGACGATGGTGGAGACGATCGCCTCCAGCCCGGAGAAGCCAGAAGCCAGAAGTCAGAAGCCGGAAGGCGCACCGGGCGTCGCGCCCGGAACGCCGACGAACAAATCAGGGATGGTTCGCATCCTGGAATTGTTTTTCGGCCTCACGTTCACATCTCCGCTGGCAATCAAGCTAATCAACATCTCCGCGCTCGGCTTTCTCGGCTTCCTTGCCTTTTTGGGTTATGTGCCGCTGCCTGGAATGCAGCATTGCTTTGGATTTTCAGGCCTCTTCGGTTTGTTCGGGCTGATCGGTGTCGCGTTCTGGATTGAATTTTCCAAGCGGCGAAAAACATCGGAAATCGGAAATCCGAAATCGGAAATTACCTCGCACTTCTCGCGCACGGCTGTTGTGGGAGCGTGCTGGTCTGCGGCGTTTTTCCTCTTTTATCTGCTAAAGTTTCTGGTGCTCTACGAAGTCCGCCACCTCGCTAGCTGGCTAGAGGTGTTGCTTTTGACACTGCCGCTCGCCGGGCTATCCGCACCCCTCGGCACGACGCTTCTCGGCTGGATTGCCGTCTCTCAAATCCGCCGCTCGGCGGGAAAACTTTACGGGCTGTGGCTGGCGGTGTTTGACGGTTTGCTATTCCCGCTGCTGGCGCTGGACGCGCTAATTTTTTTATGGCTTAACCACACCAGCGGATTCTCTCTGCCTTACAGCCCGTCCTTTAATTTCATCTTAATTTGTGTGCTTATACTTTCGGGTGATGTCTTCATCATCTGCCGTGTCTGGCGCGCGGTGAACACGGGTGGCGCGGGCGTCCCGCCTGGCGATTCCAGTAGCAGCCGACGTGAGGAGGCTCACGCTGAAAATTCCGAAAGCGAAAGGTGGAAAGCGGAAAGCGGGAAACCCGGTGAAGGCCTCGTTACCGCGGCTGCTGCTACAAAAAAACGGCTCGTGTGGTTCGATTCGCCGTTTGCATCGTCGGAAGCGCAGCAGATTGGTGCGCACCTGACGGAAACGGAGAAGCTGGGAATGAAAAAGTTTGGCTCCATGTTCGGCATTTGGAACTCGGTAACCTTCTTTTTGCCGATCGCCTGCCTCTTTTTTATTCCAATACCCGTGCCATTAAACTGGATTATTGCTTCGTTGGTGCTGCTGGTTGGTTTGGCGTTCTATCCGGTTTGGTGGAAGAGATTGGCCAGACAGTTATGCGAGACGGCGTGGGCGAAGGAGCAAGGCTACGCCCCTGCAACTATTAGTGTTTTCCGTTTCGGCGGCACGGGAATCATGCTGATGGGCGTCGCGTCGTTGCTGGTTCTGGCTGTTTGTTGGTGGCAAACCTACCGGCCAGACGGAGTTTGGCTGCCATATTTGGCTCCAGCTTCAATCAAAGAACCCTCTGGTGGCGCAACCATTCGAGTTATGGGCGTTTCGCAACGTGGGCAAACCGTGCTGGTCAGAATCATCTGTGACAGAATTCCCTCCGGTGCCGAACTTGTGCCCGTTTTTTCCGGGCCTTTGTTTGAGCTGCCTTATGTCCTTCCCGCCGAAGCGACCAATGTGGATTGCCTGCTCACAACCGCGCCGCACACTTATGATGGTAAAACAATCGCTGGCACAAATATGTTGAGTGGCAGGCCGGATTATCTGCTTGGCTTTGTTTTGCCGGATGAACAGGCGGCAGCGGCAGCGGTCAATCAAGTTCAAAAGCTCAACCTTGGCAAACTACATGGTTTGGATTCACCTCTTTTTATACTGCGCCGCAGTCTGGGCAAAGACTCCGGCGGCAAGCCTATCATAGAAGAGATTGTTTGCTGGATGGGGCTCCGGGCAAAATCTGTCTCCAAAAAGCCGAACACCGCCGCGCAAACCCTTTCCTTCGGCCCGGTGATGGAGCGGGTGATTCAGGTCCGGCAGACCGGCACGAATTCATTTCTCAATTTGGATACCGGCGAACTGCTCACGCCGCCGCCCGATGTCACCAACGCGCTCGCCGCAGTTCAACCCGCCGACCTACAGGCGAACAACATGGAACGCCGCTGGCAAGGCTTGGACATTTTGGCAAACACGCAGCCGTTCCGCTACATCCAATGGCTGCGCGAAAGCGGGGCGGACCTCATGTTCAATGGCAACGGGCAGGTCATCACGTTTGAAGGCAACTACGCCATCGCACATGGAGAGAGTTCCACCAACTGGGATGATTGGTCGGGGCTGACGCCTGAAGCCGCCCGCGCCGCCGTCGAAGCCATCAGCAACGCCACCCGAAACGCCAACGGCGGCACTACTTCGATGTCGCTTTTAACGAATTCAACCGGCCCCACCTACACTTCGGCGCAGTATCTTTATTCACGCGGCGGCGCGTCCACCACCTGCCTCCTGACGCGCGAACAGTCGGCCATGTGGTTTTTCAAGACCCGCGAAGGTGGGATGGGCATTCTGCAAATCACCGGCTTCACCGACAACCCGCGCGGCGTGAAGATCCGCTATAAGCTGGTGCAAAACGCGGCCAAGTTTGAAATGCCGGCGGTTACCAACGACAGTTCAAAAGGCTCGGATTTGCTCATGAAAATGCTGAACCAGAAGTGGCCGGCTCCAACCAATGCGACAATTCTTCCTTTCGAAAAATACAACTTTGCATTTCTGAAGGGGCGCCAGCTCACGTCTAGAATTGTGGGAACCCATGAGACTGCCTTCGACACTCGAACAGAGGACGACGATTTTGTTGTTAACTTCGCCTCACATGCGCTGCGGATAGAACCGCAAAGGCTGGTGCTTGATGGAACGGAGATTGCCAAGTTGTCGTCGGGAACAACCAATTACGAAGTGCAGGTGACGAATGTAGCTTCTATAGCATCCCTGACATTGACCGGGAACGGCAAATCAATTATTTCCACGAACCTTCAATTCGTGTTCCATCCGTGAACATCTGCGGCTAAAATGATCTGGCTTTGACCTCCGAGCATTCCAGTCAGGTCGGGAGCACGCCGGGCGACGTCTTCGCCACGACGCATTGGACGGTCGTGCTCGCGGCGGGCAAACGCGCGACACCACAATCCGACGCGGCGCTGGAGGAGCTTTGCCGCACTTACTGGTTTCCGCTCTACGCCTACGTCCGGCGGCGCGGGCACACCAAGGAGGACGCCGAGGATTTGACGCAGGCGTTTTTCGCGCGGTTCCTCGCCAAGAATTATCTCGCCGGCTTGAGCGCCGAACGCGGACGCTTTCGCGCCTTCCTGCTCGCGTCGCTGAAACACTTCCTCATCAACGACTGGAAGAAATCGCAACGCCAGAAGCGCGGCGGCGGTGAAGCGCCGCTTTCGCTCGACTGGCAGACGGCGGACACCAAGTTTCAGGTCGCGTCCACCACCGAACCGAGTCCCGACAAGGTTTTCGACCGCGAATGGGCGCTGGCGCTGCTGGCCAAGGTCATCGGGCGGTTGCAGAAGGAATGCGAGTCCGGCGGCAGGGAGAAACTGTTTGAGCAGTTGAAAATCTTTCTCACGACCGGCAAGGATGAATCGGCGCAAGGCAAGGCGGCCAAAGCATTGGGCATGGAGGAAGGCGCGGTGCGCACGGCGATTCATCGTCTGCGGAAGCGTTACCGGCAATTGCTCCGCGATGAAATCGCCCAAACGCTGGCCGACGCCGCCGACGTGGACGAGGAGATGCGCGCGCTGTTCGGCGCGTTTTCGACGTAGGACGGGCTTCCAGCCTGTCTCCGCTCGAAGCAAGACTGAAAAACATTCAACGCTCAACATTCAACATCGAACATTCAATGAAAACCAACCGGTGCGGCTCGTTGAGCGTTGAATGTTGGGTGTTGAATGTTTGTTCAGCTTTTTACCCCAGCAGCTTGAGGACGGATTGCGGCAGGGCATTGGCCTGCGCCAGCATGGCGGTGCCGGTCTGGACGAGGATGTTCTCGCGGGCGTAATTGGTGCTTTCCTGCGCCACGTCCACGTCGGTGATGCGGCTGTTGGCGGCGGAGAGATTGTTTGAGAGCGTGGATAGTTCCTGGGAGGTGGAATTCAACCGCTCCATGTTGGATCCGATGGTGGCGCGGTCGCCGGCCACCGTGCTGATGGCGTTCTTGATGGTGGTCAGGGCGGCCTTCGCATCATCCACCGTGCTGATGTCCGAGGTGCCGACTGAAGACGTTGTTGTGGTTGTTACGTTGTGGGTCAGCGTGGTGGAAATGGTCAACGGGGCAGAGCCGGACAGATTATCCACGCCATCGCCATCCAAACCCAGAACGGGACAGGGAAGACCCAAATTGGTAAAAATGGTTTTCCCATAATCGTAAAATGAGTAACCGGGGGCCGCAGTGAGGGATAGCTGGCCGGTGGAGGAATTGTAGGATGCGCTCGTATCGCCACCGGTGCTGTTGAGATAATTAACCAAATCGCTGATGGTATTGGTTGGCGTCACCGTGGCACTGCTGATTGTTGTGTATGATGGTGCCTCCACCTGGACAACGTCACTGCCAGACCAATCGGGAGCGCTGGTAGGATTATTGATGGCAGGGTTGATTTGTCCCAATTGGGTATTGGCCGCATAAGCCACGGCGCTGGAGGTGGTCGTGGTGGTGGTGCCGGAGACGCCAAAGTCGCTGCTGATTCCCTTCATTTGGAACGTGCCACCCTCGGAATCGCTCGTCACGTTCAGGTCGCTGCCGCTGAAGAGGCTCACGCCATTGAAATCCTTCGCGCCAACACCGTTGATATAGGTCGCCAGCGTCTGGAACTCCTGATTGTAAAGGGTGCGGTCGGAATCGGATTTGGTGACATCCTGCGCCTGCACCGCCAGCTCGCTCATGCGGTTCAGCGCGTTGCTGACCTGCTGGAGATAGCCATCCTGCGTCTGGCTGAACGACGTGGCGTTGGCGACGTTGTTGCCCGCAGCGTCCGCGCGGCCGATCTGCGCGGTGAAATTCATCGAGACCGCGAGTCCCGCGGCATCGTCCGCCGGCGAGTTGATTTTTGACCCGGACGAAAGCCGGGCAAGGGATTGCGAAAGCCGCTGTGAGGAAGCCCCCAGCAGGTTCGCTGTGGACTGCGCCATTATGTTTGTGTTGATGACCATACGATTCGTCCGTGAATCCAGCCCATGCGGGGCTACGCTGCGCAGCCTTCCATGCCGCACGTCTGTTTATCGGCGGAATTCTGGAAAACTTGAATTCAGCGGATACGGACAAGGAAATGCGCGTGCTGCCCGGCGTGTTTTCCGGGCAGTAGATTCTCAACGCAAAGCAACGCCGTTCACAAGATGGCTGGAAGCCCGATGCCGGAAATCAAAACGCCGGGCCGATGGCGTCCCGCAATTCGGGAATGATTTAATCAAGCGAGATCACGGCTTTTTGGTCAAGCTACAGGGTAGCTTTAAAATGAGTCGGCGGCAAGAACGGGCGAGGTTCTGCGGTTTCCTATTTTTTTGAACAACTTTCAGGATTTAGGCTGCTCCTGTTTCCCGATTGGGGAATTTCTTGGTTGATTTCGATTGTAGAAAAACAATCCGACAATGCTGGCTAGGCTGGTGAAAAACACACCGAAGCCGGCTACTGATTTGTCGTTTTTCACCAAGTAAATTCCACCACCAATACCAAAAACAGCAATCAAAAAGGCGAACATTTGTCCCGCGAAGGTTAATGTTGCTCGGTGGGTTTGATTTCGGAGTTGGAATCGATGTCGGTGATCTTGCTCTTTCTCCGCCATCTTTATTATTCTGTCAGCAGAACCAACCAAGACCTTCTCATATCCCGCAATGACTTCTGGTGACGGGATTGGACCCGTGAGCGTGGTTTGGTGGGTTTCAGATACAACAAGGGGCTGCGGCCCTGTGCCCAAGATAGCCTGACTCATGCCAGGAGGAACGTAAGTAGGCTGCGGGTGCTGGTTCAATTGAGGACTATGAAAAGTTTTGTTTTTCTTGGACAAAACAGCCTTCCCGCGATCACCCCAATTTTAACTGAAGCTGTTTTGCGACTTCTGCTTCAATCTTCGGGCGTTCACTATTTATTGAATATTGCAGCAAATTGCCGACCTGTTTCCAATCAGCGTGTATCCCGTCATGAAGAACAGGCGAGTCTTGGAAATGCAAATAGTGTGAACCGGACAGGTCAACAACCATCCCGATTCCACATATCAACGCTTCCTTAATCATTATGGCTTCCATATAAATCAAAACACCGGACATTTCAACAAGTTTTTCAAATAATCCGACACTCTCCAATATCGTTTCGTTCGGCTAAATCACAACTTCGCCCACTTGCCGGTTTTGGACGATTCCTCCACCGCCGTGAGCACGCGCTGGTTTTTCAAGCCGTCCTCGAACGTCGGATGCACCGGCTTGCCCTCGACGCAGGCGTTCACGAAATCCGCGATGGCATGAACAAACGTGTGCTCGTAGCCGATGCCGTGTCCCGGCGGCCACCAATGGCCGACGTAGGGCTGAATGCCGTCGCGTTCCGTCACCTGGATTTCCCGGAAGCCGCGCCGGTCCGGCGGGTCGTCGCCGTTGTAAAATTTGATTTTGTTCATGTCCTCGAAATCGAAATAGAGCGAGCCTTTGCCGCCGTTGATTTCGATTTCGATGTGGTTCTTGCGGCCCAGCGCGAACCGCGTCGCCTCCAGGTTCGCCATCACGCCGTTGTCCATCCAGCCGAGAAACGCCACCGAGTCCGGCACCGTCACCTTGCCCATTTTGCGCTCGCCCTTGGCCGGCGAACCCGCCAGCGGCCGTTCGGGAATGAACGTGTTGACCAGACCGCAGACGTTCTTGAATTCGCCGACGAGATAACGCCCCAAGTCAATGATGTGCGAATTGATGTCGCCGTTGACGCCGCCGGCGTTGAATTCCTTTTGCAACCGCCAGTCGAGCGGAAATTCCGGGTCGGCCAGCCGGTCCTGCGCGTAGCGCGCGTGAAAATGATAAATCCGCCCCAGCGCGCCCTCGCCAATCATCCGCTTCGCCAGCGCAATCGCCGGGATGCGCCGGTAATTGTGGCAGACCATGTGGACGACCTTCGCCTTTTGCGCGGCGGCGAGCATCTGCTCGCATTCCTTGAGATTCATGCCGAGCGGCTTTTCGCACAGGACGTGCTTGCCGTTTTTCACCGCCTCAATCGCCATCTCCGCGTGGCAATTCGTCGGCGTCACGATGTCCACGACGTCAATCAGCGGCGACTCGGTGATTTCGTGCCAGTCGGTCGCGGCGTGCTGCCAGCCGAGCTGGGCGCGCGCGGCCTGCACCGCGCCGGTGTCGCGCCCGCAGATCGTGTGCAGCTCGATGTTGGCCTTGAGGTTGAAGAAACGGGGCGCCTGCCGCCAGGCATTGGAATGCGCCCTGCCCATGAAGCGGTGGCCGATCATCCCGACGCGCAAAGTTTTCGCCATAAAACTTGGGGTTGAACTGGACTGGCCTGTCTTTATAGTGAGTCGCGACAACCAAGTCAAACAAATGCCTTTCACAACAGCAGAAATCGCAAAACTCGTTGGCGGCGAGGTGGTTGGCGACAGCCAGGCCGTCCTGAAAAGCTTCGCGCCCGCCGAACGCGCGCAGGCCGGCGACCTGACTTTTGCCGAAAACGAGGATTTTTTCGCCCGCGCCGAGCAAAGCGCCGCCACCGCCATCATCGCCGACCAGCGGTTTTCGTCCGCGAACAAAATCCTGATTCGCGTGCCAAACGCCCGCGTCGCCTTCGCCAAGGCGATGGCATTATTTTTTCCCGAACGGAAATATTGCCTCCGGAATCCATCCGACGGCGGTGGTCGCAAAAACCGCCGAAAGTTGATCCGACCGCGCATATCGGTCCGCATTGCGCCGTCGGCGAACGCGTGAAGATTGGCGCGAATTCGGTTTTGCAGGGCGGCAATTTTATCGGCGACGACTCGAAGCTCGGCGACGGGGTGAATTTGTTCCCGAACGTGACGGTTTATCCGCGCACGGAAATCGGCCATCGCGTCCGCATCCACGCCGGCACGGTCATCGGCTCGGACGGATTCGGCTACGTGCTGGATGCCGGCGTCCATCGCAAGGTGCCGCAAATTGGCAACGTCGTCATCGGCGACGACGTGGAAATCGGCGCGAACGTGACGATTGACCGCGGCGCGCTCGGCTCGACCGTCATCGGCAAGGGCACGAAAATTGACAACCTCGTGCAAATCGCCCATAACGTGGAAATTGGCGAGCATTGCATTGTCATTGCGCAGGTCGGCATTTCCGGCAGCACCAAGCTGGGCAAATACGTGATCCTCGCCGGGCAGGTCGGCCTCGCCGGACATTTGAAGATCGGCAATCAGGTCACCGTCGCCGCGCAATCCGGCGTGATGCACGACATCCCCGACGGCGAAAAATGGTTCGGCTATCCCGCGCAGCCGGACCGGGAAATCAAGCGCCAGATCATCGCGCAGCGGAAACTGCCCGAACTGCTCAAGCGCGTGGCGGAGTTGGAAAAGAAGCTTGGCGGGAAAGTGGAATGACACCATGAAAGCAGCGACGCCAGCCACCGCGCTGATCGCTCCCTGTGGGATGAATTGCCGGCTGTGCTTTGCGTATATGAGAACCCGGAATCCCTGCCCCGGTTGCCGGGGCGACAATCGCGGCAAGCCGAAGACCCGCGTCCGATGCCGGCTTAAGAATTGCACGCGCAGGAGTGGAGGCAAGGCCGGTTACTGCTGCGACTGTTCGGGTTTTTCTTGCGATTTACTGACACACATTGACAAGCGTTACCGGGCGAAATACGGGATGAGCATGATTGAAAACCTCAGGTCCATACGAGTTTCCGGGATACAGGATTTTGTCAGGAGTGAAGAGGCCAAGTGGGCGTGCGCCGGTTGCGGTGCTACCATCTGCGTTCATAAGGCACATTGCCTTGAGTGCCAGCGCAAATGGCGTTAAGGAATGGCGCATCTTTCGCACGACAATATTTCATTGCCCGTCGACGTTGAGTTTTCGCGAGCGCCACAGGTAATAGATGGCGGGATAAACCAGCAGTTCCATCAGGGTGGAGGTGACCATGCCGCCGACCATCGGCGCGGCGATGCGTTTCATCACGTCCGCCCCGGTGCCGTGGCTCCACAGTATCGGCGTCAGGCCGGCGATGATGACGCTCGCGGTCATGATTTTCGGGCGCAGCCGTTTCACCGCGCCGTGGTAAATCGCGTCGCGCAAATCGCCGACGTGCCGCATCAGGCCTTTGCCCTTCCATTCGGCGAAGGCGAGTTCGAGATAGAGCAGCATGATGACGCCGGTCTCGGCGTCGAGTCCCGCGAGCGCGATGATGCCCACCCAGACGGCCACGCTCAAATTGTAGTGCAGCAGGTAAATCGTCCAGAACGCGCCGACCAGCGAAAACGGCACGGCCAGCAACACGATGGCGGTCTTGAGCAGCGACCGCGTGTTCAGAAAAATAATCAGTGTGATGATGAGCAGCGTCAGCGGCACGACCACCAGCAGCCGGTGCCTTGGCGCGCAGCATGTATTCGTATTGGCCGCTCCAGAAAATGTTGTAGCCGGGCGGCAGCTTGATCTGGCCGGCGGCGATGGCGGCGTTCACGGTGTGCATGGCGTTCTGGACGTAGGTGCCGACGTCCACGTCGTGGATGTCCACGTAGACCCAGTCGTTGGGCACGGCGCCCTCGGTTTTGATTTCCATCGGGCCGTCCACGACCTTGATCGCGGCGAGTTCGCCAAGCGGAATCTGCGCGCCGGTCGGCGTGGGCACGACAATGTCGCGCCGGAGCGAATCCAAATCGGAACGGAAATCGCGGTCGTAACGGAGATTGATGGTGTAGCGCTGCAAACCCTCGACGGTCGTCGTGAGCGGCGTGCCGCCGAGCGCGACAGAGAGCACGTCCTGCACATCACCGACGGTGAGGCCGTAGCGCGCGATGGCATCACGGTCAATTTCAAATTCGATGTAGCGTCCGCCCATCACGCGCTCGGCAAACGCGCTGGCAGTGCCGGGCACCTGCCGGACGACAGCCTCGACCTCGGTGCCGATGCGCTCCAATTCCTTCAAATCCGGCCCGGCGATCTTGATGCCGACGGGCGTCTTGATGCCGGTGGAAAGCATGTCAATGCGCGTGCGGATGGGCATCGTCCAGGCGTTGTTGAGGCCGGGGATTTGCACGGCGCTGTTCAAGGCCGTCACCAATTCGTCCGGCGTCCGGCGGCGGTGCGCGATGATTTTGCCGTCGTCGTCCTTGATGTCCACGGCGGGCCAGTCGGTTTCCGGCTTGAGGCGGATGGTCGTTTCAATCATGTCCAGCGGCGCGGGGTCGGTGGCGGTTTCGGCGCGGCCGGCCTTGCCGAAGACGGTTTCGACTTCGGGAAATGATTTGATGATGCGGTCGGTGACTTGAATCAGCTCGCGCGCCTTTGTCGGCGAAATGCCCGGAAACGTCGTGGGCATGTAAAGCAAGTCGCCTTCGTAAAGCGGCGGCATGAATTCCGAGCCGATGTTTTGATAGGGAAAAAGTTTGCCGATTTTAATGGCAATTTTCCTCAAACCGGACGCCTCCTCTCCCCGGCCCTCTCCTCCGCTGGTTGCGGAGGAGAGGGTGCCCGAAGGGCGGGAGAGGAGGTGCTCTACAACAAGATTATTCCATGGAAAAAAAACCCAGCCAACGACCAATCCGCCGCAAATCACCACCAGCCAGCGATACCGGATGGCCAGGTCCACCACCGGCTTGTAAAGCCAGATGAGGAGGTGGTTGATCGGATTTCGTTCCTCCTTCGGAATTTTGCCGCGGATGAACCAGCCCATCAACGCCGGTGCGAGCGTGATGGACAGCAGCGCCGCCGCCGCCATCGAATACGTTTTGGTGAACGCCAGCGGCTTGAAAAGACGGCCTTCCTGTTCCTGCAACGTGAACACCGGCAGGAACGAAACCGTGATGACCAGCAGCGAATAAAACAGCGCCGGGCCGACTTCTACGGCGGCGTCGCGGATGATTTCCCAATGCGGTTTTTTGCCCTGGTCGCGCTCCAGATGTTTGTGGGCGTTCTCAATCATGATGATCACCGCATCCACCATCGCGCCGATGGCGATGGCGATGCCGCCCAGCGACATGATGTTTGAGCTGATGCCCTGGCCGAACATGACGAGGAACGCAATCAGCACCGCCACCGGCAAAATGATGATGGCCACCAGCGCGCTCCGCAGGTGCATCAGGAACGCCAGGCACACGAGTGCGACGACGATGCTTTCCTCGATGAGCTTTTCCTGCAGCGTGGTGACGGCGCGGTCAATCAACGCCGTGCGGTCGTAGGTGACAGTGACTTTCACGTCCGGCGGCAGCGATTTCATCGCCTGGTCGAGCCGCTGCTTTGCGGCTTGGATGACCTTGGAGGCATTCGCGCCGTAGCGCACGACCACGATGCCGCCGACGGTCTCGCCGTCGCCGTTCAAATCGGCGATGCCGCGGCGCATGTCGGGACCGAATTGGATGTTCGCCACGTCGCGCAACAAAATCGGCACGCCGTTCGCGCCGACACCCACGGCGACCTTTTTCAGGTCTTCTAGGTTTTCGATGTAGCCCTTGACGCGCAGGATGAATTCGCGCTCGGACAATTCGAGCGAACGCCCGCCGACTTCGCCGTTGCTCCGCTGGATGGCCTGGCTCACTTCGCTCAACGACAGGTTGTAGGCGCGGAGTTTTGTCGGGTCAACCGTCACCTGGTATTGCTTCACAAAGCCGCCGATGGACGCGACCTCCGAGACGCCCGGAACGGCGGTGAGTTGATATTTCAAATACCAGTCCTGAATCGAGCGCAGGTCGGCGAGATTGCGGTTTGTGGAATTGATGGAATACATGAACGCCCAGCCGACGCCGGTGGCATCGGGGCCGAGCGAGGGCGTGACGCCCTTGGGCAATTGCCCGCTGATGCTGCTCAAATACTCCAGCACCCGGCTGCGCGCCCAGTAAGGATCGGTGCCGTCGTCAAAAATGACATAGACGAACGAGTAACCGTAGAACGAGTAGCCGCGCACCACTTTCGCGCGCGGCACGGAAAGCATCTTGGTGGTGATGGGATAAGTGACCTGGTCCTCGACGATGTTTGGCGCCTGCCCTTCCCACGGCGTGTAAATGATGACCTGCGTGTCGGACAGGTCGGGGATCGCGTCGAGCGGAATATTTTTGACGGCATAAGTTCCGCCGAGCACCAGCACCACCGTCACCAGCAGGACGATGAACTTGTTCTTGAGCGAAAAATCTATGATGCGCGTGAGCATATTTTTGTCAGGTGGGACAGGCGTCACGCCTGTTAAATCCGGCGTCGCGCCGGATTTCGTCGTGGGAGATGGATCGTTGGTTCATTGACAATGGTGGAGCAATCGTTCGCCTGCCAGCGGTTTCGGGCGCGACGCCCGAAACAACAGGCCGGAGGCCTGTGCCACCCCAAAATAAACGATTATGACCATTCATCATTCGCATTTCCTCGTTCGTCACTTTTCCAAAGGCACCAAATCCATTCCGCACTCCGGACACTTGCCGGGTTCGTCGGAAATCACGTCGGGATGCATAGGGCAGGTGTAAAGCTGCTTCGCCGCCGGTTTCGCGTTGGAAACAGAATTGGTGTTCAACGACGCTGGATTTGTAGTCGTGTTTTGGGTTGGCGACACTGAATTCGTGGCGGTGTCCGGCGGTGCCATCACGGGAATCAGCGTCATGCCGCAAATCGGGCATTTGCCCGGCTTGTCTTCGTGAACGCTCGCGTGTTCCGGCATCGGGCAGGTGTAGTAGAGCACCTTGCCGCCGGGTTGAAGTTGTTTAAGTTCGCCCGGCGTCACCGGCACGAGCGCCATGCCGCAAATCGGGCAGTTGCCCGGATGATCGTAAGTGATGGAGACATGCTCCGGCATCGGGCAGACATAGACCACGCCTTCTTTCGCCGCGTTGGTCGAAGAGATTTGTGCGTTCTGATTTGTGGTCAAGGAAGGCGACGAGGGCGTCACCGCCACCGTGCCGCTCATTTTCTGGATGGCCTCGCGCAACTGGCTTTCCGAATCCAGCATGAACTGCCCGGAGGCGACAATGCGCTCGCCTTCCTGCAAACCGCTGATGACTTCCACCATGTCGTGCTCCGATTCCGGGCCGAGGACAACGGCGCGCGGGTCAAATTTCCCGCCGGGCAGCGCGACGAACACGGTGTTTTTTTCGCCGCTGCGCAGAATGGCCGAGTCAGGCACCAGCAATGTGGAAGGCTCCAATTCGGCGGTGATTTGCGCCGAGACGAACATGCCGGGTTTGAGGAAGTAGCCGGGGTTCTCAAATTCCAGCCGCACCTTTGCCGTGCGCGTTTTTTCATCCACGTTCGGATAAACATAGGTGACGCGCCCGCGAAATTCGCGGTCCGGCAGCGATGACAATTTGACCGTCGCCTCCTGGCCGAGCTGGACGTAGGGCAGATCCTGTTCATAAACCTGCGCGAAGACCCAGACGATGCCGAGGTCAGCCAGCCGGTAGAGTTTCATGCCCGCGTCCACCATCTGGCCTTGCACGATGTTCTTCTCGATCACGAATCCGTCCGCCGGCGCGAGGATTTCCAGAGTCTTCTTTGGCGCGGGAGATGTTTCCAGCTTGGCGATTTGCGCGTCCGAGATGTCAAAAAACTTCAACTTGTCCCGGGTCGCGTCGCGCAGCGTCGTCCCGCCTGAACCATTCGTCGAATTCACCACCGCCAGATGCTCGGCCTCCGCGCTGTAAAGTTCGGGCGAATAGATTTCAAACAGCGGTTCGCCGCGATGCACCAACTGGCCGGTCGCGTCCACATTCAGCTTTTCAATCCAGCCTTTGAACTTGGTCGTCACGTCCACCAGCGCCGTTTCGTTGTAATCAATCGTGCCAACCGTGCGGATGGTCCGTCGCAGCGGGCCCCGCGCGATTTCCGTCGTCTGGAGGTTCATCATCTGGATCGTCGCCGGGTCAATGGCGATGGCGGACGACGAAGCCTCCCCGGCGTCCGTGGTTTTGTGGACCGGTTCCAGCTTCATGCCACAAATCGGGCAATTACCGGGATGATCCTGAATGATCCACGGGTGCATTCCGCAGGTGTAAAGCGTCTTTCCGGGTGAAGGGGCGATGGCGTTGGTGTTGCCGGGGGTATCGGTGGCGAACACACCCCAACTGACCGCCACAATCAACAGTGTCCAAATGCAAGCGAGTTTCAATTTCGTGTTCATAAAATTTCAAGGTTGATGGGTGTTCGACAAAAGCGGCGCGTTTGCCGGCGGAACACCGGCGATCATGAGCGACAATTCGGCCAGCGCAATCTCGCGGTCGGTGCTTGCTTGAATTGCTCCGAGCTGCAAATCCAGCAACATCCGTTCCGCGTCGGTCATGGCGGAAAAATCCATCGTGCCGGTGCGATAAGCGGCGCGGACGGTTTCAACCGATTGGCGTGCCTTGGGAATCAATTCTTTCTCAATCAGTGTGAGATTGCGGCTGGCTTCGCGATAGGCAAACGATTTTTTGGCAAAGTTCACAGCCAGGTCAATTTGTCCTGCCTTTAACCTCGATTTTGCCGTCAGATCGTTTGCCTTGGCCTGCGCGACTTCCGCCGCGAGCTTGTCGCGCCAGATGGGCAGCGTCATGCCGGCCTGTGGCCAGTAGAAAGGCGGCGCGTAGGCATCGGCGGACAGGCCCGCGGTGAAATCCGGCACGCGCTCCTTGTAAGCCATCGCGATGGCCGCTTCAGCAGAGCGCACGTCAGCCTCCATCGCTTTAAGTTGCGGGTTCCGTTCAAACGCCAGGCGCAGCAACTCGTCGCCGTCAGGAATATCGTTGCCCGTTTCAAAATGCGCGGGCATTGGCGGGTTCGGCTGCTCCGAAGTCAAACCCAGCGCTGCCTTGAAATTTGCCACAAGCGAAACACGCGAGTCCTCCAGATTGGCGAGGTCAGTGCGGGCGCGATCGCCTTCACTTTGAACCCGCAACAAATCCGGCAACGTAGCCGCGCCGGTTGCATTTTGTGCGTGGACGGCGCGCTCCTGGTTTTCCGTCAAAGCCAGCGCCTCGTGTTTGATGCGAAGCTGTTCGTCCAGCAAACCGAGTTGATAATACGCACGCTTCAGATTGAACGCGGCCCGAAGCACGGCGCTTTCAAAGGCGAAATATTTGCCTTCACTTTCGGCGGCGGCCACCCTGGCGCTCGCTTTGCGTTTTCCGGGGCCGGGAATGTTTTGGAACAGCCCCGGCATGAGCGACGTGAGTGTGTCCGTAATGTAAGCCTGAAACGTCAATTGTGGGTCCGGCAACGAGCGCGTCACCGTGATGTTTTCGACCGATGCCGACCAATCGTAAAATGCCGCCTCGACCGCTGGCGAGTTCAGCAGCGCAAACGCGAGATAATTGCTCAAGCTCGAATCCAGCGCCAGTTCGGGCAAAATCGGACGGTTGCCGGGCCGGTATTGACCGGCGACCGCGCCAAAATCCTGGCGCGCCTGCCTTTCAACCGGGGTCTGGATGCCCCGGCAACCGCCGAGCACCAGCGCGCTGACCGCGAACAAAATTACAACCGATTTCATAATTTCAAACTGCAATCACACATCACGGCAAACAAATTGGAAACAGAACGATCGGAAAACAGCGCGCCGTCAATGGGCGCACCACGGGCGTGAAAGCGTAAAAATCAGATGAGCCGGGCGCAGTCCCGCGCGTAAAGCGGCGCGCCGGCCGTCATTGCAGAAGGCGTGGATTGGGAGGAAGTTGAATCAGACGGATTGGGATTGGCTGTAAGGATCCAAGTCAGGGTGCAGAAAGTGAGCAGCGAAAGCTGGTTCTGGTTGCCACTTCGCGCGGGGACCGCCGGTTTGGACTGTGAGTCGGGCGATGTATTCGCCTTGCAGCACGGCATTTCAACGCCGTGCCGGCAGCAGGCGCGGACTTGCTTGACGCACGGCGACGGCGTCTGTGCCAGCAGGAACGGTGTTCCCGCCAGCACGAGACTGCACAGGATGGCCCATGTCGTTTTCACGTTATTAATGTCCTGCACCCGCCCGGAAACCGCCGGACGTTTTTTCGGCTTAATTCGTCACTTTTTCGCGTCGTTGGCCTTTGCCTTGGCTTCGGCTTCCTTGATGATTTTCATGTATTTGTCCGGTTCCTTGAGGAACGTCGGCTTGCACATCGGGCAGCAAAACTTGATCTCCTGGTTCGCGCCGTTGTTGGTATAGACAAAGACGATCGGCGCTCCCATGTCGCCACCGAGCTTGTCGCCGGAAACGACGCAGGTGTCGAGCGGATACGGGACCGGTTTGGAGGCGGCAGCCGGATTCGCGCCGTCGGCGTGAAGGATTGCCGGAATTGCGGCGCATGCCGCGGCCAAAAACAGTCCGCCCGCCACCCGGCGACCGATGCGATTGAAGAATTTCATGATATTGTCTGTTTGTTCACGTTGTGCGCCCGTCATTGGACGCTGCGTATGCTTACACCGGGAAGGCTGAAATCCCTCAACTATTTTGGAATTTCCCGCGCCTCCTGCTTTAAGATAGCCTTCTGGATTAAATAAGCAAGCGTCCCGGGCGGTTCAGCCCACCTGAGTTGAACAGCGGGGAAGCGATGAACGGATTGCGATTGGCGCGGGTTGCCATGGAAACGTCTTCCGCCCTTCAATTGGTTTCTTGCCTGCGCCGGCCTTCCGCCGCACACTTTTTTGCCGTGGCGACCTTGCACCTCCAACCCGTTCAAACACTCGACGCGCCGGAACTGGCGTTGTATCGGACCCTCCGGCGCATCGAGCAGCACGAGCGGGCCGGCGTGCTGGTGGCCACGAATGCCAAGGTGCTCCAGCGCCTGCTGGCGAGCCGGTTCACCGTCGTCTCCGCGCTGCTCACGCCCGCGTGGCTGGAAAAACTCGAACCGCAACTGCGCGCGCGACCGGAGGAACTTCGCGTCTATGTCGCGGACCAAAAGGTGCTGGAAACCATCACCGGCTATAAATTGCATCAGGGCGCGCTGGCCGTGGCCAAGATCCCGCCGCAACCGGATTTTGAAACGCTGCTGAAAAATTCCCCGCGTCCGCTGCTGCTCGCCGCCGTGGAGGGCATTGCCAGCGCGGAAAACCTCGGCGCGGTGGTGCGGAGTTGCGCGGCGTTTGGCGCGCATTTTTTGATCGTGGGCGAGACGTGCGGCAGCCCGTTCCAGCGCCGGGCGGTTTCCGGTTCCATGGGCGCCATCTTCGAGCAGCCGGTGGTGCGGGTGGACAATCTGGTGGCAACGCTGGCGGCGTTGCGCGCGCGCGGCGTGCGCTGCCTGGCGGCGCATCCCCGGCCCGGCGCAAAGAAACTGGCCGCGCGTGGATTTGCGGGGCGACTGCTGCCTGCTGTTCGGCGCGGAAGGGCCGGGCCTCACGGCGGCCGCGCTGGCGGCGTGCGACGACATGGTGGAAATCCCGATGCCCTCCCACATGAATTCCCTGAACGTGGCCGCCGCCACGGCGGTGTTCCTTTACGAAGCCACCCGGCAACGCGGCTGACATTTGATTTTGTTTCAACCACGGACCTGCTCGACGGGCGCGAGCACGGCGGGTGGGCACAGATGAACACAGATTTCAGCTTCTTGCCGCGCCGATGTCGGACGAAGGCGGGTCTGTTTTCCCTATTTCTGCATTCCATCTCTCAATCCTCAACTCTCAACTTTTGCTCGCCTCCGCCTCAGTCCCGGCGCACACTCACAGGCATTAGGCATCCATGTTTGATGCATAACTAAAACCAAACACATTTCAACCTTCATGCCCTCCACCAAAGCACGTCCGTCCGTCAGTTACAGCTTCGTCATGCGGCTGACCTATCCCAACCACATCGGCATGTTCGCCAAGCTCACCCACACCATCGGCCGGCTGGGCGGCGACCTCGGCGCGGTGGACATTGTGAATCCCGACGCCAAACGCATGACGCGCGACATCACGGTGCGGGTGCGCGGCCAGGAACACATGGAAGCCATCGTGTCGGCCATCCGCAAGTTCAAGGATGTCACCGTGGCCAACATCTCGGACCAGGTGTTTCTCCTGCATCTCGGCGGAAAAATTTCGATTCAGAACAAGGTGCCGCTGACGACGCGGGACACGCTCTCGATGGCTTACACGCCCGGCGTGGCGCGCGTGTGTTCCGCCATTGCCGAGCAGCACGACAAAGCCTGGCAACTGACCATCAAGGGCAATTCCGTCGCCGTGGTCAGCGACGGCTCGGCGGTGCTGGGCCTCGGCAACATCGGCCCGGAAGCCGCGATGCCGGTCATGGAAGGCAAGGCGATGTTGTTCAAGGAATTTGCCGGCATTGACGCCTACCCGATCTGCCTGCGCACCCAGGACACCGAGGAAATCATCAACACCGTCGCCAATCTCTCGGTGGGTTTGGGCGGCATCAACCTCGAAGACATCTCCGCGCCGCGCTGTTTTGAAATCGAGCGGCGCCTGCAGGAACGGCTGGACATTCCCGTCTTTCACGACGACCAGCACGGCACGGCGGTGGTGGTGCTGGCGGCGCTGTTGAACGCCTCGCGTTTGTCGGGCCGCAAACTCGCCGGGCTGCGCATCGTGATTCTCGGCGCGGGCGCGGCGGGAACCGCCATCGCCGTGATGCTGAAAAACGCCGGGGTGAAAGACATCGTCGTTTGCGACCGGCAGGGAATCATCAACGGCCGCACGCGGACCGATTTGAATCCGGCAAAGGTGCAGCTCGCCGCCGCCACCAATCCGCGCGGCTTGAGCGGCAGCGTCGAGGTCGCCTTGAAAAAAGCGGATGTTTTGATCGGCGTCTCCGGGCCGGGCTTGATTGCGGCGAAGTCGCTCCGGCACATGGCGGCCAAGCCGATTGTTTTTGCGCTGGCCAATCCCATCCCGGAAATCATGCCGGAGGAAGCCGCCGCGCGGGCGTGGATTGTGGCGACCGGCCGGAGCGACTATCCCAACCAGATCAACAACGTGCTGGCGTTTCCGGGAATTTTCCGGGGCGCCTTGGACGTGCGCGCCCGCCGCATCAACGAGCCGATGAAGCTGGCCGCCGCGCACGCCATTGCGGGCTGCATTGCGCGCCGGGAATTGAGCACCGAATATATCGTGCCCAGCGTCTTCAATCGCGAGGTGGTGCAACGCGTCGCCGCCGCCGTCACCGAAGCCGCCATCAAGACCGGGGTGGCCCGGAAAGGCCGGCCCCGCCGCTGAACGCAGATTTCCTCTCCGCCTCGAACGGGATTCCTTCGCTCGCGGGAGCGGGAGAAGGTGGCGCAGCCGGATGAGGGTTATCAGGGAAGAACAATTCAATGCGGAAGGGATTAAAGGTGAGGTGTCGAACTTGTATGACCACGGATGGACACAGTCTGTTGCATGGTATTCAGATAAAGGGAAATTAGCAGATTGTTGGGAAAACTAAAGACTATTTGGGTTAACCCGTTAGAATTTTTCGCTATCGGCGTTAGCTTTCACTGACAGTTTGACTGACAGTGCCAGTGGTGAAAGAAGGTTTATTGCGCGCATGGTGCTTGTCCTTTCACGCGGGTTGAACATCGGCGGGAAAATAGGAGCGATATTTGGTGCGCGGATCGGCGGGATGGTTGCCGAATGGATTGAACGAGCCGCACGGATGTTGCCAGACATGGCGCCGCTGATTCCAATGGAAGCCCAAAGCCCAAAGCACACTGGCCAGACCGGGCTTGCGAGCGGGTGAAATGTCCAGCCAAACCCATTTGCCGACAACCTCGGCGACTTCGTATTGCCTCGGCAACCGTGTTCGCAAGCAATTCAAGACCGCCTCCGTGGACAGGCCACGATTCATACCTGATGTTTTGAAACCGACGATGGCCGGACATTCGCCGGTGCTGACGCTTCGTATTGATTTGTTGTTTTCATAGCTTTTTTTTGAAACCGCTGTCCGTCACCCTGCCGTTTGCTGCTCGCTTCACTATCGGGGAGACAGCGGGCCGTGCGCGGCAGTGCATACAAGACCCAGCGAAAGCTGAAACCGTGACAGCGGCAAAAGGGCAAAAGGGAGACGCTGGCGCGGTTTCAGCTCACGCTCCCAATCTCGGCCCGGTGTCGGACCAGCGAGCAGCAAATGGCGGGGTGATGGCGGGCGTAACAAAGGCGAAGACAAACAACCTGACTAACATTCCATTTATTCAAACCCTGCCCGGAGTCTGCGGAAAATTGGCTCGGACGCGCCCTGGCAATTTTCGCGGGAGAGTCAACTTTCCGCAGTCTCCGTCAAACACGGGGCGAGCGCGAGTCTGCCGGGTTTCAAGGCGTCGTCTTGGAAAGGGGAATTGAAAGCCCGGCAGTCTGGCGCGAAGGGGGAACCCCGCTTGGACGCCCGCCAACCACTTCAACCATCCAGCGGACTTTTGACGCCAATCCCCGGCTTCTGCATGACATGGGTGTAAATCTGCGTCGTCGTCACATCCTTGTGCCCGAGCAAATCCTGCACCGTGCGGATGTCATAGCCGTTTTCCAACAGATGCGTCGCAAACGAATGCCGCAGCGTGTGGCACGTCGCCGGCTTCTTAATCTGCGCCAGCCGCACCGCCTCCTTCATCACCCGCTGCACGCTCGTGTCATTGATATGATGCCGCTTGCGCTGCCCGTCCGCTGGGATCCACCGAAATCGTCCGTGCCCGGCCAGAACCATTGCCAGATCCAGTCCCGCTCCGCGTTCGGATATTTCTCCTTCAACGCCCCCGGCAGCCCACCGCCCCCAGCCCCTCCGCCAAATCCCTCTCATGCAATAATTTCACCCGCCGCAAATGCGCCGGAAGTTCCGGCTTCAGCTTGTCGGGCAGCATCGTCACCCGGTCCTTGACCCCTTGCCATCCTGCACCACAATCTGATTGCGCTCAAAATCCACGTCCTTGACCCGCAGCCGCAACCCCTCCATCAACCGCATCCCCGTGCCATAAAACAACTGGCAGAACAGCCGGTATCTCTCCGGCACCGCCGCCAGCAGCCGCCCATTTCCTCCTTGGTCAACACCACCGGCACCTCTGGCTGCCGCCGCGCCCGCTCAAACCCCTCCACAAACTCCATGCCCCGGTCCAACACCTTCCGATACATAAACAACAGCGCATTCAATGCCTGGTTCTGCGTGCTGGCCGACACATTCCGCTCCTTCGCCAGATGCGTCAGAAACGCCCGCACCTCCGCCACCCCCATGTCCTCCGGATGCCGCCAGCCATCCACGGCAGGGCCGTCACTCCGTGCGCGCCGTGAACCGATGGAACACCATAAACCGCTTGATCCACTGCAAATACGCCTCCTCCGACGCAACGCCAGCCGGTTGAACCGCATCACCTCCCGGCACTGCTCCATGAACTTGAGCTTGGGATTGGGGATAAAACGCCCCAACGGGGTTTGCGGCTTTTCGCAGTTCGGTTTCCAGTCGGCCATGCCATGCAAAATAACATTGACAAAGCCGCTTTGCCAGTATAAACTTGGAAAAATTAGACCTGAACTGCCCGGATAGGCCGCAGATGGTCAACACAATACCTGTTAGGCATCATCGCCACTACCATGACCGCTGAACACATAATGGATTTAGTGCTTGCGATTCTATTCGCCATCGTCATGTTTCAGGCTGGTCTCGGTTTATTGCCCGCGCGCGTCCACGAGTTTGGCCATTTCGCATCACCGGCTACAAGACGTAAGACTATCCAGAGTCAGCCTTGTTTCCGCAGTTTGCACTAACTTCGGTGCAGTTGCCTGTTTTGCGAGCGCAGCCTTTTCTGCGCGAGACTACCGGATTTATCGGTTTGTTTATTTTGATAGTCGATCCTGTTTTAGTGAGCGTTTCGCGGTGGAGAGCTTTCGCCATATTCCGTAGGCAGAGATTGGCATTTGACAGCGTGACGATGCCTAACACCGCGCTGGAGCCAACGCCGACTGCCCCTTGAGTTTATGGATGGTTTGAGTTATACAACGATTATCGAGCTTGCGGAGCCGCTCGCCCGTCGGCGTGGCTCAGCTTTGGATCGTTAGGCCGATTATGCCATGAGACTCATTCCAGATTACGCAAGCTCCGGCGACTTGGATTATTTGTCGGTGGGTTGCTTGGTTTATATTTTGCAGTTTATTTGTTGCTCAGTTTGTGCGGGCAATACCGACCGATTTCTATGGGTGGACTGTCGCACTGGGAGGTGTATGCTACTTGGGCCCCGTTAGGCTTTTATGATTCCCATCCGCCGGCTGGTTCATTAGATGCTAAACGCGGCGGCGCATGGAGATGGAGTATGATTCGGATTTACTATTACGTTTGGTTGGCCGACATCCATCATGTTCACAAGCGTCAGGATGTTTATATGACCGGCAGACTTGGTGACGATGGCAAGTGGATATACATCACAAATAGCGCGTCACCCTTAGCTGTCACCAAATGATTATCCATCGGCCTAACACCGCGCTGGAGCCAACACCGACTGCCCCTTGAGTTTATGGACGGTTTGAGTTATACAACGATTATCGAGCTTGCGAAGCCACTCGCCCGTCGGCGTGGCTCAGCTTTGGATCGTTAGGCGACTTATGCGCACTTTATTTTTCATCGTCATTCTTTTGGGCTTGCTCCTGACCGGGCTTTCGATTTTCGAGCTTCGGGTTGTGGTCAAATACCGGTCTGAAGCTCACGACTTTCAGGCCAGAATAGCAAATTTGGAACAGCAGCAGCATCAGGAAACAGCTAAGAGGGGTCTTATGTATACCGGCCCATCGTTTGCCGGTATATTTGGCCATAGTGTTGATAGGCTGGAGAAGGTTGAGAGGGGTTGGCGCGAGGGTGCATTGATTGGCGGGGCATTATTTATCTTAGGAACGACTGGCTTTATCATTGGGGGACGGTCTCGTTTGCAAAGATCGCCGCCTAACACCGCGCTGGAGCCAACGCCGACTGCCCCTTGAGTTTATGGATGGTTTGAGTTATACAACGGTTATCGAGTTTGCGGAGCCGCTCGCCCGTCGGCGTGGCTCAGCTTTGGATCGTTAGGCCACATTACACGTTTATGAAAAAATCAATACTCACACTACTCTGGATGCTAGTTTTCTTCATCGTCGGCAGCGGCATATACGTCGGCATCGCTTTATGTATGCAGCATCTTCCAGTCGTTAGAAGCTGGCAGGTTGAAGCATTGGCTAATTCGATTTTTGGATGGCTTGGCTCAGTTTGCATGCCATTCTTGGCTTTGATACTCGGCATTCGAGGTAAGCTGCCAGGCACGCGGAGCAGGAAAGTTATGGTGCAAGCATGAGCCTGTGGCCTAACAAGATAGAATGAGAAGGCAGAGGCCCGGAGGCTGAATCCGGGTTACACTCTCTGCCTATGAAAACCAAAAACAAACAAAACACTCCGTCCGTCGTTTCCACTCCCGCCGCCCCGGCGCCTGCCGGCGGCTTCACCATCGGGCTCGATCTCGGTGATCGCAGCCATTATGTCGTCGTCCTGGATGGCGCCGGCGAGATCCTCCACGAAGGTTCCATGCTCAATGACCGCGTGGCCCTCACGGTGCTGCTCGCCAAATATCCCGCCGCCACCGTGGCGCTGGAAGCGGGCACCCACAGTCCGTGGATCAGCCGTTACCTCACCGGCCTGGGCGCCGCGGTCATCGTGGCCAATCCCCGCAAGCTCCACGCCATCTCCCGCCACGAGCGCAAGTGCGACCGTCGTGACGCCGTGATGCTCGCCCGCCTGGCCCGCGCCGACGCCGCCCTGCTCCATCCCTTGGAACACGGCTCGGCCCAGGCCCAGCACGATTTGCTCGGCCTCAAGCTGCGCGACAGCCTGGTGCGCACCCGCGTCAACCTCATCAACACCGTCCGCTTCACCCTCAAGAGCCTTGGCCACGCGGTCAGCAATCCCTCGTCGGAGGCGTTTCACAAAAACATCGTCACCGCCGTGCCCGCCGACTGTCTGCCGGTGGTCCAACCGGTGCTCGCGGTGCTGGCCCTGCTCACCGAACAGATCAAAATCCTGGAACGCGGCCTGGTGGCGCGCGGCAAACGCGATTATCCCGTCACCCAGCGCCTCCAGCAGGTCGCCGGCGTCGGCCCGCTCACCGCGCTGTGCTTTGTGTTGAAGATCGGCGAACCCAAACGCTTCGGTCGCAGCCGCGACGTGGGTCCCTATCTGGGCCTGTGCCCGGGCCGCGACCAGAGCGGGGGCACCGACAAGCAATTGCGCATCAGCAAATGCGGCGACGGCCTGCTGCGCCGATTATTGGTCAGCGCCGCGCATTACATCCTGGGCCCCTTCGGCCCGGCCTGTGCCTTGCGCGCCTATGGCCAGCACCTGGCCGGCGCCAGCGCCCGCGAAAAGAAACGCGCCATCGTGGCCGTCGCCCGCAAACTGGCCGTGCTCCTCTTGAGCCTGTGGAAACACGGCACCGACTACGAACCCCGCGTGCCCACCACGCCCGTATTGGCCCTCGTGCCGGCCTGAACCCGGAAAAACCAAAACCGCTTTTAATAAAAAGACTTTTAAATGGACGCTGATTTAGCAGGGAGGCCGGTCCGGCGACGGCGCCGCCGCGAGGCGAGCGCGATAACAAGATGGGCCCCCTGCGCTCTTTGCAAGAACCCGGATCCAATCATGGACCGCCCTGGCGGGCGAGTCCGGATGGAAGCGTGATCCTTTCCGGGATGATGACCGGTCCCAAGTCGGTGGGCCGGATGTCGCCGCGCGGCACAAAGCCGAAAACGAGGATTTGGTCGCGCAGTTTTAATTTGGCCTCGTCCTTGTTGTAGGTGTAGCGCGAACACATGGCACCGGCCGGGGTTTAAGGACTGACGATTGCGACTTGTCCTGGAGTCAATCCCGGCAGGAGTGCGAGAACTTTGGGCATCAGGGGCAGGGTTTTAGCAAGCTGGGTGCTGCCGGCCACGAGCACGACCACCGCGATTTGAAATTTGGTGGTGTTCTGCTGGAAACTCAAGTTGCGGTCGGCGGTCAGGAAAACACCGAATTCTTTCTGGGCCAGATCGAGCAGTTTGCCATTCTTGATGCCGCCCCAGCCCATTTTCTGGACGGAGACGCAATCATGCCCGGTCAATGCGCGGCCCAAACGCCAGTCGAGGCATTCGTCAATGAGAATGCGCATGGCCGACGGTTTCGAGCATTTTCAACTGGCCGGCTTCAATGACGGCGATGGCCTGGGAGCGGGTGACGGTCGGGAAGCCTTCGAGGAAATCATCAATGGATTCGCCGCCTTCGAGGGCGTCAATCAGATTTTGCAAGGGGACTCGCGTGCCGACAAAGACGGGCGTGCCGCCCATGATTTCGGGGTCGGAATGGACGATGCCTTTCAAATCTTTCAATGTCATAACACGGTCAAAATACTCCTGCCGGCGGAATTGTCACCTGCAAACACGGGCATTCGATTCTGCGGCGTGACGAAACCTGGCTGCCGGAATGGAGCGGCAAACTGGGCGGAGCGAAGCGGTGTGCCGTTCGGTCGCGCGGGTGTCTTGGGGCAAGCCAGTCTTTCGGCTGACGGTTCCTGTCCGTTGGCCGAAAGTCTGGTGCGGGGGCCGGGTAAATTTTGACGCGACGGAACGAGCACACAAGCGGAACGGAGGCCAGGTTGACGCGGAATGGAGGCTGCCGGGTTTGGTCACGACAACGGGCGGGAAACGATGGCAATTTTGTGGCAAAGTTTGCTGAACCACAATTTTAGCCAAAGCTTGGAAAGATGATACCGGACAACGTTGTCGGTAAACGTATGGGACCAAAACCGTTTTGGATCCGCTTTGATAAAGGCTCGGAATTCATCGCCTGTTGTAAACCACTGCATCAGCCAGTGGGCGCGGTATTCGATGTCCATCTGGCTGATTTTTTCCTTTAGGTCTGCCGGGGCGGCATCAAACATTTCCCATTTCCAAGGGCGATCCAGTGCCAAAGAATTATACCGTTGTTGTTGCGCCCAAACAGCAATCTGCCTGGCGATGAACCAAACTTGTTCATGAGCAGGCAAATCGGGATTCACGGCGATAAAGCGCGGGGTAGGGTTCCAGTCAAGGTAGCCCGAAAAATTCGCCGGCCTGTTTTTCAGGTATTCAACCGGCAAACCTGACCTGTGGGCAACCTCTGCCATCGTGAATTTTGGTCTCAGGTTCAATTTCTTGCGGATGGCGATAAGAATCTTGTAAGCGGCAGCACGAATAGAAAATGGATTTTTATTATTCATGTTCTTCAGAGTGATATTTTTTAGCGAGTTGTGCTGCTTCTTGGAGAACCTTGGACCGTTCTTCATCCGACAGCAGTTCAAGGGAACGCAGGAAATGCCGCGCCCCTTCATTTTTGAAAACTTTTGAAGCCAAAGCATCATGGAGTCCCGCCGCGTCAAAAAGGCGCCCGGGTTCAATCTCCAAAACTTTTTCAAATTTCTCGATGGTTTTTTTGGCGGGCAAGCCACGTTGTTTGCTCAGCAGCCGGGAAAGATAGGCGATTGAAACACCGGCCAAGCGAGCTACTTCGCGGAGCGAAAGCCCTTGTTTTTCAATGGATCGGTCCAGCAACCGGATAAACTGGTCGGGGGCCGACGTTGGTTCTTGAATCGTCATGCCCCGAATATAACAGCCGCTCCCTGACAGTCAACTAAAAAACGCCTGTCAGGCAAATAATGTTTGCCTAAAAGGAATCATTTGCTAGATTGACGGTGTCAACAGCGGATTATGATAACGAATTGCGTAAGAAAATGGCGGCAGGCCAAGGGCGTTTCAAAGGCGCACCTGGCGCGGCGTGTCGGCGTGAGCCGTTCGTATGCGACCAAACTGGAGCAGGGGATTCTGCAACCCAGCGGCGAAATGATGTTCCGCATCGCCAAGTATCTGGGTCAGCCGCTGGAAGCGGTGTTTCAGCACGCGCAATCCCTGAAAGAAAGCCCGTTTTTTTGTGGGCCAAAGTGATGCCTGATAGACAAACGTTAATTTTCTGTCCGCGCCCGGCTGCGAACAGGAACAACCAATGACGCCGGAAAAAACAAAACGAAAGAAAGCACTATGATAATGACACTGACAGTGTTCAAAGAAGTTCACAACACATGGCCTGCGAAAAATGGCAAGCCAGCGGGCGAAGCATACGATCTGCTTTGTATGGACATGAGCAACCCACCGGAGCATCGCATGGAGGAGATGCTCTATTTTCGGACCAAAGACGAGGAGCGGCATCGCGTGTGGGGCAAGTCGGTCGGCACCACGATCCAAGTGGGCGTTGCGAAAATCCGGCACGGCGACAATGGCGGCAAGGCCACGCTGCTGGGCAGCATCATCCCGGAAGCCAAAAAGTAAAAACTTATGGCTAAAAATCCACGGATAGACAGAGATTGGCGCGAGCCGATCCGCAAATCCGAGGTCGCCACGGACTTTGGCATCACACTGGCGAGAATCCAGTGGGATCTTTTTGCAACGCCGACTTTTAAGGGCAATGTCCCTAGAACAAATATTTGTTACGGCATGGCGTTTCGCTGGTTGCAAGAATTGGCCAAAGTCTGTGGCGTGCCCTATAAGCGCCTTCTCATAGCACTGCGCGGTGAAGAAGGCGAAAAGAATGGGCGTTTCCACTTCCACTGTCTGGTGGGGGGAACTGCTACGCGCAACTATCACACGCTGCAACACCAGGCTGAACATCTGTGGAAGATTCAGACAGGTGGGGCGCGTGTAGATGTTCGACAATATGACCGCTCACTGGCCGGAGCGGAATACGTTGCGAAGTGCCTTGGGGCAAACGCATACGAGCTGAACAAATACAGCTTTGCGAACACGGTGACGCTGTCTGCATCTGTTATCCGGTTGATAGCGGGTATTGATGCGAGTGGAGACAGACGCTGCGGACGGGACACATGGAGAAACGGGCTGGTGACGAAAGCGACGGGGTTTAACCAGGTGGTTCCCGCTGTGAGTAAGCTTTGCGATGAGACAGCCTCCCAGATTGCGGGCATGGCGCATTGATGCTGCTGGTTTACGGGGACAAGTTCCCTGCGGTGGCTAAAAGACAATTCGCCGACAATCCGCCTTGGATGCTGGGATAAAACGCCAAAGGAACTGTGGCGTGTGTCAAATGAACGGGATTCCTTTGACGGTGGAGCGGTGGGCGGGCGCGCCAGCGCCCGCCCGCCGCCCGCCGGCAAAGGCTCCTTGTAGAATTCCTATGCCCAGATGTGATGGTGAATTAACCCAAAGCACTGGACGAATGCAGGCGAAGTTTTAATGAGAGACGACCAACATCGGTTTTTGATGCTGCTGGGCCAGTTGCCGGCGCGCCTGACGGCGGAGCAGGCGGCGTGGGTGCTCAATTGCCAGCCGCATGACATCCCGGCGCTGGTGGGGGCCAAGCTGCTCAAGCCGCTGGGGAATCCTCCGCCCAATGGCGGCAAGTTTTTCGCCACGGCGGATTTGTTGGAAGCCATCAAAGACCGCAACTGGCTGGTGCGCATGTCGGCAACCATCTATCAGCATTGGCAGAAAAAGAACGCCCGCCAGCACCTTGCTGTTCAACCGTTATCCTTTCCGCCTGACGGAAAGGCGCGCGTCAGTGATCCGGCAAGCGCGAGCGGGTGAGGAGTCCAGAGGCCATGCCTCTGGCGTCGGGCTTGGGGACGGCGCAAGTCTCCAAAAAGGCAGAGCGGTTGAGCCGGCAAAGACTCAACCGCAGTTTTGTTTTCAATCCGCAACCGCTGGCGTCAGGGTGGCCGCCTTCTTCTCGTAATCCTCAAGAGACGGCGCGATGATGACGGCTTTCTTGGCATAGGCGCGGTGAATCGCCTTGCTGTTGTGCCCCAGCGCGGCCTGCGCGAACCGTTCCGGCATTCCGACAACTTTCGCTCTCTCCGCCCATGCGTAGCGGTAACTGTGCAAGGTGACACCGGCAACCCCGGCTTTATGGCAGCGGCGGCGGAATCGGCTGGCGCGGTCGCTTTCTGACCATCTGGACAGGTTCGGAAACAAGACGCCAATGGTTGGCAACTGTTGCAACACCTTTTCCAGCGCCATGCTGATGGTGAACTGCGCCAGCGAGCCGGTCTTTTGCCGGAAATAGGAAATCGTCCGGGTCTTCCAGTCAATGTCCTCCGCCGTGAAGCTCGCCGCGTCGCTCTGCGCCGCGCCCGTTTCCCAAAGCAGTTCCAGAAACAGTTTCCACTCGGCCTGCTTTTCACGGGCAAGGATGCTTTGGTGTTCGTCCAGCGTGATGCCGCGCCGGTCTTTGGGTTCGTATTTAGGCCAGAGATAGGGCGCGACAATCGGCACGGCAATCCAGCCGAGATTCACCGCAAAGTTGTGCAACCGTTTCAGGAAACAGACGATGGACACCTTGCCGTCTTTGAACACGGCAAAGAAATCGTCGGCGGTGGTTTCCAGTAATGTCTTGTGCCGCAGCCCGTCAAAGGACGGAGACTGGAACACGCTGGCGTAACGCTCGCGGCTGCTGTCCTTGCCGCGCGCCTGCAACTGGTCCATGACGGTCTGCCAGGTGCGTTCCACAAAGGCGGGGTCGCTGGCGGTCAAGTAGGCGCGGGCCAGGTGCAGGTTGAGCACCGGCTGGCGGTGCGCCTCGTTGCGGGCGTTGATCAGTTGCAACGCCTCGGCTTCGTCACGAGTGCGCAGACTTTTTTGCTGGCCGGTCGCCGAATCTTGGGAATAATAGATTCCGTTGCGCCGGAACAGGGTGTATTTAGTATTCATGTGCATGGTTCTGAATCATGCACCAGAACCGTCGCGACACGTTAAGGTGTAGTGGGCGAGTTTCAGCGGGATGGTGGCAGGATAGTGGCGAATTGTGATTCTGTCTGCCGCTATACTGACAGTTCCGCTGACAGTGGCCGTCCACGCGCTCAAGAAACCCTGCATTTATGCGGGCTTTGACAACTTGAACACAGATGGACACAGATAAACACGGATTTCAGCATTTCAGGATGATAGCGTTTCGGCTTTTTCTAAATCTTGCCTCCGCCAGCTTTCCGGCGCACACTCGCTTGCATTATGCCGGCCGGGTTTGATGAAATTTGCCGCGCGGCGCAATTTTACGCGGGTGAAGGAACTTGTGGTGAATTTTTTGGCCAGCAAGAAAACTGCCAGACGTTTTTTTGATCAATACCAAAAACTGGCCCATTAGAATAAACCTTTATATGAAGACACGCTCGACAGACCGCCCACGGATCGAATACCTCCGGGTAAAAAACTACCGTGCGCTAAAGGATATTGAATTAAAAGCGCTGACGCCATTGACCGTTTTTTTGGGTCCGAACGGAAGCGGGAAGTCTACGCTCTTCGATGTGTTTGCTTTTCTCTCAGAGAGCTTTGGGGTCGGATTGCGCAAGGCATGGGACAAGCGGGGGCGGTTTAAGGAACTCCGCACCCGCGGGGTAGAAGGCCCAATCATCTTCGAGGTCAAATACCGAGAGAAGAAGGACAGCCCCTTGATTACCTACCATTTGGAAATTGATGAAGACGTAAAAGGCCCGTTTGTGGCACGCGAGTTCTTGAGATGGAAACGCGCATCGCGGGGTCGCCCATTCAACTTCTTGGATTTCAGCAATGGCGCCGGCGAAGTTGTTACGGGTGAACTACCAGATGAGCAGGACACACGGGCACAGGAACGGCTCGATTCCCGTGAGCTTCTGGCGGTCAATACCCTCGGCCAGCTTGCTAAACATCCGCGCGTGGGTGCATTGCGACGCTTCATCACGGGCTGGTATCTCTCTTATTTGTCTGCAGACAATACACGCGGTGTGCCTGAATCTGGCCCGCAGGAGCGTCTTAGCACAACTGGCGACAACTTGCCGAACGTGATTCAATACCTGAAAGAGCAGCATCCAGAACGGTTGGACATAATCTTGAAAAAACTGGCACAACGAGTGCCAAGGCTTGAAAAAGTAGAAGCTGAAGTCATGCCCGACGGCAGGCTGCTACTGCAAGTCAAGGATGCGCCATTTGAAAAGCCAGTTATGGCAAAGTTTGCTTCAGACGGAACTCTGAAAATGCTCGCTTACTTGACTTTGCTGCACGATCCCGAACCCCCGCAGCTGATCGGCATTGAGGAGCCGGAGAATCAATTGCATCCTCGCCTGCTTCCCGAGTTGGCCGAGGAATGCCGATGCGCTGCCGCCGCATCGCAATTGATGGTTACTACTCACTCGCCGTTCTTTGTAAATTCTTTACGACCGGAAGAGGCGTGGGTGCTTTACCGGACTGAAAAGGGCTTTACGCAGGCGCGGAGAACTTCAGAGATGCGCGGCATCAAAGACTTCATGGATGAGGGGGCGTTGCTTGGCCAGCTCTGGCTGGAGGGGCATTTCGAAGTTGGCGACCCGCTTATCAATTCTGGTGCAGAGAAGCGTGCGACTCCGGTCAAAAATGCCGGTCCCAACTGACCCATGCACATCGAGTTATTTCTTGAAGAGCCATCGGCAGAAGCATTTCTGCAAGGGTTTCTTCACAAACTTCTGCCCGCTGAAACAACTTGGAACCCAATTGTATTTCAAGGCAAGTCGGATCTACTCAAGAATCTTGAGCGGCGGCTAAAAGGGTATCGAAACTGGATGCCCCAGGATTGGAAAATTGTCGTCCTAATCGACGAAGATCGGACTGACTGCTTACGCCTAAAAAGACAAATGGAAAATGCTGCCACTGCTGCTGGATTTATTACAAAGACAAAGTCCAACGGGGGATATTTCATGGTGCTTAACCGCATTGCTGTTGAAGAACTTGAAGCATGGTTTTTTGGTGACACAGCAGCATTGGCAACTGCTTACCCTGGGGTTTCACAAAACCTCGGTGCAAAAGCCGCTTACAGAAATCCAGATGCCATTGGGGGTGGCACATGGGAGGCGCTTGAAAGAGTTTTGCAGCGTGCGGGATACTACAGTGGAGGACTTTCTAAAATTGAAGTGGCTCGTGAAATGGCGCAGCACATGGATGCGGCCCGAAATACCTCCACTAGTTTCAAATGCTTTGCCAAGGGATTGGCGGCTCTCTGATTTAACGCAGCGAATTCGGCTGGGCGATCGGCCATGAAATAACATTGAGCGCATGAAACCGAAATCAGATTTGATTCTTTACCAGACCGAGGACAACCGGACACGGATTGAAGTTCGGCTGGAAAACGAGACCGTCTGGCTCACGCAAAAGCTGATGGCCGAGCTTTTTCAGAAGGATGTCCGCACCGTCAACGAACATATTCAAAACATCTTCGAGGAGGGTGAACTGTCGCCCGATTCAGTTATCCGGAAATTCCGGATAACTGCCGCCGACGGCAAAGCCTACGACACGCAGCACTACAATCTCGACGTGATCATCGCGGTCGGTTACCGGGTGAAATCGCACCGGGGCACGCAGTTCCGCCAGTGGGCCACGCAGCGGTTGCGCGAATATATCATCAAGGGATTTACGATGGACGACGAACGGTTGAAAAATCCGCCCGGCAAGGGGCAGAAAGATTATTTCGACGAATTGCTCCAGCGCATCCGGGACATCCGCTCCTCAGAACGGCGTTTCTACCAAAAGGTGCTGGATATTTACGCGACGAGCATTGATTACGATCCGGGCGAGGAGGCGTCGCAACAGTTCTTCGCCACGGTGCAGAACAAGATGCATTGGGCGGCGCATGGACACACGGCGGCGGAGGTCATCCACCAGCGCGCCGACGCGGCACAGCCGTTGATGGGACTGGCGACCACGCGCCCCGGCAGAATCATTCGCCGGGAAGATGTTTCGGTGGCCAAGAACTATCTCAACGAAAAGGAACTGCAAATGCTGAACCGGATCGTGAACCTCTATATCGAGTTCGCCGAACTCCAGGCACTCGACCGCAAGCCGATGACGATGCGCAACTGGATTGAAAAGCTGGATGAATTCTTGAAAATCTCCGGGCGCGATTTGTTGACTCACGCCGGGAAGATTTCCGCCGAAACCGCCAGGGCCAAGGCGGAAAGGGAATACGACCGTTACCACGCGTTGGCCGATGCCCAGCCGCGGCTGGTGGATGCCGATTTTGAGCGGACCGCGAAACAGTTGCAAAAGTTGCCGAAACCAAAAAAACTCAAGCGGCGCATTGACTAATCTGCTTAATTAGCCAATCGCCTGTCGCATCGCGGCGAAAAGATTTTTCCCCGATTCCTGCCCAACGGGCGTTTTGGATTTCGCGCCGGAATGTTCGACCAGTTCCTCCGGCAGTTCCTTCAGAAACGGCGACGGCTGGCACGGCAGCACCTGGCCGTATTTTTTCCGCCCGCCGCAATGACTGATGGTGAGCGTCTGCATCGCGCGCGTCACCGCCACGTAAAACAGCCGCCGCTCCTCGTCCAGCGTGCCCTCGGCCTTGGACCGCGAGTGCGGCAGCAGCCCGTCCTCCAGCCCGACGATGAAGACGTGCGGAAATTCCAGACCCTTGCACGAGTGCATGGTGATGAGGGTGACGGCGTCGCCGGTGTTTTCCTCCTCCTCCTCGCGGTCGCTGTCCAGCGTGATTTCTTCGAGAAAATTCTGCAGCCGCTCGGCGGGTGATGTGCCTCCGTCCGCCGGGCGGTCCATCGTCGCCATGAATTCCCTCAAATTGCGGACGCGGCTCTCGCTGTTCTCTGGATTTTTCTCCAAACGGCGGAGTTCGGCGAAATAGCCGGTCTCGTTCAGGAAATTGTCGGACCACGATTGCAGACTGATGCCGCTTGCCGGGATGAGGATATGCGCGCGCGTCCGCTCGACGAATTCCACGAACGCCTCGATGCTCTTGCGCGTGTTGGCCTGGAACGTCGTCGTCACCAGCGGATTTTTCATCGCGGCAAAGACGGAACATTTCCGGTCGTGGCTCGCGCCGAGCAGCCGTTCCATCGTCACGTCGCTCAAGCCGCGCGCCGGCACGTTGGCGATGCGCAGCAGGCTGATATCGTCGTGCGGATTCAGGAACATTTTAAGGAAGGCGATAAAATCCTTCACCTCGCGCCGGTCAAAGAAGCTCTGGCCGCCGATCAAATGATAACGCACGGACGCGGTGCGCAGCGCGGTTTCGAGCGGACGCGACTGCTGGTTCGTGCGGAAGAGAATCGCGCAATCCCGCCACGGCGTCCGGTGCGCGAGCCGCTTGAATTCAATCTGCGCCACGATTTCGCGCGCCTCGGTCTCGTCGTTGTCAAACGTGTGCAACTGGATTTTCCCGCCGGCTCCCTTGCTCGACCACAGCGATTTGCCGCGCCGCCGGACGTTGTGCTTGATGATGGCGTTGGCCGCGTTGAGAATCGTCGTCGTGCTGCGGTAATTCTGCTCGAGCTTGATGATTTTGACCTCGGGATAATGCTTTTCCATGTCGAGGAGGTTGGCGATCTCCGCGCCGCGCCAGCCGTAGATGCTCTGGTCGTCGTCACCGACCACGCATAAATTCCGGTGCTCCTTCGTGAGCGCGTGAACCAGCTCGAATTGCGCGGCATTCGTGTCCTGATACTCGTCCACCATCACGTATTTATATTTCGCGCGGCAGGCTTCGAGCGCGTCGGGCTGCTCGCGAAACAGCCGCAGCGTGAGCAGGATCAAATCATCAAAATCCACCGCGTTGCAGGCGTGCAATGCGGATTCGTAACGCTTGGCGATGTGCTGCGCCAGCGCGCGGACGCTTTCGTCGCCGAACACTTTTGCGTTCTCGCCGCCGTTCTTGAACTTGCTCAACACCGCCAGCACCGCGCCGGGATCCACCTTCTCGCCCTTGGCCGAGATGCTGCTCAAAATCTTTTTGACCGCGCCGAGCTGTTCCGATTCGTCGTAGATGACGAAATTGCGCTTGTAACCGAGTTTTTCGATGTGCTGCCGCAAAATGCGGACGCAGAGGGAATGGAAGGTGCAAATCGTTGGGCCATTGCTTTTATCTTCCGTTTTTGATTTGGGGAGAAGTTTTCGCACCCGCTCCTGCATTTCGCGCGCGGCCTTGTTGGTGAACGTGACGCCGAGGATGTTCGCCGGCGAAATCCCGCGCGCGACCATGTGGGCGATGCGGAACGTGATGACCCGCGTCTTGCCCGTGCCCGCGCCCGCCAGGATGAGCACCGGACCTTTGACGGTTCCGGCGGCCTGGCGTTGCTGCGGATTGAGCGTGTTCAAATCCAACATGGGCGCGAAGTTTAGTTTGCCACGAAGTGAAGGCAAGCGCACACCGGAGAAATTTTCTCCGTAATCGCAGACTTTGACAACTTTTTGCGGGATTTCCGGCTGGCCGGGGTATGACAGATACAACATCCGGGTGGAGCAATAAAGCGCCACCCAAACAGAAAGCAAAATTAAAATGAAAACACGCAACCTCCTCCTCACACTCGTCGCAGCCGCATTCGCCGCGATCACGATCAATGCCATCGCCAGTGACGCGCTGCTCTCGCCGCGCGCCGCAGGCAACCAGATAAGGCAGGTTGCCGGCATGGCCAATGACGTGAACACCGTCGCCACCACTACGGCTGCCTTTTCGCCTCGCGCCGTTGGCAATCAAATCAAGATCGTCCCCGGCGTGGCGAACGATGTGAATCCCGCCCTGGCCTGCGCCCGAAACATGACTGCCAGCCCGAAGGCCATCCAGGCCTGCATCGAATCGGGAACGATGTCGGGTTGCAAATCCGTGGCGGTTGCATCGGTGAAGTAATGTGAATCATCTGCCGGGTTGCCCGGCACGGCAAAAGCCGTAGATTATGGGCGGCGGAAGAAACTCCGCCGCCCAAAACCGATGAAAGATAACATGAATCCAAGCGACACCAGAATTCGCGAAACCCTGCGCGCCGCGCGCCCGTCGCCGCCGCTGCCGCCGCGTTTCCAGGAAAATGTCTGGCGGCGGATTGAAGATGCCGAAGCCCCCGCGAAATCCGGATCCTGGCTGGACGCACTCGCCGCGCTGGTATTGCAGCCGCGATTTGCCTTCGCCACGGTTGCTGGTCTGGTGCTGGCCGGCGTTTTGCTGGGGACTTATCAAGGCGCGCAAGCCGCCAGGCAGGACGCCCAGGCGCGTTATGTCGCCATGGTCGCGCCGAATCCGCTGCGCTGAAACTGCATGAAGCGTTCGTTGATCATCGTTCTGGGCGCGCTGGCTGCGGGCTTGGCGGTTTTTGCCGGCTCCTATCTCGCCGGCCAGCGCGCCGGCGTCATTTACTGCGCCAATCCCGCGGACGATTTGAGCTGGTTGCGCACGGAATTTCATTTGACCGACGCGGACATGGCGCGCGTCCGGCAGTTGCACGAAAGCTACATGCCGCAATGCATGAAAATGTGCGCGATGATTGCCGCCAAAAAGGCCGAGATCCGCGCCACGCTTGCCATCGGAATCCCGCAAGGCGGGATCACCGCAGACGCCGAAAAAAAACTGGCCGAACTGGGCGAGCTTCGCGCCCAATGCCAGGCGCAGATGCTCCGGCAATTCATCGCCGTGAGCCAGGCCATGCCGCCGGAAGAAGGCCGCCGGTATCTTTCTAAAATGGAAACAATCACGCTCGGCGCCCACGAGGAAATCGAGCAATCCATGTCTGACCACGCCGGCCACGAACATGGAGCCAACTGACATTCCGCCTTTGCCGGAGGATTCGGCGCGGCAAGCCAATGCCCGCGACCGCGCGGATATGGAGCGGCTGGCGGCCGGTCATGACGCGGCGCTGAACGATTTGATGGAGCGGCACGCGACGCCGGTCTTTCATTTTCTCTGCCGCATGGTTGGCAACGAGGACGACGCGAACGATCTGGCGCAGGAAACATTCGTCCGTGTTTTCAAATCGCGCGGCACTTTCCGGACGAGCGAAAAGTTTTCCACCTGGCTGTTCACCATCGCCGCGAACCTTGCGCGGAACCATTTCCGCTGGCGTTCGCGGCATCCGGCTGTTTCGCTAGAAACCGAAAATGCTGAAACGGAACAGACGCTGGGCAGCACGCTGCCATCCGACGCACCCGCGCCCAATGAACAGGCGCTCGCCGCCGAACGTGCCGGGGCCGTGCGCGCCGCCGTTGGGAAATTGCCGGAGGAATTGCGCGAGGCGATTGTGCTCTGCGAATGGGAACAATTGAGCATGGCCGAGGCCGCGGCCATTTTGGAGACGACGCCGAAGGCCGTGGAATCGAGGCTTTATCGCGCCCGGCAGATGCTGCGTGAGCGGCTGAAAGGCTGGCTGTAAAAATTGCTCAAGTGTCGGCCATTCCATCCGATGATTGGAATAGCGACCGGCAAAAAGTCGGTTGGCATAATTTGAGAACATTATGACCATATCCAGCATTGGTTCAAACACGCCTGCATATCCGACCACGTCCACGAACAGTTTTAACCAGCTCTTCAATGATTTCAAGAGCATTGGCAGCGACATCCAATCCGGCGACTTGACGTCGGCCCAAAGCGCCTTGACTTCTTTTCAAAGCGACTTGAAAAGCAGCAACGGGAAGAACCCGATGAGCCAGCTTTTCAGCAACAACAGCACGCTCGGCAACGATCTCACCGCGCTCCAGACCGCGCTGCAATCCAATGATCCCACTGCCGCGCAAAATGCTTTCAAAACCCTGACCCAGGACATGCAAAGCGCGATGAAAACACAGGGCGCGCACCGTCACCATCATCATCACCACGCCCAGAATTCCAGCGCCGCGACGAATTCATCGGCTAGCAACACCGGTTCGACGACCGATTCCTCAAGCACGGGTGGCACACTCAACGTGCAGGCTTGAACGAAGGAAACTATTTTCACGGTGGCGGATTGGAAAAATCCGCCGTTTAATTTCCACGCGGCAGTTTTCAGCCTGTCCTGCGTCATTTGGCTTTGGCGGCAGGAACAAAATCACACCGCGGAGGCTTCGGCCTCGAACTCCGCCAGTTCCGTCCCCGCCGCCTCCCATTCCGCCGTCGCCAGCGGCAGACGGTCGTGGACGTGCATCAGCTCGCGGTTGATCTGCATCGCGCGTCCGCCGGCGTAGCTTTCCGGCTTCTCCAGTTCCGCCGCCAGTTCCTTTTCCTGTCGCTTCGAGTTCGGCGATTTCCTTTTCCAGCGCGGCGATGCGTTTCTGGATTTCCTGCCGCTTTCGCGAACGCGCCTGCCGTTGCTCGGCTTCCAATCCGCTTCTGTTCCTTGCGGTCAACGGTAGGGCTGACCTGCCGGTCAGCTTGGACGCGCGGCAGCGCGTCCCTGCCGGACCTGAACTGTCAGCGCCGCGCGCGCCGATTGCGACGTCTTGTCGAGGTAATACTGGTAGCCGCCGGTGAAATGCCGGAGCTGCCCGGCCTCGACGCGGACGACGTGGTTCGCCAGCGCGCGGATGAAATGCACGTCGTGGCTGATGAAAATCATCGTGCCCTCGAATTGCTTCAACGCCTCGATGAGCGCGTCCACGCTCGCCAGATCGAGATGCGTCGTCGGCTCGTCCATCAGCAGCAGGTTCGGCGGATTGAGCAGCAGTTTCACCAGCGCGAGCCGGCTTTTTTCGCCGCCGCTCAACACGCTCACCGGCTTGAACACGTCGTCGCCGCGAAACAGAAAACTGCCGAGGACGTTGCGGACGGCCTGTTCGGTGACGCGCTGCGGCGTGTCGAGCGCCTCCTGCAAAACCGTGTGCTTCGGATTCAGCATCGCCGCGCGGTGCTGCGCGAAATAGCCGGACTTCGTGTTGTGACCGTGCTTGAGCACGCCCGATTGCGGCTTGAGAACTTCCGCGAGCAGTTTGAGCAGCGTGGATTTTCCCGCGCCGTTCGGCCCGACCAGCACCGTGCGCTGGCCGCGCTCGGCCTCGAAATGGATTCCGTCGTAAATCAATTTCTCGCCGTAACCGAATTTGATTTTCTCCAGCGTGATGACGCGATGGCCGCTGCGCTGCGGCTGCGGAAAACGGAAACCGACCGTCGGCCCGCCGCCGTCCGGCGTCTCGACCATTTCCTCCTTGAGCCGCTCGATCTGCTTCATCTTGCTCTGCGCCTGCGCGGCCTTGGTGTTTTTCGCGCGGAAGCGGTCCACGAACAATTGCATCCGGTCAATCTCGCGCTGCTGCGATTTCGCCGTGGCAATCATCGTCACCTCGGCGGACGCGCGCTGTTCGAGATAGGCGTCGTAATTGCCGGTGTAGCGCAACAGGCGCGACTGCCGCAGCTCGGTGATGTGCGTGCAAAGGCGGTTGAGAAATTCGCGGTCGTGCGAGATGAGCAGGATCGCGCCGGGATAATGGCGCAGATAATCCTGAAACCACAGCAGCGTTTCGAGGTCGAGATGGTTCGTCGGCTCGTCGAGCAGCAGCAAGTCCGGTTCTTCCGCGAGCAGCCGCGCGAGATGCGCGCGCATCACCCAGCCGCCGGAAAGCTCGCGCGCCGGGCGATGGTGGTCCGTCAGCTTGAAACCGAGGCTGGCGAGAATCTGCTTGGCCTTGGCGACGAACTGGCCGTCGTGCTCGTGCTCGTGCGGCACGGCGATTTCGAGGACGGTTTCGTTGCCGGCGGGTTCGCTTTCCTGCGGCAGATAGCCGATGCGCGTGCCGCGGATGAGCGTCACGTCGCCCGCGTCCGCCTCCTCCTTGCCGAGGATGATTTTGAACAGCGTGGATTTGCCCGCGCCGTTCGGCCCGACGATGGCGACGCGCTCGCCGGATTGGAGCGTGAGCGAAACGTCGTCAAACAATTCGCGTCCGCCAAATGATTTGGAAAGTCCGGCTACGGTGAGCATGAAAAGTGGAAAAACTTAGAGCTGAATGCTGGCGATCATCAGTCGCGATAAACCTCGCGCCGGTGTCCGATGACGCCAATGGCGATGCGTTTCAACTTTGTGTCCGCCAGATAAAGCACGCGGTAGTCGCCGACGCGGATGCGAAAGCCGTCCCGGTTCTTCAGTTTGATACAGCCGGGCGGAAAGGGGTTGCTTTCGAGCGCGAGAATTGCCTTGGAAATCCGAACCTGCATTTGCGGATGCAGCCTGGAGAGTTCCTTGCGCGCGTCGCGGGCGATGTCAATCTGCCAGTTCACGCCGTGATGCCCAGTTCTTTCATTACCTGGCGAAACGGCTGGCGGGGCTGGTGGCGGCGCGCTTCAAGTTCGAGCGTGTCGGCAATATCGGAGGAAATGTCTTTATCTTCCAGCATTCGTTCCAGCACGGCTTCGCGCTGGCGCGGCTTCAACGATTTGAACGCGGTGACAAAAACTTCTGCGGTGGCTTCAACGGCACTCATTCGCTCACTATCGCAAGAAATGGCGCGGGTTTCAAGCGCGCAGTCACTTCGGCTTCAACTGCGGGAACAAAATCACGTCGCGGATGCTTTCCTGGCCGAGCAGCATCATGCACAGGCGGTCAATGCCCATGCCCATGCCGCCGGCGGGCGGCATGCCGTGTTCGAGCGCGACGAGAAAATCCTCGTCCAGCTTTTGCTGCTCGCCGCCGGCCTGATGTTCCAGCCGTTCGCGCTGCTCGATGGGATCGTTCTGCTCGGTGTAGGCGGGCGCGATTTCCTGGCCGTTGATGCAGCACTCGAAAACCTCGACGGTCGTCGGGTCGTCGGGCGACAGTTTGGCAAGCGGCACGAGTTCCTTCGGCAGATGCGTGACGAACGTGGGCTGAATCAGCGTCGGCTCGATCAATTTCTCGAACACCGCGCCGGTGACTTCGTAGTCCACGTATTCCTTGCCGATCTCCGCGCCGAGGTCATGCGCGCGCTGGCGGCGGGCTTCCGGGGAAACTTCAAACCAATCCGCGCCGGCTTTTTCACGGACGAGGTCCTTGTATTTTGCGCGTTGCCAAGGTTTAGCCAAATCAATTTCTTTGCGTTCGATACAACGAGCCAAGCGCTTTTGAATGACATCCAATGCAGCCGTTGCTTTTACAGCCCTTCTTTCTGATCCTTCTTTTCCATACATTGCAACATGATTTGCCAGCGTGTCCTTAATTTGCTTAACAGCCTGATCTTTTTGATTTCCGGCTGGTAAATGTTCTGCACCTTTCAAAAGGTGACGCGCCTCATCTTCAAAGCCGGCAAGGTTCTTCGCATCAGCATCTGCACTTTCCTTCTGGAATAGTGAAGCGAAATTCTGCAAGGCAGCAATCACACGAAGAATAAGGCCATCAATGTCACCTGCATCGGAAAGAAGTTTTTTAGACTCCTGAATTTCAGATACACAGGATTCATAGACGCTGCATTCCGCAGCGGTGAAAGCGCCGAGCAGAGCCAGAGCGGTTTCAAAGAGCCGGCCAACAAAACTCGGTTTTGCTTGATAACGAATTATTTGTGTTCCTAGGACATTTTGCGCGACTTGTCTTATCAGCGATTCCACCAGTTCCATCATGCTCTCGTAATCGCCGAACGCCTGATACGCCTCGAGCATCGTGAATTCGGGATTGTGCTTTGCGCGAGAGGCCTTCGTTGCGGAAGTTGCGGCCGATCTCGAACACCTTGTCCATGCCGCCGACGAGCAGGCGCTTGAGATACAGCTCCAGCGCGATGCGCAGGTAAAAATCGCAGCCGAGCGCATTGTGATTGTGTCTTGAACGGTTGCGCCGCCGCGCCGCCGGGAATCGCCTGCATCATCGGCGTCTCCACCTCCACAAAACCGCGCGCGTGCAGAAAATTCCGGATTTCGCGGATGATTTCGCTGCGCAAAAGCAGGACGTTGCCGGACGAACCGGGTTCAAATCCCGTTCGTGAAGTTCCGGGCTTGCTCGCCATCAAATCCAAATAGCGCTGGCGGTAGCGGATCTCGGTGTCCTCGAGTGCCGTGCCATTTTTCCGGCGGCGGGCGCAGCGCCTTGGCCAGAATCACGAACGAATCGAGCTTGAGGGAAATCTCGCCGGTTTTGGTGGTGAACATTTTGCCGCGCGCGCCGATGAAATCGCCGAGGTCGAGGTGCGAGAAAATTTCCCAACTGCCCGGCGCAGTTTCTTCGAGATGATTTTTCTGCGCGTAAATCTGGAGGCGGCCGGACTGGTCGCGCACGTCAATGAACATGGACTTGCCCATTTCGCGGTGGGCGGTGATGCGCCCGGCGACGGCCACTTCACGGCCCTCGGCGTAGTTGTCGCGCGCCTGTTTGCAGGTTTCCGTCGGCGAAAATTTGTTTTTGAACGGGTCAATGCCCTTCGCGCGCAAAGCGGCGAGCTTGTCCTTGCGCTGTTCGATGAGTGAATTTGTGTCGTCCATCAGAGTTTGAGAATTAAAGCAGAAAATCCCTTCCAGCGCACGACTGAATTTCGACATGCGATTTACGATTGACGCTCTCGATCCGTATGCGGCACGTCAATCGTATATCGTAAATCGCAAATAATGAGCCTCGTTACCTCGGCTGCTACTTTCCGGCGGGGCCGTTGGTCGGCGCCGGAGCAGTTTTGGGTTTGTAAAGTCCGGCCTTGATGAACGGCGCAAGCTGCGCGCCGTAGCCCGCCGCTTCCATTTTGTCCAGAGGAATGAAGCGCAGCGAGGCGGAATTGATGCAGTAACGCAACCCGCCTTTGTCGGCGGGGCCGTCGTCAAAAACATGGCCGAGATGGGAGTCGGCGACCGGCGAGCGGACTTCGGTGCGCGTCATGCCGAGTGAATAATCCGTTCGCTCAACCAGCTTTTCACCGACGAGCGGCTTGGTGAAACTTGGCCAGCCGCAGCCGGAATCGAACTTGTCCAGCGAACTGAACAGCGGCTCGCCTGACACCACATCCACGTAAATGCCTTGGGCGTGGCTGTCCCAATACTCGTTCTGGAACGGCGCCTCGGTGGCAGCCTGTTGCGTCACGGCGAATTGTTCGGGCGTCAGTTCTTTCTTCAATTCGGCCTCGCCCGGTTTTTTGAAATTATTCATGTCCATGGGCTGATGGGTTGAAACGGTTGGATTGTCTGCCGGCTGCGCGCGGGTCGCGGTTTGGAACAGGACAAAGGCTCCCGCGGACGCCAACAGCGCCGCGGCGATTTTGATTTTGACTGTCTCCATGACCATTCGACGGATTGAACCGCTTTCCGTTCAATGTTCATCACTGCCAAAGAATTGTCCAATCGCTGAACATCGCCGCCTGGCCGAGCGGCGCGCCCTCTTCCGAAATCAAATTCCAGACCGTCGCGCGGCTGATGTGGAAGCGGCGCCCGCCTTTGGAAATGCGCATGCCGGAATAATCATCAATAAATCCGCGCCCGGTCACGGCCTCCAGCAGCCGGGCGCGTTCCCCGCGGTCGGGGGCCTCGGCGGTGAGCCGCGATGGCGTGTGTGTCAGTTCCTCCCACGACATTTCCCAGAGCGCGAGCGCGGCGGCGTTGCCGTAGTTCAAAACCGGGTCGGCTTCGGCGCCGTGGGAGACGAGCACAAACGGCGCGCAAAAAATCTTCTCCGCGAATTCCGCCGGCGTTCCGCAGTCCGGCATTCCCGGCATCAGATCGCGGCCCGTCCAATGTTTCAGGCTGCGCGCCAGACACGCCGTTTGCGCCACGACGAAATCAGTCTTCCAGATTGGATTCATGCCGCGCGGTTCACATGCGGAACCAGTTGTATTGACTGGAAAAAACCGGCCAGTCAGTTGCGATTTCAGCAATCATCATAAACAAAACCATCCCGGCCAGCACCAGAAATTTTGTCCGGGTTCCAAAACGGTTCAACGCGCGATCCATCCCGAAAACGAACAGCAGGACGAAAGGAACCAGCGCCCCCAGCAACAGGCGGCCGGAAGTGAAATAGGGATGCCCGCTCGACGGATTCACGCAATCGTGGAAGTCGTAAATGATGGACAGAAAGGCAAGAAACGCCACCGATGCCGTGAAGCCCGCCAGCCCGATCCAAAGCGCCTGCCGTTGCGGCGCGGTGGCGTTCGTGGAGCGCGCAGCCAGAGCCGTCACCGTCACGGCGACAAAACCGATGGATGCAACTGTGTAAATCAAGTCCATTACGGGCGATGTCAGCGGACGTCCGTGCCAAAAGAATTCCCCCTGCCAGAATGAGCCGAGCAGCCCGGAGAAAAATGTCCACGCGCCGTGCGGCGTGAAAATCGGATGCTGCCACCATTCGGGAAACGGCTTGAGCGTCCAGCCGAGGTATTGGATTTTCGTCGCCGAACCGGTGAAGTCGCCGAAATTGCTTTTGCACCATGCCGCCCACGCCGCCATCGGCAGTGCCGCGCAGAAAAACATCGCCATCAGCGACGGCAATGACGCGCGCAGTTTTCCAGATTGGGACAGACGGCTGATTTTCACCGCAACAGACATTGCCGACATGGCGAGCAGCGGCAGATTGCTGGGTTTCGTCAGCCAGGCCGCCGCGAGTGCAAGCCCGGTCAAAAATCCCAGCCGGATATCCAGCGCGTCCGCCTGCCACAAGCGAACCAGGCAAATGAACGCCGCGCCAAAACTCAACGGCGAAAGCACGTCGTTGTTGACTGAATAAAACGCTGTTTGCGGCAGGAACGCCAGCACTGCCGGCACCCCCAGCCGCAAGAATAAATGTTCCGGAAAAATCAGCCGCGCCGCCCTGTGGCCCAGCCACACCAGCGCCGCGACCGCCAGAATGTTCAGGAACCGCAGCCAGTAAAACAGCCGTCCGCCGTTGAAACCGAGCCATGTTCCGGTTTTCCACCAGAATCCCGCCAGCGAGTAGTAAAGCGGCGGCTGCGAGCTTTCGTGGTTCGGGCTCTGCCATGCCGTTTCCCGCGCCAGAAAAATCTGCCAGACTTCTTCCGGAGGCTGCGTCCACAATGGCGGCGGAAATTTCCCCTCCGGGAAAGTTTCCGGTGGGTGGAGGAATTCCTGCGAGCCATAAATCACGATGTAATTCAAAGCCTCGTGCGAGCGGGGCTCCATACCGCGCGGCAAATGGCCGTGCGAATACTTCACGGCCAGATCGAGATGCGCCGATTCATCCACGTTGTTGATGGGCGGAAATGCGGCGCAAAGGATGAACACGTGATAGGCCGCGAGAAAGCACAGGAGCAATATGGTCCCGCGCTCCCATGACCAGGGAAAATTGAGGGGCGATTTGATGCCGTTTGGGTTCACATGGCTTCGAGGTCAGAATAATACGCGCGCGGCAAATCACAAGCGCCAGTTCACAGTGCGTGGCGAAGCGTGTCCGCCAGTTCCTCCAGCGTCAGCAGAATCGGATTCGCCTTCATGCTGCTGGCGTTCGCTGACTGCGCCGCCAAATCGGCAACGTGCTCATCGCGAATACCGTAACTGCCGAGCGGTTTGATTTGCAGGGCGCCGACGAGTTCACGGACCCAATGCACGCCGTCATCCGCCGTCGCGCCGGCCCTGCCGGTCAGCAATCGCGCAATGTCGTCATAGCGCCGCAAGGCGTCGCTGCCGGCGGCACGCTGCCGGAGCGCGCGAATATTCGCCGCCATGACGTGCGGCAGCAGCGCGGCACAAACCGCGCCGTGCGCCACGGGAAAATGCCCGCCAACCGGCCCGGCGAAACCGTGGACCGCTCCCAAGCCGGCGTTGGCCAGCGCCAGGCCGCCAAACAAACCCGCCACCGCCATGTCTTCGCGGGCGGATTTGTTCCGGCCGTCGTGGAATGCGGTTTTCAGCGACCGGCTGGCGCAGCGGATGCCTTCCACGCACAAACCATCGGTCATTGGATTGGCGCGGGCGCAGACGAAGGGTTCGATGAGTTGTGTGAGCGCGTCGAGGCCGGTGCTGGCGGTCAGAGCCGGCGGCAAATCGCAAGTGAGTTCGGGATCTACTATCGCCACGCGGGCGAGCATCAGCGGACTGCGCAGGCTCACCTTCAGTTTGTGTTCCGGCGAGGACAGCACGGCGTTGCGTGTGACTTCCGAACCGGTGCCGGCCGTGGTCGGGATGGCGATGAACGGCGCGCCCCGTTTCGCCAGCACCCTGCCGCGCCCGATGATTTCAAGATAATCCAGCAGTTCACCCTCGTTCGTCAGCATGGCGGCAATGGCCTTGGCCGCGTCCATCACGCTGCCGCCGCCAATGCCGATGACAAACCGGCAGTTTTCCGTCTTTGCCAGCGCCACGCCGGTTTCAATCGTGGAAATTTCCGGTTCGCCGGCCACTTGAAAAACCGCCGTGCCAACGCCGTTCGCTGCCAACGAAGCCAGCAGTTTTTCCGCGCGTTGAGTTTGGCGTCCGGTGACGACGAGCGCGCGGCTGCCAAATTCACAGGCAATCTTGCCGGTATTCCTGGCCGCGTCCGCGCCAAAAATGATCCGGGTCGCGGTGGCGAATTCAAATTTCATGGTTGGAGTTCAAGCTTCAGCTTGTTCCCCGAAGCACGTTAAAGCGTGGACTCCAACGGTGGGCTCACCAATCTTCATCGGTCGGGAAAAATCGGGTTGAACTTCACGCTCGTGCGCGGCTCGGCCATCATCGGCGCGACGGCCTCACGCCAGACGGGATAATGCGCCGATTCCTTGTGCGCGGCGGCGGCATCGGCATCGCGGTAAATTTCCACCAGCACAAACCGCGCTGGATCGTCCTGCCGCTGCAAAACGTCAAAGCGCAGGACGCCCGGTTCCAGCAGACTCAAGCGCGCGTTGAGCCGTGTCGCCTGATGGAACGCCTCCACGCAGTCTGGTTTGACATGAACCTGAACGTGAACGATGAGCATGGCTGCGTAATAGCTGAAAAGATTCCTCCGCACAAGCGCCGGTTTCCCTCGGCGTCGTAAAAGATGGCTTTTGCGATGTTGCCTTTCTGTGTAGAGTGCCGCTGGGTAAATATGGAAGTCAAAATTCAGATTACCGGCCAGACCATTGCAGATTTGCCGACAAATTATTTCCTCCGGTCACTCGCAACACGGCGTTGCGTTTGTCATTTGCATTCGTTTCTTCCAGTGTTTCTGCCATCCATCCTCCAAATCACATGAATACCAACATGAATTCCAGCCCCATTCCACCGCGGCGCATTAAAGATGTGGCCGCCGAACTGGGGTTGGACACCGAGACCATTCTCCTGCACGGCCATTACATCGCCAAAGTTCCCGTTGACGAGCTGACCGCCCGCCAGAGCCAGCCCGACGGCCAGCTGATGCTGGTCACCGCCATGACGCCCACGCCCGACCGGCGATCGGCAAGACCACCACCACGATTGGCCTGGCCGACGCGCTGCGGCAGTTGGGCAAGCGGACGATCTTCTGCCTTCGGGAGCCTTCGCTGGGCCCGTATTTCGGCATCAAAGGCGGCGGCACCGGCGCCGGACGGGCGCAAGTGGTGCCGGCGGAGGCCATCAACCTGCATTTCGTGGGCGACATGTATGCCGTCGACCAAGGCCAACAACCTGCTCGCGCGCGATGTTCGACAACCACCTGCAGCATGGCAACGAGCTGGGCATTGATCCCCGGCAGCATTGCCCTGCGCCGGGTCATTGACCTGAACGACCGCGCGTTGCGCGACATCATCATCGGGCTGGGCGGCGTCAAGCACGGCGTGCCGCGCCGCGACGGCTTCAACATCACGCCAGCCTCCGAAGTCATGGCGATCCTCTGCCTGGCGCGGGATTATCGGCGACCTGGGGCGAGCGGCTCAGCAAGATGGTGGTCGCGCTTCACCTATAAGGGCGAGCCGGTGCGGGCGTCGCAGATTGAAGGCGGTGGGCGCGATGCAGGTGCTGCTCCGCGACGCCATTCATCCGAACCTGGTGCAATCGCTCGAAGGCACGCCCGCCTTTGTGCATGGCGGGCCGTTCGCCAACATTGCCCAGGGAACCAACACCACCATCGCCACGCGCACTGGCACTGAAGCTGGCCGATTATGTCGTGACCGAGGCCGGGTTTGCCACGGACCTGGGCGCCGAGAAGTTCTTCCACATCAAATGCCGGCTGGCCGGGCTTGAATCCCGCGGCGGCGGTCATCGTGGCCACCGCCAAGGCGGTGGCCTACCACGGCGGGTTCACCGCCACCGGCGGGCTGGGCAATCTCGCCAAGCACATCGAGAATATCCGGCTCTTCGGTGTGGAACCCGTCGTGGCCCTGAACCGTTTTCCCGACGACCGCACCGGAGGACCTGGAGCGCATCATCCGGTTTTGCGCGTCGCCAGGGCGTGGAGGCGGTGGTGGCGGACCATTATGCGCGCGGCGGCGAAGGGGCGGTGGATCTTGCCGAGGCCGTGTTGCGCGTCATCCAGAAGAACCGCCGGCGCAAGCTCCGCTTCCTCTATCCGCTCGAAATGCCCGCTCGAACGGAAAATCGAGACGCTGGCCGCAAGCTCTACGGAGCCGAGGGAGTGGATTTCGATCGCACGCGCCCGAGCACAATCTGGACCTGCTGAATCGACACGGCTTCGCCAAGCTGCCCGTTTGCGTCGCCAAAACGCCGATGTCGCTGTCGGACGCAGCCGGAGCTGCGCGGCCGGTCCGCGCGGCTTCCGCATCAACGTCAACGAGCTGCGCGATCTCCGCGGGCGCCGGGTTTCGTGGTGGTCATCTGCGGCAGCATCGTGACCATGCCGGGCCTGCCCAAGGTGCCTGCGGCGGCAAAATTCGCCGTGGTGACCTGACACGGCGTTCGCCGGTTCAAAGTTGAAAAATGCCGTGGGTTAAACTCGAAAACAGGAATTGGGGAGCGCGCCCGCCCTCGGGTGCGGCTGGACGCGCCTCGCGTCCAGCACCTTGCGTGTGAGATCGCCCAGAACGCTTGGGACTTTACTGTGCGCTCGAGGTTTTCCGCGAGGGCGCGGAAAACGGCACGCGAGGCGCGTGCGCTCCCAATTCCATTTCGGTTTTCAGGTTAAAGACTGAAGGCGCATGACCGTCCGGCAAATACGGCGCTCGGGCGCCGGACGGATGCAATCGCTTTCAACCGCATTTTCTTGTGGCCGAATCGGGGGTAATTTGCATAAATGGTTTTGCGCCCGATGCGGGAGAACCGTGTCGGACGGACGCCTGCTGGAACCAGATTGAGTGCGACCAGCCCGACGACCAACGGATAAGGAATGCCAATGAAATTTGACGCGCAAGAATATCTCAAATCTGTGCAGGTCTGGCTTCAGGATCACGGCCCGCGCCTCATCCTGATTGTTCTTCTTGCCTTTGTCCTGCTCAAGGTGGCCACGGTTCTGACCGGCAAGCTGAAAGGGTTGCTCGCGCGCCGTGGCGGCGATCTCGAATATGAGAAACGGTCCGGCACGTTGAGCGGGGTGATCCACTGGCTTTTGCGCCTGGTCATCTTGGCGGTCGCCTCATTCATGCTCTTGAGCGAACTGGGAGTGCCGGTCGCCCCCATCCTCACCGCCGCCGGCGTCGTCGGGCTGGCCGTCGGATTCGGCGCGCAGAACCTGGTGCAGGATTTCATCAGCGGATTTTTCATCCTGCTGGAAGACCAGGTGCGCGTGGGCGACGTTATTCAGATTGGCGACAAGAGCGGCCTCGTGGAGAAAGTCACCCTGCGCATGGTCATCCTGCGCGACCAGGCCGGCAGCGTGCATTTCATCCGCAACGGCAAGATTGATGTCGTCACCAACATGACCAAGGACTTTTCCCACTACGTCTTCGACATCAGCGTCGCTTACCGCGAGGACGTGGACGCGGTCATCCGCGTGTTGAAGGGCATTGACGAGGAGATGCGGCAGGACGCCGAATTCAAGAGCGACATTCTCGCGCCGCTGGAAGTGCTTGGCGTGGATTCCTTCGGCGACAACGCGGTCATCATCAAGGCCCGCACGAAAACCAAGCCGATCCAGCAATGGCGCATCGGGCGAGAATTCAACCGCCGCATCAAGAAAAAGTTCGACGAACTGAACATCGAATTTCCCTTCCCGCACCGGACGATATACTTTGGCAAAGACAAGGCGGGCGGTTCTCCGCCGTTGAATGTCGAAATGAACAAGCCGGACTAAATTATCACCAAGCCCGCGCGTATTGGTTTGGCGGCGTGAGCTTGTGTCCGAGCGCCTTGGCGGCGTGCGCCGGCCAATACGGGTCCGCCAACATCTGTCGCGCGAGCAAAACCAGATCCGCCTGGCCGCTGCACACGATGTCGTCCGCTTGTCTCGGTTCGGTGATGAAACCGACGGCGGCGGTCGCGATGTTGGCCTCGCAGCGGATTTTTTCGGCGAATGGCACCTGATAGCCCGGCTTTACAGTGATCTTCGCGTCCGGCACTACGCCGCCGGAACTGGAATCCATCAAGTCCACGCCTTCCGCCTTCAATAATTTCGCGAGCGCGATGCTGTCTTCGATCTGCCAGCCGCCCGGCATCCAGTCAATCGCCGAAATGCGCACCGCCAGCGGCAGGTTGTCCGGCCACACCTTGCGAACCGCGCGCGTCGTGTCGAGCAACAGACGGATGCGGTTCTCAAAACTGCCGCCATATTTGTCCGTGCGTTGATTGGCGAGCGGCGACAGAAATTCGTTGAACAGATAACCGTGCGCCGCGTGCAACTCCAGCCAGTTGAATCCTGCCGCCAGGGCGCGCTTCGTCGCCGCGACAAAATCATTTTGCACACGCAAGATGTCCGATTCCGTCATCGCACGCGGAATTTTCCCCAAATCGCCGCCAAAAGGAATCGCGCTCGGCGCAATCGTTGGCCAGCCGCCTTGTGCGTCGGTCAAATGCGCGCCGCCCTTCCATGGCAAATCCGCGGACGCCTTGCGTCCCGCGTGTGCGATCTGGATTCCCGCCACCGCGCGATGTTGTTTCACGAACTTCGCGATGCGCGCGAGAGGTTCGAGGTGTTTCTCCGACCAAAGACCGAGGCAGCCCGGCGTGATGCGGCCCTCCGGCGCAACCGCCGTGGCCTCCACGATGACGATGCCCGCGCCGCCGACTGCGCGCGAACCGAGATGGACGAAATGCCACTCGTTCGCCACGCCGTCTTCCGCCGAATACTGGCACATCGGCGACACGCCGATGCGATTGCACAGCGTCACGGAGCGGAGGGTCAGCGGTTGGAACAGGTGTGGCGCGGAAATTGAATTATTTTCCATAACGCAGTCAAAAATATGCTGGAACCGCTAAAGCACAAGTGGTGGCGCGGGGAAAGCGGGCGGGGTCAAACCTGGTCCTCGCGCCCGGCGTAGAAGAGCTGGTGGGCGCGGTCGTAATCGGCTTCCGGCACGAAGGTCTCTGGCGGGGCGGCTCATCTCATCGTCCGGCGCACGGGGTCCACAAATGCCTGCATGGCACGATGTCATGTTTCTCCAGCATCATCAGCGCTTCTTTGCTTTTGGTTTATCGTCGTCATACTTCACATGGAACCCAATTTCGCGGCGTTTCGGTTCCGGTGGTGACATTAGCTGCCGGATGGCGTCGAACACAACCTTGAACTGCGCGTCATATTTCTTTTCCATGACATCCAGCTTGCGGGCCAAATCGGCGTTGGAGGCCAGCATCTGCCGCAGCCGCACAAAGGCGCGCACCACCTGCACGCTGGTTTGCGCCGCGCGTTCACTGTTCAGCACATTCGCCAGCATCAATGCGCCGTGCTCGGTGAAGGCGTAGGGCAAATATGGCGAAAACTTGAGCCGGGCGAGGTGGTCGCAATTTGCGACCACCTCCGATTTTTCGGTTACGGTCAATCGAAACATAAAATCGGGTGGAAATCGGTTGAGGTTGCGGCGCACCTGCTCGTTCAAACGCTGGTTTCCACGCCGTAAAGCTCCGCCAAATCTATGTCGAGCATGACTTTTTCGCCTCGAATGAACAAAATTGACCGTTCAATTTGTTCCAACGGGACCACTGTCATCTGACCGTTCATTTTGTGCCTTTCTGAAAGGTGGTCACAAATTGTGACAACCCAGAATGTGGAATTTACGGGCTTTAACGGCAACAAAATTTTGAAGCACGATTTAGGACTTCAAATTCCGGAACCGGCTCGCGAAGACGCTCGCCCCACCAAAGTTAGTTCTTGGCCGTGGCTAACCCTTCTTCGAAATCCACAATTCCTTTGTTCTGTATCAGAAACAAAGTGTTTTGAGAGTTTCTGGCTGATGAAGGGTCATTTGTTTCCGCTTACTTGGTCGGCTTGGCGTTCCAAATTGCCAGCATGTCCGGCGAGCCTTGCGAACGAACGCCGTTGTCGGTCAAAATTCCGTCCGTTGCGGCCACCAATTCCGCCCGCGGGAAAACCATCGTCTCGCTGATGCGGTCATAACATTCGATACGGATGAAATCCTCTTTCGTGTCCCGCAAAATTTCGACGAGGTGCGCGAGGTTTTTGACCGGGATTTCGTTGACCGTTTTCACCACTTCCGTCCGGGGGTTGCCATAGCCCTGGGCGAGTTTGTGCGGGAAGAAGGGCGAGGCGATGACCACCAGGCCCTCGCCGGGAAACGCAGGCGGATCCGTGCTGCGCGTGATGAGAGGATTGCTCGTGGCGCTGAACCGCGCCAGGATGGCCACGGCATATTTTGACCCGAGATAGCCGCTCGTGAACTCATCCGTGGCGGCGCTGAAGACCAGCGGCCCGTAGATGAAATACGAGGGATAAGCACCTTCGAGTCCGGGAATCAGCCGCGGATAATCCGCCGTAATCGGCATGTTAATCTTCAATTCCTTGCCGGCCCGGACAATCGTCAGCGGCACGGCGCCATTGGTGGCGATGTGCTGGATGAGATACTGGAAGCGCACGCGCAGGTCGTCGCCCAATTTGATCATGCCCTCGTCGTCCACCGGCGTGTCGCCGATTTTGGTGATGACATCCCATTCCTTTAGCGGATACGCCGGATCATCCTTGTAAGGTTTGTGGACCACCGTGCCCTCGACGTTCGGCGGCAGCTTGAGGAATGAGCGCAACGCGGGATTCTCCAGCGTCTGGAGTGAATCATACATCGCCGGCTTCCCGTCGTAATGGCCGTCGGCAATGTCCTTGAGAAACAATTCGATCTCCTCGCCGGGGATGATGTAGCCGATATTGTCGGCATTGACTAGGCGGCTGAACGTCAGCCCGATCATCTTGTCGCCCACCACCGCCGGGCCGCCGCTGTTGCCGGGGTTGATGGCCGCGTCAATCTGGATGCGCAGCCCCTGAACCTGATAGTTATACGGTGTGAACTCCACGCGCGACACGATTCCCTTGGTGATCGAAAGGCTGTTGCCGCCTTCCGGGAACCCGTAGGCCAGCACCACGTCCTTGACGCCCGGCAGCGTCTTGGCCAGCGCCAGCGGCGGATGCGTGTCAAAAAACTTTTCGTCATCCAGCTTCAGCACCGCCAGATCAATGCCCGGCGCGATGAATTCCACCGTGGCCGAGATTTTGTCCCCGGCCTGGTTCGCCTGGATTTGCACCTGGCTGGCGTAATTGACCACGTGCGCGTTTGACAGGATGCGCCTGCCTTCAATCACCACGCCGCTGCCCGTGATGTCCGCCGGCGGCTGCTTGGTCCACGGCTGATACGGATCGGGATAGCGGACGGTGGAGAATATTTTCACCACCGAATTTTCAATCGCGCCGGAACCGGCGGCGGGGCTGGTGGCGGCATCCGGCGCCGCCAATTCGGCGGCGCGCAACTCAAGACTGCACGCTACCAACGCGGCGATCAGGAACCGGGCCGCCTTGTGGCCTGCGGAAAATGATTGGTGAACCATGGGCGCAATGCTAGATAACGCGTGGAATCAATGCAAAGAAAATGTCCCGCTTTTTGCCGGGAAACAGCTAACTTGACCATGTATGACGATGTTGCGGGCACATTTTGACGGAAAAGTGCTCGCGCCCGATTCTCCGGTGAAACTGCCGGTGAACCAGCCGCTGAACCAGCCGCTGAAAGTCTCCGTTTCGCCAGTCGAACCAAACGACGCTGAAGACGATCCGTCCGAAGGCGCGTGGCTGCATGCCGCGTCAAAAAATCCATCCTTCGATTTTCTACGCGAAGAACCCGAACTTTACCGTGCCACCGGTGGCAAACCATTTGACCCGCGGTAAGGTCGTCCTCGTGCCGTTTCCATTCGACGACCTTTCCGCAACCAAGCTTCGCCCTGCGGTCTCTCTCACTGAACCGATAGGCGCGAACGACCATGTGGTTGTTGCCTTCATCACCAGCCGGGAAATTTCCGATCTGCTCCCGCCATATATTGCCCTGCCGCTTTAGAACATCCTGACTTCCGCGCGACCGGGTTGCGCGCCCGCTCCGTTTTGCGCCTGCACCGGTTGATCACGCTTTAAACGACAATCATCCAACGCAAGCTTGGCTGGCTGTCGCCGGCGCTTGAACTCGAGGTCAACAACAAGCTCAAGCTTCTGTTCTCTCTCTAAAAATCAAAAATAATCTGTTCGCTTTCCGGGTTGGCGTCCATGTATTGATGGATGATGGCCGATGACATGGAATTGGTGCGCGAGTTCGCCACCCGCCGGTCCGATGCCGCCTTTGAAACGCTCGTTTCGCGGCACATCAACCTTGTTTATTCCGTCGCGCTGCGGCAGGTGCGCGACCCGCATCTGGCGCAGGAAGTCGCGCAAGCGGTGTTCATCATCCTGGTGCGCAAGGCAAAATCACTGGGACCGAAGACGATTTTGTCCGGCTGGCTGTTTCGCACGGCGCAATACGCCAGCGCCGATGCACTAAAAATCCAGCGCCGACGGCAACACCGTGAACAGGAGGCTTTCATGCAATCCATCTTGAACTGTGGCGGCGACGCCCCGTCGCAACCGACTAATGAGGAAGCCTGGGCGCAAATCTCCCCGTTGCTGGACGCGGCGATGCTGCGCCTCGGTGAGAAGGACCGCAATGCCATCGTGCTGCGTTATTTTGAGAACAAAAATCTGCGCGAAGTCGGCGCGGCGCTGGGCGCGAGCGAGGACTCGGCGCGGGTGCGCATCAATCGCGCGCTGGAGAAGCTGCGGAAGTACTTCACGAAACGCGGCGTGATGCTTTCGGCGACGGTCATCGCGACGGCGGTTTCGGCCAATTCTGTCCAGGCCGCGCCGGTGGGATTGGCGGCGACAATTTCCGCGGCAGCCGTGAAAAGTTCGGCGGTCGCGGCATCAACCCTGACTCTGGTGAAAGGAGCATTGAAACTTATGGCATGGACAAAAATGAAAACGGCAATCATCGCGGGCGTAGTCGTGTTGCTCGCGGCATCTGTGGCGCCTCACATTTGGTATTACCACTTGGCCCCTGATTCATGGCGACATCGCCTTGACGCCGCCTACCGTTTGAAGCCCGGTGAAGTCCTCCGTTATTTTCCACCGCCATTCATTCCCGAACGACTGACTTATTTTCAGACCGACCGTCCTTCGCAGGTCAAAGATTTTCCCACCGGGCCAAGCGTCCTTGTGTTCATACAGGATAAGCAAGGCAAGCTTAACAGCACAGGATTTGGCTTCGGACCAAAGCAATTCCCCCTGTGGCTACAGCTTCGCACTGAATTGGGATTTCAACCATATGAATTTGAAGGTTCCCAAAACCTGCTGAACCTGACCGTCAATGGCGACTGGACCATCCGCCAAGCCACTTCTCAAGACGATTTGGTGAAGGCACTGGAACCGATTTTGTGGAAGGCCACTAAACATCACATTGTCTTCCAAAAGAAAACAGTTGAACGGGACGTTATTGTCGTGACCGGAAATCATTTTGCCGTTCAACCGGGAACATCCATCTTTACGCCGAAAATCCAGCTTTACGCCGAAAATCTGCATGACAACGCCTATGATGGATATGGCGATCTAAGAGCCTGTCTGAAAAAGCAAAATGAACCAGTGTTCATGCGAGTCGGCGGAGCATGAGACGGGTCATGGCGAGGTAAATCCAGCCGGCGGCGGAGGCGGCGGTCTGTTCGTGATCGCGCACCAGGCGGCGGCAGTGCATCAACCAGCCGAAGGTGCGTTCGACCACCCAACGTTTGGGCAACACATGGAAGCCGGGCACTTCGGCCAGACGTTTGACCACTTCAACGACCAGTGTGGGGTGTTGTGCCTGCACCCAGGCGGCGAACTCGGGGCCATTGAAGCCACCGTCCACCCACAGTTTGAGCAGTTGGGGATAGTCGGCCAAGACGGTGGCCAGCAGAGTGCGGGATCCTTGGCGTTCGGGGCAGTCGGCCGGTTCCAGTGTGACGCCCAGGAGCAGCCCCAGGGTGTCCACCAACAGGAAACGCTTGCGGCCCTTGGTTTTCTTCGCGGCATCGTAGCCGACGGGACCGCCGTGGGCGCTGGCGCGAACGGTCTGGCTGTCGAGACTGGCCGCCGTGGGTTGCGCCTGTTTGCCCACAGCCTGCCGCACCTTGGCGCGCAATCGGTGGTTAAGCCGGGCCAGCAGGCCGTTGCGGGTCCACTGGTGGAAATGATGATAGACGGTCTGCCAAGGCGGGAAGTTTTTGGGCAGCAGTCGCCATTGGGCGCCGGTTTTGACCAGATAGAGGATGGCGTTGAGCACTTCGCGCAGGGCGGTGCGGGGCCGTCCGCGTTTTTTGGCGGCGGGCAGGAAGCGGCGAAGGAGGTGCCATTGATCGTGGGTGAGGTCGGTGTCATAAGTAGCGATTTTCATCGCCCGAAAAGCGCTGCCGCGAATGAAAGCCCCAAAACCAGCCAGTCAAATCAAGCACTTTATGCGTTTTCTTTTTCAAACAGGCTCTAAAGACCTTCTTTCAAGATGTGGGTGCAAAGCTGGAAATCCGTCTCATTGATGAAACGGCAATCGATCCGCAATCCTCCGGCAACGTAACATCGAATCTCACCTGGACATATCACAGTGATTCCGATGCCATCGCCATGAAAAACCGCCGGGCCGAGCTTACGGACAAGTTGCTGAAAAATCTCACCGATCAAACGGGGCTATATATCCGCGCATAAGTAATACGACATAAAAATTAACAGAATGGGCGGATGAGATTGGCAATTTCTTCTGGATGGCGTTGGACATGGTGGAAGGTGCGGTAAAGCGCGCGGCAAAGGCATTGAGGTTGCTCAAAGTAACGATTATGAGTGGCGTGTTTTCTGGTGTAGTTCCAAATTCTCTCGGTCGCGTTGAGTTCCGGGCAGTAGGGCGGCAACTGGAATACTTCCACGTAGCGACGGTGTTGGGCGAACCATTGGTAGGTTTCGCGCTTTTTGTGATACGAGGCGTTGTCTTGAATCAAGAACACCCGGTGCCCGCGCCGATAAAACGCGGGCACCAAAATCTGATCCAGAAACGCCACATAGGTTTCCCATTGGAAATAGTCTGGTTGGTGGAGGTAGGTGAATTGCGCCGTGTCCAAACGCACCGCGCCAAATATCTTCTGCGTGTTCCGTTCGCCCCGGGTGGGAATGCGCGGTTGGCTGGCCACCCGCGCCCAAGTGGCGTGCAAGGTGGGAGTCTGGCGAAACGACGCCTCGTCCTCAAAGACGATTATGGCACCTTCGTTCCGGGCTTTTTTTTAAGGCGTGGATACGTATAACGAACCCACCGATTCTTCCGGTCCGGATCGGCTTGCACCAACCGGGTGGTGGGACGCTGCACCGAATAGCCCAGTTGCTTGAGCAACTTGCGGACATGTCCCGGATGGTAGTCGACGTCAAACTCGTCGGCGATCACTCGGCTGATGACGGGAGAAGTCCAAATGCCGGTTTCCAAACCGTAAGCGACAGGGCCGCTGTCCAGAATATCTTGCAATTGCTCCCGCTGCGCAGGCTTCAGTTCCCCAGGCCGGCCCGCACGATGCCCCTCCAACAATCCCCGCTCACGGTGCCGGTTCCACTGTTCGATCCACAACGGGACGGAGGAACGATGGACTTTGAGCGACTCGGCGATCTGGCTCGTGGTATGGCCTTCGATACTCAACGCAATAGCATGGAAGCGCTGGGCCACGCGCGGCTCTTGGTCCTTGATCGCTTCTTTACGCAGTTGGAGCAGCGACTGGACGCTGCGCTCGTTGCCTCTGGCAAATATAGGACGCATCTTGTCTGCAAACCATAACGGGCTTTTGCCAATATGTCGAATTATTTATGCGCGGATATATAGACCCAAAACCGAACCGGTATCAGGTGGAAACGATACGTTGCCCGTGGTGTTGCCCGCCACAGCCAACTTGACGGGGCCGTTTGCCCCGGTCAGCGACTCACCGTGGTTGACCATCACCGGCATTACCAACGGTGTGGTGAGTCTTGCCTTTACCGCCAACCCGTCAGCCACAAACCGAACGGCCAATATCACCTTGATGGGGATGGCCGTTCCTGTCACCCAAAGCGCAGCGCCAATTCTCACCGGTATTGCCCTGTTGAATGACGGCACCTTCCAGTTTGGTTTCACCAACGTTCAGAGCGCGTCCTATACCGTATGGACCACCACCAATTTGTCGTTGCCGCTGACCAACTGGACGATGCTCGGCCCGCCGGCCAATCTTGGGTCCGGCATATACCAGTTCACCGACCCGTCGGCGACGAACGATGTCCAGCGTTTCTACCGCGTATCCTCGCCGTAACCCATGGCAAATCATGCCAAAAACCACGGTTCCACCACGGATGGACCCAGCGCGGCATAGCCGAGGCCGAAGTAGCGCAGAGTTGAACTTTGCCGTATCGCCGATTTGTGATCGGCAGCGCTTGGTAACGGGTTGGATCGTCCTTCAAGTCGGTGGTTCTGCGGGTTGCAAACCCGCGATACAACAGGATTCAATCCTGCGCTACGGTGGTTGCGGTGCAAGCCGCGCTGGGAACCCTTCTCACCAAAAACGGCTTGAGATTGAACGTTGACGCGGCGGTTGAATTTCAGCAGTCTGCGGCCGGGCCTGTAGCTCAACGGTTAGAGCAGAGCACTCATAATGCTTTGGTTCTCGGTTCGAATCCGAGCAGGCCCACCAACCGGCTCTCACAGCACACGCTTACGCCGTTTTTCTCTGAAGAAGAGCGGGCGCGCGTCCGGGACGTTCAGCGCGGACAGGTCCAGTCCCGCGTCGGGTTTCCGTTCCCTCGCCGTCTTCATCTGATGCGCGATTTGGTTGACGGTGTTGCTGGCGTAGAATTTCACCGGGCCGACGCCGTTGGCGGATTTGAAGATGACGACGAGGAGGCAGTTTTCATCCACGCTGGCGACGAACATGGAGTTGTTTTCACCCTGCTGGTAGATGCTGTTGAAATTGGATTCGTGGACGAGGTTGGCGATGGTCTGGTTGGCCATGAACGCGCCGGAGGCCAGCGCCGCGATGGTCGTCACGTCCAGGTCCTGCGTCATCCTGCTGCCCGTGCGGTAGGTGATGAGGAAGCCGCCCTTGTCAATGATGAGCGCCACGGTTGCGTCGGTGCCGGTGAGAAACCAGCGGAGCATGTCATCCAGCCTGTGGATGTCCTCCTCGATGAGCTGTGGAAGGGTGGTCATATCAGGCGGGTTGAGGCGCGGTTTGTGGCGCGTTTTGGGCGATGAATTTTTGCAGGAGCAGCCGCGTGATCATGTTCAGCGTCTCGAAAACGCCTTCGCATTTGTTGGCGCTCGCGGCGAACGACGACGCCTGCGAGTCGCGGTTGTTCAGCAGAAATTCCATGTATTCCACCGGCGCGACGTTCGGCAAATCGCGCTTGTTGTATTGCAGCACATACGGGATTTCGTCGAGGTTGAGCTTGAGCGAACGCAAATTGTCCGCGAGGTTCTGAAAGCTTTCCACGTTCTCCGGCATTTTATCGTATTGGGAATCGGCGACAAACACGATGCCGTCCACGCCGCGCAGCACCAGTTGCCGCGTGGTGTTGTAAATCACCTGGCCGGGCACGGTGTAAAGCTGGAACTTCGTCTTGAACCCCCGGATCGTCATCGCCTCAATCGGCAGAAAATCAAAAAACAGCGTGCGGTCGGAACTCGTCGCCAGCGAGACGAGTCGGCCCTTCTGGCCGTCGCCGGTCTGGATGTGGTCGTGGATCTGGATGAGGTTCGTCGTCTTGCCGCCCATGCCGGGGCCGTAATAGACGATCTTGATCTGCAGCTCCTTGGCCGCTTGGTTGATGATGGCCATAAATTTGATTATTTCTGTTTCTTGCGATCCAGCTCGGTGGCCAGCGCCTACAGTTGCGCGTATGGAGGCAGCGCCTCACCCGCGCGGCCAAATGCGGCAAAATATACCATGCTCCCGCGGAAAATCATCCACGGTACGCTGCCAACGGTGAAAGTCAGGTTTTTCAATTCGCCCATCCGCAATTCCGCCACGCTCTGGCTCGGCGCGGTCCAAAATCTGCGGCACGAACGCGGCCAGCATGTCCGCGTCCACGCCCTCCGGCGCCTGGCTGGCCACGGACAGGCCGTCCGGCAGCGCCACGATCACGCCCGCTACGCCCGGCAGCGCCATCGCGCGCCTGACGATTTCACCAGGCGTCGCGCGGCGGACTGGAGGGCGTTCCTGCGACCGGTGCAACCGGAGCCGCCGCCATCTTGAGGACGGGCTTGGGCGCGGAGACTGGCGCTGGCGACGCGGCAGCCAGTGGTGCGGGCGGCCGCGAAACGACTGGAGCCGGCGCGGGCGAAACCGTTGTGACAGGCGCGGACGAAACCGGCGGCACGGGCACGCGTGCAACCGTAGCGGCGGGCGCGAACGGAATGGGCGCGGGAGTTGCAGCGGCAGGCGCAGCCGGCGCTGGAACGCGGAGCGGCGTGACTGCAGCCGCAACCGGAACCGTAACCGGAGCGGCGCAACCGGAACCATGACTGGTTTCGGCGCCGGTTCCGCCGGGGATTGGCGCGGGTTGGGGAAGATCAAATCCGGAATGTCCGCCAGCGGGACCGCTGTCTGGGCTTTCCGCGCGGGCTGTTTGCATTGGGCCATGAACAGCGGGACGATGATTTTCAGTGGCAGGCTCAATTCCAGATTGTCCCGGACCGACACGGCCAAGACCGGCGTGGGTTTGATCCATGACCGCAAAGTTCGCCACGGAAAAACCGCCTGGCCCCGTTTCAGCGCCGCTTGAACCATGTCAAAGGGCAGGGCGATCTGCGCGCCGGCCAGATTCAACTGCGCGATTTCCATGCGCATCGCATCGGGCCAGTGTTCAGACAGCGCGGCAAGCGGCGCAATAATGGAACTGGGCATCGGCGCGAACGGCGTCGCGGTTTTTGCCGCGGCAGGCAAACTTGTTTGAGCATGCATCGCCACAGCGGCCGCGGGCGGCGGGGACGGCGCCACAACCGGCTTGGGCGCGGCGGCCATCGGGGCCGGATACGGGGCAAAGCGGTTGTTCGAGGGGGCGACGCGATTGGCCGGGAGTCGGCGCGGCGTCAGGCGCGGATTGTCTCGACCGCGCGGAGAACGGGCTGGTGATTTCGTCGGACACCCTGGCGACGGTTTGCGCCGGGGAGCGGGCGAACAGTTTTGGATTCAACCGCGCCAGCACTTCGTTCAACGGCACTGTCGACGAGAATCGCGTCATATTCCGTGCCCACTCGAAACAGATCCGGGCACGGCTTCGCGCAATTGACCGAAGGCGATTTTGACCGCGCCTGTCGCCAGTTGCGGCAACACCAGTTCGGTGGGAATGAAGATGCGCGCCTGCGCCAGCGCGGCGATTGGCCTGGTCATTTTGGCGCGCAATTCCACCGGCAATTTCTCCAGAATCGGCTGGAGGGGCAATTCCAATTCGCCGCCTGCCGTCCGGGCGCGAAGGCGCGGGCGCGGCGGGCGGGCGCGGCTCCGCCGGCGTCGGCGCGCCCGCATCCTTGTTTTCAACATGCCGCAGCCATCCGAACAGCATTCCGGCAAACTTCGATTTCACTGTGTTGGACATCGCATTCATCACCTTGGCGCGGGTTCTCAACGCGCAACATCGTTTTCAGCAGGAAGCGCGCCAATGGAAATGGGCCGGAATGTCTGGTGTGTTTCAGCGGTCCGCCGCCGGCTTGTCTCATCTTTGGAATGGATGTCCACAATTGTTCGATAGAAACCGCGCCAACGGCCTTGAATGGCAGGCGGAAAGCGCGGCACATTTCCAGCTTGTGTTTCAGGGGCAAAGGCAGTAGCGATTGTGCGTTGAAATGAAGGCGGGCCATAAAATTTTGATTTTGGACGATGACGCCGACTGGCTGGAGGTTTGCCGCGAGATGCTCGCGCAGCTTCCCAGCAAGCCGGAGGTGCGCACCGTGGGCGCCGGCGCGCGCGCGCTGGCCCAGCTCGACGCCGAACCGTTCCGGCTGATGATTTGTGATTTGAGGATGCCGAAAATGGACGGGCTTCAGGTGCTGTCCATCGTCCGCCGGCGCTTTCCCGAATTGCGGACGGTGGTGCTGACGGGGCTGGAGAACGAGGAATACCGTTCCCGCGCCTACAATCTGGGCGTGGACTTGTTCTGGCTGAAGTCCGACATCCAGCAGGACACAAAACTCTTTCTGGACTGTCTGGAATCCCTGCTGGGCGGCGAAGCTCCCAGCGGCTTCCGGGGCGTCCAAAGCAAGAGCCTCGTGGACATCATCCAGATGGAATGCCTCTCCCGCAGTTCCGCCGTGTTGCGCATCACGCGCGGACCGCTCGTGGCGAAAGTGTGGATTCAGAACGGCGAACTGATTGACGCCGAGGTGGGCGGCGCGCGCGGCGAGCCGGCATTGCGGAAGATCCTCGGCTGGAAATCCGGCGCGTTTGAAACCCTGCCCGCCGAGCCAGCCCGCGTACGTGCCATCACCAAATCCGTCAATGCCCTGCTGCTCGAGTCGGCGCAGGCCATTGATGAAGTCACCGACCCCACGCAGGCCGAGTTCGTCGAAAGCGCCGACCATCAAAAAACCGTCTGGAAACTTTCGCTGCTCGCGTCCGAAGGCGCGGAATTCATCGTCGTCATCCCGCCGCCCGGCGAAGGGAAAGTGGAGGCGTGGAGCACCCGTGCCGGGGAACAACTCGCCGCCTGGGCGCGCCAGGCCGACGAAGCCGCGCGGCGTCTGGGCGAACGGCTTGAAGCCGGGCCGCTGTCGCACATCGCCGGGGCCGGCCATGAACGGCGGCTGCTTCTGCTTGCCGGGCGCCGGTAAATCATTTCTCGTCGGCTGGCCGCCGGAATTGCCCGAAGGCCAGTTGCTGGAGAAAACCAAAAAACTCGTTGCATCATGGGATTCCTGAAAAAACTTTTCGGAACGCGCGCGGTGGTTCAGCAGTTGCCCTCGGGCAGCGTCACCGTCAACCAGCGGGGCCAGGTGATCACCTCCACGGTTTCGTCGGCGTACCCGCCGGCGCTGCTGCGCGAAATTGGGCGCGAGGTGCTGGGGCTGTTCCGCGAGGCGCGCGAGGCGCAGATGCCGCTGGCGGAAGTCAGCATCCACTACGCCAGCCTGCGCGTCACCGCCCGCGAACTGCGCGGCGGCGCCATCATTTTTCTGTTCCCGCAAACCGCGCTGCTGCCGGCGCCACAACTGACCTGTTCCCATGAACGCCAAAGGACTCAACCAACTCATCAGCCAGATCGAAAGCCACGTCGAGTGCTGGAAACAGTTCAACCACTTCATCGAGGTCGCCCGCTCCAAAAAATTCGGGACAGGCGGACGAGAACCAGTTTCTCGAAATCAAGAGCATCATCGTGCAGGAACTGGAGATGATTTTTGCCGCCATCGAGGTCGACGTCGCCCAGCAAGGAGGATATCATCTCGCTCATTGACCGCGTGCCTTCGCTGCGTTACTTGAGTGGAATGAGCGAGGGCGAGTTGCGCGGCATCGAAAACAACTGGCACAAGATTTACATCCGATGGCACGCCATCCTCGGCCAGCTCAAAGTCAAACAGCGCGAGAGAGCGTCGAAGTCGTTTTGGGGCTCCGATAAACTGACCGGATGACCGCCCGATGACGCAACCGGTCCGCGTCTGCCGGCCCGGAGATAATCTTCGGAAAATCCCACACATCCGCGGGCGCTTCCAAATGACCTTGAACTCCAGCTTCGACGCCGCAGTGTGTCCTCATTTCGTGGCCCGCGCCGCGCCACTCCAAAATGAGGACACTGTGTTGCGCGAAGACAGTTGCCCGGCCAGCCGTACTGCGGCAAATTGAGCAGGCATGGCCGGCGCCGGAAACAATTTGATTCGCTGCGGCCCACCCGTTTTGAAACCGAACGGCTGGGTCTGGTGCTGGCATTGTCGCTGGCCGCGCATCTGGCCGCGTGGGGCACTTGGGAAATCGGCCGCCAGCTTGGCGTGTGGCAGCGGCTGCCGCGGATGGCGTGGCTGCATGCCCGCGCCCAAAATGATTCCAGCCGCCGGCCCGAAGCATCGAGGAGCCTTTGGAATTTGTCACCGTCGAGACAGCCGGCGGCCCAGCCGCCGCCAAAAGCGAAGTATTATTCCAGCCAGAATTCCCTCGCCGCAAACCCGGAAGCGAACCGCGACAAGCCCGTTCCCCAAATCAACGGCAGGCAGACCGACGTTCCGAAAACCGAAACCGTGACGAAGCCGGATTTCAACAAGCTTCAGCCGGCGCCGCAGCCGGTGGCGCGCGAGCAACCGCAACCGCAGCCGCCCATCGTCACGCCGGGCGATTTGACGCTGGCCAGCCCGAAGGAATTGCAGGAACAAACCGCCGCCGCGCCCGCGCACCATCGCCGAGGCGCTCGCGCAATCGCAGCCAAATCGCGCGCCCGGCGTCCAGATGCAGCAGGCCGGCGGCGTCCGGCGCGTGGCGCTCCAACCGTCCCTCGACGTGAAGGCCACGCCGTTCGGCGCGTATGACGAGGCGCTCGTCGAGGCTGTCACGCAGCGCTGGTATGACTTGCTCGACAGCCAGAAATTCGCGCTGGATCGCACCGGCAAGGTCGTGCTGCGGTTTCATCTGAACCACGACGGCACCATCACGGAGATGACCATGCCGGAAAACACCGTCGGCGACCTGCTCGGCTACGTCTGCCAGAAGGCCATCAACGACCCCGCGCCGTTCAAGCCGTGGCCGGAGGACATGCGCCGGATGGTCGGACGCGAATTATCGGGAAATCACGTTCACGTTCTATTACTATTGAGCGGCTTCGTAAATTTTTATGGATGAATTCATTTACGTTTTATTGGGGCTGACCTCGGTGGTCGGGCTGGCGTTCATCATTGAACGCGCCTGGATGCTGCGCTGGAGCAAGGTCGTGCCGCCGGGCATCGCCGAGGCGCTCGCCGCCTGCGAAACGCGCGACGACGTGCAAACGCTCCGCCGCGTGTGCGAGCAAAAATCCGTCGCCGCTGGGACGGCTGCTGTTGACCGCCTCCGAGCATCTCGACTGGCCGAAAGCCGACAACGTGGACACGCTCCAGACCGCCGCGCGCCATGAAATTGTCCGGCTCGAACGCGGCCTGGTCGTCCTCGAAATCATCGTCGGCATCGCGCCGCTGCTCGGCCTCGTCGGCACCATCGCCGGCATGATGACGTGTTTGGCGACCTCGGCCAGACCGGCACTGAACGACGCCGCGCGCCTCGCGCAGGGCATCGCGCTGATTTTGTGCGCCACGCTCATCGGCCTGCTCATCGCCATCCCGTCGCTCATCGCGTGGAGTTATTTCAGCAAAAAGGTCGAGGTGCTCGCCGTGGAAATGGAGGCGCTCTGCGACGATTTCATCCGCCGGCAATACTCGCAGATGAAGAATTAGCCCACAGTCGACAGTCCGAAGACCACGGTCGCCGGCGAATTGCGCTGGGCGGACGTTTTGACTGTTGGATGTGGACTGCGGACTATGGACTAACCATGCACTTCCACGTCCGCAAACGCCGCACCACGCCCGCCGTCATCATCGTCGCGCTGATTGACGTGCTCATCGTGCTGCTGATTTTCCTGATGGTGACGACGACGTTCAAGCAGCACCCGCAGTTGAAACTGACGCTGCCCGAATCGTCCGAGGCCAAAAAGGCGGGCGCCACGGAAAATCCGGTGGTGGAGGTGAGCCATAGACAAGGAAGGCCAGCTGCGCTTCGGCCCGAACGCCGACGCGATCACGATGGAGCAATTGGCCGGCAAGCTGCGCGACGCCGTGGAGAAAAATCCGCAGGTGACGCTCGCCATCAACGCCGACACCGGCGCGCCGTGGGGCAAGGTTGTGAAAGTGCGTGATGCCGCCGTTGCCGCGAAAATCAAAAACCTCGTCGCTTACACCAAGGAAGCGGCGAAACCCTGATGGTTTGCCCAAACCGGGCGCTTAATTCGTCTTGAGGCGCATAGTAAATCGCCTTCATCGGCGGCGTGGCCGGATAGGTGGCCAGCAGGTCGGGGATCCGCATGAGCATCCACGGCTGGCGGTAGTTGTTCCCGTTCTTGGTGAAGACCAGGTCGTCGGCCAGATAGACGGCGGAATGTTTGATCTCCTGCTTGTCATTCATCAGCAGGAGAATGTCGCCATACTGCGAGGGCGCGGCGATCTGGTAATAATTTTTCTGGATGTATTGCACGGCGAAGGTCGGGTCGTTGAAACGGTTGTCCGGCGTGTCGCTGGCAAAATTGAACGTGGTCCAGTGGCAGTCCATCACGGGGTCGCCCGGCTGCGGGCGGCAGCGGAAAGGTGTAAAGCCGGTCGCGCGCGAATTTGGGCATGAGATAAACGAGGCTGAAGCTGCCGCCTTCGGGCAGCGCCTTGAGCGCTTCCATCAGCGGGCGGATGTCGGTGAAATGCACGTTCGGCATGTTGCCCCAATAGGCGGCGATCTTGTCAATGTCCGTGTCCGGGCGGATGGACAGGCCGGCGATCACGGCGGATTGCGCGGGACAGGGCTCGCGCCATGGCCGACGCGGCGCTCCAGGGTCGGGATTTTGCCCAGCAAAAACTGGTAATCCGACAGTTGCTTCGCGTCGCCATTCGAATAAACCAGCTGCTTGAACATGGCCACGTCATCCGGATTCAAGGAGGTCGTCGCGGTAAATGGACTCAATGGTGTCGCCTGGGAAAATATAAGGAAACTCGAAAATACAGTGTTGACGCCAAGACCGGCCAGCGGGATGTAAAGTTTCTGCCGGGTGTCGGCGTCCAGCGACAGCAAAAACGCCTCCGGCGGCCGGAGTTCGGTGCCGGAGCCGGTTTCCTTGAAGCAGCCCGGAGCAAACGCCGCAGCCGACTGTGCGCGGTGACAGGCCGTTTTTGGCGAACAACGCCTTCACGGCGTCCGGCTTCATGCCGTTGAAAGTCCACACTTCCGGCTGCGGGTTGGACACTTCCTCGGTCACATATTCCGCCGGCCGTTCCAACTGGATGTCGTGCATGATCAGTTCGCCCCACGGGCCGGATTGAACCGTCCGGGTCTTGTCGTCCGGATCCACCGCAAACACCTCGGCGAGCTTCGGATGGTTCGCGGCGGTGAGCTTGACGGTGATGAACGATGCGGCGGCAATCAGGGCGAGGCTGAAAATAATCAATCCGGCCAGCGTGAACTGAAAATTGCTGGCCAGCGCCGCCTCTTTGTTGCGCGGCCTGCTCATTTGCAAAAAACCGCCGACGTTTCCATCGGCGGTTTGGAATAAACCGTTCGTGCCATTTCTTGTCCATCATTGGACGCGCGAAGAATATGCGCAGGTTACAACTGTCTCAAACAAAGCGAATTTGCCTTTCATTGTGTCAAATTAATTGTGCGTTGCAGCTCGCATTTGCATTCGCAAAATGAACCGTTTCTCGCTTCATTGGACATTCAATCATTGCCGGAGTCATGTTAAGGAATGTTAAGAAACATCGGGACACGTTGATCCGAAGCATTGCCGTGAGCGTTGCTGCGGTCGTGAAAGCGGGGGGATGTTTCCCTGCTCACCGTATTTTGCGCGCGCTTTTCAAATGTCGCCGGCTGAACTGCCGGCGGCGTGAAATCGGTCCGGTTGGAATACCGGGCCTCTTCGGGTTGCACATTCAACAAAGCGGACTGCACGTAACCGTCCGGTTACTTCATCAACTCCTCCGCGATCTGCACGGCGTTGAGCGCCGCGCCCTTGAGCAGTTGGTCGCCGCTCACCCAGAAGCACAGGCCGTTGTCCAGCGCGCAATCCTTGCGGAGGCGGCCGACTTCGCAGTTGTATTTCTCGGAGGTGAACAGCGGCATCGGATACTTTTTGTTCTCCGGCTCGTCCACGACATCGAGGCCGGGCGCCTTTTTCAGCACGGCGCGCGCGGCTTCCACGGTCACGGGCTTCTCAAACTCCGCGCTCACGGCGATGGAATGCGAGCGATAGACCGGCACGCGCACGCAGGTCACGCTCGCGCGGAACGTCGGGTGGTGCATGATCTTGCGGCCCTCGTTCTCCATCTTCATTTCCTCCTTCGTGTAGCCGGTCGGCAGAAACGAATCCACGTGCGGCAGCACGTTGAAGGCGATCTGGTGCGGATAAACCTCCTTCGTCACCGGCTGCTCGGCGACGATTTGCGTCCACCTGCCGTTCCAGTTCCTCCATCGCCTTCGCGCCGGTGCCGGAGACGGCCTGGTAGCTGGAGGCGAAAATGCGCTTGCACGCCGAACGCCTGGTGCAGCGGATACAGCGCCATGAGCGTGATGGCCGTGGTGCAATTCGGATTGGCGATGATGCCCTTGTGCCACTTCACGTCGGCGGCGTTGATCTCCGGCACCACCAGCGGCACGTCGGCGTCCATGCGGAACGCGCTGGAGTTGTCCACCACCACGCAGCCGGCCTTGGCGGCGATGGGCGCAAATTCCTTCGAGATGCCGCCGCCCGCGCTGAACAGCGCGATGTCAATGCCTTTGAACGAATCCTTCGTCAGCTCCTGCACCGCGATGTCCTGCCCGCGAAATTTCAGTTTCTTGCCGACCGAGCGGGCGGACGCGAGCAACGTCAGTTTGCCCGACCGGGAAAATTTCGTTTTTCCAGCGTCTTGATCATTTCGATGCCGACGGCGCCCGTCGCGCCGACCACGGCCACATGAGGATTTCGGTTCATAAATGGCAAAACAGCCTATCAGAAATTTCCCGCACGTCAATGGAGCGGCTTTTACATCGCCTTCGGACTGGCGGCGGTTTGAATCGCCGCGCGCCGGGCGCGCTTGCGCAAATACCATTGGTGCGCCGATTCAAGGTAAAGATAAATCACCGGCGTGATGTAGAGCGTGAGCAGTTGCGAAAAGATCAATCCGCCGACGACCGCGAGGCCGAGCGAGCGGCGGGAGGTGCCGCCGGCGCCGAGTCCGAGCGCGATCGGCAGCGTGGCCATGAGCGCGGCCATGGTCGTCATCATGATGGGCCGGAACCGCAGCCGGCAGCCTTCGAGAATGGCGTCCAGGGGCGATTTGCCGCGCTCGCGCTGCGCGTTGATGGCAAAATCAATCATCAGGATGGCGTTCTTCTTCACAAGGCCGATGAGCATGAGCAGGCCGACAAAACCGTAAATGTTCAAATCCAGACGAAACAACAGCAGCGTGACCAGCGCCCCGAAGCCCGCCGACGGCAGGCCGGACAAAATCGTCAGCGGATGGATGAAGCTTTCGTAAAGAATTCCGAGGATGATGTAAATGATGAGCACGGCCATGATGAGCAGGGCGAGCAGTCCGCGTTGGGAGGATTGATAGACGGCGGCGGTGCCCTGAAAACTGCCGGTGATGGTGGCGGGCAGGCGCTGGCCGCTTGCGTCAGTCAGATCGCCCTCAATTTTTTCGACTTGCCCGACCGCCGTGCTCAATGACACGCCCGGCGGAAGATTGAAGGAAATCGTGACCGCCGGCAACTGGCCGACGTGCGCAATGGTCGCCGGGCCGAGGCTGCGCGTGAGTTTGGCGACGGCGCTCAACGGAATCAGCTTGGACGCGCCGTTCGTGCCGGCGGACGAACTGGTGATGTAAAGCCGCGCCAGGGCGCTGGGATCGAGCTGGTATTGCGGTTCCACCTCGAAGACCACCCAGTATTCGGCGACGTCGGAGTAAATGATGGAGGATTGCTTTTCGCCGAAGGCGTCGTAGAGGGCGTTTTCAATCTGCTGCGGCGTGACGCCGAGCGCGGACGCCTTGTCGCGGTCAATCTCCACGTTGACCTGCGGGTTGGCGATTTGCATGTCCGTGGTCACGTCCTGGAACGTCGCCTTGTCCGCCGCCATCTTGTCCATCAAAACCGGCGCCCAGTGAAACAACTCGTTCACGTCGGTGTCCTGCAGGCTGTATTGATAGAGCGATTTGGTGGGCCGGCCGCCGACGCGGATGAGCGGCGGGTTTTGCATGAACACGTTCATGCCGGGCAACCCCGCGAGTTTCCGGCGCAGTTCCTGGATGACGCCGTTGGCGTCCAGCTTGCGCTCCGACCGGTCCTTCAATCGCATGAACATGCGGCCTTGATTCAGTGTGCCGCCTCCTCCCCCGCCGCCGATTGCCGACATGAAGCGCGTCCACGTTCGTGTCGGCGGCAATGATTTTCGCCGCCTGCAGCTGGTGTCTGTTTCATGGCGTCGAACGAAATGTCCTGCGCCGCCTCGGTGGTGACGGAAATCTGGCCGGTGTCTTCTTCGGGGAAAAAGCCCGCGCGGCATGATGACAAACACGACGATGGTCGCCAGCAAAACGAGCAGGGTCACCATCAGCGTGGCGAGGCGGTGGCGAACGACCGTTTGCAACGTGCGGTCGTAAGTGCCGCGCAGCCAGTCAAAGAACCGCTCGAAGAAATTATAGAGCTTCCCGTGTTTGCGGTCATGCTCCGGATGCACGAACCGGCTGCACATCATCGGCGTCAGCGTCAGCGAAACGAACCCGGATACGAGCACCGCGACGATGATCGTCACGGCGAATTCGTGCAGCAACCGGCCCAGCAATCCGCTCATGAACAAGACGGGAATGAACACGCAGGTGAGCGAAAGCGTCATCGAAACGATGGTGAACCCGATTTCCTTCGAGCCTTTGAACGCCGCCTCCATCGGCGGCTCGCCGTTTTCCATGTGCCGAACGATGTTTTCGAGCATCACGATGGCGTCGTCCACCACGAACCCGACGCACAGCGTGAGCGCCATCAACGACAAATTGTCGAGGCTGTAGCCCAGCACCGCCATGACGGCAAAAGTGCCGATGATGGACATTGGCAGCGCGAGGCTCGGAATGAGGGTCGCCGACACGTTCCGCAGGAAAACGAAAATGATCATGACCACCAGGCACACCGCCAGGAAAAGCGTGCCTTCCACGTCCCGGACCGACTGGCGGATGGACGTTCGAGCGGTCGAACAAAACGTCCAGATGCACCGCCGCCGGGATGACGTTCGCGAAATTGCGGAAGCAATTTCTTGACGTTGTCCACCACTTCGACGGTGTTGGCGCCCGGCTGGCGCTGGATGGCCAGGATGATGGCGCGGGTGTTGTTGGTGGCGGTGTTGAACCAGGCGGCCACCTTGTCGTTCTGCACGCTGTCGAGCACGTTGCCCACTTGCCCCAACCGGACCGGGTTGCCGTTGCGATACGCGACGATCATCGTGCGAAATGCCGCCGCGTTCTCCAACTGGCCGTTGGCCTGCACCGTGAATGCCTGGTGTTTGCCATAAAGAATGCCGAGAGGCTGGTTCACGTTGCCCGCATCCACCGCCTGTTCCACCTGGTCAATGCCCAATCCATAAGCGGCGAGCTTGTTCGGGTCCACCTGGATGCGCACGGCGTATTGCTGCGAGCCATAGACTGAAACCTGCGCCACGCCGTTGATCATCGAGATGCGCTGCGCCAGCAAATTTTCCGCGTAATTATCCACGTCCGATAGCTGCAACGTGGGCGACGACATCGCAAGGAAGAGAACGGGGGCATCCGCCGGATTGACTTTGTTGTAGGTGGGCGGGGAGGGCATGTTCGGCGGCAACTGCCGCGTGGCCTTGACAATGGCCGCCTGCACGTCCGCCGCCGCGGCGTCAATGTCCCGGTCCAGCGTGAATTGCAGCGTGATCTGCGCCGAGCCAAGCGAACTCACGGACGACATCGAGTCCACGCCGGGGATTGTGGAGAATTGCTTCTCCAGAGGCGTGGCCACGGCGGACGCCATCGTCTCGGGGCTGGCGCCGGGCAGGCTCGCCGAGACGTTGATGGTGGGATAATCCACGCTCGGCAGATCGCTCACCGGCAGCAGCCGGTAGCCGACCAGCCCGAACAGCAAAATGCCGAACATGACCAGCGAGGTCGCGACCGGGCGGCGGATGAAAACTGCCGAAATGCTCATGGCGCGTTGGTGGAGGAGGAGGCGTTCTTGACGCTCACCGCCGCGCCGGGCGCCAGGCGCAACTGCCCGTCGGTGACGACGGTTTCGCCGGCCTGGATTCCTTTTTCAACAACTGTTTGCCCGTCGTAAGTGATGCCGATGGTCACCGGCCGTTCCTCAACCGTGTTATCCGGTTTCACCACATAAATGAACTGGCCGTTTTGCCCGGTTTGCACGGCCTGCGACGGCACGACAACGATGTTCGTCAAATCCGACAATGTCAGCGACACGCTCACAAACTGTCCCGGCCACAGCATTCCGTCTCCGTTCGCAAACGCCGCCTTGAGCTGGATCATGCCGGTGGTGGTGTCCACCGAATTGTCAATGAACGTCAACTCGCCCTGGGGCGGTGGCACGCTCATGTTCTCGAATGACGCGGAGACTTTGAGCGGGTGCTCGCGCTGATCCCGCCGTATTTCCGGCAATAATTGTTCCGGCACGCCGAATTGGACGTAGATCGGATGGATCTGATTGAGAGTCACCAGCGTGTCGTCGGGCGCCTTGACCACGTCGCCTGCATGTTTTTGCAGCGCGCCGGTCACGCCATCGAATGGCGCGCGAATCTCGCAGTAGCCCAAGTTCAATTCCGCGTTTGTGACGGCGGCTTCGTCCGCCTGCACGGTGCCTTGCAACGCGTCCTTGCCGGCCTTGGTGGTGTCGAAATCGTCCTGCGAGACGAGCTTCTGATCAAACAATTTCTGCTCGCGGTCAAACTGGATTTTCGCATTTTCCAACTGGGCCGTGTCGCGTTTCAGCGCGGCGCCCGCCGCCGCCAATGCCGCCGCCGCCGGGCGCGGGTCAATCGTGAAAAGCAGCGCGTTGGATTTCACTTCCGCGCCTTCCTTGAAATAGACCTGCTGTAAAACGCCGCCGGACTGCGGGTGGACGGCCACGCTCGAATAGGCCATGACGTGGCCGACCGGCGGCGGGTCAATCTGCACCGGCACGTTGGTGGTGGACGCCCTGGCGACCACCACGGGCGCGCTGGCGTTTGGCCTCGGCGCCTGACGCGGCGAACAGCCGGTGAAACAGAATGCAAGGGCCGAGGCGGCCAGGATGTATGCGGGAAACATCCGGCATCCCGTTGACCGGCGCGCGGCAAATGGTTTGAGGTTCGGTATGGTTTTCATTTCACAAAGCTGATTTGGACCGCGCCGGACGGAATGCCGCCGCGAACCGGTGCAAAAATTCCGCGCGTTCCTTCTGAAATTCGGGATCGGAAACCGAACGCCCCATGATGAGCCGCGTCAATTGCGGAAACGCCGCCGGAAACATCGTCAACGACCGCATGGCCAGCATCACATGGCGCGGATCAAACTCGGGGGAGATCTGGCCGCGGGCCTGCCGCTGCCGGACGCGCCCCAGTCCGTGCGCCGTCGCCGCCCGCCGTTTTTTTTCGTCAATGACTTTCGAGCCGTTGTCGTTCAACGCCTCCCATTCCAGCAGGCGAACCCAGTCGGGATCCTTGCAGGCGGCATCGAACCAAAAGGCGAGGCTTTCCGACGGATCCCCCGACAGGGTTTCGGCCCACGTCTGCCGCTCGGCCATCTTCAGGCGCATGACCTCGCGGAACAAGTGCTCCTTGTTGCCGAAATAATGATAGAGCATCCGCTTGTTGATCGCCGCCCGGCGCGCGATGCGCATCCACGCGCGCGCCGGCAAAACCCTTGGCCGCAAATTCCTTGAGCGCGGCGGCCAGAATGCGCTCGCGCGAGCGTTGCGGATTCCGCGCCGCGATCCCGGAGCTGTTTTTGACTGGACGGGTCATGCGATTGGATATCAAGTAACCATCAAGTTACTTGGAACGCAAGTCTGATCATCGGCTACTTTGCCTTCATCATCCCGATGCCCGGGGAAGACCGTCAGACTGGCAACGCCGGTTTCTGTTCATGCCACGCCGTGCTTTGCTTCGTAAGCATGGGCCATCCGCAAAATCGTTTCCTCGCCGAAGGGTTTGCCGAGCAATTGCAGGCCGATGGGCAGTTTCGGGCTGCGGGTGAACCCGCAGGGAACGCTGATGCCGCAGATGCCGGCCAGGTTGCAGGAGATGGTGAAGATGTCGCTCAAATACATCTGCAACGGGTCGTCGGATTTCTCGCCAATCTTGAACGCCGCCGTCGGCGAGGTGGGCGTGACAATGGCGTCCACTGTTTCAAACGCCTTCAGAAAATCGCTGCGGATGAGCGTGCGGACCTTTTGCGCGCGCAGATAATACGCGTCGTAATAGCCGCTGCTCAAGACGTAGGTGCCCAGGATGATGCGCCGTTTCACCTCCGGCGCCGAAACCCGCGCCGCGCGTCCGGCTGTAAAGTTCCATCGGGTCCGTTCCGTCCACCCGCGCGCCGTAGCGGATGCCGTCGAACCGCGCGAGATTGGCCGATGCCTCCGCCGTGGCGATGATGTAATACGTCGCCACCGCGTAATCCGTGTGCGGCAGGGAAATCTCCACAATCTCCGCGCCAAGTTCCGCGAATTTTTTCACCGCGGCATCCACGGCGGCTTTCACCTCCGCATCAGCCCGCCAATCATGTATTCCTTCGGCAAACCGAGTTTCAAGCCGCGATGGATGTCCGTCCGGCGAGACCCGGCGAGCGCGGTGTCGTAATCCGGCACGGGTTGCGGCACGCTGGTCGAATCGCGCGGATCATGCCCGGCAATGACGCCCAGCATCGTCGCCGCGTCGCGAACGTCCTTGGTGAACGTGCCGATCTGGTCGAGCGACGACGCGAACGCGACGAGGCCGTAGCGCGAGACGCGGCCATAGGTCGGCTTCAAACCGACGCAACCGCACAGCGACGCCGGCTGGCGGATGGAGCCGCCGGTGTCCGAGCCGAGCGCGGCGAGGCATTCATCCGCCGCGACCGCCGCCGCCGAGCCGCCCGAGGAGCCGCCGGGAATGCGCGTGGTGTCCCACGGATTGCGCGTGATGCCGAATGCGGAATTCTCCGTCGAGCTGCCCATGGCGAATTCGTCCATGTTCAACCGGCCAAAAACGATCGCGCCCGCCGCCTTCAGTTTTTCAATCACCGTTGCGTCGTAAGGCGAAATGAAGTTGCCGAGGATTTTCGAGCCGCAGTTCAGCGGCTGGTTTTTGACGGCGAGAACGTCCTTGATGGCGATTGGCACGCCGAGCAATGGACGGTTCGCGCTGACGCCATGGGCCAGCAATTTGTCGCACGCGTCGGCCTGTGCCAGCGCGTCCGCCGCGTCGTGGCTGATGAAGGCGTGGATTTTGCCATCCACGCGCGCGATTTGGTCAAGGCAGGACTGCATCGCCTCGCGCGCGGAGACCTCGCGCTTGGCGAGTTTGGCGGCCAGTTCGGAAATGGTGAGTTGGTTCAACTGCATAAACATTCAACATTCAACGCACAACATCCAAGGGGCGCTTCGGGACAATCATTCAAAGTTCGATGTTGAATGTTGAATGTTGGGTTCTGTTCATCCTTGCCGTCTTTCTCCGGTCTATTCGACAATCTTCGGCACCATGAACAGGCCGTTGGCTTCCTTGGGCGCGTTGCGCATCGCCTCCTCGTGCGGGAGCGACGGGCGGATTTCATCGGCGCGGGTGACGTTGACCATCGGCACGGCGTGTGCCGTCGGCTCGACGCCGGCCACGTCGAGCTCCTTCAACTTTTCGATGTAACCAAGAATGTTGCCGAGTTGCGAGGCGAGTTTTTTCTCCTCGTCGGGCGTGATCGCGAGCCGCGCGAGATGCGCGACGTATTTGACATCAATTTCAGCGGCTGCCATGCGGGAAAGCTAAAGTCCAAAGCCCGAAGTTGAAAGCCAAAAGTCAGCCGGATGAATGTCTGGTTGAATTTTCCGCTACTTCAATCGCGTAAAATGCGTTTTTTGCCGCTGGCCCTGTCCTGAAACAGTCAGGGTCATGTCCATCTTGTCGCCGTTAATGAGAACTTCGCAACTGGCTGAAACTTCCGGCATGTTTGTATTGCCTGTGTTGATTTTTAAATTCATGTGGCTGCCGTCTGTGAACGTGTATTTTCCGTTCTGTTTTTGATCTTGAAGGGTGATGAATGTGCCGTCTTGGCGGAATTCAACCGTCTCTTTTGTGCTTTGCACCCGCCATTTTCCAATGATGGCGTCACTGGTCTTCTTCGAGCAGGAGGATAAAATCAAGGCCGCGCAACAACCAAGGCATGCAACGGCCAGCCAGGAAGAAAACAAACCGCTCTTGGACGATGCAGCTTTCGTTTGATTCATTCCTCGTCAAACTTCCGCTGGACGAGCGATTCAAGTTCGGCGATGGCGGTCAGGGCGTCGGCGCCTTTGACGTGCAGCGTCAATTTGCTGCCCGGCCCGGCGGCCAGCATCATCAGGCCCATGATGCTCTTGCCGTTGATTTTCTCGCCGTCCTTTTCCACGAAAATATCGCACGCGAACCGGTTGGCCGTCTTGACAAAAAGGGCCGCCGGCCGGGCGTGTATGCCCAGCTTGTTCACAACCGTCAGTTCCCGCGTGAGGAACCCGCTGTCCGGTAATTTTTTAGCCGCCATTGGACTCCCATCATGGATAGCCGGAAAAGACGGTTTTGGCGAATGAAATTTTGGGCTGCGATTGAAAAAGTGCCAAATCAAAATGCGGGGGTGATTTGGGACGGGTTGTGATATCAGGCGGGCATGAAGGACTGCTGCCTGAAACCAGTTCTTCAATCCGACAGCAGTTCGAGACGTTTGCCGGGCCGGTGGCCGGCTGGCAGGCGCGTCTGACGGCGGGATTGAACCCCAAAGCCGAAGTGAAATTGAGAGCGCGCGCACCGCGTCCAGCCGCCCCCGGGGCGGGTGCGCTCCCCAATTCCTGTTTTCATATTGAACCAAAGCGTTCAAGCCTCTGGAGGAGGCGACGCTGAAAAATGCCGGTCAAATGCCCCCGGTTTTCCCATTTTTGAATTTGATTTGGCCCTGTTCGCGCCCTAGTCTCGCGCATCCGTTTCATGAACGCCGCCATCGAGACCACCAACCTGACGCGGGATTTCGGGAAGTTTCCGCGCCGTCAATGAACTGAACCTCGCGCGTCGAGGCCGGACGGTTTTACGGCTTTCTCGGCCCGAACGGCGCGGGCAAATCCACGACCATCAAGATGCTCACGGGCCTGCTCGCGCCCAGCGCCGGCGCGATGCGCATCCTCGGCGAGGACGTTGGCGATCCGAAACGCGCGCTCGCGGTGAAGCGGCGCATCGGCGTCGTGCCGGAAAATCTGGCGCTGTTCGACAACCTGACGGCGCGCGAATATCTCACGTTCATCGGGCGGATGTATCTGCTGCCGCGCGAGACGGTGCGCGCGCGCTGCGAGGAACTGCTCGCGATGATGGACCTGGCGCACGAGGAGAAAAAGTTGACGCTGGAATTTTCGCACGGCATGAAGAAGAAACTTTCGCTCGCCGCCGCGCTGATTCCGAATCCCGACCTGCTGTTCCTCGACGAACCGTTCGAGGGCGTGGACGCGGTGGCGTCGAGGGTGTTGCGCGACACGCTCAAGCAATGCGTCGGCCGCGGCGCGACGGTCTTTCTCACGTCGCACGTTCTGGAAATCGTGGAAAAACTTTGCACGGACGTCGGCATCATCGCGCAGGGCAAACTGGTGCATCAGGGCACGATGGAGGAATTGCGGCGCGACGGTTCCTCGCTGGAGGACAAATTCATCTCGGTCGTCGGCAGCGACGGCCATGAGGCGCAAAAATTAAGCTGGCTGGAATGAACTGGGAACAGCTCAAGACGATCCTCTGGCTGCGCTGGCGGCTGATGTGCAACCAGTGGCGGCGCAGCGGCGGGCTTGGCGCGGTGTTCGCGGCAATCGTCGGCCGTCGGCGCGCTCGTGCTGTCGGCGGCGGTGTTTCGCGGGCGGGTTGCTCGGCGGGATTTTTGGTCTCGGCAGGGCGTCGCCAACCGTCGGTGATGATGGTCTGGTTCGGCGTCACGGCGTTTTTTCTTTTCTTCTGGATGATCGGCCTGCTCACGGAATTGCAGCGCTCCGAGACGATTGATCTGCAAAAGCTCATGCATCTGCCGGTCGCGCTCGGCCAGATGTTCGCCGTCAATTACCTCGTGTCGCACTTCACCGTTGAGCATCGTCGTCATCGTTCCGGCCATGCTCGGACTGGGCATCGGCCTGGCGATTGCGCGCGGGCCGGAAATGATTTTGCTGGTCCCGCTGGCGTTGAGCATGGTCTTCATGATCACGGCGTGGACCTATTGCCTGCGCGGCTGGCTGGCGACGATGATGAGCAACCCGCGCCGCCGCCGCACGGTCATCATGTGCATCACGCTGTCGTTCGATGCTGCTGGCGCAGGGGCCGAATCTTTATTTCAATGTTTTATCAGAATCGACAACGCGTTCGGGGACATCCACCACCGGCGAAGAACGGCAGCGCCAGACAGGAGCGCGCGCGCAGACTCCATGAAGAAAATGTTCGACAATCTGGTCGCGGCGCAAAGCTTCATCCCGCCGCTCTGGGTGCCGGCGGGCGCGCGGGCGCTGGCCGAAGGAAATCCGCTGCCGGCGCTGCTCGGCACGCTCGGCTGCGCCGGCCATCGCGGCGCTGGGATTGCGGCGGGCGTATCGCAGCACGGTGCGGTTTTATCATGGCGAAACCGGCGGCAAAGGCGGCGGCAAAAATCAATCCGGCGGCGCATCCGCAAAAACGGTTCCGCGCCGCGCGACCAGCGCCGGAACGGGCTTTCTTGAATTGCGCCATCCCGTTCGTGCCGGAACAATCCGCCGCGCTCGCGCTGGCCACGCTGCGCTCGCTGCTCCGCGCGCCGGAAGTGAAAATGGCCTGGGCGACTTCGTTCATCGTGACCATCATCCTCGGCGCGAACGTTTCTTCTCCGCGCCACGGCGAACATGTCCCGATGCCGCGAAACCTTTTGTCGCCACCGGCGCGGTAGTGTTTCCGGTCTTCTTTCTCGCCCAATTTTTCGCCAACCAGTTTGGTTTCGACCGCGACGGCTTCCGCGCCCTGATGCTTTCGCCCGCGGACCGGCGGCTGATTTTGCTCGGCAAAAATCTCGCGATGCTGCCGGTTGCCGCCGCGTTTGGCGCACTGTTGATCGGGCTTGCTGACCGCGCGGCTGCATCTGCCGCCGCTGACGGTTTTGGCAACGCTGTTTCAACTCGCCAGCGTGTTGTTGATGGCCGGCATCGCCGGCAATCTGCTCTCCATCCTTGTGCCCTACCGCATCCAGCCCGGCTCGATGAAACCGACCAAGATGCCCGGACTCGCGATGGTGGTGTTGATGTTTTGCCAGATGCTTTTCCCGCGGCGATGTCGCCGGTGTTCGCCGGTCCGCTGCTGGAATTGCTCTGGCGCCGGTCGGATTTGCCGGCCTTCGTGCCGGTCAACCTTATCTGTTCCGCGCTGCTTTGCGGCGTGATGGCTGTTCGCCTACTGGCAGGCGCTCGCGCCGCTGGGCCGGCTGCTCCAGCGCCGCGAAACGAAAATCCTCGGCGTGATCACCGTGGAAGTCGAATGAAGCCGGCTTGAAGTCGTCATTGCTCTGAAAAGCAGATTGCCCGGCGGCATTTCTCATGGCCATAATCCGCGACGCACATGAACATTCTCATCGCCCCGGATAAATACAAAGGCACGCTGACCGCCCGCGCGGCCGCCGAAGCCATGGCACGACGGCTGGCGGCAGTCGCGCCCGGCGGATCACCTGACGCTGTTTCCCATCAGCGACGGCGGAGACGGTTTTGGCGAATTGGTGGGAGCCAGTCTCGGCGCGAGGATTGAATCGGTCGCCACCGTGGACGCCGCACATCAGCCATGCGCGGCCAACTGGTGGTGGGATCCGAAGTCGCGCACAGCAATCATTGAAGCCGCCCAGGCGAACGGTCTGGCCCGGTTGCCGGCGGGCAAACACCACCCGTTCGATTTGGACACGTTCGGTCTGGGTGCGGTGATCGCGGCGGCGCAGGCAAAGGGCGCCTGCCATTGCCTCGTCGGTATCGGGGGCAGTGCGACAAACGACGGCGGCTTTGGCGTGGCGCGCTCCCTGGGTTGGACTTTCCTCGATGAGCGAGGGACAAAGATCGAGCGCTGGACGGAATTACATTCATTGTCCCGCTGCCAGCCGCCGCAGACCGCCAGATGGCCGGATGAAATTCTAGTCGCGGTGGACGTGCAAAATCCACTTCTGGGACCGACCGGCTGCGCCCGGGTTTATGGACCGCAAAAAGGCCTGCGCGAGGAGGACTTCGATTTGGCCGAGCGGTGCCTTGGCCGTCTGGCGGACGTGATGGAATCCCAGTCTGGTTGCCGCGTCGCGAACGAGCCGGGTGCCGGCGCGGCGGGCGGACTCGGCTTCGGCCTGTGCAGTTTTCTCGGTGCGCGCCTGGTGCCGGGGTTTGGCTTGTTCGCCGAACACGCCGGTTTGAAGGCGCGTCTGGCGGAGGCGGACCTGGTCCTCACCGGCGAAGGCTCGATTGACAAATCCACATTGATGGGCAAAGGCGTGGGTGAATTGGCGGCCTTGTGTCGCGGGGCGAAAATTCCGTGCCTCGGTCTGGCCGGCGCGGTGAACGACCGCGCTGCCGTGGCACAACTCTTCACCCGGACCTATGCGATGTCGCCCGATTTGACGGACCGGGCAACCGCCATGGCCAACAACGCGGGATGGCTGGCCCGTCTGGCGACACACGCGGCGAGCCAGTGGGAAAAATAAAAGTCGTGTTTTTGCAGGTTTGACACGGCTGGCAATCAGGGTTAATTGTGATGCTGATGACTTTGGAAATTCCAGAGACGATCAGCCGGCTGCTTCCCAACGAGCCGGCGCAGCGGATGCGGAGTGTCGTGGAAGGGGTGGTGCTGGGCGCCTATATGCGGGGCGGCATCACGCGCGGGCGCGCCTGCGAACTGCTTGGCTTGAACTATTGGGACGGCGAAAAGTTTTTTTCCGAGCGCGGCATTTTTGCGAATTACGATTTGGGCGAGTTTCAACGCGACCTGGGAGGCTGATTTATGGCCGTGGTCGTGTCGGACACTTCTCCCCTGCATTACCTCATTTTGATCGGCCGGCATTCGGTCCTCGAAAAATTATACGGGCAAGTCATCGTGCCTCCGGCGGTGCTGCATGAACTCGGCCATCCGGCTGCGCCCCCGGCTGTTTCCGCGTGGGCAAAATCACCGCCAACCTGGCTCACGGTGCAATCGCCGGCTTCGATTCCGCCGCGTTTTGACCATTTGGATTTTGGCGAGCGGCAAGCCCTGGCATTGGCCAAGGAAATCCAGGCGGATTTTGTTTTGCTGGACGACAAGGTGGCCCGCCGCTTTGCCGAAAGCGAAGCCCTCAAGGTCAAAGGCACGCTGGGCATTGTCGCGGACGCGGCCAAAGCCGGTCTGCTGGATTTCAGGGCGACGGTGGAAACTTTGCAACGATCCTCGATGCACTTGGAGCCGCAACTGGCGGAACGCATCATTGCGGAATTCGAGAGGGGCCTGGAAAAAGGTGAGAACAAGCGATGATTCTTGCGAACCTATGCGATGGCGCCGGATTTGACGGACCGGGCAACTGCCATGGCCAACAACGGGGAGTGGCTCGCGCGCCTGGCGTCACACGCGGCGACCGCTTGGGAAGATCAAAAGCCGTAGTTTTACGAGTTGTTATTTGGTCAACACCAGGGCCGAAGTGGACGCTTCGTGGAAGTGGTGAAGAACTTTCAGATATTTTTCGGGCAATGATTTGTGGCCGTAGCTTCAAGGCAGTGATGCAGTGCGGATACCTTCTCAACGCGGCGCAGCGTCGCGCCAATCCGGGGCAAGGTCGGTATTTGTGGAATTAATTTTTAGGAGGCGGCGATCTCACTGCCCGGAAAACTCTCTGCAAGATGCCGCAGTGCTTCGCCGAGGTTAGGATAACTCAATCGCTCAGGACGCAATCGGTCGATGAGCGCCAAGTCTTCTTGTTGAAGAGAGGTGAGTTGGAACTCGCCAATTAGATTGCTCTCCCATGATAAGCCCTTCAGTCGGTCAAAAAGAATATACGTATCACCATTCGTCACGATGACATATCGAACTCCCTGCTCATGTGCATAGTTGAACGCCTGCTTAATTGCTTCGGCACCGTTGTGGAAACTGAGATCCCAGAACGTCTTGACCTCAACAATTAGGATCGTATTTCCATTTCTTTCAATCTTTATGTCAACACGGCCTTGGCGGAACTTGATGTCCTTGTAATTGCGATATCCGAGCGCGACGAAGAAATCTTGGACGAGCGACTCATGAGCGCGTTCCTTATGTTCGCGTTCTTTGCGCAAGAATTCGATCGCCTCAATGACAGATTTCAGCTCTGGAGGGCGCACAATCGCGATTCCCTTGAATTCGGGAAGCGACATCCCAACGATGCGGGCGATCTAGGGCGGCAACTCTGGGTAGACCTTCCCAACCGTGCCGTAGGGCTGCCAAGGAGTCTACCACCCTCGGAAACAAGAGAAGTGCGAGGCATGTATGCGGTTTTGACCCAATTGACATCCCTGTAGTGGGAGTAGGTTTCATCCCCATTGTCGGCCCCTGAATCGTGCTTTCCCAATTGGAACTTGTATCCGGATTCAATGATACCTATGCCAAAGAGACCGTGATTGGTGTTATTGACCGCCACATAGTCGCCTGGCTCAAGGCAAAGGAATCTCTCGAACGACTGAATTCGCTGCTGCCTCGTTGTCATATTTTTCCCGCCGAATCAGTTCGGTGATTTCGTTGATCGATTTGCCGGTGAGATCGACTTCATCTAGCCACCCGATGGCAACATAGTGCCCATCGCGGAAGCGCTCCCACGCGCGCCGGTTTCTGTCCTGGGACATGGGTGGGTGAAATCGTAGTGAATTTTGGCATTTTTATTCTCCGGTGGTGTGGGGTGATGGTTCTTTGGTATAGCATGGACTGGTACGTGGTGGCGGATACATCCTCGCTCATGGTGGGCGAGCTTAGCGGTACGGTCTGATGGTGTGCTGACCCTCCGGGGCAGAGCCGTCGTCGGAACCGTGCTTGTGCTGGTGCTGGCCGGCGCCAGCCGCCATCTACCACAGCTTCCGCAGCGTCACCCCCTCCCGCCGCCCGGCTGCGGCCGGCGCCGGCGGCCAGGCCATCGCGCTCGACACCGACCAGGCGGCCATCGCGGCCACCATCGCCGGCGTCGCGGCCCGGCACCGGCTGCCGAGGCAGGCGGTCACCATCGCCCTCGCCGCCGCGCTGCAGGAATCGAAGCTGCACAACCTGGACTACGGCGACCGTAACTCGGTCGGCATCTTCCAGCAGCGTCCCTCGGAAGGCTGGGGCCCCGCCACCAAGCTCCAGGACCCCGTCTACGCGACGACCAGGTTCTTCGCCGCCCTCACCCAGGTGCGCGGCTACGCCACGATGCCCGTCTACCAGGCTGCGCAGGACGTCCAGCACAGCGCGGACGGATCCGCCTACGAGCAGTGGGTATCGGTGGCCGGACAACTGGCTGGCTACTTCACGGCCACCCGGCGCACGGCGTGTCCTGCTGGTACGCGCCAACCGGGTCGGGCGACCTGGCGGGCACGGTGCGGCGGTCGGCGCAGACATTCGGGCCACCGGGGCGTAAAGCCGTGGTGATCCGTATCACTACGGATCGTTCAGTCAGAAGAACTCGCCAAGCGCCGCGGTGCTGCACGTCCGGGAGCGCGGCCTGGACGGTACCCGGCTGGCTGGTAGCGCACGCGCAGGCCTACGGCCTCAGCGAAGTGCGGTATGCCGGTTATGAATGGAAAGCTGCGAATGGCAGTATGGGCTGGCGGCCTGATCCCGGGCCGAACGCTTCGCCGCGCGGCAGTATTGTCGCAGGCTGAGGCGACGTCGGCCGAGAGCCACCATACTGTGATAGCAGCAGGGACCAAAGAAGACGACAGGAGTTCACCCGTGACCTACATCATCGCGCAGCCCTGCGTTGATGTGCTTGACAGAGCATGCATCGAGGAATGCCCCGTTGACTGCATCTACGAGGGCGAGCGCATGCTGTATATCCACCCCGACGAGAGTGCGTGGACTGCGGCGCTTGCGAGCCCGTCTGCCCGGTCGAGGCGATCTACTACGAAACGACGTCCCCGACCAGTGGAAGGGGTCCTACAAGGTGCCGAGACGTGACTCTCTCGAAGACCTCGGCTCCCCGGGCGGCGCCTCGAAGAGCGGCAAGATCGGCAAGGACCACCCGGTGGTAGCGGCGCTGCCGCCGCAAGCCACGGAGGAATGACGCTCGCGGCCCGGCTTCCCGCCTTCACCTGGGACCGGATCGCGCCGCTGGCCGAGAAAGCCGGGCTGCATCCGGACGGGCCCGTGGACCTGTCCATGGGGACGCCCGTCGATCCGGTGCCCGACCTGATCCGCGCCGCCCTGGCCGAGGCCTCGAACGCGCCGGGTTACCCGGCGACGTGGAGAAGCCGCGGCTGCGTGCCGCGGCGGCCGGATGGCTCGCGCGCGCGCACGGGGTTTGCGTATCATCGGATGACGTGCTGCCCGTGGTCGGCACCAAGGAGTTCATCGCGTGGCTTCCGGTCACGCTCGGGCTCCAGACCCGGCGATGTGGTGGTGCACCCCGAACTGGCTTACCCCACGTACGACATCGGCGCGCGGCTGGCCGGGGCTTCTGCTGTCGCCTCCGACAGCCTGCTGGGGGTTCTGGTGCTGGGCCGGCGCGAGTCAGGCTGGTGTGGGTGAACTCGCCGTCCAACCCGACCGGGCGGGTGCTGCCCGCCGGGCACCTGCGCAAGGTGGTGGACTGGGCCAGGGAGCGCGGGGCGGTGGTGGCGTCCGACGAGTGCTACATCGGTTTGGGCTGGGAGGCTTCGCCCGTCTCCGTGCTGCACCCGGACGTGTGCGGCTCGTCGCGGGACGGCGTGCTGGCCGTTCATTCACTGTCCAAGCAGGGTAGACCTGGCCGGCTACCGGGCTGGGGTCATGACCGGCGACCCCGCGCTCGTCGCGGACCTGCTCGCGATCAGGAAGCAAGCCGGGATGATCATGC
>CAVQGB010000004.1:0-12273 GCA_963711945.1 uncultured Verrucomicrobiae bacterium | reverse complement strand
GAGTGGCTGAAGGCGGCGGTTTGCTAAACCGTTATACGGTCAAAAGCCGTATCGGGGGTTCGAATCCCCCTCTCTCCGCCATTTTCATTTTCGTGACCGAAAGTGACAATGGATGACGCACCGTGATTTCCGTCAATGTTTCCAACGGTTTTACCTACCTTGATGGACTTCAAACCGATGACAGTCGGTGACACGGCAGGACGGTCGGCGACTAAAGTTTGTGAGTCTATTTGTGAGTCGCCAATCGAAGGCAATCCGCGAACGGTTGCCGCCAAAGGCAACTGCGCCACGTCCGTATAGGTTTTCATCGTCAGCCGCATGTCACTGTGCCGCGCCAGTTCCATCGCTTCACGGGGCGAAACGCCAGCGCGTTGCAGGCGGGTAATGTAGGTCGTCCGCAGCGCATGGAAGTCCACCACATGGCCGCGCTCATCCTTCAACGGAATTTCCGCCTTCTTGAAATCCTTGCGAATTTCTTTCATCGTCGGAACACCATCGGGAAACACCAAATCTTCCGGCTTGAGTTTTCCGGCGGCTTTCAGCTTTTGCAATTCCGCCACCAGTTCAGGATGCAACGGACGGGGCTGTTCCTTGCGATTCTTGACGAAGGCAGCGGGCAGCATCCAATACGGATTAGCCGTATCCAAATGAAAATCGCCGCCATGCAAGGCGTTGATTTCACCGCGCCGCAAACCCGTGTGCATGGCCAGCAGATAAAGCAGCTTGCGCGGCCCCGCCAGCAATCGCTTGGCCTCATCATCATTCAAAGCCCGCCGCTGGATGCGTTGCTTGCCGCGCGTATCCACTTTGCTGATGATTTCAAACGGATTGGCCGCAACGCGGTTTTGTTTGCGCAGCCAGGTGAACAAGGCCGACAAGACGGCGTGATACTCATTGATGGTTTTGGGAGCCTGCGTTTGTTCGGCGCGCCAGCGCAGGAACGCATCCGCCGTGGCCTCGCGCAGGCTTTGCCAGTGGCATTCCCGCATGAGCCGCCGCAACCGCTTGTCCACATGCCGGACGTGATCGGCGGAACGCCCTAACGCCTTCAAATCGGCCACGTAGCCGTCCACCAGCTTTGCCATCGGGTTTTCAAACGTCTCGCGTTGCGCCGCCGGAGCCATCAAACCAACCGACACCCGTTCTTGGTCGCGGATGTTTTCCCGCATTTTTTGTTCGGCAACCTGCCGGTCGGAAACGCCAAGGGAAATGTCCCGCGCCTTAACGTCGCCGTCCAATTTCAGCCGCGCCCGCCAAATCCGGCTGGAAACCAATTTGCCGTTGCGTTGCCGTTTGGGGCGGTAAATGTAAGCAATCATATTTCTCCTTTCGATTAACTTGGTTGACTCAACTTTTGAAAATACGCTTTGACCTGGCTTTCGAGCATCCCCACGGCGCGGCCAATGTGCCGCAACGGTGGCAACTCGCCGTTTTCCGCCCTGCCGCCTCACCGTCCGCTTGCAGACGCCGAAAATCTTCTCCAATTCCGGGAACCGTATCAGACGGTCATTAAATTGATGCTCGACTGGCATAAAACATCATTTCTCCTCCTTCAATTTCCAAGTCTTGTTTTCCTTGTCCCATTCCACTCCCTTTCGCAGCCGTCTCCGCAAAGCAGCGGCTTTTTCAGGGGAAGCCATTGCCGCCTTCAATTCCGTCAGCAGATAAAGCATATCCTGCTGCTTGTAGTCCTCGTAAATGGTGCTTCGTTCCTTTTGATATTTCACCTTCCGGTTGCCCTTGTCCTTCGGGTCGCGTTCGGTGAATTCCACGGCTTCCTTGGCTTCTTGCTCCGTTGGCTCATCCCCACCGCCCGCCTGCAACAGACGTTCACTTTCCTTAAACAGACTCTCATCCGGGTCGTCCACAAACCCGACTCTGCGCTTTATTTCCTCCGCCCAAGCCTTGCATTCACTGACCGACACGACAATGAAAGGGCGTTCCTTGGCTCTGCGCTTTGCGCCGAACAATCGGGTTTCCTCGTGGGTGACGTAAAAGAAAAAGGCCGTCAATTTGCCTTCCTTGATGCGTTTATAGACGCTGGCGCGTGAGACGGGAACGAACAGAACGACGCTGCTGGTTGAAAGCCCCACGTCCCCTTTGTAATACTCACCGAGTTTTTCCAGCCACTCGCCGCATTCCTTGAAAGTTCCCTCCCGCCGATAGGCACGAGTGCCGGGCGTCGGCTCGCCGACCAGCTTGTGCAATTCTTTCGGCACTTCGATGAATGGAAACTGAATAAACGGCATATTCCCTATCGTAGCACTGATAGATACAGTTGTCAACCATAAATCTTGAAATTGTATTTCTGAATTTCCCGCCATCGGCTTGGATGCCGTCTTGCGCATGGCTTGCGGTTGAATGTGCTTGCAGAAATCTCCGGCTGGAAATCCCGACGCGCCTTCCTAACCAGCCACGTCCCCGGCTCGGCGAGCACTGTCCAGGTGGAGCCACAAAAAGAAAACCCGGCGCGAAGCGCATTGTTTTATTTGGACAACCTTGACAGGCGCAGTCGAGCCATACAATGGACGAAACGAGGCGCGCCGGAGTCAGCAATTGAGAAACTTTGAAGGAGCGTTTAGCATTCATCCAGCCTGACCGCACGATACCCCACCGCTGGTTCAGTAATGATAAATTTTGGTTGGGCTGCATTGTCCTCCAATTTCTCACGCAAGTGCGCAATGTGGACGCGAAGATATTGCGTCTGCTCCACTGCTTTCGGCCCCCAAATTTCCGTGAGCAGTTGGCGGTGCGTCAAAACTTTTCCTGCGTGGACAACCAGTAGTCGCAACAACGCATATTCTGTCGGCGTGAGTTTCACTTCCTGACCGTTCTTGCGGACGATACGCGTGGACAAATCCAGTTCCACATTGCCGTTTCGGAAAATTGCCTCCGCCGCCTGCGGCTGGCTGCGGCGCAAAGTGGTTCTTACTCGCGCCAGCAACTCACCGCTGCCGAATGGCTTCGTCACAAAGTCATCCGCGCCAGCGTCCAGCGCGGCGATTTTGTCGTTCTCGCGGTCGCGCACGCTCAAGATGATGACCGGCACGCGGCTCCATTCGCGGATGCGTTTCAACACTTCCACACCATCCAAATCCGGCAAACCGAGATCGAGCAAAATAATTTCTGGCCGCCGTTGCGCGGCCTGTGCAATGCCGTCCTGCCCGTTGACGGCGTCAAAAACTTCGTAACCGTTCGCCTCCAGGGTCACGCGCAAGAGCCGCCGAATCTGCGGCTCGTCGTCAATCACCAGCACGACTGGTCATGGGTTTTGTGGCGGTTTGGTTCACGATAGTTTTTCTTCCGGCGGCAATTCTGTTTGCGGAATTTTAACTGTAAAAATCGCGCCGCCGCCCGGACGGTTCGCGGCGGAAATCTGCCCGCCGTGAGCTTCGACAAAACCTTTTACGATGGCCAGACCCAAACCGCTGCCGCCGGCGGGCGCGTTCGGCGCACGGAAAAACTTGTCAAAGATGCGCGGCAAAAATTCCGGTGGCAACCCCGGCCCGTTGTCGGCGACACTCAACACCAGCCAGCCCGTTTCATGGCGTGCTTGCAATAAAATCGGCGTGCCGGCCGGCGTGTGGCCAACCGCGTTCAACAGCAAATTCGACAACGCTTGCTGCATAAAAGTGAAATCCAGCCGCGCCAGCGGAATATTTCCCGCGACTTCAATTTTGATTTCACGTCCGGCCAGTTCGCGTTCAAGCGAATGAACGGTTGTCTGCACCAGATCACCGACATCGCACCAGTCTAGTTTGGGACGAACATGACCGGATTCCAATCGCGTCACGTCCAGCAGATTGCCGACGAGCCGGTTCAATCGCGCGGACGCTTCCTGAATTTCCGCCACCATCTGGCGGTTGAATCCACCGTCTGCGTTTTTCGCTTCTGCCAGCGCGCTTGCCGCGCTCGTGATGGCTGCAAGCGGAGTGCGCAGTTCGTGCGAAATGGAGTTTAACAGCGCGTTGCTCAAGCGTTCGGATTCGGCAACGAGTTTGCTTTGCTCGCCCGCCGCGCGCAACGCCACGCGATCCAAAACCAACGCCGCCTGCCGTGCGTAGGCTTCCAGCAAATCACGGCGGGCAAGCGGCAAGGTTTTCTCCGGCAAAGCCACCGACAATACGCCAATGATGGAACGTTCTGTCACCAACGGCAGGTGCAATGCTTCCGCACCGGGCAGATTGTCAGTGAACCGTCCCGCCGCCTGCCGGTTGAGAAACGCCCATTCCGCGACGTGCAATTCCTTTTCCGTCAACGCAAGCGAACTATCGGGATGCGCGGCCAGTGAATTATTTCCCGGCAACACGACGGCGGCGTTCGCTTGAAAAACGCGGTTCACTTCGGCCACAAGCTGCCACACGATTTCATCGCGCGTGCCGGCCTGCGCGAGTTCGCGGGTCAATTGATACAATGCAGTCGCGCGTTCCTCGCGTTGGCGCTCCGCCAGTTCCTGCGCCCGGATACGCGCGACCAATTGGCCCAGCACGATGGCGACGACAAAATAAAGTCCGAACAAAACGGCCGTCTTCCGTGCTGCTAATGACGAACGTGAAACGCGGCGGCAGGAAAAAATAATTCCACGCCAGCGCGCTCGCCGCACCCGCGAACAACACCGGCCCGCGTCCAAGAAACAGCGCGAGCAGCACGACGGCGAGCAGAAACACAAACCCCGGCACGCGCGGCCCGGTGAATTGCGCCAGCAGCACATTGAGCAAGCCCACGGCGGCCAGCACGACGGCAGCCACGGCATATTGTTTCCAATCCACGATTGGACGCCATCGCCAAGAGGCGCCCGTGGTGGCACACCACTTTTTTCCGCGCGCACGACCTGCAAATCAATGTCGCCGCTGTCGCGCGTAAGTTGTCGCAATAATTTTCCGGCGCGAAACCATTCCAGAAAATTGGCGGCGGCGGGTTTGCCGACGATGATTTGTGAAACATTGTTTTGCCGTGCGATCCGCAGCAAGCCGCGCGCAAGATTTTCGTCCGTCGTATCAATCACCTCCGCGCCGAGCGTGCGGGCGAGCGCAAGATTTTTTTCCAGCCGCGACTGCGCGGCCTCGCCGAGCACGCGGGAATTTTCGACGTGAACCGCGAGCCAGGGACATTCAAACTGTCGGCCATGCGGCGGGTCCAACGAATGAGCGATTCGGAAAGCGGACTGGCGCTGACCGCGACCATCAGGCGATGCCCGGTTTTCCACGCGCTCGCGCCGGTTTGCGCGCGATGTAATTCCTGCGTGTCCACGCTCACATGGTCGGCCACGAGCCGCAACGAAAGTTCGCGCAACGCGGTGAGATTGGCCTCGCGGAAAAAATTCTGCGCGGCGCTCGCGGCGCGTTCGGGCAGATAAACTTTTCCCTGCTGCAAACGCGACATCAAGTCTGCTGGCGGCAAATCCACCAGTTCCAATTCGGCGGCGTCGAGCAGGCTGTCGGGAACGGTTTCGCGGATTTCCGTGCCGGTGATCTGGCGCACCGTGTCGGCGCGGCTTTCGATGTGCTGGACGTTCAGCGTGGTGAACACGTCAATGCCCGCGTCGAGCAGTTCGTTCACGTCCTGCCAGCGTTTCGGATGGCGCGAACCGGGAACATTCGTGTGCGCGAGTTCGTCCACCAACGCAAGCTGCGGATGGCGCGACAAGCACGGCGTCCAAATCCATTTCGGTAAGCGCGACGCCGCGATGTTCGGAAATTTTTCGGGGAATGAGCGGAAGTCCATTGTCAGCGCGTCCGTTTCCTTGCGACCGTGCGTTTCGACGTAACCGATGACAATATCGCGTCCGTTTTTCAATTCGCGCTGCGCCGCTTCGAGCATCGCGTAGGTCTTGCCGACGCCGGGACACATGCCGAGAAACACCTTGAGGCGACCACGCTTTTTGCGCGCGGCATCGCTTTGGATGGCCGCGAGCAGGGCGTCGGGATTGGGTCGCTCGCCGTCGTTCACAAATTCATTTTAACGAATCCAGCGCCAAATTCAGCTTCAAAACATTCACGCGGGGTTCGCCGAGAAAACCAAACTGAGGCGGCTCGATGCTTTGCTCGACGAGCGCGGCACAGTTGTTTTTTTGCTCCGGCGAAAAATGCCGCGCGCCGGCGACGCGGTCAATTTGCAGCCGCGCAGCTTCCGGGCTGATGTCGGGATCAAGGCCGCTGCCGCTGGCGAATACCATTTCCGCCGGAACCGGCGCGTTCGTCGCCAAGATCGTTCGCCGCGCGGAAACTGGCGATACGCGCTTGCACGGTCGCAACGAGGTTGGAACTCGTCGGGCCGAGATTGCTCGCGCTGGACGCAACGGTGGCGTAATTCGTGCCGTCGTCACCCGCCGATGGACGCGGCCAGAAATATTTGTCCGCGCTGAACCGCTGCGCGAGCAGTTCCGAGCCGACGACTTTTGCCATTCATGGTGACGAGGCTGCCATTAGCCTGTTTTGGAAACACGGCTTTGGCAATGCCGGTGATGAGCAGCGGATAAATCACGCCGGTCAAAACCGTAGCGCGATGAACAAGCGGACGGCGGGTAAAAATGTTTTTCATAATTCAAAAAAGTTCAGGCCAGGTGAATGGCGTTGATGAGCACGTCCAATAATTTTATCCCGACAAACGGCGCGATGATGCCGCCGAAACCGTAGATGACCAGGTTGCGGCGCAAAATCGAGGCCGCGCCGACGGGACGGTATTTCACGCCGCGCAAGGCCAGCGGAATCAGCGCGATGATGATGAGCGCGTTGAAAATCACGGCGCTCAAAATCGCGCTTTGCGGCGAGCCGAGGTGCATGATGTTCAGCGCGGCGAGCGGGCCGGATTTGCCGGCGAGCGCGTAAAGGCCGAGAAACATCGCGGGCAGGATGGCAAAGTATTTCGCCACGTCGTTGGCGATGCTGAACGTCGTCAACGCGCCGCGCGTCATCAAAAGTTGCTTTCCGATTTCGACGATTTCAATCAGCTTCGTCGGATTCGAGTCCAAGTCCACCATGTTGCCGGCTTCGCGCGCGGCCTGCGTGCCGGTGTTCATCGCCACGCCGACATCGGCCTGCGCCAGCGCGGGCGCGTCGTTCGTGCCGTCGCCGGTCATGGCGACGAGACAACCTTTGGCCTGTTCATCGCGGATGCGGGTGAGTTTGTCTTCCGGCTTCGCCTGCGCCATGAAATCATCCACGCCCGCTTCGGCGGCGATGGCGGCGGCGGTGAGCGGATTGTCGCCGGTGATCATCACGGTGCGGATGCCCATTTTGCGAAGCTGCGCAAACCGTTCCTTGATGCCGCCTTTGACCACGTCTTTCAATTGAATCACGCCGAGAACTTCGCGGCCATCGGCGACGACGAGCGGCGTGCCGCCGGAACGCGCAACATTTTCCACGATGCGATTCACCGCTTCGGGAAATTGTCCGCCGAGCCGGTCAACGTGAATCTTGATGGACTCCGCCGCGCCTTTGCGGATGGAGCGCGCTGGCTGGTTGTCGTTCGCGGAAAATCCACGCCGCTCATGCGCGTCTGCGCGGTGAACGGAACGAATTGCGCGTGCGGTGCGGCGACTTCACGTCCGCGCAGATTGAATTTTTCCTTCGCGAGCACGGCGATGCTGCGGCCTTCCGGCGTTTCATCGGCAAGCGACGCGAGTTGCGCGGCGTCGGCCAGTTTTTCCACGGCGATTCCCGGCGCGGGCAGAAAGTCAGACGCCATGCGGTTGCCGAGCGTGATGGTGCCGGTTTTGTCCAGCAGCAAAACGTCAATGTCGCCGGCGGCTTCGACCGCGCGTCCGCTCGTCGCCAGAACATTGCGGCGGATCAGCCGGTCAATGCCGCTGATGCCGATGGCGCTCAACAAACCGCCGATGGTCGTCGGAATCAAACACACGAGCAGCGAAACCAAAACCGGCAAGGTGAGATTGGACGAGCCGGGCTGGCCGGAAGCGTTTTCGTTGTAATGGGCGAACGCCGGCAACGTGACCACGGCCAGAATGAAAACCGCCGTCATGCCGACAAGCAAAATCGTGAGCGCGATTTCGTTTGGCGTTTTCTGTCGTTTCGCGCCTTCAACCATCGCGATCATGCGGTCGAGAAAAGTGTTCCCGGCTTCACTGGTGATGCGGATGACGATGCGGTCGCTGATGACGCGCGTGCCGCCGGTAACGGCGCTGCGGTCGCCGCCGCTTTCGCGGATGACGGGCGCGGATTCGCCGGTAATGGCGGCTTCGTCCACGCTGGCAATGCCTTCGATGACTTCGCCGTCGGCGGGAATCACGTCGCCGGTTTCGCAGACGACGACATCGCCCTTTTGCAACGACGGCGCGGGAATCTTTTCCTCCCGGCCGTCGCGCAGTCGCCGGGCGAGCGTTTGCGTGCGGGCTTTTTTCATGCTTTCCGCCTGGGCCTTGCCACGTCCTTCGGCCAGCGCCTCGGCGAAATTGGCAAACAACACGGTGAACCAGAGCCAGAGAGTAATCTGCAAATTGAACCCGGAAAAGTGGCCGGTAAAAATGTCGCGAACCACGACAACGGTGCAGAGGGCGGCACCGATTTCCGTGACCAGCATGACGGGATTTTCCCAGAGCACGCGCGGATCGAGTTTTTTGAACGAGTCAACCAGCGCCGGGCGGACAAGCTTGGCGTCGAAAAGTGAACTGGGAGTTTTCATGGAAATTCAATTTTGAGTTTTCAAAACACGCGCCCTTGCTGCATCAGCAGATGTTCGATGATCGGCCCGAGGGTGAGCGCCGGGAAATGCGTCAGGCCACTCACCACCACCACGATCGCCGACCAGCATGACGACAAACAGCAGGCTGTCGGTGGGAAAGGTTCCGGCGGAGGGGGCGGCGATTCTTTTGGGGGCCATGCTTCCCGCGATGGCCAGCGCGGGAATGATGACGGCGAAGCGCCCGATCAACATCGCGAGCGCCCCGGTGAGATTGTAGAAATTCGTGTTGCCATTCAGTCCGGCGAAGGCACTGCCGTTGTTGTTCGACATCGAGGCGAAGGCGTAGAGAATTTCGCTCAAACCGTGCGGCCCGGCATTGTTCAGGCTCGACAAGCCCATGCTGGTCGCGCACGGCGATGGCCGAAAAAACAAGCAACACTGCAAATGGCGAGAGCGTGGCGACCATTGCCCAGATCACTTCGCCCTTTTCAACGCGTTTGCCGAGATATTCCGGCGAACGTCCAACCATCAGTCCGGCCATGAAAACCGTCAGCAGCACATACATCAACATGCCGTAAAGCCCCGCACCGACCCCGCCGAAAACGACTTCGCCGAGCATGATGTTTCCCATGGCCACCATTCCGGCCAGCGGCGAAAGACTGTCGTGCATACAGTTCACCGAGCCGTTGGAGGCGTCCGTGGTGGCCGTCGCCCAAAGCACGGAATTGGCCACACCGAACCGTGTTTCTTTGCCCTCCATGTTGGCCAACCCCGGCGTCAGCGGATTCGGCTGATACTCCGCCCACAACGCCACCGCCAGTCCGGCAATGAACAGCAAATACATCGCCGCCAGAATCGCCCAGCCTTGTCGCCGCTTGCCGACCATGCGACCGTAAGTGTCCACCAGCGCCGACGGCAGCAGCAGAATGGCGAGCATCTCCAGAAAGTTCGTGAGCGGGGTGGGATTCTCAAACGGATGGGCCGAGTTGACGCCGAAAAAACCGCCGCCGTTCGTGCCAAGTTGTTTGATGGCAATTTGCGAAGCCGCCGGGCCAAGTGGAATTTGTGTGACGTGACCTTGCAGCGTGGTTGCATTCACATAGGGTGAAAAAGTTTGCACCACGCCTTGCGCGACCAGCACCACCGCAAAAATGACTGACAGTGGCAGAAGGATGTAAAGAGTCGAACGAACAAGGTCGGCCCAGAAATTGCCAAGCGTGCGACCGGACTTGCGTGACAAGCCCGCGCGCCATTGCCACCATCACCGCCATGCCCGTCGCCGCGCTCAAAAAGTTTTGCACCGTCAAACCAAGCATCTGCGTGAGATAGCTCATCACCGCCTCGCCGGAATAATTCTGCCAGTTGGTGTTGGTGATGAAGCTGACGGCGGTGTTGAGCGCGAGCGGCCAGGAAACGCGCGGCATTTGCTGTGGATTCAGCGGCAGTTTTGCCTGGAGCAATTGCAGTGCGAACACGACGGCGAATCCAATCAAGTTGAACCACAACAAGCGGCAGCGTAGCGACGCCAGTCCATTTCCTCCTTCGGGTCGCAATCGGCGAAGCGATAAAGCAATTTTTCCAGCCAGCCGAACGGCTTTTGCAGGAAATGTCTTTCGCCGGTGTAAATCCGCGCCATCCAGCCGCCAAGCAGCGGTGTCAATGCCAGCAATGCACCGAAGTAAGCCGCCAATTGAATGCAATCAAGTTCACTCATTTCCACCAGACTGATGGCGAATTTCTGCCAAACCTAATTAAGAATGAGGGCGAATGTATTAAGAAATCATAAAGCTGCCGTCCATCGGAATCCAAAGCTGTTGATGCCAGCCCGCTTACGAACGGAACATGAAATAAACCGCCCCGATAAGACAGACTCCTGCCCACAGAAAATCAAGCTTCAAGGGCTGGTGCATGTAAAGCAATGCGAAGGGAACGAATACGGACAACGTAATGACCTCCTGTAAAATTTTTAACTGCGCCAAACTTAACTCGGTATAGCCAATTCGGTTGGCGGGAACTTGGAACTGATACTCGAAGAACGCAATTCCCCAGCTCAACAGTGCGGCAATATACCACTTCTTGTCGTGCCAGTTTCGTAAATGAGCATACCAAGCGAAAGTCATGAAGGTGTTCGAGCAGGTCAGGAGCAAAATGGTCTGGAGCACGATAGATATTTTCATGCCCTGACTATAATGAAGTAATTGTTATGCGCAAATCACGCCTCTACAAAAAGTCAGAAGCGCGGCGCTTTGACTGGCCGGCTTGTCTCCGGGTATTCGATAACCGGCCAAATCGCCTTGAACTGAAACCTTGACAGCCGCGCACTCAACAAGCGTTCTGAAATCACGCTCCATTCCGCCGTCGTCCGTTCAGTGCGCCCATCAGCACCCAATTTGTTATGTTCAGCCAAACGTAATTTCTGACGGCTTCCTGGAATGTGAAAGCCTTAAATTTTTGGAGACACCATCTCCTAACGAGTTCGTTGGGAAAAAGTGCGGCTCGAAACCGAGCGGCAAAAAGCGATAAAAAGCGGCAACGAATTTGCCGCAATTTATCGCTTCAACTTGTCGCTTTTTGCCGCCTTTTGTCGCTAGGCGCGCAGTTGGTTTTTAATGAGGAATTTGCCATTTTAGACAGGGGCACGCCTTACCCCTTCGTAACCGAATGATTTTACGGCTCGCTCAAATCTCGCCGGTGCTTGCGCGGAGTCCTGCAAGCCAGACGACGCAATGGCTGGCAAGACATCTTGTGAAGTGTTTCGCGTAATGCTTACCCACTTGCCAATGCTGGTGCTTCCAATGTTGCCAACCGTGCCGTGAAGCCAGTGCTAACCATCTGCTAACTCCGCGTGAATCGCCTTCCCATTGTATGGCTCGCTGTGCGTCGTCAAGGTAAGACTCGCCCCGTCGCCCGCGAGTTCCACCTTGACGATGCTCGCTTCGCCAAAGACCGGACGGCGATTAAGGATTCACGCGGGAAGTCTCACGGTCATGGGTGGAAAACACCAATGAATCAAACCGGCAATTCGCCGGATTGGATAAACGCGCCACGAGCTGCGTGAGCGGCGGTCACGACTTTGGGGCGTTTCCCGGCTTCAAACTGGCCTCGAATTCTGCGGCTTCTTCTGGACTCATCATTGCCACTTTTGCAATGCGCGGTCCGCGTGACGTGTAGGGTGAGTTTTCTTTTGTCGGCGGCGGGCTATTGCTCGCCGGCGCGGTCGTGTCCGGCGTGGGCTTTACGTCCGCGGCGGGCGCACTTTGAGGCGTAACAGGGACACTGACAACTGGCGTGGGCTTCATCCGTTTTCGCCGTTTGCGCGATTTCCCGCCGTCCAGGACAATGCGGCCGTATTCGGCCACACGCGCCCGGCTGGTCTTGACGCCGTGTTGTTGAAGTAATTCAGCAATCCCAGCGTAGGACACACTTCGCTTGCGCAATTCCGCGATGGAATCATGGACTGGTTTCAAATTGGTGAATGGAATGCGATGCGGATTAGGCCGGAATTCCTGAACCGCCTTGTGCAGTCCTTCGAGATCGGGCGTTGACGTGGTTGGTGTATTCATAATTTTTTAATGTCATGATTAAGATTCGAGCGAGTCGTCTTGCGAGATGTCACGCCAACCGTTACACGGT
>CAVQGB010000003.1:0-18284 GCA_963711945.1 uncultured Verrucomicrobiae bacterium | reverse complement strand
ATTCCGACCCTCGCCTCCATATCGAAATGGTTGATAGAGTAGAAGTTGCGAAGTCTGGCCGGTCAAGTGTGTATGGAATTGTGTATGAAATCAGCTAGTCATGCACAAGGCAGTCACTAGGCAACCAGAAGGCGCTAACAAGTCGGAACGGGATTGTGAGAGGCTCGATAACCAAAACGAGCCATGAAACAACGTTACCATTCGTTCCGTCGCGAAAACGGAATTTACTACTCCCTCGACACCCTCACCAAAAAGCGGAACAGCCTCAATACCGCTGATCCCCAAGAAGCCCGGCGGTTTCTAAACGCACTGAATGAAGCCTGCAAACAACCGGCGGTGAATCTGCAAATCGCCCAGGTTTATTTGCAGCACAGCGACCCGGATTTTGTCAAGCGCACCTGGCAGCACGTCATGGACGAAATGGGCCGGACGAAATCCGGCAACACCAAAAAACGGTGGGATGTCGCCGATCGAAGGACAAGGCGTTTGACCAGATTCGCGATCTTGCTCTGATCAAAACCCAGGCGGAACATTTTTTGGATGCGATGCACAAAGGCACGGTTTCAACGAATGTCTTTTTGCGGCGCATTCAAAATTTCGCCCTCGACATGAATTGGCTTCCCCGCTCCATCATCCCCAAACGGCAGTGGCCGGCAATTCATTTCAAAGAAAAGCGCGCCATCACCTTTGCCGAACATCAGGCCATCATTGGCCGGGAGAAAAATCCGGAGCGGAAAACGTTTTATGAGTTGTGCTGGCATCTTGGCGGCAGTCAGGGTGACATCGCCAGTTTGAAGGCCGAGGACGTGGATTGGGAAAATCGAACCATCGGCTTCACCCGGAAAAAGACGGGCGTTCCGGTGATTCTTCATTTGGGCGAGGAAGCGTTGAACACGCTCAAGGATTTGCCGGGCGAAGGTTTGCTTTTCCCGTATTTGGCGCGGGTGCGTGCCGGTGACCGGGCGACAGAATTCAAACAACGATGCCGGGGACTCGGAATTGAAGGTGTCTCGCTTCATAGCTACCGCTATGCGTGGGCGGAACGCGCCAAAACATGCGGCTATCCCGAACGTTTTGCTCAAGAGGCGCTGGGGCATAATTCTATCGCTGTCCACCGCGCCTATGCGAAAAGGGCCAAGGTGAAACTGCCCAGCCTTGAGGAATATGAACGGAAAATTATGCCGTTGCCCGCCGCCGCGAATCAGTAGCTGCAAACAGCGACAAATTCACCCAATAAGATAAACGTTGCATTTCCAGTAAAATTTACCTGCAACCGGCGTTGAACCGCTTGCGGAATTTCAGATCAATTCGCTCAAGTTTTTTTTGCTTCCGAACGATGACTGATGAGCCGGTCAAACGAAGCCGCGCCCGCGCCGTAAACAATCACGACGAGCGCGAGGCCGATGGCCAGCAAATGATATTCAAAGCCTTCGCCTTGCCGGTGATCTGGCTCAAGGAATCTGAAACCGAATTGGTGAAACATTTTATCGCGTCGGCGAGACAGGATTCCTAGCTCAACCTCTGCCAAAAATAATGGATGGTAATTTAATCACCATAAAATGTTCCCCTTCGCCCTCTCAAACTGTTGGCATGGTCATTTTTATTTTCGGCTTGCGGCTAATGGTTGAGAATTGACAGAAACTGCGCCGACCACAAGTTGTTGTTCGCTCCAGCCGCCGCCAAGCGCCTTGATGAGTTGAACGCTGGCAATCAAGCGCTGGCCGGCAAGCTGGGCGTTGGCGCGTTCGGCGGTAAGCGCGTCGCGGCTCGCGTCCACCACTTCGATGTAGGCGACGATGCCGGAACGATAGCGGTCGGTCGCCAGTTCCGCCGCGCGGCGGGCGCTGGTGACGGCGCGTTGCTGCGCCTCCGCCTGGACGGCGAAATGATGAATGCCCGGAAAGGCTGTTTTCCACTTCGCCAAAAGCGACGAGCACTTGCTGGCGATAGAGCGCGGTCGACTCTTGGCAAACGCCGCCTGCGAGCGCTGGTAATTCGCGCGGTTGCGTCCGCCGGCAAAAATCGGCAGCGAAAGGCTCGGCCCGATGGACCAGGTGCGGCTGTCCCAATTGAACAACGATAGAAACGTCGCCGCTCAAATATCCGCCGAACCCGTCAGCGTCAGCACGGGAAAAAACGCGGCTTTGGCGACGCCGATCTTGGCGTTGGCCGAGGCAAGCTGGCGTTCGGCTTGCGCCACGTCGGGACGGCGTTCCAGCAAATCCGCGGCAGACCGGCGGGAATTTCCGGCGGCTGCGGATTCCAATTCGGATCATCCACGCGCGGCGAGTTTGAAGCTCGACGGATTTTCGCCGACCAAAATCGCGATGGCATTTTCCAGTTCGTCGCGCCGATGCGCGAGCGAGGCGGCTTCGGCTTCCGTGGTCGCCAGTTCGGTTTCCGCCTGCGCGACGTCCAGTTCGCTGCCGATGCCGCCTTCCAGCCGGCTGCGCACGAGCCGCACTTGTTCGTGCCGCAAATCAATCGTGCCGTTGACGGTGGCAATTTCCGCGTCGAGCGAACGCAGCGCAAAATAATTTTGCGCCACGTCGGACTGGAGCGTGAGCAGGACGTTGTAATAATCCGCGAGCGACGCCTGCGCGTCGGCGCGCGCGCCTTGAAAACTGCGGCGGACGCGGCCCCACAAATCCACTTCGTAGCTCAAATCCAGCGGCGTGCTGAAGGTGTTCGCCGTGATATTGCCAAAACTGGGATTGGCGTTGGGCGAATAACGCTTCGCGCGTGAAACTCGGATCGAAACTTAAGGCTGGGCATCAACTGGCTGCGCGCAACGCGCGCGGTGGCGCGCGCCTCATCCACGCGCGCGACGGCGGCTTTGAGTTGCTGGTTGGCCGGCAGCGCCTGCGATTCCAGCGCGTTCAAGTTGGTGTCGCCGAAAATCTCCCACCAATTTCCCTTCGGCACATTGTCGAGCGGCCGGCCTTCTTTCCAATTGCCGAGTTCAACGGCTTTGTAATTTGCGGGAACGGAATTGGTCGGCTGTTTGTAATCCGGCCCGATCGTCAGCATGCCGGCGTTCGCGGAAACAATCGTGAACAGCAACGCGACCGTGACGATTCCCGTAGCCGCGCTTGAACCGGGCAAAATATTTTTTGCTTCCGGAGTCGTCGCCGGTTTTTTCTTCAAGCCGAGTTTCATCAGCGTCACGTAAAACACCGGCGTCAGAAACAATCCGAACAGCGTCACGCCGATCATGCCGGAGAACACGGCGACGCCCATCGCCTGCCGCATTTCCGCGCCCGCGCCGCTGGCGACGACGAGCGGGAACACGCCCGCGATGAACGCGATGCTGAAGTCATCAAAATCGGGCGCAGACGCAGCCGGCACGCTTCGATGGCCGCATCAAACGGCGACATGCCTTCGTCCTGTTTGCGCTTGGCAAATTCGACGATCAAGATCGCGTTCTTGCACGCGAGGCCGACGAGCACGATCAAGCCGATTTGCGTGAAGATGTTGTTGTCGCTGCCCTTGAGCCAGACGCCGGTGATGGCGAACAGCAAACACATCGGCACGATCAAAATGATCGCGAGCGGCAGGCGGAAACTTTCGTAGAGCGCGGCCAGCACGAGGAACACGAGCAGCAGGCAGAGCGGATAAACATACAACGGCCGTGTTGCCGGCGAGGATGCGCTGATAGGTCAGGTCGGTCCATTCGTAAGTCATGCCGCGCGGCAGATTTTCACCGACGAGTTTCGACATCGCCGCTTCGGCCTGGCCGGAACTGTAACCGGGCGCGGGCGCGCCGTTGATTTCCGCGGCGGGATAACCGTTGTAACGCATCACGCGGTCGGGGCCGTGCGATTCCGTCACTTTCACGACGGCACCGAGCGGAACCATTTCGCCCCGGTCGTTGCGCGTTTTCGAGCCGCGTGATGTCTTCGGGATGCGCGCGGAATTGCGAGTCGGCCTGCGCGATGACTTCGTAGGTGCGGCCAAAACGGTTGAAATCATTGACGTAAAGCGAGCCGAGATAAATCTGCATCGTCTCGAAAAGATTTTGCAGCGGGATGCCTTGCGTCTTCGCCTTCACGCGGTCAATGTCCGCGTCGAGTTGCGGCACGTTGACGGTGAAGCCCGAAAACGTGCCGGCGAGTCCGGGCGTCTGGTAACTTTTGCCGATGATGTTCTGCAAATTTTGATAGAGCGCGTCGTAGCCGAGGTCGGCGCGGTCTTCGACGTAAAGTTTGAATCCGCCGATTGTGCCCAACCCCTGAACCGGCGGCGGCGGCACGGCGAGCACGAACGCATCCTGAATCGACGCTTAATTTCTGGTTCAACGCGGCGGCGATGGCCGGGCCGCTCAAGTTCTTGCGTCGTGCGTTCTTCAAACGGTTTCAATGTGAAGAAAACAATGCCCTGCGTTCGGCGCGACGCTGAAGCCGCTGATGCTCAAGCCGGGAAACGCGACGGCGTGCTTCCACGCCCGGCTGTTTCAAGCCAATGTCCGACATCCGGCGGATCACCGCTTCCGTGCGGTCGAGCGACGAGCCGTCCGGCAATTGCGCGAACGCGACGAGATATTGTTTGTCCTGCGTCGGCACGAAGCCGGTCGGCACCTTGTTAAAACTCCAGCCGGTCAGCAAAACCAGTCCGCCATAAACGACGAGCGCGATGGCGCTTTTGCGCAGCACGCTGCCGACGCCGCCGGAATATTTTTCGCCCGCCCAGGCAAACACGCGGTTGAACGGATGAAAAAACCAGCCGAATGTTTTTTCCATCGCGCGCGACAGCCAGTCTTTCGGCGCGTGATGATCTTTGAGCAGCACCGCGCACAACGCGGGCGAAAGCGTCAGCGAATTGAACGCGGAAATGACGGTGGAAATCGCGATGGTCAGCGCGAATTGCTTGTAAAACTGCCCGGTCAGGCCGGTGATGAACGCCGTCGGCACGAACACCGCGCACAGCACCAGCGCCGTCGCGATGATCGGCCCGGTCACTTCGGTCATCGCCTGCCGCGCCGCGTCGTAAGACGACAAGCCGCGCGCGATGTTTCGCTCCACATTTTCGACGACGACAATCGCGTCGTCCACGACGATGCCGATGGCCAGCACGAGGCCGAAGAGCGAGAGCGCATTGATGCTGAAGCCGAACGCGAGCATCAGCGCAAACGTGCCGATGAGCGAAACCGGCACGGCGGCCAGCGGAATGATGGCCGCGCGCCAGGTTTGCAGGAAAATAATGACGACGATGACGACCAGCAGAATCGCTTCGAGCAACGTGTGGATGACGGCCTCGATCGAGTGCCGCACGAAAACCGTCGGGTCATACACGACGGAATAATCAATTCCTTCCGGGAAATTTTTCTTCAGCTCCTCCATCTTGGCGCGGACGTTTTTGGAAAGTTCCAGCGCATTCGCGCCGGGCGTCTGGAAAATCGGAATGGCCACCGCCGTTTTGTTGTTCAGCAATGAACGCAGTGCGTAGCTGCCTGCGCCGAGTTCGATGCGCGCGACATCTTTCAGCAAAGTTTTTTCGCCGTTCGGCCCGGCCTTGACGATGATGTTGCCGAATTCTTCCTCGGAAATCAGCCGGCCTTTGACGTTGACCTGCAATTCAAAATTCACCGGCGATTTGACCGGCTGCTGCGCCGATGACGCCGCCGGCGACCTGCACATTTTGTTCGCGGATGGCGGCGACGACATCGCTGGCGGTGAGATTGCGCGCGGCGATTTTGTCCGGGATTGAGCCAGACGCGCATCGCGTAATCGCCGGAGCCGAAAAGTTCCACGTCGCCCGCGCCGGGAATGCGCGCGAGCACGTCCTTCACCTGCAACGTCGCGTAGTTGCGGATGATAAACCTCGTCGTAACGACCGTCGGGCGAAAACAAATGCACGACCATCGTGAGGTCGGGCGATTGCTTGGTGGTGGTGACGCCGAGCGTGCGGACTTCCTCCGGCAATTTCGGCAGCGCCTGCGACACGCGGTTTTGCACCTGCACCTGCGCCTTGTCAATGTCCGTGCCGAGATTGAACGTCACGGTCAGCGTCATCACGCCGTCGCCGGTCGCCTGCGAAAACATGTAGAGCGAACCTTCGACGCCGTTGATGGCCTGTTCGAGCGGCGACGCGACGGTCTCGGCGATGGTCTTCGGTGTCGCGCCCGGATAAGTCGCGCGCACGACGATGGTCGGCGGCACGACTTCGGGATATTCGCTGATCGGCAGTTTGAACAGCTGCGAGCAATCCCATGACGAAAATCGCGATGGACAACACGCCGGCAAAAATCGGGCGCTTGATGAAATAATGTGAAAAGTTCATAGTGGTTTTCGTTCAAATTTCTTGAGTCAATTTTTCGCGAACAAGAATTTTATCTTTGCGCAATTTTCAGCGCCTTCGCTTTTTGCGATTTCGTTCCTGCGGCGTCACCGGCATTCCCGGACGAACGCGCGCAGGCCGTTCACGACAATTTTTTCGCCCGGCGTCCAGACCGGAGCGCACAATGCGCTTGCCGTCAATCAGCGGGCCAAGTTCGACGGCCTGATATTGCACGGTGTTCGTTGGCGACAGCGTGAGCACAAATTTATTCGCCTGATCCGTGCCGATGGCGCGTTCATCCACGAGCAACGCCGGATGACGTTCGCTCAAAGGAATGCGGATGCGCGCAAACAATCCCGGCACGATGCGGCCGTCGTCGTTCGGAAACACGGCGCGCAACAAAATGCTGCCCGTGTCCGGGTCCAGCTGGTTGTCGAATGATTCGATGTAACCCTGGTGCGGAAAATCCGATTCGTCGGCGAGTTGCAATTCGACGGGAATTTTTCCGCCGTCGCTGACGCCCAGTTTTTTGGCATCCACCAGTTCGTTGAATTTCAGCAGCGTGTCCTCGTCAATGTCCGCATAGACATAAACCGGATCCACGGAAACAATGGTCGTCAGCAACGATGCCGAACCGGCGTTGCCGCTGACATAATTGCCCTCGGTCAACAGCGCGCGGCTCACGCGACCGTCAATCGGCGCGCGCACTTCGCGTGTATTCCAGATCCAGCCTCGCCGAATCCAGCGCGGCCTTCGCCACTTCGGCACTGGCTTTGCGCGCCTCGGCCTCTTCGGCGGAAATGGCATTGTTGGCCAGCAATTTGTCCGTGCGGTCGGCCTCGCTCTTGGCCTGGTCATACTCGGCCTGGCGCTGGTCAAACACCGCCTGGTTCCAGCGCGGATCAATCACGAACAGCACGTCGCCTTTTTTCACCAGCTGGCCCGGATTGAAAACGCACTTCCTGAATGTAGCCCGAAGTGCGCGGGCGGATTTCCACCGATTCCACCGGCTCGGTGTGGCCGGTGAATTCGCTCCACTCGACAATTTCTTTTTGCTCGACCGGCGCGACCGTCACGGCCGGCGGCGGCGGGCCTTGCTGCGGCTGTCTTTGGCTGCAACCGGCAGTTAACAGGCCGACGGTTAATGTTGAAACGGCGGCGAATAAGATAAAATTTGTGGTTTCATGATTTGCGATTAGAGTTTTTTTAAGTTGGTTGATTTATGCCTTCGGTCAATCAGGCGGCTTCCGCGAAAACCGAATGGCGTCGATGCAGGGATTGCTGCCGCGTCTGCCACGCGGCAACCGTTTGAATTTTTTCCATCGCCAACGATGGAAACAACAGATGCGGATATTCCGTCTGCCGGGCCAATGCCTCCGCCTCGTTCATGGCCAGTTGAATTAGCTGGCCGTGCGATTCCAATGTTTCCTGAAACTCGCTCGCAATCCTGTCCTTGGCCTGCTCAATCCCGGCCAGCAATTTTTTGCAAGATTGCGCGTAGCGATTGGTGATGGTTGATTCAGCGTTTAGGTCTTTGTTTGTATTGGTCGTATTCATAGTTTTGTTTTATTTTAATAGTTGTCTGTTTAGTAAAGTATGTAATCAAAAAAAATCAAATCAGGCGGCAACGGCTTCTTTTTCTTTCACCCAAGCATGGCGAACATGCCGCTGGCGGCTTCGCGCAACACTTCCACATCGTTTTGAATGCGGGCCTGGGTCAGCAACCCTTCGTAATAGGCCAACAACATTCGCGCTTTGGCGGCGGCATCGGGCGCATGAATCACCCCGGCGGCATGGGCATCGCGGATGGCGGATTCGATATATTTGCGTTTTTGATCCATGATTTCCTGGATTTTTTTCTGCAAAGCATCCTCCTGCGTGCAGATTTCAGAGCCGAGCGCAGCCTGCGGGCAACCCAGCACGCGACCATATTTTGATTTGATTTCACGCTGAAATCTATAGGCAAAATCACAGATATTTCTTCAATCGTTCCAACGGCGGAACCGTCGGCGAAAAGATGAATCCAGTCGAACTCCGCGCGGTGATTCAGCCAATTGGCCTCAAATGCTTCCGCCGCCAGTTCCGCCTTGGAATCAAAGAAATAATAAAAACTGCCCTTCTTGACGCCGGCCTTCTCGCAGATGTGGTCAATGGTCGTGCTGCCATACGAGCCGGACCAGATCAGCTCCAGCACGGCATCCATCAATCTTTGTTTTGCATCACTTACTCGGCCCATAACATTTTTTGGTTCATCGCTTCGGCTTTTTGTCGAAGCACGATGTCAATTTAGCAAATTAGACTAAACAGTCAACTACTATTTTAATATTTTTTACGATTGTTTATATTTAACTATTTATCAACGACTTACGACTTTACAAATCCTCTTAAAAACGAGCTTTGACGATTCCGACCATGATTTTTAACCGATTTTTACTTCAGCGACGCTGAAAAAGAGCGGATGCGCTCCCGCGCGATTGCCGATCTTCGTCAGGCAGCGACGCAACTTATTGTCAGGTGCTCAACGCATCCAGCATCCGACTCAAAATAATAATTAGAAAAAAGTAGTTGCAGAATTTTATTCTGTGACTATTATAGTAACAGTTATGGCGAACAACATCCAGTTCTCGATTGCGGTTCACCTTCTGGCCGGGCTGGCCTGCGGGTGCGACAAGGAAGGCGTCACGTCCGGCCATCTCGCGGAGAGCGTGAACACCAGCGCCAGTTTTGTGCGACGCACTTTGGCGAAGTTGTCCAAGGCGGGTTGGTGGAAACGGCCACCGGCAAGGCGGGCGCGTGCTGGCTCGCCAAGGACGCGAAGGACATTTCACTGCTGGATATTTACAAGGCGGTGGATGCGCCGAAGGCGTTTGCCATCCACAGTTATTCCGAACAGAAAACTTGTTTCGTAAGCTGCCACATCAAAACGGCGCTTGAAAAGGCTCTGGCCAAAACGCAGAAGGCGATGGAGGCAAGTCTGGCTGAAATCAGCCTGGCGCAGATCGTTTCCGACGTGAAGAAAAAGTAAAATTTTTATCCTTTATTGTTACTATTAATAGTAACAGATCAACAAACAACAAACAACTAACCAAGAAAGAACAAACACATGAGCACAAACAGCAGCAAAAAACTCGCAGGCAAAGTCGCGGTCGTCACGGGCGCGTCCAAAGGCATCGGCGCGGCCATCGCCAAACATCTGGCGGCGGAAGGCGCGGCGGTCGTCGTCAATTACGCGTCCAGCAAGACGGGTGCGGACAAGGTCGTCGCCGAAATCACCGGCGCGGGCGGCAAGGCCGTTGCCGTGCAAGGCGACGTTTCCAAAACGGCGGACATCGACACGCCTGTTCGCCGAGACGAAGAAAGCCTTCGGCGCAGCTCGACGTGCTCGTCAACAACGCGGGCGTTTATGAATTCGGCCCGCTCGAAAACGTGACCGAGGAACATTTCCACAAGCAATTCAATCTGAATGTGCTCGGCCTGCTGCTCACCACGCAGGAAGCCGTGAAGCATTTCACGCCCGCTGGCGGCAGCATCGTCAACATCAGCTCCGTGGTCGGTCGTCATCCGTTGCCCGGCGCGTCGGTTTATAGCGCGACCAAGGCCGCGGTGGACGCCGTCACCAAATCGCTCGCCAAGGAACTCGGCCCGAAAAAAATCCGCGTGAACTCGCTCAACCCCGGCATGATCGAAACGGAAGGCCTGCACACCGCCGGTTTCGCCGAAGGCGACTTCCGCAAGCACATCGAGACACAGACGCCGCTCGGTCGCATCGGCCAGCCCGACGACATCGCCAAAGTCGCCGTGTTCCTCGCGTCGGACGATTCCGGCTGGGTCACCGGCGAAACGCTGCTGGTTTCCGGCGGAAATTATTGATTCGCGAACCACCCGAGACTCCAATTGAAAATTATGAGCACAACCAACTCAATAACTGACCTGACACAACGCCCGCCGCGCAGCCCGCGCGTGCGGCTGGGCGGTTATGTTTTTCTGCCGCGCATCCTCGACAAAGGCCGCGCAGAACTGGCCTGTAAACTCGGCGAATATCGTTACGGTGCCAAGAGAATGGATCGGCATTTCTTCAACTTCGTCGGCCTTGAACCCGACGCGTTGAAAAATGAAATCGCGAAAGGCGGCGGCGACCTTGAGTTGCTGACGTGGATTCAAGCCAACGCGAAACATCAGCGCCAGCCGTGGGAAATCGCCGCGTGGAGCGAGTATCATTTGCGCCGCACTCCAGACAGCGACACCGAGACGCTAACCGATTTTGCCGATGCGGTGAAGAAGCTAAACCCGGCGCGCGAAGACATCAACACCTGGTTCGATCTGCTTGACCTCGACGACTATTGCTCGTTCGGCGGCAAGGCGTGAACCAACGAATTAAAAACTGAAATATGAAACAGACCATTGAAATCAACGAAACGAACTTCGAGAGCGAAGTTCTCCAATCCAACCAACCCGTCCTCGTGGACTTTTGGGCTGAATGGTGCGGACCTTGTAAAATGCTCGCGCCCGCGCTTGAGGAAATTGCCGTGGAGCAAGCCGGTCGCGTTAAAGTCGCAAAAGTCAACGTGGACAGCAATCCGGCACTGGCCGCGCGCTTTGGCATCCAATCCATTCCGACACTGTTGTATTTTGTGGACGGCGAGGTAAAAGACAAAACTGTCGGAGTCGTCGGCAAGCGGGCAATTGCCTCCAAATTGGAGAAACTCGCCGTGCCGGTGTAAGCTAAAGCCAAATGAAAATTCCAACCACATTTCAAGGCCGCAGGACAACGGAAAGCGTTCGCGTAACGAACGGTTTGCGCGCTACTGGCAGGCCATGACCGAACGCAAATTGCGGCGGCAGCGCGTAATTCTTTATGTATCACGCTCGTTGGAGAACACGCCCGCGACGACCACCAATGGCGCTTTGCGCGAGTATTACCTAACCATGCTCGATCAGTTGGAAATGGAGTTCACGCACATCCACCATCTGCTCAAGGAAATTTTTGCGAGTGCCGGAACGCGCGTGCTGCCCATGAGCGACCTCGACCATTTCAAGCATTACAAAAGTTTCCTCAATCCGTCATTGGCCGACCGCTTTGATTTTGACCCGGCGAGTGATTTTCTGCCCGAACTTTCCATTCAGGAAAATTGCTGGCACTCGGAAGGCAATGGCCAGAGCGATTTTGGCTTTTACATGGACGGCCACTATCATTCCGTGATCGCGCTCACCCGCTGGCCGCGCTCGACCTATCCCGGCATCATCCAACGGCTCACCAATCTGCGGCTGCTCGACTACGCTATCACGGTCAATGTTGATCCGCTGCCCATCACCCAGGAAATCAACAAGGAGGAAAAGGAGCACGACCGCGTGGCCGGCGATTACGCCAGTGAAAAGAAAATCTCGCTGCTCACCGTGATGGAGAAAAAGCAGAAGAAAATTCATGCCCTGATGCAGGGACAAACCATCCCGTTCAAAGCGCTGTTTGTCATTCGCGTCTGGGACAAGAGCAAGGACGGCTTGAACGCAAAAACCGGAGCCATCAAGAACGCCATCAACTCGATGAATTCGGCGCAGTATTTCGAGAGCAACCTGCCGAGCACTTCCAGGAATTTATTTTTCCAGACATGGCCGGGCTGGACATGGGGACGTTACGAACATCGCAAGCTCTATTCGGAACACCGCTATCTCGCCGATATGCTACCGGTGATCAGCACGTTCGCCCAAGTCTTTGTCCAAGTCTTGCACCTCGGTCTGTTTTCCGGTCGTGGCAATCCGTCCAATGATGCCGAAGCCCAACGGAATTCTTTCATCGGAATGGTAAAAGCACGAGGCCGCACGCCCGCTGCCGGACACAGGGTTGTCGCAACCAGCCACCAAATGCAGGCAGCGGGTCTGGTCGGGGCATTGCGCCCTTTGCGGACAACGCGGACATATATCTCCTTTCTCGATCAGCCACAACTCCGCTCGCGCAAATTCGGGCAGCGTCGTGCATGCGCCCATCAGCTTCTCCATCAGTCCATCGAGCGACCGTTCCTGCGCGAGGTTGATCAACAGGCTGGTGGCTAAATCAGAATCGAATCTCGAGTCGAAGCGACGATCGCTGGCAGCATCGAAACGGCTATCGCTAGTGGTGTCCACGTTGGATTCAATACTCCGTGACCAACGGAATTTCAATCAAAACCAAACGGAATTCCGTATGTTCAAAATTCCGTGGCAGTTTTGAAACCCCTCAACTGTTGGCTAACCACCTTATTATGAGTTGCTTGATACAGACAATCCATCTTGGCACGGCACATGATTAAGTGTCCGGCGATTGGTAATTAACATTAAGAAAAAGATGAAAACGATTCGAGTCCAAGAGATCAATGAGCCGGAGTTCGAGATGGAAGTTTTGCGCTGCGCGCAACCGGTGTTGGTCGGCTTTTTGACCGGTTGGAGCAAACCGTGCCGGCTCGTTGAGCCGGTTTTGGATGAAGTCGCTCAAGCCTGCAACGGCAACACAAAAATTTTCAAAGTGAACGTGGATGACAATCCCGACTTGGGAGACATCTACGGGGTTCAATCCATCCCGATGCTCGTTTTCTTCATCAACGGCACTGTCCGCGGAAAAATCGTCGGCATGGCCAGCCCCAAGGCGGTCCTCACCAAATTGAATTTGCTCACGCAGGAGCACACTCCGGCGAAGGCAACCTAAGCCGCGGCAATCACAGCAACGCACACAAACGCGAAACATGAGAATAATATTTCAATCCAAGCAGCGCTACAAAACACGCTTCATGCTCCCGATCAGTAAATTCAACCCCGCGGTGTTTCCGGTTCAGGTCAGGCATGTCTGCCGCGCGTTCCCAACAAGGCCGGTTCGCCCATCAAATACGCACGGCTTGGACAGGCACAACCAGGAGCAGCCCCGTGGGAGGGTGCGAATTTTGGCGAACCTTGAAGCGCTCTGGCGAACTACGGGAGGCATGAACAAACAATTTCGAGTTTCGGAACCAACGGCCGTCGCCAACGCGCGCGCGCCAAAGGCAGCCGGAAAAAACAACAACTAACGAAACCAAAGAAAAGCATTTATGAACACGACACACGACAAACATGACCGACGAACTGAAACTGCCACGACTGATTTTGGCGGGCGAGACAACCTGACAACAGTCGGGACGCCCGCCACTTTGCGGCGCCCGAATCCCAACGGCGACGAGAAAATTCCGACGGGTCCGCCACCCGACCAGGGCGCCGCAAAGAAACGCCTGCGCCGAACGCTCGCCGCAACCGCGGCGCTGGTGGTGGCGCTGGCCGCGGGCGTTTATTACTTCCGGTTTGTCCTGCCGTTTGAATCCACCGACGACGCGTTCGTCGAAGGCTACGTGACCCCCATTGCGTCACAAGTGCCGGGACGCGTCGCCGAATTGCTGTGAAAGACAATCAGGCTGTCAAAGCAGGGCGACGTGCTCCTGAAAATTGACCCGCGCGATTACGAGACCAGTCTGGCTCAAGCCCGCGCGGACCTGGCGGCGGCACGCAGCCAAGTGGATCAAGCCCAGGCACAGGTAAAAGCCAGCGCAAGCCAAAGTCGCAGCGGCGCAGGCAGGAGTGATTGCCGCCGACGCGGAAGATCAACGTGCCGCGGGCGATCTCCAACGTTACCAGTCCGTGGACAGCAGCGCGGTTTCGCGAAGCGCAGTTTGACGCGGCGCGATCCCAGGCGCGGGCGGCCAGTGCCGATTGGCAGGCGGCGCGCAGCCAGGTTACAGCGCCGCCGAGGCGGAAGTGGCCTTGAGCAAGGCCGGCGTTGAAACCGCGACCGCCGCCGTGCAACAGGCCGAAGCCAAACTCGCGTCAGGCCGAATTGAATCTTTCCTACACCAAAGTCACCGCGCCCGAAGACGGCCGCGTCACGCGCCGCGTGGTGGAACAGGGCGCTTATATCCAGCCCGGCCAGTCGCTCATGGCCATCGTGCCGCACAATATTGGGTCATCGCCAACTTCAAGGAAACGCAATTGACGCACATGCGCCCCGGCCAGCCGGTCGCGGTCGAGGTGGACGCCTATCCGCAGTTCAAATTCAAAGGCCACGTGGACAGCATCCAAAACGGCGCGGGCGCGCGGTTCAGTTTGTTCCCGCCGGAAAATGCCACGGGCAATTACATCAAGGTGGTGCAGCGCGTGCCGGTGAAAATTGTTTTGGACGATGACGCCCGAAAGCGAACTCGCGCTCGGCCCCGGCATGTCCGTGGATCCCAAAGTGCGCGTGAAATAAAAAGCGCGCGTCAAGAAAATCTCAAACCATTTCGATTAAACCGGAAACTTTGCGCTTATGAACGGCGAAACCAACCAGCCAAAAATCAATCCGTGGATTATCGCGATCGCGGTGATTCTGCCGACCTTCATCGAAGTGCTCGACACCACGGTCGTCAGCGTCGCGCTGAACACGATCGCCGGCAATCTCGGTTCCACGGTGTCGCAGGCGACGTGGATTCAGACGGGGTATCTCATCTCGAACGCCATCGTCCTGCCGGCGACGGCGTGGTTTTCCGCCATGTTTGGGCGCAAACGGTTTCTCCTGGCGTGCATCGGCATTTTCACGCTGGCGTCGTTTGCCTGCGGTGCCGCGCCGAATCTGACCTGCCTGATTTTTGCCTCCATTGTGCAGGGCGCGGGCGGCGGCGCGTTGCAGCCGATTTCGCAGGCGATTTTGATGGAAAGTTTTCCGCCGGCCAAACGCGGCGCGGCCATGGCGGCCTATGTGTTGGGCGTGGTGCTCGCGCCCGTGCTGGGACCGGTGCTGGGCGGCTGGCTCACGGAAAATTATTCCTGGCGCTGGATTTTCTACATCAACATCCCCTGCGGTCTGGCGGCCATGTGGATGGTTCAACAATTCATCTTTGATCCCGAATACATTCGCAATCTCAAACCGGGGCGCATTGACGCCTTTGGCTTCCTCGTTCTGGGGATCTGGCTGGGCACGATGCAAACCGTCTTGAACAAGGGGCAGGACGAAGACTGGTTCAACTCCAATTACATCTGCTGGCTGTCGGTGATTTCCGTCATCGCGTTCGTCGCGTTTGTCGTGCGGGAATTCCAGCACCCGCGAACCGCTCGCGGACCTGCGGGTGTTTGCCGACCGGAACTTTTTGTGCGCCTCCATTCTCGTCTCGATCGTCTTTCTCCTGCTGTATGGCATCATGAATCTGCAGCCGCTGATGGCGCAAGGCTTGATGGGCTACACCGCGTATGTCAGCGGATTGGCGCAGGCGTCGCGCGGCATGGGCCTGGTGTTCTTCACGCCGCTGGTGGGACTTTTGATCGGGAAAGTGGACAACCGCCTGCTGATCGGCCCCGGAATGTTGTTGATTGCGGTCGCCGCGTTGATGGATGGCAATTTCAACCTCGACATGTCCAGCCACGACTTTTTCTGGCCCAATTTTATTCAAGGCATGGGCATGGCGCTGACCATGGTGCCGCTGATGACCGTGGCGCTGGCCACCATCAGCAACGAGCAAATGGGCAACGCCACCGGGCTTTACGCGCTGGTGCGCAACCTGGCCGGCAGCATCGGCATCGCCGTGGCGATCGCGATGCAATCGCGCGGCGCGCTGCGGCATCAAGCCTATCTCGCGTCTCATCTGACGCCCTACGATCTGCCTTATCAAAATGCGGTGCAAGCGGGGCCGGCGGTCATGGCCCACTCGATGGGAGCCGCCCAGGCCGAACCCGGGAACTTTGGGCGTGATTTACCAATCGCTGATGCTGCATTCCAACATGCTGGGCTTCGTGGATGAATACCGCTGGCTGGCGATGGTCTGCTTGTTGTCCGTGCCGCTGGTGCTGCTGTTCAAAAAAGGCGACGGCAAACGGGAAGTGATGATGCACTGAACTGATTTACAAAAAACACACAAAACCAAATTTATGAAAACTACCAACCTTGACCTGACCCTGGACATTTGCACGGAAGACGGATCGCGCACGCGCTTCCATCAAAACGACCAACAGATCGCCGAGAAAACGCTGCGACAGTTGGTCTCGCCCCGGCTCTTCAGTCCGCCTTTGCTCACCCTGGCTTCCGAACACAGCATCAGCGCCATTCCCACGCGGACCATTGACATGATTCTGGCGCACACGGCGTCGCCCCCGCCGCTGCCGCTGCCGAGCGGGTGGGTGGATGCGGTTGAAGTCAACGACGAGGCGTTGCTCAATCTTGCCGACTTGGAAGCATCGGCCGCGGCGGAGAACAAACACGTCATGCTGGCGGAAATCCACACGCTCGGCGACTGGATGATCCGCCTGAAACTGGAAACCATTCATTCCGGAGACCGATTCAGGAAAAGCGCCAGCTTTGGAACCATTTGCTGGACCTGCCAGCCATTCCGTTTCGTTTGAAGGCGGGCGGCATTGGCGCCATCAACCCCGCGAACATCGTTCGCGCGACCGTGTGTCCGCCGATTGACGGAGTCGCCGAGACAGCGCTGTCGGCGGATTTATTGCAAAGCATTCGTTCCTAAAAATTCAAACACCAACCGAGACAAAAATTATGAAACCAAATTATTTATCAACCGTGGCGATTCTGGCGCTCCTCGCCGGCGGCTGCGCCAACCTTCCCAGCGTCGGCCCTGACTATCACGAGCCGGAAGCCAAAGCGCCGGCGCACTGGAACGAACCGCTGGCCGGCGGCGAAACCAATTCCGCGGCGGCGACGGCGGCGTGGTGGAAAAATTTTCACGATGCCGAACTGGACTCGTTGATCACACGCGCGGTGAGTTCCAATCTCGATCTGCGCATCGCCCAGTCGCGGGTGCGCGAAGCGCGCGCGCAATACGGCGGCGCCTCCGCCGACCTGTGGCCGACGGTGGACGCCGCCGGCTCTTATGCGCGGCAGCGTCAAAGCCAAAACCAGCCCGTGCTCGGTTCGTTTCCGGCGCTTCCGTCAAGCGCCGTTTGAAAACAATGTCTATCAGGCGGGCTTCGATGCGTCGTGGGAAATTGACGTGTTCGGCGGCAAACGCCGCGCGGTCGAAGCGGCCAAGGCGCAGTTGTCCGCCGCCGAATTTGGCCAGCGCGATGTTCTGGTCACGCTGCTCGGCGAAGTCGCGCGCAATTATGTTGACCTGCGCGGCTATCAAACACGGCTGGCCATCGCCAGCCAAAACATCGACGCGCAGGAAAAATCGCTGGCCATCACGCAGAACCGTTTCACCAACGGCCTGGCCACGCGACCTCGACGTGCAGCAAGCCGCAACCGTGCTGGCGACCACGCGCGCGGATGTGCCGACGCTGGAAAGGCGCATCCAGACCACGACGCATCGGCTCGGAGTTCTGCTCGGACAGCAGCCCGGAACGTTGCAGACGGAATTGGCCGCCGTCGCGCCGATTCCCGCGCAGCCGCCGCAAGTGCCGGTCGGTTTGCCTTCCGAATTGCTGTTGCGCCGGCCCGATGTCAGCCGCGCCGAACGCCAACTCGCCGCCGCGACCGCGAACATCGGCGTGGCGAAGTCCGATTTGTTCCCGAAATTTTATCTCACCGGCGTCGCTCGGGTCTGAAAGCATCAGCGCCAGCGACTGGTTCACCAGCGGCAGCCGGTTCTGGTCGGTTGGCCCGACGGTGCAATGGCGGATTTTTGACGCCGGCCGCATCCGCGCGAACATCAAAGTTCAAAACGCGCGGCAGGAACAGGCGCTGGCCGCCTACGAACAAACCGTGCTGACGGCTTTCGAGGAAGTGGAAAACGACCTGGTGCTCTACGCCAAGGAACAAGTGCGCCGGCGCTCGTTGGAGGACGCGGTGAAGGCGAGCCAGAAATCGCTGCGACACGGCGAACAAACTTTATGCGAGCGGCCTGACGGATTTCATCCATGTGCTCGACGCCGAGCGCTCGCTCTATCAGGCGCAGGACGCGCTGGCGCAAAGCGACCGCACGATTTCGGCCAATCTCATCGCGCTCTACAAATCGCTCGGCGGCGGCTGGGAGGTCGAACCGCCGGCGAGCCTCGCGGCCAATTCGAATTCGTCCCGTGAACCAAACCATAACTGA
>CAVQGB010000002.1:0-327393 GCA_963711945.1 uncultured Verrucomicrobiae bacterium | reverse complement strand
TGGGTGACATGCGAACGCAGCCGCTCGGTGTCATCGGTGAAAATCTGGCAGCGTTCGCGACCGCGCGAGATGCTGACGTAAAATTGTTGCTGATGGACGGCGGCCAGCGACCGCGACGACGCCACGACCAACACTTCATCCACCGTTTTGCCCTGGGCGGCGTGCGACGTGACGGCGTAGCCGTGCGTGAACGTGCGGTAATTTTGCGGAATCACCCGGCCATCGGCCAGCACCACGGAATCGCCCTGAATCGCCCGCACCTCGACGAGTTCGCCATTGATAAACCGCTTGCCGACCGTGTTCGCTTGCAGCAACAGCTTGTCGCCGGCAGCAATTTTCAATTTCCGTTTCTCCCCCACATCAAAGCAGGCGCAGCCTGCACCCAATGGGAAAAGATTTTCAGAACCGTCCTCACGCTGAACTTTGATCGAGTCGTTTTCGACCGCGACCACCGCGACCGTTTCGTCTTTGGCAAAATCATCCTTCCGACGGTGAAACCGTATCGCCATGCCGGGATGGTATTGCCGCGCATCTTGTTTTTGCGCTTCCGTCCACGACAGCGAATCAAAAACCTGAAATTCTTTTTCCTCACCGGCCAGCCGGCCAGACGTTTTCATTGCGGCCCGGACTTTCTCCGTGACCGCCTCGATTTCATTCCAAGTCGGTGCGACCAGCAGCGCTGATTTATTTTGCGCCAACGCTTTCAAATACGACTGCGCGGCGGATTCGTGAATCTGACGTCAGAAAGTTCGACCACCGCTCCCATGCGTTCCAGTTGGGCGAACGCCTCCAGCGTCCGCTTCTGCGCGGCCAGTTCGACCGCCTTGCGATACTCGGCTTTGCGCTGGCGACGGATGCGGGTCAGTTGGCCGGATTGAAAATTGGAATGTTGCTCCAGAATCCGCAGCGCATCACCACGCACCACCGAGGCGTGCTGGCCGGTGTCGCCGGAAAGCACGACGCGGGCGTCATGCGCCAGGTCGAACAGCCGCTTCATGTCGTCAATGCCCACCGCCCCGGCTTCGTCCAGCACCACCAGCCGTCGTTCGTCCAGTTTCGGTTTCGTCAGCAGCAAACTTTGCAGTGTCTTCGCCTCGAATCCTTCCTTGCGGAGCACATCCGTTGCTGCCGCCGTCGGCGCGCAAAACAGCGGTTCGATTTTCACTTCGGCGCAGGCGGCGACCAGCTCGCGCAACGCCGTGGTTTTGCCCGTGCCTGCCAGACCTCGCAGGCCGGTGATCCGGTCATGGGTGCGCAGCACATGATAAATCGCCCGTTGTTGATCTTCGCCCAGCCAGTCGGCAGGTTTGTATGTTGGGATGAATCGGCGCAACGGTATCGCAGGCCGCATTGACCGTCTGAATCAAATCCAGTTCCGTTGCCAAAATCTGTGGCGTGGATAATCCACGCTCGGTTTTGACCAGTTGAGCCGAATACTTCGCCGCCTCTTTCAACGCCGGCAAATCCAGTTCACCCGGATGCTGCGCCAGCGCCACGCCCAACAGTTCATGTTCCGGCACGACCGACTTGCGCTCGAAGACATGGGCGACGGCGTAATTAAGGGCTTGGTTTTCCGGTTCAAACCGGCGGACTTGCCGGACGGGTTGAACCGACGTGGTGAGTTTTTGCAGCGCCTGCAATTCATCGGGCTGCAATTGCGCCAACTGCTGCTCGCGAACCTCGGCGGTCGAGATGCCCTTGATCTTTTTCGCCCGGCTCTGATGCACCGCCAGGGCGATGGCATTGTTCGACAATTTGCGCCCCAGCTTTTGTTCCAGTTCCCGGACCACCGCGTCACGTTGCTGGGAGCGTTTGGAAAATCGTTTCAACACCGCATCGCTCACGCCCTCGATTTCAAAACCGTGTTTCGCCGGACGAATGCGGTAGCCAATCTGCTGGACACGCTTCGCCAGTTCATTGCGATAGACCGCTGTGCCGTAACGAATCGCGTCATACATGCCACCCGCCTGCAATGCCTTCCAGCGCTTTTCCGTTTCATCAAACGTGGCGTTGAATACCGTGAGATGCGTGTGCAACAGCGGGTCGAGCGCCCGGCTGCTCGTGTGCGTGAACGCGGCGGCGACCAGATTGCCGGTGGTGCGGTCACGTTGGTTGCCCTGCTTGCGAACTCGGGTTGCGGCGAAAGTTTCGAGTTCGCGGAACGCAATGCGCGTCGCTTCCTCATGTGCCGACACCAGCCGGTCGTCATCCATCGTCACCGCCAGCACCGAAACCGATTTCGGCGCGGAACAGGTGAAGTCATAAAACACGCGCCGCTGATTGGTTTTTTCCTGCCGCAGCGTCAGACGTTTATCGTCATTCGGATTTTTGTTTTCACACAGCGCGTGAAATTGATCACGGGTGACGGCATTGTTTAACCCCAGCCGCTCCGCGCCCGCACCGATCCACTGGCCGGGCCGGATTTCACCGGCGGCGTAGTAGTCGTTCTGCGCCAGATGCTCGTCGAAGTAGCCTTCGGCATCCGCCAGATTCTTTTGTGCGACGGCTGTGAACATAACGCGCGATATTAGCGGTTTTTCAAATGGCTTTATGCCCCGTTGGCACAATCGTTATTTTCTTTCTGTCATTCATTTTCCGATTGGTCATTCTGCCTGAACCCATCGGGCGCAAGGCGTGCCTGGCACACGAAGCGTGGTTCAACCACGGAACCAAGACCGATTCCGGTTTCATGTCTGGCAGTTTGCCTGAACTTTCCCCCGTTGAGGTGTATGTGATACACTTTATGCACTTGGCCGATGAATTTTTTCATTCGGCAACCAGTTTGGCTGAGAAAAAGCCCGCTTTTGTGCAATCTTTACACAAAATGAAACCTCACTTTTTGGCTGTAAAAGCGCGTATCTCCTATTGGTTTTATTGGGGATTATCGCTTTCCATCTCGGCAGAGCCTGAAATTTTGTTGCAGTTTTCGCATCGAAATGATGCTGCCTGGCGCTTTGACTGGCCGGCTTTCCTGCGGGCACTCGGAAACCGGCCAGACAAATCGCCAACAATGCGAACCTAGACGGTCAAGCACTCAACGGGCGTTTTGAAAATCCCGCGACTCCACAGCCGTTCCGTTCGCTCCGATTTTCAAATCGCCCGTCCAGTGCCGTCGCAAACTTGATTCCGCCACGGATTGACAATCAGTTTTTTCCAATTTGTCGCGGCTTGTCAGTTGATTCCGTGGTCGGCACAATATGGCCATGAATAATCAACCCGACACGCAAGCCAAGCGCGAACGGTTGACCAAACTTTTTGAATTCCTCAAGGCATATACCGATCTCCGGTATCCGCCGGTGCGAGATATAAATCAGCAGCTTCGGACGATTTGGCTCAAAGATTTACCCGCCCATCCAAGTGTCGAATTATTTCACGATACCGGCAAAACTGACGACGAAACCGACGACAGCGATGTCGCACTTCGTCTGACGCGACCAACAATCACCGCGTGTCCACCACCGCCAGGATCATTGGCAGAGTGGTTAAAGCCGGGTTGGCGCGATTTTCCTGGCAAAATTGAAGTTGAAACCTCGCGCAACATTGTTGGTAGCGGTGGAAATACGCGCTTGGAGAGATTTGAGGATGATTACCAGCGGCGAACGCAGTTACAGAGTTGGCAAAGGCAACGCGAGCAGTGGGTGACAAATGAGCGTCCCGCTCGCCATGCGCTGACATTTTTCCAGACGGTTTACGAGTGGTATGGAATTTTGGAGCGTGAGGGCGAAAAAATCGAGTTGATGGTCGGTGACGGATTACTTTGCTGCCGGGATGCAGCCGGCAATTTTCGCCATCCGGTTTTGCTGCAAAAGTTGGAATTGGAATTTTACCCGGAAAAGAAGCAGCCACAGTTCGTTTTTCGCAAACGCGAGAAGCCACCGGAACTTTACATGGAGTTCTTGCGCATCCTGCCAGAGGTGAACAATCAACAGCTCGCTCGATGTGCAGATGAACTGAAGAAGACGGAATTCGCACCACTTGGCGAGGATGACACGGATGGTTTTTTGCTCCGCCTGATTCAAGGTTTGTTTCCCAGCCGTGGTGCAGTCCGCGACGGCACTGACCAACTCGACCTTGAAACACAGGCGGACAGCCCGACTATTGAGCGCCTGCCAGTCATCTTCATGCGCCAACGCCGGACAGGGCCGAGCAGTATTTTTGATGCGGTATTGCAAGATATTGCTGGGCGTCTTGATTTTTCGCCGGCGCTGTTGCAGATCCTGGGCTTGGCGGGAAGTGCGCCAAACCAGACGGAATCAATCGGGGAAGGTCCTGGCCTTGGTAACGAAGATGCGGATGTTTTGTTGAGCAAGCCGGCCAATCGGGAACAACTCGAAATTGCAAAGCAACTGGCACGCAGGGATTGTGTGCTCGTCCAAGGGCCGCCGGGCACAGGAAAAACCCATACGATTGCAAATTTACTCGGTCATTTGCTCGCGCAGGGCAAGCGCGTGCTGGTGACCGCGCACACGCCAAAAGCATTGCGCGTTCTGCGTCATAAAGTTGTGGAAGCACTTCAGCCGCTTTGCATCAGCGTCCTTCACAATGACAAACAAAGTCAGGAAGACCTGCAATCTTCCGTTCGGACGATTCATTTACGACTGGCAGAAGACGACCGGCACTTGGAGCGCGAAGCACTGCGTTTACAGGATGAACGGAAACGAATTATCTCTGCATTGAGCGACGCGCGTGAAAAATTTCTCGATGCACGCCAGGACGAAATTCGCGATGTGGTGTTCGGCGGCAAGGCAATGCGCCCAATCGAAGCGGCGAAGCGGGTGAAAGAGGGCGCCGGCAAGGATGACTGGATTCCAAGCCCGGTGAAGCTGGGAGAATCTTTGCCGGTTTCGTATGCAGACGTGGTTGCACTTTACCAAACAAACGCCCGGATCTCTGCCGGTGACGAGCGCGAACTAAACGGCTTCAGGCCGGAAATCACCGCGCTGCCAACACCCAAGGAGTTTCAAAGCGCCATCGAAGAGCTGAATTTACTTGCCACCTATGAGCTTCGCTTTCGCGAAGAACTATGGAATGCCACGCTGGAGCCGGAGGATTTGAAGGAGTTCGAGCGGATGCTGGAAGCGGCGGGCAAGACGATTGAGTTTTTGCGGGACAGCTTGCCCTGGCAATTGGAGGCGATTCAAGCTGGTCGTGATGGCGAGGAAGCACGTCGCGTGTGGTTGTCGCTTACAGAGCTAATTGAAACAACATGGCGCGAGGTGCATGAATGTCATGCGCTCGTGTTGGAACACGGGCCGGTCATTTCTGACAGTCGGGCACCCCATGAACTAATTTTGGTCGTCGAGGAAATCATTCATCACAACGATGCCGGCAATTCGTTTGGGATGCTCACCAAATTAACCAAGAGACATTGGTTTGAGTTCAGGGAAAAAGTTCGAGTTGGCAGTCGTGTCTTGGACTTGAACAACTCGACCCATCTGCGCGCAGTTCGCGCGCTTTTGCGGATGCGGCAACTTCGATCCGAATTGACGGAACGGTGGGAACGTCAGATGGCCAGTCAGGGCGGCCCGGCCTGCTCGGAACTTGGCGACCGCCCGGAGCAAGTCTGTAAACAATTTGTCGGCATTATTCAAACCTGCTTGGAATGGCATAATTCAACGTGGCAACCGCTTGAATCTGAATTCCAACGTCTGGGTTTCATGTGGCCTGAGTTCCTTGAATCTACGCAACCGGAGACGGGCGCTAACGCTGAACTGAATCGGCTTCGTCGCGCCGTGACTGGAGACCTTGGTGCGATTCTCCAGTCACGCAGCGGTTGGCTTCGTCACAAACGGCTCGGAGCCAGCATTGCCGCATTACCTCAATCAGTCCCGACTTCGGACATGCCGGATGCGTTGGTGACGCAAAATTTACGCCGAGCTCTCCGTGAGATTTCACCAACCGATTACCAAGCCGCTTACGAGGAATTGGTGCGACTGAAAAATTTGGAGCTGGATTTGGCCCGCCGCCGTGAGTTGCTAAAACAAATTAGCCGTTCCGCACCAGCTTGGGCTTCTGCCGTTGAAAACCGACATCCAAAACACAACCATCCCGAACCGCCGGGCGAGCCGGAATCAGCTTGGGAATGGCGGCAACTTCACGATGAATTGGAAAGGCGGGCGAACGTGTCGCTCGACCAGTTGCAACGGCAAATTGAAAATCTTGGACATCAGCTCCTCGAAGTCACCGCACAACTTGTCGAAAAACAGACCTGGATGAAGCAAATCCGGCAAACTGGCAGCGAGCAAAAACAGGCCCTCGGCGCTTATGCCGCAATGCGAAACAAGCTGACCAAAACGGGCAAGGGAGTCCGCGATGCCGAACTTCGGGCCGCTGCTCGCCGGGAAATGACAACCGCTAAAGATGCGGTGCCGGTGTGGATCATGCCGCTGGCGGAGGTGGCCGACACTTTTGATCCGAGCAAGGCGCGATTTGACGTTGTGATTATTGATGAAGCCAGCCAGTGCGATCCAACATCATTGTTCGCATTGTATCTCGGCCGGCAAACCATCGTTGTGGGTGACGACGAGCAGGTGACACCCGTTGCTGTCGGTGTGCAGGCGGAAGAAGTGACCAAACTAATCCGAATTTTCTTGGATGGTGTGCCTCACAAGGAGCTTTATGACGGAGAAACGTCTGTTTATGAACTGGCACAAATTGCGTTTGGCGGCGTGATACGGCTGACAGAGCATTTCCGTTGTGCGCCAGACATCATCGCGTTCAGCAACAACCTATCATACAAAGGCGAAATCAAACCGCTTCGTGAGGCTTCTTCGATACCGCTGAACCCACACGTCGTTCATTATCGCGTTCAAGGCGGGCGTGATCGCGGTGACAATGTCAACGAGGTTGAAGCCGAGAAAATTGCCGCGCTAATCTGTGCGGCAACAGAGCAACCAGAATTCGCAAAAAATGATGAAGGCAAACCGGTAACTTTTGGGGTTGTATCATTGGTCGCTGACAAACAAGCCTTAAAAATAGACAGCATACTGCGGCAACGGCTTGATTTGAACGAGTATCGGCGAAGACAAATTCTCTGCGGTGATTCTGCTCAGTTTCAGGGTGACGAACGCGATGTCATGTTTTTATCCGTCGTGGATTCGCCACCCGCCGAACCGCCACTGACCCTGCGACAGGAAGGCGGAAAAAAGATTTTCAAAAAGCGGTTCAATGTTGCTGCGAGCCGCGCCCGCAATCAAATGTGGATTGTCCATAGCCTGAACCACGAAACTGATTTACAGGCCGGTGATTATCGCCGCCGTCTCATCGAACACGCGATTGACCCGAATGCCTGGGAACGAGAATTGCGGAAACGTGTTGAGCGCACTGAATCCATCTTTGAGGAGCGCGTGCTTCGGCGTCTCATGGAATCGCACTATAATGTGATTCCACAATTTCACGTCGGGGCATATAGAATTGATCTCGTCGTTACTGGAAATGGCCGCCGTCTTGCCGTGGAATGCGACGGCGAGCGATACCACGGACCGGAAAAACTCCAAGAAGATGCCGAGCGTCAGGCAATTCTTGAACGGCTCGGTTGGAAGTTTGTGCGGATTCGTGGCAGTCTGTTTTTCCGTGACGAAGACCGCGCTTTGAAGCCGATGTTTGGACGCCTGGCAGAACTGAACATCACAGCTGAACTCGAACCGGCATCAAAGTCCTCGTCTAAATCTGAACTGGTTGACCGAGTAATTCGGCGAGCACAAGAATTGCAATCGGTTTGGCATCCGGTCGAAAATGGAAACCTGGCTGACCCGAAATAGCAACCCACCACCCCTGTCACATGTCGCATCTCCCTGGTAGATGAATTCCATCTTAATCGGCGCTTTGACTGGCCGGCTTGCTTCCAGGTATTCAGCAACCGGCCAGACAAATCGCCTCAAGTGAAACCTAGACGGTCGCGCACTCATCGGTCGTTCTAAAACCGCGCTCAACTCCGCCGTCGTCCGTTCATGCCACTCCCGACCTGCTCCGTTTCGCTGCCGGTTTCAGAACGCCCGTTCAGTGCGACCAATCATCATCCAATTTCATACGTTCAATCGAACGTGATTTGTGGCGGCTTTCTGGAATTGGAAAGCCGGTAATTTTGTTAGACACCATCCCCTTCCGAGTTCGGAAGGCAAAAATGCGGCCTGACAGCACGCGGCAAGTTGCGGCAAAAGGCGGCAATGAACTTGCCGCTATTTGCCGCAATGACCGATGACATTTTGCCGCCACTTGCCGCCATTTGTCACCGGCAGTTGCCGGAATTTGTCGCCATTTGCCGCAGTGATCGGTGCAGTTTCATCGCAATTAAACCTTCACCTACTCCTTACCGTCGAATTGCTGCTATGGATTATCCTGTGCGTTGATGACCGAAACGGCACAACGAAAACGCGGCGGCAGGGCGTATCACAGCGTCCTGGAACCGCACTTTGATTTCATCCACCAGCAACGCCAGCGGCGCAAAACGTGGCAGGAAATCGCCGATCTTCTGTTCAGCGAAAAGGGCATCCGCGTCACGTTCTATGCACCGTATCGCTTTTACCGGCGCAGATTAAAAAGAGCGGCGAAACCAAATTGGGAAAATTCAGCCGGCGAAATCCAACCCGTCAACCCAGCCAGCCAGCCGCCATCGCGTCCGGCACCGTTGCCAAAACAAAACACTTTCAACCGTCCAAACATCAAAAACATTAACACCGACCAAGAGTTCACATGAATACCATCAAACGCATCCACATCAATCCCCAGTCCAAAGGCAGCCTCGGCAAAAGTTTCGAGGCCGAGTTCCGCACTGCCTGGCTGGATTATCACCAAATCATCTGGAATGGCTCCGACCTCGATGACCGGCACCATTCCTTTTTCGACCGGCATCCCAAACAGGTGCAGTCCTACACGCTGGGCAATGACGACGATAGCAAATCTACCCTGCTGGGATTGTTTCGTAATGTGTCGCGCAGTAACGCGCCGGTTCACGTCATTGACTGCCGGGCGCAGGCCGACGGTCTCATCGTGCAGGCACTGGAATCATTGCAACTGCTCGACTCGCTCGCGACGCAGGGCATCCGGTTCACATTTTTTCTGTTCCCCAGCGAGGACACCGAGAGCATGAGCAATCTGCTCGACCTGTTTTATTTTGCCGGCGACCGCGTGGATTACGTCGTGGTTCACAACCCGGCCAAGGTCAGAACCAACCTGTTCAAGAAATCCAACATCGAAGCCGAGTTGAAAAAATTCGGGGCGAAGGAACTGACGTTGCCGGTGGTGACTTCCATCACGTTGCTGGCCATCAAACGCGCCGAGGCCAAGGCGGGCCGCAAGTTGAGTTTTGCGGAAGTGGCGACTCCCGGAGCCCCGCATTTGGAATTGATGCTGGCCGGTGAAATGCAATGGGCGATGCAGCAGATGTTCCGGCAATACGACGCCATTGCCGATTTGCTGGTGCCATCGGAACAGGTGCCGGAGGTCGAACCACAGCCGGAACCGGAGGCGAAACCGGCCCGCTCTAAACAACCGATGCTCAATTTGGGCGAATGATTTTATGGACAAGAATGATTTGGCGGCGTTGCTCGTCGGCGCACCAGCCGACGAAGTGGATCGGATTCACCGGCTGTTATATGAATGGAGCGTCGGGCCGGACAACAGTTTTCCGGTGCAACTGGCCTTGTTGACCAAGGCGCAATGGCGCGTCGCTGCCAATCTGCCGCGCTTGATGAATGATGCCAGCAAACTGATTGAGCAACATCTGGCCGAATACCGGCGGCAGACCGGCGCGCTGGTCGCAAATTTCGATGACACGACCAGTTCGACCATCGCGGCGTTTGACCAATCGGTTGCCAATCACAGCGAAGCCATCAAACAAGCCGTGGCCAAATCCAACGGACATCTGGTTGAAACCGAAAAGGCCGCCCGCCAGGTCAAATTTGAGTTGGAACACGGCAACGCCTCGCTAAAAAAGGCGTTGGATGAAGTCAGGAAAGAACTGATTGACGAACGGTTTCGCCTGATTGAGGCACAAAAAGCATTGGATGCCAGAATGTCGTTTCAGGCGTGGTGGGGACAGATTCTCTGGAGCATCGGCGAATTGCTTTTCGGCTTCGGCATTTATTTTCTTTGGACGTATCGGCGGTGACAGAATCAATGGACTCACGATGGGCTCAATGGACTCATTCACATGCGGGGCGACAAATTTGTTCCCGCGTGCCGCCATTATGTTGGTGACGCGATGCTCATTTTGCATCCGCACGGGGAGGATTCCGGCGCGCTCGCCTCGTCCATTGTATGGCTCGCCTGCGCCTGTCAAGGTTGTCCGATAAATTGTGTCTGGCGCTGCGCGCCGGTGGTTCGGTTTGCGGCTCCACCGTTGACAGGCGCAGGCGAGCCAAAGACGTGGCTGGTTAGGCTTTTGCGCCGGGATTGCTGGCCGGAGTTTTGGGAGAATTTTGTTTACCGCAGCGGGCTGCGCGTTGACGAGACCCAACCCGGAAGTCACCCCGCAAGTTGATTCCAGCAGTAATATGCTGAACGGGAAATCATTAAAAGAACTCGCCAGCGTGCTCGGTTTGACCATCGTGCAAGTCACCCCGCAAGTGACCCCGCAGGTTGAAAAAGTGCTGACCGTGCGGAAATTTGAGTCGGCGCAGATTGAACCGAACTTTTTTGAGCGTCCGCGCCCAACTGGTGCAAACGGACACGAAGTCGCATTGACGCTGGACATTTTTCGCCGCAAACTCGTCCGCTAACGACGCGCATGGTCAACCTCTCACAACTTGAATCGCATCTCTGGGAGTCAGCCAACATTTTGCGCGGACCGGTGGATGCGGCAGATTTCAAGACCTACGTTTTCCCGCTGCTGTTTTTCAAACGCATCTCTGACGTTCACGACGAGGAATATCAGGCCGCGTTGGCCGAGGCTGCTGGCGACGAAGAATACGCCCAGTTTTCGCAGAATTATCGGTTTCAAATCCCTGACGATTGCCATTGGGCCGACGTGCGCAAAGTGGCCGCCAACGTCGGCCAGGCCTTGCAAAAGGCCATGCGCGGCATTGAAAAAGCCAACCCGGAAACCCTCTACGGTATTTTCGGCGACGCGCAGTGGACCAACAAGGATCGGCTGCCGGATTCGCTGCTTCGCGACCTCATTGAACATTTCGCCGCCATCAATCTTGGCAATCAGGCGGCGGCAGGGGATGTTCTCGGCCAGTCCTACGAATACCTCATCAAAAAATTCGCCGATGCCACCAACAAAAAGGCGGGTGAATTTTACACCCCACGCCCGGTGGTGCGGTTGATGGTCAATATCCTCGACCCCAAAGAAGGCGACTCTATTTACGACCCGGCGTGCGGCACCGGCGGCATGTTGCTCGAAGCGACCCATCATGTTAAAGCCAACCACGGTGACGACCGCACGCTCTGGGGCAAACTGTTCGGTCAGGAAAAAAATCTGACCACGTCGGCCATCGCCCGGATGAATTTGTTTCTGCACGGCGCGTCCGATTTCCAGATTGTGCGCGGCGATACGCTCCGCAATCCGGCGTTTTTTCTCGGCGACAGCCTCGCCACGTTCGACTGCGTTATCGCCAATCCGCCGTTCTCGCTGGAAAACTGGGGCGAGGAAGTTTGGTCGAGTGACCCGTTCGGGCGAAATTTTGCCGGGATGCCGCCCGGCAAGAGTGGCGATTACGCTTGGGTGCAGCACATGGTCAAGAGCATGGCTGCCGGCACGGGCCGCATGGCAGTGGTGCTGCCACATGGCGCATTGTTTCGCATGGGCAAGGAAGGCGAGATTCGCGAAAAAATTCTCGGCATGGATCTGCTGGAGGCGGTCATCGGTCTTGGCCCCAATTTATTTTACGGAACGGGGTTGGCGGCGTGCATCCTCGTTTTCCGTCAGCGCAAGAAAAAGGATCGGAAGAAAAAAGTGCTCATCCTCGATGCGTCGAGGGAGTTCAAGACCGGTCGGGCGCAGAATGAATTGCTGCCGGAGCACGTCGAACGCATTTACGGTTGGTATCGCGAATATACCGACGTGGCTGGCATCGCCCGCGTGGTGACGCTCGATGACATCGCCGCCAACGATCATAACTTGAACATTCCGCGCTACGTCGAACCCAAGAACGACCAAGTCGTGCTGACGGTGGAGGCGGCAATGAAGCAGTTGCGGACGAGCGCCGAGGCGGCATTTTCGGCGGAGGAAAAACTTATTGTTATTCTTAAACGGGAGGAACTAATTTCATGCTAATTGAAAATGCTTTTCATTACCTACCTGAGATTCTTTGTGGCAGCAACTACGCCATTCAAGAATACGAAGCCGGGATTGTGAATGCGATCAGTCTCGCGGTCTTACAGGAGTTGAACGCACGCAATGTCCCCAATCCTCTGGCCTCCCTAACTGTTGAGAAATTATATTCCAAGGACGGCTTTGACAAACCGGACGCATCGCCAGGCAAACGCAACTTGCGAGCTGACCTGTTCGTTGACGTAACTCGCAACATGGTGGCCACCGAAGCGCTTTCCCGATTTGGTTGGCGACACAAGAATTTCCTGGAAGCAAAGTATTTCCGCCCCGATGTAGCCCCCTCAACCAACTGTGCGGCGTTGTTGTTGGGTGACTTCATCCGCCTGTGTTGCTTGACACCGCCCGTTGTGAACGGATGGGATAATCAAGCACATCCCAAACCCTCGCCGTGCGAAGGCGCACCTTCCCCGAATGGCAAATATAAAGAGATATGCGTCGGCAGGTATCTGTTGCATGTGTATCAAGGAAATCCTGGAGATTTGGTCGGCAAAACATCTCGCCCGTGGTTGAAGGAATTGCGGTCGCCTTCGGGCCACATGCTTAAGGTTTGCATCGGTGATGACAAAGCTACGACGTTCAAAGAATCTCTTTCAACAGACCTTGAAGCCTTGACCGTTGAAGCTGGCTTTACCAACCGCGTTATAGCTCAACGGGAGGCCGCAGAGAAGACTAACTATCTTTGCGCCCTAACCCGCATTGATTGGTTCAAGGTCAGCTTGAACGGGTTGTCATGGGAGGAAAACGCTGAGCGGGAAGGAGCAGAAAGTGCCCCCGGCGATTGGAAAAAACTCCAAGCGCTGGTTGGCAAGTATCTCATGTATTCCGCCAAGAACAAAAAGAAGGGCGAGGACGTGCCGCCTTCAGAAGTGGAAATCGAATCATACGTCAGCGGATCACTCTCACCAGTGGGGGGTAATTAACTTACATGACCCGCATTTCCCAACAGCAACTCGAATCTTATCTCTGGGGCGCAGCCACGCTTCTGCGCGGGACGATTGATGCCGGCGATTACAAGCAGTTCATTTTCCCGCTGCTGTTTTACAAACGCGTGTGCGACGTGTTCGATGAAGAGACGCAAGTCGCACTGAAGGAGTCCGGCGGTGACGCGAAATTTGCCGCCTACCCAGAAAACCACCGCTTTCAGGTCCCGGAGGAATCACACTGGCGCAACGTGCGGCAGACGGCAAAAAATGTCGGCACGGCACTTCAGTCCGCCATGCGGGCCATTGAAACGGCCAACCAGGAAAAACTCTACGGCATCTTTGGCGATGCTCAATGGACGAACAAAGACCGGCTGTCCGACGCCATGTTGCGCGACATGATTGAGCATTTCAGCACGCTGGAACTCACCATCGCCAACTTGCCCGAGGACGAATTGGGCCAGGGTTACGAATACCTGATCAAGAAATTTGCCGACGACGCCGGCCACACCGCCGCCGAATTTTACACCAACCGCACCGTGGTTCATCTGATGACCGAGATGCTGGACGTGCAGCCCGGTGAATCCGTGTATGACCCGACTTGCGGCACCGGCGGCATGTTGCTCTCATGTGTCACGCACCTGCGCCGGCAGAAAAAAGAGTGGCGCAACGTGAAGTTGTTCGGGCAGGAGCGTAATCTCATGACCTCATCCATCGCCCGGATGAATTGCTTTCTCCACGGCATCGAGGATTTTCGCATCGAGCGCGGCGACACGCTGGCCGAACCCAAACTGGTGCAGGGCGACCGCCTGATGCGTTTCGACGTGTGCCTGGCCAACCCGCCATATTCCATCAAACAATGGGACCGCGCCGCCTTTGCCTCTGACCCGTGGGGACGGAATCTTTACGGCACGCCGCCGCAGGGCCGCGCCGACTACGCTTTTCAACAGCACATCATCCAGAGTTTGAATCCCAAGAGCGGCCGTTGCGCGGTGCTCTGGCCGCACGGCGTGTTGTTCCGACAGGAAGAAGCGGACATGCGCCGTAAACTCATCGAGGCAGACCTCATCGAATGTGTCCTCGGTCTCGGGCCGAATCTGTTTTACAACTCGCCGATGGAAGCCTGTGTGGTCATCTGTCGGACTGCCAAGCCCAAGGCACGGAAAAATAAAATCCTGTTCATCAACGCGGTCAACGAAGTCACCCGCGAACGCGCCCAGAGTTTTCTGACCGACGATCATATAGAACGCATCGTCCAAGCCTACGAACAGTTCAAAGACGAACCCGGCTTCACCCGCGTCGCCAAGCTGGAAGAAATCCGCGCCAAGGACGGTAACTTGAGCATCCCGCTTTACGTCGCGCCGGCCGCGAATGGCGGATCAGATTCAAACTCGGTAGCGGCGGACAAGCCGGATCTCACCGTAGCGCTCAACGGCTGGCTGGAAAGCGCCGCCAAAACCCGCAAGTCCTTGCAGTCACTAATAATCGCAGCCGATGACTGAACGGAAATCACCTGAAATGCAGCTTTTTTTTGTCAGATATACGCATATCTTTATCTGACAAAATAATATGGGCAAACACATTCAATCCATTGACCGGCGAATCCTTGCCCGCATCCGGGCGCGGGGCAAGGCACGTGTTTTCACGCCCGCCGATTTTCTCGATCTCGGCACGCGGGCTGCCGTGGATCAGGCTCTGTCGCGCAATACGCGGGCGGGGATTCTCAGAAAAGTGGGTCGCGGTCTCTACGATCTGCCGCGAAATCACCCGCTCTTTGGGCGGCTCTCTACCACCACGGATGCCGTGGCCAAAGCAGTCGCCAAACGGGACAAAGCCACGCTGCACACCTCGGGCGCACATGCGGCCAACATACTCGGCCTGTCCGACCAGGTGCCCATGAAACTGGTTTATCTGACCGATGGCCGCAAACGCCACATTCAAGTGGGCAAATCTCCGATCATCTTCAAGCACACCACGGCCCGCACTGTGAAAACCAAAAATCCCGCCAGCGCGCTCGTCATTCAGGCCTTGCGCTGGCTGGGACGAAAACATGTGGATGACGACACCATTGCCCGCTTGCGGCGCAATCTCAAACCGGCTGACCGCGCCGCCTTGGTGCAGGATGCACCTCAAGCGCCCGGCTGGATCGCCGACATCTTTCACCGGCTGGCCAAGGATTGAATTCCCGTGGATGACTACCTTCACCATCGCCTGCCGACAATTCCGACCATTCAGTGGCATTTAGAGGTTGGCTGGAAGGCTCAAAAATCGTTCGGAAAGGCATTAAATCACTTGTAAATGCGTAAACATAAACTCTCGACTTTAATTTATACTTGCGACTTTAATATAAAAGTCGCACCTTGATTACATGAAAACGATTCAATTCGAGTGTCCGATTGATAACTTTCCAGGTTTTCGAGCTGATGCGATCTTGGACGACACCGTTTACGAGGTGCTCGTCGAGTCTAGGGACGCCAGAAGACTGCGTTCGGCCTTGATGGAGATGTCTCGAATCGCCTCCGCGAAAAAAGTGAATCGCGTGGTTTTGGTGCTGGAAGAGCCGAGCATCACAATCTCCCGTTTGCATGAGGAATGGAAGGGGGCAGCTTCAGTGATCCAGCCGGAATTATTTGGGCGTTTATCAATGGTGATTCGTCAATCTGGTAAATGGAGTGGTATCCCAGCTTCTCCGAATGCCAGTGAAGTGCTCGTGCTTGAAGAAATCATCCGGCATGAAATTACCAGGCGACCAGCCAGTTTGAATCGAAGTTCAGAAGCTCACTACGACATCCTTCGCATCCTCATCCACCAATGGTTGCTTGGCAAAGGGCCGATGACCATTAGTTCGCTCATGGAAATATCCGGGACAAGCCATCCCACCATTTCGAGATCGCTGGAACGTTTCGATCACTACCTGAAACGTCATTCCGACCGCAGTGTCGAACTGCGGTCTTTTCCACGCGAAGAATGGGCGCGATTGTTGGCGGTGTCAGATGACGTTCGCGGCACAGTTCGGTTCGCAGACCGCTCTGGTCAGGCTCGCTCGCCTGAATCGTTGCTTCGTCGGCTACGACAACTCCAGCGTCAGGACATCGCGGTCGGTGGCGTGTTGGGCGCAAAACACTACCAGCCATCGCTCGACCTCGTTGGCAATCCACGCCTCGACATATCAATCCACTCCGGGCGCAAAACCGCAGACCTTTCATTTGTTGAGCGGCTTGACCCAGGCTTGGAGAAGACTGTGCGGCGTGACGAATCGCCAACATTAATGATTCATACTATTCGCCGCGCAGAGTCACTTTTCCAACCCGGTGAGGACGGACTCCCTTGGGCCGACCCGGTGGAATGTCTTCTCGATTTGCACGAAATGCGTCTCGAATCCCAGGCGCTTGAGTTTCTCAATTCCTTTCCGGCAACCAAAGGCCGCCCATTATGAGTCACGACGCCAGTGCTAAATTGATTTCGCCCAGTGCCGTGCTGAAACAAGTTGCCGAAGCTATCCCGGAAGACTTCCGGCAGAATATCATCATCGTCGGCAGCCTCGCGGCAGGATATTACTTCTTTGCCGACAATCCAAAACTTCAAGTTCGCACGAAAGACGTGGATTGTCTGCTTGCGCCGCGCATCCAAGCCATCCCCGCCGGACAAGCCGTCGCCGACCGTTTGTTCGCGGAAAAATGGCAACTGCGGGCCGAAGGTGACTGGGGCAAACCTGGCGATGCCAAGACACCTGACAATAAACTATCCGTCGTTCGCCTTCATCCGCCCGGCTCGACGGAGTGGTTTATAGAGCTGCTTACCGTCCCAGAATCGGAAAATGATCTCGACCGAAAAGATGTTCGCATCGTCACATCTAACGGACATTTCAGTCTGCCCAGTTTTGGTTTCCTGTCCCTCGCGGAATTTCAACCCATTGCCACGCCGTTTGGCATCGCCATCGCCCGTCCCGAGACTATGGCCCTCGCCAACTTGTTGCATCATCCTGCCATCGGGCGGGAAACCATGAGCAGTTTGATCGCCGGGCGCAGCATTAAACGCAGCAACAAAGACCTTGGGCGCGTCCTCGCGCTCGCGCGACTGGCTGAAGCTAGGGAAGAAGACTCCCTGCAAAAATGGCCGGTGGTCTGGGCTGCCGCTCTTCAAAATAGTTTTCCCACCAGTTGGCGCAAACTTGTTCCCCAGGTCGGGACTGGTCTGCGACAACTCTTGCGGCCAGAGAATGAAGCGGACTTGGAAGAGGCCCACCATACCTGTGCCAACGGATTGCTGGTTTCACTATCACCCACGCTCAAGCTTTTGGAAGTCACTGGAGAACGCTTGATTCAAGATGCCATCGAGCCGCTCGAAAAACTCGTGCAACCATCATAATGATGACCACCTTCATCACCACGTCCATGACCATGGTTACCATGATGAGCAGGATGACGAGCATGAGCGCGAGCATGATGATGAGCGCGACGACGACAACATCGTTGTCAACACCACCGGCAACACCACCGGCACCACCAGCATGAGCAGCGCCACCACCATCATCATCAGCGGCGCCGACAGTGGCGGCGGCGGCGGCGCGATGCCCACTCCGCAGCCAAGTCTGCCTCCAGGCATAAAGAAGGTTGTTATCTTCGATACGAATGCATACCGCACGTTGGGTCGTCGCAAAGTTCAATCTTTAAGACAGCGCGAGCTTGAGTGTGGCGTGTTGGCGTTAGCCCACCCTGTAGTCATGTTGGAGTTGTCAGCGCATCTCGCAGATAAGAATGATCGCGACTACAGGCCCTGCATGTCTGCCTTGGCGGCTCTGGCCGAACATACGAAAAAGCCGGACGCAAGTGGCTTATGCTACTGCCCGGAACCACGCTCGGAAATGTGTCACCAACTTTTCAGAATAATCCCTCCCGGCAATGAGCAACGTGTGAAGGATATGGGCGTGCTGGCACGCTACGTAAACAAAAATTATCCAGACATTGCCAGCACACAGATGCTCGAAAACTTTAAAAGATGCGCAGATCAGGTGAAGCGGCTGGAAACTCAGTGGACCGATTGGATGAAACGTCTTCTTGTGTCACGTGACTCATCTGTGGCGCGTGGCTGGGAAGATGCACTGGCATTATACACTGTTGCGGTCTGCGCGGACGTGGTTGGACTTCAGTTAAAGCCGGCTGAGATTCTGGGGAAAGCCAAAGTTGTCCATGACGTATATACCGTCCCACTTCGCTTGATGTCGGCGCTGCTACAGAAGCTCACAACGTCGTCGCCACCGAACATTGATAACCCGAAATGGGGCAACTATATCTGGGACTTCCTCGTTTGCTTCTCCGTTGGTAGTTCTCACGTAATTGATGACGCGAAGATTTTCTTGGTTACCGGCGATCATGACATTGAAGAGGCTTCAGTCGCTGCTGGCTGTGGTGATAGAGTTGTTTCACTTCAGAACCACATGAAGAGCGTTGGGTTTTCGTAACATGATTTGCGCCCCACCATCCCGCGCCCAGCTCAAGCTTAATCCCAACTGGGTCAAACTGCCGTTATTCAGCCGCACGAACTGGTCGCGGTTTGACAGGAACGTGGAAAGCGAGGCCAGCAGATGAATTCAACTCCTTTCACCCAAGAAGTTCTCAATCGCATCTTTGCGGTTTCGCCCAAGCACCCAGACCGGCTCGTTTCGCGTGAAAGTGGCTGGTTGGAGTTCAAAGAGGCGTTCAATTTCCAAAGCCTTGGAAAATACATTCGCTCTGCCGGGGCGTTCGCAAATGCAAAGGGCGGCTACATTGTTTATGGGATTGCCAACTCACCGCACAAACTAATTGGTCTAAAGGATAATCGATTCAATGAATTGGATCCGGAAAAGATGTCTGCATATCTGAACGAGCACTTTGATCCAGAGGTTGAGTGGGATCGCCACATCCATGAGATCGGCGGAAAGGAATATGGGATTCTCCATTTTCGAGAATCACGAAACAAACCTGTCATTTGTCGTAAAGGAACAGACGATGGCAAGGCACTTAAAGAGGGGGAAATTTATTATCGCTACAAAGGGCGAACACAGACCATTCGTTATGCTGAACTCAAAGAGCTTATCGAGGAGCGACGGAGGAACGAACAGTTGCTTTGGTTTAAACACTTGAAAGAAATTGCACGCGTCGGCATCCAGGAAGCCGGCGTCTTTGACCTGCGCAGCGGAAAAGTGACGGGCGCGGGTGGCCATTTCTTGATTGAAGAAAGTTTGCTATCCCAGGTGTCATTTATTCGGGAAGGGCAGTGATGTCATCGGCACGAAGCTCGGCTTCCGCAAAGGCGACGTGATTTTCGGACGCCGACGGGCGTATCAGCGCAAGCTGGCGGTGGCGGAGGTGGACGGGATTTGCTCGGCGCACGCGATGGTGGCGCGAGCGAAGCCGAAGGTGGTGCTGCCGGAGTTCCTGCCGTTCCTGATGATGAGCGACAAGTTCATGAACCGCGCCGTGGACATTTCGGTCGGCTCTCTCTCGCCCACCATCAACTGGACGACGCTCAAGCTGGAGGAGTTCGACCTCCCGCCGCTCGACCAGCAGCGCCGCATCGCCGAAATCCTCTGGGCGGTGGATGAAAATATTCAAGCTTCATCTGTGAACCTTGACGTGTTGTCTGCACTCAAATATGCCGCGATGGAGGAATACACTTTATACGGCAAACCGGTGAAATCCGACAAGGCGCAGCAGTCCAGGCATCCGATGCGACTACTCAATGAAGTAGCAACGTGCCAGTATGGTTTATCCTGTGCGCTTAATGAAACGGGGCGCTACCCGATTCTGCGGATGATGAATTACGACGAAGAGCTGGTTGCCGCCACCGATCTAAAATATGCCGATATGTCTGCGGAAGTTGCCGCCGATTTCGAAATCAAGAAAGGTGATATTCTTTTCAATCGGACAAATAGCGCTGACTTGGTTGGAAAAGTTGGAATCGCCAACTTGGACGGCTGTTACCTTTTTGCTTCATATTTAGTCCGCGTCCAAACTGACCGATCAATGCTCTTACCAGCGTTCTTAAACTACTATCTCAACAGTCCGCACGGGCAGACTTCGGTTCGTGAATTTGCCACGCCGGGCGTGAGCCAGTCAAACATAAGCGCGGGCAACCTGAAGAAAGTCAAAGTTCCAGTTCCACCAATTCGGGAGCAGGAGCCTCTTGTGCGCAAGCTGGATGAAATTGCGTCGGCACATCGCACGACGCGAGCACATGTAGCGACGCAGCGCCGTATTCTTCAAACGCTCATCAACGCAACCTTGGGAGACCAGCTATGAGTTTCAACGAATCCAACACCGTCGAGCAGATGATTCTCGATGCCGTCGAGAATCTGGGCCGCACCACCGCCGTTGAACCGATGCACGACGCGCCGCCCGGCGCTTCGCTCGGAAGTGAATTTAAGCCATCGCGCTGGAGTTACGTTCCCGGCGTGCAAGTGCCGCGTCAGCCCGGCGACGTGATGGTGGAATCGTGGTTGCGCGAGGCGTTGCTTCGGCTCAACCCGGAAATCGCCGCCCAGCCCGACCGCGCCGACGAGGTGATTTACGCGCTGCGGGCGACCATTCTTTCCGTGCAGGCCGATGGATTGGTCCGGGCGAACGAGAATTTCATGGCCTGGTTGCGCGGTGAGAAGACGATGCCTTTCGGCCATAACGGCGAGCACGTTTCCGTGCGGCTGGTGGACACCGTCCAGCCCGCGAACAACCGTCTCACCGTTGTCAATCAGTGGACGTTTCAGGCGGGCACGATCACGAAGCGGTTCGACGTAGTGTTTGTAGTCAACGGCTTACCCATCGTCATTGGCGAGGCCAAGACGCCCACGCGCAGCGCGGTGACGTGGTTCGACGGCGCATTTCAGGTGAACGAGATTTACGAACGGCAAGTGCCGGCGATGTTCGTGCCGAATGTTTTTTCCTTTGCCACCGAGGGCAAAGCGTTCCGCTTCGGTTCGATTCGGATGCCGATTGAGATGTGGAGTCCATGGCGCACCCGGGAGAATGAGTCGGAAGGTTCGCTGGCGGACGTGCGCCGGACGGTGGAATCCATGCTCCGGTCCGAGGTGGTGCTGGACATCCTGCAAAGCTTCACGCTTTTCGCCACGGACAAGAAGCATCGCCGCATCAAGGTTATCTGCCGTTATCAGCAGTATTTCACCACGAACCAGCTCATCGAGCGCGTGGTGAAGGGTTATCCGAAGAAGGGTCTCATCTGGCATTTTCAGGGCAGCGGCAAGTCGTTGCTCATGGTTTTCGCCGCGCAAAAGCTGCGGCTGCATCCCAAGCTCGGTAATCCCACGGTCATCATCGTGGTGGACCGCATTGACCTCGACACGCAAATCACCGCCACGTTCAACGCGGCGGACGTGCCGAACATGGTCGGCGTGGCGACGCGGCAGGAGTTGCAGACATTGCTGGCGCAGGACGTGCGCAAGGTGCTTATCACGACGATTCACAAATTCGGCGAGGCGGGCGGAAAGTTGAACGAGCGGTCGAACATCATCGTGATGGTGGACGAGGCGCATCGCACACAAGAAGGCGATCTCGGCCGCAAGATGCGCGAGGCGCTGCCGAATGCGTTTCTGTTTGGCCTCACCGGCACACCGATCAATCGCGCGGATAAAAATACGTTCTGGCTGAGTCCAAATGTTCAGGATCAGCAATCGTCAATCTCGCCGCCTCTGGTTCGCTGGAGTGGTTCAGAAGCTTGAATCTAAGGCAATCGCCTAAATCGAGCAGAAAGTATTTTAATATTTCCCCGTCTGCCTCAATGTTCTTACTTAGCGTGGTTAGATTGTGTTGTGAAACAAAATGAACCGCATCAGATTGCTTTTTTGGTGGCAGAACGAACGGATCGGTCGGTCTTTGGCCGGAACCGTAAGTCAAATGATAGGCTACCCCAAGGAACTCTTGAAAATAGCGGATCACTCCAGAACTCAAAAATGCTAGATCATTAAATCCAGAAAAATGTTTGATCCTGTGCCGCCCTTTATTCCCGTATAATACCCTGTAGATTGCGGTCTCGCCGTAGTAGGTCAATTTTTCCCGCTGTTTCTCGGCTGGCCAGTGCTGAAACTGTTTGACACTCACTTTGCACAGCTTGGCCACGGCAGCAAGCAAAGCCTCCGCGCCAACCTCATCCGCAGGGTCTGCTGGCAACAGGTTTTGCATGCTGCTAAATGGCAATCCTTCATTCTTAAGAATATTGGTGACTATGTGGGTGAGAAGTTGATTGTAAGCACCATGCTGTTCTTTGTCTTCAAGATCGTAAATCAGTGGAACGCGTGTATAGTCATGGATTTCCTGCAACTCCTGTCCTGTCATCGTCCCAGAAGTATCCGCAGTTCCAATTTTTTTTGCGATTTTCACGGATGCATCCGGCGGAGCTAACTTAACGTAACTGTTTACAATCCGTTGCTGATATGGAAATAGGTTTTCATACTCATCCAACAAAGCCATAAAGGTGGCATTGGCGAATACCGGAATCATTGTTCTAACCAGCTTGATAATTCGCTTCAACGCCTCTAAGTCAAAGGTTGCAATGGGAACATAGACCTGTTCGCCATAAATGAATTTCCGCCTGATAAAGCCAGCGATCTTGAGATGGATACTGGCTAAATTATTGAGCAATTCTTCCAAATTTCTAGGCAGATTTTGATCCGAGTCGAATAGTGCCGAATAGGCGGATTCCGCCAGGGCCTTTTCGACATGGCCGTCACAATTCAAGAGTTGCAGCTTAATGCAGAAATCAATCTCTGAAAATAAACTTTCAAGGAGGCAAATGATGATTTCTTGGGATCCGATGTCGGTGATTTGAATAAAATCCTGCTCGTTGAGAATTTTTGGATCCCCACAGGAATTTGACAAACCCGCGTTGCATATAGCACCTCGGCTAAGTTTTAGGTAAAAACCAAACACTTTCTGGCCACCAGCAATTCCTTTGTGACGTGCAAGAAAATTGCGTGCTCGCAGGGAGAGCAGCAGCATGGATTTGCCCGTTCCCCGTGATCCCTCTAGGAAGCATGGCTTCATTTCCTCAAGCGCGCCGGTTTTTTGTGCGTCTGGAGGGGAGAATGTCTTGGCCAGCAGGTCTGGCCGATCCTCGAAATATTCAGCTCGAACACGGCGAAATGGATTGCTTGATTCCAGTTTGAACGCCTCTAAAACCAATGAAGAGGCAGTTTTCCCAGACAAAATTGCATCGCACAAAGCTTCCAAAATCTTTTTATAGGAATTGGGGTCGTCCACGTTCAATGTCCCAAAAACTTTTGGACCAAGCACCGGCGGCAATGGTGAATCATCAAGCCTCACCACCATGCACATGCCACCAGATTGCTCGACCTCATTCCAGACCGCCGAGTGGATTTCGAGTTTCTGCCATTTTGCCTGCGGCGTGTGTTTGGAATAAATGGAGACCTCTGCAAAACGTCTTTGAAACGTGATGATTTGAATAAAGCGTCAGAGAGACATGCAAACGACGACCAATCGCCAACTGGGACTTTTGGACAGCCTGATGATCGCCACGCCGACCAATGAGTTTCTGGAACGGCTGGACCGGACCTTGGATTGGCAGCCGGTTGAAAAGGCGTTGCAGGCGATGTATCCGGCGACGACGGGGCGTCCGCCGTGCGCGCCGCTGGCGCTCTTCAAGATGAGTTTGCTCCAGCACTGCTACGGTTTGTCCGATCCGCAGTGCGAGGAACTGGTCAGCGACCGCTTGAGTTGGCGGCGCTTTGTCGGTCTGGGTTTGCAGGACGCCGTGCCGGATGAAACCACGCTGGTGCGTTTCCGCCAGCGGTTGCGCGAACACGGCCTGCACGAAAACCTGCTGGCGCTGGTCAACCGGCAACTGCAAACCAAGGGCTTGATTTTGAAAACCTGCACGCTGGTGGATGCGACGCTGTTGCAAGCGGCGCGCCGCGCGCCGGCCAAGGGCGATCAAACCGGCGGTGACGGCGACGCGGGTTACACGGTGAAACAAGGCCAGCCGCATTATGGCTACAAGGCGCATGTGGCGGTGGATGAAACCCACACGCTGATCCGGCAGGTGACGCTGACCGCCGCCAACGTGCATGACAGCCAGGAATTTGAAAACGTGGTTCAAGGCGACGAGGAAATGGTCATGGCCGACAAGGCGTATTGGAGCAAGGCCCGCAGCGAATGGTGCGGGCGAACACGGCGTGGCCAACGGGATTTTGCGCAAGCCCAGCCGCGGCGCAGAAGCTGCGCCCGGCGACGGTGCGGGCGAACCGGCTGTTCAGTTCGATCCGGTGCAAGATTGAGAAAGTGTTTGGCTGGTGGAAGCGGAGCGCGGGCTATCGGCGGGTGCGCTATGTGGGCCACGAACGCCAACCGGCTGGAACTGGAGTTCAAATGCATCTGTTGGAATCTGAAACGGCTGGCCAATTTGAGCGCGGCATGAAAAACCATGCCGCCAACCGCCCGCCGCCGGGCGGAAACGACCGGCCGCGAGGCGCAAAAGCGCTCGCGGCCTTCAGTTCGGCAAACCGATTTTCACGTTGAAAAATATCGGTGACATCAAAACAAACAACTCAAACAGCCTTTTTCAGAGGTCTCAAATGATGATTACAGTGTGAGCGCCCGCGATGCCGTCGTTCATGAAACCAATTGCGTCCACGCCCAGCTTCAATTCGTTTGTATCAACTTTTGTTTCGTGGCTGGCATTCCGCAGATCGCTTTCCAGCCGTTTAGCAATCTCCGCGTCTGCGCCAGCATGTGAAATAAAAATATGTTTCATGACGATTCTCTGCGTAAGGACGAAGGCTAAATCGCAAACAAATTGTCAGCAAGGTCAAACGCAATCGTTATGGTCGTCAGGCAATTCGTGATTCCCCACAATTCGATTGTGCCCCAGCAGCAAACGCGAACAAAAGGCCATCCGGCGACGATTTCGGCACCACATTTTCGCCATTCGATTTGCTCATTTCAACTTTGCCCATCATCGCCCCCACCATTGCCTGGCGAAAACCCCCTCCTTAAATCCGCACGGGTTCGATGCAACACGGACCATCTGTCCAGTCCAACTAAAAAATCACACCGTTTCCGCCGCCGCCATGTTTTGAAATTCCGTGGCGATTTCCGCGTGCTTCGCCTTCAGATACTTGGCCACCCGCGTGTTTTTCAGCAGGGCTTTGATATAGGTGGAGGCGGTTTGCAGGGTGAACATGTTTTCTTTGTAATTTTCGGTGATCGCTTTCATGCCGCTTTCCAGCGTCTCCATTTCCTGCTCCATTTTGGCGATGGATTCGGCGGTCATGCCCTTCTTCTTTTTTGGCTGGTCGGCGGACACCTGCAATTCCTTGTGCGTGACCAAAACCAACCCCTCGGCATACCCGGCATGATAATTATTCGCGTCAATCATCAGCCGCGCGATTTCAACCTGCCGCTCGGCCGTCACCTTTTTCAGCAGTCGGAGGGATTTGGGCGGAATGGGTTTGTCTTTCAGCAATTCCACGGCTTCATGGCTGATGCCCACCAACAGATTCAACGAGGCTTTCACCCCCTGTGTTGAAATGTTCAGCGCCGCCGCGATGCGTTCCAGGCTCGCGCCGTTTTTCACGGCTCGTGAGATCATTTTGTGTTCCTGAATTGCCGGCAGCCGGCTGATGCGCGCGTTGTAGGTGAAACCTTCGTCGTCGTTGGCGATGATGCAGTCGGCGGCGGTCATTCCCAATTCCTTCATCGCATAGTGGCGCATGTGTCCGTTCACCAGCATGTATTTCCCCGGCTGGCCTTTTTGCGGAAACACCACCAGCGGCTCGACCAATCCCACGACCTTGAGGGAGGCCAGGATGGTTTCGTATCGGTTGGCTTTTTTGTGCGCTTCGGTGATTTGCCGCACCGGCAGGATGTTTTCCAGCAGCAGCCGGATTGTTTTCATCGCGAATCCAATTTTTGCGTTGCTCATGTGGTTGGTTTTATTGAGGGTGTTAGTTTAGACCAAAGAAATTTCGGCATCGTCTCCAGTGCTTCCGCCCGCAGCAGCGTCAGGAAATGCTCATCAGCCACCAGCTTGTTAAAGGCCGTGACCACGTTCAACAGCCGCGCATCGCAAATCCGGGATTTTTTAATCATCAGTTTCTGGCGCTCAGTTTCTTTGCGGAAGTTGGCCACAATCGTTTCGGCGCTGGTTCGACTGCTGCGCGGGCCATCTTTGTTTTGTTTGCCCAGCAAACGCCGTTTTTCAATCAGTCGCCTGACCATGCGCAGGGACATATAATTCAGTTGTTTGCCCTCGTAGGCTTTCAGCAGTTCGCGCTGCATCTCCGGCGTGTCCGCTTTGGAAATGCCAATGGCGACCCACAACGGAATTTTCCCCGCGAGCGCGGCTTGGAGCAATCGCCCTTCGCCCGCCTTTTTCAAGGACAGCAGCCCGCTGACCATCGTGTCGGATATATCCAGTTTCTCGCTGATTTGATGGTTGGTGTAGCCGTCGGCGCGCAACCGTTCAATCTCGCGAATCAAATCCATCGTCGCGGGATAACGGCGCGCGATGTTCTCCACCAAACTGCGGATCAACCGTTCCTCTTTCGTGATTTCCACCACGATGGCCGGAATTTCCAGATGGCCGAGCGCGATAAACGCTTCCATCCGGCCTTGGCCGCAGACCAGGTCATATTTCGGCCCCGCCGGTTCGTTCTCCGCCCGCAGGCTGACGGTAATCGGCATCTTCAAGCCCAGCGTCTTGATGCTGTTGACGATCACCTCGAATTTCTTCTGGTCGCGGTGGCGCGGATTCAAAATGTGAATCTCCGCAATGGGAATCATTATTACTTCATCATTCATATCGTTTCCTCCAGGTTCACGCGCTCCGCCATGCCGAAAAAATAATCCAGCGTGTCGCAGCGGTAGGTGTCCAGATAAATGCCGTTGACCTCGGCCACGCGCAGGTTTTCCCACGTCATGTCAATCGCCGGCAGCACATAATAATCGCGGATGCCTTCGTTCGTGGCGTCCATGCGCACGGCGATTGTGATGTCGGGCCGGGCGCTGGCATCCAGCCGGATCAGCCAGCGCGACGAACCCGCGCCGGTCTCGGTATGCCGGCAGAGCACGATGGACACGCTCATTTCGTGGTTCACGTCCAGCAATTCGGTTTCTTTGTTCCAGACCGCGTGCGCGCCCAGCGCCGTGATTTTTTGAATGACCTCCGCCACCAGTTCTGGATGGCGTTTCCGCAGCCGCCGATTTTCCTCGATAAAGCTGAAATCAATTCCCGGATTATAGCCGATCATCCGGTAGGCGTTTATCAGTGTGCCGAAGCGATGACTAAATGCCGTGCTCGATGGCAGGTCTTCCGCTGCGTCAATCAGGATGCCCGAAATGCGTCCGTGTTTTAGCAACACGGCGCGCAGATGTTCCAGCATCTCGGCATCGGTATATTTCCGGCTGCGGGCCAGAATGATTTCCTGCGCCTTCAGGAATAATTCTGGTTCGATGATGCCCGCGAAAACGCCGTTCGCTCGCACCCATTCGGACGGCGGATTATTGACATGCTTCTTTTTCAGTTTGCACGAAGTCCGGGAATAGACGTTGTTCCCGATGTATTTTTCGCTGGTCAGCACTTGATGCACTGTCCCCCGGTTCCAGGCTCGCCCGTAGTCCGTCAAGATGCCTTGCGCGTTCAATCCGGCGGCAATCTCGGATTCAAATTTCCCGTCGGTGACGAACTCATGGTAAATCCGCCGCACGATGGCAACCTCCTCGTCCGGCCCGGCCACCAGCACCACGCGGTCGGTCTGGATGCTCTTTTGTTCGCCCATTTTCAACTCACCCTTTTTCACGCCGTTGGCGTCCACCAAAACCCGGCGCAGCCCGTAACCCGCCGCGCCGCCCTGCCGGAATCCAAGTTTCACCAACCGGCACGCGCCTTGATAAACCTTCGTCGAAAGTTCCCGGCTGTATTCGCCCGCCATCGTCCGCTTGATGCCCTTGATGATGGTGGAGATCGGGCTGCCGTCATTTTCAAATTGTTCCGCGCAGTAGTGAACCGCCACGCCCGCCTGTTTGCAGATGTATTCGTAATAGGCGCTTTCGTCGGCATCCTGAAATCGGCCCCACCGGCTCACGTCATAAACCAGAATGGATTTGTAATGCGCTTTGCCCTCAAGCACATCACGGATCATTTGTTCCAGCGAACCCCGGCCTTTGATGTTTAGACCACTTTTCCCGTCATCCGAATATTCTTTGACAATTTCCTGCCCGCGCTTTTTGGCATACTCGCGGATCACGTCCATCTGGTTGCTCGTGGAATATTGCTGATGTTCCGTGGACATCCGCACATACACCGCCGCGCTGTTCAACCACTCGTCGGGGTTGGCACCGTGCTTCCGGTGGGGTTGGAACGGGTTGTCGTCGGCCGATGACGGATCATTGGGAACATCGTTACTCATGCCTTCCCGCCACCTTTCGCCCCATCCGAATAATTCTTTACGATTATCAGACCGCGCCGCTTGGCATATTTGCGAATCACGGCCATCTGCCGAACAACCGAAAACTGCGGATGCTTTGACGACCGGCGCGCGTAGGCGGCAGCACGCTTTGGCGTTGGTGACTCATGGCTCATGTTGTGTGCTGACGGTTGTATTTTATGACTTCGTAATGGTTTCCGGCCAAAAGCTGGAAAGCATTCTTCCATGATGGCAGAAGGGTGCGAGCAGCGACGATGAAAACTATGTAGCGCAATTTAGCTTCGGTGAAATAAGGGGAATTGTGCGTTTCCAGTAGAACGGATGCAGCTTGCGCCAAGCTCGGACTCGCTCCACTTCAGCCACTCCGCCCCATAATTTCCAAGTCCTTGGCTTTGCCAGCCATTGTTTATGGCTGAAAATCTTGCTGGCTTTGCGGCAATGTGCCCGCTTGCAGAATCGTTGGTGATGGTGGTTACGAGGATCGGTGGTAAACAATTTTTTGCAGCATCGGCATTTTCGTTGATGGTGTTTCATAAAAAACACCACCGAAAACTGCTATGCTGGCACAACTAAAAACTAAAATGCGAGGTCAGGCGGATTTATCTGATTTCTGCTGGACCGGTTCAAAATTCATTCGCCCGGCCATTGCTTTGCGATGCTCGTTGGCCAGATGTCCATAAACCTTTCCAATCAGGACGCCGCCATCTTTGTGTCCCACCCAGGCAGCTATCGTCATAAAATCAATGCCACTCATGACGCCCATTGAAATAAAATGGTGCCGGCAATCGTGAAATCCAAAGCTCGGCAGTTTCGCGCGCTCGCGAACCAGCACCAACGATTCGCGAAATGTCTTTGCGGGAATATCCTTTTCGCCTCGCTGGGGTGACGGGAAAAGCCATTGCGAGGCGTCGTGAGATCGTGCCTTCATATCGAGAAGGTGCGCCTTCAGCTTCGGATTGAAATCCACCACGCGCGCATCGCGGTTCTTGAGGTCTTCGATTCCGCGCTCGGTGATCTGTCGGCGGATGAAAAGCTGGCTGTTTCCAAAATCAACATCCTCCCAGCGTATGCCGAGGGCTTCGTTGCGGCGTGCGCCGCTATAGGCGAGCACCCTGATGTAATCCACAAATTCCTGCGCGTTTTCAGTGACCGGAACATCGCCACCCTGTTTATTCTGCTTCGTTTCAAACGCAGCCTTGCAAAGTTTGTCCAGATCAGCCGCCGTGAACAATGAGCGTTTCTTGGTGCTGGTTTTGAGCGGTCGTAACCCTTCCATTGGCAACCGCTGGACCAGTCCATCGGACAGGGCGCGCTTGAAAACGACCCGCAGCACAATCACATCCAAGTTGATGGTTCGCGGGGACACGTTTTCCTTGAGGCGAGATTCGATAAACCGATTGACGTGAACCCGCTTGATCTGGTCGAGACGCAACCCGCCGATATAATTATTCCAGCGTTTCAGGAGCGCTTTTTCTTTCGCCACCGTTCCCAGCTTTTTGGTTCCCTGACCACTGCCGATAAAATCCAGATAACGCGCCGAGTATTCGTTAAACTTCGGCGTTCGTGCCAGCGTCGGCAGCGTGTTGTCTGACCGTTGCGTCTGCAATCGCTTTAATTCGGCCATTGCTTGTGCCACCGTCTGAACCGGAATGCCATCCTTCGTGACCAAAGGCACGCGCTGGTTCTTTTTGATGCCGGTGAGGGGATTCTCAACATTCAGCCGGGCATAATAACGTGTGCCACGGATCCACAGTCCGCGAATCGGTTGCTTGCGCCCATCCAATACTTTTGCGAAAGTAGCGCCATGAGCTTGGCGCTTTTCACAATTTTGGTCATTGCTAGTGGCATCACTTGCCTTCATGCCATAACAGTGGCACAAATAGTGGCACAACGTCAAGTATGGAGTGGTAACACAATCGTAAGTCGTTGTTAATAAAGGTTGCCGGTGTGGCGAAATGGCAGACGCACAGGACTTAAAATCCTGGGACCATAAAAAGTCGTGCGGGTTCGAGTCCCGCCACCGGCACCAACCGATGGGCAATCCATTTTCATCGCACAAATCCGTTTTGTTTGCGTGACGCGGGAGGCTTTGTGTTGTCAAATGGGCGTGGAATCACTCGTGGACCATTCAATTCAAAGTGAAACCGAACGCGCGGAACCGCCGGTCTTGGAACTGGCGCCGGACGAATTCGCGGAGTTGTATCAAGCCCACAACCGCGAGATTTTTTACCTGACGCTCCGGCTTCTCGGCGAACCGCACAAGGCGGAGGACGCCACGCACGACGTTTTTCTCAAGGCCTACAAAAAGTGGGGCGATTTTCGCGGCGACGCCTCGGCTCGGGCCTGGCTTTATCGCATCGCCATCAACCACTGCATCAACCTCCGCCAAAGCTGGCACAGCCGCAACCTCGTCAGCGGCGTGGACGAAGCCGTCTGGGACAACGCTACCGCGAAATCCGATTCTCCGCTGCGCGTTCTGGAAATCAAGGAACTCGGCGACCGCATCCAGACAACGCTGGACGCCCTTACCGACGAATACCGCCTGCTCCTGCTGCTGGTGGCCAACGAGGAATTGAGTTATGACGACATCGCCCGGTTGACGGGGCAATCCGCGGATGCGGTGCGCGGGAAATTACATCGCGCCCGGAAAGCGTTCGCCGCGCACTTTGAGAAAACCGCCTGAAGACCATGAAACAGCAATCCAAGCTTTCCCAGGAACAACAGAACGCAGAAACGCAGCAGACCCGGCAGACGGCCGGCCGCGAATTCGCCAGCGTGGACGAAATGATCCGATTTGATGCCGCGCAGACCGTCGTGCCGCCGGAAATTGCACGGCGTCTGAAAAAGTCAACCGACGCCGAACCCAAACCCGATCAGACCTGGTGGCGGCGCTTTTTTGGAGGAAATCCATGAACCATCCCGTCAAAAACATATTTGCGCTTCCGAAAGTAATGTTGCTGTTCCTCGGCATCTATGCTTTGAGCTTTCCGGCTATTTGGATCGAGGCGCACCTCACCGGCCAATCACAGCTCGTGAAATGGTTGGGCCTGTCGCCCGCGCTGGTGTGGAAAGGGCAGGTCTGGCGCGTGTTGACCTATGCCACTCTGGATGGAGGAATTCTGGGCTGGGCTGTGTTTCTATTCTGGCTGGCCACGCTGACCAGCATTTTGGCGCGCGACTGGTCATCGAAAAGTTATTGGGCGTTCTGCCTGTTCGCCGCTTTTGCCGGTTCATTGCCATTCATTTTATTTGAGCCTCAAGCCGACAGGCCCGTGGTTGGTGTGACCGCAGTGATCTTTGCGTTGCTCGTCGCTTGGGACCGGAACTACCGCCGGGAACGGATCCTCATGCTCGGTCTCGGCGAAGTGTCCGTGCGACAGGCGGCCATCGTCATCGCGGTCATCAATGCGATGGTCACGTTCTTCTCATGCGGCGGATGGCCGGCCACTCTCTCGATGGCTTGCGGGGGCGGCGCGGGCTGGATTTACCTCGCGCTCGGCCAAAGGCGCGTGATGAGCCGCCACAGCCGGGTGGCGGAATCCGAACGCATCGCCCGATTGGAATTATGATTTGCGCCGAACAGAAACGCCAGGCTCCGACCCGGCGTGTCGTTGGAGTTCAAGCTTCAGCTTGTGCTGATTTGGGCGGCACGCTCAAGCGTGAACTCCAGCGGCGCTCCATGCTGGCCCGCGAACGCGCGGCGGCGGCGCGCGCGGCGCTGGCGGACTGCCATCTTTGTGCGCACCATTGCGGTGTGAACCGGCTGGCGGGCGAAACCGGCTTGTGCCACGCCGGAGCCGAGGCGCGATTTTTCATGGCACAAACGGAAGTGACGGATGAATTGGAATTGATCCCGACGTTTGCCGTCGCATTAAGCGGCTGCGATTTGCGCTGCGATTCTTGCATCACGGGCGCGGAAAGCTGGAATCCGCGCGCCGGTAAAAGCTTCAGCGCGGCAGAAATGGCGGCGCGGGCGATGCGCGCACTGGAAAATGGCGCAAAAACGGTGATGATTCTCGGCGGCGAGCCGACGATTCATCTGCACGCCGCGCTGGATCTCGTCTCGCATCTGCCGGACGACGCCAAGCTGGTGTGGAAAACCAACGCGCACGGCTCGGCCCAGTCGCGAGAATTGCTCGATGGCATGTTCAATGTCTGGCTGGCGGATTACAAATTCGGCAACGACGATTGCGCGCGGCGGCTGGCGAAAGTGCCGGAATACACCAGCGTCGTCCGGGAAAATGTGCTTTGGTTTGCGGGTCAGTCCGGCCTGGAACGCCGAATTCCAAACCGGCCCAAATATGTTGGAGTTCAAGCTTTAGCTTGTGCCGACGACATGCTAAAGCGTGAACTCCAACGCGCCGTTCCGGAGGCCGGCGCTCCGGCCAACAGCGAACTCATTGTCCGCCACCTGCTGATGCCCGGGCATGTGGAGTGTTGTTGGAGGCCAGCGGCGGAATGGCTGGCGGAAAATCTGCCGGGCGTCAAAGCGAACCTGCGCTCCGGCTTTTGGCCGGCGTGGAAATCGGCGCGGCACCCTGAATTGCGCGGCACGGTTTCCGCCGGCGAAACCCGGCGCGCCTGGCAAATCGCTGAACATCTCGGGTTGAATTTGATTCCATGAAGAACTCTCTGAACAAATTGTGCGCGGAACTTTTGATTTTGCCGGACGGCAGGATTTTGGTTCACAACCTGACCCGGCCTGTCGCAGAATTGCTGCGCGAATTGAATCCTGGATGCGAACAAATCGCGGCGCGTATAAAGCATCACCCATCACCCAAACATGAATTATCAGACTGAAATCGAAACGCTCATCCGGGCGCGCTACCCGATCCTCTACATCATCACAAGCGAGGAAATGCGCGTGCAGAATCTCATCGTCGAGATTGCGGCCAAGCGGCAGAAAAAGGTCTTCGAGTGGACGTTCAGCAACGGCATCGTGCCCGCCGGTTCGTCCATCCAGTCGCAGAAAAGCCGCAACGCCTCGACCAAGGACCCCATCGCCGCGCTGGACCAGGTGATCGAGCAGGTTGAGCCGGCGATTTTTTTGTTCAAGGATTTCCATCCATTCCTGACGAAAAACAACTTCGCCATCATCCGCAAGTTGAAGGATATCGCGCTGCATCTCAAAAACAGCTTCAAAACCATCATCCTGATTTCGCCCGTGATGGAAATTCCCGCCGAACTGGACAAGGAAGTCACCGTCATCAATTTCCCGCAGCCGTCGAAGGAGGATCTCGGCAGGATGCTCGACAAAATCATCGCCGAAGTGCGCGACCACAAGCAGATCCAGATTGACCTCGACGAAGCAGGCCGCGACCGGCTGTTGCAGGCCGCGCTGGGCCTGACCCTCGGCGAGGCGGAAAACGTGTTCGCCAAGATCATCGTCCAGGAACAGCGCTTGAGCGGCGATCACGTGCAGGAGGTCTTTGCCGAGAAGCAGCAGATCATCCGCAAGAGCGGGCTGCTGGAGTATTATGACGCGAGTGAGGATTTTTCAAACGTCGGCGGCTTGAGCGTGCTGAAAGACTGGCTGACCAAGCGCGCCATTGCCTTCACCGACGAGGCGCGGGCATTCGGCCTGCCCGCGCCGAAGGGGATTCTGCTGCTTGGCGTGCAGGGCTGCGGAAAGAGCCTGTGCGCCAAGGCCGTGTCGCGGCGGTGGCAACTGCCTTTGCTGCGGTTCGACATGGGCCGGATGTTCGGCAGCCTCGTCGGGTCGTCGGAGGAAAATGTGCGTCGCGCGATTTCCGTGGCGGAATCCGTGGCGCCGGCGGTGCTGTGGGTGGACGAAATTGACAAGGCGTTCGTCGGTTCGCAAAGCTCCGGTGCGACCGACGGCGGCACGACGGCGCGCGTGTTCGGCACTTTTTTGACGTGGCTTTCTGAAAAGAAGGCGGCGGTATTCGTGGTTTGCACGGCCAACGATGTGTCGCAACTGCCGCCGGAACTGCTGCGCAAAGGACGGCTCGACGAAATTTTTTACGTGGACCTGCCTAGCGAGGAGGAACGCGGCGAGATTTTCAAAATCCATCTATCCAAGCGCGGGCGCGACCCGAAACAATTCGATCTCGAAGCGCTGGTGGCCGCCAGCAAGGATTTGAGCGGCGCGGAAATCGAGGAGGCCATCATCAGCGCGCTTTACGACGCGTTCTATGCCAAGCAGGAACTGGCCACCGAACACGTTCTGGCCACGCTCGGCCAGACGGTGCCGCTGGCCAGGACGATGTCGGAGAAAATCAGCTCGCAACGCAATTGGGCGGCCGGTCGCGCGCGCAACGCCAGCGTGCCGCATGGAACGCGAAAGACGTAACCGGCGCGGCGGATGAAATTGTAACTCACGCCGATGAAATCATTCATGGAAGAATCCTACAACGCCGACAAAGACCGGCGCTACGGAATGCTTTTCCTGGGGACGCTTTTTGGGTTCGTGGGCGCGGTTGGTCTCGGCGGCCTGATTTACGCGATCATCGGCGCCGACAATTTCAGGAATTACATTGTGCCCGCCCTGCCGGGTGTCGCCATGCTGCTTGCGGCGTTCATTTGGCGGTTTGTTCGCCGCGAGTGGAAACAGCGGCGCGAGCGGTTGAAAAATGCGGTGTTGTCGCGTGACGAATTGTCCAAAGCCCGGTCAAAACTTAGGAACAGCATAAGTCCGCCAAGACAGGCGGAAGTCAACATGCCGGACATTGATTTGAAATATTGAATGGTTAAACAAGTGATTGGTTAAATGAGTGATTCATCGGCTATGCCACAGAACCTGCTACCTATTTAACTCATTTAACCAACCACAAAGAAAGCCTATGAGTTGCGTTTGCATATTGACTCCGATCGTGATTGCCGGGTGGCCGGCTTTCAGCGCGGCGGTGACGGCGGCGGCGACTTCGCTGGGCTATTCGATTGTCAAGGAAGGGATGCAGGAGCACCGGCAAAACCTGCTCAACCAGACAGACGAGCGCGCGGTCGAGCTGGAGATTGAGCAAAGCGAAATCGTCACCGGCCAGCTTGGCCGCGACCAGTCCATCAAGGTCACGCGCGGCGGCGTGACGGTGGTTTTCTCGCGCGACGCTCGCGGCAAGGCTTCGATTTGCGTGACGGGGCCGGGCCATTCGAACGAGGAACTGCGAACCATCGGCGAGGAATTAAGCCACCGCGTGGTGCAAAAATACGTCTATAACCGGCTGATCGAGGAATGTCGCGCGCGACAGTTCAACATTGTCGAGGATGAAGTGGACGAGAGCAACGCCATCCGGCTGAAAGTCCGGCATTGGGATGGATAGAAATGTGAAAAGCATCGAACATCCAATATCGAACATCCAACATCCAATGGTTGCTCTATGGAAGTCGCTGGTTGTTCGAGGTTGGATGTTGGATATTCCTGAAAGGTGTTATGCCCCAACGCGAATTTGACATTACGATCGCCCCCGATGGCAGCGTCGAGATCCACGTCAAGGGTTTCAAGGGCAAGAGCTGCCTGGAGGCAATGAAGATCTTCGAGCAGGTGGTCGGGGAAATGAAGTCGCAGCGCGAGACGAACGAATTTTACGAGCCGGATGAAAAGGTGCGGTTCAACATTCAGCAGCGGCATTGAAGTTGGAGTCCAAGCTTTAGCTTGCTCCCTCGTCAGCCAAGCTGAAGCTTGAACTCCAACGCGTGACCAGGCCCAACATCGAAACAGAGCCGTCGGAATACTGCCCGCCGCGGGCGCGGTGGTATGGCCGCTTTTATTATTTGGGACTGGCCACCCGCCGCCGGCTCTCGTTGGATCGCATCCGTCTGCCAAAGGAAACCACCTTTGGCGGAATCATCCTGGGCATTTTGATTCCTGGTTTGGCGGTGTATATCCGTGGGCCTCGCTTGTGGGGCAAAATTGCACTGTCTGCCTGTGCAATTTTGTTTTTGCTGTTCATCCTTTGGCTGGGTTATCCGCCCGGCAATTTGGCGTTCGGCCTTTTGATTTCAATCCACGGTTCAGGCTTCGCCTACTATTGCAGTCCTGTCCTGCGGGAAAAGGAATTTTTTGCACGCATCGGTTACACGCTGGCGCTCGTGTTTGCTTTCGGCCTGCTCTTTTACATGCCGTTGCGAAACATCATTCAGAGTTCCTGGCTGATGCCGTTGCGCAGAAACGGCCACGTGGTTATTGTGGACAAATCCGCCTCCGCCGGCGGCGTCAAACGCGGCGAATGGGTCATGTATTCATTTTCGGGACTTGAAGCCAGAAACGCACATCGAGAGGGCGGCGCGGTCTGGGTTCAGTCAGGATTCGGCTTTGGCCCGGCGCTGGCGACGGCGGGAGATCGCGTTTCATTTGGGACAAATTCATTCGCGGTGAACGGTGCCGAACAGCCGCGCCTGCCGCACATGCCCCAAGGCGGCGGCTTGATTGTGCCGGAAAAAAATTGGTTCATCTGGCCCGAATTTGCTATCTCTGGTCACGGCAACATCGGTGAAGCCGGCATTTCCGCGACGATGTTGCAGTTGGCGACCGTTCCAGAAGACCAGTTTGCCGGCAAGCCATTCAAACGCTGGTTCTGGCGCGAACAAATTTTTCAATGAGCCGTTTTGGAAACCTTGAATTGGGCGGCGAGTCCGAAGACCAGACGCCGCAACAGGAACAGCAGCCGCTGGCCAAGGATGAGGCGTATTATCTCGGCGAGGCGCGCGCGGCGTTCGAGAACGGCAACTTCGAGCAGGCGCTGCGCTTTTACTCAAAAGTTCTGGAGTTCAACCCGCAAAATGCCGCCGCGTGGACGGCACAAGTGCGGATGTTGATCGAGCTTGAAGAATTCCGGGAGGCAAAATTGTGGGCGGACAAGGCCCTCGAACGCTTTCCATTGGAGCCTGAATTGCTTGCCGCCAAGGCCGTAGCGCTCGGACGAACCGGCGATTTGCAGGGCGCGCTCGCGTTTTCGGACGCCTCCATCGAGGAGCGAGGCGACACTCCCTACGTCTGGCTCGCGCGCGGTGACGTGATGCTGGCGCGCAAGGAGCATCGCGCGGATTATTGTTTCGAGAAAGCCCTGCTGCTCGCGCCGAGAAACTGGTTCATCGCGTGGCTGGCGGCGAGAATCCGTTCCTATTACAATGAATTTGTGCTCGCGCTGAAACTGCTCCAGCAGGCCGTCGAATGGAACGCCGGCCACTTCCTGCTCTGGCTCGAGCTCGGCCGCTGCCAGCAGGCGCTGGGCCTGGTCAGCTTGGCGGAACATTCCCTCACGCAGGCGCATCAGTTGAATCCGCATTGCCAGGAAGCGTCCCTTGCGCTCATCCAGCTTTCGCAAAGGGGATTTTGGCCGCGCGCCCGCGAATGGTTTAACCAACTTTTCAAACGATGAGCAAACCCGAACTGGACCGCCTGTTATCCGCCGCCAATGGATTCGACGCCTCCGACCTTCACCTCGTGGCCGGCGTGCCGCCCGCCTACCGCGTCAACGGCGAAATCATCATCGCGGACGAGGACGCGCTGACCGAGGACAAGATCAGCGCGATGGTGGACAGCCTGCTGAACGAGCAGCAGAAGAAAATTTCGAGCAGGAATGGGAGTTGTGCATCTCGCTGCTGCACAGTGTCGCCGGACGCGTGCGCGCCACGATTTACCGGCGCAACAATCATCCCGAAATGAGTTTCCGCTTTTGCGGCGAACGCATCGCCTCGCGCGAGGAATTGGGGCTGCCGCCCAAAATTGACGAACTTGCTCGCCGCCCCAACGGGCTGGTGCTGATCACCGGCCCGACCGGCGCGGGCAAAACGACGACCCTCAACTATCTGGTGGACCTCATCAACAGCGAACGACGGTGCAAAATTGTCACCATCGAGGACCCCATCGAGTTCGTCCACCAAAACAAGCGCGCCATCGTCGTCCAGCAGGAAGTCCTGACCGACGTGCATTCATTCAACCGCGCCTTGATTCACGTCCTGCGGCAGGACCCGGACGTGATTGTCGTGGGCGAAATGCGCGATCATGAGGCAATATCCACTGCGTTGATGGCGGCGGAGACCGGCCATCTCGTGCTGGCCACGATGCACTCGCCGAACGTCTCGCACGCGATGGAACGCATCATCGGCGTCTTCGAGGGCAACGCGCAGCGGCAAATCATCCTTCAACTGTCCAACGCCCTGCAGGGAATCCTTTCACAGGACCTACTCCCGGCGGCGGACCGCACGCGGCGGATTCTTGCCTGCGAAATGCTCGTGGCAAACGGGGCGGTCCGGAATCTCATCCGCGAAAATCAATTGCACCAATTGGATAACATCCTTCAGACCGGACGGAAGGAGGGCATGGTTTTGATGGACAACTGTCTTTACGACCTTTATTGCAAGTGCCTCATCACTTACGACACCGCGGTGAGCCGCGCGCGGCATCCCGAACGGATGGCATCGCAAAAATCGTGAACGAGGTCGCACACCGATGGCCGATGTAATAATTCGGCCGCCATGACCAAATTCATCCCGCAGCGCCTTTGTCTCGACACGCCACACGCGTTGCCCCATGATGTCCGCGCCAGGGCCCATGGAATGTGGACTTACGAACCCCGCCAGGGCCGGAAGGCAGCAACGGTAGTCTGCTCGACATCTGCCGTGGTCACCCTGGCATTTCCATTTACGATTTGCGATTGGCGATTTACGATTGCCGCCGCAGTTGCAAATCGCGCGTAAATCGTCAATCGTATATCGCAAATGTCCTATCAAGTCATCGCCAGAAAATACCGCCCGCAGCGGTTCGCCGACGTCGTCGGGCAGGAGCACGTCACGCAGACGCTCGCCAACGCCATCGAGCAGAAGCGCATCGCGCACGCCTATCTGTTCTGCGGCCCGCGCGGCACCGGCAAGACCACCATCGCCCGCATTTTCGCCAAATGCCTGAACTGCACCGGCGGCCCGAAGATTGATTTCGACGACAAGGACCCGCGCTGCATGAAATCACCGAGGGCCGCTCGCTGGACGTGCTGGAAATTGACGGCGCGAGCAACAACGGCGTCGAGCAGGTGCGCGAACTGCGCGAGACCTGCAAATACGCGCCGGCCAATTCGACGTTCAAAATCTACATCATTGACGAAGTTCACATGCTCTCGACGGCGGCGTTCAACGCGCTGCTGAAAACGCTGGAGGAGCCGCCCGCGCACGTGAAGTTCATGTTCGCGACGACCGACCCGGAAAAGGTCCTGCCGACGATTCTTTCGCGCTGCCAGCGGTTTGATTTGCGCCGCATTCCGTCCGCGCTCATCACCAAGCATCTCGCGGACATCGCCAAGAAGGAAAAGGTGAAGATTGACGCACGCGGCGCTCTACGCCATCGCGCGCGGCGCGGACGGCGGGATGCGCGACGCCGAATCCACGCTGGACCAGCTCATCAGCTTTTGCGGCGACAAAATCGAGGAAGCCGGACGTGCTCTCGATGTTCGGCCTCGCCGCGCGAAAGCCAGATTCTGGAATTGAGCCAGGCCGTGCTCGCCGGCGAAATCCAGACCGCGCTCACGCAATTGAACGAACTGGCGCAAGGCGGCAAAGACCTGGGCCGGCTGCTTTCCGATTTGCTGAACCATTTCCGCAACCTGCTCATTTTCCAGGTTTCGCGCGGCGATTTGAACCTGCTCGAAGTTTCCGAAGCCGAAGTCGCGGCGCTGAAGGAACAATCCCCGCTGGCCAACGCCGACTCGCTCACGCGCATCCTCGAAGTTCTGGCGGACGCCGAACTGCGCCTGCGCGACGCCGCGTCCAAGAAGATTCTGCTCGAAGTCGCCCTGCTCAAGGCCATCGAAGCGCGCAACGCCCTGCCGATTGATGCCGTGCTGAAGCAACTCAACCAGTTGCGCGGCGGCGGAAAGCGGCGCGGGCGTCCCGCCTGCGCGTTCCGTGGCAGCCGCCGCGTCCCCGGAGCGCCGGACGCCGACCCGGCCCGAAGCCGCGAGCGCGACCCAGCACACCGGGTCGGCGCCGGCGCTCGCAATCGCGGCACCAGCCACGCTTGCCGAAGCTCCGCCGCTGTCCGCTGATTTGGCCGGGCTTTGGACGCAAGCTCGTCGAAGCCGTCGGCCGCGTCAGCCCGTTCACGCGCAGCTATCTCGTGGACGCCCATCCGGTTTCGTTCGAGAAAAGTGTTCTGGTCATCGGCTTCGATCCTGAATTTGAGGATCACCTCGGCCTCGTGGACAACGCGCGCAACCACACGCTGCTGCAAACCAAGCTCGCCGAACTCGGCCATGCGAATGCCAGATTAAATTCGTCAAGGCCGAAGCGCCGGCCGGCGCGAATCGGCTGGAGTTCCAGCTGCAGCCAGCCCTTCAGACACGCCGAAGCGTGAACCCCAACGTGCCGAACCGAAGACCGGCATCGCCGGCGCGCCCGCCGCAAAGGAAAAGGCGCCGGTTGCCTTCAACAAAAACGATTTCAAGAACGACCCGCTGATTCAAAAGGCGCTGGAAATTTTCAAAGGCCAGATCGTCGAAGTCCGCGCCTGACGTTTAGCGATTTCAACGATCCAACCATTCAACGATTAACAAACTATGTCCAGCATCGGAAAACTCATGAAACAGGCTGCGCGAATGCAGCAGCAGATGGAACAAGTCCAGGCGCAGCTCGCCGCGCGCACGGTCGAAGCCACCAGCGGCGGCGGCGCGGTCAAGGTCGTCGCCAAATGCGACGGCACGCTCGCCTCCATCAAGATTGATCCGCAGGCGCTGAATCCGGCCGACGCGCAATTGCTCGAAGACATGATTCTGACCGCCGCGAACCAGGCGCTCGGCCAGGCCAAGGACATTTCCAACGCCGAAATGGGCAAGGTCACGGCGGGCTTGAACCTGCCGGGACTCGGGTGAAATTAAAATCGTCCTCGTCCGCCTCCTCGTTCTCGTAATCGAAAAACGAAAATCGAGGACGAGAACGAGGACGAGGAGGAATAATGCCGTTGCCCGAATCCATCACCGCCCTGATTGCCGCGCTGAACAAGCTGCCCGGCATCGGGCCGCGTTCCGCCGAACGCATCGCGCTGCATCTCGTGCAGACCGATTCCGCCGCGTGAAGCAACTGGCCGACACCATCCTGGCCGCGCGCGAACGGATCCAAGTTCTGCGACATCTGCGGCGCGCTCACCGAAAAATCCCCCTGCTCCATTTGCGCCGACTCCCGCCGCGACGCCTCGCTGGTCTGCGTGGTCGAACGGGCGGTGGACATTTTGAGCATTGAAAAATCCGGCACGTTTCGCGGCAAGTTCCATGTGCTCGGCGGAAAGATTTCGCCGCTCGACGGCGTGGAGCCGGAGGACCTGCGCATCGCCGAACTGGAAAAACGCCTCGCGCACGAACCCATCCACGAAATCATCATCGCGCTGGGCACGGACGTGGAAGGCGACGCCACCAGCTCTTATCTGGCGAAGCGGCTGGCGCGGTCCGGCCTGAAAATTTCCCGCATCGGCTTCGGCCTGCCCGCCGGCAGCGGGCTGGAATTTGCCGATGAACTCACCTTGAGCCGCGCGCTCGAAGGCCGGAGGGAAATGGCGGGAAATGAATCACGCCGCGTGTTCATATTAAAATGATTCAATCCAAAGTCGTTGTTTTCGATCTCGGCAAGGTGCTGGTGGATTTCGATTATTCCATCGCCGCCCGCAAAGTGGCCGCGCGCAGCACCAAACCGCTGGCGCGATCTCATTTACCTTTTGAGCACGTCGCCGTCTGATTGTCCAATATGAATGCGGGCAGGTCACGCGCCGGGAATTCTTTGAAAGCAGTCCGCGACGCCATCGGCTTTCAAGGCACGCTGGAGGAATTCGGCGGCTATTTCGCGGACATCTTCACCGAAATTCCGCCGATGATTGCGCTGCACGCGGAATTGCGCCGGCGCGGATTCCGACCTATATTTTTTCCAACACCAACGATCTCGCCATCGAGCACGTCGGCAGAAACTTTCCGTTCTTCAAAAATTTTGACGGCTACATTTATTCCTACGAAGTCGGCGCGATGAAACCGGACGCGAAAATTTACGAGGCGATGGAGAAGACTGTGCGGGCGGAACGGCGCGGACATTGTGTATCTGGACGACCGCGCGGAAAATGTGGCGGGCGGCGCGGCGCGCGGCTGGCAGGCCATTCTGCACGAAACGCCGGAGAAATCGCGGGCGGCAATTGCAAAACTTGGTTTGCTGTAGCGCCGGCACAGTGCGCCGATTATTTGCGCCACTGTCTCAAAGCACAGCGAACCTTTCAGTTCTTTTTCGGCTCGAATTTCTTCAATCCCACCTCGTGGGCGATGTCGTCGAACTCCTCGTGGGTGACAGTTTCCAACTGCTTGCCGCGCTCCTTGAGCTTCTCGTTGATTTTGATGGCTTTTTCGGTCATCTGCTCGTGGGTTTCCTCCGTGCCGCCGGCCAGCACGAAATTCGGCCCGGCCGTGAGCCGTTTGTGGCCGTCGGAATCCAATCCGACGCCCAGCATCATCGCTTTACGTTTTCGTTTTTTCGGCGTGCCCGACATCAATTCAGGTTAAAAGTTGTTCACGGCGAGGTCAAGGCGGGGTAAACTGCGGTAGTGGCTTAATTTGAACTCAAGCCGCGACATCGGGCACGAATGGTTTGGTTTTGACTCGCGCCGTTCCGAAAAATCCAACCGTCGCGGATTGAAGACAACCCCCTCCGGTTCGTTGAGGAAGGTTCAAGGTCGCTTGTTGCGCAAGGGCGAAAATTGTGGTTAATTGGACGCGACAAAAATATTTATGCCGACAAAAATCGAAGAAAAAACACGCGAACTGTGCCAGACCATCATTGACCAGCCGGAAATGGCATCCATCCGCAGCCGCATTGACACGTTCCTGGCCGACGCCGGGGCACGCGGCCAATACGACACGGTGATGAACAAAGGCAACGCGCTGCACGAAAAGCAGCACAACGGACAAGCGATTGATGGGGCGGAAATCGCCGATTTTGAAAAACACCGCGACGAGCTGCTGAAAAATCCAGCCGCCCGCGGATTTCTGGACGCGCAGGAGGAACTGCACGGGATTCAACATTCCGTCCAGAAGCAGGTTTCAAAAACATTCGAGCTGGGCCGCGTTCCAACCGAAGCCGACCTGGAGGAAGGCTCCTGCGGCCACGGCTGCGGATGTCATCACTGATACAACCCGCCGGAACAGTTCCGTTCAGCCCAGCAATTCGCCCGCTTCCCGCATTAACCGCGCGATAGGCAGACGGTTCGGACACACCCGTTCCGCTGCCGCGTAGTCGAATCCGGCCAGGCCGCGCCGGGCCGGTTCCGGCAATTGGTGGAAGGTGGTCTGCGCCAGTTCAACATCGCCATACGAGCGATGATACCATCAGCGCGCGCATCACATCGCCGATCGGCGCCTGATGGCCGCAGGCGGGTTCGCACAGCGTGCAGCCGGCACAGCGCAGTGATCGCGTCGCCTCCGCATATTCGCGCATCACCGCGTGGTCCTGCGCGGTCAAGGTGGTCTTGTCCAACGCTTCCGCAATGTTTGCCTGTAGGACGGTGGTGCTCCCCATCTGCGAGCAGACACAGGAAATCTGCTGGTTCTCCGACAAAATCTTGAGCTTGGCCTGCTGCTGGGTGAATCCGTGCTTGATGAAATGTCGCCCATCTTCAAATCCGCCTCAGTCTCGGCCCTGATCGCCGCCCCGCCCTGCGTTTTCAGCGCGGTCAGGCCGATGCCGGCTTTCGTTGCGGCGTATTTTTGGAATTTCTTTGCAGAAATTGAGGCAGTGGGACCCAGGACGGGTTCTGGATGCGGGCTGCGAAGTTGAGGTCCGCGGCCCGGTGATGAATCAGCCTCGCCGCGCAAAAGAGCGGCTGCTATTCAACAACTTTGACTTTCACCTCGACCTCCATTGTTCGTTCGAGCGTTCCATGATAATTGCCGCACACGGGCGGCACGTCGCCGTAATCCCGTCCGTGTCCGATCTTCACATAGGTTTCGTCAATCTGCCGGTTGTGCGTCGGGTCGAACGCACGCCAGCCGAGTTCCGGAATGTAGATTTCCACCCACGCGTGAGTCGCGCTGGCCGTTTCCGTCGCCAGATAACCGCTGACGTAGCGGGCGGGAATTTTCACACTCCGGCAGAGGCCGATCATGAAATGGGCAAAGTCCTGGCAGACGCCGCTCCGTTGCACGATGACATCACTCATGTGCGTGTGAACGTGCGTTGAGTTCGGGAGATACTTCAAATAGCCGTGTGTGAAATTCATGAGCGCGAGTGCGGCCGGCCACACGTCGGTCCGGCCTACCATGGCATCCAGGGCAAGCCGCCAGGCGTCCACTTCCAATTCCACATAACGGCTGCTCTGCAGAAAATCAAAGCAACGCTCGGCATCCAGAACGCCGCCGAGTTTTTCCAGCGGACACAACCGCGCGTCATCAGCGATGGCCTTGGGCCAATGCGTGTCAACCCGCACCTGGCTTTCGATGAGCAGGGAATTGTGTGATTCGGGAATCTCGAAGTGATGCACCCAGTTGGAATAAAAATCCGTGTAATGCTGTAGGCGCACGGCGGGGAGCACGCGGAGCAAAAAGGATTCAACCGTCTGTTCAGGAATTGAAGGCGGCTCGATGCGCACGTCATTGAAGCTGTCGCGGGCGGGCGAGGCGTAGGTGTAGCGGGTGCGGTGGAAAATATCGAATTTCATTGGATCGGCTTCAAAATGTCATACTGTGCGCAAATCGAGTGTAAATGGGAAATCGGGATTGATTGCCGGCGGGGCGATTTTCATTTTGCCCTGCGAATGGCCGTGCCGGAAGAATCTTGAGAGCCGGCGCGACTCGGCCTCGTAGCTGTTCACGGGAAACTTGTCGTTGCTGCGTCCGCCGGGGTGCGCAACGTGATAGGTGCAGCCGCCGAGTGAACGCCGGTTCCAGGCGTCGTAAAGATCAAACCGCAGCGGCACGTGGACACCGATGGTCGGCTGCAAACACTCCGGCGGCTGCCAGGCGCGGAAACGCACGCCGGCAACGCCTTCGCCGGTCGTGCCGGTCGGATGCAACGGCACGCGATGGCCGTTGCACGTTATTGCAAACCGGTCGCCAGCCAGGCCGCGGGCCTTGATTTGCAGGCGTTCGAGCGAGCTGTCCACATAACGCACCGTGCCGCCGCCGCCCGGCTCCTCGCCGAGGACATGCCACGGTTCGAGCGCGGTGCGGAATTCGATCTGAATGTCACGTTGATCCAAATCGCCAATGAGCGGGAAACGAAATTCAAAGTGCGGCGCAAACCAGTCGAACTCGAACGCGTAACCGGACTCGCGCAGATCGTGAATGACATCCCGAAAATCCGTTTCACAAAAATGCGGCAGCATCCAGCGGTCGTGAATATCCGTTCCCCAGCGGACGAGTTCATTTTTGTATGGTTCCTTCCAAAATTTCGAGACGAGGCCGCGCAGGAGCAGATGTTGCGCAAGGCTCATGCGCGCGTGCGGCGGCATTTCAAACGCGCGCATCTCGACCAGTCCAAGCCGTCCGCCTGCACCTTCGGGCGCGAACAGTTTATCAATCGAAAACTCGGAGCGATGCGTGTTGCCGCTGGCGTCAATCAGCAGGTTGCGGAAAAGTCGGTCGCACAGCCACGGCGGCGTGTAACCGAAGGTGTTGAGGTTGCGGTCCAGTTCCTTGAACGCGACTTCAAGTTCATAAAGTGAATCGTTCCGCGCCTCGTCAATGCGCGGCGCCTGCGAGGTTGGGCCGATGAACAGGCTGCTGAACAGCCAGCTCAACGACGGATGATTCTGCCAGTAAGCCAGCAACGACCGCAGCAAATCCGGCCGGCGCAGCACCGGCGAATCCTGCGGCGTATCGCCGCCGATGATGATGTGATTGCCGCCTCCCGTTCCGGTGTGGCGTCCATCAAGCATGAACTTTTCCGTGCCGAGCCGTGTCAGCCGCGCTTCCTCGTATAGAATGGTTGTGCGCTCGACGAGTTCGTCCCACGACTTGCTCGGATGCATATTGACTTCGATGACGCCGGGGTCGGGCGTGACGGCGAGCTTGTTCAGGCGCGGATCGCGTGGCGGCGTTTCGCCTTCGATGATGACCGGCGTGCCCATTTCGGTGACGGCAGTTTCGATGCCCGCGATCAAATCCAAGTAATCCTCCGTCGTCTCAACCGGTGGCATGAACAAATGCAGCCGCCCGTCGCGCGGCTCGACGCACAACGCGGTGCGAATGATCCACGGTGCGCTTTGGCCGACGGCAGGACGGCGATTCGGGTCGTCGTGGAGCGCGGTTCTGTGAGCCGCTGCAGCTTCGCCTTTTGATTGGCTCCCGAAATCCCCGAGCACTTGATTTGATTTGGGAGTTGCTGCGGGTCGCAGACCCGCGCTCCGAACAAATTGCTGGCGATATGGAAATTCTTTCGGCAACTCCGGCAGTTTCGGCTGCGACGGATCCGTTTGCAGCAGCCACGGAAAATCCATTTCAGAGACCCAAGGAATGGAATCCAGCGGCAACCGCAAGCCCATTGGCGAATCGCCGGGGATCAGCCAGAGCGTGTTGTCATCGCGCAAAAACAACGCGCCCGACATCCAGCCGCTGTTGACACGCTTGATCGGCAGCGAGTAACCGACCACCGAGTTCAAGCCTTGCTGGAAAATCCGCGCGATACGGTCGCGCTCCAGCTTGTCCTTCAAGTTGGACTGTTCCGGCGTGACATTGATCGGGAAGCGGCGTTCCTTCCAAGTGTAATAAAATGCGTCTTCGTAAGCGGGGATCAAATGCTTCGGGTCGCCGCCGACGGTTTCGGCGATGCGCGACAACAACTCCTTCGCCTCCTTCGCGCCGTGGCCGTAATTATTTGATTCATCCGCAATCAGCGAATCATCTTTCCATATCGGCACACCGTCCTTGCGCCAATACGCTGCGAGCGCATAACGGGGCAGCGGTTCGCCGGGATACCACTTGCCCTGGCCATAATGCAGCAGCGAGCCGGGCGCGAATTGCTTTCGCAGCCGTTTGATGAGTTCTCCGGAGAGAATCCGCTTCTTGTGCGAAACGGCGGTGAAATTCCACTCCGCGCCGTCCGGATCGTCAATTGAAACAAACGTCGGCTCGCCACCCATCGTCAGGCGGACGTTGCCATTTTTCAGATCGGCGTCAATCGCGCGGCCAAGGGATTCGATCCGGTTCCATTGCTCGTCGGTGTAAGGCAGCGTGACGCGCGGCGATTCGTGAACGCGCGTCACTTTCATCTCGACGGAAAATTCACATTCACATTCATCCACCACCCCTGAAATGGGCGCGGCGCTCGTCGGGTCAGGCGTGCAGGCGAGCGGAATGTGGCCTTCGCCTGCGAGCAGCCCGCTTGTCGGATCGAGGCCAATCCAGCCGCCGCCGGGCAAATAGACCTCCGTCCACGCGTGCAAATCGGTGAAGTCCTTTTCCGTGCCGCTGGGGCCGTCGAGCGATTTCACGTCGGGCTTGAGCTGGATCAGATAGCCGCTGACAAACCGCGACGCCAGACCGCAATGCCGGAACAACTGGCAGAGCAGCCACGCCGAATCGCGGCACGAACCGCTCGATTTTCCGATCGTCTCCTCAGGCGTCTGCACGCCGGGTTCGAGCCGGATGGTGTATCGGATGTCCTTCCACAGCCGCTGGTTGACCGCAACGAGAAAATCAATTGTGCGCGGCTTTTCCTTTTCGGAAATCTCCAGCCGCTCCCTTTTCGTGCGGCGTCTCACTTCACCCAGAAAATCCTTACGGAGGGTTGCCAGGTATTTTGTGAATTTCGTGGTCAGCCAGCACTGGCGTTGGAACGGCGCGAGTTCGTGCTCCAGCGCCGGATCGTAGGCGAACGGGAATTTTTCCGCCTGCGGTTCGAGGAAAAAATCGAATGGATTGAGCACCGACATTTCCGCGACCAGATCCACCCCGACGCACAACTCGCGCGCCGGCTGATCGAAGACGAGGCGCGCGGCGTAGTTCGACTGCGGGTCTTGAACCCAGTTGATGAAATGTTTTTCCGGTGTGATTTTAAGTGAATAACTCAAAATTCTGGTCCGCGAATGAGGCGCGGGCCGCAGACGCACGACCTGCGGGCCGATGTGAACCAGCCGGTCATACTTGTAATGCGTCTTGTGGTGGAGCGCGACGTGGATGGACATTCGAATTTACGATTAGCGATTTATAATTGCGGATGGCGCCGGCTGCTCAAAGCCTGCTGTTGCTGCTGTTCCTCCTGTTGCACCATGATCTCGTCCTCGAGATAGTTGAAGTTTTGGGAAATGTAGGCGTTGAACAGCGCGACACCAATATTGTTGAGCCTGCCTTGCAGCGCGTCAAGATAGCCGTGCAGGCCGAAGTCAAATATTTCGTCAATCGTCATGAATTGCAGTTCCGCAACGAGCCGGCCCGCCAGCTTTTCGGCGTCATTACAGAATTTTCCATCGGCCACGCCGGAAATCTCCCGGAGCGCGCCGTTCAACTCGCCCACGCAAAACCTGACTGAACGTGGAAAATCCTCGTTGAGCAGCAGAAATTCCGCGACGAGCCGCGGGTTGATTTCCGCGCCGTGAATGGATTTGTAGGCATCCCATGCACTGCAGGAGCGCAGGATGGCCGACCAGACGAGCGCGTCGGTTTCGCTGACGGTTCGTGGCAGGCCTTTTTCCGGAAGCGCCTCATGGCGCAGGTCGAGGATGCGGGAAGTTTTGTCGGCGCGCTCGATGTGTTTTCCCGCCTGGGCGAACCACCATCCTTCGTTGTGGATCAGCGTGGCGTAAGTCAGGCCGATGATGAGCAGCGAGCTGGATTTGATTTGCTGGAAAAATTCCGACGGGCTTTCTTTCCACGCCTGCCGCGCCTCCGGTGTGCGCACAAACCAGTAAAGCCGGTTTATTTCCTCCCACAGCTCAATCGTAATCTGGTCGCGCACCATGCGGGCGTTTTCCCGCGCCTGACATATCGAGGAGATGATGGAATTGGGATTTTCCATCTGGAACACCAGGAATTCCATGACGTTCTGCGCCGTGGCATTTTTATGAAGCAAAAAAAATTGTTCTTCGTCGCCGGTGGTTTGGACGATGGGCAGCCAGTGTTTGGCAAGGCGCTCCTCGTCAATGTTGCGCAAGTCAAGCAGCAGCAGAAGGTTCACGTCCACGATGCGCGCGATGTTCTCGGCGCGCTCGATGTAACGCGACATCCAGTATAATGAATTGGCGACGCGGCTCAACATTTGTTAGAAAACATTCAACATTCAACATGGAACATGGAACACTCGATCGAGCACGCCGCCGAACAGTCTTTTCGTCGAGCGTCGGGCGTTGAATGTTGAATGTTCGGTGTTCGTTTATTCATTTCCATACAAAACCCAGGTGTCCTTGCTGCCGCCGCCCTGCGACGAGTTGACGACAAGCGAACCTTTGCGCAACGCGACGCGAGTGAGGCCGCCAGGCACGATGACCGTTTTCTCCCCGGAAATGATATAGGGCCGCAAATCAACGTGCCGGCCTTCAAACAGTCCGTCGGCGACATGAGTCGGATGCAGCGAAAGCGAGATGGTCGGTTGCGCGATGTAGTTGCGCGGTTCGGCGGCGACCTTTTTGCGAAACTCGGCGATTTCGCTCTTCGCCGCCTTCGGGCCGATCAACATGCCGTAGCCGCCGGATTCATTCGCAGCTTTGACGACAAGATTTTCGATGTTGTCCAGAATATATTTTTTGTCGGCCTCCTCGTTCGCGAGGTAGGTCGTCACGTTCGGAATAATCGGCTCCTGGTCCAGATAGTATTTGATCATCCGCGGCACGAAATAATACATCACCTTGTCATCGGCGATGCCCGTGCCGATCGAATTCGCAAGCGAGACGTTGCCTGAACGGTAGGCGTTCACCAGTCCCGGCACACCCAGCATCGAATCGCGGCGAAAGACCGTCGGATCCAGAAAATCATCATCCAGCCGGCGGTAGATCACGTGGACGGGCTGCGGGCCTTTCGTCGTGCGCATGAACACCCGCGCGTCGCGCACCACCAGGTCGCGACCCTCGACAATTTCAATGCCCATCTGCCGCGCGAGATACGTGTGTTCGAAATACGCCGAGTTGGCCGCGCCCGGCGTCAGCAGCACGACCGTCGGTTCGGACACCCCGGCGGGCGCGATGTATTGGAGCATCTTCAGCAGTTCCTGCGAATAATGCTCCACCGGTCGCACGCCGATGGACTCGAACATCTGCGGAAACGTCCGTTTCATCGCACGCCGGTTTTCGAGGACGTAACTCACGCCGCTGGGACACCGGCCATTGTCCTCCAGCACGAGATAATTGCCCTTTTCATCACGAATCAGATCGGTGCCGCAGACATGAATATAAATATCCCTCGGAACGTTGAAATCCACAAACTCGCGCCGGAAATGTTTCCCGGACAAGACATAAAACGGCGGGATGACGCCGTCCTTTACAATTTTTTGCCCGTGGTAGAGGTCGTGCAGAAACAGGTTTAGCGCCGTGATGCGCTGCGCCAGGCCGCGTTCCAGAAATGCCCATTCGTTCGCTGGGATGATGCGCGGCAGCAGATCGAACGGGAAGATTTTTTCCGCACCCGCCGCGTCGCCATAGACGTTGAACGTGATGCCCTGCCGCAGAAACGCCATGTCCACTGATTGGCGCTTGGCGTCGAATTCCGGGCGCGACATTTTCAGGAAAAGCTTTTGAAATTTGCGGTAGTGCGACCGGCATCCGCCCTTCGCCTCCGCCATTTCATCAAACCCACCGTTGCTCGAATATTTGTTTAGCATATCATCGGCGCGCGTTGTTTTTTGAACGTCGTGCGCAATTTTAATCAGCCCAATCCTGCTGATACAAAGCGGTTTTGAGCCGGCTTTACTCGCCTTTCTCAAAGCTTTTGCAGAAGATCCCTATTAAATCGCGATTTGTATCGAACGTTCAACGCCATTAAGCAATCGCCTTGCCGATATTCCGCAACTACTCGAAAAACGTCAGAAATATTTTTGTTTTCCGTTCGCCGGGACAATGACTCACCGGCCTGATGATGCGGCCCTGGTGCAAGATTGGACGCCAGATGGATTGTTTCGCAGCGTGGCCTGAATCACGGACATGGCAACCAACCGGCACATTCGGCAGGTTCCCGGGAAGAGGAATTTTGAAGACTTGTGTGAAAGTGGTGTGTCTTTTTAACTCCGCTCGAACTTTTTTTCAAGGACAGTAGCCCTTTGCAGTCTCGGTTTAGGGTATCCCCACACCCTTCCCCACATGGGGAGGGGTGCTGATTTCAAATCGTCCTTTGTTCACAATGGGTTTTGTCGCTTTTTGCCCTCGTGTGCCATCCCCGACTTCGGTCGGTTTTGCCGCTCACGCGGCTGTCGGGCTGCGCGCGGCCAAGAGGCCGTGCTCGCCCAAAACCTCCCTCGTCGCTGACGCGACAAACGGGTTCACCCACGGACGGGTTATATCGTTAAAGGACAGTGTCCTTTTGAGGAAAACGGGTTTTTACGACGGGTTGGGCAAAGCCCGGACGACCAGTTTGGAGAGCGGCCAAAGACTTGCGAGATTTTCGTCTGTCGGCGTGCTCAGCAAGGACTGGTCCCTTTCGTCTGAAAAACATCACAAGACTTTGGCCGGGGAATGAGCGGGCGAGCCAGCACGCCATTCATCTCCGCTGGCGCTCCAAAGACTGTCATGCCCGCTCGCTTGATCCGCTCATACGGGTTTTTACGGGTTCCGCCAGAGACTTGTGAGCTTTCGGCGACTGTCGGGGATGTCCGCCTACGCCCCTGTTACCCCCTACGGCTGACACCCCTTCCGTCTCGAAACATCCCAAGACTCCGGCTTGACGGGCGGGCGAGCCAAACCGGGCTTTCTTCCAGGTATTCAGAAACCCGTTTCCGCTCGCTTCATCCGCCCTTTTTTAACCCGTTAAACAGGTAACAGGTTTGATGGAATCCGGCTTTGCCGGATGCCGAGGGTTATTTCCCCCCGCCGTCCCAAATCGCAACGTTCGCCGCCGCCCTCTTTTCATTATACCGCCCCAGCCGTCAAGGTCGTTCCAGCCCAGCCCGGTCCGAAGGCGTTCCACCGCGCCCGCCCAACCTTGACTGCGGGCGGTGTGTCAAGAGTGCAGGCGTCTCACGGACGCCACGCACAAAGGTCGAGCATTATCAGCCAACTACAAACTTCAATGTCATACATCGAATCGTTCGAGCAGGAGCTAATCGCAAAGCTCAACGGTAAAGAGGACGAAGCATCCGTCGTTCGCTGGGTTTCCGAGAAAGTCTTGGAAAGCTACAGGAACGGAATCACCGCAGGCCAGAAAGGGGCAACGGTGAAGCGTAAGGGACAGAGCCGCAGGCGCGGTTTTGGCCAAGAACAGGAGGCCGATTAGTCGCACGGCTTCATTATCAGCAAACTTCCACACCATGACCAACTGCTACACCGCGCCATTGCCGAAGTTCTCGCTTGGACGGATTGTGATGACGCAGAGCGTTTCGCAGACGCTTTCGCTTCACGAGATTGGCACTGCCCTGTTGCGCCATGCACGGGGCGACTGGGGCGATGTTTGCGCCGAGGACAGGGACGCCAACGAATCGGCGCTTTGGGACGGCAATCGGCTGTTTTCAGTATATCACGACCGCAAGGGCGTGAAGTTCTGGATTATCACCGAGGCCGACCGGAACACGACGACTGTGCTCCTGCCCCACGATTATTAGCCATCTAACGAAATCACAATGGCATTGGAAACAAAAGACCTCGAATTGATTGAGCGTGTCATCTACAAGAATGGCGACGACATCGCCGTGTCCATCGGGCGCTCGTTTGAGCGGCTTGAGGAACGGATTGACGCCGCCGAATCTCGCATCTATTCCCGTCTGGCCGAAATTGAGGACAAGATTGAGGCGAGCCGACAGGATTTGGACGACAAGCTCGGCGATGTTCGCGAGGACATCAAAGACAAGGCGGAAGACGCGTAGCGTCTCCGCAGGGAAAGCCCCGCCGTGAGCGGGGCTTTTTCGTTGTGTGCGTGGCGGGGGGGACGGCCTCCCCGACCCCCAACCCCCTGCCTACGGCTTCCGTGGCCGTCTGCCTCCCCCAGGGGGCTTATCGCATTGCAGCATTAAAAACCGCAAGGTATCATTCTCAATTATGAACAACACTTTTAAGGGAATCGCTTTTGAGATTTTGAAAGAAGTTGGAAAACCGCTTCACACTGATGAAATAACCAAAATCGCTTTGCAAAGAGGCTGGCTCAAAACTGCTGGTAAAACACCTGAAGCCACCATGAATGCGTTGTTGGTAGTGGACACAAACAAAAAAGGTGCGAAATCTCTTTTTAAGAAGACTGGCCCAAGCACCTATGCGATCAACGACGCGGTTGGTCTTGTAAAACAGGAGGAGTTGACGGAGGAACACGAAAAGAAGGAATATAAAATATCACCGACCATCACATCCCCCCAAAAAGGCAACATCGTTGAAGCCCGCATCGCGGAGCTTATCACTCTGTATGGCACGAACATTTCATGCTATCGGCCAATTTCTGACGTTGAAGGCATAGACCTCATTGTTAAAGAAAAAGGTTCGCTCAAATCTATCTACATTCAAATCAAGAGCAATTTCAGCGACGATTTTAGCAGGCCATTCGTGGCGTCGGTGAAAAAAACTTCAATAGTTGACAGCTACTCAATGGCATTTGTCTTCTGCCTGTTCGATACGGCGAAGGGTGACGTTTACGATTTTGTCTGGTTTGTGCCCGCCCCTGATTTTCTAAAAATGGCAACAAAAGATAAAAACGAATTATTTGGTTTTGTTTCTGGAAAACAAAAGAAAGCCAGCAATAAATGGGATTCCTACATGATTGATAAACGGGACTTGGCAGCGGTGGTTATGGCGCAACTTAAAAGGATTTAGGCAGATTTTCTCAATCTCATGATAAAATGGGGGCACGTTTTCCCCCATGCTCTGCGCCAAACGAAAACTCACCGGCGAGATCGTCACCGCATATTTTTCCTCGAAAGCGCAAGGCCCGTTCAAATGTCCCGATTGCGGCGATGAAGTCATTTTGAAAACCGGCAGGCGCACGGTTAATCATTTTGCCCACGTCAACCCGCTTGCGTGCCTGTATGCCGAAAATGAAAGCGACGAACACCGGCGCTGCAAAATGGAGATTTTCTGGCGCTCCAAAAGGAACCCCATGTCCGCAATGTCGCGTTGGAACGCCCGCTCGGAACGAACCGCCCCGACGTGAGCGCGGAGATAAACGGGGTGCCGGTTGCCATTGAGGTGCAGATCAGTTCGCTTTCGCTTGAAACGATCACGCAACGGACGATTGAATACGCCCGGAAAGGCATTTATGTCCTGTGGCTTTTGCAATGGACGCCCGGCCTCGATGCCCGGCGATACACCCCGCGACTGTGGGAAAAATGGATTCACGCCGCGTATTTCGGGCGCGTGTATTACTGGACACAGGGATTGAACGTCGTCGAGCTACCATTTTGACCCGCATTTCAAATCGGTCCCGAAAAAAACGTGGTATTCGCCAAAGGGCAAGAAAATCACAGCCGGAGGATTCAGCCGCAGGTCAAAGCGCTACCGGACGCCGATTCGCGGCAGGACGTTCAATCTGGCAACCGATTTTGGCCCCCGGAATCGCGACTGGTGGGAAGGCGAGGACATCACCATTCCCGCCGCAAAACTTTACGTTGACCGGCAGCGGAATTCAGTCGCCACCGAATTTTACGAAACCTGATTTTCTCATCCGTTTCCAAAAATCTTGGACGCTCGGAATTTTTTCGATACAGTCGCCCCGCTATGCGTCGCATTCCCGGAAACAAACTTGAACTCGGAATCGTGGACGGCAAGGGCGTTCCACTCGAAATGACGCCCCAAATGCGTTCCACGCATTTATACATCTGCGGCTCGACCGGCACGGGCAAATCAAAAATGCTCGAAAGCCTCGTCCGGCAGGACATCAAGAAGTGGCACAAAAGCAAATGCGGCGCGCTCATCATTGACCCCCACGGCTCGCTTTACAATTCGCTCATCAATTGGATCGCTTGGAACGAGCCGTATCTGAAAGACGTTCCCATCGTGCCGATTGATCTGCGGCAAAAGGATTGGACGATTGGCTACAACGTCATGCGACCGCGCACAATCGCCGACCCTGCCGTCGTCATCAGTAATTTCGTGCAGGCAATGGCGTATGTGTGGGGCGTTGATGGAACCCAAGGCACGCCACTGTTTGCGCGCTTGGCAAAAGAAGTTCTCTGGCCGGTGTATGAGAAGAAAATGACGCTGAATGAAGTCAAATACCTGATTGACTCCGTAAACAAACGAATCCGCACCGAACTCACCGAAGGGCTGTCAAAAGATTCCGTTCAGCGAGGTTGGGAATTTTCAAACATTCTTTCCCCCAAGGATTTTAACACTCAATTTTCCAGCACCGTCAACCGCTTTTACAGTTTCCTCGATGCTGAAAAATTGCGCCTCATGTTCGGCCAGAGCGGGGCATCCCTTGATCTCGGCAAGGCGCTCGACGAGGGACAAATCATCATCGTGAACGCCTCAACCGAAGGCGCCCGCGTGTCAAAAGAAGATGCGTCGTTGTTCGGGACGCTGCTTTTGAGCGATTTGTGGACTGCGGCGGAAGAACGCGGCAAGGGCATGGAGGAAGGGGACATCAAACCATTCTACGTTTATATTGATGAATTTCAGCGTTTCGTCACCCCGACGATTGCCGAGAGTCTCGACCAGGCGCGCGGCTTTGGCTTGCACTTGACGCTCGCCAATCAATTCCCCCGCCAGCTTCTCCATGCCGGAGCGAACGGGGCGCAGGTGTATGATTCCGTCATGGCGAACGCCCGCAGCAAAATCGTGTTCAGTCTTGAGGGCGAGGAAAACTTGAAGCCGCTCGCCCAATCCTTGTTCATGGGCGTTTTCAACACGGACGAAATCAAGTTGAAGCTGAAATCGCGCAAGGTGATGGATTATGTCGAGAAAGTCTGGACGGTCGTGAGCGAAAGCGAAAATTGGAGCGAAGGCACGGGCGAATTCACCGGCACGACAGACACCGAAAGTGAGGGCGGCGCGACGCGCGACGGTGAAGAACAAGAGGCGCGTATATGGAATCTGTCGGGTGCCACTTCAGGCGGCACATCGCGCACCAGCATGAGGGGCGGAAGCCGCAGCGAAAGCCAAGTGCCGTATCTCATGCCGATTTTCGGCGAAGAAGTTTCGAGCATCACCTACCGCAGTCTTGAAGAACAGTTGCACCGGGCAATGGCAACGCTGTCTGATCAGCGCCAGCGCCACGGCGTGGCCCGGCTCGTTGGAATGCGCGCCCCGCTTAACATCGTGACGCCCATTGTCGAAAAGAAGCCCACGTCGACGGAAATGGCCGCTTCATTTTTAACCCGTGTGTATGAGAAATTGCCGTTTGCGCTAAAGAGTGCGGACGCGCACAAGCAGATCGAAGACCGGCAACAAAAAATCATTGCCGGTTCTGTGAAAGCCGCCAAAGCCGAGCCGATTGCGGCGAAGCGGAAAATTTCCTGACATCCTTGCTCGATTAATCAATTTTTGTTGTATAATCGCGCCATGCTTCATAATTCCCATGTTTGAACAAACCTTCAAAAATATTGACGACGTTCTCCGCAAGGAAGCGGGTTGCACCACGGAACTCGATTACACCGAGCAATCGTCATGGCTGCTTTTCCTGAAATATCTCGCCGGCCTCGAAGAAGACAAGGCCACCGAAGCCGCGCTCGACGGCAAAAAATACTCCTACATCCTCGACAAGCCGTATCGCTGGGAAACATGGGCCGCGCCCAAGGGCAAGGACGGCAAGCTCGACCACAACGCCGCGCTGACCGGCGACGACCTCCGCGATTTCGTCAACGGCAAGCTCTTTCCCTATTTGCACGGTTTCAAGCAGCGCGCCACCGGGCCGGACACCATCGAATACAAGATCGGCGAAATTTTCGGCGAAATTAAGAACAAGATTCAGAGCGGCTACAATCTGCGCGAAATCATTGACCATATTGACGAATTGCGCTTCCGCTCGCAGACCGAGAAGCACGAGTTGTCGCACCTCTACGAAGCCAAGATCAAAAACATGGGCAACGCCGGGCGCAACGGCGGCGAGTATTACACCCCGCGCCCGCTCATCCGCGCCATCATCCAGGTCGTGCAGCCGAAGATTGGCGATAAAATTTACGACGGCGCGTGCGGCTCGGCGGGTTTCTTGTGCGAATCGTTCGTTTATCTCACGTCCAAGGGCAAGCTCACCACCAAAGACCTTGACACGCTCCAGACGCGCACGTTTTACGGCAAGGAAAAGAAGTCGCTCGCCTACGTCATCGCCATCATGAATATGATTCTGCATGGCATCGAAGCGCCGAACATCATCCACACGAACACGCTGTCCGAAAATCTCGCCGACATTCAGGAAAAAGACCGCTACGACGTGGTGCTGGCCAATCCGCCCTTTGGCGGCAAGGAACGGCCGGAGGTGCAGCAAAATTTTCCCATCCGCACCGGTGAAACGGCGTTCCTGTTTCTCCAGCACTTCATCAAAATCCTCAAAGCCGGCGGGCGCGGCGGCGTGGTCATCAAGAACACGTTTCTTTCAAACACCGACAATGCTTCCGTGAGTCTGCGCAAACTCCTGCTGGAAAGTTGCAATCTGCATACCGTGCTCGACTGTCCCGGCGGCACGTTTCAGGGCGCAGGCGTCAAGACGGTGGTGTTGTTTTTTGAGAAAGGCGCACCGACGCGCAAGGTCTGGTTTTACCAGCTTGATCCCGGTCGCAATCTTGGGCAAGACCAACCCGCTCAACGACGACGACCTGGCCGAGTTCGTGAAGCTGCAAAAGACTTTTGCCGACTCGCCAAAGAGCTGGAGCGTGGACGCCAAAACGATTGACCAGACGACGTTTGACCTTTCCGTGAAAAACCCGGACGGCGGCGAAGAAATCGTGCATCGCAGCCCGGAGAAAATCATGGAGGAAATTGCCGCGCTGGACGCCGAGAGCGCGGAAGTGCTGGAGAATATCAAGGCGCTGCTATGAAGAACGAGTGGCAGATAAAACGGCTTGGAGAAGTTTGCGAAATTATCAAAGGCCGCAAGCCTGAGTTGAAAGCGGCCGCTTCAAATGGAGACTTACCTTACCTTATCGCAAAAGTCATGCGCGGCAGAATGGAGGCAGAATACGCATCCGTAAAAGATAGAAACTCAATTATCGTTGAAGAATCAGAGACAATCATCATCTGTGACGGATCGAATTCTGGAGAAGTTTTCACCGGCTTTCGTGGAATCCTTTCTTCAACGATGGGGAAAATCTCCAAGAAGGCCGAGATTGACGACGACTACCTTCGGGCGTTTCTGGCTTCTACGTTTGATGTTTTCAATGGGGCGAAAACTGGTGTTGCTATTCCACACCTCGATAAAGAGGCTATGTATCAACTTGAGTTTCCGCTCCCGCCGCTCTCCGAACAGCAGCGGATTGCCGGCCTGCTGGACGAAGCGTTTGCGGGCATCACCACCGTCAAAGCCAACGCTGAAAAAAACCTCCACAACGCCCGCGCCCTATTCGAAAGTCTCCTTGACGCGGTTATTAGCGGCAAAGTCACAGAAAAATGGCGGGAATCACATCCGAACATTATACCTGCAACCGAACTCCTCAGACGCATCCTTGCACAGCGGCGGGAGAGATGGAATGGAAAAGGCGCATATTCAAATCCTTCGCAGCCCGACACAGAATCGTTGCCAGTTCTTCCTAGTGTAGTGCGTCAAGCAGTCTGTAACATATCGAGTTTTGCGCGGGCACGCCTGACTTTTTCGAGAATGTCCTTCGCGCTGGCGGTCCAGACGAAAGGGTTTGGGGCCGTGTTGTGTTGCTCAATGTAGTCGTTGATCGTGTGGATCACCTCGGGAACGCTCTTGAAGACGCCTCGGCGGAGGCGCTTGTCCGTGAGGTCGCGAAAAAACCGTTCCACCATGTTGAGCCAGGAGGCACTGGTCGGGGTGAAGTGAATGTGAAAACGCGGATGCTTGACCAGCCAGCTTTTGACCTTGGGATGCTTGTGGGTGGCATAGTTGTCAACGATCAGGTGCAGTTCTTTGCCTGCGGGTGTCTGCTGGTCAATCAGCTTCAGAAACTTCAACCACTCCTGATGGCGATGACGCTTCATGTGCGAACCAATGACGGTTCCATCCAGGGTGTTGAGTGCGGCGAACAAGGTCGTCGTGCCATTTCGCTTGTAGTCATGGGTCATGGTCCCGGCGCGCCCCTTCTTGATCGGCAGCCCGGGCTGGGTGCGATCCAGTGCTTGAATCTGGCTCTTCTCATCGCAACTCAAAACCAACGCATGCTCCGGCGGGTTCAAATACAATCCCACAACATCCTCCAGTTTCTCCGCGAAATTCTTGTCATTGGACAACTTGAAAGTGCGACTCAGGTGAGGCTTCAGACCGTGGATCTTCCAGATGCGTCGGACGGCTCTTTCGCTGATCCCAACGGCTTTGGCCATGGTGCGCGCGCTCCAGTGAGTGGCGTTGGCGGGCTTTTGCTCCAGCGTCTGCTTGACGATGGATTGGATCTTTTGGGGGGATAGCTTTTTCTTGCGCCCGGGGCGGGGAGCATCCTTTTTAAGTCCATCAATCCTCAGTTGAATGAAACGCTGGCGCCAGCGGGCACAACGCTGGCGGGTGGTCTTCAGTTTGCGGGCAATATCGATGTCCTGCATCCCCTCGGCGGCGAGCAGAACAATCTGCGCCCGCTGGGAAAAGCGCACGGATACCGAGGTGCCCTTGGCCGCCTTGGTGAGCAGGCTTTTTTGGTCGGCGGCAAGGTTAACGACAGGAGCAATCCTCATGTCCCAAAGAGTAAACCAGTGCCGGCCAGGCGGGCAACCTTTATGTTATAGTATTTACGCCGCACTACACTAGACAGTGGACGTATGGGACGATTGAACAACTGTTGAGAGACGATAGCGGCCTTTCATACGGCATCTTGAAACCGGGCGACCCAGACCCGCAGGGCGTGCCAATGGTTCGAGTGATGGACATCGGACATGGCAAACTTAACGACACAGAAATCCTGATGGTTTCAAAGAAACTCTCTAATGAGTTCAAAAGAACGATTCTAGAGAAAGACGATATAATGCTCGCTGTCATGGCAACCGTAGGAAGGTGTGCCATCGTTCCTCCAGACCTAGTCGGCGCTAATGTCAATCGTGCCCTTGCGGTATTGAAGTTGACCAAACTTGTCAACGTCCAGTTCATCTTGTTCGCAATCCTGTCTCCACGAATCCAAGCATTGTTTCAAAAAAACAAGATGGGTGCTGCCCAAGCCCGAATCAATTTGGGCGACCTTAGGAATTACGCGATTCCCCTTCCTCCGCTTCCCGAACAAGAACAAATCGTCGAGATATTGAGCACCGTCTTCGCCGAAACCCAACGGCTGGCTTCGCACTACGAGCGAAAGCTCGCCGCACTGGAGGCGTTGAAGAGGTCGTTGTTACACCAAGCCTTTACTGGTAATCTCTAATCATCCATGAACGAAGCCGAAACCAGAGCCGAGCATATTGATCCAGCCTTGAAGGCGGCGGGCTGGGGCATTGTCGAGGGCAGCCGCATCCGGCGCGAATATCCGATTTCACCAGGTCGCATCGAAGGCCACGGCAAACGTGGCAAGGCACTCACAGCAGATTACATTCTGGAATATCGCAACACTAAGCTCGCCGTGAACGAGGCCAAGGCTTGGGATGAAGAATTGACCGAGGGCGTGGCGCAGGCCAAGAACTACGCCGGCAAACTCGCCGTCCGCTACACCTACGCCACCAACGGCCAGGGCATTTACCAGATTGATATGCAGACGGGCGCGGAAGGTGAAATCGCCGCCTATCCCACGCCGGACGAACTTTGGGCGATGACTTTTGCCAAGGCTGATGCGTGGCGTGATCGTTTCGCCGCCATTCCGTTTGAAGACAAAGGCGGCTCGCATCCAAGTCGGTATTATCAGGACATCGCCATTGACCGCGTAATGCAGGCAATCGCGGCAAACAAACAGCGCATCCTCCTTACGCTGGCCACCGGCACAGGCAAGACGTTCATTGCATTCCAGATTGCGTGGAAACTTTTTCACGCCCGGTGGAATTTGAGCCACGAACCCATGCGCCGACCGCGCATCCTGTTTCTGGCCGACCGAAACATTCTGGCGAATCAGGCTTACAATGCCTTTTCCGCGTTTCCCGAAGACGCGCTGGTCCGCATTGCGCCGGGGGACATCCGCAAGAAAGGCAAAGTGCCAAAGAACGGCAGCTTGTTTTTCACCATTTTCCAGACATTCATGAGCGGGCCGGAAAACACGCCCTATTTCGGCGAGTATCCACCGGATTTCTTCGATTTCATCGTCATTGACGAGTGCCATCGCGGCGGCGCGAACGACGAAAGCAACTGGCGCGGCATCATGGATTATTTTGCGCCCGCCGTGCAACTCGGCCTCACCGCCACGCCCAAGCGCGATGAGAACGTGGACACCTACCGCTATTTTGGCGACCCGGTCTATATCTACTCGCTTAAGGAAGGCATCAATGACGGTTTCCTCACGCCGTTCAAGGTCAAGCAAATCCAGACCACGATTGATTACTACGTTTTCACGCCGGACGACACGGTAGTGGAGGGCGAGATTGAGGCGGGAAAACTTTATGAGGAGGCGGATTTCAACCGGAACATAGAAATTCGCGAGCGCGAGAAAGAAGCGTGTTGAGATTTTCATGTCGCAGATCAATCAGAACGAAAAGACGCTGGTTTTCTGTGCCAATCAAGCCCATGCCTTGCTCGTGCGTGATCTCATCAATCAGTTGAAGTCTAGCAAAGACCCGAATTACTGCCAGCGCGTCACCGCCGATGACGGCGAACTTGGAGAACAGCACTTGCGCGATTTTCAGGATAACGAGAAAACCATTCCGACGATTCTCACCACGTCGCAAAAACTTTCAACCGGCGTGGATGCGCGGAACATCCGAAACATCGTTTTGATGCGTCCAATCCGTTCGATAATTGAATTCAAGCAAATCATAGGGCGCGGCACGCGGCTTTACGACGGGAAAGATTATTTCACGATTTATGATTTCGTGAAGGCGCATCTGCATTTCAACGATCCTGAATGGGACGGCGAACCGATTGAGCCGGAGCCGAAAGAGCCGCGTCCACCTGGCCCGCCGAAACCACCCGGTCCCGGCCCGACACCGCCGCCGCCCCCGCGCCATAAAAAAATCAAAATCAAACTCGCGGACGGCAAGGAGCGCAACATCCAGCACATGATGGCCACCACGTTCTGGCATCCCGACGGCACGCCGATGTCCGCACAGCAGTTTATGGAAATGCTTTTTGGCAAGCTGCCCGACTTTTTCCAGAGCGAAGAAGAATTGCGCAAATTGTGGAGCGCGCCGGACACGCGGGCGAAGTTGCTGCAAGGGCTTGGCGGAAAAAGGTTTCGGCCACGACCAACTCGCCGAGATGCAGAAAATCATTGATGCCGAAAATAGCGACATCTTCGACGTGCTGGCGCATGTGGCCTACGCGTTGCCACCGGTGACGCGGGCGGTTCGCGCCGACCATGCACGGGTGCATATCAATTCCCAATTCAACGCCAAGCAGCAGGCGTTCCTTGATTTTGTGCTGTCGCACTACGTCAATGTCGGCGTGGAGGAATTGGACAAAGACAAGCTGAAGCCATTGCTCCTGATCAAATACCACAATTCGATTCAAGACGCCGTGGCCGATCTCGGCAAGCCGGATGAAATCAGCAGCGTATTCGCAGGTTTCCAGAAGTATCTTTACCAACCTGTGCGGTGATTCAGCATGGACGCCCTCTTTTAATCCATGTTGCACCGTGCCTTTAACGGAGAATTATGAACGATCACATATCTCAACTTTCAGACTTGGAAAAAGCCGAGATGCTGAAAAATATCGTGACAGGTTGTGCGGAAGGCGGATCACGCGATGATAGCAGAGACTATGCAGTAATTCGGATTCTTTTTCTTCGCGAACCAACAATATCCGAAAAATTACCTCGTTTCATAAAAACGTGCCGCAACCTGCCGGAGATATGGAGTTTCATTAAACCGAAATTCGCCCACTACCACGAACGCAGAGAATTCATTCGTGAGGAATTCGATCCACTGCTTGCCATCCTCGAAATGGAAGCGCGATCCCCAAGCGATGCTTCGATTTCAGAGACAGTGCAAAATGTGAGTTCCGCATACATCCAAGAAGTCTGGAAGAAGGCGCTTGAGCGGAGAGCAACCGATCCTGAAGGTGCAATCACCGTAGCACGAACATTGCTCGAATCCGTTTGCAAACACATCCTTGATGCAAAGCCTGTGCAGTATGAAGACAATGCCGACCTTCCGAAGCTCTACACATTGACCTCGAAGCAACTTAATCTTTCGCCAAGCCAGCACACAGAACAGTTGTTCAAACAAATTCTAGGTGGTTGTCAAACCGTTGTTGAGGGTTTGGGCGCACTACGAAATCGGCATAGCGATGCACACGGCAAGGGAATTGCAGGCACGCGGCCGGCGCCGCGCCACGCGGAACTTGCAGTTAATCTCGCAGGAACGATGGCCACGTTTCTTTTGCAAACATGGGAATCAAAAAAAGAAACATGAAAACGCCAGACCAACAACCACCGGCACGGATTTATTTCACTGATTTTTTTGATGTATCCCCCGACATCCTTGAGAAATACGGTGCATTCAATGTGGCTTGTATCGTTGATTTGCCACTTTTCATTGACCCGTTCCTGCTTTTCACGAGCCGCAAGCCGGAATACCAAAATCTTCACCAAGAAATTATTCGCTACTTGTGCTTTCTGCGGGATAAATCGTCGGCTGGCAACATTGACGAGGGGTTGCTTGAGGCGTGGTATTGCTTTCCCGAAGTCAGCCAAAATAAACTTGGCTTTTGTCTGACAGGCAGCAGCGGGCGCGGGTTGGGTTTGGGGTTTGCCCGCGCGCTGAATGAAAACTTGCACAATCTTTTCAGCGATTTTGGAAAAGAAAAAGTTACAAAAGGATCGCACCTTGAAAAGCTCATTCTCATCCGCGAACGTGTTGGTCGAGACAACATCAGTGACTTTACGACGAATCTCATCAAAGGCTATTTGATTGAATATACACAGACGTTTGCAAAAAAACACATCGCGCCGGAAAAATTAAGGCGGGTTTTTGTTCCAAGGGTTAAATTCGATTATAAAATCGGCGTTTGGGCGGGAGCGATGTTTGAACTTCCGTGGTTCGACGGTGATTATGTATTGCTGACGCCGGAAAACATCCTTACCAAGGACGACACTTGGATTAACAAGGAGGATTTGCGCCGCGATTTTCCAGCAATAAAAGAAGCCGTTTCCAACCATGCCCTTCGCGCCCAAATTGATGCCTATTTCAGGAGCGTGCTACCGAAGAAACCTACGATAAAAGAGGAACGTGAAGCCATTGAGAAAACCTTGCGACGCTTCAAGGAATTGATTGATTATTACATCCGTGAAAAAGAAAACAACGGCGCCGAGGCGATCAAACGAAGTGCGGATAAGGTGCAGGAAGTCAACAATCGCTTCATTCAAAATATCAGCTATCTGGTTGGACTCATAGCGAAGCACAGTCCATTTTATCAAACCCCCAGCACCACGCTTGCAGAGACGTTCCAAAAGATCGAATACTTGAAACAGGTCATTGAAAATCAAGACGGTTACAGAATCTTTTATGTGAAAGGCAAAGCAGTTGAACGTGAGACTGATTTACACATACTTTTCAAATTGGTATGGGAAGGCTCGCCAAGCTCCGTGGATGCCGAAGTGAACAACGGACGAGGCCCGGTAGATTTCAAAGTGTCGCGCGGTGCAAGCGACAAGACCCTTGTTGAATTCAAATTGGCAAGTAATTCGCAGCTTGAACAAAACATAAAACATCAAGTCGAGGTTTACGAAAAAGCCAATAAAACCACACAGTCTTACAAAGTTATTTTGTTATTTTCATCCCATGAAGCGGCAAAGATTAAGCGGATGCTGCAAAAATTGAAAGTCCCGCAGGACGCTGGGGTCATTTTGATTGATGCCCGAAGAGACAACAAACCATCGGCATCCAAGACCAAAAGTTCAGACGAATTGCTTTAAAAAATACATGGCCGTATCGCAAAGAATTTCAGATTCATTGCAGCTTCAAAACCGCGACCTTGCCCTGCTTCGCGGCCTGTTTGAATGCCGCGTGATGACGACCGACCACGCCACAGCACTTTATTTCGACGGCAACTACGAATCGGCGAAAAAGCGGTTGCAGAAAATCAAAGCCGCCGGCCTCATCACCGAACGCCCGCGCCGCGCCTTTGACCCATCCGTCCTCTTTTTAACCCGTAAAGGCTTGATGTTGCTTCAGGAGAAGGGTGTTTTGAGCAAATATCCGTCGTTTGATTTGCCGGCACTCGACCGGCGTGCCCGCGTGAGCGACCTCACGATCCGGCACGAGCTTGAGGTCATGGACGTGAAGGCGGCATTCCATGCGGCAATCAAAACAACGCCGTCATTCACAATTGACGGATTCAGCACATGGCCGCTTTTGAATGAATTCACGGCGTTTCGTCCCGGTTACGACGGCGCGGAAGTCCCCGTGAAGCCCGACGGCTTCATCCGCATCCACGAGACGGACGCCGCCGGCGGCAAGTTTGAGCGCGCATTTTTTCTTGAAGTGGATCGTTCCAGCGAAGTCCAGGAAACGCTTGTCGCCAAGGCCGCGTGCTATCGCGATTATTACCGGCGCGGCGGCTTTGCCGTCCGCAGTGGCGCAACCCGCGACGATTTTGAAAAATTCCCGTTTCGCGTGCTCATGGTGTTCAAAAGCGCGGAGCGCCGGAACAACACGGCGGAGCGGTTGCTTCAAACCACCCCGCCCATATTGACGATGGTGTATCTTTCCACGTTTGAGGAAGTGACTCAGCGATCCTTTGGGCGCAATCTGGGTCCGCCCCCTCGATTACCGCGAGGCGACCGAGGGAACGCCCTTCGCCCCGGAGAAGCAGCCCAAAACGAGGGGATACCAGCGCCAGACCGCCCGCGAGCTTTTCGTGGAACAAAAAGTGCGCAAGCAGCGCATTCTTGCGGACGAATAATGGCTATTTCCAATTCCGGCAGGATTCGACGAATGCGGCGAAATCGTCATTTTGAACTATTTTTATCTTTTCCCAAATCGCACGCGGAATCGGCAGCGATAGAAATTGCGCCACATCGCGCCGCACGCCCTCCTGCTTGACGACCAGATCATTCTGAATTGCGTAAAACACAGTGCTGATGTGAGCAATCACCATGTTGACAAATATTTCCTCTCCTTTGGACTGACCGGATGTTTTGACATATCAGCACGACTGTCGAAGACCCGCGTCAATTCCGGCGAATTAAAAAACAACTTTCCAAACTTCCCGATGATTTACGGTGATGTTGATGAGGTTGGCCACCCGTCGCGTTTTGGTTTCCGCCCGAAAGGACAGCGCTGTGAACCACAGGCTTCCGATGATGCCAAAGGCGGTCAAAAGATTGACCGCGTTTTCCGCAAGCCATCCCTCAATTCCCATTTCCGCCATTGTAACACGACTCACAGCCTGTCGGGAATGTTGGTTTTGGCTTGCACGAGCAATTTGCGCGGTATGCGGATGATTCGTTCGTGCGGAGCGCAACCGGCGTCCGGCGGCAAACTGGCCGATGCGGTGCGTGATGTCGCTGCCGATGATTGCGAAATCACCGTCGGCGAGTTCAAAGATGTCAGGGCAGGCTGCGGTCGAAACGCAGGCACCTTAGCACGAGGCGCAGGTCCGATTCTGCGGCGGAATTCAATTGGCGCATTCATGTTGCCCAACAATCGGCGAAGCTCCGGAAAAATGCAAGAACAAAATACAGTGCATATACGGTAGTCCGTATATGCGGTTTCGGGTTCATTTATGGGATTGTGAAAATCCCAAAACACCGAAAGATTCTAGGCGAAAACATCCGAACGCATCGCCGGGCAATGCAATGGAGCCAGGAGAAATTGGCCGAAAAAGCCGAACTCCATCACAATTACATCGGCGACATTGAGCGCGGCGAGGAAAATGTCTCCGTGGACGCCCTCATGCGGATCGCCACGGCCTTAAAAGTGCGCTTGAGCGATTTGGTGCGGGGTGTTTGAAAAGCGCCGCTTTTCAAGCTGACTAGCAATATGGGCAACTCAATTCCTCATTGGCGCCAATCTTGGCCGTTGTCAAGGGACCGCCGTTCCAGATTTTGCTCGACTGACGAGCATGGCTAGATTAGGTTTTTGAAAATGGCCTGGTAGTATGAACGTTAATCCACTTCAACCGGATGAAATTGGTGCTAAGCCAGTTGCTGAACAGCTACCAAAGGTTCGCAAAGCCCTTTCACGACTAAAGCGTGAACTGAGCGATGAGGAGCTTGCCACGCCTGGCGTGCAGAAAATGCTCGTTGAAGAATTGGAGAGGGTCGAGGATGAAAACAATGACCTCAAAAATTTCCGTGAGAAGTTTAATACAACAGACAAAGATTTGGCTGTTGCAAACCAAAAGCTAAAAGGCTGGCAAAGCATGGAGATAATTTCGACGGGGTGTATCGCTGTTGGAGCAGCGGCGCTCGTTTATGCTCCAGAAGCTTGGAAAACACAACCGAATGGTTGGATCGCCCTTATTTTCGGGGGTGTATTGACTGTGATAGGCATAGTGGCAAAGGCAATACGGTTATGATGCTTGAGATTTCCTCTTTCGCAAATCCTGGCGTTATCGAAAACGAGCGCTTGGTGATTAAAGTTCTATCCGATCTGGATATTGGTTCCTATGTGGTGATTTCATCCGCTGTGTCCGACGCGAAAACACCAACTTCGGGGCGCAAGCCGGCGTATTGGTTTCCAGACCAAGCGGTAAAATCGGGAGATTTGATAGTCCTCTACACCAAGTCTGGGAAAAATAGCAAAAAGGACGTATCTGATGGTCACACTGCACACTTTTACTATTGGGGCTATAAAGAGCCAATGTGGGGAAGTCTCAAGACAGCCGTAATCCTGAGAGTCGCAGAATGGATTCACCGCGTTAATGAAGTGGTTTAGTGAGAGTCCGTCAGTTGTTGGTATCAAAAAGCGACCCCTTGCGAGGTCGCGTGTGCTTCATGATCATGAAGCTAGTTTTCAATTGTTCAGCCGACAAATCCGTTGGCTGTTTGCCATCGGCCATTTTCACCCACCGCACGAAGCGATGCGGCGAAATGAGGGACAGGAGCGTTTGAGCGTGCCGCTCGCCCGCCTTGTCGCCATCCGGCGCAATCCACACCCGGCCGTTTGGCTTGACCGAGGACACGATGAGTTCAGCCTGCTTTTCCGAGCAGTCCGCCCCCATCGTTGCCACCACAGTCGGCAGCCCGTTTTGATACGAGCCACCAGACGCCGGTGAATCCCTCGACGACAATCAGATCGTCAACAGGCGCTTTGAGCCGAAAGCCGTTGTATAAAAACAACGTCTTTCGGAATTCAAAGCACCTTGCCGTCACGCTCGCGTTCGCCGGGGAAACGGTAGCGCGGATTGTCCTCTGTGATGAGACTGTCATCCACGACGCGCCCGGCATAGCCGACGAGCGCGCCGGCCATGTCATGCAACGGAATCGCCACGCGGTCTTTGAGAAGCCCGCGCGAGCAGAAGCCGAGGCCGAAGTGCTCGATTGTTTCCGGCGTGAATCCCCGGCTCAACAGATACGGATGCTCCGCATCCAAATCCTTGAGTTCAAACCCAAGCGGCGGATTGACCACAACCGGCAGGTCGTCTTTCGGCTCGGTTTTCTCCGGCTTTTTTGCCACGGCTTTTTTCGTTTCCGCCGAGGCAACGCCGCCGAGTTTCAGGGCAGAACCGCTTTTGCAATTCGGCGGCGACCTTGTGCAAGGCCGCACCGTCTTTCGGGTCCGCCTTTTCCATCAAGGCGGCGAATTCCAGGACGTTGCCTTTGGCACCGCAGCCGAAGCATTGGAAAATCCCTTTTTCCAAATTGCGCCGAGAACGACGGCGAATTTTTCTTTCCGTTGTGATTCGGCAGCGGGCAGAAGCCGTGATGCTGGTTGCCCTTGCGCTTGACCTCGACGCCGTAGTGCTTGAAGCACTGCTCGAAATCCAGCTTTGCGCGCAGTGCTTTGAAGTCTATCCAGTTCGTTTTCATTCAGTAATCCTCCGGTAACAGCACGGTCGTAACCGAGCGGTCGCATTCGGTGATGATCCAAAACTTTACGTTTTGGCTTGAGTGATACGAGGAAAATAATCGCCCACCGGAACGCAACGCGCGTTCGTTGGACTGCAAATCTTCCGCGTCCAATGTTCCCCAATCGCCCCGGACATGCCGGGACAGTGCTTTGAGGATTTCTTCGCTGTGAACGGCGGTGAGAACGTGCGGCGTTGCCACGATCTGCCCAAGCGGAAATTTCGCTTGAGGCTGGCCGCAGCCGTTGACTGCATTGCTCATGGGAATGTCCTTTGGTTGAGGGTGAAAGGAACGAATGTTCCGCCTATTATTAAAGCAAGGCTCAACAAAGCCGTCAACGCAACCACCTCATTTTAGGCCGTGGCTATTGACTTTTTGACGTTTTTGGTGCTATAATACGGGCAGATTTCTTCGAGTTTTCCCGGTTCCGTTGGCGGTTGCCATGAAACCCGTCACAATTCCGTGATTGATTTCTACAACCACCAATTATGATAAAAAACTCAAATTGTTCTTCGCAAAACTTCGCCTGAAGCGGTTCGACCGGCGTGTAAATCAGGAAATCTTTCAGAAGATTTTCTCGCATCTCAATGGAGAAGCCGATCATGGCTATCCGTTCAATTCCGACGAGGAATTTGAAAAGCGGTGTCTTTACGCCGAACTCGATGCAAAATTGCACGTCGAACTCATTGAAAAGCGCGCGGCGAGAATGCCCGCTGCTTACGGCAAGGCGTTCCGTTACATCGCCTACCGCGACCTCAATGAGCGGATGAAAATGTATCTGGAAATCGCCGAAAGGCGCATCCAACCGGAAACGTGCGACCCGCGTCTTGTCGCCACACAAGCGGTATAACCAAAACCGCACAAAAGCCCCGTTCGCAAGAACGGGGTTTGTTATTACATCAAATCCAAGTGATCCCTGGCCTCACTGCGTCAATCCCGAAGTTTTGCCGTTCGAGCCCCGGCGGATCGTCCTTATATTTTTCCGCAATCTCGGCTTTTTTGCGGCGAACAATTTCGGCACCAGTCATGTTTCGTTCTGCAATTGGCAAAACTTTGCTTCGATGGCCTCTTTGTGCGTTCTTGATTTTGGTGGTTCGAGGGTTTCTTTATACCCCTTCAATTCCACATCAATCTTAGCTTTTTTCACTTCCAATTCTGCAAGCTCTACGTCTCTTTTCTTTTTGGCAACTGCGTCCTCGTGCGGGTCTTTTTTAATCGGTTTGGGTTTTGGCACTTTTGCCGGAATGTCGGCGCATTTTGCATAAGCGGTCACTTGCTTGTCTTCGCTCAAAAAAATCAGCTTGAAACAGTGATGACACTGATACGCCTTTGGGGTGAAGCCGCAATGCTGGCAGTGATTTATGAACGGAAATTCGTCAACCTGGTCGTTCCGGTGAGGGGTGTCTTTGTTCCCGCATATCCAAGGCGTGTTGGATTCGATAAATTGGCCACAGTGGGGACACTTGATGCCGATCGCCCGCTTGTCCAAGCCATAAAAAAACAGGAGGAACACCGGCACCAAGGCGATTAAGAAGGCGAGAAACCCGCCGATAAACTGCATCAGCACGAAGAAGACCGAGAACGAACACGACAAGGGCAATCGCCCAGTTTATCGGGCCTTTCCACACAAACCACCGTCTCGCATCCAAAGGGTCAACCGTTTGCATGTCATTTCTTAAGCCAGCGCCTGATTCTGTCCTCTACGATTTCTTTCGGCGCACCATATTTTTCCCGCGACCGGCGAACGATCTTTTGGCGATGGTTATGCCGGTCGCCCCACGGCGGCAGCGTCCGCGCCACGAATGGATCGCCATGTTCGCCGTCTTTCAAAATCTTGATGCAGATTTCGTGATTGTGCAAATCCACGAACCGGCGGGCAGGATATGCGCTCGCCGAATTCCCGTTCAAGAATTTCCGCGTCCCGCTGTCCGACGCGAAAAGCGACCATTGAACCGACGTTTCCGAAAACCGCATCCCGGATTTCCGGGCGCAGTTGATCGGTGTATTGATGCGACAGCGTGAGGCACAGCCGGTATTTCCGCGCTTCCGATAAGAATGGACACGAACGAATCCGAGGCGAACGACTGGAATTCATCCACATACAGGAAAAAGTCCCGGCGCTCCGATTCCGGCACATCCGCCCGCGACATGGCGGCAAGCTGGAATTGCGTCACGAGGAACGCCCCCATGAGATTTGATTTGTCCGCTCCCAGCTTTCCTTTGGACACGTCCGCGATGAAAATGCGGCCGTTGTCCATCATGAAGCGGGCGTCAATCCGGCTGCGCACCTGTCCCAGGATGTTTCTCACATGCGGCGACATGAGCAGTTGCCCGACCTTGTTTTGAATCGGGGCAATGGCTTCATGCAGGAATTTCCTGTCATAGTTTTCAAATTCATTCACCCAAAACGACCGCACCATCGGGTCTTTGATCTGCCGCACCACCCACGCCCGATACCGGCCATCGGAAAGCATCCGCTGGACGCCGAGCAAGCTCACGTTCTCGCAGTCCAGTATGGCGGCGACGGCGGCATACAGGATGTATTCCAAGCGCGGCCCCCAAGAGTCCGGCCAGATGGCTTTGAACGCGCTCACGATGCCGGAGGCGACCAAATGCCGTTCTGCGGGCGGGGTGGAGCCAAGCAGATTGAAGCCGACCGGAAATTCCGTGTCGGCGGGGTTGAAATACGCCACGTCCTCGATGCGATGGCTGGGAATGTGGTCGAGGATGTCATTGGCCAGATCGCCGTGCGGGTCTATGACGGCGACGCCGTGACCGGCGGCGATGTCTTGAAGGATCAGATTGCGAAGCAGGGTCGTCTTGCCCGTGCCGCTTTTCCCGATGGCGTAAAGATGATGCCGGCGGTCGCGCGGGGACAAAACGAAGGGGGTTTCCCGCCCCCATTCTTCACGAACGCCTAAAACGATATGCCAATTTTCCATGTTTTCAAGCGAGCCCCTACTCCAAAAAGAATGTTCTCGTCGGCCTTCTTGACGGCGAGAACATCCGCGTTGGCGACATGCGGTTGATTACGAGCCGCCAAGGTAATAGAGGCTCGGCTGAAAACGTGGCATGACAATCATGTCGCAAATTATATCACGATAATTTGCAGCCGTCATACGCTGGACGACTTTTGCTTGAGCCGACGTACAATTCCTGCAAACTGTGGGCGGAAATTCCGGGACATGGCATGAACAGAATGAATCCAAAGCGGTTGATCGTCTTTCGTTTCCGTGTTTGCCGCTGTTGCCATCGCCATCTGTGCGGTGCAGAGTGCGAAAAGACAGCAACGAGCGCTGGAAGACAGCACGCAGCAGCAGCGGACAATTCAGATGCAAGCGGCAGCACAGAAGGCAGCACAAGACGCCGCAGCCCAAAAAGCGCAATACTTGGCGCGATATGTGAATGCCAGCTTCAGCCGAAAGCCGGCAGGCAAAACGATTGCCATCGCTGTCGCGGACGAAAACGGAACATTGAGCCGTGCCGTAACCGCCGCTCTTGAAAAGCGGTTTCAAAATGAACCCGCCCTGATACTTTCCCCGTTTTTCAAACCGGAATTCGTTTCCGACGGCCTGTTCAAGGATGCTTTTACCGGCTCCGGGGATGTTTTTAATAAATTGGAACTCGCGAATTCCCTGAATGGAGTCGTGCTTGCGCAACAGAACGTTCAATATGCGCAAAATGCCGCGCTCGAAAATGTCATCACCGCCACCATGCAGTTGAAGGTGGCGGTCATGCCGGTTTCCGGCCAGAGCAACGGCAAGACCTGGACATTCACGGCGTATGGACCGGGCTTCACCAAGGAAGTTGCGCGGCAAGCCGCCGAAGAACGTCTCATCAAACAAATAACCACCGACACCAACATGTCGTTGATCATACCACTGATATGAATCCGATACGTCTCATTACCATCAGCATGTGCATCTTCTTGTGCGGCCAAGCGCACGCCCAAGCCCAGGACATAGACACCGAGCTTTCCAATCTGGCGGGAAAGCTGGCGACCCAAGTGAACGACCACGGCAAGAAAAAGGTGGCGGTGCTTGATTTCACCGATTTGCAGGGCGGCTCCAGTGAGCTTGGAAAATACATCGCCGAGCAATTGACGGTGAATTTGGTAATGGGCAAGCGAGATTTTTCGGTGTTGGATCGCGCGAACCTCAAAAGCATTTTGGCCGAGCATAAATTGACCGCGACCGGCCTCGTTGACCCGGAGAACGCCAAAAAACTTGGCATGTTTGCCGGGGTGGACGCCCTGATTCTTGGAACCATCATTCCCAAAGGCACAGAACACCAGCCTTAACGCCAAAATCATCACCACCGACACCGCCGAAATCGTCGGAGCGGCAAGGGCTGAATTCTTGACGGACAATAACGTTCAACAACTTATGTCCCATCCCGTCAAGCAGAAGATATCAGCGGGTGTAAGCCGACCACATCAGGCGTCACCAAGCAGAGAAACCATTCGGCGATTTAAGGCCAGAGTCGAATCGTAAATTTACGTATCCTATGACCGGTGGAATATGCCAACTGACGATGACGTTGGCAATCATCATCACCAACATGAGCGAATCTAGACTACATACGGCGTGGCATAACCAGATACAGTCTATCGGCAGGCAACGAGATTTCAACTTCGATAATGAACGTGGCGATCGATTTCTGGCAATTGATACGACTTCATGGCGTATGAAACCATCACGACCCGGCTACAATGAAACACTAACAGACGATTCACGCCGAACAATATCAATTATCATCGCCACCTAAGGCCAGGTGAATTGGACTGGAACGCCAGGCGATACTGTCGATATCCAGTCTGCAAACCGAATGTCGTTTACGGGCACGAATCCAAGGGAAGTTTAGCGGTGCTGTCGAAAAATATCAATCTTGTCTGCGACATAAAATAAATTGAAAACATTTTTTCACCGCCTCACGGCGGGATGAATATTTTCACAGAAAATTTTAACCCGTCCGTGGGTGAACCCGTTTGTCGCGTCAGCGACGAGGGAGGTTTTGGGCGAGCACGGCCTCTTGGCCGCGCGCAGCCCGACAGCCGCGTGAGCGGCAAAACCGACCGAAGTCGGGGATGGCACACGAAGGCAAAAAACGACAAAACCCTTGTGAGCAAAGGACGATTTGAAATCAGCACCCCTCCCCATGTGGGGAAGGGTGTGGGGATACCCTAAACCGAGGCTGCAAAGGGCTATTGTCCTTGAAAAAAGGTTCGAGCGGAGTTAAAAAGACACACCACTCCACCAGTTTGACTGGTTTCGACGAGTAACGACCACGGTTTGACGCAAGAACCACGGGCTTTTTTGCAGTCGAGGACAAACGAGTTGCGATTTAATCAGCAGACGATTTAGTGATACACTTAAACCACGAATGGAAATTACTTTCCACGATTTTTAGAAACAGCAATCATGGCTCATGCCGAAAAGTAAAAAGAAAAATCCGATAGCAGTTGCGCTTTGGGAAGCTTGGCGCTTCAAAGGGAGGTAAGGCGCGCGCCAAAAAACTTTCCGCAAAGGAACGATCTCGAATTGCGAAACTCGCCGCGAATGCCCGGTGGCGGAATTATCGGAAAGGAAAATGACGTTTCATTTCTTCGTATACTTGCACTAGGCAAGTATAGCGCTGTTAAAATGTTGGCATGGAAAACAAGCCAGCATATTTTCTTTACGCCCGCAAATCCACCGATGTTGAGGACAAGCAAGTCCTGTCCATTGACGCGCAACTTTACCGAATTGCGCGAATTTGCAGCCCGTGAAGGCTTAAACGTCGTTGCAGAGTTGATTGAAAAGCAGTCCGCTAAAATCCCCGGCAGGCCGATTTTTAACGCCATGCTTGGAGCGTATAGAGGCCGGAGAAGCGGATGGAATTCTCGCGTGGCATCCCGACCGCCTGGCCCGCAACAGCGTGGACGGCGGGCGGATCATTTACCTGCTCGACACCGGCAAAATCAAAACGCTCAAATTCCCGACGTTCCGCTTTGAATCCGACCCGCAGGGAAAATTCATGCTCAACATCATGTTTGGGCAGAGCAAATACTACGTTGATTCGCTTTCGGAAAACACCAAGCGCGGACTGCGCGAAAAAGTCCGGCGCGGCGAATATCCCGGCATCGCTCCGCTCGGCTATCTGAATGACTACCGCACCAAGCGCATCATCGTTGACCGTGAACGTGCGCCGCTCGTCAAACAGGCGTTTGAACGGTATGCGACCGGCAAGGTGACGCTCGACGATGTTGCGCCACTTTTTCGCCGAACACAAGGTGAGGACAAGAAACGGCAAAATGGTTGGCCGCGCCTTCATTTCCAACATGCTTTCAAACCCGTTTTACTACGGCCATTTCCGCTATGCGGGCGAAGTGCATGAAGGCAAGCACGAGCCGATCATTTCCAAAGAAACTGTTCGATGAAGCGCAACGCCGTCTTGAAACGGCGTTACCGATGGTCGCCGTTCGTGCAGCCGGTCACACCCAAGGCGTTTCTCGGCCTTCTTCACTGTTCGACCTGTGGCGGTGCCATCACCGCCGAAATTCAGAAAGGCCACACCTATTATCGTTGCACCAAAAAGAGCCGTGCAACGACCCGGTGTGAGCAGCCCTATATTCGCGAAGAAGCCCTCGACGCGGAAATTTCAAGCCTTCTTAAACCGTATTCGCTCCGGGCGGATTGGGCGGACGAAATGCTGAAACGGGTTAAAGAGGAGAAAACGCAGTCCGCCCAATCCGCCGCGCAGGTGGTTGCCGAAAAGCGCGGGGAGATTGAAAAGATCAATCTCCGCCTCCAAAAACTTCTGGACTCATTTTTGGACGGGATTATTGACCGCGAAACTTACGTCGCGGAAAAGGCCAAAGGAATGAGCCAGAAGAAATCTTTGGAGGAGCAAAGCGCCGCGCTTTCGACAGGCCGAGCCAATTGGCTCGAACCGTTCCAAAATTGGATTTTAACCGCTAGAAACGCGGGTGAAATCGCTGTTGCAGGTTCTCCACAGGAGAAAAAGGTTCTCGCTCAAAAAGTGTTTGGCTCGAACCTTGTCCTCGACTGCAAAAAAGCCCGTGGTTCTTGCGTCAAACCGTGGTCGTTACTCGTCGAAACCAGTCAAACTGGTGGAGTGGTGCCCCGGCAAGGACTTGAACCTTGGACCAATTGATTAAGAGTCAACTGCTCTACCAACTGAGCTACCGAGGCAAAAAATTTGGAAACACTGGCGATTTAGCAGCCTTCGTTGCCCTGCATTGTGCCGCCATATCCCGCCATTTGACGGCGCATTTTTGTTGTTACGGCTATCACGACCGATGCCTTCAATGGCGGTTGGACAACTGCAACCGGAGGCTAACCCCAACCAGCACAAACGGCAAGTGGAAAACATTCAGCGGATTCCTTCAAAAATCCGATTTTCTTCCCTGCAAGGTCAAATGCGCCCTTTTCGGTGGGTCCGGACACGCCATTGCCAGCTTATTGCCCTTCTTTGAGGAGCGCGACGAATTGTTTCATCGCCGGTGAAAGAACCCGGTTCTTTTTATAAATGATCGCGATTGGACGCCAAAAGGGGCCGCCCTCCAGCGTGACGGCAGCAAGTGTCCGCTTGGCAACTTCCCGAGTCACCGTGCTCTGCGGCACGATGGACACACCCGCATCAATCTCCACCGCTCCCTTCACCGTTTCGATATTGTCGAACTCCATCACGTGTTCACGGCTGACGCCGTGTTCGCGAAGAATCTTGTCTATGGCCTTGCGCGTGGGGATGTCCGACTCGAAAAGCCGATGAATTTCTGTCCGATGAGCGCCTTGAGCTTCACGCTGGACTGCTTCGCAAGCGGATGCTGCGGGTGGCAGATGAGCACGAGCGGTCCCTGCCAAGGGGAACGGTTTCCAGTTTGGCGTCCCGGATCGGATAGGCAACCAGCCCCATGTCCGTCACGTTGCCAAGCACGTCCTCATAGACCTGCCTGGGATGGCGAAGCTCAACGTGGACCTTCACGGTCGGGTAGCTCCGCATGAACTTTTTCACATGCCGCGGCAGGTCGTGCAGGCCGATGCTATAAATTGTCGCCACGCGGATCGTCCCGGAAATGATGTCCTTCAACTCCTGCAACTGGCTGTGCAGCGCCTCGTAGATCTGGATGATCTGCTTGCTGTAATCGTAGAGCACCTGTCCCTCGCTCGTGAGGCGGAACCGTTTTTTGCTGCGTTCGATCAGCAACGATTTGAACAGCCGCTCCAGCGCGCTGATTTGCTGGCTGATGGCGGATTGGGTGACTCCGTGGATTTGCGCGGTCTTGGTGAAACTTTGCGTTTCCGTCAGGTCACAGAATATTTTCAAGCTCTCAATTTGCATGAGCCAAGTAGAACAGCGAAACTACTGTTCGTCAACATCTTTTGACACAAGTTTTGACACTGGATCGTGGGCGCGAACGGGCCGGTCATTTATAATCGTTATCCTTGGCATTATCCACAATGACTCTGAAAGGATGCCCGCCTGCAAGTGGCGCCTTTTTGCACGAAATGCCGCAACCGGCCGCACCGATGTGGCAGACGCCCGCCGAACGCGCGTTGCGCGGTTCGTTTTAGATTTTTCCGTCAGCCGCAACGAATCCGCCTTGCGCTTGGCCGGGCTTCGGCAAAACTTCCCGCGTGCCTGAACATTTTCAACCGCGCGATCCGAAGCTGTTTGAAGACGCGATCCGACGCTTCGACGAGGCGAACGCCCGCGACCCAAATCGGGAAACCGCCGACGGCGTCCCGCATCCGCGCGAACTGCTTTATGCCCGGCGGCTGACGGATTGGGTTCTCAAACTTTGCCCGGACGCCTCGGAAGAACTCCGCCTCGCCGCGCGCTGCCAGCACATCTGCCGCTGGGAAATTCCGCGCGCTTCGTATCCGATGGACCGCGCCGGCTATCTGAAATGGCGCGCCGACCTGAAAAAATTCCACGCGCAAAAAGCCGGCGAAATTCTTCAGGAAGCCGGCTACGACGAAAAGACCATCCGCCGCGTGCAGGAATTGAACCTCAAGAAAAATTTTCCAAACGACCCGGAAGGCCGCGTGCTCGAAGACGCGCTCTGCCTGGTGTTCCTGGAATATCAATTCGCCGATCTCGCCGCCAAAACCGCCGAGGATAAAACCGTCAATGCCTTGAAAAAGTCCTGGCAGAAAATGACCGAAGCCGGCGCGCGCCGAGGCGCTGAAGCTGGAGTTTGGCCCGCGCGAAAAAGCCTTGCTCCAACGCGCCCTCAAAGGTTAATCAGATTCATGCCGCAACCGCCCGCAGCGCCGCCGGACAGCCAAATCCCGCTCGTCGTGGATTTGGACGGCACGCTCATCAAGACCGATCTGCTCTGGGAATCGCTCGCGCGGCTGCTCCGGCGGAATCCGTTTTCGCTGTTCGCGATCCTGTTCTGGTGGACGCGCGGACGCGCCTTTCTGAAACAACAACTCGCCCGGCGCGTCAAAATTGATCCCGCCGCCCTGCCCTTCAACGAACCTTTTCTCGCCTGGCTGCGCGAACAAAAATCCGCCGGGCGGAAAATCATCCTCGCCACCGCGTCCGATTTGCAGATGGCAAAACCCGTCGCGGATCACGTCGGCGTTTTTGATGAAGTGCTCGGCAGCGACGGCAAAACGAATTTGCGCAGCGGGAACAAGCTCAAGGTTCTCGTCGCAAAAATTCGGCGAACGCGGTTTCGATTACGCCGGAAATTCCGCCGCCGACCTCGCCGTCTGGCGCGGCGCGCGCGAAGCCATCGTCGTCAACGCCAGCCGCTCGATTGCGAAACAGGCCGCCGCCTGCGCAAAACCCGGCGCGAGCTTCCCGGATTATTCGCGATTCGGAACGCTCCGAAGTTTTCTCAACGAACTTTTCATCCGCAGCGGTTATCTCGCGGCCATCGCCGCCGGACTGTTGCTGACCGCCGCATTTCCGAAAATCGGCGTCGCCGGTTTCGCGTGGATTGCGCCGGCGCTGATGGTCTTCGCCGCGAGCGGAAAAAGTTCCGGCGACGCCTTCCGGGTCGGCTACGTCGCCGGACTCGCGCACTTTCTTTCATCACTTTACTGGCTGCTGCTGATGCCCGTGGCCGGCTATCCGATTCTCGGCTGGCTCGCGTTGTGCGCGTATCTGGCGTTGTATTTCGGCGCATGGACGCTGGCTGGTTTCACGATTTCAAATTTGGAAGTTCAAGCTCCTGGAGCGGCCGTTTGCTCTGGGCGCTCGGCGGCGCGGCGGGCTGGGTCGCGCTCGAAATGCTCCGCGGCTGGCTGCTCGGCGGCTTTCCGTGGAACTTCATCGGCGCGTCGCAATCCCGGATGGTTCCGCTCATCCAAATCGCGTCCGTCACCGGCGTTTATGGCGTTTCATTTCTGGTCGTCTGGGCATCGTTGTCGCTGTATTCGGCGGCGCGGATGATTTTTCAGAAACCCGCTTTGCGTTTCATCTGGCAGGCCGAAATCATGCTGCCGTTCGCCGTCGTTGTCGGACTTTTCGTCTTCGGCGAAATCCAATTGGAGCGCGGGCAGCCTGCCCGCGAGTTCCAAACCGCCGGCCACGCGGGCGGGCCGCCCGCGCTCCTGCGTGTCACCTTGATCCAGCCGAGCGTCCCGCAAACAATGATCTGGGATGAAAACCAAAACGCCAGCCGCTTTCGCGAATTGCTCGCGCTTTCCGAAAACGCGCTGACGAATCCGACTGACATGCTCGTCTGGCCCGAATCCGCCGTGCCGGAATTCAACGACGCGACCTACGCCGCCATCACCAACCTCGTCCGCTCCCACCACGTCTGGCTGATTTTCAACGCCGACGATGTTGTGCCGCGCCCGAACGCTACGAACGAATATGACAACGATGTCTTCAACGCCGCTTTCCTGTTCGCGCCCGACGGCCATTTCGCCGGGATTTATCACAAGCAGAAGCTCGTCATCTTCGGCGAATATATTCCGCTCGTGCGCTGGCTGCCATTTGTGAAATGGTTCACGCCCATCACCGGCAGCTTCGAGGCGGGCACCGGGCCGGCGCAGTTTGAAATGGATGTTGGAGTTCAAGCTTCAGCTTGGCCGACGAACACGCTAAAGCGTGAACTCCAACGTGTCACAACCTCCCCGCTGATTTGTTTCGAGGACACCTTTCCGCAACTCGCGCGCAAGGCGGCGAGCACTAACACGGATTTTCTGGTGAACCTGACGAACGACGGCTGGTTCGGCGACAGCGCCGAGCAATGGCAGCACGAACAGGGCGCGATTTTCCGCGCGGTGGAAAACGGCATCCCGCTCGTGCGCTGCGCCAACAACGGCATCACCTGCTGGATTGACGCCAATGGCCGCGTCCGCGAAATTTTCCGGGACAAAACCGGCGGCGTTTATGGCGCAGGCGCGATGACGATTGAACTGCCGCTGCCACCCCGCGCGCCGACTTTTTACAACCGCCACGGAGACTGGTTCGGGTGGGGTTGCATGATTCTGGCGGTTGCGCTGGTGATCAGAAGATTTTTTGCGCGCCAAGTTCGATCGTATTCGCCGCTTGCTTGAACAGAGATCTCGAATGCCGAATGTCGGCTGAACTCGCAGAGAACCGCTCAAGCGGAGGCGCTTTCAAGTTGGAGACAGGCGCAACGCCGTTCTGCTGCACTGACTCGACCAAATAAAAGTCTTGAAAAAAACGACCGTTCTTGGTTTAATCTAATCATGCTATGAAGACACTCAAGTTCTTCTTTCTTGCCATCATTCAACTTTCCTTCCTGGCCGCGGTTGGATGGGGACAGAGCTTGGGCACCACCAATCTTTTGGAAGGGCCCACCGCCGGCAGCGACAGCGTAGTGCTCGCCGCGAGCGGCGGTTGGATCGCCACGGCGAATGATTCCTGGCTGCATTTGAGCGCCGCCAATCAAAGCGGCGCGGACAGCGCCACTGTGATTTTCACGTTTGACGCCAATCCCAGGGCGACGCGCACAGGCACGCTCTCCGTCGCCGGCCAGACGCTCACCGTCACCCAAGCCGGTTCCACTTATGTTGCCATTACCAACATTACCAGCTTGGTATCATCGGGATTATCTGTGCCTTCTGGCGTGGCGGCGGACATTGTCGGAAATGTTTACATCGCAGACGAAAACCACGGCGCGATCAAAAAATGGATGGTAGTCAACAACACTGTCATCACATTAGTATCTTCGGGATTAAACTATCCAACTGGCGTGGCGGTGGACAGCTCGGGCAATATCTACATTTCCGACTCCCACAATAACGCGATCAAGGAATGGATTGTTGCCAGCAACACTGTTATCACGCTGGTGTCTTCAGGATTATATTACCCCGCTGGTGTGGCGGTGGACGGCGCGGGCAACGTCTACATCGCCGACTCGAATAATAATGCAATCAAGGAATGGGTGGCAGCCAGCAACGCCGTCATTACACTCGTATCTTCAGGATTGTCTTATTGCGAAGGCGTGGCCGTGGACAGATGGGGCAATGTCTATATTGCCGACACGGGTAACAACGCGATCAAGGAATGGGTGGCAGCCAGCAATACTGTCACGACGCTTGTGTCTTCGGGATTGTTTAATCCCTATGGCGTGGCGGTGGACGGCTCAGGCAATGCCTACATCGCCGATACCCAACACAGCGTGATCAAGAAATGGGTGGCGGCGAGTAACACCGTCACCATGCTGGTGTCTTCGGGATTGTCCTCCCCCTTTGGTTTGGTAGTGAACGAGTCGGACGATGTATATTTCACGACCGGTGGACCCTACGCGATCAAAGAATTGCCTCATGCTTTTGTGGATTCCACGGCAAAAATTGAACCGGCTTCAAGGGGCAGCGATTCGTTGCCGGTGGTGTTGCCTGCCACAGCCAATTTGACCGGGCCGTTTACACCAGCCAGTGATTCGTCGTGGTTGACCATCACAGGCGTTACCAACGGCGTGACGAGTTTCGCCTTCACCGCCAACCCATCGGCTACAAACCGAACGGCCAATATCACCGTGCTGGGAATGGCCATACCTGTCACCCAAAGCGCTGCGCCAGTCCTCACCGGGGTTGCCATGTTGAATAACGGCGCCTTCCAGTTCGGTTTCAGCAACAATCAGAGCGCGTCCTACACCGTATGGAGCACCACCAATTTGTCGTTGCCGCTCACCAACTGGACGCTGCTCGGCCCGCCGGCCAATCTCGGCTCCGGCCAATACCAGTTCACCGACCCAGCCGCCACGAACGATGTCCAGCGTTTCTACCGTGTGAGTTCGCCTTAACCCGAAAATAGGAATTGGGGAGTGCGCCCGCCATCGGGGGCGACTGAACGCGTCTCGCGTCCAGCACCTTGCTCGTGAGATAGCCGTGAACGTCCGGAACATTTCAGTGCGCTCAAGGTTTTCCGCGAGGGCGCGGAAAACGGCACGCGTGGCGCGTGCGCTCCCCATTCCACTTCAGATTTCGGGCTTAATCATGGGATTGAAGAAATCCCAATTCGAGCCGACGGCTCCACAGTTCCGCTGGCTTGAAAATTCCGGCGGGGGTGATGATGCCGGTGACCAGTTCGGCGGGCGTCACGTCAAATCCCGGATTGCGCGCGCCGCTCGTCGGATTCGCCACGCGAATTTGGACCCGTCTTCCTGACTTTGGACTGTGGACTTTGGACTGTGGACTTAACTCCACGCCCCACGCGCCAAGGACTTCGACCGCGCACCGTTCTTCAATCGGAATGTCGAAGCCGCGCTTCAAATTCCAGTCAATCGTCGAAAGCGGAATGGCGGCGTAAAATGGAATCTTGTGCCGCGCGGCCAGCACCGCCTTGGTGTAGGTGCCGATTTTGTTGGTCACTTCGCCAGTGCGGCCCAGCACGCGGTCACTGCCCACGATCACCAGATCAATTTCACCGCGCTGCATCAAATGGCCGGCGGCGTTGTCGGCAATGATCTGGTGCGGGATTTGTTGCTGCGCCAATTCCCACGCCGTCAGAGTCGCGCCCTGCGAACGCGGGCGGGTTTCGTCGCAAAAGACGTGAAATTGCTTACCCCGCGCCTGCGCCGCATACATCGGCGCGGTTGCCGTGCCGATGTCCACACAGGCCAGCCAGCCGGCGTTGCAATGCGTCAGGATTCTCATGCCGTTGCGGATGAGCTTTGCGCCGTGCCTGCCGATTGCCTCGCAGTCGCGGACGCTGTTGCTGGCAAACTCCTCGGCAGCAGCCAGCGCGAGTGATTGCTTTTCCGCGACTGTTTTTCCGGCGCGCATGACGGCACGGACGCCGTTCATGGCGTTCACGGGATCAACGGCGGTTGGCCGCGCAGCCCGGAGCGTTTGATAAACGGTTTCAATGTGCGCAGAAAACCTCTTCAAATCATTTCCGCGAAAAGCCAGCGCGCCCTGTGCCAGCCCGTAGGCGGCGGCGGCGGCAATGGCCGGCGCGCCGCGAACAATCATGTCGTGGATGGCGGCGGCGGTTTCGCGGAAATTTTTTGTGGCGACGATTTTGAATTCGTGCGGCAGCAGCCGCTGCTCGATGAGCAGAACGGCGTTGCCCGCGCGGTCAAAGGCGACGGTGCGGTAATGTTTTGCGCGTCCGCGGACGGTGACGTTCATTTTTTGAATTAGGGAACCGTGTTGTGCCGGACAAATGCTGTCAACGCGCTTTGCTTTGGGTTTTGAGCAGCCGGATTTTGGCCTGAATTTCGCGGTATTGCGGCTGCTGGCGGAGTTTGTCCAAATCCGGGTCCTTGGCCAGCCAGTCGAAATCGCGGTAGCCGAGCTGAAACGCGCGTTCCAGTGCGAGAGCTGCGCGGTCGAACTGGTCGGTGAGCGAGTAACTGCACGCGAGGTTGTAAAAGATGACGGCATTGCCCGGCTCAAGGCGAGCGAGGCGCTCGTCCACTTTCAGGCCGTCGGTAAAACGTCCGCGCTGCGTGTAGTGGTCCCCGAGAAGCTGCAGTGCGTCCACGTAGTCGGGATCGCGCCGGACGAGTCCCTCCATGAACCCGATCCGGGTGTCGAGGTCGCGCTGGCTGGCGCTGGCCGTTTTTTTTCTGGCGTTGCTCTTGGCCGTCATGCGGAGAATGTAATTTTCCCAGACGGGTTTCGCAAGTCAAGCGGCGGAATGGGAAACTTTTTATGGCGTCCGGCGCGGTTTTCCTTCAGTATCAGCCCGCGTCTTCAACATGAAATGTTTCGTGACCGGCGCGACCGGTTTTGTCGGATCGAACCTTGTCCGCGAGCTTCTCGCGCGCGGCCATCGCGTGAAAGCGCTGGTGCGGCCCGAAAGCGGCCTGCGCGCTCTGGCGGGTTTGAACGCCGTGTTTGTGACCGGCGACATCGGCGACCGCGAGCTGCTCAAACGCGAGATGGATGGCTGCGACTGGTGCTTTCACACGGCGGCGAGCTATCATCTGTGGCTCCGGGATTACAAGCCGATGTATGAAACGAACGTCGAGGGCACGCGCAATGTCATTCAAGCCGCAAGCCTTGCCGGCTGCCATCGCATCGTTTATACCAGCACGGTTGGCTGCATCGGGTTGCCGGACAAGGTCAACGGCCACGTCGTGCCGTCCACGGAAGCGAACCTCGTGAACGACAAGGAGCTTGTCAACCACTACAAACGTTCCAAATGGGAGGCCGAAATCATCGCCGCGAAATTCGCGCGCGATGGCGTGCCCGTCGTCATCGTGAATCCCTCCGCGCCCGTCGGGCCGGGCGACGTGAAGCCGACGCCCACCGGACAGGTGATCGTGGACTTTTTGAATCGCGCGCTGCCGGCGTATCTGGAAACGGGCTTGAACTGGGTTCATGTGCGCGATGTCGCCATCGGGCACGTTCTTGCCGCGGAAAAAGGCAGGGTTGGCGAGCGCTACATCCTGGGCCACCGGGAAGGCAATTTGACGATGGAACAAACGCTGGCATTGCTCGAAGAAATCACGGGCATTCCCGCGCCCAAAATTAGAATTCCGCATTGGGTCGCCACGGCCACGGCGCACATTAACGAGCGCATTTCATTTTTCACCCATAAAACACCGAAGGCGCCGCTCGCCGGAGTGCGCATGGCCCGGCATAAAATGTGGTTCAACCCCTCAAAAGCCGTCCGTGACCTCGCCCTGCCCCAAACCCCGGTCAAGCAGGCCTTTGCCGACGCCGTTGAATGGTTCCGCGCAAATGGCTACGTGAAGCGGTGACCGGGACTTGCCTGGCGATGAAATGAATGTTTCTGGGAGAGCGCGTCACCCTGCAGAATCAGGGCAGGCCCACTTTGCACGCCATCAAATATACCGAGATTTCCAAGGCAAAAGTGCATGTCATCCGGTTGGTAATTTTCTGCGCCTTTTGCGCTGGATTTTCGCATTGAAGGGCAGAGAGTAATGACGTCTGGACATGACCAATCCTCCTGATCGCGAAATAAACGTATTTGCCGCCGCCCGGCGGTTGCCGGCTGGCGAGCGCGCGGCCTATCTCGATGAAGCCTGCGCCGGCGATGCCGCTTTGCGCCAGCGCATTGAGGAACTGCTTCAAGCCAGCGATGAAGCCAGCGCCTTCCTCGAAAGCCCGGCAGCTATTCCGCCAGAGGGAACCGCCCGCCTGCCCGCCAATAAACCCGGCGACAAGATTGGCCGTTACAAATTGCTCCAACAAATCGGCGAAGGCGGTTGCGGCGTGGTTTACATGGCTGAACAGGAGGAACCGGTCCGCCGCCGCGTCGCGCTCAAGGTCATCAAGCTGGGCATGGACACCAAACAGGTCATCGCACGGTTTGAAGCCGAGCGGCAGGCGCTGGCGTTGATGGACCACCCGAACATCGCCAAGGTGCTCGACGCCGGCGCTACGGAAACCGGCAAGCCTTATTTCGTGATGGAATTGGTGCGCGGCATCAAGATCACCGATTACTGCGACCAGAACGACCTCTCGACCAAGGAACGGCTGGATTTATTCATCCAAGTCTGCCGGGCCATCCAGCATGCGCACCAGAAAGGCGTCATTCACCGCGACATCAAGCCCTCAAACATCCTGGTCACGTCGGACGACGGTGTGCCGGTGCCCAAGGTGATTGACTTTGGCATCGCCAAGGCGACGGAAGGCAAATTGACCGACCAAACCGTCTTCACCGCCTTCGAGCAATTCATCGGCACGCCCGCCTACATGAGTCCGGAGCAGGCCCAGATGAGCGCGCGGGATGTGGACACCCGCAGCGACATCTACTCGCTGGGTGTTTTACTTTACGAACTCCTGACCGGGCAGACACCGTTTGACGCCAAAAAACTATTGCTGGCCGGCCTGGATGAAATCCGCCGCACCATCCGGCAGGACGAACCGCCTCGTCCCTCGACTCGGCTTACCCAGGAACTCGTAGCAGCCGACGTAAGGAGGCTCCATTCAAAATCCGAAGAAGAAGTCAGAGCCTCCTCACGTCGGCTGCTACAGATGAAGGAATTGATCCGCCTGCTGCAGGGCGATCTAGATTGGATCGTGATGAAATGTCTGGAGAAAGACCGCACGCACCGTTATGAGACGGCCAACGGCGTGGCCATGGATATCCTGCGGCATTTGAACTGCGAGCCGGTGGTGGCCTGCCCGCCCAGCCGTCTCTATGAGTTTCAGAAGACCGTCCGGCGTCACAAGTTTGGTTTTGCAGCGGCGGCGGCGCTGTTCACGGTGCTGGCGGTTGGCGTTCTGGTCAGCGGCTGGGAGGCCCGCCGGGCGTTGCGGGCCGAAACGGCGGCCAAGGAGCGGCTGGCCGAGTCGCAAGCCGTCTCGAAGTTCATGATTGGGGTGTTGCAAAGCCCCGACCCCGCGCGCGACGGGCGCACGATCACGGTGGCGGAGACGCTGGACCGGGCCGTGACCAACCTGGACCGCGACCTCGCCGCCCAGCCCGCGCTGCGAGCGCAACTCCAGGCCACGCTGGCCCGCACCTACAACGCTCTCGGCCTCTGGCGCGAGGCCGTCCCGCTGGAGGAAAAAGTTCGAGATTACTACCTCAAGAACCTGGGCATGGAGAACACCAACACGCTCTCGGCGATGAGCATTCTTGCCTTGTCTTACCAGACCACTTACCGCAATGACGAGGCACTTAAGCTGGATGAGCAGGTGCTGAAGCTCCGCCGCGAGGTGCTCGGCCCGGACCACCCCGACACGCTGATAGCAATGAACAATCTGGCGGATTCTTACTTGGGCGCCGGTCGCAACGACGAGGCGATCAAGCTAAAGGAGCGGGCGCTGGCGCTCTTCCGCAAGGTGCTCGGCCCGGACCACCCCGACACGCTCTGGGCGATGAGCAGTCTTGCAACTTCTTACGGCACAGTTCGCCGCAATGACGATGCGCTCAAGCTGCGCGAGCAAGTGCTGGCGCTCGACCGCAAGGTGCTCGGTCCGGCAAGCCCCGACACGATCTGGGCGATGCACGCGCTGGCCAATTCCTACGACATCGCCGGCCGCAAGGACGAGGAGCTCACGCTGCGCGAGCAGGTGCTGGCGCTCAGCCGCAAGGTGAACGGCCCGGAGCACCCCGACACGTTAATGTGGATGGGCAGCCTGGCATCTTCTTACAACGATGTCGGCCGCAAGGAGGAAGCGCTCCAGCTACGCGAGCAGGCGCTGGCGCTTGACCGCAAGGTGTTTGGCCCGGAGCACGCCCAGACGCTTTATGCGATGAGAGACCTGGCGATTTCTTACGCCGATGCCGGCCGCGATGACGAGGCGCGCGATCTATATGAGCAGGTTCTGGCGCTCGAACGCAAGGTGTTCGGCCCGGAGCACCCCGAGACGCTCTTGGTGATGCGTAACCTGGCATGGATTCTGGCCACAAGCGACGTGGCAACAATTCGGAACGGGACCAACGCGGTGCAGTTGGCGGAAACCGCCGTGGCCGCGACCTCCCGCACGAACTGGAATTTTCTCGACACTTTGGCCGCCGCCTATGCCGAGACGCAACAGTTTGACATAGCCGCGGCGGCGGAACGGGAGGCCATCGGCCTGTTGGAGACCGGGCAAGAAAAGAAGAATTGCGTCTCGCGCTTGAACCTGTATCTGGCGAACAAACCTTACCATAAGCCAGGAAACCCCTGAGAGCTTTGGAATTCAGCCTTGAGCAGTTTGCTTATGGGACGGCAGGACCCTGGCACAACTGGTGGACTGCCCACATCGTTTTCCACGAAGCCGGGGCACTGATCGAAGGCCAGACCAACGCGCCGGCCACCGATACAAACACCAGGGCGAATTGAATTCGCGGCGGTTCGCATCCTGCCTTTCCTTCGTCCCGCTGTCTGATCCTCCCGTTTTTCGCCTGCAAAAATATTTTGCGCCTTTGGCCCCAGAATCTCGCATTGGCTAACGGTGGGCCAATCAACTCACCCATTGAAAACGAAAAATCGCTGAAAAGGCACCATTATGAATAACCTGAATCCTTCCCGAAAGCTGGCAGCGCGCCCACACGCAAGTCATTTCATAGCCCTGTTTCTGCTGGCCGGCTTGCTGGCCGTGCGGGAGACGCAGGCCGCCGGGCTGGCTGCCACCAATACCCCGGCGGCCATCCCGTGGAATGAAATTGGCGCGAAAGCCGGCGCGAATTACCAGGGCGACGGGCTAGTCGTGACACCAAACGGCGAGGGCGCGCGACTGCATTGTGTCTTCCAACGGCTCGATGGCGAAGCCACGCCCGAAGGACTTTGGCTGACTTCCACCGTCACCAACACGCCAAGCGACCGTTTCCGGGTGACGGCGATGGCGGTGGGACGTGTCACGCCGGGGGTGCCGGGGGCGGCGGACAGAACATCCAACATTCAACATCCAACAACGAACATCCAATTGGAGGTAGCGGGCATCATCTCCCTTGCCGGCCAGACCGTGCGCTTCAGCCGGCCCGGGCTGGTGGAGGAATACAGCGTGAGCATGGACGGTGTGCGGCAGGATTTTGTGGTGCCGGAGCGGCCCGCCGGCGCGGGCGAACTGGCGGTGCGGCTGGCCGTGAGCCGGCGCGCAGGTTGAACCGGCGGCTGCTGGCGCGCCGCTGGTGCTGGACGCAGTCCGGGCGCAAGCTTGCTTACAGCCGCCTGCGGGTGACGGATGCGGCGGGCAAGGAATTGCCCGCGCGGATCGAAGTGCAGAAACCTTCAGCCTTCAGCCTTCAGCCTTCAGCCTTTGATTTGGCCGTGGTGGTGAATGACGCGGAGGCGGTGTATCCGGTGCGGATTGACCCGACGTTCAGCGATGCCAACTGGATCAGCATGGGCGGCATCCCGGGGACGGATGGCGACGTTTATGCCTCGGTGGTGGATGCTTCGGGCAATCTCTACATCGGCGGTAACTTCACCGTGGCGGGCGACACGACGGCCAATGGGATCGCGAAATGGAACGGGACCAGTTGGAGTGCGCTCGGGTCGGGGTTGTTGAACGGTGTCGTGCACGCGCTCGCGCTGTCGGGGAGTGACCTCTATGCGGGAGGCGGTTTCACGACAGCGGGCGGTGTGGCGACGACTAACATCGCGAGATGGGACGGGACCAATTGGAGTTCGCTCGGGTCGGGGTTGAACGGTGTCGTGAATGCGCTCGCGCTGTCAGGGGGCGACCTCTATGCGGGGGGCGTGTTCACGACGGCGGGTAGCGTGGCGGCGAATAACATCGCGAAATGGGACGGGACAATTGGAGTGCGCTCGGCTCGGGGTTGAACGGTATCGTGTATGCGCTCACGCTATCTGGGAGTGATCTCTATGCTGGGGGTAATTTTACGACGGCGGGCGGCGTGTCGTGGGCCAATTTCATTGCGAAATGGGACGGGAGCAGTTGGTCGGCCGTCGGCACAGGGATGAATGACTTTGTGGAAGCGCTCGCGGTGTCGGGGAGTGACCTCTATGCGGGAGGCAATTTCTCGACGGCGGGCGGTGTGGTGGCCAATAGCCTCGCGAAATGGGACGGCAACAGTTGGAGCACGGTCGGCGGCGCGCAGTTCGGTGCCGATTTGGATGCCCTGGCGGTATCGGGGAGCGACCTCTATATTGGGGGGCCATACGGTATTTTCGGGAAATGGAATGGGAGCAGTTGGAGTTGGCCCGACTCGGGGTTGAATGAGGGCGCCGATGATGCCGTCATATTCACGTTGGCGGTGTCGGGAAGCAACGTGTATGTGGGGGGAGAGTTCACGACGGCGGGCGGCAGCGCGGCCAATGGGATCGCGCAATGGAACGGGAGCAGTTGGTCGGCCCTCGGTTCGGGGATGATTGGCTACGTGAGTGCCTTGGCGGTATCGGGCAGCACGTTGTATGTGGGCGGTGATTTCTCGACGGCGGGCGGTGCCGAATCATCGCGCAATGGAATGGGAGCGGTTGGAGTGCGCTCGGCTCGGGGATGAACAGCGTAGTGCTCGCCCTGGCGGTTTCGGGGAGCGACCTCTACGCGGGAGGCGATTTCACGACGGCGGGCGGCGTGGCGGCCAATTACATCGCGAAATGGGACGGGAGCAGTTGGTGTGCGCTCGGCTCGGGGATGAACCGCTATGACTTTCCCTACCACACGGTGGTTGCGCTCGCGGTATCGGGGAACGACCTCTATGCGGGGGGCAATTTTGATACAGCGGGCGGCAACCCGGCCAATAACATCGCCAAATGGAACGGGAGCACTTGGTCAGCCCTCGGTTCAGGGATTTCAGGTGGCGATCTATACGGCCCCTATGTGTCTGTGCTGGCGGTGTCGGGCAGCACGTTGTATGCAGGCGGCGATTTCACTACGGCGGGCGGCAACCCGGCCAACTACATCGCGCAATGGAACGGGAGCAGTTGGTCGGCCTTGGGTTCGGGGATGTCAGGCGCAGGCTACGTTGGATTCGACCCCGAGGTGTATGCGCTCGCAGTGTCGGGGAGCGACCTGTATGCGGCGGGCGTGTTCACGAACGCGGGCGGCGTGGCGGCCAATTACATCGCGAAATGGAATGGGAGCAGTTGGAGTGCGCTCGGCTCGGGGATGAATGGCGACGTGCATGCGCTGGCGGTGTCGGGTAGCGACCTCTACGCAGGCGGCTATTTTACGACGGCGGGCGGCGTGGTGGCCAATTACATTGCCACGTGGGATGGAACCAATTGGAGTGCGCTCGGGTCGGGGATAAATGGCAGCGTGAGTGCGCTGGCCGTGTCGGTGTCGGGGAGCGACCTCTATGCGGGAGGCGATTTCACGACGGCCGGCGGCAAGGTGTCCGCATATATGGCGAGGGCCATTCTACGCCTGCCCTCGCTCACCCTCCGGCAAACCAACTCGAGCACCGTGGCGGTTTCCTGGCCATCACCCTCGCCGGGTTTCGTGCTTCAGCAAAATACCGCTGGCCTGGGTTCCGGGAACTGGAGCAACGTCACCGATTCCATGCTGGACGACGGGACCAACAAAATGATCACCCAGCCGATGGGGACAAACCGCTTCTTTCGCCTCGTTCTGCCTTAGCCCGGAGAAAATTATGAAGGCATTAAAGCCATGAAACGCCCAACGATCAATCAGGGGTGGTCGCTCATATGAAAGCTAAAACTATGAAAACAAACCACGACCTAAGCCGCACAGAACCCAGCCATCCGGACATTGAAAATCCCGGCCAATAAAGCGCACACCAACGCGCGTGACGTCCACTTCCCGCAAACGCCTGAGAACAGCTTTGGCGTCCATCTCAGTTACAGGCACCGGACAATGCGGGCGGTCGTCTGTGCGCTTTGGGTTCTGACGACGGCTTCCGGCGCCCATGCCGCCGCCAGCCTCACCTTGGCTATATCTGGCTGCCGAGCGACCCTCACAATTTCAACTACAACACTACCAGCGTCAGCGGCGATGGCTCGGTCGTCGTTGGCACCAGTGGCGATTCAACCCTACGAGAGCGGCGACCTCTACCATGCCTTTCGCTGGACCGCTAGCTCTGGCACGGTCGGCTTGGGCGGCGGCAATTTCAGCTTCGCCACCGGAGTCAGCGCCGACGGCAACACGATCGTCGGCTCACGAGACTTATTCCGACTCCCGATTTCAACGACGTACGAGTTTGGCTTCGTCGCTACCCTGCCCGGGTTGATTGGGGTTAGCCCGGCGCTCAGTATCCACTCCTGGTCGTCCGCCGCCCATCAGCTCGTGCTCTCCTGGAGCACGAACTATACGGGCTGCACGTTGCAAAGTTCAACCGACCCCGGCTCGACGAATTGGACGGACTGCGCCAGCCCAGCCGTCTCGGGCGCTTCCTTCGTCGTCACCAATTCGATGTCCGCCGGCGCGCAATTCTTCCGGCTCAAGCGATGAAACACGAGCCCGTCGATTGCGATAATTTGGTCAATTCCCGAGTGGGAAAAAGCGGGCAGGGGCGGAAACGTGTGTGCGCCCCGGCCCGCAGATTTTTTAACGAATCCATGAAAACGATCAAAACCATTCATCTGGCGCAGCCGGAAAATCTGATAGCAGTCATTGTTGAGCGACTTTACCCACATTCTGGAATCGCATCCAGCACGGCGACCCCGCCGCCGCCGACCAATTGCTTGCCGCTTGGTTTACGACGAACTGCGCCGTCTCGCCGCCGCGAAGATGGCAAACGAACCACCCGGCCAAACACTGCAATCCACCGCGCTGGTCCACGAAGCCTATCTTCGACTGGTTGGAAACACGGATCAGAAGTGGAATGGGCGGGCGCATTTCTTCGGCGCGGCAGCGGAGGCCATGCGCCGCATCCTCATCGAGAACGCGCGGCGCAAATTGGCGGCGCGACATGGGGGCGGCCTGGCACGTCTGGACATTGACAAAGTGGAAATCGCCACGGCTGGCGGTGATGACGAATTGATTGCCGTCAACGATGCGTTGGAAAGATTCGCAGCGCGTGACCAACAAAAAGCCGAACTGGTCAAGCTCCGCTATTTCGTTGGCCTGACGACGGAAGAAGCAGCCGGGGTGCTTGGTATTTCCGTGCCGACCGCTGATCGTTGGTGGAATTTCAGCCGCGCGTGGTTATTTGAAGAGATTGAACGGCAGCGGAAAAGGTAGCGGCATTTTTACTGATAGAATCCGCCTCGCAATTTCGCACTGTTGGTGAAATGATTTACTCGATTCCATGAGCCAGTCCGAGCAACGTGAAGAAGCGGTCTTCGAGGCCGCCCTGAAATTGTCCGCCGCCGAGCGCACGGCGTATCTGGATCACGCCTGCGCCGCCGATCCAGAGTTGCGCGGCCGGGTGGAAAGGTTGCTTGCGTCCTTCGAGCGGGCTGGCGGTTTCATGAACCACCCCGCCACGCCCGAACGGAACCTGCGGCTTTCTCCCGTCCCCACCGAAAAGCCCGGCGACCGTATTGGCCGCTACAAACTCCTCGAACAAATCGGCGAAGGCGGCTGCGGCGTGGTTTATATGGCCGAGCAGGAGGAACCCGTCCGCCGCCGGTCGCCCTTAAGGTCATCAAGCTGGGCATGGACACCAAACAGGTCATTGCCCGCTTCGAGGCCGAGCGCCAGGCGCTGGCCCTGATGGATCATCCGAACATCGCCAAAGTCCTCGATGCCGGCGCGACGGATACGGGCCGGCCATACTTCGTGATGGAACTGGTGCGCGGCATCAAGATCACCGAGTATTGCGATCAGAATCAACTCTCGCCACGGCGAGCGGCTGGAATCTGTTCATCCAGGTTTGCCAGGCCATCCAGCACGCGCATCAAAAGGGCATCATCCACCGCGACCTCAAGCCGTCGAACATTCTGGTCACCGTCAACGACGGCGTGCCCGTGCCCAAGGTCATTGACTTCGGCATCGCCAAGGCCACCCAGGGCCGGCTGACCGACAAGACGCTCTTCACGGCGTTCGAGCAATTCATCGGCACCCCGGCTTACATGAGTCCGGAACAGGCGATGATGACCGGCCTGGATATTGATACGCGCAGCGACATCTACAGTCTGGGCGTGTTGCTCTACGAATTGCTCACGGGCCAAACACCGTTCGATGCGAAAGGAACTGCTGGCCGCCGGCTTGGACGCGATGCGGCGCACGATTCGGGAAAAGGAACCGCCCAAGCCATCCACGCGGTTAAGCACGATGCTGAACGCTGAATTAATGTCCATGGCGCAACACCAGCGGGCCGAACCGTCCCGATTGCTGCACACTGCTGCGTGGTGATCTGGATTGGATTGTGATGAAGGCATTGGAGAAAGACCGCGCGCGCCGTTACGAAACGGCCAACGGTCTGGCGACGGACGTGCAGCGTCACCTTGAACAACGAACCCGTGGCGGCCCGTCCGCCGAGCAAGCTCTATGAGTTTCAGAAAACGGTGCGACGGCACAAAGTCGGGTTCGCTGCGACGGCGGCAGTGATGCTCGCGCTCGCACTCGGGTTGAGTGTTTCGGTCTGGTCGCTGGTCGAGGAACGGCAAGAGCGGCAAAGTGCTGTGACCGCCTTGAGCAAAGCACAGACCGAAAGCGCCAAGAGCCGGCAAGTCGCTCAATTTCTTGAGGACATGCTGGATGGGGTCGGGCCGAGTGTGGCGCTGGGTCGTGACACCGCGATGCTGCGGGAGATTTTGGACAAAACGGCGGCGCGGCTTGGATAAAGATTTGAGAGACCAGCCCGAGGTTGAGGCGCAACTGCGAACGACCATCGGTCAGGTTTACACCGATCTCGGCGACTATGGGAAAGCGATAGAGATGCAGCGTGCCGCGTTGGCCATCCAGCAGAAATTGTTTGGTGACGGGAATCTGGCCATGGCTGACACCCTAACCCGCCTGGCGGAGGCGCTCATCCGACAAAACCATCTTGGCGAACACAATCTTGCTGAAGCCGAGCAGATGGCGCGGCGGGCGCTGACTCTGCGTCAAAAATTGCTGGGTGACGAGAATCCAAGCGTCGCCTCATCGCTCAGCACGCTTGCCTTGGTGCTCTATGGGGAAGACAAGAAATCTGAAGCCGAAATTCTCTATCGCCAAGCGCTCGCCTTGGAGCGGAAACTAGGGAACGAGAACGGCACCGCAACACTCCTCAATAATTTGTCTATCCTCCTTCAGGACCGGGAGAGGCTGGCCGAGGCCGAATCTACGACCCGCGAATCGCTGGCCATTGAGCAGAGAACACTCGGCGAGGAGAATCCGACGGTGGCCTCTGCGCTGCGAAATCTGGGTCAAATACTCCGGCTCGAACCCATTGAGCGAACCGAAATTGCGGATCAAAGGCACTCGCCATGAGAATCAAACTTCTCGGCAGCAACCATCCGTCCACGGAGTTATCCGTGGATAATTTGTTGTCGGTTCTTAAAGACGAGGGCAAACTGACTGAAGCTGAATCCTTGGCCCGCCAGGCTTTGGCCAACGCACGACTGTCAGCCACGAACCATCCCGTCAGACTGGAGCACTGGCTTGCGGCCCTCGCAGGCGTCCGGCGGCTTCAGGAGAATTATCCGGAAGCCGAATCGCTTTACCGGGGGGCGCTGGCAAGCGCGCGACAATTCTCGACCAACGATCCGGGGAGATTGGAGATTCGCGAAGCTGATTTGGCCTCGGTTCTAAGCCCGCAGCGCAAATTCACGGAAGCCGAATCGCTCTACCGGGAAGCCCTGGCCAATGAGCGGCAAATCTCGACCGACGAGCAATCGGAGTATCTGGAAACGCGGGAGGCGGACCTGGCGGATGTCCTTCGCCAAGAAGGGCGCTATGTTGAATCTGAATCGTTGTATCGCGAGCGGCTGGCCAGCGCGCGAAAATTTGCCAGTGGCGATCCGGCGAGGCTGGAAATGGGCGAAGCAGACCTGGCCTCTGTTCTCCAGCCACAAAACAAGTTCACCGAAGCCGAAGCGTTCGACCGCGAAGCCCTTCATTTCGCCCGCAAACTTGCGGCGGACGATTCTGGAAAAACCAGTGGCCACACCGCCGCTTTGCCACAAGCGCTTGAAAACCTCTCCGACCTGCTGATCAAGGAAGGGAAATCCGACGAAGCCCGTTCCCTCAAAGCCGAGGCCGCGAGTATGACCGGGAAGCCTGGGGTTCAAGCTCCCACGGCACATTCCCAGGAAACCAACGCGATCAAATGAACAGCGTTGCTCGCACTTCCAGCGTTTTGGCTCCACCCGAGGCTGTCTGCGCATTCTTTCTGTTGGCTGATAGGTTTTGCCTCCCGATTTCGCACTGTAGGGTATATGAAACATCTTAATTCGATTTCTATCGGTTTTGTTACCACGTTCGTCCTGGCGGGCTGCCTGGCAACCGCTGCGCGGGGTGCCACTGTTTTTACTCGGACCGGCGACATGGCGCACCCGCGTTTCTATCACTCGGCCACGTTGCTTCCCAACGGCCAGGTGCTTGTCGCGGGGGGAATGCTCTCGACTTACAACATTATCGAATTTGGTTTCGATGGCTATGTCAATATCAATACCGCGGAACTGTATGATCCGGCCACGGGCGCCTGGTCGCCCACCGGCAGCATGGGCACCATTTCTGGCAAAAACGCGGCCCTGCTGCTGCCCAATGGCACGGTGCTCTGTGGGCGAGGCAGCAATTGGGAGCTGTATGATCCGGCCACCGGCACATGGTCGCCCACCGGCAGCCCGTCCAACCCGAATTCCGCTTCGTTCACGCTGCTGGCCAATGGCAAGGTGCTCGTCGCGGGACGTGACGCCACCGGCCTAAGCGCGGAACTGTATGATCCGGCCTCCGGCACCTGGTCGCCTACTGGCAGCCCCCTTTACGCGCCCGGAGGTCCGACCACGCTGCTGCGCAACGGCCAGTTGCTCGTTGCGGGGAGTGAAGACACCAATTACAACCTTTTGGCCAGTTCGGAGCTGTATGATCCGGTCACCGGCGTCTGGACACCCACCGGCAGCATGGAGACAGCGCGCGGCGGCCACAGCGCCACGTTACTGCCTGACGGCAAGGTGCTCGTCGCGGGGGGTGTAGACACCAATTACAACTCTTTGGCCAGCGCGGAGCTGTATGATCCGGCCACCGGCACCTGGTCGCCCACCGGCAGCCTTGCCTACGGGCGCAGCGGGCACACCGCCACCCTGCTGACCAACGGCTTGGTGCTCGTCTATGGGGGCACCGGCGGCCCCGTCAGCGCCGCGGAGTTGTATGATCCGGCCACCGGCACCTGGTCAACCACCGCCAGAGAAGACAGCGCGCTCTCCGGTCGCACCGCCACCCTGCTGACCAACGGCCAGGTGCTCATCGCGGGAGGTCAGGGGGATGGGAAGAGCGCCTATATTGATGAAGATGGCGATTACACGGACACTTTCCCCCGTCGCGGAGCTATATGATCCCACGGTGTTATTCGTTGATACGCGCTCCGGTCACACTGCCACACAACTGGCCAACGGCCAGGTGCTCGTCGCGGGCGGTTTAGACAATAACAACATCACATTGGCCAGCGCGGAGCTGTATGATCCGGCCACCGGCATCTGGACCCCCACCGGCAGCCTTGCCACTCCGCGCGGAAATCACACGGCCACACTGCTGGCAAACGGCCAGGTGCTCGTCGCGGGAGGTAACGACGAACACGGCATCGATTTTGCAAGCGCGGAGATTTATGACCCGGCCACCGGTGCTTGGTCCCACACCGGCAGCCTCGCGGACGCGCGCAGCTATCACACCGCCACACTGCTGACCAACGGCAAAGTGCTCGTCGCGGGAGGTGGAGGTAACCTCAACTTCACTTTACCAAGTGCGGAGCTTTATGACCCGGCCACCGGCACCTGGTCCCCCACGGGCAACCTTACCGACCCGCGCAACAGTCACACCGCCACCCTGCTGCCCAATGGCAAGGTGCTCATCGCCGGAGGTTTCGACTACTACGGCGGCAGCAGCACGGAGCTGTATGATCCAGCCACTGGCGCCTGGACGCCCACCGGCAGCCTCGGAACCGGGCGTGAGGCTCACAAGGCCACCCTGCTGCCCAGCGGCCAGGTGCTCGTCGCGGGAGGTTACGACGCCATCGGGTCCATCCTTGCAAGCGCGGAGTTGTATAATCCGGCCACCGGCATCTGGTCGCCTACCGATAGCCTCGCTACCGCACGCAACGGTCACACGGCCACTCTGCTGGCCAACGGCCGAGTGCTTGTCGCGGGAGGTTATAGCTACATTGACGGCAGTTTCGTCATTTCGGCCAGCGCGGAGATGTATGATCCGGCCACCGGCGCCTGGACTCCTACTAGCAGCATGGGGACCGCGCGCTTCGCTTACACGGCCACCCTGCTGGTCAGCGGCAAGGTGCTCCTCGCGGGCGGAAACGAAGCCGGCAGCTTCGCAGAGTTGTATGACCCCGGGATGTCACTCCCCCACCCGGTCAAGTTGGGCGACGGCTCATTCCAGTTTGGCTTCATCAACGCGAGCGGCCCGAGCTACCGCGTGCTGGCCAACACAAACCTCTCCGCGACCGCAAACACCTGGACGAACCTTGGCGCCGCCACCGAAATGCCGGTTGGCTCCGGCTTATTCCAATTCACCGACCATCAAGCGCCGAATTATCCGCAACGCTTCTACCGCGTGAGTTCACCGTGATGAATCAGCGCACCGAGTCGTTTTCAAAATCCTGCCAGCCGTCTCGGGCGCTGCCTGCGTCGTCACCAATTCGATGTCCGCCGGTGCGCAATTCTTCCGGCTCAAGCGATGAAACGCTCGATGTAAATCGGGGATTACGAACGAGTCCCGTTTTTCTGGCGCAATACAGGAAAATCTGTTAATCGTCAGGGGTTGAGCGACGTCACCCGCATTCTTGAGTCCATCGAGCACGGCGACCCAAAGGCCGCCGACAAGCTGCTGCCGCTGGTCTATGGCGAACTGCGCAAACTGGCGGCGGCGAAGATGGCCAATGAAGCACCGAACCAGACGCTGCAACCCACCGCCCTCGTGCATGAAGCCTGGCTGCGGCTGGTCGGAAATGACAACCCACAATTTGCCAATCGCGCCCATTTCTTCTCTGCCGCCGCCGAAGCCATGCGCCGCATCCTCATTGACAAGGCCCGCCGCAAAAAGGCGATCCGCCACGGCGGCGACCAGCAACGGGTGGATATTGAAAGCGTGGAAATTGCCGCGCTGGTGGACGACGACGAACTGCTCGCCGTGAACGAGGCGCTGGACAAACTTGCGGCTCAAAACCAAGTTGAGGCCGAATTGGTGAAGCTGCGTTATTTCGTCGGTATGACTTTGGAGGAAGCCGCCGAAGTTCTAGGAATCTCCGCCCGCACCGCCGACAATTACTGGGCACACGCCCGCGCTTGGCTGTTCCGGGAAATCAAAGCCCAGTCCCGCCAGGGCGGAGTTGCGTGACTCCATGAGTTTGTGGAAGCGTCATATTGCACCGCTTTCGCCCGGGCAATGGATATATTTTGGGCTTCAGCGTGCCACTCCCCGCAAAGGCACGGCGCTGAATCTATTTTGTCAAATGTTCACCCAAAATTGACAATTGTCAGGCTGTGCTTGCCTTTGTGCCGTGGATTGCGAGAATTCCGGGGAGATATTATGGCACACGTCAAATTGCACATTCCGGGGCCGGTCGAGGTCAGCGAAAAAACCTTCAAGGCTTTTTGCTCGCCGATGATCGGCCATCGCGGCCAGGGTTTCAAAGACCTTTACGCGAAAATCCAGCCGCAACTCCAGCAACTGCTTTGCACAAAGCAATTGGTCTATATCTCCACGTCGTCCGCGTGGGGCGTGATGGAGGGCGCGATCCGCAATCTGGTTCAGAAACGCGTCCTCAACTGCATGTGCGGCGCGTTCTCGGACAAATGGTTCGACGTCTCCAAGCGCTGCGGCAAACAGGCCGAGGCGCTGCAAGTGAACTGGGGTTCGCCCATCCGCGCCGAGCAGATTGACGCCAAGCTCGCCACCGGCCAGTTCGACGCGCTGACCGTCATCCACAACGAAACGTCCACCGGCGTGATGAGTCCGCTCGCGGAAATCGCCGCGCTCAAGAATAAATATCCGGACGTGATGTTCATCGTGGATGCCGTCAGTTCGATGAGCGGCGTGCCGATCACATTTGACGAGCTTGGCATTGACGTGCTGCTCGCCGGCACACAGAAGGCTTTTGCCATGCCGCCCGGCACGGCGGTTTTTATCGCCTCACCCGCCGCGCTGGCCAGGGCGGCCAAGGCACCGGACCGCGGTTATTATTTCGACTTCATTGAGTTCCAGAAGAACGCCGAGCAGAGCATGACGCCCAGCACACCAAGCATCGGCCACGTTTTTGCACTGTCCTCCAAGCTCGACGATTTCTTCGCCGAAGGATTGGAGAACCGTTTTGCGCGTCATCGCAAGACGAACCAGATGATCCGCGACTGGGCGGCGAAGCACGGTTTCACGCTGTTTCCAGAAAAAGGTTGCGAATCCATCACACTCACTTGCGTCAACAATGGCGCAAAGCCCGGTGGACGTGCCCCGGTGGACGTGCCCAAACTACAAAAGCTCGTCAAGGATCAGGGATACCTGATTGACGGCGGTTACGGCAAAATCAAGGGCAAGACGTTCCGCATCTCCAACATGGGCGACGAGACCGAAGCGAGCATGACGCCGTTCGTCGCCGCGCTGGACAAGGCGATGGCGCAGCTTTGATTTTGGCTGATTTGTTTGGCCGGCAATTCGCAACGGGCGGATTGCCGGTTTTATTTTTAGGCGTCACAATTTGGCGGGGGCGGCGCTGCGGCACCGCCGGGTGCCACGGCAGCGGCGCATCCACCAGTTCAAATTGGATGACATAAATTATTCGTGTGTTTCGTGTGTTTCGCGGTTAATCAATCCATATGCCGAACGATTATCAACTCGTCCAGCTCGCCAACGGCGCGAAGACGTTGTTCTCCGCAAGCTATGGCGAGAAAATGCATCCCGGCCCCGGCCCAACGGCGGAGGCGGAACTGCTGTATGTGCGCCAGCTTCAAATCTGCGAGCGGTTGAAGAATCACCACGGCGAATTTGTCATTTGGGATGTCGGCCTGGGCGCGGCGGCGAATGCCATCGCCGTCCTGCGCGCGACGCGGGATATTGCCGGCCAACTTCGCATCGTTAGTTTCGACAACACGGCGGAACCGCTGGAATTCGCCCTGCAAAATGGGGCCGCGCTGGGTTACGTCGCCGGCTACGAAAACCAAATCGCCGGATTGCTCCGCACAAAACGCGTGGAATTTGAAAATGGAAGGCTGAAGGTGGACTGGGAATTTCAACTTGGCGATTTTCCGTCGTGGCTGGAAAGTTGGAGTTCACGCTTTAGCGTGCCAACGCCAGACAAGCTGAAGCTTGAACTCCAGCAAGCTCCCCACGCCATTTTTTACGACGCCTTTTCACCCGCCAAGAATCCGGCCATGTGGACGCTGCCGGTTTTCCAAAACCTTTTCCGTGCGCTCGACCCGGCGCGTCCCTGCGCGCTCACAACCTATTCCCGCAGCACGATGATTCGCGTAACGCTGCTGCTCGCGGGGTTTTTTGTGGGCGTCGGCCACGCGACCGGCATGAAAGAGGAAACGACCGTCGCCGCAAACAGCCTGGATTTGATTGCCGAACCGCTGGATTCGCGCTGGCTGGCCCGGGCCGCGCGTTCCGACAGCGCCGAGCCGTTGCGCGAGCCTGTCTGCCGCCGCGCACTGTTGTCGCCAGAAACCGCGGAACGGTTGCGAAGGCATCCGCAATTTCAAGTTGACTGAATTGGTAAAAGCATTAGAACTGTCGCCAACAACCAACGCGAAAGGAAAAAATATGTTCTGTCGGAATTGTGGCAATCAATTGGATGACAAAGCCGTCGCTTGCATCAAATGCGGCGCCGACCCGAAGCGGGGAGTGGCATTCTGCTCAAATTGCGGCAAGCCGACTGACCCAAAGGCCGTGGTTTGTGTGAATTGTGGCGTTGGTTTCCAGCCCATGCACCGGGAGTGCAATAAAATCGCCGCCGGATTGCTTGGCATTTTGCTCGGTTATCTTGGCATACATAAATTCATCATGGGCTATACCACCGAGGGTGTCATCATGTTGCTTGTCAGCCTTTTGACTTGCGGTTTCGGCGCGCCTGTCATGTGGGTAATCGGCCTTGTCGAGGGCATTATTTACCTGACCAAGAGCGACGAGGAATTCATCAGAACTTACGTCGAAGGCAGAAAAGGCTGGTTTTAAAATACGGCATAAAACACCGGATGGGCATTCAAGCGGCCGTAGCGTTTTCGGCGCGCTAAAATCACGTTGACTGTTTTTCGGCAATTCCGTAAAACAGCCGTGGAGGGAAACAAAAACCATGAGCGACAAACCTGCTGGAGCGGACAAGAAAATCCTGTGCGGCATTCTCGGCATCCTGCTGGGAAGCCTGGGCATCCATAAATTCATCCTCGGTTACACCAAGGAAGGCATCATTCAAATTGTCATCAGCATCTGCACCTGTGGCATCGGCGGCATCATCGGCTTCATCGAAGGGATCATCTACCTGACGAAGAGTGACGAGGAATTCGTCAACACCTACATCACGAACAAACGCGGCTGGTTTTAACCCGCCCGCGGCTTTATGAAGGGCGTCGCGCTTTTTGAGCGCACGGTTGTGTTTTTCTTTTGAACTTTCACCGGCGCGGAAATTTTCTAAACTGTCCGCATGAACGTTCTTGTCACCGGCGGCGCCGGTTATATCGGCTCGGTTTGCACGGAAGAACTGCTCAACGCGGGCCATCAGGTCACGGTTTATGACAACCTCACCGAAGGCCATCGCTCGGCGGTGGATCCGCGCGCAAAATTCATTTTCGGCAAGCCGGAAACGGACGGCGACATCCTGAACGCTGTCAAATCCACCAAACCCGACGCCATCATGCACTTCGCCGCCAACGCGCTCGTGGGCGAGTCCATGACGAACCCGAAAAAGTATTTCCACAACAATTTTGTCAACGCGCTCAAGCTGGCCGACGCCGCCGTCGAGTGCGGCGTCAAGAAATTCGTCTTCAGCTCCACCTGCGCCACCTACGGACCGCCGGACAATATCCCGATGACGGAGGATCTGTCGCAGCGCCCCATCAACCCCTACGGCGAGGCGAAGCTGATGTTTGAGAAGGCGCTCATCTGGTATCAACAGATTTACAAGCTGGAGTTCATCGCGTTCCGCTATTTCAATGCCGCCGGCGCCAGCGAACAATTCGGCGAGCATCACCGCATCGAGACACACATCATTCCGAATGTCCTGTTCGTCGCGCAGGGCAAAAAGCCGCATTGCGAAATTTTTGGCGCGGATTATCCCACGCCCGACGGCACTTGCATCCGTGATTACATCCACATCAAGGATCTGGCGCAGGCGCACATCCTCGGATTGCAGCCCGGCAAGACCGGATTTTACAACCTCGGCAACGGCGATGGCTATTCCGTCAGGCAAGTGATTCAAACGTGCGAAAAAGTGACGGGCAAAAAAATTGCAGCGATTGAAAAGCCGCGCCGGCCCGGCGACCCGCCCCGACTCGTCGCCTCCGCCGAAAAAGCCGTCCGTGATCTGGGCTGGAAACCAAAATTCCCCAGGCTCGAAGACATCGTGGCCACAGCTTGGGCGTGGCATAAAAAGCATCCGGACGGCTATCCGGATTAAAATGGCCGCATGCCAGGTTTCAAGCACCGGCGCAGGCAGTCGTAACTCCGGGCGTTGGACTGGATTGTCTGGACAGAATCAACCCGGTGAATTGATTTTACGTCTGAACATCCCTGTCATCCTGCCAAAAATCATTTGAGGGATGCAAGCCAGCGCTCGTGGTGCGGGCGCTTCACCCAGCGCCGGATGGGCACGCGGGGCAGATTTTTTCGGCCGCGCACCGTGACCTTGTATTTGTGCCGGAAGCACAGCATCGCGGCATGGCCATAAGCCACTCCCAGTTTCCGCGCCACGGCGGTGATGGTGAGTAGCGGCGGCAGGCCTTTTATGCGCTGACGCCAATACAAATGTCTCGCGGCGGGCACCCCGCGAAATTCATAACCCGCGATCTTCCCATAATGTCGCGCCCGATTTAACGTAATGTCCAACTGCTCCGCCGCGGCCTGGGCTGAAAAGCCCGGTTTCAGCCTTCGCATGGCCCCGAGGGTGCGTTGCTGGCGTTGCGCGGTGGCGTGAATCTTGGCAATTTTATATCGTTGCCGCAGTTGATGCACTGCCGACCGGTGGATCCCCAGCATGTGGGCGATCTCGGCGTCGGGCTTGTCCAAATGCTGACGGATGAGTTCCAGCCGCCGCACGGTTTGGGCATGCTGCCATTTGCGTTTCGGTTTGGTTCGCATTGGTTGGTGGTTATCAATCACATTTCCTTGCCTCGATTTCAAGAGAATTTCCGCCGCGCGCTCCACCGCTCCACCGCGCCGCGGTCAAATCTCGCCGGAGGCCACTCACCCGTTCCGGGCACAAATTATTAATCTGCCGCCGACACGGCGTCATCCGCCCGCAAGGACTCTATATGACCATGATCTTGCGCCGGAGCGAAAATGGCGGGAGCCGCCGTTGAATTTTTTCAGCGGATGTTTTGCTTGAATATCAAGAGAAGCCGTTTGCATGCGGGTATGTCCTTCGCGAGCAAATCCCCGTTGAGCGGCGTGTTCAGAAACTCGCTATACCCGGCCAGTTTCCGCGGCTCCGGCGTGTCCAAATCACGGAAGGCCATTGCCGAATCGGGGAAATTCCGCTCCTGGATCGGCCCCTGGATCAGGCGGATGATGTTATGATGGCGCGGGTCGCGGCTGATTTTCTCAAACAGATCCACCAACACGGCCTTCTCGCCCTCCAGTGCCTGCATAAACGTGCCGGACTGGAACAGCAGCAGGCCCGTAATGCCCGCGCGGGTGTTCCTCCGCACGCTGCCCTTGAGCAATTCCACCAACTCCGCCCTGCTCAAAGGCCCCGTGGCGGTGCTCGTATAAACAAATTGATATAACTCCCCCATGACCCGTCAGCCAAAACCTTAATCCGCGTCACTAATAAATCAAATAATTTCTTCTGCATTTGATTTCTACGAAGATTTCCCGGAGAGAAACAGCCCGCGGACGGCGCCAGGCCTCGATTTAACGCCCTTGGTAATTTTTGAACAGCCCTAATTGCCGCCGCCTCCACCCAAGCCTGGGTCCTGGATGATGACAATCAGCGGCAGGAACATGGCTATAACAATGCTGCCGACGACGACCGCCAGAAAAACAATCATGACCGGTTCGAGCAGCGACGTCATGGCCGTGACTGCGTTGTCCACCTCCTCGTCGCAGGTGTCGGCGATTTTCAGGAGCATGTCCGGGAGCGCGCCGGTTTGTTCGCCCACGTCCACCATGCCACCGATCATGGCTGGAAAAATCCGGGACGCCTTCAGAGGCTCCGCCAGCGTTCCGCCCTCCTTCACATTGTCATGGATTTTGGAAATCATGCCGCCCACCACGGCGTTGCCGGCCGTCTCCTTCGAGATGGCCAGCGCCTGCAGGACCGGCACGCCGCTGCCGAGCAGCGTTCCGAGGGTCCTGGAGAATCCCGACAGCGCCACCTTTTTGAAAACCCTGCCCAAAGCGGGCAGGACCAGTTTAAGCCCGTCAAACCACCGCCGGCCGGGCCGGGTGCAAATAAAAAGTTTGAACGCCACGGCCAGCGCCGCCAGCAATATTCCAACCGCCAGAAAGTGGCTTTTGAACACGTCGCTGATCTTCAAGACCGCAACCGTGAAAGCCGGCATCGGCTTGCCGCCGAGCAACCCTTCAAACACCGTCTGGAAACGGGGAATGATAAAGACCAGCAGGAGCGTGAGAATGCCCGACGCCACAACCAGCACGGCCACCGGATAAAACATGGCGGCCTTGATTTTGCCTTTGATCTTCAGCGCCTTCTCCATGAACTCCGCCTGGCGCCGGAGCACCAGCTCCACGATGCCGCCTGTTTCACCCGCCTTGACCATGTTGACGTAAAGCCGGCTGAAAACCCTGGGATGCGCGGCCAGCGCCTCGGACAACGTTCCCCCGCTTTCGACCGTCGTCGCCACGTCGGAGAGGACACGCTTCAACGTCCGGTTAGTCTCCTGTTCTTGCAGAAGGCGCAATCCGCGCAGGAGCGGCATCCCCACGTCCACCAGCGTGGCCAACTGGCGCGTGAAAACCGCGAGCGCGGCCGTTTTGATCCTGCCTTCGGGCAGCCGGATCGGGAAAAGAGATGTTGTGCGGACGGCCACCGCCCGCGGTCGCGACCGCGGCTGGGCGGGCGATTCCGGTCTGACCCTGGTTGGGAACAGTCCCATTTGCCGGAGCCGATCCAATGCTTCCCTTTGATCCGTCACATCCAGCGTGCCGCGGCTTATCAACCCGCCGGCATCCAGGGCCTCATAAGAATAATTCGACATGGCTGCCTCGCTTTCTGCTTACAACGTTTCCAACGATATGACAGGGCACCATGCAAATCGTTTCACCGCCCAAGAAAAAAACCGGCTGCTGCGGGGCTCTGGCAAACGCCAGTAGCCGTTACGGGGCGGGTATTCTCGCGCCAGGGCGGAACGCGGCCAAGCCGCAACCAAACTGTTTTGGCCTGTGGCGAAAGCGAAGCGCCACGCCGCTGTCGCGCGCACGAGGCGCACGAACAAACCTCGATTGACTGGCGCGCGAAAATCGGCGTCGCTGCATCGCTCTGCCACCGCGGTCCAAAGTCTTCGTCACGCCGTGGCGGAAAGGGAACGCGCCGCCGCCCATTCCCGGCCGAGCGCCTGCAAGGTTTCCGATTGGAGCGTTTGCTCCAGCATCGGAAACACGTTCCGCTCCTCGCGCCGGAAATGCTCGCGCGTGGCCGCCAGCGCCTTTTTAAGCAGACGCCGCGCCTCCGCCGCATCGGTGACGCGATGGATGCGTTTGAAATGGTCGTCTATTTCGTGATGATCCGCATACAGACGATTCAACACCTGCCGGTCGGCGAGGGCGTGATCCAGCACCGAATAGGCCAGATTGGTTTCCGTTTCGCCATGCCCGCTCAACAAACCTTCCACCACCAACGCCAGCACTTTGACTTCCGGCGCGGACGGGGAGCCTGTCAGAACCCGTTCAATTTGGTCAAACACATCGGAGAAAACCGCGTGTTCCATGATCAGCGTCTTGGTGATGGTCTCCATACCCACTATAGATTGCACCCGCGGACGTGATGTTCAAATTTGGGTTTTATGTTTTCTCGTTGCAGCCGGCGTGAACCGGATCCCGCCGTGATGTCCCGGCATGGCGCAGACCGGAATCCACCAAAGCAAATCAAAATAACAGAGCAGCCAGAAGCGTTCCGGGCCTATGTCCCTCCATTACCTTCTGTTGAAATTTAACCACGCATACACAAAAGGCCGGCACGAAAGCGGTGTCGCACTGTGCTGGCACGCCGTCCAAAATGTTCGCCGCCCGGCCACGCGCCGCACCGGGTCTGGATTGATTTTCTCGATGTTGCCGGCGGAATTATCAATTAGCACACTTTTCCGCCATGCGATATAAATGGCGCATGAAATCAAAACCCAACACATCAAACCACAAACCGCAACCCGTTACACCTTGTCTCCTGGGACTTTGCCTGCTTTCCGCCTGCCTGATGCTGGCCGGGACCGGATGCAAGAAAGAAGCGGACGGCAACACCAGCCTCGACCCCGCCGGCGCTTACACGCTCGTGAGCGTGGATGGCAAAAATGTCCCGTGCAATTTGACCCACGAAGGGGTGGCGCTGGCCGTCAAATCCGGCATCTTCACCATCAACGCCGACGGCACTTGCCGCAGCCAAGTCACCTTCAACGTGCCATCACGCGGGGATATGAATCAGGAAGTGAAAGCCACCTACACGCGCCACGGGGCGGAACTCACCATGAAATGGGAGGGCGCGGGGACGACGTTGGGCATTGTCGGTAACAACACCTTTACCATGACCAACGAGGCAATGGTCTTTGCCTATCGGAAGTAAATACATGCCTCCCGCGGGACGATTCACCCAGACGCCAGAGGCCGGGGCCGGTTTTCAACGGTGAATGAACAACAATGGACACGGATTGGGGAATTCGCAGGCGTGGGCGTGAACGTCCTCGTTCGTGACCACGGTTCGTGAAGAGTATTCTTGATTTGGGGCATCCATCTGGTGGCGGGCTTGGGAAGCCAATTCTATCGGAGTGCGGTTATCCCCAGCCGCAGCGCGTGCCGCGTCTGTCGCAACTGGAACTTCCCCGCGTTTTTGTGTCTGGCGGAAGTGCTGCGTTCCTCACGCCAATGCGCGGAGGCATCTGGGCAAAATCCATCCGAATCCCAGCTCCTTCGCAGTGCCATATCGCGACTTCACGCAATGGTGCAAGGAATTTTCCGGGGGGCGGCGTGCCGCTGTAGCGCAGAATTGTATTCCGCCGTATCGCGGATTTGCAATCCGCCGGCCGCAGCGAATTCGAAAGGCATTGGTCATAACGACACCCTGCCGAATGCAATTCGGCGATACGGCAGATTGGAAATCCGCGCTACTTTGATTGCGGCTTGGCCGCGCCATGCCTTTTCGTGAAAAGAGATTTTCTATAAACGCCAGACGCCGGGGTGCATCTTGACACTGTTCTTGTTTGGAGTTCCGCCTTCAGGCGGTTCGGGCGAAATCCCGTGATTTGCCGCGTAAACGCGGAACTCCAAACAATTGCCACCATTCCGTTAAGGACAGTGTCAAGATGCGCCCCAGACGCCGACTGGTGTGAATTCAGATTTGACAGGATGTTTGATGAGGAGCAGGCTTGGCCTGTTCATTTCCAGAAGGGAAAAAATATGAAGCGGGATGAAGAACATCTTCAGTTGCTTTCTATCTTCCACTATGTGGTTGCCTGGTTTGCCGGATTATTTGACTGTTTCCCGATAAACGTCGCCCCGTGCCGGCTTTTCATTTCCCGGAATTCATGTTCGCCGACTTTTCATCCAACCCCGTCATAAATCAAAATAACAACCAAAAGACTATATGCCAGACAATGCCGAATCATCGAGTGGAATCCCGCCGACGCAGACTCCGCCGCCCATCCCTACCATCGCCAATAGCGGCCATGTTTTGACAACCTTCCCGGTGGCACTGGTCATTCTCCTGCACTTCATGACCTGCGGCATTTTCTCGCTTGTCTGGCTGAACCTGATGCACGGCAAACTCCCGCGAGTCCGGCCCGACGACCCGTCCGCCGGCAGGGCAGTCGGCTTTTGCTTCATTCCGTTCTTCAATCTTTACTGGATATTTTTCACTTACCGCCGCCTTTGCCTGCGCGTTGACGAACAGCGGGGGCTCTATGGGCTTCCACCGAGCAACCTGCGCGGCATGGCGACCACAAACTGCATCTTCCAGGTCATTCCCTACATCAACGCCCTGATCGGCTATACCATCATCACGCCCATTTTCATTGGCATGATGCAATCCAGCGTCAATCAACTCGTCAACAAGAGCGCCACCACCGCGCCGCTGGCCACTTTGCCAGCACAACCAAATGCCCCGTCAGGAATGCCCGGATGGGCGATTGCGCTGATTGTTTGCGGCTGCCTGGTTCCATTCATAGGCCTTCTTGCCGCCATCGCGATACCGAACTTTGTTGCTGCAAGAAACAGCGCTCTAGCAAACCAATCCATGAACAATATGAAACAGATTGGCCTGGCGCTTCGCATGTGGGAAGGCGACAACAACGGCCAATACCCGTGGAATGTCAGCGTGACGAACGGCGGAGTCAAAGAGCTGTGTCAGACGGGCACCGACGGCTTCGAGAAAAATCCCGCAGCCGTGTTCATGGTCATGTCCAACGAGTTGTCAACCACCAGAATTTTGGTTTGTGCCAACGACCCCGACAAGCAGCCGGCGCCGGATTTTCAACATCTGACGGCAAATAATATCAGCTACGAATTGAGGACGGGGAAAAAAGTCAGTGATTCCGATCCACAGGAAATCCTCGCCGTGGATCCCATAAACGGCATTGTGCTCCATTGCGACGGCAGTGTTCTAAGAGACAAAAGCTACAAAAAGTCAGGGCGCTAAAAATGATGCTACGGGCTTGCAACGCCTGCGCCGTGGCCAGAGATGACCCCAGAGACGCAAAGGCGCGGAGCAGAAACAATAGCGCCGTAGGCGCGGCATGTTTGTAGTTCCGCGTCAAAGAACAATTCAAGCTCCATCAGGAGCGGCATATTCCGGCAATAACCCAGCCTTTCAAGGCTGGGTAAAATGCCCGCCAACCAACGAGTCCCGGAGGGACGGCAGAAAATGTTGGCCGTCCGCAAGCCGGCACCCCAGCCATAAATGGCTGGGCTATTTTCAAAGTCATTTCAGCGAGACTTGTCCCGCCGAAATCAGATGAAGGCGGATGACCCGGATGGAAACGGTATCGCCGCTCCACTTTGCCACCGTAGTCCAAGGCGCTGGCGCGTTCCGCCATCAGCCTGCGCACGATGTTGAGCACATCCAACGTCCAGCCATGTTCCTGCAATCAGCCCCTTGACAGCGCCCGGCAAAGTGATACAAAGGTCCGCCCTTGGAAACAGAGGGTTGATACAACCTTGATTGAACCATGAAAATTAGAACCTTGCCGGCCATTCTTGCAATTTTGTATGTTTGCAGCGCGCGTGAGCAGACGGCCTCCGCCCAAACCTGGCTCCAAACCAGCGCGCCCACCAATGCCTGGACCGCGGTCGCATCCTCGGCTGATGGAACCAGCCTCGTGGCCGCCGGCGCCCATTTCATTTACACCTCCACGGATTATGGTTCGACGTGGATTTCGAATAACGCACTGAACACGAGTTGGACATCCGTGGCTTCTTCGGCTGACGGCTCCAGATTGGTAGCCACGGGCGGCGGGGCGATTTTTACGAATTCAGGAACCACCTGGACATTGGCTTATGCCGCGCCCAAAAGCGGCCCAAACTACCAACAAAACATCAGCTCCGTCGCCTCTTCCGCAGACGGCGTCACGCTGGTGGCGGCTTCCAGCTTCGGCGACCCGATTTCCAGCCCCAAGCCACTGCTCTATGTCTCGGCCAATTCCGGCACAAGCTGGAGCATCGCCACCAATTCCGCGTCTGATGGACAGTTCTGGCTGTCCGTCGCCTCCTCGGGAGACGGCACCAAGATGGCAGCGTCCACATTGACCGGCGGCTTTTTTGCCTCCGCCAATTCCGGGACTGCCTGGTCTTCAAACACGGTGGCTCCATTTTCCTCCCTGGCCATGTCGGCGGATGGCAACCGGTTCGCTGGCACCAGCCCGATCGGACTTTTCTATTCCGTCAACGCGGGCGCAACTTGGGCGCCGCAATTGAGCGGACCGGCAATTACCAACCGCATCGCCTGCTCCACCAACGGCATCGTCCTGTTTGGTTTGGGCCGGACCAACATCTACAGCTCGTTCAACGGCGGGACAACCTGGACCACCAACACCGCCCCGCGCACCAACTGGACGGCCATTGCCGTTTCCAAGGACGGCCTTCGCGCGGTTGCGGCCGTTTCCGGCGGCGGCATTTACATCCTCAACCCCCCGCCGCTTTTCATCACCAACGCCAGTGCCGCCGTTTCACTCCTTTGGAGCACCAATTATCCCCTGGCTGTGTTGGGCCTTTTCGAAAGCACCAACCTGGCTCCCGCCAACTGGGTCGTCGTGCCCAACATCCCCGTCGTAAGCAACGTCTTCTACGACGTCATCTTGCCCGCGACCAACAACCAGCTCTTCTTCCGGCTCGAGGCACCTTGAATCCACAATCTGGCGCGAACAATCGCTGCCCGAATGGCCCGGCTCCAGCCACGGCAGACGCCCGAGGCGGGACGGAAAATCTAACGCAAGCCGCAAATAGGGAGCACACGCGCCCTGCGTGTGGTTCGACGCGCCTCGCGTCGAACATTTTGGATGCGTTGTATAATCGTGGGCGTTTCCGTCTCGCCAATGCCAACGACGAGGGCGTCGTTGGCTGCACGCGAGGCGCGTGCGCTCCCCGATGCCAGAAGCGCCGTGGTATATTTGTAGTTTCGCGGCAAAGAACAATTCAAGCTCCGTCCAGGAGCGGCATCCCCGTTGGAGTTCAAGCTTTAGCTTGTGTGTGTGGCGGACACGCTAAAAGTGTGAACTCCAGCAAAACGGAAGATGTCGCCCCTGACGGGGCTGGGGATTTATCTGGATTTGGGTGCTACAAAGATTCCGCTCCTGCGGAGCTAGGGAATCTTGACAAGTCGTTCGGATTGGACGAACAGTATTCGCCATTACATCCGTATCAAAAAAGAGACGTTTTATGAAAGTTTGGGGGTCTTTTGTGTTGTCGGTGTGGATGATCATGCTTGCGGGTTCCGCTCATGGCGCGTCCATTGTCGTCCCAAACAACCTCGCCACCAACGAGGCGGGCAATAACAACACTTTCCCATTCGATATTGCGGCCTCCTCTTTAAGTTCCCAGCGCTATCAACAAATTTACGGTTCCAGCGACTTCTCCGCCATGCCGGGCGGCGGTTACATCACGCAGATTTGTTTTCGTCCGGACCACACCCAGGGCGGAGCGTTCACTTCCTCGCTGCCCGGTGTCGTCATCCAATTGTCCACAACTGCGGCTGGGCCGGACGGCCTGAACACAACTTATGCGAACAACATCGGGCCAGACGCGACCACGGTCTATTCCGGCTCACTGTCCTTGGGCAGCGCTTGCAACGGCCCGGCCAGCGGACCGAAAGATTTCGACATCGTCATCAACCTCGCCACGCCGTTTTATTACAATCCTTCGCAAGGCAACCTGCTGATGGATGTCTGGAATTTCAACGGCGGATCTTCCACCTACCTGGACGCCGTCTGGGCCGCGGGAGATTCGGTCTCGCGGCTTTATACGTTTCTCGGTGTCTCGGCCACTTACGGACAAACCGACTCCGCCGGATTGGTCACCAAATTTACGATGGCCCCGCCGGCCCTGTCTTGCAGTTGCTCACCGACGAACATGGTGCTTTCGTGGACGACCAATGCGGCCGGCTGGCATCTGCAAACATCGGCCAATCTGTCCGGAGGATGGTCCGATTATGGCGGCGGCACACAAATACAGGGAATCAATGTCACAGCCAGTGTGAGTCCTTCACAGACCAATGCGTGCCAGCTCTTCCGCCTGGTGTATCCTTGATTTTCGCCAGCGCACAGAACTACGGCAGACGCCAGACGCCGGAAATGACATGAACCTATAATTTCGCATCGCGCAGGACTTGAGTTGGGTGCATCTTGACACTGTTCTTGTTTGGAGTTCCGCCTTCAGGCGGTTCGGGCAAAATCCCGTGATTTGCCGCGTAAACGCGGAACTCCAAACAATTGCCACCATTCCGTTAAGGACAGTGTCAAGATGCGCCCACTTGAGTTTGCTGGCGGGTTTCGTTTTTGACGTGGCGACCTGTTCTGTGATATAGTTGAGCGTGGGGGGGGGAGATTTTCCAGTTCACGGGTGAAGGCGTTGGCGGTCGTGAACTTAAGCCATCAGGTGAGTGGATGGAATCATCTGGCATAAAGGATTAACCATGAAAATGCGCATCAACCAATTTTTCCTTCTGCCCGTGCTGATGGCCGGTTTCAGCTTGATACCGGCCGGCCCCGTGACGGCGCAGATTGACACCAACCTGTATGATTTCACGGAGCCCTACGCGCCCAGCTACACCAACAGCGACGGATCCCAGCCCTATGGTGGCGTGATTTTATCCGGCGGCACCCTCTATGGCACGGCTTCTTTTGGTGCCCTCAACCGCAATGGCTCGGTGTTCGCCCTCAATACCAGTGGCACGCCGTTCCAGAATTTGCATAGTTTCGCGGCGTTCACCCTGGTTAATGGCGTGAACATCAACAACGAAGGTGCCAGTCCGTTTGCCAATCTGCTTTTGGCGGGCAATACCCTCTATGGGACGACGGATTCTGGCGGCACCAATGGCTTTGGCACGGTCTTCGCCATCAACACCAATGGCTCCGGTTATACGAACCTGTATAATTTCGCCTCCGATTCCCTTTCCATGAGCGCCACACCGTCAAGCTTGGTCTTGTCGGGAAACACCCTGTATGGGACCACGACCTATGGCGGCACCAATGGCTATGGCATGATTTTCGCCATCAACACCGATGGCTCGGGTTTTACGGATCTGTATAACTTCGATGGCCTCAAAGGGGCTTATCCGCATGGCAATTTGATTTTATCGGGCAACACCCTTTATGGCACGACGGAGCGGAGCGGCAATTCAGGCTCCGGCTATGGCACGGTGTTCGCCATCTCCACCTATGGCCTGGGCTATACCAACCTGCATGTCTTCAATTTTACCGACGGAGAGCAGCCGATGGGCGGAGTGATGTTATCAGGCAGCACCCTGTATGGAACAACGTCCGACGGTGGTGGCGCGAACAATGGCCATGGGGGCACGGTGTTTGCCATCTCCACCAACGGCATGGGTTTTACCAACCTGCATGTTCTCGCCGGCAGCGACGGGGATTTTATCAATGCCAGTTTGTTTCAAGCGGGCAAAACGCTGTTTGGAACCGCAGTGGAAGGCGGTCTGGGAAAGGGCACGGTGTTTGCCGTCAACACCAATGGCACCGGCTTTACCGTCCTGCATGCCTTCAATGACACCGGCAACGATGCCGAGAATCCCTACGGTGCCGTGGTTCTTGCGGGCAACACGCTATATGGGACAGCCGAAGAGGGTGGCACCTCAATTAGCGGCACGGTGTTTGATATTGTGTTGCCGACGCCGACACTGAAGATCACCCTTTCCGGGATAAACGATATTTTGACGTGGCCGACCAATGCCAGTTTTTTTACCCTGCAATCCACCACGAACCTTGCTCTGCCGGCGGTCTGGACTGACGTTTCCCCGCCACCGGTCATAGTCAGCGGACAGAACACCATCACCAATCCCATCTCCGGCACGGCGACGTTTTACAGGTTAAGCTTGTGATGCCCCGAAGGGGCGGGCTCGGTCAGTCACGGCAAACGCCCTTGTCGCGCCGGAGTCTGACGAAGGCGGAAGACGCCGGGGCCGACATGGATGATAAACTGGAATCGCGGAACACTTGACAGCCGGCCATGCTCCGGCCAGCCTTGAATCATGAACCGGCATGAAGAACATCTGCGGTTGCTTTCCATCTTCCACTATGTTGTCGGCGGACTGGGCGGCGCAATTTCTTTTCTGTAAATTCTTTTAGCATCAAACTGAGATTGGGTTTTGGTTTTCCATGTTGAGGTAGATTTTTCCAGTTTCCCAGTCGTCGCTGGTTTCGCTTAAGAGGGCGGTGATCAGGCGGAGCAGGGACGATTCATTGGGGAAGACGCGGGCGACGCGGGTGCGGCGTTTGAGTTCCATGTTGACGCGTTCCAAGGCATTGGAAGTGCGCAGGCGTTTTTGATGGGTGGCCGGGAGTTGGAACACGGTGAAGCCCTGCGGGAGATTTTCTTCCATCCAAACAGCGAGTCTGGGCGCGCTTTTGGCGTAGTGGGTGACAATCTCCTTGAGCCGCTGTTGGGCTGCGGAGCGGCTGGAGCATTCAAAGACGCTGCGGATGGCGCGGGCCACTTCGGCGCGCTGATCCAGGCGCGGGACGTAAGCCTGGGCGTTTTGCTGGAGATGGAATTGGCAGCGTTGCCAGGGGACGGAGCCAAAGACGGCCTGGCGCGCGGCGGCCATGCCGGGATGATCGTCGCTGACGATAAAGGTGACGCCGCACAGGCCGCGCTGGATCAGGCTTTGGAAGAAGGTCCGCCAATGCACCTCGGCTTCACTGAGGGCGACGCTCACGCCGAGGATGGCGCGGTGGCCTTCGGGAGTGATGCCCAGGGCAATGAGGATGGCACAGTCGCGGAGTTGGCCGTCGTGGCGGACTTTCTCATAACGGGCGTCGAAGACGAGATAGGGACAGGAACCCAGCGGCCGGTCGCGCCATTTTTGAAGTTCGGCGTCGAGGTGCTTGGCGCACTCACTGACCTGGGTGGAACTGACGGCATGGCCGCAAAGCTGCTCGACAATGGCGGAGACTTTGCGGGTGGAGACGCCTTGGACATACATTTCGGCCATGGCGAGTTTGAGGGCCTGTTCGGAGCGGATGCCTTTTTCGAGGGCGCTGGGATAAAAGTCGGTTTCGCCCCGGACTTGAGGCACGCTGAAGGTGATGGGGCCGACGCGGCTGGAGAGGGTTTTGGGTTTGTAGCCGTTGGCGTAACCTTTACGGGTATCGGTGCGCTCATAGGGTTGGGCCTGGAGGACCTGATGGCGCTCGAGGCGCATGGCTTCATTGACCAGAAGGCGCAGGCCTTCGGCGAAGCCATCGTGGCCTTGATCAGTCAAGAGTTGCAGAACGTCGTTCAAGAGTTCAGGATTGTTTTGGTGGGTCATTTTGGTTTTGAGTTGGATGTGTTTCGCGACACCCCAATAGGGAACCAGCTTGACCCGCCCTCGACCAGTTTTTCGCACGCGGAGCGTCTTCACCCCTCCGGGGTTCGGCTGCGCTCGGCTCGCTACGCTCGCCTTCGCTCCGCCTCACCCCGGAGGGGTGAAGACGGAGGGAAGAAAGACAAATTACAGAAACAGATTTACATCCCCGCGGACTGGCTGCCCTGATTGCCTGTTTTCCGATCATCCACCTGATTTTCGGAATTATCATGATTGTCGCTTCGGACAAATTTACCGGGAGCGGAGGACCACCGCCGGCATTGTTCGGTTGGATTTTTGTTATTTTTGCGTCCGTGTTCATCCTCATCGGCTGGACAATTGCCGCATTGATTCTGACGGCGGGGAGATTTCTGGCGCGGCGCCAGCATTATATGTTCTGCCTCGTCATGGCCGGCGTCGAATGTGCCTTCTTTCCCTTCGGCACGGTTTTGGGTGTGTTCACCATCATCACGCTGACGCAGGAGCCGGTGCGACAAATATTCAACGCGCCAACGACTAGTGCACACGTGACTTGAGCGGTTTGGAAAATGAAGCGCCGTAGGCGCGGCATATTTGTAGTTATGCGGCAAAGAACAATTCAAGCTCCGTCAGGAGCAACAACGTCGGGAATAGGGACGGAATATGTCGCTCCTGACGGGGCTGGGGATTTATTTGAATTTGGGTGCTAGAAAGATTCCGCTCCTACGGAGCTAGTCGCTCGCCTTCGAGCCGTGCTTCAGCCAATTCAATTTTGATGAAGGGCAATTCGGGCTATAAAAAGAAATTTAGAATAAATCTACAGAAGTAATTATTCCCAAATCCAATGTTCCTTGATTTATCTCCGCGCCCAGCTGCTTTTTAATTTCTTCAACTTTGTTCAGTCGCTCCGCTTCCAAACCGGCTTCGACGAGACATCGTTTGATTTGCCACCAACCAGCATCCCAATGTTCGACTTTGTATTTTGCGGTCGGCAGGTCTTTGAAATTCTCAAAGAAGCTTTTGTAAATTTCCTGACCAAGCTCCAAAAGCTTCTCGCTGGCGGAGTCCAGTTTTTGTTCCGCCAGCCATTTGGCGACGAAGCGGTCGTCGGTGTCGTGCATGAGTGAGCGCGAGATGTCTGAATCGGAAATCTCCCATTTCTTCACGACGGAGACTTTGAACGGGAAAAAATGATTGATGATTTGAAAGGTTTTTCCCTTGTATTTGACGTTGCGCAAAGAAGCCGTGTGATTGGAATCGGCAAACAGACTCCAAACGGCGCACTGCCGCACAAAACTAATGCCCGGTTTTGTTTCCGGCTGGAGAAATTGGTCGCGGTCATTGATCCAGTTTTTCTTCACATTCTTGCGGACGGCGTGGACAACCATCGCCTTGTCAAAATTATCCGGCACGACGGACAACGCACCCGCGCTCACATACGGACCGGAAAGCAGCGCAACGTTGTTGTAATTCTGCACGTCGTTGCCCTTGCACATGAGCGATGCGAGAAATCCTTTCGCCACGCGGTCGCGCACGTCGCCATTTTCGCCTTTCACGGAAATTGCGCTGCCGAGCGGCGGGAAAATTTCCGTGGCGGGCAGGCGGTCAATCCATTTGCTCAAAAAACGGTCGCGATGCTCGGCCACAATCAGCTTGCGGCCAATTTTGCTCGTGTCGTCGTCCAGCACCGTGACTTCGATTTTTTGCGCTTCGAGCTTTTTCTGCTTTGCCAAATCCCAAACCAGAAAGCCGACTGGAAACGGATTGGCCTGCTGCGTGCCGGAAAAAGTCGCCGATGAAAATACAAAGCCGTCCTCGAATCCAAATTGGAAAATTTTGTCGCGGAATTTCTGGTCGTTGTTGGCGTTGATGTATTTCAGCGTGGAAAAAAGTCCGAGATGCGCCTGCTTGCCTGCAAATTCCTGCCGGATGCGGAAAAGAAATTGCGCGAACAGCTCGCGGGAAACTTCGCCGAGTCCCCACTTGTGCATGAGCGGCTGGATTTTTGTGCCGCTCACGCCCTGCTTGCTTTCGCCGGAGTAACCCGCCTTTTGCGATGTGGCGAACGGCGGATTGATGAAGATGATCCACTTGATGTTCGGATCGTAAAGGTCGCGCAAAAGATTCTGCGGCGCTTGCTCACGCGGTCAAAAAGCGACTGGTCGTCAAACACGCTTTCCACATCGTCGTTAAGATAATCGTATTGAAAAACCGTCGCGCCGGGGAAAACCCGTTTGCAATGCTGCACGTCTTCGTGATGGAGCGTCGAAAGATAGATGCTTTTGTAGGCGTCCGCCGGAAGAAACCATTCCAGATTTCCCGTGCCGGCAGCCATGTCCCACAGGCGGTAATTTTTCGTCCACCATTTTGGTCCGATGACTTTTTCCAAATAGCCGTGCGCCTTTCGCGCGAAGGCAACCGGCGTGAAAAATTCCCCGGTGAAACGGCGGATTGGCTCGTCCGTCAGCCGGTCAACTTTCGCGAGGATGTTTCGGATGGCGGCGGTGTCGGTAATTTTTTCGTAATTTGACCAGAACCATTCGTATTCTTTCGGCAGGATTTTCTTTGCACGGTTTTCGTCCGGCCCGATGTGGAAAACCACTTTGTTTTCCTTCCGGTCATAGGTCGAACCGTCCGGCCTGAATGTCGCACAAAAAGTAGCGCGAAGATTTCGTCCCGTTGCGGACGGCGTCGCCGAAACATTTGTTCCAATAATCAAAAACCTCCTCGAAATTTTCCTCGGTGATCAATTTCTTGACCCGAAAATCCAACGTGAGCTGTTCCGCGCGATGTCCGTAAGATGCTGGCTGAACAATTCGTATTCCGCCTCATCGAGAACGTCAAAAACCTTGATGGATTCCGTTTCAGCGAACGCGACAAGGTCGGCAACCAGTTTACCGTCAGGCTGGCTGGGCGCGAGTTCCCAATCGTATTTTTTCTCGTTGCCGTAAAACTTCTGCCACTTTTTTGTTTCCGTGAAAAATGCGTGCTGGCCGTCCGCGACGCAAATCACCGGCGGGACAATTTTATCCGCGTAACCGAGCCGCAACCGCCGGACGTAATACATCACTTGTGCAAGAACGGCGGCGCGGGAATTTCGCTTTTGCAGACTGCGGGAGAATTTGAATTCAAAAAAGATTTCCGGCGAGTAAAGGTCGTGGCGAAATTCCGTGTCGTAATCCAGTCCAAAATGTTCGGCGTAGGCGTGCTTCACTTCCTCTTCGGTCTTTGCCTTGAGGAGTGCCTTGCTGAAACTGGAAAAGTTTTTAGCCATTTATATTGCAATTGGATTTAGCAGGCGGCGCGGCAAAGCGCGAGGATGAAATTGTTCTTATACAAATTTTGATTGGAAGATTTCCGTCTCGCAGCGGACGACGTGCGTGGTTTTAGCAAGGGCTGAAGGCTGAACGCTAAAGGCTGAAGGCCGCGGAAAAAGCGGCGCCTCACGGTTTGAAGCAGTCCTGGTATTTTGACGGCTGGCCGGTTTCCCAAGGGCGATATTGATTGAAGAATTCAATCCGTTCCGCCGGGGTGGGATGGGAGCCATACCAGAATTGGACGATGGGCGACGGCCGGTAGACATAGACGCTGTTTTGCACCAGTTTCACAAAGGACGTGGCCGCCGCGTGATTGTCGTGGGTGAGTTCCAGCCCGAACCGGTCGGCTTCGTGTTCCACGTGGCGGCTGAAGGCCATGTAGGCGGGCAGGTCCACGAAGAGCAGCAATTGGAACGCGAGTATGAACAGCGGCAGGGCGGCGAAGTCCGATGGTGTGTCAAAGCCCCACCGGTGTTTGAACCGGCCAATCACCGGACCGGCCAGCCGATACGCCACGTAGAGTGAAGCGAAGGCCAGGAGCGAGGCAACGACGATGAGTTGGATGAGGTGGTGCAGGACGTAATGGCCCATTTCGTGTCCGAGGATGAAGAGGAGTTCGTCGTCCGTGAGGTCCTTGAGGGTTGTATCCCAGAACACAATGCGGCGCGTGCCGAACAGGCCGGTGACGTAGGCGTTGTCCTGCTTGGTGTCCAGGCTCAAGTTGGCCACATAAACGCGGCTGCCTTCGATGCCGGCACGCGAGGCCTGGGCAAGGATTTTGGCTTCGAGCGTTTTGTCCGGCAACGGCCGAAATTGATGGAAGAGCGGGTCAATCAGGACGGGTTGGATGAAATCCTGTCCGGACAGAAACAGCGGCACGAGCAAACCCAGCCAGAGCCACCAGCGGCGCGGGCATTTTTTGAGGACAAGAAACGGAATCCAGCCCAGCGCCAAACCAACGACAATCGCCACCGCCGCGCCCTTGAGGGTGTTGCCCAGCCAGCGGCTGAAGGTTTGATTGGTCAGATCGTAGTTGTGGGGAAAGACAAAGCCGGCGTAGTAGCTCAACGGCAGGTTGACGAGGAAAAAGAACAGACCAAAGGCCAGGGCGTAGAGAACAAAAGTGAGATACCAGTTCTGCCTTTGCCGCTCCGCCCACGAACGAATGCGGGCGGACCAGCCGGTGAACAAAAAGAGAGCAGGCGCCAAAAAGCTCCAGATGATGGCAGTGACGCCCACCACGATGGTGGCATGGTAACGGCGGACGGCTTTTTCAGGCGGCACCGGCACGGCCACGGTGGAGGCATTGAGGCTGGCGATTTGGGCATTGGTTTGCGCTGCCACGACCGGTTCGTCGGCTTGCACCAGGCAAGGGGCGAAACAGATGCCGAGCATGAACCAGAACAAAACGGTTCTTCATTGACGGCCCTTTGATAGGCGCGGACCGCAACCGAGTCAACCCATTTTGGCCCAGGCCTTAAGCAAAAAGCTGAAATCAACCTCAGAGCCTGTTTGAAAAAGAAAACGCATAAAGTGCTTGATTTGACTGGCTGGTTTTGGGGCTTTCATTCGCGGCAGCGCTTTTCGGGCGATGAAAATCGCTACTTATGACACCGACCTCACCCACGATCAATGGCACCTCCTTCGCCGCTTCCTGCCCGCCGCCAAAAAACGCGGACGGCCCCGCACCGCCCTGCGCGAAGTGCTCAACGCCATCCTCTATCTGGTCAAAACCGGCGCCCAATGGCGACTGCTGCCCAAAAACTTCCCGCCTTGGCAGACCGTCTATCATCATTTCCACCAGTGGACCCGCAACGGCCTGCTGGCCCGGCTTAACCACCGATTGCGCGCCAAGGTGCGGCAGGCTGTGGGCAAACAGGCGCAACCCACGGCGGCCAGTCTCGACAGCCAGACCGTTCGCGCCAGCGCCCACGGCGGTCCCGTCGGCTACGATGCCGCGAAGAAAACCAAGGGCCGCAAGCGTTTCCTGTTGGTGGACACCCTGGGGCTGCTCCTGGGCGTCACACTGGAACCGGCCGACTGCCCCGAACGCCAAGGATCCCGCACTCTGCTGGCCACCGTCTTGGCCGACTATCCCCAACTGCTCAAACTGTGGGTGGACGGTGGCTTCAATGGCCCCGAGTTCGCCGCCTGGGTGCAGGCACAACACCCCACACTGGTCGTTGAAGTGGTCAAACGTCTGGCCGAAGTGCCCGGCTTCCATGTGTTGCCCAAACGTTGGGTGGTCGAACGCACCTTCGGCTGGTTGATGCACTGCCGCCGCCTGGTGCGCGATCACGAACAGACCGCCGCCTCCGCCGCCGGCTGGATTTACCTCGCCATGACCCGTCTCATGCTCCGCCGACTCGCATGAACACTGGTTCATTTTGCTTTTTCAGACAGGCTCTCAAGCGTTCACTACATGGGCGGGCCAAATCGGACGCGGCGGGCAACAGGCAAGGTTCCACCAGCGCCACGGGCTATTGCGTGGGGTGTTTGCCACAAGTTTTCCCGGCAGAGCCGGGCGCGCCCAAAGTCCAGACGGAAGAAGGCTCTTCAACCGCAGATGGACGCGGATGGACGCAGATGTGTTCTTTTTCATCGGTGGGGCGAGCGTCCCCGCGAGCCGGCTCGTCAGTAGCCTCGCCCCACCAGGAAATTTCCTATTCCGGCTTTAATCCGCGTTCATCTGCGTTTATCTGCGGTCCAAATTCTTCTTTCCGTCAGACGGTTTTCATCTGATTGCCGGTCAAGGGAACATTCAACATTCAACTTCCAACACACAACAGCCTTGACCGCGGGTGGAGATGGATGCGGCGGTTATTGGACGCGCTGCCACATTTCCTCGAGTGGGTTGGAGTTCCTGCCCGCGCTCATCTGATAGTAATTGTCCCCGTCCACGCGGATGCGGAATGCCGGATGGTTGCCGAGATACTGGGTCATCTGGCCCGTGGCCGCCTCGATGGATTCCGTGTAGTTGTCTCCCTGCAACGTGTAATGGCCGCTGGCGGTGTATTGCACGTTGGACAAAAGGCCGTAGGTCACAATGGACCAGTTCGTCGGCGTCCATGTTTTGAAATAACCGCTGCGCGTTGGGACGAAAATGAACTGGCCGGTCTGGCGGTTCTTGGTTCCCCGCAGCTCCCATGTGCCCAACATGGCGTTCCGCAAGTCGTCGCCGGACTGCGCCAGCGGCGTGTGCTCGATGTAATACTCCACCGGATTGGCCGCCTTCAATTCCTCCAGCGCCCGGCGCCGGGCCGACTGCGCGCGCATTTTGAGGGCGAGAACAGTGAGGCCGCCCAGGACGAGCGCCACAACCAAAATCACCGTGCCAAGGATAACCGCGTTTTTCGTTCGTTCAGTTGCCATAAGTTGTCATTGACCTCGCGCAGGGCGAGCAGGCAATGAAAGCCGTCATCGGGGCCTTCATTGGTTAATCGCCTCGCAGTTCAGAAATCATTGTTTAGCCTTTACCGTCACCGTTTTGCCCGTGTATTTCACGACCTGGTCGGCAGTCTCGGTTTCGGCGAGTCCGTTGCCGTGGCCTTCGCCCACAAAGACGATGCGAAACGTCTGTTCCTTCGCCATGCCGGGGAATTTTCCTTTGCGCGGACCGATGGTCAGCGTTCCGGTCGCATCATTCCATGTGAATGGAATCGTTGAGTATTTTCCTTTTTCGTAATCGTAGTTGTCGCCCTCGTCGGCATAGAGTGTGAACACGCCGTCCGCGCCGCGATAGACGCGGATTTCCAGCGGCTTGCCGGCCTGTTCGGCGGCGTATTGCACCACCGGACCCATCGGCACGATTGCGCCGGCGCGCACAAACAACGGCATGGAGTCAATCGGCGCAACGGCATCAATCCTCTGGCCTCCGGCGAGACGCCGTCCGGTCCGGAAATCATACCACGCGCCCCGTCCCGGCAGATAAACGCTCCAATTCGTCGCGCCGGGCTGCGTGACCGGGCAAACCATCAGCGCCGGACCGAAAAGATACTGGCTGCCAATGTCGAGCGCCGTCGCATCATTCGGGAAGTCCATCATCAGCGGCCGCATCATTGTGCCGCCGCCACTGGTCACATTCCAAGACACGGAATAAATGTAAGACAGCAGCCGGTAACGCAGGCGGATGCAGTCCGCGAGGATTTTCTGCGTCGGCTCGTCCCAGCGCCAGATTTCCTTGGGCGCGCTCGTGCCATGCACGCGGAACATCGGGCAGAACGCGCCGAATTGAAACCAGCGCGTGAACAGTTCCTGATACCTCGCATCATTCGTTCTCGCGCCGGAGAATCCGCCGATGTCCGTGTTCCAGTAGGGAATGCCGCTCGCGGAAAAATTCAGCCCGGCGGGGATTTGCCTGGCGAGGACGTCCCAGGTTCCGCGGATGTCGCCGGACCAGGTGATGGCGGCGTTGCGTTGCTGGCCGGCCCAGGCCGAGCGCGTGAGGATCGCTACGCGTTTGGCGCTCGTTGCCGCGCGCTGGCCCTGATACACGGCCATCGTGTGCATGAGCGGGTAGGCATTGAACACCGCCGCGCCGGAGCCGAGCGCCGTCTGGTAGCGGCGGAATTCGCCCCAGCGCGAGTTCAATTCCGGTTCCGACGCGTCGAGCCACCAGCCGTCTATGCCGAGTTTGAACAATTGATCGTTCATTTGCCGCCAATAATCCTTCCGCGCCGCTGGATTATAAGCGTCGTAGTAACGGTTCGCCTCCCTCGGAACGGGCTGGGAGGCAAGAGGCGACGGCGCGGCCAGAAGTTCCCCCGCCTGATTCAGCTCGTTATAATTGGGCAGGCCCGTGTCAAACCGCGCCCAGACTGAAATCATCATGTGCGCGTTCATGGCGTGCAAATCGCGGATCATTGCCGCCGGGTCGGCATATCGCGCTTTTTCAAACGAGTGCGAACCCCAGCCGCCATTCGTCCAGTAATGCCAGTCCTGGATGATGCCGTCCAGCGGCACGCCGAGCCTGCGATATTCGGCGACGACGTTGGTCAATTCCTCCTGACTTCGATAGCGTTCCTTGCATTGCCAGAAACCCCAGAGCCATTCGCCCATCATCGGCGCATCACCCGTCAAGTCGCGGTAATCCTGAACCACGCCATCCGCCGCCGGGCCGAACAGGAAATAATAATCCACCGCCCGGCCCACTTCTGAAGTCCACGACAAAACTGCCGCGTTCGTTTTGCCCGCGTCAATGTCCGTCACCGCCGGATTGTCCCAGAGCACGCCGTAGCCTTTGCTCGAAACCAGGACGGGCACGGCCACCTCCATGTTCCTCTGCTGCAAATGGACGACCGTTCCGCGATAATTCCAAACACCGCCCTGGTGCTGGCCCAAACCGTAAATATGCTCGTCCGGCGCGAGCACAAACGATTGCTTCACGCTGGTCGCCACAATGTTCGTGACCGGCGACGGCGCAAATTCCCGTCCTCCTGCCGCCTCCTGCAAAATTGAGTTGCCCCGCAAATCATAAAACCCCACGGCGCCCGTTTTGCGGTCCACATTCACATACAACGATGCCGTTTGCAGCATCACGGTATCCGGCGTCTGGGCCAGCGACCATTTGGTTTTGGCCGGATTGCCGACGATGCACAGGCTCTTTAGCTCCGGTAACTTCTTCCCCGGCCCAAACGTGACGCGGATGACACGATCCGACCACACCTGCAATCGCGTGACACCCGCCGGCGACGTCAGCGTCACGCCGTCCGATGCTTTCTGCACGCCGGAGATTGCCGCCGATTCACCCCTCACCGGTAAGACCGCCAACGTCAGCGCACCGGCTGAAACCGCCAGAGATTTAATCCATTGTAGCTGAATCATAGAGATTATCCGGTTGAATGTTTTTGTTGGAACCGCAAGTGACGCTCCAGTCTTTCTTCAGTTGAAGGCGGGTTGCAAGCGAAAACTTGTCCCAGAGCCTAATCCGCAACTGGCGTTTTACTTTGCTAACGCTAAGAAACCGGTTATAGTCAAGCTGTTGAGAAGATTGGAACCAAGAATCGGAAACCGGGAACCGTTTTGAGAATGACACCATGAAAATCAAGGCATGTTTTGTTGTTTGGACACTGTTGACCGTGATTTGCGCCGGGAACGCGCTGGCCGGGCCGTTGCCGGTGACGTTGACCATCAGCCCGGCGGTCACCAGCAACACCTATCCGGGCCTCATCACGCTTACCATCACCGGCCTCCAGAACGGCGAGAAGGTGGGGATTCAGCGGTGGATTGATTTGAACGGGAACGGCGTGATTGATGCCGGCGAGCCGATGATGGACGGGTTCAAGGTGTCCGATAACAACAATACCAATGCCATCATCGGCAGCATCACAAATCTCAACGTGCCCGAGGACAACAATCCCACGCAGGGCGCTGTCACAACGACGTTGAATATGCCACCCGGCATGACGCTGGAAAACATGGTGGGACACTATGTGTATTCGCTGGTCAGCCCGACCGGTCGTTTTGCGCCGGTGACGGCGACATTCCAGGTGACAAATGCCACGCTGCCGCAATCGGTGAGCGGCACGGTCTTCAGCGGTGACGGCGTGACGCCGCTGCCTTACGCGGTGGTGGTGGCGCAAGATCAGCAAAAAAACGAACCCATCGGCGGCGTGGTGGCGGACAGCAGCGGGAATTATTTCATGTCACTGCCCGCCAGTTCCTATTATCTCATGGCGGCGCTGCCAAATTATTACTTCAACCAAAAAAAGGCGCCGGCGGTCATTTTGACAAATGGCATGGCGGCGACGAACAATCTGACGCTGACCAACGGCACGACGACGATTGCCGGCAACATATATGACGCGGCGAACAGCAACGGCATCGGCGGCTTGCTGGTGACGTTCCAATCCGGCCAGCTTTTTGCCGTCGCCTTCACCGATTCAAACGGAAATTATTCCGCCGCGCTCGCGCCGTCCTTCTGGGTGGCCCAGCCGGAGAAACACCGTCTAACGCGTCGCGCCTACATCCTGCCGCAGGCGGTGCCGTTCCAGTTTGACGCCAGCGGCGGCAATGTGACGAACGCCAACATCGGGCTGCCAAGGGGAACCGCGCTGTTTTACGGTCGCATCACAGACATCTCCAACAATGCCTACGCAAATATCGAGGTGGACGGCAGCGCGGGCAATGATTACGACGCAAAGGGTTTCAGCGACCAGAATGGCTACTATTCCGTCGCTGTCCTGGGCGACGACACCAATCAGTGGTATTGTAATATCAACTCTGGAAAAAACACGTCACTGGCCGACTTCGTGCTCAACACATCCGATTCCATGACGCTCACAAACAGCCAGACCGTGTTGCAGAATTTCATCGCCCTGCCGGCAACCGCCACGATTTCCGGCCATGTGCAGGACAATGGCGGCATGAATGTCGTGGGCGTCGGACTTCAGGCCAGCGCAAACATCGGCGGCAATTATTATCAGTCCCTGGACGGGACGACGGACAATTCGGGGAATTATTCGCTGTCGGTGGCCAGCGGGCAATGGATGGTGCAGATATTCAACGGCAACTACTCGGACAGTCTGGACGCGCAAGGATATGTTGACCTCTACACGCCGCATCTGGTGAACATCCCGCCGACCAACGTGATATTGGACATCACCGTCTATCCTATTGGCACGCCGCTCATGAGCGCGCCGCTGCGCCTGGGTTCACAGCAATTCAGTTTCGCCATCAACGGCGCAGTGAATGTGAGTTACACCGTGCAGGTTTCCCCCAACCTGGCCTCAAACAACTGGACCGATCTTTTCTCCCTTCAGCTCACCAACAATATAACCGTGGTGACGGACTACAACGCGACCAACAGTCCGCGCTTTTACCGGGTGAAGAAAAATTAATCGTCCGGCCCGTTCTTTTGCAACTCCCGGCTGCGTCCGGTGTTTGTTCTTCAAGCAAATTAACTCGTGACTTATGAAAATCATCGCAGCGGTTTTATTGTCGTCGGCGCTGGCATCGGCTGTTCACGCGCAAATCATGACGGAAACCACAAACGTGGCGCCGACGAAGATTGAGACACTGGAGGCGCAGACAAACGCCATCATCGTGAGAGGCATCGGCACGGCAAGCACGCTCTCAACCGGTCCGGGGATGCTGACGTTCCAGTTGAAGGAGTCGTTCAACGCGGACACGGACGCCATATTGCACGGGTTGATGCTGGATTATGCGACGGGCAACTTCCACCGGCGAATGGTAATAGACTACGACGAACTCACACCGCTGCTCAAGGCGATGGATTATGTCCAGACGGTGAATCATGACGTGACGCAGTTGCCGAATTTTGAGGTGGAATTCAGGTCGAAGTCCGGGTTCCAAATCATCGGCATCGGCAACCAGCGGCAAACCGCCGTCCAAATGTTCCTGAAATTCGGCGGCGACGAAAGAATCGCGGTCAACTCAACACAAATGGCCCAACTGCGGGTCATGATCGCCCAGTGCCAGGTGGCGCTGGATGCGTTGAGGGGGGCGAAGTGATTTTTTATTTTGCGGAGAACAAAAAGACGGTCGAACTTTTGAAAGTTTCGCCCGGCCGGAGAATGATGGACGGGAAATTGGTGTGATTGACGGAGTCGGGAAAGTGCTGGGTCTCAAGCGCAAAGGCGTTACGGTTGCCGGTGTAAAGCTGAAGGCCGGGCTGCGTGGTCAGCACCTCCATCACCCGCCCGCTCTGCGGGTCGCGCGCCCGCGCGGCCAGAACCATGGATTCGCCTCCGCCCTTGATGATGAAATTGTTGTCGAAACCCCGCGAACGGCCGGTGAGCTTGTCAGCGTGTTCCCCGATAAGCCCCGGCGTGGTGAAATCGAGCGGCGTGCCCAGGACCGGGGCGATTTCGCCGGTGGGTATCAACTGGTTGTCCGTGGGAGTGTAACGATCGGCGTTCAGCCACAGTTCCTGCTCCCGCACGTTGCCGTTGCCGGCGAGGTTGAAATATGTGTGGTTGACCAGATTGACCGGCGTGGCCTTGTCGGTGGTGGCGGTATAATCCAGGCGCAGCTCGTTCTCGTCGGTCAGGGTGTAAGTGACAGTGGCGGTGAGATTGCCGGGATAGCCGTCCTCGCCGTCCTTGCTGAAGATACTGAACCGGACGGAGGCGTCATGCGCGCCGGGCGGCAACGTCTGCGACTGCCAGATCCGCCGGCCGAAGCCGTTGGTCCCGCCATGGAGTTGGTGGCGGCCGGCGTTGGCATCGAGTTGATACTCCACGCCGTCGAGCGTGAACCGGGCGTTGGCCACCCGATTGGCGACCCGCCCGATGGTCTGGGAATAGGGGCCGAACGAGTTGCGCAGATAGGCGTCGAGCGAATCGGCTCCGGGGACAACGTTGGTAAAGACACCCTTGCGGTCCGGCGCCTGGACCTCGCAAAGCATGGCGGCATAGGTCATTACTTTGGCGGACATGCCTTTGGCGTTGCGCAGGGTGAATTGCTGAACGACGGTGCCGTCTGGCATTTTGCCAAAGTCCCTTGCCTCGATGCGCGTCAGTGATTGGGCGCGCGCGGGGTCAAAAGAAATTGTCCATGCCAGCAAGGTCAGAAGATACGGATAAAATGAATGGCGCATGGGCCACGATTTAGAAGATTCACGGCGGAAAAGCAAAGCATAAATCAGCCGGCACCTTGGGGCGGACAGCGTGAAATATTTTCGGTTTGCCGGAAGGTTTTTGAATTACAATTCTCCCGTCGTTTGTTCCAGCCTTCGTTTTCGGGAAAACCGGACATGAGGCGAGCGGGACGATGAGAACGAAATGAAAAATTATGGACGTGAGAAACCTTAACGAAGCACCGCCGTTCATCACGAAGGACGGCTCTGAAATCCGGGAATTGCTGGCCCACCGCAATTCCGCCATCCGCAACCAGAGCCTGGCCGAGGCACGCCTGCCGGCGGGCGCCAGCACGCAGGAGCATTTTCATCCAATGACGGAGGAGATTTATTACATCACCCACGGCGCTGGAAAAATCCGCGTCGGCGGCGAGACGCGCGAGGTAAAGGCTGGCGACGCCATCGCCATTCCGCCCGGCACGAAACACAAGCTCTGGAACACCGGTAGCGAAGCGCTGCGCCTGTTGTGCTGCTGCGCGCCCGCCTACGAACACAGCGACACGATCATCACCGAATAGTGAATTGACCTTCGCACCGCCGGGTGGTTGACTATGGACATGAAAACGTTCGCGCCTCTTGCGTTGTTGTTCGCCGGGCTGCTGTTCGCAGGCTGCTCCTGGCACAAATCCGCCCCCCATTCCTCCGCGAAGCCGTCCAAAGGCGGCGGCGGCACCGCAATCGCAGCCTCGCAGCCGATTGTCACGCCGGACACTTCGCTTGCGGCCAAGGTGGTCAGATACAATGATGTCGGACGGTTTGTCGTTTTGGGATTCCCCGTCGGCCAGATGCCGAAGTCGGGCCAGCGCCTTTTCCTTTACAGAAAAGGTTTGAAGGTCGCCGAGGTGACCGCCAACGCCATGAGCACCGACAATTTCGTCGTGGCCGACCTTGTCAGCGGCAACGCGCAAGTCGGCGACGAAGTGCGGGATCAATGACGGACTAAAACGAACTCAAACCCGGTTGCGGGAGCATTGCATTATCAGCCCTTCATTTCCTTCACGGTCCTGGGCAGTGCCGTTTTCTGGTAGGGCGAGTGGAGATTGAAATAAATACCGCACAGGGGCCGCTCGTCGTCGCCCTGGCTCAAAATGACCGTCACCCTCTTGTCCAGCGCGATGCCGTGGCGCAAGCCGGGTTCCCGGTTCTCGTAAGCCCGGATCGCCTTGGCCATCAGCGACGCCAGTGTCACCTCAAAATCCTCCGGCGCCTTGTCGAGGCACACGACGTATTTGTCGTAGGCCCGGACCGCCGCCGAAATTTCACGCTTGAACAAATCAATGGTCATCGTCGATAAAACCGCGATAGATAAATCATCGGCCGCCGGATTTGCGCATCACGAATTTTTTTCCCGCGCGGAAAATATTTTTATACAAATTTTCCGGTTGCGGTGTCTATTTCTTGAAACCGTGAAAGGCAAAATGGATTTCGACTGGGGCCGGCGGCTTTACGAACGCAAGGCCGCCGAATTGATTCTCTATGGACGCGCGCTGGGGTTGAGCCACGGCGAGGCGGAGGACGTGTTGCAGGAAACCTTCCTCGCGCTGATGCAAATGGCCGAATGCCCGCGCGAGCGGGAGCATTACTGCATCCGCAGTTTCCGCAACCGCGCGCTTGAATCACCGGCGTTCCTTGTGGCGGCGGCTGACGCGGGAACTGGAGTCATTGCGCTGGTTTGAAAAATCGGCGGCTGAAAGTCCGGCGGAACGGGCGGCGATGCGCTGTCTTGCCGAACTGCCGGTGGAGCAGCGCGAGGTGATTGTGCTGAAAATCTGGCACCACGCCACCTTTGAGGAAATCGGCGGCCTGCTGGAAATTTCACCGAACACGGCGGCGGGCCGTTACCGCTACGGTTTGCAGAAAATCAAATCCCGGCTGGAGAAAGCAACTGATTATGACCGAGAACAACATGAAATCGCTGGAGGACCAATTGCGTTCGTGGCGGCCGCGCCGTCCGTCGGCGACGCTTAAATGGCGGCTTTTTTTCGTCCCGTCCCGCGGCTCGACTGCGCGCTTTCTGGGCTGGCTGGCGCCCGCTGCCGTGTGCGCGTGGCTGGCGGTCTTGAACCTCGAATCCGGAAACGGCATTTCCAGAGCGGGCCGTCGCGCGCCGATGATTGGAGTGATTTCGAGCAACCCCGTTTGCGCCTCTTACTGGCCGGGATATGCCGAGCACGGAGAGAACGCGCCGGTTCCGGCAATTTTTAAGTTTTTTAAGTGGACAAACACCGGCAGTTCGACTTCTACTATAGACTTTGCGCCGTTTCCGAAAGACAACTGAACTGACATCCAATGGAAAATCCGAAGCCGAACAAGGGCAATACGCCGCCCATCAAGCCATCGTCTGCCGCCCAAACACCGCCGCCGCCAACGCCAAAATTGCCGCCGCTCTTCCGCAGAATTGACTGGCTGGTCCTGATCGTCAGTTTTGCGGCGGTTTGGGCGGCGTATTTGTTCACACTCGCGCCGAATGTGACGCTGGAGGATTCCGGCGAGCTTTGCACGGCGTCATTTTACGCGGGCATCCCGCATCCGCCGGGTTATCCGTTTTGGGCGATTTACTCGTGGTTTTGGACGTGGATTCTGCCGATGGGCAGCGTGGCGTGGCGCGTGGAGGTGGGCGAATCGTTCGCGGCGGCGATGGCGTGCGGCCTGGTGGGATTCATGGTATCGCGTGGCAGCAGCATGTTGATCGAGGGCATCGAGGAATTGACGGGCATCAGCCGGAAGTGGGAGATCGCGATTTGCGCCGTCTGCGGCGTCACCGCCGGATTGCTGCTGGGCTTCGACAATTTCATGTGGAAGGAATCGGTCGTCATCAACCGCATTTCGGTTTTTGACGTGCCGTGGCTGATGGTGGTGGCGGTGTGCATCATGCGATGGATATATGCCCCGCAACAGAGGCGCTATCTTTACACGGCGATGTTCTTCTTCGGCGTGTGCGCGACGATTCACCAGACGATGCTGGTGGCGGCGATGGGCATTGAAGTCGCCGTGGCCCTGGCTCATCCACGGTATGGCCGGAGCTTTTTCCTCGGCAACAGCATCTGCTACCTCGGCGGGCTGATTTTGATGCAGTCCCAGGCCATCCCCGCCCTGAACGGACTTGCCCCAACCCTGGCATTCATGTTTCACGGCGTCGGCGTCGCCTCCCTGGCCGCCTATGTCTGGCTGGCCATTTTGACGAACGAGGATTTCACCGAGTTTTGCCGGGACGGCGCGCTGGCGGCAACATTCCTGTTTTTCTGCGCTGTTCCCGGTTCCGGCTCGTCCTGCCTTTGGCTTTCGGTGCTGGCGCTGATTGCCTTCGCGGTGCTGGCGTTCAACACATGGAAGCGGGACCTTGGCTGGGCGGTGGTGATCATTTGCGGCGTGCTTTGGGCGCTGGGCGTTTCGTTCTATTTTTACGAGCCGGTTTCGGGCATGACCGTTCCGCCGATGCAATGGGGTTATCCCCGCACGGTGGAGGGCTTTTTCCACGCGCTTTCCCGCGGCCAATATGAAAGGGCCAATCCGACGGACGTGCTGGCTGATCCGATGCGTTTCGTCATGCAACTGGGCCTGCTGGCCAGCGGCCTCGCGGGGTCGTTCAGCTGGGTTTTCCTGTTCGTCGCGGCGCTGCCGTTCTTCTTCCTTTTGAAAATGCAAAAGCGCGAACGCGCCTGGCTCATCGGGCTGGCGGCCATTTATTTCTGCGTTGGCATCCTGCTGACTATTTTGATGAACACGTCCCCGGACCGGCAATCCGCCGAGGAAAACAAGGTGTTTTTCACCGCGTCCCACGCCGTGGTCGCCATCATGATCGGCTACGGGCTGGCGTTGTTGTCAGCCTACATGGCCACGCATTATGCGAAATTCCGGCGCTGGGGCTTGTGTGGCGGCGCCATCGCGGCGGTGCTGGGATTGATTTGCCTCTGGCAGGCGGTGGGCCGGCATTATTTCGGCCCGGCTGGCACCATGAATCTTTTCGACATGCCGCGATGGATCATCCAGTCCTTTGCCAAGGATCAATACAGCTCGCCCGTCTATGGCAATCTCATCCTGGTGGCGCTGCCTTTCATTTTCATTCTGGCCCTGTGGCTCTACCGCCAGCGCGCGCCGATGATGATCACGCTGTGTCTGTTCGCCGCCGTGCCCGCCTATTCCTGCCTGGCGCACTGGGCCAAGGGCGAACAGAGCAATCACTGGTTCGGCTACTGGTTTGGGCATGACATGTTCACGCCGCCTTTCGAGGGGCCGGATGGAAAATTCAGCTACGATCCCAAATTGCGCGAGCAGATGTTGAAAGACCCCGCGAAGGGAAAATTGACCTATCCCGAAATGGCGCGCAACACCATCCTGTTTGGCGGCACGGATCCCGGCCGGTTCAGCCCGACCTACATGATTTTCTGCGAAAGTTTCGTCCCGCCGATTGACAAGCCGATGGACCCGAACTTCGACCGGCGCGATGTCTATCTCATCACGCAAAACGCTCTGGCGGACGGCACGTATCTGGATTATCTCCGGTCGCAATACTTCCGCAGCGACGCAGCAGGACCCGCCGTTCTTCGGCAGGCTCTTCAGATACTTTGCCTGCCTGGTCGGCGTTGGAAATCCATGATCGCGTGGTCATGAATCTCAACGATATTGACACGGGCAAGGGAAATTCGGGAAGCAAGCTGGTTGAGGGCATCGCCAATCTGCTCGACAAGTGGGTGGACGCGCCGTTGACGAAATTCGGCAAAGGCGTTGAAAACCGCCGGCGCGCCGAGGGCGTTTATCCGCCGAAGGAAATTTACATCCCTTCGCAGGAGGATTCGCAGAACTGTTTCAGATCCTACGAGGAGGACGCGGTCATACGGCGGAGGGAAAACAGGCTGCAATCGGGCGAGGATGTGCATGTGGATGAGGCCAGCGGCCAGGTTTCGGTCTCCGGCCAGGTCGCCGTGATGATGATCAACGGCCTGCTGTGCAAGGTCATTTTTGACAAGAATCCCGACGAACGACTTTTACGTCGAGGAAAGTTTCCCGCTCGATTGGATGTATCCCTACGAAACGCCCTACGGCATCATCATGAAAATCAACCGGCAGCCGCTCGTGGCGCTGCCGGAGGATGTGCTCAAGTGCGACCACGAATTCTGGAGCAAATACAGCGAGAGGGCGATCGGGAACTGGATCACCTACGACACCACCGTTTCGCAAATCACCAACTTCATTGAAAAGGTCTATCTGCGGAACGATTACAGCGGCTTCACGGGCGACCGCAAATTCCTCCGCGACGACGACGCGCAGAAGGCGTTTTCCAAACTGCGCAGTTCGCAGGCCGGCGTGTATGCCTGGCGCCTGCATTTGCTGCTGCCCAGCCCGCCTTACCAGCCCGTCGCGCCCGAATACCGGGCTTACATTCCCAAATCCCAGGTGGAGATTGACCAGTTGGCGCGCGAGGCGGATTTCGCCTTCAAGCAATCGTTCGCCTTCTGCCCCTACAGCCCCGAAGCCGTCATCCGTTACGTCAATTTCCTGATCCAGTTCCAGCGTTATGACGACGCGATGATGGTAGTGCAGACGTGCCATCAACTGGACCCCTACAACAAACAAATGAGCGACCTGGTGGATAACATCGAGGACATCCAGAAGCGAAGCTCCCAGCAAATGGCCGAATATTCGAAGTCAAACGCCCAGTTGAATCAGATGGAGGATGAAGCGCGCCAGCACCCGACCAACTATCACAACCTGATCGCGCTCGGCGGCATCCTCCTGCAATTGCAGCAACCCGACCGCGCCATGCAATACTTCGATCAGGCGCTGACCAATCCGGCCATTCCCTACGCGGACGCCGAGCAGGTGGCCGGGTTTTATTACACTGAAATTGCAACGCAACCGGACAAACTGCCCAAGCTGGAAAGCGTCGTCCATCGCCTGGTCGCCATCGCCCCTGCCATGCCGGAAGCGCACTACAACCTCGCCCGCGTTGAGGCGCTCGTTGGCAATAAAACCGAGGCGCTCCAGAGCCTCCAGGCCGCCCTCGAATTGAACGCGCAGCGCCTCAAGACCAATCCCGGCGCCACGGACCTTCTCCCGCTGGCGCGCAAGGACCCGAATTTAAATTCATTGCGCACGCTGCCGGAATTTCAAAAGCTCATCCCGCCCTGACCGTTCCAAACCGCCAATTTGAAATGTAATTTGCGCCGGCACATCCGGGTTGCCGGCGCCGGGATTATCCGCTATTCTGCTACTCTGAAATTTTTAAGCCGTGACCGTCGCATGAAACATCACAACACAACCGCCTCAAAAACCGGAAACGCCGCGCCGGCGCCGGCGCCTCCCGCCGGGCCGCCACGCCAAACCGCGGCGGCGGCGGAACCGGCCGCCATTGTTCCGCTGACGCCGGAGCAAATCGAGGAACTCAAATCCCGCGCCGCCAAGGCCGATGAAAATTGGGACCGGCTGCTGCGCACCACGGCCGATTTTGAAAATTTCAAGAAACGCGCCGCCCGCGAAAGGATCGAAGCCGCGCAATACGCCGGCGCTGCCCTGCTTGAAAAACTGCTGCCCGTGCTCGACCATTTCGAGATGGCGCGGTCCGCCGCGCAATCTGAAAAAGCTGAAACGGTGGCTTCGCTCCAGGCCGGCGTGGCAATGATCCAGCAGCAGTTGAAAAACGTCCTCGCCGAAACCGGCCTTGAGGAAATTGACGCCGCCGGCAAGCCGTTTGATCCGATGCTGCACGAGGCGGTTTCGATGCTGGAATCCGCTGACATGCCCGAAGGCCGCGTCGTCGAGCAATTGCGCAAGGGCTATAAATGGAAGGAACGCCTGTTGCGCCCGGCCGCTGTCATCGTCGCCAAGAAACCGGCGGCGGCAACTTGAACTCTGGCGGCCTGCATATCGTCAATCGTCAATCGTAAATTTCCCCAATGGCCAAACGCGATTATTACGAAATCCTCGGCGTGAACCGCAATGCCGATGCCGAGGAAATCCGGAAAACCTACCGCAAGCTGGCCGTGAAATATCATCCGGACAAGAATCCGGGCGACAAGGCGGCGGAGGAGAAGTTCAAGGAACTCGGCGAGGCTTACGAGGCGTTGAGCGACCCGCAAACCCGCGCCGCCTACGACCACTACGGACACGCGGCGTTCGACCCGCGCCAGCGCGCGCGCGGCGGCGGCGGCTTTCACGACCCGTTCGACATTTTCCGCGAGGTTTTCGGCGCGGGCGGCGGCGGCGGCATCTTTGAAAGCATCTTCGGCGGCGGCCACGACCCGTCTGCCCCGCAGCGCGGCGACGATTTGCGCTACGATCTGGAGATCACGCTCGAAGAGGCGGCGCTCGGCTGCGAAAAGGAGATTCCCGTCACCAAGCTTGACCGTTGCGAAACGTGCGACGGCTCCGGCATGGAGCAAGGCTCCAAGATCAAGACGTGCGCCACCTGCGGCGGTCGCGGACAGGTGCTGATTTCACGCGGCATTTTCAGCATTGCCCAGACCTGCCCGCAATGCAAAGGCGCGGGACGGATTCTGGAGCGGCCCTGCAAATCCTGCCACGGCGAAGGCAAGCGCCAGCGAAGCTCGAAAATCATGCTGCGGATTCCCGCGGGCGTGGACGCCGGCGCGCGGCTGCGCTCGACCGGCAACGGCGAGGCCGGTTTTCGCGGCGGGCCGCCGGGCGATTTATACGTCGTCCTGCGCGTCAAGCCCCACGAAATATTCCAGCGCGACGGCGACGATCTTCTTTGCGAAGTGCCGGTGAGTTTCGTCCAGGCAACCTTTGGCGCGGAAATCGAGGTACCGACGCTGGAAGACAGGGCTGTGATAAAAATCCCCCCCGGCACGCAGCCCGGCACGACATTGCGCGTGAAGGACAAGGGCGTGAAAAACCTGCAAGGCTACGGCCACGGTGATTTGCACGTCCACGTCCAGGTCGAGGTGCCGGCACGGCTGACGGCGGAGCAAAAAGCCAAGCTGCAGGAATTCGCCGCGCTCTGCGACGGCAGGGAAATGCCGCTGACCCAGAGTTTTTTCGAGAAGGCAAAAAAGTTTTTCAAGTGACGCGTGACTGTTGACGGGTGACGAGGTCTTCCCGCCACACGTCACTCGACACCCGTCACATCATTTATGCACCGATTTTATCTGCCACCCGGTCATTGCCGCGGCAACGCGCTGCGGCTGGACGGAAGCGAGGCGCGCCACGCGCTGCGTGTCGTGCGCCTGAAGCACGGCGAACTGGCCACCGTTCTCGACGGCGCCGGCAATTCCTTTCTCTGCAACATTGAAACCGTCTCGCGCGCAACCGTCCACCTGACCGTCACGCTGAAAACTTTCACTCCCCCCCGCCCTGCCCCGTCACGCTGCTGGTGGCCGTGCCGAAGGGAAAAATCATCGAGGACATCATCTGGAAATCCGTCGAACTCGGGGCGCGCCGCGTGGTGCCGCTGCTGACCGAGCGCGTGGTGACGCGGCTTGACGAACAAGGACGCGAACACAAGCGCGAGCAGTGGCAGCAGGTCGCCATCGAAGCCATCAAACAATGCGGCGCGGCGTGGCTGCCGAAAATCGAAGCGCCGGTGACGATCCAGGAATTTCTGGCGCGCAGGGAGAAGTTTGACCTGGCGCTGGCCGGTTCGTTGCAAACGGAGCGCCGCAATCCGCGCGACGTTTTCGGCAAATTTCAAGTTGCCAACGGCCGCCTCCCCAAATCCGCCGCTGTCTGGATCGGGCCTGAAGGCGATTTTACACTGGATGAATTGAAGGCGATCCAAGACTCCGGCGCGCAACCGATTTCACTCGGCAAACTGGTTCTGCGCGTCGAGACGGCGGCGGTTTATTGCCTGTCCTTCCTGAATTACGAACTAAACCGGCAGGAATTGGCCGGCTGACGTTGATTGATTTACCGCGACTGCACCAGCACGCGGAAGGCGCGGCCGAGATGTTCAGGATGCGTGAGGGTTTGAAACTGCCGCGCCTGCCTGGCGTCCAGATTGGCAAAATATTCCTCTCTCACCGGCTGATCGAGGGCACGCATTAACAATGGCGACGGCTTGCAGGCATGGCTCAGAATCTGTGTCAAGAATTGTGTCTGGGTGCAGAATAGTTCCGTTTTCAATCCGGCCTGCTCGCCAACTTCTTGAATCGAAGTGTAATTGACGTGCGCGGTGAGGTCTTGCTCTCCCGGTTGCGCAAGCAGGTCATCGCTGACCTGATGTTTGGAATAGGCGCGCAGCGTGCCTCTTACGCGTGCAGGTGAAATCTGTTCATCCGCCGTGAAGCCGTAATCAATTGCGACCAGTTTGCCATGCCTTAGAATGGCGGCCTTTTCCCACCACCAGTTCTTGGCGCGAGTATTTGTTTCAATCGTGTAACCATCCGGCAACACCGCCAGCAACTGGCCGGGTAATTGCGGAATGCCGTGTTTTTGTAATCCTGGCTGAACGCCATTGCGACAGGTCCAATCCAGATGCAGATCGAGTTTTGCCCAAATCAATTTTTTGCCGTCCCAATCCACTCCCCACTCAAACCACGTCTTGGCTTTAGCATCCCAGCCGAACCGCTGGACGGGAAAAGCGTCCAGCAATTCGTTGTTGAAAAGAATGCCTTCAAGCGTCGGATCAAAATGTGAATGATCGGTGTATCCCTTGAAACAAGCCAGGCTGTCAGTCCAGAAAACTTTCCCGCCATAGCCAGCCAGCGTGGTTTGCTGCCATTCACGACGGTTGCGTGATGGCTCCAAAATATGGTATTCCAATTTGTCGAAGAGTTTACGCCGGCGCGTTTGCAGCCACGAAAGTATGTCCGCCGCCAGTTTGCCATCGTGCGCGCCGGCTTCGACAATTTTAAGCGGTGCAAATGCGGGATTCGGCTCCAGCATTTGTTCGAGCCATTCCGCAAACTGGAACGCCAGCAGCTCGCCAAACAAACTGCCGACACTAACGCTGGTGTAAAAATCCCCCCGGCGCCCGATGTCCTTTTTTGTTTCATAATATCCATATTCAGGACAGTAGAGGGCGAGTTCCATGAAACGGGCAAAAGACAACACCCCGCTTTTCTGGATTTCATGCCGGATAATATCCAAGACCGTGTTCACAATCACAATTTGAATTTGGCGCGCTTTCAGCTAGTATCTGCAAAAAGGAAGCCGAAATATGGCCAAAATAGATGCATTTTTCAATCTGATGTTTGAGGAGAAGGCGTCCGACCTTCACATGTCCTCCGGCAACCCGCCAATTTTGCGCATCAACGGCGAATTGATGCGCGTGGATTATCCCCCGCTCGAAAGCGACGGGCTCAAGGCAATGCTCTACGAAATCTCTCCGGATTACAAAATCAAACAATTCGAGGAGACGGGCGACGTGGATTTCGGTTACGAAATTCCCAACATCTCGCGCTTCCGCGTGAATTTTTTCAACCAGAAGAACGGCCTCGCCGCCGTGTTCCGGCAGATTCCGAGCCGTGTGCTGTCCTTCGAGGATTTTGAAAAGTTTGACGCGCCGCTGCCCCCCGTGCTCAAGAAATTCTCCATGCTGCATCGCGGCCTGATCGTCGTCACCGGCCCGACCGGGTCCGGCAAATCCACAACGCTCGCGGCGATGATGGATTACGCGAACAAGAACCGCAAAGACCACATCATCACTGTGGAGGACCCGATTGAATTCGTCCACGAAAGCAAGAACTGCCTGGTGAACCACCGCGAGGTGGGCGTGCATACCAAATCGTTCGCCGCCGCGTTGCGCGGCGCGTTGCGCGAAGACCCGGACATCATTCTCATCGGCGAAATGCGCGACCTTGAAACCATCGAACTGGCGCTGACCGCCGCCAGCACCGGCCACCTCGTCTTCGGCACGCTGCACACCCAGAGCGCGGCCAAGACGGTGGACCGCATCATTGACGTGTTTCCTGCGGACCAGCAGAACAAGATCCGCCAGACGCTTTCCGAGTCGCTGCAGCGGCATCGTGGCGCAAACACTGTTCAAGCGGACGGACAAGAAGGGCCGCGTGGCGGCGTTTGAAATTCTGGTTTTCAACACCGCCGTCGCCAACCTGGTCCGCGAAAACAAGACGCACCAGATTCCCGGCATGATTCAGGTGGGCAAGAAGCTGGGCAACCAGCCTCTCGACGACCACATCATGGAACATTTGCGCATGAAGCGCATCGCGCCGGAGGAGGCCTACGACAAATCCATTGACCGGAAAAAATTCCGCCCGTTCCTAGCCCATCCGCCGGAGGACGACGACGCCTGATTTATGCGACGCCCTGAAATGGACCGAATCATGACCACGATGCTGGCCTCGCAGCCGGAAGTGTCCGATTTGCTTTTCACCGTGGACCGCCCGTTTCAAGTGGAATCCTTCGGCGAACTCAAGCCGGTGGCTGTTGAACCGCCGATTGAAAACCTGACCCCTTTCCAGACGGAAACGATTGCGCTCAATCTCGTCGGCGACAATTTGCTGCTGCTGGAGCACCTCCTGAAGCACGGCTCGTGCGACGCGGCCTACGCGTTGTCGGAAAAAGCGCGCTTTCGCGTCAATATCTTTTCGCAACGCGGCAATTATTCCGCGGTCTGCCGCCAGTTGACCACCGCCATCCCGACGCTGGAAAAATTGAAGATGCCGCAGATCTTCAAGGACATTCCAAAGGAAAAGACCGGTTTGGTGATCGTCACCGGCGCCACCGGCTCCGGCAAATCCACCACGCTGGCCGCAATCCTGAACGAAATCAACCTGGCCAAACCGGTTCACGTCGTCACGCTCGAAGACCCCGTGGAATTCGTGCATCCGCAAAAGAAGGCGACGTTCAACCAGCGCGAACTGGGCATTGATTTCGACACGTATCCCAACGGACTGCGCGCCGCGCTTGCGCCAGGCGCCAAAAGTGATTCTGGTCGGCGAAATCCGCGATCAGGAGACGGTGAAAATCGTGTTGAGCGCCGCGGAGACCGGCCATCTGGTCTTGAGCACGCTGCACACCGTCAACGCCGGCGAAACCGTCAACCGCATCCTTGGCATGTTCGAGCCTGCCGAACAGGAGCAAATCCGCATCCGGCTGGCCGATTCCTTGCGCTGGATCATCAGCCAGCGGCTCGTTCCAAAAGTCGGCGGCGGACGGCACGCGCTGGTTGAAATCATGGGACACAACCTGCGCACGGAGGAAACCGTCCGGCAGGGCGAGAGCGAGGGCAAGACCTTTTACGAAATAATCGAGGCCAGCTACACCTTTGGCTGGCGCACGTTTGACCACGCCTGCGTTGAGGCTTTCGAAAACGGCGTCATCACGGAGGAAACCGCGCAACTCTATTGCAGCAAACGCGGCGTCGTCACCCGCAACATTGACAACATCAAGAAACAGCGCGGCGAAGTCACCTCCAATATTGGCTTTTTGAAAATGAAACCCGGCCAGACCCATTCCGCCGACCAGCCGATGCCGACCCTCAAAATCAAGTGAGCCATGCCAGACGACTTTGAAACAATTTTTGTCACGACCTCCGACAAGCCGGCGCTGATTGCCTGCTCCAATCCGGCGCTCATCGAGGCGGCCAAAATCGTGTGTAAGGAACTCGGCTACAAGTCACACGCTGTCACCGCGCACGGCCCCTTCCTGACCCGCTTCAGCCAGGTTCGTTACCAGGTCGTTTTTATGGAGGAATTGTTCGCCGCGACGGAGCCTGAAGCCAACCAGTCGCTCATGACCCTTCAAAAAATGCCCGTCAACCAGCGCCGTCATGCCACCGTCATCCTGATCGGCAACGACTTCAACACCTTCGACCCGATACAGGCGTTCCAGAAAAGCGTCCACGCCGTCATCAACAACTCGGAGATCGCCCTGCTCAAGGAACTCACAGAAAAGGCGGTGGCCGACAACGACCTCTTTCTCCATAGCTACCGCGAAGTGCAAAACCGCATCGCCGGGCTGTGAAAACCGCCGGGCAATGTCCCGTTTGGTTGAATCGGCGCGTCCGCCGCTCTGAAATTTGAACCCTGCCGCATTGGGTTGAGAATTGACACCCCCGGCGCGTTTTCCTAGCTTCTTCGCGCAAAGATCAGCGCGCTTTGCCCCGAATTCAGGTTCGGGGATTTTTGTTGCGCCGGCACAGGCGTCCTGCCTGTCGGTTGAAAAGTAAATCCGACGGGCAAGAAGCCTGTCCGTAAAAATAGAGGCCTGTCCGCAAAAATTATGGCAAACACGATTCTGGTTGGCGCCCAATGGGGCGATGAAGGCAAAGGCAAAATCATTGACGTGCTCACCGAGCAGGCGGATGTCGTCGTCCGCTACGCCGGCGGCAACAACGCCGGACACACCGTCATCGTCAATGGCAGGAAGTCTGTCCTCCACCTCATCCCGTCCGGCATTTTGCGCAAGAACAAACTCTGCGTCATCGGCAACGGCGTCGTCTGCGACCCGCTCGGCCTGGTGCATGAAATGGATGAACTCGCCAGGAACGGCGTCAGGGTGTCGCCGAGGAATTTTGTGTTGAGCGAAACGGCGCACGTCGTTCTTCCGTATCACCGCGAACTGGATGGAGCGCGCGAACAATTAAAGGGCAAAAACAAAATCGGCACGACCAAGCGCGGCATCGGCCCCTGCTACGGCGACAAGGCGGCGCGCGTGGGCATGCGCGTGAACGATTTGATTGATTCCGCCAAACTCGAAGCCAAGCTTTCCGAACGCATCAAGGAAAACAACGCCGTGCTCAAATCGCTCGGCGCCAAACCGCTTTCCTTCAAGCAGGTTTTTGCGGACTATGACAAAGCCGGGCGGCGCCTGAAGCCCTTCGTGCAAAACTCGGTTGTTCTCCTGCACACCAAGATGCACGAGGGCGCGGACATCCTCTTCGAAGGAGCACAAGGCACGTTCCTAGACATTGACCACGGCACGTATCCGTTTGTCACCTCGTCCAACACGACGGCGGGCGGCGCCTGCACCGGTTCCGGAGTGCCGCCGCACCGCATTGACCGCGTCGTCGGTGTGATGAAGGCCTATACCACGCGCGTCGGCGAAGGGCCGTTGCCGACGGAGAACGCGGAAATTTCGGATTTGTTGCACGGCATGGGCCGCGAATTCGGCGCCACAACCGGACGCCCTCGGCGCTGCGGCTGGTTCGATTCCGTCGCCACGCGCCACGCGGCGATGGTCAACGGCATTGACGATCTGGCCGTCACGAATCTCGACGGACTGGACTCGGTGGAAACCATCAAGATTTGCATCGCCTACCGCCACGGCAAGAAGCAATTCGACTTTGTGCCGAACGACGCGCAGGTGCTGGCCGAGTGCGAGCCGGTCTATGTGGAATTCGAGGGCTGGCACACGCCCACGGACAAGGCGCGCTCCTGGAAACAACTGCCACCCAAGGCGCGGACCTATTTGCAGGCGATTGCCGAATTAAGCAACGCGAAACTGTTCATCGCCTCCGTCGGCCCCGGCCGCGAGCAGACGATTTTTGTGTGAAAAGCGTGAGCACAACGGAAGATTCCAAGCCGCTGAAAAAATATCTTAAGGCGGTGCTTATCGTTGCGGTTCTTGGCGGCTTGGTTTTTTGCGTTATCACTTTTTTTGCAAATCTTTCTCTTTTGGCTTTTTGTGGAGCGCTCCGCGTAGATGTTGAGCATGGTTGGTTGGCTAAATATATCCAAATTCAAGACGTTCCATTTCGTTTTTTTCTGCATTTAACCGGGCTTGATCATTTTAGAGGGATTCAGTCTGGTCTTTTCTTTGTTTCAATTTCCAACGGTTTTTGGCTCATGTTAATTATATTCGTTTTTGGATGTATCTTGCGGTTGGCTGCGAAAATAGCAGAACGAATTAAACCTAACAGCGTAACATGAGTTCCGCCGCACCACATTTAAGCGCCGAGGCCATGGGATCGCTGCCCAAGCACGTTGCGGTCATCATGGACGGCAATGGCCGCTGGGCCAAACAAAACGGTCTGCCCCGCGTCGAAGGGCACCGGCGCGGCGCGGATTCGGCCCGCGAAATCATCCGCACCGCCGGCGAATTGGGCATCAAGTATCTCACGCTCTACGCCTTTTCCGCCGAGAACTGGAACCGTCCCAAGGACGAGGTGGACGCGCTGATGAAATATCTCGTCCACTACCTTAAATCCGAGACAAAGGACTTGAACAAAAACAACGTCCGGCTCGAAGTCATCGGACAGATTCACCGCCTGCCGGAAAACGTGCAGGAGCATCTGGCAAAGTCCATCGCCACGCTCTCAAAAAACAACGGACTGACGCTGGTGATGGCGTTGAGCTATGGCAGCCGCATCGAAATCGTGGATGCCGTCCGGCGCATCAGCGAGGAAGTGAAGCGCGGCAAGTTGGACCCCGCGGACATCAACGAGAACGTCATTTCCGATCACCTCTGGACGCGGAACATTCCCGATCCCGATTTGCTCATCCGCACGAGCGGCGAGATGCGCGTGAGCAATTTTCTCCTCTGGCAGATTTCCTATTCCGAACTGGTCATCACCCCGACGCTCTGGCCGGATTTCCGCAAGCCGCAATTCTTCGCCGCGCTGGAGGAATACGCGCGCCGTCACCGCCGGTTTGGCGGAATTTAACCGCTTGGTTGAATTGCAGCATTCCGAATTCCGCAGGGGCAAATTGTCGCGCCGACGTGCCGCGCCACAGCAAAGCGACGGTGAGAATCAGATGCAGGCGGACTTGTCGCGTCGAAGCGCAGCTAAGACGGACGGGAACTCTTTTGAACAGCCAAGAAACAAAGTAACCAAGACGCAATACTTTGTTCCTTCGCTGCTTTGTTGTTCAATCATTCCGCAGTTGAAACGGCTCTTTTCTGTGTTCATTTTGGAATGGACGGTCTGGTAAGATTAGCTTAGAATTGATAGAATCATGATAATCAATCGAAGCCTGATTCAACTTTGCCTGCTGTATGCCATGCTTCTGCCCGCCTTGGCGCAAGCCCAATTCACCTTCATCACAAACGCCGACAACACCATTACCATCACGGGCTACACTGGTGTCGGCGGCAACGTCGTTATCCCCAGCACTACCAACGGCTACACCGTTACCAGCATCGGATGTATTGCTTTTGATTCCTGCACGAACCTGACGAGTGTGATAATCCCCGACACCGTTACCAACATTGGACAAGGGGCGTTCGCATACTGCTCGAATCTTACGAGTGTAACAATGACCAACAGTATTGCCTGGATTGGAGTCCAAGCGTTCCAAAATTGCACCAGTTTGACCAATGTGACGATCCCGGACAGCATCGGCGGCATTGGCGACAGCACATTCCTAAATTGCTCCAGCCTGACGAGCGTCAACATCCCCGAAAACGTGAGAAGCATCGGGCAATTCGCGTTCGCGGACTGTGGATTGACTAATGTGACGATCTCCGGCCGATTAATCTTGATCGGGAGCTATGCTTTTAGCTGCCCCAACCTAACCGCCGCCTATTTTCAAGGAAATGCTCCGAATGATGACGGCACTGTATTCTTGGGCTGCAACGCCACCGTTTATTATCTGCCCGGCACTACGTTCTGGCATGCGACGTTTGGCTCCTGCCAGACCGCCTTTTGGTCTTTGCCGTATCCGGTTATTTTAACCAGCGCAAATGGCAGTATCTTTGGATTTCGCGGAACTCAAACCAAGTGGTTTTATTTCGTCATCTCATGGGCAACCAACATTCCCGTCGTCGTCGAAGCCAGCACCAACCTGGGCAGTCCGGTTTGGACACCGATAACTACCAACGCCCTTGTGAATGGCAGGTATCCTTTCAGCGACTTCAATTGGACCAATTATCCGAGCCGTTTCTACCGCGTCCGCTCGCAGTAATTCGCAGCAGCCGGCGTGAACCGGTCTATCTTTTGTAGGAAGAAAATTGAGGTGGAGCGAACTGACGTTTGCTGCGACCGTCCGCGGTCTTGGCAGACGGCCACGATCTTCGCCACACAAAACAGGCTTTCTTCGTGCTCTTTAGGTTCTCTTGCGGCTGGTGTTATTTCACCGCCTGTTTCCGCAATTCCGTCTTCAGGATTTTGCCCGTTGCGTTCTTGGGCAGCACGGGCAGCATGACGATTTGCTTCGGCATTTTGTAGTCCGCCAGTTTGCTGCGGATGAATTGCAGCAGCGCCTTTTCGTCGAGCGTCTGCCCTTCCGCCGCCACCGAAACCGACAGCAATTACAACAACAATTACAACACTTGCCGGTCTGCTTTGCGGTATGCTACCTTGCCGCCATGAGTGCGGATAATTTGATCATGGTTGATCCGGAGATTCTGGGAGGCACACCTGTTTTCCTCGGCACGCGTGTGCCCGTCAAGACGCTCTTCGAGTATCTCGAAGACAATTATTCGCTCGACGAATTTCTGGAATGTTTCCCGTCTGTGACGCGGGAAATGGCCTGCCGGATTTTGGAGCGGTCGGAAACGGCGCTGCTTGAGCCGGCCACGGCATGAAAATCCTGCTGGACGAATGCGTGCCGTGGCCGATGCACCGCCTGCTCGCCAGCCATGAGTGCCGCACGGCGCAACAACAAGGCTGGGGTGGCATCAAGAACGGACGGCTCCTGCAACTGGCGGAAGGTGAATTCGATTTGTTCATTACTTCGGACCTAAACTTGCGTTACCAGTAAAAATCTGTCCGGCCGCAGCATCGCGATCCTGGAACTTTCCACCAACAAACTGCGCCGCATCGAAGCAGCAGCGGGGCTGATCCAAACGGCCATTGGCGCGATGAAAGCCGGGGAATTTCGCAAGCTGGAAATTCCTTGATCCGATTGTAATTTATTTCACCGCCTGTTTCCGCAATTCCGTCTTCAGAATCTTTCCCGTCGCGTTCTTGGGCAGCGCGGGCAGCATGATGATTTGTTTCGGCACTTTGTAGTCCGCCAGTTTGCCGCGGATGAATTGCAGCAGCGCCTTTTCGTCGAGCGTCTGCCCTTCCGCCGCTGAAACGAACGCCACCGGCTGCTCGCCGCGCCGCGCGTCCGGCACGCCAATGACCGCCGCCTCCTTCACGCCGGGAAACTGGTAAATCACCTCCTCAATCTCGCGCGGATAGACGTTGATGCCGTTGACGATGCAGCATGTCCTTCTTGCGGTCGGTGATGTAATAATAGCCGTCGGCGTCGCGGTGGCCCACGTCGCCGGTCAGCAGCCAGCCGTTGCGCAGGACCTTCGCCGTTTCCTCCGGCTGGTTCCAATAGCCCAGCATCACGTTGCCGCCGCGGATGCAAATCTCGCCGGTCGCGCCCACCGGCAATTCAGCGCCACCATCATCGCGGATGCTCAACTCGACGTTGGGAATGGGTTTGCCGACGGAGCCGGGCCGGTTCTCGCCGTAGATCGGATTGACCGTGGCCACCGGGCTGCTTTCTGTCGGGCCGTAGCCCTCGCGCAGCGGAAACGGAAATCGGCGCGTGAATTCGTTGAACACCTCAAACGGCAAAGGCGCGCCGCCGCTGATGCACAGGCGCAACGGCAATTTGCCGAATTCCGGCACGGCCAGCACCGCGCGGTAAAACGCCGGCACGGACGGCAGGATGGTGCCGCGATGCCGCGCGATTTCTTCAAGCATGCTTTTGAACGGATGCAGCGTCTTGATCAGCACGATGCCGCAGCCGGTCAGGCACGGCAACAACGAGCCGACGGTGAACATGAAGCTGTGAAATTGCGGCAGCGCCACCACCAAGCGGTCGTCGGCGCGCACGTCGAGCACCTCGACACAGCTCGCGACATTGTGCAGAAAATTGCCGTGCGTGAGCATCGCGCCTTTCGGATGGCCGGTCGTGCCGGAGGTGTAGAGCAGCGCGGCGAGGTCGGCTTCGCCCCGTTCCGCCGGTTTGAACTCACTGATTGGCAGCCGGCCATTTCCGATTTCCTCGGCGCTCAATATTTTCAGTCCCGGCAGAAGCGCGGCAACCTGCGCCTGCGCGTCGGCGAGGCTGGCGTCGGAAATCACGCCTTTCGCGCCGGAATCCTTCAGGATGAAGGCAACCTCGGCGGGCTTGAGGAAATTGTTGATGGGCACGACCACCGCGCCCGCCAGCAAAACGCCAAAGACCGACGGCACAAATTCCGGGCAATTCTTCAGCCACAGCGCGACGCGGTCGCCGGGCTTGACGCTGAAATGACTTTGCAGATGCGCGGCGACTTTTTGCGATTGCGCGAGGAGTTCGGCGTAGGAAATTTCGCGATCACCCCAGAAGATGGCGGTTTTTTGCGCGTGTTTTTGCGCGCAATTTGAAAAGGCATCGGCGAGGTTCATGCGCAAATGTTACGAGGCAAGCAACATTTGGCAAGCGGGCAATACAGCGGCATGCGCGCGGCACGGCGCTGCTCCGACACGATGTACGTCCGCGGCACGCGCTGAAGAAGATTGATTCAATCAGATTTCCGACCGGTGACTCGGTGTTGGTGGCCTGGTTCAGCAGTCCGCTGCCGAGGGATTTTACCGTCAAGCCAACGAGCGCGGATTTTTTGATTTGCTTCTGCGGATCGCCCAGCGTGCCCGTCATCGTCAAAAATTGCGGCAGCGGAACATAGCTGGAGCCGGCGGTGGAATTGGCGGCGGTGAGGTTGAGTTCCTTGGCAATGGACTGGCTGAACGAAACGGTGACGGGGAAATTGATGGTGGAATTGGTCAGCACCGGCGCAAGCACGATTTCGCCGGGGGCGTCGGCTTCGAAGGCGGCGCTTTGCACGGTGGCCTGCTGCAGATTGATGCGCCCGTCGCCGGCCTGGCCGCGCGCGGCAATGACTTCAATCGGCGCTTTTTGAAGCTCGTCCAGCAATCCGCCGCTCTGCCCCGTCACCCGGCCAAAAATCGAAGCGATCGCGGTTTCGGGGTTGCTCAACAACTGCGGGATGGTGGCCACGACATTGATCGATGGATTTGAGAATCGGCGCTGTGAACATTGATTACGGACAGACTCAAGTTGGTCGCGCCGATGTCAAACTGGCCGGCCAGATTCTTCTGCAAATCCGCGCCGGTGACGCCCGCGCCGCGATTTGCGCATGCGCAGTCAAGCGTGCCGCCCAATTGTCCCTTGCGGTCGGGCGCGAACGAATTGACCAGCGGCGCGAACGGCACCTGGCTGGCGTCCAACGCCAGATTGTATTTGTAACCCGGCACGCTCAAATCCACATCCACCGTGGCGCTCACCGGCGCGCCGTTGAGCGCGAGCTGGAGCGGCTTGATGGTCACGCGATTGGTTTCCAATTTCACCGTCGTCTGGAAATTGGTGATGGCGACTTCGCGCAGGTAAAGCCGGCCAATGATTCGCCGCCACCGTGAAGTTCTGCATCGGCAACGTGACAGGCAGCGGTTCCTGGTTGCCGGCGGCGGCTGGAGCGGTTGTCGCGGGCACAGACGCCGGTGAATTGGCTATGCGGCGTTTTTCGCCACCGGCAAACAAATCGTAGTAGCGGGTCAAATCCAGCGAATCCGACGAGAGCTTGAGGTTTCCTTGAATGGCCTTTGGCTGTGGAAAAATCAACCTGCCCCTGCAATTGAATCTGGTTTTGCGCGCAGCCTGGTGGGCGTCAGGCTGATTTGAAACTGGCGGATGTCCGCCGACTGTTTTTGCAGCGCGGTGTCAATTTGCAGTCCGACGGCCAGCGGCGTCGCGGGAATTTGTCCCGCCGGGATCGTGGACCACGAGATTGGTCACCTGCAAATCGGCTTTGATGGCAGAACTTTGTTCCGGGTCATATTGGACGGAAGCGTTGCCGTTGATGGCGATGGAAACCAGTTTCTTGCCCGCCAGCATTGGTTCGAGGAACGGGCGCAACCCGTCCTGATTGAAACCAGACAGGGCGGCGGTCAATTGCGCCGTTTGTCGCGCGGGGTCATACGAGCCGGTGAGATTAAAATTGCCGCCAGCGATTCCGTTCTGGGTCAGCGCGCCGTCGAGTTTCTGGATTTGAATTTGTTCCGGCGTCCGGCTGACGTCCACGTCCATCGTGCTGCCGAATTTGCTGAACGAATTTTTGCCGAGCTGCCCGGTCAAATCCGCCAGCGTGAGTTGCCCCGTGACCGTCTGCGTGTTCGCCTTTTGCGTGACGTGCCCTTTCAATTCGACGGAGCCGGAGGAGCAACCGGCATTGGGCTGCGGAAACGCCTTGCACAATGCGGCCAGGGAAGCCTGCAGGGCCACCTGCGCGTCGGCGCTCGCATCGGCCGGGTTATACGAGCCACTAACGTCAAAAGTCGCGGCGATGTTTCCGGCTTGAGTCAGCGTGCCATTAAATTTCTGGATTTGAATCTTTTCCGGCGTCCGGCTCACGTCCACGTCCATGGTGCTGCCGATTTTGCTGAAGGAATTGCTGCCGGCCTCTCCGGTTATATCCGTCAGCGTGAGCTTGCCGGTGACCGTTTGCGTGTTTTGCTTTTGCGTGACGCGGGCATTCAACTCGACGGTGCCGGACGAAAAGTTCGCGCCGGGCATCGGGAACGCGCCGCCCAAACCGGGCAGTGAGGTTTGCAGCGCGACCTGCGCGTCCGCACTCGCGTCCGCCAGATTGTAACTGCCGGAACCGGACGCCGTGAGCAACGGCTGGTTTTGCCGGATGATTTGCAACTGGTATTTGCTCAAACTGAATTGCTTGAAATCCGCCGCCTGCCCCTGCGCCTGCAAATTCACCGACGCCTGAAACGTCTGGTTGCTGCCGACGCGCGCCACGAGGTTGTTGATTTGCGAATTCAAATCAAACCCAAGCTGCTTGCCGGCTTGTTGCGACAACAATTTCATCGTCGCATTCACTTCGCCGGCCGACACCGCGTTGCCGAGGAAAGGCCGCCAGTCCGCGAGATTCAATTTCGTCACGTCCAGTTCGAGCGCGGAATCGCCGACGTTGTTGGAGTTGTTTCCCCATGCCAGATTCATCGGCTGGGACAGACGCGCGGCCAGCAGCGGGCGGCCTTCCTGCGTGCCGGTCAGCGTCAACTCGCGCAGCAACGCCGTCCGCGCCGTGCTGTCCACCGTGACCGAGTAATCGGCGCTGAAATCCAGCGTCGGCGTCGTCTGGCCCGCGCGAGTCACCTGGAATTTGTCCGCGTTGAACCGGCCGGTGGCGGCGATGACCGCACCGGCTTTTGTCAGCGTGATTTCGTTCGTGGAATCGATGGTCGTCGAGTCGAAATCAATGCCGCTTCCGGCTCCGGCCAGATTCAACAGCCGCCGGTCAATGCCCGTGCAATTTCACCTGCAATTGCCCTTCCATTTTTTCCAGATCCAGCGGGCCGCTCACGGCCAGTTCGCCCAGCGACGCGCCGCCTTTTTGAAAATGCAAATCCAGTTGCCGGATTTCCGCGGGCGAGGCGTCGCAGTCCAGCGCGGCGCTGAAGCCGGAGAAATCGTTGAACGCGCCGCCGGCGCTTGAAATGTCCAGATGCGCGTCGCCGGTGACGGCGCCGGGTTTCAAGTCCGGCGTCAGCGTGAATTGGAATCCGCCTTTGATTCCGGCCTCCAGCGAGCCGCCGGCCGGCGGGCGGATTGTTGGCGACGCGCAAAGCCGCTTCCAATTGGAGCCCGGCGGTCTGTCCGTTTTGCAGATTCGTCAACGTGAGATTCACGTTGGTCAATTCCAGAACGTCGCGCCGGCCGCCCGCGTAATTTCGGATTTGCAGAACAGTCGCGTTGACCAACGCCAGGCTGCGCAAATCAATTTGCAGCCGGCTTTGCAGGTTTGGCCGGCGGCGCGGTTTTGGCGGCGGATGGTTTGGTTTGCAACGCCTTCAACAGCGGATCCAGGTTGCTGCTGCCGTCCGGGTTTTGGACCAGCGCGACGGTCGGCGAAACGAGCGCAATTTCATCCACGCGCAGGTTGCCGTGGAGAATGTCCCAGAGACGATAACGGACGCGGATTTCCGGCGCGGTGACAAGCGGCGGCTGGTCCCCGGACTGCACTTTCAAATTCGACAGCTCAATTTCGCTGGAATGGATGAATCGCGGCGTCGCTCACGGTCACTTCCGCGCCGATGGCCCGGCTGACCCGCGGCAGGACCTCGCCTTTGAGAAACGCGGCACTCGTCACGACGAAATATCGCCGCAGCGATGAAAACCACGAGCACGACAACGGCGCCAAAATAATTCGACAGCCAGCCGAGCCGCTTTTTAGCCGGCACCGTCACATTGATGTCATTCGTCATAAAACGTCCAGAGTTAAACCATTCACAGTCATATCGCCAGCCGATTGCTGAACCGCTCGCGTTTGATTTGGAAATTGCCGCCAAATGATGGACAGCCGTGCGGGCGGAACATTCAATTTGCATTTTCGCCTTTCGATTGGCCGCAAAGCAAATATAGTTGTGCGGTGATCGACACGGAAGAAAGACTGGCCGCGTTCCTCCCGAAATTGCGCGCCGCCAACTGGGTTGCGCTCGACACCGAAGCCGACAGCCTTCATGCCTATCCCGAAAAGGTCTGCCTGATCCAAATCAGCATCGCGGGCAGCGACCGGCTCGTGGATCCGCTGGCCAAGATGAATCTGGCCCCGCTGCTCGACGCGCTGAACGCCCATGAACTCATCATGCACGGCGCGGATTACGATTTGCGCCTGCTGGAAAAACATCATGAATTCATCCCGCGGGCGATTTTCGACACCATGCTCGCCGCGCGGCTGCTGGGCGAGCGGCAGTTCGGCTTGAGTTCGCTCGTCGAAAAATTCCTCGGCGTGAAGCTGGACAAAGGCCCGCAAAAAGCCGACTGGGCGCGCCGTCCACTCACCGAGCGGATGGAAACCTACGCGCGCAACGACACGCATCATTTAAAACCGCTGGCCGACAAGCTGAAGCTTGAACTCCAGCAAAAGCACCGGCTCGCGTGGCATCAGGAAAGCTGCAGGCGGCTCATCGCGGAATGCACGCGGCCGCAGCCGGTGGATCCCGATGGCGTCTGGCGCGTCAAGGGCAGCAGCCGGTTGAGCCGCCCCGCCCTCGCGGTCTTGCGCGAGCTGTGGCACTGGCGCGAACGCGAAGCCGTCGCCGCCAACCGCCCGCCGTTTTTTGTTCTCGCGCACGAAAAACTGGCCGACATCGCCGCTGCCGCCGCTGCGCGGCAGCCGGTTGATCCGCTGCTGCCACCGCGAATGCATCCGCACCGGCGCGAAAAACTGCTTGAAGCGATAAAAGCCGGGCTGGCGGTTCCGGCTGACCGGCATCCTGAAATTTTACGGCAAAAATTCCATCGCCCGGCGGAGGCGGAATTGCGGCGCTTCCGCGAATTGGAAAAGCGCCGGGACGCGCACGCGCATCAGCTGGGCATTGACCCGACGCTCATCGCCAGCCGCGCCACGCTCGGCGAACTTGTCGCGCAATGGAGACACACACGCGCTGGAACTGATGAACTGGCAGCGGGAATTGTTGAAATAAACCCGCCGTGGGGTGGCGCCGGTTTACTCCAGCCCGGCGGGACGGCGCGCGGCCTTCTTTTCGGCGTGATGGGATTTGTCGGCGAGCATCCGTTGTTTGGCGCGGCGCGAGCGTTTCCGTTTCTGGCGGCGGATTTTTTCAATTTCGGCGCGTTGCGCGGCGACGAATCCCCTCTGCTTCTGCTCGATTTTGTCGAGCAGCAAACGCCGGGCGAGGAAGCGGTTGAGTCCCTGCTGGCGCGTGGACTGGCACTTCACCTGCAAGCCGGTCGGCCTGTGGAGCAGCATCACGCAGGTGGAAATCTTGTTGACGTTCTGCCCGCCGTGGCCGCCGGAACGCACAAAGGTCTCCTCAATGTCCGCCTCGCTCACACCCAGCGCCGCCATGCGCCGGGCGAGCTGGTTTTCCTTTTCCAAGCTGACGGGAAACGCGCTCATCACCTCACTAATTCAAACGCGAAACCCTTGCAGATATTCCGTCTCGGGAATCATCGGGATGACCGGATGGTCCGGGCCTTGCGAATAGGTGGCCACGCGGCGCAGGACATGGCGCGTGTCGAAGGCCGCCGAGAGGAGTGTGTCCTGAAATAATTCCGCGCCGACGTGGTGCGAACAACAAAACGTGGCCAGAACGCCGCCGGGCTTGAGCAATTTCAACGCGCGCAAATGAATTTCCTTGTAGCCGCGTAACGCGTCGGGAACCGACGCGCGATTTCGCGTGAACGACGGCGGGTCGAGGATGATCAAGTCAAATCGGGGAATGACTTTCTCGTGCGGCCTCACGGCGGTTTGTGCTTTCAGCCAATCAAAAACATTGATGGCTTCGAATGAACATTTGTCCATTAGCCCGTTTGCCGCCGCGTTCCGTTGCGAAGCCGCAATCGCATCGGCGCTCTGGTCCAGAAAATGGACGTGCGCCGCCCCGCGCGGGCCGCGTGCAATCCGAACCCACCGAGAAAGCTGAAGCAGTCCAGAACCTGCGCGTCTTTTCCAAATCGCGAAACAGCCAGACAATTCGCCTGCTGATCCAGATACAGGCCGGTTTTGTGGCCTCCAACCAAGTCCGTCTCGAATTTCAGTCCGTTCAAATTCACGGTAATCTTGGACTGCGGCGACACGACGCCGCTTTCCGGCGCCGCAACGTGTCGCGGCGAAGAAGGCGCGGACATTTCCGCACACTCCAAAGATCCGGATAAAACGCCGTTCGCCTCCGCCAGCCCTTCAAACTTGCGCGACGCCATGTCGCTGCGTTCCAGAATCGCACGCGGCAAAAAGACTTTTTGCAAGGCGGCGGCGATTTGCGATTTCCGCTGGTCCATGCCGAGCGACGAGATTTGCACCACCAGCACGTCCTCGTATTTGTCCACGATGAGGCCGCTCAAGAAATCGCTCTCGGCGTTGACGACGCGGAACGACGTTGCGTCCGGCAGATGTTTTTTCCGGACGGCCAGCGCGGCGCGGATGTATTCCTCAAAATAAGCCTCTTCCACGGCGACACGCTCCGGAGACAACATGCGGACGTGGATCTTTGATTTCGAGTTGAAAAAGCCGACCCCCAGAAAGCGCTGGCGGCTGTCCTTGACCTGGACCAGATCGCCGTCAAGCGGCGTCGCCGCCCCAGTCGCGGAGTCGGGCGACGAGGCGTCGCCGCCACGAACGACCCGGAGGATTTCACCGGCATAAACCCACGGATGGCCGGCCACGATGCGGTCGGCCTCGCCCGGTTTTAGTATCACAGTCGGCAAAGAGTCCATTGTTTTGTAAACAGTTCACCAGAATATCGCAGTGAACCGGCGCCGGGGAAAGGAAATTGTTGAAACATTTTGCTTGCAAGAAACGCTAATTGGGTGGATAAGGATATCAAACCTATGACATTCAATGTTCCCATCAGCTCGTTGCTGCACCACAAGAGCCCGGCCTTGTGGTCCATTGTGCCAGACACCACGGTCTATGAGGCTGTCAAACTCATGGCCGAGAAGAACGTCGGCTCGCTGCTCGTCCTGTCGGAAGGCAGGCTCGTGGGTTTGTTCACCGAACGCGACTACGCCCGCAAAATCGTGTTACAGGGCAAGTCGTCCAAGGAAACGCGTGTCCGCGAGATTTTTACCGGCGTGGTCATCACCGTCAAACCGCATGATTCTGTCGAGGACTGCATGAAGCTCATGACCGAACATCGCGTGCGGCATCTACCCGTTGTGGACAAGGGGAACGTCGTGGGAATCGTTTCCATCGGCGACCTGGTGAACTGGATCATTTCCGCCCAGGACGCGCAGATCGCCCAGATGGAGCAATACATCGCCGGGGGCATCGCATCCTGATTCGACTGACGGATTTATCGGGAAAACGTTTTTGGGACCGCACGCACGTCGGGTCTGGCATTCGGCATTTTCGAGATGTCACTTGATGCCCTTGCAACAGAACGATCGTCAAACCCGGTTTTCGGGACGATGAGAATAATGGCATACGGCCGGGTCTGATAAACTCCCGGCGCAAGCGGCTGTGGCAGTCCAGGTTTCGCGCTCAATTGAACAATGGGCGCCGAATTCAAGGGCTTGAAAATCAGGTTGGTTGAACCGTCGGCGAGCGGTCGTATCACCAACGACGGCGGTTCATTGGTAAGCGCTGCCGCCATGGACAACGACGCCAACGCCAACCCGGCAACGCCGGACAGAACGGCCTTTGCCCATCGTTTCATAACTCATTGGACACCAAACTGCGCCGGATGTTCAGGGCGGACATCCGGCGCGAACATGGCAGGTTTGCCCGCAAAGGGGCGAATTGTGCCCGCAAACCCTACGGCTGGATTATGGGACCCGTTTGACGGTCAGATCCTCTTCGGCAAAATCGCCCACCTTGCGGTGCAGCTTGATTTCATCGCCGGACAGCTTGCCCGTGTATTCAATCCGGATGTCCTGGTCGCCGAATTTGAGCGGTTCGACAAAGGTGATGGTATCCGAGTTGATTTTGCCCTCGGCGATGGCTGATGTGTTGGTTCCGTTATCGCTGACGCCGACGGCCTGTCCGGTCAGATTGGTCCCGTCAGCCTTGAACTCGTAGGTATATTTTTGCACCCCGATTTGTGAATCGAATTGTCCCTGCCACTTCCCGGCCACGGAGCCTGATGTCGTTGGCACACTCGCGGCCGCGGCGGAGCCGGCAGCACGCTTGGCCACAATGTCGTATTCCGCAAAATCGCCCACCTTGCGATGCAGTTTCAGATCATCGCCGGCAATCGTGCCCGAGTATTCGACGACAACGTCGTTGTCCTGAATCTTGACCGGCTCGGAGAAGGAGACCTTGTCCTTGTCAATCTTGGCGTTCGTGATGGCCACGTCATTCGTGCCGGTTTCCCGTTCGCTGACAGCCCGGCCGGTGAGATTCGTTCCGTCCAACTTGAACGTGAAGGTGTATTTCTGGGTGCCGAGCTGGGAGTCAAACTGCGACGCCCAAGTGCCGGTGATGTCATTTTGTGCCAGGGCGCTGCCGACAAATGCCAGCGCGAACGCCGCCAGCCCGGTGGTTTTGATGATTTTTTTCATGATTGGGTTTGGGTTAATCCGTCCGGGAAAGAGAATCACAAACGGCTGGGAAGGCAAGGAAAACTTTATATTTGTTCAAATCCCAAATGGAATTATTTATTGCGCACGACCAACCGCGAAATACGCCAAATATGCGAAAAGATTTAAAAATAGTTCGCATGTTTCATGTGGTTCGCGGCGAATGATTTTTGGCCGGATTTTCCACGCCTTCCTGATGGATTGGAACCGTTTTTTGACGATTGAAGTCCTGCCCAAACTTCTTAATAATGCCGGCATGAATCACTTGATGCGCTTTTCGCTGGCAGCCATGGTCGCTGCCGCGGCCACCACAACACTCGTCGCGGCCGATGATTTCCAACCGGAGGAAGGCTATGTCAGCCTTTTCAACGGACACGACCTGACGGGCTGGGGTTACCGGACGAATCATTTCGACGGCAAGACGGCGAGTGACGACGGACGTTACTCCGCCGGCGATGGGATTCTCGTCGTGCATTCGAGAACGCCCCGGCTGGTTCAGAAGATCTCGACCACGCAGACGTTCTCAAACGATTTCACTCTAAAGCTGGAATTCCGCGCCGAAACGAACGCCGACAGCGGCATTTTTATCCGCGGACCGCAGCTTCAATGCCGCGATTATCTTGTGGCCGGGCCTTACAAGGAATTGAAGAAATACAAGCCGCAGGATTGGAACCAAATCGAGGTCACGGTGACCAACGGCATCGCCTTCTGCACGTGCAACGGGGAAATCCTGGAGAGCGCGCTGAAGGTCCCGGCCAACGGCCCCATCGGTCTTGAAGGCGACCGCGGGCAAATGGAATACCGCCACCTGCAATTGAAGGAGCTGAGGTAAAACCGCCCGAACGGTCCAAATTCCATCGCGCAACCTGGGCGGGGAGATTGCACCTCATTTGGATTCTGCGCGGGCCAATTCCCGGCAGCGCAGACAATTGCGTGACATGCCCGCCGGCAACAGCTACATTACAAATGTTGACATCGTAAATCATAATCAAAAATCGCAATGAATTCCGACATCATCAAGAAAGGCTTTGAACGCGCGCCGCACCGCTCGCTGCTGCGCGCCACCGGCTCCATCGAATCCGAGGCGGACTGGGACAAGCCGTTCATCGCCATCTGCAACTCCTACACCGATTGCATCCCCGGCCACGCCCACCTGAACGAGGTCGGCATGCTGGTCAAACGCCTCGTCCGCGAGGCGGGCGGCGTGCCGTTCATCTTCAACACCATCGGCGTGGATGACGGCATCGCGATGGGCCACGGCGGCATGAAGTATTCGCTGCCCTCGCGCGAGCTGATCGCCGACTGCGTCGAGACGATGCTCCGCGCGCATTGCTTCGACGGCATGGTCTGCATCCCGAACTGCGACAAGATTGTGCCCGGCATGCTGATGGCCGCCATGCGCGTCAACATCCCGACGGTCTTCGTCAGCGGCGGGCCGATGGCGGCGGGCGTCGCGCAGCAGGCCGCCGAAGGCGACCTCCCGGCGCACCTCCAGCCCGCGGTGCAGAAGTCCGATCTGATCTCCGTGTTCAAAGGCGTCGGCGAGTTGCAGGCGGGCAAGATCACCGCCGAGCGACTTGACAGAAGCTCGAACAGAGCGCCTGCCCGACGTGCGGTTCGTGCTCCGGCATGTTCACCGCCAACTCGATGAACTGCCTGTGCGAGGCGCTCGGCATGGCGCTGCCCGGCAACGGCACCATCCTCGCCGTCTCCAAGGAGCGCGAGGCGCTCTATGAGCGCGCCGCCGCGCGCCATCGTCAAGCTGGTCGAGGCGGACCTCAAGCCGCGCGACATCGCCACGCTGGAAGCGTTCGACAACGCCATCGCGCTCGACGTGGCGATGGGCGGCTCGACCAACACCGTCCTCCACACGCTGGCCATCGCGCGCGAGGCGGGCATCCCTTACGACATCAAGCGCATTGACGACATCTCCCGCCGCGTGCCGTGCCTGTGCAAGGTGTCGCCGTCGTCGAATTACCACGTGCAGGACGTGCATCGCGCCGGCGGCATCCACACCATTCTGGGCGAACTCAAGCGCATGGGCGCGCTGAACGCTGACGTGCAAGACCGTCACCGGCAAGACCCTCGGCGAGAACATTGACGAATGGGACGTGCGCTCGGAGAAGTGCATCGACGCTGGGCCAAGACCGTCGCGCGTCTCCGGCGCGTCGGCCATCGTGCGTCGACCCGAACGACAAGCTGGGCGTCGGCCGCCCGCACCGCCAGCGGCAATCTGGCGCCCAAGCCGATGCTGTTTTTCCCGGCCGACCCGCGTGGCCATCACGCTCTGGCGCTTTGCCGCCGCGTTCAACGCCGGCGATGCGGCGGCCGCCGCCGCGCTGTTCACCGACGACGCAGAATTCCAAGTGGACGATGCCCGACGGCACCTGGAAAGGCCGGGCAGACCATTGAGGCCGGGCTCAAGAAGAAGTTGGCCGGATTCAAAGGGACTCGTGCGCGCCGAGTTGGGCGCAGCTTCGAAAGACGCCGGTGCTGGTGATCTGGCAATACGCCAAAGGCGAGGACGAAGACCAGGTTCGCTGCCTGGTGCGCACCGAACGGTTGCGCAGGCTGGCAGATCGCCAAGGCCGTATCACGATCACCGGCCCGAAGCAGCTCGAGGAGGTCGCAGCCCAGCGGCCTGATGCCTTACGATTCGGCGTTCCTGTTCGACGCGAACGATTGCATCCGCACGAAGGAGACCGCCTACACGCCGGACGGCGGCCTGGCGATCCTCTACGGCCAGCTTGCGCCCGAAGGCAGCGTGGTGAAGACCGCCGGCATCAGCGACGAGTTCAAGAAGAACTGCGGCCCGGGCTTTGTCTTTGAAGGCCCCTGCGTGATCTTCGAGAGCCAGGACGACGCCTGCGCAGGCATTCTCGCCGGCAAGGTCAAGGCCGGCGACGTGGTCATCATCCGCAACGAAGGGCCGCGCGGCGGGCCGGGCATGCAGGAAATGCTCTCGCCCACCAGCTACATCGTCGGCATGGGCCTGGGCGACAAGATGCGCGCTCATCACCGATGGCCGGTTCAGCGGCGGCACGGCGGGCGCGTGCATCGGCCACGTCTCGCCGGAAGCGGAGGAAGGCGGCCCGATCGGCCTGCTGAAGCCGGCGACCGCATCCGCATTGATTTCCCCAACCGGCGCATTGACATTCTGGTTCCGGAAGCCGAATTGGCCGAGCGCAAGCAGACCTGGCACCGGTGAAGCGCGAGCTTGGCGGCTGGCTGGCGCGCTACCAAAAGCTGGTCACCAACGCCAGCCAGGGCGGAATTCTCGGCGTATAGTTTTGCCGAATTATCCCTTTCGCACACATTATGGCTGGCCAAGAAACTAATTGAATTTATGCCAAAAATGTCCGAATCCCAACGCCGCTCCGGAAGTAGACGAACAGCGAGAAGCTGATCGAAGTCAACGCCGCCACTATTGGCGGGGCGATAAAGCAGCTTGACTAGTCGTAGCTTAAAAGCTACATTATGTCCGCGCTCATCACGCCCAAAGAAGTCGTCGCGTTCCGCACGCGGAGCGGGCAAGTGCCGTTTGAGGTGTGGCCGGACGATTTGAGTGACAAGCGTGCGGTGGCGCGCGTGCGGCAAGGCAATCTCGGCGATTGCAGACCGGTCGGCGAAGGCGTGAGCGAATTGCGGGTGGATTATGGGCCAGGTTATCGGGTGTATTTCGGCCAGAAAGGGGTTGCCCTGTCATGCTGCTCTGCGGCGGCGACAAACGGACGCAAGACCGCGACATCCGGCTGGCCAAGCAGTTTTGGCAGGAATTCAAAGCGAGCGAATGATGAAAACCGTGAGTTACAAAAAGATTTTGCACAAGAAGCTGGACGACCCCGAACAGGCGGCGGAGTATCTCACTGCGTGCTACGAGGAAGGCCCGGAAGATTTTCTGATCGGCCTGCGCGACGTGGTTGAAGCCCAAGGCGGAGTCGCCCGCGCGGCGGAACGAAGCAAGTTGAACCGCGAAAATTTGTATCGCGTTGTCTCACGCAAGGGCAATCCACGTTTGACGAGCCTGAATTCCGTATTGTCCGCGCTTGGACTTAAGGTTGTTTTTGAAGCGGCTTGAATCAGTATTGTATTAAAAATCAAATATATGCCAAAAAAAGTCCGAATCCCAACGCCGCTCCGCAAGTTGACCAACAACGAGGAGCTGATTGAAGTCAACGCCGCCACGATTGGCGAGGCGATCGTCGAATTGCAGACGCGCTTCCCCGGAATCCAGGAACGACTCGTGGATGACAAGGGCGATGTGCGCCGCTTCGTCAACGTCTATGTGAATGAGGAGGACATCCGCTTCCTCAAAAACCGCGAGACGCCGCTCAAAGACGGCGACGAAATCAGCATCATCCCCGCCATTGCAGGCGGTTAGATTTTACCGGTGTGGCGGGGCTTCCGAAGAGCTGCGGCTCGCGAGGACCATCGCCCCAGCAAACCTATTTTAAATCGTAATTCGTAAATCCATAATCGCAATTCTTCACTCCATGCCTAAAGCCTCCAAGCAAGTCCCGCCGGCCACGAAATCGTCAAGCCCGACCCAACAGAGATTGTGGCTGATGTTCCCGCCCAAGCTCATCAAGAAGCCGCTCGTGTGGGAAGTCGGCCAAAAATTCAAAATCGTCACCAACGTCCGCCAGGCCAGCGTCACCGATGAAATCGGCATTGTCTGCCTCGAGCTGACCGGCGCACGCGACGTGGTGAAAGCCGCCATCAAATGGCTGGAGAAGAGCGGCGTGAGCGTTGAGCCGGTGGAAATCAGCGTGGTCGAGAGTTGAAGCTGCGCAGTGACATCAACGCACAATCCGCAGTCAGATTAGCTTTTTCAACCTGGCATCCTCGCCGAGCCTGCGAACCAGTTCCTTGACCTTTTGCGCCTGCGATTTGTGCGCCAGCAACACCGCGTCGTTCGTTTGCACCAGAATGGAATCGCGCAAGCCAACCACGGCTATCGGCGTCCGGTTCTTTGTCCGTGCGTCGTAAATGATGTTCCGCGCGGCGTCCACGTGGATGAAATCCGCCACGGCGGCATTGCCCTCGGCGTCCTGCTTCAAATGCCGCGCCAGCGCCGGCAGCGCGCCGAGGTCGTCCCATTCGAACGCGCCGTCGGCCACGATCACGTTCTGCGCCTTCTCCATCAGCGCGAAATCAATCGAGATTTTTTTGATGTCCGGATATTCCTTCGCCAGCACTTTCGCGAGCTTGGCGGGATTGTTCGCCACCTTGAACCAGCGCTGGCAGGCGGCGAACATTTCCGGCTGATGCATTTCCAGCCCGTTTGTGACGGTAATGAAACTCCAGACGAACATTCCGGCATTCCAGCGATACTGACCGCTGTTGACGTAGCCCAGCGCCGTCTCGAAATTCGGCTTTTCCACGAACCGCTCCGCCTTGAAAAAGGCCGTCTTGGTCTTCTTCGCGCCCGGCGGCGTGGGCAATTCCTGGCCGACGTGAATGTAACCGTAACCCGTCGCCGGCTCGGCCGGCTTGATGCCGATGGTCACAATCGCCTGCCCTTGCGACGCCACTTCGAAGGCGTCGCCCAAGACCTGCTGGAATTTCTTCCCGTCGGGGATGACGTGATCCGCCGGCAGCACGGCCATGATGCCGGTGGTGGAGCGCGAACCGACCAGCGCCGCGCCGAGCGTGACAGCAGCACAGGTGTCGCGGCCAACCGGTTCGGCCACGAGATTGGCCTTGGGAATTTTCGGCAACTGCTTTCGCACCTCCGGCAATTGCGCCTCGTTGGTGATGACGAAAATATTTTTCGCCGAGCACGAGCGGCAGCACCCGCTCGACGGCTTCCTGCAAAAAGGATTTCTTGCCGAGGATGGCCAGCAGTTGCTTGGGCATCTTCTCGCGACTCAACGGCCAGAAACGCTCGCCGCGTCCCCCGGCCATGATGATGACAAACCGGTCATTGGTGTCGGTTTTTGTTTTCATAAATCTTTGACACGGATTACACGAATGGACACGGATATTATCTGTGAAAATCTGTGCAATCCGTGTCTAAATTGATTTCACAGCATCCACCAGCGATTTCACGAATTTGCCGACGTGCCTCACCAGCGTCTTTGATTTGCCATGTTTCGCAATCTGGTTCACGACGGCGCTGCCGACCACGCAACCGTCCGCTTCCGCCGCAACGGCCCTGGCCTGTGTCGGATTTGAAATTCCAAAGCCCACGGCGATGGGCAGATCCGTGTGTGCGCGGATTTTGGCAACCTGCGATGCGAGATTCGACGCGACCTTCGTTTGCATCCCCGTCACGCCTTCGCGCGAGATATAATAAATGAATCCGCTGCCGCGCTTGACGATGAGTTCCATGCGGTCCTCCGGCGTCGTCGGCGCGACGAGATAAATGTGGCACAGGCCGGCCTGCTTCATCAACGCCTCATAATTGTCCGATTCCTCCGGCGGCAAATCGAGAACGAGCAAACCATCCACGCCCGCCTTCGCTGCGGCAGCAATGAATTTCCCCATGCCGACGCGGTGGATGAGATTGAAATAGATGTAGAGAACGATCGGTATCTGGGATTTCTTGCGAATCTCGGAAACGGTTTTCAGAAGCTTCGACGGAGTTGTGCCGGATTCCAAACCGCGTTGCGCCGCAAGCTGGTTCACCGGCCCATCGGCGAGCGGGTCGCTGAACGGCACACCGAGTTCCAGAATGTCCACGCCCGCCTTGTCGAAGGCCAAAGCCAGATCGCGCGTGGCGGCCAGATTCGGGTCGCCCGCGCCGATATAGACGATGAAGCCCTTTTTGCGGTCGCGTTTCAGCGCGGCGAACTTTTCAACGATGCGGTTCATGCTCGCGGCATATTCTACCCCGGGGGGACGCGTTACACGAGTCCCAAACTGCGAAAAAGGGGCTAGTGGGCGAGTCCCTCTGGATGAATTGATGGATTTGACCACGCGCGGCTTTTTTCGCATCATTCCGGAATGGCAAGCAGCTTCGGGCAATTGTTCCGCATCACGACGTGGGGCGAATCCCACGGCGGCGGCGTGGGTGTGGTTGTGGACGGCTGTCCGCCTCGCCTGAAACTTTCCGAGGCCGACATCCAGCCCGACCTTGACCGGCGCCGGCCCGGCCAGTCCAAAATCGTCACTCCGCGCAAGGAATCCGACACGGTGCAAATCCTGTCCGGCACGTTCGAGGGCAAAACCCTTGGCACGCCGATTTGTCTCTGGGTGAAAAACGAGGACGCCCGCCCCGAAGCCTATTCGGAAATGAAGGACAAGTTCCGCCCGTCGCACGCGGATTTCACTTATTTCGCCAAATACGGCATCCGCGCCTGGCAGGGCGGCGGTCGCGCGAGCGCGCGCGAAACCGTCGGTCGCGTCGCCGCCGGCGCGATCGCGAAGAAACTTTTGCGCGAGAAATTCGGCGTGGAAACGCTGGCCTACGTCAAACAGGTCCAGCGCCTGGTCGCGGAGGTGAATCCCGGCACGGTGAAGCTCGCGGACGTGGAATCCAACATCGTCCGCTGCCCGGACGCTGCGACGGCGGAGAAAATGATCCGGCTCATTGAAAAAATGCGCCGCGCGGGCGACACCGTGGGCGGCATCGTGGAAGGCGTCGCGCGCGGCGTTCCGGCCGGCTGGGGCGAGCCGGTTTTTGACAAGCTGGAGGCGGATTTGGCGAAGGCGATGTTGAGCCTGCCGGCGTCCAAGGCGTTTGAAGTCGGCTCCGGCTTCGGCGGCATCCTTTTGACCGGACGCGAGCACAACGATGCCTTCCGGTCGAAGCGCGGGAAGGTGTTCACGCCCACGAACCGTTCCGGCGGGATTCAAGGCGGCATTTCTAACGGGCAACCGATTTTCTTCCGGGTCGCCTTCAAGCCCGTCGCCACCGTCATGCACGAGCAGGACACGGTGAACGAGCAATTCCAAAATTCTAAACTGAAGGGGCGCGGGCGTCACGACCCGTGCGTGCTGCCGCGCGCGGTGCCGATGGTTGAGGCGATGACGGCGCTGGTGCTGGCCGATCACGCCTTGCGGCACAAGGCACAATGCTGCTAATTTTAATGTCCGTGACAGACTTTGATTTATGGCCGAGAAAACATTGAATGAAATTTCACGGGATGGGCGCGTTCTTTTTGCGCGGGGCATGGAAGCGCTGAACCACGAAAACCTCGATTACGCCATCACGCTGCTGAACCAGGCGCTGGAGCAGGAACCGGGCTTCTTCGACTGCCGCAAAGCGCTGCGCACCGCGCAGTTCCGCAAGGCCGGCGATGGCGACACGGGTTTCTTCAAAAAAATGTTGAGCCGCGCGGGTTCCTCGCCGGAGGAGGTCAAGGCCAGAATCGCCCTGGGCAAGAACCCCGCCGAGGCGCTTGTCATCGCCGAGCAGATTTTGAACGGCGCCCCCAACAGTTCCGCGGCCCATCGAATCGTCGTGGACGCGGCGAAGGCGCTGGAACTGCCGCGCACCGCCGTGCTTTCCTACGAAACGCTCGTCAAAAATTCACCCAGGGACAAAAACCTGGCCATCGAATTCGGCCACGCCCTGGCGGAAATCGGCGAGAGCGGGCGCGCGGAAAGGAATTTGATGGAGCTGCTGCGCGAGATGCCCAACGACGGCGAATTGAAGATGGCGCTGAAGGATTTGTCCGCCCGCAAGACGATGGATGAGGGCGGCTATGGCGCGCTGGAAGACGGCACAGGCTCTTTCCGCGACATTTTGAAGAACAAGGAGGAGGCCGTCTCGCTGGAACAGGAAAAGCGCGTTCAGAAATCCGACGACGTGACCGGACGGCTCATCGCCGAATACGAGGAACGGCTGAAAACCGAGCAGCATAATCTCAAGCTCGTCCGCTCCCTCGCCGAATTATACACGGAGAAAAAACAATTCGAGCGGTCTCTCGAACTTTATCAACGTCTCAAAGACTCCGAGATGGGCAACGACCCGTCGCTCGACCTCGCCATCGCCAACACCATCGTCAAGCGCTACGATTTCCAGATTGAACAGCTCAACCCCTTCGAGTCGGATCACGCCGAGCAGGTGGAGTTGATCAAGGCCGAGAAGCTGGCTTACCAGACCACGGAATGTCAGAAGCGCGTGGAAAGATACCCGACCGACCTTGCCGTCCGCTTCGAGATGGGCGCGCTCTATTTTCAGGCCGGCAAGATCGGCGAGGCCATCGCGGAATTTCAGAAGGCCGAAAGCAATCCGCACAAGCGCCTCGCTGCGATGAATTACCTCGCCCAGTGTTTCGCCAAACGCAAGATGTTCGACATCGCCGCGCGCAAGCTCCAGGGCGCCATCAAGGAAAAACAGGTGTTCGACGAGGAAAAGAAGGATCTGATTTACAACCTCGGCTGTGTGTTCGACTCCATGGGCAAAAAGGAGGAGGCCGTCGAGCAGTTCAAACAGATTTACGAAACCGACATCAGCTACAAGGACGTCGCCGCCAAGGTGGATGCGTTTTATGCGGGGCAATGACGGCGGACTAGATTTTCACATTTCCGGGTGACATTTTGGCTGGCTTGGTATTGATTCCCGCGACACATAAATATGGTATGAAACGCTGGGCCATCCTCACCGTCTTGCTTTACGCACTTGCGCTGCTGCTCCTGACCGTGCCGGTCATCCTTTTTGCCTTCGGCGGGGTGAACAGTGCAAACGTCAAGGAGGCTGCGGGGATATATCTGCGGTGGGGCTATTGGCTTTGGCTCGCCCTCCTTGTTGCAGGACAGGCGCTGCTGTTGCTGCTGCCGCTAAAAATCGCTGAAAACAGGCTGCCCGCCCGGCGTCCGCTCGGAATTCCTGTCGCCGTCGGCGCGTTTTTTCTGGCTAATCTCCTTTTCGCGGGGCTGCTGGACGTTTTTTGCGCCCTCTTCAAGGAGGAAGGCTTCGGGATTTTCGGTTATCTGACTCCGTTCAAGGCCGGCCAGGTGCAACCCTCGAACAATGAAACCGTGGCCGGATTCATAATCACCATCCTCGTTTTTTGGTTCATCTGGGCCGGCATTTTTCACAGCTTCGCAAAGGCGGACGAACCGGACGCGTTGCTCAAACGCATGACGCGCTGGCTGCTTCGGGGCAGCATTCTCGAATTGCTCGTCGCCGTGCCGAGTCACATCATCGTCCGCCGCCGCGGAGATTGCTGCGCGCCACTGGGCACGTTTTGGGGCATCGTCATGGGCATTTCAGTAATGCTGCTCTGTTTCGGACCGGGCGTGTTCTTTTTGTTTGCCGAGCGCTTCAACCGGTTGAGGCCGAGGAATCCGGACGGCCAGCCGGCGCAAAAATAATTCCGCTTTTTCTTTCGCGCGCCGCCGGTTATTCTTTTCGCAGCACATGGGTTTGAAACTGTTCAACACGCTCTCGCGCTCGGTTCAGGAATTCGCGCCGCTCGACCCCGCCGGAAAAAAAGTCGGTTTGTATTGCTGCGGGCCGACGGTCTATGACTTCGCCCACATCGGCAACTGGCGGACGTTCGTTTTCGCCGATCTGGTCCGCCGTTACCTCGAATTCAAGAATTTCCAAGTCACGCACGTGATGAATATTACGGACGTGGAGGACAAAATCATCCGGCGCGTCCGCGAATCAAAAACTTCCCTGCGCGAATTCACCGGCAAATACGAGGCGGCGTTTTTCGATGATTTGAAAACACTGAACTGTCGCGAGCCGCATCACAAGCCGCGCGCCACGGAACACATCGCGGACATCGTTTCGCTCATCCAAAAGCTGGTCGCCCGCGGCATCGCCTACCAGGCCGCCGACGGTTCGGTCTATTTCTCAATCGAGAAATACCGCGGCTGCGGCTGCAATTACGGCCAGTTGCTCAAGTTGAATTTCGACGAAATGCGCGCCGGCGAACGCGTGAAGACCGACGAATACGCCAAGGAATCTGTCGCCGATTTCGCGTTGTGGAAGGCCCGCACGCCGGAGGACGGCGAGGTTTTTTGGCCCAGTCCGTTTGGCGATGGCCGGCCCGGCTGGCACATCGAATGCAGTGCGATGAGCATGAATATCCTCGGCGCGAGCTTCGACTTGCACCTCGGCGGCGAGGATTTGATTTTCCCGCATCATGAGGATGAAATTGCGCAGAGTGAAGGCGCGACCGGCCGGCCATTCGTGAAACACTGGCTGCATGGCGCGCATCTGCTGGTGGAAGGCAAGAAAATGAGCAAGTCGCTCGGCAATTTTTTTACGCTGCGCGATTTGCTGAATCGTTCAGAGAAATTCAAAGGTCGCGAAGTCCGGTTCGCTTTACTCCAAGCGCATTATCGCGAAACGTTCAATTTCACAATTGAAGGTCTGCTCGGCGCGCGCACCGCGCTAGCGAGGATTGACGAATGTATCGGCAAGTTACGAGAATTAGCCGGCGAGAACGCAGGTCAGGCGCAAGAAAATGACACATTAATCTCAACTTTTTCATCCGCACTTGAAGATGATTTAAACATATCGAGAGCATGGGCTGCCGTGTTTGATTGGGTCCGAGAAGCGAATCTTTGGTATATTCCCCATTCACAGGAAGAAACTCTTGCAGGTCGGGTAACGCGTGCAAAAGTGGCCGCTAATAAATTGGCTGCTTGGGAAAAGGTAGATTCAGTTCTTGGCGCTGGCCTCAAAATCGAAGTTGAAATTCCAGCGGACATTCTGGCTTTGATTGAAGCCCGGCAAGCCGCGCGCAAGGCAAAGGATTTCAAGCGTTCAGACGCCATCCGCGACGAGTTGAAGGCCAGGGGCTGGACCATCGAAGACACGTCCAAAGGCCAGAAGTTAAAAAAGATTTGATAATGGCGGGCAAATCGTCAATCGTAATCACAAATCGTGAAGGGTCTATTTATCACCTTTGAAGGCTCGGAAGGTTGTGGCAAGTCTACGCAGGTGGAACTCCTGGCGCGCCGGTTGCGCGCGCTCGGCCACCGCGTCCGCGCCCTGCGCGAGCCGGGCAGCACGACCATAGGCGAGGAAATCCGCCATACGCTCAAACATAGCAAGGCCAGCGACGCGATGAGTGCCGAGGCGGAATTGCTTCTGATGAACGCCAGCCGCGCCCAACTCGTCCGCGAAATCATCCGCCCCGCGCTCGCCGACGGGGAAATTGTCGTCTGCGATCGCTTTTACGATTCCACCACGGCTTATCAGGGTTACGGGCGTGAACTGGATTTGGAAATGGTCAAGGGCGTGATTGACATCGCCGTTGGCAGCACACACCCTCAAATGACCCTGTTGCTCCAGGTGCCGCCGGACATCAGCGAACTGCGCCGCGCCGTGCGCCAATCCACCCTGCCCTTCATGCGCGACCGGATGGAGGAGGCGGACCAGACATTTTTCGCGCGCGTGGAGGAAGGCTTCAAGGCCATCGCCGCCGCCGAACCGGAGCGCGTGCGGGTGATTGACGGCTCCGCGTCATTGGAGGTCGTCTGCGCGAAAATCTGGGATTTGGTCAACCCGATTTTGTCGAAGGTCGGGCGCTGGTGAACAAATGGAGTTCAAGCTTCAGCTTGCTCCAGAAACACGATGAAGCGTGAACTCCAACGCAAACCCGGCCTTGCGCGGTGAAGCACAAGCTTGCCGAATTCCCGGCAGCGGTTAAAGTTTCATCACAACATGATCCAAAAAACGATTGGCGAAATTGAGGAGCAAATCCGCGGCGCCGAGGCCGTCAGTGAGGATCGCAAGCGCGAACTGATCCAGTTGCTCGCGCGCCTGAAAACCGAGGTGGCCGCGCTGGAAAAAACGCACGTCGAGCAGGCGCAAAGCATCGTCGGGTTCGCCCAGTTATCGGCGCACGAAGCCACGCGCGAAAATCAAAACCCGGAATTGCAGGCGCTTTCGGTGCGCGGGCTGAAATCATCCATCGCCGGTTTCGAGAAATCGCATCCCAAACTCGTCGAAATCGTCAACAACATAAGCAACACGCTTTCCAATCTGGGAATCTGAAGCCGCTCGGAGGGACGAGTTACACGAGTCCCTGACTGGGCTTCAATAATTATTCGGGATGCGTGCGGCTCGTCCCTCCGGGCAATCAATCTTCGCACACTTCCAGCTTCGCTATCGCCACCATGATTTCATCGGCGATTTCCTGGTAAATTTCTTTCAAGCGCGGCTTCGTGCAATCCTTTGCCTCGACGCGCAGTTTCTCAAAATACATCGGCTCGCCGTATTTCACCGCGACCCGCTTCGGCCGCGGGAATTTATGATTCCGCCCGAACGCCTCGAAGGTCCCAAAGACACGCACCGGCACCACCGGAGCGGTGGATTTGGCCACAATCAATCCGATACCGGAACGCGCGGGTTGCAATTTCCCGTCGCGCGTTCGCGTGCCTTCTGGAAATAGAATAATGCCGCCACCCGCGAGCAGCCGGTCCAAAATTGTCCTCAATCCAGCCGCGCCGCCTCCGTCGCGGTCCACCGGCACGGCGCTCCACGAACGCAACAGCGCGCCGACGCCTGGAAACCTGAACAGTGATTCGCGGGCGAGGTAATTGATGCAGCGGTGCAGTCCAGAACCGACCAGCGGCGGGTCGAGAAAACTCGCGTGGTTCGACGCGAGGATGACGCCACCGGTTTGCGGCACTCGTTCAGGATGGAAGACGCGCCAGCGAAAATAGACCGCGTAAACCGCGCGAAAACACATCCAGCCGAGGCGATAGGACAAGTTCATGGGATATGTCTAATTCCTAAATCCGAATGACTAGATAAATTCCAATGACAAAATTCCAAAGCCGCCTCTGATGGCGGATAATGGGCATTCGTGTTTCGACATTCTTTCGTCATTAGGATCTAGTCATTCGCAATTTCGCGCGGCAACCGCAATCGGATTTCCTTCAAAATCAACCCGCTCGTCTGTTCCGAAGTCAGATTCGAGTTGTTGATGACCTTTGCGCCGAGCGCCACCATCAGCGGGGCAACGGCGCGCTGGCTGTCACGCTGGTCACGCGCGGCGAGATTTTCATTCACTCCGTCGGCGGCGCGGCGGCGCGAGCGCTCCTCCAGTTGCGCGTCGAGGTAGAATTTGAAATCCGTTTCGGGAAAAACATTCGTGCCGATGTCGCGGCCTTCCATGACGAGATTGCCGAACTGCGCGCACTCGCGCTGGCGTTTGACCATCCAGTCCCGCACCTGCGGCACCGCGGCGACGTGCGGCACGGCGGCGCTGGTTACGGCGGTGCGGATTTCCTTTTCGGGACAATAATCGCCGACGAGCAGGCGCGCCGCGCGCAGGCCGTCCTTTTCCGCGCACACCAGTTTCGCTTTCCATTTGCGGCAGGCGGCGGCGACGGCCTTGGCGTCTTCCACGTCAATCCCCTGCTTGAGGCAATACCAGGCGAGCGTGCGATACATCGCGCCGGTGTCCACATAAACATAGCCGAGCGCCTTGGCGACGAGCTTCGCGTTCGTGCTCTTGCCGCTGGCGCTTGTGCCATCAATGGCAATGATAATGGTTTTCATCAAATTAAATCCTGCTCGTCCTCGTCCTCATACTCGCAAAAAACCGATTACGAGGACGATTTAGTCCGCAAACAATTCCTCTTCCTTCAATTTCCTTCCCGTTTTCGCGTCCAAAATCGTCGCGCCCAAGCCTCTCGGCGGCGGTGCGGCGAGTTTTTGGAAGAAATTCGGAAACGTCTTTTTCACGCAAGCGGGATTCCTGATTTTGATGCCGGGAACCTTCAAACCCAAAACTGCGAAACACATCGCCATGCGATGGTCGTTGTAGGTTTCAATCTCCGCGCAGTGAAGCTGCGACGGATAAACCGTCAGCGTGTCGCCTTCCTCGGTGACCTTCGCGCCGCATTTGGTCAATTCCATCCGCAGTGCCGTTACCCGGTCACATTCTTGCAAACGCAACCGGGCTAAATCCTTAAACCGAATTTCAACGCGGCTAAAAGGTGCGAGAACAATGCCGGTCATTATGCTGTCACCTAAATCGGTTAGGCGGGAATACTCTGGCGAAATGGGTGGGATATCGTTAGCCGACACTTCCTCTAACCCTTTTAGTCTTTGAACATATTTGAGGATGAGTTCGTCAATTTGCCAACATGAATTTGGCCAGTGATTTACATGAATATTGCTTTCAGAATACAAGAAACCTGCGCCAGCAAAACAACTCCCGCTGCTTGCATCCGGCTCGATTTGAAATTTTCCGCCGCGATGCGGAAACACTTCAATCATTTTTAAAGTCATTGCCACATAAGGCGATTCCTCCGCATTCTCGCCAACGACTTCAATTTTCCATCTGCCAACTTTCGCGCACAGCAGTAATGCCGATGCAAATTGTGAGCTTTCCTCGATGCTGACGCGGCATTTCTTCGTAGCAGCCGACGTGAGGAGGCTCTGACTTTTCTTTGCATCTTCAGTTTGAGCCTCGTTACCTCGGCTGCTACCCCCGAAAATTGTCACTGGCAATTTGTCATTTCCCTTTTCCGATTCGACGCGATAACCCAGCTCGCGCAACGCCTGGAACAGCGCCGCCTGCGGGCGTTCGTGCATACGCGGCACACCGTGCAAGCGATAAACGCCATTGCCCAGACAAACGAATGCCGCCAAAAACCGCGCCGCCGTGCCCGCGTTGCCGACAAATAATTCCATCGGCTTCACCGCCGTGCCGCCGTTCGGAATTTTCCCGCCAAGTCCTTTGACCGTAATCGTCCGGTTGCAGAATTCCTCCGGGTCCGGCTCGACGCGAATTTCAAAGCCGAATTTCCCCAAACAATCAACCATGATTTGCGTGTCCTCGCTCCAGAGAGCACCGGTGAGCGTGACTTCGCCGTCGGCAAGCGCGGCGAGGATGAGCGCGCGGTTCGTGATGCTTTTAGAGCCGGGAACGGTGATTTCCGCGCGCACGGGCTCTGTCGAGCGGGACGATTTCGATGAGGTCAGGCAGCGCCATGGCACGCTATTCTGAAGAAGTGGACGCCGAACACGCGCACCAGTCGTCCCGCCGCAATTTCGCCGTTTCAAAATATTTCGCCATCGCCCCGGCATCGGCTTTCTTCAGCGACGTTTGGAACTTCCGCAACCCGGCAATGAAGTCATCCAGAGATTTCACCAGGTTTTTGCGGTTGGCGAGGGCGATGTCGCGCCACATTTCGGGAGAACCGGACGCGATGCGTGTGGTGTCGCGGAAGCCGCTCGCGCAAAGTTGCGCCTGCGCCTTTGGCAACGCCGGGTCCAGAACCCAGTTCGCCAACGCCGCGGCGACAATGTGCGGCAGATGGCTTGAACGGCTGACAAGCCGGTCATGCAGTTGCGGCGTCAGGCGCAGGGTCCGGCCACCCAGCGATCTCCAAAATTGCTCCACCTGCCGCAGCGCCGCCGGGTTGGAATTCCTCTCCGCCGTCACAACGCAAACTGCGTTCACAAACAAATCCGCCTTCGCCGCCCGCACGCCCGTTTTTTCACCGCCGGCCATCGGATGACTTCCGATGAAATGCGCGCCCGCCTTCCGGATGAGGCCGCAGACATCCTTCACAACGCCCGTCTTGGCGCTGCCAACGTCGGTGACAATCGCGCCGCGTTTCAAGGCCGGCAGCATTTCCTCGACGCGCGCCCGCATCTGCGACAGCGGCGTGCAGAGGATGACGAGGTCGGCGTTTGAAACGGCGGCCAGCAAATCCGTCGTGGCGTAATCCACCGCGCCCGCCCTCTCGCAATCCTTCAAGCTGGCCGCTCGCCGGACAAACCCGGCGACCTCGGATGCGAGCCGGCGCTGCCGGGCGGCCAGCCCGATGGAGCCACCGAGCAAACCGACGCCGATGATAGTGATTTTCTGAAACCGCACGGAGAAAGAATAGCGTGATAGGTTGAATTGTTAAATGGTTAAATCGCCGGACCGATTAACCCAATCAATCTTTCACGACAATTTAACGGCCGCGCCGCGCCGCGCAGACTCAAGACACGCATCCAGAACGATTTGCGTTTTCAAAGCCCACATCGGCCAGTCACGGTTCAACCTGCCGGAAAAGATCTGATTCGCAAAGTTGCGGAACATCCGCGTGTCCTGCGCGGTCGCGTGCCCCTGCGTCATCGGGTCAGTGCCCGGCGGGCATTTCGCGCCGGCGGCGGCGGAGATGCGGACTTCTTTTTGGTTAACCTCGAACGCGCATTCATAGCTGTCGAAGGGATGCACGAAATCCGGCAGCCGCAGCCACCCTTTCTGCCCGCTCACGGAAACCCATTGGTTGAAGGCGGCGAGAAACGAGCAGTAAAATCCCGCGGAAACATTGCCGGCGAAAACCAGCTCGCCGGCAAATTCCGTGGGCGACTTTCCGCCGGGCCGTGAAAGCACTTTGCCGGACACTTCGCGTGGCATCCGCCAGTTCATCGCCCACAGCGCGAACCGGATGCAATACCAGCCGAGATCGCCGAGGCAGCCGGCGGGTTCAAGCGCGGCGTTCACACGGATGTTGTCGCGGAAAAATTCCCTGCCGTTGTAAAAGCTGAATGAGGACGAAATGCGCCGCACTTCGCCGACGCTTTTGCCATCGTCCAGAATTTTGCGGACGCGTGCCATGCGCGGGTGGTGCATGAACATCACTCCATCCATGAACTGCACCGAGTTCTTTCTGCACGCCGCCAGTATTTCCTCCAGATCGGCGGTGCTCACCGCGCAGGGTTTTTCGCAGACGACGTGCTTGCCCGCGGCCGCCGCGCGCAGCACCCATTCCTTGCGCAGGCCGGTCGGGAGCGGAATATACACCGCGTCCACGCCGCGCGACGCCAGCAATTCGTCGTAACTGCCGCACGCGGCCGGCTCGACGGCGAACGGCCAATCGCGCTGGCAATCGCGGATGAAGGCGCGGCTCCTTTTCACGTCGCGGCTGGCAACGGCGGAAATGACGGCGTTGCCGGAATGGAAAATCGCCTTCCAGTTTTTGCGGCCTATGCCGGCCGTGCTCATGAACCCGAATCTCAATTTTTTCATGTTTTAATAGTTCTTCCGCCAATCCGGAACGACATCCGAATTGAGGAGGTAAGATAGACGATAGCAAAGCCGCGCTCTACTCCGATTTTTTTATCGTTGTTTGAAACCTTTTGACTTTTGGCGCGTCTTAAGCTCTGATTGTTTGTTAAATAAGGAAAATCAAAATAGAAACAATGAATACAATTGACACCATTAAATTGACCGCCATTACACTGACCGCCACCTTCGGGCTGGCCGTCGCCGCCAGCGCCGCCGACGCCCCCAACACACTGCCGCCGGCCTCCACCAAACAAGGCGTGACCTACGCCACCGACATCAAAACCATCTTTGACGCCTCCTGCGTGAAGTGCCACAGCGGCAACCAGCCCAAGGCCCGGCTCAAGCTGGACAGCCTGGAATCCACGCTCAAGGGCAGCAAGGACGGTTCCATTCTCAAAGCCGGTGACAGCGCCAACAGTTTCGTCGTCAAAGCCATCGCGCATTTGACCGAGGACCATGATTCATGGATGCCACCGTTGAACAACCGGGCCGGCATCAAGCCGCTTTCACCGGACCAAATCGGCCTCATCCGAGCCTGGATTGACCAAGGCGCGAAGTAATTTTACCGTTGAAGAAAGAAGGCGCAGTCCGCAAGGATTGCGCCGTTTTTTGATTCAAATCAGTTCGGCGTTTGACCCTTTGATTGCTCCATTTGCTCCGTTAACCAATGCCTGTTTTTTATTGCTGTAAGAGCGCCAGCCTTTCTCATCTTAAGCAGCTCCCTTTCTTTCTTAAGAAACTCCTCGTCCGTCAATTCAGCTTTGTTTCGTGCCTGCCGCAATTCATTTATCGCTCCGTCAAGAAACTGGTTGCGCAATTTCAAAACCACATCATCTAATTGCGCTTCTGGATTTGGAATTTTACGGACTTCTGCAACGGCTTCAGTGAGCAGATTCCGTATTTCAACAGAGCCACATTCGTCCAAAAAAACAGCTAGATTTTTCCATGTTTCATTTTTTTGTGCGGTAAACCGGCGTTCAATGATTTCCCGCACTACAGAATTTAGAATCCAATTCAAATCCAAGTGCAAAGCCGCCCACGCCATCAATTCTTCATGAACGAAAAGCAGTTTGAGCAACCGAAGTTCCGATGGCGGGGGACGCGTCACTTTGATTAATTCGGCGGTTTCCAACGATTCGTCCTCGTCCGCTATCGGCCCGGTTTGGGTCGTTGGAACTTTTTTGAACTCGGCGCGGACGGCTTCCGGCGAAACGCCCAGTCGCAACGCGGTTTTCTGCGCATAGGTGTCAACCAGGACGACGTTACCGGTCTTGTGGACGGCTTCGGCCATCGCGCGCAAAATGGCAAGCCGGCCCTTGTCGCTGTTCGCGTCGTTCTGCCTGCAAAGGCGTTTCAACAAATAATCGAAAAATCCGTCGGCGTTTTGAACCAGCTCGCGGAAATTTTCACCGCCGTTGGCCTTGATGAAACTGTCCGGGTCGTGCGGCGCGGGCACTACGGCCACGCGCACGGCAAGGCCGGACGCGAGCAGATGGTCCAGCGAACGCACGGCGGCGTTCTGGCCGGCCTCGTCGGAGTCGAAACACAAAACGACTTCGTTGATGTAGCGCTTCAAAATCCGCGCGTGCTGGTCGGTGAACGCCGTGCCCTGCGGCGCTACGATGTTTTGCACGCCGGCCATGAAACAGGCGATGAGATCAAGCTGACCCTCGCAGACGATGGCAAAACCGGCGTCCAGAATCGCGCGTTTGGATTTGTCGAGGCCGAAGAAAATCTTGCTCTTGGTGAAAATCGGCGTCTCCGGCGAGTTGACGTATTTCGCTGTCTGGTGGCCGTGCGCCAGCACTTCGTCGCCGGATAAAACCCGTCCGCTGAAACCGACCACCCTGCCCTGCTCGTCGCAAATCGGAAACATGAGCCGCCCGCGAAAACGGTCGTAGTAATTTCCCGTTTCCTCCTTCCTCAAAATCAAGCCGGCCTTTTCGACGAGCGGCAGTTCGAAATTCTTGCTCTTCGCCCAGTTCACCGTGTCGTCCCACGCATCGGGCGCGGCGCCGAGGCGGAACAATTTCACAGCGTCCGCCGACACGCCTCGTTTGGCGAGATAATCGCGCGCGACCTGACCGGCGGCTTCGTTGAGCAGGCAATTCTGCCAGCGCTGTGCGATCTTCTCGTGGATGTCCAGAAGCTGATCCTTGAGATGGCGCGACTGCTGTTCGCCGGGAGCCTGGTCGAAATCGAGCGGAATTTTCGAGCGTTCGGCCAGCCGCCGCACGGCGTCCACGAAGCCGATGTTTTCGTATTCCTTGACGAAGGTGAACACATCGCCGCCCTTGTGGCAGCCGAAGCAGTGAAAAATCTGCCTGTGCGGATTGACATTGAAGCTCGGCGTTTTTTCCTTGTGGAACGGGCAGAGCGCGCTGAAGTTTGCGCCGGCCTTTTTGAGCGGCAGATACGCGCCGATGACGTCCACGATGTCGCTGGCGGCGCGGATGCGTTCGAGGGTTGCGGGAGAAATGCCGGCCATGCTCGGTGCCGCGCGTCAATTGCCGATCTTGATCACCGGCGTCTTCTTCGGCGGCGCGGACGCGCTGTTCTCCGGCTGCTGGCCGGGCATGCCGGTGTAAATCAAAAGCATGGGAAGGTTCTTTTTGACGCAGGAGCCGGTGAAGGATTGCTTGAACACCCACTCCTGGATGGTGAAGAGGTGTGGAAAATAATTGCCACTGAACTCGCCGCCTCCAAGATTCTGCTTGTCGGCAGCGCGCGCGCTTGCGATTTCCGCCGGCGAGAATAACCGCGCATTCAACAACGCCATCACGAACACCAGCGCGCAGGCGTAACGGATGACGCCCGACAACATGCCCAGATAATATTCGCCGCCTTTGAAAAAACTGGTCTTGGCCAGCTTGTCGGCGAAGGCCCCCTTGATCCACGAATAAGCAAATAGCAACACGAGCGCAAGCGCCATATACGCGTCAAAAAGACTCCAAAATCTGCCCAGTTTTGCCCAATTCATGAAAAGCCCGCCAACCATCTGATATCCAAAGGCACAGAGCGGCACGAGGACAATCCACAGAAGCAGCGGCAGCAACTCCTTGGACAAGCCGTTGCGCCGGCCTCGGAACAGCCCGAATCCAAGCACCGCCACCACCACCAGATCAAAGGTATTGAATGCCAGCGTGCTGGCACTCGCAGGCGGGATTGTGGCGGCGGCAATCATGCCGTGAAATTACGGTTTCCGCGCCGGAACGCCAGCGAAATTTTGCACTCATTGGCTGCCGCCAAATTGCAGCAAGGCCGGTCATTCTGGATGTTTCTCACTACTTACGGCAACCTAGCCCGGTAAAAGCGCCCCGGAAAATTGGTTGAGGCTGGATCGAAGAAGTAAATCGGTGTGCCGCCCACGACGTTTGTGACGAGCGGCGTCCAATTTACCAGATCGGTTGAGCCGTCCACCACAATCGTCTGGCCCGCCACGCCGTTGAGGTTGAACCCGAAACCGGACTGATTGGCAAGGTTGGTTGTGAAACCGAAATTGGTTCCACTGGCGAATATTTGCGGCGGGGTGTTCGGAGAGGCAATGGTGATCGACGCCACACTGCTGGTAATGCTGCCGTAAGGACTGGAGATGACCACCGTGTAGTTGCCGGCGTTGGTCACCCCTATATTGTTGATTGTGAACGTGGGATACCCGGCAAAATCAACCTCGCGGATGCGGTTGTTGGAGGTATCAGCAACAAACATATTGCCGGAGTTATCGAAGGCCACACCCCAAGGATTGTAAAGGCTGGCATTGGTGGCCACCCCGCCGTCGCCCACGTATGTCGCTGTGCCATTGCCCGCCACGGTGGTGATGATGCCGTTGGTGTCCACCTTGCGGATGCGATTGTTGTTATAGTCAGCAATATACAGGTTGCCCGAGGCATCGAAAGCCACGCCGGAGGGATAATATAGACTGGCGTTGGTGGCCGCTCCGCCGTCCCCCGCGTAGGTCGCAGTGCCATTGCCCGCCACAGTGGTGATGATGCCGTTGGTGTCCACCTTGCGGATGCGGTTGTTGATTCGGTCAGCAATATACAGGTTGCCGGAGGCATCGAAGGCCACACCGGATGATAAACGGAGGCTGGCATTGGTGGCCGCCCCGCCGTCCCCCGCGTAGGTCGCAGTGCCATTTCCCGCCACGGTGGTGATGATGCCGCTGGTGGCCACCTTGCGGATGCGGTTGTTGGAGGTATCAGCAATATATAAGTTGCCGGAAGCATCGAAAGCCACGCCAGAGGGAGAATGGAGGCTGGCGTTGGTGGCCACGCCGCCGTCTCCGGAATAGGCGATCGCGCCTTTGCCCGCCACAGTTGTGATGATACCGTTGGTGGCCACCTTGCGGATGCGGTTGTTGTAGTAGTCAGCAATATACAGGTTGCCGAATTTATCGAAAGCCACGCCGTAAGGCAAATAAAGGCTGGCATTGGTGGCCATCCCGCCATCCCCCGCATAAGTCGCAGTGCCGTTGCCCGCCACAGTGGTAATAATACCGTTGGTGTCCACCTCGCGGATGCGGTTGTTGCTTCGGTCTGCAATATAAAGGTTGCCGGAGTCATCGAAGACGACGCCGTAGGGAAGATGGAGGCTGGCGTTGGTGGCCGCCTCACCGTCCCCCGCGTAAGTCGCAGTGCCATTGCCCGCCACGGTGGTGATGATGTTGTTCGGAAGATTGGTGCCGTTGAACTGCCATTGGTAGGTGAATGGCCCGGTTCCGTTCACGGCCACACTGAAGTTCGCAGTAGTTCCCGCCAAGTTGGTCTGGCTAGCCGGTTGCATGGCCACCGAGGGCGGCAACATTACCGTCAGGGTGGCAACCTGGCTGGTGACGCTGCCATAGTTGTTAGTGACCACTACCGTGTAGTTGCCGGTATTATTCGTGGAAACGCTGGGCAGTGTAAGGGTGCTGTTTGTGCCGCTCTGGAGCAGGTTGGTGCCGGCAAAATACCACTCAAAGCCAAAGGGTCCCGAACCGGCAACCGCCACCGATAAACTGGGGTTGGTTCCCGCTGCTGCTATCATGCTGACTGGCTGGCTGGTAATTATAGGCGGCATATACAAAACCGCCACGCTGCTGGTCACGCTGCCGTAAGGACTGGAAATGACCACCGTATAGTTGCCGGCATTGATCGGCCCCGCGTTATTGATCGTGAATGTGGGATGCCCGGCATAAAGCAACACCTTGCGGATGCGAGAGTTGACGGGGTCAGCGATATAGAGGTTGCCGATGGCATCACAGGCTACTCCTTCGGGACCATAAAAGCTGGCATTGGTGGCTGCGCCGCCATCACCGGAATAGCTATTCGTGCCATTGCCCGCCACGGTGGTGATGACGTCGTTGTTGTCCACCTTACGAATGCGATTGCTGTTTCGGTCAGCAATATACAAGTTGCCCATGGCATCCAAGGCCACGCCTACGGGATAATAAAGGCTGGCATTTGTGGCCGTGCCGCCGTCACCGAGCCCACCTGTTCCGCCACCCGCCACTGTGATGATGATACCGTTGGTGTTCACCTTGCGAATGCAATTGTTGGCGCTGTCAGCAATATACAAGTTGCCGGAGGCATCTAAGACCACTCCAGAGGGAGTTCCAAAGGAAGCGTTGGTAGCCGCGCCACCATTGCCGGAATAGCCAAAGCTGCCGTTGCCCGCCACTGTGGTGATGATACCATTGTCATCTACCTCGCGAATGCGATTATTGGCGGTGTCAGCAATATAGAGGTTGCCGAGGGCATCAAAGGCCACGCTTTCGGGTCCACCAAGGCTAGCGTTGGTGGCCGCACCTCTGTCGCCTGAATATGCGTTCGTACCATTGCCCACGACGGTGGTGATGATGCCGTCGGTGTTCACCTTGCGAATGCGATTATTGTATTGGTCAGCAATATACAGGTTGCCAGAAGCATCGAAAGCCACACCGTAGGGAACAAAACTAGCGTTAATGGCCGCGCCGCCATCTCCCGCATTTGTTGCACTGCCATTGCCCGCCATGGTGGTGATGATGCCGTTGATGTCCACCTTGCGAATCCGGTTGTTGTTTCGGTCTGCAATATACAGGTTGCCGGAGTTATCAAAGGCTACACCCCAAGGATGATTAAGGCTGGCGTTGGTGGCCGCGCCACCATCCCCAGAATAGATGTAGCTGCCATTGCCCGCCACGGTGGTGATGATATTGTTGGGAAGATTGGTGCCATTGAACTGCCATTGATAGCTGAATGGGCCGTTTCCATTCACGGCCACACTGAAGCTCACAGTGGTTCCCGCCAAGTTGGTCTGGCTGGCCGGTTGCATGGCCACCGAGGGTGGCAACATTACCGTCAGGGTGGCGACCTGGCTCGTCACGCAGCCGTAGCTGTTGGTGACCACCACCGTGTAATTGCCGGCATTGTTCGTGTTAACATTGGGCAGCGTGAGCGTGCTGTTTCCGCCGCTCTGAAGCAGGTTGGTGCCCCCATAATACCATTCGTAATCGAATGGTCCCGAACCGGCAACCGCCACTGATAGACTGGGACTGGTTCCGGCCACGGCTATCTGGCTGGCTGGCTGGGTAGTGACGACGGGCGGCGCTACAACAGTCAGAGTCGCAATGGTATTGGTAACGCTGCCGTAAGGACTGGTGATGACCACCGAGTAGTTGCCGGCATTGGTCGCCCCTATATTGTTGAGTGTTAATGTGGGATACCCGGCATAAAGCAACACCTTGCGGATGCGACGGTTATTATAGTCAGCGATATACATATTCCCGGCAGCATCGAAAGCTACGCCGGACGGACTATAAAGGCTGGCGTTGGTGGCCGCGCCGCCATCACCGAGACCATCTGTTCCGCCACCCACCACCGTGGTGATGATGCCGTTGGTATCCACCTTGCGAATGCGGTTGTTGTATTCGTCAGCAATATACAAGTTGCCGGAGGCATCAAAGGCCACCCCCCAAGGATTGTTAAGGCTGGCGTTGGTGGCCGCGCCGCCGTCGCCAGAGTAGCCTCCAACACTCGGGTAGCTGGGCCAGAAACCTGCCACGGTGGTGATAATGCCGTTGCTGTCCACCTTGCGGATGCGGTTGTTGTTTCGGTCTGCTATATACAGGTTGCCGGAGTCATCACAGGCCACGCCTTCGGAACCATTAATGCTGGCGTTGGTGGCCGCGCTGCCGTCTCCGGAATATCGGACGTAGCCAGAGTGGCCATTGCCCGCCACAGTGGTAATGATGCCGTTGGTGTCCACCTTGCGGATGCGGAACATAGAGTCTGCAATATACAGGTTGCCGGAGTTGTCCAAGGCCACCCCCAAAGGATCGTAAAGGCTGGCGTTGGTGGCCGCGCCGCCATCACCGAGACCATTTGTTCCGCCACCCACAACCGTGGTGATGATGCCGTTGGTGTCCACCTTGCGGATGCGGTTGTTGGCATAGTCAGCAATATACAAGTCGCCGAAGGCATCGAAGGCTACGCCGGAGGGATAACAAAGGCTGGCATTGGTGGCCGCGCCGCCGTCGCCGGAATAGCTCTTCGTGCCATTGCCCGCCACGGTGGTGATGATGCCATTGGTGTCCACCTTGCGAATGCGGTTGTTGTATTCGTCAGCAATGAACAGGTTGCCGAATGCATCCAAGGCCACGCCTACGGGAACATAAAGGCTGGCGTTTGTGGCCGCGCCGCCGTCCTGGCCGGAACCTCCACCTGCCACGGTGGTGATGATGTTGTTTGGGAGATTGGTGCCATTGAACTGCCATTGATACGTAAATGGGCCGATGCCAGCCGCCGCCACGCTAAAACTCACTGTGGTCCCCACAAGGTTCGTCTGGCTGGCTGACTGGCTGATCACCGAGGGTAGCAACGCCACCGTCAGAGTGGCAAGCTGGCTTGTCACGCTGCCATAGCTGTTGGTGACCACCACCATGTAGTTGCCGGTATTATTCGTGTTAACGTTGGGCAGCATGAGCATGTTGTTCGTGCCGCTCTGAAGCAGGTTGGTGCCGGCAAAATACCAGTCAAAGCCAAAAGGTCCCGAACCGGCAACCGCCACCGAAAAACTGGGACTGCTGCCCAGTCCAACAATTTGGCTGGCTGGCTGGCTGGTAATGACGGCCGGCGCTGGCACGGTCAGCGTTGCAACCACGCTCGTCACGCTGCCGTAAGGACTGGTGATGACCACCGTGTAGTTGCCGGCATTGATCGCCCCCGCGTTATTGATGGTGAACGTGGGATACCTGGCAAAATGAATCTCGCGGATGCGGTTATTGTAGGCATCAGCAATATACAGGTTGCCGGAGGCATCGAAGGCCGCGCCGGAGGGATTAAGACTGGCGTTGGTGGCCGCGCCGCCGTCCCCGGAATAGCTCTCGTAGCCATTGCCCGCCGCGGTAGTGATGATGCCGTTGGAGTCCACCTTGCGGATGCGGTTGGCGTCCCCGTCTGCGATATACAAGTTGCCGGAGGCATCACAGGCCACGCCGTAGGGACTGACGCTGGCGCTGGTGGCCGCGCCGCCGTCCCCGGAATTGATCCCCATCGCGTAGCCATTGCCCGCCACGGTGGTAATGATGCCATAGGTGGCCACCTTGCGGATGCGGTAGTTGGCAGCATCAGCGATATACAGATTGCCAGAGGGATCAAAGGCCAAGCTGCATGGATGATTAAGGCTGGCGTTCGCGGCCAAGCCGCCGTCGCCCGCAAATGTCGCAGTGCCATTACCCGCCACGGTAGTAATGATACCGTTGGTGTCCACCTTGCGAATGCGATTATTGTAGGTGTCAGCAATATACAGATTGCCGGAGGTATCACAAGCCACGCCTTCCGGATAATACAGACTGGCATTAGTGGCCGCACCGCCGTCGCCGGAATAGCTATTCGTGCCATTGCCCGCCACGGTGGTTATGATGCCGTTGGTGTCCACCTTGCGAATGCGACCGAAACCCAAGTCAGCAATAAACAGGTTGCCGGAGTTGTCCAAGGCCACGGCGTAAACGGAGGGAAAATACGACATATTTGCATTGGTGGCCGCGCCGCCATCTCCAGGATAAGCGGAACCGCCGCCCGCCACAGTGGTGATAAAGCCGTTGGTGTCCACCCTGCGGATGCGCCCATTGCGGAGGTCAGCAATATACAGGTTGCCGGAATTGTCCAAGGCCACCCCCAAAGGATCGTTAAGGCTGGCATTGGTGGCCGCGCCCCCGTCCCCCGCGTATGTCGCAGTGCCATTGCCCGCCACGGTCGTAATGATGTTGTTCGGAAGATTGGTGCCGTTGAATTGCCATTGGTAGCTGAATGGGCCGGTCCCGGTCACGCCCACGCTAAAGTTCACACTGGTTCCCGGCAGATTCGTCTGGCTGGCCGGCTGGTTGGTGATGGTGGGGCCGGACTGCGCGTGCAGGTTCAATCCGCACCAGACCATAGCGCTGGCGGCCAATAGGAGCGGCGTTGGCAGCAACTTTTTCGTTTTTATCTCAATGGGTTCTCCGGTTGAAATCAGGTTTGGCTTCATATTGAATTTCCAGATTCAGGTTACCTCGTGAAGGCGGTCTTTGTTTCTGAATGAAATCTTTTTACACACCTCGCAACGCCAGCGCAAGAGGAAAACACGTCAAAATCAGCGCGATAAGTCTGTCTTCGGCGTGGCGCCTATCGGCAGAAAGCCCCCTTCTGAATTTCCGCACAGTCTGCGGCGCTCTGCCGAGTCGCCACCCAGTTGAAGCTGTAGCAGCGGACGTGAGTCTGCTCCATGAAAATTCGCCCTCAAAATAATGAGCCGACTCACGTCGGCTGCGACGATTTCGGATTGGCAATCGCAGCGTTCCAAAGCGCCAGAGGGCTGGCACACTCCAAGACGCTTTCGCGTTCGTCAGGCCGCTCCGCGTTTCCGCCAAGTCTTGAACTGCGACAACCACAGCCTGCCAATTCATTTCGACTTCGAGCCTTGAAATTAATCGGCTGGCTCACAACGCCGGCGGGGTTACGGCGGATTGGCGGAGAGCCAGAACCGGATGTCCGGGGCCGCCGGGTTGCGCGGGTCCAAGTCCAGCACCTTCAAGTATTGCCCGCGGGCGCGCATGGGATCGCGCATTTGCTGGGCGTATAGATTGGCCAGCGCCAGATGCGCCCGCGCCTCGTTCGGATTCGACGCGATGATTTTGTTCAGCTCGTTTTCCGCGTCGGTCGCGTATCCCGCCGCCTTCAACTCCAGCGCGAAATTGAACCGCGCGTCCGCCGAGTCCGGCTGAAGGGCCAGCGCCATTTCGTAAGCCGACAGCGAGTGGCTGAAGTCACGCTGCCGTCCGGCCAGCACGCCGTAATTGTATTGCGCCTCGAACCATGCCGGATCCAACTGCGCCGCCTTCCGGTAGCCGTCTTCCGCCTGCGCCATGTCCTGCTGCTGCTCGGATCTTTGCGCCGCGGCGAACGCAGCCGCCGCCGCGTTCTGGTCGCCGGCCGCGGGTTTGCGCGGCGAAAGATGCACATATCTCGGAAACACCGGCGGCGGTGGCCGGACAACCCTGGCCGGCGCGGGCGCGGTTTCCGGCGGCGGCGCGGATTCAGGCAACGGCGTCACGCCGGTCACGGCGAAATTTTGTGACGCTGTGCGAGAAGCCGGAGCGCCTGACCGGGTGGCCGCCGGCGGCGCGGGCGGCGCGGATTTTTCGGGTGCTGTTGTCACCACCGGCTCCGGCTCGGCAATTCTCACGACTTCCGGGGGCGGCGATACCGTCTCGCGCGGCGGCGGGTTGTTGGTCCGCGCGACCGGCTGTGTTTTTGCGGGCTGAACCGGACGCGAAGGGGCTGTTGCCGCCGGTTTTGTTTCGCGCGCGGACGCCGTTTCAGGAACGGCTGCGGAAATTTGATTTACCGGCGGCGGATTCGCGGCAGCGGCGGCGACCGGCTGCCCAAAATTTTGAACCAATGCGTTGACCGCGACCCAATCCGCCGCACGCGGCGTGAGCGCGAGATACTTCCGGTAATTGTCCAGCGCCGCCGCGTCGTCATGCAGATACTCGCGCTCGACCGTCGCCAGGTTCAGCAGCGCGGGCGCATTGTCTGGATGATACCAGATCGCGGCGGTGAAATATTGCGCCGCCTCGCGTGGTTTGCCGCGTTGAACGCGCGCCAATCCGATGCCGTTCAACGCTTCGGCGTTGTTTGTGTTGATCGAATACGCGGTGCTGAAACTTTTTTCCGCGGACAGATAATCGCCGGCGCGCAATTGCGCCATGCCGAGCTTGAGCCAGCCTTCCAGCACATTGCCGCGCCGCAGCGTATAAGCCGTGAATTCCGTCCTGGCCGCGTCGGGCTTGCCCTGCTCCAGCCAGAGGCAGCCGAGGTTGTAATGCGCCTCCATCAGGTCGCGGTCAATCTTCAGCGCGTTTTGATACGCGAGCGACGCGTCCGCAACCTGGCCGGCGTGCTGGCAGGCGACGCCGTAATAATTCCACGCCTGCGCGTTCGTCGCCAGCAGCGTCGTGGCGGTTTTCAACTGCTCCACGGCGGCGGCATAATCGCCCTGCTCCAGCAGCACAGCTCCCTTCCGCAACGCGCGCGGTCCCGACGGCGAGCAGCCCGCAACAAAAATCGCGAGCGCAAGGAAAAGCAAAAACCGGGCATGGAGGATGGAGGATGGACAATCGCCGCCTGCGCCGTGCGGGAAAAATCCACCTTCCATCGTCCTTCTTTCATCATCGCATTGGTTTTTGGTGGCTGGCATCGGCGTTCTTGGTAACATCCGCGCTCGAAAGTGTCAAGAAACGCACAACTGCCGACAGGCGCCAAGTGCCGGGTGACATGTGACATGATAAGCCATTCCGCGCGCGGGTTGCCATCGTGTCACTTGTCGCTTGTCATCTGCCTCCTCGCCTTGATTCTCTTTTGCCCGGCCGCTGGGCGCGTATGCGCCGGCGATTCATTCCAACTGTCTCCGGCCAAATCAATCACGCGCGTAGTCATCGTGGAGGACACCAACGCCATCAGCGATTACCAGCCCGATGCCGCGCGCGTGGGCGACATGATTGCGCGCGGCGTCACCCGTCTCACCGGCCAGGCGGCGGCCGCCAATGCCTGGCGCAGCTTGGTTTCCACGCAGGATGTCGTCGGCATCAAGATATTTTCCGGGGCCGGCGAAATCAGCGGCACGCGCCCGGCGGTCGTGTCGGCGGTCGTTCACGGATTGCTCGGCGCCGGTTTGCCCGCGAATCACATCATCCTCTGGGACAAACACGCGAAGGATTTGCGCGCGGCCGGGTTTTTCGGGCTGGGCCGGCAACTGGGCGTGCGGGTGGCCGGCGCGGTTGAATCCGGTTACGACCCGACGAATTTTTACCTGCCGGACAGCCCCGTCATCGGCAACCTGCTTTATGGCGATCTGGAATTCGGCCGCAAGGGCGAGGCCGTCGGAAGAAAATCCTTTGTGACAAAAATCGTCAGCCGCGACATCACCAAAATCATCAGCATCGCGCCGCTGCTGAATGACAATGAACTCGGCGTGAGCGGACATCTTTACAGTGTCGCGCTCGGCAGCGTGGACAACACCGCGCGGTTTGAAGGCGACGCCGGGCGGCTGCCGTTGGCCGTGCCGGAGATTTACGCGCTGCCCTCGGTGGGCGACCGCGTGGTGCTGAACATCACCGACGCGCTCATCGGCCAATACGAGGGCGGCGCGAGCGGGTTGCTGCATTACTCGACGGTGCCCGGACAGCTCTGGTTCAGCCGCGATCCCGTGGCGCTGGACACGATGGCCGTGGCGGAGCTGGCCCGCGAACGCCGGGCGCTCGGCGCGCCGGAATTCAAGCCGGATCTGGAAATCTACACCAACGCCGTCCTGCTCCAGCTTGGCGCGAGCGACCCGGAAAAGATTCAGGTGGAAAACGTGAGGTAGTGCAATACGGAATTCGGCATGTTCCACATTCGCGGTTGACATCACAGCCTGGCGAAGTTGAACTTTGGGCGGCAATACGCTTTATGAAAATACAAACCATCAGCACGGTTATGTCCGCCACCATTCTTTTGGCAGGCTGCGGCAAGCAGAACACCATATCCAGCACCCCGCCATTGCCAGCAAAGGCGCAGGCGAGCGCGACAGCGGCGGCAACGGTAGCGCCACAAGCAGCCCTGTCAGCATGGCAGCGTGGCGATAAGCCCACGGCCATCAGCAGTTTCCTGGCGGCGGATTGGACCTCGCGGCCATTGTTCGCTTCCAATTCGCCGTTGAATCTCAAAGAAAGCCAGTTCGAGTCGCTGACCGATGCCGACCGGCAAGCCAGGTCGAGCGAGATGATGACGCAGCTTAATTTCTTGAAACAGGTGGCAGCGGCGGTCGCTCAAGCCGGACGCGACGCGGCCTCGAAAGGCGACACGGCTCAAGCCCGGAAATGTTTCACAAAGTTGAAGCAATGTGGCACGGCCTTGGGGAGTTCTGATTCTTTGAAACTTGTCCGGCTTGTTGGCAATTCATTTAATACAATGGCAGATGCCGAGTTGGCCAAGATTGGCAAGTAACCTTGTTGCCCAATACATCGCCAGACTGTGTGAAAAGTGCCGATGCGAGTTTCGGCGGGTTCCAATTGACGATATGACGCCTAATGACGAAAGGGGCAGATGGATGGGATTTTCAAAAAACCAGTTTTCACATAGTCTCGCGCTGGAACCAACGCCGACTGCCCTTAGAGCTTGGCGTTATCCTGATCCCTAACAATTTGGGACTCGTGCAACTCGTCCTTCCGGCGGCAGACTATTTCTTGAACGACCGCATGTAGGCGATGACGGCCTTGATGTCGGCATCCGGCAGGTCGAACGCCTTCATCTGCGTCTTGTCGTCCTTCTTGAGTCCCTCTTTGAGGGCTTTGAACGCCTGGTCATCGGTGAAGGACGCCTGCACCGTGGCATCGGTGTAGTCGCGGGCGCCGATTCTTTTGCCCATGGGCGACTGGCCCTTGCCGTCGTCGCCGTGGCATTTGACGCAGTTGTCGGTATAGAGCGTCTTGCCGTCGGCGGCAAAAGCGTTGGTGGTGAAGGCGAGCGCGAACGCCGCCGGAATGGCGAGGAGCATTAGTTTTTTCATAGCTTGCGATAAGAGTCGCACTCACCGGAAGAGGTTCCAAGCCATTTTTTGGCGAACAATAGACGGAAATTGCAGGGGGCAAAAATCGCCTGCCCCTTGAAATCCACGTCCGTGCTCAAGGATCGGCTGAAGGGGCTTCCGGCGCGGGACTGGCTTCCTGCGGAGCAGCGGCCTGGGAACCCGGCTTGCGTGTTCTTTCAATGGCCTCCCTCAATGATTGCACGCTTTGTTCGGAACCGACAAAGAGGTTTTTTGGGAATTTGTAATACTTGGTGATTCCGTTCAGAATCTCGCTGCCCATGTAGGTGTTCAGCGCCATGCCACAGAGGTATTGCAGCCGCAAATTGCGGTCGGTGTTGATTTGCGCGGTGCTCATCCATTCCTTCAAATCCGAGGGCTGCCCGGCGTAGGTGGCGAGCATGTCATTCGCAGTGGGAAAACCCGCGTCGGCAAGGGACATTTTCACCTTTTCATATTCGGGACGGTCCAGCAGTTCCTGTAGTTTGTCCACGTCATACTGCGTGTCTTCAGCCCGGCCAAACAGGACGGCGTCATAACCGGACCCCTGGGTGTCGTTGCTCCAGAGCACGCCCTTGGGGAAGACCTTGAAGAAAGTGGAGATGATGCTCTTCACCGAGTCCTCGTTGTTTTCGTAAAGCGGTATCCACAGGGTCATCACTCCGCCCGGCTTCAAATGCTCCTTGCACATCCGGTAATAATCCTCCGTGTAAAGCGCGGCGCAGCCCTTGACCCACGGATCAATCGGATCGGATGTGATGACGTCGTATTTTTCCCGGCTCGTGCGGATGAAATGCCGTCCGTCGTCCAGCACCACGTGAACCCGCGGATTGTTCACCACGTCATAGTTTTCCACCTTGAACATCGGGGCGACATATTTCGGGACCAGCGGCTCGATATCGCAGATCGTGATGTGCTTCGATGCCGGGATACAAAACAAACGTGCCCGCGGTCACGCCCGCGCCGCACGCCACGACCAGCACGTTTTTCGGATCCTGCACGGAGAGCGCCGAGATGTGTCCCAGCAACCGTTGCAACCGCATGTCCCTCGGATCATTTGACGCCTGCACCTTGCCGGCGGAGTGAAAACTTCGTATGCCATCCGTGTCCTTCGTGACGGCCACCGTGCCATTCAAGCCCTCCGCCGCATAGACGCAATAAATGCTCCGGCCCGCCGCCGCTGGGAACGCTTGCTTCATCCACAATCTGCGGAATTAGCTGCTGCCCGTAAGTTGCCATGAACCGGCCATACGCGATGATCCCCCAGGGCGCCTTGGACACGCCCGCGGCCAGCAACACCGCCGCCACCAGCACGGCCAGCAAGGTTGCCGCGCCCGCGAACTTGAATGTCCCCTGCTCGTTGTCAGCCGAGGATTTTGCCGGCGACGGGCGCAGCAATGGCACCAGCATGATCAAACCCGACAGCGCCGATAATCCCATCAACACGCGTTGTGCCTGTTGCGTGCCCATCAATGGAATGATCACGATGCTGAAACCCAGCGATCCGAAAATTGCCCCGACCGTGTTGGCCGCATACACTCCACCCACCAGCCGCCCTCCATCCTGTCCCGGCTTCGCCAGCGACGCCAGCGCCAGCGGAAAACTCGCGCCCCATAAAATCGCCGCCGGCAAAATCGCCCAACAGCAGCACGCCAGATCAAGCTGAAAGGTGAACCATGGACTCTTCGCCACCGACGGATCAATCGGCCAGTAAGGCAGCGACTTTGCAATCATGAATGCCGTCCACGCAATCCACAACACCAGCAACATCTGGCAGCCGCCCAGCGCCAGCCGCGCCCGGCTGACCGAACGCGACAGGAAGGATCCCGCCGCGCTCCCGATTCCCAGTCCCACGAGAAACACCGCGAGGATGATTGAAAACGTATAAACCGTTCCGCCGAGCGTCAGCGACAGAAGCCTTGTCCAGACCACCTCGGCGCCCAGCGCGCACATTCCCGACAGCGCAATCGTCGCATACACCGGCCGGTCATTTCGCAGCAGTGTCGTTGGAGCGGGCGTGGCATTTTCCACCGGCTTGCGATGCGGCGTCAGCCCGGCCAGGGCCAGGGCCAGCAGCGCCACCGTGGCGTTGATGGTTGCCGCGACATACGTCGCCGTGGCCATGTCATGAACCCGCAACAAATAAAATCCCGCCAGCAGACAGCCGACCACAGCCCCGGCGATGTTCCCGCCGTAAAAAAATCCCAGCCACGACACTCCCATCGGCGTCGTCTCCACCCAGCGTGCAATCGCCGGCAGCGTCGCCCCCATCAGCAATGTCGGCGGCAGCAGGCATACGGCGGCGACGGCCGCCCGAAGCAACATCCCCGGCAGCCCCGGCACCGCGCTCGCTGTATAGAATTGTCCGATCATCGGCACCGCGAACAGCACGCCGATGCCCAGGATGCCGATCCCCAGCTCCAGCATGGCATAAACGCGCAACGGATGACGCCGCGACGAAATCAGGCGCGACAGCAGGAGGCTGCCCAGGCACATCCCGCCCATGTAGCTGCCCAGCAGAAATCCCATTGAAATGGTCGTCAACCCGATCACCAGTTGCAGCAATTGCAGCCAGACAATCTCGTAAATCAACGCGGCGCAACCGCTGCCCACGAACAGCAGCAGAAGCAAAGGAAGAAACTGGCGCGATCCGCGCGGACCCGCCGCCCGGTTGCTTTCTTGTTCAATCATATATTTTGGGGAAAAGGAGCGGAAGTGTGGGACAGGCCACAGCACGGGTCAAACATAATCGCGCTCGATTTCAATTCAATCCGGCGCGGGCCGACTCCGGCATTCTGAAGCGAAAAACGAGCCGATTCACATCCGCTGCTGTAATTTGGAGTGCGCGGACATGTCCGCGCTTTGGTTCGACGCGACATGTCGCTTCGGGAAAAGCGGCGACGTGTCGCCGCACTCCAAGTTCAATACACCAGCACCAGCACAGCGGCATCCTGTGCCGACTTCACCACGTCCTCAAATTTTTCATCCGCCGTGTTCGGCGCTTTGAGCCTGGCCGAAACGCTTGGCACCGATTCCAGGAAGCTCAACAGATGACTGCTCTTGACCGCGTAATTCAATTGGTGGCCTTCCGCAAGGAACTCCGGCAACGCCCCGCTCGTGCCAGCGCGCCCCCGCATCCACGTTGGAGTTCACGCTTTGCCGATTAGTCCATTGGCACTGCCACCTAGCGCGCCGGTGTCGCGGATTAGGAGGATTAGCTTTCGGCAGAAAGCCGCCATCTGAATTCCCGTCACAGTTTGCACGCTCTGCCGAGACGCGGCTGCGTCGGAATTTCGGCGCGGCAAGTTGCCCCGGCTGCATTCGGATTCCACAGGCTGGAATTAAATCGTGAAGCACTCTTGCCCGGATAGAATTCGCGGTCTATGTTTGGCTACAATGAAGCCTCTCCATCTGGCCCGAACCTGTTGCTTTCTGCTTGGCACGGGGCTTTTGCTTTTCAACCTCACCGCGCTCGGTCAGAACAAGGAAATCCGGTTGCGCACCGGCAGCATCACCACACATACCCGCCGCCCGGCCGCCGTTGCCGCCGGCGCGGACACAGCCTCAAGCGCCGGCTTCCGGCCTGTTCCTGGTCCAGTTTGAAAATCAAATCCAGCCCGCCGACCGCGCGGCGTTACAGGCGCTGGGCGTCGAACTCGTCAAGTATGTGCCGGACGACGCGTTCATCGCCCGCTTCAACAACGTTTCGCCGGACGCCGTCCGCGCGTTGGCTTCCGTCCGCTGGGTGGGGCCTTACGCGCCGGAATACAAAATCCATCCGCGTCTGGCGGCGATGATTCCGCGGCGCGGCGAAGACCAACAGGTGGTGGCGGTGAACATCCTGCTTTCGCCGTCGGCAACCCCGGCGGAAATCGCCGCCGTGCGCGCGCTGCTCGCGCCGGTTCAATCCGAAAGCCATTTGCGCCAGGGCATCATTTCTGCGCGGCGATCTGCCGCCGAGACAATTGGACGCGCTAGCGCAATCCGGCTCGGTGCTTTGGATTGAAAACGCGCCCAAGCGCAAAGCTGGTGGACGAAGCCGCGTCGAAAATTGTCGGCGGCGACGACGGCTAACGGCCACGCCGACGGTGACGCAGCAACTGGGATTCAACGGCTCAAACGTGATCGTGTGCGTGGCGGACACGGGACTGGACACGGGCGACACCAACAAGATGCACCCGGATTTGGCCGGGCGCGTGACGGGACTGATGTTTTACAGCACAAACGTGACCGACGGCTCGGATGGTTACGGCCACGGCACACATTGCGCGGGCATCGTCGCGGGAAATGCCGCGACGGGCGAGACCGACCCGGACACCGGACAGTTTTATGGACTCGGCGTCGCCTCCGGCGCGAGCCTGTTCATCCAGCGCATTTTTGATGACAACGGCAATGAACTGAATTTTCCCAACGACGAAACACTGACGCACGACGCGGTGCGGCACGGCGCGAAAATCGGCTCGAACAGTTGGGGCAACGACGTGCAAGGCGATTATGACATCGACTGCGCGCAATTCGATGAACTGGTGCGCGACGCCGACGCGGGCACGCCCGGCGACCAGCCCTACATCGAGGAATTTTCCGCCGGCAATGCCGGGCCGCAGTCGGGCAGCATCGGCAGCCCGGCCGCGGCCAAAAATGTGATTGCCACCGGCGCGTCTGAAAATGTGCCGAACACGCTGGCGGCGACTTACGGCCTTTACGCCGACGGCCCGGACACGATGTGCGATTTTTCCAGCCGCGGACCATGCGCGGACGGACGCATCAAACCGGATCTGGTCGCGCCGGGAAGCTGGATTGCTTCGGCGGCCTCCCGGTTCGTGGACGAAGCCGAGTGTCGCCTGGACGGTGATTGACGACTACTACGTCTATATGGGCGGCACGAGCATGTCCGGCCCGCACGCGGCGGGCGCGGCGGCGGTGTTCGTGCAATTTTACAAAAGCACGCACACCGATGTCGATGCCATCGCCGGCGCTGGTCAAGGCGGCGCTGATCAATTCGGCGGACGAACTGGACGAAGCCAACGGCGGGCCCGGCCCGGTTCCCAACAACGACGAAGGCTGGGGCCGGATCAACCTCGCCAACATCGTCATCGACCAACGTCAATTCCGCGCCGCGCTTCTACCAGTATCTCGATCAAACGGTGTTGCTGACGAACAGCCAGGTTTATTCGCAACACATTTTCGTGCAGGGTTCCGACCAGCCGCTGAAAATCACGCTGGCCTACACGGACGTGCCGGGATTTCCGGGCGCAATTCCGGCGCTGGTGAACGATCTGGATCTGGAAGTGGTCGCGCCGGACGGGACGCTTTATCGCGGCAACCAATTCGGCGCGGGCGAGTCGGTGCCAAACGCGCCCTCGCCGGACAAGCTCAACAACGTCGAAGGCATCTATCTCCCGCAGCCCGCGCCGGGAGATTATCTGGTTCGCGTGCGCGCCAGCAAGGTCGTGCAGGATGCGCGGCTCGACACCGCCGGCGATTGACCAGGATTTCGCGCTGGTTTCCTCCGGAGATCTCGTGCGGCCCGGCACGGGATTCATCTTGCTGGATCGCCCGACTTACACCGCGCCGGGCGCCATGCAAATCGCGGTGTTTGACTTCGCCCGCGCCGCGAACAATTCGGTGAGCGTGGTGGTGACGAATCGGTCAACTCTCAACTGGGTTTCCAGTCTGCTGTATTCCGTTGGAAATTACGGTTTGTTCACCGGCGCGGTCGCCACCGTCACCGGCACGGCGGGACCGGGACAAATCCAAATTGCCAACGGCGACAATCTGGAGGCGGATTACATTGATTCGACTGGAACAAGACGGGTTGCGACGGCCGTGGCTGATTTGATCGGGCCGGCCATCAGTTCCGTTGCCTCCGGCACTGGACGTTGGCGTGCTCACCATCACCTGGCAGACGGCCGAACCGGCGACCTCCATCGTCCATTACGGCACGAACAGCGCCAGCTTGAATCTCGGCTCCACCAACCTGTCGCTCGTGACGAGCCACGTGGTGAAATTGACCGGCCTTGTCCCCGGCAAAACGTATTATTACGCCGTGGTTTCCGGAGACGCCGCCGGGAATATCACCACCGACAACCAATCCGGCGCAAATTACACCTTCATCGGCGTTGCAACGCCGACGGTGCTGCTCGTGGACGCTTATGACACCGCGGCGGAGGAAGTGAACGGAGCGACGGTTATTCCCGACAGCGTTTATACCAACGTGTTCGCCTCGGCGGGCATCAGCTATGGATTCTGGAAGGTCAATCTTCGCGGTTCGCCGCAACTCGCCGACCTGAAACCGTTCCCGGTGGTCGTCTGGCGGTTGACCGACGACATCATCAATTACGGGGTGGACGCCGACGGCCTGCCCGACCCCACCGCGACCAATAACACGCTGAATGCCCAGCAGCAGTTCATGATCCAAACCTACTTGAACGGCGGCGGCTCGTTCTTCATGGCTTCGATGGGCATTCTGACGCAGTTGGGCGATGTGCCATTCCGGCGGAATACTCTGCAAGTGGCGGGCTTCACGCAGAATCCCGACCCGCCCATCCAGAACCCAAACAGCGATGAGGATTTTGGAGTGCCGGCAATCCTCGGCGCGCCGGCATCCTTGGCCAGCGGCATGAACATGACGCTTGATTACACCAATTATCCTTCGTTTGATCTTGGCGATTTGGATCTCGGCTTGTCCGAATTGGGACCGGATTTCTCGGACACCTTCACGCCGTCGTCCGACGCCACGGCAGTCACATTCGAATCGGTGTCCCTCAAACCGTGCGGCATGAGCTATCCGAACATGGGCGTGGACAGCCCGGGCCGGGTCGTTTTCTTTTCATTTCCATTCGACAGCGTGCCGACGGACGGCGCGGCGACCAACAACGCGGTGGCGTTGCTGCAAAATGCCATCGCCTTCCTCGCGCCGGGCGCAAACGGCCGGGGCGTGGTCTTCCTCGACAACACGCTCTACACCACCAGCGACGCGGTGACGGTGGAGGTTGGCGATTCGGATTTGGCCGGCGCGGGCCAGACCCAGGTCGAGTTCGGCGCGAGTTCGCGGACCAATCGCACGACCGTCACGCTGTTTGAAACCACGCATCCCGGATTGTTCAAGGGTTTCATCACGCTGGTGAGCGGAATTGCGGCGACCAATCAATTGCGCGTGCAAAATGGCGACACCCTGACTGCAAGTTACTTTGACGCGTCGGCCTCCAGCAACGTCACCGCCACGGCGACGATTGACACCGTGCCGCCGGTCATTACGAACGTGGCGGCGGCGACGGATTATTACAACGCGCAGGTGACTTGGCGGACCTCGAAGCCGGCGGATTCGGCGGTGCAATACAGCGGACTGCCGCAGCCCCCGGCCAATTCGGTCCACGTCAGCACGCTGGTCACCAACCATTCCGTCACCGTCAGCGGGCTTCTGCCCGGCCACGTCTATTACTTTGAGGTTGTCAGCCGCGATCAGGCAGGCAACACGGTTGTGGACGACAACAACGGGGCTTATTACACGTTCCAAACGCTCAAGCCGCCGGCACCGCCGTGGTTCGACAATCTGGAAACCGGCGCGCCGGGCTGGTCGGTGGTGCCCGATCCGGCCGGCGGCTCCGACATTAATTGGACACTCGGCACGCCCAACAACGGTTTGGCCTCAAGCGCACATTCGGGTGCGAACGCCTGGGGTAGCGATCTCAACGGCGACCAGAGTGTTTTTGTCGCCAGCACATTTCTTTATGCTCCAATCATTGACCTTTCCGGATTGAAATCGGCGACGCTCACTTTTTCCAATGTCTTCGATTTCAGCAGGCTGGATCCTTACTTTAATGCTTACTACGTGGAAGACGGCGGCGTATTTGTCAGCACCAACAGCAGCGTCCCTCCCAGCCTCAATCTGCCTCTGGGATTGGATTATGCCGGCGAAACATCCGACACTTGGAGCAGCAAGACCGTGGACCTCTCGCAGTTTGTCGGCCAGACAATTCAAGTCGTTTTTTATTATCAAGCGTTTAACTTTGGCGACACAATATACGGCTGGACGATTGACGACATCGGCATCACCGGCGTTACGGCCGGCGGAAATGTCAGCATCACGAAAAATCTGGGACAGGGAACGTGGTCACTGTCTTCGGTCTCGCCCATCGGCCTCGTCCCGGTTCAATCCGGCGTCGAACCGTCCATCACCATCAGCAATCTGGATGCCGGAAAATACACCGTGCAATTTGGCGACGTTCCCTTTTATCAAACTCCGGGAAGTCAGACGAATACGCTGTCGGTTGGCAATACGGCGAATTTCACCGGCAGTTACATCTTCCTCGATGTGAACCAGAATGGCATCTCCGACGCCTGGGAAATGAATTACTTCGGCGCCGTTTCCACAAACCTGACGATGGCGGATTATGACGCGTTCATTGCCGGCGCCAATCCAACGAACCCGGCGTCCGGGCTGTATTTCACCGGCGAAACCATTCAAAGCAACAATCTCGTCCAGTTGCAATGGACCGTGGCCACCAACCGGCTGTATCAAGTCAGCGCGTCCACCAACCTCAATTCATGGTCGCCAATCACCGTCTGGCTTCAGGCGACGAATGGCCCGACCATGAATTGCACCGTCACCAATTCAAGCGGCGGTTCGCATTTTTACAGGGTCCAGGTGCTGCCATGACGCGGTTTGGATATCCCAAACAACTGACGGAAAGTTTTCAGGCCGGTTGGCCAAAAACAATTCACAGCCGGATCAACATGTCGCGGTAGGCATTGGAAATCTGGTCCACGAGCGGCGAAGTCGCGATCGGCGCACCTTCAAACATCACCACGGGCACGATGCCCAGCGCGCTTTGCGTGACGAAAACACCTTTGGAATTTTTCAATTCTTCGGGTTTGATTTTACCTTCTTTGGCCGGAAGGCCAATTGTCCGGCAAATTTCCAAAACCACCGCGCGCGTGACACCCGGCAAAATGCCGCACCTTAACGGCACGGTGCAGATGGTGCCGTCGGAAACCCAAAATATGTTTCCGCTGGCGGTTTCCGCGACTTCGCCGTCCGCGTTCAACAGCAGCGCTTCATCCGCGCCTCGTTCCACGGCTTCGGCGCGCGCCATGACGTGCAGAATTTTGCTCGTCGTCTTGAACGCAGCCATCGGGTCGCCGGCCGGGATTTGGAACGAGGAGGTGATGAGTTTCCATCGCGACGGAGCGCCGGTCTCCGGTCCGGCGTGAAGCGACATGACCAGTGTCGGATTGATGCCGGCCGGTGTGTAACCGCGTCCACCTGGCCCGCGTGTCAGCGTCAAGCGCAGGATGGCTTCGGGCGTCTGGTTCCTTTCGATGAGTTGCGCGGCAAATATTCCGAGTTCACGCGGCGTGAACGGACATTTTATTTTCAAGAATTCCGCCCCGCGCGCCAGCCGATCCAGATGTTGCTCAAACCGGAACGGCCTGCCATTGGCGACGCGCATTGTTTCAAACAATCCGTCGCCGAGCAGAAAGCCGCGATCATTCACAGGAATCAACGCCTGTTCTTCGGGAACGAATTGGCCATTGAGAAAAACGAGCATGAAGACTTTTAACGCAAAGACGCGGAGACGCAAAGTAAAAGGAGCGGGACGGCCCGCCCGCGAGTTCCAAAGACAGCCGGAGACTTGCAGGCGTGCCGCCCGCGCTCCGCAAGTTGGTTTGTTCGCCGCGCCTTCGCGCCTTGGCGTCTTTGCGTTAATATATTTGAAAAAAGATTGTCCGGTTTCTCCAAAAACCGGCATTTATATGTGAATGCAGGCAATGGACGACATGGCGCTGCTGCGCGAATACGCGGCAAACAACTCCGAAGCGGCGTTTGCTGAACTGGTTTCGCGGCGCATCGAATTTGTCTATTCGGCGGCGCTCCGGCAGGTGCGCGACCCGCATCTGGCCGGGGAAATCGCGCAGGCGGTTTTCATCATCCTGGCGCAAAAGGCCGGGCGGATTTCGGAAAAAACCATATTGACCGGCTGGTTTTTCCGAACGACGCGGTTTGCCGCGCTGGCGCAAATCCGCGCCGAAGCCAAACGATCCTTGCGGATGGCCACCATTGAAAAGGAGTTGCAAATGCAAACTAAATTTTCTTCCGCCGCCCCTGACGATATTTGGAACCAGATGTCGCCGTTGCTGGACGAGGCTCTGGCTTCGCTCGGCGAAAAGGACCGGCAGGCTGTGCTGCTGCGGTTCTTTGAAAACAAATCGCTGGCGGAGGTCGGAAACGCTTTGGGCGCGGGCGAAGACACCGCCCGCAAGCGCGTCAGCCGCGCGCTTGAAAAGTTGCACCGCTATTTTTCCAAACGCGGCGTTACTTCGACGACGGCAACCCTTGCTGAAAAGATTTCCGCCAATTCCATCCAAGCCGCGCCCGTGGCGCTGGCAAAATCCGTGACCACCGTCGCGCTGGCCAAAGGCGCGGCGGCTTCAGCTTCAACCTTAACCCTCATCAAAGGAGCATTGAAAATTATGGCATGGACAAAAGTGAAAACAACAATTGCCGCCAGCATCGGAATTTTGCTTATCACCGGCGCGGCAACTGTCACGACTCGCGAAATTACAAAATCTAGATTTAATCCGAATGATTTTCGGGCGACAGGTTATCCAAAGGTTTCTGGCTCTCCCGAAGTTATCCAGTATTTGACAAATCGCTTTGGCCATCAACTAGACACGACATTTTCCTCATCACCGGTTCAACTCTGTTCCATCGGCGGATTGTTGGATCAATGCATGGTAATTTCGGGTTGGCAATTTTGATTGATACAAATGTTGCGGCAGGAACTATCAAATTCGGCACCCAAACGGAATTAAATGGAAAGGCGTGGGTTGCGGCGTTTGAAAATGGCTTGCAAATGGGCAAACCCGAATGGTGGGATACAAAAACCAAGCGGATGCGGAGCGAGAATTTAGTCTTAATTCGCTTTCCAAAGCAAAAGACAATCTTGGTTGTTCCAAAAGAGAAAGCAGCAAAATATTCAATGAGTTGTTGATGTGCGGCGCAACCTGTATTCATCTGTGTCCACCCTCGGTTGAATCAATGCCGCTAGAAATCCCGCCGCTTTCGCCAGCGTCTCCTCATATTCCGCCTCCGGATTGGAATCGGCCACGATGCCGGCGCCGACGTTGAAATGCGCGAGGCCGTCCTTGCAGACCGCTGTGCGGATGGTGATGCTCAACTGGCTCTCACGGTTGAAGCCGAGATAGCCGATTGCGCCGCAGTAAGGTCCGCGCGAAACCGGCTCCAGTTCGTCAATGATTTCCATAGCGCGGAATTTCGGCGCGCCGGTGATGCTGCCACCGGGAAAAGCCGACGCGAACGCGGCAAAATGCGTCATGTCGTTGCGTAGCCGGCCTTCGACTGTGGAAACGAGATGCTGCACTTGCGCGAATTTTTCCAGCTTGGCGATTTCCGGCGTCTGCACGGAGCCGAATTCGCAGACCTTGCCCAAATCATTCCGCAGCAGATCGGTAATCATCACCAACTCGGCCAGCTCTTTCGCGTTGGTCTGGAGTTCGTAGGCGAGCTGGGCATCGTGCGTGGCGTCAGCCCCGCGTGGGCGCGTGCCCTTGATGGGCCGCGTGACGATGTGCGAGCCGCTCATTCGCAGAAATTGCTCGGGCGACGACGATGCAATTTCAAAATCGCCGCAATCCAGAAATGCTGAAAATGGCGCGGGCGAAACGGTGGAAAGCCTCTGGAACAATTCCCAGCCTTGTTGGAGTTCACGCTTTAGCGTGTCTGGGGGACAAGCTGAAGCTTGAACTCCAGCCAATTTCGCCGTGAGCCGGTGGGACAAGTTGACTTGGTAAATGTCGCCGGCGCGGATGTATTTTTGTGCCCGTTCGACAGCGGCAATGAAATCGGCGCGGGAAACATTGGAAATGGGAGGGACGGCGTGTCGCCTTCCCAATCCTTCCAAATTTGTTTGGGACGGCGACACGCCGTCCCTCCCAAGTTGGGATCGCCAAGATTCCAGTTGCGCCTCCGCCCGAGCGTCACTCCGAGAACCGTCTGCGCACAATCCGGTGGAGACGACAAAGACTTTTCCGAGGTGATGATCAAATACAACCAGACTGTCGTAGAAACCAACGTGGCAATCGGGCAATTCCAGATCGTTCACCGCGCGGCGGGGCAGTTTCGGCTCGGTGAAATTCTTCAAGTCGTAGCCCCAGTAGCCAAAGCAACCGCCGAGCGGAAACGGCAGGTCAATTTCGTCCAGCAATTCAAAGCGCGACATCAGGCTGTCGAGGAAATGCCATGGGTTTCCGAATTGCAGTTCGGAGTTCGGAGTTCGGAGTTCGGAGTTGGGGAAACGAAGTTCACACTGGGAGCCAAACGAGCGGAACGTCAAAAACGGATTTGCGGTGACAAAGGAATAGCGCGCCGACGGCGAATCGAACGACGACGTGCGCAACAAAACGACATTCGAGTGCGGGGTGAACAGTTGCGCCGTCAGCGATTCGGGCGTGTGCGGCGTTGAAACTTCCTGGATCAGTGGGCGCATGATTTCTTTCATCCGCAAACTGCGCGAATGCTCGCGAACGAAACATTGAATTTGCGTCCGTTCGCGAAATTCGCGGATTCATTTCACGCAAACGCCTTGGGCAGGGCGGACGGCGTGCCGACGCGGCGCTCGTAATCAAGAATGATGCGCACGGCTTCTTTGGGATCGTCGGTGACTTTCAGGAGGTCCATGTCGGCGGAGCCAATGTAGCCGTGCCGGGTTTGCACCTCGGATTTCACCCAGCGCAGCAGCCCCTTCCAGTGGGACCGGCCGAAAAGGATGAGTGGAAATTGCGGGATGCGCTCGGTCTGCGCCAGCGTGAGAATCTCAAACAATTCATCCAGCGTGCCGAAGCCGCCAGGCATGTAAATGAAGCCGAGGCTGTATTTTGCGAAGCAGACCTTGCGCGCAAAAAAATAATGAAAATGCAGCGGCACATTGGTGTAGCGGTTGCCGGTTTGCTCGTGCGGCAGTTCGATGTTCAGGCCGATGGATTTGCCGCCGCCCTGCGCCGCGCCCTTGTTCGCCGCCTCCATGATTCCCGGCCCGCCACCGGTGACCACGCCGAGGCCATGCTGCGCCAACCCCTTGGCGATGGTGACAGTCGCGCGGTAATACTTGTCCGTCGGTTTCGTTCGCGCGGAGCCGAAAATCGTCACCGCCGGGCCGACCTGGGACATCGTCTGGAACGAGTCCACGAACTCGGACATGATGCGGAAAATGCGCCAGGGATCCTCACGGATGAAAGAATTGCCATCGCTCATGCGGGCAGATTAAACACCCGCAAACAAATATACAAGCCGCAGAAAACAATACGCCGGAGAGCGAGTGCAGCCACCGGCGGAACGGGCAATCAAAAGTTGTCAGTCTCTTTTCAATAAAAACGGACTATCGGGCGGCACCCTGGCTCATCTCCTGCGGATTTGAAGCATGCGCGGCCTTGCTCGGAATCAATTCCCGGTCCGGCTTCAAAAACGCCCGCGCCAGCTCGTCTTGCCCAACCTGAACGGGACCGAGAACCCATTCCGGCAGGTTGAACGTTTCAAGACAGGAGTCGTAGAAATCCGGATCCTCCTGGGGCAAAAGGAAGGGTTTGCTGAAGACGCCGTTCTGATCCAGATGCGTGAAGAACGGGCGGGCGAAAAGGCCGTCCAGCCGCTTGCTGCTGAAGACCACCCACCGGCCGTTGCTGGACCAGCAATGCCACGAATCGGCTTCGGGACTGTTGATTTCGTCAAGACGACGGAACTTGCGCGTCGCCACGTCCAGGAGATAAAGGTCGGTGCTGGACCTGTAGATGGGGAAGTTTCCGTAATCACTAAGGCAGAACATCACATACCGGCCGTCGGGGGAAACCCGCGGCTGGCAGGCGCTAAGGCCGGTTGCTTGTGACGACACCATCACTTCCGGCTCGCCCCACCGGTCCCGCTCAATGTCATAACTGACGCGCATCAGGTCATACCGGATTTCGCGGAATTGCTCGATCGGCTTGGGATCCGTTGCCGAGAAATATAGGTAACGGCCGTCCGGTGACCAGGAAGGCCACGTCTCATTTCGATTGGTCAGCGTAAGCGCCGCCGGATATACCACCGAGTTCGAATCCACCCGGTAAATGCGGATGGACGATCGGGCGTCAAAAACATCGCGCGTCTCGCCCAGGGTGTGGCTGAAGAGCGACAGGTCGTTCGCCGAGTAGGCCAGGAGCCGTCCGCTGGGGTGCCAGGACAAATAGCCCATCGTTTGATCCACGCGGGAGATGTGATTGGACCATACCAGTGCCATGGGGTGCAGGTTGGTGGTGGTGCGCGTGTGGAGCGCAAACGTATCCGGGCTGCGGTTCAGGAAGGTATGGCAGTTCAAACATTGGTTGTTTAAACGATCGTTTTCCAGGATGGGCCGCTGGTCAAAGGAACGCAAATCACGCTGGTAAATCCCCACGTGCAGATAAATGTTGTAGAGCGGTTTCAGCAGCCGGTAGGTGATGTAATTGTCAATCTCCTCCCGAGCGATCCGGTTCGTGATGGTGACAAATGAATTCCATTGACCCCGGGCATCTTGCACGGCGACGTTGCACCATAGCGGTTCCCCGGCATTGGCCCGAAGCAAATCCTCCCAGGCCTTTTGCGGGAGACGAATGACCGGATTGCGCGAGGTCACCTGGATCGGTTTGCCCCTTGGCGCACGCCACTCGGCCTTGAAATTGACGCCGGGTTCAAGAATCTGGAAATTCAGCGGAGCCATGTTTGGCGGCACGGTGATGCCCGCATAATCAGGCTCCAAACGCGGCGTGGTTCGCGCATCAAGCGCAAACCCGCCCGCACGCGAGCATTGTGCCAGCGTGAAAAACCCGCCAATCGCAAAGGCCGCCGCCAGGAACGCAAACAGCCGTTTCTTCATGTATTTGCAATTCATTTTCGCGCGGTTTGGTTGGCTGTCCAGGTAAAGAAATAAAACCAATATGTGTCGCCGAAATCGCGGGCGAGCGCCGCACGGCCTTCCGGTGTGGCCGCCGCCGGTCCGGACGCCTCCTCGGAGAATCGCTGAAAGCGCTCGACGGTTTCCGTCCTGATCTTCCGCCCGCGCAGCTCGACTTGGACATTCTTGCTGCGCTCGTAAAACAGAATTGCCTCCTCGCAGTTCCGGGGAATGTCCGCGCCGGCGGAATCATCCATACGCGAGAGAAGATCGGCCAACGGGTCAAGCTGGAGCGTCAGAAGATAATGGGCCTCCAAATATTCGAAGGCCATGCGGTTGTGCCGGTTGGCGCGCAGCAAATTCTGCAACAAGGCGCCGGTCGCCATCGAGGTGTGGGCTGAATCGTCCGTCATCAGACACGGGCGGACTTCCGAGACCAGCGGATCGTCCCGCAACCCGGGATCCCGGGCCAACTGTTGCAGGCGCGCACAGGCCCAATCTCCCTCAAAGGGCACTTGGGACAGCACATTCAAAAAGATACGCGCCGCCTGCGGCCGCCCCTTCAAGACGTTGATTTCCGCCAGGGGCTTGAGCAAATCCGGCCGGTTGCCTTCATTTTCCAGCGCCTCGATGCCGAAGTGTTCCGCATCGTTGATCAGGCCCAGCTCCAGCAGCGGCTCGACTTGGGAACGGCAGGCAACCACGCCTTGTGAGAGGCCCGGAAACAGGCCCGGATAACTCTGTGCGCGGAACGAGAAAAGGTTGTCGAGCAGTTTTCCATCCTTCCACAAGGCAAAGTGCAACCGCACTTCCGTGGAGGGCTGGATGGACTTCAACTGACGGGCCAGAACCGGCACCAACGAATAATCTCCGCGCCAACTGGCGCAGTCTATTTGCGCGTTGAGTTTCTCCTGTTCGTCAAAATCCAGCCAGACCACCGCGCAACCGGCCGACAAAAGGATGGCCGCGGAGATTTCCCGCAGGCCGCGGGAGTTCCAAAGTCTCGCCGGCACCGTTGAATTTTCATTTTTCCGTTGACGGGTCTGGGACACCGGCGCCGTGTCCGCCGTTTGCGGCAAAATTGTCCGGATCACAATGATGACCGGAAGGAGCAGAAAAACGGCGGCGGCCATCAGGCACTGGTCCATGGAACCCCACGGATTTAAAAGGCTGCCCCGGCGGGAACCGGCCAATAACACGAGGAGCAGCAGCGGAATCCATCCCGCGATTTGACAACCAAGCGCCGGCCAAAAGCCTGGCCGCTGTCTGAACCCGGTCAACGCGGCCAGGCTTGCAAAACTCAAGCAGGGCCAAAATCCCGCAGCCCAGCCAATCGCCCCGGCAATGGTCCCGCAACAAATCAGTCGCACCCCGACCCGCGTCACAGGAACAAGGCACCATCCATACGCGGCGGCCAGGCTGACGAGAACTCCCAACGCCATGGTCCAGACAGACGCCTGATATTTGTCGAGAATCAGCAGCAGCGGGAGCAAGGGCAGCACCAAAATCATACATGGACACCCATTGCCGGCGGGTTCAACAATCCGGCGGCTGACGGCAAAAATCAGCCAGCAAACCAGGGTCAGCACCAATCCGCCCAGCCAGTCAAAGTGGTCCAATTGCGCCACAAAAGCCGAAACATATTCCAACAAACCTCCCGGACGCGCCGGGAAGGGTTTCCAGAACGAATGTGAAAAGAAGAACAGCGGCCCGCGGCTGTGCAGGAGCAGGCTGGGTTGAACTCTGAAACAGACGTAAAGAAAAAATGCGGCGAAAAACAGGGACGGCCCCCAAACACCGCGAAATGCCCAATCAAGCCTCACACCAACGCGTTCGCGATCGTCCCTGCCATGGCGCCCGCGGTGTTTCATGAATGGACGGCTTGTATCGCGTCAAGCTCCAGTTCAAACAAGAGATCAGCCCGGCAAAGGTCGCAATGGACTTTCAGCACGGGCAGGCCCGGCATTTCCCGCCGCTCCAGCCATTTGGAAAAAACGGCGCCATCTTTCGCGGATTTGAAGTAGGCAACGGCCCGCGAGGTGTCGGCCAGGGACATTTTTCGCGATGCCAGAATGCCTTCCACCACTTCCATCGTCCGGTCAATCTGCGCCGCCACGTCGCCGACATGACAGGTTTCGCCGCCCGGCGCAATGCTCGCCGTGCCGGAAATCAGCAGTTGCCGGAAACCATTCGATCTGATTTCGGCCGCCCGGCTGAAGGCGCTGCCATAAGCCGGCGCCGGGCATTGGCCCGGCGAAGCCACTGTGCGCACCAATTTCCTCCTGGAATCATCCGGGCGGACGGCCCAGACAGCGGCGGTGAGCGCGGCGCCGGCGGGGTTTTTCCCCGCAACACCGGTGCTGGCCGGCATTTTCCCCGCGGCTATCCCGTGCTCATCAAAGAAACGGTTGCGCACACGATTGAAATCTCCATACCAGGACAGAATATTGTCGAGATAAAACCACGTCCGCACAATGTGTTTCACGTCCATTCCGGCTTTGGCCAATCCGTTTTGAATCAAGCTGAATAATTGAGCGGTCTGGTCAGCCCGGCTGTCACCGGCATGCATCGGCACAAGTCCGGAGAGAACGCAATGGGTGGCCCGCGCTTCTTTCCAGATTTTCACATGTTCTGAAGCATCAGCAGGTCCGGAGTTTGGCGAGCTGGACGCTTGGATTCTGGAGTCTTCCACCAATGTTGAATAAATTTCCGTGCCGGCCACCGCTTGAATTTGCAGCCCCGCCAGCGGATGTCCATTACAGCTTGCCCCTTGCACCCAAGCGACCGGCATATGATTGCCCAGCCTGGAACCCAGGGCGGCCAGCGCGGACTTGCGCGCACCAAGCGAACCAAAGACGAATATTCGCACCGCCACAGCCTTGCGCCCTATCAACTCGGTGGCGGCCCTTTGGACAAGCGCATCCACGGATTCACCGCTTTCCGGGCGGATGGTGAGATGAATTTGCTGCGCCACCGTCGGGCCGGTGGTGACGATCCCCATTGTCGGATCGCATCGCCGGTGAATCTGCACCGACAAACTTCGTATCCGAGCTTGGGCTGTCTGGGTTGGAGCTTTGGCGGACATTTCAGTTCCCTGCTGAACCTTTTTCCGAAATGCCTATGTTCAAGTGCGGGTTTCGATGTCCAAGGGGGGAATTAGATCGGCGCCTGGTTTGTGGGCCGACCCCAAATTTGAAAATCCGGCCCACGAGTCGAAGTCGAATATCGCCACTGCCAAGCCGGCCTGTGTCACCGTTGGCAGAATATAAGAATTGCCATTGCTCATGGGTGGAAGCATAACTGGTGCTCTGGTGGGAAACAAGCAATGTTGTCGGAGGCCGGAGCTTTGGAAATTCGTTGACATTGCCCGTAGCAAATTCAAACAACTGTGGCACGTCGGCGGGTCGGATCGCGCCGCGAGCCGATGCGCCTCGCAGAGCATGGCGCAGCACCTCAACTGTGCCGATGTCAATTTGAACCGTTATGGTCAACCGCATGGATGAATGGCTCATCCTGCCCGCGCTTGGACCGCCGCCTGCGCCGCCTCAAGAATTACCCCGCCACGCCGCTACACCTGCCGTTTCACGGCTGTAATCAGACTATTCAACAGGTCAATGACCGTTTGCAAATCCGATTGTGTGGGCGGATCGGAGGGAGTCATCTGCGTATAGGTGATGTCCGCCGGGTTGGCCGCGCTGTTGGCCACGATGGCCGCGTTCACCTCGTCCATCGTGGGCCGGCTGGCGAGCTGTTGCGTGAGCGTGGTGATTTGCGTGCCTTGCGCGTCAATCAGCGCCTTCAACGCGTTCAGTTGCGACCGCAGTTCCGCCGCGACAACCGGCGAATGGTCGGCTGGTAGATTTGGATTAAAGGCCATAAATAATATCGGTTGATGGTAGGGCGCGGTCTCCGACCGCGCCGCCGGTGGCCGTCTGAAAAGACCGGCGCGCACGGAGTGTCGCGCCCTACCGGTGGCTGACCGCAAGGTCACGGCGCAAACTTCGATGCCGTCTGGCTCCACGCGCCGATGCCGCCGGGACCTTTCGCCCGCACCCGCACCAGAATCTGCTGCCCGCTCGTGAAGTCCGTCAGCACCGACTTGGATTTGGTTGTGCCGGGACAATTCTTCCAGCTCGCGTCCGTGGCCGGAGACTGGCTCCAGTGAAGCTCGTAACTGATTTTGCCGCCGGCGACCGGGTCCCATTGCGCGTCAATCTCTCCCGCGTTGTCGCCCGTCGTCACGGACAGGTTTTGCACCATGTCCGGCACGCCGCTGGGGGTGGACGCGCTCTTGGCGCTGAACCCGGCGCTCTCGACCACCGCCACCGGGTCGTTGGCATCCGCGGCGGTCAGCTCCACGTAATTGCCGCGCTGCGTGAGCGCGCTCTCCAGCGCCGCGCGCGCCGTGTCCTTCACCTGGGTCGCCTGTTTGGCCGCGGCCTGCGCCGTGTTGGAACTGGCCAACGCCGTTTGATACCCCGTCAACACCGGCGCGAACGCCGTGACCGCCGGCAGCGGCGTGGTGAAATTCGCGTTGCCCGTCATTGCCGCCACGTGCTGCTGCGCGAACGTCAGCAGGTCGCTGTCCGATTTTTCCCGCAGGTTTAATTTAACTTTGATTTTTGCCATACGTTTCAATGGTTGTGGCGGCGAACCGGCATCGTAGAGGATTCCGCTGTCATAAGCCTGGCCTGAATCGTAGTCTGCCATATCATCGCCTGTTTTTGTTTGAGCTGTAGCGTCGCTCTGCGAGCGGCGGATTCCATTTCGAATCGGCGGTCACAGACCGCCGCTACAACCACGCTGGCACTTAATCACAATCCCCCCGCACCTGCCTATTACGATTCCGCACGAAAATCGGAATCACTTGCGGAAGGCCGGTTCAATATTGAATCAACCCGATTCGGTATTGAACCGCACCCGTGCAGTGTTGAACCAAACCGGTTCAGCATCGTCCCGGTTCTCCGCAAATTGGTTCCCTTGCTCCGCGGATTTGTTTCCTGCCACTACAACGCTGTCCCCGCACGGTTCAGTCTCGTGGCGGGCTGCCGCAATCTCGTCCGACACCGGTTCGACCCCGTCGCAAGTCGGTTCAAAGTTGCGCCGTGGCGGTTCAATGTCGTCCTGCATCGGTTCAGTATCGCGCCGCTCCGGGACGGCATTGTTTTGCCTTGCCGCAGATCTGTTTTCGTTGCCCGCAGATTTGTGCGGCTCGCGCGCAGATTTGCTTTTTGAGACAACCAGACTGAACTGCTCCGATTCGAGGTTGAACTGTTCCAGTTCAAGACTGGGCTGGGCTTTTGCAAGAAGGTGATATGTGTGAAACCCCTCTAAAACGCCATGTTTCAACTGAAAACGGCAGTTTATCCGTCAGTGCGGATCAATTTCATGCTTCAGCGAGTCATCCCTGCGGGCAAATCTGGCGTCCCAATCCACCTTCGGGTCGTGGATTTTGTAAAAGGCCAGCTCATCCGCACGCGGTTCGGGCTTTCCCGGTTTGACATCGAAGAAGCACGGGCCGGGGACGTGATCCAAAAAGAAGAATTGCGAACCGGGGCCATGTCCCTCCAATTGCGTGCTGTCCTTGACCCGCAGGCCAAACTGATGCCAGTCCATTTTCTCCGGGCCAAACAACGGCGGTGGCATCGGCACCTTCCTTTCCCATTTGGCATGCAAGTCCAGCATCCATTTGGTCGGCATCCAATGCCGGATCTTCGGCGGGATGAACGACGGGCGGTAACACAAGTTCCCCACCAGAGGCGGGAATTCCTGCACCAGCGAATGGGTTTCGTTGATGGTCAGACAGGTGGTAATGACAAACTCATCGTCTTCCGGCTCCCGGAACGGAAACGCCAGAATGGACTCCTGCCACGGGATGATGAAGGCGCGGGACGGCCCCACTGGCATGGCCAAATGCGGCGAGCCGAAAAAGGAAATCAGGAACAAGGACAAATCATCGCCCACGCGATTGGGCACCCGGCTGGAAAACCGCTCCAGCACATGGTCCGTAAACGCCAGCCGCCGGCCAGACATGAAGATTTCAGGAAAGAAATCAGGCCCGCCGTAAAACCGGAACCGATGCACCGGCCCGCGCTTGGTTTCCTCGGTGATTTGCTGCGCCACCGTGACCTTGAACACCAAATCGGCATCGGGCAACGCCAGGAGCCGCACGGCGTCCTTACGCCGGGAATTTACGGCGCTGCAAAACACCACCGCCGCCGACTTGAGCATGATTTTGTGGAAGCCGTCGCCGCGCTTGTCCGTGCGGGCGATGTTGTCCGGCAACGCGCCGTAAAACTCAAAATTCAACGCCCGCAGGAGCAGCGGCAGTTGTCCCGTGTGGGGATACAGGCGCAATTTGCCCTGCCGCTCTTCGAGCACCTCGAAATCCTGCCGGTAGATGGATTGAAACGGGCTGTGTTTGGGAGCCGCATCCATGATTGTGCGGATGCTAACGCCAACCGTGCCGGAAAATCAAATGCAGAAAAAAGCCGTTCCGAAAACAGCATTTAACAGCGGGTGGACACAGATTCTGTTTGCCGCGAAAGAACGCAGGGAGTGAACCGCTGATAAATGCCAATCGGCGCAGATTGCGGGGATTTTAAACCTACGTCGGGATTAGATCGCGCAGGGATTTCAATGCAGCGTCGGCCTCCAGTCCCTTGGCAGTGATGAAATCCATCAACTCATCGGGTGTGCGCTTGTCCTCCTTGGTAACTCGGTTCGGGTTGACGGCTTTTAAATCATAAGCCGCGCTCTCGATGGAATCGCCTTTTGCCAGTGACTCACGCGCTTCGCGCTCGACGGCCTTCCATTTCTCTTCCAGTTCAATGTCCGCGAGCTTTTTTGCTTTGCGCCTCTCACGGATTTTATCTTCCAGTAATTTGGCTTGGGCGGAGAGTTCCGCTCCTTTCTCGCGATAGGGCCGGGCTTCTTCCAGCGCCTTTTGCAAACGCGCGGAAAAATCCATCGTCCAGCTTTGTTTGCTATCGGCGCGTTTGGGCAACAGTTGGAAAAACTCCTCAAAGTGCCGGAGCGTGAACGGCGTCTTTTTTCCGGTCTTGATGTCGGACAAATCGTAATACCAGATTTTTTCCGTCTGCCTGCCTTTGATGAAGAAAACCAGATTCGTTTTCACACCCGCGCCCGCCGATGTGAACACGCCGCCCGGCAGGCTGATAATGCAATACACATTGCATTCCTCCAGCAGCTTGCGTTTGGTTTTCACAAATGCCTCGGCGTCCACGCGGAACAGCACGCCTTCATCCAGCACGATTCCGCAATGGCTGTTCTTCCTCATGCTCTTGAGCACGTTTTGCAGGAATAAAACCTGCGTCGCGCCGGTTTTGTATTCGTAGGGAATCTGCGCCTCTTTGCCTTCCTTGCCGCCGAAGGGTGGATTCATCAGCACCACGTCGTAAAACTGCGGCGCGTCATTGAACAAACCATCATAAGCCGCCACGCCGGACAGCGAATTGCCGTGCCAGATGTGCGGCTCGTCAATGCCGTGTAACACGAGATTGGCAAGCGCAATGGGATAAACCGCGTTGTCCTTCTCGCGCCCGTAAAATGTGCGGCGCTTCAAGGTCTCCAGCTTCGGGCCAGTGATATCATCGCCCGCTTTGGCCCGCATATATTCGTAAGCCTGCGCGAGAAAGCCGCCGGTGCCGCAGCCGGGGTCATAAACCGTCTGGCCGATTTTTGGATCCACCACCCGCACCATCGCGCGGATGATTTCGCGCGGTGTAAAAAACTGCCCGCCGTCGTTGCCCTTTTCGCCCATTTTCAGCAACAGACCTTCATACACCTGCGACAGCGTGAAAACGTGCGTGTCATCCACCGTGACGCTGCTGATTTCGTGAACCTTGTCGAGCACGTCGAGAAAGTTCTTTTCCGAATCAATCCGGCTGCGCTCCACGCTCGACATGATTTCGCTGATGACCTTTTGCCGCGCGGTGGCGTCACGCGGCTTTTCCAACGACTTCAATTTTGGCAGCAAATCCTCGTGGACGAACTTCCAGACGCTCGCGTTCTTGTCCTGGCGCAACGGCGAATCCGGCGCGGCCCAATCGCGCCAACGATACGGTTTGGGGATGGACGATTTGAACCGGATGCCCAGCGCCTCCGCCTCGTCCACCTCGCGCGCCTCCTGCTCGTCGAGGATGCGGAGAAACAGCAGCCACGTCAGTTCCGGCACATATTGCAACGCCCCGGCGCAATTCGAGCGCCGCATGATGTCGCAAATGGATTTGACCGCGCCGTTGAGCGATTGCTGCGAAGCATGGCGTTTTTCGGAGCGGGGACGGCCCGTCCCCGCAGAATTATCGCTGTGCTCACCCGGCGACGAGCCGTCGCCGCCCCGGTTGTGGCGTTTGCCGTTGCCGTTGGAATCTTTTTGTTTCATGCCAGAAGATAACGACCCGTTTTTCGCGTGCCGACCCGCCGCACCAAACCGGCGTCCAGCAGCGGCTGCATCAACTTCATCGCGCCCTGCTTCGTCACGCCGAGCGCGTCCCAGATTTCCTGCGGTGTCATGCTTTTATGATCGCGAAGCAATTGCAGCAACTGCTCCTGTTTCGGGCGCAGCACCAGCTTCTTCCGGCCCGGCTGCGCGGAAAGTTTTTGCACCCGCGTCCAGACGCGCTCCAGCGTGAGCTGCAAACCCTCGGCGGCGTATTCCAGCCAGCCGCTCAAATTCTCGCCCTCGCGCCGCACGGCATCCAGCGCCGCGTAATAGCGCGGCCGGTCTTCCCAATAAAATTCATCCACGGAAAAGATGTGATGCGTGTCAAACCCGCGCCGGTAAAGCTCCCACAACGCCAGCGCGCGGCCCGTGCGCCCGTTGCCGTCGGCAAACGGATGGATGGACTCGAAGCGATAATGCAAAATCGCCGAACTCAACACCGGCGACAATTTTTCGGCTTCCTGGTTCCACCAGGTCAGCAGTTCAAACATCAGTCCCGAAACATCTTCCGGCGGCGGTGGAACGTAGCGACCGACGCGCACTGCGATGGTGCGATAACGCCCCGCCGTGCCCTGATCCATCACCTCGCCCGCGATGATTTTGTGCAGCCGGAAAATTTCCTCGTGCGCGATCTTTTTCTTGTCTGCGTGCTGCTCCACGAACCGCAGCCCCGCAAAATAATTCACCACCTCGCGCCGGGCGCGGGCGGCGATGGCGGGGATTTCCCGGCCTTCCTCCACCGCGCGGACCTGTTCCAGCGTGAGCGGATTGCCCTCAATGGCCGTCGAGGAATGGGTGTTGCGCGTCCGCGTGTCCTTTTGCAGCGCGGGAATCCACGGCACTTCCACCGTGGCGGCGAGGATGCGTTCCCGCAGCGCGGCGATCTGCTCCACCCGCCGCAGCAGCGCGGGCGTGACGGTGAATTGCGGCTGATAGCTCATGCGCGGAGGATGGCCGATGAGACAACCATAAGTCAACTTTTTAGACAACCGGCAAATGGCCGTTGAACACCGGGGCGGCGACGGCCCGTCGCCGAAAGATAAAATATACTAACCGGGGACGAGGCCGTCCCCGCCCCGGAAGGCGGCGCGCAGCAGCGTGGCGGGCAGAAGCTCGATTTCAGCCAGCCGCGTTTCCAATGACTGACGGAGCTTTTTGATTTCCTGCAACTGATCCACAGCTCGAAGTTGCGTTTGCCAATTTGGAATTTCTATTGCGCCTTTTGCCAGCCGGTTGAACAACAAACGCTCACGAACTGCGCCGCGCGTCAGCGATAGGATGAAATCCGCGCCAGCTGGGGAGCGAAACCAATAATAAAACCAAGTCGAATGCAATTTCCCTTCAATGCCGCGTATCACGACGTAATCGGGGCTGGTGATGCCAGGTTGGTCGTCTTCGCTTACCATCGCGATTGAGCCGAGAAGAATACGCATCGGATTGTAGAACACTGTGCCGGGCGTCACTGGTTTGTAGCGTCCGGGATTCTTGCCAACGCCTTCTTTTGCTGGAGCGAGACCGGCGCGAGTTGCGCCTAAGACTGGAAATTCACTCCATCGTTCGCCTATGCCTTCCGTGATTTCAGAAAGACATTCGGGAATGCACCATTTGCGGCGGCCAGCAGTTTTCAAGGATTCACGAAGCAAAGCCAAAACTAAAGTTTGTGCGGCGTCCAGTTGCGCCTGCACGGCGGCGCGCGCCCGCTCCACTTCCGCCATCTGCTCCCGCAACCGCGCCGCGAGACGGCGTTGCTCTGGCAAATCAGGCAGCTTTACTCGAAGTGCTGACAGCATCGAGGCATTGAAATTTGGCTGCGCGCCGCCGCGTGCCTGCGAACGAATTTGCCGCCAGTAATCTTCGCCTTGCAAAAACAGCGAAAAGAATTCTGGATCGCATTCCTCGTTCAGCCGCATCCGAATTAAATATGACGCGAAAACTGCTTTTGGCGGTGACTTAATGAGAAAACTTTTGCCGGTTGTCGCGCCAGTCCGCGCGAATACGATATCACCGTCGGAAAGTCGGTTCTGTTCAGTTTCCGCGTCAGAAATTTTGCAGCCCGGCACGGAATCCCATTCTACCCGCCCGTTTTGAATGTCGGTGATTCGCAAGAAGCGCGGTTCTTGCGTTGAAAAATCTGCGCTGGCGGTAAAGCCATAATCAATCCGCTCGCAAATCTCGCCCAGTTTCACCGTTCGCCAAACGGCGACGAGCCGTCGCCGCCCCAATGATTGGGGTGGGGACAGCTTGTCCCCGCCAACAAATTCTATCCCCTGCTTCATAAATTTGGGGAGGGCGCGCGCTTCGCCGTCGGATGCGTCAACTCCGGCACAACCGGGCCGGGTTCTCCCCGATAACGCGCACTACTCCAGGCCCAGTCCTCCGGCGCTTTCACCAGTCCGGCCTTGGCCGGATTGTTCTCAATGTAACGCACCACCCGGCGGTAATGTTCCTCATCGCGCAGATAGCGGTCAAAATAATCTTCCTCCCAAAACGTCCGGGGCGGGGACGGCTCGTCCCAGTGTGATTTTGATTTTAAGTTTGGGGACGAGCCGTCCCCACCCCGAAGGATTTTGAGGGCTTCCTTGGCGGTGTAGCTTTTCCAGCTTTTCAGGACTTCGCCCAGCGGCACATTCCAAATCTCAATCAAAGCATGGACATGGTTCGGCATGATGACCCACGCGAGCAGCCGATACTTTATGCCATCATGATGCCAGAGATTTTCCTGCACCAAATCCGCAATGCGCGGATCGCGCAGGTGACATTCGCCGTAGCCTTTGTCCAGATAGGCTTCAATTTTGCGCTGCTTTTCTAAATCATCTTCCAGCGCCAGAAATGCTTCCCACTCGCTGCGTCGCGCGGCGGGCATGGCATCAGCCAGACGGTAGGTAATGAACTGGCGTGTGCCGGGCGAATCAAAGTGCGGAAGGTGTTTGGAGGCATACCAGCCTTTGAAGCCTTGCTCGGATTCATCCGGCGCGAGCGGTCTAGCCCACTCCCGCTTGCCGGTGATGAGTTGTTTGAGGTGTTCAGGTTTCATGGTCGCGGGGTGGGGACGGCTCGTCCCCATTGACCAAATAATGAAAGCATGGGGACGGGCCGTCCCCACCCCGCCATGTTTATGCCCTTACTTTTCATTTCACGCAGCGAACAAAGTTTCCTTGGTCTGGCGGAGCAGCTTGGCCGGGTCGCCGCCTTGTTTCAACGCGCTCAACCCTTTGGCGGCGCGCACTTCGCCCGCGCTCCACAGTTGGTCCGTTTCCAGCGCTTCCGTGCCGGCCTTCTCAAACTGCCGGGCAATGGCGCGGATCACGCGCACGGAGGGCTGCGGGAGTTTTATCAGCCAGTCCGGGGCGGTGGAGTCCAGCCGGGAGGCGCGTTCGGCGCGGGTCTTTGGTTTTATGCCGTAGGCCACGGCGGCAATCACATTAAACAGATCGTAATCATCCATCTGTGCGGCGGTGCGGAGGTTTTCCGGCAGCAGGTTTTGCGCGGTAAGCTGCGCCATGAGTTCGTGCCGCTGCTCCGGGTCCAGCCAGCGTTCGCGGAAACCGGCGAGCGTGGGCACGGTGGCGAGCAGTTCCTCGACGAGCCGCGCGCGGTATTCCTGCGGCGTGGCGCGCACGGTCTGGCCGTCGCGGTTCATCAGGAAGAAATCACCGGCATGGCCGAGCTCAATCTTTGTGCCCTTGACTTTCACCGGCGGCGGGCCGGGTGGGCCGGGAGGGGACGGGCCGTCCCCACCCCCACGCGGCGGCGGCGTGACGAAGTCCGCGCCAAACAGCGCCGTCGCGCCGGTGTAATCCAAAATGCGGAACATGAGTTTTTCCCCCTCGACGCGTGTTCCGCGACCGACAATCTGGTGGAAAAGGATCGGCGAGCGGATGTAACGGAAGAAAACGATGTTGCGGACGCACGGCACATTTACGCCGGTGGTGAGTAAGTCCATTGTGCTGGCGACGAAATTGCGTTTCTGGCTGTCGCGCAAGTCGGCGATGAGCGATTGCCCGTCGTTCGAGGCCATGCACTTGAAGGCGTAGCTGGGCAGGCGGCGCTCGCCTTTCGCTTTGCACCATGCGGCGTAAAGACCGTTTAGCTCGTTCGTGACGAGATCGGCATGATGGTCGCTGGCGCAATAGACGATGGTTTTCTGGTGGGGATCGTTGTCGCCTTCGGCGAGCAGGCGCTTGAACAGATGCGCGCACATTTCCGGCGTGCGCTCCACGAGGATAAGATTGCGGTCGAGGCCCGTGCCCTCGGTGCGTTCGGCGATGGCATCCGGCGTGACTGGCTGGCCGGTGATGGCGTTGGTGAGCTTCTTGCCTTTCACGTCGGCACGCAACACGCCGCGCACGCGTTCGGGTTCAATCCTGCGATCGTGAAACACATCCCATTGCTCAATCTTGGCCGGAGCCAGGTAACCGTCGGCGACGCCTTGGAGATACGGATATTCATAAACCGGCTCGCCAAAGTATTCAAGGTTGTCGGCCAGCTTGCGGCGGTCATTTTCAATCTCCTGCTTCGTCAGCGTGTCGTCGGTCTCCGGCAGTTTGATTTGGCGCGGCGTGGCCGTGAGGCCGATGTGGATGCCGTCCTTGTTGGCGTTGAGGAAATCAAACCAGTTGCCCCACGCACTGCGATGGCATTCGTCAATCACGATGACATCGAAAAATCCGGGCGGGTAATTGCGTTCGAAAAAGTTCTTCACCGGATGTTTCGGGCTGGTGCGTTTCTGGGTCTTGTGGTCGAGCGTCTGGTATGTGGCGATGAGGACGCGGGCGTTTTTCTGGGGATTGCGAGTGCTCACCTCGGAGGCGTCGGTGCCGAATGCAGCAAGGAAATCACCAAGACCGTTTTCACGCAGTTCGGTGCGGTCGCAGACGAACAGCGCCTTGCCGAACGCGCCCGCGTCCAGCATCCGGCGGAGCAAGGCTGCGGCAATGCGGGTCTTGCCGGAGCCGGTGGCCAGGGCGAGCAGGACGCGCGGTGCTTTTTTGGCCACCTTTTCGGTGATGATTTTTTCGAGCGCGGCGCGGACAGCGGCATCCTGGTAGTAACGGAGATGGTCGCGGCCCTGCTTGTAACGGGTGTTGAGCATTTGCAGCGCGGCGGCGGCGGTGGGAAGGTGACGCTGCGCGAGATAGCGGGCAACCAGCTCCTCCGGGCGCGGAAACCCGGACATGAGTTTCGCCTCGGAAGTCTGGCCAGAGGCTTCGTCGTATTCGATAAACTGGTGGCCGTTGGAACTGAAAACGAATGGAACATGATTCAGTTCGCCGACGCGGTATTCCTTTCCCTGTTGCAATCCGTGTTCCGGAGGGCGTCTTTCCCGCTTGGCTTCAAGGATGGCAAGCGCAATCGGCTCGCCACCCTCAACCAATGGACGGCGCAAAATGTAATCCGTGCGTCCGGCGGTCCGGCGATGGGGTTTGCCGTCAATGATGTCAATTTGCCCGGCGGTCGTTTCAATTCTGACATCGCTGCCGCGATTCCAGCCGCATCCGTCCAAAGCCGGATCAATCAACTCATATCGAGTCTGGGCTTCGTTGCGGTTTAGCAGTTCGGCTGGCATTCAGATTGGCGGACGAGTTTGCGCCGGAAACTAAGCGGAGACAAATATATTTGCGAACAGCGATTTTCGACACCTCACCTTTAATTCCTCTCCCCGTTCGAGGCGGAGAGGAAACCCGCGGCGTCAATTCGTGTCCATTCATGGTTTTCGAGGACGAGAACGAGGACGAGACAAATTATCCGCTTGCCAAGGAGGGGGGATTGCTCAATCGTCGGGTTATCATGGAAACTTGGGAATTGTTGCGGTGTGTCTTCAGAAAACACGGTTGCAAACGGGTGGCCGCCGAATTGGGCCTGTCAGAATCCATCGTCCACAAATGGTCGCGTCCGCCCGAATCGGCCGGCACCGGCGCGCCCAATCCGCTGGACAAGCTGGCGGATATCCTGCGTGTGACGGGCGATGAGCGGCTGGTGCAATGGATCTGCGCCAGAGCCGGCGGGCATTTCGTCCGCAACCGGCCCGGCAAGCCGGCGGCCCGTCCGCAATTGTGGCTCGCTGCGGACGGTGTGCTGGAGCGGATGGCGCAGTTGCAGGAGGAGGTGTGTGTGTCGGCCAAGGACGGCAAGGTGACGAAGGCGGAGGCGGCGGAGTTGCGCAAGCGCTGGGACCGGCTGCAGTCGGACACGGAGGAATACGTGGCGGAGTGCGAGGGCGGCGATTTCCAATCCCAGCCCCGGCATCAGGAGCTTTGCCAACAACGGGGATGATGAGGCGGCTTCCGCCTCGCGGTTTCAGGAATCGCCCCCACTTCAAATATTCTTCATTGGTCCTGCCGGCGGTGACGGCGATTTGACTGTGGACGACGGATCGGCCGGTTTCAATCGCGGCATGAGCGTCATGGCGACGATGAAGAAGATCAGTCCGGTGGCGGTAATCAGCAGGCCTTGAAGCCGTTTTTCAGTCGCGGCCAGGATGGTCACGGCCAGCACGGCGGCAGCTGGCAGCACCACGCCGAGAAGTGCGACACTTGGCCTCATCATGGTCAGCGTGCGAATGGCGATGATGACGAGGACAAGGCCGGATGAGCAGAGGATGGCGGCATTGAGCGAAATGAATTCCTGCGCGAAATACATGAGCGGATAGGCGCCTGTGAACGCGCCGAGCACCAGCAACAACATCCAACGGTCGAAGTTGCGGATGTAAAACGCGTTGGCGACCAAACCAAGCAGGAAACCAAACACCACCACGCTGGCCGGGCCGAGCCAGGTCAGTTCGCCCAATCGGTCAATCGGCGCCACGCCCAGCACGTCGAGCGCAATGGGCCGGCCAAAGAGCAGGCGTTTGTAGTCCCAAGTGTAGACGGTCTGGCCGTTGCCGTGCGAAAATTGTGTGGGTTGCAGCGAGAGTTCCAACATGCGCACGTCCGACCCGACGGCGGTGAGGTCAATGTGAAACGTGTCGAGGATGTTTCCCGGCGGCGGTTGGAGATAATAAACTCCCTTGCCAACAGCCGAATAGGCGATGCTGATGGTTGTGGGCGTGGACGGCAGGTTGCCGAACCAGACGAGTTTGTCGCCGCGAATTTCCACAGATTCGCTGGGCCGGCCATCCACGGTGACGTTGAGGTCGGCGAGCGAAATGATTTGGGGCGGCAACGGCAGCGGCACTTCGCATTGGCCGGTGCCGGATGGATTGGCGGCTTGAAAAGTCGTTTTGAGTTGCGCGGCGTAAATGGATTCCGGCTGCACGGTGCCCACGCTCAATTCCGGCTTGAGAGAAACGGTGGCGGAGAAACTACGGATGGCTGCGAGTGAACGTCTGGCGGCGGCGCCCGGCGATTCGGGCGCTTCCATGTGCATGGGAACGGCGGAATCGGCGCCGCTCATGCTGCGGCTCAATGCGCGCCTCTTCGCGGCAGATAGTGCCGGGAGCAGCAGCGCGGCTATGACCGCAATGATGCCAACGACGACGAGGAGTTCAATCAATGTGAAAGCGCGGGCGCGAGTTTTCATAGTTCATTCATTTGTTGAGCCGGCTGATTACCGCGACACTATCACAGCGGCACGCGGGGTCAAGCGATTGTGGTTTGAAGTGACCGGCGGCGGGCGCTCATCAATTTGATCTGTGGTTGTTCCATTTCGAGCGCGAGGACGAGGACGAGGACGATGAGGGGGATGTGAGCCGGCTCCATTCAAGTTGGAGCGGACTGACGTTCGCTGCCACGGGAAAATGACGGGCAGGAGTTTTTGGGAAACATAACCGGCCGGAGAATCGAAATCCTCCGGCCGTTCCTCCGACCCGGTTCCTCACGAACAACCCAGACTTTCGCCGCAATTCAAACACTTGTAGCACGCGCCGTTCCGCACGGCCACGTGGCCGCAGTTCGGACAGGTGGGCGCGTCCTGCTGGTTGGTGATCATGGAGGTCAAAGCCTGTGCCCGGTGGCCGTGGCCATTGCCATTTTCAGATTTCACATCGAGCACATCGTTGTCGTCGGACACCGGCAGTTCACGCACCGGGCGGTTCACTCTTTTTTTTTCCTCCTCCAGCAAGCCGGGCATGGCCAGTTCAGGCTGCGTCCGCGGGGCATTGATGATGCTGTCGCGGTAGCCCGGAATGAATTGCAGCGCGAGCCAGCGGAACACGTAATCAATGATCGAGGAGGCGCTGCGGATTTCAGGGTTTTTGGTGAAGCCGCTCGGCTCAAAACGCTGGTGCGCAAATTTCTTCAGCAACGTCTCGAGCGGGACGCCGTATTGCAGGGACATGCTCGTCAGCGTGCCGATGGTGTCCATCAAACCGCCAATGGTCGAGCCTTCCTTGGCCATCGTGATGAACAATTCACCCGGCCGGCCATCCTCAAAAAGGCCGACGGTCAGATAACCCTCGTGTCCGGCGATGTCGAATTTGTGCGTGACCGCCGTGCGGGTGTCCGTCAGGCGGCGGCGCAGCGGCTTGCCGGTGTCGGCGCGCAAGCGGGCCACCTCCGCATCGAGTTCCTTGATGCGGGACTCGAGTGCGGAGGTGTTTCCCGCGGCCGTTTTGTCCCCGCCTTCGCTGGTTTTTTTCGTGTTAAGCGGTTGTGAGCGTTTGGAGCCGTCACGGTAAATCGCCACGCATTTCAAACCCATCTGCCACGCCTGAACGTAGGTGTCGCGGACTTCCTCGACGGTGCTTTCACTTGGCATGTTGACGGTCTTGGATATCGCGCCGCTGATGAACGGCTGCGCGGCGGCCATCATTTTCAAATGCGCAAGATAGTGGATGCTGCGCTTGCCGCGATGCGGTTTGAACGCGCAGTCGAACACCGGCAGGTGCTCCGGATTCAATCCGCCTTTAACAACCACGCCATTTTCCTCAACGTCCTCAATCGTGTCGTTTTTTTCGATGTGCGCGATGATGTTTTTATTTTGAGCCTCGCCGTAGCCGAGCCGCCGCAAGGCATCGGGCACGCCGCGATTGACAATCTTCAACATGCCGCCGCCGGCCAGCAGTTTGTATTTCACCAGCGCGATGTCCGGCTCGATGCCCGTCGTGTCGCAGTCCATCGAAAACGCGATGGTGCCGGTCGGCGCCAGCACGGTGACCTGCGCATTGCGATAGCCGTGCTGCCGGCCCTTGGCAAGCGCGCCATCCCAGGTTTTGCGCGCCTCTTCCTTCAAATAATTGAACTCCTGGCTGGGCTGGATTGTTTCAACCGCTTCACGATGCAGCTTGATGACGCCGAGCATGGAATCCACGTTGTCCTTCATCAGCGGCGTTGAAACATGCGCGCAACGGGCGTCGCGATAGCCCGGAAACGCTCCGATGTTTGCGGCAATTTCCGCGCTCTGCTCATAGGCGTGGCCGGTCATGATGGCCGTGATGGCGCCAGCGAGAGCGCGGCCTTCGTTGGAATCATACGGCAGGCCGTAGCTCATGCAGAGTGAGCCGAGGTTTGCATAGCCGAGGCCGAGTGTCCGGATAAATATGGGAATTTTCCGCGATGTCCTTCGTCGGATAGCTGGCGTTGTCCACCAGGATTTCCTGCGCGGTGATGAAGATGCGCACGGCGGCCTTGAACCGCTCCACGTCAAACTTGCCGTCCTCGCTCTTGAACTTCATCAGGTTCAGCGACGCGAGATTGCAGGCGGTGTTGTTGATGAAGACGTATTCGCTGCACGGGTTGGTGGAATGAATCGGCTCGGTGCCCTTGCACGTGTGCCATTTCTGGATCGCGCCGTCGTATTGCATTCCAGGGTCGCCGCAGACATGGGTGCCCTCGGCGATTTTGTAAAGCAGCCTGGCGGCGTCCTTTTTGTCGAGCGGCTTGCCGGTGGTGATGGAGCGTGTCCACCATTCTTTGCCGGCAAGCGCGGCGGTCATGAATTCGTCGCTGGCGCGCACGGAAAGATTTTCGTTCTGATACATGACGCTGCCGTAGGCATCGCCATTGTAGGAGCCATCGTAGCCCTGCTCGATGAGCGCCCAAGCCTTCCTTTCTTCCTTTTGCTTCGCGTCAATGAATTCCTCGATGTCGCCATGCCAGTCGCGCAGCGTGTTCATCTTGGCCGCGCGGCGCGTCTTGCCGCCGGACTTCACGACGTTGGCAACCTGGTCGTAAACCTTCAGGAAGCTCATCGGGCCGCTGGGCCGCCCGCCGCCGCTCAATTTTTCCTTGCTCGACCGCAACGGCGAGAGATCGGTGCCGGTGCCGGAACCGTATTTGAAGAGCATCGCCTCGCTGGACGCGAGCCGCATGATGTCCTCCATGTTGTCCTGGACGGACTGGATGAAGCACGCGCTGCCTTGGGGATATTCGTATTGCGTCGCGGCGCGCTCTGCCTCGCCGGTCTTGCGGTTGTAAAACCAGTTGCCCTTGCCGGACTTCTTGCCGATGCCGTATTGATGGAACAGCCCGACGTTGAACCAGACCGGCGAATTGAAGGCGCCGCATTGATTCACGCAGAGCCAGGAAAGCTCCTCGTAAAAAACCTCGCCGTCGGCCTTGCTGAAGTAGCCATCCGCTATGCCCCAATCCGCGATTGTCCTGCAGATGCGGTGGATGAGCTGCCGCACCGAGGTTTCGCGCTCGGCGGTGTGCATCTCGCCGTAAAAATACTTCGAGACGACGACCTTGGTGGCGAGCAGCGACCACGACTTGGGCACCTCGACGTTTTCCTGCTTGAAGATGACCTTGCCGGCATCGTCGGTGATTTCCGCCGTGCGCTTTTCCCACTCGATCTGGTCGAAGGGCTTCACCTTCGCGTCGCTGAATACGCGTTCAACATGCAAATATTTCTTCGACATGGTCTTGCCTTTGATTTCCCGTGTTGCCGACACCCTGGCAGTGCGGCGGCGGACGGCAGCATGGGGAGCTGGAGCCGAGACATCCTCGCGTGTGTCAATCATGATAATCTCCAAGTTAATTTTTAAACGTCAATACCCGGCGGCAACAAATGAGGTAAAAGCAACCGGGCAAAATTTGTCAATTTTTCAGGAAAATGGGCTTTTCAGCCAATTTCGCGCCCCCAATTAGTTGGGGAACGGCGGCCATCATGCTACTACCTGTTGTGGAATTCAAGAAAAAAATACAAAAAAGTTACAAAATGGTTATTCCCAAATAAAATCAATAGAATCTTCGCGCCGGCATTGGCGCGGCGGCCACTTATTCGCCGCGGTGAATAACAATTTGCGCGTTTGCCGGGACGATTCCGGCACGTTTTGTGTCGTTTGGATTCAATCATTTCGCCGATGGCGGTTTCAACAGGCGCAAATCCACCAACTGTGCGGGCGAAAGAAAATTCATCCCGACCTCGAACGAGGCGTTCATCCAGCCGAAACCTTCCGTGGCGATGTAGGCGAATTTTGTCCCGACGTTGCCGTATTCCACAAACACCTCGTGCGAGCCGGTGACGACGTTGTATTTTTCGGGAATCACGCCGTTGTAGTCGTGCGCGTTTTTCACGATGGTGTAAAGCCAGCGGTAGGCCAGCCGCCCGGCATCGGCATCGAGGCCGTAATTTTTCAATCCCTGCCAGGCGAGCATCTGGTGCGGCGCCCAGCCGTAGGGATAATCCCATTGCCGCGCATCGTGCTGGCGCGCGGACGCGACGGATTCCTTTGCGGTCGCCGAAAGACCGGCGGGCTGTTCCAGTTTTTCGCAGGCGAAAGCGGCCGTGCGCCGGACATCTTCCATTTCCTTCGGATTGTTCGCGTCGAGCATTTTTGCCCAGAGCGGCCACAGGCCGGTGGCGCTGATGTAAGTCGAGCGCCGGTGATTGGCGAAATCGTAGTCGAAAAAGTAACCGCGCTGCTCGTCCCACATCAACGCCATCATCGCCTTTTTGCGGGCGGCGGCGCGCTGCCGCCAGAACGCGGCGTCGCCGTAATCCTTGCCGAGGCTCAAGCAGTTTGCCGCCGAATTCGTTTTCGAGCAGTTCGGCGAAATCCGTTTCGTATTTGTAGAGCAGCGAGTTCAAGTCCACGGAAACAAAATCCGCCGTGCGGTCGTCAAAACGGTGCGTCGTGTCGTGGCCGGATTCGCGCACGGCGCGGTCGTTCTTGAAAAATTGGTCGAGCGTCAGGCCGTCGGCCTTCAAGTCCGCATATTTGCCGGAATAAAGATATTCATTCAGAAAACGAAACGGCGTCAGCGGCAGGTCGGGATTTTCCGGTTTGACCTGCGCCAGCCACGGCTGGATTTTTTCGTCGTAATGGCCGGGTTCGACTTCCGGGCAGGGGCCGTTGCCGCTGTCGTAATAGCGGCTCAATTCGTATTGGCCGATTTTCACCAGCCGGTCTTTGCCGAGCCAGACGTTTTGATATTCGCTCGCGCGATTTTCAGCGCGGACGCCAGCCAGTTTTTGTCCACCGTGCCGGATTCATAAACCGCGCGGATGATGCTCGTCAGAAACGGCGGCTGCGAGCGCGTGAGATAATAGGTGCGGTTGGCGTTGGGAATTTTTCCGTAGTATTGCACTTCGTAAAGCAGATTGTCCGCCATGCCGCGCGCGAGGTCGTTGCGGTGATCCTGCAACAGGCCGAGCACGATGAAATAACTGTCCCAGCAATACAGCTCGTTGAAACGTCCGCCGGGCACGACGTAAGGCACGCCGGAAATTGTTCCGTCCGCGTTCGTTTCCAGCGCGAGCGACAAAAGGCCGTGCGCGCCGTCGAGGTTGCGGACGAATTCGCCGGTGATTTTGTCCGGCGGCGGCAGCAGCACGACTTTCAGTCCGGGCGAACGGTTTGTTGGCGAGTTGGAATTTCCGACGGACTGAAAGTATCTGGCGGCAACTTCAGTCGGCGGCGGGCACATAAAGGTAATCATATTTCGCCGCCGCCTTGGGGTCGCGGACGACCTGGTCCAGATGCTGCGCGTCAATGCGCCGCGTCAGCGCGTTCCAAAAATTATCCTTGATGAACCGGTGCGTGCGGTCCACGGCGGATTCGTCGAGTTGCAGATTGTCCATAGTCGTCTCCGGTTTGTGTTGGTCGTCCGCGCGCTTGAGTTCCTGCAACAGCACGGACATTTGATAAAAATTGGTCAGCGTTCGCAATGTCGCGCCGTTTTTGTCGTCAATTTCAAACGGCGTGGTGTGGTCATGGATGGTGATTTTCTGGTCGCCATCCGTGTCTTCCTGCGCGACGAGCCGCCACAGATTTTCCGCCACCGGCACAGTTTGGGAAAATGCCGGCGTTGCCGTCAATATACACGCGGCAAACGCCGCTGCCAAAGCTCTGGAACGACGGCTTCATGGTTTCGACGGCGAGCCGGACAGTTGTCCGATCAAAACTGGCGCGAATTTGCGGCAGGCTTTGCGGATGATTTTTCTGGATGTAGGCGATGAGTTTTTCGCGGATGTCGCAGCGCAAATCCCACGACTTGGACGAATCCGCCGACGTGGCCAGCACGCGGATTTGCATGGTTTTTTCGGTGGCGTCGGTCACTTGCAGATTCCAGAAGCGTTTGTCCCAAAGCGGATTTGACTCGATGATTTCTTTCAGCGCCTTGCGGGTTTCGTCCAGCGGCAGCGAGTAATCCACCCAGACAAAAACCGAGCCGAGCAGTTCGCGCCGAAGCGCGCGTCCAGTTTTGAAACGGCTTTTCGATGAAATAACTCAACGGCACGACGAGCCGGCGGTCGTCCCAGATGTGAATGATCACATAGGTCAACGTGATTTCCTCGACGCGGCCCCATTCGCCTTCGACGATGACCACGTCGTCCAGGCGGATCGGCTGCGTCATGGCGAGTTGAAAGCCGGCGAACAGATTGGAAATGGTTTTCTGCGCGGCAAAGCCGAGGATGATGCCGACGACGCCCGCCGAGGCGAGAATGCTGGTGCCGAATTGCCGCACTTCCTCGAACAGCATCAGGACGGACGCCACGGTGAACAGGCCGATGATGACGTAGAGTGTTTTGCTGAGGACATGAACCTGGGTGTAAACTTTCCGCGCCTGAAGATTGTCGGCCACCGTGATGTCGTATTCGTGCCAGCACGGCTTTTTCGCCGAGGTTCACGGCCTGAAACAGAAATCAGCGCCACGGCGACGATCAGCAGGATGCTGCTGCCCTTGGCGAGCACGCCGGCGTATTCCGGCGGCAAGTTGAGAATCGGCAGCGCAAAAATTATGCCCACCACCGGCACGATGACGCGCAGGCTCTTCCCGAGCAGCGGCACGAACAAATCGTCCAATTTGCTTTCGGTTTTGGCCGCCCAATCCGCCAGCCGCGCTTCCAGGACGTGGGTGAACCGGAAAAACAGCCAGAACAAGACGGCGAACACGCCGAGGTCGAACAGCTTGTCGAATAATTCGCGAACGACTGCAATTCTTCATTCGCCGGCAGTTTCAGCAGCAACGGCGTGGCGGCAATGTAAATGCCGCAAATCCAGATCAGCAGATAAAGCGGCTTGCCGAGCGCGCCGAAGAAGTGATGTTCAAATCCATTTGGGTCCGCCTTGACAGCCGCCTTGATCTTGTGGCGAAGGAACGCGGCGGCGAGTCCGTTCACCAGCAGCACGAGCAGCACCAGACAAGCAGTCACGGCCAGGTCGGCCCAGGTGATTGAACCGAATGCGATGCGGTTCATTCCCGTGCCAAACAAGGCTTTCAGCCCGTCGGAAATCAACGCCGCGAAGCCGGAGGTCAGCGACGCGAGAAAATCTTTTCCAACCATTGCATTCATGTTGTTTCTTTGACCGCTGGCGGCGCGGACAGTTCACGCAACATCCGCCGCACGGCGGCGGGGTTGCCCAGATAATAGCGCGCGGCGGTGTTGGCCACGCCGACGCGCACGGAAAAGGCGGTCGGCGGCAAGGCGCGAAACAAGTCCTCGTCCGTCCAGTCGTCGCCGATGCCCAGGATGAAATCCGGCGATCTGGCCCGAAAGCCATTCCATCCCCGCGGTGCCTTTGTTGACGCCGGAGTTGCGGATCTCAATGACCTTGTTGCCCTCGAACACCTGCACGTCAATGTTGCGCGTGTAGCCGGCGAGATCGTCAATCAATTCCTTCGCGCGCTGCGAAGCCTGTTCCGGGTCGGCGCGGCGATAATGCCACGCGAGCGAAAATTCCTTTTCCTCCAGCAACGCGCCCGGCAGGCGGTCCACATAAAGTTGGAAAATCGGACGCACGCGGTCCTTCCAATCGGCGGTCATGGTTTTCAACATGCGCCAGTCGGAATTTTTATTCCGCAACCAGACGCCATGTTCGGCGACCAGGGAAATCGGCAGTTTGCCAAACCATTCCTCCAGCGTGCGGCGCGGACGCCCGCTGATGATGGTCACCTGGTTCGCCGGATCGGAACCGAGCGCGGTGAGGGTTTCAATGAGTTCCGCGTCCGGCGGCGCGAGTTTGGGTTCGCTGGCAAAGGAAACGAGCGTGCCGTCGTAATCCAGCAGCAACGCGCGGCGGCTGGCGGAACGATATTGCTGGATCATGCCGGAATAAGCCTTGCCGGTGAGCAGGCGCGCGCGGCGGGCGGCCTCGGTTTTTTGCGTGGCCATGAGGGCCTGCACAAAATCATCCGCCCAGCGGACCACGTTGTAACGGCGCAGCCGTTCCTGCAAGAGTTGGTTGCGCCGGATTTGCTCCTCGACCGGCATCGTCAACGCCTGTTCCAGCGCTTTCGCAAAATCTTCGCGGTGAAACGGATTGATGATGATGCGCCTCGCCCATTTCCTTGGCCGCGCCGGCCATTTCGCTCAAAATCAAAACGCCGGTCTGGTCGGGGCGCGACGCGATGAATTCCTTCGCCACGAGATTCATGCCGTCGCGCAAAGGCGTGATGAGCGCCACGTCGCAAAAACGGTAAAGCGGGACAATTTCCTCGAACGTCAGATTGCGGAATTGATAGACCAGCGGCGTCCAATGGACGTTGCCAAAATCGCCGACGATGCGGCCGACCGTCTGCTCCAATTCCAGTTTCATCGTCTGGTAGCTGTCCACGCCGATGCGCGACGGCGCGACGGAAATGATGAACACCACCTTGCCGTGCCATTGCGGATTGAGCTTCAGAAAAGTTTCGTAGCCGCGCAGCCGGTTGATGAGTCCCTTGGTGTAATCCAGCCGGTCCACGGAAAAAATCACCTTCTGCCCGGCACATTTCTGCCGCAATTCCTCCACGCGCAATTCAGTTTCCTGCTGATGTCGCGGCCTGCGCAAAGCGGTCGAATTCCACTCCCATCGGAAACGTGTCCACATCCACCACGCGGTCGCGAAGCGCCAGGTTGCCGAGTTGATGCTCATAGCCGGACGTGCGCAGCACCGAGGTCAGAAAATCCCGCGCGTAATCGTGGGTGTGAAAACCGATCAAACTCGAACCGAGCAGCCCTTCGATGATTTCCTCGCGCCACGGCCGCGGCAGCATCCGGAAAACTTCCCAGGACGGAAACGGGATGTGCAGGAAAAAGCCGATGGGCATTTCCGGAAATTTTTCGCGCACCAGTTTCGGCAGCAGCATCAGGTGATAATCGTGAATCCACAGCACGTCATCCGGGCGCAGCGCGTCCACCACCGCTTCGCCGAACGCGCGGTTCACGTTCCGATATTCCTGCCAGTTCTCCTCCTCGTAATGCGTCAGCATCGGAAAATAATGGAACAGCGGCCAGAGGGTCTTGTTGCAAAAGCCGAGGTAGAACCGGTCCATGCTTTCCTCCGGCAGATAAACCGGGCTGGACTTGAAATGTTCGGCATAAGTCCGCACGGCCGCCTCGTGTTCGGGCGGAACACTTGCGCCGGGCCACCCCATCCAGAGAAAATCCGGCTGTTCCGTGCCGTCCAGCGCCTTGCGGTCCAAATAACTCCACAGGCCGGTGGTCAACCCCCCGGCACTCGGCTTGAATTCCGGCGAACCTCCTTTGAAAGTCACCGTGAACGGCAAACGATTTGAAACCACTACCAGCCTCATGGAAACATTTTCCACCTGTCGCGCATTGCGTGTCAAGCGACAGCCCTGAATATTTCTCCAATAAGACCGGCGGCCGGTTCAGTTTTCCGCTTCCAGAGAAAGCTTCAAAAATCCAGACGGCGTTCCCCCATCGGCCAAAAGTCCTGCCTTGAACCGGAAATTCAACGCGGACTTTTCCGGCGCACGCGCGAGTATCTTTCGTGCCGCGCCTGCCGATGGGCGTCAATTTTTCCCGCTGCTTTATTGTGCGCCGGCGGCTTGAATTTCCGCACCGGCTCGATGGTTTTCGGGCGCGCCTTCGGCACCAGCACAATCGGGCAGCCTTCGTAGCCGAACGCCGTGCGCAGTTCGGTGGCCAGATGCTTTTTGTATTGCTCGGAAAACAATTCGTCGCGGTTCACGAACAGCAGAAACGTCGGCGGCGCCTGCCGCACCTGCGTGGCGTAGAAAAATTTCAGCCGGTGGCCCATCGCGCTGACCGGCTGGCGGCGCTCGACGGCGTCGTGGATGGTGCGGTTCAAAATCGCCGTCGGGATTTTCTGCTGCAACTGCGCGGCGACATAGCGCACGGCTTCGAGCAGCCGGTCCAGATGAAAACCGGATTTGGCGGACGTGAAAATCACCGGCGCGTAATCGAGGAAGAACAATTTCTGCTGCACCCACTCGGCAAATTCGCCGAGCGTGGTCATTTCCTTCGCCTGGCCCTCGGTGCGCTTCCTTGCGATTGCGCCGCTCGATTTCCTCCTCGCGCGCCTTGAGGACCTCTGCCTGTCGAACAAATCCCATTTGTTGATGACGATGATGCAGGCCTTGCGGTTCTCGACGATGACGTCGGCGATTTTCTTGTCCTGCTCGGTGATGCCCGCCTCGGCGTCAATCACCAGCACCGTGATGTCGCTGCGCGCGATGGATTCCTCGGCGCGCTGGACGCTGAAAAATTCGATCGAATCGTCCACGCGCCGCGTCTTCCGCATGCCGGCGGTGTCAATCAAAATATATTTCTGCGTGGCGGCACGCCCCCGTCGCGTTCTCGACTTTCACCTCGAACGGCACGTCAATCGCGTCGCGCGTCGTGCCGGGAATCGGCGAGACGATGACGCGCTTGGATTGCGTGAGCGCGTTGATGATGGAGGATTTGCCGACGTTCGGCCGGCCGACGATGGCCAGCTTCAGAATCGGAGTCCGACGAGTCTTCAGTCGCACTGTCGCCCGGCGTTTCGCCAGCTCGGGACTTTCGACTGTCGGACTGTGGACTGTGAACTGGCAACAACGCCGCCGCCGCATTCATCAGATTCTGAATGCCTTCGCCGTGAATGGCGCTGACGGGGAAAATTTTCTCGAAGCCGAGCTGGGCAAATTCGTCCATGCCCTTTTCGGCGCGGTCGGTGTCCACCTTGTTGACGGCCACCAGGACCGGCTTGCCGCTTTTGCGCAGGCGCTGCGCCACTTCGCGGTCCAGCGGCACGACGCCTTCCTGCACGTTGACGACGAGGATGATGGCGTTCGCGGCTTCGATGGCCATTTCCACCTGCTCCAGCGCGGCCTTGATGATGACGTCGTCGGATTTTTCGCGGCGCAACAGGCCGATGCCGCCGGTGTCCACGAGCGTGAACGATCGGCCGCCGCCATTCGGCCTCGGCGGTCACGCGGTCGCGCGTGACGCCGGGCTGGTCATGCACAATCGCAATGCGTTTGCCTGACGATGCGATTGAACAGCGCGGACTTGCCGACATTGGGCCGGCCGACGATGGCGATTAAATCTGACACGCGCAAAGGATAGGAAATTTTGCCCGTGACGGAAATCAAAATGAAATCGCAACCAACCCACGCCAAGACAGGGCGGGCCTGCCCATGTGGGATCCCACAGGGTATAAACCGGCAATTGGAATGCTTTTGAAGGCACACCGGAACCATGTGAACATATTTTTCAACCGATACTTGTAACCAAACAGTTACTTTGCGCGTCCTCAATCGTATGCGCGATTTTTCAGGACGGTGGATGGCCGTGTTTTTAGCAGTGGTCTCCATGCTGTCGGTTTCCCTGCGGTCCCAAGCAGTCACGATTCTGTCGGGACCCACTTTTACACCGGCGCCGAACGCCCCGCTGGCGGGAGTTCTGAAATTGACCACCGATGTCCCTTCAAGAGTCGGCGTCCAGATAATCGACGGGACAAATGTCTGGCAACGAAACTTCTATGATTTTGGCACAACGAATTCGGAACCATTGCTCGGATTCAAACCCGGACGGACCAATTCCATTCTCGTAACCGTGTTCGACAAATACCGGAACAGTTGCACCGCCACGCAGGCGCTGGTCTTTGTGACCAGTCCCCTGCCAGGTGATTTTCCCACAAGCGTGATATTGACAAACAAACCAGACATGATGGAACCCGGATACACGCTGTTTATCGTTGAGAACATAAACACTCAACATCGTTACACCACCATCATGGACAACAACGGCGAGGTGGTGTGGTTCCGCGCAGCTCCGGAATACAACGACATTGATGTCAAGCAGCTTGGCAATGGCGATTTGTTTTTCCCTCAAGGGGTTCCCACGAACTCTTTCGTTGAACTGAACATGCTCGGGGAAACGGTGAACACCTGGATACCGCCGGCGGCCTATCAAATCAATTTTCATGACGGCATCCTGACGGATCATGGGACCCTGCTCTATTTGACCGATGTAAGCCGCCATGTGACCAACTTCCCGACCAGCGATACAGTTTCAAACGCCCCATTAACAAAGACCAGTGTTGATGACTGCCCGATTGTCGAAATTTCGGCCACCAACTCCGCGCTTCTTAATCTCTGGTCGCCCCTGACAAACGGCTTGATGGACCCGACGCGCGTCACCTATTTAACCTACTCGACCGTTGATGGCGATGGCGTGGCCAACGAGCACGCCAACGCGCTCATCGAGGACACCAACGACAATTCCATCATCTTTTCTTTGCGCGACCAGAATGCGGTGATCAAATTTACGCGGTCGGGGCAGTTGAAATGGATTCTGGGTCCGCCGGCGAACTGGCAAACGAATTTATCGGGCGTCAACCTTCAGCCATACCTGCTGACCCCCGTGGGCACGCCGTTTGAGTGGAACTACGGGGAACATTCGCTGATGATCACCCCGCAGGGCACGCTGCTGGTCTATGACAATGGCAATTTTCGGGCAAGTTCATTTGACCCGCCCGTTGCCGACCAGAACAATTTCAGCCGCGGCGTGGAATACTCCATCAATGAGACGAACATGGAAGTTTCCCAGGTGTGGGATTCCACTGCCGCCGGAGGCGACCGGTTATACACCCCGATCTTCGGGAAAACACAGTGGCTTCCCCAAACCCATGATGTATTGGTCACTTATGGCTTCGTCTCATATATCAACGGCGCCCACCCATGTCCCCATTCGCCAACAGCAGCAATGGCCCGCATCATCGAATATACGCATGACCCGGTTCCACAGGTGGTTTTTGACCTGTCGTTCTTTGACTTCAACGCGGGTCCCGGCTATCTTGGATATGAGGTTTATCGAGCATTAAGGATACCCGACCTCTACTCCCACCCTGCCAATCCTGTCGCCGACCTCTCCGTGAGCGAGACGAATGGTTTTGCGAGCCTGGAATTCTCCGCCGACCCGGCTCATTCCTATGAGGTCCAGGCTTCCACCGACTTGACGGACTGGACAATGATTGGAACGGCCGTGCCGGAAGACAGCGCCGGAGATTTCGGATTTGAAGATTCGAACGTCAGCCAGTTCTCCACGCGCTTTTACCGCGTGATCACGCAGTAGCTTCTGTCCAGTAAATGGGTCAGCATATTAACTCAAAATTGCCAGAGATCATTCCGGCCAGACTATTGAGTGAACTGATGTTCGCCGCTACAATTTCCCCATCATGCCCTTTGCGCGGCGAACCCAGAAACGGTCGCGCTTGCGCTGGAATGGTCACGGACAATCGCGAAGCGATTGCCGCCGATGCGATTGAACAGCGCGGACTTGCCGACGTTTGGCCGACCGACGATGGCGATTAAATCTGGCACTCTGCAAGGGTAAGAAAATTTCCCGTAACAGGAAATCAAAATGAAAACGCAACAGCCGGCCATCAAACTGAACCCAGATGGATCTTTCAGGAGTCGCCAGCACCTGACGCCTTGATGAATTCAGACTGATGCGAGATCACGGCCTTCCATACGTGATTTCCCGGCAAAAATACCTATGGAAGCGGATCGCAACCATATGAAAAACAAAACTTTTCCGATTGATACTTGTAACCAGATAGTTACCTTGCGCGTCATCACTCGTATGCGAGAATCATCAAATATGCGAGATTCATTAAATCGGTGGATGGTTGCATTTTTAACCATGTTTTCCATCCTGTCGGCTGCCCCGTGCTCCCAGGCGGTCACCATTCTTTCGGGACCCACTTTTACACCGGCGCCGAACGCCCCGCTGGCGGGAGTTCTGAAATTGACCACCGATGTCCCTTCAAGAGTCGGCGCCCAGATAACTGACGGGACAAATGTCTGGCAACTAAACTTCTATGATTTTGGCACGACACATTTGGAAACATTGCTGGGATTCAAACCCGGGCGGACAAATTCCATTCTCGTAACCGTGTTCGACAAATACCGGAACAGTTGCACCGCCACGCAGGCGCTGGTCTTTGTGACCAGTCCCCTGCCAGGTGATTTTCCCACAAGCGTGATATTGACAAACAAACCAGACATGATGGAACCCGGATACACGCTGTTTATCGTTGAGAACATAAACACTCAACATCGTTACACCACCATCATGGACAACAACGGCGAGGTGGTGTGGTTCCGCGCAGCTCCGGAATACAACGACATTGATGTCAAGCAGCTTGGCAATGGTGATTTGTTTTTCCCCCAGGGGGTCCCCACAAATACTTTCGTTGAACTTAACATGCTCGGCGATACGGTGAACACCTGGATACCGCCGGCGGCCTATCAAATCAATTTTCATGACGGCATCCTGACGGATCATGGGACCCTGCTCTATTTGACCGATGTAAGCCGCCTGGTGACCAACTTCCCGACCAGCGATACAGTTTCAAACGCCCTATTAACAAAGACCAGTGTTGATGACTGCCCGATTGTCGAAATTTCGGCCACCAACTCCGCGCTTCTTAATCTCTGGTCGCCCCTGACAAACGGCTTGATGGACCCGACGCGCGTCACCTATTTAACCTACTCGACCGTTGATGGCGACGGCGTGGCCAACGAGCACGCCAACGCGCTCATCGAGGATACCAACGACAATTCCATCATCTTTTCTTTGCGCGACCAGAATGCGGTGATCAAATTTACGCGGTCGGGGCAGTTGAAATGGATTCTGGGTCCGCCGGCGAACTGGCAAACGAATTTATCGGGCGTCAACCTTCAGCAATACCTGCTGACCCCCGTGGGCACGCCGTTTGAGTGGAACTACGGGGAACATTCGCTGATGATCACCCCGCAGGGCACGCTGCTGGTCTATGACAATGGCAATTTTCGGGCAAGTCCGTTTGACCCGCCCGTTGCCGACCAGAACAATTTCAGCCGCGGCGTGGAATACTCCATCAATGAGACGAACATGGAAGTTTCCCAGGTGTGGGATTCCACTGCCGCCGATGGCGACCGGTTATACACCCCGATCTTCGGGAAAACGCAGTGGCTTCCCCAAACCCATGATGTATTGGTCACTTATGGCTTCGTCTCTTATATCAACGGCGCCTACCCAAGCCCGTATGCGCCAGGAGCGGCAATGGCCCGCATCATCGAATATACGCACGACCCGGTTCCACAGGTGGTTTTTGACCTGTCGTTTTTTGACAACAACAACACGAGTCCACGCTATGGCGGATATGAGGTTTATCGAGCATTAAGGATACCCGACCTCTACTCCCACCCTGCCAATCCTGTCGCCGACCTCTCCGTGAGCGAGACGAATGGTTTTGCGAGCCTGGAATTCTCCGCCGACCCGGCTCATTCCTATGAGGTCCAGGCTTCCACCGACTTGACGGACTGGACAATGATTGGAACGGCCGTGCCGGAAGACAGCGCCGGAGATTTCGGATTTGAAGATTCGAACGTCAGCCAGTTCTCCACGCGCTTTTACCGCGTGATTACGCAGTAGCTTCTGTCAGGCAAACGAATGGGCCGGCATATTGATTCGAACGTGCCAGATACCCTTTCGACCAGAAGTTTGAGCAAACTGATGTTCGCCGCTACAATTTCCCCATCATACCCTTTGCGCGGCGAACCCAGAAGCGGTCGCGCTTGCGCTGGAACGCCGGCGCGTGCTGGTCGTCACTGACGACATCCTTCACTTCCGCCCGCGCCAGTTCCGGCTGGTTCTTGGCAAGGTAAAGCTCGGCCAGTTGAACCTTGGCGCGGGCGTAGGAATGTTCTGCCGTGACTTGCTGCCAGATTTTCAACGCGCCATCCGTGTCACCGAGGGCGGTGAGTGTTTCGGCCAGTGCCATCATCGTGTAGCCGTATTCGTGCCTGGGATTTTCGGCGATGACGCCTTCGAGCAGCGGGCGCGCTTCGGCGGCGCGTTTCAGACGCAGCAGGCATTGGCCGAAATGCGCGCGGGTGTCTATGTCCTGCGGGTCGCGCTCCATCGCGGCCCGGTAGCAGGTCTCGGCCTTCTCCAGTTTGCCCTGTTGAAAGTAAATGTCGCCAAGCTGGGAGTGATGATGCGCCTTGTCGAGGTGATGGATTTGCGCCTGCAGTTCCTTGATGCGTTTTCGGCTGTGCGCGCCGGGCAGCTCGAAGCCGCGCGTGGCCGACGGCGCGGCGGCGCGATAGACGAAAAAGAAATACAAAATCGCCGTAATCCCCCATCCCCACCTCCAGCCGATGAAAATGAAAACCGCCCAAAGCCATTCCCGCCGCCGGATCGCGTCAATGAACATCCAGATTTCAAACGCTATAACCACCAACAACCAGACATGGTGGATCAGATAATCAATGTTCAGCAGATCAGAAATCAACAAATCGAACATGACGTGAGCTTAACCAGGAAATGCGGGCGGGGCAATCCCGCGCTGCATTTCCGCCAGCTCCATCCTCTTTTGTTCCTTTGCGTCTTCGCGCCTTTGCGTTAAAACCTTCAGCGATGATTTCCTTGAAAATTGATGCCGATCTGCGCCGTGCCTACAAACTCATGCGCGCGAAGTTCGGCCATCAACACTGGTGGCCGGGTGAAACGCCGTTTGAAGTCTGCGTCGGGGCGATTCTCACGCAGAACACGGCGTGGTCGAACGTCGAGCGCGCCATTGCCAATCTCAAATTGGCGCAGGTGCTGGAGCCCGGGAAAATGTTTGCGTTGCCGGAGGCGACACTGGCGCGATTGATCCGTCCGGCAGGCTATTTCAACGTCAAGGCACGGCGGTTGCGGTCGTTTCTCCGCGTGCTGGTGGAAGAATGCGGCGGCGATTTGAAAAAACTTTTCGCGGGTGAAACTTCCACCGTGCGCGCAAGGCTGCTTGCGATTCACGGCATCGGGCCGGAGACGGCGGACAGCATGTTGCTTTACGCCGGCGGCCACCACAGTTTCGTGATTGATGCCTACACGAAAAGGATTTTCTCCAGACACGGATGGAGTCGGAAAGCGGTAAGCGGAAAACAAAAAACAGAAAATAAAAAATCCAAGCCCGACGAATACGGTGAGTTGAAGGAGCTTTGCGAGTCGGCGCTGAACCAAAGAACGGGCGCGGAGCGGCTGGATTACTGGCAGGATTATCACGCGCAACTGGTGATGACGGGCAAACATTTCTGCCGACCGCGCGCGCCGCGATGCGACGAGTGCCCGCTCAAACCCCTTTTGTCCGCTGAATTGTCAAAACGTCATGGTATTAAATCGTCCGCCGGCGTCACGGTTTAATAATTTAAAAATTCAACCATCTGCCAGACTAACAGACTTGTTTTCGCGGCGTTTCCCGCTAATTTTTGCACCGTCGCCAACATGAATCAAACGCTGGTCATCGTGCCGACCGTCAATGAACGGGACAACCTCCCGCGCATGGCGCAAAAGCTGTTGTCGCTGCAGGCTGGTGTGGACCTCCTGGTGGTGGACGGCAATTCCTCGGACGGCACCGGGCAAATCGCCGACGAACTCGCGGCGAAACACCCGCAAATTCACGTCATTCACGAATCGAAAAAAAGCGGCCTGGGCCGCGCCTATATCGCCAGCTTCAAATGGGCGCTTGAAAGAAATTACGAGTTCATTTTCGAGATGGATTCCGATTTTTCGCACGACCCGGATGAAATTCCGAATTTTCTGAAGACCGCTCAAAACGCCGACGTCGTGCTCGGCTCGCGATATTCAGGCGGCGTGCGGGTGCTGAACTGGCCGCTCAAACGCCTGCTGTTGAGCCGTTGCGCCGGAATTTACGTCTGGATTATCACCGGCATGCCGTTCACGGACCCGACCGGTGGTTTCAAATGCTTCCGCCGCCGCGCGCTCGAAGCCGTCAACCTGGATGAGGTTCATTCCAATGGTTACAGCTTCCAAATTGAAATGACCCACCGGCTCTGGCGGCAAGGCATGAAAATCGTGGAAGTGCCGATCACGTTCACCGAGCGCGTGGAAGGCAGTTCAAAATTGTCGCGGCACATCGTCGTGGAGGCGTTTTGGATGGTCTGGTGGCTCTGGCTGCAAAACGGCCTGCGCCGCTGGCCGCGGGGCCGCCGGCGGGAATAACATTTGCCCGCATGAATGGCTTAAACTAGATTGATGGCCATGATAAGTTTGATTATCGGCACGAACCGGCCCGGCAACAGCACGCACAAGGTCGCAGCGCACATCGGGGAGTTTTACCACGAGTTGCGGGTCCCGCTGCGCGTTCTCGATCTGGAGAAGCTGCCGCCGGAGGTTTTTCTGCCGGCTTCCTACGCCAGCAAGCCGGAAGCCTTCAAGCCGTTCGCCGACGCGGTTCTGCAATCCGCCGGCCTGCATGTCGTCGTGCCGGAATACAACGGAAGCCTGCCCGGCGCGCTGAAGTATTTCATAGACCTGCTGAAGTTTCCGGAGAGTTTTGAAAATCGGCCGATGTGTTTCACCGGCCTGGCGGCGGGAACCTGGGGCGGGCTGCGGGCGGTCGAACATCTTCAGCAGATTGTCGGCTATCGCAACGCGCTGGGTTATCCGGGGCGCGTCTTCCTGCCGCAAATTCAAAACCATCTGGACGGTTCGGGCCGGTTGAAAGACGCTGAATTGCTGGGGCGGCTGAAGAAGCAGGCCGAAGGCTTTGTTGAATTTGTCGAAAAACATCGTGGCGTGAAATTACGCGCATCAAAGACCTGACCCTGTTGGGCAAATGCCGCCGTCACCGGGCAATTCCCACGGCCGTTGATTCAATCACTTCCCCGGCTACCGTCTTCCGTCATACCAAAGCGTGCATGACTCGCGGCGCATCAGGGCGCGGCGGTTGAAAGCAACCCTGCGCCAGCAGCTTGAGGTGCTCCCAAAGCCGAGTAGAGCCGCATTTTGCGCGCGGAAGTCACCAGCGGATGCCGGCGCAAAATGACGATTCCCCTGCCCTGCCCGCGCGCGAATCGCTTCAGCCGCTTGCTCAAATCCAATTCCTCCGCCGGCGAACATTTCATTGCTGAAACCGCCGATCTTCCGGAATACCCGCCGCGTCGCACAAAAATAAACGAACCGGCAAGCAGATTGAAAGCCCGACTGGACCAGTTCCAAAGGCTCGGTGAAAAATTCGGCCGCCAAAATGCTTTTCATCCATCCGAATCGTCGACGCCGCCGGCCAGACAGCGGCCCGACTCGATCTGCTCCGCCACGTCCGCAAACAATGCCTCGCTTGGATGGGAATCGGCGTCCACAAAAACCAGCCAGTCGCCGGTCGCCGCCGCCGCGCCGGCAATTCCGCGCGCGGGCAATCTGGTTGACCGGCTCGAATACAACCGTCGCGCCCGCCGTTGCGCGCGATTTCCGCTGTGCGATCCGTGGAATTGTTGTCGCAGACGATCAATTCGGTTTCCCAGCCGATTTTCGTGAAAGCCGCCGCCGCCGACTTGATTTGCGCGAGTGACGCGCCCAGCAGCGCTTCCTCGTTGAAAGCCGGAACGATGATGGAAATCTTCACCGCACCAGCATAGCAACCACGCCATGCGGAATAAAGCCCGCGCGAACTTCCACCTTCCGAATCGAACCGGCGAAAGCTTTGTCTCTTTTGCGTCGCGCCGCTTCAGGCGGTATGTTAAAAAGCAGCGGCCATGAAATCAGCGCCTGAAACAAAAATCGCCCGCGACGAGGCAGGGCGTTGTCTCGCGCGTTCCGTCGCCGCCACCCTCGTCGAGGAGCCGGGGCTGGAAGCGGTGACGATTGACCGCGCCCAAAAGAAGATTTCGGTTGCCACGCTCGGACGCGCCGACGTGCCGCGGCTCACGGAACGCATCACGACCGAATTTCAGGCCGCCCAATCCGCCGACGCCGGCCATGTCTGCTCGCTCCTGACCGGCGCGGGTGATTGCTTCAGTTGCGCCACGCCGCTGCCGGAATCCGACCGGAACCGCATCACCATCCGGCACGAGGGCGTCACCACGACCATTGCGCGGGTGACGTGCCCGACCGCGCCACATTTCTGGCGCTGGCGCGACATCCCGTTTCCGAAAATTGCCCCGCGCGAAATTGAACTGGACGAGGATGAAGCAGCACATCAACGAATGGAAATGGCAACTGGCATTGGCGATCACCTGCGGCGTGTTGGGCCTGCTCGCGGCCTTCGTTTTTCCGGCGGCGCGCATTCCGCTGTTCATGGCGAGCTATCTGGCGGGCGCGTGGTTTCCGGCCGTGGAAGTCTGGGAGCGCCTGCACAAACGCACGCTCGACGTGCATTTCCTCATGCTGGCGGTCGCCGCGGGCGCGGCGTTCATCAACGCCTGGGCCGAAGGCGCAACGCTGCTGTTCCTTTTTTCGTTCTCCGGCGCGCTGGAGCATTATGCCCTGGGCCGCACGCAAAAGGAAATCCGCTCGCTCTTCCGCGATGCCCCGAAGACCGCCACCTCTAATTGACCCGAACGGCAACGAAACGGAAGTTGCCGTCGAGAAAATCCGCGCTGGCGTCCGCCTCGTCATCAAGCCCGGCTCGCAGTTTCCAGTGGATGCGGAAATCGTCAAAGGCGCCACCGCCGCCGACGAATCCAACCTCACCGGCGAGGCCATGCCGGTTGAAAAAAAGGTCGGCGACCTCGCGCTGGCGGGCACCATCAATCTCTGGGGCGCGGTCGAAGTGGTCGCCACCAAGCCCGCCGCCGAGAGTTCGCTGCAAAAAATCATTACGCTCATCAGGGAGGCGCAGCACCAAAAAGCGCCCGCACAGCAGTTCGCCGACAAATTCAGCACCTTTTACACCTACAGCGTCCTGGCCTTGTCGTTCGCGATGTTTTTTGTCTGGTGGCGTGGATGGTTTGGCGGGACTCCACTCGACGCCGTTTGGGTCGCCAAAGGCGGGGACGAGGAATTGAGTGCTTTTTATCGCACCATGACACTGCTCGTCGTCTCGTCTCCATGCGCGCTGGTGCTGTCCATTCCCAGCGCGGTGCTGGCGGCCATCGCCTGGGGCGCGCGGCATGGAATCCTCTTCCGCGGCGGCGCGGCGGTGGAAAAGCTCGCCGAGATCAACATCGTGGCGCTCGACAAAACCGGCACGCTGACCACCGGCGAATTGCGGGTCGAAAAAGTCGAAAGCTTTCCGCCCGGACGCGAAAATGAAATCGCGCAACTGGCGTTTTCGCTGGAACGGCTTTCCACGCATCCGCTCGCCCGCGCCATTACGCGCCACGGCAAACAGCAGAGATCTCGAACCCGTCGAATTCGAGCATTTCGAGTCGGTCACCGGCCAGGGATTGCGCGCGACATGGAACGGCGTCGACATGCCAGCTCGGCGGACGCGATTGGTTCGATTTGGAGCGCCGAACTCCGATTCGGCAAGTTGGAGATCAAACTTCAGCTTGTTCGGCAGACACGCTGAAGCGTGAACTCCAACCTCATCGCCCCGATTCAAAAATCGGCGCGCCGGTGGACGCCGGATTCTCCGAGGTCTGGGTTGAAGCCGGCGGTTTGCTGGGCCGCGTGATTTTGCGGGACGACATCCGCCCGGAATCCGCGTCCGTCGTCCAGGAATTGCGCGACGAAGGACTGCGCTCGGTCGTTTTGACCGGCGACCGCAAGGCGGCGGCGGAACATTTGCGCTCGGAATTGAAACTGGACGACGTCCGCGCAGAATTGAAGCCGGAACAAAAGGTCGCGGCCATCCGGGAATTGAGCGAAAACGAGGGCAGCGTGGCGATGATTGGCGACGGCGTGAACGACGCGCCGAGTCTGGCGGCGGCGCATATCGGCGTGGCGATGGGCGCGCGGGGTTCGGACGCGGCGCTGGAGCAGGCCGACGTGGTGTTGATGCACGACCGGCTGGAGAATTTTCTCGCGGCGTTCCGGTTGAGCCAGCGCGCCCGCGCCATCATCCGCCAAAACCTTTTCATTTCGCTCGGCACAGTCGTGGTGCTGGTGACGTTTGCGATGCTCGGAAAAATTCCTCTGACGATTGGCGTCGTCGGCCACGAAGGCAGCACCGTGGTCGTGGTGATGAACAGTTTGCGGCTGCTTTTTGGCGGCATAAAAAAATCGTAATCCTCTCGTCCTCGTTCTCGTCCTCGGATTGCTCGATTACGAGGATGAGCGCGAGGACGAGGAGGAAATCAAAAATCCGTGTTCATCCGCGTCCATCCGTGGTTAAATCTCCCGCCATGAAGTCAACATTCATGCTCGAAGCCATCCGGCTGTCGCGCGAGAAAATGCGGCGCGGCGACGGCGGGCCGTTTGGCGCGGTTGTCGTCCGGCGCGGCAAAATCATCGCGCGCGGCTGGAACCGCGTGACCTCGACGAACGACCCGACGGCGCACGCCGAAGTGACCGCCATCCGCGAAGCGTGCCGGAAATTAAAAACGTTCCGGCTGGACGACTGCGAGCTTTACGCCAGTTGCGAGCCGTGCCCGATGTGTCTGGCGGCGATTTACTGGGCGCGCATCGGGAGGATTTTTTACGCCGGCGCGCGGCGCGACGCGGCGGCGGCCGGCTTTGACGACGATTTGATTGGCCGCGAACTGGCGCGCCCGGTTTCGCGCCGCAAAATTCCGATGCGACAACTCCTGCGCGGCGAGGCGCTGAAAGTTTTCAAGGAATGGCGGGACAAGCCGGACAAAATCCGCTACTGAAGCTTCCGGAATGTTCCTGCGCGTCACTAAATTATATTTGGGGGCCACGTTCAGGACCGCGGCTTTAAGCAGCGGCAAATGGGCTGCAACCAATATCGGGGCCGTCACCAACACAAAATACTCATCGTCGTGGCAAAGAAAACCAACCAGGATGCCAATCGCTCTGCTTTGCGAAACCAAATCCAGAGACAATATGCCGTTGCCAATAGCGGCAAGACAACTATCACTGGCCGGAGATGAACGCATAGCTTACTGAATGCCAGCAACTGTTCACCAGGAATGCCGTGTGATACCAAAGTGAGGATGCCCCAGAGAAACCAACTGGCGATGCCGAAGACCGCCAGAATTAATAAATGCGCAAACTAATTCATGCTGTTCCGTTTTGTTTGCATCAGTCATTCGGTATCCAGCCGGCAGGAGATCCTTCACTGCCAAAGCATACTTTGTTCTGTTCGAACGCTGCACGCCCACAGACACAGCGGCGAGACGTGCCTCCAAACTTGATGTAGCGCGCCGAACCGTCACAGAAGAAAAAATTTGAACCTCCGCTCGTTGGTTTGCCACTGCCGTGGCGCGCATGCTGGATATTGTAAATCAAATTATTCATACCGCCGTGCTCATTTTGAAACATATCCACCCAATAGTCATTTTGATCAAGCAACTTCCTTTCTCCGATAATGATGGTAGAAGATGGAATCTTCACCAGCGCCTCCTTCAAATTACCCCCCGAACCGACATAGTTGCCGCCACTCCATGCCGACGGAAAAACGTCATCCCATCCGTTCATCACAAAGCAGTTGGTCGCATTATCAGCTTCATAGTTCATGTAGGTGCCTGCGGCCGTGTTTCCCTTGAGAGCCGGAAACATTGCCAGCATCTGCGGGCAAATCAACAAATTGATATTTCGGTAGTAAGGAAGCAACGCGGCCGGCCATTGCTGCACCGGCTTGCCGCCAACATCGCTCGTGGGATAGCCTCCTCGGTTGTCCAGCACATACATGGTCACACTCAAACCCAATTGCCGGCCATTACTAAGGCACGAGGCTTGATAAGCGGACCGCTTGGCGCGTGCCAAAACCGGCATGAGCATGGCCGCAAGGATGCCAATGATGGCAATCACCACCAGCAGTTCAATCAAAGTAAAAGCAGCCCGGCTGGAGCACGGCTTCACCAACAGATGTTTCGAAAAGTTCGATTTCCCGCAATGATTTTCTGCATTTATGTTGTTCATTTATGCCTCCTGCTTTTGATATTGCTGTAGATTCACATTTTTTATCTAAACAAAACTGAACTGATTGTCAAGTATCTAATTACGCATTCACCAGATGTCAAGTATAAATATGCGCATTCACCAGATCTTCCATCTGTATAGGCGGTGTAATTCAGATTTGCCTCGCGCTGGAACTTTCTCCATCGTTTGCGGGTCTAATTTCTATGAAGAAATTGTTGAAATGGGTTTTGCCGGGGCTGACCGCATTGGTTCTGCTCTTGCAGTTCACGAACCCGGCGCGCACCAATCCGCCCGTGCCGCCGGGCGGCGACATTTCAGCCACGAACCCGCCGCCCCCGCAAATCGCCGCGCTGCTCCACGCCGCCTGCTACGACTGCCATTCCGATGAAACAACTTGGCCGTGGTATTCCCGCGTCGCGCCGGTGTCGTGGCTCGTCGTCGGCGACGTGAACCGCGGTCGCGAGCGGCTGAATTTTTCCGACTGGCCCCACGCCCTGCCCGACCGAGCCGCGCGCCGTCTGGAACAGATGAGCGAAGAGCTGGGTTACAAGCAAATGCCGCCGGCCAAATACACCCTCATCCACGCCGACGCCCGGCTCACCGACGACCAGCGGAAGGAGCTGGAGAATTGGGCGGATGAGACGGCGGCAAAATTGAAAGCCAGTTCAAGCAACTAAACCGCCGGATAGAATGACTGATTCCAAGCCGGAACCATTCAATTGTCGGAGCGCGTAGCTGCGACGCCCCGTCGCAGAAAGTGGACGCGACGCCCTCGTCGCGCGGAAATCCTGCCACACGGTTTGGTGAGTGCGGCGATGCTGGCAACAAGGCGTCGCCGGCACCCTCTGCGATGGGGGCGTCGCAGCTACGCGTCGGCCGTTTTACTTTTAAACTGCATGTTCAGGCCTGGGATTTGGGCATTAGAGCAATTCAGTAAAAACCGTGGCCGCAAATTGAATAGGGAGCGCACGCGCCTCGCGTGCATCCGACCGCGCCCTCGCGGTCGGGGCAACGCGCGCCACCGCGCGTTGAAACAGGCGCGATGGCGCGCCAAGGTGGTTGACGAAGGCGTCAACCACGGCACGCGAGGCGCGTGCGCTCCCCATCACGTTTTGCCGCGCCCCGGCTACTGTTTTTCTTGAACCGCTATAGTCATTCGCCACTGCAAATTTCGTGGTATATTTCGCCGGATGAATTTAGAATAAACCGATGTTGCACCACGAATTCATTCCTGCCGCGGAATCGCGCGCCGACGAACCGCCCCGGCTGATGGTGATGCTGCACGGCTTGGGCGACAGCATTGACGGCTACCGCTGGATGCCGGAGGCGATGGACCTGCCGTGGCTGAATTATCTCCTCGTCAACGCGCCGGACGATTACTACGGCGGCTATTCGTGGTTCGACCTGAACGACATGGCGCCCGGAATCCGCCGCAGCCGGAAACTGCTGTTTGAACTGCTCGACGATTTGCGCGCGAAAGGTTTCCCGCCGGAACAAATCACGTTCGGCGGTTTCTCGCAGGGCTGTCTGATGGCGCTGGACGCGGGCTTGCGTTATCCGCACCGGTTTGCCGGGCTGGTCGGCATCAGCGGCTGGATTTTTGAAATTGAAAATCTGTTGAAGGAGCTTTCGCCCGTGGCGCGCGAGCAGCGGATCCTCATGACGCACGGCACTGCCGACCCGCTCGTGCCCATTGCACAGGTGCGCCCGCAAATCCCGCTGCTCAAGGCCGCCGGCATCAACGTCGAATGGCGCGAATTCGCCAAGGACCACACCATCGCCGGCGAGCAGGAACTGTCCGTCATCCGCGAATTTGTGCGCGCCGGTTATGCTTGAAGTGGTGGGGCAAGCGTCCCCGCGAGCCGTGTTGTGGATGGAAGAAGCCGGCCCGCCAGTAGTCTCGCCCCACCGAAGCTAAACCTTCACTTCGCGGTGCGCGCCGGGAATCCAGATTTGTTCCGGACGCGGTTCGGCGGCGGCGTTCCAGTCCATCGCGTTTTCCACGATGGCCCGCATCCGGGCGAACCACCAGTTCGCGCGGGCGATGCGGCTTTCGCGCGGCGCGGCGCCCGCCAGGATTTGGACGCCGTTGAATCCGAGTTCGAGTTGTTCGTTTGTTTTGTTTGTCGTCATAATTTACCTTTCTTTTGACGACATTCTGGCAGGCGGGGTTGGACAAAGGCTGTCCAACCCTGAATTTTTCCGAAAATTATTTTGAAGCCCTAGAAACCGGCGTTCAATACCGGATTTCAACCACGTCGCCCGCCTCCAACGGCACCGCCGTGCCGTTCAGCAAAACCGCGCCATCGAGCGTCGCGCTTTCGCCCGCGCCGCGGTGATGATGATTTCCGTCGGGGCGCGCGAACCGAGATAATTCGCCGTGGCGACGGCCTGCGCGAGCGTCAGCCCCGCGACCCACGGCACGGTGTGGTTTTGCACCGGGCCGAGAATGGTGACGGTGGGGAACTGCTGCGCCTGCTGCTGCTGCAGGAGCGCGTTTTGCCCGGCGAGATAGGCGGCTTGCTGATCGGCCTTCACCTTCGACTTGGTCGCGCAGCCCGGAACCAGCGCCGCCACTGAAATCAGCAGCAACATCGCAAAAACAATTTTGCCGGCGCGATTCATTTTACTCCGGTCTTTTGAGAATTTTGCCGAAGTCGGTTTCGCCCGGCTCGATTTCAATCCGGTCGCGTTTCGCCCGGGCTGGGACGGCGGAACGGGCGCGTGACGCGGCCGGACGCGTCGCCCGGCGGACGTCGTTGTCCGGCGGTTCGGCATCCTGGCCCGGCACGAAGAAATTCGTCCGGCTCTCCAGCCATTTGGCGTAGCGCTGAAACGTCCACATGCCGTGCTCGGCGCCGGTTTCGAGCGCGGAAACGATTTTGAAAAATTCGCGGGTGCGGATGAAATTTTTCACCGCGTGCGTCGCCATGAGGATTTCACATTCGGGCACGCGGATGTTCAAATCCTCGCGGAACCGGAGCCGTTGCGAAATGACCGCCACGAGGCAGTCGGCCAGTTGCGCGCAGACGGCGCTCTGGATTTCCGCCGGAAACGCCGATGCCACGCGCTGCAACGCCTCGGCGCAGGTCGAGGAATGGACCGTCGCCAGAACGAGATGGCCGGTTTCCGACGCGCTCAACGTCAGGCGCATCGTTTCCGGGTCGCGCATTTCGCCGACCATCAGCACGTCCGGGTCTTCGCGCAGCGCGTCCAGCAGCGCCTGCTCAAAACTCGGCGTGTCGCGCCCGACTTCGCGCTGCCGGATGATAGGCGCGCCGCGGACGGAACGAATATTCAATCGGGCTTTCCACCGTGATGATGTGCTGGGTCTCGGTCAGATTGATTTCCTGAATCAACGCCGCCATGCGTCGAGGATTTGCCGCAGCCGGTCGGCCCGCTGACCAGAATCAAGCCGTGCTGGTGCTTGACCAGTTTTTTGAGGTCGGGATGCAGATTGAGTTTTTCAACCGTGGCCTGAAAGGAACTCAACAGGCGGATGGCCAGGCCGACGCCGCGCGCGGTTTGCAGAATGTTGATCCGGCAGCGGACGCCGCGGATGGTCTTGGACATGTCAAACGAGCGCCGCTCCAGAAACACCGGCCATTGCTCTTCGCCGATCAGTCCGCGCGCCAGCTCCGCCAGCAGTTTTGGCGCAACCGGTTCGCCCGTGACGCGCAGCGCGCCGCGCACGCGCACCGCCGCCGGCATCCCGGCTTCCAGGTGCAGATCGCTCGCGCCGTTGCCGGCCGCCGATTCAATCATATGTTCCAGTTCCATTGTTCAACCTCCTTTATCCAACACCGGCACCACCAAAAAGTCGTCAGGATTTTGCGAATGAGCTTTTCCACGCCGCCACGGCCGACTTGATTTCCGCCGCGCAATTCGCGCTGCGGCTTCACAAAACGCGGCGTGAACCACGGAAACGCGCCGATCAAATCGTGCGTCACCAGAATCTGCCCGTCGCAATCCGGCCCGCTGCCGATGCCGATGGTGGGAATGGAAATCGCTTCGGAAATTTCCTTCGCGACCGGCGGCGTGACCAGTTCCAGCACGATGGCAAACGCGCCCGCATCCGCCAGCGCCTTCGCGTCGTCGAGCAATCGGCCTGTGCTCCGCATCCTTGTTGCCTTTGATGTGATAGCCGCCTTCTTCCAGAACGTGCTGCGGCAACATGCCCAGATGGCCGCAAAACGGAATTCCCGCCGCGATGATGGCTTTCACCTGCGGCAGAATTTCCCGTCCGCCTTCGGCCTTCACAAATTCCGCGCCGGCGGCGACCAGGCGTTTTGCATTTGCCACCGCCTGTTCCGGCGTCTCGTAACTTTTGAACGGCAAATCCGCGCCGAGCAGCGCGTTCGGTTTCGCGCGGGCGGCGGCGCGGACGTGATGCTCCATTTCCGCCATCGTCACGTGCGTCGTGTCCGGATAACCGAGCACCACCATGCCGAGCGAATCGCCGACGAGAATCAGCGGAATGCCCGCCTCGTCCAGCAGCTTCGCCATCGGATAATCGTACGCCGTGAGCGCGGCGATTTTCTCGCCGCGCGCTCTTCATCGCGCGGATGGTTTCGACGGTGATTTTGATGAATTCATTTTTATAGACCACGAGATGCACACAGACTGATTCACAGTTTCGAAGGCACGGTCCCGTGGTCTTGTAGTCTCGTGTTCATCTGTGGCTTAAAACTTTCCAGCAATTCCTCCGGCGTCGTCGTGGCCGTGCCGATTTTGCCGACGACGATGCCGGCGGCGTGATTCGACAAAATCGCCGCCTCCAGCGGCGACGCGCCCGCCGCAATCGCCAGCGTGAACGTCGCAATCACCGTGTCGCCCGCGCCGGAAACGTCGAACACTTCCTGCGCCACCGTCGGGATGTGAAACGGCTTTTGCCCGCGCTGGCAGAGCAACATGCCCAGTTCGCCGAGCGTGATGAGCAGCACCGCCGGGCGCAATTCGTTCAGCAGCCGTTCGGCGGCGAGCATGAGATTTTTGTCGGCGAACGGATTGGCATTGCGCGTTTCGTCCGGCAGGTTCGCCAGTTCAAACGCCTCCTTGCGGTTCGGCGTGATGAGCGAAAGGCCGGTCAAGATTCAACTGATGAACCGGTTTGGGGTCGAGGCTCAACCAGACGCCGCGCGCGCGGCAGAGCGATTTGATTTCGTTCAGCAACGGCTGCGTGACCACGCCCTTGCCGTAATCGCCGACGATGACGGCGTCGGTCTTCGGCAGTCTCGCCTTCAACACCGGCGATCAATTTCGCCGTCAGTTTCGCGTCCAGCCCGTCGCGCGTCTCGCGGTCAATGCGGACGACCTGCTGCTTGTGCGCCACGATGCGCGTCTTGACGCTGGTGTGCCGCGCGGGATTTGCCACCAGGCCGGCGCAGCCGATTTTTTGTTCCGCCAGCAGTTTTTTCAACTGGCGCCGCCGCGTCGTCGTGGCCGATGGCGCCGAACAGTTCCGTCGGGCACTTTCAGCGCGGTCAGGTTGCGCGCGACGTTGGCCGCGCCGCCGGGCATGAAGCTTTCGCGCTCGAAATCCACCACCGGCACCGGCGCTTCCGGCGAAATGCGCGCGACGCTGCCCCAGATGAACTGGTCCAGCATCACGTCGCCGAGGACGAGCACGCGGGTTTTGCTCGCGGCGGACAAAATCTGCCGCGCGCGCGAAGCGGAAAGTTTTTTGATTCATGATTACGCAAAGGCGAAACGCAGGCACAGGAAATACGTTGAATTCGCAGAATAATCGCAATCGTGGAATTCAATTCTGCGACTTTGCATCTATGCGTCAATTTGCGTTGAAATCATCGCATTTCAATCCAAAAATGCCGTCAACGGACTCGTCGCGCTGGCGGTTTCGCTTTGCGCGCCCAGGCCGGACTCAAACGCCGCGCGTCCGGCTTCCACGGCCATTTTGAACGCAATGGCCATTTTGTTCGGGTCGCTCGCCACGGCGATGGCCGTGTTCACCAGCACGGCGTCCGCGCCCATTTCCATCGCCTCGGCGGCGTGGCTGGGCGCGCCGAGCCCGGCGTCCACGACCACCGGCACGGTGGCCTGCTCGATGATGATGCGGATTTGGTCGCGCGTCTGGATGCCGCGATTCGAGCCGATGGGCGAGCCGAGCGGCATCACCGTGGCGCAGCCGGCGTCCTGCAACCGCTTCGCCAGCACCGGGTCGGCGTTGATGTAGGGCAGCACGGTGAAACCTTCCTTCACCAGAATTTCCGCGGCGCTTGAAACGTCTCAATCGGGTCGGGCAGCAGGTAGCGCGGGTCGGGATGGATTTCGAGCTTCACCCATTTGGGCAGGCCGGCGGCGGCGGCGAGGCGCGCGAGGCGGACGGCCTCCTCGGCGTTCATCGCGCCGCTGGTGTTGGGCAGCAGCAGATATTTCTTCGGGTCAATGAATTCCAGGATGTTCGCGAACGGGTCGCGCTGGCCGGACAAATCGGCGCGGCGCAGGGCGACGGTGACCAATTCCGCGCCGCTGGCGGCGAGCGCGTCGCGCATGGCTTCCGGCGACGAGAATTTGCCCGTGCCCAGAATCAGGCGCGACCGGAAGGTTCTGCCCGCGATGACCAAAGGTTGGTTGTCAAACGACATTCCAGACAATTTAGGAAAAAATCCGCCATTGTCGAGGCGGGGATTGAATCCGTGGCAGCCGACGTGAGCCGGCTCCAATTAAAATGAGCGAACTGACGTTCGCTGCTACAAGAAGATAATGGAATCATTCGTGGCCGCCGTGCTGACGCAAGAAATCCGCAACATCGTCGTGATCATTGGCGACCGCCAAGTGCAAAGGCGTGAATCCCGCGTTGTTTGTTGAATTGACATTGGCGTCATTGGCCAGCAGCAGTCCCGCTATTCCCTTCTCACCTGCAATTGCCGCATTTGACAACGGCGTATTGCCATTCTTCTCTTTGGCGTTTACGTCAGCTTTGTTGGTCAGCAGCAATTCAACCATGTCTTTGTCGCCTCCTCCCGCTGCGACCGACAATGGAGTCATACCATAAAGGCCTTGGGCATCGACTTTGGCTTTATTGGCCAAGAGCAATTCAGCTACATCTTTACGCCCATCGGTCACCGCGTAGTGCAAAGGCGTATTACCGTATTTGTCTGTGGCATTAACATCGGCTTTGTTATCGATCAATAATTTCACCACCGTTCCATTTGCTGCCAAATGTAAAGGTGTCAAGTCGTGGATATCCCTGGCGTTGACATTAGCATGATCGGTTAATAGAAACTCCGTGATATCATCGTATCCTCCCCTCGACGCGTAGTGCAAAGGCGTCCTTCCATAATCATCTTTACTTGAAACCTAATCAGAATTGTTATTGAGCAGCGCCTGAACCTTTGCCAATTCGTTGCTCATAACTGCTTCATGAATCTCGCCGCAGAAGGCGAGGTGGCTCCAAGTCAGCACGACCAGCAGGACAGCGAGGCGGAGAAGCTGTTTCATGCCTTGGGGATAATCCCTTTGCGGGAAATTGGCAAGCGCGGTTTTGGCGTAGCGGCGTCTCGGCAGAGCGCCGCACTTCTTCATTTTTCAGATGGCGGCTCTCTGCTGAGGAGCCGCTACGTCATTTTTACGGTCATTTTCCATTTGCGGCTGTTTCCCGAAAGCCGTTACGCTTGCCCTGTGAAACCCGCGCCGCTTACCCCGCAGCCAGAATGGCATCACCTGCCGCGCCTCGCGCCGGAGTTTTATCGCGGATTCGCCGTGGTGCAATGGACTATCACGCTGGAACGCCGGGCAACGGGCTGGCTGGATGAAACGTTTCATCTGCATTTCCGCGAATTGCTGCTTCACGCCGCCGCTCGCGAAGGTGTGTTCTGTCCGGTCTATGTTCTCATGCCCGACCATCTGCACCTGCTCTGGATGGGATTGCGCGAGGATAGCGATCAGCGCAACGCCTTGAAATTCCTGCGCAAACATCTGGCCGTGGAACTGGCGCGGCGCTCGCCGACTGGCGTGGAATTTGAACTGCAAAAACAATCGCACGACAGCGTGTTGCTGGAAAAGGACCGGATGCGTGGCGCGTTTGAAAAATCCTGCTTCTATGTCTTGGATAATCCCTGCCGGAAAAAACTGGTGAATCATCCGCGCGACTGGCCGCATTTGGGCGCGGTGGTGCCGGGTTATCCGTTTCTGCATCCGCTGGCCGAAGATTTCTGGGGGCAGTTCTGGAAACTTTACTCGCAGCATCGGGAAGAGAAGCCAGCCTGACGTAGCGGCGTCTCGGAAGAGCGCCGCAAACTTTTCATTTTAGATGGCGGCGCTCTGCCGAGACGCCACTACGGCTCCATTTCCTTGCCAACGATGGGCAGCGTGTTTTTGACTTCGTCGGGAATTTTCAGCGGACGACCTGTCTTGGCGTTCACGAACACCCAGTCGGTTTCCGCGCGCGCCACAATGGTTTCGATCAGCGGCGCGGATGATTTTGTATTTGCGAAGCGAGCGGACTTTCTGAAAGTTCACCACCCACGTCAGCATCGTGAGCGTGTCGCCAGCAAACGCCGGGGCGAGATACTCGATGAAGTGGCTGCGCACCACCCATGTCGCCCCCGCCGCCTCGGTTGCCGCCATGCAGCCGCTGGCCCGCGCATGGCGAACGGCGGCGTCCTGCAACCATTGGATGTAGGCGACGTTGTTGACGTGGCCGTTGCGGTCAACGACTTCGGCTGGTCACGAGTATGTCGAATTGGCAAATCGGGTTCATGGCCCAATCAGGATTTTTCGCAGCGGGCGAGCGGGTGTTTTTTCCGTCCAGCCGGCAGCTCAAAATCGCAGGCTGATCTCATGGCCGTTGTATTTGACAGTGCTGTTGATCAAGGAGTTGGGGTCCAAGCTGAAGCCGATTGCCTTCGCTTTGGACACGAACACGATATTGAATGTGCGATTATCCAACATTCCCTTGAAGGAGCCTGTGCACTTGCCGATGGTGAGCGTTCGCGCGGCGTCGTTCCAATGGATCGGAATTTCCGAGAACGCGCCCTTCTCGTAGCCGTAGGTCAGACCATCGTCTTCGTAAAGCGTGAACGTGCCGTCCGCGCCGGTGTAAATCCAGAGCGTGACCGGATCGGCGGGTTTCTCGCCGATGTATTGGATGTCCGCGCCGGTCGGGATGATGGAGCCGGCCTTGATGAACAGCGGCATGGCGTCATAAGGCGCGGGCGCGTTGATGACTTGTTCACCGGGAACCGCAGTTCCCGTCCAGAAATCATACCAGCCGCCGGGCGTCGCGGGCAGATAAACGGAACGGACGCGCGCCTGATAAATAGTGACGGGCGCGACGAGGAATGCCGGGCCGAACATATATTCGTCCGTGATGCCGCGCGCAATCACGTCGTCCGGAAAATCCATCACAAACGGCCGCATCATCGTGGCGGCGTTTTGGGTAATTTCGCCGGCAAGCGAATAGATGTAAGGCATCAGGCGGTAACGCAAGTTGTCGAACTTGACGATGGCGTGGAAGGCGGGGCTGTTGGTGCCGCCGAAAGCCCACGGCTCGCGCGGTTGCAGTTCGCCGTGAAGTCGCGTGATGGGGCAGAACACGCCGAATTCAAACCAGCGGGCGTTGAGTTCGCGCCACTCGTCGGCGTTCGCCGGAGTCGGGTTGCGGGCGGAAAATTTGTTTTCCATCGTGTAGCCGCCGATGTCCATCGTCCAATAAGGCGTGCCGGAAATGCTGAAGCCGAGGCCGGCGGCAATCTGCTTTTTCATCGCCGTCCACGTCGAGGTGGTGTCGCCGGACCAGGTGGCAGTGCCGTAGCGCTGGATGCCGGCGAAACCGGAGCGCGTGAGGATGAAGACGCGCTGGTCGGGCGCGGCGGTGCGCTGGCCTTCATACATTCCCATGCTGTTCATCAGCGCGTAGCCGTTCATCACGTCCGAGGCCGTGCCCATCGCGTTGGGCATCATGTTGAGTGCGCTGGCCTTCGAGCGTGGGCGGCGACGCCGTGAGGTCGGGTTCCGTGGCGTCCTCCCACCACGCGTCAACGCCCTTGCTGAACAGCGCGGTGTTGATCTGCTGCCAGTAAAGTTTGCGGGCGCCGGCGTTGAAGGCGTCGTAGAAGGTGTAGGGGATAATTGATCCAGTCGCGCACCTTCGCATCCAAAGGCGGCTGGTAGAGATAACCGGCTTTCTGCATCGCGTCAAAGTTGGTCGTGCCGGGATAAAATTTTCCCCACACCGAAATCATCAGGTGCGCGTGCTGGGCATGAATGGCCTTGATCCAGCCGGCCGGATCGGGGAACCGCGCCGGATCAAACTCGTGCGAACCCCACGCGTCCTGCCGGCCAGTATTGCCAATCCTGCACGATGTTGTCGAAGGGAATGGCCAGCCGGCGGAACTCGTCCACCACGTCGAGGCTCTGTTGCGCCGTCTCGTAACGCTGGCGCGATTGCCACAGGCCAAACGCCCATTCCGGCATCAACGACGCCTGCCCGGTCAGTTGCCGGTAGCCGGCAATCACGTCATCCAGCACCGGGCCATAAACGAAATAATAATCCACGCCGCCGCCGACTTCCGACCACAACGCCGTGTCGTCATTCGGCGGCGGCGTCTTCCAGGTCAACTGCATCGTGCTGGCCTGATCGCCGCCGTGTTCAATCTTGATGGCATAATGCCTGCCGGATTCGAGCCGGACTTTTATCTGGTCGTCATCCGTCAGCCAGCTCTGCCGCCAGTGGCTGATGACCAGTTTGCCATCCAGCCACATTTTGATGCCGCCATTCGAGTTAATGCGAAATTGATAATCGCCGGTTGCCGGCGCGACAATTTCGCCGACCCACCGCGTCCAACCGCCAGGCCTCCCGCCGCCACGCCGGTGCGGCGGTGATTGAACTTGTGGCGCGGGGATTTTGCAATGCATCCGGATTGGCCTCCGTGAACCTGCCCGTCGTCAAGCCGCCGGGCTGGTTGGAGGCGTCAATCAGGCAGTTGGTGGGGATTGCCTCGAACGGCCGCAAATCGCCGAAGCGCGAGTAGGAAAGGTTGTCCCAGAAAATTCCGTAGCCGCGGCTCGACACGAGGAACGGCACGACGACGTGGGTGTTGTGCTGCCACAAATCCAGATCGTAACCCTTGATGTCCACGACGCCGATCTGCCGCTGGCCGAGGCCGTAAAGCGATTCATCGGCGTTCGCCTGCCATTGCTGGCCGACATGGAATGTCTGCTCGCCTTGCACTGTTGCGGGCGTCAACGTCCGGCCATCCGCCTTTTCGGCCAGAATCGGTTTGCCCTTCAAATCGAAAAATGAAACCGCGCCGGTGGCGGGGTTCACGCGCGCCTGAACCTTCGCTGTCGTCAGAACCGTCTCGCCGTTCACGGTATCCACCGACCATTTGGTCGTCACATCCTTGCGGACTTCCGTCGCCGGAGTTTTGCGCGCGAAGAACGCGGCGTCTTTCGCGTAAGACACGCGGATGATATTGTCCGCGCAGACTTCGAGGTTGAGCAGGCCGTCCGGGAACGTCATCCTGATGCCGTTGGGCGTTTTGACCGGCACGGTTGGGGGCGTTGTCCGCGCCCAGCCGGAACCCGCCGCCAGCAACAGGCAAAGGCACGCGGTGAGAACTCCGGCTGGCGAAAGAAAAACACTTTTGGGAATGCGCATGGACTTTTTGTAGTGAATCAGGCTTTTGATGTCGAAACAAAACGAATTTTGAATTCCATCGAAACAAATTTTACCGCATGCCTCCCTCGAAACCAATGAAGGCGAAACAGGACGAGATTATCAGGCGGTATTGGCTGCGGGTTCTGGATTTTGCTTGCCAGCCGCCGCTGAAGGTTGAACCTGTCAGCATGAAAGCGACGTCTGCACGAGAATTCGGCAAATTCGTTCTAATGATCTTCCCCGGTCGCGTGTCATATAGATTGATGCGGGAACCAAAAATATGAAAACCATGAAAACGATCCTCTGCCTCGGCCTTTCGGGACTGGCGCTGACCGCGTCGGCGCAACTCACGCTCACCAACCTGTCGCTCACCATTTACAACCAGAACTTCGCGGTCGTGCGCGACACCGTGCCGCTGGATTTGAAAGCCGGCGTCAACCAGGTCGTCTATGCCGGCGCCACCGCCCAGGTCGAGCCGGACTCGGTCATCCTGCGGGATCCGACGGGCGAACGCTCGCTGCAAATCCTCGAACAAAATTACCGCAACGACCCGGTGTCGCAGGAATTGCTGCTCTCGCTTTTCGAGGGCAAGACGATTGATTTTGAGCGGATGCGGATGAAGGACAACACCATGACGCCCGAAATCGTTCAAGGGAAAATCGTCCGCAGCGGCTTCGTGCCCGGAGGCCAATTTCAGCAGCCCATCATCGAGGTGAACGGCAAGATGCAATTCTCGCTGCCGGGCGAGCCGCGGTTTCCCGACCTCGGCGATGACACGGTGCTGAAACCCGCCTTCAACTGGCTGCTGCAATCCGACAAGCCCGGCAAGTTCGACGCGGAAATCGGCTACGTCACCGGCGGCTTGGACTGGAGCGCCAGTTACAACCTGGTTTCACCGGAAAAAGGCGATTTCGTGGACATCGTCGGCTGGATTACGATGAACAACAACTCCGGCAAGACGTTCGACAACGCCAAAATCAAATTGATGGCCGGCAATGTGAACAAAATCCAGCCGCCTGCACCGAGACCCATGTTGATGGCCAGAGCGGCCACGTCCTTCGCCCTCCCGGCGGCCGCCCCTGCCGTGACCGAACAGGCCTTCGACGAATTTCATCTTTACGACATCGCGCGGACGACCACCTTGCATGACCACGAAACCAAACAGGTGGAATTCGTCCACGCCGAGAATGTTTATGCCCCGACGCATTTATGTTTATGACGGCGCGTCGGATTACCGGTTTTACGGCGGACTGAACACCGACCAGGGCTACGGCAACTCGAGCAACAAGAAAGTTCATCGTCCAACGCGAATTTGTGAACGCGGAAACCAACCAGCTTGGCATCGCGCTGCCGGCGGGCAAGCTGCGCTTCTACCGCCGCGACGCGGACAGCCAGTTGCAGTTCGTCGGCGAAAACACCATTGACCACACGCCGCGCAACGAAACCATCCGCGTGACGACCGGCGATTCCTTCGACCTCGTCGGCGAACGGAAGCAGACGAATTTCCACGTGGACACCGGCGACAAGTGGATTGACGAGTCGTTTGAGATCAAGCTCCGCAACCGGAAGAAGGACACTCCGGTGGAAATCCGCGTCGTCGAGCATCTTTACCGCTGGAGCAACTGGGAAATCACGGCCAAGTCAGATAACTTCAGCAAGAAGGACTCGCAGACGCATTGAGTTCCGCATTCCGGTCAAGCCCGATGAGGAACGCACCGTGACCTACACCGTGCATTATTCGTGGTGAACCGGGACGCGGCTTTCATCCGTCGGGGTGTTCTATTGCAACACCAAACCGTCCTTCCCGATTTTTCGCAGCGATTGGGGCTTAAATGCCATTGCCATTCCGCGCTGGACGCGCGCACGCTTCATGCTAAATTGCCTTCGTCATGTCAACAGGAGCGCCCGCAGCGCAGAAAAAAATCAATCTCCGCCGCCCCGATATCATGGAGGCGGTGCAGGCGGAGGTCATCTCGCATTATCGCAGTGAAATCGTCGAGCGCATCCGCGCCAGCGGCGGCGTGCTCACCGCCGACGGCATCACCGTCAAGCTCGCCAAGGAATTCGGCTTCTGCTACGGCGTCGAGCGCGCGATTGACCTCGCCTACGCCGCGCGAAAGTATTTTGCGGAGGTGTCGCCGCACACGCCGATTTATCTGCTTGGCGAGATCATCCACAACCCGGAGGTCAACGACCAGATCCGCAACATGGGCATCAAAATCATTTCGCCCAAACCGACCGACGAGGAATTGTCGCAATTGCAATCCGGCGACGCCGTCATCATTCCCGCCTTCGGCACGGAAGTCAGCACGCGCAAGAAACTGGAGACCAAGGGCTGTCTTCTCGTGGACACGACCTGCGGCGACGTGATGAGCGTCTGGAAGCGCGTCCGCCAGTATTCCAAGGAAAACGTCACGAGCATCATCCACGGCAAGGCCCAGCATGAGGAGACCAAGGCCACGACCTCGCAGGCGCGCGCCTACGGCAGCGGGCATTATCTCGTCGTCTTCAACCTTGCGGAGACCGATTACGTCTGCAATTACATTTTGAACGGCGGCAACAAGCACGAGTTTCTCGAAAAATTCAAGGGCGCCTATTCCAACGGCTTTGATCCCGACATCCACCTTCAGGCCGTCGGCGTGGCGAACCAGACGACGATGCTGCGCGGCGAAACCGAGGAAGTCCAGCGCCGCTTCAAGGCCGCGATGGAGATAAAAAATCCGCCCGAAAAAATTGACAAGCACTTCCGCTTCTTCGACACGATTTGCGGCGCGACACAGGACCGGCAGGACGCTCTGGAAAAACTGTTGCGCGAGCCGATGAACCTGCTCATCGTCGTCGGCGGCTACAATTCCTCAAACACGTCGCATCTCGCCGAAATGGGCGAGGCCAAGCTGCCGACCTTCTTCATCAAGAACGCCGCGAAGATGGAATCGGACAAGCTCATCCGCCATTACGACCAGCATAAAAAACAGGAAGTCGAAACGCATGGCTGGCTGCCCGCCGGCAGCATCACCATCGGTGTCACCGCCGGGGCGAGCTGCCCGAACAATTTGATCGAAGACACCATCCGGCGTCTGTTTGAACTGCGCGGCATCGCGGTCCAGGAACTGCTCAAACCCGCGTGACCATCTCGCCGTCCGGAAGTCCCGCGAGCAATTCCGCAACCGTCCTCACCTGCCCCGGCAAAATCAGGTCCGGCGCGATTTCGCTCAACGGCTGAAGCACGAACCGCCGCACGTGGGCGCGCGGATGCGGCAGAATCAATTCCGGCGAAAGACGGACCTCATTTCCAAACGCGATCAAATCCAAGTCGAGCGCCCGGGCTTCGTTCAAAATCATTTTCGGCGCGCGGCCAAATTCAATTTCAAGTCCGCGCAGCTTCTTTAACAGAGACTCCGGTGTTTCATTTTGAATGGGAGCAAGGCCGGCCGCCGCGTTCAGAAATTTCGGCGAACCGGGCGGGCAATCCACCGGCGAAGTCTGCCAGAGCGAAGATTTGAGAATTGGCTCGCCGGACAATTTTTGCAGCCGCGCCATCGCGTCCAGAATAATTGCCCGTGAATCGCCAAGGTTGGAACCCAGCGCGACAAAGACCCTCGTGGCAGCCGACGTAAGGAAGCTCATTCTGTTTCGATGATTTAAATTGGAGCCTACTCACGCCGGCTGCCGCGGATTATTTCAATCCGAGCACGTCCTGCATGTCGTAAAGGCCGGGCTTTTGGTTCACCACCCAGAGCGCCGCGCGCAACGCGCCGTTGGCCAGCGTGTCGCGGCTCGTCGCCTTGTGCGTCAGCTCGACCCGTTCGCCGGTGTTGGCAAAAATGACCGTGTGGTCGCCAACGACGTCGCCGCCGCGGATGGAGTGAATGCCGATTTCGCCCGCCGTGCGCTCGCCGGTGATGCCGGCGCGTCCATGCCGGGCCGCCTCGTTCAGATTGCAGTTTGCGCACGTTCGCGAGAATTTCCGCCAGCGATTTCGCCGTCCCGCTGGGCGCGTCCTTTTTCATGCGATGATGCATCTCGATCACTTCGAGGTCGTAGTCCGGGCCGAGAATTTCCGCCGCCTTGCGGGTGAGCCAGAACAGCGTGTTGACGCCGGTGGAAAAATTCGACGCCCAAACCATGGGGATTTGCGATTTGCGATTTGCGATTTGCGATTTTTCCAAATCAGTGTGGCCGGTGGTGCCAATGACAACCGCCTTTCGGCTTTTTACGCAAAACTCAACGATGGCTGGTGTCGCGTCGTGGTGGCTGAAATCCACCACAACATCGCCTTTGTCAATGACGGCTGCGAGATCGTCGCCCTGGTCAATTTGACCGGCGATTTCCAGTTCATGAAACCTCTTCGCGCATGAGACAAGCGCCTGGCCCATCCTGCCTTTCGAGCCTGTGATGATGATATTGGTCATAAGACTTTGACGCGAATGTTACGAATGAACTCGAATTCAAATTCCAACCGCAAAAATATGCGCAATTCCCGTCCGTGTTTTTACTTCAAAACGCCGCAAGCTTCCAGCGTCGCCTTGAGCTTCGCGCGGTTCGCGTCGGCCATCCGCACCAGTGGCAGTCGGTATTCCTCCTCGATCACGCCCATCATCGCCAGCGCGGCTTTGACGGGAACGGGATTCGTCTCGATGAACAAGTCCTTGAACACCGGATAATTTTTGGCATGCAACTGCGCCGCCTTCCTCGCGTCGCCGCGCGCGAAGGCACCCACCATTTGAGACACTTCGCGAGGAATGATGTTGGAGGCCACGCTGATGACGCCCTGCGCCCCGACGGCCATGAACGGCAGCGTCAGCGAATCGTCGCCGGACAAAATCACAAATTTCGGCCCCAGCGCCGCGCGCAACTGCGATACGCGGTCGCAACTTCCGCCAGCCTCCTTGATGCCGATGATATTTTTGCAGTCGCGCGCCAGCCGGCGGACGGTTTCCACGCCGATCTCGACGCCGCACCGGCCCGGAATGCTGTAAAGCACTATGGGCAGTTTCGTTTCCCGTGCGACGACGCGGAAATGCTGGAACAATCCCTCCTGCGACGGCTTGTTGTAATATGGCGCGACCTGCAACGAGCCGTCAGCCCCGATTTTTTCCGCCTCACACGTGAGATGAACCGCCTCGCTCGTCGAGTTCGCTCCCGTGCCGGCGAGCACCTTGACCTTGCCGCCGGCAAGCTTCACCGCGCGTGCGATGATGTCCAGATGCTCCGCGGTATCCACTGTCGGCGATTCACCGGTGGTGCCGACCGGAACAATGCCGTCCACGCCGCCCCGGATCTGCATCTTGACGACGCGTTCGAGCGCGGGAGCGTCGAGCGCGCCGTTTTTGAACGGAGTGACGATGGCGGTGTAAGTGCCTGTAAACATAATGCGCCATAGCATCGGAAAACTGAACACGGCTTGGCGAGCAGGAAATTGCCTGTCCAGATCAATTCTGACAGCAACAACCCGGCAAACGCTGATCAGACCGCCTTCGCGGTTTTTCTCGGTTTGCGGGCTTTCTTTCCCGGTTTCGGAGCGGCGTGCGACGGCTCCGGGGTTTCCACTTCCGCGGCGGGAGGCAGGTAAAGATATCGCCCACAACTTTCGCAGAGCTGGATATCATCGCCATGCCTGAGCGTCATGATTGCACCGAGCGGCACCTGCATGTGGCAGGCGCTACAAACCCGGTTGAGGGAAACCGCCGCCAGCCCCTTTTTCCCACGGGCAACAAGTCGGTCGTAATGGGCAAGAATTTGCGGCGGGATTTTGCCGCGCAACTCCGATTTGGAAGCGGCGACGCTCTTGCTTTCGGTCCCGCCGGCTTCGAGTGATTGAAGTTTTATTAAGTGTTGAAGCAATTCATTCATAACCGCGTGTGAATGTTATCTCACAAACGGCGGAATCCAGCAAGACCTATCCTTAACCGAATATTGGCATTTTCTCGCTCTTTTCTGCGCGGGCAAAAATGCCCGCTGTGGAGATCATTCCTTTTTCGCCGCCTTCACCTCAATGTGCAAGTCGCGCAACTGCCGCGGCGAAACCGGCGCGGGCGAGTCGGTCATCAAATCCACCCCCTTCGCCGTCTTCGGGAAAGCAATCACGTCGCGAATGCTCGGCGTGCCGCAGAGAATCGCGCAAAGCCGGTCAAATCCGAGCGCGATGCCGCCGTGCGGCGGCGCGCCATAGCGGAAGGCTTCGAGCATGTAGCCGAAGCGCAGCTTCGTCTCCTCCGGCGGAATTTGCAGCACTTCCTCGAAAACGGTCTTCTGCACGTCCGGCTGGTGGATTCGGATCGAGCCGCCGCCGAGTTCCACGCCGTTCACCACGATGTCGTAATGCTGGCCGCGGACTTTTTTCGGGTCGGTCTTGAGCAGCGGAATGTCCTCCGCCACCGGCGCGGTGAACGGATGATGGCTCGAATACCAGCGGTTTTGCTCCTTGTCGAATGAGAGCAGCGGAAAATCCACGACCCAGAGAAAATCGAACCGGTCCGGATCAATCGTCAGCTTCCCCTGCCCTTTCAAAACGTCGGCGCAATACAGACGGATCTTGCCGAGGATTTCGCAGGCGTTCAGCCATTGGTCGGCGGCGAACAAAATCAAATCGCCTTCCTCGATTTTCAATTTCTCCGCCAGCGCGGCCTTTTCGGCGTCGCTGAAAAATTTCACGATGGGCGATTTCCATTCGACGTGCACCGTCCGCCCCTTCTCGACCTTGATGTAAGCCAGCCCTTTCGCGCCGAAACTTTTCGCGTATTCGGTCATCGTCTCAATCTGGCCCTGCGTCGCGCCGGCCAGTGCCCTTCGCGTTGATCGCCTTCACCACGCCGCCGGCGGCCACCGCGCCGCTGAACACCTTGAATTTGCTGGCGCGGAATTCCTCCGTGAAATCCGCCAGTTCCATGCCGAAGCGCGTGTCCGGCTTGTCAATGCCCCAGCGGTTCAGCGCCTCCTGGAAGCTGATGCCGCTTGAACGGCGTCGGCACGTCCACGTTCAACGCGGTCTTCCAGACGCGCTTCAGCAGTCCCTCGATGAGCGCGTAAATGTCCTCGCGCTCGATGAAGCTCATCTCGATGTCAATCTGCGTGAATTCCGGCTGGCGGTCGGCGCGCAAATCCTCGTCGCGATAGCAGCGCGCGAGCTGGAAATATTTTTCAACGCCGCCGACCATGAGGATTTGCTTGAACTGCTGCGGCGACTGCGGCAGCGCGTAAAACTGGCCGGGATTGACGCGGCTCGGCACGAGAAATTCCCGCGCGCCTTCGGGCGTGGATTTGAACAGCGTCGGCGTTTCGACTTCGAGAAACCCCTGCTCGTCCATGAAAACTGCGCGTGGCGATGGCCACCTTGCTGCGCAGCTTCAGATTGCGCGCCATTTCCGGGCGGCGCAAATCGAGATAGCGGTATTTCAGGCGCAACTCCTCGTTGACCTTGCCGGCGACCTCCGGGTCGTCCACCGGAAACGGCAGCACGTCGGCCATGTTCAGCACTTCCAGCTCCTGACGCCATCACTTCGACTTCGCCGGTGGGAATTTTCGGATTGTTCGTGCCGGCGGGACGCTGGCGCACCTTGCCGGTGACGCTGACGACGCATTCGCTGCGCAGCGCGGCGGCGCGTTCAAAAAGTTCCTTCGGCAAATCGGACGGGTCAAAAACCGTCTGGGTGCGGCCTTCGCGGTCGCGGACGTCAATGAAGATGAGGCCGCCGAGGTCGCGGCGGGAATGGACCCAGCCGGACAGCGTGACGGTCTGCCCGATGTGCGCCGGGCGCAGTTCGTTGCAATGATGCGTGCGTTTCATTTTAAAAAATAATTGGTGGGAGAGCGTCCCCGCGAGCCGGCCCGTCAGGAGCCTCGCCCCACCGAAAAAAGCGAGCGGGAATTGTGACGCAGAAACCGGCGGATTTCAAAGAGATTCTGCGGTGACAAAAACCGCTTCCCCGGCATTTGCCAGGCTCCCGCTCATTTTGGCATTTCGGATTTCCCGCCGAAGCTTTAGGCTTTGCCAACGATTTGAAAACGCTTCACAAATACCTGACGCTCCAGGTGCTGGCCGCGCTGTTGCTGACGGTGGCGGTGTTCACGTTTGTGCTGCTGCTGGGCAACGTCCTTCAGGACGTGCTCAAGGTGCTCATCCGCGGCCAGGTCCGGCCCGCAGTCGTGCTGGAAGCCGTCGGCCTGTTGGTGCCGTTCGCCGCGGTTTATGCGCTGCCCATGGGTTTCATCACTGCCACACTGCTGGTCTTCGGACGGTTCAGTGCGGATCAAGAACTGACCGCCGCGCGCGCGAGCGGCGTCAGCCTGCTGTCGCTGGTCACGCCGGTGCTGTTGTTGAGTTTGTTCTGCTGCGGCGCCAGCGCGTGGTTCAACATGGATCTCGGTCCGCGCTCTCGCATGGCCTACAAAAATCTGCTGATCCGGGCTGGAGCCGACATGGCAATTGCGCAACTGCCCGAAGACCGGGTCATTCCCATCTCCACCAACTATCTTTTTTACGCCGAGAAAAACCGCGGCGGCAATCTGGAGACCGTCAGGGTTTTTTGGCTCGACCGAAACACGGTCATTTACGCGCCGCGTGGGCACGTGAGCTTGAATGCAACGAATCGCATACTCACATTGAACTTATTCGATGCGGTGAGCACGACGGTCTTGGAAAATGGAAGCGCGGTGGTTTCAACCGTTTCGGAATACCCCATCATTAAGGATTTGAGCGCGGAAACCAACAAAATCGCCACGGCTTCGATCAGCGACATGACGTTTGGCCAGTTGCAAACGGAACTGCGTTTGCGTGAAAAGTTTCTCGAATCGTTGCCGGCCACCACCAATTCGGCGGCGGAATGGCGCGCACAAATCAAGGGAACGGAAAAGCTGGTTGAGCAGGTCCGCGTGGAAATGAACCGGCAGGTGGCGTTTTCGTTCGCGTGCTTCGGATTTGCGCTGGTCGGAATTCCGCTCGGCATCCGCGTGCATCGGCGCGAGACCAACATCGGCGTGGCCATCGCGCTTCTGCTGGTGCTGGTGTATTACAGCTTCAACATCCTCGGCGAATCGCTTTCCGGGCATCCCGAATTTGCCCCGCACCTGATTTTCTGGCTGCCGAATTTCATCTTCCAGGCCGTCGGCGCGGTGCTGCTCTGGCGCGCGAACCGGGGAATTTGAAGCAACCGACGGCGCGCGTGGAACGGGCGTCGCGCCGAATTTCGTTGCGCTAGGGCGTGCCAAAACCGGATGTCAAACCAGCTTCACTGCCTACTCAACAGTTTCGGGCGCGACGCCCGAAAACACAGGCCGGAGGCCTGTTCCACAGCCATTTCATGGAATGTTGGGTGTTCGATGTTAAATGTTTAATGTTTCAGTGCTTCCGCCGGAAAACTTTCCCAATCGCCGCCTGATCCACCGGCTTGACGATGAGTTCGTCAATGTTGACATGCGCCGGCCGGCTGGCGACCCAGACCAGATATTTCCGCGATGTCGGCGGCAGTCAGCGGCTTCATGCCTTCATACACTTTTTTCGCCCCGGCGGCGTCGCCCTTGAAACGCACGAGTGAAAATTCCGTTTCCGCCAGCCCCGGATCCACCGTGCTCGACGCGGATGCCCGTGCCGAGCAATTCCAGCCGCAGCGCGCGGGTGATTTGCAGTTCGCCCGCCTTCGCCGCGCAATAAACCGAGCCGCCTTCATAAGCCGCGTGTCCGGCCACCGAACCGATGTTGAGGATGCTGGCGCCGGCATCGCGCGACATCAGCGGCAGCGCGGCGCGCGTCATTCGCAAAACACCGAGCACGTTCGATTGGATCATCGCCTCCCAGTCCTCATCCCTGCCATTCGGCGACCGTGTCCAACCCATGCGCGCCGCCGGCATTGTTGATAAGAACATGAAGCTTTTGCCGCGCGTTCCCATTTTTCCACGCACCCAGGAAATAAATTCTTCGACGCTGGCCGTCTTGGCCACGTCCAGAAAACGAAAATGCGCCTCCCCTGCCCCGGCCTTTTTCGATGCCGCCGCGACCTGCTTCAACCGGTCAACGCGTCGCGCGCCCAGCAGCAGTTTCGCGCCTTCCGCGCCAAACGCCTTTGCCGCCGCAGCGCCGAATCCGGAGGATGCGCCGGTGATGAGAACCCATTTGTTTTTTAACGATGAAATCATGCTGAAAGTTATGAATTCATTCATTCTTTGTCCAGCGCCGCAAGGAACGGCGGGGCAGACAGCTGTGCAGTTTGCTGCGCACAGGTTCTGGAATTGAAAAATATCTTCCTTGACGTTACAATCATCAAGACACTGCGCGCCCGGTTAGTTTTAATCCGGGTGCAGCGACTTCAACCGGGCGGCGAAGGCATTATCCAACTCCTTGCAAATCTGATTATGCACTGCGTCCACCGATTGCGTGCCGTCGGCCATCACCACCAGTTCCTTGCGCCGGAACAGGTCAATGATCGGTTGGGTCTTGGCATGGTATTCCTTGAGCCGTTCCTGGATGGCGTTGGGATTGTCGTCGGGCCTCGACACGAGCCGGCCACCGCAAACATCGCAAGTGTCCGCGACCTTGGGCCGGTGAGAGATGAGGTTGAAATCCAGCCCGCACTTCGAGCAGAGTCGCCGGCTCAACATGCGCTCGATTACGGCCTGGTCAGGCACTTCGATATTGATCACCGCGTCGATGTCGTAAGATTCCAGAAAAAACGTGGCCTGTGTGACGCTGCGGGGAAAGCCATCTAAAATGAACCCGTAGTTCCAATCATGCTGATCCAGGCGCGCCCGGACCACCTCCTCCACAATCTCATCGGATACCAATTGACCGACGTTCATAATGCGCTGGATGCGCGCAGCCAGCTTGGTGTGACTTTGGATGTTCCAGCGAAAAATGTCGCCCACGGAGATGTGAACGAGCTTATAGACCTTGCAGAGCAGCGCGGCTTGTGTGCCTTTACCTGAACCGTTCGGACCCATGATAATGTATTTGTTCATAATTTTGTCCGTCTTGTTGATGTTTTGCGTCAGGCAATACCACAATTCGGGATCCGTGACGATTTTATTTCTGCCAGATTCACTTCGCCTTTCAAAACATTCACCAACAGGCAGTCATTCAGAGCGTGTGGCGATGACATGAAGAACATAATCCCCTGCCTTGCGTGTGTCGCAATCCTGCCGCCGGCCGGCTACTCGCACTCCCGCAACGCAGCGGCAGGGAAATCCAAAGTTGCAAGCGACACTTTTGTTTCCAAAAATGGTGAAGCAGTGTAGGCGATTTACTTTAATGCTGGAGGCACAGGGGATCGTGGCACCGTGCAATTGTTTTTTCAGACAAAACCCAAGTGCAGTTGTTTCTGGCAATGTCTGCTTCTGGAGCGAGATGCACCAACAACACTGCGGATTGGCGGGAGCATCAGGGCGAAGCCACTAACTGCATCGGCAGTTCAAACATCTTTCGCGGCAAAATACTGCCGTCACAGTGATGCGCTAAAAACGGATTCCAAATGCTGGTGGAGCAAAGGGGAGTCTAATCTATGATTCTCTTTGAATTCCACTCCGGCCACAACATCGTGGCCGTTCATCGTGGCTATGCGCATCTCTAATTTGAAAACCTTCGCTCCGCCGTGTAAAAATGAAACCGCGAAAACGAAACCCTCGCAACGGCGGATCGAGGCGCGCAAAGCGTCCATGTGCGGCCAGTCCAACCGGTTGGCGATGCACAACCAGACCTGCCATGGCCTGACGAGCCGGTGATTTTTTGTCCCGATAATGGACAGACCCGCACAATCGCCATGACTTCTTGCGGGGTATCCGAATCAAAAAGTCAACAGGTTATGGGATTAAAACACGCTTCCAGCCGGCAAAAGTTGGCGGCTTCCGGCCTGGTATAACAAATGCTGAAATCGCCTTAACCAGCCAATAAGACTGGCACATTTCCAGCCAAATGGAAATACAATTCAATTGTGACAAAGAAGACCTGATTGGAGCGCATCTCGCCGGCCTTGGTGAGGATTCCAAGATCAAGGCGAAGAGGATTGTATTCATCCTCATGCCGTTGTCGGTCATGATCGGCTTGGTCATCTGTTACCAGCACTTTTTCCACCTCGAATCGCCCAACACAATTTTGCTTCCCATCGCGTTTTTTGGCTTCGCGGCCCTGTATCTCTGGGGAGTCAAAAGCAACCGGCATTACCGGGCAAATATCATTGTGGAAAAGCAACTGAAGGAAAGTGGGGAAACCATCCTGGGGGATTACACGCTTAAGATACAAGACAAGGGGCTGGAAATTGTCCGTATAGAATCAAATCTCGTCCGGTGGGAAGACATCCTGAATATTGTGGCAAATGGAGACTATTGTCAGATTCGTATTCAGGGAAAAGACGATATTGTCATCGCAGCCAACAAACTCAAAAAATATTCGGATTTCACTTTGTTTGTAAGGCTATGCGTGACCATGCACTACTATATACCGCGCAGCCCGGCGGAGGAGCCGGTGAAGAAGTCTGAAAGGGGAGATGTGTCTGATCTTGTGGTCACACAGCAGAGAATAAACAACCCAAACTTGGGACGGTTGAAATTGTTCGACAAATAGACGATACGGAAGTCCGCCGACCCGCGCCTGAATTTCCGGCATAATTGGCTGCGGCAACCTTCGCTCCCGGCTGTTTTAATTGCCACCAAACGAGTCGGCTCGAACCGCCTTTTACGCGCTCAAACCTTAACCGTTTCTTTCAAAAAACCCTTTGATTTACTGACTGAAACTTCTCTCGCCATTCGGAACACGTCAGACGTTTCTGAACAATCTTCAAAATGGTGGAGCCGAGGGGAGTCGAACCCCTGACCTCCTCATTGCGAACGAGGCGCTCTACCAACTGAGCTACGACCCCATCCACCGCGGCAATTGTAAACAGCTCCTCCGGGGAAAGTCAAGGTCGCGACGCCGTCCGCAAACATTCCGCAAGGCAGGGTGGAATACGGCCATGCGGATGGCGGGAGCATTTTTTGACCGGGTGCAACGACGAGTGGTGGGTTGGCGGGTCCGGTCTGCGCCGCCGCCAGCGACACTTCCTCCGTGATCCTTTCCGGCGCGGTTTAGTCGGGTCAAAGAACAGTGCGGGCCAAAGGTTCAGCCGCTCCACAGGGGACGCAACTGGGCCACCGCTTCCAGCGCGCGATCCAGTTGCCGCGCGATTTCCTGCAAGGTGGTGCGCCCCTGCCGCCAAAGCTTGCCGTGCAGGCGGACAAACAGTTCAAACAGGTTGAACCCCAGCTCCAAAATCAGCAGCCAGGTTTGAATCGCCCCGGCTTGGTGGCGGGGACAGTGCGTCAGGTGATAATGCCGGGTCAGTTCGTTGATGGCGTGGTTCTCGACGCCCCAGCGCTGGTGGCCGATTCGCCAGATCACCGTCGCCTCGACCTCGTCCAACTCCCGGCTCACCAGCCAGCGCCACTGGCTGTTCCGCGCCACGCGCGCGGTGCGGCCCGCCCGGCGCTGCCGTTCCTCCCACCGTTCCTGGGCCAGCACCACCCGTACCGGGCCGACCGCCGCGTCGGTAAAGGGCAGATCTTTGACTTCCCATAAATCCACCGCCCGATCGGCCCACCGCCAGGCCCGGGGGTTTTGTTTCCGGCTCAAGGCGGTCGCCCCCCGATAAATCTCATAGCGTTCCTGCTTGAGCACGCTCACCACGCCCCAGCCCAGCCGCTGCACCGCTTTGAAGAAGGGACCGGTGGCATACCACGCGTCCACCGTCACCACGTCGAAGAACCGCGGGCCATACAACCGCCGCATCCGCCCCAGCAACCGCACAGCCGCCGCCTCATCCTCGCCGGGCCGGAGCGGCTCGACATCCAGAATCACGCTGAAGTCCGGCCCGTGGATCTGCGCATACACTTGCCGGTGGTAATACTCGGTCACCGTCTGGACCCGGCCCGCCACGTCCTTGATCTCCAATTGCCGCTGGCAGCAGGCCGGACAACAGCGGTGCTGACTTTTGAACTGTTCGTTGGCGTCCAAGGCCACGACCAGAAGCCCGTTGAGCTTGGCCGACTCGAAGGCTTTGTTGGTCTTGAGCGTGCGGTTGACGGCCACCAGCACCGCCCGCCAATCCGCGCTCCGATAGCGCTCCAGCACATACCCGAAGGCATCGTCGCTGATGGGTCGGGGCCAGCCGACCAGCCGCTGCCAGCCCCGGCGCGCCGTCTCGGCTTGCAACTGCAAGAACGAGGGCACCCGCAGCACCGCGCCTAGCAACAAACTGGCGGAGAAAGCCCGCGTGGGAATGACCGGCTGGGAACGCTCGTCCCGCAGGGACCGGAGCCGGACGGGCAGCGCGAAGACTTTGGCGACGTAATGCCAGAACTGTCCGATCCGGTTCATGGCCGGACGGCGGCAAGAGGTTCGCCCCGCCGCAACAGTTCGGTGTTGATCTGGGACAGTTCCTCCAAGCTGTCGTAAAAGCAGTTGAAGGCGGCGGTGGCACTCCGGGCGGCCTGCTGGCCGGCGGGCGACTTCAGGAGAAACTTTTGCACATGGCCGGGGGCGAGGCACTGGGTCAGATAGTAATAAGGACCGTGTTTTTGGCCCTGGTGACAGGCGCAGTTGGCCTTGCCACAGGTGCCGAACCGCTCGACGACCGAGGCGCGGATGGCCTGGGGCGGCACGGCCAAGGCGCACAGCAGGGCGCGCTTTCGCTGCCGCAAGGCCAGGGTGGACTTGCGGCGCAGGGGATGGACCCTAGCCATATTAATGGTAAGGATAACAAAATCCGGCGGCCGGTCAACAATAAAGAATCTGCCCGGAAAGCGAATCTGCTCAAAAACCCCCAGCCATCACGACTTCATGCAAACTTTGCGGAACCGCTGTGCCATTTCAACAAAGAACAAACACCTCTTGGCGATCTATTCGATCCCAACCCGCGGTTTCACGGCGGCTGTTTCGGTGTTTAAACGGTGTATCAGACAAACGGGTTTTCTTCAAAGAAGGTTCGAACTTTGGTTAAGAGACACCGCCAGTTTGATTTTTCGGATTTTTCGCGTTGGCGGGTTGAGTTCTTTACTTTCACAATAAATCCTTTGACCGGTGCGCGCGCGTCTGTTTTGCTTTGACGCAACAGAAATGGTCCCAAATTATTTTTACCCCGTCACCGTTGCGCTGTGCCTCGCGGTGGTGACGGCAGTTTATTTCGTGAACAACCCGTTGCGGCACGGGGGTTGGTTTCTGAATCGCCGCTTCATCAACTGGCTGCCTCTGGGCATGTCCTACGCCTTTCTCTGCATGGGACGCTACAATCTGAACGTCGCCCAGGACGCGCTCGGCCCGCTCATGCCCAACCAGGATTTTGGAATCATCTTCGCCGCCGGCACGTGGACCTATGCGCTGTCGTTTCTGGTCAACGGCCCGCTGATTGACAAAAAAATCGGCGGCAAAAATGCGATGCTGATTGCCACGCTGGGCTCGGCGCTTGCCAACGTCGCGCTGGGGGTTCTGACCTGGCTCATCACCGTCAAACATTTGAAGGTCAGCATCGTCGTCGCCTTTTCGCTGGTTTATTCGGTCAACATGTATTTCCAGAGTTTCGGCGCCATGTCCATCATCAAGGTCAAGGCGTATTGGTTTCATGTGCGCGAACGCGGCGTGTTCGGCGCGATTTTCGGGACGTTCATTTCCGCCGGCGCCTATTTCGCCTTCGACTGGAGCAGCGCGGTTGTTTCCCGGACCAGCGCCAATGCGCCGAACAATTTTCTGAAAACGATTTTCACGCCCGCGGGTTCCGCCGTGGATGCGACGTGGGCGGTGTTTTTCGTTCCGGCCATCATTTTGATTTTCTGGCTGCTGCTCGACTGGTGGCTCGTGAAGGATTTGCCAGAGGAAGCCGGGTTTCCGCACCTCGACACCTGCGACGCCTCGTCGGGCCAGATGCACGTGGAGTTTTCCGTGCTCGATTTGATGAAGAAAATCTTCGCGAGCCGGCTGATGATTTTCGTGGCGTGCGTCGAACTGACGGGTGGGGTGTTCCGTTACGCCATTTGGACGTGGTATAAACCGTTCTGCAAGGCCGTGCCGCAAACCGGCGCGGAATTTATCGCCAACAACTGGGGCTGGTTCCTCTGCGTTTTCGGAATTGCCGGCGGGCTGTCCGCCGGGTTGATTTCGGACAAAGTGTTTCAGTCGCGGCGCGGGCCACCGACGGCGTTTCTGTGCGGACTGGTCCTGCTCCTGGCCATCCTCATGGCCGCGTTTCTTTCGTCGCCGCAAACCGTCGGCTGGTCGTCGCTGTTGATTGTCATGGCGTCCATCGGCGTCACGTCGCTGATGTCCGGCACGGCGGCGGCGGATTTTGGCGGGCGCAAGGCGACGGCGACCTGCATGGGCATCATCAACGCTTTCGCTTACATCGGCTGCGGCCTGCAGTCCCTGTGCATCGGTTTTTTGGTGCCGGACAAGAACGGGCCCGCGAATGGCCAGGTTGTTCCCCATCTCCATTTCATCCCGCGCGACTGGCACTGGTGGCCGGCTTTCATGATTCCCTTTGCCATCATAGGCACGCTGCTATGCATCCAAATCTGGCAGGCCCTGCCCGCCGCCACGCGCAAATACATCGCCGAAGTGGAGCAAAAAGCGCGGTGAAGCCGGTTTTCGAGCCACAGACTTTTCCAAGTCTTGCCGCCGCGCAGGCATGTCAGCTGCCCGCCTGAAATCGTTGGCCGCCGCCGACCGGCTGGACGCGGCCAATTGCCCCGTGATTAAACCGGCAACCTGTCTTTCTTGCGATAGGCCAGCCCCTGAAACTGCGCCACCAGATCGCCCTGCGTCATCCTTCATGTCCACGACAGTGTAGGAGCCGACTTTGAAATTCTTGGAAATCTCCTCGCGCCTCGGCCCACAGGGTGCCGGTGGTGGCGGCTTTCATGAAGATGATGCTGACGTTCAGCGCCACGGCCATCGTGCCGTGGGAATTGCAGGCGACGGCAAAGGTGAAATCCGCCAGCGTAAAAATCGCTCCGCCCTGGACGGTCTTGAGCGCGTTCAAATGATGCGGATGCAGCGTCATTTTGGCCGTCGCGTGGCCGGGCGCGGCGGTGAGCAACTCGATGTTCGACAGCTCGGCGTATTGGTCGTGCTTTGAAAATCCGCTTCAGTTCCTGCTCGCTCAAGTTCATGATCTCAATCCTGTTTCAACAAATCCACGCTGGCAACCACGTTCACCTTGCTCTTCTGCAACATTTTGATCGCGTTGTCCGGGTCGTCAAAACGGAAGACGAGAATCGCGCCTGGTCGCCGCGCTTCTTGGTGAAGGCATACATGAATTCCACGTTCAGCCCGGCCTTTTCCACCACGTCGAGAATTTTCGCCAGCCCGCCGGGCTGGTCGGCCACTTCGACGGCCACCATGTCGGTGACTTTGACGACGAAGCCGTTTTTCTCCAGCAGTTTTTTGGCCTTTTCCCAGTCGCGCAAAATCAGGCGCAGGATGCCGAACTGGTTCGCCTCGGCGATGGAGAGGGTGACGATGTTGAACTTGGCCTTGGCCAGCAGCCGCATCGGGCGGCTCAACGCGCCGGGCTTGTTTTCCAGAAAGAGGGAGAGTTGTTTTATTTTCATGATTTCCTCCAATCACATTTTGCGCTGGTCAATGACGCGCTTGGCCTTGCCTTCGCTGCGCGTGATGGTTTGCGGCTGCACCATCCGCACTTTCATCCGCAGGCCGGTCAGCGTCTCGATGCTGTGGCCGAGTTTCGCGCTGCACTTTCTCCAGCGCGCCGACCGTGTCGCCGAAAACTTCCTTCGTCACCTCGACCTGCACCTCGACTTCGTCCAGCCCTTTTTCGCGCGTCAGAATGATCTGATAATGCGGCAGCGTGCCCTCGACTTTCAGCAACGCGGTTTCGATCTGCGACGGATAAACGTTCACGCCGCGAATGATGAACATGTCGTCGCTGCGGCGGCCGATGCGCTGGATGCGGCGCAGCGTGCGGCCGCACTCGCATTTTTCCGAAGTCAACGCCGTGATGTCGCGCGTGCGGTAGCGGATCATCGGCATGGCCTGCTTGCCGAGCGTCGTCAAAACCAGTTCGCCTTCCTCGCCGTCCGGCAGCGGCTTGCCGCGTTTTCGAGATCAATGATTTCGGGATAAAACCAGTCCTCGAAAATGTGCGGGCCGGCCTGGCACTGGCATTCCATCGCCACGCCGGGGCCGATGATTTCCGACAGGCCGTAAATGTCGTAAGCCTTGATGCCGCTCTCCGCCTCGATGCGGCGGCGCATGGATTCCGTCCACGGTTCCGCGCCGAAAACGCCGGCGCGCAACGGCAGTTCCTTGAGATTCACGCCCAGTTCCGGCGCCTGGTCGATGATGTGCAGAAAATAACTCGGCGTGCAGCAGATCGCCGTCGCGCCAAAATCCTTCATCACCATCAACTGCCGCTGCGTGTTGCCGCCGGAAATGGGAATGACCGTCGCGCCCAGCGCCTCCGCCGCCGTAATGCGCGCCGAGTCCGCCGGTGAACAAGCCGTAGCCGTAGGCGTTTTGAATCACGTCGCCCGCGTGCAGACCGCACGCGGCGAAACTGCGCATGATCACGTTTGACCAGACGCTCAATGTCTTCCCTGGTGTAGGCAACGACGATGGGCTTGCCCGTCGTGCCGGTCGAAGCGTGCAGGCGCACGATGTCTTTCATCGGGCTGGCGAACAGGCCGAACGGATACGTGTCGCGCAAATCGGTCTTCACCGTGAACGGCAGCTCGGTGACGTCCTCCAGCGAGCGCACGTCGGCCGGCTCCAGGCCGGCGTCGTCCATGCGCTTGCGAAACAGCGCGACGTGGTCGTAGGCGCGCTGCACCATGGCTTTGAGCCGCTGCAACTGCAGCGCCTCGCAATTGTTCGCGCGGCAGAAAATCCGGCGCGCTGACGGGATGAAAAGCGGTCGGATGGATTTGTTTTCATGGCTGAAGCTTTGGCGTGCGGCGGCGCGGCGGCCTTCGGCAAAGGCCTGTTCGTTGGCCGCGTGCAATTTTTCCGGCAGACAGGCGTGAATCGCCGCGCGCCATTTCTCCTCGCTGATCTCCAGGTGCGTGCTCAACGCGCCGAGCAGCGCGATGTTGAAACTTTTGCGGTTGGAGAGTTTCGCGGAATCAATCAAGTCCGGCGCGATCAGCACGCCGCCGGCGCGCAACTGGCCGCGGTTCACCTCAACTTGGTCCGGCGCGAGCACCACGAGAAAATCCGCCTCGCCCGGCGGCACCATCGGACTCAACACCTGTCGGCCGAAACCGCACGTCGCTCGTCACCGAACCGCCGCGCTGGCTCATGCCGTGAATTTCGCTTTTCTTGACCTCGAAGCCGGACGCGGAACGCCGCTTCGGATAAAATGTCGGAAGCCTTGATGACGCCCTGTCCGCCGAGTCCGGCGATGACGACGTTGACGGTTTTTTTCATTTTGCCAAAACCTCCTGCGCTGTGCAATCGCGCATTTGTCGTATTCGCGGATGTGTTTCGCGACGAGCACGCAGGGACGCCGCGCGATGATGAGCACCAGCTTTTCACGGCGGCGAGGACATCCTTCAGCAGCTTGCTGGAATTCCGCGCAGTCCTTGCCGAGCGGCACGACGCGGACATCCTCGATGCCCATGCGCCGGCCGAAATCTTCATAACACACCTGCCGGTCTGGCTGCGTGGTCCAGCGTGCGGCCCGTGCCGGGATGTTCCTGATGACCGGTCATCGCCGTGGTGCTGTTGTCGAGAATCACCACGACGTGGCCGGTCGGCGGCGGATTGTAAATCATTTCGGCCAACCCGGTCATGCCGCTGTGAACGAACGTGCTGTCGCCGATGACGCTGACGACGCGCTTCGCCTCCGCCGGCGGCAACACGTGGCGCAACCCCAGTCCGATGCCGATGCTCGAACCCATGCAGACGCAGCAGTCCATCGCCGAATACGGCGGCAGCACGCCGAGCGCGTAACAGCCGATGTCGCCGGCGACGATGCAATCGAGATTGTGCAGCGCCTGGAAAACGACGTGATGCGAACAGCCATCGCACAACTCCGGCGGCTTGCCGGGCGGACGCGCCGGCTCCGGCGAAGTGTCGTGCGCGAGAATCCGCCGCACGCGGTCCACGTTCAATTCGCCGAAGCGGAACATTTCCGGTTTGCTTTCCACCACCAGCCCGGCGGCGCGGATGGCGTCGGCGAGATACGGATCATTTTCCTCGATGACGACGCAGCGCTCGACGCTGCGGACGAACTCGGCGATTTTTTTCAGCGGCAACGGATGCGTGAAGCCCAGCTTGAGAAAACTCGCGTCCGGCGCGGCCTCGCGGGCGTGCATGAAACAGACGCCGGAAGTGATGATGCCGAGTTTTTTGCCGCCGGGGATGATGTAGTTCAGCGGCGTCGTTTCGCTCCACTCCGCCATTTCGGCAAGTTTCTGCCGCAGCCGGCGATGGGCCGGGCGCGCGTTGGCCGGAATCAAATTGCGTCCGCGCAGGTCGTGCTCGAAATGCGGCGTCGGCGGCGGCACGGCGGCGCGCGGCTGCACCGGTGCCTGCGTGTGGCAGACGCGCGTGGTGACGCGCAGCAGCACGGGAATTTTCCAGCGCTCGGAAATCTCGATGGCCGCGAGCGTGTAAGTCGTAGGCTTCCTGCGAATCCGACGGCTCCACCATCGGCACGCCGGCGGCCACGGCGTAACGGCGGTTGTCCTGCTCATTCTGGCTCGACGCCATGCCGGGATCGTCCGCCGAAACCACCACCAGCGCGCCGACGACGCCGGTGTGCGCCGCGCTGAAGAACGGATCGGCGGCGACATTGAGGCCGACGTGCTTCATGGTGACCAGCGCCCGCGCGCCGCCGTAGGCCACGCCGATGCCGACTTCGAGCGCGACCTTTTCGTTCGGCGACCACTGGGCCTTGCCGCCGATTTTCGAAAAGTATTCGAGGATTTCCGTGGAAGGCGTGCCGGGATAACCCGTTCCCAGCGCCACGCCGCCGTGCAGCGCCGCCAGCGCGATGGCGCTGTCGCCGCTCAATAACTGCCGGTTGGTTTGACTCATTTCAAAATGTCAGGTGCCGCCGTGGCCGGCGGCTGTTTGCAGCAATTCCAGAAACCAGGCCGGCGGACGGATCGGTTTGCCGTCGGCATCCGCAAAGGCGTGAATCGTGTAGCCGCGCACGACTGGTTTGCCGTTGGCGCTGCTGGGTGATTTGAACCTCAAAGCGCAGTTTCGCGCGACCGGACAGTTCGACCGAGGAGGCGATGTTCAGCAAATCGTCGTAGCGCGCGCCGCCCTGAAATTCCAGATGCGCCTCGACCAGCGGCAGGAAAACACCTTTCTCCTCCAGCGCGGCGTAGGACATTCCGAGCCGGCGGCGCATCAGTTCGGTGCGGCCGCACTCGAACCATTCCAGCGCGCGGGAATTGTAAAACGTCCCCATCTGGTCCGTTTCGCTGTAACGGACGCGCAACTGCAGGACATCTTGCAAATGGCTCATGTTGGAAACCACCGCCGCCGGCCCGAGGCCGCTGCCCCGCGGCAACCGCCCGGCTGCGGTAAGAATGGCACAATCTACTGCAAACGGACCGGGGCGAACTTATCCTATCTTGCTGATAGCCCCACATTTTTTGCGACTCGTTATATTGTTAGCATGGCTACTGTAATATATTATTTACTAATTTTTGTTTAATGGGTCTGGACATGGCGCCCGGCATTCGTAACATTGGATAAAAATTTCCGTAAACACGAATCCCCTAACAACCATGTTCATCCAGCTTAAAATCACCGGCATCGCTTTTCTTGCCACGTCCGCGTTTTTACTGAATGCGCCGGCGCAACCGGCTTCGCAACCGTCCGCCGGGGCCAATGCCATGACGGCGACGAACCAGCCGCCGCCAACGCTTCTCCAGAAAATCAAGCAGCCCGTTCCGTGGATGAACTGGGGCGCCGACCTTCGCATCCGCGACGAGTATTTCAACAACCTGCTGACCCTGAATCCCCATGACGCCAAGAACCTGCACGAACAGGATTATTTCCGTTTCCGCGCCCGCGTTTGGGCGACCGTCACACCGGTGGAGGATGTCAGCGTTTTCACCCGTCTGTCCACCGAGCCTCGCGAGTGGATGAATCCGGCGGGCTATTCACCTTACAAAGGCCACCCCGGCTTGGACATGACCGAGGGAATGATTGACGGGTTGAACGTCCAATGTAGAAACATCTTGCAGCAGCCTGCAACTGTCACCGTGGGCCGGCAGGATATTTTTCTGGGAGACGGCTGGCTGGTGGGCGAAGGCACGCCGTATGACGGCTCCTGGACCACCTATCTTGACGCGGGGCGGCTGACCTACGAAATGAAAGAGCAACACACGACCTTTGAAGCCATCGGCATCATTCAAGACGGCTACGACGACGGCTGGCTGCCGACCATCAACAACCAGAACCGCATTGAGACCGAGCAAAACGAGAAGGGCGCCGTCTTCAGCGCGGCCAACACCTCCCTCCGCGCGGCGAATGTCACCGGCTATTTCATTTACAAGCATGACAACCGGCTCAACGGCATCAATGGCAATTCCGGCGACAATGCGGACATTTACACCCTCGGCGGAAGGCTCACCGGCCTGCTGGGCGACCATTGGAAATATTCCGCCGAAGGCGCCTACCAGTTCGGACGCAAGCAGGATTTAAATGTTCTGTTTCCCGTCAAATCATCTGACTACCGCACGCTCGATGCCTTCGGTGTTAACGGCAAATTCACCTGGCTGGCCAAGGACAAGTTGAACAACCAGTTGAACGTCTCTTTTGAATTTCTTTCCGGCGACAATCCCAATTCCAAGAATGATGAAATGTTCGACGTGCTGTGGGGCCGCTGGCCGCGCTGGAGCGAAATCGGCCTTTACAGTTATGCGGCGGAAACCCGCATTGGCCAGGAGGCAAACCTGGTCCGTGCCGGTCTTGGCTGGAGCCTCACGCCAATGAAGGATCTGGATTTCAGCACCGCTTATTGCGCCTTGTTTGCGCCGGAATCCGTGCCCACACGCGGACTCGGCGGCACCACCCTTTTCAGTGACAAAGGCAATTTCCGCGGCCACTTCATCCAGAGCGTTCTGAAATACAAGTTCAACGCACACGTCAGCGGCCATCTTTGGGGCGAATGTTTGTTCCCCGGCGATTTCTACGTGAGCCACAACCCAGTCCCGTTCGCCCGGGCTGAAGTGGCTTTCACATTTTGAACGTCAATCAACTTTTCCCCGCCGGAAGGGAGCAAAAAACGGTTTGAATTTGACCAAAAACGGGGCTTGACCGCGCCGACGATTCCGCTATATTGTCCACGCAATGTTGAAAAACGTTTCACAAGTTGTTAAACTGGCAGTCGTCGTCGTTGTAGTCGCCGACGCCGTTGGCGCTTGTTGAACGAAACAAATTTAACAAGAACCCACGGCTGGCAACGGCTGTGGGTTTTTGTTTAATCCGCGCCACCGGCCATAACTGAAAGAACACATGAGCAAGACAACTGAAACCGCTGCAACCAGAACGAAACCCGCCGCGCGCGCCGAGGTCGGCCCCGCCATGGCCGGATGCGACATCCTCGTGCAAGCCCTCGAACGCGAAGGCGTCGAGGTCATCTTCGCCTATCCGGGCGGCGCGAGCATGGAAATCCACCAGTCGCTGACCAAATCCAAAATCCGCACCATCCTGCCGCGCCACGAACAGGGCGGAAGTTTTGCCGCCGAGGGCTACGCCCGCGCCACCGGCAAGGCCGGCGTTTGCATGAGCACCAGCGGCCCCGGCGCGACAAACCTCGTCACCGCCATCGCCGATGCCTATCTCGATTCCTGCCCGCTCGTCGCCATCACCGGGCAGGTGACGACCAATATGATCGGTCGCGGCGCGTTCCAGGAGACCGATATCATCGGCGTGACGCTGCCCATCGTGAAGCACAGCTATCTGCTCACCGACGTGAACGACATTCCGCGAGTGGTGAAGGAGGCATTTTACATCGCTCAATCCGGCCGGCCCGGCCCGGTGGTGATTGACGTGCCGAAAAACGTCCAGCAGGCGAGAACCCAGCCGGTCTGGCCGACGATGGAACAGATCAAGAAGGGATTACCCGGCTACACGCAACCCGATTTGCGCGCCGACGAACTGGCTTTGAACGAAATCATGGGCTTGATTGAAAAAGCCGAGCGCCCGGTGATTTACGCGGGCGGCGGCATCATCACCAGCGGCGCGGCGGCGGAACTCAAGAAATTTGCCGAGGCGGCGAATATCCCCGTCACCACCACGCTCATGGGCATCGGCGGTTTCCCGGAGACGCACCCGCTGTCGTTGCGCTGGCTCGGCATGCACGGCGCGGCGTTTGCCAACTGGGCCGTCAATGGCGAATACGAAAAGCGCAAGTCCTTCAACGACCCGATGGTGAAGATCAAGGACGGCGCGGATTTGCTGCTCGCGTTCGGCGTGCGGTTCGACGACCGCGTGACCGGCAAGTTCGAGGAGTTCTGCAAGACCGGCACGATTGTCCACGTTGACATTGACGCCTCCGAGTTGAACAAGAACCGCAAGGCGCACCTGCCGGTGGTCGGCGACATCAAGGACGCGCTCACGCGTCTCAATGCGATGTTCTCCAAGCGTCCGCTCAACAAGAAGCATTCCGCGTGGCTCGCGCAGATTGACGAGTGGAAGAAGAAGGGGCCGTTCGGTTATCGCATCACGCCGGAAATCGCCAACAGCGACCACATGAAGGACCACATGCAGGGACACGAAGAACAGGTCATCCTGCAACAAATGGTGGTCGAGGCGCTTTATGAATTGACCAAGGGCGACGCCATCATCACCACCGGCGTGGGCCAGCACCAGATGTGGGCCGGCCAATGGTTCAAATACGAGCATCCGCGCCAGTTCATCACCAGCGGCGGCCTCGGCTCGATGGGTTACGGCCTCCCGTCCGCGCTCGGCATAAAGGTCGCGCACCCGGACAAGGAAGTCATTGATATTGACGGCGACGGCTCGTTTTTGATGAACATCCAGGAACTGGCCACCGCGCACATCGAACATCTGCCCATCAAGGCGATCATCCTGAACAACCAGCATCTCGGCATGGTGGTGCAATGGGAGGACAACTTCTACGGCGGCAACCGCGGCCACACCTACCTCGGCGATCCGGACCATCGTCCGGAGATTTATCCCGACTACGTGCGCGTCTGCAATTCGTTCGGCGTGAAATGCGAACGCGTGATGTTCAAAAAGGATTTGCGCGCCGCCATCCAGCGGATGCTCGACGCGAAGGAGCCTTACGTCCTCGACGTCATCACGCCTTACAGCACGCACGTCATCCCATTCATCCCCGCCGGCAAGACCGTGGCGGACATGATCTGGAAGGCGTAAAGCTGGAGTTCAAACTTTGGTTTGCCGCGCGCCATTCCATGGGATGGCGCGTTTTCTTCATTTAACGACGCAATCTGAAGATCGAACTCCAACAAGGCTTGTCGCCCGGCCGTTTTTTTGCCAGCATCAACGGAATGACGCGATTTGTTTTTTGCTGCTGGCTTGTGCTGGCTGTGTCCGCCTCCGGCGCGGAAATCAAAATCAACCTCGGCACTTTCGCAGCCGGCCAGACACCCACGAACTTTTCCAGCGCGCTGGCCGGCGGCGGACAGCCCGGCGATTGGAAAATCGTCATGGATGACGCGCCGTCGCTGCTCGCGCCCATGACGACGATGGCCGCGCAAGCCTCGAACGCCAAACGCGCCGTCCTCGCGCAATTAAGCCGCGACCCGACCGACGAAAGATTTCCGATGTTCGTCTTCAACGGCCAGACGTTCAAAAACTTCAATCTCACGGCGCAGTTCAAAATCGTCGGCGGCGTTGCGGAGCAGATGGCGGGTGTTGTGTTCCGTTACCAGAATCCGTCCAACTTCTACGTCCTGCGGGCCAGCGCCCTGGGGCGCAACGTGCGGTTCTACAAAGTCGTGGACGGCGTGCGCTCGCCTCCCATCGGTGCAGACATGAACATTGCCACCAACACCTGGCACACCCTCGGCATTCAATGCCTGGGCGCCCAAATCACCTGCTGGCTCGACGGCAAGCCCGTGATGCCAATGCTGAATGACACCTCCTTTTCATCCGGCAAAACCGGCTTCTGGACAAAATCCGATGCCGTGACCTACTTCGGCGACACGACAATTGATTACACGCCCGTCGTGCCGCCGGCGCAGACGCTCGTGGCCGACATTCTGAAACAATACCCGCGCATCGTCGGTTTGCGCATTTACATGCCTGATGACAAGGGCGAACCGCGTGTGTTCGCCAGCAGGGCGGAATCTGAAATCGGCCAACCCGGCACCGACGCTGAAAAAGGCGCGCTGGCCAGTGGCAAATTGTTTTACGGCCACGGCAAGGGAACGGTCATCGTGACGATGCCCTTAAACGACCGCAACGGCGACGCCGTGGCCGCCGTGCGGGTGGAACTTAAATCCTATTCGCTGGCCGAAACGCAGGACATGGTGCTCACCCGCGTGCGCGTCATCGTCAACGACATGCAAAAGCGCGTGCTGACGAAGCAGGATTTGATCCAATAATCGCGCCGGGTCAACTGGCGACGAGGCGTCGCAACCACTCGCAGGCCGTCTTCGGAATTTGGATCTACTTCGCCGCAAGCGCGGCTTCGATGGCCTTGGTCACTTCGTCCGAGTCCGGTTTCACGCTGGAGTCGAACCGGTTCAAAATCCTGCCGTCGCGCCCGATCAAGAACTTGGTGAAGTTCCACCGGATGTCCCCCGGAAACGGCGAGCCTGCGCCGGCGAGCGCGACGTAGAGCGGATGCCGGTTCGCGCCATTGACCTCCAGCTTGTCGAACATCGGGAAAGTGACGCTGTATTTCGACGAGCAGAATTCCTTGATCTCCGCGTCCGTGCCCGGCTCCTGTCCGCCAAACTGGTTGCAGGGGAAGCCGCACACGACGAATCCCTGCGCCTGATACTTGGTGTAGAGGGCTTCGAGCGCGGTGTATTGCGGCGTGAACCCGCACTTGGACGCCACGTTGACGAGGAGCATGACCTTGCCCTGAAACGGCTTGAGCGTGGCGTCCTTGCCGTCAATGTCCTTGAGCGAAATGCCGTATAGCGAATCCACTGCTTGCGCGGAAAAAGCAATGATCATAATTGTTGTGAGTAAAAATAATGTCCTTTTCATGGCGCAACCATGCACCAGGCCGGGCCGTCTGTCAAATCGCAAGCGCGTGAAAATGCCGAAATCCGGGTTTGATTACGGAGGCTGCTACCGCACGTCCCGCCAATCGTTCACGGTGATCAGGCTGGCTTTCTTCCATTGAACGTGGCCGTCGAAATAGAGGAGGTTCCCTCCAAGCCCGTGGCGGGCGGCAGCCACGCGCCTCTGCGTATTCAATGTTTTGCCGTCGGCTTGGTAAGGCAGATGATCCGCGCTCCAGACATCGTTTTCCGTAATGTCGCCTGTATAGGCAACGATGCTGGTGACAATCGGACGCCACGAACCGCTTTCGTCTTCCGCCACATAAACCGTGTCAACGGGCCGCCGGATCTTGCTGATCGGATTGTTCCAGCCCCCCAATTGCGAGCCAACCGTGTCCTTGGCGCTTGAGAAAGTCCAGCCGTTGACCACGTAGCAGAGCATCTGTTTGGGGTCGGGAAAACCCGGACAGGAATATATCCTGGTTTGCTGGAAATTGGTTCCATTTTGCACGCCGAGCACGGGCGTCAACACCGCCCACCAAAGCGGATCGGTCGCAGCGACATTGGCGCGCGGAACACATCCATGGTATTGATCCGCATACACCAGCATGGCCAGCCCCATCTGCTTCATGTTGTTCAAGCAGTAGGATTGCCGCGCCAACTGCTTGGCCTTGCTCAACGCGGGCAACAGCATCGCCGCCAGAATGCCGATGATGGCAATCACAACCAGTAGCTCAATCAACGTGAAGCCAGCATGCGGACGACGTGAATTTGTTTGGATCGGCATATTTTTTAATGACTGCTTAATCGCGATGACAGGCCGGCGCTGGCGTCCGTGATCTTTGGCGGCGGTGATTGGGACGCGTCACACTGCCATATTTCGGACTGGAATCAAAGATTAACTTGGAACGAGCCTGAAAATGTCAGGTTCACTGTAGCAGCCTGCATGAGTCAGCCCAATATGCACCGGAAAAACCGCAAAAGTGCTCGAAGTCAGAACCGGTTCACGCCGTCTGCTGTGGCACTTCATTACAAAATTGGCATAGGTAGGGCGCGTCACTCCGTGCGCGACGCCGGAGTCGGGTGGGGCGCGGCTGCTGACGAGCCGGTTCGCGAGGACGCTCGCCCACTAAAATCCAAATCAGGACACTACAAAAAAGTGTTGCAAAGGGCGACGATTCTTGTTTCTTTCTAATCGTGCCATGAAAACCCTCAAGCTCCTCTTTTTTGCCATCATTCAACTTTCCATCCTAGCCCCGGTTGGATGGGCGCAGAGCCTGGGCACCACCAACCTTTTAGAAGGTCCGAATGCGGGCAGCGACAGCGTGGTGCTCGTGGCGAACGGCGCGTGGTTGGCCACGGCGAATGACCCCTGGCTGCATTTGAGCGCGGCCAATCAAAGCGGCACGGGCAGCGCCACTGTGATTTTTACGTTTGACGCCAATCCCGGGGCGACGCGCATGGCCACGCTCACCATCAGCGGCCAGACGCTCACGGTCACCCAAGCTGGTGCTGCTTATATTGCCATTACCAACTCTACATATCTGGTCTCCAGCGGCTTATCTACTCCCTCTGGCATGGCGGTGGACGGCGCGGGCAATGTCTATACTGGCGATAGTGGAAACAACGCGATCAAAGAATGGTTGGCAGCCAGCAATACCGTCACCACGCTGGCGTCTCTTGAAGAAGCTTGGCCTTGGCCCTCTGCCGTGGCGGTGGATGGTTCGGACAATGTGTATACCGCCGACTATTACTACAATGCAATCGAGGAATGGATCGCCGCCAGCAACACCGTCATCACGTTAGTGTCCTCGGGTTTAGCTGGGCCCGCTGGCGTGGCAGTGGACGGTGCGGGCAACGTCTACATCGCTGACACCTACAACAATGCGATCAAGGAATGGTTGGCAGTTAGCAATACCGTCATCACGCTGGTTACTTCGGGATTATCTAACCCCTCCCGCGTGGCAGTGGACAGTTTGGGCAATGTCTACATTGCCGACAGCGGAAACAACGCGGTCAAGGAGTGGGTGGCAGCCAGCAAGACCATCATCACGCTGGTATCTTCGGGATTATCTGGTCCCACGGGGCTGGCTGTGGATGGTGGGGGTAACGTCTACATAGCTGACACCGGAAATGGCGCGATAAAAAAATATATAGCCGCCAGCAAAACGACAATCGCGCTGGTGACTTCGGGGTTGTCATCACCCTGTGATGTGACGGTGGATGGCTCAGGCAATGTTTATATCGCTGATACCCACAACAACGCGATCAAAGAATTGCCCCATGCCTTTGTGGACGCCACGATCAAAATGGAAACAGCGGCTTCAGGCGTAGATTCTCTGTCCACAGTGCTGCCCACCACAGCCAGGTTGACCGTGCTGTTTGCCCCGGTCAGCGACTCGTCCTGGCTGTCCATCACCGGTGTCACCAACGGTGTCGTGAGTTTTGCCTTCACTGCCAATACGATGGCAGCTCGCACCGCGCACATCACCTTGCCGGGACAGAGCATTGCCATCACACAAACGGGGTCGCCATATTTTTCATCCTTAAGCACCACCAATCTTCTGGAAGGGCAGAATGCGGGTGGCGACAGCGTTGTGCTCGTGGCTTACAGCAGCTGGACAGCCACGCCGAATGATTCCTGGCTGCATTTGAGTGTGGCAAATCAAAACGGCATAGGGAGTGCGAGTGTGAGTTTCACGTTTGACGCCAACACCGGCGTGGCGCGCACAGGAACGCTTACCATCGCCGGCCAGACACTCACCGTCACCCAGGCCGGTTTCACCTATGTTGCCGTGACCAATGCGACTACATTGGTGTCTTCTGGATTAAGCCACCCCGTTGGAGTAGCGGTGGACAGTGTGGGCAATGTCTATATCGCCGATAGAGACAACAACGTGATCAAGGAATGGGTGGCCGCCAGCAACACCGTCATCACACCGATTCCCTCGGGATTTGATTCACCTCAGGGCGTGGCGTTGGACAGTGCGGGTAATGTTTACATTGACGCCAACTACGGCGTATTTGAATGGGTTTCAGTTAGTAACGCCGTCATCACGCTCGCCTCCTCGGGATTGTTTTATCCCACCGCCTTGGCGTTGGATAGCTTGGGGAACGTCTACATTGCCAACACCTATTACAATGAGGTTAAGGAATGTCTGGCCGGCAGCAACACTCTTGTAACACTTATATCCTCGGGTTTGTCTTATCCTAGGGGCCTGGCCGTGGATAGCTCGGGCAACGTCTACATCGCCGATCAGCTCAACAACGCTGTCAAGGAATGGGTGGTCGCCAGCAACGCCGTCATCATGCTGGCGTCTTCGGGATTGAATTATCCTCTAGGCGTGGCGGTGGACTGGATGGGCAATGTCTACATCGCCGACACTGGAAACAACTCGATCAAGGAATGGATTGCCGCCACCAACGGTATCAACACACTCTTGTCATCGGGATTATCTTCACCCTCTGGCGTGGCGTTGGACAATGCTGGCAACGTCTATATCGCTGACACTCAAAACAACGCGATCAAAGAATTGGTGCGTGCCTTCGTGGACACCGCAGGCAAAGTGGAAACAGCCGCGGCGGGCAACGACGTTTTACCCACAGTGCTCCCCGCCACGGTCAACCTGACAGGACCGTTTGCACCGATCAGCGATTCACGGTGGTTGACCATCACAAGGGTCACCAACGGCGTCGTGAGTTTTGCATTCACCGCTAATAATTATGGAAGCCGCACGGCTCATATTCAGTTATTCGGTCTAAACATTGCTGTCACTCAACTTGGGCCTCCATATTATTCGTCCTTAGGAACCACAAATTATCTGGAAGGCCCGATAGCGGGCAGCGATAGTGTATCGCTGATCGCTAATGGCTCTTGGACAGCGGCCGTGAACGCCAGTTGGCTGCATTTGAGCGCAGCCAATCAAAGCGGCGCGGGTAACACCAGCATGTTTTTTACGTTCGATGCAAATCCCGGGGCGACACGCATCGGCACGCTCACCATCGCCGGCATAACTATTACGGTTACACAGGCAGGTTCAACCTATGTCGCAGCCAAACCAATATCGCTTGTATCTACAGGACTAAGTGGTCCATCCGGGATGGCGATGGACAGTATGGGTAATCTGTTCTTTGCTGACAGCGGGAACAACGCGATTAAGGAATGGGTTGTTGCAAGCAACAACGTCATCACACTGACGTCCTCGGAATTGGGTTATCCCACTGGAGTGGCATTGGACAGTAATGGCAATGTTTGGTTCGCCGACACCGTTAACGGCGCGATCAAGGAGTGGATAGCGGCTAGCAACACTGTGGTCACGCCTATATTCTACGGCTTTTACTATCCTAATGGCGTGGCTGTGGATGCCGAGGACAATGTCTACATCGCTGACACCTATAACAACGCGATAGAGGAGTGGATAGCAGCCAGCGCCACTCTCAAGACTCTGGTCTCATCAGGATTGCGTTATCCCGTTGGCGTGGCGGTGGACGACTCAGGATATGTCTACATCGCTGACAGCGAAAACAATGCGATAAAGGAATGGATAGCAGTCAGCAACAGCGTAATAACGCTAATATCTTCGGGATTAAATTATCCCGTCGGCATGGTGTTGGATTCCGCAGGGAACGTCCTCTTTGCCGACACTGGCAATGGCGCGATAAAAGAATGGTGGGCAGCCAGCAACACCGTAACGACTCTGGTTTCTTCAGGATTAGCTTCTCCCCAAGCTGTGGTGAAGGACGCCCTAGGCAATTTGTATATCACAGACAGTGGCAATGGTGCAATTAAAGAACTAGTCCATGCCTTCGTGGATCCCACTCCCAAAACGGAAACAGCAGAAGCGGGTAGCGATTCGATACCGGTGGTGGTGCCCGCCACAGCCAACTTGACCGGGCCGCTTGCTCCAGTAAGCGACTCGCCATGGTTGACCATCACAGGCGTCACCAACGGTGTGGTGAGTTTTGCCTTCACCGCGAATACTTCTTCGAATCAATTCGTTTATATCCGCACGGCCCAGATCAAATTGTATGGGCTAAGTATTCCTGTCACACAAGCGGCGACCCCTCCGTATTTCTCTCTAGCCATCACAAATCTTCTGGAATGTCCCACGGCGGGGAGCGACAGCGTGGCGCTCGCAGCGAACAGCACGTGGACAGCCACGGCGAATGACTCCTGGCTGCATTTGAGCACGGCCAGTCAATGCGGAATTGGCAACGCCTACGTGGTTTTCACTTTCGACGCCAATCCAGGGGCGACGCGCACGGGCACGCTCACCATTGCAGGCCAAACGCTCAGCGTCACCCAAGCCGGCTCCACTTATGTTGCCGTTACCAACGTCACCACCGTGGTCTCCTCGGGGTTATCTTCGCCCTATGCAGTGGCGGTGGACGGCTCGGGCAATATCTACATCGCCGATACCAGCCACAACGCGATCAAGGAGTGGGTAGCCACCAGCAACACGGTAATCACGCTAGTTTCTTCAGGGTTTAATTATCCATCTGGCGTGGCGGTGGACAGCATGGGCAATATCTATATCGCTGACGCCAGAAACAACGCAATCAAGGAATGGGTAGCCACCAGCAACACGGTCATTACGCTGGTATCGTCTGGATTGTATAATCCCCAAGGTGTAGCCGTGGACGGCTTGGGCAATGTCTACTTCGTCAACAACATTGGAAACGGCTTGGTCGAAGAATGGTTGGCCGCCAGCGATACTGTTATCGCCTTGGTTTCGGGCCTGGCAAATTTAAGCGGAGTGGCAGTGGACGGCGCGGGCGATGTCTACTTCACCGAATACCAAGTCTTCGCGTATAATGTGGTCAAGGAATGGATAGCCGCCAATAACACTATTATCATGCCCGTGCCTTCGGGATTAAATTCGCCCAGTGGCGTGGCGGTGGACCGTTTTGGCAACATCTACATTGCCGACAGCTCTGATAACGCAATCAAGAAATGGGTAGCCTCCAGCAATTCTCTTGTTACCTTGGTGTCTTCGGGGCTGTCTCATCCCTGCGGTGTGGCAGTGGACGGCGCGGGCAACGTCTATATCGCCGATACCCTAAAGAACGCTATCAAAGAATTGCCATGTGCTCTCGTAGACACCGCAAGTAAAGTGGAAACGGCGGCAGCGGGCAACGATATATTGTCCACGGTGCTGCCCGCTACAGCCAACCTGACCGGGCCGTTTGCTCCGGTCAGCGACTCCTGGTGGTTGACCGTCACCGGTGTCAGCAACGGCATGGTGAGTTTTTCCTTCACCGCTGATGATTTTGCAAACCGCACGGCGCATCTGACTGTATTAGGTCAAAGCATCGCTGTCACACAGTTGGGGCCGCCAAATTATGTTTCGTTGGGCACCACAAACCTTTTGGAAGGGCCGAATGCGGGCAGCGACAGCATGGTGCTCGCGGCGAACAGCGCGTGGACGGCCACGGCGAATTCCACCTGGCTGCATTTGAACGCGGCCAATCAAATCGGCCCGGGCAGCGCCAATGTAATTTTTGCGTTTGACGCCAATTCCGGGGCGACGCGCACGGGCACGCTCACCATTGCCGGCCAGATGCTCACCGTCACTCAAGCCGGTTCCGCTTATGTTGCCACTACCAATACAACCACGCTGCAGTCTACCTCACCCATATATGGACCTGGGGCCTCTGCTGGCGTGGCGGTGGACGGCGTAGGCAATGTCTATATAGCCGACAGCGCACATAACACGATCAAGAAATGGTCGGCAGCCAGCAACACCGTCACGACCTTGGTGTCCTCGGGATTGTCTGCACCCAATTGCGTGGCGGTGGACGGCGTGGGCAATGTTTATATAGCCGACACCGGACACAGCGCCATCAAGGAATGGATCGCCGCCAGCAACATTGTTATAACGCTAGTGTCTTCGGGACTAAATCGGCCCTATGGTGTGGCTGTGGACGACGTGGGCAATGTCTATATCGCCGACCGCGGAAATAGCGCCATCAAAGAATGTATCGCCGCAAGCAACATTGTCACCACGCTGGTGTCTTCAGGATTATCTTCGCCCTCAAGCGTGGCTGTGGACGGCACGGGCAATGTCTATATCGCCGACACCGGAAACAACGCGATCAAGGAATGGATGGTGTTCAATAAAGCCATTGTCACCCTCGTATCTTCGGGATTGCATAATCCCTATGGCGTGGCGGTAGACGGTTCAGGTAGTGTCTTCATCGCCGACACCTATTCCTATGCGATCAAGAAATGGTTGGCGGCCAGCAATACCGTCACTGCGCTCGTCTCGTCGGGATTAGCTTTGCCCACTGGCGTGGCGGTGGACGGCGCGGACAATGTCTATATTGCCGACTACAACAACAACGCAGTCAGAGAACTGGCCCATGCCTTTGTGGATCCGACAGCCAAGACTGAACCGGCATCAGGGGACAGCGATACGTTGCCGGTGGTCTTGCCCGCCACGGCCAACTTGACCGGGCCGTTTGTGCCGGTAAGCAATTTCCCGTGGTTGACCATTACCGGTGTCACCAATGGCGTGGTGAGTTTTGCCATCACCGCCAATCCATCACCAACAAACCGAACGGCCAATATCACCTTGCTGGGGATGACCATTCCAGTCACCCAAAACACCGCGCTGGTCCTCACCGGAATTGCCATGTTGAAAAACGGCTCCTTCCAGTTTGGTTTCAGCAATAATCAAAGTGCGTCCTTCACGGTATGGACCACCACCAATTTGTCGTTGCCGCTGGCCAACTGGACGATGCTCGGCCCGCCCGGCAATCTTGGCTCCGGCCAATTCCAGTTCACCGACCCGGCGGCGACGAACGATGTCCAACGTTTCTACCGCGTGAGTTCGCCCTAACATTTTAAGACAATGCCGTCTTGTGGGTAGTTTCCTAATTTTGAGTTGGAGCGACTCGCTCTGGGAGACGCGTTGGAACGCAGCGCGATCCGATCCACCAAATCATGACACTACCGGCTTGTGTCGTCAGGGGAATTTGAATTACAAATGTCTGCGCTGAAGACGCTCACAACATGAAATCCGCCGCAAAATATTCCTTCGTCCTTGTCACCGTGCCGGATTTGAAGACGGCGCGCGCGCTGGCCAGGGCCGCGTTGGCGACGCGGCTCATCGCCTGCGCAAATCTGGTTCCCAGAATCGAATCCCATTACCGGTGGCAGGGAAAAATTGAATCCAGCCTGGAAGTCCTGCTGGTTTTGAAGACGACAAAATCAAAACTGACCGCGCTGGAAAAACTGATTGTCGCCAGACATCCCTACGACACGCCGGAGTTTCTGGTTCTGCCGCTGAATGCGGGCAATAAAAAATATCTCGACTGGCTGGCCGCCGCCACAAAATGCTTTGGTGGGGTGAGACTCCTGATGATCCGGTTCTTGAGGACAACCCATCCGGCTCGCGAGGATGCTCGCCCCACCGGCAATTTTTTATTTGAACTGGCGCGGGACGGGCGTAAATTCTGCTCAATGAATCCTGCGGACACGGTCCCGGTGATGTTGATCCTGACGCATCTGCTGGCGTTATGCGTTGCCTGCTTTCTTTTCATCGGGTTCTTTGTCTTGCATCGCCGGATGCGGATTTTAATGGAACCACAGCGGCGCAAGACTGTTGTTCCAGCATTTGATTCTATGCCGCCGCCGCGCCCCGCCGTCTGGCTGGCTGTGCGCGCATTCGATCCAAAGGCGGTGCAAACGGCGCTGGGGTTGAACCGCTCGACACCTTGTTCGTGGTCGGAGGGCATGACGGGCGCGCGTGAATTTTTCATCGGCCCGCCGGTCAACGGCTGGATCATTGTCACCGGCTCCGGCCTGCCGAATCCAAGCTGCGACGTGGACGAATGTTTCCGTTTCCTGACGGCGTTGAGCCGCAAGCTCGGCCAGGTGCAATTTTTTCAAGCCGACCGCGTGTTGCATCATCACGCCTGGGCGCGCGCGGAGGACGGCGTGGTGACGCGCGCCTATGCCTGGGCGGGCGAGACCATCTGGAACCAGGGCGAAAAAACGCCCGCGGAAACCGAGTTGAGCATGAAATGCTTCGGCTACGGCGAGGACCCGAACGCGGATTTATGGGCCGCGGTGGAATGGACGGCGGCGAACGTGGGCAAGGTGCCGCTGCTGGCGACGCGCTGGAGCCTCGACCCGGCGCGCATCAACGCGCGTGCGTTGAATCACGCCAACGGCATCGCGGGCGAATCGCCGCGGTTTCATTGAGCGGGTTTATTGAGTTGCGCTCGGGACGGATTTGGCACAGGCTGGCGGCAACGAGAAAGGCAACTTATGTCATTCAGTATTGAACTTGAACTTCAAACATTTTCAAAAACCGCCGAGCTCAAGGACGGTTCGCAGGCGTTGCTGCGTCCGCTGCGCCGCGACGACGAAAGGCATCTTCACCAGTTGTTTCTCGACATCCCCGAACAGGAACGGATGTTCATCAAGCACCGCGTTCAGGACATCGGCGTCATCCGCGACTGGTGCCAGAACATTGACTACGGCCGCAACCTGCCGTTGGTCGGGCTGCTCGGCGGCAAAATCACCGGCGTCGCCACGCTGCACCAGCAACTCGGCGGCTGGAAGCGGCACATCGGGCGCGTGAGCGTGCTGGTGCATCCGCAATCCCGCGGGCGCGGCCTGGCCCGGACGCTCGTCGGCGAAATCGTGGACATCGCGCGCCGTTCCGGTCTGGAAAAAGTGGAGGCGGAATTCATCGGCGAGCAGGCGGCGGGGATGAAGATGTTTGCGCTGCTCGATTTCCGAGAGTTGTCCGCCTCGAAGATTACGTGAAGGACATGCAGGCGATTTCCGCATGACTACATTTTGATGGGACTTGATTTGAAGACGGACGAGGAATACGCCAGCGCCAGCGGCTAAAACGAAGGCTGAAAGCTGAAGGCTAACACAAACGTCGGCTGCCATAATTTAGCCTTCAGCATTTAGCCTTCAGCGTTAATAATGGCACCGGATGTTTGTCCCAACTGCGGCGCGGAAATTCCGCGCAACGCCAAGCCTGCCCGGAATGCGGCTCCGATGAAAAAACCGGCTGGTCGGAAAAGGCCAGGGCCGACAATCTGGGTTTGCCGGATGAGGAATTTGACTACGACGAATTCGTCAAGGACGAATTCGGGGCCGGTCGCGCCAAACCCCATGGCGTCGGCTGGTTTTGGTGGGCCACCGCTGTGATCCTGGCTTCGCTGCTGCTTTACCTGTTCCGTTGATCCCAACTCCGAAGTCGGCCATGTCGGCCATAAGTGGCTGCAACGTCCCGTCGCAGAAATGCAACGAGGGCATCGCAGTCAACATCCGTGAGGAAGCATCACCACCACTTGCATCCCGCGACTTCTGAATTCGGGTTAAAATGAAAAAAGCCCGCTCCCACGAGCGGGCTGTGAAAAATTCCGACGGACGGGCTTACTTTGATTCCGGCTTCGATTCTGGCGCCGGGGTTTCGGCAGGCTTGGGTGCTTCGCCGGCGGGTGCCGTTTCAGGCGTTTCCGGTGCGGCCGTCACGTAGTCCACCCATTCCAGAATGGCGCGCTGGGCGGCATCGCCGTTGCGCTGGTTCATCCTGATAATTCGCGTGTAGCCGCCGCAGCGTTCCTTGTAGGCGGGCGCGATATCCTTGAACAGGATCTTCGCCGCATCTTCCTGATGCAGCCGCGCGACCGCCAGGCGGCGGTCGTGAATGGTGCCGCTCTTGCCGAGGGTCACCATTTTTTCCGCGACGGAACGCGCGGCCTTGGCCTTCGCGAGCGTCGTCGTCACGCGCTTGTGCTTGATGAGGCTGCAAACAAGATTGGCCAGCATCGCATTGCGATGCTCCGAGGTGCGGCCCAGTTTGGCCGTGCGCTTCAAATGTCTCATGGCAGTTCCTTATTCCGTTTTTGGCTCTTCCTTTGGAGCCTCAATCAATTCCGGCTCAAAGTTCATGCCAAGCGACAAGCCAAGCGAGGAAAGCTTGTCCTTGATTTCGTTCAGCGACTTCTTGCCGAAGTTGCGATACTTGAGCATTTCCTGCTCGGTCTTCATCGCCAACTGGCCGACGGTCGTGATGTTCGCATTGTTCAGGCAGTTCGCCGCGCGGACACTTAATTCGATTTCGTTGACGCTCATGTTGAGCAGTTTCTTCATCTTCACCTTCTCGTCGTCCTGCTTGTCGGCGGCTTCCTCGAACTCGATGGCGTTCTTGTCGTAACCGACAAAAACATCCAGGTGATGCGGCCAGGATCGCGGAGGATTGCGTGAGCGCGTCGTCGGGCGTGATGCGCCCATCCGTCCAAATCTCCAGAATCAACTTGTCATAATCCGTGCGGTTGCCGACGCGCGCGGCTTCGACGGCGTAGCGAACGCGCGTCACCGGCGAGAAGATCGAGTCAATGGCCACGACGCCGATGGCCTGGCCGGGCTTCTTGTTTTCGTCGCTGGGGCAGAAACCGCGGCCGATTTTGACCGTCAGTTCCATTTCAAATTTCTTCTTCTTGTCCAGCGTGCAGATGTGCTGGTCGGGATTCACCAGCTCGATATTCTGATTCAACTGGATGTCGGCGGCGGTCACCGCGCCTTCCTTGTTGACCGACAGCATGAGCATCTGCTCGTCGCGCGTGTGCGCCTTGAACTTGATTTTCTTCAGGTTCAAAACGATGTCGGTCACGTCCTCGACGACGCCGTCAATCGTGGTGAACTCGTGCATCGCGCCGTCCACCTTGATGGAGGTGATGGCCGCGCCTTCGAGCGACGAGAGCAGCACGCGCCGGAGCGAATTGCCGACGGTGTGGCCGTAGCCGGTTTCAAACGGGTCGGCGACGAACTTGGCGTAGGTTTCCGTGGCGGTTGCGTCGTCCTTCTGCAACCGCTTGGGCATTTCAAAACGTCCTAAACGAACTGGCATACAGTTTTCCTTTCAACAATTTTAATCTGACCGCCCCGGCTGATTCATTCCCGCGCCGGAACAATCCGTGTAATTGTTTTTGATGGTTGTTTTCTACCGGGAATAAAATTCGACGACCGCCTGCTCGTTGGCAATCGGCTGGATTTCGTCGCGCGTCGGGATGCGCATGAGCGTGCCCTTGAACTCTTCCTTGCTCAACGAAAGCCAGTCCGGCACCGCGCGGCTCGTGGCGACTTCCAGCCCCTTGGTCGCGAGCTGGCGCGACACGTTGTTGTTCTTGACGCAGATCACGTCGTTCACCTTCAAGGCAAACGACGGGATGCTGACCTTGCGGCCATTGACCGTAATGTGGCCGTGGTTGACCATCTGGCGCGCGGCGGCGCGGGTGTTCTGAAAACCGAGGTGAAACACCACGTTATCCAGGCGCGTCTCCAAAATCTGCAGCATCTGTTCGCCGGTGACGCCGCGCCGGCGCAGCGCCTTTTCATAGACGCCGCGGAATTGGCGCTCCAGCAGGCCGTAGTAATAACGCAGCTTCTGCTTCTCAATCAATCCGAGGCCGTAATCGGTGTGCTTGCGGCGGGACTTCGGGCCGTGAACGCCCGGACCGTAATTGCGGCGCTCCAAATACTTTGTCGGGCCGAAAATCGGAATTCCGAAACGGCGGCTGATGCGGACGCGGGGACCTGTGTAACGAGCCATAGATTATGAATTCAAATATTAAATTTGAGATTAGAGGGTTAACTACACGCGGCGTTTCTTGCGCGGACGGCAGCCGTTGTGCGGCACCGGCGTCACGTCCTTGATCGCGCTGATTTCCAGTCCAATCGCCTGCAACGCGCGGATGGCGGATTCGCGGCCGGAGCCGGGCCCCTTGACGCGGATTTCGACTTCCTTCATGCCGTGCGCCATCGCCTGGCGGGCGGCGTCCTGCGCGACCTGCTGCGCGGCGTAGGCCGTGCTTTTGCGCGAGCCTTTGAATCCGACTCGACCGGCGGTGGACCAGCCGATGATGTTGCCGTGCATGTCGGTGATGCTGACCAGCGTGTTGTTGAAAGTGGCCAGGATGTTGGCAATGCCTGAAACAATGTTCTTGGCGTGCTTCGCCTTGATGATTTTCTTCCCGGCGGCATCCTCACCGAGAAGTTCGGCGGCGGTCAGAACAACCGGCGTTTCAGCGGACTTGGCGGCATCGCCCGCCGGCGCGCCCGGCACCCCGGCAGCGGACGCTGGTTTCTTCGCGGCCTTTTCATCCGCGGGTTTCGCCGCCTTCTCTTCCCCTGATTTCACCGGCTTTTCATCCGCCGGCTTCGCCGGAGCTTCGGTCCCGGCTGGGCGGGGTTCTTTCTCCTTTTTCGGAGCGGCGGGTTTCTTTTTTGTTTCGTCGGCCATAATCAATTTCCAATCATCAATCGCAAATCGTAAATGTATGAATTTTTAGTGGATGCCCGTCTTGGCGTTCGGATTTCGCTGCACGCCGACCGTTTTGCGCGGGCCTTTGCGCGTGCGGGCGTTGGTTTGCGTGCGCTGGCCGCGCACGGGCAGTCCGCGCATGTGCCGGATGCCGCGATAACATTTGATGCCCTGCAGCCGTTTGAGGTCCATGCCGATTTCGCGGCGCAGATCGCCTTCGATGACGTATTTTCCCTCCTGAATCGCGTGGACGATCTGCGCGAGCTGCTGCTCGGTCAAATCCTTCGCGCGAATGGAGCGGTCAATGTTTGCGCGCTCCAGAATTTCCAGCGCGTTGGCGGGGCCGATGCCGTAAATGTAGCGCAGCGCAATGTCAATGCGCTTGCCGGGCGGAACTTCAACACCAATGATGCGTGCCATAAAATCGTTTATCCCTGACGTTGCTTGTGCCGTTTATTCGAGCAAATCACACGGATGACGCCGCGGCGGCGCACAATCTTGCAATGCTCGCACAGTCTTTTAACCGATGCTCTGACTTTCATTTTAAATTGTTGTTTCAACCAAAATCCGCCCCACGCTCAAATCGTAAGGCGTCAACTGCAACTTCACTTTGTCGCCGGGTTTCAATCCGGCAAAATTCTTCCGCGCCCGGCCCGCCACGAACGCCGTCAGGCGGTGGCCGTTTTTCAATTCCGCCCGGAACGTGCCGTTGGGCAGCGCTTCCATCACGCGACCTTCAACTCGGAAGGCTTCTTCTCCGGCCATGTCAATATCTCCGGCTCGCCGTCGGTTATCAGGACGGTATGCTCAAAATGGGCCGATAGTGAACCATCTTGCGTCACCACTGTCCAGCCGTCTTTCAAGATTTTTACGTCAGCCCGTCCGGCGTTCACCATCGGCTCAATGGCAATCGTCATCCCGGCGCGCAGCCGGTCATTCATCTTGCCGGTCCACAAAATTCGGCACCTGCGGCTCTTCGTGCATCGCGCGCCCGACGCCGTGGCCGACAAATTCACGCACGACGTTGAATCCGTTGCCCTCGACGTACGTCTGCACCGCGCGCGAGATGTCCGTCACGCGATTGCCCGGAACCGCCGCCGCAATTCCCAGATAAAGCGCCTGCTCTGTCACGTCCATCAACCGTTGCGCCGCCACGCCGCAGCCGCCCACCGCCACCGTCCGCGCCGTGTCACCAACAAAACCCTTGTAAATCACGCCGACATCCAGGCTGACGATGTCGCCGAACCGCAAATCGCGCTCCGACCGCCATCCCATGAACCACTTCTTCGTTCACGGAAATGCACATCTGGCACGGATATTTCCGGTAACCCAGAAACGCGCTTTTCGCCCCGTGCGCCTGCGATGCATTCCGCCGCAAACTCGTCCACCTGTCTCGTGGTGACGCCGGGCCGGATGAACGAGGCGATCTCGTCCAGCACCGTTCCCGCCACCGTGCATGCCGGACGCATCAGCTTCAAATCGTCTGCGCTCTTGAGTTTGATTCCAGCCACAAATCGTCAAAACCGTCCGCGCAGCCGGCCTTTTTTCAAAAAGCCGTCATAGTGGCGCATCAACAAATGCGATTCGACCTGGCGCATCGTGTCCAGCAAAACGCCGACGGTGATCAATATGCTCGTGCCGCCGAAAAAGCTGGAGACGCTTTGGTCAACGTGCATCTGCTTATACAAAATGATTGGAATCGTCGCGATGATCATCAGGAAAAATGCGCCCGCCAGCGTGATGCGGCTCATCGCCCGGTGCAGATAATCGCTGGTCTGCTGGCCGGGCCGCACCCCGGGAATGTAACCCCCGTTCTTCTTCAAGTCGTCGGCAATCTGGATTTCATTGAATTGCGTCGCCACCCAGAAATACGAGAAGAACAAGATCATCATCGCGTAAATCGCGACGTAAAAAAACTCGCCATAACCAAGCTGCATCTCCAGCCATTGGAAATTATCGTGTATAAATGGCGCTTTGGTGTTCATCTCAACCCACCGGCATACCGGCCCCGGAAACATCAGGATGGACTGCGCAAAAATGATCGGCATGACGCCGGAATAATTCACGCGCAGCGGCATGAATGACGTGCCGCCGGAATACATCTTCCGCCCCACGGCGCGCTGGGCATATTGCACCGGAATCTTTCTCTGCGCCTGCGTCACCGCGATGACGCCGGCGATCACCCCGCCCAGCAGCAGTATCAGGACAGCGGCATGACCGATGTTGAACTGGCTTTGGACCCCTCCGCCGGGGAAAAACATGTCCTTCACTCCGGTGTATGCGTTTGGCAGCCGGGCGACAATGCCGATGGTGATGACCAGCGACACGCCGTTGCCGACGCCGCGCTCGGTGATCTGCTCGCCCAGCCACATCAGCAGCATCGTGCCCGTGGTCATGACCATCACAGCCATGAACAGATACAAAACGCGGCTATGAACCAGCACTAGCTCGCCTTGAAACCCCGGAAACTGCTTGGTGGGATTTTCCCAGCCCATCGCAAAATACAATCCCTGCCCCAAACACAGGAAAACCGTCATAACGCGCCCGATCTGGATGATTTTTGCCCGGCCACCCTCCTCGCGCGCCAGCTTGCTCAACCGCGGAATGACCGCCGTCATCAATTGAAGAATGATGGTCGCGCTGATGTAAGGCATGATGCCCAGCGCGCCAATCGCGCAATTTTCATAAGCGCCGCCGGCAAACGTGTTATACATGTTCAGCAGCCCGCCGCCCTGCGGCATTTGCGTCGAAAAATGTCGCCAGCTTCGCGCCGTCCAGCCCCGGAATGACGATGTGCGCGGTCAGCCGCACGATGAACAACACCAAAATCGTGAACCAAATCCGGGACTTCAGCTCCGGAATTTTGAAGCAGTTGGCAAACGTGTTGAAGATGTTGCGGAACATGAGTGGAAATCCGCTTTATGCCTTCGCCGGCCCGGCGGGTTTGGCCGGTTCATCCGGTTTGCGACCGATGATTTCGCACGCTCCGCCTTTGGCTTCAATCTTGGTTTTGGCCGAGGCGCTGAACGCGCTGCGCGCTGACCGTAAGCTTTCTGGTCAATTCTCCATTGCCCAGAATTTTCACGCCGTCGCCGCGGCCATTGGCCAGCCCGGCCGCGCGCAATGCCGCTTCGTCCACTCGCGCGCCGTCCTCAAATTTGTTCAGGTCGCGGAGATTCACCGCGATGTATCGCGTCCCGAACCGCACATTGTTGAAGCCGCGCTTGGGGATGCGGCGGATGAGCGGCATCTGGCCGCCTTCAAAGCCGATGCGGATCGAACTGCCCGAACGCGCGGTCTGGCCCTTGCCGCCGCGGCCGGAGGTTTTTCCATGGCCGCTGGATTCGCCCTGGCCAAGCCGTTTGCGGCGGTGCTTCGCGCCGGGACGGGGTTTCAAATCATGTAATCGCATAAACTATTCGTTCAAGGTTCGTTGTCTGAGCCGAAAATTGACTCATTCAAAAGTCAAATAGCAGGAACCGCTTCGGGCGCCTTCGGCGCTTCCACCTTCTTGATTTCCAAACCGCGGCCCTTGTAAATGTCCTCGCGCAGCCGCAGACTCAACAGCGCCTTCAGCGTGGCCTTCACGACGTTCGCCGCGTTTTTCGAGCCGAGCGATTTGGTCAAAATGTCCTTCACGCCGGCGGATTCCAGAACCGAGCGGACTGTCTTGCCGGCGATGATTCCCGTTCCCGGCGAGGCCGGACGCAGCAAAACTTTCGCGCCTCCGTATGTGGAATAGACTTCGTGCGGAATCGTCTTGTCTTTCAACGAGACGGAAACCATCTGGTTGCGGGCAAGTTCGCCGCCGCGGCGGATCGCATCCGCGACCTCGCCAGCCTTGCCCAGCGCGTAGCCGACCCGGCCCTTCTTGTCGCCGACAACGACGAGCGCACTGAAGTTGAACCGGCGTCCGCCCTTGACGACCTTCGCGGAGCGGTTGATATAGACGACCTTCTCGGCCAGTTCCTCCGATACGGTGCCGTCGAAATTGATTTCGGGCGAGTCGGTCGACAGGCTTGCCGCGGCGGCCGCGACCGCGCGGGCCGCGTTGGACTTCGGCTTCTCCTGGTTTGGTGATTTCAGCCACGTTATCTCTTTGGTTTCAGGTTAAAATTTCAGTCCGGCCGCGCGCGCGGCGCCGGCCAGTGTCGCCAGTTTGCCAAACACCGTCACCGGTTTGCCGTCCTTGCCCTTGCCCTTCGACCAGTGGTAGCGCGTGCCGCCGCGGTCAAACACGATCTCCTTGATCCCCTTGGCGATCGCGGCTTCCGCCGCGAGCTTGCCGATAATTTTCGCGCTGTTCACGTTCGCCGCGAGCTTGTCGCGATCAGGCGTATTTTTGCCCGTCGTTGAAGCCGCGGCGAGCGTCTTGCCTGCGGCGTCGTCAATGAACTGGACGTGGATGTTTTCGTTCGTGAAGCAGACGCTCATGCGCGGGCGCGCCGCCGTGCCGGTGACCTGCTTGCGGATGCGCCAGCGGCGGAGCTGCTTCAATTGATGTTTTTTTTGCGTTCTCATCTCAATGCCCACGGATTGGCCGTGGTAAATTTCATGTTACTGGACCGTCTTTCCTTCCTTCCGTTGGACGTGTTCGCCAACGTAACGGACGCCCTTGCCCTTGTAGGGTTCAGGCGGATAAAAGGCGCGAAGCTCCGAGGCAACCTTTCCCACCATCATCTTGTCCGGTCCTTCAATCGTCAGCTTCGTGTTTTCCTCAACCGTCACCTTGACCTGGTCGGGAATGTTGTAATTGATCGGGTGCGAATAGCCGAGAACCATGTTGACGACATTGCCCTGGACGGCGGCCTTGAATCCGACGCCCTGAATTTCGAGCTTTTTGACAAAGCCTTCGGTCACGCCCTTGACCATGTTGTTGACGAGCGCCCGGCTCAAGCCGTGCAGGGCCTTCGCCTGTGCGTCCTCGCCCTCGCGGCTGACAACGATTTTGCCGTCGGCAACCTTCAGGCTGGTTCGCTTCGGCAATTCCCAGTCGAGCTTGCCTTTCGGCCCTTCGACCAGGACTTTCTGCCCCTTCACTTCCACCTTCACTTTCGGCGGAATGGCAATCGGTTGTTTTCCTATTCGCGACATAAAATTCGTGCTGCGTGAAAATTACCAGACGTAACAAAGCAGTTCCCCGCCCAGATTCTTCTTTTTTGCCTCCGTGCCGGTCATCACACCCTCGGGCGTGGACACAATCGAAACACCGAGGCCGCCGAGCACGCGCGGAATTTCCGTCGCGCCGACATAACGGCGCAGGCCGGGCCTGCTCACGCGTTTGATCCCTTCAATCACGCTCTTTTTGCCCTGGTATTTCAGGTGAACCTTGATTTTTTTGATCTTGCTGCCATCCACGGCCACTTCAGAGACGTAGCCTTCGCGCTTTAATATTCTGGCAACGCTTTCCTTCATCCGCGAATGCGGCAGTTCCACCACCGGACGCAGCGCCTTGCCGGCGTTGCGGATGCGGGTCAACAGGTCAGAAATCGGATCGCTCATAATATTACCAACTGGCTTTCGTCACACCGGGAATCAAACCGTTCAGCGCCGCTTCACGAAAGGTCAGGCGCGACACGCCGAATTTGCGGAGATGGCCGTGGCGGCGTCCGCTGAACGCGCAGCGGTTCACGACGCGCGTCGGACTGGCGTTGCGCGGCAGCTTGGCAAGGCCGGCGTAGTCATGCTTCGCCTTCAACTCCGCGCGGATCGCGGCGTATTTCTTCACCGTTTCCGCTTTGCGCTTGTTGCGCTCTCTCCATGCTTTCTTGGCCATAAATTTTATTTCACTTCCGGTTTTGCATCCGGCGCCGCCTCCGGTTTGACTTCCGGTTTCACTTCGGCGGCCGCCTTGGGCGCCGCTTCCTTCACTTCGGCGAACGGGAAACCCATCATCTTCAACAATTCCTGCGCCTGCGCGTCATCCGGCGCGCTGGTGACGATGGTGATGTCCATGCCCTGCGTCCGCTTGATCTTGTCCAGTTCGATCTCTGGAAAAATGGTCTGTTCCGCCACACCGAACGTATAATTGCCGCGGCCGTCAAATTTGCGCGGCGACAAACCGCGGAAGTCGCGGATGCGCGGCAGCGCCGTGGCGACCAGCCGGTCGAAAAATTCATACATCACGTCGCGACGCAGTGTCACCCGGCAGCCGATGGGCACGTTCTCGCGCAATTTGAAATTCGCGATGTTGTGGCGCGACTTGCTGATGGCCGGTTTGCGCCCGGTAATCATCATCAGGTCCTTTGCCGCGTCCTCAATCGCGTTCTTTTCCAGCGAAGCGCTGACGCCCATGTTCACCACGATCTTCTCCAGTTTCGGGATCTGGTGGACATTCGTGTAGTTGTGCTTTTGCTTCAGCGCCGGCACCACTTCGTTTTTGTATTTTTCGTAAAGTCTGGCTTTCATTTTCTGGGGTCACGGAATTGGGCCGTGACAAAAATTCTAACTGGCCGCCGCCGCCGCTGCTTCGGCCTTCTTCACATTCGAGATGTGGATGGTCCCTTCGCGCTCGATGATGGCGCCCTGCGGATGCTCCTGGCTCTTGCGCGTGTGGCGCTTGATCATTTGCACGCCTTCGACGATGACGCGCTGTTTCTTTGGCGACACGGCGATGATCTTGCCGCGCTTGCCTTTTTCCTTCCCGGCCAGCACGACAACTTCGTCGCCTTTTTTCACATGACATTTCATAAAATTTTCAAATGACTTCCGGCGCGAGCGAGATGATTTTCATGAACTTCTTCTCGCGCAGTTCGCGCGCCACCGGGCCGAAGATGCGCGTGCCCTTCGGATTCTCCTCCGCGTCAATGATGACACAGGCGTTGCGGTCAAACCGCAGATACGAGCCGTCGCTGCGGCGGATGATCTGGCGGGTGCGCACAATCACCGCGTTGTGGACCTCGCCCTTTTTCACCGGGCCGTCTGGCGCGGCGTCCTTGATGTGGACCTTGATGATGTCGCCGATGCCGGCGTAACGCTGGTTGCGGCCCAACACCCCGATGTTCCAGGCGATCTTGGCGCCGGTGTTGTCCGCCACATCCAAACTGGAACGAACTTGCAACATAAAATTCGATTAAACCGCGACCGTTTCCTGCGTGCCGCGCTCCACGACTTCCACGCAGACGCCAGCGTTTCATCTTGGACAGCGGGCGCGTCTCCTCGATGCGCACCCGGTCGCCCGGCTTGGCCTCGCCCTTTTCGTCGTGGGCGTAAAATTTCTTGTAGGCCGTGACGACCTTCTTGAACTTCGGATGCGGAAAGCGGCGCTCGACGCGCACGATGATCGTCTTGGCCATCTTGTTGGAGATGACTTCGCCGACGCGCTCCTTGCGCTTGCCGCGGGCCGTTCCACGTTGTTGATTTCTTCAGCCATACAAAATTATTGGGTCGCCTTGTTGCGCAATTGCGAGATGCGCGTTTCAACCCGCGCGATGTCCTTGCGCAGGGTGCGCAGCCGCGCCGGCTTTTCCAGTTGCGCGCTCGCCTGCTGCAGGCGCAGGTTGAACATCTCGTGCCGCAGGTCGCGGCTTTTGGCCGACAGCTCCACCAGCGTCATGTCTTTCAATTCCGAAAACTTCATAAAATCTCACCGCGACCATGTGATGCCGCGAAATAAACTTGGTTTTGATCGGCAGCTTCGTGGCCGCCAGGCGCAGCGACTCGCGCGCGTCAGCTTCCGTCACGCCGTCCACCTCGAACAGCACGTTCGCCGGGCGGATCACCGCCACCCACGATTCCAGCGGCCCCTTGCCCTTGCCCATGCGCGTTTCCAACGGCTTCTTGGTGAAGGATTTCTGCGGAAAGACGCGAAGCCACATCTTGCCGCGGCGCTTCATGTTGCGCGCAATCGCCACGCGCGCGGCTTCGATCTGCTTGGTGTCCATCCAGCAACGCTCCAGCGCCATCAAACCATACTCGCCGAACGCCACCGTGTTGTCCGCGCATCGCCAGACCCGCCCGGCTCCCGCGGTGCATCTTCCGATACTTCACTCTTTCCGGCATCAACGGCATAACAAAAATCCTTTTCTAAAATATTAACTGGCAGGCGCGGTTTCCGCCGCCGCCGCAGGTTCATTCTTCTTTTGCGGCTTGTTTTCGCCCTTGCAAATCCAGCACTTGATCCCCAGCTTGCCATACAACGGTCAGCGCCTCGGCAAATCCATAATCAATGTTCGCGCGCAACGTGTGCAACGGCACGCGGCCCCAGTGATACTGCTCGACGCGCGCCAGTTCCGCGCCGCCCAGCCGCCCGGCGCAGCGGATCTTGATGCCTTCCGCGCCAAAATCCTTCGCCGTCTGCAGCGCCTTCTTCATCGCGCGGCGGAACGAGACGCGGCGCTCCAGTTGCAGCGCGATGTTTTCCGCCACGAGCTGCGCGTCGATTTCCGGCGTCTTCACCTCGACGATGTCCACGTAAATCTCCTTGCCGGTCTTGCGGCTCAATTCCTCCTTGAGCTTGTCAATTTCCGCGCCTTTGCGCCCGATCACCATGCCCGGACGGGCGGTGAAAATGGTCACCCGGCAGCGGCTGGCGGCGCGTTCGATCAAAATTCTCGGCACGGCGGCGGATTCCAGCTTCTTCCTCAGCAGCGTCGCGGATCTCCCGGTCTTCGGTCAGCAGCTTGCCGAATTCCTTCTTGCCGGCATACCACTTTGAGCGCCAGTCCTTGTTGACGGCGACGCGCAGACCGATTGGATTTGTTTTTTGGCCCATGTTATTTTCGTCTGACAAGGTGATTTTGATGTGGCAACGGCGCTTGATGATCGGACCGGCCGAGCCGCGCGCCTTGGGGGTGAACCGCTTGATGCTCATGGCCGTGCCTGCGCACCGCTTCCTTGATGCGCAGTCGTTTCCTGTCTTGAGCTTGTTGTTGTTCTCCGCGTTGGCGATGGCCGATTTCAGCGTCTTGGCGACGAAACGCGCGCCCTTGCGCGGCACGACCGCCAGCACCGCCTGCGCCTGCAACGCGGGCAACCCCTGAATCTGCCGCACGACCTCGCGCATCTTCTGCGCGGACATCGGGACGTTTTTTTGAATCGCGAAAACTTCCATAAAATTTATTTCGCCTCCGCCTTGGCCGTGTGCGCGCCGTGCTTTCTTGAACGCGCGCGTCAGCGAAAATTCGCCCAGCCGGTGGCCGACCATGTTTTCCGTCACGAACACCGGGTTGAAAATCTTGCCGTTGTGGACCGTGAACGTCAGGCCGACAAATTCCGGCGTGATCATCGAGCGGCGCGACCACGTCTTGATCGGCGTCTTGGACTTCGTGCTCTTTGGCCTTCTGGATCTTCTCCAGCAAGATGGCCATCTATGAACGGACCTTTTTTAATCGAGCGTCCCATAATCAATTTTACTTGATCTTCATCGGCCGGCCGTTGCGGCGGACCACAATAAACCGGTTTGAGTATTTGTATTTCTTGCGCGTCCTGCCGCCTTTGGCGAGCATGCCCCACGGCGACATCAACTGCTGCCAGCCGCCGCCGGATTTCGACTTGCCGGCGCCGCCGCCGTTCGGATGGTCCACCGGGTTGCGCGTCACGCCGCGGTTGATGCCGCGATGCCCACGATGCCGCGAGCGGCCCGCCTTGCCCAAAATCACGTTCTCATGCTCGGTGTTGCCGACCTGGCCAATCGTCGCGTAGCATTCCTCGTTCACCCGGCGGATTTCGCCTGAAGGCAGCCGGATCTGCGCGTAACCCTCGTCGCGCGACATCAACGTCGCCGCGCCGCCCGCCGAACGCACCACCTGCCCGCCGCGCCCGGGAGTCATTTCGATGTTGTGAATCGGCAGGCCGACCGGAATCGCCTTGAGCGGCAGGCGTTGCCCACTTCCGGCGGCGCCGTCGGCCCGCTCGAAATCGCTTCGCGCCCACCTTGATGCCCACCGGCGCGATGATGTAACGCTTCTCGCCGTCCTTGTATTCCAGCAACGCCAGCCGCGCCGAGCGCATCGGATCATACTCAATCGCCGCGACCGTCGCCTCCACGCCGTGCTTGTTCCGCTTGAAATCCACGAGGCGGATTTTCTGCTTGTGGCCGCCGCCGATGCCGCGCGCCGTCACGCGACCATAATGGTTGCGCCCGCCGGTCTTCTTGCGAATCTCGACCAGCGTCTTTTCCGGCCTCGTCTTCGTAATGTCGCTAAAGTCCGCGATACGTGATGTATCGCGTGGACGGCGTTAGCGGTCTAAATGTCTTAACTGGCATAAATGCAAAAGTATTTTCAGCAACTTTGAAGTCGGCAGGCCATCATTCCCGTTCCTGTTGGAACCAGTTATCGGTCTGCAAACATGCTGTCCGCCCGCCCTTTCGGGCGGAGAGGAACCGGGACAATATCAGATAAGCGCTGCTGCGCAAGCACTTTTTCAAATATTTTTGGATATGTTTTCCGCCTGATAGCCACTGGCAATGGCGAGGCAGGGAGTCATGGTCGGATTAAGGAATGAATCGCGAATTTTCTTTTTTGCGGACCGTTTGCTTTCTAACTTCTCCGCGTGCCACTCAATACCGCCGACCAGATCACTTTGACAATCAGCGACATCGCGTTCGGCGGCGAAGGCGTGGGACGCGACGGCGACTTTGTCGTGTTCGTTCCGTTCGTGCTGGCGGGTGAAACGGTGCGTGTGGAAATCACGGAGGTCAAAAAGAATTTTGCGCGGGCGAAATTGCTGCGCGTGGAGAACCCGTCGCCTGATCGCGTCGAGCCGGAGTGCCGTTACTTCGGCAAATGCGGCGGCTGCCAGTATCAGCACATTGATTACGCGGCGCAGTTGCGGCTGAAGCACAAGCAGATTGCGGACCTGTTCGAACGCATCGGAAAAATTCCTTCGGACAAAATCGCGCCGGTCATCCCCTGCCCTTCGCCTTACGGCTACCGCAACCGCATCATGATCCGCAGCCAGTGGAACAAGCCGGAGCAAAAATTGAACATCGGCTTCGTGCGCGCCGACTGCGGCCTGGTCGAGGACATTGAGGAATGTCAGATCGCCGAGCCGGCCCTGAACGAACAAATCAAGCACGTCCGCGCCCATCCGCCGCCGAAGGGCGGCATCAAAGTCGTCCTGCGCGTCCAGCCGGAAAACTGGGAGGTGCCGCGCGATTCATTTTTCCAGAACAATTTTTTCCTGCTGCCGAAACTTGTGGAGGTGATTCGGGCATGTTTGCGGAATGTTGGAGTTCAAGCTTCAGCTTGCCCCGGGGTTCCCCAATCCAGCTCCCAAGAACAAGCTGAAGGCGGGACTCCAACGCGGCATTTGATTGACCTGTATTGCGGCGTCGGATTTTTCGGGATTGAACTGGCGGACTCGGTTGAATCGTTCGCCGGAGTCGAATACGACCAGCTGGCCATCCAGGCCGCGCGCAAAAACGCCGCCGCGCGCAAAATTTCCAACGGCGAATTCATCTCCACCATGGTTGAGGAGGCCTTGCCGGAATTGCTCAAGAAATTTTCGCCGGAGAAAACGGCGGTGATTCTCGACCCGCCGCGCAAGGGTTGCCGGCCCGAAATTCTGAAACTGCTGTGCGAAACGAGACCGTCGCAGGTTGTCTATGTGTCATGCCATCCGGCGACGATGGCGCGGGATTTGAACGTTTTATGCGGCGGCGGTGTCTTTGAGTTGGCGCGTGTGCAGCCGCTGGACATGTTTCCGCAGACGCAGCACACGGAGTGCGTGGCGGATTTGCGGGCGGGACAAAACCTTGCCAAAACGCAGCAATATGATTCAAATGGGGCAATCAATGACAACGGAAATGCAATCCGACCCGCGTAACAATTTTGTTCCGCGCTTTCTACCGTGGCTGCTGGCGGCGGCAATGCTGGCGCTTTATTGTTTGACGCTGAACCGCTCGGTGTCGCTGTTCAACTGGTCGGCGGTTTCAAAAATCTCCGGCTGGACCTGGCAGCCGGAGGTGTTGAATCCGGTCACTTTTCTGGCCACGTATCCGTTCCGCTGGCTGCCGCCAGCGGCCATTCCATCCGGCTTGGACCTGTTTTCCGCGCTCTGCGCGTCGCTGACGCTCTGCCTGCTGGCGCGGACGGTCGCGCTGCTGCCGCACGACCGGACGGAGGCGCAGCGCGTGCGTGAAACGAGCGCCTTCTCATTTCTGACGACGCGAAGCGCGTGGCTGCCGCCGCTGCTGGCGGTGCTCGTCTGCGGTTTGCAACTGACGTTCTGGGAGCGCGCGACAAATTTCACGGGCGAGATGTTTGACCTGCTGCTCTTTGCGTTCGTGGTCTGGTTGCTGGCGGAATACCGGCTGGACGAGCGCGAGTGGCGCCTGTTTTTGGCGGCGTTCGTCTTTGCCGCGGGCATTGCGGACGACTGGGGAATGCTGGCGTTCTTCCCGCTGTTTCTGGTGGCGGTTGTCTGGCTTCGCGGCCTGGGGATTTTCAACCTGCGTTTTCTCTCGCGCATGGCACTGTGCGGGCTGGCCGGAATGTTGCTTTACCTGCTGCTGCCCGCGCTGGCGGTGATTTCAGGCAGGACGCCGTTCTCGTTCTGGGAATTGTTGAAGCTTAACCTTTCGCCGCAATATGACGTGCTGAAGATTTTCGTGGGCACGCTGTTCGCATCCGATGTCGAACGCTGGAATTTCTCGCGCCGCTGCTGGTGTATCTGGTGCTGTTCCCGCTGCTAGCCATCCGCTGGAAATCCTCCTTTGGCGACCGCAGCCAGATCGGCTCGTCGCTGGCCAGCTTCGTGTTTCATCTCATTCACGGCGTCTTTCTGCTCGTCTGCCTCTGGCTGGTGTTTGATCCGCCGTTCAGTCCGCGCCAAAGGGGTTTTGGCTTGATGTTTTACTATCTCATCGCGTTATGCACCGGCTATTACAGCGGATATTTTCTCCTGATTTTCGGAAAAAAAATAGAGAATCCCGGGCGCCGGACGAGGCGAGAACCAGCGGCCCTCCAATGGCTGAACCGTGCCGTCGTCGCCGGCGTGTGGCTGCTGGGAATTGCGGCAGTGGCGGGACTGGTTTATCGAAATATGCCCCAAATCCGCGCGACGAACAACGGCATGCTGCAGCGTTACGGCTCGCTCGTCGCCAGTGAACTGCCGCGCGAGGGAGGTTATTTGATGAGCGACGATCCGCAACGGCTGACGCTGGTGCAGTCGGCGCTGGCGCGAGACGGGCGGCTGCGGGATTTTGTGCCGCTGGAGACACAATCACTGGTCGTGCCTGCCTATCACCGGTTTCTGCATCGGAAATTTCCGCTCAAGTGGCCGGAACTGGTTTCAGCCACGCAAACCAACACCCTCAATCCCGTCGGTTTGATTGTTGTCGTGGCCAAGCTTTCGCAGACAAACGACTTTTATTACCTGCATCCGAGCTTTGGCTACTATTTCGAGCAGTTTTATCTGGAGCCGCACGGACTCGCTTACAAAATGAAAATGCTGCCGGAGGACACGCTGTTGCCGCCGCGGCCGGATAAAGCCCTGATCGCAGAAAATGAGGGCTTCTGGTCGCAGTCCGGCGCGCGTGAAATGCTTGCGGTTCAAAGCAACGCGACTACGCAGAATTCCGACGACCAACAAACGCTGGGCGGACGGCTGCTGAAAAAATTTCGCGTCTCCCGCGAGCCAAACTTGAACGCCATCATCGCCGGCACATTTTATTCCCGCGACCTGGATTTCTGGGGCGTTGAACTCCAGCGCGCCGGTGAACTTGAGCAAGCCGCCGCGTGTTTTGAAAACGCGCAAAAATTCAATCCCGACAACCTCGTCGCGCAAATCAATTTGGACTTCAACAAGAAGCTCCGCGCGGGAGAAACGTCCCCGGTGGACCTGTCCAAAACCGGCGCCGACCAATTCGGCAAGTTCTCCACGCTAAACGAGGTGTTGAACGCCGACGGCCCGTTTGACGAGCCGAGCTTTTGTTTTGAAAACGGCCTCATCCTGGCGGGCGACAACGGTTTTTTCCGGCAGGCCCTTGCTGACTTCACCCGCGTTCGCAGCTTCAATCCGGACTATCTGCCCGCCCGGGTGTGGATCGGACGAATTTACGTGATGTCCCACCTGCCCAGGCTTGCGTTGGAGGCGTTTCGCGACCCTCTGGACAATCCAAGAAGATTCTCACTCGACCAAACCAATGAAACCCAGTTGAACCTGCTTGCCGCCGCCGCCTATTTTCAGGAAACCAATCTGGTGCGCGGGTCTGAACTGCTCGAAAAGGAAATCAGCCACCAGCCGGACAACGACGCCCTGCTCGCCGCCGCCACGCAGGCTTATATGTTGCACGGCATGTTCAGCAACGCGCTCAAAGTCGTGGACCGCAAATTGCGGCTTGCGCCCGACGACCCCGGCCCGCTTTTCACCCGCGGGTATATTTGCATCCAGCTTAAGGACTACAATGACGCCATCGCCGACTTGAGCCGCGTGCTGTCAATCCAACCCACCAACAACGACGCGCTCTTCAACCGGGCCATCGCCAACCTCGCCGGCGGCAAACTCGACGCCGCGCGCGCCGATTATTTGCGGTTGCAACTGATTTTCACAAACTCCTTCCAAATCGCCTACGGCCTCGGCGACATCGCCTGGCAGCAGCATGACACAAATGAGGCGGTGAGGAATTATCAAATTTATATCGCCACCGCAGGCACCAATAATCCCGCGGAGTTAAAAACCATTCTTGAACGGTTGCACGAACTCAAAAAGTGATTCATCCTGCGTGCGTGCGGGTCACACACGTCATCACACGGCTCATCGTCGGCGGCGCGCAGGAAAACACCATCGCCACCGTCCTTGGCCTTCGCCGGAAACCTGGTATTGAAGTCAATCTCATCTCCGGCCCCACCTCCGGGCCTGAAGGCTCGCTCGAAGCCGATGTCGAACAAACATCCGGGCTGCTCACCATCGTTCCCGAACTCGTCCGCCCGGTTCACCCGCTCAAGGACTGGCTCGCGCTGGGGAAGCTTGAGAAGATTTTCCGCGCACAAAAAACCGACATCGTCCATACTCACAGCGGCAAGGCGGGAATTCTCGGACGGCTTGCCGCCAGACGCGCCGGGGTGCCCATAATCGTCCACACCATCCACGGACCGTCATTCGGACATTTTCAAAACGCCGCTTCAAACCTCGCTTTCAGGGCCGCTGAAAAATACGCCGCCCGTGCCACGACTCATTTTGTGGTCGTGGCCGACGCGATGAAGAACCAATACCTCGGCGCCGGAATTGGGACGCCGGAGCAATACACAAAAATCTTCAGCGGCTTCGCGCTGGACCCTTTTCTCGCGGCCAGGAACGACCCCGCGATCCGATCCGGTTTTGGTTTGCAACCCGGCGATTTCGTCATCGGCAAAATAGCCCGGCTGTTCAGGCTCAAAGGCCATGATGATTTGTTCGCCGTCGCGCCCGAACTCATCCGTCAGAATCGAAATATCAAATTCCTCCTCGTCGGCGACGGCGAATGGCGTGAACGCTTTGAAAATCTGGCCGGAAAGCCTGGAATGGAGAAGCATTTCATCTTCGCCGGCCTTGTTCCGCCAGCCGACGTTCCGCGCTGCGTCGGTGTCATGGACGCGCTGGTGCATTTGTCTTTGCGCGAAGGGCTGCCACGGGCGTTGCCACAGGCGCTCGCCGCCGGCAAACCTGTAATAGCCGTCAATTGCGACGGCGCGCGCGAAATCTGCCTCGATGGCAAAACCGGATTCCTGACCCAACCCGGCGATTTGACCGGCCTGAAAAACCGTCTGCTCCAGCTCGCCGACAATCCCGCGCTCTGCAAACAATTCGGCGAGTCCGGCCAGAGCTTTGTCCGCGAGAATTTTGCCGTCGAAAAAATGGTGGACGCCATCTATAATCTTTACCTGAAACTGACCGCGCCGGAAAATGTCGAATGTCAAAACCATAATGGCTAACCAATCCCGAATGACGAATGACGAATGGCAGACAGCAAGCAGAAATCTTATTGGTAATTTGGCATTTCAAATTCTGTCGTCATTCCGATTTAGCCATTAGCCGTTCCCGCACATGGGCTTTCCTTTCAATTTCTTCGTCGCCGCCTTCGCGGGTGCGTTTTTAACAACGCTGGCGGCCCTGCCCCTCTGGCGCAAATGGTGCCTGCGCGTCAGGCTCGTGGACGACCCCGGACACCGCAAGATCCACGACGCTCCGGTTGCCCTCGCCGGCGGACTGGCGGTGCTGACCGGTGTCTTGCTGCCGCTGGCCGCGGCCGCAGTTTTCCTCAAACTTGGAATTGTAAAAATCGCCTTTTCGTCCCTGCTCGCCCACGGCCTGGAGAAGCGCGGCATTGAACTCATGGCCATCTCCGCCGGCGCGGTCATCATCACAATTTTGGGATTGCTCGACGACAGGTATGAATTGAGCGCGCCGGCTAAATTTGCGGGACAATTGCTCGTCGCCATCCTCGTCGCCGTCGCGTGCAAACGCATCACGCTGTTCGTCCACAGCGAGGTTTTCAGCTACGCCGTTACCATCTTGTGGGTTCTCGCCGTCGTCAACGCCTTCAATTTCATGGACAACATGAACGGCCTCTGCGCCGGCCTTGGCATGATTGGCGCGTTGCTGTTTGCCGTCATCGCGGCGGCGAACGGCGAATACCTCGTGGCGACGATTGCTTTTCTGACCTGTGGCGCGCTGGCGGGATTTCTGCCATGGAATTTCCCGGACGCCCGCGCTTTTCTCGGCGACTCCGGCAGCCATCTCGTCGGTTACCTGCTCGCGGTGATGGCCATCCTGCCGCACTTTTACACCAAGCAAAACCCGCGTCTGCTGGCCGTGCTCTCACCGCTGCTGGTCCTGGCGATTCCTTTGATTGACCTCGCGCATGTTGCGGTTGCGCGGACGCTAAACCGGAAACCGTTTTGGATTGGTGACACGAACCATTTTTCACACCGGCTCGTCCGCGCCGGATTAACCCGCACCTGCGCCGTGCTCCTCATCTGGCTGACAGCGCTGGTGCTCGGCATGCTCGCTGCATTGTGAAACCACACTCGCTTTTCCTGGTGGCGGTGAAAACGGATAGCGTTGGCTGGAATGCCTTGTGTGACACCAATGAACCGCCCCGCTGCCACATAAACTGTGCAAATATGCAGGATGAATTCATTGGTTTCCCGGCAAATATCTGCGATAGTGTGTTTGCATTCTGCGGGTGCAATGATGCGATCCGGTTTAAGCCGATTCAATCACGTTGTATGACTTTGGAAGGCATTATAAAATTTCAGGTCAGGCATGAGACCTGTGCCGGCTGCCGCGATTCAGATGTCGTGGAACTGTCGAAGTGGAGAAACAGATTGAAGGCAATCGGTCTGGTGGGTCAGGATGCCGCAAAATATGGAGGTTTCGGATTTGGAAATTTGTCAAAGCGGATGCCTGACGGAACTTTTTTGATCACGGCCAGCCAGACCGGCCACTTGGAAGAATTGACGCCGGAAAACTATGTTAAAATCATCGCTTCCAACTCGGCTCAAAATCTTGTTTGTTCACAGGGCCTGCATCATCCCTCCTCGGAAACGCTGACGCATCTTGCGGTTTATGGTTCAATTCCAGAAGTCCGGTTTGTTTTTCACGTTCACAGCCATGAAATCTGGATGGCGAAAGAGGCCCTTGGCCTCCCCGCCACCGACCCGGCGGTTGAATGTGGCACCCCGGAAATGTTTTACGAAGTGCAACGGCTGCTCAAGGAGCGTGGAAATCCGCTAGAAGGAGTTCTGGCAATGGGCGGACACGCCGACGGATTTCTTGCCTGGGGAGAAACCGCGGACGAAACGGGATTCAGCCTGTTGTCTCTTTTACAGCAAACCACCCTTCAGTGTTAGCACCACAAAGCTGTTTGCAGGCAATGAGAGAACGAACTGCTGTTTCACACCGTGCAATGTCGTCGTGACCGGGATTACGTTGCGCGGGCGGTTGATCGAGTTCGTGTCTTCCGGACTGCCGGAAAGTGTCGTCACTTTCGCCGTGCCCGCGAGCGATTTCACGCCGCTGATTTCAAGGTTTATGGTTTCATCCGTCGCCTGCGGATTCACCAGCTTCACAAATATTTCACCCGTCCGGCTGTCGCGGGTGGCGCTGCACTGGATCGGCGTTGAAGTGGACGTGACGTTCAAAATCCCGTCGCCCATGTTTCCGTTGAACATCTTGATGGCGTAATAGCTCGGCGAACCGTATGCCGTCAACGCATCGTAGCCGATCAGGTCGGGGCGCCACTGGCGTCCGCCGGGATTGACGTTCACAAACATTGGCGCGTAGCACTGCATCTTGATGAGGTCGGAATTGCGCTCCATGGCCGTCATGAACAGCGCGTCACCAATGGCGGCCTTCAACGCGGGCGTCGGCGCCAATTTCTTGGAACCTTCATCCCATGGACGCGGCGGCGTAATCTCGTGCGCAGCCCATTCTCCAACGAACACTTCCGGGCCGCTGCGGTCGTAATCTTTTGCGTAACCCGGCGATTTGGCCGCAAATTCGTCGGTGGAAAGATAATAATGCTCGTCCATCATGTCCGGCTTGCGGCTGGCGACGCGGTTGGTTGCCGGCTGGTCGTAACCGATGGTGGAAATCGTCTTGAGCCGCGGATACTTCATCTTGATGGCGTCGTGGAACTGGACAAATCGCGCATCGTAGCTGCCCGATTTGTCAAACCAGTCTTCGTTGCCGATCTCGATGTAGCGCAACTTGAACGGCGCGGGATGGCCACCCTTGGCGCGCTCCGCGCCCCACTGCGTGTTGGTGCCGCCGGTGACGTATTCGATTTCTTCCAACGCCTCCTGCACGAATGGATCCAGATCCGGGCCGGGGTTGACGTGCATTCCCTTGAGCGAATAGCCGGCATAGACAGCAAGCACCGGTTCGGCCTTCATGTCCTCGCACCATTCAAGAAATTCCAAAAGCCCCATCCCGTCCGTCGAGCGATAGCCCCACGGACACGGATGGCCGTGGCGCTGCTCGATCGGGCCGAGGGTTTTCTTCCATTCAAAGCGCGTCTCCACCGTGTCGCCTTCAAGGTAATTGCCGCCGGGGAAACGCAGAAATTTCGGGTTCAAATCCACCAGCATCTGCATCAGATCTTTGCGAAAACCATTCGGCTGGTCGTTCCACGTCGGCGGAAACAGTGAAACCATTCCAAGCCAGACCGTTCCCGGACGATCGAGCGTGATCACAAAATGCGCCTTCGCCGTGGGCGTTACGCCGCCCGTCTTGAGCGTCACTTCAAATTTCTTCCAGTCCGCCGCGAGCGAGGATATTTTTTCAGACGCATAAACCTTCTGTCCGTCATCGCTCACAATGGCCACGGTAACAGGTCCTGAAAAACCGGCGCCCGCCCTGGCAAAAATCGCGGCGTGGTAGCTGGTGTCCGGCTGCACGGGAATTCCCCAATAACCCTCATTGGCCACACCGGCCCGATGGTTCTTGTCTGCCTGCGTCACGCTCAAACGCAGGCTGGTGGTTAGCTTGTCGTTCAGGGGATTGGCGGAATCCAGCCCAATGCTTGCGGCCGCCTTGTCGTCGCTCACAACCGACCAATGATCGGGCGTTTTATCGTTGTCCAGGAATGCCCGGTTCTGAATCAACTCTGCATAAAGACCGCCGTCATAGCCGTGGTTGATTTCCTCGGTCATCAGCCCGGCAAAAACCGGACTGACCTGACCAACGGAGTGGCCGGCATCAACTGTAATGGTGGCCGCCGGAACGGAATTCGCGATCAGGATGACAATGCAGGTCGGCAGCGCAGCAAGATTCTTCATAGGCGTGTAAGTTTTGCGGTTAATTGGATTGGGAGAATGGTATTGGCTGGTCGCCGGCAATGCCAGTGAATACTCCCTCTGAATATACTTTCATTGGAAATTCCTTTGCTGAGAGATTCAGCCAGGGTCAGTATCCGAATCAAGGTGAACCATTTGCGCCCCGGACTTGATGTAATCCGCCCTGCCCGGCAAAATGCAGCCATGAAATTGGGCCTTGGACTTTATCGCCATCAACTCAACCCGGACCATTATCGCTTTGCCAAGCAGTGCGGCTGCACGCACCTCGTCGTTCATCTCGTGGATTATTTCCGATCCTCGCGAAGCAACCAGCCCGGGGATCAACCTTGTGGCGACGACTCCGGCTGGGGTCTGGCCGGTGATCCGGACAAACTTTGGACGTTCAGCGAACTTTCCACCATCAAGAATGAAATCAATGCGCACGGTCTCGAACTCGAAGCCGTTGAAAATTTTGACCCGGCGCACTGGCACGACGTGCTGCTCGACGGCCCAAAGAAGATTCCGCAGATCGTAAACCTCAAGACAATCCTCCGCAACGTCGGCAAGGCGGGCATTCCCGTCTTCGGCTACAATTTTTCCATTGCCGGTGTCGCTGGGCGTGTGAAGGGAAAATTCGCCCGCGGCGAAGCCGAAGCCGTCGGGATGGAAGGCCCGCTGGACAAGCCGCTGCCCAACGGAATGGTGTGGAACATGGTTTATGATCCCGCTCGCGGGACCGCGCCGGGAAACATCCCCTCGGCCACGCACGAACAGATTTGGGCGCGCTTAAAGTATTTCCTCGACGAGATGATTCCCGTGGCCGAGGAAGCCGGCGTCACGCTGGCCGCGCATCCGGACGATCCTCCATTGCCGTTTGTCCGCGCGCAGCCGCGTCTCGTCTGGCAGCCGCAACTGTATCAGAAGTTGCTGGACTTAAAACCGAGTCCGAGGAACGCGCTGGAATTCTGCGTCGGCACCATCGCTGAGATGCAAGACGGCGATGTTTATGACGCCGTGGAAACCTACAGCCGCCAGAACAAACTGGCGTATGTCCATCTGCGCAACGTCCGCGGCAAGGCGCCGCACTACAAGGAAACCTTCATTGACGACGGCGACGTGGATATATTGCGGGTGCTGCGGATTCTGAAGAAAAACAATTTCACCGGCGTCATCAACCCCGACCACGCGCCGCAGATGAGCTGCGCCGCGCCATGGCATGCCGGCATGGCCTATGCGCTCGGCTTTCTGCGCGCCGGGTTGAAAGCGATTGAAAAAGAGTGAAATGCCTGGCCGCAAGCGCGGACAATCAACCCGTATCCCAATTCGGAGCGTGGTCGTTTTCGACGACTCACCGCCCCTTGAGCAGCAACGGTTGTCAGCAGCCTGTTGAACACAAGTTCGCAGGCAGTGGATTCCAACCTTCCTTCATCAACTGTTTGAACCTGCTTGCGCCGCAAATTTTCTCCGGCGCTCGGCCAGTTCATCGGCAACTTGCTGGGTGGTTTGCTTGTTTAGCCACAGTCCGAACATGATGATGCCAATGATGAGGAACAGGACTGCCGGCACAATGCTATTGCAGAAGCGGAACATCTGGAGCGACTTCTCGTTAACATTGTCAGCGTTATATCCAACGCCTGCTTCCACCCAGCCCAACGCCGCGCCACCAAAGGCCAAGCCAGCCTTCAGGGCGAAACCGATGGTCGCAAAGGTGATGCCTGTGGCGCGGCGGCCAAGCTTCCATTCGCCGAAATCCGCCACGTCGGCGAAGATCGCCCAAATCAACGGGATGGTGGGGCCATAGACCAGTCCAAAAACGCCGGTAAGAACCAACATGCCCACAACGTCGTTCTTGCCCAGGGTATAGAAGGCGCAGTTGACGATCACGGAGAGAAAGAACCCGGTGATGACCACGTTCTTCTTACCGAATCGCATGGCCAGAAATGGAGCCAAAATGATCCCGATGATCTGCGCGATCTTGCTCACGGTTCCAACGATGCCGTAGAGAGCGCTGTTGGCTGTGGCACCGGCCGTTTCGCGGGTTCCCGGGATCATATAGCCAATGGTGCCGAGGAATCCATGCGGTGTTTCGTCAGACCTGAGCGTGGAGTCGGTCAGGCCCAAGTTGTGGAGCACATCGTAGGCCGCCTGGGAATTGGCATAGCGGGTGACGTATTGATATCCGGCACCACCTTGGAAGGAGATAAGCGAGAAGTGAACGAAAGTAACGATGAACATGATGATCCACGGGCCGTTCTTCAGCAGGTTCGCCAAATCCCGCTTCAGAGGTGGCTTCTCATCCGAAACCGGTCGCACACGCTCCTTCGTTGTGCTGAATGTGATGATGAAGCAGATAAAACAGATGATTGCGTAAATGCCGATCGTTACCGCCCAGCCATGGGCCTGGTGGGTGGTCCACGCTTCATTGGTCATCCCGGACGTGTGCGGCCCGGCGAACTTGTCACGCAGCACGAGGGTGAACGTCTGCACAATCCACTGCGCCGTCACCGCCGCTGCAAATCGGTAGGCGTTCAGTTTGTTGCGCTCCGACTGATCTGCCGACATAACGCCGCCGAGAGCCGAATACGGCATATTATTGGTTGAATAAAGCGACATCAGCAGGGTATTGGTCACAATCGCCCAAGTCAGCATGCCTGCGTTGGACCAACCTGTCGGGGTGAAATACGCCAGGAACATCACAATGGCCCAAGGCGCTGCCGTCCAAAAAACCCAAGGCCGGAAGGATCCCCAGCGGGTTCGCGTGCGATCTGCCGCGCTGCCGATGATGGGATCAAAGAAGGCGTCCCAAAGGCGTGGAACTAGGATTGCCAGGGCCGCCTGGCTGGGCGTCAGACGCATGACGTCCGTGTAAAATGCCTGCTGGAAGCAGACCATCGTGAGAAACACGAAGTTGGCGGCCGAATCCCCGAGGGAATAGCCAATTTTTTCATATACCGGGATGATCTGGGACTTATCAGTTGCTTGTGCCATAGGAACCTCGGGTTGCTTGCCTTAGATTTAGAACTGGAATTCGGTCATTTTACTTTTACTGCGTTAATGACTTTCTGCCAATCCACGTCGCACAACGCCTTGGCACTCCGAAATATCAGAGCGCCAGATTGAAAAGACATGGTGCATATCGAAGATTCATTTTGTGTAAAATTCAAGCGCGATGTCAAGCGCAATGGTTTTCCGGCTGCGCGCTATTGCGATATGGAGGGTAAGATATGTAATTTTTCCAATTTGACTTGCCCTCCACTGCAATTTTCGTAGATAAAGCCTGCGCAATTGCGGAACATTTTTTTCCCCGCTCTTGAACAAGCGCCTGCCTGCCCGTGCCGAGGCGGGCTTTTTGTGGTCCATTATCAACACTCGAACAAACGAATGATGCCGACAGAAAATACAGCAAACAACGTCCAGCCAGCCCTGAAAGACGTTTTCAGGGACGATTTTTACATTGGCGCCGCTTTGAGTGCGGACCAGATTTTCGGCAGGGAGCCGGAAGCAATGGCCTTGGTAGCGGGGCAATTCAATAGCATCACTCCGGAAAACATTTTGAAATGGGAGGAAGTGCATCCCAAACCCGGCCAATATAATTTCGAAGCGGCGGACCGTTACGTGGCCTTCGGCGAAAAACACAAAATGCACATCATCGGTCACACCCTCGTCTGGTTTCATCAGACACCCGGCTGGGTGTTTCAGGACGCTTCGGGCAAACCGCTGGGCCGCGAGGCGCTGCTGGAACGGATGAAGGAGCACATTTTCACCGTCATGGGCCGCTACCGGGGACGCATCCACGGCTGGGATATTGTCAACGAAGCCATCCTGCCCGATGGATCGTGGCGGAAATCCAAATGGTATGAAATCCTCGGCGAAGACTACGTGTCCAAGGCGTTTGAATTCGCGCGCCAAGCGGACCCGGATGCAGAGCTTTATTACAACGAATACGATTTGGAGATTCGTCCAAAGCGCGACGGCGTCATCCGCCTGCTCAAGGGACTTCAAGCGAAGGGCGTGCAGGTGGACGGCATCGGCATCCAGGGCCATTGGCACTTGAAACAGCCGACGCGGCAGGAGATTCAGGAACAATTTGACGCGCTCGCCCCATTGTCGCCGAAACTGATGATTACCGAACTGGACATCGGCGTGCTCCCCGCCATTCGGTTTGATGTGCCCATCACGGACATCTCGACTTATGACGCGGCAGAGCAGAAAAAACTTAATCCCTACCCAACCGGCCTGCCGGATTCGGCGCAGAAAGATCAGGCCGCGCGGTATGCCGAATTATTTTCATTTTTTAGAGTGTATCGGGACAAACTCGGCCGCGTCACGTTCTGGGGCGTCCACGACGGCCAATCCTGGCGCAACTACTGGCCCATCAAAGGCCAGGCCGAAATATCCCATGCTGTTTGACCGCCATTGCCAGCCCAAGGCCGCGCTCGACGCGGTCCTGAAAGTGTGACGCGCCGAAAAACTTGAGGACGTATCCGAATACGAGGGACACGGGCATCTTGCCCGCCAGGGGCGGGGTTGAACGTCAAACAATGGCGATTGCTTCACCTGACCCCGCAGGCTGGATGTCTGCGTCACTATTTTCAACGATGTTGCAAGAAAGGGGCGTCGCTGATTCAGGAATGTTTTTCCTTCAGCCGCCTGGCGACTTCTTCCAAAGTTCCTTTGAACGGTCCGGGTGTTTCCATTTTGATGGAGACAACCGCCGCGGCAAATTTCAGCGAAGTTTTCACGTCATGCTCCAATCGCCATGATAAATAGGCGGCAAACGTCGTGTCTCCGCGCCCGGTGCGCCCGGACACGTTGCTGTTGGAAAATTTATCGTAGCAAGTCACGCCTTTGACCCGCGCCAGGACGCCTTGCGAATGGGTGATGAGTATTTCGGGGCAACCCCAGGACTCCACGATGATGGCGGCCTTTTCCAAATCCTCGGTGCCGGTCAGAATTCGGGCTTCGACGACATCCAGCTTAAGCTTGTCCATCATGGCCGCGATCTCCTTTTTGTTGGCCACGTCGCTGAACTCGATGTCTCGCGTCACCGGCGTCACGTGGCGGACGAAACTCTGCATGTCGGTGGACAGGCTGTGTCCGCGCGCCTTCAGGCCCTTCACGAGCGCCATGTCAAATTCGGTGTCTGAAATTCCGGCGAGGTGAACGCAGGTCGAGTCCAACTTCGGCACGTCGTTGATGGAAATCAGGCCGGCGGATTTGACGAGTGTCAGTTTCCGTTCGTCCACATTCGCGGATTCGTGCAACACGCGGGAAAACGTCGTCTCGGCGCTGGGGATCAGGTAAGTGTCCACACCCACATCCTTCATTGACTGAAGGATGTTCTCGTCCTTCGGGGCCATCTTAACGACGGCGGCGACTTTTTTGCCGACGCGCGCGGCGACCATCGCCCCGCAAAGCACCGCGCTGCCGGGAGCAATATGTGGCTTGCCGCCGAAGGGAATGATTTCGTCGTAGCACATGTGCCCAACGAAGGTGACATCAAAATGTTTGGCCATATTGAATTATTTCTCGGCAGTGACTTTTCAGATGTCTTCTCCTAACCCTTCAACAGGCCGGGGAAGAACGGCATCAGGTCTTTCGGTTCGACCGTCTTGGATTTGGCTTTGGCCTGAACGGCTTTCACATGGTTCATCACCAGATGCGTCCAGACGGCGCCGGGCCGCGGATAAGCGGCGACAATGTAATGCGGACCGGGCTTGGTTTCTCCGGCTTCTTGTTCCAGTTCGGCGCGGAGATTGTCGGCGGTGATCATCGAATTACCGTAATCAAAAATCACCCGGTCCATGTGTTTATAAACTTCTTTGCTCTCCTTGGACATCCCGTAGTAATCGAGCAATTGGGCGAAGACGTAATTGGAAGTTGTGTAAACATCCTTCCCTTGGTCCGATTCCACGGGCTTGCCGTTCTCGGTTTTGCACATCGCCCAGCCCATGAACGAATGGTTGTTCCGGTAAATCGTCTTGAGGATTTTCTTCGCGCGGTCCTCCGGAATAAACGGCTCTTCGCCGATGGAAATCAGATACCACAACGCATCGAGTTGGTTGGTCCAGACGTCGGTGTTTTTGTTTCCGGTCTTGGGGTCGAAACAGGTGATGTAGTATTCGAGCTTTTCGCCCTTCTTGTTCTTTCCTTCGCGCCACAAGGTTTCGAGGCTGTTCCAGCCCTTGTCGAATGCCTGCTGGATGCGCGTCTCGCCCTCCGTGTCGCCGAGCATCTGCGCCATCTTGATCATGGCCTGGCAGCCGCCGAGAAATTGCGTGGCGTCGTAGGCATCGGCGCCAAACAACACGAGATTGTCGAAGGTGTTCTTCACCTCGTCGGGGTAGCCTTCCGGGATGCCGTCATCGTCGAAGTCCAGTTGGAGCAGCGCATCCAGACCGAACTTGAGCGTGTCCCAATTCGTCTTCAGGAACTCCATGTCGCCTGTGAACTTCACGTTGCGCAACACGCGCATCATCAGTTTCGGGAAGAGGTCCACCCAGTAATTGTTGTTATACCAGGCGTAATCGCTGACGTTGCGAAGCGGATGGCCCTTGGGCATCGCGCCGAGGTCGTGAGCCACGCTGCCCTTGGTCTTGAAGGCGTCGCGGATTTGCGTCATCGAGACGCCTTCGTATTCCTCGGGATGCTCCTCGTAGTGCTTCCGCGCGTCAACGAATGAGGCGTGAAGATGGTAAAACCGCGGCGTCGCGTCCTCGGCCAGAATTGAATCAATGAAGCCCTGGCACAAATCCTTTTCCACGCGCGGGAACAGCATCAGCAGCACCATCGAATACCAGTCCACGTCCGACGGATCAATGTAGGCGTAGTCGAAACATTCGAGGAACCGGGCGCGCTCGCCCTTTTCGTCCTCGACCCAGACAATCGCGTTCGACAGCGGGAAATGCAGTTCGTTGAGAATCAGTCTGGTGAGGCGCAATGCTCCGGCGCGATCGCCCTTGTAGGAGGGAGTGGACTGGATCGAATCGAAAATCCGCTTTTGAATCGTCACCGTCTTGTCCCACCACTGCGGATAATTTGCCAGGGCGAGCTTTGCCAGGTCCACCGCGCGCGATTCCGCGTTCGGGAAATTCCTGACGTATTTGCGCTCGAACGTCGTGCCGTCAATATAGACCTGCTCCGGAAAATCCAGCGCCACAGACACCGCGACTTTCTGCGTCGCTTTCGGCTCGATCGTGAACGTGAGGCTGATGGCCGAGCCATAATCGCTGCGCAACATCGGCTGCGCGTTTCTCGTAGAAACTGCCGTCGTCATTGAGCAACAAATCCTGCTTCAGCCGGTTCAGGCAGAAGTAAGGCTGCAAATCAACTGCAACCCCGTCCATTTCGGCAACCGCGAGCACCATGCGGTTGGCGCTTTCCGTGCTGCCCATGACGATGCCGCGAACGCCGTCGGACTCGAAGGTTTCATGCTTGTGACCGTGAACCGGAACGGACGCGATGTAAACACTGTCCTGATCCGTCGGCTTGAGTTCCTTTTCCTGAAGATTCACCAGCGACGGCCGCGGAATGACGAGCGTGATCGTCTGCGCCTGCTTGGAGTTGTTCTGGACCTCGTATTCTTCAACGCCAATCGGCATCAGTGTTTCTTCGTTGCCCGCGAGCAATTGCGAGATCAGCCGGCGGACGACTTTGACTTTCCCGACCGTGTAGGCGAACTCCGCCGACGGCGTGGCAATGGTGAGCGAAACATTTTTTTCCGGAACCGGCGGATGGTAGTAGTTCTTGATTGCCGGAACGTCATCGCCAGAATCGGATTCCACCAGCGTTTTCTGCGTCAACATCGCGCATTGGTCGCCGACGCGGATGAACGGCGCGGAACCGAACTGCACGGCTTTCTGGTTCAGCATGATGAGCCGGCCGGCGTCGTTCAGTCGGTTGTAAAGGCCGTAAGGCGAAATGCCGATGGAGCAGGTCGGCGCGCCTTGCAGCGCCACGGTCTGCGGAAACTGCAGGGTCTTGGACATTCCCTGGAAATGCACCGCCATCTTGTTCTTCTCGTAGATGGAGGTGACTTCCGGTCCCGCGATCGTGTAAATATCGCGCACATCAAAGGTGGTTGGCTTCGGCATTTTGTTTGTTTGGTTGATTGTTTAAACGGTAATGATGCTTAAATTCAGGGCGCCAGCAATCGAATTCAATTTCGTCGCTGGCGCCCTGTCGAGAGGTTCGTCAAGAGTCGGGGGAGAATCCTCTCGCTAACACTTGCCGCCGTAGGCGAAGGGCTTCTTCTTGCCCGTCGGTTTGGCGGGCGCCTTCAGAACCGGCGCCGGTGTCTGGGGCAGGTTCTTTTCCGCGCTCAAGTCAATCGGCATCTTCGTGGTCGGACACGCCTTGATGGCGCCGAACAGCAAATCCGCCGCGGCGCGGATGGAATCCGGCGACCCGGAGAAGTTGCAGATGACCGCGTCGGCTTCCGTGGTGGTGCCCCGGCGATACGGGAAGTTGGTCACGACGACCACGGTCTTGCCCGCCTTCTTCAACGCCTTCACCAGATGCTCGTTGTTGCCCCGCTTTTCGATGCGGGCGTAATAGTTTGTCATCACGACCATGTCCGCCCCTTTGGCCAGCTTCAGCGCTTCTTCCACGTCCTCGTCGCTGGCGTGAAAACCGGTGTCGTCCAGGATGAGGTTGAGCGAGTGCTTGCACATCTGCTCGCAGAACATGTGCGGATGGCTGTAAAGATCCTTGCCGAGGAACGGATACGGAATGAGCTGCTCGATGACATGAATCTTCTTGTCCTTCTTGAGCGGCAGCAATTTCTTGTCGTCGCGCACGACGAGCAGCGCCTTCCGCGCCACCTCGATCGAGAAATCCATGTTCTTCTGGTCGCGGACCACCGCCGCGGTCTTCTTCGGATCCATTTTGCCGGCTTTTTCGAACAGGCCCTGGTCGTATTTCATGCACAGGAGCCGCCGGACCGCATCGTTCACGCGATCTTCGGAAAGGTCGCCGCGCTCGACCGCGCTCTTGATGCCGAACAGGCATTGCGCGCGGGATTCGTCGTCCGCCTTCAGCAGGATGGTGTCCACGCCGGCCTTGATCGCCATCGCGCACGCCAGCGGCAGCGGCCATTTCTTCAAAATGGCGGCCATGCCGATGGCGTCCGAAACGATCACGCCCTTGAATCCCATTTCGCCGCGCAACAGGTCGGTCAAAATTTTCTTGGACAACGTCGCCGGATATTCCTTGTCGAACGCCGGGAAAATCGTGTGCGCCGTCATCAGCGCCTTGGCGCCGATGTTGACGCCGGCCTGGAAGGTGAACAGTTCGACCTCCTTCATTCGCTTCAAGTCGCCCCGGCACACGTCCAGCGTGTCGTGCGCGTCGGTCGCCGAATCGCCGCGGCCGGCAAAGTGTTTGATGGTGGCGACGATGCCCGCATCCTGATAGCCGCGCACCGTGGCTTCGATGAATTTGGCGCACACCTTCGGGTCATCACCGAACGAGCGGACGCCGATTTCCGGGTTCAACGGATTGATGTTCACGTCGCAGACCGGATGATAGAACTGCGTGACGCCCATGGCGGCGCATTGTTTCGCGCAGAGATTCGCGACCTTGTAGGCGATGTCGAGGTCGCCGATGGCGGTCATGCCCATCGGCGGCGGGAATTGCAGGACGCGGCCGGCGGAATAGTCGTTCTTGAAGTCGCCTTCCATGTCAATCGTCACGTGCAGCGGAATGCCCGATGGCCGGTTCATGGCGACTTCCTGCATTTTGTTCAGCGCGACGGTCAACTCTTCCGGCGTCACGCTCACGCCGTAGTTGTGGTCGTCGAAGAAGGTGTGCGCGATGTCGAAATAGTCCTTCGGCTTTTTGAAGTTCGGGTCCACCTGCGACCGGCCCCAGTAAAGATTTTTGCAGGTCTCCAGCGCGTAGGGCTCCAGGCACAGGCCGCCGGCGTGCAGTTTGGTGATCTGTTCGACGCCGGAAGGCGTGGGAATGGCACCGCGCCAGGTGAAGGTGAGAAGCTGGCCGCATTTTTCGAGCAGGCTCATCTTTGCGAGCTTGGCTTCTACAAAACTATCTCGTTCTTTTGACATGGTATAGAATGGTGGTTGATGTTTTGATTTTGTCGGGCTGCCTGCCCGACGATTGTTGTCAATGAATTTCAGGTTCGGCCCGAAGCTTTGGAAACGGCAGGAGCATTAAAAGCCCGCGCCGTTTAAAATGCTCCGTTTCGATCTTCATGCAGCGATGCTAAAGACCGAAGTCTGGAGCGTCAAGTTGTTTATTGAATCCACCCGTTCCAGACGGGACTGAATGGCCGTCAAACAAAGATGACAGAACGGCAAAATTCGCGTAGGATACCGGCCAGAGCGTGAACACCAAAGTCGCCATCGTCGAAGACAACGCCACGTTGCGCATGTATCTTGCGAACCTGATTTCACGCGAGAACGGGTGCAGTTGTGTCTGCGCTTGCGCCTCCTCCGAAGAGGCAGTTGTAAAAATACCCGCCCACAAGCCGGACGTGGTGCTCATGGATGTCCGTCTTCCCGGCGAGTCCGGCATCGTCTGCACCGCGCGTCTGCGCGAAAAACTGCCCGACGTTCAGGTCATCATTTTAACCGTCTCCAAGGACACCAAGACGGTTTTTCGCGCCTTCAAGGCCGGCGCCTGTGGCTACCTCTTGAAACGTGCGAACGACCGCGAGATACTGGACGCCATCGCCGAGGTATGTTCAGGCGGCGCTCCGATGACCGGTGAAATCGCCCGGATGGTGGTGCGTTCCTTTATGGAACCGGTGCAGGCCACCGTGCCGGATGTCGCCGAGCAGATTTCAGGGCGTGAGATGGAAATTCTTGCCCTTGTGGCGGAGGGCCGTCCGAACAAGGAAATCGCCGCGCGCTTGTTCATCTCCAATGCCACGGTGCGCACCCATTTGATGCACATCTTCGACAAGCTCCACGTCCGCAGCCGCACCGAGGCCGCTGCAAAATATCACCGTTCATATCCGGCGGTTGGAGCAAAGTAACATCAGGAAATTGGTTGCGGGGGCAGGACTTGAACCTGCGACC
>CAVQGB010000001.1:0-610665 GCA_963711945.1 uncultured Verrucomicrobiae bacterium | reverse complement strand
CGATGTCCAGCGCGCCGCAGCCCGCCTGCCGCGAAATCGTCACCGTCCGGCGCGCGCCGGTTTCTGCTCCCGCTCCAGTCTCGCCGCCCGGCTGAAACTGGCTGCTGATGAAGGATGTGCAATGTTCAACGCCAATGTTCGTCATATTGGTTACCCTTTCCACCGCAAACTATGCGCCCGAAACAATTTTTGCAAGACGGCCAAAACGATTTGATAAGGGCTAATGGACGAAATTAGCCATAATCAGCCCGAGGCGGCTTTGCCCAAGTCCAAACGGAAAGGGGTTTTAGTATTGTTCACTGTGGTGATTTCACACCAGATGACCTGGCCAGGGAAAATGCCGCCCCGCCAAGAGGAGCCAATGCCAGGAACGAACCCCTTCCGATGCGCATGACCAAAATTGGACTTGCAAACCTCCAGGAAGAGGAAGAATGTCACGGAAATGCCCCAGGCTTGAATGAATAAGGATATTTTATGAGAAAAATGACGATAATGACTGTTGTTGTTTCTGCCATATGGTGTGCTGTCACGGCGCAGGTCGTGCAGGCGCAGACCAATTGCGCAGACCAATGCCGCGCCGCGCGCAGGCCGTGGCGGTTTTGGAGGAGGCTTCGGCTTCGGAGGCGGCGCGCGCGGGCCGGCTGTTCCCGCCATCACCACCAACACCCCCGGCATGCCGGGTGTGCCCATGCCCGACCCGGCCGTGGGCCGCAAGGCGGAATGGCCACATCAGGATGCGTCCAACACTCCGCCCGAAGGCTATACGGCGCGGGCTCCACAGGACAACGGCTTCTATCGGCGCGACGCGGAAGGCAGGCAACTTCCCGGCACGGACCTGTATCGGTGGGCCACGAGCGGGCATTTCACCAGCTACGACCTGGAGGACATCCCTCCCTACACGCTCCCCGATCCGCTCGTGATGCAGGACGGCCGGAAGGTAACCAGCCCGGAAATGTGGAACAAGGAACGCCGCCCGGAACTCATCAGCCTGTTTAAGGATTACATTTATGGCCGTGTGCCCGAAGACAAACTCCCGAAGATCATTTGGGAAGTCCGTGCGACCAACCGCACCGAAACCGCCATCACCAAGACCGTCATTGGTTACTTTGAGGGCACGACTCCTCCCACCAACGTTCCGGCAGGCGGAGGCGGGTTCGGCGGGTTCGGCGGAGGCTTTGGCCGGGGCGGCGGCGGAGGCAACACGATCATCATCAACCTCACGGTTCCCAATGTCGGCCATCCTGTGCCTGTATTCTCCGGCGGCCCGGTCAACGATCCGCAAGGCCATGGCTGGGGGACATTTTCTGTGAGCGGCAATGCGGGCGTGGTCGCGCGCATCGCGCCCCCGCCAGGCCAGCCGCGCCCGGGCAACTTTCCCGGCAACTACGCCGTGACGGGCTGGGCCTTCTCGCGGGCGATTGATTATCTCATGACCGACAAGGATGTGGACGGCGGCCATATCATCATCGCCGGAATTTCCACGGGCGGCAAACAGGTGCTTTACACCGCGGCGATGGATGACCGCATCTGGTGCGTGATCCCGGAATCTTCCGGCGCCATGGGCGTGAAATTGAGCCGGCGCGACATTGGCGAGACCGTTGACGATCTGGCCACGCAGCCCCAGTTCGCGGGGAACTATTGCCCCAACTTCACCAATTATGTTGGCCACTGGAACGACATGCCGGTGGACCAGCACGAAATGATCGCCCTCATGGCGCCGCGCAAGATGTTCATCACGGGCGGCAATCAGGAGGTCTGGGAGGACGTCAAAGGCGGCTTCGCCGCCGCGATCGCCGCCGAACCGGTCTACAATCTTCTGGGCAGGAAAGGCGTCAACACCGTGGAAATGCCCCCCATCGAGCATCCGATTGTTTTCGGCGAGATCGGTTACTACCAGCACAACGGCGCGCACACGTTCACGCCCAACGAACGCGCCTGGATCACCGCCTGGATGGAGAAGCTGCTGCCCAAAGCCCCGGCTCAATAGCCATCTTGGAGGGGTTTGAAAAATCTTGAGCGGCGATGGTCGGGGATGAATGAGTTGTCAAAACCAAGAACCGACCCCTTTCGGTCATGCAGTTGATTCCGTTTTTTGAGCCTTACCGGAACTGGTTCATCACCCATCATTTTGAAAGCTGGTTTCTGGTGTTTCAGACGCCCACGCCGTGGGCGCAACTCCTCCAGTCGGAACTCATCCTGTTCGCCGCCAGCGCCACGGCTTTTGTCATCGGCGCAATGGTGTTTCAGTTGCGCGACATCAAATCGTGAGTTTTTCAGCCACAACCCGCGCGGAGAACTGGCTCCTTCACTTCACCTTTTAGGGCGGCAAAGTGTGATTAGCCACACGATTAGCCCACCCAGAATAGCAAATAATATTGAGGTGATAACGACCGACAAAATCGCCAAGAAACATGATAATGTCACAGAAGGTTCGGTTGCCGACATCGGCGACAAACCGAAGGTGCTACAAATTGCCATCGCGGGTAGTTGAGATAAAAAGATTAGAAAGCCCAATTCAGAATTGATATCGATTGCACGACCGCTAACGTAAATGCGAATGATGGCCTGTAGAGTCGCGCCAGCTATAGCTCCGATAATCGGGCCTTTCGGACCATTGACCAAGCAGCCCAGCCGCGTCTTTTTGGAATGTGTAGATTGTTTTTTTGTTGTTCACTCATAATTTGCCCACGGCAGCGGGCGCGGCTGCTTCACCTCAAAGCCCCGACCCTTGCCGCAAATCAGGCCGGCGGCAATCGCAGCGTCGCGTCCAGCGGCTGCGCGTCCGCCAGTTCCTTTTCCGGCGCGGTCCCGCCAAGCTCCGCCAGTTTCTCGCCCGCCGGCCGGATGCGCGACTGGTAGCTTGCCGCCGCCTTGTTGAACGCCTCGTTTGCCTTCGCCAGCCCGTCGCCGATTTTTTCAAAATGTTCCGTGAAAACGCAGATGCGGGAAAACAATTCCCGCGCCGCCTCCGCGATTTTTTGCGCGTTTTCCGTCTGCCGGTGCTGCTGCCAGCTCACCGAGACCGACCGCAGCAGCGCGATGAGCGACGCCGGCGTCGCCAGCAAAATCCGTTTCTCCGCCGCCCACACGATCAAATCCCGGTCGCCCTCCAGCGCCGCGCTGAACAGCGATTCCGCCGGCACGAACAGCACGACGTAATCCAGCGCGTTCGCGAACTGGCGCGGATAATCGCGGTCGGCGAGCGCCTTGATCGTGGCCTTCAACTTCGCCGCGTGCGCCGCCAGCGATTCCGCGCGCTTCAGCGGATCGGCGGATTCCAGCGCGTTGAGAAAATCGAAATCGGGAACCTTCGCGTCCACGATGATGACGCGCTCGCCGGGCAGGCGCACAATCAAGTCGGGCCGGTTTTCGCCCGTCGAGGTTTGTTCCGTGAAATCGCAATGCGCGCTCATGCCCGCCGCCTCGACGACGCGCCGCAGCGTTTCCTCGCCCCACTTGCCGCGCGCCTGGTTCGAGTGCAGCACCAGCCGGAACTGCTGCGTCTCCTGCGCCAGCGACTGGTTGGATTGCGCCAGCGTTTCCAAGTGTTTCTTCACCTCGCCCAACGCGGACGATTGCGCCGCGCTGCTCGACTGCAAATTTTTCTGGTAGGTTTCCAACTGCTGCTTGAGCGGCTCGACCAGGGTTTTAATGGCCTCCTGCCGCTGCGCCAAATCGCCCTTCGCCGTTTCCTGAAATTTGCCGAACGATCTGTTCCGCCAGCCGCAAAAATTCCGGCGCGCTCTGTTTCAGCGCGTCGGCGCTCAACGCCTTGAACGTGTCGCGCAAATCCGCCAGCGCCTTTTCCTGCGCGGCCCTGGCGTCGCGCAAGGTTTGTTCGTGAAGCTGCTTTTGCTCCGCAAGAAATTTTTCCGCGGCGGCCTGATTTGCCTGCGCGGTCGCCAGCGAGGTGTTTGTTTGTGAAAGCTGTCCGCGCGTCTGCGCCAGGTCGGTTTCGCGCTGCGCGAGCTGCTGGCGCAATTCGTTTTCCACGCGCGAATTCGCCGGCGCGGCGGCTTGTTTGCGCGAGCCGAGCAGCCAGCCGATGAACAGTCCCAGCCCGATGCCGGCAGCAGCGCGAGCAAGAAGTTGAATTTCAATTGGCATACTTGGACTGCGCGGACATGTCCGCGCTTCGAAAGCGGCGACATGTCGCCGCACTCCATATTTAAAAATGCGCGACGACTTCAATTTCCACGTTCGCGCCCTTCGGCAGCGCGGCGACCTGAACCGTGGAGCGCGCCGGGAAATTTTCCGTGAAATGCTTCGCGTAAATCTCGTTCATGGCGGCGAAGTCGGCGAGGTTCGTCATGAAAACCGTGGATTTGACGACGTTGGCGAACGTCAACTTCTGGTCGTCCAGAATCGTTTTCACGTTTTGCAGGACGCGCTCGGTCTGCGCCTTGATGTCGCCGGAAACCAGATTGCCGGTGGCCGGGTCAATCGGGATTTGGCCGGCGCAGAACAACAGGTCGCCGACGCGCACGGCGTGGTTGTAAGGGCCGACGGCGGCGGGTGATTTGGCGGGTTTGATGATTTGCTTGGCTGGCATAAGTTTGAGCGAAGTTTGCGGCTTTGCGCGGCGAGGTCAAGCGGCGGATGGAGTGCAATGTCCTAGTTTCGATGGTGGCGCGCCTCGCGCTGCGAGGCGCGTCGGGTCGCAGCGCGACCCGACCCACCAGATTTGGACGCCACCATGGAGTGAACAACCATGACACCCGGCGGCGTTCCAAAATATTTCATTCCGCTTATTGCTTTCCGCGCGCATCGTTTTATAGTTCGCTCGATTCAAGTTCATGAGATGAGCAATGCACAGGACGCGGCGCCGCCGTGGGACATCGAGTCGGCGCGCGCGCTTTACAACATCCATCGCTGGGGCGCGAAGTATTACGACATCAACGACGCCGGACACGTCGTGGCGCGGCCGTTGCAGGACGCGGGCGTGGCGGTGGATTTGACCGATGTGATCGAGGAGGCGAAGGCGCGCGGGTTGAAGTTTCCGCTGCTCATCCGGTTCCAGGACATTTTGCGCCACCGCGTCGAGGCGCTGAACCAGGCGTTCCAGAGTTCCATCGCGGAGTTCAATTATCAGGGAAAGTTTCGCGGCGTGTTTCCCGTCAAGGTGAACCAGTTGCGCGAGGTGGTGGAGGAAATCCTGGACGCGGGCAAGCCGTATGATTTTGGCCTCGAAGTCGGCAGCAAGCCGGAATTGTTCGCCGGGCTGGCGCATGCAAAACCAGATGGGCTGCCTGATTGTCTGCAACGGCTACAAGGACGCGGAGTTCATCAAGATGGCCATGCTCGGCATCAAGCTCGGCAAGACGGTCATCATGGTGGTGGAGAAACTCGAGGAACTGCGGCAAATCATCGCCGTTTCGAAACAGATGGGCGTCGAACCGCTCATCGGCATCCGCACGCGGCTGTTGAGCAAGGGCGCGGGACGCTGGGCGGGCAGCGGCGGCGAAAACGCGAAGTTCGGCCTGACCACGGCGGAAATCCTGGCGGCGGCGGAATTGCTGAAGGCGGAAAACCTGGCGCACTGTTTCAAGCTGCTGCATTTCCACATCGGCTCGCAGGTGCCGGACATTTTGACGGTGAAAAAAGCGGTGCAGGAGGCGGCGCGGCTTTACGCGAAGCTGCACAAGATGGGATTTGCGATTTCCCACCTCGACGTCGGCGGCGGGCTGGGCGTGGATTACGACGGCAGCCGGTCGGCGTTCGACAGCTCGACGAATTACACGCTTCAGGAATACACGAACGACGTGGTGTATTACATCGCCGACGTGTGCAACGCGGAAAACGTGCCGCACCCGGACATCATCAGCGAAAGCGGCCGCGCCATCGTCGCGCATCACAGCGTGTTGATTGTCGAGGTGTTCGGCGCGATTGAAAAAATCCGGCCCGGTGAATTTCTCAAGTTCGGCGACAAGGAGCACCCGCTGGTGAAGGAACTGCTCGACATCAAAAAGAATCTCTGCAAGCTGAACAAGCTGGAAGCCTACCACGACGCGCTGGAACGCCGCGAGGACGCGCAGCACATGTTCACGCTCGGCGTCCTGGATTTGCCGGACAAGGCGAAGATCGAAGACCTTTACTGGCAGATCAGCCGCGAGGTGGTCGAAAGCTTCAAGGGCCAGGCTTATGCGCCGGAGGAAATCCGCCAGCTCGAAGACACGCTCGCCGACCAGTATCTCTGCAATTTTTCCGTCTTCCAATCGCTGCTGGACCACTGGGCGCTGGACCAGTTGTTTCCCATCATGCCCATTGCGCGCCTGAACGAACGCCCGACGCGCGAGGCTACGCTGGTGGACATCACCTGCGATTCCGACGGGCAGGTGAGCAAGTTCATTGATTTCCGCGACGTGCGCGACACGCTGCCGCTGCATCAACTCCATTCAAACGGCAACGGCCAGACAGAGCCGTATTACCTCGGTTTTTTCCTGATGGGCGCGTATCAGGACATCATGGGCGACCTGCACAATTTGTTCGGCCGCGTCAACGAGGTCCACGTCTTCCTCGAACCGGACGAGCCGACGGGCTATTACATCGAGGAAATCATCGAGGGCGCGACCATCATGCAATCGCTCGCGGCGGTGCAATACGACGAAAACGAACTCAAACGCCAGATGAAGGCGCAAATGGACGACGCCATCAAGTCCGACCGCATGAAACCGTCCGAAGCCATGCGCCTGCTGGATGATTACGAGCGCGGACTGAAGGCTTACACGTATTTGAGTTTTTGACTTGCTTGCCAAATTCCGGCGGTCGTGGGATAGTCCCCGCATGAGACTTTCGACCGATGACCGATGCCGGATTCAGAGCCGTGAATTGTTCAAACCCAACGCCCGCTACGAGGGGGATTTGGACGCGGGCGGGCGGATAATTCTCACCGAGCTGGTGCCCGCCGCCGGCCCGCGAAAATTCCGGACCAAGGACGAGGTGATTTGCGCCATTGACAAATCCCCGTTGCGCTTCAAACGATCCTGGGAGCAAATGCGGAAGGATTTGCGCAAGCCATGAAATTATTTGACACGATGCTGATGGTTTATGCCCGCGCGCCCGGATCGCCATTTCATCGCTGGGCCAAGGAGCAAATCGCCCTCGCCGTTGTGGGTGAAGGCGCGGCCATCAGTGCCGTGACACTCGCGGAACTGTGTGCGGAAACCGGCGTTGACCCGGAATCGGTCCTCCGGCGCGTTCACGAAATCGGCGTTAACGTTTTGGACGTTCCCGCGACAGCCGCCGCGGGTTGCGGCGAGGCATACCGAAAATACCGGAAAAAACGCCAGCGCGAATCCGGCAAGGACTCGCCCAAAACACCATTGCCGGATTTCTTCATTGGCGCCCATGCCGAAGCGATGGATTGGGAACTGGTTACCAACGATGCGCAACGTTTTCATAATTATTTTCCCGCGGTGAAGTTGATTTTGCCGCCGGTTGGCGATTGAAGCCAAAATGTTCCATTGTCAGCGCCTCCGTCATTCTTCTATCCTCCGTCTTCGCATAAATGGACAACCCCGCGCCAAATCCCGAATTGCTTCATTCGCTCGGCAGGCTCGCGCGCGGGCTTTCGGCTCTGTTCTGGAGCCTGCCCGTGGCGCTGGTCGTCTGCGCCGAAACCGCCCGGGCCGACCTGCTCCAGCCGTGGGGCATGATGCCCGCGCTCATCGCGACGGCGCTGCCTCTTTACGGCCTCTGGCAGATGGGCGGATTCCAGAAACGGGAGCGTCCCTGGCGGGCCGCGCTCGACCGCGCGAGCTTGCTCGGCCTCGTCAACTTCGGCCTCTGCCCGTTTCTGTTCTGGCACAACCGGATGCCGGCCCAGCCGTTTTTCAACGCCGCGATTTTTGTTCTCATGCTGTCGGCTGTCCTCTTTTTGTTCAACCTGAACGTCGTCATCAAGCAGCTTGGCAAGATGCTGCCGGACGAGACGCTCCGGCACGAGACGCGACCAGTTCACCGCGCTCAACCGCTGGCTGCTCGCCGCGCTCCTGTTTTTCGGCATGATGTATGTCCTTTTGGTCCGCGACCCGCGCCTGCCTGCCGTGCTGGGCGCGATATTCGTCGGGCTACAGGACTTCGGTTTTCTGGGGCTGATTTTGTTCGCGCTCCTGCCGCTGGCCATGACCATGGCGCTCATCTGGAAAACCAAGGAAGTCATCCTCGACAGCGTCTTTGGAGCGAAGTGAACAGAAACATTCAACATTCAACGCTCAACGCTCAACGCTCAATTACTCGTGTCGTGGATGCATTGGATGTTGGTTGTTCGATGTTAAAATTCTATTGAAATGAAGTCCTCCGTCCCGCCGCCCGTTACCTTTGAAACCGAGGGCATCCGCTACACCGGCAGCAAGCGGGCCATCATTCCGAAAATCCACGAGTTGATTCACGCGCTGCCCATCCGTTCCGCGCTGGACGCCTTCGCCGGGACGACGCGCGTTTCGCAGTATCTGAAATCCGCCGGTTACGATGTTCACACCAACGACATCGCGCCGTATTCGGAGGTCTTTGGCCGCTGCTACATCGGGAACTGCGATGTGAAAAGGCCGGAGCTGGATGAAAAAATCCAGCATCTGAACCGGTTGAAGCCGGTGGACGGCTATTTCACCGAAAATTTCGGCGGTGAAGACGACGGGACCGGCGCGGTGAAATCCCGCGACGGAAAAAAGAAACCGTTGCTCGTCAAAAACACCCGGAAGCTGGACGCCATCCGCGACGAGATTGACCGGATTGCCGCGGATAAAACCGAGCACGCCATCCTCGTGACCGCCTTGATCAACGGACTCGATCAGGTGGAGAACACGCTGGGCCATCAAGTCGCCTATCTTTCCAAATGGGCGCCGCGCGCCCGCAACGACCTGGTGTTGCGCCGCCCGCGGCTGATTCCCGGCGACGACCGCTATCGCGTGACAAGCATGGACGCGCGGAAGATTTCCGGGCGCTACGACCTCGCCTATTTTGATCCGCCCTACAACACGAACAACACGCACACGCCGACGACACGCGTCCGCTACGCCAGCTACTACCATTTCTGGACGACGGTGGTGTTGAATGACCGGCCGCCATCCGTCGGCGCGGCGAACCGCCGGCTGGACTGCTCCTCGGACACCCTGCCCGGCGCGGTTTCAAAATACGAAAGCACGAAATACGGCGAGGTTCTCGCCGAAATCGAGCGGCTGGTTTCCGGCGCGGACGCCCGCTACGTTTTGTTTTCCTACTCAAACAAAGGCAAGGTGGAAATTAAGGATTTGGAGGAAATATTTCCGGCGGCACAAGATTCTGGCCGTGGAAAAGATTTCGCACCGGGAAAACGTCCAGCGTCTGCTGACCTCCAACCGCGAATGGCTTGGTGACCAATCGGCCAATTTTGAGCATCTGTTCCTCATTGAAAAAGAGTAGCCCGTAGGGAGGGTTTTCTGCCAATGGAAAATCACTCACAATTAACGTTCAGCCTATCCGCGCAGTAGTTTCTTCGGAGGCGTCTTCAATCATCCGGTTGCGGATATGAATGTTCTATGCCTAACTCTCTCGCCCTTTTCACATTTTCATCTGTCAACACGTGTCCAGGGAATGAACATGTCGGCGCATCCGCAACTCGTCCGATAGTGTATGTGCTGCCTCTTGGACATATTGGCATCGGATATTCATTGCGACTATTATAACGATGAATAATTTCTGCTGTTGGCACTGCGTTTGAGTCTTGGCTAGTCTGTATTGCCCAATGAAGCTTTGCCGAATCGATAGTTAGTAGATTTATAACGCACTGCGCATCGAGCATTTTGTTCCTACGTTGACGAACATGCCAAGCAATTCCGATCATGAGCAAGAGGATACTTGCTATAAAGATTCCACCTATATCTCGTCTTGTCATATTGTCATGGTAGCCGCCGATGACAGTCAATGAGCGACCTGTTGTTCAGCCTTTTTTGATTGACCTGTAATCAGGTTAAATCACACGCAGACGATTAGCAAGCAAAATCCTCCGACTGTCCACTTTCATAGCCAGCTCATGCCTAGTGCTGATTCACGGTTGACAAGCTCAAAATCCCATCCGCATGAGTTCGTTTTGAAGCGCGGCCTGGAATTGCTGCACGTCGGCGGCGGACGGCTTGTAACCCTGCTGCTTCGGCACAACCGCGAGCCGCCCGGCTTGATCCAGATGCCATTCGGCGGTCTGCCCGTCGCTGAAGGTGACCTTGCCGCTGACGACCGCGCCGGGCCGCGCAATTTGATCCACGCTCACGGACACGCCACCGGGCGCCGGCCCCGGTTCGGCGGTCAACGGCGACTTTTTTTCAGCGGCGGGTTTGGGCGCTTCCGGCGGCGGCGTGGCGGCCTTCGGCGGTTCCGGGTCTTTCGGCGTCAGCTTCAAATCGTCCACGAGCAGGCGGACTTCCATGTAGGTCATCTTGATGGTGAATTCCGACATCAGCCGGTTTTGGATATCGGCAAGCTTTGCGCCCTGCAAAATCCAGGCGGTGACGCGCTGGCGTTGATCTTCTGTCAAATTCATGGTTCACAGTGTAAAAACAGGAAGTCCGCGCCGCAAGGTTACTTCGCGGAATGTCGGCGGCAGTGAAATGTTTTCCGCTTGCCGTCGCGGCTGGTTGTGGTTAGTTTCTGGACTGTCAATTTACATCCGCCATTTTGGAACCGGTTGTGGCAGTCATAACTCCAAACATGCAGTGTTTTCAATGGCTTTGGCTGGGTAGCTCAGTTGGTAGAGCAGAGGACTGAAAATCCAAAATGAGTTTTTCTCTTTCGTGCCGTATTGTGATTTCTCGTTATTTCATGCGGCAATCGTCACTTGACCAACCGCCCGCCGTGCTGCCATTTGATACCGTTTAACACCGAAAAACGGCTCGCGGTATCAAATATGGTATCAAATGGAAAAGAACAACCGCGCTTCCGGCTTGGCGGTCGCGTCACGTCACCGCCGACACTGGCCGTGTGTCAGTCGCCGGGCGTCACGCGCTCGCGCTCCGTGAGACTGTTCGGCAACAAGGAATTCTTTTTCCGTCAAGGCGACCCGTCCCACGCCCCTGCCGGGGGAGGGGAAATATGTGGCTGTCGTTCCGTAAGGAGTCCCGCCTTTTGACGAAACCCGTTTCTTGGGGAGTGTCCTAATTTGGATTGATTTTGTCCAAACAGCCAATAAAAGGTAGTGGTATAGTTTGCGATTCGGACGGCGTGGACAGAAAACGGACGGATGGACGGATTTCAACCCTGCGAGAAATGCGGTGCGGCTTTGTCCTCTAACTCACGGACGCGGCTTCCGAATGTCCATGACGGCGATTGACAGCAGCCGCAACACGGCGGCGGCATCACGGTTCGTATTGCAGCCGGAAAAAACCGGTGCCGTTTGTGGTGAAAAGGAATTGCGAATTCGTCGCGCCGGTCGGGGTGAACAATCCGCCATCCCAATTTATCCACGGTGCCGCAATGTCTGGCTTGAATTGAATCTGATAATTGTCATACGGTGCCAGACTTGCGGAATCCACGCGCATTACAGGCTGCACTGTTGGAAACACGGCGGCGGCAGGCGGCGGGGCAATTTGAATCGTCGTCGTGTTGGGGTAGCCGATGCCCGCACTGGTGATGCTGATGTTTGTCACCACACCACCGGAAATTTGAGAAATCGCCGTGGCATTGGTGCCGTGACCGCCGACGATGCTGACCGCCGGACTGGTGACGTAGCCGGAACCGCCGCTCGTCACTGTGGCGTGAACAACAAAACCATAAACAACCTCTGGCGTGGCGAATGCCTGCGATGGAACCGGATTCAGTGCCAGTCTAAAATCTCCACTGTCCCACACACCCGCGAGCATTTGCGTGTAAAGGGCATTTGTGGCCGTGAAGCTGACCGGCTGGTTTGCCCAATACCATCCCGCAAGCTGCTGTAATTGGTAATTGCCGCCCACGGTCAGGTTGGAAAACGTGAGAAAAGACATCGGCGCGATCCCCAGAATGGGATTGGAAATAAACGGCGGCTCGATGACGACCAGCGGCGTGTTGGTGTAACCGGAACCGGCATCCGTAACATTGATAGCCATTACCATGCCATTGCTGATGACGGCCACGGCTTGCGCCCCACTTCCGCCGCCGCCAATGATGCGGACTTGCGGCGTGTTTGTATAACCATAACCAGAATCCGTGACATTGACTCCAACCACGAAACCGTTAGTCAAGACCGCTGTTCCGGTAGCGGTTTCGGGCATAGGGGTTGCCAAGTAGCCGTGACTGTTACCCGATGCGTCCCAATAGGAGCCAACGATCTTCTTGTCGGACATCCCGCTGGCCCCTTTGCTATTCACTCCCAAGGGACAGTCGAACGTCGTGTAGTTTGAGGTCGAAATGCTGTAGAGGAAACCGTGGCCGATGCCCGATGCAGCCGTGTAGAAACCAACGATAGTGTTGCCGGAAATCCCGTTGAGCCAAGTGTCATTTGCCCCCAAGGGATCGTCAATGGTGATAAAGGTCAAACCGTCGTAAAGAAATCCGTGGTTATGGCCTGATGCATCGCCCCAAGTGCCGACGATATTGTTGCCATCAATCCCGAAGCAAAATGAGCCACGCACTCCCAAGGGATGGTCAATGGTCGTAAAAGTGGAGCCGTTGTAAAGAAACCCGTTATACCCGGTTGCACCAACTGGTCCGCCGAATTGCCCATAGCCGAAGTAGCCGACGATGTTGGTGCCAGAAATCCCACAGCCGGCTGTTAAATCTACTGTCAATGGGTTGTCGAACGTTGTGTAGTTTGAGGTCGAAATGTTGTAAATAAAACCGTGAGCAATGTTCGATGCGTCGCGATAGCTGCCGACGATGTTATTGCCGGAAATCCCACCCATACCCGTAGTGCCAAGTGCTGCCGAGGGAGGGTCAATTGTCATGTAGTTTGAGCCGTTGTATAAGAAACCGTGGGAATCGTTTGAGGCATCGTAGTAGCTGCCCACAATGTTGTTGCCGCAAATCCCGTGGAGTTGAGTCCCCTTTACTCCCAAGGGATTGTCTAAGGTTGTGAAGGTATAGGTTCCGGCCATTGTCGTAGAGCCTCCAAACAGGCAGAGCGAAAGGACAACGGCATTTCCAAGAGTTTTCATTTATGTCTCCGTTTGGTTTTGCTGTCACGACGGCGGAACAAAATGGGCGCGAACCCAACGCACCCTCATCCGTGGCACCGCGAAGCGCCATGCAGAGAAATACGCCAAGCCGCGCCGAGTGGCGCGTGCTTGGGCTGGTCTTTCTCTTTTGAAAATTCGCGGTTTTCCGATGAGACCGTAGCCGAGCTACGCAAAATTATGGTTGTTTATTCAGTGTCGGTTTTCAGCTTTTCAGACGCATCCGTTATGCGCCAAGTTGCAGGACGATGCAAGCAATTTGCGTCATGGGCGTTTATCGGCGATAATGGCGGCGTGAAAAAGTCAGCGAGCGAACTGCGATGAAAGCAAAACGAAAGGCAGCGTCGTTCAAACCGACTTGGCAGGCCAATCGTCGGTGTTACACATGGCACTTGCGCCCGCCATTCGACAAAAAGTTCGACTGTTCCCATTGGTGGAAGGGATTGCCTGATTCCAAGATTGAACCCGTTGCGGCTCTTTATGAACTCGCCCGCCGTCACCCGATTATTTCCAAAATTCCAGCCGCAGCATTTTTGAAACACGCCAGCTTGTCAACCGCCGCCGCCGAACTACGCCGCTCTCCATTCCCATCCTTTTTTGAACCAATTCCATCCTTACGTTTGACTCGCTTGCTTGGAATGTATTCATGGCCGGAACTAACAAAGACCGAACAGCGCGATTGGAAGTCGAGTATTGGAAAAATGAAAGGTTTCGACTTGCGCCAGATGAAGTCTCTCTGTTTCAACGTCACAGCATTGGCTCGTTCAGCGGTCTATCGAACCCGTGAAAACGACCGAAAAAGGTTCGGGGCGGAATACATAGAGGAACTTACCGGCATCCGCGACTACAGTGTTTATGCAAAACCGACGGACCAAGAATGGGAAACAGCCATCGCGCAGCAGGCGATTGCCGCACACCGTCAAGGCCATGTGCTGTTAAGCGTTGTCCCGGACTTAGCGGCGAACAAGGTAGCATCTCTGACGGCGAAAATATACCACGATCACCAGCAAAATTCTTCCCCGACCAAACAGAAGCACCGGGCACGAAGTCAGGACTGGCTTGATATTATTTCCAGATTTGAGGACGCCGAAAACAGTAAGCACAAAGCGAAGTCTCAACTGTTCGCCCGCTACCGTCGTATCGTGGATGCAATCAGCTTTACTTGAAGCCGCCGGAAGTGTGACGGTAACTCACCCCCGACTAAAATCATAGTCCGGCAATGGATTTAGATGCCTTGCAGATGCGATGATGTCGCAATGCAAGATTCATTCAAAAAAGCCGAGTGCGGCGGCCAAGGATTCACCGTGCAACCGCTCACCGTGCCAGTGGCCAATGGCACGATCCTACTCCGCGAAAGCGAGACATTTCGTTTGCCAAAACCTTCAACGCGCGACCCATTAAGCGGGCTTTCAAGAACAACAATTTTGGAGCACGGGGAAGCCGGGGACTTCAAATTGATTCGACTGCGAAAGCGCGGCAGTCAGCGCGGAATTGTTTTGGTGGACACAAAATCTTTTCTCGCGTGGCTCCACGGGCAACCGGCAGTCATAAAGGAGCAGCCGTGAGGCGGGAGTTGCCATCAATTGACCCGGCGCGGCTCGAAAATGTCCGGCACCTTGACGGCGGCGCTATCCGTGCGGCCTGTCCTGCCTGCCGTGTGGCTGGCTCTGATAAAACTGGCGATCATCTCCTGATTCAGCCTGACGGGAAATTCGGTTGTGCCACCAATCCCGGCGACGGCGAACACCGGAAGGAAATTTTCAGGCTGGCGGGCGTCCACGCTTCGCCAACACCGGCAACCAACGGGCGCAACGGCTCGCCCGCGAAATCAATTCCCGCTTTCAACTGGCAAGAGTGCGTTGACGCCTTCACCGATGACCACGCGCAACGGCTGGCGGCATGGCGCGGCTTGTCCATTGAATTTATCCGCTGGCTTCATGCTCAAAAAGTCATTGGCATTTTTGAAAACAAATTTGCCTTTGCCAATCATGGCGACGGCGGCAATGTTGTTTCGTGCCACGTCCGGCTCGAAAGTGGCAACTGGTTTTTCAAACCGTCCGGCCAAAAAACCGCGCCGCTTGTTTTCGGCGATGCAAAGGCCGCTGGCTTCATTCTGGCGTTTGAATCGCAATGGGACGCCTTCGCCGTCATGGACAAATTCGGCTGGCATACGTCCAATGGTTTGCCGGACACCGCTGTTTTGGTGACTCGCGGCGCGGGCAATGGCGAATTGATTGCCGGGCGTTTATCGCCGGACGCTGTTTGCTACGCCTTCAAACAAAACGACCAGCCGACGCCAAAGAAGCCAATTCCAGCCGGTGACGAATGGCTTGCCGATGTTGCCAGTTATGCCGGTTGCCGCGTCTTGAACGTGGCCACACCGACGCCGCACAAGGACGCGAACGACTGGACGCGAGCCGGAGCAACCGCCGACGATTTGCGGGCGGCGGTAAATAGCGGGAAAGCGGTTCAAACCGTGCCCGTCAAAATTGCCGTGACCGCGCCGGGCGAGCCGGTTGCCGACATTCGCGGCGAAATTGTGTCCATTCTCACCAACGGCAAATTGTCACCAACGGAGCAACGGACACGGATTGCCAACGCCGTTGTGAAGTCATTGGCCGGACGTGGACGGTTTTTCTTTCATGCCGAGCGCAAGGATTTTGATTCGGCCATGTTTTTTGACAACGAGCGCAAACAGCTTTTGAGGATTCACGCGGACGCCTTTTCTGCGTGGCTCGCGGACTGGCTTTCCGTCAATCGCGCCGATGCGGTTTTCAAATTCATCGCCAGCCAGGTTGAAACCACTGCGCTTGCCGGAAGTCAAACCACGGCCATTTTGCCGGAAAGTTTTTGGGCGTCGCGTCCGGGCGCAATCTATTTGAGCAACGGCGACGGGCGAGCCGCCAAGATCACGCCGGGCGACGTGCAACTTGTGGACAACGGCGCGGACGGCGTTTTGTTCGCCGCCGGCAATACGCTCGCGCCGTGGACACTTACCGAGCCGCAAGACCCGTTTGAAACCTGTTCGCTTTTCAGCGGCGCGAATTGCGCGGCCAAACACGGCTTGGACTTGCTCCGGCTTTGGATTCTGTCCCTACCAACCAATCCGGCCAGCAAGCCGCCGTTGTGCCTTGCTGGTGACATTGGCAGCGGCAAGACCCGGCTCGCCAAAGGCGTTGCCGAGCTTTACGGCCTGCCCTTTGTCGCCAACAAGGTTGAAGATTTCGGCGAGGATTCATTTTGGGCGAGTCTGGACGGCGGCGGGCTGTTCACACTGGACAACGCCGACACGCGCAATAAGTGGCTGCCGGACGCTGTGGCGAGTGCCGCAACGGACGGATGCAGCCAACGCCGGAAACTTTACACGGACGCCGAGCGCGTCACCTTGCGGGCGCGGGCGTGGCTTTGCATGACAACGGCCAATCCGACCTTTGCCAGCGACAGCGGACTTGCTGACCGGCTTCTTTTGGTTCGCATGAATCGCCGGACGGATGAAACCAGCGACGCCAGCCTGTCCGCCGAAATCAGGGGACACCGCGACGCCGGACTGTCTTTCATCGCCCGCACGCTGGCAACCGCGCTTGCCGACACCGCGCCGACGCCCCGCAAATTAAACCAGCGTCACCCGGACTTCGCTGCGCTCGCCGTCCGCATTGGCCGCGCCATTGGCCGCGAAACCGGAACCGTTCACGCCCTGAAATCCGCCGAGGATGACAAGTCGTTTTTCTGTCTGGAAAATGACGCCATTGCGACCGCCTTGCTGTCCTGCCTTGCCAACGGCGAAACATTCACCGGCACGGCTGGCGAACTGCGCGAAAGAATCATCATCGCCGACGGCGACCTTGACGACAAATTGAGCGTCAGACGGCTTGGCAAAAGGTTGTCAATGCTCTGGCCGCACTTGGAAAAGGTTTTGGCAACCGCCAAACAGGAAACCGGACGCGGCAGAATCATCACTTACACACTAAAAAGCCGTCCAAGTGGTGAGTGTGGTGAGTGTCAAAGTGCCATTTCAACTAAACTCCCTATTACATAGCGCGAGGAGACTTTATGCAAAACACCGTTTCAAACTCACCAAACTCACCAAATGGAAAGACGTTAAGTTTATGATTACAGATTACCCGCAACCATTCCGCTTTACCCCAGAAAACGCCCGCGAAAATGCCGCGAAAAGCTGGCAAGCGCGACGGGAGCGCAAGGCCAAGCTGGAAACCGAAGCCGCCAAAGGCAGGCAATCCACCCCGCAATCCGAGCACCTTGCACGAGAAATCGAACGCATCGTGCAAATGATTGAGAAATCCAAAGACCCGGACGGCCTGCAAAAGTTGTCGGCGGCGCACTCACGGCTGTTTCGAGCGTGGCAAGTCTTGACCGAAACACCGAATCCGGGTTCGCGGCGTGTGAAGGGCGGATCGAGCCGGCCACCGATGCCGAGGCCACAACCCATTTTCACGACAGACCCGGAAAAACCGCCGCCGGCGACCTGATGCCGTGTAACAACAAGCCAGCGAATCAATTTAACGAAAGAAAAAACAATAACCAAATTTAACCTATGATTGACAACGAAGACATCGCCCCGGCAAGCGCGGGAAAACCATTGTTCGAGGTGAACGAAACGCAACCGCAACCGCTATTGCTGGACATTCGCGCTGCCGCACAACGCTTGTCCATCTCGCCGGTGACGGTGAGAAAACTCGTCAGGCAGCGACGGCTCGCGCGTGTGCCGGGGGTAAGAAAACTTTTAATCCCCGAAGCGTCATGTCGGCGATTCGCCGAAACCGCCGAATAACATGAGCGAAGGCTTTTTGAGCCGCCGAACGCGCGAAGAAAATCCACTACACGAAAACGACCAAAACGTATGTCACGAAATTCGGCTACGCAACATTTTCAAAACGAAACTATGGAAAGACATAATCAATACCAACTCCCACCGTTGTCATACCGTTGCGAAAATACCCTTCATTTGGGCTGATAACAAAATCGGGTTCATTGGGAAATCTGAAACGCCCATTTAACCTAATAACGTATGGGTTCAAAAATCTCACGTTTAACACTTCAATATTCTTTTGGTCGCGAACTATTAAGGTGCTCTTGTCTGGGCGTTGTGCAGTTAAATAATTTGATGGATTTATAATGAAGCGATTACTTTCCAATACGCAGACGATATTTCCATTATCTCCAAAAAACTCACCCGACACAGTTGCTCCCTGTTCATCTTTAGAAATAGTCAATATGGGTTTGCCGTGGCGTAGAATGACAGTGTGCGGAAACCGGTCCACCATGCTCACTGATTTGCCTAAAAGAATTGCTACCGCTACCGCATTCGTGGGACGAGGCCCCAAGTCGGAAATCGGTGGTGGCATTGGGTCATTCGCAGGCTCCAGAACTCCTGCTGGCAAATTTGCGGTCAAAGTCGCTATTTGGGCGGCCATATTCGTTATGGTTTGCTGGTCACTAGATATTTGGGTTGCCATGCTTGAGATTGTTTGTCGGTCCGTAAGTTTTTCTTTGGCAGCGCTGGTCTCTCTTGTTGCTGCATCGTTCAACGCCAGCCAGCAAAGAGCACATCCAATAATGAGCGTCAACCCATACCCGCTCCATACAAAGCGTTCATATTTTCTATATTTCGTCTGAAATACATCACTTTTAATTACTTTATGAATACCAAAAGCAGTAAGCGCGGCTATGGCAACGAAAAACAAACAGCCAGAAACCCAAATGTTGGACACAAAAAAATCAGCCAAAATCCAAGCGACAAAAGCGCCGACTTCTCCAACGAAAATCAAACCAAGCTCGAAAATCGGATTTTGTTCACGATTCCGTTTGATAGAAACCTCTTGATTGGAGTCTTTTGTATCTGCTCCGGCTGTATCCTTTTTATTTTCGCACTGATTTTTCTTGTCATCAGAAGTGGCTGCTGATTGAAGTAACTTCTTAAATGCTTTTATTTGCTGCTCCAATCTATCGCTTTGCTTGGACATAAAAAATTAACAGCATCAGCAATTTGACATTTCCAAAATGCGTGCAATTTTCAAATTGTATTGGGTGCGTAAGTTAATTGGCAAACCCGTTGCCACGATGCCAGCATCGGCACACCCGCAAGCGAATTCTACTCCCTTTCCCATACTACAGAACAAGATAATTTCCACACTTTTTCCACGGAGAATTCCCGGCATGGAACCGGACTGGCGAGCCGCGCTCATTTGCTGGCGATTGCGGACGCGAAACGGTTTTCAGACCTGCCCCGGCTCTTACAGGCTTCACTTGGATTGGCGCGGCACCGAAAAATGCGCTTTCAGTCAACCGGCGTTCAATCCGGCTGAATCTTCGCCCTACGCTGGCCGCTGGCGCGTCTTTCCCGCGCTCGCCTTGTCCTGACATGGCCGGTAAAAAGCCCGCGACTCGGTTGAATCGCGGGCGTAACTCGGACAGGTGATTTTCAGTTGACGGCTATTAGCTGCATGACGTTTTCCGGCTCCGGCTCCGGTGATGGTGCTGGCAATTGCGGGATGATTGGGGCGTCCGCCAACGCGCCAAACGTCACCTTTTGCGCCATTGCTTGTGAGTGTTCACGGCGCAGATGCCCATAAACCCGCATGGCGAGCGCGCCGCCGTCGGAATGTCCAAGCCAGCGGCTTACCGATGGAATGTCAATGCCCGCTTCAATGCAGAACGTGGCGAACAGATGCCGCAAGCTGTGGTGAGTCAGTGGAGCGCAGCCGACACGCTTGCAAGCCCGAACGAGCGGCTTTTTGCAGACAAAGACGCGGCAAATGGTGTCCTCTGGCTTGGGCTGGCGCTCGTTGTGCATCTTCTCCAAAAGCTGGCGCATGGCCGGAACCAGCGGAATGATGCGCGTCCGCGCCTCGTTGCTGGTGGAACGGCGTTTGAGGCAGTGAATCGTCATTTCGTTTTTTTCCTGATTCACGTCCTGCCATTTGGCTTGCACGGCTTCACTCAACCGGCAACCGCTAAAGGCGAGGAACCGCACGAAGTCGGCGCGGTCTTTGGCGTCAATCGCTCCGGCGGTTTCAATCTCGGTGAGGATTTGATTGAACTGGTCGGCGGTTGGCAAATCCAGTTGCTTGCGCGGGATGCCCAGCCGTTTGATGTTGAAGGCCGGATTCGCGTCACGGCCAAGCCCGGCCAGCGTGAGGATGCGGCGAAGCACGTTGACTGTATTGTTGACCACTTGCGGCGAGTATTGCCCGGAATAGCGCGACCGCCATTTCATGCAATCGGCTTCGGTGATTTCGTCCACCTTGATCTTGTCCAAGCCGCGCCACGTCTTTAGCAGACATTCAATGCAGCGCAGCCGGTAGGTCTTGGACAGCGGCGCAAGGGTGACATCGTGCTTTGTCTCGGCTTCGTATTTCAACCGGCCATCGGCGAACGTGCCGACATCGGCAAGGGGCGTCCGCAGTTCCTTGATCTTGAGCGGGAGCCGGTCTTTGGCCGTGGTGAACACGTCGGATTCCAAGCTGGCGCGCTTCACCTTGCCCTTGCCGCCATCCTTGACCTTGACGCGGGCGAAGTAAATGCCGCTGGGAATGTATTGCATCAATCCCGCGTGTTTCTTGAATGTCCGCCACTTGCCATCTTTCGAGATTGACGATTGAATTTTTGCTGGTAGTTTTCGACTGCTATTTGCAGCCGCCGTTTCGGTGCTGTTTGGTGTTGTCATAACAGAAAACAGCTTACAGTATCAAATGGCGGTATGCAATAGCAAAGTGAATAAAAATTAAAAGCTTGTTTTCTTCAATAGAATCAATGGCTTTGGCTGGGTAGCTCAGTTGGTAGAGCAGAGGACTGAAAATCCTTGTGTCGGCGGTTCAATTCCGCCCCCAGCCACCACTTCCAAGGTCAAGCGGCAAAGGTCTGGAAAATGGGCTGGGGGGACTTCAACTACAGCCCCGGCAAAAATAGCAGACGGTCACGATCTTCGCGTGATCCCGCGGGCAAGGCAACCGCTCTGCCTGGTTTCTTCCACGCGCCGGTCACGGGGCACGGTAAAGATATCCATGCAAAGTCTGTCCACTATCATGACATCACCTCGCACGCCCACAGGGGCTTGGATGGAGCAAAACAGGGAGTTTATCCTAGCAATATTTGCTATTTATTGCCTGAATGTATCTCCCTCAATTTCCGCTGTCGCTTGTCCTCACATGCTTATGCTTTTACATCGTTAATGGTTGAATTTAAGTATAATACATAAGAAAGTCGGAAGCCAAAAGTCAGTGTGATGCATGGCCAGATGGCAACTATTGGGAGTTCATTTGCGGACAGTTAGGCATAGGGATTGCGAATGGTTGGAACGCCTTGGTTCGCTGATATGAAATCCACGCGTAAAACAATTCTATTTGTCGAGGACAACCCGCTTGTCCTGGGCGTTTATCGGGATTGGTTGCAGTGGGATGGATTTCGGGTCGAATCCGCCCACGATGGATTGGCGGCGCTGGAACAGTTGCTGCATTGGAAGCCCGACGTGGTGATTCTTGATTTGATGCTGCTGCAGTTGAACGGGCTGGAAGTCCTGAAATTCATCCGTGAACATCCCGACTTCAAGGGGATTCCGGTGATGATTTTATCCAACCCTTACCTGGAAGAACCGGCATCCAAAATCATGAGCGCGGGTGCAAACAAGCGGATATTGAAGACGCAATGCACGCCGAAGGAATTGATCGAGGCCGTCCGCGAATTGCTGAAAATCACTCCCGGGTCGCATGGCCGGTCGCAGAATGCATCCACGTTGGCCGAGGCGAACGCGGCCTTGCTGGAAGAAACGCGAAAACAAATGTTGGAGGACGCGCCCGCGGACATTGCCTGCATTCGCGAGCACTGTCAGGCTTTCGTCAAGACGGCGGGTTCACCGGAGGGCACGGAGCCTCTCAACGCGCTATACCAGCAGGTGCGGTTTCTTTGCACTCGCGCCAGCTTGAGCGATTGCCCGAAAATCGCACACCTCTTGAGCGCGCTCGAGGCGATGCTTTTCGAAATCATTTCTGAAAAGTCGTTGCCGTCCAAGACGCTGCTGCAAACCATCGTGCAGGCGCTGGATTGTCTGGGTCGTTTGTTCCAGAACGGCGACATTCGCTCCGCGGAAGGCATTCACAAGGCGAAGGTGCTGGTGGTGGACGACGACCCCATATGTAATTTTGCGAATGCGGCCACGATGAAGCGGGCCAAAATCGAGGTGACCAGCATGCAGATGCCGCTGGCCGCATTGGAGCGGGCGCAAACCGAGCTTTTCAACATCGTGCTGCTGGACATTGAAATGCCCGGTTTGAACGGGTTTGAACTTTGCGAAAAAATCCGCCTGCTCCCGCAATACCAAAAAACCCCCATCATTTTTGTCACGTCACATGGCGAGTTCCAGAACCGCGCGCAGGCGGTTTTGAGCGGCGGCAATGATGTTATCGCCAAGCCGATCTTCCCGATGGAACTCGTGCTCAAAACCATCCTGCACCTCATCGAGTCCGCTCCGGGGCGTCCCATCAAATTGCCTGCCGCGGCGGGAACACCATCCGCGGCGGCGTCAGCGGTAGCCATCCCGTCTGACCCCCAGGAGTTGCCGGAGGGGCAAATGCCCGCGGCGGCGGGAAACGACGCTATCGAAGCCCCCGTTGTCGCCTCCACCGATGATCCACCCGCAGCCGTGCCGCAAAATGGACATTGGGTTGAGATGGCAGTGGAAACGGTTGCGCCCGCAGGGGAAACAGATGTGAATCAAGCCGCTGGCCATCACCTGCCGCCCGAAGTGGAAATTCCGGCTCCTGTAGTTATCCCGCTGGAAACTTTGCCGGTCAATCGAATCTCGCAATCAAAAAGTGTCCCAAACGCCGAAATGCCTATGAAAAGCCAAAATATAAAACAGCCGTTCGAGGTGATCGCCCAGGAGGTCACGCGCATCATCTTTGGCGATGAAAACCTGTCCGAGATGCATCTGCGTTTGACGCGCATCGCGCTGGAACGCTACGGTGTTCATGAAATCATCAGCCACAGTTCCGGTCTGGGCGCGCGGAGCAATGGGTCCATGACCAACGGCGACAAAGGCGATCCATTTCAGCAGGTTGTCCACGGGGTCGCGCACATCATGTTTGGTGAAGAAAATCTTTCCGAGATGCACCTGCGCCTTACCGGCATTGCGCTGGAGCGTTATCGCGTTCGGGATTTGTTTCATCGCCCCGGGGAAACGAACGGCCATAACGGATCGCAGGCAGAACACGTTCTTGAAATGCGCCCGTAAATATTCGTCTCATGGAATCATTGGGCTTCAATATAGTATTCCCGCAGGAGTATCTTCGCGCCGCGCTGATGGTGTCCCTGTTGAGCGTATGGATGCTGGTCGGACTTTTTTATTATCTCAATCATTATACCAAACGGGACTATTTTACGGTATGGACGGTGGCCTGGCTGTTTTATGCGTTGTGGCTGACGTTGAACCTTGAAATCGCCGACACCGGACACGGCGGGGTCATGTTCATCATCAAGCAGTGGTGCGTGGCCATTTCGGCGGTGTTTCTTTTATGGGGAAGCCTGCGTTTCTTAAGCATCCCGGTGCGGCAGACGCTGTTTGGCCTGTTCATGCTGTTCCTGCTGGTGTGGACTTTCGTCAGCCCCAAAGCCCTCTCAAATAATGAACTGGCCGTTCAGATGCCCATATTCATCCTGCTCGGACTGGGCAGCGTCTTTGCGGGCGTTTGCTTTTACCGGTTGCGGAGGAAAATGCCCTTTGTCGGCGCGGGGATGTTGTCATTGGGGTTCATGTTGTGGGGCGGCTACCTCGCCAGCTACCCGTTTTCGCAGCAGTATAAGGATCTTTCCAGCGCGGCATTTTTTGTTGCCGCCGTGTTGCAACTCTTTATCGCGGTCAGCATGATAGTGCTGGTTTTGGAGGAGGCGCGCTACAACGCCGAACGGGTGCTGGGTGAGATTGCAACGGTTCGTTCGGAAAAGGAGGCGTTGCAGGTCAAAGTCCTCTCGGCCGAGGAGCAATGCCGGAGCCTTTATGACCAGGTGCGCCTCACTGAAGGCCTGCAAAAGGCCTACGAGGAACTGCGCCGCACCCAGCAGGTGGTCGTGCAGCAGGAACGGCTCCGCGCCCTGGGGCAGATGGCCAGCGGCATCGCGCACGACATCAACAACGCGCTGTCTCCCATCGTTGCCTATTCCGAACTGCTGCAGACCACCCAGCCGGACCTGTCCGAGAAGGCGCGGGAGTATCTGCAAATCATCAACCAAGCCGGCGAAGACATTGCCCACATCGTCACCCGGATGCGGGAATTTTACCGCCGCCATTCCGACTCCGAACCGTTGGCCAAGGTGGACCTCAATCTCATTGTCGAAGAAGCCAGCGTCCTGACCCGTCCGCGCTGGCGCGATGTCGCCCAGCGCCACGGCATTCCCATCAATGTCCAAAGCGAACTTGAATCCGGTTTGCCGATGTTGTTGAGCGACGCCAGTGACCTCCGCGAAGCCCTGACCAATTTGATTTTCAATTCCGTGGACGCGATGCCCGGCGGCGGCACCATCACACTCGTGACGCGCTCCGTGGACCGCCCGGCAACGCCAGACGGCAAAGCCGGTGAGCGGCAGTTGCAAATCGAGGTGCGCGACAACGGGGTCGGCATGGATGAAACAACCCGGCAGCGCTGTCTCGAACCGTTTTTCTCAACCAAAGCCCAGCGGGGCGGCACCGGTCTGGGACTGGCGATGGTTTATGGAATGATGCAGCGCCACGAGGGAACGATTGACATTGAGAGTTGCCCCGGCAAAGGGACGAGCATTCGACTCAATTTTCCCCTTCGCGAGCCGAAGCCACAAACCGGGGCCAGCGTCGCGCCGCAAGGCAAAACCGGCTGCGCGCTCAATATTCTCTGCATAGACGACCAGCCGCAGATGTTGCAACTGTTGAGTGACTGCCTCCCGTCGTTTGGGCATCGAGTTACCATCGCTGCAAACGGCGAAAAGGGACTGGCGTTATTTCGCTCCGCAAAGCTAAATGAAAAGCCCTATGAAATGATCATCACCGACCTGGGTTTGCCGGACGTTGACGGACATCAGGTGGCCAAAACCATCAAGGCCGAATCGCCCGGCACGCCGGTCATCATGATGACCGGCTGGGGAAAAATGATGAAGGAAAACAGGGAGGTCCCGGCCGATGTGGATGCCCTGGTTGACAAGCCGCCGAACTTGCAGAAGTTGAACGCCCTATTCGTTCAACTCACCTCCACGACCCGGCATGGCAGGTGGCCTTGAATTGGGATCCTTCAATGCGTTGGTCCATTGCGCGGTTTGCAGGGTGGAGGGCATGACCAAATAAACTTTGTTGTCAGGCCCGGTCTGTTATGTTCAGGCTTGGTCATTTGGAGAAGGCTTCACCTGATGCATGGTTATGACAGGCAAGAAAGAAACGCTCAAGACTGGCAAAACCGCCGGGCACGAAAACCCGGACATATCCGGGCGTCGGCGGGCGGAAAAGGCCCTGCGCAAGAGCGAGGAGCTATATCGGGTGCTGTTCACCAGCTCGCGCGACGCCATCATGACATTGGAACCCCCCGCGTGGAAATTCACCTCCGGCAATCCGGCCAGTGTCGAAATGTTCCGCACCGGGGATGAAGAACGGTTCATCGCGACCGCGCCCTGGGAACTCTCGCCCCGGTATCAGCCGGATGGCCGGCCTTCAAGCGAGGCTTCGCTGGCCATGATTGAAATAGCCCTGCGGGAGGGCAGCCATTTTTTCGAATGGCGACATCGGCGGCTCGATGGCGAGGAATTTTCCACGACGGTGCTGCTGACGCGCGTTGAACTGAAGGGGCACACGTTTCTCCAGGCGACAGTGCGCGACATTGCCGGGCAAAAACGGGCGGAGTTGCGAATCGCGCAGCTCGATAGGGCGAAGGAGGTGTTGGGCGGAATTGATCACGCCATTGTTCATATCCGAGACCAGCAGAAACTTCTGGACGAGATTTGCCGGGTTGTCGTGGAAAAGGCCGGATTCAAACTCGCCTGGGTTGGCATGGTTGAGGCTGACGGATCGGTTCAACCCGTGGCGAAATGGGGCGCCACCGGATATCTGGATGGCATCCGCGTCGTGGTGACGCGTGATGTGCCGGAGGGTCGCGGCCCGATTGGCACCGCCATCCGCGAAAACCGGCCCGTTGCGATCGAGAATATTAACCTGGATCCGCGAATGGCCCCGTGGCGGGAACGGGCGGTAAAGTTTGGGCTGCTTTATGCGGCCGCGTTTCCCATCCGAGTGAGGCAGAAAGTGACGGGCGCTTTCCAGGCCTACGCTCCGACGGCCGATTACTTCGATGAAAACGGACTGGCACTTCTGACCCAGGTGAGTGACGACATTTCCTTTGCTCTCACGGCGATTGCCGACGCAAACGCCCTGCGGCAGTCGGAACAACAACGGCGCATACTGTCACAAGCCGTGGAGCAAAGTCCCGCCTCCATCATCATCACCGATCCCACGGGCGCGATCGAATACGTCAATCCCCAGTTCACCCGGCTGACGGGCTACGCGGCGGACGAGGTGATCGGCCAGAATCCGCGTTTGCTCAAATCGGGTGAAATGCCCGCCGAAACGTATCAACATCTTTGGCGAACCATCACGCAGGGGCAGGAGTGGCACGGGCAGTTTCACAATCGGAAGAAAAGCGGCGAGCTGTTTTGGGAGGTCGCCTCGATTTCTCCCATCAGGGCCGCCGACGGGAACGTCACGCATTTTGTCGCGGTAAAGGAGGATGTTACCGACCGCATCCAGGGCGAGCAGGCGTTGCTCGAGAGCGAGGCGCGTTACCGTCTCATTTCGGAAAACGTTGCGGACGCCATCTTCCAGATGGATGCAGGAACTGGAAGGCTCTCATACGCGAGTCCGTCGGTGGAGCGTCTTCTTGGTTACACCCCGGAGGAGGCCCTGGCAAAAGCCATGATCGAATTTCTGCCGCCCGATTCCCGAAAACAGGCCGCCGAATTGTTGGCCGTTCGTATCGCTCATTTTCAGACATTGCCGTCCGGCAAAGTCATGCACCAGGATGAATTTGATCTGCTCCGCAAGGATGGTTCCATTATTGCCACGGAAGTGAAATCCACTTTCGTGCGCAATGAAACCGGGGGAATCTGCATCATCGCGGTTGTGCGCGACATCACCGAACGCAAACACGCGGAAGTTGCGTTGCGCCTGAGCGAGGAACGCTTCCACCTGCTGGCAAACGCAACGTATGAGGGCATCTGCATCAGCGAAAACGGCAGAATATGCGATGTCAATGACCAGATGCTCAAGATATTCGGCTGCACGCGGGACGAGATGGTTGGAGAGGGCATCTTCCATTTTGTGGCCCCCGATTCAAGGACGGTGGTGGCGGAGGCCATCCGGACCGACCGGGAGGAAGTTTACGAGCATCAGACGCGGCGCAAGGACGGCAGCATTTTTTGCGTCGAAGCCCGGGCCAGGATCATGCGGGTTGGAAACCGCAAGCTGCGCGTGGCGGCGATGCGCGACATTACTGAACGCAAGCGGATCCAGGAGGCGCTGCGCCAGAGCCAGGAGCGGTATATGCTGGCGGAGCGCGCCGTAAATGACGGCTTGTGGGACTGGGACATTCTCACCGACCAGGAATATTTTTCTCCACGCTGGAAGGCAATCATCGGCTACCGCGATGACGAGCTGCCAAACTCCCGGTCCACCTTCCTGGAGAACATCCACCCCGAAGACCGGGCGACGGTGGAGGCAGCCATCGGGGGCCACTTGGAAAAGGGCGATCGCTATGCGGTTGAATTCAGGTTGCGGCACAAGGACGGCAGCTATCGTTGGGGTTACTCCCGTGGCGAGGCCCAGCGCGATCCGGACGGCCGGCCGACCCGCATGGTCGGCGCCATAACGGACATCACCGAACGCAAGCTGGCGGAGAAATCCCTCCGCGAAAATGAAGAGCGTTTTCGCCTGTTGGCAACCAGCATCACCGATGTGTTCTGGATCGCTTCACCCGACTTGAACGAAATCCATTACGTCAGTCCAAGCTATGAACGGATATGGGGCCGCTCCGCGGAGAGTTTATATGCCAATCCACACCAGTGGATCGAGGCCATCCTGCCGGAAGATCAGGGGCGTGTAAAAGATATTCATTGCATCGTTCGTCACCGGGGAATCCGCGAATGGCGTTGAGTATCGCATTGTCCGGCCGGATGGATCTGTCCGTTGGGTGCTGGACCGGGGTTTTCAAGTGCGGGATGCCGGCGGCAAGGTGGTCCGGCTCACCGGCGTTTCCACGGACATCACCGAGCGCAAGCAGTTGGAAGCCGAGCTGCTTGCCGGACGGGAGCGGTTGGAACGCGAGGTTCTGCGGCGCATCGAGGTGGAGCAGGAACGCATCGGGCGGGATTTGCACGACAACCTTTGCCAGATTTTGGTCGGAGCCAAGTATCGAACCGGGGTGTTGGAGAAATTATTGACCAACGGGAATGTGCCGGCGGCAGCCGCGGAGGCCAGGGAGGTTGAGCAAATGCTCAATAAATCCATTCAGCAGGCCCGCGACCTGGCCAAAGGACTTAATCCCGTCACCCTGATAGCGCAGGGGCTGGTGATCTCGTTGAAAGCGCTGGCCAAAGAAATCGAATCCTCGGGTATGGCCCGTTGCCAATGCCAGTTAAGCTCCACCCTGATGATGCCCGGCGGGGATGTGGTCAAGCATCTTTATCGCATCACCCAGGAAGCGGTCCAGAATGCCGTCAAACACGGCAAAGCCCGGAGCATCTCAATCAATTTGCACGAGCAGGCCGGCGCGATCGTGCTGACGGTCGAGGACGATGGCATGGGATTCTCCGCCAATCCTCAAGAAACGGTCGGAGCGGGTTTGCACAACATCCAAACACGGACGGCGGCGATTGGCGGCACCCTGGCAATCCGCCCCCGCCACGGTGGAGGCACTTTGGTCGTCGTAAGCCTGCCCGCCAAGGCTGGGCAGGGCTGACGGGCAATGACGTGAGCCTTGGTTACAATTTGAGCCTTTGGTCGTGGAGCCATTCCACCGCCCGCCGCACCAAATCGGGCGCGCGTTTCGCGCCAATCTTTTCCTTGATATGAGTGCGATGGGATTCCACGGTGCTGATGCTCACCCCCAGGTTTTTGGCAATTTGTCTTGTGCCCATGCCTTCACCGATCAACCGGAAAACCTCCAATTCGCGGTCGCTCAAATTGTCAATCGGCGACGAACTGCCCTTGGATGAACTGGAAATGCTGGTTTGAATCAGCCTGCTGCACATCGCTTCGCTCAAATAAACATCACCCGTCAACACCCGGCGGATCGCCGACAAAAGCAGCTCGACAGGTTCTTGTTTCATGACATAGCCCTTGGCTCCGGCGCGGATGGCGCGTTCGGCGTAGACTTCTTCATCCAGGGTTGAAAGCACGAGCGTTGGCAGCCGGGGATGGAATGTGGCGATTTCCTTGATCAAAGTGAGACCATCCATTCCGGGCAGCGCAATATCAACAATCGCCAAATCAGGCCTGGAGGATTGAATCTCCGCCAAGGCTCCATTCGCTGTTGCGGACCATCCACAGACCATCATGTCGGCTTCCATGTTAAGCAACATGGAAAAACCCTGCTGGGTGACCGGGTGGTCTTCCACCAGAAAAATCCGGCGCTTCAGTGGCGCAAATGAATGCTGTGGTTGCGTTTTCACGAAGTCAGACTCGCACCTTGTGAACCGCGCAATAGGCCGGCCTCCCGCGATTCAGCTTCCGGCTTTCCTGCCAGGCTGCCGCTGCGATTCCAATGAATGGCGGATTGCAGCATTTCGGAATGGTCTTTGAGGTGGAGCTTCTCTTTGATGCGGGCGCGATACGTTTCGATCGTGGACAATCCCAGGTTCAATCGGTCCGCAATCTGCCGGGTGTTAAACCCTTCACCCGTCAGTTCAAATATTTGCAGCTCGCGGTCGGTAAGATCATGAATGTCCGCAGCGCATTGATTTCGATCACGCCCTGCCAGGTGAAGCGCCATTTGGGAAGCGATCTCATGGCTGACGTAAACCTCTCCGGCAAAAATGCTTTCCATGGCGGTGACGACTTGTGTGAGCGGTTCCATCTTTGTGATGTATCCACGCGCACCCGCGCGGATGACCCGCTGCGCATTCAAGAATTTATCATGAATGGAAACGACCAAAACCAGCAGCGCCGGATACTGGAGATGAATATCCTTGATCAGTTCCAAACCGAGGGAGTTCTTGAGATTCAGATCCACCGTCACCAAATCCGGACTCAATTCCCGGATCTTTGACAGGGCTTCCTGATGGTCCACCGCCTCACCGCAAACTTGAAAACCCCGGTGCCGACCGATGACAGTCGCCAGGCCGAACCGCACCAGCGGATGATCCTCCACTATCAAAATTCGTTTTGGGCTTTCTGGCTCTCTTAGTGATAAGATCTGGCTCATTTTCAGATCGCGGTTGCTTTCCAAATTGAAAACCACTTTTTACCATACAAAACCACAACCTGTCCATCATGGAAATTGCTATTTCAGTAGTGTCGGGTTAAGAACCCGAATGTGAAGCGGCTCTCCCGATGTTGGGGCTGGGTTGGAAAACCAAACGCCCATTCAATAAATAGAAACGGCCTGCTTCGCCCGGATGTCGCGTTCGGAAACGCCGGCCTCAATCGTAAATTTGTTTCCGGAGTCCACGGTCCAGATTTTGCCGATGGGACTCCAGTAGGCAAAGGACTCGCGGGGCAGCGTGATTTGAACCTTCCTGGATTCTCCGGGCGCCAGCGTCACCTTGCTGAAACCCTTGAGTTCGCGCTTCGGCCGCGGCACCGGGCAGTTTTCCTCACCCACATAAATTTGCACCACCTCCGCGCCGGCGCGTTTGCCCGTGTTGCGGATGTTCAGGGAAATTTTCACATCGGCCCCGGCCTTCACAACCTGCATGTTTGACAGTCGGAATGTGGTGTAGCTCAAGCCGAAGCCAAAGGGGAACATCGGGTTCTTGCCGGCCTTGTCGTAGCCGCGATAGCCATAGAATATGCCTTCCGTGTATGGCTCTACCGGGTAGGTCGCGCCGGCCTGGATCCGGCCGGGGTAATAAGCGAACGCCGGGTTGTCCTCAAAGGTCCGGTCGAACGTGGAACAGAGATGGCCGCTCGGATTCACGTCGCCAAAAAGGGCTTCTCCCACGGCAATGCCGCCTTCCTGCCCCAGATACCACGCTTGGAGAATGGCTGCGGCGCCTTTTTCCCAGGCGCTCATGCCCACGGCCGCGCCGCTGTTGTTGATGACGATGGTATGGCGATTGAGTTTGGAGGCTGCGGTGATCAGATACTGCTGAAGTTCGGGCAACTCAAACGGGCGGTCCTGGCCTTCGGACTCCACGTTGCGATTCAAGCCGACACAGACCACGACGGCATCCGCATTCTTCGCAGCCGCGAGATCGGGAATGGCCGGCGGGATTAGGGCCACTCGCACCAGCCGCCCGCCACCGGCCCCGCCACGCCCGCGCCGTCCGCCGCCGAATCCTCCCCGGCCGGCCGGAGGACTGGCCTGCGCGCGAGCTTGAATGGTGACGGGTAACGGCTTGTTGGCCTGGAGATGGATGAATGAGCCGGGGGCGTTCGTGCGGCCATCAATTGTCACCACCGGATTGCCATCGGCGACAATCTGCCAGTCACTGTTTGTCGTCGTCATCAGAACGCCGGTCCAAGTGAACACGGCGTCGCGATTGGCGGGCACGCCAAAGGGCAACTGCCCGGCAGGCCAGTTGGCGTTGACAGCGGTTTGCACCGTGGCTGGGATCGAGACCGGCGAACCGTCCCCCGTCACAGCCACGTTCAATGTCAATCCCGGCTCTCCCCTGGCTGAAGTTCGGGCGCAGGCGAGGGAACTGAACGCCGAGTCACCGGCCGGCTCCGGCATGGGAAGATAAATTACATGGATGTTTGTGCCCGCGCTCCGGGTGATTCCTGCGAGATAATTGGCCTCGATATAACGCGAAGGGAATGTGGCCACTGCCCCGCTGCCTCCGCCGCCGATATTGCCAGGCATTGCGCCGTCTGGAGCCGAGGCGTTTGGCCCCACGACCAGGATGGTTTTCACTTTGGCGCGATCCAACGGAAGGGTTTGGCGTTCGTTTTTCAGAAGCACAATCGCATTCTCGGCCACCGCGAGCGCGGTTTTTGCGGACTCCGGCGAGTCCAGCGGCAGTGCCGTGTTCTTCTGTTGCCAGCCGGCGTCGAGCCAGCCTTGCGCGGCGGCGGTGCGGAGGATGCGATGCGCGGCCTGGTTGATGTTCGATTGGGTGACCGTGCCATTGGCCAGCGCCGACTGGATGTTCGGAAGGCTGAAGTTCTGGCTGTTGGGCATTTCCAAGTCCAGGCCCATGGCGACATCGGTGGTCGCGTGGGATGCGCCCCAATCGGACATGACCAGCCCTTTGAATCCCCACTGGTTCTTGAGGACTTGGTTGAGCAACCAGTCGTTGGCGCTGGCGTAGGAGCCGTTGAGCCGGTTGTAAGAGCACATGACGGCGACGTTGCCGCCCGCGGTCGCGGCCTTCTTGAAGGCGGGCAGATAGATCTCCTGCATGGTGCGTTCATCCACCCGGGCATCCACGGAGTTGCGGTTCCATTCTTGATTGTTGGCGGCAAAGTGTTTGATGGTGGGCACGGAACCTTGGGCGCTGCACTCGCTGACCCAGTTGACCGCGATAACCGAGGCGAGGAATGGGTCTTCGCCGAAATACTCGAAATTGCGTCCGTTCACCGGCACGCGGCAGATGTTCAGACCGGGGCCGAGTTGAAAGTGCGTTCCGCGAGCGCGGTCTTCCAGTCCGATAGCCTTGCCGTAGGCGGTTGCCATCTCCGGATCCCACGTTGCGGCCAGAGCCGCGCCGGCGGGAAAGGCGCAGGCATAACGGGATGCGTTGGGGCCGGGCGCGTTGCGCACACCATTCGGGCCGTCGGACATGGTGAAGACGGGGATGCCCAGCCGCTCAATGGCGTGGGTGGTGAATCCCGCCCCACCGATGAGGGAAACCTTTTCCGCGAGCGTCATCTCGGCGATCAATTGATCGGCCCGTTCATCGGGCGTGCCCCTGGTGTCTTGCGCCTTGATGACCGGTGTTCTGGCGGGAGTAGCGTCCTGGGCTTGCGTTCGCGCTTCGTGGGAAAATACGATCAGAAACGACAAACCGGCAAGAAGAGTGGATTTCATAGGTGGACTGATTCTCCAACAGATTGGAAAACTTTGCAATCTTGGTTGAGATTTTCCATGTGGGTTTGTGCAATTCAACGTTGTCCTGCGAGCTGGTTCACGATATGAAGAAACGCCTATGAACAGCCGAACTGGGTTCCGGAGGATTTCATTCGTCATCGCTTCCACGCTTTGTGTTATCCGCCTGTCTGCGGCGACACAGCCTGGAGTCATACCCGTCCTGGACCATTCATATTTTGAAACCGCCGCCGGTCGGGTGCCGGTGCCCGATGCCGCCATCGCCGAGGCGCGAACGCGCGGCAGCAGCGGAATGAAAATGCCCGATGGCCGCGTGGTCAAACTCATCTGGAAGCGTGAGGGCAAAAATGCGGAGTTCAAGCTTTCGGCAAAACCGGACACGGATATCCTCCGCTGGGGCGTGTCGCTCCAGGCCGGCGGGGATGAATATTTCACGGGTCTGATGGAACGCGTGGTGGACGGGCCGCAACAGTATTCCTGGGCGCGCGGGCATCACCGCAGCGATGAATTTGCGGGGCGAGAAGGTGGACATGATCGTGAAACCCACGTTGTCCATTTATGCGCCGTTTTATTTTCCTCGCGCAATTATGCGGCGTTCGTGGAGGGCGACTGGCCGGGCCGGTTCGATTTTTGCGCCAGCGATCCCCAACCGTGTGGAAATCGAATTCGAAGGCCCGTCGCTGGAGTTGAAACTTTACACTGCGCAAAACACCGGCGGCATTGGTCAAGGCGCATGCGCTGGATGCCGGGCCGCCTTTCTGCCGCCCAAATGGATGTATGGCACCTGGCGCTGGCGCGACGAAAATCGCCCAACGCGAGCGAACTATTATGACGGCACGCCTGTCGCCGGACCGTTCAATTCCGGAGTTCATGGAGGATGTGCTGCTGATGAAGGCTTACGGCATTCCGCTCGCGGCTCTATTGGGTGGACCGGCCGTGGGCGCCGGGTCCGATGGGCTACGACGATTTTGAAATTGACACCAACCGGCTGCCGAATTTCGGCGCATCGGTCAAGTGGCTCAACGGCGCAGGCATCAGATGTTTTTGTGGATTGGCACCGTTCTTCCAGGGGAACATGGCCAGCAACGCGCTGGCCAGGGGCTGGACGCTGGCGACGGCGGGACAGAATCGCCGGAGCCGGAAATTTTCCGCTTTGCGACTTCACCAATCCCGCAGGCCAAAAAATACTGGCAGGATGGCGTGGCAAAACTGCTGAAGCTCGGAGTGACCGGATTCAAACTTGACCGCAGCGAGGAGAACATTCCTGAAAGCGGACCCGGCACGGGTGTTCGACGGCCGCAGCGTCCGCGAAAACCGCAATGCCTATCCGGCGATGTATGTGAAGGCGGCTTATGACGTCGGCCCGGAAATACCGGACGGATTTTGTCTGCATGCCGCGCGCGGCCTATACCGGCAGTTCGCGTTACGGTGTTTTTTGGGGAGGCGATATCGGCGGGACGCCCGAGGGGTTGCGCGCGGAAATCATCGCCGTGCAACGCGCGGCGGTCATGGGCTATCCCAACTGGGGTTCGGACACCTGCGGCTATAACCAGCAGATCGATGGACACGGAACTGTGCGCGCGCTGGCTCGAGTTCAGTTGCTTCACGCCCATCATGGAATTGGCCCCACGGCGAACCGCGCCTTTTGGGATTTTCACGATCCGCCAACATACGACGCGGAACTGATCGCGCTGTGGCGGTTGTATGCGCGCCTGCACACGCGGTTGCAGATTACAGCTATCAACAGGCCAAAACGGCGGCCCAGACCGGTCTGCCGATTGTCCGCCCGCTGTTCCTCGCCGAACCGGGCGCGGCCGCCGCCTGGACGAACTGGTGGACATACCGGTATGGCCCGGATATTTTGGTGTCGCCCATCTGGCGGAAGGGCCAGCGAACCCAGGAAGTCTGGCTGCCGGCGGGCGAGCGATGGCGCGACGCGTGGCATCCGGAAAAGATTTTCGACGGCGGACAGACCATCACCGTGGCCGCGGAACTGGAGCAGCTTCCGATTTTTGTCCGGGTTGGCGCGAAGATTGACCTGGGCGATTTGGGCCAGGAATGGAAAGTGGCCCAGGCCGCCGCCGCCACCCGGCCGGATTTGAAGGCATTGGACGCGACCGTGCGCGACTGGTTTGAACACCACAAACCGGTCCGATAAGGCAGCCATGCGTGTTCGCGGAAAAGGCGTTGCCGGTAGCCCCGGTTCTGCATCGGAGACTTGCCACGGCGCGCTTTTATTGACATTCATAATGGATGGAATTGAGCAGTTACCTCGAAATGGTGAATGGGCCGGCGCATTTGAAGAAACTGACGCTGCCCCAAATGCAGACGCTGGCCGGCGAAATCCGGCAGGAGCTGATCACCGGCCTCGCCAAGGCCGGCGGGCATGTCGGCCCAAACCTCGGCGTGGTCGAACTCTCCATCGCGCTGCACCGCGTCTTCACCACGCCCAAGGACAAATTTGTCTGGGACGTCAGCCATCAGGCCTATGTCCACAAGATTCTCACCGACCGCAAGGACCGCTTCCGCACCATCCGCCAGACGGGCGGGTTGAACGGCTTCGCGCTGCGCTCGGAAAGCCCGCACGATTGCTACGGCGCGGGCCACGCGGGCACGGCGCTGTCCGCCGCGCTCGGCATGGCGGCGGCGCGCGATAAAAACGGCACGGACGAAAACATCGTCTGCATCTTCGGCGACGCGGCGCTGACCAATGGCATTTCGTTCGAGGCGCTCAATAACATCGGCCACACGACGAAGCGCTTCATCGGCATCCTGAACGACAACGAGTGGAGCATCGCCAAAAACGTCGGCGCGATTTCCGCCTACCTCAACAAGCTCATCACGCAACCCGCGCTACAACAAGCTGGCGAGGGATTTTGAGAATTTCGTCCGCCGCCTGCCCAAGGGCGAGCTGGCCTTGAAACTTGCGCACCGGGCCGAAGGCGGCTTCAAGGGCGCGCTCGCCGGCGTCGGGTTGCAACCCATCATCCGGGGCGCAACGCGGCGGATGATCCCGAGGTGGATGCCGGCGGACGCGGCGGCTACGGCAGTCCGGTGTTCTTCGAGGAAATGGGCATCCGCTACCTCGGGCCGATTGACGGACACGATTTGCCGCTGCTCATCAGCACGCTGGAATTTGCCAAAACTTGCGACCACCCGATTGTCATCCATATCCTGACGAAAAAGGGCAAGGGCTTTGAAGCCGCGCTGAAATTCCCGGAAAAATTTCACGGCCTCGGGCCTTACAATGCCGAAACCGGCGAAACGCCCGCGCCCAAACCCAACGCGGCGCCCATGTATCAGGACGTGATGGGCCAGGCGCTCGTGCGGCTTTGCCAGAAAAACAACACGCTCGTCGGCATCACCGCCGCCATGCCCAGCGGCACCGGCATGAAGCATCTCGAAAAGGCGATGCCCGACCGCTATTACGACGTCGGCATCGCGGAGGAACACGCCGTCATTTTCGCCGCCGGCATGGCGACGATGGGACTGCATCCGGTCGTGGCGATTTATTCCAGCTTTCTCCAGCGCGCCTACGACTGCATCCATCACGACATCTGTTTGCAGGATTTGCCGGTGATTTTCTGCATGGACCGCGCCGGGCTTTCCGCCAACGACGGCCCGACGCACCACGGCCTGTTCGACATCGCCTACCTGCGCACGCTGCCGAACGTCACCGCGATGGCGCCGAAGGACGAGGACGAACTCGTGGACATGATGTTCACCGCGACGCACTCGAATCATCCGATGTTCATCCGCTATCCGCGCGGCGCGGCGGAAGGCGTGCCCATCAAGGAAGAACCGAAGCTGCTCGAAATCGGCAAGGCCGAGGTCATCCAGAATTTTTCCAGCAACGGCAAAAAGAAGGCCGCGCTGTTCGGCCTCGGTCCGATGTGCGCCATCGCGCGCAAGGCGGCGGAACAGCTCGCGGCGGAAGGCTTCGACGTGGCCGTCATCAACCCGCGGTTCACCAAGCCGATTGACGCCGGGACGACCGAATTTTTCGGCAAGGCGGCGGATCTGGTGGTGACGCTGGAAGACCACGCGGTGATGGGCGGCTACGGCTCGGCGGTGCTGGAACTTGTTCAGCGAGAAAAATGTGACGACGCCCGTCGTGCGCATCGGCTGGCCGGACCAATTCATCGAGCACGCCTCGACGCAGGACGAACTGCGGAAGAAATACGGCCTGTCCGTCGAGAACACCGTCGCCAAGGTGAAGGCGCATTTCGGCGAAGCTGCAACGACGGCGACGAAGCTGATTGAAGTGGCTTGATGAAAATTCCGCGACCAAGAGTTCGTTCGGCGTTCACGCTGATTGAACTGTTGGTCGTCATCGCCATCATCGGAATTCTCGCAGCGCTTTTGCTCCCAGCAATTTCTCTGGCCAAAGCAAGGGCGCAACGAATTCAATGTGTCAATAATTTACGTCAACTTGGGATCGGCTTGCAGATAATTCTCTCAAACGATCACTGCTATCCGTTGATTTGGTTAAATTCTGATACCAATTGGTTCAGCCAATTGGAAACCGAAGGACTTGGCATTTCCAAACCAGAAATAAATTTTGCAGAAACGGGCGTGTGGCGCTGCCCAACAGCACAGTTGTTTAATCCTCGTTCTGACGGGAAACGTTTTTCATACGGCTGCAATGGTTGGGGTGATGATTTTTCTTCGGAGGCCAACCCTGACAATGCACTTGGTCTTGTAGGCCACTATTCTTTGACCAATTCACAATTACAGATTCCTCTTGCCGAGTCTGAAGTCGTCAATCCAAGTGAAATGATGGCGATTGGAGATACGTTCGGTGGATCGATGTATTTCCAACGTTATTCAAGACGGGCTCTTGATTATCAAGAAAAAACGGAAAACGCATCATCACGACATCAGGGCAAACTAACGTGCTATTTTGCGACGGCCACGTTGAATCGCCGACGCTGCAATTTCTTTTTGCCGACACCAGCGACGCCGCCTTGAGCCGTTGGAACCGCGACCACCAGCCTCACCGCGAACGGCTGGCTCCATGATTTATCGCCGCGCTTGACGGGATTGCCAAATTGACGTTTATTCCAGCCATGACGGTCACACTCACAGCCGAGCAGGAGCAGTTCATTGCCGAGCAATTGAAGGACGGCCATTTTCATTCCGCCAGCGATGTCATCGCCCAAAGCCTCGGAATGCTGCGCGCCCAGGAGGAATTCATCCGCGCGAATGTGGTTGAACTGCGCGAGAAAATCGCCAGCGGCATGGACCAAATCCGTCGCGGCGAAGTCGTGGATGGCAGAACAGTCATCCAAAATCTGCGGGAAAAGCTGCATCAGCGCGAACGCGGGGGTCAATGAGTTCCTATCGTTATTCGTCGGACGCCAACGCCGACATCGAGGGAATCGTCCTCCACATTTTTTCGACCTCAATTCCGGCGGCGCTATATTTTTCAACCGTCCGGTCTGCTTCTTTCGGCGATGGCTTCGGAGAAGATGGCGAGCGTTTGCGCGCGCGACAGCGAGCCGACGAGCCGGTTTTCCGCCGGCGTGCTGACGACCGGGATGTTGCGCTGTTCGCTTTCCAGCACGAGCGGCAGCGCGTCGAGAAGCCGCTGGCCGGGCGTGAGGCATTTCGGCGGGGGACGCATCAAGTCCAGCGCGATCACGCCGGTCAAATCCTGGTTGTCCCGCAGAAATTCCTTCAAGTCCTGCAAAGCGACCATGCCGACCAGCCTCTGCTTTTCGTCCACCACCGGCAGAAAATTATTTGAATTGGTGAGGAAACGTCCGGCGATGTCCCGGAGCGAAACCGTTTCCCGCAGCGGCGGCACCGGCGCGTTCATCAGGTCGCCGACGGTCTGGTTCATCGCCGCGCCGGTCTGTTCGCTTTCGCGCAGCAGGAACAGGCCTTTCAGCCTCATGTGTTCGGTATAGATGGACTGGTTGTGCAACTGCCGCGAGACGAGAACGGCCACCACGCACGCCAGCATCAGCGCCGGCATGAGCGAATAATCGAGCGAAATTTCAAACGCCATGATCATCGCCAGCAGCGGCGATTTCGTCGTGCCCGCGAGCGTTGCGCCCATGCCCACCAGCGCAAACGCGCCCGACGGCACGCCCGTCGCGCAGCCAAATTGATGCAGCGTCATGCCAAACAACGAGCCTGCCGCCGCGCCCAAAAACATCGTGGGTGTGAACACGCCGCCGACCGTTCCCGCGCCGACGGTGAGGGCCGTGACCAGCAGCTTGGCGACAAAAAGGCCGCCCAAATGCTGGAACCCGCCGGCGGAAGTCTCAAATTCGCCGTGCAAAATGGAATTGGTCGCGAAATAACCGTTGCCGCACACGCCGGGAAAACCGATGGCGGCGGCGATGCCCACCGCCAGTCCGGCCATCGCCATTTTGGCGTAAATCGGCAGCCGCAGCCGGTCGAAGTTTTTCTTGCCCTCGCGCAGAAATTTCAGGAACAGCGCGCTGACGCCGCCGCAGAGAATGCCCATCACGATGAACCAGGGCAGTTCCGCCGGAGACGTCGGCGGAAACATCGGCACGCGATACCACGGTTCGATTCCGAAAAACGCTGTGCGACACCATTGTCGCGATCACGGAGGCGCAGACGAGCGGCGCGAACAGGTTCATTGAAAAGTTTCCCAGCACGATCAGCGATGCAAACACCGCACCGGCAATTGGCGCGTTGTAAGCGGCGGCAATTCCCGCCGCCGCGCCGCAGCCGACGAGCAGCCGCAGCCGGTAGGGCGGCCATTTGGCGATCTGGCCGAGTTTGGAGGCGAGCGTCGCCGACAATTGCGTGATGCCGCCCTCGCGCCCGATGGAGGCGCCGGTGGCGATGCTCACCAGCGCCGAGCCGGTCTTCACCGACTCCGTGCGGAACGGCAGCCGTCCGTCGCCCGCGACGACGGCTTCCAGCAGATCGCTCGAACCTTGCGGGCCGATCAGCCGGAAACCCCAGTAGAGAATCAAGCCCGCCACGCAGTCCGCCGAGCGTCGGCACCAGCAGCCGCTGCCACGGCGCAGAACATTTCGGCGGCTTGCACGGGATCAATCGGTTGCGGGAGAAAGAGCCGCTGCACCATCTCGCCGGCGTAAAAGAAAAGACAGATTCACCAATCCGCCGATGACGCCGACCACTCCCGCCAGCAACAAATGAAAAGCCTCTTCCTTGAAAACCAATTTGCCGCGCCAGTGCAGCGCGCCCTGCCAGTGACGGCGAAAGAAAATCCGCGTCCGGGTCGCGGCCCGGCTGTTCGTCCATGACTCCATGCCGGAAATTTAACGCGGAACCAGTTTTTTGCGAGCCGCGACTTGCTCCGCATTCAAGCGGAATTCCGAAGTTGCCGATCGCAGGTGGCGGTGACGCCTCGTCACCAGAGGGTGACCGCGGTGCCCCCGTCGCATTTTTATGGCCACTGGAAAAGACGCTGTGCCAACGGGCGACGAGGACGTTGCCAACACCTTTCTGCGACGGGGCGTCGCAGCCACGCTCTGACCATCTTCTGAATTCGGGTTCCAATGGAATCGCGCGGCTTGACGAAACGGTTTTCCGCTGCCAAGTTTCCGGCGCTTGCCGCACAACGCAAAGGCGCCGGCGACAGGCCCGTCCTCCGCGGCACTGCGGAGGGTGGACAGGCTGTTCGCCGACATCGCGCAAACTCCCGCCGTGCAAACCATGACGCGGCGATTGGAGGTTGGCGGAGCGCTGGCTTTTTCCGGCGTTGCCGCGCCCGCGCAGCCGTTTTTAGCCGCGTTGCTCCAAAATTTGTTTCCGCAACGGCCCGTGGTCGTCGTCACGGACAATCTCAAGACGCAGGAAAGTTTCCAGCAGGATTTGGAATCCTGGCTCGGCGCGCCGCCGCTGTTCTTCCCGGCATGGGAGGTTTTTCCACACGAGGGTAAACTTCCCCATGCCGATGTTATCAGCGATCGTCTGCAAACGCTCGTCGCGCTGGCGGTGGAGTCCAAAGACCATGGTCCAAAGTCCAAAGTCGTCGTGACGAGCGTCACCGCGCTGCTGCAAAAAACCTTCGCGCCGGACGATTTGGAAAAGCACACGCGCTTGTTCAAGCGCGGCGACAAAATCGCGCCGCTGGATCTGATTGAAATTCTGGAGGAGCAGGGCTATGAACCGGAGGCGCAAGTGACGCAGAAAGGCGAAATCGCCCTGCGCGGCGGCATCCTGGATGTCTTTCCGCCGACCAGTCCATGGCCGGCGCGTCTGGAATTTTTTGGCGATGAATTGGAATCACACCGGTTTTTCGACCCGCTCACGCAAATCTCGCGCGAAGAAATTACTGAAATCGTGATTCCGCCGGCGGGCGAACTGGGCATTTTGAAACGGAGCACGGGCGGCCCGCTCGCAAATCGCTCATTCTCGACCCTTCTCGATTATCTGCCGCGCGAAACGATGTTCATTTTCTGCGGACCGGAGCAGCTTGCATTGCGCGCCGACGAATACGCCGCGCAAATTCCAGGCGCCGATCCCTTTTTCATTTCCTGGCCGGATTTTCTTGTTGAGATGAACCGGCGCGGTTTCACGTCGGTTGAATTGAGCGACGCCGAAGCTGGAGTTCAAGCTTTAGCTTGTTCCCCAGACAGGCTAAAGCCTGAACTCCAACTTGCCGGGCCGGTGCTCGGCGCTCCGTTGTTCGCCTCGCTTGATGCCTTCCGTCCGCTGGCCGAACGCGCGCCAGAACCGCAGATTGCCGAGGCGCAGCGCCGTGAATTTTTCCAGCAGCTCCACCGCTGGCTGCGCCAGGATTATGTCGTCCATGTCTTTTGCAACAACGACGGCGAGCGGCAGCGGTTCCAAGAAGTCTGGAAGGAAATCAGTCCACAGTCCGCAGTCCACAGTCCGGAGTTGGATAATGGCACACGGCTGGAGACTGTGGACGCGGGACCGTGGACCCACCTCGGCAGCCTTTCGCGCGGTTTCATTTGCGACGAGGCAAAACTGGTCGTTGTCACGGACGCGGAAATATTTCGGGCGATACAAAATCCAGCGTCCGCGCCGGCTCAAATCATCGCACGCGCTCGCCACCCGCTCCGCGCTCGACATTGATTTCACCGATCTGGAGGAAGGCGACTTGGTCGTGCATGTGCAGCACGGCATCGGAAAATTTCTCGGCCTGAAAAATCTGCCCGCGAGTTCGAGGTGGCAAGGTAGGGCGGGCACTCCGCTGCCCGCCGTCGAACATTTCCAAGACGGCGCGCACGGAGTGACGCGCCCTACCGAAGAATCCGGCACCGAATGTCTCGTCATTGAATACGCGCCCGCCAGGCCCGGTGATGAGCCGCCGAAACTTTACGTTCCCGTCAGTGAGGCGTATCTCGTCGGCAAATACGTTGGCGTCGGCCGGGCGCATCCGCCGCTCCATACGCTTGGCGGCACGCGTTGGGCCAGGGCGAAAGAGCAGGCCGAACGCGCCGTGCGCGATGTCGCGGCCGAACTCCTGCGGATCCAAGCCGCGCGCGAAACGCAGCCGGGCCACGCGTGCAAGCCGGACACGCAATGGCAGCGCGAGTTTGAAAGCGCGTTTATTTACGAGGAAACGCCCGACCAACTCACGGCCATCGCCGAGACGAAAGCGGATCAGGAACGCGCCAAGCCGATGGACCGCCTGATTTGCGGCGACGTCGGCTTCGGCAAAACGGAAGTCGCCATCCGCGCCGCGTTCAAATGCGTGATGGACGGCAGGCAGGCCGCGATTTTGGTGCCCACGACGGTTCTCGCGCAGCAGCATTTCAACCTGTTCCGCGAGCGCATGGCAGATTATCCCGTGCGCATCGAATTGCTCTCGCGTTTCCGCACGCGTCGGGAGCAGCAGCGCGTGGTGCGCGATCTGGCCAATGGCGCGATTGACATTGTGATCGGCACGCACCGGCTGATTCAAAGCGACATCACGTTTAAGGAACTCGGCCTGGTGGTGATTGACGAGGAGCAACGGTTTGGCGTGTTGCACAAGGAAAAATTCAAGCGCCTGCGGACGCTCGTGGACGTGCTGACGTTGAGCGCCACGCCGATTCCGCGCACGCTTTACCTCGCGCTCACCGGCGCGCGCGACATGAGCACCATCCAGACGCCGCCGCACGACCGGCTGCCGGTGGAAACCATCGCCACGCAATACGACGAGCGCGTCATCCGCGACGCCATCCAGCGCGAACTCGATCGCGGCGGACAGGTTTTCTTCCTGCACAACCGCGTGATGACGATTGAAATGATGCGGTCCAAATTGCAAACGCTCGTTCCCGACGCGCGCATTGTCGTCGGCCACGGACAGATGGATGCCGATGAACTCGAAGAGGTGATGACGAAATTCGTCAATGGCGAGGCGGACGTGCTGCTGTCCACCACCATCATTGAGAGCGGCCTCGATATCCCGAACGCGAACACCATCATCATTGACCGCGCCGACCGGTTCGGCTTGAGCGATTTGTATCAGTTGCGCGGGCGCGTCGGGCGCTACAAACACCAGGCGTTCGCCTATCTGCTGTTGCCGCGCCACGCGAGCCTGCTCAACGACGTGCGCAAGCGCATCAGCGCCATCCGCCAATACTCCACGCTCGGCAGCGGATTTAAGATTGCCATGCGCGACCTGGAAATCCGCGGCGCGGGCAATCTGCTTGGCGCGGAGCAAAGCGGCCACATCACCGCCGTTGGCTTCGAGCTTTACTGCCAGTTGCTCAAGCAGAGTGTTTCGTCGCTGAAAGGCGAAAAAGTGAAACCACGAGTGGATGTCCGCATGAAACTGGATTTCTTGGATTAATTTGGAGTGCGCCGACATGTCGGCGCTTTCCAACGACGCGACATGTCGCGTCGAACAAAGCGGTGGCACGTCACCGCACTCCAAGGGTGCCCGGCTTCCGCACAATTACGTCACCGAGCCGCAGCACCGCATCGAGATTTACCGCAAGCTCGCGCAGGCCACGGACAAATCCGCGCTGGAAAATTTGCAGAGGGAATTGCGCGACCGTTTCGGTCCGCTGCCGCCGCCGGTGGAGCTGTTGCTGCAAGTGGCCGAAATGAAAATTCTCGCCGCCGACAAATCCGTGACCGCCATCGAGGTGAACGACGACAAATTGATGCTCACGCGCCACGGCGACTACATCACGCTCGGCGGCAAATTCCCGCGCCTGACGAAGAAGGAGGCCAAGGCGCGGTTGAAGGAAATCAAACGCCTGCTGCTGGCGATTTGATCTGATGATTGTGGCAGCCGATGTAAATCGGCTCCAACTCTATTCGCTAAAATGAGCGGACCCACGTCCGCTGCCACGGACACAATCCGCTTTTACGGGAACCGCAGCACGCAGACGCCGTAATCAATTTCCGGTTTGCCGTTCGCATCTTTGCGGAGGAACGCCGCCGGCACCGCGTGGCTGGATTTGCGTCCATCCGCGCCCGGCACCGCCACCACCGCCACCGCGCCCGCCTCGCGCAACCAGCGCAGATGCTTCGACGCCAGGTTGGAATTTTTGCGAAGCCGGCCCGCCAGTTCCAAGACGGATAACGACTCTCCGCCGGCCAACTCGCGCAGCACCGCCCAGCGCACCGGATCGGCGATAGCCGCCAGCAGCTTTACCGGATTGGAAGCGAACTGTGGCTGGATGGATTGCGACGTTTGGGCGACGGCGGATGGAGCCTGTGAAATGTTGTCTGACATGATTCCGATGATAACCGGCAGTCGCCCGACGATGCAATACAGGAACGTGAACGCCTCTATCACTCGAAAAATGAACGATTGCCGGAACACTGATTCCGCTATCGGCCTCATTTTCGGCAATTACAGGAACACGGACGCCGCCATCAGTCTCCAGAATGACATTTGCAGGAAGCCGGAAGCATCCATCGGTTAAGTTTTGGATAATTGCAGGAACACGATGGCATCCATCAGTTGCATTTTGATGATTTGCAGGAAGACGAAGGCATATAAATAACAAGAAATAAGCTAAAACATCGGGTTTTATCGAAATTTGTCGGGAGTATGTAGATAACGCAAATTGAAGATGTCTGTAAAAAGGGGGTTTTTGAAAACGGGCAATCGTGTTGATGGCAGGACCGGCAAAAGGGACAGCCAGTTAAAGCCAGTTGCCGCTTTTGACCTGATTTGCGTTATCTACATACTCCCGAAATTTGTAGCAGCCGACGTAAGGAGGTTCAAACTTCTCCGCCTGAAATAATGAGCCTCCTCACGTCGGCTGCTACAAATTTGGACTGCGCGGACATGTCCGCGCTTTGGTTCGACGCGACATGTCGCGTCGGGGAAAGCGGCGACGTGTCACCGCACTCCAAGTTCAATAAACGAGCACCAGCACCGCCGCTGGATGAACCACAAAACACACCAAACACACGAAATCTTCCACTGAACAACGTCGTGTTTCTTTTCGCGAGTTCGTGTGTTTCGTGGTTAAACAATCCTGCAAACCGATGTCGGGAAAACCCGTTGGAGTTCACGCTTTAGCGTGTTCCCCGCCGACCGGACAAGCTAAAGCTTGAACTCCAACCGCTGCCCGGAAGCCCCTGCGGCTGGCGGCAATGGGCAAGCACGCAAACCGCCCGTCCGCCTTCAACAAAGCCAGATCAACGGCCGCTACTTCTAATCTGTCGCATTTTAAGCAGCAGAACCGGTATCGTTCTCGGCAAATGGCAAGCTCTGAAAAAGACATCAACGTCATCGCCGGAAAAAACATCCGCGCTGTGCGAGAAAAGATGGGACTCAGTCAGGAGGCTTTCGCCGACATCTGCCAGGTTCATCGCACCTACATCGGGTCGGTTGAACGAGTAGAACGAAACATCACACTGGACACGCTTACCCGGATTGCCCGTGCCGCAAACACGACTCCGATTGCGCTTCTGAAAGCAAAAGGAACCGAGAAATAAGGGTTTTCTCATGGATGTCTCGCTGCTCAAAGAAAGGTTCAAGGTCATCAAACAAGAAATGGTTGATGTCGCCGTTTCCAGCATCAATGCGTATCGGGCATTTATCGGCAATGGTGTGGCCGTAGGAAAACTGGCCGAGCCGATTTTCGCCAAGCTGCTGGATGCGCCCGACGAAGGTCTCTTGGCGTTTCATTTTGCGTTCAACGGCAAAAACCCGCCGTTTGACGTTATGCTTTGCAAGGCGGAAAAGGAAATTGCCAAAACCCGTTTTGCCGAAGTCAGAAAACTCTACGCGTGCGACTTTGAAAAATTTCACGACGCCATTTCTGAAATCGTAGGCGGCAACAACTGGTGTGGCATCCCACAATTTGATTCCCGCCGTCGCTTTGCTATGGCGCGGCACGTCGGCGCGACAAGTTGCCCCTGCGGCATTTGGATTTTCTTTTGTTTTTTGGTCATTTGTGTTAGCGTAAAACCATGTCGGAACGCATTTCCATCAAAGCGGATGTTTGCAACGGGCGACCCGTGGTTCGCGGCACGCGCATCACGGTGCAGACGGTTTTGGAGTTTCTCGCCGCCGGCGATTCCATCGAGGACGTGCTGGAGGAATATCCCAAACTCACGCGCGCCGACGTGCAGGCGTGCCTTGATTATGCCTCGCGCATGATGGGCAATCATTTCTCCGTGGTGCCGGCGGCATGAAGGGTTTTCTCTTTGATGAAAACCTGCCCGCGCGGCTGTGGTTTTCACCGAGGCTTCCTATTGTTCCCGCCTCCAAAGCCGGCAGAAATCCGAGCGATTCGCAGATTTGGGAATATGCCCGGAGGCATGATTTGGCCATCGTGAGCAAGGACGCGGATTTTTCAGACCGGATTATCACGAGTTCGCCGCCGCCGAAAGTGGTGCATCTGCGATTCGGCAATCTTCGCAAGGATGAGTTTCACGCCTTGCTCGCCCGCGTCTGGCCGCAAATCGAAACGCTGCTGAAATCACACAAGCTGGTGAACGTTTATTTGGACCGGCTCGAAGGCATTGGTTAGGTTGCGCGCAAATTTCAAACGCCAATTGCCCCAATCTTCCATCCCAAAATGAATGCCGGAAAAGCGTTCCCGTCCGCCTGCATCTGAACCGGAATGCTGGATTCCTCTTTCTTTGTCAGTCGAATTTCAGAAAAATCCCTTTCAAATACTCCGCTTCCTTGAACGTCGCCGGATGGTCCGGCGCATGGCGCGTGGTTTTCATTTCAATGAACCTGCGCCCGGAATTTGCCGCCGCCTGGCGCACGGCGCCAAAAAATTCCTCCGCGCAGACATGCGCGGAACACGAACACGCCACCAGCACGCCGGCACGGGAAAGCCGGCGGATGCCATTCTCCACCAGCCGCGCGTAGGCGCGAATCGCCCCGGCACGCTCCGTTTCACGTTTCGCGAGCGACGGGGGATCGAGAACGATCAACCCGAATTTCCTGGAATCATAACCCGCCAGCCATTCAAAGGCGTCGGCCTGAATTTGCTCACGACGGCATTGCGCGACGGCGGGATTGGCGGAGTTTAGTTTGAAATTGCGTTGCGCCGCCGCCAACGCATGCGGGCTGATGTCCAGATCGGTCGCCGATTTTGCGCCGCCGCGCGCGGCATAAAGCGAGAAGCCGCCGGAAAAACTGAAGGCGTTCAGCACGTCGCGGCCAGAGGCAAGCTTTTCAACTTCCAAACGGTTTTCACGCTGGTCGAGAAAAAATCCCGTCTTTTGCCCGCGCAAAACATCGGCCTCGAATCGAATTCCATTTTCCAAAAACACGACGGATTCCGCCAGGGCCGGACCAAACAGGATTTCCCCGTCGCGTTTGCCGGCGTCGGAGAACGCAACTTGCTGGATGTTCCGGCTCAAGCGCAGGACGAGCCGTTCCGGTCCCACGCGAGCGCGGACGAGCGCGATGGTTTCATCCAGCAACGGCAACCAGGCGGCGGTATAAAGTTTCAGGACCATCGTGCGGTCGTAGCGGTCGAGCACCAGTCCCGGCCAGCCGTCGCTCTCGCCGTTGATCAGGCGAAAGCCGCTGGTGCGGTCGTCGAAGAGTCCGTCCCTGCGGCGCACGGTTGTGTCGAACCGCGCGGCCCACCACGCGGCGTCGAGCGTCTGCGGTTTGCCGGCGTGCAGCACACGCACGCGGATGGGCGAGGCGGGATCAAAAAAACCGGCGGCGAGAAATTTATCGTTGCGGTCGTAGATGACGGCAAGTTCGCCGGCCGCACCTTCGCGGTTCTGTTCGCGCACGCTGCCGGCAAAAATCCATGGATGACCGGCGCGCACGCAATTTTCCGCCGCCGCCGTGATGCGCAGGCGCAGGCGCGGCAATTTTTCAGCGGCGGATGGAGCGAGCGGGGGTTTCACGTTTGTCTCAATCCATTTTCAGCCACACGGTTTTCAAATACGCCGGTTCGGCTCGGCTTATGGGAAAGTCCGGCGGTTGCGGGACGTAATGTTGCTTCAGTATTTTCCGCTTTGCCGCGCGAACGGCCGTCTCCACATCCCCGAGGAATTCCTCCGGCGGCCAGCCTGCAACGTTCGTCGAGGCGAACAGCATGCCGCCGGGCTTGAGCACGGGCAGCGCGGCGGTGACGAGCTTGCCGTAATCCTTTTCCGCGCGGAATGTGCCGTGCTCCTTTGATTGCGAAAACGTTGGCGGGTCAAGCACCACGGCGTCGAATGCGCGGCCCTTCTTCGCCAGCCGCCGCAGCCAGTCGAAGGCGTCGCCGTAGATGAAATCGTGCGCCGCCGGGTCAAGGCCGTTGAGCGCGAAGTTGCGTTTGCCCCATTCGAGATATTTCTTCGAGAGGTCGAGGCTCGTGGTCCTCGCGCCGGCCCGCGCCGCGCACACGGAAAAACCGCAAGTGTAGGCGAAGCAGTTTAGAAGTTGGAAGTTGGGAGTTGGAAGTTGGGGAAAATTGGCAGCGATGTGGCCGGTCAGGAACCGGCGGCGGTTGTCGCGCTGATCCAAGAACAGCCCGACGGAATAACCTTCGTCGAAGCTCAACCCGAAGCGGACGCCGTTCTCCAGAATCTCAAACTGCTCCGGCGCGGCCTCACCGAAGATCCGCTGCGGCGAGGTTTCCGCCGGATTCGAACGACGGACCTGGCGGGAGAGAATTTTGTGATACGCTGCTGACGCGGAAAACAATTGGGCGAGCCGCGACAGTTCCATGCGTTGTTCTTCGTGCAGATGAGCTTCGGCTTGTGACAGTAGAAAATTGCCCAGCTTGTCCACGAACCAGCCTGGCCAGCCGTCGCTCGCCCCGTGAATCACGCGGAAGGCGTCCGTCGCGTCTGGCTCAATGATGGCAGTGCGCAGGGAAAGGCGCGGGGCGACGTCAAAATTCGGAGGCGCACGAAATATCACCGGCCCGCCGGTGGCAGGATGCGCAAAGGAAATTTCCGCGGCGTGCAAAAACACGCGCGCCGCCGGAGTGCCGCCGTAGAGCGTGTCTCCGAGAATCGGGAATCCGCTCTCCGCCGCATGGACACGGATTTGGTGCGTGCGGCCGGTCAACGGCTCGGCGCAGACCGCTTTCAACTTTGAATCCGGCATTTTGAATCCGGGACCCGCCACCGGTGTGAATCGAGTTTCCGCGATTTCCCCGCCCGGACGGCTGGCGTATTTTTCGCTGACGCGCACCAACGCGGTTTTGACTGTGACTTCTTTTTCCGGCGCAACGTGGTCGGTGAGCAGGAGATATTTTTTGCGGACGCGCCGGGCGGAGAATTGCTCCGTGAGCGAACGATTGGCCGTCGGCGTCTTGCTGAAGACGAGAACGCCGCTGGTCTCCTTGTCGAGCCGGTGGATGATGGCGAGCGACGACCATCGCGGTTCGCGGTGGCGCAGCCAGTCGTAAATGCCCTCGCCCGCGTGCGGAGCGGGCGCGTGCGTGTTCCAACCGGCGGGCTTGTGAACCGCCAACAGATGCTCGTCCTCAAAAATCACGCACGGAACCATGCGCAGATGAAAACATTTTCTGGCACGGGAATGAAGCCGGAAACAAATCCGTGTTTCATCCGGCTCATTTGGGTTGTGGATTTTTCGCAATGACGCCGGCTGGACACGAATTCCGCGCCACGGCGATTTGATCCTCATGGCAGTCGAAACGAGCCGGCTCGGATTTCGGAATGTTCAGACGAGTTTTTTGCCACTGCGGGCAAAATCGCTCTGTCAAGCGTAATTCTGTAAGGAACTCGTTCCGGCACTGTTACAGACCGGTGACAATTGATAAACCGGCTTTGTGAATAACATTGGGTTATTTCGCCCTGGCTGCGCGTTTGAAAACGGCAAAGACCTCATCGCCGACGCGGCGGAATGAGCTGATTTTCAACGGCATCGCCGCCGTCAATCGGGAAAACCCTTCGCCATCGGCGATGGTAGGGGAGTGGCTGCCGCCGAAAACCACCGGACAAATTGTCAGATGCAATTCGTCCACCAAACCGGCGCGGAACAGGGCGTCGTTCAACTCGCCGCCTCCTTCGCACAACAGGCGCTTCACGCCCCATTTCGCCCGCAGCCAGCGCAACGCCTTCCGAAAATCAATTTTGCGGCCGCCACAGACCTTCACCTCGTCTGCCAGTGCGCGGAGCCGTTGCAGATCTTTCTCTGGTGCCCGCCGTGTTGTCAGAATGAGGATTGGCGAAAATCGCTTTTTGAAAATTCCGGCGCGGGGATTGACCGAGCCGCTGCCGGTGACGATCACGCGCAAATTGTATTCGGCCAGTCCGCGTTTGAGCCGCAATTTCCGGAATCTTTCGCCGCCCGTTCCCAAAATGCTCCGCGAAATTTCAACCGTCCGCGCGCCGGCCATCACCGCGTCCGCCGTGGCGCGGAGTTCGAGAGGTGCTCCAGGTCGCGCCTGCTGCTGAACGAGTGGATCCGCGCGATTCGCCGTGGCGATTTTTCCATCCGCCGTCATCGCCATGTTGACGAGCACAAACGGCAACTTTGGACTTTGGGCTTTGGACTTTGGACTCATAAAATCAGCATCGCATCGCCGTAGCTGAAAAAACGGTAAGCGTTCGCGAATCGCTTCAGCGTAGGCGGACAAAATCATTTCGCGCTCCGCGAATTTCGCCCGGCGCGGCGAACGCGCTGACGAGCATCAGCAGCGTCGAGCGCGGCAGATGAAAGTTCGTCAACAGCGCGTCCACGATCTGAAACGAAAATGGCGGATGGATGAATATGCCTGTCTTTTCAATGGTTTTATGCGCTTTTCCACCGTTTCGCGCGGCCACGCTTTCGAGCGCGCGCATGGTCGTGGTGCCGACGGCGATGACGCGGCGGCCGGAGGTTTTTGCGTCGTTCACGGCGCGCGCGGTTTCATCGCCGATTTCAAATTGCTCCTCGTGCATTTTGTGCGCGGCGAGATTTTCGGTTTTTACCGGCTGAAAAGTGCCGGGGCCGACGTGCAGCGTGACGAAGCAGATTTCAACGCCGCGCGCGCGGATTTTTTCAAGCAGTTCCGGCGTGAAATGCAACCCGGCCGTCGGCGCGGCGACCGAGCCGTCGGTTCTTGCGAAAACGGTCTGGTAACGCTCCTTGTCTTCCGCCAACCGCCCAAATCGCTGGATGTAAGGAGGCAACGGAACTTCGCCGAGCCGGTCCAATTCGCGGCGGATGTCGGGCGTGCCGGAGAATTGAAGCCGACGATGGCCTTCATCGTTCGTCTCGACGACTGTGGCGCGGATGTCCGCCGGTTTTCCATCGGCATCGGAAAAAATAATTTGCGTTCCGATGCGGGCGCGTTTGCCGGGGCGCAGCATGACCCACCAGTCGTTCGGGCCGTTTTCTTCGAGCAGCAGGATTTCAAATTTCCCGGCGGTTTGGGCATTCGTGCCGCGCAGACGCGCCGGAATGACGCGCGAATCGTTCAGAACCAGCACGTCGCCGGCGCGGAGAAATTCCAGCAAATCCGGAAACTGCCGGTGTTCGAGCCGGTTCCCGTCGCGATGCAAAACCAGCAGCCGCGACTCATCCCGTTTGGGCGCGGGATGTTGCGCGATCAGCTCCGGCGGCAAAACAAAATCAAAATCGGCGGTTCGCATCGCGCCAGAGTGTAGCAAGGTGGGTGAAGCGAAAACAGAACGACATTTCAGCTCCGGTTTCCGCCAAGAACAGCCTGTGAATAACTTTCGAATAAGTCGCCTCATTTTCGGCAAATATTTTGTTGACAGGTGTGGGTTAAAGTGGTTCAATGTGGAGTGTTGTGGGTGATTTAGGGCGACAAGACCAATTTGTGATTGAGTGTGAACAAATGAGCAGCGCGCGGACAAAAGAACCGACTTACTACAATTCATGCTATCCGCATGGCGTGGATGAGAAGCGGCGCGTGCAGATTCCGGCCAAGTGGCGTCCGGCGGAACCGGGCACGGAGCTGACGGTGATTCTCTGGCCGCAGCACAATGCCGGCGCGTGTCTGCGTGTTTTGCCGCCGTCGCAAATGGCGAAATTGAATTCGGATCTCGACGCGATGCCGAACAGCGACCCGAACAAAGTCATTTTGAAACGATACATCGGCAGCGGATCCGAGCAGGTGGCCTTGGACAAGGCGGGACGGATTTGTCTGCCCGAGGCGATGGCCCGCGCGGCGGGCATCAAGGACAAGGCGGTGCTGGTGGGGTTGCTCGACCGTTTCGAGATTTGGAACCCGGACCGCTATGAAAATGTCAAGGCTGCCGACGCCGTGCTGGCGTCCGAAGCCTTCAAACTGATGGATGAATGATTATGAACCTTGGAAAATTATTGTTTGCCGGAAAAAGCGTCGTGAACGTGAACAAGACGGTGGAGTATCGCGAAAACAAACAGGTGTGCCTGCCCAAATTCGCTTCGCCGAAAAATCCATTCACGCCCAAAGCGCCGCCAGGAAAATGATTCCGCCGCGGCCAATATCGGAACGGGAGCGCGCCTGCGGTGGCTGAAACGCAGCCGAAGCCGTCAATTTCCGGAGCGCAAAATTCCCTGGCGTCCTGGACGAGCCGGTTGAATCCGGCCTCGGTCTGGCGCGGCCCGCGGGCGGAGGCACCAGAACGGTTCACGCCCGGCGGTTCAGGCGGAACTGTCGCTGGACACCGTGAAAGTCATCCACAACGACTTGAGCGACGCCGACGTGGAAGTGGTGCCGATCAAGTCGCGCCCGGCCGCGGTGGTCCCCGGATTGCCGCCGGCGAAAAGTTCCTGGGAAGCTTTGGGCGAGCGGCTTTTGAGGGCGACCGCGCTTTGAACCAAAAATGCGCAGTGCCAGAATTCATTCACAAACCAGTGATGGCGGCGGAGGTGCTGGACGCGCTGAAGCCGAAGCCGGGCGGACGCTACGCCGACGGGACGGTCGGTGGGGCTGGACACGCGGCGGACATGCTGGCCGCGAGCTCGCCGACTGGATGGCTGTCTGGGTGCGATCGCGATGGCGCCGCGATTGAGGCGGCGCGCGCGCGGCTGGCGGAACAATTCGCCGGCCGGTTTGAAATCCGCCGCGGCAATTTTGCGGAAATGGGCGGCTGGATTCCGGCGGCAAGCTGCGACGGCGTGCTGCTGGATCTGGGCGTGAGTTCGCCGCAACTGGATTCGCCGGAGCGCGGGTTCAGTTTCCAGCAGGACGGGCCGCTGGACATGCGGATGGATGACCGGCAGATCGCTGACGGCGGCGGATTTGGTGAACGGCGAAAGCGCGGAAACGCTGGCGCGGATTTTTTGGGAATTCGGCGGCGAGCGCGAATCGCGGCGGCTGGCGAAGGCGATTGTTCACGACCGCGCGGCGCGGAAATTTGAGACGACGCGGCAACTGGCGGAATTGATTGAACGAATTTTGCCGCGCGCCGGGAAGAAAACGCATCCGGCGACGAAGATTTTTCAGGCGCTGCGGATTGCGGTGAACGACGAAATCGGCTCTTTGAAACGCGGGCTGGAAGCGGCGGTGAACATTTTGAAGCCCGGCGGGCGGCTGGCGGTCATCACGTTTCATTCGCTGGAAGACCGCGTGGTGAAGGAATTTGGCCGCGAGCGGACGCGCGATTACACGTTCGCCGGCGAAGTGGACGTGCCGGAATTGCGGCAGCCGCGCGCGCCGGAGTTGAAATGGGTGACGCGCAAGGCGATCACGCCGGGCGAAATCGGAATTGAGCGGAAAATCCGCGCAGCCGCAGCGCGCAATTGCGGGTGCTGGAAAAGATTTGAAAATCGTCCTCGTCGTCGTCCTCGAAATCCGGGGTGGAATCGAGGACGAGGACGAGCAGGAATTTAAGATGGCGGGAAATCGAAAAAATCAGTCGGCGGCGGCCCACTTCGGCCCGGTGCTGAAGGTGGTTCTTGCTGTGCTCGGTGGTTTGCGGCGCGTCGGTCGGTTACGTCTGGCAGAAAAGCCGGATCATTCAGCTTGGCCAGGAAATCCGGCAGCGCGAGTCGCGCCTGAAGCAGTTGCGGGACGACAACCAAAAGCTCGCGCGACCAGCTCGCGGATTTGCATTTGCCGCCGTTTCTGGATCAGCGGGTGAAGGAATTGAATCTCGGTCTCGTGCCGGCGTCGCCGTCGCAGGTGGTGCGGCTGCCGGAGCCTTCCGACCCGCTGGAAACGAGAAAGTTCAACGCGCCAGTTGGCCGCGCGGCAGGCGGGCGCAATGACGCAATGAAATTGAAATTTTGGCCGCCGCTCGTGACGCCGTTGGTTGAGGAACCGATCGCCACGGGCGGCTGGCCGTTTTTGCACATGACAAAACGGGTGCAATTCAAGCGCGTGCTGCTGCTGCTGGCGGTGCTGGTGCTGGCGTTCGCCGGCCTCGGCTTCCGGCTGGTGGACTTGCAGGTGGTGCGCCACGACGAGCTGGCGAAGCTGGCGCAGGACGACACACAGCACGAATTCTGGCAGGCGCCCCGCCGCGGCGACATTCTCGACGCGCGCGGCAATCCTCTCGCCACGAGCATTCCGGTGAAGACGGTCTGCGCCGACCCGTCGCTTATCGGCAACCAGCAGGCGGTCGTGGCGCGCGCCCTCGCGCCGCTGCTGCAAATGAACGAGGCCGACCTTTACCAGAAACTATTTCCGCGCGTTTCAAAAAATGAGAAGGGCGAAACCGTCACGAACAACCTTCATTACGTCCGGCTCGCAGAAAAATGTCTCCGACGACACCTGGCGGAAAATCCAATCGGCGATGACCAATCTCACATTCGGAGTGGATGAAAAAAAACTGTCCAAGGCCGACCGCGCATTCCTGGTGGCATTGCGGAAGTCCGCGATTTTCGCCGAGTCGGGCCAGATGCGCGTGTATCCGAATGGCGCGCTGGCGGCGCAGGTGCTGGGATTTTCGGCTGTGGAGGAATACAAGCTGGACGGCCGCCCGGTTTCGCAAATCACCGGACGCGACGGGATTGAACTGGTCGCTGAATCCGACGTTGAGCGGCGTCGCCGGCTGGCGCGTGACGGAAACCGACAGCCAGCAACCGCGAGCTGGTGGCGTTGCGCGACGAGGACGTGCGGCCGCGCGACGGCTTGAACGTGGTGCTGACGATTGACGCGGCGGTTCAGCACATTCTCGAATCCGCGCTGGCCGACGCGATGAAGAAACACGCGCCGGTCAGCATCACCGGCATCGTCATGCGCCCGCGCACGGGGGAAATTCTGGCGATGGCGTCGCTGCCGGATTTCGATCCGAACAATCCCGGCGCCGCGTCGCCCGACGCGCTCCGCAACCGCGTCATCAGCGACGTGATGGAGCCGGGCTCGACGTTCAAGACGATCGTGATTTCCGGCGCGCTGAACGAGCACGTCGTGAGTTTGACCGACACGTTTTCTGCGAGAACGGGGTTTTCCATTACGGCGGAATCATTTGCACGACGCCGAGCACGACCATTTTGGCAACCTCACCGTGGAGCAGGTTCTGGAAAAATCCTCGAACATCGGCGCGGCAAAAATCGGAATCAAGCTTCAAGCACCGAAACTTTACGATTACATGACCCGATTTCGGGCTTGGGGCGCGCACGGGCATTCCGCTGCCGGACGAATCCGGCGCGCAAAATTTTGTGCGTCCGCCCGACAAATGGGGCAAATACTCCATCGCGCAAATCCCGATGGGGCAGGGCGTGGCGGTGACGCGGCTGCAAATGGCCATGGCCGTCGGCGCGATCGCCAACGGCGGCGTGTTGATGCGCCCGATGCTCGTGAAACGGTTGCAGGACCGCGACGGAAAGGTGGTGCAGCAATACGAGCCGCAGACGCGTCCGGCACGTCATCAGCGAGGAAACCGCGAAGGAAATGGTGGAGGCGCTCAAAACCGTTGTGTCCGATGACGGCACCGCGCCGCAAGCGAGAATGGCCAATTATGTCGTCGGCCGGCAAGACCGGCACGGCGCAAAAAGTCGATCAACGGCGCTTACTCAAACGAGAAATTTGTCATCACGTTCATCGGATTTTTCCCGGCGGACGAACCCGCAGCTCTGCATTTCCATTGTGATGGACGCGCCGAAGGAAGGCGGCCACGCGTTTGGCGGCGCAGCTCTGCGGTCCGGTGTTCAGGAAAGTCGCCGAACGTTGCGCGAGTTATTTTAACATTCCGCCGGACCAAAATCTGCAACCCGCAACCCCGCTGCCGGCTGTTGCCTCGGCCCGCGCGCAAAACAAACCGCCGACACAATGAACCATTCACGCCCGCAACTTTTTGGCATGCTCGCCGGACTTTTTCTGTCCGTCGGGCTGGTCTTGTCCGCCATGCTCGCCACGACGACGTGGTTGAAGGTGAAAAACTCGCAGTTCATCACCGTCAAAGGCTCCGTCCAGAAGAATGTCGAAGCCGACCTGGCCATCTGGTCCGGCAGTTTCCAGGTGGAGGCGGACACGCTGCTGGACGCACAACACGGGATTCAGGCCGACCGCGCGCTGGTGGAAAAATTTCTGGCCGGCGCCGGCGTGACCAATTTCAACTTCGCGCCGATTGTGATTGAAGAACTGAAGGCGTCGAAAAAATCCGCCGACGGCTTTGTGTTGCAGCACACGGCGGGCTATCGCCTGTCGCAGTCCGTTTCCGTGGAATCCACGGACGTGGACCGGCTCGACAAACTGGACAGCACGCCGCTGGTGGAGCAGGGCGTGATTTTCACCGTCGCGGCGCCGCAGTTTATTTACAGCAAGTCGCCCGAAACCAAGATTGAAATGCTGGCCGATGCCACGAAGGACGCCCTGCGCCCGCGCCGGGCAGATCGCCGTCGCAGGGCGGACGTTCCATCGCGCGGCTGCAAAGCGCCGACCAGGGCATTTTTCAGATCACGCCGCTGCACAGCGTCGCGACGAGCTGGCAGGGCGAGAGCGACACCGCCTCGCGGCGGAAAACCATCACCGCCGTCGTCACGGCGACGTTTTTGCTGAAGTGAAATTTTGTGGAAGAACGCTCTTTGAAATTTGTCGCTGAAGCCTGCGGCGGGGAAATCCGCCGCGGCGCGGGTGAAACCATCGTCAAAAATGTCTGCACCGATTCGCGGCAAGGCGCAGCCGGGCGATGTGTTCTTTGCCATCAAGGGCGAACACCACGACGGCCACGATTTTTTGGACGAAGTCGCGGCCAAAGGCGTTGCGGCGGTCGTCATTGAAAAGTCAAAAGTCCGAAGTTCAAAATGTAAGGCCGCTCAAGACGTGCCGATGCTGGCCGTGGACGACGCGCGGTCGCGCTCGGAACATTCGCGGCGGCCTACCGGCGGGAGTTTGATCTGCCGGTGATTGCGTCGGCGGCTCGAATGGCAAGACGACGACCAAGGAATTGATTGCGTCGGTCTTGAGCCGGAAGCTGGCGACGGTCTGGAGCGAGGCGAGCTTCAACAACGACATCGGCGTGCCGCTGACGCTGTTGCGGATTGGAAAAATCGCATCAGGCGGCGGTGCTTGAAGCCGGCACGAACCATCCGGGCGAACTGGCGCCGCTGGTGAAAATGATCCAGCCGAAGTTCGGCGTGATGACGAACATCGGCCGCGAACATTTGGAATTTTTCGGCGACCTCGCCGGGGTGGTCGCAGGAGGAAGGCCGGCTCGCGGAACTGTTGCCGGCGGACGGCACGCTCTTTGTCAACGGCGACAACGAATGGACGGAGCAGATTGCGAAGCGGACGCGGGCGAAAATTGTCCGCGTCGGAACCGGCGAAAACTGCGACTGGCGCGCGGAAAGAATCCGGCTGGACAAAAACGGCGTGACGTTCCGGGTGGCAGGCGCCAGAAGGCGGAATTCAGCGGCGAATATCGGATTAATTTGCTCGGACGCCATCAGGTGGCAAACGCCTTGCTGTCAATCGCGGTCAGTGAGGAACTCGGTCTGGGCCGTCCCGAAATCCGGGACGGCCTGGCCGAATGCAAGCCGCCGAAGATGCGGCTGAATTTTTGGGAAGCGGGCGGTGTGCGAGTGCTGGACGATGCCTACAACGCGAACGCCGATTCGGCGATTGCCGCGCTCGAAACGCTGTGCGATCTGCCGTTGCAGGGCCGGCGCGTGGCGGTGCTCGGCGACATGAATGAACTGGGCGCGCACAGCGAGGCGGCGCACGCGGAAGTGGGCCGGCGCGCGGCGGAACTCGGCATCGGCCAGTTGTTCGCCGTCGGCAAAATGGCGCCGGTCACGGCGAAGGCGGCGCGCGACGCGGGATTGAACCGCGTGATTGAATTTGCGAACGTGGAAGCGGCGATGAAAGCGGTGAAGAGTTTTTTGAAGCCGGGCGACGTGGTTCTGTTGAAGGCGTCGCGGGCGTCGCGCTTGGAACGCATCGCCGAGATTTTGAAACCGGAGAAACCGTGAGTGGAACGAATGCTTTATTATTTGAGCCAGCAGTTGCTCGACTGGACGAAAGGGACGCCGTGGGCGGACCACCTTTCGGCGTTGCGGCTGTTTCATTACATCACGGTGCGGGCGGCGGGCGCGGCCATCACGGCGCTGATTTTGAGCTGGTGGCTCGGGCCGAAAATCATCCGCTGGCTGAAGCAATTGAAATTCGGCCAGGATTACGCGGACAAGGCCGAGGAGGCGGGCGGCCTGGCCGCGCGCGTCTTGAGCAAAAAGGGAACGCCGACGATGGGCGGCGTGATGATTGTCACCGTGCTGTTGTTTTCAACGATGCTGTGGACGCAATGGAACGCGCAGGTGGAACTGACGATGCTCTCGGTGCTGGTGCTGGCGGGGCTGGGATTTTACGACGACTACGCCAAAATCATCCAGCAAAGCGGAGGCGGCACCCCGCCGCGCGTGAAGCTTGTCGACGCAAATCGCCCTCGGCCTGTTCGTGGGGATTTACCTTTGGAAACTGCCGGCGACGAGCGATCTGCGGCTGGTGGGAAATCACGATGCCATCATCAGCAACCTAGTCAGCGTGGTGATGCTGCCGTTTTACAAATGGCCGGTTCAGGCGGGCGCCATCACCGGCATTGCGATTATTGTGCTGGCCATTGTCGGCAGCTCGAACGCGGTGAATTTGACGGACGGCCTGGACGGCCTGGCGATTGGCTGCACGCTCATCACGGCGTTTGTGTTTCTGGTGTTCACCTACGTCGCGGGCAACGTGAAGGCGGCGGCCTATTTGCAGATTCCCTACGTCGTCGGCGCGGGCGAATTGACGGTGTTCTGCGCGGCGCTCATCGGCGCGGGGCTGGGATTTTTGTGGTTCAACTGCCATCCGGCGCAGGTGTTCATGGGCGACACCGGGTCGCTGGCGCTGGGCGGCGCGTTTGGCATCATCGCGGTGCTGATTCACCAGCCGTTTGTGCTGGTGATTGCCGGCGGCGTGTTTGTGCTGGAGGCCGTCTCGGTGATTTTGCAGACCGGCTGGTTCCGGTTCACGCGGCTGCGGACGGGCACCGGCCGGCGGATTTTTTTGATGGCGCCGCTGCACCATCATTTCGAGAAAAAGGGCTGGTATGAATCGCAGGTGGTCATGCGCTTTTACATTTTGTGCGTGCTGTGCGCGGTGGTCGCGCTGGCCACATTGAAATTGAGATGAAAACAAGACTGGCATTGAAGAATCCGCGTTTTGCTCCTTGCGCAAACCGCGGGGGACTGTTAGAAGTTCCCTTGGAAGCCGCAGGTTGCCGCTTCATTTTCGTGCCGATGAACATAACGAATTTAACCCGCCGTGAAATTTGCCGAGGGAAAGTCTCGCGGCGGAAAAATCAACCAAGTCAACAACACCACCTCGAAGAAAGGACGCCAACCGCGCCAAAATCATGAACAACCCCAATCCATTCGTCCCGCAAGGCTCCGTGCTGGAGCAAAACAAACGCCGCTCGCGCATGAAACTCGCCGTCGGTTGCGTGGTGATCGCCGGCACCGCCGGCCTCACCGCCATGCTCATCCAGAGGCTGCACAAAGCCGGCTGAAAATCAACCGCAGCCCGAACCCAATCCTTTCGTGGCGACCAACCCGCCGCCTGTCATGGACACCAATCCGCCACCGGTATGGCGAGCAACCCGCCGGCCGCCTTTGAGCCGGCGCCACTCCCCACGCCGCCCGCCGCGCCTCCCGTCCGGAAGCCGCCGGAACCGAATACATAGTGGTCAAGGGAGACACGCTGGCCAAGATTGCCAAGGCCCACGGCGTCACGCTCAAGGCGCTTGAAGCAGCGAATCCGAAAGTTGTGCCGACCAAGTTGAAAATCAACGAAAGCTCACCATCCCGGCTGGCTCTTCAGCAGCCCCGACAACGGCCGGCATTTCGGCTGGAACCGAACCGGGCGCCGTTTCAACCGGCGGCACTGAAACTTACACCGTCAAACCCGGCGACACGCTGACAAAGATCGCCAAGGCCCACAACACGACTGTCAAGGCGCTTCAGGCCGAGAACAACCTGACCTCGACCAAAATCAAAGTGGGTAAAAAACTGAAAATTCCGGCAAAGGCTGAAGCTGCGGCTCCGGTCACGGCGCCCCCGGCTGCTCCTGCCGCACCGGATGCGTTGGCGCCCGTGACGCCGCCGGTCTCGACGCCGCCGGTTGGCTCGCCAACGGGGACGATAGCCGCCGGTTGAAACGCGGCTGGCATTTTTGAAATGTTGAAATGAAAGTCGCCGTCACAACTTTGGCGTTTTGCGTTGCCGCCCTGCTGGCGCTGGGGCTGGTGATGCTTTACAGCTCAAGCATGGTGAAAGCCGGCGCGCACGACCTGATGATGCAGCTCGTCTGGTGCGCGGCCGGCTTCGTCCTCTGCGCGGCGACGGCAACGCTCGATTATCAATGGCTGAACAAGTTCGCCTGGCCGGTATATTCGCTCGCGCTGCTTCTGCTGGCGCTGGTGTTTGTGCCGCACATCGGCCACGCCAGCCACGGCGCGCATCGCTGGATCGAAGGCCGGCCTCACTCTCCAGCCTTCCGAATTCGCCAAGCTCGCGTTCGTCATCATGCTCGCGTGGTATGGCGCGACACTGTCAGCGGAAGATGCAAACCTGGAAACGCGGCGTGATCCTGCCCGGCCTGTTCGTCGGGCTGATGCTCGGTTTGATTTTCATTGAACCGGATCGCGGCACGACGATTCTGCTCGCCGCCGTCGGCGGATTCGATGCTGCTCCTCGCCGGCGTCCGCTGGAAACACCTTTCGATCTCCGCGGCGCTCGGCGCGGCTGGTCTGGCGGTTTCCATCCTGCGCGACCCGATGCGCATGGGACGCATCAGTGCCTGGCTGCATTGGAAGGAAAATCTGAACGGCGCCGCGACTCAAGCAGAACACGCGATGTATGGCTTGTCCGCCGGAGGCATTGATGGCAACGCGGCGTTGGCAGCGGCGAATCAGGCGCAACACGCCATGTATGGCCTGGGCGCGGGCGGCATGACGGGCGTCGGCCTCGGCAACGGCATGCAGAAATTCGGTTACCTTCCCGAGATTCAAACCGACTTCATCTTTGCCAACATCGGCGAGGAACTCGGCTTGATTGCCACGCTGCTCGTCGTTGTTGCGTTCATTGTCGTCGCGATTTGCGGCATTTACATCGCGCTGAACTCCCGCGACACCTTCGGTTTTCTGCTCGCCACCGGAGTCACGCTGTTGATCAGCCTCCAGGCCGCCATCAACATCGGCGTCGTCACCAGCGCGTTACCGAACAAGGGACTGCCGCTGCCGTTCATCAGCTACGGCGGTTCGAACCTCTTGCTGATGCTCGCCTGCGTCGGCATTTTGTTCAGCGTCGCCCGCCTCGCGCCGGCACGTGAAACAAAATCCGAGCCGCTTTTTGGCCAGCCTGAAAATCCCTTCGCCGCGAGGGCCACATGACCGTTCCGGAAACCAAAACGCCCTTCGTCGCCATCGCCTGCGGCGGGACGGGCGGGCATCTCTTTCCGGGACTCGCCGTTGCGGAACAACTCCAGAAACGCGGTTGCGGCGTTGCCCTGCTCATCTCGCCCAAGGACATTGACCAGCAGGCGGTGAAAGCCGCGTGTGGCGTGGAAATTTTCACCCTGCCCGCCGTCGGGCTGCAAAACCGGAATTACTTTTCATTTGCCGTCAGCTTTGTGAAATCGCTGTTCGCCGCCCGGAAAATATTTCCGCCGGTGCCGGCCCGATGCCGTCCTCGCGATGGGCGGATTTACCAGCGCGCCGCCGGTTCTGGTGGCGAAAGAACTGGGGGTGGGGACATTCCTCCACGAATCCAACACCATTCCCGGCCGCGCCAACCGATTTCTTGCGCGGTTCGTGGACGAGGCGTTCGTCGGTTTCCCCGAAGCGGCAGCGCGCCTGAAAGCGCGCAAAACGACGGCGACCGGCACGCCGGTTCGCCCGCAATTCCAGCCGCGCGAAGCCGCCGCCTGCCGGACGGTGCTCGGACTCGACTCCGAATCTGCCCACGATTCTGATTGTCGGCGGCAGCCAGGGCGCGAGCGGACTCAACGAAATGATTCTGTCCGCGCTGCCCTGTTTCGCGGAGCGCGGTCGGCCCGCCTGCGAAGTTGGGTCGGACGGCGAACACGCAGGCGGGCCACCCGCGCTCCAATTCCTTCATCTCACCGGCGGAAAAGATTTTGAAAAGGCAAATGCCGCCTATGCCGCGCGGGGAATCAAAGCCGTGGTCAAACCGTTTCTCGCGGAAATGGATCTGGCGCTCGGCGCGGCGACCGCCGCCGTCAGCCGCGCCGGCGCGTCGTCGCTCGCCGAAATCGCGGCGATGCGGCTGCCGTCGCTGCTCGTGCCGTTTCCCGCGGCGGCGGACAATCACCAATTTTTCAACGCGGCAGCGTTTGAAAAGACCGGCGCGGCGAAGTTGCTGGAACAGAAAAATTCCACGCCGGAAAAAGTGGCGGCCATGGTGACCGGGTTGGTGGAAAATGACAGTGGCGCGCGCGGCAATGCAAAATGCTCTGGCGCAATGGCACGCAGCCGCGGGCGGCGGAACAAATTGCTGAAAACATTTTGAGCGCGATTCTTAGGAGCGAGGACAGCTTGTCCGCGTGTGTATCGCCGCACCGCGGCTCGCGGACGAGCCGTCCGCGCTCCGACGCGACGGAGCGGCAGAACTTTTCCGCTGCATGACTGCAGCCGAAACCATTTTGGAAATGCCGGTGCAAAACAAAAACGATTTTGCAGATGAAGTCGCCGTCCGCGTTTCGTCCGCAACGGTCATCCGCCGCGATGAGCCGCTGGCGGGTCACACGACATTGCGCGTCGGCGGGCCGACGGAAGTGTATGTCGAGCCGGCGTCGGAAGGGGATTTGGCCGCCGTCGTGAAATTTTGCGGCGGGCGCGGCGTGCCGTTCTTTGTTATCGGGCGCGGCTCGAATCTGCTGGTGCGCGACGGCGGTTATCGCGGTGTTGTCGTCAGCCTGTCGCAACTGGCCTTCGGCAAGATTGAAGTCACCGGTCAGACAATTGTGCTGCGGCGCGGGAGCGAAGTTGAAGAATGTCGTGATTGAAGCCCGGCGTCACGGCTTGAGCGGTTTGGAATTTCTCGAAGGCATTCCCGGCAGCGTCGGCGGAGCGCTGCGGATGAACGCCGGCGCCATGGGCGGCGCGACGTTCGATGTCGTCGAATCGGTCCGGCTGATGGATTTTGACGGCAACGTCCGCGAGCTGTCGCGGGAGAAAATGGCGGCGAAATACCGCGGCTGCGACCTGTTGAAAAATCACGTTGCGCTGGGCGCGGTGCTGGAGGGCCGGACGGATTCGCCGGAATCCATTGCGCAGCGGATGAGCGCGTTCAGCCGGAAACGGTGGGCGTCGCAGCCCGCCGCGCCGAGCGCCGGCTGCATTTTTAAAAATCCGCCGGCGATTCCCGCGGGCAGATTGATTGACGAGCTTGGGCTGAAAGGCGCGCGCGTCGGCGGCGCGGTGGTGTCGCGGGAACATGGCAATTTCATCGTCAACGACGGCAGCGCGACAGCGCGCGATGTTTTGGAGTTGATTGAAATTGTGAAGTCGAAGGTGAAAGCCGGGCGTGGAATCGAGTTGCAGGCGGAAGTGGAAATTATTGGCGAAGATTTGTGAAAACATCGAACATTCAACAATCAACGCCGAACACCCAATGGAGTCGGCGGCGGAATCATTGGGCGTTGAATATTGAATATTGAATGTTTCCCGTATTTTGGACAAATGATTAGACCGGTGAAAATCGTGGTGATGCTCGGCGGCCCCAGCGCCGAACGCGAGGTGTCGCTGCGTTCCGGCGCCGCCGTGGCCAAATCGCTCCGCTCGCTTGGCCACGAGGTTTTTGAAGTGGATCCGAAAGACGGCAAGTTCGTTTTGCCGGCGGAAACCGGCATCGTCTTTCTGGCATTGCACGGAACCTATGGCGAGGATGGCACGGTGCAGCGGCAACTCGACAAACTCGGCGTGGCTTACACCGGCTGCGATGCGGAGGCCAGCCGCATCGCGTTCGACAAGGTGTTGACGAAGCAGCGGTGCGTCAAAGCCGGTGTCCCGACGGCAAAATTTATCGTTGTGAATTCGGCGCAAGCGCCGTTCCCCAAGGATTTCCAGCCGCCGCTGGTCGTGAAGCCGGTGAGGCAAGGCTCCAGCGTCGGGCTGCAGTTTGTCGAGCGCGCCGCTGACTGGCCGGGCGCGCTGGCGGAAGCGTTGAAATTTGACTCGGAAGTCTTGGTCGAGGAAAAAATCATCGGACGCGAGACGACCGTTGGGATTTTGGACGGCAAACCGCTGCCGGTGGTCGAGGTGCGCCCGAAAACCGGCAGTTACGATTATCGCAACAAATACACGGCGGGCTGCACGGAATATTTCTGCCCGGCAGATTTCGATTCCGCGACAACCAAAAAAATCCAGGCCGCCGCGCTCGGCGCGTTCAAGGCGATTGGTGGACGTGACTATGCCCGCGTGGACGTGATGGTGCGCGCGGACGGCGCGCCGGTCGTGCTGGAAGTCAACACATCTGCCGGGCATGACCGAAACAAGCCTGCTGCCAAAGGCGGCGGCGGCGGCGGGTTTGAATTACGCGGAGCTTTGCCAGCGCATGATTGACCTGGCGCTGAAGACGAAAAGCGGCAGTTGAACTGGATAAACGGCGGCTGACCAGCGGCGGTTATCGCCGACTGAATTCTAGATTAACATGTGGTTTAAACGCAAACCAAAAAACCGGCGGCGGGGCGGCGGGCAGATGCTCGACGTGAAGCTGCGTTCCGATCAGGTGCGGGCGAAGCGCGTCAGGCTGGTTTCGCTGTCGGTGCTGGTCGTGGGCGGCACAGTGCTGGGACTTTATCTTTTCTGGTGCGCGGGCGAGTGGACGCTGGACAAATTCGTCTATGAAAATCCCGCGTTCGCAATCCAGCGCGTGGACGTGCAGACCGACGGCGTCATCGCACCGGAACAATTGCGCCGCTGGACCGGCGTGAAGCCCGGCGCAAATCTCATCGCGCTCGATCTGGCGGCGGTGAAACGCAACCTCGAACTGGTTCCGGCGATTGATTCCGTTTCCATCGAGCGGGTGCTGCCGCGCACGCTGAACATCCGCGTGACGGAGCGTGTTCCGGTGGCGCAGGTCAACGTCCCGCGCACGGACGGCGCGAACGGCATCATGGTTTCGGTCTTTCAACTGGACGCCGCCGGCGTCGTCATGCAGCCGCTCGACCCGCGTCTTTGCACCCTCCCGCTGGCGCAGATGAACAGCCGGCTGCCGGTCATCACGGGGCTGAATGTCTATCAACTGCAGGCCGGGCAACGCGTCGAGTCGGCGCCGTTGCAGGCGGCGTTGCAATTGCTCCGCGCGTTCGGCCATTCGCCGATGATGGGCCTGGTGGATTTGCAACGGGTTGACGTTTCGTCGCCCCAAATCATCGTTGCAACAACCGCGCAAGGCGGCAAAATTACTTTCGGCCTGCAAAATGTGGAGCAACAATTACGCCGCTGGCGCGAAATTTACGATTACGCGCAAAGCAGGAACGCGGCGATCATGTCGCTGATCTGGCGGTGGACAAACAACACGCCGGTTCAGCTTTTGGCGTTCGGCCGCTGCACCGAAAATTTTTAATTCCGCAAACACCCGGAGGTAAAATGTTTGACGACTCGAATATCATTGTCGGCCTGGAAATTGGCACGTCGAAGGTCTGTGCCGTCGTGGGCGAGCAGGGCGCGGAAGGCGCGCTGAACATCATCGGCCTCGGCCAGGCGCGTTCGCGCGGCGTGCGCAAGGGCGAGATCGTGGACGCGGCGCTGGCCGAGGAGGATGTCCGCAACGCCATCGTGGAGGCGGAGAAGATGGCCAACGTGGAAATCCGCAGCGTGTATCTCGGCGTGACCGGCGGGCACATCCGCGGTTTCAACAATCATGGCATCCATCCGGTGGTTTCCGCCGACCGCGAAATTTCCGATGAAGACGTGGAGGACGTGGTCAAAAATGCGAAAGCGATCAACCTGCCCGCTGAAAATGCGATTCTTCACGCCGTCCGCCAGCATTTTTTTGTGGACGGACAGGACGGCATCACGAATCCCGTCGGCATGACGGGCGCGCGGCTGGAGGTGGATGTTCACGTGGTTCACGGCGTCCGGACCCGGCTGCAAAACGCCATCCGCGTCGTCAAGGGGTTACAGCTTGAGGTGGACGACCTGCCGGTGTTCAATGGCCTCGCATCGTCGCTTGCGCTCCTGACGGGCGAGCAAAAGGAACTTGGCGCGCTCGTGATTGACATGGGCGGCGGCACGACGGACTACATCGTTTATGCCGACGGCATCATCAAGCACACCGGCGTTCTGGCGATTGGCGGCGATCATGTTTCCAATGACCTCGGCCACGGCATGAAGGTGCAATTGAGCCGCGCGGAAAAGTTGAAGCTCGAATACGGCTCCGCGCTCGTGGATGAAACGCTCAAGGGCCGGACCATCACCGTCACGAACGACCTCGGTCTGCCGCTCAAGACCGTCAACCTGGAGCATTTGCAGCGCATCATGTCGGTGCGGCTGGAGGAAATTTTTCAGATCATCGCGCAGGATTTGGAACAGGCCGGACTGATGGATCATTTGCGCGCCGGGGTTTATCTGTGCGGCGGCGGCGCGCGCATTCCGCAAATCGCGAAGCTGGCCGAGACGGTTTTCCAGATGCCGGTTTCGATCGGGCAGACCAATTCCATCAGCGGCCTCAAGTCCGCGCTCGACCAGCCGGAATTCGTCACCGCCATCGGCCTCGTGAAATATGGTTCGTGCAGAAAGCGCAAGCCTCCCGGCGGATTCCTGAGCCGGCTTCCAAGATTGTGGAAATAAATCCGGTTGCTTATGGATACCAAAATTGAAAACCGCTCGCGGGACATCGAAACCGCCGGAACACCCGTCGTCAAGATCTTCGGCGTCGGCGGCGCCGGCGTCAGCCTTCTCGATGCGCTGGATGCGCAGGAATTCGCCGGTGCGAGTCTGATCGCGGTCAACACGGACACCGCGTCTCTCGCCGCGTCGTCCGCCACGATGAAAATTTCGCTCGAAACAAAATTGCTGCGCGGCCTCGGCACCGGCGGCGATCCCGAACGCGGTCGCGCCATCGCCGAGGAGCAATTTTCCACGCTCAAATCCGCGTGCGAAGGCGCGGCGGTCGTTTTGATCATCGCCGGACTCGGCGGCGGCGCGGGCAGTGGCGTCACGCCCGTGCTGGCGCGCGCGGCCAGGGAAACCGGCGCGCTCGTGCTCGCGTTTGTGACGCTGCCGTTTTCCTGTGAGGGCAACCGCCGCCAGCAGCAGGCGCAGTCGGCCTTGGAACAGATCAAAGCCGCGGCGGATGGCGTGATTTGCCTGCCGAACCAAAAGGCGTGCAAATTGATTGACGAGAATACGAGCGTGCTCGACACGTTCCGCATCACCGGCGGCCTGCTGATCGGGGGCGTGCGCGGCGTGTGGCAATTGCTCACGCGCCCCGGTTTGATCCAGATTCATTTCAGCGATTTGTGCTCGCTCGTGCGCGACCGCCATTCCGAGGGCGTTTTTGCCTTTGTCGAGGCCGGCGGCGCGGCGCGCTCGCGCGAGGTCGTGGAGAAACTGCTCGCGCATCCGCTGCTGGACGAAGGCCGCGCGCTGGCGGAATCCGATGCGGTGCTGGTGAGCCTGCTGGGCGGACGCGAATTGACGATGGCCGAGGTGAACCGCGTGATGGAACAAATCAGCCGCCAGTGCGAACGCGCGCAAATCATCATGGGCGCGGCGGTGGACCCGAAATTGAAAAACCACCTTTCCGTGACGGTAATTGCCGCCAGAAACAGCACCGCGATTCCGTCCGAAATGCCGCCGGCGCAGACCAGTTGCCATGGCGCGGGGCGGACTGCGGCCCAGTCGCCGGTGTTGCAGCAGCGCGAACAGTTGATCAAGCAGCACGCCGCCGGCCGCGGGCGCAAGTCCGGCGCGCGGATGCGTCAGGAGCAGTTGGCGCTGGACATCATCGCCAAGGGCCGGTTTGATTCCAGCGAACCGACGATTCACAAGGGCGAAGACCTCGACATTCCGACTTACTACCGCCGTGGCGTGGTGTTGAATTGACTGCGGGATGGGCTCAACAGTTTCATTAGAAAATCGCGCTTGACTTCGCGCCGGTATAATTCAAAACTCCATCGTCCTCAAACTGGGTATGGGCAATGGAACTTCAATTGGCAAGTTCAACGGCCTGACGACCGCTGGTGGAGAGCTGTTATTTGATGTCGGCGCGCTATCGCGCAATGCCGGTTCCTTAAGTCGCAACCCCGGCGCACTAATCGGCAACCCGGACGCGCTAAGTTCCAATCCCGAAGCCTTAAGATTTGACCCGGACGCGTTAAGTCGTGACCCGGACGGCTTAAGTTTTAACCCGGACCCGCTAAGAATTGACCCGGATGCGCTAAGTTTTGACGTTTTTCACCAAAGACGAGAATCCAATCGCCTAGTTTTCAGCCACTTACAAAACTTCTGCAACAATTGGCGCAAAATTGGTAGGGCTGCGCTGCCGCGCAGCCTCGGACGACCAGCAGGTCGTCCCTACCATGGAACTGTGTCCTCAAAACCATCAAAATTCGCTTTCTCCCGAACATTCAACATTCAACATTGAACTAACTATGAGTGATCCAACCCCAACCCCAACCCCGACACCCGCGCCCAAGGCCAAACGCCAGCGCAGCACCATCAATCGGAAACACCTGAACGAAATCGCCAATTCCCGCGCCGTGGCCAAGGCTGCTGCCGATCCTGCCAACGCCGCAGCTTTGGCCCTCGTGGAATTCGACGCCACGTTGCCGGGACAAATCACCACCTTGGCAGACACCACCGAAACGGCGATTGGCAAGCTCACCGGCACACGCGTTCAGAAAAACGAGCTGACCGCCGAGGAAAAAATCGCCCGCGACGCCCTGATTGCCGTCATCGCGCCCATCCAGACCGCCGCCCGGCGCAAATTCACCGGCGACCAGGGCGAGATGCGCCATGCTTACTTCATCGGCGAAGGGCTGGCCGAGGACACGCTGGGGGAGGTTCAAACCGCCGCCATTGCCATTCGCGATCGGCTGGCGGGCACGCCGCCGCAGGACGTTTTGCCCGGCATCAAGGCCGCGCAAATCAAGGCGCTGTCCAACGCCGTCACGAAATATGCGGCGAACGTCACCGCACCCGGCGACCAGCAAAACGAAAATGCCGCCGCGCTCCAAACCATAGTGGCGAACATTGGCACGCTGGCCGGCTTGCGGCATCAAGTGCAACTCGCCGCCGAGCAGGCGTTCCCGTGGCGCACCCCCGGCGTGGCCAACATCCGCAAAACATTTCAGTTGCCCACCGACCGGCCCATGCGGGGATGAGCGGATAAAATCAAACCACAAACCAAATATGAAATTCGAAGTCAGTGAAAGAATTGCAACCAGCGCGGGGAAGGAAGAACTTCTGAAAACTCTGGAGGAACAATTCAAGAAAGTATCTCAGAATGCGCAGCAACACGGTGATGCCCTTGTAGTCAAATTGATCGAGGCATCCTTCTTCTATCCCGTGCGAATCGACACAACCACCGTTGAACTGAGAGATGTTGACGACGGCTTCTTGGCGGTTGCAAGTGTTCAATATCGTCCTTCGTTCCTTTTCTGGATCTTTTTTATCATCGGGATCTTTCTTTGGTTGGTTGGTTGGTTGGTCCCAGTTGGCATATACTACTTTCAGAAGAAGACAGTGCGGGAGGGTATCCAAGAGGTTTTCACCCGTGTAAAGAATGAATTCATGAATCCCGTGGAGCACAAGCCAAATAAACAAGGTCAGTCTGATCTTGACCAGCTTGAAAAGCTGGCGACTTTGAAAGAAAAAGGCGCAATTACGGAGGATGAATTTCAGGCAAAGAAAAAGCAACTTCTTGGACTCTGACCGAACAATGCATTTCAGCGGACTGGCCATTGTCCGTCGTTGAGCCTGATCAGCAAGGCAAGGCAAATTTCAGTTAAAGGCTATGAATAATATTGTGGGTAAGATTTCTAAAAGCGGCGTCCGCGTGGCAAATGATTTCCGCGACAACCTTATCACTGACCGATATGATCCGGTGTTCGTCAATATGCGAGCGAAGAAGTTGCGCCATCTATGCAGCGAAAATAGCGAAGACGCCGTTACTTGGAATGTATTTCGTTCACTACGGCAGATTGATCCGACGGCTTGGTTGCCATTGCTGACGCAGCGTGGATTACCACAGGTTCCCTCGTTGCCGCCCGCCCAGATGAGTGTATCATTATGGGTTTCAGTTTCACCACCCGTCGGACTTCTTGCGCATGGAGACGAACATGCTTCGGAGATAGATGTCGTTCTGGAAGCGCCTTCGTGGGTATGGTTTATTGAGGCCAAGTTCCGCAGCGACATTTCTGTCCGAACGACAATCAGACCTCAGCGCGATCAGGTGCTCCGCAACATTGATGTAGGTTCGTATTTTGCCGGTGGCCGTGATTTCTATTTCAGCTTGTTGGTAGCGAGCACTAAAAACTCGCCACTCGGAGCCAAGGCTGTTGCTTGCTATGAGGACTTGTCGAAGCCGCGCTCTCGGCTCGCTCAGCATAGATGCCTGATGGTCTTGCCAACTTGAAGGCGGTCACGCTATTTAGGTGGGCAGACATCGGCGTTGTCCTGGCTACAGTGGTAGACTCAACTCGGCGTGACGACGAGCACGGTTATGCGGAGCGCGCTTTGGCGTGGTTACGAGAGAAGAAATTACTTGAAGACGACTCCCCGTAAAGAGGGCACTATCATTTTACATGGCCAGCCTTGTCCTAGTTTGGCGGATGGTTGCCACGATTTCATTTTGGTTTCCGTCATGGCAAGATGTTTCATTCTCGGCGCGCGTGTTCACTGATAAGAATTCGACGGGCGCAAATTCCACTGGTTCAACCGGTCGCCGGGGATTCTTGGGCCGGAAAAATAGGATTGATCAACCACGAAACACACGAAACGCGCGAAAGATAAAAGACGGAAAGGTTGGGGACTCGTGGAACTCGTCCCTCCGGAAACTCAAACATCCTTGCGCGGAAAGAGCGGCGCCGGTTCGCCGATTTTGTGGCCGGGACTTAATTTGCCCCACGCGGATTCGGAAAACTGTTCCGGCGACCCGGTCAAGCCAAGCTGCGAGTAAATTTTCACTGCCGTTCCGGGCAAAAATGGATTCAGCAACACCGCGAGAATGCGGCATGTTTCCGCCAGATTGAACAAAACCTCGTCCAGCCGACGCGCCTGCGCCGGGTCTTTGGCCAGCTTGAATGGCGCGGTCTTGTCAACGTATTGGTTAGCGCGAGTTACAATTAGCCAAATGTCCTGCAATGATTCTTGAAGGCGATTTTGTGATAGTTTTGTCTTTAACTTGGCCGGTCAAAAAAATGTCTCGGTCGCGACAGTTCAACTTCATCTTTTCGTGTTGGCACGATTCCATTGCGATAGCGCTTGAGCATCGAGAGCGAGCGGTTCACCAGATTGCCGAGGCCGTTGGCGAGTTCGGCCTGGTAGCGCGAGCGGAAGCCGGCGTCCGTCCAGTTGCCGTCCGGGCCGATGTCGAGCTCGCGCAAGACGTAAAAGCGGAAGGCGTCCAAGCCCCATTCGTTGATGACCGCAATCGGTTCCACGATGTTGCCGGTGCTCTTGCTGATTTTCGCGCCGTCCTTCTGCCACCAGCCGTGGACGAGGATTTGCTTTGGCAGCGGCAGACCCATCGCCTTGAGCATGATCGGCCAATAGACGGCGTGGAATTTCACGATGTCCTTGCCGATGACGTGGATGTCCGCCGGCCAGAGGCCGAGCGACGGATGCGCGGCGGCGATGCTCGTGTAATTCACCAGCGCGTCGAACCAGACGTAGGTGACGAAATCCTTGTCGAAGGGCAGGGGAATGCCCCAGTTCAGCCGCGCGGCCGGACGCGAGATGCACAGATCTTCCAGCGTGTTGTTCTTGAGAAAGCCGAGCACTTCGTTGCGGCGGTAGGACGGCGCGATGAAATCGGGGTTCGCCTCGATGGTGTCAATCAGCCATTGCTGGTGCGCGCCGAGCTTGAAGTAATAATTGTCCTCCTTCAGCTCAACCACTTCGCCGTAGCTCGGGTCGAAGCGCCATCGGGCAGGCGGTCCTTTTCCGTGAGAAACGTCTCCTCCTTGGCGGAATAAAAGCCCGTGTAGGTCGCCTTGTAGAAATGGCCGGCGTCATTGAGCTTCGCGAGCGTGGCCTGCACGAATTCCTTGTGGCGCGGCTGCGTGGTGCGGACAAAATCGTCGTTGGTCAGTTCCAGTTTTTTGGCAAACGCCTGCCAGTCCGCCGCGAGCGCGTCGCAATAAGCCTGCGGGATCTTTCTCTTCGGCTTGTGCCGCCTGCTGGACCTTCTGGCCGTGTTCGTCCAAGCCGGTCAGGAAGAAGACCTCCTGCCCGAGGCTGCGGCGCGACCGCGCGATGACGTCCGCGACGATTTTTTCGTAGGCATGGCCGAGGTGCGGCTGGCCATTGACGTAATCAATCGCGGTGGTGATGTAAAACCGTTTGTTCATCGGGCGGGCAGTGTGGGGGACAAATGCGGCGATGGCAATGCTGCCTTATTTTGATTCGAGTTCAGGGGCGCATCTTGACACTGTCCTTAACGGAATGGTGGCAATTGTTTGGAGTTCCGCGTTTACGGGGCAAATCACGGGATTTCGCCCGAACCGCCTGAAGGCGGAACTCCAAACAAGAACAGTGTCAAGATGCACCCCGAGTTCAGTCCAACGCATAATGTGAACCGGCTCTTGGAACCACGGGTTCTTTGGGGCAGGAACCTTGACAATCACCACTTTCGTGAAATGAGGATCAGCTTCAATCCACTCGTCATTTCCCAAGCTGGCGAGAACGTGAACGCCGCTATCGGTTACGGCAATGTCTCCGGGAATAATCTTGTTTTGCCCGAGTTCGTTGATGCTTTTTGCATTTAGAACGTGCTTTGTCTGATTGCGATATTCCTCTCCCAAAGCCTTCGCGGTGGAATCATGCCACCACAAAGACAGCGAAAAACGCACCAAGCCAGGATTTGCCGTCACAATCCCTTGCTGAAAACTTGCTTTGATTAACGCCGTCCGAACCAAGCCTGAACAATCCACGCCCAATCTATTTTCACCGCCCCAAACATAACGTGTGCCCTCGTAGGAACGAAGATGGCCAACGTAATTTTGCCGAAGTTTGTCGTGGTCATAATTCCTGCTCGGAAAGACCAGAAAAGCGATGGCCAGAACCGTGAGCGACAAAAACGGAACCCGAAGCCATCGCTTGTTCCACCCGAAATATAGGCAACCCATCCATAATCCGAGGAAGGACAACAACACGCTGCTTCGGGTAATCTCGTTGTTTATGGGGTAAAGAAACAAAACAATGGCAATCGGCCACAACAACATCCAGGAACTGAATCGAAACAATCGCATAAAACACGGTCAGTTCTGCCATTGGGCGGTGGAACAGTAAAGCCATAACTATTGAATCCGTGCTTGAAGTGCGATGAAAGGAAGCTAGTATTTATAGTGGCTGTCGCGGAAAACCAGCCAAGAACAAACACCGCATGAACAAAGAACTTATCAGCTTCGCCGCCCGCCTGCGCGGGTCGGTTGCCAATTCGCAATCCGCAATCCGCAATCCGCAATTCTCAAGCCTCGCCCTGGAACTGTTCGCGCTTGCAATTCGAAAACAACGCCGCCTACCGGAAATTTTGCGAGGCGCGCGGGCTGACGCCGGAAATGTCGAGCACTGGACGCAAATCCCCGCCGTGCCGACGGGCGCGTTCAAGGAATTGGAACTGTCCTGCATTCCGCCGGAAGAGCGCACCGCCGTTTTTCATTCCAGCGGCACGACGGAGCAAAAGCCCAGCCGCCATTTTCACAACGCAGAATCGCTGGCGGTTTATGAAGCGTCGCTGTGGACATGGTTTGAGCGGAATGTGCTTTGGAGCGCGGACGGCTCGTCCGCAAGCTCTGATGAAACACGCGGGCGAGCCGCCCGCGCTGCCGATTATTTTGACGCCGCCGCCAGCGCAGGCGCCGCATTCGTCGCTCGTCCACATGTTTGAAACCGTGCGGCGAAACATCGGCGCGCCCGAATCGTCATTCGTCGGCCAAATAAACGCGGATGGCGCATGGACTTTTGATTTTGACGCTGTGCTTGCGGCGCTGGTTTCGTCACCCGCCACTCGTCATCCGTCACTTCTCTTGGGCACCGCTTTTTCCTTCGTTCATTTGCTGGATTATCTGGTGGAGCGCAACCTGCGGATCGAGCTTCCCGCCGGTTCGCGCGTCATGGAAACCGGCGGCTACAAAAACCGTTCGCGCTCGATGCCGAAAGCGGAACTGCACGCGCTCATCACGGAACGGCTCGGCGTTCCGCCTGAAAACATCATCTGCGAATACGGCATGAGCGAATTGAGTTCGCAGGCTTATCGATGGTAGGGCTGACGAGTGCCGCGCAGCACGTGGACGATGCGGCACTCGTCACCGTCACCCTGTCATTTCCGCTTCCCGCCGTGGGCGCGGGTGCAAATCATTTCGCCGGAAACCGGACGTGAAGTGGCCGATGGCGAAACCGGACTGATTCGCGTTTTCGATCTGGCGAATGTGTTTTCCGTCGCCGCCATTCAGACGGAGGATTTGGGAATTCGCCGGGGCGACGGATTTGAATTGATTGGCCGCGCGCAATTGGCCGAACCGCGCGGCTGTTCGTTGATGACCGCCTGATTTATGAACCACGAAACACACGAAATGACACGAAAGGGAAAATTCGTCCTGTTTTCGTGTGTTCTGTGTATTTCGTGGTTAAATTGAAACATGAACCTGCCAAATTATTTTCTCGCCGATTTGCCGCCGGAAGCGACGCTGTCGCCGGCGATGATCGCGGAGGCGTGCCAGACGCTGAAGCGGAATCGCGAGCAATACCTGGCCGCGCGTTCAACCGACGGCTTGGTCAAAATCCTTTGCGAAGTGGCAGAAAGCTGGCTGGAGCCGGAATATCCCTTTCGCAAATTTGCGCTGGAATGCGCCGGAGTTCAAGCTGCAGCTTGTTCCTCGGACACGCTAAAGCCTGAACTCCAACAAATTCCGGCCGTCGGTTTCGCCCGCGCGACCCTGGCAAAGGGCCTGGACAATTTCTTTCGCGCAACTCACGCGCGACAATTTTCATGCGCTGCTTCAACAGGAATTTGGCGACGCCAAGCGGCTCGACAAGTTTGTCGCCACCAGCGTCGAGGAAAAATCCAACCGCGCGGCGATGGTCGTCGGGCCGGAATTTCTCGTCCACATCGCCGCGGGCAACATTCCGAATCCGACGCTGACCAGCATCGTGTTTGGCCTGCTCACGCGCTCGGCGCAGTTTGTGAAATGCGCCAGCGGCTCGTCGTTTCTGCCGCGGCTGTTCGCCCATTCGATTTACGAGGCGGACCCGAAGCTGGGCGCGTGCCTGGAAATCGCCGAATGGCGCGGCGGCAACGCGGCTTTGGAAGACGCGCTGTTCGCCGAAGCGGATTGCGTGACGGCGACCGGCAGTGACGAGACGCTTGCGGCGATTCGCGCGCAACTGCCCACCAAGGCCCGTTTTCTCGGCTACGGCCATCGCGTCAGCTTTGGTTTTGTGGCCGGCTGAGTCCTGCACGGGCTCGCGCGCCAAAAAAATTGTCGCGGCGGCGGCGGACGACGTGGTGGCGTGGAACCAGCTCGGCTGTCTTTCGCCGCATGTCATTTATGTCGAGGCCGGCGGCGGCGTGTCGCCGGAGAATTTCGCCGAACTGCTCGCGGAGGAACTGGAACGGCGCGAGCAAACCGAGCCGCGCGGCGAATTGCCGGCGGAACACGCGGCGGCCATCGCGTCGCGCCGGGCGATTTATGAAGTGCGCGCCGCCCATTCGCCGGAAACGACGCGGCATTGGTGCAGCAAGAATTCCACGGCGTGGACGGTGGTGTTATGAGGCCGACCCGCGGTTTCAACTCTCGTGCCTGAACCGGTTCATTTACGTCAAAGCCGGTCGCGAATCTGACGAGCGCGCTTGCAAGGCGCCGACACCGTGCGCGGAAAAGTTTCGACGGTCGGCATCGCCGCGCCGGAGGAAAAGACGGCTGAAATCGCGACGCAACTGGCGCGCTGGGGCGCGACGCGGGTCTGTCCGCTCGGCCAGATGCAAAATCCGCCGCTGGCGTGGCGGCATGATGGCCGGCCGGCGCTGGGCGATTTGGTGACGTGGACGGATTTGGAGAATGAGTTTAGACACGGATTTCACGGATTATCGCTGAATGATTTGTTCCAGTTAAATCCGTGTAAATTCGAGAAAATCGTAAAAATTTATGAAAATGGAATTACGAAAAACGTTTCAATTTGAGGCGGCGCATTTGCTGCCGCAGCTGCCGAAATCGCACAAATGCCGGCGGCTGCACGGCCACAGTTTCAAGGTGGAAATCGCCGTGGCGGGCGAGTGCGACCCGAAACTCGGCTGGCTGATGGATTACGCCGACATCACGGCGGCGTTCAAACCGATTTGGGAAAAGCTGGATCACCGTTATCTGAACGAAATCCCCGGCCTGAAAAATCCGACGAGCGAGGAAATCGCCGTCTGGATTTGGAAAAGGCTGAAGCCGAAACTGCCGCTGCTGACGGAGGTCGTCGTGGCCGAAACCTGCACGGCGCGGTGCGTTTATCGCGGCGAATGAGAGGCACTTGTTCCGCGGGAATTTGTCCGCGCCAGCGAGGCGTGCGCCTGCGGAAAACGCGGCATGAGTTCATCCGATTGGAGGTTGACTCAAGCCCGTTTTTCCCGGAGTAATCCCGACAGCGAACCAAACAGCAAAGCGAGATCAACCATGAAGAAAACCATTCTGACACTTTGGAGCCTGCTGGGTTGCGGGGCGTTGATGTTGCAGGCGGCGGAGGATGTGTATTGGGCGCCGCCCAAGCTGGATGTTCCGTATGGGAACAATGCCGCAGCGGGAGAATCCGTTCAGCTCAATGGCATCAAACTGTATTTTGAAACTTATGGCAAGGGGCAGCCGCTCCTGGTGCTTCACGGCAATGGTCAGGACATTTCGGCGTTGGGCAATCAAATCAAATTCTTTTCGGGCCGGTATCGGGTCATCGCCCCCGACAGCCGCGGCCACGGAAAAAGCGAATTGGGCGACGGCCGGCTGACCTACGAACGGATGGCGGACGACGAAAATGCGCTGCTGGAAAAGCTGGGTTTGAAACAGGTTTATGTGCTGGGCTGGAGCGATGGCGGCATCGTAGGTTTGCTTCTGGCCGTCCGTCATCCCGACAAGGTTGCCAGGCTTGCCGTCATGGGCGCCAATCTGGAGCCGGGGGGTGCCTATGACTGGGCGCAGGCATGGGTCTCGCAACAGGAAAAAATCACCGACGCCATGATCGCCAGGCACGACACATCGCAGCCGTGGGCAGTCCAAAAACAATATCTGGATCTGTTGGGCAGGCAGCCGCACATTCTGATCCGCGAACTGAAACGCATCACCGCGCCGACGCTGGTGATGGCGGGCGACATGGACGTGATTCGCGACGAGCACACCCTGCAGATCTTCCACGCGCTGCCCAAGGCGCAACTGTGCATTTTTCCGGGAGCCACTCACATGATTCCCTGGCAAAATCCCGAATTGTTCAACCAGACAGTCGGGAAATTTTTTCGGGAGCCCTTCAGTCGTCCGGATACCAGGGAGTTTTATTCAGGATCGTCCGGCAGCAATTGAAAGCGGATTTTTACGGGTAGCGGAGCACATTGAGCACGCGATGGCCGGAATTCCAGAGGTCCTCAAGAAATTCATTCACCGAGTTGCCGCCGATGCGGACCACGCACACCGGCATGTTGTCCTGCTGTGATGAAATCAGGCTGATGATGCGAAGATTGCGACGCGATGTTTCGCGGCTGACCCATCCAAACACGTCTTCGCCGCTGGAAGTGTCGAAGGTGATTCGCGCGCCATGCCGCGGCGAAGCAAAGATACTGGCAAACACCCGGAAGATATCCGATTCGGTGATCAATCCGGCCAGCCGTCCGGCCCGCACCACCGGCAACGCGCCAATTTTTCGTTCATCCATCAATGCCGCCGCCGATTCAATGGGCGCGTCGGGTTCGATGATTTGCGGATGGCGGGCCATGATGTGTTCCACCATGACCGGCGCGGCGTTTGCGGCCGGGGCCAGCACCGCGAACGGATTTACGTCCGGCGGAAAGGCATGCAGAATGTCCCGCGCCGCGACGATGCCGATGACCTGCAATCCGTCCGCGTGCGATTCCACCACCGGCAGCCGCCGGATGCGCCGGGTGGCCATCAATGCCGCCGCCTCAATCACCAGCGTCTGCGGTCCGATGGTCACCACATCCCGTGTCATCCACATGCTGACAATCATTTGCCTTCTCCGCTTGTAGAAATCATTCCCGTCAACAGGTGAATTGCGGGAGTCGAAATCACGAAACCCATTTGGGGATGATAGAGACTCCTTGCGTCGTCTCCTACAAAAATTTCCCCGGGAAAGGAGAATCGGGCGCATCTGGTTTAATCCCCGACTCGAAAGGCACGGAGGAGCGCCGATCTCCGATCCGGCGCGTTTCGAGGCATTCTTTAATACCTGACGGGTCGGAGACCGGCGCTTCTGGGACAGAATCAGGCTTTTGCCTTGGCGTAACGGTCGGCCACGAAATCCCAGTTCACGACGTTCCACCAGGCGGCGATGTAATCCGCGCGCTTGTTCTGGTATTTGAGATAGTAAGCGTGTTCCCAAACGTCAACGCCGAGCAACGGCATTTTGTCCGAACTCAGAGGCGTATCTTGATTTGGCGAGGGCTGAATCTTCAAAACCTTTCCGTCAAGAACAAGCCACGCCCAGCCGCTGCCGAATTGTCCCACCCCGGCCTTGGCCAGATTGTCTTTGAACGCGGAGAAGCTGCCGAACGCACCATCAATGGCCTTGGCCAGATCGCCCGATGGTTCGCCGCCGCCGCCTTTTTTCATCATCTGCCAGAAGAGAGAATGGTTGTAATGACCGCCGCCGTTGTTGCGGACAGCGGTGCGGATATTTTCGGGAACGGAATTCAAATCCTTGACCAAATCTTCGACGGATTTCGTTTGCAGATTGGGAAAACCGGCTACCGCCTTGTTCAAATTCGCCACATACGCCGCGTGATGCTTGTCATGGTGAATCTGCATCGTCTGCGCGTCAATGTGCGGTTCGAGCGCGTCGTAGGTATAAGGCAGCGGCGGCAGCGTGAACGGCCCGGTTGGAGCCGCTCCGGCGGCGGGCGCGGCGGGTGTTGTCTGGGCAATCGCGCCGGGCAAGGCTGCAAATGCGGCGCTGGCGAGCGCAGTGGTTTTAATGGCTTGGCGACGGGTCATCATAATTTTTATGTGGTAACAGTTTTTCTCCTTGGCGTTCGACATACTACGACACCAAAAGGTTCAAATCAAGGCGATACGATGTTCGTGCCGGTGACCGGATCTTGCGGAATGGCATTGAGATAATCCGGCACCAGATCGGCAACTCTTGCCAGCGTTTTGCCTTTGTCCAATTCGTAAGCGCGGGCGGCGAGGGCAACCAAAAGCCGGTTTTCTTCTTGCTGAAACTGATCCAGCTTTTCCTTCGCGTTCTTGAAATTGCGCTGTCGTGCTGAAAAATAAATCAGCTTGAACCACTCCGAACGCCAGCCCAAACCCCGGCGCTCCCATGCTTCCTGCTGCTGCAAGGCCGTGGCCATTCTTTGCCGGTCGCCGGCGAGCGTTTCCAATGTCGTGGCGTCGCGGCGACAGGACGATGCGTCGAGGTTTGTCACAATGCCTTGAAGTTGGGTTTCGCCATACCAAGCGGCGGAGATGCCGGCCAGTTCATCAAGCACAATCCCGCCGTGCGTGATCTGACTTCCAAGACGAACCGCGTCCAAATAGGACTTTGCTGCGTCAACGAAACGATTTTCCTTTTCCGCAAGTTTGCCTTCGCATGCCAACGCTTGAGCCAGGTCTTTAAACGCTTCCAAGGCTTCGACGCGGTTCGTCTGGGAGGCTTTAGTGAATTGGGGCGGCACGCCACATTGTTTGGTAAAGGCGATTCGCGCCAGCGCCAGCGTCGCGGCATTCGTGGATACGATGCCGCGCAGCTTTTCCAAGCCCGCGTTATCGAAGTAAGCCCACGTTTCACCTTTGACCATTTTTGCCGCTTTCACCAAATCCTCATATCCGTTCGGATTCGGCAGCGGTGCGAGCGGCGGCAGCGGTTCTTCCGCCATGAAAATCAAGCAGCCCAGAAACAAGATGAAGGGGCATACCAGGATGAAAATCGCGATGAGCCAGTTGCGGGTTTTGGTCTTCATGCCAACGCAGGTTCGCAAAAAATCCGCCGCCGTCAACCATTCACCGAAAACGCGCGCGACAAACTTGTTCACCGCGGGCGTTCCGGCTGGAAATTGCGGTGAATAATTCACTTCAGAAAAACTCCGGAAGCCTTGATTTCATTGGCTCATTTGTGTTGTTCACACGTTTTCCACAGGCGTGATTTGGTGAATAAGCTGTGCATATCAATTCGTTGTAGGAAAGAAGAAATCTGCTAGACTGTCCACAGTTCATTGAAAGAACGGAGCGGGCGGCGGAGGTCGAAAGATTGAGCCGTTCGTTCCAGGATAATCCCGGGTGACCGGGGAAAAGCCGGGCCAGGCTGGTTGGCACGGCTCCTCTGAAACCGGAGCGCAAGTTCCGGCGAGGCAGAATTCACCAGTTCCTCTGGCGATGTTCGCACACCGTCAAATGCGAATGAGGGACTTGGCGGCGAGGAGCGATGAGAAGCTGTTCCGAGCCGAGTCAAGTAGTTCAGGCCGGTTTCGAGCCTGGGCGAATCGCAGTTACCCAGAGGGTAATCAGTTGCTACTGCGCATCAGCACGGTGCGGGCGACTCTGGCGGTTCCGAAAATAAAAAGCGGGATCAGCCAAACGAAAGACGCCGAAAGGCGGACAAAAAGAGCGCGCGCAACGGGAAGGACACGAAGGCTGGGCAGGCCGCGTGAAAAACTTCCAAGCGCCGGCGATGTTAAAAACGACACCGCTGGACTGTGAGCGAAAGGCAACTTGAGAGAGAAGAGGCGAGACCCGTGGCACGGGGCGAACGCGCCGTCAAAAGCGGCGGCTGACCCGGTGCTAATGGTTGAGACGCGAGAGAAAATTACAGGCGTGTCTTGACCTGGTTCGCAGGCCGGTGGCGCAACCACCAGTTGAAGCGAGCTGAAAAGCCTCACTCGAAATTCAGCGACCGCAAGGCGCTGGACGGCCCTGCTACGAGGCCGAAAACTCCGCTTGCCGTGGAGAATGGCGTCGGGAATCCGGCAGCCCTCGAAAGAAGGCGCCTAATGCCGGTCGGGAAAGAGAGAGTGGCGAACTCCCATCCCCCATTTGTCCCCGTTCGACCGAAAGGTCGGGCGGGGACTTAATGTTTTCAGAACTCGTCCTTCGTTCTCGTCCTCGTAATCGTAAATTCAAATTCTGAAAACGGGAAACATTCAACATCGAACATTCAGTGCCCAACTTCCAATTTTCGGACCGCCGGCGAAAGCATGCCTTGGATGTTTGAAGTTGGAGGTTTTTGTGCAATTCAAGAAAATTTCCGCTTGCACTCGCCCCGAATCCATTCCAATTTTAAGCCACAAGGTTTGTTAACCAAGTTCTAAAAGGAATGTTATGGGACGCATTTACAACAACATCGTTGAAACCGTCGGCCACACGCCGCTGGTCAAACTGAACAAGGTCACCGCCGGAGTGCCGGCCACCATCCTGCTGAAGTGCGAATTTTTCAATCCGCTTGGCAGCGTCAAGGACCGCATCGGCATGGCGATGATCGAGGACGCCGAGAAACGCGGCATTCTGAAAAAGGACACCGTCATCATCGAGCCGACGAGCGGCAACACCGGCATCGCGCTGGCGTTCGTCGCGGCGGCGAAGGGCTACAAGCTGATTCTGACGATGCCCGAAACGATGTCGCTGGAGCGCCGCACGTTGCTGGCGATGCTTGGCGCGAAACTGGTTTTGACGCCGGGCGCCGAAGGCATGAAGGGCGCGATTGCCCGCGCGGAGGCGCTGGCCAAGGAAACGCCGAACTCCTGGATTCCGCAGCAGTTCAACAATCCGGCCAATCCGGAAATTCACCGGAAAACAACGGCGGTTGAAATCTGGGAAGACACCGATGGCAAGGTGGACATCCTGGTGGCGGGCGTCGGCACCGGCGGCACCATCACCGGTTGCGTCGAGGTGATCAAGCCGAAGAAGCCTTCGTTCCAGGCCATTGCCGTTGACCCGAAGGATTCGCCGGTCATTTCGCAAACGCTGGCCGGCCAGCCGGTGAAGCCCGGCCCGCACAAAATTCAGGGCTTGGGCGCCGGCTTTATTCCCCAAAACCTGCATTTGAAGGACTCGAATGGACAACCCGCTGATCACGGAAGCGATTCAAGTTTCCAACGACGACGCCTTTGCGATGGCGCGGCGGCTGGCGAAGGAGGAAGGCATTTTGTGCGGCATTTCATCCGGCGCGAATGTCGTGGCGGCGATTGAAGTGGCAAAGCGTCCGGAAAACAAAGGCAAACTGATTGTCACGATTGCTCCGTCCACGGGCGAGCGTTATTTGAGCACGCCGCTGGCCGCCGAGGCGCGCGCGGAAGTGGGCAGTTAATGGAATCTGAACGCAAGCAGGCCCGGCGCTGTCACCGGCGATTTTGACTAGGGCTGCAAACCGTTTGGAGTTTGGAATAAATCGCCTTGTTGTTGGATTAGGTTCAATCGGGTTGCTTCCACCAGAGAAGTAGCGGTTTGATTAGGATTTCGAGCCGCCACACTGAAGCGCGGGCCGCCGCAATTCGAAGCGAATGCAACTCATTTAACCACTGTGGTTCCGGATACGACGCGCGGTAATGAATTCGATTCAAAAGAGTCATTTACCCGCCGGTCGTTCTTGACATTAAACGCACCGCGTCTGAACATCCGCGATGGATTTGAGTCTAATGCCAATGATATGAAAGCCGCCCCGTCCAAGTCCGCCTCCTCTGCCAAACCGTGGCGATCTTTTTTCCCACTGCTGCTGGCGGTTATTTTGGCCGTGCTTTTTTGGAAGAGTTTCATGCCGGGTTACGTTCATTTTTCCAACGACGGCCCGCTGGGCCAGCAGAACGCCGCGTGGGCCAGGCTTCCCGCCGGGTTCACTGGAATTTGGGGCGACCTGAACGACATCGGCAGCAGCGGCGGCTCATTCACGCCGGATTTAACCACGCTCTTTCGCTGGCTGACCGGCCCCGTCGGCTATTCAAAATTTCTTGCGCCCTTTGCGCTGTTCATCCTCGGCCTCGGTGCCTGGACTTTTTTCCGGCAATTGAAATTATCGCCGCTGGCGGCAACGCTGGGCGGGCTGGCGGCGGCGTTGAATTCAGCCTTCTTTTCAACGGCGTGCTGGGGCGTGGCCGCGCAGCAAATTGCCATCGGCTTTACCTATTTCGCGCTGGCGCTGATTGTATCCAACACGCCGGATGTCCCGATGCTGACCCGCTGGGTGCGGTGGGTGCTGGCGGGGCTGGCGGTTGGCGTCAACGTCATGCATGGCGCGGACATCGGCGCGATTTTCAGCGTGTTCATCGCCGCGTTCGTGGTGGTCAAGACACTGGTGGACGAGTCCGGTCCTGTCGCGCTGAAATTGGCGCGAGGAGTTGGCCGGGTGGCGATCATCGCCGTATTCGCGGGTTTCATCGCGGCGCAGACCATTTCTTCCCTGCTTGGCGCTTTCGTCACCGGCAACGTTGGAATGGGGCAGGACACCGAAACCAAGGCACACCAATGGAACTGGGCGACGCAATGGAGCGAACCCAAGATTGAAACGCTTGCCCTGTTTGTGCCCGGATTATTCGGCTACAAGATGAATACTCCGAACTACATGGATGAATTCCAGGATGATTTTCAAGGTGGAAGTTATTGGGGCGCGACCGGACGTGATCCGGTGTTGGATCAATTTTTTGCAGATGGCGCAAAAGGCACGCCGCCGGCGCACAGTTTCATGCGCCAGACAGGCGGCGGTCCCTACGCCGGCATTTTGGTGGTGCTGATCGCTGTTTGGGCCGTTGCGCAATCGTTTCGCCGGCGCGATTCCGTTTTCACCGGGCCGCAGCGCAAAATGGTTCTTTGGTTCTGGACGCCGGTGCTGGTTGTTTCGCTGCTGTTGTGTTGGGGCCGGTTCGCGCCATTTTATGCAATCCTCTATCAGTTGCCGTATGCCTCGATCGTTCGGAATCCGACCAAGTTCCTTCTCGTCTTGAGCTGGGCGCTGGTCATTCTCTTCGCTTACGGCGTTCACGGGTTGAGCCGGCGGTATCTGGAAGTTCCCGCGGCCAATGTAAAATCATCCGTCGCGCGGCTTCAAAGCTGGTGGGGAAATGCCAGCGGCTTTGACCGCGGATGGACGTGGACTTGTGTCATCGTTTTCGCTGCCAGCGTGCTAGGCTGGCTGATTTACGCATCGCAAAAGGCAAATCTTGTCAGCTATCTGCAACTCGCCCAAGTTAACGGCGACCCGAAGGAAATTGCCGCGTTCAGCATCGGGCAGGCGGGCTGGTTTATTCCTCTTTTCGCCCTGGCCTCCGGACTCTGCACCCTGATCATTGGGGGAGTATTCTCCGGCAAGCAAGCCAGGCTTGGCGGCATCCTGCTCGGCGCGCTGCTCATCGCGGACCTGGGGCGTGCGAATCTGCCGTGGATCAACCACTGGAATTACCTGCAAAAATATGCCACCGACCCGGTCATAGACATTCTCCGGGACAAACCCTACGAGCACCGTGTCGTCAGACTTCGTTCGGAATCGCTATTTGAAGACCTCTATGACATTGAATGGGTGCAGCAGCTTTTTCCGTATTACAACATCCAGTCGCTCGACCTTGTCATGCGGCCCCGCGTCGGGTCGGATCTGGATCTCTATGAAAATCTTCTCCTGCCGTCTTCGGAGGATAGAACCTATCTGCTCGGCCGGCATTGGCAGTTGACCAATGTCCGTTACCTGGTCGGCCCGGCGGGTTTTCTCGATTCATTGAACCAGCAACTCGACCCGGCGCAACACCGCTTCCGCATCGTCCAACGTTTCACCATCGTGCCCAAGCCAGGCGTGGAGAAGCCGACAAGTCTTGAAGAGTTGTCCGCCGCGCCAGACACCAACGGCCAGTATGCGCTCCTCGACTTTGCCGGCGCGCTTCCGCGGGCCAGGCTTTACTCCAACTGGCAGGTCAGCACGAATAACGATGACACACTGAAACAATGGCTCGCCGGAATAAAACCACGTTTGTCTGGTGATTCGTATGGCACTTTGACGAATCTGAATGTCGTTGACCAGGCCACGCTCAAGACCCTGACCGACACAAACTTTGACCCCTTGCAAACCGTGCTGCTCGCGGATAAGCCGGCGGTCCCGAATCCTTCTGCCTCCGCCACCGGCCAAAATTCCGGCACGGTTGAGTTTATCGCCCCATATGCGCCGACGGACATCAAGTTCCACACCCAAGCCGCCACGGCGACCGTTTTGCTGCTCAACGACCAATACGATCCGAATTGGCGCGTGACAGTGGACGGCAAACCCGCGCCGCTGCTCCGTGCCAACTTCATCATGCGCGGCGTTTATCTAGAGGCGGGTGAACATACGGTTCAGTTTCAATACAGTCTTCCGGTCAAGCCGTTTTACGTGACGCTGTCCGCCATGGCCATCGGCATTTTGCTTTGTGGTTTTCTTTTTGCTTTAACCCGTAATCCGAACGCTCCCGCAAAGAAATAGCATCCGCATGAAAATCCTCATCACCGGCGGCGCCGGTTATCTCGGCTCGGTCCTCACCCCCACGCTGCTAGCGCAGGGACATGAAGTCACCGTGTTCGACAATTTCTATTTCAACCAGAACAGCCTGCTCGACTGCTGCCAGTTTGAGAAATTTCAGGTCGTCCGTGGCGATTGCCGCGAGGAATCCGCCGTCAAGCCGCTCGTCGCCAAAGCCGATTTGATCATCCCGCTCGCCGCGCTCGTCGGCGTGCCGCTCTGCAACACGGACGCCATCGCCACGCGCACGACGAATCAGGAGGCCGTCGAAATGCTTTGCCGCCTCGCCGGCAAACAGCAGTGGATCATCATGCCCGTCACCAACAGCGGCTACGGCGTCGGCGAAAAGGGAAAGTTCTGCACTGAAGACACGCCGTTGCGCCCGATTTCAAGCTACGGCGTCACCAAGGTGAAGGCCGAGGAAGCCGTGCTGGCGCGCGAGAACAGCATCAGCTTCCGGCTCGCCACCGTGTTCGGTTGCGCCCCGCGCATGAGGATGGACCTGCTCGTGAACGATTTCGTTTACCGCGCCGTCCACGACCGCGCCGTGTTGATTTTCGAGGGGCACTTCAAGCGCAATTACATCCACGTCCGCGACGTGGCGCGCGCCTTTCTGCACGGTATCGCCAATTTCGAGAAGATGAAAGGCAGGCCCTACAACGTCGGCCTCGACGACGCCAACCTCTCGAAGCTCGAACTTTGCGCGGTGATTCAAAGGCACCTGCCGAAGTTTGTGTTCGTGGAGGCGCCGATTGGCGAGGATCCGGACAAGCGCGATTACATCGTCAGCAACGTCCGCATCGCAGGAACCGGTTTCAAACCGGAGTGGAGTCTGGATCGCGGCATCGTTGAGTTGATCAAGGGCTTCACCATTTTGCGGAATTCGATTTACTCGAACGTGTGAAAATTCCTCCTCGTCCTCGTAATCGTAATCGAAAACAACGAGGATGAAGAATGAAGACGAGGACGAGATGATGAATCCTGAACGAATCACCGCCGTAGTGCTCGCCGGCGGTTTCGGCAAACGCATCCGGCATCTGCTGCCGGACATCCCGAAACCGATGGCCCCGGTGAACGGTCGGCCATTCCTCGAATGGATCGTCCGCTACCTCGCCGCGCAGAAAATCCGGCGCGTGATTTTGTCCACGGGTCATCTGGCAAATGTCATCGAACGACATTTTCAATCACAGCCCGTGAAAAGTGTCCGCGTCACCTGTGTGCCGGAGGCCGAGCCGCTCGGCACGGCGGGGGGATTTTTGAATGCGATGGCTGGCGGGACGGGGGAAGCTGAATCCTGGCTGGTTCTGAATGGTGATTCGCTTGCGCCCGCTCCAATGGATGAAATGTTCGCTTCGATCAACGAACCTGAAATTGGCGGCGCGATTCTCGGCGTCCGGGTTCCCGACGCTTCGCGGTTCGGAACCATTTCGGTCAATGAGAGCAATGGAACAGGCTTCCAGCCTGCGAACCATGCGCAGGCCAGAAGCCTGCGCCGCTGCGGAGAACTGGCCGGATTCAGCGAAAAGAGGCCGGGCGCGGGCGTCATCAACGCCGGGATTTATCTGTTCCGCCCGTCCGCGATTCTTCGGTTTCCGCACAAAACACCTTTGAGTTTTGAGACCGACGTCTTCCCGGAGTTGATTGCGGAGAAAGTCCGTTTGAAAGTTTGCGTGACGGACGCCCCGTTTTTGGATATAGGAACTCCGGAATCATTGCCGCTGGCGGAAGATTTCATCCGCGAAAATGCGAAATTCTTTGAATCATATCGCTGACACCCGCAAACTTTTCCCTCACCGCCGCGAAGCGGGAGAGAGGGCCGGGGTGCTGTGGCGCGCTGTTCCCGATTCCATCCACCCTGGCCCTGTCCCCGTTTGGCGGGGTGAGGGAAAATCGGTTCGGAATTCTTTTTAAATCATGATCATCAGCCGGACACCATTTCGGATTTCATTTTTTGGCGGCGGCACGGATTATCCGGCGTGGTATCGCCGGCACGGCGGCGCGGTGCTGGCGGCGACCATCAACAAGTATTGCTACCTCACCTGCCGCTACCTGCCGCCGTTTTTCGAGCACCGCATCCGCGTGGTCTATTCCAAAATTGAAAACTGCCAGCGCCCGGAGGAAATCGTCCATCCTTCCGCGCGCGAGACGCTCCGGTTCTTGAAAATGAGCCGCGGGGTGGAGATCCACCACGACGGCGATTTGCCCGGCCGCAGCGGCATGGGGTCGAGTTCGTCCTTTACCGTCGGATTGCTCCACGCGCTCTACGCGCTGCAAGGCCGCGCCGTCGGCAAGAAACAAATGGCCGAGGAGAGCATCCACATCGAGCAGGATGTATTGAAGGAGACCGTCGGTTCGCAGGACCAGGTGTGCGCGGCCTACGGCGGGTTGAACCGCATCAGTTTCTTGCCGAATGGCGATTTCACCGTGCAACCGATGACGTTCACGCCGGCACGGCTGGCGGAATTGAATTCGCATCTGATGCTGTTTTACACCGGCATCAAGCGCACGGCGTCGAACGTTGCCTCCAGCTACGTCGGCGGCATGGCGGAGCGCGCCTCGCTGCTGACGCGGATGCGGGAATGTGTGGACGAGAGCTGTGCGATTTTGAGCGGACGGCAGAATCTGACCGCCTTTGGCGAATTGCTGCACGAGGCCTGGCTGGCCAAACGCGCTTTGAGTGACAAGGTGTCCAACGCCCGCGTGGACGGCTTGTTTGCCGAGGCGCGGAAGGCTGGGGCCATGGGCGGCAAGCTCCTCGGCGCGGGCGGCGGCGGGTTCATCCTGCTCTTTGTGCCGCCGGAAAAACAGGCCAGGGTGCGCAAAACCTTGAGCCGCCTGATCGAGGTGCCGTTTGAATTCGAGTTCTCCGGCAGCCAGATTATTTTCTTCGACACGGAGGAGGATTTCGCCCGGCACGACAAGGCGCGCACCCGCCGCCGCATCGAGGCGTTCAGCGAATTGGATGCCAACGCTCCAGGGGCTTCCACCTGATAAACAGCCGCGACACTCCAATTTTAGGCAAATTTCACACAAATCCATTTGACAATCCGCCAGGAATGGTGTTTCTTGCCGGCGGTTGAACATGAACATCACGTTTGTCACACAACTGAAGACGCACACGCCGGCAAATGGCTGCATGGCCATTTGGCAGCGCGGGTCCCGTCTTTTGGGCATCGTGAGGTTGAAATTCTGACCGGATAGAAGAGCATTTCAAAAACCCGCGATTGCCCGTCAATAGCGGGTTTTTTGTTTTAACACCAAAATCAAACGAAAGGAAAAATATGAACAGGAAAGCAACCAGAATCCCGGCCGAATTCGGGCCGGAAGCGCGGTTTGAAGTGCGGCCCGTCGCGGTCGCGCCCTTCCGCGTCACACAAGAAAGCGAGTTCGAGCGGCTCAAAAACCGGCTCCTCGCCGAACAACTGGCCGGCGCCGCGCCGGAACTGAATGCCCCGCTGCGGCGCGCGGCAAACGAAGCGGCGGCGCTGGCGTGGGTGACATTTTATCCGCTGCTGGTGTTCCCGGCGCTGTTTGAGGAAAAAACCGCCACGGCGCTCCGGCATGCGGAACGCCAGGCGCGCATCTACGCCAGTAGCCGCGAACTCGTCGCCGCATGAAAACGCACGGCAAAGTGACGGGTGACGAGTGACAAGTGACGAGAGCGTGTTTCCACGCCACTCGCCACCCGTCACTCGTCACTCAATTTGAGGTGGGGAATAACCGGAGCGCGGGCAGCCTGCCCGCAAGTTGGAGTTCAAGCTTCAGCTTGCCGCGACATCGTCCGCGCTCCTACGTTATTAGCCTTTTCAAGAATTTTTCAAAATATCGCGTCCATCAAGCCCGACAACTCTCAAACCTTCTTTAATCTTTTCTATGAGAAAAGATTTCAGCTTGCCGTCTTTATCAATCGCTTCGGCATCTGGAATTGGAAAATGAAGCCGGAAGCCTGGGCAAATGTTCAGACTCGGTATCTTCGTGCTGTAAAACTTTTCTTTGAGCTTTTTCTCCGCCTCTTTGGTCATGGACAAAACGTTTTGATCCGCCAACCATTTTAAGAATTTCGGAACGGCGGTTCGCTTTTGCTGGCTGATTATGTCAAAATTGTCCTTCCAAAACTGCAAATAATGTTCGCTATTTTCTGATTCAAATCCCATCAATCCTTGCGATCTATAAGCAACGTGGAAATTGGGGGCGGCGTCCCATTTGGTGCCGTGCAGGTGGCTTATGTTTGGATCGGATTTGTAAAAAGCAATTACTGCTCGTTGCGTGTCTCCAAAATACAGGCCCAAAGTCAGCACCAGATCGTTCTCTGGTTCATAGTGAGACAAGCAAATCCTTCCAATTTGAGGGTATGGCGTTTGGATGAAGTATCCTCCCCCTCGGTGGTAACCAATTCTGCTTTCGTCCCGTTCGTCCTGCAAAAGCGACTTCAGCAAATTGTTAATCCGCCGGTCTAACAGTTCTGGATTCTTTTTGCATTGGTGCAGGCTGTCAAAGGGGTTCAGGAATGGGAAACTGTCGTCCACAAACGAGAGAAAATCCTCAATCATTATTTTCTCGTAGCCGGAAATCGTCGGAAGATGCAACAGGTGATTCAATTGCTTGATGATTTCTTTCCACTCTAAAACTATCGGATGGCGATAAACAGCCGTGCCTTCCGCGAGATTTTGCCTTGACGGATTCAACTGGCCAAACCAGACCTTGCTTGAACGAGGTTTGTTTTCGACGATTATCGTCAAACTCTTGCCGAAGGTGATTACGCCGTCATATCTTGCATTTCGTTCGCTTGGTTTAACATTTGAGTCGGCCGTTGTTAACCATGCATCGGTAATCAGGACGGAGAGCAAACAATTTGTGTCAATGACAGGATTTCCCTTTTGCGTTTCAAAATCCCAGTCTTGATCCAGGAGGTCAATTAGTGAAATCGGCTTTTCATCCACGGATGTTTTTTGGTTTGACCGGGCGTAATCAATGAAAGTAAAGAGCGCGTGACTGGAATGTTTCAGCAAGACGAGATAAGCCCTTGTCAGTTGGTCTTCGTGAGCGCCAGCTTTTGAATCGTAAGGATTAAAATAATTTAGTCGGTTCATGTTGTTTTTCCTCGACACGCCGAATCCGCGCGCCGAGTTTCCGCAGCTTCGCGTCCATCCGCTCGTAGCCGCGGTCCAGATGGTAAATCCTGTTCACCTGCGTCGCGCCTTTGGCCGCCAGGCCGGCAATCACCAGCGCCGCCGACGCGCGCAAATCGCTCGCCATCACCGGCGCGCCGCTCAACGGCCGGCCGCCCTTCACAATCGCGCTCGGCCCCTCGATTTCAATGTCCGCGCCCAGCCGCGCCAGCTCGCTCACGTGCATGAAGCGCGATTCAAAAATCCGCTCGGTGATGATGCTGATGCCCGGCGCCAGCGTGAACAGCGCCGTCATTTGCGCCTGCACATCCGTCGGGAAACCGGAATACGGCAGCGTCGTCACGTCCGACGGCTTCAATTTGCCCTTCCGCCGGACCACCAGATTTGCGCCGCGCTTTTCAACGCCCACGCCGGCCTCGTTCAATTTGTCAATCACCGCGCGCAAATGATCCGCCCGCGCGCCTTTGATTGTGATTTCGCCGTCCGTCGCCGCGGCGGCGATGGCGAACGTCGCCGCTTCAATCCGGTCGGGAATGACCTCATGTTCCGCGCCGTGCAGTTTTTCAACGCCGGTGATGGTGATGGTCGGGCTGCCTGCGCCGGAAATCTTCGCGCCCATCGCGCACAGAAAATTTGCCAGATCCACAACCTCCGGCTCGCACGCCGCGCTTTCGATGACCGTCACGCCGTCGGCCAGCACCGCCGCCATCATCACGTTCGCCGTGCCGAGCACCGTCGAACCGGCGCGTCCACCGAGAAACATCGTAGCGCCGGTCAATTTCTTCGCCGACGCATCCACGTAGCCGCCTTCGATTTTGATATTTGCGCCAAGCGCCTCGAAGCCTTTCAAGTGCAGGTTGACGGGCCGCGCGCCGATGATGCAGCCGCCGGGCAGGGAAATCCGCGCCTTCCGCAGCCGCGCCAGCAGCGGCCCGGCGATGCAAATCGAGCCGCGCATCTTGCGGACGAGTTCGTAGTCGGCGTAGCCCCGGATTTTTTGCGCGCGGACGGTGAGCGTGCCATCGGCAAGTTTGGCCGTCGCGCCGAGCGATTCGAGGATTTGCACCATGAACCGCGTGTCACTCAAATCCGGCACCCGGCGGATGACACATGGCTCGCCGGTGAGCAGCGCCGCCGCCATGATGGGCAACGCGGCGTTTTTGCTGCCGCTGATTTCAACTTCGCCGTGCAGCGGCACGCCGCCTTTGATCAAAAAGCTTTCCATGATTTGTTATTCCTGCTCGTCCACGTTCGCGTCCTTCGTCCTCGAACCCGATTACGAGGACGAGAACGACGACGGGGACGATTTGGCAACCAGAATTCTGGCGCGGTGACTGTAATCCTCGTTCACCGCTTCGACAATCCACTTTTCATTTTCAAAAATGCCTTTGATGGCCGCCGCCTGGCCGTCACCAAATTCCAGCATGATTTTCCCTTCCGGCTTGAGGAACGGCTTCGCCTCCGCAGCGAGCTTGCGATAAAAATCCAGCCCGTCAGCGCCGCCGTCGAGAGCGGCGCGCGGATCAAAATCGCGCACCTCCGGCTGGAGCGTGGCAATTTCGGTTGACGGAATGTAAGGCGGATTGCTGATGATGAGATCGAAGGAGGTCGGACAGCTTGTCCGCAGGTTTGTGCCGCCGGACTCGCGGACAAGCTGTCCGCGCTCCTTTTCGCCATTCAACGCGGCGAACCCGTCACCCTGCAGAAACTCAATCCGTTCCGACGACTTTGTTCGTCGCAGCATTTTGTTTTGCCAGCGCCAGCGCTTCCGACGAAATGTCCAGCGCGGTGATTTTCGCGTTTGGACATTTCGCCGCCAGCGCGATGGTGATGCATCCGGTGCCGGTGCCGAAATCGAGAGCCGTGACAAGTGACGTGTGACAAGTGGCGAGAAAATTCCAGCCGAGTTCGGCGAGCAGTTCCGTTTCGGGCCTCGGCACGAGCGCATGGCGGCTGACGGCGATTTCCAGTCCACAAAATGAAGTGGAGCCAATGATGTGTTGGAGCGGTTCGCGCAGGCCGCGGCGTTTGACGAGTTCGCGCAATGCGTCCGTTTCCGCCGCCGACAGCACGCGCTCGAAGTCCAGATATAACTTCATGCGCGGCATCTTGAGCAGGTGCGCGAGGAGAAGTTCAACCTGCAGACGCGGCGATTCGACGCCTTTTTTGGCGAGAAACTCCGTGCTCTTCCGAATCGCTTCCATCACCGTCACGGTGAAGAATCTAATTATTTGACGCGACGATCAAAAGCCAAAACTCGCGGCGTAATCGAAGAAGCCCCCTTTTCCGGCGTGCCGCGGCCGGTCCATCCGGCCTTGCGGCCCGTGCGCCCGTGTTGATGCGACGCCCTGGCTTGCGGGCGTTCTTGCTTTCCGCCGGCGGCGTGGCAGCGTTGAAAACAACATAAGTAATTACTTAATACGAGTATAATAGTTTATTGTGACTAATATAAATATGTCATTTGAATGACAATAAATGTAAAGTGCTTGCCAAAGGATGAGAAGCAGCGTTTTATTCCGTCCTGTAGGTTTATATCGTGAAACGAGCATGCCGATCTCGAACCGCCTGCAAGCAGCCGGAGGAAGCTGCTGCCGGCCGGATGCCGATCCCCTACGGGGTGGCGCTGGAAAGGGCATGCCGGTGCGCGTTCGCAGGAAGAATGTTCGCATGAAAATATTTGTCGCAGGTTTGAGTTTCAAGACCGCGCCCGTCGAAGTGCGCGAGCAATTGGCGGTGCGTCCGTCGCTGCTCCCCTGTCTCGGCTGCCGGCTCAAGCTCAACGCCGGATTGGACGAGGTTGTGGTGTTGTCCACCTGCAACCGCGTCGAGATTTATGCCACAACGGCTTCCTGGATTCAGGGCAAGGTGCATCGCCTCTTTCGCCAGCTTTGCCAGTCGGACGTTGATTTGACTCCACACCTTTACGTCAAGGAAGACGCCGCCGCAGTGGAACATTTATTTTCGGTGACCAGCGGCCTGGATTCGATGGTCATCGGCGAGACGGAAATCACCGGCCAGGTGAAGAACGCCTATCAGGCGGCGCAACAGGCCGGGCTGACCGGCCGCGTTTTAAACCGGCTGTTCCAGACCGCATTGCAAATCGGCAAGGAAATCCGGACCAAGACCGCCATTGGCCGCGGCGCGACGTCCGTGGGCAGCGTGGCGGTGGAACTGGCGGAGAAGGTTTTTTCCGGCGATTTGTCCGACAAGACGGTGATGATTTTAGGCGCAGGCAAGATGGGCGAAGCGTGCGTCCGGCATCTGACGAAGCGTTGTGCGCGCTCGGTGCTGGTGGCCAACCGCTCGCCCGAGCGCGCGCAATTGCTGGCCGCGGAATTCGGCGGCCGGGCGTTGCCGTTCGAGGAGCGTATGACCGCGCTGGCCGAGGCTGACATTCTGGTCAGCTCCACCGGCAGCCCCGCGACGGTTCTGCACAAGGATGAAATCGCCTCCATTCTGCCGGAGCGGCGGAACCGGCCCTTGATCCTGATAGACATAGCCGTGCCCCGCGACATCGCGGCGGACGTGGATCAATTGGACAACGTTTATCTCTACAACATTGACCATTTGCAGACGATTGTCCGCGAAAATTCCCGGCAGCGCGAACAGGAGCTGTCCAAGTGCAACGAAATCATCTCACGGCGCGCCGGGGCGTTGATGGTGAAAATCCAACCCAACCCGGAGAAACTGCACGACCAGGAAGCTGGACCGCTGCCGGGCTGGATGTTGGGCGGCGCGGCCGTCTGCGGGGTCTGAACGCCATGAAACTTTTGAATCAACCTTAACAGACAACACTGATACTTATGAAAAAATTAAGCTCATTCCGAAACATGTGGTTCTGTCTGGCGGTAGCCCTGGCCTTGCTTGGCAGCCTCACCACAGGCAAAGCGGCGGTTACCAATGCGGCCCAGATTGCCGCCGCGCTCACCCTCCGGCCGCTGACGCCAACGGAAATCAACACCTACGGCTTGACCAATATCACCGCCTACGGGATCACCAACGGGAAGGCGCAGGTTTCCGCCGGTTTGAGCACGGTTGCGTTGGGCGAACCAGTTTACGTGGATGCCATGGCGAGTTTTAATGCGCTCACATCAAACAATGTCGTTGGCATTGGATGGTCCTTGAGCAAGCCAAATGGATCATCCGCCACGTTGGCGGCGGGATTGCTGGGGTCCAATGTGCCGCTCTACAAAACCTCGGACAGATGGAATCCATATATCGGGGGCGCCGCCGCGGGAAACGACAATCCCACCGTTACGAATAATGCGCTGATTGGGCGGACCTATTTCCGGCCGGACGTCACGGGGCAATACGTCGTGACCGCCATTGTCACCAATCAATGGAAAACTAGCATTTCCACCACCACTTTGAGCATCACGAATTACGGCGCGACCTATCTGGGACTGCAAACGTGCGCCTCATGCCACAGTGGATATTTCCCCAACATTGTCAACACCTACACCACTTTTACCAACACGCCTCACGCCTCGTTCTTTGCCCGGGCGATTGACGGGTTGGTGAACAACAACCATTACAGCCAGAACTGCATTTCCTGCCATGTGCTGGGATATGACGTGAACTCCTTTGCGATCAACGGCGGGTTTGACGATATGGCCAATGTGTATCATTGGGTGTTTCCGGCAGTGCTGACCAACAACCCCAGCAATTGGGCGGCCATGCCGTCGGACTTGCAGAACCTTGCCAATATCCAATGTGAAAACTGCCATGGTCCCGGCAGTGAGCACGTCAAATTTACGGGCGGACTTCCGGCCAACACCAATGCGATCTCAAAAAGCTATGCGGCGGGCGACTGCGCGCAATGCCATGATAGTTTGAGCGCGACCGGCGGCCACTTCAAGAGCGCCGAATGGAACAATTCGCTCCATGCGGCAAGCGCCCACCAGACTGGATCCACCTGCGTCCGTTGCCATACCGGGCCGGGTTTTGTGGGTTGGGCGAACGCGGGGGGCATGAGCGCGCAAATTCAATATCCCACCAACGTGATTGCGGCGTTCGGACTCTCCACCAATATTCTCACGACCAAACCCTTGGCAACCTATGATGCCATCACCTGTCAGGCCTGCCACGATCCGCATGATGCTTCCAACCCGCATCAGTTGCGCCTGGGGAATAACGTGGTTCTCTCCGACGGCACGGTGGTGACCAACGCCGGCGCCGGAGGTTTGTGCATGCAATGCCATAACAACCGCAACGGCTCCTATCTGGGCATGATGGCTGATTACCCGACCTACAACGGCGTAGATACGGTTGTGACAAATTTCACGCCCAATGGTTATCAAGTCGTATATGTAACCAATAAGGTGAGCGTGGCAAACTGGGCCGGGGGTTCCGCCATTGGCACTCACGATAGTCCGCAGGCGGACATATTCGAGGGAGCAAATGCCGAGACCTATGGCAAGGTGATTGCCAGCGGTCCGCATGCGCGAGTGGTCACAGATACCTGCGCCGGCTGCCATATGCAGGAGGTGCCGGCCACCGTTGTTGTTGATGGTGTGACCAAGGCCAATCCGGCCTTCACCCAGGCGGGCGGCCACACATTCAAAATGAGTTATACCAATGGCGTCGGGGGAAAGGTTGCTTTGACCGCAGTCTGCGCTCCGTGTCATGGCACGATCACCAACTTTGACATGCTGGTGCCGGATTACGCCGGCATAGGACAGCCGATGGGAATTCAGAGCCAGGTCCAGGTCCTGTTGAAAAAACTGTCCACGCTTCTGCCGCCGAGAACCTACCAGGCAAACCCCGCGAATTACACTGCGGACGGCCTGATCAAGGTGTATGACAGCAGCGGCAACTGGACCGATGGCAACATTGCGAACTACACCAATGTGCCCATGAAGTATTTGAAGGGTTATTACAACTACGACATCGTATACCGCGATAACAGTTGGGGCGTCCATAACGCGCAGTTCGCCGTTGGCATCCTGAAAGCCTCCATCGCGGACCTGACGGGTGACGCCAACGGCGACGGCCTGTCCGATGCGTGGCAGACGATGGTCTACGGCTCCGGCTTCGCCACGAACCCGGCGGCGGCTTACAACGCCTATAACAACGGATATCCGAACTGGATGTGGGCCAGCATGAACTACAATCCGCTCTCCAGTTTCACGGTTTCTGGCAACAGCGGGGCCATCTATTTCAATAATGGCACCATTGCCAACGGCCAGACCAACATCGTGGCGATTTTCAAGGCGGCTGAAATCGTCTTCAACACCCAGGCGGGCACCACCTACACCATTCAAGCCGCCAACGCCATGACCGGCGGCTGGCAGAATATCAGCACCAACATCCCCGGCACTGGCTACTCGGTCAGTTATCTGGTGCCGACGCGTTATACAAATCAGATGTTCTACCGCGTGGGACACACCCCGTGATCACGGTCTGAATTCAAACTGGAATCATCCAGGAACAAGAACCCCTTCCCGCGCAAGCGGGGAGGGGTTGTTCATTTGGCCGGGAAGCCGATCTCCGGTTCGGCAGGAAGTGGAAAACAACCAACGCCCGACTCCGCCGGTGGAAAGGGCGTCACTCTTGTCAAATTCGGCGTCGTGCCGAATTACGTCTGGAGAGATAGATTGCTGGTGGACGAGTTGCCGTGCAACAGCCGCCCCGCCGGCCGGCGCTTTCCTGTCGCGACGTTCCGGAAGAACAGGCCGGAGCACAGCCCAGAATACCCATTGTCGGTGTCTTGCCAATTGTCTATTTCGCCGCGTTGGTGGCGGCTTTCATCTGCCGGAAGACGGCCTGCCGGGTTTGCAGATCGGCGGCGATCCGTTTTATTTTTTCGCCCTGTGCAAGCTGCACCTGCATTAAGTTCTTTTGGGCGGCTGCCAAGTCGTCGGGGGAACCGCTGTTTTGCGCCTGAACTACCTTTTCCCGGGCGGCTTTGTCTTGCGCCTCCATTTCCGCTCCAGCCGACATGTATTCATTCATGAATTCCGCATGAAAAATCTGGTCAGCTTGGTCAATTGAAACCGAATTGATTTTGGGGATCAGGCGGTTGATGGATTGGATGATTTCAGGGCTGGGCTTGGCGGTTTCCGGCGGAAGCGGAGCCGGGGCAGGGGGCGCCGACACTCGTTGAATGGCCCGGGCAAGGTCGTAAGGCAGCGCGGATTCCCATTCTGGCTGAAGTCGCGGCAGGGATTCCTTTCGTTCGCCGTTGACCACGCTGATTCCCAGAAAACAGGCATCGCCCTTTTCCAAATTGAAAGGTTGAAGTCCGTCGGCCGCCGCGGCATCGGCGTTGGCATCCGCCGCCGAGATGTTGCGGATGATCCGGACATTTGCCTCGTTCGCAGTTTGAAATTGAGACAGCAGCCCATCCACGCGCCGCGAGAATTCCTGAAGCGGTTGCGGGGCGGTTCCGGCGGGCAGCACTGAATAAAACCGGATTTGCACCGGAGAATTCAAATGGCGCAGCAATTCCAGGGTTTCGCCGGAAAGCGCGGAGGCGGTTTGTTTGGGCAAACTGTTTTTGCCATATTCAAACCAAGCGACGGTCAGGGCGATTCCCAGCAGGAAAAACAACAGCGCGGCAACCCGCGCGCGGCGGCCGGCCGGAGTCTTGGAAGTGTCGGCGGATGGTGAATTCATCAAATGGCGTCTCGGTTTGTCGTGTCAGTCTTTGGACATTATGAAAGCGTTTTTATTCAAGTAAAGTCGGGAGGTTGAAAAAACGGAAAAAATTCCGCCGAACAGCCGTCAAAACCGCCATTCCGACAATTTTTGTCAAAAATACGGCAACAGAGGTTTAGTCTTTGCCGCAGTTTGTTTTATTCTTAACTTAAACAAAAGAGATGCCGGCTCAACGCTCAATCAAAGGTTTCTGGTTCTGGCCATGCAGGGAAGTCTTGCGCGGCACGGCGGGGCTGGTCATTGCCGTGGTAGGGGTGTTTTTTGCCGCCACGATCACTTTGAGGTCCCAGCCGGTCCAACACTTGAGCACAACGCAGCCGGGCGGGATGCCGGGGCTGCCGGTCATGGGCGGGATTGAACGGCTGACCAATGGCGTGCAAATCACCTGGGATGGCCCGTCGGGTTACTACCAGGTCTATCAGAAAAGCAACGGCTTGAGCGTGCCGTGGTTAACGCTGGGACGTGCGACCAATCTCATCCGACATGCCGTCATCACGACGCTTTACAGCAACGCCTTCTTCCGCGTGTCCGGTCCCGCGCCCATATACGCGGGCGTGAAGGTTTGCGTCACTTGTCACGCGAGCATTTGTCAATACGAGACGAACACGCCGCACGCCACCGCGTTCATCAGCACGAACTTCGCGGCGCTGGGGGGCCAGACCAACAGTTTGTGTCTGCCCTGCCACACGGTGGGCTATGGTTTGCCGACCGGGTTCAACCTCACCAACCGGAGCGGGATTTTTTTCTTCTCCACCAATCTGGCCAACGTGCAGTGCGAAAACTGCCACGGTCCGGCAGGCAACCACGCGGCCAATCCGGATGATCCGACCGCCGTTCCGCGCGTGGAAATCGCCGCCACAGTTTGCGGCGGCTGCCATTCCGCCAGTCCTGCCGTCCACCCAAACAATGCGCCGATTTTTAAGGAATGGAACGCCAGTGAGCACGGCACCGTGACACCCGGGGCTTTGAAATCCATGAGTTCGGCGGTCACCAACATCAACACGTGCGGCGTCTGCCATTCCGGTTCCGTCCGGTTGGCGTTGATCGGCGGCGCAAATCCCGCTGTCACGCTGACGAACGACCTTGCCGTCGCCATCACCTGCGCCGTCTGTCACGACCCGCACGCGACGAATTCCAACCCGGCGCAATTGCGTTCTCCGGTTCAGTCCACGAACGATTTTCACCTTCTCAATTTGGACGTGGCCAGCGTGTCGGCATTCACAAACAAATACAACGCGAGCGCCAAAATCAATCTTTGCGCCCAGTGCCACAACGACCGCGGAGCATCGTGGACAAATTCAGTGTGCGCGCCGCACTATTCCTCCCAATACAATTTCCTTCTCGGTTCCGTTGGCGAGTTGGCCGGCGGCACTGCAGCGTTCACTCCGGGTTCGCATGCGGGTCTGTCCAGCTCCGCCCAAGCCTCCATTTCCGGCGCGTTTTATCTGACCAACCAATGCGTGGCCTGCCACATGCAGGCGGACGCCGCGCCGCTCACCACTCACAGCCATTCGTTTAAAGCGGGCTATGATGTCTGCTTGAATTGTCACGACGGCCAGGCCGCGCAACAGTTTCTTGCGAACGAGCTTTCCGGCCAGGTTGCCACGGTGGTTTTTGCGTTGAACCAATGGGCCGCGCTCAATGTGCCACCGACCAATGGCGTTGTGCCGTGGGAATACACGACGCCCGGCGGATTGACGTGGCAGACCAATTCTTTCGGTTGGGTGACCGGTTGGTCGCTGGACAAACCGGTGAGCTTTTCCGGCCCGAATGCTGCCACACAGTCATCAATTCCCGACAACATCAAGAAGGCGCGGTTCGATTTGTATCTCGTTTTGAACGACGGCAGCTTCGGCGTTCACAATCCGCTCTTTGCCGAAAGGCTGCTTGGCTGGGAAGGCGCGTTGGGCTTGATTGAGCAGGAGTTAAGTAAATAAAATTGTCCGCATGAGAACTTTTTCAGTCATCAAACGGTTCCTGCCGCGCGGCCGGGGCCGGCGGAACCTGGTGTTCGCCGCCGGTGCCATCGGTCTGGTCGCGGCGGCGATTTCCTGCACCACCGTTCACCGGACAGCGGTGCAACTGCCCAATATTCCCGGCGCCAAATACATTGGTTCCGAACAATGTGACATGTGCCATGACGACATCTACAAGAATTTTGTCACCGCCGATCACGCGCGCCTGATGGCCCGGGGCGCCAACGCGCTCGATGCCGGCTGCGAATCCTGCCACGGCCCGGGCAGTCTTCACGCGGATTCCGGCGGCGACGTGAAGCCGCCTTACGTCTTCACAGCCGGACGCGGGACCCGGAGCAGCTACGGAGCGCGTCCCACCGCCGAACCGCCGCGTTCGGAGGAAACCATCTGCTACCAATGCCACACGGACGTGCGCGCGCAGTTTGAACTGCCCGACCATCATCAGGTGCCCGAAGGACGGATGGCCTGCACCGACTGCCATGATCCGCACAAAAGCTCCATTTACAAGGGTGGCGGCACGGCGCTGCTTTCCCAAAACGACACGTGCCTGCGCTGTCATCAGGCCGAACGCGGACCCTTCGTGTTTGAACACGAGGCGATGCGCGAGGGTTGCACGACCTGCCACAACCCGCACGGTTCAATCAACGACAAGCTGCTGGTGGCTCGTGACTCCAACCTGTGTTTGAAGTGCCACTTCGAGCAGGCCAGCGGCGGACAAATTTTAATCGGCGGGGTGGATCATGGGCAGCGACTGCAACAAGGCACCTGCTGGACCGCCGGCTGCCACGAGGCGGTGCATGGCTCGCGGGTCAACCCGTCGCTGCGATATTGACGCGCCCGAAAGCAATGAACACAAGATCGTCCCTGAAAATCCGGTTTGAAAACGGCGTGCGCACCTGCCGGCTCGTTGGCGCGGTGCTGGCCGGTCTGGGCGCGCTGGCACGGGCCGCCGACACCAACAACCCGACGCCGATGACGCCGCAGCAGTTTTTTGAGGGCGGCACGAACGCCTACACCGACTGGATCGAGCTTTCAACCGGCGGCTTCATGACGCGTGGAAATCAGGCGCAGGCCGGACAGATTCAACACTGGAACGCCGGAGCTTTCGGCGGCATTGAGGACCTGCACATCCAGGGCAATGCCTTCACGAACACAATCCTGACACTGGACGGCCATTCGATTTTTGACCAGCACGACTACGATTTGAAGCTGCGGCTGGAGCATCCCGAAAAATGGTTTCTCCAGTTTCACTTCGACAACTTCCGCACCTGGTCCGACAACATCGGCGGCCTGTATCCGCCCACCGGCATACTAGCCGTGGGTTCGAGCAGCGCGCTGGCGCTGGACCGCGGCGAGTTCTCCCTTGAAGGCGGCGTGAAGCCGGCAAAATTTCCGTCCATCAACTTCAAATACACGCACAGCTACCGCGACGGCGACAAAAGCTCGACCCTCTGGGGGCCTGTGCATCCCGACCCGTTGAATTCTCCGTCAACGGTGCGCGGGTTGTATCCGGATTTTTACGACATTGACGAAACGGTGGACGCCTTCGACTTGAATGCAAGAAAGCAGATCAAGAAGACGGATTTGGGCCTTGGCTTGCACTATGAACACGGTGAATTGAATGACGGCCTGAACGCGACGTTTTATCAAGGCGAGCAGCCGATTCCCAATTACCAGAATTACCGCACAGAAAGCCAGAAGAACACTTACGATCTGTTCAGCGTCAATGCCACCAGCGAAACATGGCTCAAGAAGAATCTGATGCTGACGGCGGGTGGCATGTTCGCCAATCTGGACAATAATTTTTCCGGCAGCCAGATCTACGGCAACTCCTTCGGCGCGGCCTATTCACCCAGCCCCATCAATGGCTACGGCTACTACGGCATGACGGGTGATTCCCATTTGCGGGAATACGTGATGGACTTGAACCTGCTGGCCATTCCAGCCAAGACGTTCACCATTGTCCCGGCCGTTCGCGTCCAGAAGGAAACTTGGAATGCCAGTTCCGGCGGCATTGGAACGCTCAATGATTATCCCGCGGAACCGTTCGACGGCCAAAGTTCGCGGGACATGATCAGCGTGACCGAAAGTCTGAACCTTCGTTACGCCGGCGTGACCAACTGGGTCTTCTCTGCCGCCGGCGAATGGAACGAGAGCGATGGAAACCTGACGCAACGGGGCGGCTTGAACCAAATCAACGGCTTCGGCGTTCCGACCGTCACCAATGCCACCGACGACAGCAGCTTGCTGCAGAAATATTCCATCGGCACCCGCTGGTATCCGCTTCGCCGGCTCACGATGGATTTTGGCGGTTATTATAAAAACGAAAAATTCAACTACAACTCCCCGATGGACAGCACGCCCAATGGCGACACCTATCCGGGCTATTTCACCATCAGGAGCCGCGATGTTTATGACGGCAACTGCCGTTTGACCTGCCGGCCCCTTCAAAACGTCACCTTGATCAGCCGGTATGAATATCAATTGTCCGCGATTGACACCACGCCCGACCCGGCTTCGGGCTTTGGCGAGGTGGAATCCTCTAGGATGATCAGTCACGTCATCGCCCAGGACGTCAGTTGGGTGCCGTGGTCGCGGTTGAGCCTCCAGGCCGGATTCAATTACGTCTTGAGCGAGACGAAAACCCCGGCTTCGGATGTCACAGCCGCCATCCTCAACGCGCAAAACAATTACTGGACGGTGAATTTTTCCTCCGGATTGGTGCTGGACGACAAGACCGATTTGAACCTGAACTATTTTTACTGTCAGGCGGACGATTACCACGACAACTCCGGCGCCGGCCTGCCGCTGGGATCTGGGGCGCGTGAGCACGGGGCGACCGCCATGCTCACCCGGCATATCAATCCGCATCTCGCGGCTGAATCTGAAATACGGCTACTACAATTACAAAGACGCGCTCGTCGGCGGATCCGGTAATTTCGAGGCGCAAATGGTCTCCGCCAGCCTGCAATACCGTTTTTGAGAATCGCCGGAATTTTCTCCGACTGGCCAAGCATCATCTTTATGTTGAAAAACAATGGAAGGCCGGCCCAAGTGGCGTTTCAACCGATCGGGCGCCAATTTGGGTTTGACAAACCCCGGTCAGTATCGTTAATTGGAAATATTATGAAAATGAAAACACGAACACTCGCAACATCAACCGTCGTGGCCGCTCTCTTCGCGGCCGTGTGCTGCTCGTCTGCGGCGGCCGCCGACGCCACGGAGAACTGGAACGCCAATTGCGCCATGTGCCATGGCAAGGATGGAAAAGGCGACACCCCGGTCGGACGCAAGATGCAGATCAAGGATATGACGGATGCCAAGGTCCAGGACGCCCTCACCGACGCGGACGCGACGAAGGACATCAAGGACGGCATCACCGACAACGGCGCGACCAAGATGAAGGCCTTCGGCGACAAATTCAGCGCCGACGAGATCAAAGCGCTGGTCGCGCAAATCCGGTCATTCAAGGCCGCGAAATAGGCCGCCCTTTCGGGAGCGGCCAGCCAGCCGCTCCGCTCCGCCCGGCCCGCCACAACACTGGCGGGACGGTGCATGTTGGGCCAGCCCGGCCCGTGCGCGGCTTTATGCTGATTCCTCGTTCAGCAAGCCAGCGTTGCGGTTGAACTCCCCACTTTCCAAGGCCTCCTTTCGCTCGAAACCGGTCCGCACGGCGGGCTGTTGTATGACTCTGGTGGGCGATGGCGTCCGCCGCCAGGCCGTCTTTTTTCCGCGCCGACAAAAAATGTTGAGTTATTGACAAAATTAGCCGTGCTATTCACGATGGCGCCGGTTAAGTTGTTGGCGTGAACGATGGAAACCACCATCCCGTTGTCCGCCCACAGGAACAGGCGGGTGCTTCCGGCATGGAAATACCCGCGGCTGAACGAACAGTTTGACCGCGGAAAATGGAAGAACCACAACGCAACACAGCACCGACAACGTGATGGAAACGAAAAACGAAAATCCGAATCCCCGCCCCGCGCGGCCCTCTCTTTTGCGCAACTGGATGAGCTTGATCGGACTGGTCACGGTCATTGGCGCTCTCTTTTCGTTTTTTGCAGTTGTTTATTCTGGATACGATCTCGCACTTCTCGAATCCCTACATCAGCATTCTAACCTGGATGGTGGTGCCCGCCTTTCTGATTTTTGGGTTGTTCCTGACGGTGTTTGGCGAGTTGCGTGAGCGGCGCAAGCGCAAAGGAGGCGTCTCTCTGATATCCATGGTCCAGGTGGACCTCTCCCGTCCGCGTGACCGGCGAAACATGGCGATTTTCCTTTCCGGGTCGGTGGTGTTCCTCCTGCTTTCGGCCATCGGCAGCTACAACTCCTATCAATTCACCGAATCGGTGCAATTTTGCGGGGAAACCTGCCACACGGTGATGAAGCCGGAACTCACCGCCCACGCGCTGGGGCCGCATGCGCGGGTCGCCTGCGCGGAATGTCACATCGGGCCGGGCGCAAGCTGGTTTGTCCGTTCCAAGCTCTCCGGCTCCTACCAGGTCTACGCGGTCCTCTTCAACAAATATCCGCGCCCCATTCCCACGCCGATCGCAAACCTGCGTCCCGCCCGTGAAACCTGCGAGCAATGCCACTGGCCAAACCAGTTCGTCGGGAACCTGGACCAGACCATTCACTACTTTTTGAGTGATCCCTCGAATACGCCTTATTCCATTCGCATGACGCTCAAAGTGGGCGGAAGCGATCCCTTGCGCGGGGCCGGTGGGCGGCATTCACTGGCACACGTCCGCCAGCAACCGGGTGGAGTATGCCGCGACGGATCCGGCCCGGCAGAACATCGCCTGGGTGCGGATGACGGATGCGCAAGGCGTGGTGACGGTTTTCAAAACCAAGATTTCACCAACAACGTCCCCAAAGACGAAGTCCGCACGATGGATTGCATAGACTGCCACAATCGCCCCTCGCACCGGTTCATGTCGCCGGACAGCGCGGTGGCTCTCGCCATGAATCTCGGCCAGATACCGCGCGACTTGCCGTGGATCAAAACCAACGCCGTCTTTGCCCTCACCCGCAAATACAACACCAGACCGGAAGCCCGGGAAGGCATCGCCACCGCGCTGGCCGAACATTATCCCGGCATACCCGGTCATCCAACAGGTCATTCCGGTCGTGCAACGCATTTACGCGGACAATTTCTTTCCCGAAATGAAATCCGATTGGAAGGCCTATCCGAACAATATCGGACACCTGATGTGGTCCGGGTGTTTCCGCTGTCATGACGGCAATCACAAATCCGCCGACGGCAAGGTCATCACGGCCAGTTGCGACGCCTGCCACAGCATTCTGGCGCAGGGAAGCGGCGCGGAACTGCTTGCAACTGACGCCCGGCGGCCAGCCCTTCAAGCATCCGGGCGGCGACCTGGGCGGCGACAATTCCTGCAACGAGTGCCATGACGGCACGTTGTAGCAGCAACGTGCGGCACATTTTCAGTGTTGAACTCCCGGGAAAATATTGCGAAATAGGTGTTGCTATTCCGGCGAAACGTGTCAGGGTTGTTATGTCTGATAGATGCTTGTCTCTTTCAAGGCATGGTAAATCTTCAAGTGAACCTGGTTCAGTGATGATTTGAAATCCGATGAACGGAAACAGTCTGGTTAAAAGCAAAGTTCAGTCTAGGACAATTAAACATCACATGAGCAATAAACTATTCGTCGGAAACCTTTCCTTCGATACCACCGAAAATGACCTGCAGGACGCGTTCGCCGCGTTCGGCACCGTCACCGAGGCCAACCTGATGATGGATCGCACCACCAACCGCCCGCGCGGCTTTGGTTTTGTGACCATGAGCACGCCCGAAGAGGCGCAGAAGGCCATTGACGGCCTGAACGGCAAAGACCTTGGCGGTCGCGCCCTCACCGTCAACGTCGCCCGGCCGCGCGAAGAGCGCAGCGGCGGTGGCGGCGGCGGACGTCGTGAATTCGGCGGCGGCGGTGGTGGCGGCGGCGGCGGTGGTGGTTATCGCGGCGGCGGTCGCAGCCGTTATTGATCGTCCGGCAAATTTCGAGGGCGGGGTTCGGGTGAACCGGACTCCGCCTTTTTTGCTTCAAACCCGGATGAAAGAAGAAGCCATCGAAATTGAAGGCCGTGTGACCACGGTCCTGCCCGGCACGATGTTCCGCGTTGAACTCGACAACAAGCATCTCGTGCTGGCCACCATTTGCGGCAAAATGCGCAAGCGCTTTGTGCGCCTGACCGTCGGCGACCGCGTGAAAATGGAGATGTCCCCCTACGACCTGGACAAGGCGCGCATCACCTGGCGGCTCCGCTGATGCCGGCGCGGGAATACCGCGTCGGAAATAATTGCCGAACTTCGTTGACCTTGCCCGCGCCATCGCAGAAGATCTGATTTTGAATGACATGAACAATCCTGATACCCTTCTCGCTCGCACCAGAGCCTATGCCCGGGATTATTCCTGGAAAAGCTGGTGGTGCATCCTGTCCACCGCGTTTTTCCTTCTCACCGCCCTGGCGGGAACCCTGCCCGGACTGCCGCTCGTCCTGCGCGTCGTGTGCAGCGGGCTGGCGGGACTGTTGATGGTCCGGCTCTTTGTCATTTACCACGACCACCAGCATCGCGCCATCCTGCCCAAATCGCGCCTCGCGGAACTTCTGATGCGCGTCATCGGCATCTGCCTCCTTTGCCCCAGCAGCACCTGGCGCCATTCGCACGACCATCACCACGCGCATAATTCCAAACTGCGCGACTCCAATCTCGGCTCCTATCCGGTCATGACCCGGGAACGGTATCAAAAATCCTCCCGATTTGCGAGGTTCAAATATCTTTTCCTGCGACATCCCGTCACCCTGCTGTCCGGCTACCTGACCGTTTTTCTTTTCAGCATGACCATCAGATCCATTTTTGAGTCCCCGCGCAAACATTATGACTGCCTGCTGGCCCTCCTGTTGCACCTCGCGTTCGGAGCGACGCTGGTGCTGCTATCCGGCTGGGGGGCGCTGGTCGCTCACGCTTGTCGTGCCGTTCTGCATTGCCAGCGCCCTGGGCGCCTACCTGTTTTACGCCCAGCACAATTTTCCCGAAGTCACCTTGATGGACGAGGAAGGCTGGACCTACGAAGGCGCCGCGCTGGAATCCTCCAGTCACATGAAAACCGGCCCCATTCTGTCATGGTTCACCGCCAACATCGGCTACCACCACATCCATCATCTCAATCACCGCATCCCGTTCTACCGCCTGCCCGAAATCTACCGGGACATCCCCGAACTCCGCCGGGCCAAGACCACCACGCTCCATCCGCTCGACATCCTCCGCTGCCTGAGCCTGAAAGTCTGGGACGTGGAAACCCAGCGCATGGTCGGCGTCCACGGGCTCTGACGCGCGCGCCGTTTCCATAAAGCGTGGATTCAATTCCGTGCTGGTAAATCCTCGCTCAGCCCGCCGGCGATGAGTATTAAGGTTTTGGGTTTCACGGATAAAATATAACGCTAAGACGCAGAGAAATTCACGGTTTCAATTCGATTGATTCAAACTCAATCGCAAAGGCGTCCTCATTGAGGACGGCGCGGTCAAGCTTGACGTTAGAAAATGGAGATTTCAGAACCGTTTCCTGCACATCTTTCTCAAATTCAGGTGAACATCTAGGCCCTAACGTCACGCTCACGACGGATTCCGCTGGAAAGGAAAGGAAACGACCAACAGTGCCGTCATCAAGTGGTTGCGGTTTCAGTTTTGAAAGCCAAAAAAACTGTCTGAATTCCTTTTCGTAACTCCATGCGTCGCTTTTTGAAAAAATCAACTTGTGATTGTAGCTATCCATTTCTGGTGTTCCATTTTCCCAACAAGCATCAAAAACAACTCGTTCTTTGACATAATCCACAGGTAGTAATCCTTTTTCTTTGTGAAAAACCGTGGTTGAGTTGTCAAAGCCAATGACAAGACCAGATTGCTTATCGCAATAATGTCCCCACATGAGGATTGAATCTCGCCGTTTTGACAGGCACAAAACACCGAACAGCTTGCTTACTTCATCGAGGAATTCTTTTTCAGCTTGAGCAGCTCCAAGCGGCAATACGCCAACAAACGTTTCAACCACTTTTGATTTATGCTTGATTGTTAATTCTTTGAATTTGGAAAAACTGCCGGGGGATTTTCCCTGCGAGCACTGTGATTCGTAAAGCCACTTCAAGACTGATTCGTTTTCAAGATGCTTCTCTGCGTAACGAACTGGATCGGAGTAGGACATTTTTGGAGAAAACTCGAACGGATCATTGAATTGATTTGGTGGCCTGACCAGTAGTTCCAGATTGCGAAGAATTGTAAGACCGTGCTTCCCACAGTATTTATAAACCGTTTCCATTCTTCTTTTTTAGGTTTTTCTCTGCGCCTTTGTGCCTTTGCGTTAAACCTTCTGCCCCTGAATTTGCCGCGTGATTTCAAATGCCAGGTCCAGCGCGCGTTTGGCGGATTCGCCGCTGACGACGGGCGCGTGTTTTTCGCGGACACAGTTCACAAAATCCTGCAGTTCGAGCTTGAGCGGTTCGTCCTTCGCAATCGGCACCGGTTCGCGCACGACCTTTTTCCCGGCAAACTCGCTGACAACCGTCACGTTGCTGCCAGCAAGGGCCAATAGCTTTCTCAACTTGGAACTCACCCACTCGTCTTCGCGGGCGATGCGGTAAATGAACCCTTCCTGCGCGCGGTAATCGAGCGAGATGTAGCTGGACTGGTCGCGCCACCGCTGAACACGCGAATCTTCCGCATCCGCTCCGGGCTGACGCGGCTGACGGTGAGGTTGGCAACGCAGCCGTTGGCGAACCGCAGCCGCGCGTTGGCGATGTCCTCGCTCTTGCTCAACACCGGAATGCCCACGGCGTCCACGCTCGTCACCGGCGATTTCACGAACGCGAGCACGACGTCGAGGTCGTGAATCATCAAATCCAGCACGACGCCGATGTCGGTCGAGCGGGCAGGGTAGGGCGACAGCCGGTGGCATTCGATGAAACGCGGTTCGGGCGCGGCGGTTTCGAGATATTTGAAAACGGGATTGAATCGCTCGACGTGGCCGACTTGCAGGACGCAATTTTTCTGCTGCGCGATTTGAATCAGTTCGGCGGCCTGCGCGGAATTCTCGGTCATCGGTTTTTCGACAAGGACGTGTTTGCCCTGCGCGAGCAGTTGTTTGGCGATTTCAAAATGCGTGACGGTGGGCGTGACGATGTTCAGCGCGTCGCTGGCGGCGGCGGCTTCGGCGATGGAATTGAAAACTTTCGCGCCGTGTGTGTGGCGGCGATTTTGCGGGCGGTGTCGGCGATTCGCGTCAAAAATGCCGGCGAACTCGACCAGCCCGGCGGCGGCGAGTTCGGCATAAATGCGGACGTGATTCTGGCCGAGCGAGCCGGTGCCGAGGACGGCGACTTTGACCTTTGATGCCATGCGGGGAGTGTGCCATTGCCGGTAATTTTCTAAAAGCCGAAATCGTCATTACGTTGGAGTTCGACGCTTTAGCGTGTTCCCCGGACAAGCTGAAGCTTGAACTCCAACCACAACTTTCAACTTTCAACTTTCGACCTTCAACCGCTAAACTGCCGCCGTGCCGTTTCTCGCTTACATCCTGATCGCGCTGGCGCGCGTATCTGCTCGGCTCGATTCCGACCGGCTTTCTCGTCGCGAAGGCGAAAGGCATTGACATCCGCACCGTCGGCAGCGGCAACATCGGCGCGACCAACGCCATGCGCGCTCTCGGCAAACCGGTGGGTATTTTTGTGCTGCTGATGGATGCGCTGAAAGGTTTTCTGGCTGTCTATTTGGCAATGAAACTCTTTGTGTTGATCCATCCTTTCAACCCGCCCGCACATTTTTTTGCAAGAGAGCTTATAATGTATTTGGATCAAGCCCTCAACCATGGGATTGTCGCCGGCATTTTTGCCGTGCTCGGCCACAATTACCCCTGCTGGTTGAAATTCAAAGGCGGCAAAGGCATCGCCACTACCGCCGGAGTTTATCTGGCGCTCGCGCCGGTGGCGCTGCTGGCATCGCTCTGGTGGTTTTCATTCTGGCGTTGCTGTTGACGCGGTATGTTTCGGTCGGTTCCATTGCCGGCGGCGGTGGCGCTGCCGGCGGCGGTTTGGATTTTGCCGCCGCACAATCTTTTGCTCGGCATCGTCACGACGGCGCTCGGCGCGCTGGCGATTTACAAACACAAATCCAACATTCAACGCCTCATGGCCGGAACCGAAAACCGGTTCGGCAAAAAAAAGGAAACGAAATGAGAATCACCGTGCTCGGCGCGGGCGCGTGGGGAACCGCGCTGGCCAAAGTGCTTCACGAAAACGGCAACGCCGTGACGCTCTGGGACATCAACGCCGAAACGCTGGACGAACTCCGGCACGGCCGCAGCGAACGTTATCTGCCCGGCGTGCAGTTGCCGACGGATTGGAAGGTGGAAGCCGATTTCGAAAAGGCCGTGGGCGGCGCCGAGTGCTGCGTCATGGCGATCCCGTCGCAGTCGTTCCGGCAGGTGGCGGCGAAATTGAAAGGGCATCCGGCGATTTTTGTGAGCGTCACCAAAGGCATCGAATTTGAGACCGGCGAGACGATGAGCCGGATTTTGCGCGAGCACGCGCCGGCCAACCGCGTGGCCGCGCTGTCCGGGCCGAGCTTCGCGCGCGAGGTGGCGCTGGGCATTCCGACCACGGTGGTTTGCGCCTGCGAAAGCGACGGCACGGCGAACACCGTGCAGGGACTTTTTCACCGTCCGGAATTCCGCATTTACCGCAGCACGGACGTTCTCGGCGTGGAATACGGCGGCGCGCTGAAAAACATCATCGCCATCGGCGCGGGCGTGAGCGACGGCCTCGGCTACGGCGACAACACGAAGGCCGGCCTGGTCACGCGGGCGCTGTCCGAAATGCGCCGGCTCGGCGTGGCGTGCGGCGCGCAGGCGGAAACCTTTTCCGGCTTGAGCGGTCTGGGCGATTTGATGCTGACGTGCTTCTCGAAGCAAAGCCGCAATCGCGATTTGGGCGAGCGGCTGGGGCGCGGCGAAACGATGGCGGCGATCCAGGCGTCGCATCCGAAGCTGGCCGAAGGTTATCCCACGGCGCGTTCGGCGCACCGGCTGGCGCGGGAGAAAAAAGTGCCGACGCCGATCATTGACGAGGTTCACGCGATGCTCTACGAAGGCAAGAACCCGAAGCAGGCGGTGCGCGATTTGATTTCGCGGGCGTTCAAGGCCGAGGATTGAATCAGTTTATTGGTCCTTGCCACGCGCTGATCGGGCGACGCGGTTCCGCAGTCCATGCATTGGGTGACGCTGAATTGCGTGCCGCAATGCGGGCATTGCGCCCGCGTGGCGAACATGTCGAAAGGCTTGCCGCATTTGCCGCAGCGCCAAAGTTCGCCGAGCGGCGGCGCGGCTTTGGCAGGACGGACAGGCGAATCCCGGCGCGGCGCGGAATTCTGGCGATGCGCGCCAGCGCCCGCGCATGCATCAGGCCGCTCCAGCAATTCATCAGGATGAACGCCGCCATGATGCCGATCCAGATGGATTGCAGGACAAATTGCCAGCAGAACCAGCAATCCCACGCCGAAAAAGCCGATGATGCTCGCGGCGAGCAAGCTGTTCGCCCGGCCGACAATGAACCACAGCAACGAACGCAAAATTTGTCCGCCATCCAGCGGATAAATCGGCATCATGTTGAAAATGAGCAGGCCGATGTTGATCCACCAGATGTTGTGGAGAAACTTTGCAAACTTCATGGGGTTCGGATGTCATCAAACCAGATGTGCCGCCCAATGCAACGCAGCAGCACGGTCAGAATCGGGAACCAAAACACATTGACCAGCGGCCCGGCGGCGATGCTCCAGAGTTGCGCGCCCGGTCGTTCGCGGCGGCGAGACATACGCCACGCCGCCGAGCGGCCACAGAACGATGTCGTGAGTTTTCCCGCCCACCGACCGGCACGCAAGCTGATGGCCGAATTCGTGAATCAGCACGATGAGAAACAGCGACAAATATTCCGCCGCGTTCCAGACCGGCGAGGAGTAGTCGTGCGTGCGGTACTGGAACAAAATACGCCGCCACGAGAAACCACGACCAGTGGATATAGACGCCGATTCCCGCCAGCGTGAAAATCTTGAATGCGCCTCGGTTCGTTGGCATTTACATCGCTCCTTTGATCAGCGCCAGCAATTCCGCGTGCGACTCCACGGCTTTGAATTGCGGGAATTGTTTCTTCACGTTTTCCGGCGCGTGGATGAGAAAGCCCGACGTTCGCCTCCATCAGCATCGCCGTGTCGTTGAACGAATCGCCGGCGGAGATGACGTGGTAATTCATCCGCCGGAACGCCGCCACCGCCTCGCGCTTCTGTTCGCGGATGCGCAACTGGTAATCCACAATGCGGTCGTTTTCCACCACGAGCCGGTGGCAGAGCAGGGTGGGGAAATTCAACTGGCGGAGCAGGGGAGCGGCAAATTGTTCGAACGTGTCCGACAGAATAACGACCTGCACCAGCGAGCGGAGTTCGTCGAGAAATTCCTTTGCTCCGGCGAGCGGGCGCAGCGAGCCGATGACGGCCTGGATGTCGGACAATTTGATGCCGTGCTTGGCCAAAATGGCCAGCCGGCCGCGCATGAGCTTGTCGTAATCCGGTTCGTCGCGCGTCGTGCGGCGCAATTCGGGAATCTTCGTCTTTTCCGCGACGGCGATCCAGATTTCCGGCGTCAACACGCCTTCCATGTCCAAGGTGACGATTGATTGTTTCACGCGATGGAAGTCTTCCAGAATCCGGCTGCGGTGTCGAGCCGTTCGGCAAATTTCCCCGGCAACCCGGTTCCTGCCGTGACCCGGCTTCGGGACTTTCCGTGTCGAAAATGAGGAAACAGCTTGAGTCCCATTTTCTCTTCCGCACAATTGGCGGGTGTTCAACCCTGCGGTCCTTCGCCGCGCCGGGGTGCTCGAGTGCAGCGCCTCTGGCCGCGGTTTTGTCATCGCACTCAAGGAGTGCGTTCGTGTGGCTTCGTCCACGTTGGCGGGAATCCCATTTTGTTGCGCACTGATTTTTGTGGCGGGCTGTGCCACGCCGCCGGCGCCGCCATCAGAAATCATCAGCGAACCCGGACCATTGATCGTCGTCGCCGTTGAACTGGACCAATCCCGCCGCGACAAATTTGTTCCCGCCGCCGGCTGTCACGCCGGTTCCGCCGTCCTCGCAGCCGGTTAAACCGTCCGTGCCGCCGGTCAAACCGCCCGTCGTGAATCCCGCTTCGCAACCGGCGCCAACCACGCCGCCGGAGACAACGTGGTCATCGCTCAATCGCTGGGCCGCCGCGCACGATCTCGGCGCGCCACACAAGTTGTCCAGCCAGCCCGTGACCGAGTATGACGTCGGTTCGCCTTACGGCGTGATGGTTTTGACAGTCGGCAGCCGCGAGGCAACATGGAACGGCATCGGAATCCATCTCGGTTTCGCGCCGGAAATCATTGACGGCGAGGTTTGCCTTTATGGGGTGGATTTGGCAAGGAACCTTGAACCGCTTTTGTGCGGGCCGCCGCTGGCGTTCAGCCCAAATCGCAGCATCGTGATTGATCCCGGCCACGGCGGCGATAATCACGGAACCTACAGCGTTTTGGATGGCCGGTTTGAAAAGGAATTCACACTCGACTGGGCCAGACGGCTCGCCCCGCTGCTGGAAGCGGAGGGATGGAAAGTATTGCTGACCCGCACCAGCGATTTGATGGTGTCGAATTACAGCCGCGTGAGCTTCGCCGAGGCGCGCCACGCCGATTTGTTCATCAGCCTCCATTTCAATTCGACGGAACTGAACAAGGCAACCGGCAAACGGGATGAGAAAACCGCCGGCCTGGAAACCTATTGCATCACGCCGACGGGACTGCCGTCCACTGTGACGCGCGGTTATGCCGATCCGTGGTCGGAAATTCTCCCGAACAACACCTTCGACGCACAGAACCTGCAGCTCGCCGTCCGCGTCCAAAGCGCGTTGGTGCGCGCGACCGGACTTGATGATCGCGGTGTCCGGCGCTCACGGTTTGACACCGTTTTGCGCGGTCAAAACCGGCCGGCGATTTTGGTCGAAGGCGGCTTTTTGTCGAACCCGGCGGAGGCAAGATTGATCGAACGCGCGGAATACCGGCAGAAACTGGCGGAAGCCGTCGCGGAGGCGCTCAAATGAATAAATCCAAACATATTCTTGTCACGGGCGGAGCCGGTTTCATTGGCTCGCATCTGGTCGAGCGCCTGTTGAAGGACGGCAAGAGTGTCGTCGTGATTGACGATCTTTCAACCGGCAGCCTCGAGAATCTGGCGGCGGTCAAATCACATTCGCGCCTGGAAATTGTCGAATCCAAAGTTTCCGGGTGCAAAGAACTGCCGAAGCTCGCGGCAAATTCGGAATTCATTTTCCACCTGGCGGCAACCGTCGGCGTGGAGCTGGTCGTCAAATCCGCGTTGCACGTCCTGGAATCGAGCTTTCACGAGACGCAAATCCTGCTGCGCGCCGCCACCATCAAACGGACGCCGCTGCTGCTGACTTCCACCTCGGAAGTGTATGGCAAGAGCGCCAAGGCGGAATTCAGCGAGGACGACGATCTGCTCATCGGGCCGCCCGGCCAGTCGCGCTGGAGCTACGCCTGCTCGAAGCTGACGGACGAATTTCTGGCGCTGGCTTGCGCGCGCGAAAAAATGCTGCCGGTCATCATTGCGCGTCTCTTCAACACCGTCGGCCCGCGCCAGACCGGGCGCTATGGCATGGTGCTGCCGCGCTTCATTGCCGCGGCGAAACGCAACACGCCGCTGAAAGTATTCGGTGACGGCAGGCAGACGCGGTGCTTTTGCCACGTTGGCGACGCCGTGGAGGCGCTGGTGCGATTGCAGAATTGCGACAAGGCGCACGGAGAAATTTTCAACATCGGCGGCACGGAGGAGGTGTCAATCCTCGACCTCGCGAAACTCGTGGTGAAAACGCTCGGCTCGAAATCGAAGATTGAACTGGTTCCCTACGACCGGGCGTATGCGCCGGGTTTTGACGATATGCGCCGCCGCAAGCCGCTGGTGAAGAAACTGGAATGCTTTGTGAAATTCCATCCCCAGACGCCGTTGCGGGAGATCATCAGGATGGCTGCGGGGAAAAATCAGACCGGGAGATAATTTCCGGGCAGCGGCTTCAGGCCGCTTCGACATCTGAATTTCCGGCGGCGACATGGTTTATTTGCGGTGTGCAACCGCTGAAGTTTTATGAACGGCGCACCCGCTCCGGTATGCATTCGGGGGAAATCCCCAAAAAATGCCCGCTGCGGGACACGCAGATTGTATCTGCAGGTGATATGCTTGACTTGTGTAATTTGTAAGTGTATTTAATGCGGCAAGGATTTTGACATGCCATTTGAAACTCTATGAATGCCTGTGCCAAATCAAACAAATTGCCGCACGCGATCAGAAAGCCAACAACCCAGCGCCGTTACATGAAAACTGCATTTGCCACCGTTGTCATCCGTTCACCCGCCGCCGTCTTGTTGATCATGGCCCTGTGCCTGGGACTTGAGCCCGCGGCGCGAGGCGGTCTGACGGTGGATATTCATTTATATCACGACGCTTATGGATACTATTTTTATCCTTGGTTGAGTCCGAACGCGACTGGCCCCGATTTTCCCGACGGGGATTACATGATTGCCTCGCCGCAAATTCCGACCGGGGGATCCCAGCTTCAATACCACGCAACCGGCGGCACGCTTACCTACACCGGTGGCGGCGGGAATTATTACGGCAACTTTGATGACTTTCTTAACGGCATCACCAACGGTCAGTGGTCCATCTGGGTGACTAATTCAACTTCGACCAACCAGTATCAGTTCACCGTCACGGTCAACGGCGTGACCAGCAACTCATTTGGCGCGCCGGCTTTAGTGGTGTTTCCTTCCAACGGCGCGGTGAATATCACCAACCAGCCGCTCTTCCAATGGACGGGTCCGGCGAACTGGGCCGGCACATTAAGTGTCAATGATAATTACATAGACAGTTCGGGGAATAACAGCTACGAAACCTCCTCCAGCCTGCCACCGGATCAAACTACGTGGGCGTGTCCCGTGGTGCTTCCGGATGGCACCAATGATTTCAGCGCTTATTACAGCAGCAACGCGACGGCGATAATCGTTGCCGCGACGCCCACCAATGGCGGCGCGCAGCCGATTTCCGGCTGGGTTTCCACGGCCACCATGGACACTCACACTTTTGATTCCCTATTCACCGTCAGCGCATTTCAGGGGCAAACCGATCTGGTTGAGAATGGCGGCTTTGAAACCGGAGATTTCACCGGCTGGACAGTGACCGGCGGCGGCAACTCGGTGGACAACGGTTCCAGCGCAGGTGTGACGCCGCATTCGGGAAGTTATGTCGCGGAGTTTGGGGAGGTTGGGGAAATTGACAGCATTTCGCAGACCCTTTCCACCACTCCTGGCGCCAGCTATTTGCTGTCGTTCTGGCTCAACAGTCCGGATGGAGATTTTCCCAATGAGTTTCAGGCGTCGTGGAATGGAACCACGCTGTTTGATGAAACCGATCTTCCCGCCCTTGGCTGGACGAATCTTCAATTTGTAGTCACGGCGACGGGTGCCGCAACGGTGCTTCAATTCGGGGGACAAGATGACCCCGCCTACCTTGCTCTGGATGATGTCAGCGTTGTGCCGACGCAGGCCGGGGGTTTTAGTGGCGGGCATACAAACGTGGCTCACTACACCTTTGACACCACCAGCACCAACACATTTGATCTGGGTCTGGATTCATCCCCCCAAGGCAACAACTTGAGCAGCTATACTACTTGGGGGCAGGTGCATACCAACAGCACCGAGGCCATCGCCGGGGCGGGGGCCGTGCAGTTTTTTGGCACCAGTGACATGGATGCCATCTATCAACCGCTGACCAATCTGAATGAGGTTCTGGCCGGCAGTTTCACCTTTTCAGCCTGGGTGAAAACCACCGCCACCAAGGGAAATGACACAGATAATGCCTATTTCGGGCGCGGCCATTTTCTGGGCCTACGACGTACACGGCAATACCAACGACACGATTCCGCTGGCCATCACCGGCAGCAAGGCCGCCTTCACCACCCGTGGCGGCGACCCCGGAGTTTCCGACACGCTGCACTCGCTCACCAGCGTGAATGACGGCAACTACCACTTGATCACGGTCACACGCAACCAAGCCAGCGGTGAAAAAAGAATTTACGTGGATGGCCACTTTGAAGCTTCCCAGATCGGCACCAGCAATCCGCTCAACGGAAACAATTACCAGATCTACCGTCGGTGGCGCGGTTTACTCCAGTTACACCGGCCTCTTGGATGACCTGCAAATTTACACCGGCGTTCTTTCGGATGCCGACGTTGCGTCGCTTTATGCCAATCCCGGCGTGACGGTTCCTGACGTGGCAGCCGGGGCGGGCGGGCCTGTGGCGCATTATGATTTCGATGAAGGCACGGTGCTGGCCGCCGACGTTTCCGGCAACAACAACAATGTCGTTCACGCGGGCAATTTTGGCGGCAGCGGGCCCTCGACCAGTGCGGACACGGCCGCCGGTTCGGGATCGGTCAGTTTTGACGGCGGCAGTTATTTGACCGCGTCTTCAAACCTGCTGGCAACTCTGGCCGGCAATTTTACAGTTTCGCTTTGGCTGAAAACCAGCCAGAGCTTTGGCAGTCCGGGGGACGTGGGATGGCAGGGCGCGGGCGTCATCGCGGCGGATTCACCAAATTACGGGGCCAAAGATTTGATTCCCCTCGCGCTCACGGGCGGCCAGGTGGCGTTCAACGTCGGTGATGGCAATTACGATAACACGCTGAATTCCAGCGGCACGGTCAATGACGACAACTGGCATCACGTCGTCGTCACGCGCAACCAGTCCACCGGCGCACGGCAAATCTTCATTGATGGAACACTGGACAGTGCCGACGTTGCCACGACGGAGTTGCTCGACAGCCCCGGTGCTGCTGACCATCGGTTGCAAATCCGACGCCTCCAATCCCGACCCGTCGAGTCCTGATTACACCGGATCCAATGGCTATGATGGGCTGTTGGATGACTTGCAAATTTACAATCGGGTGTTGAGTTCCGGCGAGGTCGCTTTTCTTTACCACAACCCCGGCGCTGTCGTTGCCACTGGTCGGATTTTGCCACCGCCCTGAACACCACCAATCTGACCTGGACCACCGGCGGCGATCTGCCGTGGTTCACGGAAACCACCGTTACCCGCGACGGCCTGGCCGCCCAAAGCGGGCCGATCACCGACAGCCAGTCCAGTTATCTTCAAACCACGGCGCCGACAAACGGATACATCTCTTTCAGTTGGAAGGTGTCTTCCGAGGATGGTTATGACTACCTGACTTTTTACACCAACGGAGTCCAGGCGGACGCCATTTCCGGCGATGTGGATTGGAACCAGGAAACTTACTCCGTGTCCGCCGGCGAGGTGCTCCGCTGGGAATACAGCAAGGACGGCAGTGTCAGTGTCGGACAGGATGCCGGCTGGCTGGACCAGGTCATCTTCACCCCGCCCGACACTACGCCCGTATCCGTGGATCTGACGTTCGACATCCACCGGAATCAGGATCCGACGTTCGGCGACGTTTTCTTTGCCTTTCCTGATATCAACTCAATCACACCAGCAGCCATCGGCACCACGACCAACGTCGTGGAATCGCCATTTGGAAAATTCCATGGTGAAGCAAACCCCGGCAACGGCGGTGGCACCTACTCTTACATCTTATTTTCATTCGATGATTTGATGAACGAGCTGACCAACGGCCTCTGGACTCTCTACATCAACAAGGGCATGCCGAACGAACGCCAGTTCCATTTCAGCGCAACCGTCGTCGGACTGACCACCAACCTCCTATCCGTCGTCAAAATCGTTACGCCCACCAACGGGGCCACCAGCGTGGCGCCCAACTCGCCATTCTTGTGGCTTGGTCCGACGAACTTTTCCTCGCTCTACGTTTCAAAACAAAACGCAGACGGCTCCGGCTACGCGGGCGCATCGCTGGATGTTAACGCCACCAACTGGCCGGCCCAGCCGGTTCTGGCAGCCGGGACAAACCGGTTTGACATTTCCTACACCTCCAACAATTTCCCCGGCATCACGTTTTCCGTTCCGGTGGACGATACCGCGTTGGCCATTTCGAACTGGACCACACAAATTGATCTGGTTTCAGAAGCCACGACTGTGTTCGTTGTCAGTTCCGGGGCATTGCCGGTTCACTTGCTCAACGCGAATCAGGCGGACGGCAGTTTTCAGTTCTCATTCCTGTCGCAATCGCAATTCACGCACGCCATCCAATACCGGACCAATTTGGTGAGTGGAAACTGGCAGACGTATTCGAATGTCATCGGCGATGGTGCTTTGAAGACCATTCCCATTCCCGTTTCAGTGTTCAACGGTTCGCCGCAAGGATTCATACGCGTCTCCACGCAGTGATCCTTCAATCACGACACCCGCTGGAACAATCGCCGGGTGGATTCTTTTTGGGCATGGCGACGCTGAAGCTTCGCCGCCATTCGAGACGGTGACGTGGCCGCTGAACGGCGATCTGGCGAAGTTGGATAGGTTGCAACCTCCCCTTGCCCATTGAAGCTCCCGCGCCGATGTTGCTCACCGCGGGCTGGGCCATCACTGGCACAAAAATCAATTCTGCCCCGGCTATTCGTTCAATCCCCAATGACTCTGTCCGTGTTCCTGCGAGGCACGCAATATTTCTTCCATGACGGGACCGAGATCCGTGGCCTGCTGATGAAGCTTCGCCATGAACTCGTCCGGGGTCTCCACCGCGATTCCCAGTTTTACCCCGGCCATTTCCTCTTCCCACCGAGTGGTTTTGTCTTTTGTGTCATCCACAATCTTGCGAACTGGATTCACAATCAAACTCTCCACCCGGAAGGACGAAAACGCAAATTGTATTTCACCCCGGCCCGGCCCGTGGATAATGCCGGGACCGTTGCCTGTGAGCGGGAGGGAAGGCAAACGAAATCCGGCGCGGAATTTCTTGATTTCCCCCGGTTTGGATCACATGTGCGAAATAATATTGTCGCCAAACGCCGAACATTTGATTTCCGTTGCGCCGGTCATCTGGCGGGCGAAATCGTATGTGACGCGCTTGCTGACGCGATCGCGCCGTTCAATCCTTTGAGAATCAAGTCCGCCGCCTCGGTCCAGCCCAGGTAGCGGAACATCATTTCGCCGGAGAGCACGACGGAGCCGGGATTCACCACGTCCTTGTTCGCATATTTTGGCGCGGTGCCGTGCGTGGCCTCGAAAATCGCGTGGCCGGTGATGTAATTGATGTTGCCGCCGGGTGCGATGCCGATGCCGCCCACCTGCGCGGCGAGCGCGTCGCTCAAATAGTCGCCGTTCAAATTCAGCGTCGCGATCACGTCAAAATCCGTCGGGCGTGTGAGCACCTGCTGGAGCGTGATGTCGGCAATGGCGTCCTTGATGACCAGGCCGGCGCCGGGTTTGCCTTCGGGAATCTTGCACCACGGGCCGCCGTCCATTTCGACCGCGCCGAATTCCGTCCTCGCCAGTTCGTAGGCCCAGTCGCGGAAGGCGCCCTCGGTGTATTTCATGATGTTGCCCTTGTGGACAATCGTCACGGATTTCTTCTTCTGGGCGATGGCGTATTGGATGGCGGAGCGGACGAGCCGCTGAGTGCCGGTTTTGCTCACGGGCTTGATGCCGATGCCGACAAGCTCGGGCGTTTCGCCGAAGCGGATTTTTTTGAAATCCTTCGGGAAATTCGCCTTCAGAAATTCAATCGTCTTGAGCGCGGCTTCCTTGCCGGCCTCGAAGTCAATGCCCGCGTAAATGTCCTCCGTGTTCTCGCGGAAGATGACCATGTTGACCTTTTCGGGATGCTTCACCGGCGAGGGCACGCCTTGAAAATACTGCACCGGGCGCAGGCAGACATAGAGATCGAGCATCTGGCGCAGCGCGACGTTGAGCGAGCGGATGCCGCCGCCGACGGGCGTGGTGAGCGGGCCTTTGATGCCGACGAGATATTCCTTGAACGCCTCCACGGTGTCATCCGGCAGCCAGTTGTTGAATTTCTTGAAAGACTCTTCGCCCGCGAAGACCTCGAACCACGAGATTTTGCGTTTGCCGCCGTAGGCTTTTAGCACCGCGGCGTCAAACACGCGGACGCTCGCGGCCCAGATGTCCGGGCCGGTGCCGTCGCCGCGGATGAACGGGAGGATGGGGTTTTCAGGAACGGCAAGATGGCCGCTCTGGATCGAAATTTTGCCGCCGGCGGGCGGGGTCACATTTTTATAAGCCATAGTTACGAGGACAATTATCAGATTGCGCGCCGGAGGGAAAGTCGAATGCGGGGAAAAGTGAAAACCATTGAACCATTTTGCGAAAACGTCCCGCTCAATTCCCCCCGGAGGGACGCAACGATGACGGCCCGGCCCGGCAATCGAAAATCAACAACCTGTCTGGACAGGCCTTGGAAATGATTGGCGCCCTCAAATCGTTTTCTCCGCGCTTGCGCGAGGCCGTCCGCCGCAACTATAATTTCAACCCATTTTAATTATGAGCAAATCACCTGTTCGTGTCGCTGTCACCGGCGCCGCCGGCCAAATCGGCTATTCACTCCTGTTCCGCATCGCCTCCGGCGCGGCGTTCGGGCCGGACCAGCCGGTCATCCTGCACCTCATCGAAATTCCGGACGAGAAAGCGATGAACGCCCTGCACGGGGTCTGCATGGAGCTGGACGACTGCGCGTTTCCGCTGCTCCAGGGAATCGTGCCAACGTCGAACCTCGACGAAGGGTTTCGAGGCGTGAACTGGGCGCTGCTCGTCGGCGCGGTGCCGCGCAAGGCGGGAATGGAGCGCAAGGATCTGCTCGGCATCAACGGGAAGATTTTCACCGGCCAGGGCAATGCCATCGCCAGGAACGCCGCCACCGACGTCCGCGTCCTCGTCGTCGGCAATCCGTGCAACACCAATTCGCTCATCTGCGCCAACAACGCGCCCGGCGTGCCCAAGGAACGGTTTTTTGCCATGACTGCGCTCGACGAAAACCGCGCCAAGTCGCAGCTCGCGAAAAAGGCCGGCGTTGACATCGCCGCCGTCACCAACCTTGCCATCTGGGGCAACCACAGCGCCACGATGTATCCCGATTTTTTCAACGCCAGTATTTCCGGCCGGCCGGTTCCGGTGGTGATCGAGGACGAGGCGTGGCTGAAGGGCGAATTCATCACGACAATTCAACAGCGTGGCGCGGCCATCATCAAGGCGCGCGGTTTGAGCAGCGCTGCCAGCGCCGCGAACGCCGCCGTCAACACGGTCTTCAAGCTCACGCATCCGACGCCCGCCGGCGACTGGTTCAGCGTGGCTGTCCATTCGGACGGCAGCTACGGCATCGGGAAGGGCCTGATTTTCAGCTATCCCGTCCGCAGCAACGGCAATGATTTCGAAATTGTCCAGGGCGTGCCGCTTAACGATTTCAGCAAGGCCAAAATCGCCGCGACGGAAGGTGAATTGAATGAAGAGCGCGCGCTGGTTGCAGATTTGCTGCCGAAATAGTGCTCATGCAACTGCAGGGTTGCGTTTGTTTTACCGCCGGGTGAAATATGCCGGCGGCATCGTTGAAACGCATTCCGCAGACGGCTGCCATCGAATTCGGAACAACCGGAATCACCAGGCTTGAAATGACGTCGCCTGGCGTGCTCGGCGCTGTGGCAACGGAGTGGAAGAGACCATGAAATCCCGTGATCGTATTGCATTCAAAACACGCGGTTGGAGGTGGACGGAGAAATTGCACGTTTGGAAGGATCAGGGACAAACAATAATGTCGGGATTAAAAACCGCGTTCCTGTGTCTCCGTTCCCTTGTCATCGGATTCAATTGAGCCGGGCGGCACGACAGGGCAATGGGGACAAAGGAATGAAAGGACTGTCACGAGTAATGCAGCCTTTCGACGCCACCAGGAAGATGTTCACGCCAACTTCGTCGGTTATTGGAGCTTTGAAAATCCCGGTGGCTTGGGGCCGGAGACAACTTGCGCATTTCTTTATATGATTTTCGCATAACTATAGTTGCGCGTAAAGCCTTTCACGCCTACTTTCGTTAAATCCAAGCAAGGAGTGTTGCCTTGTTGTCGGATGCTGTCGGAAAGTAAATACAAAGCCAAAACCATTATGAAGAATGTAATATCCCTCATCAAACTCGTTGTGTGCCTGTGCCTTTTTGGTATATGCGCCCCGTGCGCTTTTGCGGCTTCGGCCACCATCACAAAAGACCCTTCGGGGACCGAACTTACAGACCCGGCAAGTTGGACCGGCGGGATCGTGCCGACCAATATAGATGTGGCCCTGTGGGCCAGCGGATCGCTGGGTAGCGCTCTGACGATGAGTGGACCCATGACTTGGTCGAACATGACGGTCACTGCCGCGACGGCACCGATCACTATTTCAGGAGCAGGACCATTGAGTATCGGTTGGACCGCTGCGCAAGTCGGGCCTTCGATTCTTTTGAACGGCAATGTGGATCTGACCCTTGCCACCACCGTCATGCCCCTAGTAAATGCCAACATCAATAACAATCCAAATAATTGGACTGTGAATCCTGGAAGGACATTGACCGTATCGGGTCCGATAGTCTGGACACCGGCATCTGGCGGCATTTGGTTTGCGGCAGGGGGTAATGGCACGGCCTATGTCCTCGGAAGTGGTGGCACCACGGTTTTTGCGGGAACCAACGTTTTTAACAGCAACTCATATATTGGAATCGGCAATGCCGGCACCCTGGTGGTCAGCTCAATCACCAACGCTTTCAGCAGCAACAATATTGCGTGGATTCAAATCGGGGGCAGCGTGGGGAATTGCGGAACCTTGCTTTATACAAACAACACCGGCACCTATGATGCCATTCGATTTCCCTTCAACTATACGGGTGGCAATGCCTCCGGTGGAATCCAGTGCATTGACATGTCCGGAACGGGCCTTTTGGAGTTGGCGGGCACTTCCGCCGCCGGAATCGCCTTCAATTCAACCGGGGCTGGTTCAAGGGCAATATTCCTGCAGGGTTCGACAGGCGGTGCCGGCCTGGTTTCCGGCACCATTGTTAATTCCGGCACGGCGGCAAATCTTACAGCCATTCTCAAAAGAGGCACCGGCACATGGACGCTTTCAGGAGTAAATAGTTATCGTGGTGCGACGACGAATGAAAACGGTATCTTGATTTGCGGAACGAATTCCCCGCAAGCCGGCCCCGGCGCCTTTGGCACCGCGTCTCCCGGCATCTCCCTGGGTGATTCCGTAACGATCAGTTCCAATTGGAGCCCAACTTTGTTAATCAACGGTCCGTGGAACATTGGCCAGTCTATCACCGTGGGCGCTTCCACCGCCGCCACCACGGGTATTTATACCATTGGAAACAGCACGGCGAACAATTCGACCTTGTCCGGTGCGATGAGGCTGAATCAAAATTTAGTGGTGACCCAGGCCACCGGCGGCACGTTGACCATCAGCGGCGCCATTGGCGGCACCGGCGGATTGACGACCACGGGCAACACCGTGATTCTTTCGGGCGCCAACACCTTCTCCGGCAACACCACCATCAATGGCAGCCTTCTGATCTACAGCAACACGGCGGCGGCAACCTTGGGCGGGGGTGTTTCCGGAACCGGCACGTTGCAAGTCAGCGGCCCCGGAGGATTGACGATTTCCGGCGTGGATAGCGTTCCCACCACGGTCATGAATGGCGGGTTGTTGATCTTCCTTAGCACACAAACCGCGAGCACCGTCACTGTGAATAACGGTGGCAGTTTTGGCGTGAACCTTTCGGGAACGTCCCAATACATGCCGGCCACCCTCACGCTGGGCACGGGTTGCTCCCTGGTTTTCTCAAATATTAACACGACCACGGCGCCGCTCGCTCCCGTGTCAATGACGACCGCCGCAGCTTTGAATGTGAATGTGAGGGGTTTCAGCGGTGGTTCGGCAATCGTGGGGGCCAGCTATCCATTGTTGACCTACGCGGGAATAATCGTCGGCAATTTCAACCTGGTCGGCAATCCGGTGGGCGTCACCGGCCATTTGACGGTGACCGGGGGCAACACGCTCAATTATGTGGTGGACACGGCTGCGGACTTTTGGAACACGGCCACCGCGGGTAACTGGGATATTCTCACCACCGCCAACTGGTCCGGTGGTGCCGCTGTGAATACTCCTGTGAACACTTACAAGGATGGTGACGCTGTGATTTTCAATGATGCCGCCACCGGTCCGGTTACGGTTTCAGTTGTTGCCAATGTGAATCCTGGCTCATTGCTCTTCCTTAATGGCACAACGGCATACACCATCGCGTTGAACGGCGGGGCAATCGGTGGTTCAGTCGGATTGAACAAGACTGGCACGGGAAGTCGTGACACTGACGGGTGGAACGAACACCTATTCGGGCGCGACCACCATCAGCGCCGGCACCGATGAACGCCGGGTGCTCTGGCCAATAACAACGCCCCCAGTGATCTGGGACAGCCCAACACCACCGACCCTGCCAAGCTGGTGGTTAACGGTGCGACACTGGCCTACACTGGAGGCACAGCCAGCACAGACCGCGGCATGACGATTGGGGCCAACAACGCCACGATCGGTGTCAATAATGCCGCAAACACATTGACCGTCGGCGGCGTGGTCACCGGCACGGGTCTGCTGACCACTACCGGCAATGGCACATTGAGCCTTTCGGGCGTCAACACCTATTCGGGTGGCACAACCATCAGCGCCGGCACCTTGAAGCTCGGCAGCAGCACGGCATTGGGTTCTGGAACAAACATCACTGTTAACGCGACATTGGATGTGAATGGGCAGGCCTTGGGCAGTGCCGATATTATCACCATGGGCAACAAGAGCTTGTTGACCAACAGTTCGGCCACGGCGGTCGCAATTCATTCACCGCTCATTTCAATGTCGGCGGGGAACGCCTTCACTATTGCGGGCGCTGGCAACATGACGATTGACTATATATGGAGTTCGGCCAATACCACGACCGTGACAAACAAGCTTCCCGGCACGCTGGATCTCGTCGGCACTTGGGACAACCAAAGCGTGGTGTTTTACAACTATGGCGGTGGAACCCTGTTGCTGGACAAGAGTGGAAGCAATCCCGCGACGAATTGCTGCAATTCGGTTTATGCGTATTCCGGCCTGGTCAAACTGGCCGGCTCGAATCCCAGCCAGGTGTATGATGGTGGCACGATCGGGATCAGCACCAACGGCGTGTTTGACATGAATGGCCATGACGAAGCGATTGGCAGCCTGATTTCAGTGGATTCAACAGGCGTGCTGATAAACAATGGCGGTGTGCCGACAACATTGAGCATGACCGCCGGCAGCACCTACAACGGAACCATCAAGGATGGCACTGCGGCAATAGCGATCGTCAAGACCAACGGCGGCACGCAGACGATATTCGGGCACGAACGCGTTCACGGGCGGATTGGCCGTCGTTGGGACGACAGCGGGGACGCTGAACTACGGCGCTTATTGGCTGAACAACGACACGATATTGAATCATCCGGTGAATATTGCCATCGGCCAGTTGAACTTCAACATGGGCGGGACCTACTATTGGAATTATGCAACGATTAGTGGCAATGGAATATTTGGCATGAACAACACGAACATGGTGATGTGGATGACCAATGACTTGCCAGTATATGGATTCTTCACGGGGCCGGTGACAGTGAGCTTAGGCAGGCTGCACTTGGTGGGAAATGAAAACTATGATCCGACGGTGATGAGCACCATTACGGTTGGCGACAATACCAATGCGATATTGGAGGTGCATGATACCTCGCCCGCTCCGCCGATCATCAGCGGATCGCTCACTTTGAACGGCCCAAATTCACGAGTGCAATTTGATTATGACAACAGCGGCAATGTGTTCCAGGTGGCCAGCAATCTGACGGCTGCCAATGCCACCATCACGGTCAATGTGGTTGGCTCGCCTTTGGGCAAGAACGCCAACGGATACAATTTGATGACATACAATGGCACGCTCGCAAGCAGCTTTTCGCCGGTTCCGGTGATCACCGGCGCGGGCTTGTCGTCAGCGGGTTACTATGCGTATATCACGACTGGCGGTGGCAACGTCAAATTGGTGGTGGTGGATGCGTATATTTGGACGAACCCCGGCAATGGCAATTGGTCAGCCGCCGGCAACTGGAGCCTCCAGCCTGTCGCTGCGGGACAAGTTGCCACCTTCGGGAGTTCAGCTCCCGGCAGCTACACCACCGTCAATCTTGACGCTTCCTACACCATTGGCGGTGTCGTCTTCAACAATACGAATTCGTTTGCCATCACGACTTCGGGCCAGACCATGACCCTGGGCAACAGCGGCAACGGAACAAGCATCAGTGCGCTGGCCGGCACGTCAAATTTGATTGGCGCTCCGATTGTATTGGGTGAAAACACTTCGGTGGGTGTTTTAAGTGGCGGAATGAATCTCACCTTGTCCGGCGTTCTTAGCGGGACCGGTGCATTGGTTAAAAGCGGTGACGGCACAGCGATCCTTTCCAGCGCCAACACGTATTCCGGCGGCACGACGATTAACGCCGGCACCGTGAAGATTGGGACCGGCTCATCCTTGGGCTCTGCGGCAACGAACACCATCGCCGCGGGAACTCTGGAGTTGAACGGGCAGACCCTGAATGCCACCACGACCAATGTGATTTTGATGGCCGGTGGCGGCACGTTGCAAAACAGCAATGCCAGCCCCGCGTCCGTCCTCCAACCGGTTGTCCAAACGGGCGGCACGGTCGGGTATGTCAAAGGAAGCGGCAACCTCACGGTCCAACAATGGTCCGGCCCCGCTGCGTTCAACGTGACGAATTATGATACGGGCACGCTCGACCTCGCCGGCACAAATGACAATGCCTTCCTGCAACTTCACTCGTTCGCCGGAACCGTCTTGCTGGACAAAGCCGGCGCCAGCGGCGTCCATGCGGCCAGTTTGCTTGATGTTGAAGGCGGCTTGGTGAAGATCGCCGGCACGAACGGCGACGAAATCTATGATGCTAACACTCTTACCGTCAACGGCGGCACATTTGACATGAATGGCCACAATGAGCTGGTTGGCTCATTGGCGGCAACTTCATTGTCGGGCATAATCTTGAACAATGCCGCGGGCACGACGAATACACTCACAGTGGTGGTTGTCACGGGTGGGGGTAGCAGCTCTTATAATGGAACAATAAAAGATGGCGCTGGCAAACTCGCCGTGGTCATTGGCGAGCCGGGGACGCTCGGCGGCACCAATTTGTTCACGGGTGGTTTGACCTTGAGTGGTGGAGTCCTTGGCGGAATAGTTACATTCTCCAACACCTTCCCCACAAACCTGACAATCACGGTGGCAAATGGATCGGTGTTGAATCTGGCCTTTGGCGTGACAAACCAGATTGGCGCGTTGGTGCTGGGCGGCGTCAGCCAGCCCCCCGGCATCTACAAGACCGGCATGACAGGATTAATCACTGGCACGGGTGCCTTGTTGATACCGTCTGCTGCGGGACCAAGTAGTCCGGCCACGCTCACCAACAGCATCACCGGCAGCACGCTCACACTCAAGTGGCCTGCCGGCCAGAGCTGGCGGCTGGTGAGCCAGACCAACAGCCTGTCCACGGGATTGAATCCCAACAACGCGGCTTGGACCACGGTATCCGGTGTCGGTGACGGCAGCGCCACCATCACCATTAACCCGGCCAATCCCACGGTGTATTACAAGCTGGTTTATCCGTAAATTGAACCGGCTGCGGCTGTGGCCGCAGTGCATGGATTGAAATCACGCCGCCGGGCCTGCAAGGTCCGGCGGCGTTCTCGATTTGACCAAAATTACAGACAGGGAAATTTTCAACGATCACTGTCGCCGATGTGGATGGCGCTTTGCAAGTAGCTTTCTAGTAGTGATTTGCGTTTAATAAGGCCTTGCCGTTTTTTTTGCCATTTTTTGTTGACAACGCTCCTCAACTTTGGCACTATGAACACAGTTCCCGATAATAATCGAAATAAACCAGATAATAATATGAATAATAAACCCGAACGTAAGAATGGCCTCGCCAAACTTGTCGCATCCCTGTGTTCTGATCGCGGCATGTAGTTCACCCGCTTATGCGGATGTCACAAAAGCCGGCAGCGGAACCGACCTCGCCGACGGAGCAAGCTGGGTCGGCAGTATAGCCCCTGGGTCGGCTGATGCCGCAATCTGGACCGGCTCCTCACTCGGGGCGGGACTGACGCTGGGAGCGCCTGGAACGACTTGGGCCAGCATCGCTGTGTTGGGTGCGTTGACAGACATTAACATTTCGGGCGCGGGCACTTTGACGAACGGTAATATTACCCTCGCCGGTGTCAACATGACCATGAACATGACCAACTGGATTGGCGGGGTTTCGGGGGTAACAAATACGACGTGGACAGTCCCATCAGGAAAGACCTTGTGGGTGAACCAGCGTGTTCGGGGAACAAACACGCTCACCTTCGCCGGGGGTGGCACGGTGGTGATCACCAATTCGGGTTCGGGGGGATGGACGGGTGGAACCATCGTGTCGAATAACACGACGGCCATCTTTTTCAATACCTTCCCCGGTGGCACCAGCTTTAGCCTCACCAATTCAACGTTGGTATTCTCCAACACGATAAACTTGGGATTGACCGGCGGCCTCATTACGGGCTCCGGCACCATTCTCAAAACAGGTCCCGCTGGCACAGCGCCCGGCGACAGTATTTTCCGCATAGACAACAGCGCGATGATTGTCGCTCTTAACCCCGGATCGCTGATTGATGTGGAAGTCGGTTGCATCCGTTGCGATGATAGCAACAGCAGGTGGATTACTAATTATGCATCGGCCTATGTGGCCGCTGGCGCAATGTTGGATGCTTGGGACGGATATATGCAGGTGGACGCCCTTAACGGCTACGGCACGATCGGCAAAGGCTGGAGCTCGACCGGCAACTTCTACATGGGTGCGGCCAATGGCAGCGGCAGCTTCTATGGGATTCTTTCAAACAACTTTTCAGGCGGCAACTATGGTGGCGCCGCGGGCGGCACTCTGAACGTCGGGAAGATTGGCACGGGCACGCAAAGCCTCTATGGCACCAATACGTATATTGGTTCTACCGTCATCAGCAATGGCACGCTCGTGATAGCTGGCGCCGGTGCGTTGAATGGCACGGCGAACCTTAGCAGCATCACGATTCCGGCCACGGGCGGCACATACAATGGCAACATTACCTTGTCGAACAGCGCGGCAACCTTCAATTATGCCAGCTCGCAATATCAAACATTGGGCGGTCTGATCGCCGGTCCTGGTAATTTCACGGTCAGCGGAACCGGATCGGTTACAAATACCAGTTCCATTAACATTGCCGGTAATGCTACCATCTCCGGGTGCCGGTTCGCTTGTTCTGAAAGGCACGGCGGCAAGTAGCATGGGGAATGTCAACGGTGGCGGGACCGGGACGTTCCAGTTGCTCGGTTCCGGGTTGACGACGATTGCCGGCAACCTGAACATCGCCGCTTTGGTCGGTGCCAGTAGCAAGTTGGCCCTCTACAGCACGGACACCGGCACAGCCGCCGTCACCATGGGGAATAACGCCGCGTTGACCATGAATGTCTTGGGCGCCGCCCAATGGTCTCCGACATCCCTGACGCTGGGCACGGGCTGCACACTGAATTTTAACGGTGTCACAAACTCCGGCACCACCACGGCGGCGATCAACGCCGGCTCGGTGACTGCAGGTGGACCTGTGACGGTGAACGTCAACAATACTGCAGACCCCGCCATCACCGTGGGCAGCAGCTATCCGCTTTTGGCGCACTCGGGCGCGGCAAGTGGATATACGCTCTTGACCCAGCCGGTCGGTTGGATCGGGCATTTGGAACTTTCTGGCAGCACGCTCGTATATAAAGTGGATCTCCAATACGATATATGGAACAATGCCACGCTTAATTCGATTTGGGACATGAGTTCCGCCAACTGGATGGGCCATGCAACGACTTATGCGGATCCGGCGAGCGTCCTCTTCAATGATGCCTCGGTCACCAGCAATCAAGTGATTACTGTGAATGGTGTCGTGAGTCCGTCAGCTATAGTCGGAGGCAGCTCCACGTATAATTATGAGATTGATTCGACGGCTGGCAATTACATCGCCGGCAGCGCCAGCGTGACCATGCTCGGATCAAAGAACCTGACATTTGTGGGTGGAGTCAATACCTTCTCGGGCGCTACGGTCATTAATGCCGGCACCGTGACTGCGGGAGTTCTGGCCAATAACAACGCCCCCAGCGATCTTGGCCAGCCCAACACCACCGATGCCAGCAAGCTGGTGATTAACGGCGGCACATTGAATTATATGGGCGGCAACGTCGCCATTGACCGCGGTGTGACGATTGGCGCCAACAATGGCACGATTGGTGTCAGCAACAGCGCAAGCACGTTGACCATGAACGGTCTCATCACCGGTCCTGGCATGTTCACATTGAGCGGGAATGGCACAATGGTCCTTCCGAATGCCAACACCCATTCCGGCGGCACCACCATCGGCGCCAGCAGCACCATGAAGATTGGCACTCTTGCAGCCTTTGGCACATCAACGAATATTAACCTTAACGGAACATTGGATGTGAACGGACTGGCGCTGCCCAACGCTGATTTGGTGACATTTGGCAACAACAGCACTTTGGCGAACAGTGGAGCTTCGGTAACAAATGACATGCAATCCTATGTCGCCGGGAATTACCATATCACTTTGGCCGGAACAGCCAATATGACGTTTAACTGGTTGAATGGCTCCGGTTATCCCAACTGGAATACCACCAACAATATCACCGGCACGGTAGATCTCGCCGGCACCAACGACAATTCCGGCATGTTGTATTTCCAGAACAGCGCCGGAACCACCCTGCTCGACAAGACCAATGCCACTGGCGGCGCCGGCAGCGCCAACTCGGCCAATGTATATAATGGCTTGGTGCGTGAGGCTGGCAGTCAACAACACCAGCTCTATAGCGGAGGCACGATATTGATCAACGGACCTGGCGTATTTGACATGAATGGCAACAATGAAATGGTGGGTTCCTTGCAGTCAACCGCGTTGGGTGGGACACTGGAGAACAGCAAAGCTGCCACGGTGTCAACACTGGCGCTCACTGGTGGCGCCACATACACGGGAACCATCACCGATGGCGCTGGCAAAATAGCCATTGTCGAGACCAACGGCGGCGGCACGGAGTATCTGGCGGGAACCAATTCATTCACTGGCGGCATCACCACCTATGCGGGAAATCTAAACTACGGTGGTTACTGGTATAACAATGACCCGATAATGAATTATGGCGTGAAAATTACCGGCGGCACGGCGACTTTCAACATCGGGGGAACCTACTATTGGAACTATGCAACGATTAGTGGCAATGGCATCTTCGCCATGAACAACACGAACATGGTGATGTGGATGACCAACGACATGCCAATTAATGGACTCTTCACCGGTCCGGTGACTGTGACCCTGGGCAGGTTGCATTTGGTGGGAAATGAAAACTATTATCCGGCGGTGATGAGCACCATCACGGTTGGCAACAATACCAATGCGATCTTGGAGGTGCATGACACCTCGCCCGCTCCGGCGAGCATCAGCGGGTCGCTCGCCTTGAGTGCAAATTCACAATTGCAATTCGATTATGACTACAGTGGCAATGTATTCCAGGTGGTCAGCAACGTGACGGCGTCCGGTGCCATCATCACGGTCAATGTGGTTGGCTCGCCTATGGGCAAGGGCACTTATACGTTGATGACATACAATGGCACACTCACGGGCAATTTTGCCTCAATTCCTGTGATAACGGGAGCGGGCTTGTCGGGACTCTATGATACATATATCACCAGTGGCAATGGTGCCGTCAAATTGGTGGTGTTGAACTCCTATAAATGGATCAGCTCTACCAGTGGCAATTGGTCAACGGTCGCCAATTGGAGCGCCCAGCCAAACGCCCCTGGAGAAGTTGCCACACTGGGAGCCGGCACAAGCCTTACCACGGTTACCCTTGATCAACCCTATAGCATTGGCGGTCTCCTGTTCAACAATGCGAATTCCTTCATTGTGTCCGGGAGCCAGAACATGACATTGGACAACGGTGGCGGCGGGGCAAGTATCTCTGCGATCGCCGGCACGGCTAACGCGATCAACGTCCCGGTGGTGTTAAATGACAATCTCGGGGCGAGCATTGGCAGTGGATCGGTTGTCACGATGTCAGGCATCCTTAGCGGATCTTACGCCTTGACCATGAATGGCGGCGGCACGCTGGTGCTTTCGGGAATCAACACCTATTCCGGTGGCACGACCGTTGGCGGCGGCACCCTGAAGCTGGGCAACGGCTCGGCCTTGGGAACCAATCCAACGAATAACATCAGCACGGGTGGAATTCTGGATTTGAACGGGCAGACGCTCGCTTATGGTGCTACGTCAACCGCCACAAACACCATTAACATGCTCACGGGCGCCTACCTGGGCAACAGCTCGGCCAACACGGCCTATGTTCATTCCACCATCCTTTCGCCGGCGAGTATTAGCTGGACGATTCAAGGCACCGGCCCAATAACGCTTGATAACGTGACTGGCCCCGGCTATCCCAACTGGTATATCACCAATCTGAATACCGGCACGATTACCCTCACCGGCACGAATGACATCACCGGCGGCATTCCCGTCAATAGAGCCGGGACCCTGCTACTGCAGGTCACAAACACCACAAGCTCTCCTGCTGAAATCCATGCCGCAAGTTCACTGATAGTTTTGGGCGGCTTGGTGAAATATACCGGAACCGGCGGCGGTCAGGTCTGGACAGGTGGCACCATAACCCTTGGCGGCGGCACGCTCGACATGAATGGCAATGGACAACGTATTGGCACATTCACCTCGGGCGGAATTACTAATACCGTCGGTGTGCTGACGAACAGTCTGACAGCCACGATGTCCACCCTGACAAATAATGGTGGCGTGTTCTATGGAACAGTTGGTGGAAACCTCACCTTGACCTATACTGCTGCTGCGACATTGGGCGGCATAAACAAGTTCTGGGGTGGTTTGAACGTTACTGCTGGAACGCTTGTGGTTTCCAACGCACTTACAACGGCGAACACACTGTCAACAAACCTGCCGGTCGATATAGCCAGCTCATCGGTGCTGAACCTGCTCTTGAATGTTACAAATCAGGTTAAGTCGCTGGTGCTTGGCGGAGTCGCGCAGCCAGCCGGACTCTACAATAGTAGCACTGCAACAGGTTATATCACCGGACCGGGCGCCCTGTTGATAGCGGCAGGCGGAGGACCCAGCGGCCCGGCCACGCTCACCAACAGCATCACCGGCAGCACGCTCACACTCAAGTGGCCCGCCGGCCAGAGCTGGCGGCTGGTGAGCCAGACCAACAGCCTGTCCACGGGATTGAATCCCAGCAGCGCGGCTTGGACCACGGTATCCGGTGTCAGTGACGGCAGCGCCACGATCACCATTAACCCGGCCAACCCCACGGTGTATTACAAGCTGGTTTATCCGTAAGTTGAACCGGTTGCGGTTTTGACCGCAGTTGGTTGATACAAGAATCGCGCCGCCGGGCCAGCAATGGCCCGGCGGTTTTTCGTTTAAACTTCGATTGCGGCCGAATTTGTGGCGGATACGGAAAAGGTTGGCGGGAATTAACCCGAACTCCGAAATTGGAATGGGGAGCGCACGCGCCTCGCGTGCCGTTTTCCGCGCCCTCGCGGAAAACCTCGCGCGCACAAAAAAGTTCCGATCGTTCTAGGCGGTCTCACGCGCAAGGTGCTGGACGCGAGGCGCGTCCAGCCGCACCCGAGGGCGGGTGCGCTCCCCAATTCCTGTTTTCGGGATTAATCAACCCAGCATTTTCGCCGGAGGACCGAAATATTTCAGACTGCGGTGGCAGAGCGCCTGTCCTCCGTAGCATCACTGCGGAGAGTGGACAGCGGCGACACTGCTTTTGCACCAAGACCGGCATTCCGAAGCAGCGTGTCGCTTCGCTTCCCGTTGAAATCCAAATGTGAAGACGGCCTGGAGTAGCTGCAACGTCTCGTCGCAGAAAGTTGCTGGCGACGCCCACGTCGCCAGTTGTTCCAATGACAAAATTCGCAATTCGAAGAGCTGCTGCAAATTCACCCGCGCCCGTTCGTCAGCCGTTTCACCAGAAAATCCAGCCATCCATTCATGCCTTCGCCGGTTTTTGCCGACAGCTCGAAGACTTCCGCGTGATGGCTCGTGCGCTTGAGGTTAAGCAAAGCAAGGTCGCGGTTGAAGCCCGCCGCCGCCGCCATGTCGCTCTTCGTCACCACCGCCACCTGCGCCGAATGGAACATCGGCGGGTATTTCAATGGTTTGTCCTCGCCTTCAGTGACGGACAGCAGCACTACTCGCAAATCTTCGCCCAAATCGTAGTCTGCGGGACAGACAAGGTTGCCGACGTTTTCAATCACCAGCACGTCCAGTTTGTCCAAATTCAATTGCGCCGCGGCCTTGGACACCATGTCCGCGTCCAGGTGGCAGACCGTGCCGGTGGTGATTTGCATGACCGGAATGCCGGCGGTGCGGAGCCGCGCGGCGTCGTTGTCCGTCGCAAGGTCGCCGACGATGACGCCGACCCGTAATTTGCCCGCGAGCCTGACCGCCGTTTCGCGAATGAAGGTGGTTTTGCCTGAACCCGGCGAAGAGACCACGTTGAGCACCAGCAATTTCTTGGCGCGAAAGAAGCCGCGGTTTTGTTCCGCCAAGCGGTCGTTCTTCTCCAGCAACGAACGGTTCAGGTCTAGCTTTTTGCCGCCATGCGAGTGATCGTGTTCGTGATGATGATGGCCGTGGCCGTGCTCGTGGTGATGGCCGTGTTCAGGTTCATGCGAGTGGCCGCCGATTTTCACGTCTCCACCGCCCAGACCGCATCCGCATTCTTTGCACATAAATAATTCCCAAACGGTTGTTAATTCTTCACCCGACCTTCGACCGTGATTCCACGAACGGGATCAAGGTAGGGCGCGCCACTCCGTGCGCGCCGCTTTTGACCGACAGCAGCCCGGCGCGCATGGAGTGACGCGCCCTACCATCGTTGATCTGCGTTCGATCATTTCTCTGAACGGGTTTCGTTCAATCCACTTCCACCGAGGCGATTTCCAGCTCGCGCCCGCGCCGCAGCTCGCCATCAGGGTTGTGGCAGCGTGGACATTCGGCGATGAAATCCGCGCATTCAAATTCCGCGCGGCATGACGGACACCAGGCGGCGGCGGGAACGGTCGTCAATTCCAGGCTCGCGCCCTCGGCAATGGTGTCGCGGCAAACCACGTCGAACGCAAATCGCAACGCTTCCGGCACGACTCCGCTCAACGTCCCCACACGCAGGCGCAACGCCAGCACACGGCTCGCGCCCGACGACCTGGCGGCGTCCACCGCCATCCGCACCGCGCCTTCCATGATCGAAACTTCATGCATCAACCGCGGCGGACAAATCCATCGCGGCTTTTAATTTACCGCCGTTTAGGGCAAAATTCGAGCATGAATCGCGGGCAACCCGGGGCCGGTGGCGTCCGGCTGAAAATCGCCGTGCGCGGCGCGGTGCAGGGCGTCGGCTTCCGGCCGTTCGTCTTCCGGCTGGCGGAGGAATTGAAACTGGCCGGCCGGGTCGGCAATTCGCCGCAGGGCGTTCTCATCGAGGCCGAAGGTCCGCGCGACGCGCTCGAAAAATTCCTGCTGCGGCTCGAAACCGAAAAGCCCCCGCGCAGCTTCATCCAGAGCCTTGAATCCTCGTGGCTCGACAAGGTCGGCTTCAAGCGGTTTGAAATCCGCGCCAGCGAAACCAGCGGCGGCAAAAGCGCCTTGGTGTTGCCGGATATTGCCACCTGTCCGGATTGTCTTCGGGAGATATTTGACCCGTCCAACCGCCGCCACCTCTATCCCTTAACGAATTGCACAAATTGCGGCCCGCGTTTCAGCATCATTGAGGCATTGCCTTACGACCGTGCGAACACTTCGATGAAGAAATTCGCGATGTGCCCGCTGTGCCAGGCAGAATACGATGATCCGCGCGACCGCCGCTTTCATGCCCAGCCGAACGCCTGTCCGGCTTGCGGACCCCGGTTGGAAAGTTTGGAGTGCGGCGACATGTCGCCGCTTTCAAAGCGCGAACATGTCAGCGCACTCCAAAATAACGACGCCTTGCGCGCAGCCGCCCAAGCCATTCGCGCCGGAAGAATCGCCGCCATCAAAGGCATTGGTGGATTTCATCTGATGGTGGATGCGCGAAACGAAGCCGCCGTCAAACGGCTTCGCGAGCGGAAGCATCGCGAAGAGAAACCCTTCGCCCTGATGTTTCAGTCGCTCGAGAGTGTGACGGCCGTTTGCGAGGTTTCGCCGCTGGAAGAACGGCTGCTCCGTTCGCCCGAAGCTCCCATTGTCTTGCTTAAGAAAATCGCAAATCGCAAATCGCAAATCGCAAATGGGGTGGCTCCCGGCAATCCCAATCTCGGTGTGATGCTGCCGTCGAACCCGCTGCACCATCTGCTGATGGCCGGATTGGGCTTTCCCGTCGTGGCTACGAGCGGCAATGTGAGCGACGAGCCGGTTTGCACGGATGAACGCGAGGCGTTGGACCGGCTGGGCGGCATCGCCGATGTTTTTCTTGTCCACAACCGCCCCATCGTCAGGCACGTGGATGATTCGATCGTCCGCGTGATGCTCGGCCGCGAAATGGTTTTGCGCCGGGCGCGCGGTTATGCACCGCTGCCGGTTTCAATCGGAGGAATGAGTTTCACGAGTCCCCAACATCTGGAGAATGTGAAACATCACGGTTGCGCGGAACTCGTCCCTCCGAAAATCGTTCTGGCCGTCGGCGCGCATTTGAAAAACGCCGTGGCACTGGCCGTGGGAGATCAGGTGTTCATCAGCCAGCACATTGGCGATTTGGAAACGGAGCCGGCGCACAACGCCTTCCGGCGCGTCATCGCCGATTTTAAAAAGCTCTACGACGCGAAACCGGAAATCGTCGCTGCGGATTTGCACCCGGACTACCTCTCGACCAGGTTTGCGGTGGAAATGGGGAGCGCGCCCGCCCCGGGTGCGGCCGACGACGTCCTTGTCGTCGGCACGACCGCAAATGCAGGATCACATCTTTGCAAATCTCCCGCAGCGAGTATTTCGTGCGAGGGGGCGCCGAACCGCAGCCGGGGCGGCTTCGTGCCCCGTCTCATTGGCGTTCAGCACCACGTCGCGCACGTTTTATCCTGCATGGCCGAGAATGAAATCGTGCCGCCGGCGCTCGGTGTTTCGTGGGACGGCACCGGATTCGGCCTGGACGGCACAATTTGGGGTGGAGAATTTTTCCAGATTGCCGATAGTCATGTTGAACGCATCGCATATTTGCGTCCGTTCCGGTTGCCGGGCGGTGACAAAGCGGCCAGAGAGCCGCGCCGACCGGCGATCGGTTTGCTTTACGAGATGTTCGGCGAAACGGTTCTCGAACGAAACGATTTGCCGACGGTCGCCGCTTTTACGAAAGGGGAGCTGTCCGCTTTGAAAGCGGTGCTGGTAAAAAAATTGAACTCGCCAGTCACGTCAAGCATGGGCCGGCTGTTTGACGCCGTGGCCTCGCTCATTGGCCTGCGGCAGAAAATGCGTTTTGAAGGCCAGGCGGCCATGGAATTGGAATTCGCGCTCGAAGGAATCGAAACGGACGAAAGCTACAACTTGTCACTCATCACCCGTCACCAGTCACTCATCCTTGATTGGCAGCCGATGGTTGAGGCGATTTTATCGGACGTGCAAAAAGGCGTTGTCATTGGCAGAATCTCGGCGATGTTTCACAATGCGCTCGCTGAAGCCGTGGTTGCCGTGGCAAAAAAAACCGGCGGGCGGCGCGTGGTGTTGAGCGGCGGCTGTTTTCAAAACCGTCGTTTGACCGAGCGGACGGTGCGGCGGTTGCAGGCGGAAGGCTTCCAGCCGTATTGGCACCAGCGCGTGCCGCCCAATGACGGCGGAATCGCTCTGGGACAGGTGGTTGGCGCGTTGCGGAACCAGCAAATCGTAAATCGTAAATCGTAAATCAAAAATCCCATGTGTCTGGCGATTCCAGGAAAAGTGGTGAGCATCAGCGGCGACGAACCGTTGACGCGCATGGGGAAGATTGATTTTTCGGGCGTCATCAAGCAGGCCTGCCTTGCGTATGTGCCGGAGGTGAAGGTCGGCGACTACGTCATCGTCCACGTCGGTTTTGCCTTGAGCAAGGTGGACGAGGATGAGGCGCAAAAAGTTTTTGAGTATCTGAAGCAAATTGAAGCTCTTGGCGAGCTGGAGGAGGAATCGCCATGAAATATCTTGACGAATACCGCGATGCGGAGCTGGCGCGGAAGTTTGCAGGCGAGATCGGGCGCCTCACGACGAAGCCGTGGAAAATAATGGAAGTCTGTGGCGGCCAGACACATGCCATCGTCAAGTTCGGCATTGACGAACTGCTGCCGAAAAAAATTGAGCTGATCCACGGGCCGGGCTGCCCGGTTTGCGTCACGCCCCTGGAGATGATTGAGAAGGCGCTCGAAATTGCCGCGCGGCGGGACGTGATTTTCACCTCGTTTGGCGACATGCTGCGAGTGCCAGGCTGCACGACGGATTTGCTTTCCGTCAAAGCCAGGGGGGGCGACGTGAGAATCGTTTATTCGCCGCTCGATGCCGTGAAACTGGCGGAACAAAATCCGGCTAAGGAGGTTGTTTTCTTCGGCGTCGGTTTTGAAACCACCGCGCCCGCGACGGCCATGGCCATCCACCAGGCGGCGCAGAAAGGCCTGAAGAATTTCTCAATGCTGATTTCGCACGTCCTCGTGCCGCCGGCAATTGAAGCGTTGATGTCGTCGCCGGACTGCCGGGTGCGGGGATTTCTCGCGGCGGGACACGTCTGCACGGTGATGGGTTTCGAGGAATATTTTCCGCTGGCAAAAAAATACCGCGTGCCGATTGTCGTCACCGGATTTGAGCCGCTGGATATTTTGCATGGAATTCTGATGGTCGTGCGGCAACTGGAATCCGGCCGGGCCGAGGTGGAAAACCAATACGTCCGGGCCGTCAGGCGCGAGGGCAATCAGCCGGCGCAGGAGTTGATTCGCAGGGTCTTCAGGGTGGTGCCGCGCAAGTGGCGCGGCATCGGGGAAATACCGCAGAGCGGGCTGGGTCTGGGCGCGGAATACGCCTTGTTTGACGCCGAGACGAAATTCGGCATCGCGGACAACCGCGTCGAGGAATCTCCCGAATGCTTGAGCGGCCTGGTTTTGCAGGGACAAATCAAGCCGCAAGAATGTCCGGCCTTTGGTGTGAAATGCACGCCGGAGCGGCCGCTTGGCGCGCCCATGGTTTCCGGTGAAGGCGCGTGCGCCGCGTATTACCGCTACCGGCGGCACGATTGATAAACCGATGAGGAAACAATCAACACTCAACATCCGACATGGAACGCCCAATGCCGTGGGTGGAACGGGCGTCGCGCCCGTCAAATCCGGCGTCGCGCCGGATTTTCGTCGTGGCGTTTTCGATGGCCATGACACGAAAATTGCGGAGTGCGGTCGTTCATCCTGCGCAGTGGTTTCGGGCGCGACGCCCGAAACTACAGGCCGGAGGCCTGCGCCACCCGCCGTTCATTTAACGTTCGGGCGTTGAATGTTGAATGTTTTTATGGAATTCAATTCAAGTTGTCCCATCCCGATCTCCCAATACCCGCACGTGGTGCTCGCGCACGGCGGCGGCGGCAAATTGATGCACCAGCTCATTGGCAAGATGTTTCTGGAGGCGTTCCGCAATCCGATCCTGGAAACACAGCACGACGCGGCGGTGTTCGATTTGACCGGCAAACGTCTGGCCTTCACGACGGATTCCTACGTCGTGCATCCGCTGTTTTTCCCCGGAGGCGACATCGGCTCGATGGCGGTTCACGGCACGGTCAACGATCTGGCGATGGCGGGCGCGCGACCGTTGTATTTGAGCAGCGCGTTCATTATCGAGGAAGGGCTGCCGATGGAAACGCTCTGGAAAATTGTTTGCTCCATGCGCGACGCTGCGAAGAAATGCGGCGTGCAAATTGTCACCGGGGACACGAAGGTGGTGGACAAGGGCAAGGGCGACGGCCTGTTCATCAACACCGCCGGCATTGGCGTGATTGAGCACGAACAAACACTCGCGCCGCAATGTGTGCAGGCTGGCGATGCGATTCTGGTCAGTGGCGATTTGGGACGGCACGGCATGTCCATCATGGCGGTGCGCGAAGGGTTGGAATTTGAGAGTCGGATTGTGAGCGATTCCGCGCCGGTTCACGAGCTTGTTTTGGATTTGCTGAAAGCCGGAATTGAAATCCATTGCCTGCGCGATTTGACGCGCGGCGGTCTGACGAGCGCGCTGAACGAAATCGCGGAAGCCGCCGGGATGAAGATCGCGGTGGAGGAGAATTCCATTCCCGTCCGCGAAGACGTTCACGCGGCGTGCGAAATGCTGGGGCTTGATCCGTTGAGCGTTGCGAACGAAGGACGGTTCATCGCCTTCGTCGCGGCAAAGGATTCAAACCGCGCGGTGGACATCCTGCGGCGTCACGACGTTTCCGCAGGCGCTGCAATCATCGGCAAAGTCGCGGAAAAATCCGCGCCGCTGGTGACACTCAAGAGCGCGATAGGCGTTCAGCGCATTCTCGACATGGCCAGCGGCGAGCAATTGCCGCGGATTTGCTAGCGGTTGATGCCAAGCTCGTTAAGCTTGTTCATTGTCCGTCCGAAAGTTTCCTGGGGCGTTTTTCCCGCCCTGATGGTTACCAGCAGGCCGCGTTTTTGGTAAAATTCAATCAGCGGACGGGTGCTTTTTTCATAGGTCGCCAGGCGCACACGGATGGCTTCCGGCCGGTCGTCCTCGCGTTGGAACAATTTTCCGCCGCATTTGTCGCAAACACCCTCGACGCGGGGCGGCATGTCCGCGACGTGACAGACCGCCTTGCAACTGGTGCAGGTGCGGCGTCCGCCAAGGCGGGCGACGATTTCCTCGACCGGCAGTTCGTAATCGAGCACTGCCGTCAACGCCAGTTTTTCCCTTGCCAACAATTTTTCCAGCGCCTCCGCCTGCGCCACGGTGCGGGGAAAGCCGTCGAGCAGGAACCCGCCGCAGCAACGCAGGCACCCGACGCGTTCGGCAACCATATCCAGCACAATTTCGTCCGGCACCAGTTCGCCGCGGCGCATGAACCCAAGGGCGCGGTCCAGCGCGGGGCTGCGTTCGTCGTCAGCGAGGCATTTGGCCGCGCGAAAAACGTCGCCGGTGGAAAGGTGGCAGGCGCCAAATTGTTTGGTCAGCAATTCCGCCTGCGTTCCCTTGCCGACGCCCGGCGAGCCGAGCAGCACGAGCCGCCAGTTTTTTTCCGGGATTGCTTGCGGGAGGGCGGTGCAAACGGCGTTGCCGCCTTTCAGCCAGCTCGCACGGTCGTTCTTGGAGGTCGTCACATTCGTTGTATTCATGCCTCCAGCTTATCACAAAGATCCCCCGTTTCCAACCCTTCTCCATCGCGCGCGGCTGTTTATCCCAAAAGACGGTTCATGATTGCCAAGAAATGCAAAGTGAAGCGGCGGGAACGCCGCCTGAAAGGATGCTTTCAACCCCGCAAGCCATGTCAAGCTTTTGGCAATAACCGTGTAGTGCCAAATCCTGTCTCCATCTAATGTATCAGTGATACTTGTGGAAGCAACGAGAGACAAAGTGACCATGACAAACGGGCAATGGGACGGACGCCGGCACCTCGCCGCGCGTGAAGTCGCCTTTGACCGGCCGCGGGATTTTCTCAACAACCACTTTGTCTATGTGGTGATCTCGGCGCGGGCGCGCGGCCTTTCCGTGGGCGTCAACATGAATCCCGACAAGCAGTGCAACTTCGACTGCCTGTATTGCGAAGTGGACCGCTCGACGCCGGCGGTGGCAGCCGATTTGAACACGTCCGCCCTGGCCGCGGAATTACGCCGGACGCTCGCGTTTGTCTTGCAGGGCCGGCTGCGGGAGATACCGCAGTATCAGCCGCTGCCCGACGAATTGCTGCGGCTGCGCCACGTGGCCTTGAGCGGCGACGGCGAGCCGACTCTTTCGCCGCGTTTTGCCGAGGCGGTGCGTGAGGTGATTCACATCCGCGCCTCCGGCGGATTTCCGTTTTTCAAGATCGTCCTCATCACCAATGGCACCGGCCTGGACCGTCCGGAGGTCCAGGAAAGTTTGAGCCGGCTCAACCTGTCCGATGAAATCTGGGTGAAGCTCGATGGTGCTACGCAGCAATATTTGGATCGCGTCTGCCGGATGAAGGATACGTCGCTGGAAAAAATCCATTCCAACATCCTGAATATCGCACGCCAGCGTCCGGTGGTCATCCAAAGCCTTTTCCCGCTTATCAACGGCGAGGAGCCGTCGCTCGACGAAATTGACCAATACGCGTTGCGGCTCAAGGAATTGAAGGCGCAAGGCGCGCAGATTTCGCTGGTGCAGATCTATTCCGCCACGCGCCCGGTCTGGCGGCCCGGCTGCGACCATCTGCCGCTCAAGGCGCTGTCCCACATCGCGCAGGTCGTGCGGCGGACGACGGGATTGAAAGCGGAAGTGTTTTGACTGGTGCAATTTAACGTGGCAACCGGTCTCTCCTTGGGTATCCGTGTCCGGTGCCAGCAGACGCCGGAACCATGAGATAATCGAACAAAGTGTCAAAAACCTAGTGCGGTTTTAGGCTGCTGGTTCGTGTGCTCGCAAAACCCAAATCACTGCCAATGTGTATAGCACAAATGCAACTCCAAACCAAGCCGCGCAATAAATTGCAACTCCCCAGCGCAAGCCAGCCATTCTGATGAAAAGGAGGCTGTAAAAGCATAGTAACACGGCAAGAATGCTGATAAAAATCCGCGCCCATTTTCTGGCGCGAAACAGTCCGACAGCGATGACGGCGGCCAGCGCACAGAACGCAACGACGATGAAAGTCCAAATCATATCCCCGCTGACGAACGAAACTTCGGCGCGAAATAGCCGGAAAGAGTCAAGGAAGCTGGTGATGAAACCAACAACTCCAATCAACAACCACACTGAAGCTATGATGCGATAATGAATCATGGCTCTTAAGCAACTCAACCTATTCTTGAACCGCAAGTGTGCGATTTTACTTTCATCACCGGAACGACGCTAGGCCTTTCACTGTCACCTGTCCACTTGAATTACGACGCTTCAAAGGCGGCGATTCACACGTTGAATTTGAACAGCAGCACGTCGCCGTCTTTGACGACGTACTCCTTGCCTTCCATCCGGTAAAGGCCCTTTTCGCGCGCGGCGGCGACCGAGCCGCACTTCACCAAATCGTCGTAGGCCACGGTTTCGGCCTTGATGAAGCCGCGTTCGAAATCGGAGTGAATCACGCCCGCCGCCTTGGGCGCGGTGTCGCCGGCGTGAATCGTCCAGGCGCGGACCTCCTTTTCGCCGGCGGTGAGATATGTCCGCAGGCCGAGCAGATGATAGGTGGCGCGGATGAGCTGGCCGACGCCGGATTCCTCCACGCCGAGTTCCTTCAGAAATTGCTTCGCCTCGTCCGGCGACAAATCAATCAAGTCGCTCTCAATTTGCGCGCTGATGACGACGGCTTCGCAGGCGAGGTGCGTTTTGACGTAGTCGCTGCACTTTCAGGACGAACGGATTTGTGTCGGCGGTGGCGAGGTCGGATTCCTTCACGTTGCAGGCGAAAATCGTCGGCTTGTCGGTCAGCAGGAAGAAATTCTTGGACAACGACTTTTTCCTCCGGCGTGAGCTGGACGAGCCAGCGCCAGTTTGCCGGTGTTCGAGCACGCGGTTCAAATTTCGCCAGCACGGCGTCCTCCGCGATGGCGGGCTTGTCGCCGCGTTTCACGTCCTTGGCCATTTTCTCGCGGCGTTTCTTGATCGTTTCGAGGTCGGCGATGCACGAGTTCGGTGTTGATGATTTCGATGTCGCGCACGGGGTCAATCGCGCCGGTGACGTGGTGGATGTCCGGGTCCTCGAAGCAGCGGACGACCTGCACGATGGCGTCCACCTCGCGGATGTGGCTGAGGAATTTGTTGCCCAGACCTTCGCCGTGCGCTCGCGCCCTTGACGAGGCCGGCGATGTCCACGAATTCAATCGCCGCCGGGATGATGACGGTGGTCCTGGCGATTTTGGCGAGCGGTTCGAGCCGCGGCGTCCGGCACGGTGACGACGCCGACGTTCGGCTCGATGGTGCAGAACGGATAATTCTCCGCCGGCGCCTTGTGGGTGCGGGTGACGGCGTTGAACAGCGTGGATTTGCCCACGTTGGGCAGTCCGACGATTCCGGCTTTGAGCATAAATAGTTGCCGCCAGGGGCGGACAATCAAATTAACCACGAAGCCGCGCCGGGACAAAACATATTGTTGTTCACATCCGGTGTCGTGCGAGTGCCGGGCGAGTTGCCAGACGATGTGCCCGCCGTCAATGATGCCGATGACGAGCAGGCAAAGGCCGGAAAAGTGCTGCATGCGCAGCAGCGTTTGCTCGTCTGAACCGGCCGTGGCCGCGCGACACGGCGAAGCTCAACGCGCAAAACCACGTGTTCGTGCCCAGCGCCACGCCGGCGATGCATCGCCGCCTTGGCGGCGAACGTGTCGGCCACCCAGTCGTGCGCGATGAAGTCTGCGCGGCGAGGACGATCCAAAACAGCAGCACGCCGAGGTTGCCCATCACGCGAACGAAGCCGGTCATGAACGCCGAATGCGGATGCAATTTTTCGCCGATGCGCGCCTCGATTTTTTCGGAGGCGGCGTCGAGCTTGGTCGGCACGGTCACGGATTTGGCCGAAAGAAATTTCCCGCCGAGAAACAAAAGGAAAACGAAGCTGAACACCTCCATGAGCGCCCTGACGGTGGGGCTTCCAAAAAAAGTGGAAAAGCCGGTGAACGCAGATCGTGCAGTAAATCACCTCCATCGCCGACGCGCCGAGGCCGATGAGCATCGCCCATTTGAATCCGCGCTGCGCGCCTTCGTTGATGATGGTGAGGTTGACCGGCCCGACGGGCATCGCGGAAAACAGCAGCGCGACGACAAAGCCCGCGAGCGCGGCGATGAAGGATGGGTGGCAGTTCAGACATGGTTGATTCGCGGTCGTCCGGTTCGTCGTCCTCTTCTTCGATTTCCCGCCGCCACGCGCGCGAGAGGCTCGGCCGGACGAAACCATAAACCAGATACAGCGTGAAAAACGCCGGCAGGACGTAATAAAGGATTTTTTCGCGCAAAATCACCAGATGCAGCCGACGAACAGCGCCGCGCCGATCGCCTTCATGAACGTGCTGGTGCGAGCGCAGTCCCAGCGATTTGAAGCTGGGATACCGCACCGTGCTGACCATCATGGCCGACAAAAACAACGAGCACGGCCGCGATCAGATAATTCCAGTGGCCGAGAGTGCTCTTTTCCATTTTCGTTGAAATGAATGATGAGCAGCGTCAGCGACGCCACCAGCCCCGCCGCCGACGGAATGGGAAAGCCCAGAAAATCCTTGCCGCCGCCGCTGTGCGGCATCGCGGACAGGCAATTGAACCGCGCCAGCCGGAACGCGCCGCAGAGCAGATAAATCGAGGCGATGAACCAGCTGATCTGGTGGTATTCGCCGAAAACATCCGCCAGCACGACGCGCTGGACCAGAAACGCCGGCGCGACGCCGAAGGAAACCAGGTCGGCCAGCGAATCGAACTCGCGCCCGAACGGGCTTTCCACGCCGCCCATGCGCGCCACGCGCCCGTCGAACAAATCGAAAATGCACGCCAGCAAAATGAACGCCAGCGCCAGCTTGATCTGGCTGAAATAATTGTCCGCGAACGGATCGGCGTCCACGATCTTTGTCAGCGCCACGAAGCCGCAGAACAGATTTCCCGCCGTCAGCAGGTTCGGCAGAAAATAAATTTTCAGCTTTGCTTCCGGATCATCGGGCGGCGGTTTGGGAATGGGCTCGTTCATTTCAAGTCGAACGACGCAATCACCGTTTCGCCGCCGACCACCTTGTCGCCGAGCTTGACCTTGATTTTCGCGCGCATCGGCAGATAAACGTTCCACGCGCGAGCCGAATTGGATCAGGCTGATGCGTTCGCCGCGCTGGACGGCGTCGTTTTGCGCGACCCACGGCACGATGCGGCGCGCAATCAGGCCGGCGATGAGGCGCACGCCGATTTTTTCGCCGCGCGGCTCGGCGGCATCGAAACCGATCAAAACATTTTCGTTGAACTGCGCGGAGTCGGTTTTCATCGCGTTGAGATACTGGCCGGGCGTGTGTTTGAAAAAGGCGATGCGGCCCGTCACCGGCGCGTTTTGCACGTGGACGTCGAACACGGAAAGAAAAATGGAGATGCGCCGGCATTCGCCGCCCATGAAATCCGGTTCGGTCGTCGTGTCAATCACGTCCACCTTGCCGTGGCCGGGCGCGATGACGAGGTTTGCGCCGGTCGGCGTCAGCGGGTCGGGGTCGCGGAAGAAATAAAACGTGAACACGGCGAAAAGCACCCACAGCGAAATCAGAACCCACGTCAAATATTCCAGGATGAACGCGCCGACGACTTTGCCCAGAAACGCGACGGCCAGCAGCACGAGCGAGCGCCGCAAGCCCGCAGGCCGATGAGCTTCAGCGCGGCGAGCGCGGCTTTTCCAGAGTGTTTCACGCGGACAGGATAAAATTTTTACGCGCCGCTTGCAATTCGGCATTTTCGGTGCAAGTTGAGTGCGCGACGACGCGAAAATCCGCAAGGACGCTCGGTAATCGGAATGAAAAATCGAGGACGAGAACGAGGACGACGAAAAAATTAACCAAAGGAACAATTATGTCATTGCACACACCTGATTTGACGAAGTTTCCGCCGCGCAGTCCGCGCGTGCGGCTGGGCGGCTACGTGATTCTGCCGCGCATGCTCGACAAGGGCCGCGCGACGCTCGCCGGCAAAAACGGCGAATATCATTACGCCTGCCCGCTGGACCAGGATTTCCTGGAATTCGTCGGCATTGATCCGGAAGATCTGAAAAAGCATCTTGGCAAAAGCGACAGCGAAGTTCTGGAATGGATCAACGCCAACGCGAAGCACAAGCACGCGCCGGCGGAAATCGCCGCGTGGTCGGCGTTGGCAGGAACAGCGCGCGCCGGACAATCCCGGAATCGCGCGAGCATTTCAACGAAATTCACAAGACCGCCGCGCCCAAACGCGACGGACATCGCCACATGGTTTGACGTGCTGGACCTGGACGATTACGTCAGCTTCGGCGGAAAAGCCTGAAAGCTCCAGTCATTCGTAGCGGCGGTCGGCAGACCGCCGCATTTATTTTTGAGATTTGCATAATGCGGCTCTCTGCCGAGGAGCCGCTACGTCAAACCTGCGGCTGCGCTTCCGCTGAAGCGGCGGGCGGTGCCGCGGGCGGCTCGCTTTTCCACGCCTCGATTTTTTCGATGCGGTGCCGGTGTTTCGCGCCGTGAAATTCAAATTCCACCTCGTCGCCGACCTTGTGGTTCAGCAACGCCGCGCCGACGGGCGACAGGTAGCTGATGACGCCCTTGTCCGGGTCGGAATCCCACGCGCCGAGAATCGTGAAGGTTTCGCGCTGGTTTGTGCCGAGGTCGGTCGCCTCCACGATGGTGCCGATGCTGACGGCGTCGGTCCTGGCATTTGAAAAATCCGTGCCGCGGGCGCGCATGAGTTGCGACTCCAGCTCCTCCTTGCGGCGCATGAGGATTTTCTGCATTTCCTTGGCGGCCTTGTATTCGTGGTTTTCGCTCAAGTCGCCGTAGCTGCGGGCGAGGGCGATTTCCTTCGAGTTGGCCGGGATTTTTTTCTGCACGAGTTCCTGGTATTCGGTCGCGGCGGCGTTCGAGGCTTTCCCACGAAACGAGCAGCGAGCTGTCCTGCTTGGTCTGCTCGCCGCTGACGAGCGATTGCACGGCGGGATGCGCCTTGACGAGCCGCGCGAGCAGCGAACGCTTGTCCATGTCGTCGAACACCGTCGAAAGTTGCAGCGCGCGGGTGAGGTCCTTGATGACCTCGATGTCGGCGGAGGCGGTCAGTTCGCCGAGCAACTCCTGGTCGTCGAGGATGTATTCGCGCAGGCGGTTGGAGCGTTTTTCGTTGAACTGGTCGCGCTCCATCGCCGTGAGCATCGCGCGGAAAACCTCCGGGCCGAGGATGTCCGCAAATGAATCGTTGCGGTCGCGCCCGAGCCAGAGCAGCAACTCGCTGCTGGCCGTGTGCTGGCTGACGAGCCGCGCGAGCGTTTCCTTGAGCAACTCCATTTTGCCGCCCTGAACGAGCAGGCTGGCGAGTTCGCGGCACAGTTTTGCGGAGACGAAATTCAAGCGCGTTTCGCGTGACTTCCGGCCAGTGTTCGGGGTTTGCCGCCTTGAACGACGCCAGCGCGTGATGATGTTTCGCGGCGGGAACCGCCTCCAGCACCGGGCCGAACTTGAGACCGTCCTGCAGCCACATCTGCGCGTCGGTGATTTCGTCCGGCGCGGGCTGGAAGCCCGGCGGCGGCGCGCAATTCGTCGCGCGCAAAAATCGCCTCCAGCGCGACCGCCGGCTGCGTGCGCTGATGCGATGCGATGTCCGGGTTCAGCGCGGCGATGATTTCATTGGCCGCGGCCGGTTTTGTCCGTCAAATCCGGCATCGCCTTGAGCACTTCCGCCACCACCGCGACGCGCGCCTTCAAACCCTTTGCCTTGCGAAAATCCGCGAGCAGCCGTTCCTGCAACGACGTTTCCTGCGCCTGGAAAATGACCGGCTCCGTTTTTTTCAGCGGCACGATGAAATGGCCGTCCTTTTTCATTTCGCGCCGCGCGGTTTCCCACCATTTCTTCCAATCGTCGCGTGATGACATCGGGCACGAGCACCTGCTGGATCTGCTCCGCCGTCGCCCTGCCGCCGTAGCTGTTCAGCACGAGCTTGATCAAATCGAGATGATGCGCGGCCATCTGGCGGACGCCGTCCAGGTCGTTGGCCTTGCGCGCGAGGATGTGTTCCTTGGGAATCGGCTTGAGCGATTCGGCGGCGAACGCCAGATCCATCGTGTGGCCGGGCTTGCCGGGAAAATCAATCGTGAACCGCGCGAACACCGTGTCCACCGTCTTGATCCGTCCGAACCCCCAACTGCGGTGCATGCAAAAACCGCCCGTTGCCAGGCTGGTCAGCGGCTCCACGTGGCGTCCTTCGATTTTTCCCGCCGCCGCCAGTTTTTCAAATTCTTCTCTCATAATAAAATCGTATTTTGCCCGTCACGAATTCACAATGATCCATTAAACGCGATGAACGCACAAAAACCAAGAGAAATTGCGGTGCGGATTTTGGGGCAGCGGCGCGCCGGCGGCGAATTCACGGAAAATCTGCTGGACCGCGCGCTCGCCAACGCGCGGCTTTCGCCCGCCGATCGCAAGCTCTGCCAGGAGATGGTTTATGGCATCGTCCGCTGGCAGGCGGCGCTGGACTGGCTCATCGCCAGAAAAACAGCCGGGCGCGAACAAAAAGCCGCGCTGCAAAACCTGCTGCGTCTCGGCCTCTACCAGACTTTCTGGCTCGACCGCATTCCGCCGCATGCCGCCGTCCACGAAACCGTCGAACTCGCCAAACAGCTCGGCTTCGGCCCGCAGGCCGGATTTGTCAACGCCATCCTGCGCGGCTACCTGCGCGAATTCGACGAAACAAAAAAAATCCTCGCCGAACTGAAAATTTCCGATCCCGCAACCGGCTACTCGCATCCGCAATGGCTTGTCGAGAAATGGCGGAAACGCTTTGGCGACGAAAAAACGCGCCAGCTTCTCGAATGGAACAACACGCCGCCGAAAACCTTTGCGCGGGTCAACACGCTGAAAACCGATGCCGGCAAACTGGTGGAAAAATGGCGCGAGGAAAATGTGGAATACGACTTCGTCCGGCGCGACTGGCTGGAGGAAAATCTTGTCTTCGAGCTGAAATCGCATCCACTGCTCAACTCGCTTGGCAGTTTTCGCGACGGCTGGTTTTACGTTCAAGACCCCGGCACGCTGCTCGCGCCGTTGCAGACTTGGCGCGCGGCCCGGCGAAACAATTTTGGATTTGTGCGCCGCGCCCGGCGGCAAGACCACCTTCATCGCGCAACTGATGAACAACGAAGGCAAAATCATCGCCTGCGACAATTCCGAAAAACGGCTGAAATTGATCCGTGAAAATTGCGGGCGCCTCGGCGTGACTTGCGTTGAACCGATTTTAATTTCAGATTTCACCCGCCGGCCTTCAGCCTTCGACCGCATTTTGGTTGACGCCCCCTGCTCGAACACCGGAGTCATGCGGCGCCGCGTGGATTTGCGCTGGCGGATTTCCGCCGGAGGAAATTTCGCGGCTGCAACAGACGCAATTGGAATTGCTCAAGCTCGCCGCGGCGAAATTGAAACCCGGCGGCGTTTTGATTTACAGCACCTGCAGCCTTGAGCCGGAGGAAAATTCCGGCGTCGTGAAGGAATTTCTCGCCGAGCACGCCAATTTCAAGTTGGAGTCTGAACGCGAACTGCTGCCATTTGCCGACGGCGTGGATGGCGGCTACGTTGCGCGCCTCATGCATTTGACGTAATTGTCAGCAGGTCATGCATCTCAAATCGGGCGCATGGCCATGCCGCACTGGCCTTGCAGGAGACGCGACCGGATTGAAATGATTCGGCCGGAGCGAGCCTCGTAAGAACCTTGGTGGCGCCGGCGTCGCGCCGAATTTCGAGCGCGGGGAGAGGTTTCTGTTTGAAGCGGGGTCTTCGCGTGCGTGTTCACCCGCGGCAGTTCGGTTTTGGGCGCGGCGCCCGAAACAACCGGACAGAGGCCGGTGCCACCCCCAAAAGTCACATCCCCATGATCTGGTAGCCGCAATCCACGTAAATCACCTGGCCGGTGATGGCCGCCGCGCCGTCGCTCGCAAGAAAAGTTCCCGTTGCGCCGAGTTCTTCGGGCAGGACGTTCCGCTTCAGCGGCGACCTGGCCTCGTATTGCTTGAGCATTTCGGTGAAGCCGCCGATGCCGCGCGCAGCCAGCGTGTTGACCGGGCCGGCGCTGATGCAGTTGACGCGGATTTTTTTCGGGCCGAGATCGTAGGCGAGATAGCGCGTGCTGGCTTCCAGAGCGGCCTTGGCCACGCCCATGACGTTGTAGTGCGGCACGACTTTTTCCGCGCCGTAATAGCTCATCGCCACGATGCTGCCGCCCGCGGTCATCAGCGGCGCGGCGGCGCGTGCGAGCGCTACGAGCGAATACGCGCTCACGTCGTGCGCCACGCGGAACGCTTCGCGGCTGGTGTTCACGAATTCGCCTTCGAGCGCGTCCTTGGGCGCGAACGCGACGGAATGAAGGAGCAAATCCAGCTTGCCGAATTTTTCGCCGACGGCCTTGAAAACGCCGGCGATCTCGTCATCCTTTGTCACGTCGCACGGCAGAATGAGCGTGTCGCCGCCGAAGGTTGTGACCAGATCCTCGACATTTTCCTTGAGCCGTTCGCCCTGGTAGGTGAACGCGAGTTTCGCGCCCTCGCGCGCCCACGCCTGCGCGATGGCCCAGGCGATGGAGCGGTGGTTGGCAACGCCGAAAACGATCCCGGTTTTCCCGTCAAGCAATGGCATAATTTTCGTTAAAGCGATGGATAATCAAAGCACCGAGGCTCGAAGCGTAGAAAAAACGCCGCCAAGATTCAACCTCAAAGCTTCAACTTCCGCTCCAGAATTTCGCCGGCGAGCGCCGGGTTCGCCTTGCCTTTGCTCAGTTTCATCACCTGGCCTTTGAGGAAATTCAGCGCGGCGGCCTTGCCGGACTTGAAATCGGCGGCCGGTCCGGGATTTGCCGCAATCGCCTCGTCGCAGAATTTTTCAATCGCGCCGGTGTCGCTGACCTGCGCCAGGCCTTTTTCCCGGACGATCAGGGCAGGGGACTTGCCGGTTTCGAACATTTCGGCAAACACCTGCTGCGCGGCGGAACTGCTGATGGTCTTGGCCTCCACCAAATTGACCAGTTCCAGAATCGCTTCGGGCTTGAATTTGAGGCTGGCGAGCGTCATTTCCGTGGCAGCCGACGTAAGGAGGCTCTGATCAATTTCCCGGTTTTCAGGAAGAGCCTCCTCACGTCGGCTGCTACTTTCTGAAAGTTTCGCCCGCAGATTGTTGATGACCCAGTTCGCCACGGCCTTCGGGTTTTTCGACTGCTTGGCAATCGGCTCGAAATAATTTCCCAGCGGCACATCATTAACAAAAGTCTGCGCGTCAGCAGCGGGCAAATCGTAATCGCGCATGAACCGCTGCTTGCGCGCCAGCGGCAGTTCCACCACGCGCGATTTCACCTCCGCCAGCCATTCCTCCGTCGGCTCGAACGGCATCAAGTCCGGCTCGGGGAAATAGCGGTAATCGTGCGCGTGCTCCTTGGTGCGCATCTCCTCGGTCACGCCGGCGTCGTCGTCCCAGCGGCGCGTGGATTGAATCAGCTTGCCGCCTTTCTTGAGCACCTCAATCTGGCGCGGGATTTCGTATTCCAGCGCGCGGCGGACGCCGGAAAAGCTGTTCATGTTTTTGATTTCAATCTTCGCGCCGAGTTCCTTCGTGCCGACGGGCCGCACGGTCACGTTCACGTCGCAGCGCACCATGCCCTTTTCCATGTCGCAATCGCTCACGCCGCCATAAATCAGAATGTCCTTGAGCGCGTTGAGATATTCGTAGGCCATGTCCGCGCTGGTGATGTCCGGCTCGGAAACGATTTCCATCAGCGGCACGCCGGCGCGGTTGAAATCCACGCCGCTGTTGCGCTCGAAATGGAAGTTCTTGCCGACGTCCTCCTCCAGGTGCGCGCGGGTGATGCGCACGCGCGCGATGCCGCCGTTGAACTCAAACTCGACGTAGCCGTTTGCCGTGGACGGCTTGTCGTATTGCGTGATCTGGTAGTTCTTCGGCATGTCCGGATAGAAGTAATTCTTCCGGTCGAACTTGGCGAAGCGGGGAATTTCGCAATTCAGCAGATAGCCGGTGAGCGCGGTCAGGCGCAGCGCCTCGTCGTTGGGGACGGGCAGCACGCCGGGCAGGCCCAGGCAGACGGGGCAGACGTTGGTGTTCGGCGGCGCGCCAAAGTCGTTGGCGCAGCCGCACCACATCTTCGATTTCGTTTTGAGCTGGACGTGCGTTTCCAGTCCGATGACGGCTTCGTATTCCATGTTTGCGCGTGGAATTTAACCACAGATGAACGCGGCTTGCCACGATGAAATTCCCCGCGCGCCCTGTTTCACCGCCATTTATTCAGCCGTTCAAAATTTCCTGCACTTGAACCTCCTTCACGAGCCGGTCCACGTCCGCGCGGTCCAGTTCGCCGGGCATGAGCGTGAGCGCGTTGGCCGCGCCGGCGGCGGCGCCCCAGCGACACGCCTCGTCCAAATCATCGCCGCGCAACAGCCGCCAGACGACGCCGGCGGTGAACGCGTCGCCGGAACCTATCGGATTCACCGCCTTGATTCGCGGCGAAATAATGCGCCGGAAAATTTTCCCGTCAAATGCCAGTGCCGGCTCCTTGCCCGTCGTGACAATCACCCGTTGCGCGCCGCGCTCGTGCAGTTCGCGCATCGCCTGCAAGACTTCCGAGTCGGTTTTTAGTTCGCGGCCAACGGTTGCCGCAAGTTCGGTTCGGTTCGGTTTCACGAGTCCGGGTTTTGCCTCCAGCGCGGCGGTGAGTGCCGCGCCCTGTGCGTCCACGACCGATAGCGCGCCGGCCTTTTCCGCCAGCCTAACGCACTCGTGATAAAGCGTCGCCGGGCAGCCAGGCGCGATGGTTCCCGACATCACCGCTGCGCGGCAGCCGGGCATGCGCCGTTGGATGACCGCCATGAATTTTTCAAAATCCGCCGCCGTGACGGCGCGGCCTTCTTCGACCAATTCCGTGTGTGTGCCCGCGGCCTCGTCAATTGCCGTGATGCACTGGCGCGTCGGCACGTTCACCACGACGAAATCGGATTCGATTTTCCTCGTCCGCCATGGCCGCGCGCAGGAATTCGCCGCGTTCGCCGCCGAGAAAGCCCGTTGCCACCGGCTTGTTCGCCCAGCGCCTTGAGTACTTTTGCGACGTTGATGGCCTTGCCTGCGGCGCCATCGAGAGTGACCGCGGCCCGGTTCACCGTGTCGGGCGTGAGTTTGCGGAAGAGCATCACGCGCTGCGCGGCGGGCGTTGTGCCGATGCAGAGAATCATGATTGGCTCCCGCCGCAAGACGCGGGTTGGTTTATTTCGTTTGCGCGAACAGCATGAGCACGCGCGGGCCGTGGTCGGTCGTCATCTGGTATTTCCGTTCCAGCGGTCCCTGCGGGATGGCGTAAGCCGTCGTTCTCGTCATCCGCAACGGGTTTGCCATCCACGAGAATCATGTAGTGATGCGTGCGGTGCGAGGGGATTTCATTCAGCGCGACCTGCCAGGCATCGTGCGCGTTTTTACGCGCGAGCGGCACCTTTTGCCATTTTGTGAACGTGCCGATGATTTCGACGGTGGCCGGCTCGCGGGTTTCACCGTCCGGCAACCGCCAGCGGAAAACCTTGCTGAAAACCGGCTTGCGCACCGGCAGCTTTGCGGGCAACTCCAAACCGGCCGGTTTGGAACCGCATGGCTGTCCGGTTGGCGGCGCTTTCTTGATGAAAAAATTGCCAAATTGTTGAGACATAAAAATCTACGAGGATAATATACAATCGCAGCCCGCTTGATTCAAGCCGGGCGTGTTTGGGTTGGCGGGAGCGGCGCGGACGCGCCATCAAATTACACCGCGCTGTCCCCCTGTTCGTCGGTGCGGATGCGCCAGGCGTCTTCGATGGGGGAAACAAAAATCTTGCCGTCGCCGATCTTGCCGGTTTTGGCCGCCTTGATGATGGCCGCGACCGCGGGCTTGACCTGCGCGTCGGACAACACGGTTTCGATTTTTATCTTCGGCAGAAAATCCACGGTGTATTCGCTGCCGCGATAAATTTCAGTGTGTCCCTTCTGCCGGCCAAAGCCCTTGACCTCGCTGACGGTCATGCCCTGGATGCCGAGTTCGTTCAGCGCGTCTTTGACGTCGGTGAGCCGGAACGGTTTGATGATGGCTTCGATTTTTTTCATATTTTATTCATTGTAGGCGCGCTCGCCGTGTTGCGAAAGGTCTAATCCGGCGCTTTCGTCTTCCTGGTCCACGCGCAGACCGATGGACTGGTCCACCAGTTTCAACAGAATCCACGTCGCCGCCGCCGCGAGCGTGACGGTGAACAGCACGGCGATGAGTTGATTCAGAAATTGATGCCCGCCGCCGGTGATGTTCGCCGCGCGGAGATTGTCGTTCACCGACTGGCTGGCCAGAAAGCCGAGCATCAACATGCCCACGGTGCTGCCGACGCCATGCACGCCGAACACGTCCAGCGAATCGTCGTAACCGAAACGGTATTTGAGTTTGGTGACGGCCAGATAGCAAACAACGCCCGCAACCAGCCCGATGCAGAATGCCGCCGGCACGCTCACGAAACCCGACGCCGGCGTGATGGTCGCCAGCCCCGCGACCATGCCGGAGGCCGCGCCCAGCACGCTGGGTTTGCCCTTCAATCTCCATTCCGTTGCCGCCCAGCTCAACGCGGCGGCGGCGGCGGAAAAATGCGTGGCGGCAAACGCGCTCGTCGCCAGCCCGCCCGCGTTCAACGCGCTGCCGGCGTTGAATCCGAACCAGCCGACCCACAACAGCCCCGCGCCGATGAGCGAATACACAACATTGTGCGGCATCATTGGCTCATGCGGATAGCCGTCGCGCCGGCCCAGAACCAGCGCGCAGACCAGCGCCGACACGCCGGAACTGATATGCACCACCGTGCCGCCGGCGAAATCCAGCGCGGGAATTCTGCAACCGCCGGACGCCCAGTTGAACAGCCCGCCCTTGCCCCACATCATGTGGCAGAGCGGCAGATAAACCACCACCGTCCACATCACGATGAACGCAAGATACGCCTTGAACTTGATGCGCTCCGCGATCGCGCCGCTGATCAGCGCCGGAGTGATGATGGCGAACATCATTTGAAAGAGCATGAATGACTGCGCGGGAATCGTCCCCGCGTAATCCGAATTGGGTGTTGTCGCGCTGACGCCATGCAGAAACAAATGCTTGAACGGGTTGCCGAAGAACGCGTTGCCCTCGCCGAACGCCATGCTGTAGCCGAACACCATCCACAACGTGGAAATCACCGCCATGAGTATCAGGCTGTGCATCATCGTGGAGAGGACGTTCTTGCTCCGCACCAGTCCGCCGTAAAAAAGAATCAGCCCCGGCGCGGTCATCATCAGCACCAGCGCCGCGCTGGCGAGCACCCAGGCATTGTCGCCGCTGTTGATGACCGGCATGATGCCGGCGGCGGGGGCCTGCTGCAGTTGCGCCACGCTGTCCGGACCGGGTGTGGTGCCGGCGGCAAAAGCGGTGGCGCCGAAACCGGACGCCATCGCGAACAGGAGACAAGCCCAGACGACCAGTTTGGCAAAACGGGCGATTGGAATCATGGCGCTTGTTTTAGCGTGGCGGCAAATAATGTCAACAATGATGTCAACACTTTGACAATTTCCGCCGAAACTTCGCCAATAAATGTCCAACCAAAGCCTGGGCGGTTGGAATTGGCAGACCGTCAGACCTTTTGGAGCGCCGCCTTGACGCGTTCCGGCGTCATCGGCAGTTGGAACAACCGCGCGCCGGTCGCGTCGTAGACCGCGTTGGCCACCAGCGCGCCCATCAAAACGATCGCCGGCTCGCCGCCGCCGCCGGAAGGATTTTCGTTGTTTTCGATCAGCACGGATTCGATTTGCGGCACCCAGGAAAAGCGCGGCAGATCGTAGCTGTCGTAGTTCGTGTCCAGCACCTGGCCGCCCTTGAAATGCACTTCCTCGGTGAGCGCGTAGCCGAGGCCCATCGTGACGCAGCCTTCCAATTGAATCTTCGCGCCCTCGGGATTGATGATCACGCCCATGTCCTGCGCGCAAACCACGCGCTTCACCTGCACCGTGCCCTTGTCCTTGTCCACGGCCACCTCGGCGATGGCGGCGACGTAGGTGTCGGCGTCAATGCCGCACGCGACTCCGAACCCGCGCTTGCTTGGTCCCTTGGCGGGCGTCCAGCCGAATTTGTCGGCGGCGGCCTTCAACACGCGGATCATGCGCGTGTCACTCAAATTGTTCAGGCGGAATTGCACCGGGTCAATGCCCGCGCCGGCGGCCATGATTTCCATCTGCGATTCGCGGGCGAATGTGTTGGTGTTGTTGCCGGGCGCGCGCCACGCGCCGGTGGCGAACGGATGCGCGCTCGATGGGCCAAACCCGCCGCCGCGCGACGCCGTGCGATGGTTCGGCACGGTGTAAAATTGCGCCGCGCCGCGTTCACCGGCGAAATAAACGTCGTAATCCCAGAATGACATTTTGCCCGCGGCATCCACGCCGGAGGCGATTTTCACGACGGCAGCCGGACGGAAATTGTCGTAGAAAAATTCCTCCTCGCGGCGTCCACATCACCTGCACCGGCTTGCCGGCGGCCTTGGCGAGCCGCGCGGCTTCCACGGCCTGCTGGTTGTCTGTTTTGCCGCCGAACCCGCCGCCGACAAACGGCGTGATGACGCGGACTTTTTCCGCCGGAAATCCAATCGCGCGGGCAATCGAGTCGCGCGCGCCGAACGGATTCTGCGTCGAAGCCCAAACCGTCGCCTTGTCGCCTTCGATCTGGCACAGCGCCGCGTGCGGCTCCATGGGCGAATGGGCGACATAGGCGTTGAGATAGGTTGAATCGAATTGTTTCGCGGAATTCTTTTTGCCCTCGTCCAAATCTCCGCCGCGCGCCAGATTTCGCGGCGCGGGCGCAACGCTCATGCAAGTGGTCGTAGACCGTTTTGTCGTCGTAAGTCGCCGCCGGGGTGTCCCATTCGGCCTTGATTTTGCCGAGCGCCGTTTCAGCGACATCCGGGAATTGATGCAGAACGGCAATCAAATCGCCGTCCTGAATCACTTGCGCGCCTTCAACCGCCTTGGCCTGCTGACGGTGTCCACACTTTTCAACGTCGCCCCGTGAGCCGGCGGGCGCAGGATTTTCGCATAGAGCATTCCCGGCACGCGGATGTCCGCCGCGTAATGCGCCTTGCCGGTAACCTTCGCCTCGCCATCGTGGCGCGTGTGTGGCTGGCCGACGATTTTGAATTGCGCCGGTTGTTTCAACGCGGCCTTCGACTGCAAATGCCGCTCGATTTTTTGTCCCCTCGCCAACTGGCCGTAGCTGATTTTGCTTTTTGGATCCTGCGAATCGGAAATCGCTCCGTCCTTGGCGACGAGTTGGGACTGCGGAACTTTGAGTTGATCGGCGGCGAGTTCCAGCAGGACGCCGCGGGCTTCCGCCGCGGCTGCGCGCAACGCCGGACCAAACATCCGGGTCGTCATCGAGCCGAAGGTGCCCTGGTCCCACGGGCAAAGGTCGGTGTCGCCCATCACGATGTCCACCATGTCGAGCGGCGCGTCCAGTTCCTCGGCCACTTCCTGCGGCAGCGAAGTGATCGGCCCCTGGCCCATTTCGATCTTCCCAGTGTAGCAAGTCACCCGGCCGTCCTCTCCGATGCGCAGAAAGGCGTTGAAATCCGACGGCAAGCCGCCCCGGCCGCCGCCGCGCGGGCGTGGCGCTTCCTCCTGGGCGAGGAGCGCGTCGTTGACGGCCATGAAAATGAAGATGCCGCCACCGACGCGCTTGAGAAAATCCCGGCGGTCGCTCTTGAAAAAATCCTCGAAGCTGTGGATGTCGCGGAAATTGGCCGCCAGAAAATCGTTCGTGGTCATGATTACGCTCCTTTCAATTCGGTGGCGGCCTGCTGCATGGCTTGGATAATTCGGACGTGCGCGCCGCAGCGGCAGAAATTGTTTTCGAGGCCGGTGCGGATTTCCTTTTCCGAAGGCTGCGAGTTGAATTTCAGCAGGCTGACCCCGGTGAGAATCATGCCCGGCGTGCAAAAGCCGCATTGCATTCCATCGTGCTCCATGAACGCCTTTTGCAGCGGATGCAGCTTCCCGTCCTTCGCCAGCCCCTCGATGGTGACGACCTCCTTGCCCGCTACATCCTTGACTTTCAGCAGGCACGACCGCGAGGCGTGTTGGTTGATGAGCACCGTGCAGCAGCCGCAAAAGCCCGCCCCGCAGCCGAATTTCGTGCCGGTAAGTGCGAGGTCGGTCCGCAACACCCAAAGCAACGTGCGGTCGCTGTCCACGTCCAACTGGACCGGCTTGTCATTGAGCTTGAATGAAATCGTTTCAATCATTTTGTCCTCCGTTCAAAGCGCTTTCCTCGCGATGCTTGGCGGCTGGGAATATGCTTTCCATTTTCTTTAACCCAATTTACCCGGCTGTCAAATGGGAATTGTTGCATTTGCCAGGAGCGGGACAGTGTAAATTTGCTGACAATGTGAATTTGCTGTGAATTTGCGTGACAACGCGGATTAGTCGGCTACAATGCGTGCGCTTTTTAACGACCCTATGGTCTAGCGGTTAGGACACCACCCTTTCACGGTGGTAGCCCGGGTTCGATTCCCGGTAGGGTCGCCACTTTTAATTTCATGCTTAATTCCTTATATCCAAAGCGTTTGCGCGGTTTCATGCTGGCGGATTCGATACGCTTCTTGACATTATGCCAACACTTTGCCAACATAATTCCATGAAATTCACCGCGATTGAAACCAGCTCCGGCAAGGTCCACACCGGCACTTTGGGCAGCGTCACCGCGAAGATTTACGAACACGCCCGCAAACATTTTCGGCACGGCAAACGCCCCGGCAAGCGCACGATCTTTCAAGTGGTGGACAACACGCACGGACAAAGGCCGGCGCGCGTTGCGCGGTTTCTCGACGTTCGCCGAAGCCGCCGCCGAAGCCGAACGGCTCGCCAAGCTGATTTCCACCGGGCAAACCGCCGCCGCCACACTCACAAACGCCGACGCCGCCAGCTTTGGCCGCACGAAGGAAATTTTGCGCGGCATTGATTTGCCGCTTGAACTTGTTGCTGCCAACTACGCGAAGGCCTACCGGATTCTTGGCGGTGATCGCATCGTCGAGGCCGCGAAAGATTTCAACCGCCGCCATCCCTTGAAGCGCGCCGCGCTTTCCGTTCGCAAAGTCGCCGACGAAATGATTCAACTGCAAACCATGCGGGGCAAGAGCAAGCTCTACGTCGAGGATTTGCGCTGGCGGCTCGCCCGCGTCGCCGACGCCTTCAAGATGGACGTTGCCCGCGTCACCACCGCCGACGTGCAAGCGTGGCTCGACGGCATGAAGGCCGCACCGCGCTCCGTGAAAAATTTCCGTGCCGCCGCCAGCGGCCTTTTCAAATTCGCCGAAGCGCGCGGCTACATCGCCAAAGGTGAAAACCCCGTCGCCGGCACGGAGCGAATCAAAATCCGCAACAGCGAACCGATTTCCATTTTCACGCCCGCCGAAGTGCGCCGGCTGCTCGCCGCCGCGAAGGACTCCTTCAAGCCGGTGATCGCCTTGCAAGCCTTTGCCGGTTTGCGCTCCGCCGAAGTCATGCGGCTCGACTGGCGCGACGTGAAACTTTCGCGCGGACATATCGAGCTTGGCGCGGACAAAACCAAAACCGCCAGCCGCCGCCTTGTGCCGATCTCCGCGAACTTGCGCGAATGGCTCGCCCCGCACACCAAGAAAACCGGCAAAGTGTTTCCGCATGGCCGCGCCTATTTTCACGAATTGCAGCGCGACACCGCCGCCGCGACGGAAATCCAGGCCGACGCCAAAACCAAGCGCGCCGCGCTCGCCCCGGTGGAATGGAAACAAAACGCGCTCCGGCACTCTTTCATTTCCTACCGCGTCGCGGAAACCGGCGACGTGCCGCGCGTGGCACTCGAAAGCGGCAACTCGCCCGCCATGATTTTCATGCACTACCGCGAACTGGTGACGCCGGAAGATGCAATGCAATGGTTCGCCATTGCGCCGGCCAAAGGTAAAGGCAAAGCCAAAGCCGCGCCGCGCGTGACGGTGACGCCGCCTGCACCCGTCGCCGCCCGCAACCGCGTTTTGCAAATGAATTGAAAGTGAGACCATGCAAAAGAAGAAACAAATCAGCCGTTACAGTGTCGCGCCGCTCTTTCACAAAGCTGCGCTGCAATTCCTGATGCAATGTGAGACAGAGCCAAAGCGTGTTCCCTTGCATTTGGATTCCATCCGCGAACGGGACGCGGGGTTGTCCACCGCGCCAGCGGACGGGATGTTTTACCTTCAGCACGAAGCCTTGTTTCATCTTACCGGCAAGGTTTTGAATCTCACCAATCCAGTTGTGCAAGCCGCGATTTTGGAAGATTGCCTTCGCAAAAAATTGGAAGTCCTGATTCTCGACAATCTTTCGTGCCTGTTCACTGGCATCAAAGAAAATGACGCGGACGCTTGGGAACTGGTTTTGCCGTGGCTGTTGGAATTGCGGCGGAATCGGATTGCCGTCATCATCATCGCCCATGCCGGGCGAAACGGCTTCATGCGTGGCACGTCGCGCCGGGAAGACGCGGCCAATTGGATCATCCAACTGACGGAAGCCAAAGACGAAGGCGAGATCCAAAACGGGGCGAAGTTTGTGGCGCGGTTTGTCAAAAACCGCAACGCGACGGAAGCCGATTGCCCGCCGCTGGAATGGCATTTCTATTTGCCCAAAGGAGAAACCCATGCCCGCGTGAGCTGGAAGAAAATATCCACCGCGCAGATTTTCCGGCAATTGATCGAAACCGGGTTGACCAGTGCCAGTGACATTGCCGACGAAATGAAAATTTCCAAAGGGCAGGTTTCCAAGCTGGCAAAGCGGGCAATGGCGGACGGCTGGCTGAAAAAAGATGGCCGGGATTATGCCCTGACCGGGCAGGCGTGATGCTCGTTTCCATTTCAACACCCCCGGCGTGGAAACGGGAAACGAAGGAAAACCAAACAGGAAACAAAACCGTTTCCCGCTGGCGGCATGACCGAATTGCTGGCAAATCGCGTGATGCAAGAAAACGGACGGGAAAAGGCCACAGGAAACGAAGGCGCGGGACCGGGTGTCGCGCCGTTGCCAGCCTCGAAAGAATTCTGCCTTCAGTTGCCGACAACCAACGGATGCCCCGCGACGCCGTTTCAAATGTTAGCGCGGGGGATAAATTTCCCTGCATACCTCACCGGCAACCTTGACACGGGTGGCAGTTCGGGCGTCTAATCGTCCCGTGAATGTCGGGAAAGACAAATTCAAGTTTTTCACGCAAGCCACGGCGCGAAAGGGGAAATGCTCGCCGCACTTTGCTTCCGCGCAAAGTGCCCGCCACGGACGAGGAGGGAACCACAATCCATGAAAACGAAAATCATCCTGCTTGGATCAATGCTCGCCGCGCTGATTTCATCCGCGCAGACGAACACGCTCACATTTACAAATAATGCTGGCACTCTTTTCAGCAATGCAACTGTCGTAAAAATTGAAACCGATGGTGTTTTATTTGGCTTCACCAATTGGCAGTATGTTCCATTCAAAAAATCCCTCAACCTTTACTGGCAAGCGGCTGACATCTATGTTCACAAAATGCAAAGAGACGCTGCATCGCTTCCATGATGGCCGCCCGTCAACAAAATTGCGCCGCAACCGGATTTGTCGTAATACAGCAATGAATCAGCACCCCGTAAAATGACCCTCACTGTCAAATGCGAACTTTGCGGGAAGGATTTTGAATCCGAAGGCTTAGAGCGGACTGAATTCTGCCCGCATTGCGGACGTGAAACGCACGTCACCGGACCTTCCGCCCCGCGCCCGGCGCAAACGTCCCGAATGAAGGCGTGCGCGGATTGCGGCGCGGCCATGAGCCGGCGCGCGTTTTGGGTTGCCGGTTTCATCATTGCCGCAATCGGCTGGCTCATTCTGAAATTGATTGAACTGGTCGCAGGCAGCTAATCCTTCGCGCGGAATCGCCCCAAGCCGCGCGTCAACAAAATCAGGCGCGTCTGAAATGCTGGCGAGAATGGAATCACGCCGCCGCCGGTTGCAATTCCGCCAGCGGATGAACGTCGCGCTCAATCCGCTTCTCACAATGCAGCCGGGCAATTTCCAAGTCATAGTCCGCCTGAATCCCGATCCACAATTCCGGCGAGACGTTGAACAGCCGGCCAAGCTTCAACGCCATTTCCGCGCTGACACCGCGCTTGCCCCGGCAAATCTGGCTGATGGCAATGGGCGTCGCGCCAATGGCTTTGGCAACCGCGTAAGCGCTCAATTTCATCGGCTTCATAAAGTCCTCGCGCAACACGTCGCCCGGATGCACCGGATTCAATCTGTCATTTTGCTTGCTCATAAATTTTCAGTGATAGTCCACGATTTCGACTTCCGCCGCGTTGCCGTCGCGCCATTCAAAACAAATCCGCCACTGGTCATTGATGCGGATGCTGTGCCAGCCTTTGCGACCACCCTTCAACGCTTCCAGCCGGTTGCCCGGCGGCATCCGCAAATCTTCCAACCGCCGCGCGCGGTGCAAGTATTCGAGTTTGCGCCGCGCCGTGTTCTGAATGTCCGGCGGCAATCTCCGCGAGCGTTCCCCGCGAAAGATGCGTTCGGTTTCCGCACAGGCGAAAGTGACAATCACCGGGACAACATATCGCATGGCGATAACAAGTCAAGCCTGCGAATGTTCCTTGCGCCGTATCCGTTGATATGAATATGTGCGTTTTTTTGTGAAAAGTTGGCGCATAGAGACCGGCAGGAGTGCATGATTGCCTTGCTGCCGGCAGCCTCAAAGGAGACTCCCTAAACGCACCTGCTTGCCGCGCCGGACGCGCCACGCTGCCCCACGCCGCGCCCGAACACCCGGCGCGAGTCAGCACAGCGGGCAATTCCGCGTCCGCGCCAGAGGCGAACCGCGCCGCCGCCGTGAACCGTCAAAAAGTTTGCCAACACTTGCCAACACTTTTTGTGTCAAAATACCGTTTTCACGCGCCGCGCGCATTTCTTTTGAAACAGCGATTCCACCCTTTAATCATGCGGTTTCCGTAGTGATTTGCGGAGATTGTTAAAAATGGCGAAACAGGGTTCGATTCCCGGTAGGGTCGCCAAACTTGTTTTTTCGCCTTCGGATTCCTCTAACAGCTTGAAAATCAAGCAGGTTTCGGCGGATTTTATAAATCCCGTCCGCAAAACTGACTCCTTGCGGGAAAAGCATCTTTTGCAACCGCTGTTTCTGGTCGCTCGAAAACTCCAGCCAGAGCCGCGCTGCGTTCAAAATGACGTGCGATGCGAACGCCAGCACGCCGTCCACGTCGTATTCTTCTAGCTTGGCATCACGCTCCCGCCTTCCTGCCTGGCGCAAGAGGTGACGGTGCGGGTCTGGCGGGCCGCGCCACAACCATTAACACCGTTAACTGCGTTGCGCCGCTTAATTGTGAAGAATAATTCATCTATAAAATTAGACACGCCAATAGATGATTGGAAAAAGACAACTTTTGAGTTTCGCCGGGGCCGGACTGTGCTATAATGCGCCGCACAAGTTTTCGAACAATGAAAATTTCAGTTCCAAAAGAGACGCATCCGGGCGAGACCCGCGCGCCATTGATGCCGGACGCCGCAGGCAAGCTGGTCAAGCTCGGCGCGCAGGTGGAGGTCGAGGCCGGCCTCGGCGTGGCCGCCGGTTTTCCGGACGAAGCCTTACACCAAGGCCGGCGCGATGCTGTCCGCCGACCGCAAGGCGCTCGTCGGCTCCGGCGACATCGTGCTGCGCCTGCGCAAACCGCCGGTGGAGGAAATCGCGTGGCTCAAGCAGGGCGCCATCCACGCGAGCCTGCTCGATCCGTTCAACGAAAAGGAACTGGTCCAGAAATTCGCCGAGCGCGGCGTGAGCGCCATCAGCATGGAATTCATCCCGCGCACGACCCGCGCGCAGAAAATGGACGTGCTGTCGTCGCAGGCGAACCTCGGCGGTTACGAGGCGGTGATTCTCGCGGCGCGCTATTCCAACAAGATTTTCCCCATGATGACCACGGCGGCGGGAACGATTCTGCCGTCGAAGGTTTTCATCATCGGCGTCGGCGTGGCCGGATTGCAGGCGATTGCCACGGCGAAACGGCTCGGTGCGAAAGTCACCGCCTACGACACGCGGCCCGTGGTCGAGGAACAGGTGAAATCGCTCGGCGCACAATTCCTGAAAATTGATCTCGGCGAAACCGGCCAGACGAAGGACGGCTACGCGAAGGCGCTGACGGAGGAGCAAATCCAAAAGCAGCGCGCAGGCGATGAACAAGACCTGCGGCGATTCCGACGTGGTCATCACCACGGCGCAGGTGTTCGGGCGCAAAGCGCCGGTGCTCGTCACCGCCGAAATGCTCAACGCCATGAAGCCCGGCAGCGTGGTGGTGGACATGGCGGTGGAAACCGGCGGCAACGTCGAAGGCGTGGTTTACGACAAAGTGACCGACCGCAACGGCGTGAAAATCATCGGCATCGCGAATCTGCCCGGTCGCGCGCCGCTGCACGCCAGCCAGGTTTACGCCGCGAACCTCGTGAGCCTCATTGAGGAATTCTGGGACAAGAAGGAAAAAGTTTTCAACCTCAAGCTCGACGACGAAATCATCAAGGGCTGCCTCGTCACGCACGGCGGCAAGATTGTGAACGAAAAACTCATGCCCAAAACCAGTTAACATTTTATGGATACCAACATTCTGTTCATCTTCGTCCTCGCGATTTTCGTGGGGTTTGAAGTCATCTCCAAAGTGCCCTCGATGCTGCACACGCCGCTGATGTCCGGCACCAACGCCATTCACGGCATCATTTTGTTCGGCGGCATCCTGGTGCTGGCGGACGCGGGCGACACGCTCACCAAGGTGCTGGGATTTGTCGCGGTCGTCTTCGGTTCGGCCAACGTCTTCGGCGGTTTCATGGTCACGGACCGGATGCTGCAAATGTTCAAGAAAAAGAAATAACATGAACACCAGTTGCTTTGATTCTCATTGGCGTCTCGGTCCTGTTCATTCTCGGCATCAAGTTTTTGAGTTCGCCGAAGACCGCGCGGACTGGAAATCTCGTTGCCGCGGCGGGCATGCTGATCGGCTTTGTCATTTTGAGCAAGCCGGACGGCGGAAACATCTGGACGCACGGCGGCAATTATTTGCTCATCGTCATCGGCATCGTCATCGGTCTCGTCATCGGCGCGATGGGCGCGTATTCGGTGAAGATGACCGCGATGCCGCAGATGGTCGCGCTCTTCAACGGCCTCGGCGGCGGCGCGGCGGCGCTGGTCGCGAGCCTGGAATTCATGAAAGGCGCGCAACCCGCCGGAATTGCCGGCATCAAGCTGCCGGAACTGCACGATCCCTCGGCGAGCCATCACGATTCCGATGCTGTTCGCCACGCTCATCGGCTCGCTCTCGTTTTCCGGCAGCATCATCGCGTATCTGAAACTGGAGGGAAAATTTGAAAAGCCGCACACCTTCCCCGGCCAGAATTTCCTGAACGGCCTGATTTTGCTGGTGATTCTCGGCTTGTGCGGCTGGCTCACGTTCAATGCCACCGGCCACAACGCCGTCATCGCGTTCATCGTGATGTTCTCGCTGGCGCTGTTTTTCGGCATCGCGATGGTCATGCCCATCGGCGGCGCGGACATGCCGGTGGTCATTTCGCTGCTCAACTCCTTCACCGGCCTCGCGGTCGCGGCGGACGGTTTTGCCATCAACAACAACGCGATGATTGTCGCGGGCACGCTGGTCGGCTCGTCCGGCACGCTGCTGACGCTGCTCATGTGCAAGGCGATGAACCGCCCGGTCACGAATGTTTTGTTCGGCGCGTTCGGCTCCAGCGGCGGCGGTGCGGCTGCCGCCGGCGGTATTGCCGGAACGGTCAAGCCGATTCAGGCCGACGAAGTGGCGTTGCTGCTGGCCTACGCGCAGCGCGTCGTGGTCGTTCCCGGTTACGGCATGGCCGTGGCGCAGGCGCAACATTCCGTGCGCGAACTTTCCGACGAACTCGGCAAGCGCGGCGTCGAGGTGCAGTTTGCGATTCATCCCGTCGCCGGCCGCATGCCCGGCCACATGAACGTGCTGCTCGCCGAGGCGAACGTGCCCTACGACCAGCTCATCGAAATGGAGCAGATCAATCCCTCGATGGACCGCGTGGATGTGTGCCTCGTCATCGGCGCGAACGACGTGGTGAACCCCGCCGCGCGCGAGGACAAATCCAGCCCGATTTACGGCATGCCCATCATTGACGCCGACCATTGCAAGACCGTGCATCGTGATGAAACGCTCGATGGCCGCCGGTTTTGCCGGCATCGAAAACCATCTCTTCTACAAGGACAACACGCGGATGCTGTTCGGCGACGCCAAGGCCTCGCTCAACGCGCTCGTCGCGGCGGTGAAGGCGAGTTGAAATTATTAACCACGGATTAACACGGATAAACGCGGATTTCCAAATTGAAGACCAATCGCAGAGACGCAGAGGACGCCAAGGTTCGCGGAGATTATTCAAATTCTTTCCGCTCCTCCGCGTTCTCCGCGCCTCTGCGTTAAATCGGCTTTTTTTCCGTGTCCATCCGTGTTAATCTGCGGTCAAAAATCATGTAAATAGAAATTGACGCGGTCGGTGTGCCTCTTGAAAATGCAAAAAGCAACGCATGAGGAACCGGGCGGCATCCGAAGTCTCACTGATGGCGTCAACTCGCCTGCCATTCTTATTTCCCAATCCGACCAGCTCCCGTCACCGCCAACATTTTCGAGGCGGCTAACACGTTTTACGAAGGGCTGCCGCCAATTTGAAGGCACAATGTTAGCAGAGTTATCAAAACCAAGAACCGTTCACGCTAATGGGTGAACCCTTCACCTTCAAAGATCGAAAAAGGAGAAAATGCAATGCGATCACCACAACATATCACCAGGATTGAAGCGGCATCAAAGGCGAAAGAATCACTTCATGCCATTTGTGATAAATGCACACAAAACGTGGTGCTTCTCCTGCATACGCCATTGCCGAGCGATGGTGTGCCTTACTTCTCCACAGACGTTCTGCACAAACTTGGCGGATATTGTCCTAATTGTCGGAAAACTTTCTGCTTTGCTTGCTCCAATCCGACGGCAATAGCGCTTGGAAACTGTCCAACCTGCAAGGCAAACCTGCATTTTGCATCGAACCAGGATATGATCGAAAACGATACGGCTATCTGTGAATTCATTGAGGCACTTAGTGGAGTTATACTACCAAGTCTCACCTCCGCTTGCGCGGTGGCTAGGGCATCATGCAAATATTGCGACAGTCGTTCGGAAACTGTTGCTCAACCCGATTGCGACACTCGTTAGGATCGTTTTCCACATATTGCTTGCTCTACTAGTATTCACGTCCACAAGTTGCGGGAATCAAAAAGAGAAGGATGATGTTACAAGTGCAATAGTTCGTGTTGGCTACGAAGCGCTTTCCAATGCGACTGCAAAGACGAATGCCGACTCGGTTGAATTTACTGATTCAGCCGACAGAGGCTTCCTGCAAAACGTCACAACATCGTCGGGCTTAACCATTCAGTATCTTAAACTGGAAACAGCCCTCATCGTGTTTCCCAAGAAAAGTGAGGCTTGGGTCTATGCGGGAAACAGGCAATCCCTAGAAGGGGATCCTGTATTTCTCCGTCTGAAAACAATGATAAAGCACGCTCCTGAAATCAAGGACGCTGACGATTCTACGTCTGTTGCATCCGCAAAATTTACTTGGTGAAGACAAGACTTCCCAAAGCACAGGAAATTGGCAATCGAGTTTGTCTAGGGACGATCAAAGACTTGTATCCGCAAACGGCTTTAGCGAACTGCACTACTACGCATATCAAGGCAATGCTGATGAAATTGAGAGGCTAAGTAAACAAGGGGCCAACTTCAACTCATGGTGCAGAAGTGGCCACACGCCCCTCGGAACCGCCTTGTCAAAGCCCTGTGTCCCCGCCGAAGTGATCGCGTCGGTGGTTGGAGCTCTCATTGCTGGGGGTGCAGATGCTTAACCGCGGTTCAACAGCCAAACACACTATCGCCTGTCAATCCTCTCTATTTAGCCGCAGATAAATATTATCGCGACGCAGTGAGATTACTTCTGCGGTCTGGCGCAAGAGTGAACGACAGCCATTATCTATCACAAACCCCACTCCACGTGGCAGTGAGGAACGAACCTATAGACAAAGAGCTTATCCGCATCCTCATTGACGCTGGCGCAGATGTGAATGCATACCCGCCATGCCTCAACGTCTGCGCTACATCAAAACCGCAACAGCTTCAGGTTGTATGAATGAATAAACGCCCACGGATTCATAATCCGTGGGCGGAATTGTTCCAAGGACGGCTTGTTACTTCTGAGGCATGATGGCCTGGAATTGGCCCGAGGCGTTGAGCATGCACATCATATACAAGAGGCCGTCGTAGTATCGGAAAACCAGCGAGGAGGGGACGTCGAGGTTCCAGAGGTCTTCGGCGAATTTCTTGGCGCGGTCTTTATCCGTGGCGGCGAGGGAGGCGACACCGACCGTGGCGACCAGGCCGGGCGAGTGGCGGTTGCGCCGGGACTGTGAGCCGTCGAGGACCCAATGGTCGTTGTATTTATCGCCTTTGGATTCAAAGAATTTCTGGATGTTGTCCGAGAGCACCTGTTGGCGGGGGTCTTTCTGGAACCAATTCCAGTCCACCGACCAGTTCATGGAACAACGCCAGGCGTCCTCCATGAAGTAGGAGCCGGAAGAACCGTCGAAAGCGCATTGATTGGGGCAAAGGCCGGTGACGGGGTTGGCGACTTTGACATAGAGGTCGCGGGAGGCTTGGGCGGCGTCATACCAGAGCTGGCTGTCTTCGGAGGGGCCCCAGCGGGCCCAGAGTTCGTAGAACGCGGGGAGATGATAGGAGGGGTCAGTGTTTCCGGCGCCAGCAACGAAGCGTATCATCTTGTAATCGAGATCCACCATGTTGTTCATGCGGGGAGCGCCACCGCGGCCTCCACCGCCACCCATGCCGCCAAAACCACCGAAGCCGCCGCGGCGACCAGCGGCAAAATTGGTGCCGAATTGGTTGGTGCCCCCACCGAAGCCGCCAAAACGGCCGCCTGCGAAGTTCGTGCCGCCGCCGGCCATGCCGCCGAATCCGCGCATGCCGCCGCGTCGGCCGCCTTGGGGGGCGTTGGTGTCGGGGGTGTAGTCGGACATTTGGACGTAAACGGTTCCCATTTCGTAGGGGTCGGCGGGGATGCGTGGGGAGGGGATTTTGCGGCCGGCGTTGTTCATCCGGCCGTTGCCGCCGGATTGACGATGGACCATGTCGGTGAGGATTTTGTTGGCCATGGTTTTGTAGTCGTAGATGCCTTTGCCATTGCCCCAGCGGTTGGCGGCGAAGAGGAGGGACATGGCAGTAATATTCTTCGCCATCGGGCGCGGCGCCTTCGGAGATGGCGGTGCCGTCGTAGTTCATCTCCCAGGAGAAATAGCCGTAGCTGGGGTGATTGGTATCGGCGTGATACATGTAGGTGTGGGACCAGTTCCACAGGGCGTCGAAAGCTTCCTTCTTATTCATCTGGACAGCGATCATCATGCCGTAGGACATGCCTTCGGAGCGGACGTCGGTGTGCTGGATGTCGGGGATGTAGGCCAGCGGGCCGTTGTCGTTTGTTCCGGCGGGGATGAAGAGGCGCTGGGTTTTGAGGTCGCCTTCAAAGAGTTGTTTGTAAGCCTGGTCAACTTTGGCTTTGATCTCGGCGTCGGATTTGCCGATTTCGGCGAAGAGGTTTCGGTATTTGCCGGTGGCGAAGGCGCCTTTGCCGTTGTCAAAGGCGACGGCGTCGGTGGGTTGGGCGGCCAGGGTCGAAGGGGGCAATGACGCCGATGGCCGCTGAAAAAACCAGGGTGAGCGCGATACGGGTTATAGACATAAACGAATTGGGAATTGCTTTGTTAGACGCTGCGTGGTTCAGGGAGATTTGCTTGTGCGACGGGTTCATTCATCCGATTTTACGCTTTCATCGGCGGGTGACAAGCGAGTATTCAGGGCTTTTCGGTTCGAAGCTGGCATGCGCCGACTGGTGGCAGGCGCAAGGCCACCCGCCGATTGATGAACAGTTACTGAAACCTTATGGGCCGCCAGTTCAGGACAAGAAAAAAAGCCGGATGCTTTTCGGCGACGCCAAGGCCTCGCTCAACGCGCTCGTCGCGGCGGTTAAGGCGTGTAACATTTCGGTAGTATTCTGAATTCGTGGGTCGGGTCGCGCCGCGACCCGACGCGCTTCGCAGCGCGAGGCGCGCCACCATTGAAATTAGGACACTACCTAAATTTCCTTGCGGTGAGGCGCACGACGCCGGACGATAGCGCCATGCTATCGCACATTGTTATATTTTGGACGGACCCGGCATTGCCGTCCGCCGCGGAAGAGCTGATCGCTGGCGCTCATAAGCATTTGAAAGACATTCCCGGCGCGACCCATTTTCAAGTGGGCAAAATGTCACCCAGCGCGCGTCCGGTCGTGGAGCAAAGTTATCAGGTGGCATTGAACCTCATTTTTCCGGACAAAAAGACCGAACAGGAATACCAAGTGCATCCCCAGCATCTCGAATTCGTCGGAAAATACGTGAAACGTCTGGTGAAAAAGATCGTCGTCTACGATTTTGAATAAGCACAAATTCCTTTGCGCCCATTGCGCCTTTGCGTGAGAATTGCGGGATGAGTTCAGTTACTGCGGATAAATTACCCGACGCCACCGGCCATTTCGGCCCCTACGGCGGACGATTCGTGCCGGAGACGCTGATGCACCCGTTGCAGGAGCTGGAGGCCGAATATTTCCGCGCGCAGCAGGACCCGGAGTTCCAGCGCGAGCTTTCGAGTACTACCTCAAGGAATTTTGCGGACGGCCCACGCCGCTTTATTTTGCCGAACGCCTCACGCGCGAACTGGGCGGCGCGAAGATTTATCTCAAACGCGAAGACCTGCTCCACACCGGCGCGCACAAGATCAACAACTGCATCGGCCAGATCCTGCTCGCCCGGCGCATGGGCAAGACGCGCATCATCGCCGAGACCGGCGCGGGCAGCACGGCGTCGCCACCGCCACCGTCGCGGCGATGTTCGGGTTGAAGTGCGTCGTCTACATGGGCGCGGTGGATTGCGAGCGGCAGGCGCTCAATGTTTATCGCATGAAAATGCTCGGCGCGGAGGTCGTGCCCGTCAACGCCGGCCAGCAGACGCTCAAGGAAGCCATCAACGAAGCCATGCGCGACTGGGTCACCAACGTCCGCACCACGCATTACATCCTCGGCACGGTCTATGGCGCGCATCCCTATCCGCTGATGGTGCGCAATTTCCAGCGCGTCATCGGCGACGAAGCCCGCCGGCAGATCCTGGAAAAGGAAAAGCGCCTGCCCGACCTGCTCGTCGCCTGCGTCGGCGGCGGCTCCAATGCGATGGGCCTGTTCTATCCGTTCCTCAAGGACGAATCCGTGAAGATGGTCGGCGTGGAGGCGGGCGGGCGAAGGCATCAAGCCGGCAAAGCACGCCGCGCGGTTTCAGGGCGGCTCGCTCGGCGTGTTGCAAGGCACGCGCAGCTACCTTTTGCAGGACGAGTACGGCCAGATCCAGCTCACCCACAGCGTCTGCGCCGGGCTGGACTACGCCGCCGTCGGGCCCGAACACGCCTGGCTGCGCGACCGCAAACGCGTGGAATACACCTACGCCACCGACGGCAAGGCGCTGGAGGCGTTCATGAAACTCGCGCGCCTGGAAGGCATCATCCCCGCGCTGGAAAGCGCCCACGCCGTGGCCGAAGTGCATGCAGCGCGCGCCGAAGCTGGCGCAGGACCAAACTCATCATCGTGAACCTCTCCGGCCGCGGCGACAAAGACGTGGCGCAAGTGGCGGCGAAGGTGAAATTGGAAATGCCGAAGTGAAAAAACTGACAATCATCGTTGCATTGCTGGCCTCCGTTTCTGCTCACGCGGTAATTTTCGGATTCAATGAGATCGTTGTCAGCTTTACCAACCCAGCCGTGGCAATTACAAATGCCATCCTGTCGGAACCAGATAAGTTTATGGTTTCAACGAACGGGCTGGGTTGGGGCGTTGGGCAAACAAATATGTATCGAGATTTCTGGATTCAAAGCATTCCCGTTGCAATCGGCACTTCTTGGCGACCAGCGCGGGCAGCTAACGTGACGGTAGAAATTGATTCCCAGCCACCCGACAGCAGTTCGTTTTATGTTCGATATAGTCCCGACAAAAAGCATTGGTCTTCATGGCAGGCACTTGACCAGCATCATGGATTGATTGAAGTGCCGCAAAGCGCAAGCGGGGACTATGACCAATTTTTTTCAGAATATTCAAAAATGGATGTGCCCTGGCGCAACGACGAAGAAGCAGCGGTGAAGTGGATTTTGCAACGCCAGCCGGATTTCTTTGAAAAGCATCAGCCGTTTGTCGGCTATGTTCAGTTCAGAATGGAAGGCTCAATGCCCGGCAATGAGAGAATTAAAGGAATCAAAATGCAACTCCATTGGGCAGTTGGTGGGCTTCACAATTTGCCCAAGAATCCAGACGATGAAAAAAATCGCGATGGCGTGTGGAGGTTTGAAGCTCCATAATCCTGTTACCGGATTGCGCTATGGTGAAAAAATGGGAGTGCTTGGGCTCGGCCACCGGCGAAGCTTCCGCCTTCATCGGATTCCGGCGCGACAAGTTGGCGGTAGCCGTCCGCAAATCTCACTTCCCCGATTTCTCGAACTGGCCGCCCCCCGCCGCCTTTGCCCGCGCCTTCGCCCGCCTGGAAAAAGTTTGCGCACGAGCCTTCGATGAAGCGTCGGCCCGTCAAAAGCGGTGGAGGGCCACCGCACTCCAAGACGCTGGCGCGTCAATGGGGATTGGTGGATGGCGCGAAACGTATTGGACTGCGCCAGCCCTCTGGCGCTTTGTCATCGTCCTGCCATTAAACCTTGCGTTTGCAAACCAGTCGGCTTTCCTGATGCCGACGTGAATGCAGTTGAACAACAAACAGGCGCAATCCCGCGCCCCATCAATTACTGGCGGCTGTGGCTCTTGAACGCCGTGCTGGTGAGCGCCGGCGTCCTATTTTTCCTGGCAACCCAATACGGCACTGCCGATTTCTTCGGCACAGCCGTCCTCATGGCACTGCTGCCGTTCATCCCGGTCATGGTGCTGGTTGGGGGAGGCGGCAGCACCGTCTTTGCCCTGACCAAGATCATGATCGAGAAGCGCTCGTTGAAGGCGCCGGCGGCGCTGGCTTTGCTGGTGGGACCCGGACTGGTGCTGACCCTGTTGCTCGTGCTGTTGGGCGCGGGCAGATCGCCCGGTCACCGGCTCGCCTACATTTGCTTGGGGAACGCTCCGGCGTCGTCCAGCCAGATCCGGGTCACGGGGTATTCCGCTTTTCTGCGCGGGGAATGGATGGCGGTTATTCACGCGGACCAAAAGTCGTTTCAAACATTCGTGACCCGGGCCGAACTGGCGCCGGCGGACGAATTTGAGTTCCAAAAGGCATTCGACGTTTCAAGTCTCAAGGCGACACGGCTGGGTCAAAGCCTGCCATTGCTGACGAACGCACTGTGCTTCAAGCGCGTTTTCAAGGAAGGCGAAGAACACCAGCGCGGCAGCATCTTTGCAGTGTTTGATCCGGCCACGAGCACGGCCATCGTGATCCGCGGTTATCACGATTGATTTTGGGTGCTGGCCGATGAACACTGGGCGCGATGAATTCAACCCTTGCCACCCGTATCGCCGCGACGATGGGACTGCTCGCCGTGGCGCTGGGTGCGTTCGGCGCGCACGGTCTTAAGGATCTGCTCGCGCAAAACGGCACGGCGGTCATCTGGGAAAAGGCGGTGTTTTATCATTTCATCCATGCGGTGATGCTGTTCGTGCTGGCGGACCGCAAACCGTTTCCGGCGGTCGCGTGGTGGAGTTTTCTCTCCGGCATTTGCGTTTTCTCCGGGTCCCTGTATCTGCTATATATCCGCGCATAAGTAATACGACATAAAAATTAACAGAATGGGCGGATGAGATTGGCAATTTCTTCTGGATGGCGTTGGACATGGTGGAAGGTGCGGTAAAGCGCGCGGCAAAGGCATTGAGGTTGCTCAAAGTAACGATTATGAGTGGCGTGTTTTCTGGTGTAGTTCCAAATTCTCTCGGTCGCGTTGAGTTCCGGGCAGTAGGGCGGCAACTGGAATACTTCCACGTAGCGACGGTGTTGGGCGAACCATTGGTAGGTTTCGCGCTTTTTGTGATACGAGGCGTTGTCTTGAATCAAGAACACCCGGTGCCCGCGCCGATAAAACGCGGGCACCAAAATCTGATCCAGAAACGCCACATAGGTTTCCCATTGGAAATAGTCTGGTTGGTGGAGGTAGGTGAATTGCGCCGTGTCCAAACGCACCGCGCCAAATATCTTCTGCGTGTTCCGTTCGCCCCGGGTGGGAATGCGCGGTTGGCTGGCCACCCGCGCCCAAGTGGCGTGCAAGGTGGGAGTCTGGCGAAACGACGCCTCGTCCTCAAAGACGATTATGGCACCTTCGTTCCGGGCTTTTTTTTAAGGCGTGGATACGTATAACGAACCCACCGATTCTTCCGGTCCGGATCGGCTTGCACCAACCGGGTGGTGGGACGCTGCACCGAATAGCCCAGTTGCTTGAGCAACTTGCGGACATGTCCCGGATGGTAGTCGACGTCAAACTCGTCGGCGATCACTCGGCTGATGACGGGAGAAGTCCAAATGCCGGTTTCCAAACCGTAAGCGACAGGGCCGCTGTCCAGAATATCTTGCAATTGCTCCCGCTGCGCAGGCTTCAGTTCCCCAGGCCGGCCCGCACGATGCCCCTCCAACAATCCCCGCTCACGGTGCCGGTTCCACTGTTCGATCCACAACGGGACGGAGGAACGATGGACTTTGAGCGACTCGGCGATCTGGCTCGTGGTATGGCCTTCGATACTCAACGCAATAGCATGGAAGCGCTGGGCCACGCGCGGCTCTTGGTCCTTGATCGCTTCTTTACGCAGTTGGAGCAGCGACTGGACGCTGCGCTCGTTGCCTCTGGCAAATATAGGACGCATCTTGTCTGCAAACCATAACGGGCTTTTGCCAATATGTCGAATTATTTATGCGCGGATATATAGCGGTCACCAATGCGCATTGGCTCGGCGCCATCACGCCCGTTGGCGGCGTGAGTTTTCTGGCCGGCTGGGGTTGGTTGGTTTTCAAAGCAGGGGGAAGTAATGTCCGCAGATGAGCGCCGTCTCGCCCCGTTGAGATGATTGTTGGCCGGATCCCAGTGATTTCAAATCGCAGTATCCACCAGCGGGCCAGCGGGTTTTTCACCGGTCAAAGAGCGTCCGCCCAAAAAGCTGAAGCCGAGAGTGAGTAGATTGACCGCAGCGAACAACCCAACGCAGCCGGGCCAGCCGCCATGCAGCCAAAACCACGCCGTCGCGACTGAACCGATGCTGCCGCCGATGTAATAAAAAGTCACATAAAGACCGGCGGCGGCGGAGCGGGCGCGTTCCGCCACCCGGCCGGTCAGCACGGTCGCCGCCGATTGCGAAATGAAAATGCCGGAGGAAAAAATCGCCAGCCCGGCGATCACCCCCGGCAGTGACGGCGTCAGCGTCAGCAAAAGGCCGGTGATGCTCATGCCCACGGACCAGAGCGCCGTGCGGCGAAAACCGTGCCGATCCAGAAACCGCCCGGCCAGCGGCGTCACCACGCAGCCCAGCAGATAGACGAAAAACACGGCGCCCAAGGCGGCCGGGTTCAGGCTGAACGGAGGCCGGGACAGGTAAAAGCTGATGTAGGTGAACACGCCCACCAGCGAAAATAATACCGTGAAACCCATCCCGCAAACCGCCAGCAGCCGGTAGTTCTGCAGATGACGCGAGGTGTCTGTAAACGATTTGAAAATGTGTTTGGCAGGAACAAAGTTCACGGCCAGCGGCAGCCATTGCCGCACCGCCAGTGCCCCCAGCAAATCCAGCACGCCCAAAACCAAGAAGACTTCGCGCCAGCTTCCGCGCTCGGCGATGACGCCGGTCAGGAACCGGCCGAGAAATCCGCCGAATACCGTGCCCGCAACATAAGCGGACATGACGGTGCCGGCGCGGGCAGGGAATTCCTCGTTGATATAGGCGATGATCACGGCGATGACGCCGGGCACGAACAGCCCCTGCACAAACCACCAAAAAATGAACGCGTGGAGGTCGTGTGCCGTGGCGGTCAGCAATGTGGCGACCGCCATCGCGAACAGCGCGGGCACAATGACTTTTTTACGGCCGATGGTTTCCGCCACCAGACCCACGAAGGGAGCCATGATGGCAACTGAAAGCGTGACAGCACCCACCGTCAGGCTGACTTCAACCTCGGACGCGTGGAAAATCCGCTGGAACAACGGCAGCAGCGGCTGGGTGCAATACACGTTCAGAAACGTGCAACCCCCGGCAATCATTGTGGCAAACATCGCCGGCGTGAATGACTTTTCGGTGCGCGCATGCTTTGCCGTTGTCAAAACAGAATCCATAAACAGTCCGTCATGATACAACAAAACCGTGCGCGTGGGAATGGACTGGTTCCGCTTCCACTGCATTCGCGGCAAGGCCGGAATTTTGGCGCATTCATTTCTTGTTGCCTGCGCGGGAAGTTTCGTTTAATCCCGGCACACATGAGCCGCATTTTTGCCGTCACTACGAATTTATTCCCGGTTTGGGTGTTGATCGGCGGCGCGCTGGCGCTGGCGCAACCGGCGTGGTTCACGTGGTTCAGTGGCGGGTTCATCAACTGGGGACTCGCGGTCATCATGCTGGGCATGGGCATCACGTTGAGCGTGGACGATTTCAAGCGGGTGCTGAAAGTTCCGCGCGCAGTCGGCATCGGTTTCGCCGCGCATTACGCCATCATGCCGTTCCTCGGCTGGAGCATCGCGCATTGGCTGAAACTGGAGACGCCGTTCGCCGTGGGCCTGATTCTGGTGTCCTGCTGCCCCAGCGGCACGGCATCGAACGTGGTGAATTATCTCGCCCGCTCAAACGTCGCACTCGCGGTGCTGGTGACGATGTGCTCGACGCTCGGGGCCATCGTCATGACGCCGCTCCTGACGAAATGGCTGGCCGGCCAATACGTGCCAGTGGACGCGCCGGGAATATTTTGAGTGTGCTGCAAATCGTGCTGGCGCCGGTGGTCATCGGCGTGGCATTGAATCGCTATCTGCCGCGCTTTGTGAAATATGTCCTGCCGGTGTCGCCGCTGGTTTCCGTGCTGGCCATCACCCTGATTTGCGCCAGCATCATCGGCAGCAGCGCGGACGATTTGAAACGGTCGGGCGGCGAATTGATTCTGGCGGTGTTTCTGCTGCACGCCGGCGGCTTTCTCCTCGGCTACTTCGCCAGCCGCCTGCTTCGCTGCGACGAGCTGACCAGCCGGACGATTTCCGTGGAAGTGGGAATGCAAAATTCCGGCCTCGGCGCGGCACTGGCCAAGGCGCATTTCGCCAACCCGTTGATGGTTGCGCTGCCCTGCGCGATTTCGGCGACGTTCCATTCCGTCATCGGCAGCCTGCTCGCCGGCATCTGGCGGTTGAGACCGGTCAAACCACGCCAATAATAATCGCACGGGAGCGCGTGACGGTTTTTCGTCTTCATTGTCTAATTGAATGATTGGCTGAATTGGCTGGCCACCGCCGGATGTTTGCGGCGGATGCGTCTGGAAATTTAGCGCAGAAAACATGATTTCAGAGAAAACAAAAACCGTGGGCGCCGATGAGGAATCTTCCGCTCCGAAAATCCTGGAGCAACTCGTCCGCCGGGCCGAGTGCGCCGGCGCCAGCGACATCCATTTGCAGATGCGCGGCCACACCTCCGAGGTCGCCTTCCGGCTGGATGGCATCATCACGCCCGGCCCCGAGCTTGCCGCCGACGTGGCAGAGCGCGTCTTTGGCCGGATCAAATTTCTGGCGCGGCTGAAAACGTATCAGGAATCGCTGCCGCAGGACGGCCGCATTTCGCGCGACGAACTCGGAATCCAAAACGACATCCGCGTCGCCACTTACCCGACCGTGACCGGCGAAAAGATCGTGCTGCGCCTTTTCAATTCGGCGTCGGCGAAGACGCTGCACGAATTGTCCCTGCCGGATTCCGCCTGCGCCGAACTGGAACATTTTCTCCGCCAAACCACCGGCCTGCTCCTGCTCACCGGCCCGGCGGGCAGCGGCAAGACCACGACCATTTACGCCTGCCTGCGGCACCTGGCCGATTGCGGCGGACGCCAGATCATCACGGTTGAAGACCCGGTCGAGCAGATTGTCCCCGGCACGATGCAGACGGAAATCAACGAAGCCATCGGCCTGGATTTCGCCCGCGCCGCGCGGCATCTGCTCCGGTTGGACCCGCAGGTGCTGATCCTCGGCGAGATCCGCGACGAGGCGACGGCGCAACTCGCGGTCCGCGCCGGGCTGACGGGGCATCTCGTCATTTCGACGCTGCACGCCGGCTCGTGCAAGGGCGTCTTCGAGCGGCTGCTCGCGATGTGTGCCGACCAGTCCGCCGTCGCCAGCTCGGTAGAACTGGTTTTGAACCAGAGGCTCATGCGCAAGGTCTGTTCCGCGTGCGGCGGCGCGGGTTGCGAAAGCTGTTTGCGCACCGGCTATCAAGGCCGCGCACCGCTGACCGAATGGCTGCGCGTGGACGATAAAATGCGCGACAACATCCGGCGGCGCGAACTGAACGCGTTGGCGCCCGTGCAAAACCTCGAAGCTTCGGCGCGTTCGCTCGTGAATCGTGGCGTGACGAACGAAGCGGAGTTCAAACGGATTTTTGGCTTATGAAATACGACGAATTTGCCTTCTTCAACCAGCAGCTTGCGGCGATGTTGCGCGATGGCATCCCGCTCGAAGGCGGGCTGCGCCGGCTCTGCCAGGAAATGCGCCGCGGAAACCTGCGCGACGAATTGCAGACGCTCGAAGCCGACCTGGCCAACGGCGTGCCGATGGCCGACGCCCTGAAACCGCGCCAGTTGCCGGAGCTTTACAAGCGCATGATTCTCGTCGGCGTCAAAAGCGGCGACCTGCCCGGTGCGCTGACGATGCTCGCGGATTATTTCCAGCGGCAGAACGATGTCTGGACGCGGCTTAAAAGCATGATGACCTATCCGCTCATCGTGATGTTTGTCGCGGTTGTCATCTCGACGGTTTTGGCATTCGCCTGGACTTGCGTCATCGGACCGTCCTTCAAAGATGTGTTTAGCGGCACGAACATATCGCTTCCCGCAGCCACACTCTTTGCGTTTTCGACGTTGAAAACCATCTGGATTTTCCCGGTAATACTCGGCGTCCTGTTTTTTATCATGGTGTCCGTCATTTTTCTGCCGGAGCTGCGCGGGAAATACCTCTGGCGGCTGCCGGCGTTCAAGGAAGCCAACGTCTCGCGCATCGCGTCGGCATTGACGCTGCTGCTGAAAAATGGCGTTCCCCTGCCGGAAGCCATCGGACTCGTGGCGCAACTTGAAAACAGCGCCTCCGCCGCCGATTTAAAGGAGTGGCAGAATAGACTCGCCGCTGGAACCGTGAAATTTTCCGAAATTGCCGCCGGCAACCGGACAATTCCGCCGATGTTCGTCTGGGTCGTGGCCAGTGCCGGCGAAGATTTAACGGCCGGGTTCAATCGTGCGGCGGAAATCTACCATTCGCGCGCCATCTACCGCACCGAGATCGCGCTTTTTTCGGTGCTGCCGATTATTTCATTGTTTCTTGGCGCGGTTGTTTTATCGCAGGCATTCTTGGTCATCAGCATGTTTTTACCGATGGTTCGCATGACAACGAGCATGAGCGGCGGCTGATCGCAATCTCATGTGCTGAACTCTATGACCGATTTGTTACAGTTTGTGTTCGTCTTGTTTTGGTATGCAGTTTTGATACTGCTGCCGGGCGGCGCGTTTTCGGTGCTGATGCATTATCTGCTCTCACTGCCCATGCGCCGCCGCGACCGCGCGCTGTTTTTTCTGGATTTGCTGGAAACCGTCCTCCAGCGAGGACAGCCGGTGGAACAAGCCATTCTTTCCGCCGCAGAAAACCGCGACCGCGCGGTGGGCGTCGGTTATTTCATGGTCGCCGCGCACATCGAAAATGGGGCCGGACTCGGCGAGGCGCTTGAAAAAGTCCCAAGCTTTCTGCCGCCGCAGGTCAACGCCATTATCCGTGCCGGTGAAAAACTTGGCGACCTGAAACGCGTCCTGCCCGCCTGCCGCGAAGTCTTGCGCATCGCGCCGGACACCGTTCGCACCACGATGCACTACATGGTGGCCATCCTGCTGATCTTTGCACCGGTCGCCTGTTTTATCATCAGCCTGGAATCCACGTTCGTCATTCCCAAGTTCAAGGAAATCGCTGCGGGGTATAATTTCCGGGTCTGGCCGCCGGCGATGTTTGTCTTTCAAAATACTTTCTGGCTCGTGACTTTTGAAGCGGTGGTCTTCCTGGCGCTGCTGTCCGTGGTGTTGATTTACATCGGCGGGCCGGGCTTCGTCCGCAAATTCCAATTCCGCAGCGTTCCCGTCGTGGACTGGATCGCCTGGCGCGTGTCGTGGAAGCAAAAGAAATTGCTCCGAACGTTCTCCGCCATGCTTGCCGTGCTGCTCGACGGTGGTGTGCCGGAGGCCGAAGCCGTCCGGCTCGCGGGCGACGCCACCGCCAACGAAATCTGCCGCCGCCGCGCCCGGCGCGTTATCGCCGCGCTCGAAAATGGCGTGAAACTGAATGATGCCATCCGCACGTTTGACGACACCGGCGAATTTCACTGGCGGCTCACGAATGCCGTCCACGCGCGCGGCGGATTCTTGAATGCGCTGCGCGGCTGGCATGAGGAGCTCGACGCCAGGGCGTTCCAGCAGGAGGAAACCGCGACCCACGCCCTCACCAGCGGTCTGGTGATTTTCAACGGACTGGTCGTGGCGCTCATCGCCGTCGGCATGTTTGGAATGCTGGTGATGATTTTGAAAGGAATGTTGGACGCGACATGAAAATGAGACTGCATCCCAAGAACCGGAGCATGTGCGGTTGGAGTTCGGTCTTCAGCCTGCGCCGGAAGAACAAGCTGAAGCTTGAACTCCAGCGCGGTTTTCTGATGGCGGACCTGGTCGTCGCCACGGCGATTCTCTCGATGGCCGTGTTGCCGCTGGGCTATTCCTTTGCGCACGAACAGCGGGGTCTCAAAAACGAATACTATCGCAGCGTCGCCAATGAGATCGTGGACGGCGAAATGGAAATTCTCGCCGCTGGCGTTGCGAAGAATCTCCCGGATGGTTTACAGGCTTACACCGTTCGTGCCAACGCCGCCGCCAAACTGCCGCCGGGGCATTTTCAACTGACTAAAACGGGCAATCACCTGCGCCTTGAATGGTCCGCCGATAAAAAAAGCGGTGTCGGCCCGGTCGTCCGCGAAACCACGCTCAAATGAAACTGCCCTCCGCCATTTCAAACGTGCCCCGTGGAATAGCTCGTTCCAAAACGCAGCAGCATATGATCCGACTTATTCCACGGGGCGCACGATGTCGGTCCGGTATTCTGCTGATTGAATGTCTGGTGTATATTGTCGTGTTCGCCATCGTCACCGGCGCCGGCATGGCGGCGTTTTATTGCTGCTTGAACCATTCCAGGGCGATGATTTGCGCCACCGATGACATCGGCTCCGCCCTGCGCGCCGGCGAACGGTGGCGCGCGGACGTGCGCGGCGCGACCGGGATAATTTCCGTCGAAACCGGTGCGGCCGGCCAAACGGTGCGGATTCCAATTGCCGGAGGAAACATATTTTACTGTTTTGAAAATGGAGAAATGCGTAGGCAGAGTTCGTCCACAAAGGTTTCCACGCCGCTATTGGACAAAGTGAAAACGTCCGAAATGAAGGCCGACCCGCGCGGCGGCGTGGCTGCATGGCGCTGGGAACTGGAACTCGCGCCGCGCCGCACGGAAATGCGGTTGCCGCTGTTGTTCACCTTCGAGGCCGCGCAAACCAAGCCATGAAAATCCAACAAGACAACTCCCAAAGCGGTATGGCAACCCTGCTGTTCGTCGCGCTGCTGGCGATCATGATGATTCTCATCACGGCGGAAACCCGCTCGCTGCTTCATCTGCACCGCGAAGTGAGATTTATGGAGCAGCAGCAGATCAAGCGGCTGAACGCTCCTCAAACCAACGTCACAGCCGTTGCAGTAGCGCCGGCGAAACCGGGATCAAAATGAACAAGAACGCCGCCGAAAAAATCAGGATGATGGAAGCCTCCATCCACTGTTTCATTTTCGGGTTGCTTGGACTTTTGCCGTTGATTGGCATTCCCTTTGGGATTGCCGCGTTGAGTATTTCCGGCATCGCGCGCGCCAGTGAACGGCTCTTTTGGAATCCCGCGCGGCCTTACCGGATTTGTGGGGTCGTCTGCGCTGCGGTTGGCGTCATTTTTTGGAGCTTCATTTTGATTCTGATTGTCTGGCGCGTGATGAATCCCGAACCTCGCCGCTATTGAAGGCGGCGCTGCTTCAGCGTGGCTTCTTGTCTTCATAAAAAAATCCGGTAAGCTTCCGGCGTGATTTACGACGCGTCATTGGACGAGTTGCTACAGAAAGTGTGGGACGGCCAGCGCATCAACCAGAGCGAGGCGCTGCGGCTTTATCATTTGCCGCTGGAGGACCTTGGCGCGCTCGCCGACCGCCGCCGCCAGCTTGCCAAGGCGAAGGATTTCGGTGGACGCGGCAACGATATCGTCACCTACATCGTTGACCGCAACGTGAATTACACGAACGTCTGCAATGTCTATTGCAAGTTCTGCGCGTTTTATCGCGTGGAAAAGGACGACGACGCCTACGTCATTACGCTGGACGAAATGGACAAGAAAATCGAGGAGACAGTCGCGCTCGGCGGCACGCAACTCTTGATGCAGGGCGGGCATCACCCCAAACTGACAAAGCAGTGGTATCTTGATCTGCTCTCTCACGTCAAAAACAAGTGGCCGCAGGTCAACATCCACGGTTTCAGCCCCAGCGAGTTCATCCATTTCCGCGAAGTGTTCAACGAGCCGCTGGAGAAAATTATCGGCGATTTCAAGTCCGCCGGTCTCGGTTCGATTCCCGGCGGCGGCGGAGAAATTCTGGTGGACCGCGTGCGCCAGAAAGTGTCGCCGCTCAAGGCGATGAGCGATGACTGGCTGGAAGTGATGGATGTGGCGCACCGGCTTGGCCTGTTTTCGAGCGCGACGATGATGTTCGGCCACGTGGAGGCGGTTGAAGACCGCATCGAACATCTGGAGCGGCTGCGGGCGCAGCAGGACATTTCATTAAAGCGGAAAGCAGAAAACGGAAATTCGGAAATGGGAAATTTCACCGCGTTCATCTGCTGGACGTTCCAGGCCGAGCACACGAAATTGAAGGCCCCGACCGTTGGCGCGCACGAGTATTTGCGGACGCAGGCACTGGGCCGGATTTACCTCGACAATTTCACCAACATCCAGAGTTCGTGGGTCACGCAAGGTCTGGAAATCGGCCAGATCGCGTTGAAATTCGGCGCGAACGACCTCGGCAGCATCATGATCGAGGAGAACGTCGTGAGCCAGGCCGGCACCACCTTCCGCATGACCGTGGCCGACATGAAGCGGCTGATTACCGACCTCGGCTACGAGCCGCATCAGCGCGACAACTGGTATCGCTTGCTGAATTAAATGGTGACGCCGGGATTGGTAAATTCCGACTTTTTTTTGTTTTTGCGCAAAATTGTTCTGGCGCTTGACAATATAAGCGCGTCTGGTAAAGTCAGGCGCATGAGCCGTGAATCACGCCAACGGCTGCGCGAAGAAACAAGGCATCGGGAAACACGCCTTGCGAATGGGAAGAAGTTGTCCCGAATCCTCTCAATTGTCGGCGTTGTGCTCGTTGCCACCAGCGCTCTCGTTTGGGTTCATTTCCGTCAAAGACCTCAAACGCCGAACTCGGTTCCTGCCGTTCAATCTCCATCATTCAAGCAACCGGAGACGCTCGCACAACTTCTGGACTTAGCGCCAGCCGACTTGGAAAAAGTGGACATTGCGCGGATGAATCTGCTTTGTGCCGAAGACCTGCCCGGCGCGGAAAATATGAAAGTGAACGAATCTTTGGGAACGCTTGATTCTTGGGCGCAACACATCAAGTCGGAGATTGATCGGAATTTTCATCATTATTCAGACGACCCGGCCTATTTCTACAACTCAACGAACTTTTACAAGATGGCGATGATGGGAGTGGTGTTGTATGAGGATTACAACGTCCGTTACAACCCGGAATTGATCGAGTCACCATCGGATACGCCGCCACCGGACGACCATTTCTTTGCCGACTCCAATGACATTTTAATTCACGGTTTGATTGGCAGCCGGCATTTGGGCACATGTAGTTCAATGCCGGTGCTTTACATCGCCTTGGGACGGCGGCTGGGCTATCCGCTGAAGCTGGTCTCGACGAGGGCGCATCTTTTTGTGCGCTGGGACAGTCCGACGGAAAAGTTCGACGTGGACGCCACCAGCAAGGGAGTGAGCCATTATGACGACAGTGTTTATCGGCAGTGGCCGTTTCCAATCAGCGATGAGGAAATCAAGGAAGAAGGCTATCTCAAATCGCTAACGCCAGCGGAAGAATTGTCCGTTTTCCTTTCCCTTCGCGGCATGTGCCAGACCGAACATGGACTTCACGGCGACGCGCTCGCAAGTTTCAATCTGGCTTACCGATATGAGCCGGCATGGAGAGGCAACCAGGTGTTGCTTGCCCAAGCGCGTCAGAGGCTTGCTCGTCCGGTCATTTTGACTCAACAGCAACGGCCGGTGAACCTCAACGTTCCCGCAGACCCGAATCCACTTCCACAAATGCCTCGAAATCCATTCCGAACGCCATGAAAACTGCAAAATCAATCATCTTTGTTTTGGTTGCGCTACTGACGGCACAAATTGCTTCTGCCTATTATTGCCCTTCAACTGGCCATTGGTTGTCACGCGATCCAAATGGGGAGCTGGGCTTTCAAACATTGCAAACGGCATCCCTGCCATCGGGAAATGCCAATTCAGTTTTGCAATCGTCGGGTCGTTGGTTAATTCGGGACACCAAAGACACTTCAACTCCGATTGTTATTTCAAAAAGTTTTCGTGGAGGTAGTCGCAGTAGAATATTTGGGGTTGTTTCCGACGAACAGACCGCCTTTCGGCCTCCAGTTAAGCAAAACACCGATTTCATAGTTTATCAATTTTGCCATAATGATCCGATGGATCGCTTTGACTTGGATGGTCGAATGGATGTTCCAACCCCGGTTTATGGGTTTTATGTATTACAGGGAATCGTTGGCATCGCAATCGCGGGTGTTGACTGGGGCATGTGGCAGAAAGAATGTAACTATCTTGCTGATCATCCTGGTATGGAATCTTTTGGCCGAACGCCGGGGGCAGCAGCTCTTACCATAGCTAATATAGCCATTATTGTATATCACTGCCCGCAGGGCGGAAGGGTTTATATGCACGTATGGTTTGATGATAAATGCAATTGTAAACGCAACTATGTAATAATGTGCAATAGCTCGCCTCCTCCTGGGGCTTAAGATATAGCCCCAATCAAGCATTATGGCAGATCAAAAACCGAAATATCCGCATCCTTTGGCCATGTTCATTGGAGGCACTCTTATTACAATTTTAATCGTGATAATCGCATCAAAAATCCTGGATCATTACCAAGTGTATAGGTGGTTCAGATAAAAGCCGACCCGAACCCGATGCAACAAATTCAACCACGAAATCCATTCAAGACACCATGAAAACTGCAAAAACAATCCTAGTTGTTCTATTTGCGCTTTCGTTCGCGCAAATAGCCTCTGCCTATTACAGCCCTTCAACAGGTCGCTGGCTATCGCGCGACCCGATTGTTGAGCCAGGCTTTCAGGCACTTCAAAACGCAACGCCGCAGGTTGCCGGGTCAGCGCTACAACCACGCGCCCGATGGGTTATTCGTGATCCGATCGGAGAAACGTCTCTTTTGCCCGGTCAAAATCCAGAAGTTGCTTCCAAACATATCAGAGATGCGCGGACTTTGAGCTACGATTTCGTCGTAAATAACCCGGTGTCCCAAGTAGATTACCTTGGGCTTGAAAATGTCCAACTTGAAGTGACAACCATTATACGACCACCAGACTATGAGCAAGGGGCAAAGACGATCCATAGCCTCACGGTAAATGATAAAGGTCAAGTTGTCAGCGTTATCAAATATATTGGAGCAACCAGTGTAGCGGGTTTTGATGTAACCGGATTTGGCTATTTTGAACAAGATGCCTCTATGCTTTACAAGCCGGTAGTTGGTGGCTTTATGAAAGGCCTCGCACATTCTGCCGTATTGCCTTCAGGATTTGATATATCTTACTACTTTGATTTTACTCTCGATTTCTGCAAAAGAGAGGGAACTTTATATGGTTCGCACGGTAGTTACCCTTCTTATGTAGCACGAGTCCATGGGCAAACTATTTTTGACTTTCAACAACATGAGACTCTATTGAGAATCACAAATCCCATCTTGTTGTGGGGCGGGGATCAAGACATCAAAATAGACAATAAATTCAAATTTTGACACGCAGTTCAATGCTCTTCTTTTTTTTCATCGTTATTCTTGTTTCAGCAACAACGGGAATTTTAATCGGGTGGTTTTCAAAATGCGGCTCGGCCGCTTTGACCATTCGCTGTCTGATAAGTAGCGTGATCATCAATGCGCTATTTGACCTATTCATGGAAGGCCTTCCCTCATCGCTCTCGCCAGCTTATATTTTAAGCGCAATTCCATATCTTTTGCTCCCATTTATTTTCCTTTTTTTTGTCCCAAATTTGCTGGGAGCGCTGTTTATCAGTCGCTATAAGCGTAGCTCCAAACCCTGAAAATCAAAAGCGGCCTCCATTTCCGAAGGCCGCTTTGCGTTTCCTGATTTTTACGGCTTGGTTGTCAATCCCGTGGGTGCTGCCGGTTTTGTGGTTGTCGTTGGCGGCGTGGGTGTCGGCTGGTTCGGGCTGGCGTGGCTGGCCGAGGCGTCAACGATGATTCGCGCGTTCTGGTAGTCGCTCACGAATTTGGCGTTGGTGTCCTGGAATTGCACAACCAGGCCGTCGAGAATTTCCGACAGCGTTACATCCACCGTGTCAAACTCGTCGCTCAACTCCTGTGTCACCGTTTTGCCGGTGACGATGTTGTCGCGCGGTTTGGTGGCGATGTCTTTGAAGGCGTTAATGGCCGCCTGCAATGCTGTCAGCCTGGCCGCCGTCACGCCGTAATTGCCGAGACTGGCGAGGTTGTTGGCGGCAAGGTCACGGATGTTCTGGCAATCCTTGATGGCCTCCGCGTCCCGTTCGCCGGTCAGGTCGGAAACGGTAAAATCCGTTTCGTTGGCCAGCGTGTTGTTCTTGGTTTTGACAGCGTAGGCGTGAACCGCCGCACTGATTTGCTGCGCTGCCGTTGCCATCGCCGCCTTGGACTGTTTTTTGTCCTGCGCGATGCCGGTGGAATCCGTCACTTGGGAAAGTTCCAAGGTCTGGATCCGGGTGACATGGCTGGTGAAGTCCGTGTATCCATCCGCGAAGGCCTGCAACGATTGCCAGACGGAATTGTTGGCATCGAGCACGCTTTTCACCGCCAGATACATGGCTAGCTTGTTTTGTTGTTTCGTGTTCATTTTTGAATTGCGGAACGCGGATTCATTACCACACTCCGCAACTTCATATTTTATGCACGGCGGCGGGCTTCGCATTGATAATTTAAGGCTATTTTTGTAGTCGCATCGGCGTAAACCCTTGGAATACAGGCATCCTTCAACCGACAGCGGGGAAAAGGCGACTGACAGAGGCCATAAACCGACCGCCGATGGTCAAAAATCAACAGCACGAGGCCATTTGGCGACCGACAGATGTCATTTTCCAACCGGCAGATGCCATTTGGCGACCGACGATGGTCATAAATCAACAGCACATTGTCATCCGGCGAGTGACAGAAGCCATTTTCCAATCGGCAGAGGTCATTTTCCGACTGACAGAAGGCATTTTTCAACTGGCAGATCGAATCTGGCGGGTGCCAATCGTCATCCGGCGGTTGGCAGATTCGGTCTTTCAACCGGCAGATTAACTCCGGCAAGGACGGCGGGGAGTCTCTTGCCAGCGCCCTGCCGAACGCGGTCCGTCGAAGATGATGCGGCTGGCGACGGCATCCACACTTTGCCGGCAAACGTATCCAACCAAGTTCGCTTGCTGAATTAGCCGCGCGCGGCCATCCTTTTCCCATGGCCATTTCGCCGACAACGCGGGCAATCAAGAATCCGAAGACGCGCTTTAACTGGCGCGTCAGCGATGTCCTCCGCTGGACAATGTCGCGCTGGCTTGAACTGCGCGCCAAGATCACCGGGAGGAAATACGATTGCGTCGCGCTTTCAGGTGAATCGGAATACAACATCACCATCAATTCTGATTTGACCGTCTCCTGCAATTGCCAGGATTATGACGGCAGCGGGCATCTCGGCGATTTGCGGAAGAATTCGTTCGAGGAAATCTTCTTAGGCCCGGTTGCGCAACAATTCCGCGACGACCTGGCAAAGGGGAAAATGCCGATTTCGACCTGCTCGCGCTGCGGCGATTTGCGCCGGATGAAAAGGAATGAAGCGCCGCCCAAGCCGCGTCTGCCGTATCGCGGAATGCTGCTGGAGAACACCGTGATTTGCAACGTGGACTGCATTGGCTGCGCCCGCGAAGGCGCGGCGAACATCCGCACCAAAAAGACGATGCCGCTCGCCGAATTGAGCCAGATGGCCGACCTCGCCGCCCGGCTCGGCATGAAACGGATTTTTTACCTGAACCTCGGCGAACCGTTTCTGTCGCCGACGATCTGCCAGGAATTGCCGCTGCTGCGCGCGAAAAATCCCGACGCCTACATCCGGGTTTCCACGAACGGCGTCCTGTTGAACACCGATGCCAAACGCGAAGCGGCGCTGTATTTGAGCGATATTCAGTTTTCCGTCCACGGCATCAGCGACGCCATGTGTGAGAAATACATGATGCGCGGCAGTTTTGAGAAGGCGTTCGATGCGATGAAGCAAATGGTGGCTTATCGCGACGCGCGCGGGTGGAAAATGCCGGTTCTGGAATGGAAATATCTGCTGTTCAACTGGAACGACCATCCGAAAACCATCCGGCGCGCGATTGAGATGGGCAAGGAGATCGGCGTGGACATCATTTCGTTCTGGCCGACTCACAATCCGTTTTACGGCATGTCCTGGCGCTACCATCTGGGGATGATGAATCACATCGGCGAGAAGAACTGGAAGGGCCGCGAGGTGATTTTGCGTCCGGAAAATGCCGCCGCGGCGAGATGAAAAACATCCTGCAAAAATTGGGGCTGCCGGCACTGACGCTGTTCACCATTTTCCTCCTGCTCGGCAGCCGTTCACTGAACGAACCGGACGAGGGGCGTTATTCAGAGATCGCGCGCGAAATGATCGAGACCGGCAACTGGCTCGTGCCGCATCTCTGGTATCTCCCGCATTTGGACAAGCCGCCGATGACCTGCTGGCTCGTGGCGGCGTCAATGAAGGTTTTCGGCCAGAACGAATGGGCCGCGCGGCTGCCGGTCGCGCTCGCCGGCATCAGCGGCGTGTGGGCGGCATTTTTGCTGGGCTGCTCGCTGGGTGGACGGCGGGCCGGTTTCTGGAGCGCGATTCTGCTGCAAACCAACCTGCTTTACTTCGCCATGGCGCGGATGCTGACGCCGGACATTCTCCTGACGCAATTCGTCGCGTGGGCGGTGTATTTTTTCTGGCGAAGCTGGCTGGAAGCAAAGGCGGAAAGCGGACAGCGGAAGGCGGGGAAATTCTTTGCGTGGCACTTCGCCGGATGGACAGCCATCGCGATGGGATTTCTAACCAAGGGGCCGATTGCGCTGGCCATTCCGATGGTTGCATTCGTCACCCTGGCACTGTTCCGCCGCAGTGAAGCATCCGGGAAAATGCTGCTTGCCGGTTTTATTGCCGGCTTTGCGCTGTTCCTGGTTCTGGCCGCGCCGTGGTTTCTGGCGGTTTTCCAGCGCATGCCGGAATCGGCGCACTACATGGTTCTCGGTCAGGCTGCCGGTCATCTGCTTGGCACGACCATCAAAAACCGTTCTGGCGGCCCGTTTTACTTTTTTGGAATTGTCGCCGCCGGCCTTTTGCCATGGACGTGGCTGCTCGGCTGGCTGTGGCGTTCACCCGCTCCACAGTCCACAGTCCACAGTCCAGAGTCTGAAATTCAGCCGGCAATCGGCAATCGGCAATCGGCAATTTCCAGGGACGGCTGGCTGCTGCTGAATGTCTTGGCGATTTTCACATTCGTCCTGTTCAGCCTCTCCCATGCGAAATTGCCGGCTTACATTCTGCCGATTTTCCCGGCGCTTTCGGTTCTTCTCGCCTGGCGATTCTTTGGCGAAGAACGCGAACTCAAACCGGCGGCAATAATTCTTCCGTGGCGGCTTTGTCTTGTCAGCCCGATGTTCCTTCTGGCAGTTCTGCCAGTGGCGCTGGTCGTTGCCTTTCACAATGCGCTGTCGGCATGGATGGTTTGCCAGATGTCCGCCGCGGCGGTTGCCGTGATTTTGCTTTTGTGGCTGCCGAAAAATCTCAAAACGGCGCAGTGCGCGGGCCTTACCGCCGGGCTGGCGCTGTTCAGCTTCATGATCGTCATGGCCGAAGTGCCGGCGTTCGAGACGAGTTTCAGGGGCAATCAGACGCTCAAGCCGCTCGGCGTCGCGCTGCGCGCAAATTACCGGCCCGGCGACGCCCTCATTTGCTGGGGAAAACTGCCGCAGGGCCTGCCGTTTTATGCCGGCAATGCCATTTCCGCGACGAACCGTCCATATTTCGGCGGCATGGATTTGACGCAGGTTCCGTTTGAATTTCCGGGCAACCGTGAACGGCTTGGCAACCTGCTGTTGCCCGATGACAATGCGCTGGTGCAATTGCTTGAAAGCGGGCAGCGCGTCTGGATTGTCGGCCCCGTCGGCGCGGTGGAAGAATTCCAGCAGACTCATGGCGACTATCTGTTGCGCCGGGCCATGCGAGCCGGCCAGTGGGAATTATTTGTGAACCGGTGAACTGGGAAGCCCAAATCGCCAACAGCCAAACAATCGGTAAAACACCATCCGCGTTCCCATTGCAAAGTTTCATTTTATGTTTGTCCAGCCGGTGTTTTTAGGATTGATTTGGCGCGCGGCCAAACTTGATTTTGAACGATGCGCCCTGAAATTCTCGATGCCTGCAAAAAGAATGGAATTGCTCCGACTCCATTCGTCCTCGTCGTCAGCATCGCCGGGCAGAACGTGTCGCTGTTTGAACAGGCGTCCGCATCCTGGCGTCTTGCGGGCAGAATGAAGTGCTCCACGTCGCGCTTTGGCATCGGGCAGGCGGAAGGCTCGAATTGCACGCCGCGCGGACTTCATCGCATCGCGGAAAAAATCGGCGCGGACGCGCCGGCGGGAACGGTTTTCAAATCGCGCAGAGCCGTCGGCCACGTCTCGCAGCTGGAATTTGCGGATGCCAAGATCACCACGCGCATATTGTGGCTGGAGGGACTCGAATCCGACATTAACCGCGGCGGCAACGTGGATTCCCATGCGCGCTACATCTACATCCACGGCACGTCGGACCAAACTACCATTGGCGCACCCGCATCCTGCGGCTGCATCCATCTGGCCGATGCGGATTTGATTCCGCTTTTCGACAAACTGCCGGTCGGCACGCTGGTTTGGATTTCTGATGACTGACTCGCAGCAGCCGACGTGAGGAGGCTCATTGTTCTTCGGCTTGCGATATCCGGTTGATGGAGCGTGCCTGAATCGTGAAAAGGCCTCAAATTGAGCATCGCAAATTCAGTCGGAGACTTGTTACCTTGGCTGCTACAAAGAATTATCAGGACTTGTGATTCGGCAGATTTGGTTTAAGTTGCCGGTGTGTTGGTCCGGCTCGGCAAAATATTTGTTGTCATCTCGCTGGCGGCGACGCTCGGCGCGCACTGGGCGCTGCTGCAAACCGTCGCGTGGACGACCATGCTTGCCGACAACCTGCGCACGCACTCGCTCTCCGAGTCCGTGGAACGGACGTTTGACGGGAAATATCCCTGCCCGATCTGCCGTGCCATCGCCGCCGCCAAAAAGTCGGAGCAAAAAAGCGCGTTCACCCTGAATCTTCAAAAACTCGAATTCCCGCCTGCCAAAGCGAACTGCGTTTTGTTCGCGCCATCGCATTTCGATCTTTTGCCCCTGGCGGATGCCTTCGCCGAAATTTCCATACAACAACCGCCGACACCACCGCCGCGCGGATTCTTCGTCTGATTCAATCGCAGTTGGTTGTCCGTGTCCTGTTGGCGCGGGCTTGAATGTTGTCCTTTAACCTTGAGAGCGCCGTGGCGCGTTCTCGCAATTTTGAAATTTAATATGAAAAAGAGAAACAAAAAACGTAATTCAGCGGTGATAAAGATGGGTTGTGGTTTGTTGGCGGGAATGCTCGCGCCGGGCGTGGTTCATGCCTGCGCGTGCGGCTGCGGCGTTTTTGACGTGGCGACGAGTTCGATGTTTCCGAATGGCCAGGGCGGAATGGCCTGGGTGCAATACGATTTCCAGGATCAAAACCGCAACTGGAGCGGCACGGGAATGGCGGCGGCGGCGAACAACGGCGACAAGAAAATCGAGACGCACTTTGTCACGCTGGGCGTGCAATATATGTTCAACAACAAATGGGGCGCGCAGATCGAGCTGCCGTATTGGTCGCGCACTTTCAGCACCGACCTCAATTTCCCGCCGCCGCCGGCCAATGCGGTTTCGCAGAACTGGAGCGGTCTGGGCGACATCCGGCTGGAGGGCATTTACACCGGATTTTTCGCGGACCTGTCCGCCGGCGTGACGTTCGGTTTGAAGCTGCCGACGGGCAATTATTCCGCCGACCCCGACGTGATTGACCGTGACACGCAAATCGGAACCGGCAGCACGGACATTTTGCTCGGCGGTTTTTACCGCGGCAACATCACGAAGGATGAAAAATGGGACTGGTTCGCGCAGGGATTGCTGGACGTGCCGGTGCTGATGCAGGCCGGATATCGTCCGGGCACCGAACTGGATGCCGCGGCGGGGATTGACTATAAGGGATTCTCGCTCGGCCGCGCGCGGATTTCGCCCGTGGCGCAGGTCATCTTTTCAGAGCGCACGAGTGACAGCGGCTCGAACGCGAATCCTGACGACACCGGTTACCAGCGGCTCATGCTTTCGCCGGGAGTTGAATTTCACATTCATCCAGTGAAGATTTACGCGGACGCGGAATTTCCCGTCTTTCAATATTTCAATGGCAATCAACTCGCCTCGTCGGTGATGTTTAAAGTGAGCGCGAGCTGGATGTTTTGACTGACCGGACGCGGGAACTCGATAAAACATAAAAAGCATGCCCGGAAAACGCAACGGCGGAAGGCGAAAGCAGCGAAATGACGAGCAACTGTTCGCCATTGTGGCGGTCATCGGGTCTTTGCTGTTCGCAACCGGCGTTGGTCTCCTCCTCATTATATTGAATCAACGGGGGAGCTATCAGACGGATCAACCGGGCTATGCGCCGCAGAATTCGGTGTCCCGCCTCATCCCGCCGGATCATCCCCGACAGTTGGCCAACTTTTCGTTGACCGACCGCACCGGACGCGCGATAACCCGTTCGGATTTTGACGGCAAAATCCTGGTTGTGGATGTTCTGTTCACGAGCTGTTCGCTGACGTGTCCGGCCGTGAGCGGCGTGATGGCGCAAATCCAGACACTGACCACGAACCAGCCGGATGTGAAACTGGTTTCGCTCACGGTAGAACCGCGTGATGACACGCCCGCCGTGCTCGAAAAATACGGCGAACGCTTTGGCGCGGACACCAACCGCTGGCTGTTCCTCACCGGCGACAAAACGGAATTGCATCATTTGATCGGAACCAGTTTTCTCGCACCGGACACCAACAACGAATTTGGTTTCATGCCGGGCAACTTTGCCCACACCGAGCGCATCGCCATCGTGGATTCGCTGGGGCGTCTGCACGGATACTTTGATGGTCTGAACCAAAACACGGCAACCGCCGTGGCCAATGAAATCAAAAAACTGCTGAATCAAAACTTATGAAATTATTTGCCCCAAAATGCCTGGCACTGTTCTGCGCCCTGCTCCTTGCCCGTTCCATTTCTGCCGCGCCAACGGGCGGCGATCAAAGAACGAAATCCTATTCCGCACAAGGAGTGGTTGAGAAAATCGAGCCGGGCTTGACGCGGGTGACGATTCATCATCAAGCCATTCCCGGTTACATGATGGAAATGACGATGGATTTTTCGGTGCGAAACACGAATGAATTGAGCGGCATTTCGCCCAAAGACGACATCACCTTTACGCTGGTCGTGGGCGATGATGTCGAATGGATCGAAAACATCCGTCGCATCGGACATTCCGCTGAAACGATGACCAACAGCATGTCCAAGCCGATGGGCATGACTCACGGCCTGATGATTTCCGAACTCAAACCGGGCGACCGCCTGCCGGATTATCCGTTGACGGTGGAGGATGGAAAACACATCCGTTTTTCGGATTATCAGGGTCGGGTTCTGGCGTTCACCTTCTTTTACACGCGCTGTCCTTTGCCGGATTTCTGCCCGCGCATGAACAATTATTTTGAGCAGGCGCGGAAAATTCTCATGGCCGACACCCGCGCGCCGGCGAACTGGCAGTTCCTTTCCATTTCCTTCGACCCCACGTTTGACACGCCGGCGGTGCTGTCAAATTATGCCGGGGTTTATCGCGGCGATGACACCAACCGCTGGTCGTTTGCCGCCGTGTCAACCAATGTGCTCGCCGACATTGCATTGCGTCTCGATCTGGTCGTCGCGCGCCAGGGAGACAGCATTTCGCACAATTTGCGGACGGTCGTGCTTGACCCGCAAGGGCGCATTTTCAGGCAACTGGACGGCAACCAATGGACGCCGCAAGAACTCGCTGCCGCGATGCTCGCCGCCGCCGGCGCGCAAACCAATTCCGTTCAGTAGCTCGTTCCTTCCCCCTGAAAAAACGATTCGGGCGACAGTCGCCAAGGAGGTGGGGATGGAGAATCCCGCTGAAGAAACGACTGTCTGCCCGAATCAAAATCAAAATTTGGCGGCCGGACCGGCCCAAACAGCCGCCAGGAAAATCTGGGCGACGGCCATGAAGACCACAAAGGAATTCCTCATAGGCAAAAAATCACCCGACCCAAACCAGCCGATCCAAGCAGCGGATGCTTGAAAACACGGGGAAAGGAACCCGCCTCAAAGCAATCCGTTACCCGGATCAAACCAGCGCGACGCGGTAAAACCAAAAAATCCGCGCCAACCAATCCGGCCGCCAAACCAAGGCGCATGAGAAAGAACAAACAAACCTTATCCCACGCAATCCCAAACCGTTACATTGCATAACATTGGGGCAAAATGGAAATTCAGGCTCACCATTTTTTGCCAAATTGTTACTCAAAATTGCCACTGTATTTCGACGCCCTAGGGGACGTCTGGGCCGGATTGAAGCAGCGGCGTTAATACTTCGGCATCAAAACTTCGGTTTTCTTCCGGACGTTTTCGGCGTATTCTTCCTTGGTGAATCTGACCGAACAAATGACGCAACTGGCCCGGCAGGCCAAGGCCGCGTCGCGCGAACTCGCCCGGCTGACCGACGGCGGAGAAGAACGCCTGTCTGCTGGCGATGGCCGGCGCGCTGGAACAAAACGCCGCGGCCATCAAACAAGCCAACGCGCTCGACGCGGAAGCCGCGGCAAAGCACGGCCTTTCGTCCGCCATGCTGGACCGGCTCAAGCTCGACGACAAACGGATTTCCGCCATGGCGCGCGGCTTGCGCGAAGTCGCGGCGCTGCCCGATCCGGTCGGGAAAATTCTGGACGAGCGCGTCCGGCCCAACGGCTTGAAGCTGCAAAAAATTTCCACGCCCATCGGCGTCATCGTCATCATTTACGAATCGCGTCCGAATGTGACCGCGGACGCGGCGGGCCTCTGCTTCAAATCCGGCAACGCGACGATTCTGCGCGGCGGCAGGGAGGCGATGAACTCAAATCAAATCATCGCCCGGACGATGATTGACGCCGGGAAAACCGCTCTCGCCCATTTTCCTGAACACGCGATCCAGGTCGTGCCCACGGCCGACCGCGAGGCGGTTCCCGCGCTGCTGTCGCTCACGCAATACATTGACCTCTGCATGCCCCGCGGCGGCGAGAGTTTGATTCGCGCCGTGGCCGATTGCAGCAAGGTGCCCGTCATCAAACATTACAAGGGCGTCTGCCACGTTTATGTGGACGCCGACGCCGATTTGAAAATGGCCGGGGACATCGTGATGAACGCCAAGGTCCAGCGCCCCGCCGTTTGCAACGCGATGGAAACGCTGCTGGTGGACAAAGCCGTCGCGGAAACATTTCTTCCCGCCGATCGGCGCAGAAGCTCTTGCAGATAAAAACGTTGAGATTGCGCTGCGACGAGGCGATCACTCGAGCTGCTGGATTCAATCGCGCAATCGCGCAATCACGCAATCGCGCAATCCGTCCCGCAACCGAGCAGGATTATTTCACCGAATACAACGATTACATCCTGAACGTCCGCGTCGTGGACGGCGTGAAGGCCGCGATTGACCACGTCAATTTTTACGGCTCCGCGCACTCGGACAGCATCGTGACGCGCAACGAAGCGCACGCGAAGCAGTTTCTTGCCGAAGTGGATTCGGCGGCGGTGTATTGGAACGCCAGCACGCGGTTCACCGACGGCGGCGAATTCGGCATGGGCGCGGAAATCGGCATCAGCACCGACAAGATCGGCGCGCGCGGCCCGATGGGACTGGAGGAATTGACCAGCTACAAATGGCTGGGCATCGGCAACGGGCAAATGAGGACGTAGTAGCAGCCGACGTAAGAGGCTCAATTATATCCAAATGTCATCCGAAGAATCAGTCAGAACCTCGTCACCTGGCTGCTACGAGGCGATGCAGCCGACCGCGGCGAAATTCATCCGCGAACAAATTCCAGTCGGGCGGCTTGTTTGCCGGGCTGGACTGGCGCATTTCACCCGAACCGTTTCCGCTCGACGAAAATCTGGCGGAAGGAAATCGAATCGCTGGGCCGGGTGCTGCTGCAATTTTATCGCGCGGTCAATCTGCTTTACCGCAAATCCGCCGAAGGCAAACAGCCGGAATGGGTCGCGCGCTGGCTGGACCACGGCAAACCGCGTGAGTTGATTGAGCTTCAACGTTCGCCGGCGTTCAAAAACGATGTGCCGCGCGTCATCCGGCCCGGACATCCTGCTCACGGAAAACGGCTTCAGCATCACGGAACTGGATTCCGTGCCCGGCGGCATCGGGCTTGACGGCGTGGCTGCAAACGTATCAATACCTGACCGTCCAAACTCCGAAACTCGACAGGAACTCGCGAGCACGTCCCTCCGAACTGATCGGCGGCGCGGACGGGATGATTCGCGGGTTTGAGGCGATTTTCGGTGACGCGAAAAAAGTTCATATCGTCGTCTCCGAGGAAGCGAAAACTTACCGGCCGGAAATGGAATGGATGGCGGGACAGTTGAATGAGCGGAAACATTCAACATTCAACATTCAACATTCAACATTCAACGAGTTTGCCGAGGGCGACGCGGTTTATCGCTTCTTCGAGTTGTTCGATCTGGCGAACGTGCCGGATTCAAAACTGATTTTTGACCTGGCGGCGCAAGGGAAAATCCGCCTGACGCCGCCGCCGAAACCGCTGTTCGAGGAGAAAATGCTGTTCGCGCTGCTCTGGAACCGGAACCTGCAAAACTTCTGGCGGCAGGAACTCGGCGAAGGTTTCCTGGCGCGGCTGAAAAAAATCATTCCCTACACCTGGCTCGTGGACCCGGCGCCGCTGCCGCCGCACGCGGCGATTCCTGAATTGAACCTGACCGACTGGCAGCAGCTCAAGACGCTGTCGCAAAAGGAGCGCGGGTTGATTTTGAAGGTGTCGGGCTTTTCCGAGCATGCGTGGGGCGCGCGCGGCGTTTTCCTGGGCAGCGATTTGTCGCAAGCCGACTGGAGCGCGGCGGTGGACCGGGCGATTTCAAGTTTTGAAACCTCGCCGTTCGTTCTGCAGCGGTTTGAAAAACCGAAACTGGTCGAGGCGCAATGGTTTGATTTTGGCAGGAACGAACTGGTGCCGATGAAGGGCCGTGCGCGGCTGTGTCCGTATTATTTTGTTTCCGGCGAGGGCGACGCGGCGCGCCCGCAACTCGGCGGCGTGCTGGCGACGATTGTTCCCGCCGACAAGAAAATCGTCCACGGCATGACGGACGCGGTTCTCGCGCCGTGCGCGCGAGCCTTCAAGGGCACCGTCTGAAATTTAACCGCTGAAGGCGGTTTTTTGAGGCAAGTTCATGATTGCGAGACAAGATTTTGACAGGGCGATTGCCCGCCGATTAAGATGCGCGGGCGGATTTTCATCATGGCAACATATTATCTCGCCTGCGACCTCGGCGCGGACAGCGGCCGGGTCATGCTCGGCACGCTCGACAACGGCAAAATCACCGTCGAGGAACTCCACCGTTTCCCCAACGGCCCGGTGAGGACCGGCGGCGCGTTGCATTGGAACATTGACGGCCTATTCGCCGAGCAGAAAACGGGGTTGAAGAAGGCCGCCGCGAAAAATCTTCCCATCTCCAGCATCAGCAGCGATTCGTGGGGCGTGGATTACGTGCTGCTCGACGAGCGCGGCATGAGTGATGCCGCCGGTCTGGTGCTATCGCGATTCGCGCACGGCCCGCGGCGTCGAAAACGTCCGCGCCCGCGTGGACTGGCCGACGACGTTCGCCGAGACCGGGATCCAGTTCATGGGGTTGAATACGATTTACCAGCTTGGCGCCGAATCGCCCGAACGCCTCGCCCGCGCGAAACAACTCCTGCTCATAGGCAACGCGTTCAATTACTTCTTCTCCGGCGTGGCGAGGAACGAGGTTTCGCTCGCCAGCACCACGCAACTTTACAATCCCACGGCCAAAACATGGTCGAAGCGATTGCTCGACGCGCTCAACCTGCGCGGAGATTTGTTCGCGCCGATATGTCCGTCCGGCACGCGGCTCGGCCCGTTGAAAATACGCCTCGCCGAGGAAACCGGCCTGCCGCAGATCGAAGTCGTCGCCTCCTGCTCGCACGACACCGGCGCGGCCGTAGCCGCCGTGCCCGCGGCCGGCGGGAACTGGGCCTATTTGAGTTCCGGCACATGGTCGGTTCTCGGCGTCGAATGGCCCCAGCCCGTCATCAACGACCAGTCGCGCTCGCTGGGTTTCACGAACGAAATCGGTTTCGGCGGTTCCGTGCGCCTGCTCAAAAACATCGTCGGCCTCTGGATCGTCCAGGAATGTCGCAGGCACTGGGCCAAGGAGGGTAATAAATACGATTTCGACACGCTCGAAACCACTGGCCGAAGACGCGCCGCCCTTCGTCTCGCTTATCAACCCCGACGACCCGCGGTTCTTAAGCCCGGACGACATGCCGGAAAAAATCGCCAGGTTCTGCGGGGAAACCGGCCAGCGCGCGCCCGCCAACCAAGGCGCCTGCATCCGTTGCGTTTATGAAAGCCTCGCACTGTTCTATCGCGTCGTCGCGCGCCGGCTGGAAACGCTCACCGGCAGGAAAATCGAGCGCCTCCATGTCGTCGGCGGCGGCAGCAAGGACGCGACACTGAATCAATTTGCCGCCAACGCGCTGAATATTCCCGTCGTCGTTGGCCCGGCCGAATGCACCGCGCTCGGCAACATTCTGGTTCAGGCCATCGCGCTCGGCCATCTGCCGTCGCTCGCCGCGGCGCGGGAAGTCGTGCGCCATTCATTTGAATTGAAAACCGTCATGCCGCGCGATTCCGCAAAATGGGATGCCGCCGCCGCGCGGTTTGAAAAATTGTTGAGATTGAACGGATGATTGTCGGCACCGCCAACGCAAACCGGGAGCGTAAAATTAACGGCACGCGGCTTGACCCCGGCCGCAAAAAACGGTTTCTCTTTGCGCGGACAAATCTTATGGGTTCGGATAATCCTCCGCTGGATGCCTTGCGGATAGAGCGCCGCCCGGAGCCGCCGTCATCAGCCCGGCGCTGGCTGGTGGCCGCGGTGATCGTCGCGCTGCTGCTGGCGGGCGCGGCGGTCTGGTGGCATTCGCGTTCCAGCGCCGTCGAGGTGCAAACGGCGGTGGCGCGAGAAGCCGGCGGCAACAGCGGCGATCGCACGGTGTTGAACGCCTCCGGCTACGTCACCGCGCGGCGGCAGGCGACCGTTTCGTCCAAAGTCACCGGCAAAGTCACGGAAGTGCTGATCGAGGAAGGCATGAAAGTCACCAACAACCAGGTCCTGGCGCGGCTGGATGATTCCAACGTCAAGACCAGCCTCGACGTGGCCGTGGCGCAGTTGGCATCGGCCAGGGCCGCGCTGGCGGAAACGGAGGCGCAATTGACGAACGCGGTTCTGGATTATCAACGCACCGCCGAGCTGGCAAAAAACCACATCGCGTCGCAATCCGACCTCGACCTCGCCGAATCGAACGCGAAGGCGTTGCAGGCGCACCTGGCGCAGCAGAAACTCGACATCGTCACCGCGGAACGCCAGATGGCGTCGTGGCAGCAGCAGAAGGACGACATGATTATCCGCGCGCCGTTTGACGGCGTGATCACCACCAAGGACGCGCAGCCGGGCGAGATGATTTCGCCGGTCTCTGCCGGCGGCGGCTTCACGCGCACCGGCATCGGCACCATCGTGGACATGAAATCGCTGGAAATTGAAATTGACGTGAACGAAAACTACATCGAGCGGGTCACGCCGGGCCAGGAAGTCGTGGCCACGCTGGACGCCTATACCGATTGGAAAATTCCCTGCAAGGTCATTGCCATCATCCCGACCGCCGACCGCAGTAAATCCACGGTCAAGGTGCGCGTCGGCTTTGATCAGCTTGACCCGCGTATCCTGCCGGAAATGTCCGTGAAAGTGGCGTTTCGCGAAGCCGCCGGCGGAGCCGCCACCGCGACCCGTTCCGTGCTGATTCCGAAAAGCGCCGTCGTGAATCGCGGCGGACAGGACGTGGTGTTTGTCTTCCACGGCGGCAAGGCCGAGCGCCGGGCGGTGACCGTGAGCGACACGCAGGGAGATGACTCGGTGTTGAGCGCGGGCGTTGCCAGCGGCGAAACAGTCATCGTCAACGCGCCCGCCGGTTTGCAGGACGGACTGGTGGTGAAGGAAAAAAAGTTATGAGCGACAACAAACCAGCCAATGGCGCGCTCGTGCGCGTCGAAAATGTCGAAAAAGTTTTCCGGCGCGGCTCGGAGGAAATCCACGTTTTGTCGAACTTGAACTTGCAGGTGCCGTCCGGCGAATTTCTTGCGCTGATGGGGCCGTCGGGTTCGGGCAAGACCACGCTGCTGAATTTGATCGGCGGACTGGACAGGCCCTCCCGGGGTTCGGTCAGCATCGCGGATGAGCACGTGAATGAATTGTCCGACCGCGCGCTGGCCGCGTGGCGGGCGCGGCACGTCGGATTTGTCTTCCAGCTTTACAACCTGATGCCGGTGCTGACGGCCGAGCGGAACGTGGAATTGCCGCTCCTGCTGACGCATCTTTCCAAGGCCGAGCGGCGGAAGCACGTCGAAACGGCGCTGGCGGTCGTCGGGCTGTCGCATCGCGCGAAGCATTATCCGCGCACGCTTTCGGGTGGCGAACAGCAGCGCGTCGGCATCGCGCGCGGCATCGTCACCGACCCGACGCTGCTGTTGTGCGACGAGCCGACGGGTGATCTTGACCGGAAATCTGGCGACGAAATACTCGATTTGCTCCAGGCGCTGAATCGCGAGCACGGCAAGACCATCATCATGGTCACGCATGACCCGCACGCCTCGGCCCGCGCGTCGCGGACGCTGCATTTGGACAAGGGGCAATTGGGCAATGGCGGGGTGAAATGAGTATGCTCTATCATCCTCGTCCTCGTTCTCGTCCATCGTCCTCGATTTCAACTTTTTCGATTACGAGAACGAGGACGACGACGACGAGCGGTTTATCATGAAATTCTTCCACCTCATCTGGTGCAATTTGCGGCGCAAGAAACTGCGCACGTCGCTGACGTTGCTGTCCATTGTGGTGGCGTTCATCCTGTTCGGGTTTCTGGGCGCGATCCAGGAGGCGCTCAACGGCGGCGTGGCCATGGCGGGTGCGGACCGGCTGATTGTCCGCGACAAGGTTTCCATCATCAATCTCCTTCCATTCAGTTACGAGGCGCGGATGGACAAAATCCCCGGCGTGGACTTTTCCACGCATCAGACCTGGTTCGGCGGCGTTTACCAGGACCCGAAGAATTTCTTCATGCAAAATCCCGTCGAGCCGGAAAAATTCATGAAGATGTTTCCTGAATTCATCCTGCCTTCCGGCGAGATGAAAGCCTGGCTGGCCACGAGAACCGGCGCGATTGTCGGCCGGCGGACGGCGGACCGGTTTCATTGGAAAATCGGCGACAAGGTGCCGATTCGGTCCACCATCTGGACGCAAGCCGACGGCAGTTACACCTGGACCTTTGACATTGTGGGAATCTATGACGGCGCGAAAAAAGGCACGGACACAACGGGAATGATGTTCCGTTATGATTATTTCGATGAAGTCCGGCAGCAGGGCAAACAGGATTTCGGCAAGGGAAAAGTCGGCTGGTATTCCATCCGCATCAAAGATCCGTCGCAGGCGGCGGAAGTGGCCAAACGGGTGGACGCGGAATTTGAAAATTCACCGAACGAGACCAAAACCGAGCCGGAAGGCGCGTTCATCCAGGGCTGGGCCAGCCAGATTGGCAACATCGTTTTCATTGTCGCTGCGATTTTGAGCGCGGTGTTCTTCACCATCCTGCTGGTGACCGGCAATACCATGGCGCAGGCCGTGCGCGAGCGGACAGGCGAATTGGGCGTGCTCAAGGCCATCGGTTTCACCAACGGACAGATTGTTGGATTCGTGCTCGTCGAATCGTGCCTGCTCACCGTCATCGGCGGAGTGATCGGACTGGGCTTGGCCAGCGTGGTCATACCGGCCGTGGCCGGACAACTGGCCGGCTTGTTGCCGATGTTCTTTCTGCCCACGCGCGATCTGTTCATCGGGGCGGGTCTTGCGGTCGCGCTGGGATTTGTCACCGGAATTTTCCCCGCGTTCATGGCCATGCGATTGCGGGTGGCGGACGCATTAAGACGGATGTGAAAAGATAATGAAGCGTCAACATTCAACATTCAACATTCAACGCCGAACGCTCAACCAAAGGCGTCCGCGCGCGAGCTTGGGTGTTGAATGTTGGGTGTTGAATGTTGAATGTTTTCCTGCCGTTGAGCCTTTCAGCAGGCGACTTCTTTTCGGAAAATTCCCATCTTGATTATGGCCGGCCCCTTCAACTGGTTTTCGCAAATCGTGTCCATCACGAAGTTCGGGCTGTTGAGCCTCCCGCAACGTCTTGGCTCGGTCGCGGCCACGGTCGTCGGCATCGCCGGTGTCGTCGCCGTGCTCGTCGGCGTCCTTTCGATTGCCGCCGGATTCAAGCACGCCATGGACGCGTCCGGCTCGCCCGATGGCGCCATTGTTTTGCGCAGCGGCGCGGACAGCGAAATGACCAGCGGCCTCTCGCGCCCGGACACCCAGCTCATTGCCGACGCGCCGGGGGTGGCGCGCAACACGAAAGGCCCGCTCTCCTCGGCGGAATTGTTTGTCATAATCAATCTGCCGAAACGCGCGACCGGCACCGATGCAAATGTTCCTTTGCGCGGCGTTGAAAGCGCCGCTCTGGACGTCCGCGACCATTGGCAAATCGTCAAAGGCCGGATGTTTGATTGGGGCAAGGACGAGGTCGTCGTCGGCACGGGCGCGGTTCAGGAATTTTCCGGCCTCAACGTCGGCTCCACCATCAATGTGGGCCGCTTTAAATGGCCGGTCGTCGGCGTCTTTTCAACCGGCGGCGGCGTGGCGGAATCGGAAATCTGGACCGACGCGAAGGTGCTACAGGCGGCGTATAACCGCGGCGACTCCTTCCAGTCCGTCTCCGTGCGGCTGACTTCACCGGGCGCGTTTCAGAAATTCAAGGATTCGCTCACCACCAATCCGCAGCTCTCCGTGCAGGTCTCGCAACTGTCCGATTATTACGCGCAGCAATCCGAGACCATGACGCTGTTGATCACGACGCTCGGGTATATCATCGCGGTTCTGATGGCCGTCGGCGCGGTGTTCGGCGCGCTGAACACGATGTATAGCGCGGTGGCGGCGCGCACGCGGGAAATCGCCACGCTCCGGGCGCTGGGTTTCGGCGGTGGCGCCGTGGTGGTGTCGCTGATGCTCGAATCGCTGGTGCTGGCGCTGCTCGGCGGCATCCTCGGCGGCGGGCTGGCCTATTTCGCGTTCAACAATTTTCACACCTCGACGATGAACTTCCAAAGCTTCAGCCAGGTCACATTCGCGTTCCAGGTCACGCCAACATTGCTGACACAGGGCATAATTTGGGCGGCTGTGATCGGTTTGGTCGGCGGCGTGTTGCCCGCCTGGCGCGCCGCGCGGCTGCCCATCGCCACGGCGTTGCGGGAATTGTGAACGGATATATTCGCCGCCCGCCGGCTGGCTATGGCAGATGGTGGCTTGAGCCTGCGGTAGTCAATCGTTTCGACGTGTTAGCCGCGATGATTTTTGCCGGGCATTAGAACGCGGAGAAGTTCACGCAATGCCGCCAAGGCACAAATGATTTTTTCCAATCACGTCAACTGTGGATCTGGATTACGTGTCTCGACGCGCGAGGCAGTTTCCCACGCAATCATTGCGCGCTTGCGAATCGTGCCCCAGTGATAGTCTCCAATCACACCCGTCTCCCGGATGACGCGGTGGCAGGGAATTAGAAACGCCAGCGGATTTTGTCCTATGGCAGTTCCGATAGCGCGTGATGCAGTTGGCTTGCCAATTGACTGTGCCAGCCGTCCGTAGCTTGTAAGCGTGCCGGGCTTGATCCGCAGCAATGCCCGCCAGACTCGCAGTTGAAACGGCGAGCCGCGGACAAATGCCCGCAACGGAGCGCCGGTCTCCAACCCGGCGCGTTGACGAAAGATCCTTACGGCTACTTTTTCCGCCCCGGTGTTGTCCCGTTTCAATTTTACCTGCGGCCAATCTGTTTGAAGTCCTGTCAGCGCCGCTTTCTCATTTTCGACGAATGAGAGATGGCAGATGCCGCGCGGGCTTTCGGCGATCAGACATTTTCCAAACGGACTGTCAGCAATGCCGAAGGAAATGGTCCAGCCCGCGCCGCCGGATTTCAATTCGCCGGGTGAAGCGGCCTCCAGATTTACGCACAGGTCATGCAACCGTCCCGGCCCCGAAAGGCCGGATTCCAGCGCGGCGTCCAGGATGCTTTCGCCGTTGCCGAGGGATTTCTTTGCGTGCGCAAGCGTGAGGCACTGGAGAAAATCCTTGGGCGTGACGCCCGCCCACGCCGAGAACAGGCGGTGAAAATGGAACTGGCTCAAACCGATGCGTCCAGCCAGCGTCGTCAAATCGGGCTGCTCGACGTGGCTTTCATCCAGAAATCGGATGACTTGGGCGATGCGTTCGTAATCATTCATGTCCTCACTTTGCCACGAGTCGCGGCTTGCTCCACCCGATTATTGCGCAGATTTATTTAACAGTTGCCAGTTTCGCGTCCACCTCGCAATTACCGTTTCCGCACCTGCAGCCGGTTTCTTCCTGGTCGCTGAAACCGTGGTGTCCCAGCTCGGATCGAGGCCGAGGTCTTTGAGCATCTGCAAATCCTTTTCCACCGGCTGGTTCAGCGTGGTGAGATAGTTGCCGACCATCAGCGCGCTCGCGCCGGCCATGAAAATCATGCTTTGCGCATCGCGCAGGTTCACCGTGCGCCCGCCGGCGACCATGATTTCCTGCCGCGGCAAAATGAACCGGAAACACGCGATGGTCTTCAAAATTTCCAGGACGGGCAGGGGAGCGTTCTTCTCAAACGGCGTGCCGGGAATCGGATTGAGGATGTTCATTGGCACGACGTTCGCGCCGATGGCCTTCAATTCAAACGCGAGGTCGCAGCGGTCTTCGCGCGTCTCGCCCATGCCGATGATGCCGCCGGAACAAATCTTGATGCCGGCCTTTTTCAAATGGCCGATGGTTTCCAGCCGGTCGTCGAACGTGTGCGTGGTGCAGGTCTGCGGGAAAAACCGGCGCGAGCTTTCGAGGTTGTGGCCGTAACATTCCACGCCGGCTTCCTTCAAGCGGTCGGCAACCTTTTGCGATTTGATGATGCCGAGCGAAACATCGGGCCGCGTCTTGCCGCCGGCCTTCAATTCGCGGACGCGGGCGCAGACTTCGTCCAGCAGCGGCCCTTCGTTCAGGCCCTTCCACGCGGCGACGAGGCCGACGGCGGTCACGCCGTTTTTCTTCGCTTCGTCGGCGGCTTCGGCGACGGGTTCGGGATCAATGAATCCGTAACGCGGCGAGCCGGTCTGGTAATGCGACGATTGCGCGCAGAAGCTGCAATTTTCGGAACACGCGCCGGCCTTGGCATTGACGATGGAGCAGAGATGAATTTTGTTGCCCTTGAATTTCTCGCGGATGCGGTTGGCCCAGGACAGCAAATCCAGAATGTCGGCGGAGGTTTCGAGGTTGATGAGCCACAGCGCCTCGTCGCGGGAGATTTGTCCGCCGTTCAAAACGCGCAGGCCGAGTTCGGAAATGCGCCCGTGATTTTTTGCGTCAACCAGTTGTGCTGTCATGGTTGACAGCATAACGCGCGGAGATTTTTCCGCAAGCGCCCATCATTGAGGCGGCGGAGCCTTCGAGGGATACGTTGTGTTGAGATAGGAGGCAAGCGTGGCGATTTGCATGTCGTTGAGCGGGCCGCCCTCGGACGTCGAAAACGCGGGCATGAGCGAGCCGGCCTTGCCGTGGGCGGTCCAGGTGCGCCAGAAATCCTCGTTGGTCGCCGTTTTCACATTGTGCAGGTCCGGCACCAACGGGCGCGTTGGTCCGCGTCGTGGCAGATGGCGCAGACGGCGTCGTAAAGTGCCTTGCCGTATTTGCCTTCGATGTTTTTCGCGTGGCAGGTGGCGCAATCGGTTTTGAAAACCGCCTGCCGGTCCGCCTTGGCGATTTCCAGGTCGCGCGCCCGATCGGCGTCCGTCAGAACGGGAACCACCGGAGGCAGAATGGTGATTACCATCTGCAAATCCTTGGAGCCCTTGTCGGTGGATACCGTGACCGTTTTGATCTGCGTGCCGCTTCTGCCCCGAACATCCACCGAGGCGCCGAACTCGCCGCCGTCTCCCGGCTGAATCGTCCATGGCAGCGGCGGCAGTTCCGCCACGGTGCAACTGCATGAGGGACGAACGCCCAGGATCGTGACGGGAACCGGTGTGACGGCATTGGTGATTGCGGTGACTTTGGCCATGTCAGCGTTGTTGGTCACCAGCGTGACATCCGCGGCGATCGCAATATTGGTGAAGCTGAAGACGAAATGCGCCTGCTCCGTGCCGTCGGGGACGTTCGTCTGTTGCGTCAGGCTGGCCCACGCGAGAACGCCGTCAGGCAGCGGCTCGTTCGCGTGCGACGTGTCCGGCACATAGACCGGCGGCGTGACCACGGTTACGTTGGTTGAATTGTTTTCCGCGGCAAAAAGTCCGGTCGCGGCAAAAATCACACACGGCAAATCCTCCCATCAGAACACGACTCAATTTCATAGTGTTGGAAACATGCTAAACCGCCGCTGGCGATTTGGCGAGCGCGAAATTGTTCGTCGTTCAAGCCCGGTTCAACGCGCTCAACACGGCGCGCACGGACGCCAGTTCGATGTTCGTGTCCACGCCCGCGCCCCAGCGCGATTTGCCGTCGGCGGTCTTGATTTGGATGTAGGCGATGGCCGCCGCGCCTTCGCCGGAACTCAAGGCGTGCTCGCTGTAGTTGGAGATTTCAAAACGCGGAACGTCTGAAATCTGGCAAATGCCGTGGACCAGCGCGGCCAAAGGTCCGTTGCCATTCACCATTGATTCCAGTTTGGACTTACCGTCGTGAATACAGATTTGCCCTGACAATTTCACCTTTCCGTTCTTGCTCTCAGTTTCGGAACGTTTTCGAGTCTCCACGGCGAATCGCGTTCGATGTATTCCTTCCAGAACATCTGTCTTCAATTCCGCGCCGGTGACTTCGCGGCCGAGCTTGTCCACCTCGTCGTTGGCAATCGGGCCGAACTCGCGCTGCATGTCCTTGGGCAATTCGATGCCGAACTCGCTTTCGAGCAGGTAGGCGACGCCGCCTTTGCCGGACTGCGAGTTGACGCGGATGACTTCGCGGTATTCACGGCCGATGTCCGCCGGGTCAATCGTGAGATACGGCACATCCCAATTTTTCTGGGCCGCCTTTAGCCCATTCCGCCAGGCCCTTTTTGATCGCGTCCTGATGCGAGCCGCTGAACGCGGTGAAAACCAATTCGCCGGCGTAAGGCTGGCGCGCGGGAATCGTCATGCCGGTGCAACGCTCATAAACGTCAATGAGCGAATTGAGATTGGAGAAATCCAGATTTCGGATCAATGCCGTGCTGGTAAAGATTCAACGCCACGGTCACGATGTCCAAATTGCCGGTGCGCTCGCCGTTGCCGAACAACGTGCCCTCGACGCGGTCCGCGCCCGGCGAGCAAGCCGAGTTCCGTCGCCGCCACGCCGGTGCTGCGGTCGTTGTGCGTGTGCAAGCTGATGATGAGCGAGTCGCGGTTCTTGATGTTCCGGCACATCCATTCGATCTGGTCGGCATAAACATTCGGCATCGCGACTTCCACCGTGTCCGGCAAATTCAAAATCATTTTGTGCTTCGGCGTCGGCTGCCACACGTCCATGACCGCCTCGGAGATTTCCCTGGCGAACTCCTGTTCCGTCGCGCGAGAAACTTTCCGGCGAATACTGGAGCATGATTTCCGTGCCTTTGAGCCGGTGCAAACGGTCCTTGATCATCCGCGCGCCGTTGACGGCGATGGCCTTGATTTCGTCCTTCGACTTGCCGAACACGACGCGGCGCTGCGCCGGCGAGGTCGAATTATACATGTGGATGATGACCTTCTTCGCGCCGACGAGCGACTCGATGGTGCGCTCGATCAAATCCTCGCGCGCCTGCACGAGCACCTGGAGCCACACGTCGTCCGGCGCGCGTTTCTCCTCGATGAGCCGGCGGTTGAAGGTGAACTCGGTGTTCGACGCCGACGGAAAGCCGACCTCGATTTCCTTGAAGCCGGTTTTCACGAGCGTCTGGAACAATTCCAGTTTCTGCGACACGTTCATCGGCACGGCGAGCGCCTGGTTGCCGTCGCGCAAATCCACGCTGCACCAGATGGGCGCGCGGGTGAGGACGCGGTTGGGCCACTGCCGGTCGGGCAAGCTGACCGGCGGGAACGGACGGTATTTCTTGGACGGATTCTTGTGCATGTTGTCTTTCAGTTGTGGCAGTGGCGCGTTCTAGTTTGGCAAAACAAAAACCCCACCGCCGGTTTGGCGATGGGGTTCGATAAATCTTTGAATGCAATCAGAACCCGACCGCCGCGCGGCGCAACAGCAGCGCGTTCAGCAGCAGGTTCAGATTCAAATTGCGATTCACGGACTCTAAACTAATGCAGTTCTGTTTTGCTGTCAATGTTTTTGACCGGTGGTTTTTCCAGATACTGCTGATATTTGACATTCCACTCCACATCCGCCCGCAAAGGGTGAAGGGAACCGGACGCCAGCGAGCTGCCAGATGGCGTCCATATCCGCACGCGCGGCAAAGGCAAGCTTCCATCGTTCGCCTTGACGGACGGTCAGGTCGGCGCGTCCCGCCTCTTTGCCGCTGAAACGTCGAAGCGGCGGCCGGCTCAATCGACGGCCTGGCGGATTTCGGCCAGGTGGAACCGGAAATTCCTTTTGCTGTCGCGCAGCAGACTCTCCGGGTCGGCGGATTGCAGTCGTTTGTTGAAATCATTGACTTTACCCCGGGAAAACAACCAGCCGAACAAGTTGGCAAGACCTCCAAACGGGCCAAGCAGCGGGATGAGGGCGTTGAGAATCTGGTTTGTTCCGCTCTCCATCTGTATGAAAAACAGATCGTCGCCCCGGACAAAAAGCCGATAGGATCCCGCCGCCGACAGGGGAGAAACGACTTTGACATTGAACGCGGTCTGTCTGTTGACGGAATCAAAACCCGATCCGGGCTTGGCATGCGGATTGACCGTCGGCTGCCCGTCAGCCGGACAGAGGAGAACCTTGTCGCCGTATTGCGCTCCGCAGTGTTCGCATCGTCTCATGTCTCCTCACGCATGGATGTGGGAGCGCACAGCCGGTTCAGCCGATGAACGCCGCGTGGACCGCCTTCATCGCCTGCTCGCCCTTGGCCAGGTCAATCACGACGGAAATCTTGATTTCGCTGGTGGAAATCATGTCAATGTTCACGCCTTCCTTGCGCGAGCGTTTCAAACATCTTGCCGGCGACGCCGGTGTGGCTCTTCATGCCGACGCCGACGATGGACAGCTTGCCGATTTTGTCGGTGGTGATGACCTCGCGCGAAGCCGATTTCCTGCTTTCAAGCCGTCAATGACCTTCTGCGCCTTGAGCAAGTCCGGCTTGTCCACGGTGAACGAAATGTCCGTGGCGGGCGTGCCGGTGCCGTGGCTGATGTTCTGCACGATCATGTCCACGTTCACGGTCGCGTCGCCGATCGCCTTGAAGATGCGCGCGGCCACGCCGGGCTTGTCGGGCACGGCCGACGAGCGTGACTTTGGCCTGGTTTTTGTCGAGCGAGACGCCGCGCACGACGACGTCTTCCATGTTTTGGTTTCTTCTTTCACAATGGTTCCTGGGTTGTCGTTGAGGCTGGAGCGGACTTCGAAGACGACGCCAAATTTCTTGGCAAATTCCACCGAGCGGCGATCTGCATCACCTTCGCGCCGAGGCTGGCCAGTTCGAGCATCTCGTCGTAGGAAATTTCCTCCAGTTTCTTCGCGTCCGGCACGATGCGCGGGTCGGCGGTATAGACGCCGTCCACGTCGGTGTAAATCTGGCACAGGTCGGCCTTGAGCGCGGCGGCCAGCGCGATGGCCGTCAAATCCGAACCGCCGCGGCCCAGCGTGGTGATCTGGCCCTCGGTGGTCTCGCCCTGAAAGCCGGCGACGATGACGACGTTGCCCTGGTTCAACAGCTCGTGGACCTTCTTCGGCGTGATGTTGTGAATTCGCGCCTTGGTGTGGACGCCGTCGGTCACGATGCCCGCCTGCGCGCCGGTGAGCGAGACGGCCGGAATGCCGAGCGAGTGCAGCGCGATGGCCGTGAGCGCGATGGTCTGTTGTTCGCCGGTGGCCAGCAGCACGTCCATCTCGCGCTCGCTGGGCAGCGGCATGATTTCCTTGGCCAGCTTGATCAGGTTGTCCGTCACGCCGCTCATCGCGGAGACGACGACGACGACCTTGTCGCCCTGCGCGATAGTTTGCGCCACGCGCGCCGGCGACGTTCTTGATGCGGTCGGTGTTGCCCACCGAGGTGCCGCCGTATTTTTGGACGATCAGTGCCATGAGTTCATTTCAATCCAGGATCATTCAAAATTCTCCACCCGGATCATCACCGGCTTGCCCTTGACGACCGGCAATTTGCCGATTTTGGTCGAGCGCCTTTGTCACCGCGCCGTTCGGGGCGTCGTGCAGCATGAAAATCAGCGGCACGCTCGCGCCTTCGTGGCCCTCGGGCTGGATGACCGATGAAATGCCGATTTTCGACTGCGCCGAAAATCGCGGCGATTTTTGCCAGCACGCCGGGTTTGTCCACGACGTTGAGCCGGACGAAATAGCTGCGAAACCACCTCGGCAATCGGCGCGACCGCGCCGTCGCATTCGTGCGGCACAAACGGCGGCACGCGATGCTTGGTGCCGAATTTCAAATCCAGCGCCGCGTCGGCCAGGTCGCTCAACACCGCGCTGGCCGTGGCGTCCTTGCCCGCGCCGCGCCCGTAAAACAAGGTGTCGCCCACGACGTCGCCGCGGACGAACACGGCGTTGAAGACATGGTTCACGCTGGCCAGCACGTGCGCGTTCGGAACCAGTGTCGGATAAACCGAAACCTGCACGCCGGCAGCTTGCGATTTTCGGTTTCGGCGATTTCGCCGCACCTGTGCCGCAACCGGCAATCCGTTTGATGATGCCCAGCAGCTTGATGGTGTAGCCGAGTTCGCTCGGCAAACTTGATGTCCATCGCCGAAATGTGGCGGATGCCTTCGACGTGGATTTTCTCCGGCTTCACCCAGAATCCGTGCGCCAGCGAGGCGAGGATGCCGATTTTGTGCTGCGAATCCCAGCCGTCAATGTCGAGGTCGGGCGGCGTCTCGGCGTAACCCTGCTTCTGCGCGTCGGCGAGCACGGCGTCGAAATCCGCGCCTTCGAGCTTCATCCGGGTGAGGATGTAATTGCAGGTGCCGTTGACGATGCCGTAAAGCGCGTGTGATGCGGTTGCCGACAAACCCTTCGCGCAGGGATTTGATGATGGGAATGCCGCCGCAGACGCTGGCCTCGTAATAGAGATTCGCGCCGTATTTTTTCGCCGCGGCGAACAGCTCCTCGCCGTGCGCGGAGAGCAGCGCCTTGTTGGCGGTGATGACCGGCTTGCCGAGCTTGAGCGCGGCCAGAATCATCGTCCGTGGCGATGGTCGTGCCGCCGACCAGTTCGGCGACGACGTGAACTTCCGGGTCGTTGACGACCTCCTGCCAGTCGGTCGTCATGGCCGCGCGGGGAATTTCGTAGGGGCGCGGCTCGTCGAACGCCTTCACCGCGACCTTGCGGACGGCGACCTTGACGCCGATGCGCGAGGACAGGAGGCCGCCGTTGAGCTGGAGCGCGTGAAAGACGCCGCTGCCCACGGTGCCGCCGCCAATCATTCCGAGGTTGACCTGCTGCATAGAAGCGCACAGTTTGCCGCGAAACGGGCGCGCGGACAATTCAATTTTAGCGCGGTCAGTGGCGGGGCGGTATCCGGATTGGACCCGGCTCGTGCGCCTTGCTGTTTTCCGGGAGGGTGTGGAGAATCGCGCGCTTGAAGGGCGCTCCGCGGCAAATTCCGGCAAAGATGCGTTGAATCATTGATTCTGATTTTTTAACTTGTCGCTGACATGGTGATTCCTGAAAAGCAACGGGCGGTTCAACTGGTCGCGCCGGACCAGCTCCGGATCAATGATGCCAAACCGGTGTTCCAGCCTGGCGCGCACCAGGTCCTCTGCCAGGTCGAGGTCTGTGGCTTGTGCTTTTCCGACTTGAAGCTGCTGAAACAATTTTCCGGCCACGCCCGCAAATCCGAGATCACCGCCGGCATTGACGCCGCCGCGCTGGCGCAAATGCCGCACTATGTCCCCGGCGATAAGCCGGTCGTGCCCGGACATGAAACCGTCGTGCGCGTCGTCAAGGTGGGACCGGAAGTGAAACGGTTCAAAGCCGGCGAACGCTATTTGGTGCAGACGGATTACCGCTGGCTGCCGACGAAAAATTCCAATTCCGCGTTTGGATACAATTTCGAAGGAGCGCTTCAGGAATATGTGCTGGTGGACGAACGCGTCATCACCGCGCCGGACGGCGAGTCCATGTTCATCCCCGCTCCGGAGGATTTGTCGGCGTCGGCCATCGCCCTGTGCGAGCCGTGGGCGTGCGTCGAAGACGCTTACGCGGAGAAGCAACGATGCACGTTCAAGCGCGACGGCAAAATGCTCGTCGTTGCCGATAGCGGCTGCGACGCCCTCGTCGCAGAAGGTGGTGGCGACGCCTCGTCGCCAGTCTCGCGCGACGGAGGCGTCGCGCCCACGCTCTGCGACGCGGCGTCGCAGCCACGGCTTTCGGCGTTTGCAGCGCTGTTGCCAGCCAAGGTGACTTACGCCAGGCCCGCCACTTTGCCGGAAGGTAAATTTGACGACGTAATTTACTTCGGGAGCGATGCCGCAATTTGCGAAAGGCTCTTCGCAAACGTCGGCACAGGCGGACTGTTCGTTATCGTCCAGGGCGGGAAGAAATTTGACCGGCCGATTGTCACGCCGGTTGGCCGCGTGCATTACGGCGGCATCCGAATCGTTGGCACGGCTGGAAATAATGTGGCCGAAGCACTGGCGGCGATTCCGGCAACGGCAGAAATCCGTCCGGGCGACAAAATCAACATCGTCGGCGCCGCCGGACCGATGGGCACAATGCACGTCATCCGCGATTTGTGCCAGGGCATCCCGAACGTGACCGTTTTTGCCGGCGATTTGAGCGACGAACGGCTGGCCGCACTGCGCAAGTTGGCCGAACCGCTCGCCCAAAGAAACAAGCTCACGCTCAAGACCTACAATCCGTCCAAGGACAAATTGACGGAGGCATTTAATTACATCGTGCTTATGGCGCCGGTTCCGGCGCTGGTCGCACAGGCCGTCAAGGATGCCGCGCCGAAGGCCATCATCAACATCTTTGCCGGCATTCCCGCCGACAAGACCGGCGAAGTTGATTTGGACGCCTACATCGCGAAGCAATGTTATTTCATCGGCACCAGTGGTTCGACGCTGGACGACATGAAGGCCATCTTTAAAAAAGTGGCGTCGCGCCAGCTCGACACCAATCTGTCCGTCGCCGCCATCGCCGGCCTGGACGGCGCGGTGGATGGCATCCGTGCGGTTGAGAAAAATCTGATGCCCGGCAAAACAGTCGTTTATCCATTTGCGAAAGGCTTGAAGCTTACGGCGCTCGCCGAGATCGGCCATGAATATCCCGACATCGCCAAATCGCTGGATGGCGGTCAGTGGAACAAGAACGCCGAGGAGGCTTTGAAAAAGGAGTTTGGCGCGCAATGAATCTGCCTTTGAAAAACAAAACCGCCGTCGTCACCGGCGGCGCGCAGGGACTGGGCCAGGCGATTTGCGCCGCGCTGGCGAAAGCCGGCTGCCATGTCGCCATCGCGGACATCAAGGACAAGGCGGCGCAGGCGACGGCGGCGGAACTCGTCAAGGCGACGGGCCGGAAAGCGTTTGCGTTGAAAACCGACGTGACGCAGGAGGCGGATGTCGAAAAATTGTTCAACCGCGCTGTTTCCGAATTTGGCCGCGTGGACGTCGTTGTTGCCAACGCGGCGATTTTGATCGCCGAGCCGATCGCCGAAGCGGATGCGGAAAAATGGCGCGCCGTGATGAATGTGAATTTGTTCGGCAACTTTCTGACGATGAAGCATGCCTGCCGCGTGATGAAGCCGCAGCGCAGCGGCGTCATCATCCAGATCAATTCCAAGTCCGGCAAAAAGGGCAGCGCAGCCAATTCCGCCTACGCCGCGACGAAGTTCGGAGGCATCGGCCTTGTGCAAAGCGTCGCGCTCGAAATGGCGCCGCACGGCATCCGCTGCAACGCCATCTGCCCGGGCAATTTGCTCGACTCGCCGCTTTGGACCGATCCCAACAACGGCCTGTTCGTCCAGTATCTCAAGGCCGGCAAGGTGCCCGGCGCAAAAAGGATCGGGGACGTGCGGCAATTTTACATCAACCAGGTGCCGATGAAAAGGGGCTGCACCTACGACGACGTCTGCAATACCCTGGTTTTCCTTGCAAGCGACGCCTCGAATTATCTCACCGGCATTTCATTGAGCGTCACCGGCGGACAGGAAATGGACTAAACCGGAACTCCGAAGGCGGCCTGTGAGCAGCTGCGACGCCCCCGTCGCAGAGGGTGTCGGCGACGCTTCGTCGCCAAGGCCAATGGTCAATCCAATTGGTGCGCTTCTTGGTTCGCGCGACGAGGGCGTCGCAGCTACGCGTTCCGGCAACGGAATCGTTCCGGCCATAATGGAGAACCGCCCGCGCTCCGCGACCTAACCCGGCTTGCGATGGACTCTTTTTGAAGGCATATTCAGCAGTGACATGGCCGAACCTTCACAACAATTGCCGCGGACGCTCTGGCTGGGCGTGGTTTTGCTCGTCGGTTTTCTCGGTCTGGCGTATCTGCTTTCGCTGGCGGAGTTCAGCCGCCAGCACCGCCAGCCGCTGCCGGTCATCGGCACAGTCGCCGGTTTCACGCTCACGAATCAGGACGGCAAAGTCACCACGCTTGCCGACTTGACCAACCGCGTCTGGGTCGCCGACATCATTTTCACCCGCTGCGCCGGGCCGTGCCCCATCATCACCGGCCACATGAAATCGCTGGAGGACGCGCTGCCAAAAACCAGCGACGCGCGGCTCGTCACGCTCACGACGGATCCGGATTACGATACGCCGCCGATGATGAAACGATACGGCGAACGCTTTGGCGCGGATTTCAGCCGTTGGATGTTTTTGACGGGAACCAAGGAACAAATCGCCGCGCTGGGCAGCGGCAGCTTGAAATTGAGCGCCATGCCCAAGCCGCTTGCGGACCAGACCAACGCGGTGGATTTGTTCATTCACACCACGATTTTTGTCGCCGTGGACAAACACGCGCGGCTGCGCGGCATCTTTGAAACCTTGGGCGATGGCATAGAATGGACAAACGTCCAGCCGCGCATCGTTGCCGCCGTGGGCCAACTCGAACGCGAGCCGTGACCATTCACGATTTGCCCGCCGTCAACGCCTCGCTCAACGGCTTGAGCGCGGTTTTCCTGACCGCCGGTTTTGTTTTCATCCGCCAAAAAAACAAAATCGCGCATCGCAACTGCATGATTGCGGCATTCTGTCACCTCGATTGTTTTTCTGGCGTGTTACCTCACCTATCACACCTGGCTCGCGGTGGTTTTGCATCAAGGCCCGACGCGGTTTTTGGAGCCGCAATGGTTCCGCCCGATTTATCTGGTGATTCTGCTCACGCACACCGTTCTGGCGATGGTGATTGTGCCGATGATTTTGATGACGCTCTGGCGCGCGAAAACGGAACGCTTCGAGGCGCACAAAAAAATCGCGCGCTGGACATGGCCGCTGTGGATGTATGTCTCGGTGACCGGCGTGGTGGTTTATCTGCTGCTTTACTCAGATTTTTCCGCAAAAACTAGTGAGGCATGAGCGACACTGCCAAAATGTCCATTCGAAATCCCTCCAAAACTCCGCATATGACAGGAGCGCGGGCGGCTTGCCTGCGCGTTACAGGCTCTGCGACACGCGGGCGAGCTGCCCGCGCTCCTGTTGCAGAAGTCACCATTCACCCCAGCCAGTTCCCGGAGACGTCCGCCGCGATTTGCTTGAATCGCTCCGCTCGCGGCGCGTGAACCACAAGTTCCATTACGACAGCGTCAAGCAGACGCAAAAATGGCTCGCGTTGCATCAGGCGTTTTCGCCGACGCGGAACGACGCGGATTGCCGCGCGATTTACGACAAGGGCTTTGCGGCCGCCGCGAGCCAAATCAGGACGAAGCAGGTTCATGTCATCGGCCTGGGCTGCGGCGGCGGGCAGAAGGACACGCGGCTGCTGAAATTGCTGAAAAACCGCGGCCGGAAAATCTTTTACACGCCGTGCGATGTCAGCACGGCGATGGTTCTGGTCGCGCGGAAAACCGCGCTGGCGGTTGTGCCGGAGGAAAATTGTTTTCCCTTCGTCTGCGATTTGGCCACGGCGGACGATTTGCCGGCTGATTTCTTGTCACGAATCACGCCACCCGAATCACGTCGTCACCTTCTTCGGCATGATTCCGAATTTCGAGCCGCGGGAAATTCTGCCGAAGCTCGCGTCGCTCGTCCGGCGGAAAGATTTCCTGCTGTTCAGCGCGAATCTTGCGCCCGGCAACAATTACGCCGCCGGAATGAAAAAAATCCTGCCGCAATACGACAACGACTCCGACCCGCGACTGGCTGATGACGTTCCTGCTCGATCTGGGAATCGAGAAGGCGTGACGGCAAATTGGAATTTGAGATCGAGGACGGCGGTTCTGGCTTGAAGCGTGTTGCCGCGCGATTTCATTTCACCCGCGCCCGGCAAGTCACGGTGGACAGCGAAAGTTTCGAGTTCCGTCGCGGCGATTCCATCCGGCTTTTCTTTTCGTATCGCTACACGCCGGAGCGCGTCCGCAAAATTCTGGCGGATTACGGCTTGGAAGTTTGCGAGCGATGGATTGCAAATCCGGCGAAGAAGGCGTTTTTCTTTGCCGGAAACGGCAGGGCGGCGCTGCCGCGCCGCCGGATGAGCGGCAGCTCGTCCCTACCAAACCTTCATCGTCTCCAGCACGGCCTTGATGCGCGGAACTTCGTGCGTGCGGAACAAATCGGTCTTCCCCAGCGCGGCCAGCACGGCGAAAAACGGCTCGGCGCAGCGGACTTCCTCGCGGAAAAATTCAAAGGCGTGCGGCAGCGCGTGACAGACCGGCCAGCCCAGCGCGCGCAGCCGGAACGTGTTCAGGAAAACATTCATCTGGTGCCGCACACGCACCGCGCTGTCCTGTAAATTGCGGTAATAGAAACCCAGCCCGGGATCGAGGAGGATTTTCTCCACGCCGGCGCGCCGGGCGATTTCAATCTGGCGCGAAAAATATTCGCTCATCATCGGAATGGGATCGGCGCTCAAATCAAAGTCGCCGACTTCGCGGACGTTTTTGCCGGCGACGTAACAAATGATGACCGCCGCGTCGTGCGCGGCGACCATCTTGAAAATTTCCTTCGAGCCGGCAACGCCGGTGAGGTTCAAGATGTTCGCGCCGGCTTCCAGGCAGGCGCGCGCGACGGCGGGCGAATAGGTCTCGACGGAAACGGGGATTTTTGCCGCGCGCAATTCCTTGATGACCGGCAGCAGCCTGCTGTTTTGCGCGCCGCTGCGGACGCGGGCGGCATGGGCGAGGGTGGATTCGGCGCCGATGTCCACAATGTCCGCGCCCTGGGCGGCCAGGACTTTTCCGCGCCGGACGGCTGACGATGCCGAGAGGCAGACGCTTTCGCGATACCACGAATCGGGCGAAAGATTGATGACACCCATGACGGCGGGTTGCGAGTTGAAATTGAATTTTTTGCCGCCGATGGAAAATTCCTTCACACGCGCGGACGCGGCGGCGCGATTTTCCTCCAGCAGCCCGGCCAGTTGTTCGAGCTTCAGCACGCGGCAAATCGTAAATCGTAAATTCCAAATCGCAAATGAGAATTGCAACGAAACCAGTGGCCTGTGCCGGTCGCGGTTGGGCGCCGTTTGCAAAATCCGGTTGAAATCCCGATTGCTTTTGCGGGCGGCTGGCGCAAGAATTTCTCATGCTTGCGAAAATCTGCTCCGCCGCGCTCAACGGCATTGAAGCGTTCCCGGTCGAAGTCGAGGTCAACGCCGGATGGGGCGAGACCCTCATCGTCATCGTCGGTTTGCCGGACGCGGCGGTGAAGGAATCGCGCGACCGGGTGACGACCGCGCTCTCCAATTCCGGCTACAAATTCCCGATGGGCCGCACGACCATCAATCTCGCGCCCGCCGACGTGAAAAAGGAAGGGCCGAGTTTTGATCTGCCCATCGCGCTCGGCATGCTGGCTGCGAGCGAGCAAATCGAGACCGACCAGCTCGACAATTTCATCGCCGTGGGTGAACTGGCGCTGACGGGCGCGGTCCGGCCCTGCAAGGGCGTTTTGCCGGTGGCGATCCGCGCGCGGAGCGAAGGCAAAATCGGCGTGCTGGTTCCGGCGGAAAACGCCGCCGAAGCCGCGGTCGTCGCCGGCCTGCAAGTCATTCCGGTTCAAAACCTGCGCGAGGCGGCGCAATTTCTGGAAGGCGAAATCAAAATCGCACCGGTCAAAGTGGACATCGCAAAGATCTTTGACACAACCGCCGGACGACGACCTGGATTTTGCCGAAGTCAAGGGACAGGAGAACGTGAAACGCGCCCTGGAAATTGCCGCCGCCGGCGGACACAACGTTCTGTTGATCGGGCCGCCGGGCACCGGGAAATCCATGCTGGCGAAACGGCTGCCGACGATTCTGCCGCCGCTGACTTTGGACGAGGCGCTGGAAACGACGAAGATTCACAGCATTGTCGGCCTGCTCGCGCCGGGTCAGGCGCTGGTCACGCGCCGTCCGTTTCGCGCGCCGCACCACACCGCCAGCGACGCGGGGCTGCTCGGCGGCAACATTAATCCGACGCCGGGCGAAATTTCATTCGCGCACAACGGCGTTTTGTTTCTGGACGAACTGCCGGAGTTCAAGCGCGGCGTTTTGGAGACGATGCGCCAGCCGCTGGAGGAAGGCCGCGTGACCATTTCGCGCGCGGCGGGGACGATGACATTTCCGTCGCAATTCATGCTCGTGGCGGCGATGAACCCGACGCCGGACGGGAAAATGCCGGGCGAGTCGCACAGTTCACCGCGTGAAATCCAGAATTATCTGGGGCGGATTTCCGGGCCGCTGCTGGACCGGATTGATTTGCACGTCGAGGTGCCGCAGGTGAAATTCCGCGAAATTTCCGGCGACCGCACGGGCGAAACGTCGGCGCAAATCCGCGAACGCGTCGTCGCCGCGCGTCAGCGGCAGCACGCGAGGTTCAAGGACCGCCGAAAACCACCTGCAACGCGCGGATGGGAAGCCGCGAGCTGAAACAGTTTTGCCCGTTGGAAGAGGCGACGAAGGAATTGTTGAAAAATGCGATGGCGGAATACAATTTGAGCGCGCGGGCCTACGACCGGATTTTGAAGGTCGCACGGACGATTGCGGACCTGGCCGGCGCGGAGGCGATTTCCAGCGACCACATTTCGGAGGCGATTCAATATCGCTCGCTCGACCGCCAGTTGTGGGGGTGAATCGGAGACGACGGGGAGATGTCGCCTTCAGCATCGGTTTGGAAAGAACTGGTTCAGCAAGTGTGGATAGACACACTGTAAATTATGACTAGGCGAGCGCGGCCAGCCGGATTAGACTCCAGCGCGTAACACGGAGGCAAGATGAGCGGCATATTGCAAATGATTATCAGGCGGGATTTATGAGCGATACTTTGACATTGGCGGTCGTCGGACACCTGGTGGGCGATTACCTGCTGCAAAACGACTGGATGGCACTCAATAAAAAAAAGCATTCACTGCCGTGCGCCGTCCACGCAACGCTTTGGACGCTCTCGGTCTGCGCTTTCGCGGGCTGGTGGACCCTGCCCGCCGTCGCCGTGCTTTGGATCACGCATTTCTTCCAGGACAGGACCGGAATCATTTTGTTTTGGATGACGAAGATAAACCGGCAGACGGAGTTCACGAAACCACCGAGCGCTCCGTGGAGCATCATGGTTGTGGATAACGTCTGGCATATTGTCGTGCTGTGGTTCGTCTGGCGCTTTGTGACCTGACGTTTCCGCCGTTTCTGAAATTCATCCTTCTGAATTGGCACACATTTCCAACCGTTTGATTTCGTAAATTTTTATGGCATGGATGGCGAACCTTCAGGGCACAAGCAGCACCCGGTAGATGCGCTGTTTGTCGCCATTTGTTGCGTTGTCCGTGGCGCTCAAATCCAGACTTGTCGCCGTCACCAGCGAACCGAGGTTCGACCACGCCGCCGCGAGATCGTCGTTGAATTGGACCTGATATTGTTTTCCGACGACGGCGGGCCATGTGATCGTCACGTTATGAGCCGCTCCGGAGACTTGCAGTGATAATTTGAACGGCACCAGAACCGTGCGCACCAGTTCGTTGTAAGTGTCCGCCACTACCAGCGAGCCATCCGCGCCAACGGCCAGGCCGTAAGGGTTGTAGAATCTGCCTGCGCCGTTCACACCGTCGTTTGTGCTGGAAATTCCGGCTGCGCCGCTCACTGTGCAGACAATTCCGTTCGTCGAAATTTCGCGGATGGTCTGGTTGAACGAATCCGCCACGAACAGATTTCCCTTTTGGTCGAACACCAGTTCCGCCGGGCTGCGGAACCGCGCGGCTGCTGCAACGCCGTCAGCCGCGCCGTCCGCGCCCGCCGCTCCGGCAAACGTCGTGACGACGTCGTTGACCGTAATTTTGCGGATGGTGTCGTTGTTCGCGTCGCTCACGAATAAATTTCCCCGCGCGTCGAACGCCAGCCCGACAGGCCCGTTGAACTGCGCGTTCGTGCCGGAGGCGTCCGCGCTGCCCCAGATTTGCGGGCTGCCTGCGAATGTCGAAACCGTGCCCCTGGAAATCCGCCGGATGCAATGGTTCCCACTGTCGGCAACGAAAATGTCTCCGTTCGTTGACATGGCGATTCCCAGCGGCGCGCTGAATTGCGCGCTGTCCGCCGCGCCGTCCGCAAATCCGCTGGAGCCGGCAATTCCGGCAAAAGTTGAAACCGCTCCCGCCGGTGTGATTTTGCGGATGGTGCTGTTGCCGGTGTCAGCAACGAACAAATTGCCGCCGCCGTCAAATGCCAGCCCGCTCGGCGCGTTAAAATGGGCGCCTGTGCCGGTGCCGTCGGCGGTGCCCGAAACGCCGATCTGCCCCGCAAAAGTGGTCACGATGCCGTTCGTTGTGACTTTACGGATGGCGTCGTTCTGCGAATCCGCCACAAAGAAATTTCCGCCGCTGTCCGTGACGATGGCCGCCGGGTCGCTGAACAACGCGTTCGTGCCGGTGCCATTGGCCGTGCCGATGACGAGCGCCTGCCCGGCCAGCGTCGTCACCGCGTCCTGCGCGTGCAGCACGGCGGCGAACGAAAACAGCAATAAAAATTGGGGTAATTTTTTCATTGGCCCCGGCGCATTAATCGTTCGTTGTCGGGTGGTGGCGTGGCGGTTTCAGATTTCGCCGGCTGAAATTCCGCCGTTGGTTTCAATTCCTCGCCGGAACGCGTCACAAGCCTGCCATCGCGGACGGAAACATTTTCAACCGAGTAAAGCTGCCCATCGCGCGCGTAGAATTTCTTCATCTCATCCAGGTCGAACGGACGCGAGCCGCGCCGGCCGAACACAACGGTTTCGTTGCCGCTCTCGTCCACGACGCGGTCGCGGTCCAGGCCCCGCGAAACGGCGACGGCGGGGGATTTTGTCGGGAACGTCGCAATGAGTTTCGGATTCGGCACGGGGCTGAAACCCGCCGCGCCGGGAACATTTTCGGGTGAAATCAATTGGAGGACGCGCAGGCCGTTTTTGCCGTCGGCGACCAGCGCGAATTCCGACGCGTTGACCGAGCCGATTTGCACGGCGCGCGTGTCGGTCAGTTTTCCATCGGCGCTGTACAGCCGTTCGAGCCGCGGCTTTTCGGGATTGCTGATGTCAATGAAAGCCAGGCCGTCCGTGCCATCGGCGACGTAGGCATACGTCCGCGCGAGATAGAATCGCTGCGCGTGTTTCAGCGGCACGAACGCGCCGGGAATCAGTCTCGGCCCCGCCGGCTCGGTGATGTCGAGCACCTTGAAACCTTCGTCGTCGGTCACAAAGGCATAACGAAACTGCACGCCAATGGCGCGCGGATTTTTCAGGCCGCCGGTCAATTCGCCGACAAGCCCAGGCGCGCCCAGCGAGTCGTTGTGCAGGCCGACGACGAACAATCCGTTTTTGCCGACCACATAAAGGTTGGTTCCTGCCATGAACGACCCCATGGCACCGGTGAGTTTCCCCTCCGGGTTGAAGCGGATGATTTTCTCTTTGTTGAAGAAATTGTTGTCTGGATTGCCGTCGAGCAGCGTGCCGACGGTCGCCATGACCAGCCCTTCCTCGCGGTCGGTGACAAAGACCCAGGCGTAAATCGGGCTGACGGGCTGCTCCTGATTTTCCGGCTGGTGAGTGCGCAGCGGGTCCACGCCGAGCGCGCTGGGCAGCGTGACGCTCGTGGCGTATTTGGTGCGGACGTAGGTGCGCTGGCCGAGCGGCGAGACCGGCGCCGTGGAGATGCGCTCGGAAAAATCCTTCTGGTCAATGTTCGCGACATCAAAGACCTCGAATCCGCCCGCGCCGTTCGCGGTGTAAAGATATTCGCCGCGCAATTGCAGATCGAGAATTTCGTTCGCCTCCTTGTGCTCGGCTTCCTGCAGGACGCCGTGATTGGCTTCGACGTGTTTTTTGTAATTGTCGGGATAGGCGAGTTTTTGCAAATGGCTGCCGATGGCGGCCTGCGGCTCGTCCTGTTCCGTCCAGACCACCGCGTCGAGGCCGCCCTTGCCTTCGCCGACGTAGGCGTAGCGGCCGAAGAAATTCACCGTGCCGGTGCCGAAGCCGAGCAGCGACGCGAGCCAGGCATTGTTGTCGTTCGCCCTGGAGACGTGGCAGTCCTCGCACTCCTTCGTCGTGCCGACGCCGCTGGTCGTGTGCGGCAGGTGCGGATTGTAAGCCTGGCCGCTGTAACCCTCGGCGCTGATCGTTTGCTGTTGCGAATAAACCCAGTCGCGGTTTGCGTTCTGCGAGCCGACAATGACGGCGGACGACGACCGCAACACGGCGAGCCGGTTGCCCTTGTAGGTCGCGTCAATGCCGAGTTGAAACACGTCGTCGCGCACCACTTGCGGATTGTAGGAGGTGAAATTGCGGTCGGTGACGCCCTCGTATTTGTTGAGCGGCACGCGCTGGTTGGCCTTCATCGGCAGATGGCAGCCGAAACACGAGGTCGCCCATGACGAATGGCAGATCTGGCAACTGACGTTCGAGTTGTCGTGCGCCAGATCGCGTGTGCAATTTTCCGGTTTCGGCACCGCGCCCCAGTTCTTTCCGTCGCGCAACAGCGTCTTCGCGTAGGCGGACTTGGCGTTGTAATGCGACGAATTCGGGTCAATCGTGTCCATCGTCTGCGGCACCTCCCAGATCAAGTCCGGCGCCATCGTCGAGCGCTGGAACAATTTGTTGCCCTGCCAGAAAAAGCGCGGCCCCCACGCCGTGTTGTCGGCGCGCAAATCCACATTAGTGACCTGCGTCCCGCTCCAGATGCCGCCGTTGCCGCTCGTCACGAGCGTTGGGCGCTTCGCAATTGTGCCGTGACAGTCTATGCATTCGATAGTTGTCGCGGCGCGGGGTTCGCCGTAGAGCAGGCCGTTGCCGTGAACATCCACGTCAAAATGGCAGTCGGCACACTGCATCCCGTGCGCGAGATGCTCGTCCTTCAGGTGGACGGCCTTGGCGAATTTCTGCGGGTCATCGAACGGAATGATATTGTCGTCGCGGTCGCGCAGATTGCCCTCGCGGTCGTGCTTGAACACGGCGCGGAAAATCCAGCCGTGGCCGTGGTAATCGGCGAACTGCGTGTTCGTCAACTTCGGATTCAGCTCCGAAACTTTTTCGAGAAAATCGAGGTCGCCCCACAAGCCGCGCGCGGCGGCGGCTTCGGGATTGTCGCGGATGGATTTGACGAGTTCCTCCTGCGTCGGATTTTTCTGCTTGGCCGGATACATGAATTCGCCGTCGGTTTCCTGGTCCCACCATGTGTAACCGAGATAGGGGTTCACGAATAAATCGCCCTGATGCATGTGGCAGCTCATGCACTGGGATGAAGGGATGGCGCGCGTGAACTGGTGCGTGATCGGGTGGCCGCGCTCGTCCTTGCGGATGGCCTTGTCGGCGGAAAAGCTCAAGCCTTGATTGCCGTATTTCGCATACCAGCCGGAGTCCGTGGGCGAGCGGTCGTTCGCATAGACGACATGGCACGCCGTGCAGCCGCTGCTGCGGTAATCACCGGGATGATTGTTCGAGCCCATGAAATCCAGCAGCGGGTCGTGCAGCCGCATTTTCTGCAAATTCAAAAATACCGGGTCGGTGCGGAGCAGCGTGCCGAGGCCGCGCTCGCTCAAGCGTCGCGCCGGTTTGCCCGGTTCCTCGAACGGATCGGGATTGCCGGGCTGCAACTGTCCCTCACCGCCGCGCTCGAAGATGCGGAGAATGTTGCCAGGCTGGCTGATGTCGAAGCGCGGCAGCGGGTCGAGGAACGGCAAAATGCCATGTTGCAGCGTCATCTCCGGCGTGACCGGCACCGGGCTGTCCAGCCTCAATGGCACGCCGTCCAGACCATAAGCCTGGCCGAAGCGGTAATTTTTTGCCGGATACGCGCCGTTGTTGTAGAGCGCCGCGCCCCAGAGCATCGCGCCGTGGCGCATCATGCTGTGACCGACTTCGTTGACGATCTGGCCGTGGCAGAGGCCGCAGGTTTTGTCCGCCACGCGCAAATCGCCGGGATTCACAAATTGGATGAATTCCGGCGACTCGTGGTTGAGCAGCACGGATGAATCGTTCGGATTGGCCGAGCTTTCCCAGAAAACCGGGTTGCGCGGCGCGACGTGCGCCTGTGTCTGCTTGAGGCCGGGCGACGCATTGCCGCCGTGGCAATCCGTGCAGCCAAGCACGACATTGGGCGATGCGTGCATCGGCTCGACGCCGGCGTGGCATTCGAGGCAACCGCGCGATTTTTTATCAGCATCGTCCTGCGGCTGGTCAATCCGATTTGGCCCCGGCGGCGCGGGCGCCGCGCCCGGCGGCGGATTCTTCGGCACGGAAATATCCGGGCCGGAGCCGTCGCCCTGCGCGAAAATCGGAGACACGAGCGCTGTCAAAATGAAAACGCAACCAGCCATCTTGCGAAGGCGGGAGGGAACGCCGGGCGCCGTCCCGGCAAGCCGGTCATCGCCCGCTTCGAGCTGAGACGGTGCTCGGAGTTCCAATTTGTGCCAATGCGATTTCGTTTTCATGTTTCAATAGGTGAACGTAATGGCAATCAATCCGCTGTAAAGGAAACCGTCCGTTGCGCCGGTGCGACTGGTCCGGTCGAGACCGGGCACGGGATCGCTGCTGTTGTTGTAAATGTCGCGGTAGCCGCGCCCCGGAATCAGCGCGCCAAATCCGGCAGAGACGATGATGTTGTCCGTGAGCAGCGGGCGATACTGAAAACCGAGGCTCAAATCCCACCCGACTTCGCCGTTCACTTTTGCGGTGAGCAGCGCGGTTTTGATGGGGTCGGTCTCGGCAAAGCGGATGTAATTCGCGTTCAGGAACGACCGCAATTTCGGCGTCACGTCAAATTCCGCGCCAAGACCGAAAATGAAAACGCCGGGGTTCACGAAATTCGCCTGACCCTCGGTTTTGCTCGTGCGCAGATTAGGGACGAGGCTGCTGGGTGTTTTCAAATTCACCATCGTGCCGCCGAGGTTGAAACCCTGCCGCGCCCAGAAACTGAACGGGCCGCCGGAGAAATTCGGATTGTCCACGATTGTGTCGAACCCGGAGGCGTGGCCGTCCGAGGCGTTGCCGTCGCCGGAGGCGTAGAAGAACGACGCCTTGTAACGCGCCCAGTCGCGGTCGTAGGAAATTTCCAGCGCGGCCATTTGCGCATTGATGTCCACCGGCTGCCCGGCAAGGTTGTTAAAATCGTCATGGCCGAACGCTTCATAAAATTGATGTGAAATGTTGAAACGCCCGATGTGGCCGTCGCCGCCCCAGCCGAGGTAATAAACGGTTTCGTCGTGGGCGCGCACGGTGCCGAGCGGTTCGGGCCGGACAAGATTTCCGTTCTGGTCATAATGCACGCCGCCGTGATCGTGGTTTGCGAGAAAACTCCATTCCGCTGTGTAACCCGGCCAGATGAAATCCTGCCGGTATAAATTGGCGATGACGACTTCCTGGTCGCGGTTGTCAAACGTGTTCAATTCCGAGTCCGTGTTTTTCTCGCGCATGTCGAACACAGCGAGGTTGTATTGGTAGCGATTGTTGTTCCAGTTTCCGAACAGCCGCGCGCCGAGGTTTACGTCGTTGAACAGGAAGCCGCGAAAATCCGCGTTGAACGGCTGGTTCCCGACGCGCAGCGAAAGAAAGTCGTAATTGTCCGACAAATCCTTGAGATGAAACTCCACGAACGCCTGCTGCAGGGCGAAATACGTTTTCGTCCGTTGCGCGCTTTGCGTCGCGCGGTAGCTGTCCGCCGGGCCGGTCTGGCCGTTGAGCAGCGAGCCGATGTCGCCGGGATTCTGCACGTAGCCGTTATTGGGCGGCGGCGTGTTGTTACCGCCGATGACGCCGGTCGGCGATGGCGAAACGACGCCGGTTTCCTGCGCCTCCAGATAATTCACGTTGAATACCGGCTCGATTTTCACCGCCCAATCCACCGGTCGGAAGGCCGTTTCGCCCTTGAACAAATTCATCGAAAGCGCGAGGTAATTCTGGATGCTCAACTGCTCGCTCCCGCCGTAGAATTCGTATTCGCCCGGCACCGCGCCGCTCACGCCGCTGGCCGTCGGAATGCGCTTGAATTCCGTCACCGTCTCCGCCGACGCCGTGAGGTCGAGAAAAATATCCTGTCCGATGACTGGCACGTCACCCTTGAGAACACTTTGCTTGTAAGGAGCCCAGAGCAGCGGGTTTGGCGTTTCGTAGGGCTGCTCGATGACGCCGCTGGTGTAGCGTTTCCACGGCACGAAACCGATGCGCCAGCGGTCGGGCCGCGGCTCGGTGTTCGTCGGATAATCTGGCGGGTGCAGCGAATATTCCGGCACACCGAAATCCCGGTCAATTTTCAACTCGCGACGCGTGTCCTCGCGCGGCAACGCCAACCCGGCCGGCAACGGCTCCGAACCGTAGCGGCGCGGGGGCGGATTCGTCGGTGGAAAAATTTCGCCGAGGCGCACGTCTGCGCGCGGCAACGATTGGTCCGCCGGAATCGCGGGCGGCGCGAATATCGGCGGCGCTGCCGGCTCGTTGAACAGCGCGACGGGCGCGTTCGTTGCCGGGCGCAGGCTTGCGCCGGGATCGGGATTGAACAGCGCTCGCGGCCCGGAATTCGTGCTGACGATGATCTGCCGCGTCCAGCGGAAATCCGTTTGCGGCGGTTCCGGCAGTTGCGGCGCATTTGCGTCGGGGCTGAAAAGTTCCGGCGGCGCCGGCGGCGCGTTGGTGCTGACGGCCTGGTGGGGTTTGAGCCGGCCAACGTCATTCGTGGCCGGCGTTTCCGCGCCGTAATTTCCCGATGGCAGCGACAGCGCGGCAAGGCAACCGAACAGAAACGGTTTGCCCCGGTTTTTCGCCTGGTGCGTCCTCGTTGACATCCCGGAAATAAGATGTTGTTTATTTTAAGAAAGCAAGCGCTTATCATCGTGCCGTGGTGAATCGGATTCTTGCAATATTGTTTTTTGCCGTATTCGCCGTGCTGCCGGCGGACGCGCAACTCACGTTGACCGATGTGCAGACCGTCATCGCGCAGGCCGTCACCCGCGCGACTGCCATCGCAAACTCCCCGCTCCGGACAAACGCCGTCGTTGCCGTCATGGACCGCGAAGGCTGGGTGCTTGGCGTCTGGGCGTTGAACACCAATTCCTCGTCGTCCGACCCGTTGGTGGCCGACGCCATCGCCAAGGCCGGTTCCGCCGCGTTCTTGAGCAGCGACAACAACGCCTTTTCGTCACGCACCGCCGGGGATATCGTGCAGCAGAATTTTCCGCCGGGTATCGCCAACAAGCCGCCAGGCCCGCTCGTCGGCGTGAATTTCTCGCAGCTTGGATTTTCCGACATCAACAAATTCAAGGCGCCCGGCAGCGCCATCAGCTACAGCAGCTCGCCCGGCATCAGCCTGGTTTCGCCGCCGCTGCCCGTCACCGGCGGACTCGCGGGCACACCCGGCGGCCTGCCGCTTTACAAAAATGGCCTGCTCGTTGGCAGCGTCGGCGTTGCGGGGGACGGACTCCAACCCACCGACGTCACGCCCGCCGTCATCGCCAATGCGGATGCCAATGAAGACGTTGCGCTCGCGGGACAAACCGGATTTCAACCGTCGGCTGCGATTTTCGGCTCACAGGTCTTCGTGAACGGCATCCGCCTCGAATACATTGAAAGTTCCACCAGCCTTGGCGAGGTGGTTCCGTTTGGCGGTCTGCCGGGAAAAATCATTTTGCCATACACGCCCATTGCATCGCCCGCGCCATTTCCGTATCCGGTGGCGACGTTTGGCGGCGAAACCGGCGAATTGCGCCAGCCCATCATCGCCGATCCTTCGGCTGTGCCGCTGCCCGGCGGAACCGCGCGGCTGACTGCAATGGAGGTCTCGAATATCATCGCCGCCGCCGCGAATCGCTGCCGCACCACCCGCGCCGGCATCCGGTTGCCGCGTGGTTCGGTGGCGCAGATGTATATCTCGGTGGTCAATAATCCGAACTCCAACGGCGCGCCGCCCACCGTGCTGGGCACGTTCGGCACGTCTACGAATGCCACGCGGTTCAGTTGGGACGTGGCGGTGCAGAAGGCGCGCACGGCGGTGTTTTTCTCCGCAACGAACCGCGCCTATTCCACGCGCACCGTCGGCTTTCTCGCGCAAAGCCTGTATCCGCCGGGCATCAATGGCACGCAGCCGGGATTGTTTTTCGGATTGCAGGAGAGATTTTCCATCATCACGCCCTCGTCAATTCTGGCAACGAATCCGGTGAACGGCGCGGTGTTCATGACCTCGACGAATGTGAATCCGAATCTGCCGAACGGCATCACGATTTTTCCGGGCGGCTTCCCGCTCTATCGCAACGGTGTGCTGATTGGCGCGATTGGCGTCAGCGGCGACGGGGTGGACCAGGACGACCTTGTTTCCGCCAGCGGCGCGGCGTTGTTTCTTGCGCCGGTGCCCATCCGCGCCGACCAGACGCAATACCGCGGCGCGCGGCTGCCGTTCGCCAAGTTCCCGCGCAACCCGGCGCTGTGATTGACCCTCACCTCGAAACGCGACATGAACCGAAAGGCGCTTGTTGGCCGCGATAACGTCTTGGACTACGGCAGCCCTCTGCCGCTTTGAGATCGGTCGCATGCGCTCCAAAAACGCCAGAGGGCTGGCGCAGTCCAAAATCTGGCGGCAACTCGAACGATTCACTAAATGCAGTCTCCGTCTATTTCGACTCCATTTTCCAAATTCCATTCCAGTTCGCGGGCGGACTGGCGGCGAGTTGCGCGCAACGGGCGGCGAGTGTTTTGCCGGGGCCGTCGGAAAATTCAGTGATGAGCTTTTCAAACTGCGTCTGGGCTTCGGCGAACTTCCCAAAAAAGTATTGGTCGTAAGCCGTCTTGTAACGCGCGCAGACCTCCGCGTAGTTGGCCGGCGTGCAGGGATTCTCGCACTCGAACAATTCCACTGGCTCGCTCTTGCCCTTGACGATGACGCGGTCCACGAGCCGCCACCTGCTTTGCGCGCTGAATTGAGCGAACGTTTCGTGCGTCACCAACAGCCGAACGCCGTAATATTTCGTGAGGGATTCCACCCGCGCCGCCTCGTTCACCGTGTCGCCGACGAGTCCGTAATCGAGCCGCAACGCGGAACCTTTATTGCCCACCAACACCGGCCCGCTGTGCAGGGCAACGCCGTATCCAAACAATTTTTGAACCGCCGGCGGCAGCGTTGCGCGCAGTTCTTCCATCGCGCGGATGAGCTTCATCGCGGCGCGCTCCGCCCGGTCCGCGGCATCCGGCTGTTTTTGCGGCGCGCCCCAGTAGCTCAAAAACTGGTCGCCAAGGAAATGTTCCAGATTGCCCTCCTCGTCCATGATGGCGTCGGTCTGCGCCTCGAACACGCGGTTGAGCAGGTCAAACATTCCCTGCGGGCCGAGCGTCTCGGCCAGCGGCGTGGAATTCCGCAGGTCGGTCAGCAGCAGCGTCACGTCCGCGCGGCGCGGTTGCATCGAGCCGGGGTCGGCCAGCACGGCGTCCAGCACGCGCGGAGAAAAATACAACCCCATCGTGTGCCGCAACTTCATCCGCTCCAGCCGCTCGGCGACAAAATCATAACCCAGCGCTCCGACGCCGATGAACGCCAGCACGAGCACCGGGCTGACGACGGGGAAAATCAAATCGGCGTGGTCGAACATCCATTCGTCCGCGAAGAAAAACCCGGCGCCGACGGCAACAATCACGATCAGGCGCCGGCCCGGCGCGCGGATGAACAGGCAGAGGGCGGCGGCGATCAAACCGGCGAGCACGATGATCGCGCCGCTGGCCGGCGGCGCGGTATCGTGGATGAAACCGCCGTTGAGGGCGGCGTTGATGATGTTGAGGTGGATTTCCGGGCCGGCCATTTCCTGGCGGAAAGGCGTGCGGTGGAAGTCATGGAAAATGTTTGCGGTCGGTCCGATGAGGACCAGCTTGCCGGCAAAGAACTTTCCACCGCCATAATTTCGCCCCCAAATTTTCGGCGTCAGCACGTCGCCCAGCGAAATGATTTGAAATCCGCCCGGCGGCGCAGTGAAACGAATGCGGGGCGGAGCGGCAGCAGCGGGGATTTTTGCCGCCGCGGTGAATATCTCCAGGGCGCGGGCGTCGAGTGATTCTACGATCGCGCCGGGCGGGGCGGACACGACATCACCGAGTTCGTGGTTGGTGGCCCGGAAACGCGCGCGGCGGAACACATCGTCGCCGTCCGGCCAGATGTTGACGAAGCCGATTCGCGGGTCGAGCGAGGCAGGCTGATCGGGCCTGTCGGGAATCAGCGCGCTGTTTGGCGGTGTGAGCTGGTTGAGCGTGCCGCGGTCGGTTTCCACGGGGCTTAAATTTTCGCCGATGACGACGCGATCCTTGTAATTGTCGAGCGCAGCGCGCAATTCGTCATCGCCATCGGAATCGGCGGCGAATACAAGGTCAATGACGATGGTTTTTGCGCCGGCATCGCCGAGCCGCGTAATGAGCGCCGCCCAAACCCGCCGCGACCACGGATAGCGCTCGCGCAGCGCGGCAAGGACAGGATCGCCTTTCGCGTCGTCGGGGAAAATCACGTCGTCGTAGCTGGGCCGGTCAATGCCGATGAGGACGAGGTTGGTGTTGGCGGGGGTGGACCGGCCCGTGCGCGCAAAAAAATCCTGAAAGTAATTTTCCGCGTCGTTCAGCGGCGCAGCCAGTTGCACCGGGCCGAGAAAATCCACCGCCAGCATCGCGAGCGTGACGAAGGCGCACAGGCCCGACACGACAGCCGGGCGGCGGACCGCCGGACGCTGGTTGGGGTTTCTTTTGAGCATTTCGCGCGCTGGTTGACTTTCGGCCGCCAGTGGTGTTAATTTGAATCAAATTAGAGGTATTTCACAATGAAAGCAATTTTTCTCATGGCTGCGATCACCGTGGCCGCGCGGTTTTCCGGCGCCGCCGCGCCGCTTACCGAGAGCACGTTCACCGAAATCATCCACGATGTAAATACATTGTCCACCGCCGGCGCCGCCGCGCCGGCAAAGGTGAGCGACGTTTTGAAGGCGCCGGACCGCGTCCGCACCGGGCCGGAATCGCGCGCGGAACTGACCGCGCCGGACCGGACCATCACGCGAGTCGGGGCGAACACGGTGTTTTCCTACGCGGACAACGGTCGAACGCTGAATCTGGAGCAGGGGAACGTGTTGTTTCACGCGCCGAAGGGACTGGGCGGCGGCACCATCAAATCCGGCGGCGCGGCGGCGGCGGTGCTGGGCACGACCATCATCGTGTCGGCCACGCCCAACGGCGGGTTCAAGGTGATTCTGCTCGAAGGGAGGGGACGGTGACGCTGCCGAATGGAAATTCGGCCTCGTTGCACGCCGGTCAGCTCGTGTTTGTGCTGCCGGGCGGGACGTTGAGTCCCGTGCTGGACATCAACCTTGGCAAACTCGTCGGCGGCTCGCTGTTGATCAACGGGTTTCCGGACGAACTGCCGTCGCAGCCGTTGATTCTGGCGGCGATCAACCAGCAGGATTTCCAACTCGCCTCCGGCAACGCCACGGACACTGGCCTGCCGCCGGGCAATTTTGGCGGCCTGGACAACGGCAACCATCAAATCGCCGTGCCGCCACCACTAACCGCTGCAGCAATATAATTCCCTGTTTGGCAATCCATCCACGGGCAAGCAATCTGCCGGGATTGGCGGTCGGAATCTGGGCACGCTCGGTTTCCGGCCCTGATTGCTCGTTTCATCCACCCAACCATCCCCACAATGCTAAAGAAATCTCTGTTACTGACAATGTTGTCGCTGGCGCTGACCGGCGGCGCTGTCTTTGCGCAAATGCCCGGTGCCAGCCAGCAGGTGGAGAGCGTCCAGCAACGCCGCTCGCTGGAGCAGGCGGCGCAATTCATGTCGGGCACCAATGTCCCCGCACTATACGAGGGCGAGACCAGCGATGTCGGGCCGCAATCTGTTTTAAAAATGAAATCCCGCCGGACCTGGATTCAGGCCTCCGCGGACGCGCAGTTTTTTTACACGGACAACATGTTTCTGGCGGACCATGGCCATCAGGCCGCGGACGTGCTGGTCAGCACCGTGCAGGCCGCCCTCGCGCCGACACCGTTTGATTTTCATGGCGGCCTGCTCGCGCCGCGTCTCGGCTACCAGCACCAGTGGTTCAACTATGATCTCGCCGGTTCAGGCACGGTGAACGTTTATGATTTCAACACAGGGACTTTCGACACCACCGGGCTGGATACGTTCGATTTCAACGTCTCGACCGCTTTTGGCGACCTGGCATGGCAGCGCGAAAACTGGACTTTCGGACTCGGCATGGACTTTCGCAGGCTTCTGGATTCCGGCAGCTACAAAGAGTTCTACCGCGAATACGTTCCTCGCTGGTTTATTCGCCGGGATTTTCCCATTACCCAGACCACCGCCATTTCTCTCGCCTACGAGGGCGATTATCGCGCCACGGACACCGCCGCACCGGTGCCGCCGGGTTATGGCGGCGGTTTCAACGATCGCACTGACCACAGCCTGGTTCTGTTCGGCAGTTGGCGGCTGTGCTCGCACGCGATTTTGCAACCGTCCTATCGTTTTGAATTCATGCACTACACAACCATCAACCGCGACGACCTGCTGAATTCCTTCGGCCTGACGCTTTACTGCCCGCTCACAAAAAATGTCGCCATCCGTGGCTTCGTCGGCTACGACAATTTGAAGACCGACGGTCTTTACGCGCAGCATTACGAACAGCTCACCGCCGGCGGCGGAGTGAATCTCACTGTCAGATTCTGAAATTGAACAGCAGATTTCACCGCGCCACGATTTGCGGCCGGTGGAAGGTGTGGCATTCCGTGCAGGAATCCGTGACGCCCCCGCGCTGACTGTGGCAAACCGCACAGGTCTCCTTCGGCGGCAATAAAATTTCCGCTGTGTCCTTGCTGTGGGTCGCGTCGTGGCATTGTTCGCAGGAAATGGCCGCGTGCTTCGCGTGATTGAACTTCGCCTGCGCCAGCCAGCGTTCCGGCATCACCGGCTTCGTGATTTCCGGCGAGCCGGCCGTTGAAGTTGTCACCTCATGGCAATACGCGCAGCCGGGAAAGACCGCGCGCGTGACTCCACTCAACGTCCCGACTTGCGCCTCCGGACCAAAGGTTGCCGTGCTCAAGAAAATCCGCCGTTCCAGTTGCTCGCCGCTGCCGAACTGTGAACGCAATCGCGCGAGCTTCTGTTCCGCGTAACCGTTCGCGTCCGCCATGTTTTTCTTCGCCGCCAAATCCGAGTATTGCTTCGGCAGGCTGCGCAAATACGCGGACACAAATTCCGCGCTGCCGTGCGGCAGCATCAATTCCGGCGTCTCGGGATCGAATTGCAGCGAGTGGCAGACGCGGCAGTTTTTCTCAAAAATCACCGGTCGCATGAACGCGCCCGCTGCGTCCGGCTGATGACAAAATGCACAGTCCAGCTTTATACCGCCGGGCAGTTTGGGGATCGTCGAGCCTGTCAGGTGCAATTCGTGGTTGAATTTCAGCATGTCCGGATCGCGCCGTTTTTCGGTGATGAAACGGAATTGCGGGTGGTCTTCAGAAAACTGGTGGATGACCGGCACCTTCCGCGAAACTGCCATCGTCGCCGCCGTGCCGTGGCAAAAAGTGCAATTGGCGGTTGCCACCGCCTTCATCGTCGCGCCGTGATGTTCCGTATGGCAGAATGAACATGAAATCGCAGGCGCATCCGGCTGGTGGACATTTTTGCCGGCATGACATTTCAGGCACGATTCGTCAATCGCCGTCGGTGCCGCCGGTTTCGCGTTTGCGAGTTTCTTCAAATCGAACATTCCCGGATCGGCGCGCAGGGCGGTGTTCACCATTCCATTCGGGCCGGAATTGCCGGCGACGTGGCATGCGCCGCAGTTTTGGTTCAAATGATTTGTCGCCGCCAGCGCCGCAAACGCCGCGCCGGAATGTCCGCTGGAAACCTCGCCTGGACTTATGAATTGATTCCGCCACGGCGGATTGCCGAGCACAATCAAAAGCACCGCGCACGACAACGCGATGACCGCCAGTGCTGCGCGACCGCGCCAGACGCGCAGCGTTGGCACCGGCGAACACCTGGCAATCGGGTGGCAGCAATTTCCATCCGGCAGGGGGCCGGATTCGCACGCGCCCCCGGGCCGGGTGCACCGCCAGCGGCCTTTTGTTTCGCCGGGTTTCGTTTCCAGAACCGGCCTGCACTCGGCGGTTGCGCGGCAGCGGCCTTTTTCGTCCGGGCCTTGACGGCACGCGTTGCCCTCACAGGCGTGGCCGCAAATCCAGTTCTGGTTCGGTCGCGCATAATTCTGCGCGTCAAATTCCGGCGCTGGCAATTGTTCGCTCATCTCGCACCTCCCGAAAATCCGAAAACCAGAACGATGTGCAGCGCCGTGAAAATCAACAGGCCATAAGTCAGGGGAATGTGGACGAACAGCCACAGTTTCAGCACAAGTTGAAGCGCGCGGTGATAGTCGAGGCCGTCCTTCTGGCGAACGAGCGCGGCAAGTTTTTCGAGCGTGGCGCGCTCGGCGTCGCTCCCGGTTCGGCGCAAATCCTCCAGCTCCGCGAGCAGCGCGTTAAGAGGACGGCGTGATTCAACCAGGTGAAGCCGGCAATTTTTCGGCCCGGCGAAAAAACCGGCGAGCCGGCGCGCGTAAAATTCCGCAATGACCGGCGATTTCGCATCCGCGCCAAGAGCCAGTTTTTCAGCCTCGGTTTTCAGCGCGTGACGCAGCGGGTGAATTTTTTCAAATAGGACCTCGCCGCCGCGCGTCGCCAGCCGGCGCGGCAGCACGCGGCTGAAAAACAAGCCCACAAAACCGCTGCCGCTGACCAGCACGAACAACCACGCCAGTGTGATTTCAAACCAGCCGTGCGGCAGCCGGAAATTCAGGTGGATCAAAAACAGCAGCGTTGTGAAAAAACCGAGGTAAATGTGGATTTGCAACCAGGTTTCGGATTTGCCGAGCGGGAGGAACGGCAGCTTCTTTCGCGCATTGTATATTGTCAGGACAATCATCCCCGCGAGCAGCGCCCAGCCGGTTAAGTAGGCGTAGGTTGGCAGCGCGTTGAATTTTCCGATTCAGCCACAGCGCTCCAGCCGTCGCGGCAATCAGCGCGAGCAGGCCGGAGAAAAAATGTCGGCGGAATCGGGTCATAATTTCAGCCACTTCGAGAGCGAATCGAGGTTGTTCAAATTCATCCGTTCGAGCGCGCCGTGCGGACAGGCCCGCTGGCAGGCCGGGCCGCCGTGGTTTTCCACGCACAGGTCGCATTTCGTCGCCTTCGCAATCGGTTTCAACTCCTGGTCCAGCATGAATTCGCCGTTTTCGTCGCGGATTTCCACCATGCGGATGGCGTCGTAGGGACAATTATTGGCGCACGATTTGCAGCCGATGCAGGTCGCGGGATTGATGACGACCTGGCCGGCAAATGACTCGCGATGAATCGCGCCGGTTGGACAGCCGATCATGCAGACCGGGTCGGCGCAATGCATGCAGGCGTTGGCGATCATCAGCCGCCCGGCGCTCGGCCCGTGGCGCAGGAAACGCGGGTTGTTGTCATGCGTCGAGGCGCAGGCGCGCACGCAATCGTCGCAGCGCGTGCAGCGATCCAAGTCAATCACCATCGCCGCCGTGCCGTTGAAAAAGCGGTTTTCGGTGAGAAATTCCAGGACATCCGCGCCGACTTTTTCGCGCGCGGCGGTTTCCGGCGGCGCGGAAACAAAATCGTCTTCGACTTTTTCAACCGGCGGGGGCAGTTCGTTTTTCGGCAGAGACGGCAGGACAAATTCCTCCATCACGCGCGTCGGAATGATGAGCAGATGCGTGTAGCCGATGGCGCGGAGCGAAAATTGGAAATTCACCGGCAACTCCTTGGCGCGCCAGTTGTGGGCGATTTCTTTCAGGCCGAAAACCTGTCCCGCGCCGATGTAATTGAGCGTGCGCTCGCCGCCGCCGGTTTTTTGGCTCACGCGCGCGAAGCCGGCGCGCAGCAGGACAATGCCATTCGGATAATCGCCTTCCGTTATGATGGCCGGTTCCTTTTCCGGGCGCACGCTGCCGGCCTGCGCGAGGCGCTTGTATTCTCCTGACCAGTCGTAATCGCCGAAAGTCGCGAACTCAACTGCCTCGGCCACGCGGTCAAGCTGCTCCTTGCTCAATCGCTGAAACAGCGGCGTGGCGCGGAGGTAGGATGCCAGCGCGCGTTCGCGGTAAATCTTGTTGATGTGCGTGCGCAGCGCATCGTCGGACTTCATCAGGTCGCGCAATCCCTGCCAGCGGATTTCAAGCAATTCGGCGTCGTCGCTGTCGGCAAAAATCGTGGAGGTGCGCGCCATGCGGCTCAACGCGGCGATCTCGCCGAAAAATTCCCCCGCCGTCATTTGCTCGGTCCGGTGCTTGTCCAGGATGCGCGGGATGTCCTGAAGAAAAACGTGGACCTGATCCGCATCCTGCCGCGCGCCGAGGCCGGCATCGGAACCGAGTTGCCCGCGCGAAAGGGATTCCGGCGGACGCAAGCTGTTCCAGATTTGCGCCAGCGTGCGGAAAATTCCCTTCTTGTTTGTCGCCTGACGGCCCAGCAGCGACGGCGGCAAATCCGGTTTCAATACCACCCGCGCAGCACCCTGTAAAATTAGGAAGGCCGACGTGCCGTAATCGCCCTGGCGGACGATGATTTCGCCCTTTCGGAATTTGAGGATGCGCGTGTCGTTGCGGATGATTTCGCGGAGCGGCGTGCGCCTTGGAAATTTTTCCGCGTTCATTTCGCGGAACGGCGCAGTGGCGAGCAGCCGGTCCACGCCGGCATCGGTCATGTCCGGGTCGAACGCGGAGTCCCAGCGTTGCGGGCGTTCGAGGATGGTCGGGGCGGCGGGCATTTAGTGATGGGGAAGAAACGCCGAACATTCAACATTCAACGCCCAATATCCAACTGTGCGCCGATCCGCATCAACTTCGGCGTTGAATGTTGAATGTTGAATGTTGAATGTTTTCACGTTCACGCATCCAGAACCAAATCATTTTTCGGGCGGCAGACGCAGGTCAGGCAGGTGCCGGTCTCCGGTTCGGCGTCGGGCTTTTTCAAATAATCCACGGCGCCGGATTTGATGGCGACAATGCACGAGCCGCAGCCGCCGGCGCAGCAGCCGGAATCAATCTTCACACCCTGCGAAAGGGCGAAGTCGAGCAGGTTCCCGGCGGACGGTTCCCAATGGATCGTCTTGCCGGAACGGCTGAAGGTGACGTTGATTTTGGCCAGTTGAGTCGTTTCCTCCGGTGTGGGTGCGGCGGTCTTTTTCTTCACCGTCGCCGGGCCGAACGCCTCGAAGTGAACGTCCTTGTCCGGCACGCCCCACGCTTCCAGGCCGTCGGTGAGGCTTTTCATGAACGCGCCGCTGCCGCAGAGGTAATACTCGAAATTGTTCGACGGCAGCAACTCCTTGAGCAGCTCGATGCTCACGCGGCCTTCGTGCTGGTAGTCGCGGCCTTTGACATCGTCCGCGCCGGGTTTGCTGTAGGCGACGTGCAGGTGGATGTTTTCATTTTCGGCCGCCAGCTTTTCCAGCTCGGCCTTGTGAATGTGCTCGCGCCGGTTGCGGACGCCAAAGAAAAACCACACCTCGCGCTTCGAGCCACCGGCGGCGATGGCGCCGGCCATGCTCAACATCGGCGTGATGCCGACGCCACCGGCGATGAGCACCACGGGATTTGTCCGCGCCAGATCCAGGCAGAAATGGCCCGCTGGCGCCTTGACGTTGAGGATGTCGCCTTCCGTGACGGTGTCGCAAAAATAGCTGGAAGCCGCGCCCGGCGGCAAATCGGGTTTGTCCGGGGGCGCCTTCTCCTTTTTGATTGTGACGCGGTAAAAATCCTTCCGGTGGGGGCCGTCGGATAGCGAGTAGCAGCGCACGAGCGGTTTGTCGCGGCCGGGCAGGTCGAGCTGGAACGTCAGGTATTGACCGGGTTTGAACGCGGGCAATTCACGACCGTCATGCGGTTTGAGATAAAAGGCGCAAACGTCGTCGCACTCGACATTTTTTTTCGCCACGGTGAATTTGCGAAAACCGTTCCAGCCGGACTGCGCCGGGCCTGCCTCGCGGCTGCGGAGCCTGGCTTCCAGCAGTTGCGCGCGCAGCTTTTCGAGCGCCACGCGGTTCTGGGCGCGCTCGGCATTCGCGCGGAACAATGCGCGGACAATTTCAATCGCAAGCCAAAACAGCAGGCAGGACAGCAAGCCCAGTCCGGTGATAAAGCTCAAGCTGCCTCCACTGGCGCCGCGCAATGATTCAATTAGAGTTGCATTCACGCCGCCACTCCATTAACCAATTTAACCCTGTGAGTAAAACAATTTGTTATCCGGTCGCGTGGCTTCTCGCCACGGCTGTTTTTGCGGGCGGCGTGGCGAGCGGCGCGGACACGCCGGCGAAATTTCTCGGCGCGAATTCCTGCGCCAGCTCCAGTTGCCACGGCGGCGGCGGCGCGAACCAAAACCAGTTTCTGGTATGGTCGCTCAAGGATTTTCATTCGCAACGGCCGGTCGCCACGCTTGCCACCGCGCGCTCGAAGCAAATCGCGGACGCGCTCGGAATCAAGAATGCGACGGCGGAAGAAGCGCTGCACCGTCTGCCACGCGCCGCTAAACAGCGTGCCGGAAAATCTGCGCGGTGAAAAATTCAATGCCGCCGAAGGTGTCTCCTGCGAAAGCTGCCACGGCCCTGCGGAGCATTGGATTCGTTCGCACACGCGGGCCGATTACACGCGCGCCGACCGCACCGCCACCGGGATGCGCGACCTGCAAAATCTTTACATCCGCGCCAATGTCTGCGTCGCCTGCCACCAGAACGTGGACGCCGACATCCTCAAGGCTGGGCATCCCGAGCTGGTTTTTGAGTTGGACGGCCAGAGCGTGGCCGAGCCGAAGCATTGGCGCGCGGAGAAAAATGGCAACGGCGCGCAGGCGTGGCTCGTCGGGCAGGCCGTGGCATTGCGCGAAATGAGCTGGCAAATCGCCAAAGAAAATTCGCCGACAGAAAGTGAAATCAATCGGTTGGCGGGTGTGTTTTGGACGCTAAAAACTGCGATGCGGAGCATCAACGACCTGGTTAATGACACACAATTGCCCACAGCATCGGGCGAAGCAACCAAAGCCGCCGAACTTGTCCAAAGCGAGGGCAATAAAGTTGCCCAACACTATGCCACTGTGACTTGGACGGATGACATGACCCGCAAAATGTTGTTTGCGGCTGCTGCTTCCAGCGAGTCGTTCCGCGAAAGCTCAATTTCACAAAATCTTCAAGCCCGCCGCGCCGAGCGCCTGGTGCTGGCGCTGGACCGCCTCGTTGCCGCGCTGCCGGAGTTGAAAAACAACGGGCCGGTGCAATCCGCGCTCGACCAGTTGTTCAAGCTCGCGCAGTCCATCCCGGATTTTGATTCTGCGAAGTTCGCCGTGGCGCTCGCGGATTTATCACGCGCACTGGCCCGGTCCAATGAGCTGTGACGGCGAATTGACGACGCATTTGACAATCTGTGTCCAGCGATCGTATATCGGAGGCGATCCATTATCGCTTCTGGATCGGGAGTTGTTGGCGTGACTTGCTTGTTCAGTCGCGCTGCTGAAAGGCTTGAAACATTGGAATATTCATGGGAAAATTGCGCTTATGCTCGACGTAGAGATAGACGGTGCGCCCCGGAATCGCGCGCGGAGGCAGTCACCTAAATCCGCCACTGCATGAACCGGCCAAGCTCAACGAATCATGCGGCGTCGCGCATAATTGGCAGCCTCGTTCTGGCGGCAGGCTGTGCGCTGGCGTTTTCGGCGCGGGCTTACACGTTGCTTTCGTCCAATCAGCTTGTCTTCGTGAACGTGGACCACGCGGCGGTCGGCGCCTATTCGACCTTTGCATATGGCACAAAAGGCGATAAATGCGGTTTCGGATTTTCGAGTTCGTCCATCCCCTACAGCGGCGGCGGCGGCGGGGTCGTCATTGCGCTTTCGGACAGCAGCGGATTGCGGGCGCTTCCGTTTGTGGCTTCGCCGGCCAGCATTTCGTCCAGTGCGACTTTCTTTGAAGACACGAACGTCCAGCGGACGCTCACGCCCTGCACTGACCAATGGAATGTGGGCGGCGGTGCATTGACGTGGACGCATTACACACCCGCCTGGAAAATGGCGAGCTTTGATTCCGCGTCGCTCGCCGACAAAAAGCGATTCTTCCTGCCGGCGACATGGATGGTTTTCACCATCACCAACACCAACTCAACCGCCGAGGATTTCTATTTCGGCCTGCCGGTGGCCGCCACGCCAGGGAGTTTTGCCGGCGGCGCGTATCAAGGTTTTGCCGTCGGCGAAGGAGTGTTGGCGGTGCAGACGGGCGCGTGCGATTTGTTGAGTGGCGCGTTACTGACGGCGGTGCTGAACGGCATGTCGGCCGGGGGCGCCTTTCATTTGAATATTCCGGCGGGCCAGACGAAATCGTTGACGGTGGTTGTGGCGTTTTACCGGAGCGCGGTGACGGATTCGCGGATTTCAGCGCACTATTATTACACGAGCTTGTTTGGTTCCGTGGACAGCGTGATAGACGCGGCTTTTGCTGGATTTGCAGACGCGCAAATGCGTTGCCAGCAACTGGCTTCCTCGCTGGCCGGCGCAAATCTGAACGTGTATCGGCAGTTTCTGGCCAGCGACGCCCTGCACAGTTACATGGCCTGCACTGTGGCGGACTTGGATTCGACCAACGGCTTTGGCTGGCGCGAAATGGAGGGCGAATACAATTACGTCAACACATTCGACCTCACCGTGGATCATGCGTTTTACGATTCGCTGATGTATCCCTGGGCGTTGCGCAACGTGCTGGACACCTATTCCGGCGCGCTCAACGGTTCGGGTTACGCGTTCACGCACCCGCTTTACGACATCACTTCCAACACGATCGTCTCCTCCAACGGGTTTGGGTTTCATCACGACATGGGCACGGGCTTAACCTCGGATCTCGCCGGGCAAGGACCCGACATCCTATGAAAGCGGGTTTTCATACATGGGGCAGGAGGAGTTGCAGAATTGGATTCGTGTCCGCCGGGCTTTATTGGAGCCGCACCGGCGACAGCGCCTGGCTCACGAACAACACGGCGCTGTTGCAAACCTGCCTCAACTCCATGCTGCTGCGCGACGACACAAACGCCGCCACGCGGGACGGCATCACCACCTACCTCAACGAGCGCGGCTCCACGCCGGAAATCACAACCTACGATTCGCTGGATCCATCCTTGAACGTGCCGCGCTGGAATGCGATGACCACGGTAAAGAACTGGGCCAGCTATCTGGCGTTGCAGGCGATGTTCGACAAAATTGGCGATGCGCCTGATGCCACCACCTGCTCGAACATGGCGGGGTTGGCGGCGCAATCCATTGTCAATGCTTGGAACACCTATAACGGAACACTCGGCTATATTCCGGCGTTTTTGAACGGCAGCAACCAATCGGCATTGCTGCCGGTTGTGGAGGGCCTGGCTTATCCCGCGCAGATGGGATTGACGAATGCCGTGGACCCGGTGGGCGGCCCGTATGCTGCCATGTTTCAGGCATTGTCCAATCATGTTTCAGCGGTGCTCATTCCCGGCAGATGCCTCGATGCCACCAGTGGCGGCTGGAAACTTTCAGGCTCGAACTTCAACACTTGGCAAAGCAAGATTTACCTGGGTCAATACATCGTCGAAAACCTCCTCGGCATCAACAACAGCAACGTGGATGGAACCATTGACCAAATCCACGCGACCATCCAATTTCAAGAAGCCAATTACCAAGGCTGGTCAGACCAGTTGAACAGCGTCGGTTCGGGCGGCGCCTTCGGCAGCCAGCATTATCCGCGCGGCGTCACCAGCGCGCTGTGGTGGTTGAATACCACGAACAATCCCGGTTATCCCGTTCCCACCCAGGCTCCGAATCCTCCGGCGGGACTTTCCGCCATCGCCAACAACGGCCAGATTTTGCTGCTGTGGAACGGCTCGGCGCTCGCCACTGGATATAACGTCAAACGATCCCTGCAAAGCGGCGGCCTGTATTCGCCGGTCACGAATGGCGTCACCGGCGCGAGTTTCACCGACACCGGTCTGACCAATGGCGTCACCTATTATTATGTCGTGACCGCCACCAACCAGATTGGAGAAAGTGTGCGCTTCCGCGGAAGCAAGCGCGACGCCTTATACACCGCCGCCAAACGGACTTTCGGCCACGGCGGGAAATGGCGTCGTGATTCTCAACTGGTTGGCGAGCATCGGAGTGTCCGGTTACAATGTTTACCGCTCGACCGTCAGCGGCGGTTCCTACTCCGCCATCTCCACCAACGTTACCGCGACTGCTTTTACAGACACAAATGCCGCCAATGGCGTCACCTATAACTACGTCATCACCGCCATGGTTCCGGCAGGCGGAGAGACGGGCATTTCAATCGAAGCAAGCGCGACCCCCCTGTTTTCGATACCGCTGGTTGCGGTCAATTGCGGCGGCGGAGCTTCAGGATCCTTTTCCGCGGATGCGTTTTATACCGGCGGGAGCAGCTATTCCAGAATCGCCACGATTGACACCAACGTCGCGCCGTTTCCCGCGCCGATGGCAGTTTACCAGACTGAACGCTATGCCGACGCATCCGCCAAGGTGACTTACACGTTCACCAATTTCGTTCCCGGCGGCAACTATCTGGTGCGGCTCCATTTTGCGGAGATCTATTTCACCGCTCCGGGCCAGCGCGTGTTCAACGTGCTGATCAACGGCAACCGGGTGTTGACCAACTTTGATATTTTGGCGGCAGCGGGCACCTCAAACCGCGCCGTGGTCCGCGAGTTCACTCTGCCGGCCGATGGCAGCGGGCAGTTCGTCGTCATTGCGACCAATGTGGTGCAGAACGCAAAGTTCAGCGGTATTCAAATCATGAGCGCCGGCGCCTTCCTGCCCTCGGTCGGCACGAACGTCACCGCGTCGGTCAACGGTGCGAACCTGACGCTTTCATGGCCTTCAAATTATGTGGGCTGGATATTGCAGACAAACGGCTTTGATCTCGGTATTGATGCGGATTGGGGCGACATGCCCAATTCACAGACCAACTGGCAGATGACCTTCCCCATGATCAACCCGGCGTTGTCCCGCGAGTTCTTCCGGATGCGGCACCCGTGATGGATGGGTTGCGCCAAGCGTCGAACACGCCGCCGATGTTGATTTTATTGCGACGAATGTGAAATGCCCGACAGCGGGCCTCGACGAAATCAGATCGGCCCGGTTCGACCGGATCGAGCAGAGAAATCCGCCCGGCGTTCAAGACGCAACCGGCACGGAGTGGGTGACGGCGGTGTAAAGCGCGTCCTTGAGCTTGGCGCGCTTGAATTTGAGTTCGTCAATTTCCTGGTCGGTGGCGAACTCGATTTCTTCCTCGAAGCGGCAGATGGTGTCGTCCAGTTGATGGTATTCCTCGAACATCTGGCGAAACCGGTTGTCGCTCAATTTCAGATGGCGGATGGTTTCGCGATGTTCGGGGAATTCCGTTACGAACGGGTGATGGATGTCCATGGGAGTGTCTCCGGTTGAATGTTTGTCCGCCACGCCGGAGCGCGGCGGAGGTGTGCGGTCGTTGAACTGTTTTCTATTCGCATGACCTGAACTTGTTTCTAACTAACCCACTTTGCCGCTTCTTGCCAGAAATATTTTCAAAAAAGTAACAAAAGTTGTTCAACTGGAAAAATCACCGCAATCATCTTCGTCCAAGCCGCTCCAGCAATTTCCCGTGAATCCCGCCAAAGCCGCCGTTGCTGAAAACCACCACCACGTCGCCGCCTTGCGCCGTTTTCGCCATGTGCGCGACGATGGCGTCCACGTCCGGCAGATAGGCCGCGTCCTTGCCGGCGGCCTTCAAATCCTGCATCAATTTTTCCGGATTCAGCCGTTCCTCCGGCGCGAGCTGCTCCAGCCGCGCCACCTCGGAAACCACCACCGCGTCGGCGTCCGCGAACGATGCGGCGAGTTCGTGTTGAAAAACATTCCGGCGCGTCGTGTTGCTGCGCGGCTCGAAGACGGCCCGGATTTTCTCGCGCGGATATTTCAGGCGCAGCGCCTTCAACGTCTCGCGGATGGCCGTCGGATGATGGCCGAAATCGTCCACCACCGTCACGCCGCCGGCGATGCCGCGCACTTCCATCCGCCGCTTGATGCCTTTGAACGTGTCGAACGCGGACTGGATTTGCTTGTTCTTCAGCCCGCAATGCTTTGCGCAGGCGACGACCGCCAGCGCGTTGCGGACGTTCAGTTCGCCGACGAGGTTCAGATGAAATTTGAAGCTGGGAATTTCAAACTCCGTCGCCGTCGGGCCGTAACGGAGGTTGAATGCCTGAATGGCGTTGTCCGTCGCCGAGGCCGAAACCGTTTCACCGGGCAATGCGTGACATTCAGCAGCGGCGCGAGGTTCGCGTCGTCGCCGTTGCCAGCAGCAGGCCGTTGCGCGGAATCAACCGGATGAAATGCGAGAAGGTTTTCTTGACGGCATCCAGATTTTCAAAAATGTCCGCGTGGTCGAATTCCAGGTTGTTGATGACGGCGACTTCCGGCTGGTAATGGATGAACTTGCTGCGCTTGTCGAAAAACGCGGTGTCGTATTCGTCGCCCTCGATGATGAACCATTCGCTGTCCGTGAACCGCGCGCCCTGCGAAAAATTGTTCGGAATGCCGCCGATGAGATAACTGGGATTCAGCCCGTTGTGCTCGAAAACCCAGGCCAGCAGCGAGGTCGTGGTCGTCTTGCCGTGCGTGCCGGCGACGACGATGCGAGCGTTTGCCGCGGATGAAAAATTCCGCGCAGCAGCTCCGGCAGCGAGCAGTAACGCAGCTTGTGGTCGAGCACGAACTCCGCCTCCGGATTGCCGCGCGAAATGGCGTTGCCGATGACGACGAGGTCGGGCTTGTGCGACAGGTTTTTTTCCGCGTAGCCGTTCATCACCTCGATTTTTTTCGCGGCGAGAAACGTGGACATCGGCGGATAAACATTCTGGTCGGAGCCGGTGACGGCAAAGCCCTTGTCCAGCATCGCGGCGGCGGCGGACGCCATGGCCGTGCCGCCGATGCCGGTGAAATGGACGGATTTGATTTCCGATGAAAACATTCTGGAGATTAAATCACGAAGCCGCGGTCGGCTGAAAGTATTTTGCGCGGAAACTAGCGTTTGAAATAAAGCTCCTCGGCGTTCCATGTCACGCGGTAATAGGTCAAGGCGGTCGGGCGCACGTTGCCGATGTCCGAGCGGATGGCGGCGTAATACATCGGCGTGACGGTGAAAATCATCGGCTGTTCCTCGGCGAGAATTTCCTGGACTTCGTCGTAATCCTTTTTCCGCTCGGCGAAATCCAGCGTCTTCATCTGCGCGTCCATCAAATAGTCAATGCCGCGCTTCCCACGTCGGTGGACGGCGTTTTCTCGCGCGGAAACCATTGGTGCGTGAAGCCGCTCGGATTTGATGGACGTTCATGCTGTCCGACGGGTCGGCGCTGGTGCCGGGTGCAAGCCCCAAAAGCACGCATTCGTAATCGTAGGTGTACGTCAATCTTGGTGATGAGCGTGTTGAATTCAATCGGCTGAAAAATGACGTTCATGCCGAGTTTCTTCAAATCCGACTGCGATCAGCACCGCCGTTTTTTCGCGCGCGTCGTTGCCGGTGTTGGTGTTGAAGACGAATTCAATTTTGTTGCCGTCGGCGTCCGTCAGAAAATCGTCGCCGTTGCGTTTTTCGATTCCAATTTCCTTCAACAAGGCCAGCGCCTTGGCCGGGTCATGCGGATATTTGCGGATGTCCGGGTTGAACCATTTTTTATTGCCGGGCGTTTCGAAGCCGTAAGCCGGGATGCCGCGGCCGGAATAGACGGATTTGATGATGGCTTCGCGGTCAATCGCATAGGAAACACGCCTGCCGGAATTTCTGCGTTGCGGAACCATTTCAATTTCTTCGGGTCCACGTAAGGCTTGCCGGTTTTGGGATTCACGTTGGTGTTTTCGTTGAACCAGAAGAAGCTCGTTTCCAGGCCGACGCCCGGTTCGAGCAGTTTGAATTTTCCCTTGGCGGATTCGGCCTTGAACTGGTCGTATTCATACGGAGAAACGAAGTCGTCCACGTCGCTTTCGCCGCTCAAAAAGCGCAGCGACATGGCGTTCATGTCCGGCACGACGGTGAAAATGATGTTGTCAAAATACGGCAGGCGCTGGCCGTTCGTGTCCACTTCCAGAAAATACGGATTGCGCTCCAGCAGCGTGTATTGCGCCGGCTTGTATTCCTTGAGCCGGAACGGCCCGCTGCCGACGATCTCCTCCGGGCTTGGAATTGATGCCGTAGGCCGAGGTGAATGTGCCGTCCGCGACGGATTTTGCCAGAATGTGTTTGGGCATGATCGGCACGCCCGCGCCGAACGCTTCCAGAAACGGCGCGTAAATTTCCGGCGTCACGACCTGGACCGTCAAGTCGTCCACCTTCGTCACCGTGAATTTTTTTCCGTCCACGATGAACGGGTCGCGCGTGACGTTGTCAATTTTCGGATTGTAAATCACGTCGTTCCAGGTGAACACCACGTCGTCCGCCGTCAGCGGCGCGCCGTCGCTCCAGCGCAGATTTTTCCGCAGCTTGAACGTCCATGTTTTGCCGTCCGGCGAATTGGTCCACGATTCCGCCAGGCCCGGCTCGACCGTCTGCGATGGGCATGTCGAAACTCAGCAGCGACGCAGAACATAAACCGGCAGATGTCATGGACGACGATTCGTTGGCCGTGATGGGATTGAACGTCTTCGGGATCGCCGATCTCGGCCGACGACCAGCCGTCCGCCCGCGATGCCCGGCTCGCAATTCGCCACCACCGGCGGATCGGGCAGCGGATAACTCGGCGGCGGATTTTTCCGGCGGCGTTTCTGATTTTTGTCCGCAGCCGGACAGACACAACGCGAGCATCGCGGCGAAAATCGCGGCGGCAACCAATGAAATTTTTCATGACGCATCGATTTGACCGTTCGAAAGCATTCCGTTTTGCGCGTTCGAAAGTCGACCGATTTTCACTCGCGCCCGCGACGATTTTTTTTGCCACGTTTGCCGCGCGTATTGCGATGTGGTCATTTGTTCTGAAACGGCTGCTGCACATGATTCCGCTCCTGCTGGGCGTGTCGTTGCTCACGTTTCTGCTCATGTCGCTCGCGCCCGGCGATTATTTCACCGCGCTCTCGCAAAATCCGCAAATCTCGCCGGAAACCATCGCCCGCCTCAAGGCGCAGTTCCACCTCGATCAGCCGTGGTATGTGCAATACTTCTACTGGCTCAAAAACGTCCTGCACGGCGACTTCGGCTATTCGATGGCCTACAAAATTCCCGCCACCTCGCTCATCGTTCGGCGGCTGTGGAACACCTTTCTGCTTTCGTTTTTCGCGCTCGATCATCGCGTGGGGCATCGCCATGCCGCTCGGCATCTGGGCGGCGGTCAAAAAAGATTCGTGGGTTGACCACGCCTGCTCGTTCATCGCGTTCGTCGGGTCTGTCCATGCCCGATGTTTTGCTCTCGCTGCTGGCGCTGTGGTTCGCGGCGGCGACCGGCTGGTTTCCCGTCGGCGGCGCGCAAAGTCCGATCCACGATTTGATGACGCCGTTCGCAACAATTCTGGGATTGCGCGCATCATCTCATTCTGCCCGCGCATCGTGCTCGCCGCCTCCGACCTCGCCGGCATCATGCGCCAGATGCGCTCCAACCTGCTCGACACGCTTGCGCGCCGAATACGTCACCGCCGCCCGCGCCCGCGGCCTCGGCGAAGGCTGGGTGATTTACAAACACGCGCTCCGCAACGCCATCAATCCGCTGCTGACCATTTTCGGCTACTCGCTCGCCGCGCTGTTGAGCGGCGCGTTCATCGTGGAAAACATCATGGCCTGGCCCGGCCTCGGACGGCTGACCGATGGAGGCGTTTTTCGCCAAGGATTCCTATCTCGTCGTGGACTGCGTCGTCATGGCCACGGCGCTGCTGGTGATCGGAAATTTCATCGCCGACCTGCTGCTCGCGTGGAGCGACCCGCGAATCCGGTTGAAATAAAATGCTTCAAATAAAATTGTGGAGTGCGCGGACATGTCCGCGCTTTGGTTCGACGCGACGTGTCGCGTCGTCGGAAAGCGGCGACATGTCGCCGCACTCCAAAAAATAAATGGAAACCGCCGCGCCAATTCAAAGCCGCGAAGCCGAGCAGCCGCTTTCGCCGTGGCAATTGTTCTGGCAGCGGCTGAAGCGCGGCGCATCGCCATGGTCGGCGGCGTGATTTTGATTTTCCTTTATCTCGTCGCGCTGTTCGCCGGATTCGTCGCGCCTTACCGCTACGACCGCCTGGACACCAATTATTCCTTCCATCCGCCGATCTGGCCGCGGTTGCAAGGCTTTCATCTGGTCGTGCCGCGCTACGAACAAGGCGGCGGCGTTTTCGCTTATCACGCGGTTGCGAACGACACGAAGCCGCTCCATTTTTTCGTTCGCGGCGACAAATACAAATTGTTCGGCCTGATTCCGGCCTCCATCCATCTTGTTCGGCACCGGCGACAAAGATTATCCGGTTTATCTGCTCGGCGCGGACCAGTTCGGGCGCGACGTTTTTTCGCGGCTGCTTTACGGCTCGCAAATCTCGCTGTCCATCGGCGTCATCGGCATTTTGCTGTCGTTTTCGTTCGGCATGATCATCGGCGGCATTTCCGGCTATTTCTGCGGCGCGCACGGACACCGTCATCATGCGGCTCTGCGAACTCATCATGTCCATTCCCGCGCTGTATCTCATCATTTCGCTGCGCGCGACGTTTCCGCCGGGCATGAGTTCGGCGCAGGTTTATGCGATGATCATCATCATCTTGAGCTTCATCGGCTGGGCGAGCATGGCGCGCGTGATTCGCGGCATGACGCTCTCGCTGCGCGAACAGCAATTCGTCCTCGCCGCCCGCGCGCTCGGCCAGTCGCATCTGAAAATCATCGTGCGCCACATTTTGCCGAACACCTTTTCCTACGTCATCGTCGCGGCGACGTTGAGCGTGCCGTATTACATTCTCGGCGAAGTCGTGTTGAGCTTTCTCGGCGTCGGCATCCAGGAACCGAGCGCGAGCTGGGGCAACATGCTGACCGCCGCGCAAAACACCGAGTATCTGCGGAATTATCCGTGGCTGCTCGCGCCCGGCGCGGCGATTTTTGTCACCGTTCTCGCTTTCAACTTCCTCGGCGATGGATTAAGAGACGCGGCGGACACGAAGTCGTTATGAATCTGCTCGAAATCAAAAATCTGAAAATGGACTTCGGCAAAAATGCCGAGGCGCTGCGCGCCGATGGACGACGTGTCGCTCACCATCGGCGCGGGCGAAACCGTCTGCCTCGTCGGCGAAAGCGGCTGCGGCAAGACCGTCACCGCGCTTTCCATCGCGCGGCTCGTGCCGACGCCGCCGGCCAATTACGTCGGCGGGGAAATTTTGCTGAACGGCCAGGACACGTTGAAAATGTCGGCGCGCGAACTGCAACAAATCCGCGGCGGCGTGGTCAGCTACGTTTTTCAAGACCCGGGCGCGTCGCTGAATCCCGTTTTCCGCATCGGCAACCAGATCAAGGAATCGCTCAAGCTGCACAGGCCGGAAAAAGCGAACGACGCCGAAGTCATCCGCCTGCTGAAACTCGTCGGCATTCCCGCGCCGGAATCGCGCATCAAAAATTATCCGTTCGAGATGTCCGGCGGCATGCAGCAGCGCGTGATGATCGCGATGGCGCTGGCGAGCGAGCCGAAACTGCTCGTGGCCGACGAACCGACCACCGCGCTCGACGTGACGATTCAGGCGCAGATTCTGGATTTGTTGAGCGAACTCAAGCAGCGGCTCGGCATGGCGATTCTGCTCATCACGCACAACCTCGGCATCGTCGGCGACATGGCCGACCGCGTGGCCGTGATGTATGCCGGGCAGATTGTCGAGCTGTCGCCCGCGCGCGAACTCCTGCGCCGCCCGCTGCATCCCTACACCCGCGCGCTGATGAATTCCGTGCCGAAACTGCGCGGCGACGCCGACCGCCTCTCGGCCATTCCCGGCAACGTCCCGCGCATCGGCAATTTCCCGCCCGGCTGCCGTTTCGCCCCGCGCTGCCCGATTGCCAAGCCGGAATGTTCCGAAAAAATTCCCGAACTGCTCGAAGTCGAACCCGGACGTTTCGTGAGATGTCCGTTTTGGAAATAAAATAAATTTTCATTTCGTGCAAATAGCTCAATGAAATGTCTATAATTGTTCAACCAAACTAAATAAAGTGAACAAACTCAGTCCTCTTCCTTCATTAGAATTCAAGCGTGCGCTCAAATCTTCCAACGGAGCATGGTATCGAGTTGTTGAATGGATAGGACGCGGCGGGAATAGCGTGGTTTATCTTTGTGTTTCCAGTGAAGGTCCGGCGGCAAATTCTCTGGTGGCCATCAAATTCAGTTTGGCGTATTCACACGAGGCGCGGCACAAACGGTTCCTGCATGAAATTGCCTTTCTCAAAAAGCACGCACATCCAAATATCCTCCGGGTTATTGACTGGGGAACGTGGGAGGAAAATACAACCGACGGTGTTATCAAATACCCGTTTTTTGTAACTGAATACTTGCCCAAAACTTTAGGAGATGTCATCCGAGAACGCTCGGCAAATGCCAGTGAAAAAGCGGCGTATATTATGCAGGTGCTGTCAGCGCTGGCATACCTTTCAGAAATTCCGGGTGAGGCGATTCACAGAGACGTTAAGCCGCACAATGTATTTATTGCCGGGAAGCGATGCTTGCTCGGCGACTTCGGTCTGATGACGCTTCGTGACCGTGCCATAAAATATGACCGAGGCATGATGTCAGAATCCAGAAATCCGCAGCTTCCATTTTATTTCAGGACGCCAGATTTAGTCCGGTTCGAGAGGGCCGGGACTGCATTAACGTCAGCCAGCGATGTTTACCAGCTTGGTTTGGTAGCAGCTTTGTTGTTCACGGGCAAAAACCCATGCGTCCCTAACCAAGACTCGCTTGCAAATGTTGAGCTTGAACAATTGGGATACATTCCGGGTGTTCAAGGAAAAGGAATTTCAATGTTGATCAAACGCATGTTGGAATTTGATCCAGAGAAGCGTCCCACCGCCAAATCGCTAATTGATCCTTGGAGAGAAGTCTTCTGGGAGTCGGCAAAACTTTCTATTGAAGTCAATGGCAAGGCATTTTGAGCAGATTTGCCTCATTGACGCCAAACCGCATTGCGCTTAATTTTCCAGCATGAGCACGGTTGCTGAAATCAAGGCTGCGATTGACCGACTCTCGCTGCAAGAGCGGTGCGAGCTGGAGGCATTGCTGCATCCGTTCGAGGACGACGATTGGGACAAGCAAATGAAGCGCGATGCCGCCGCCGGCAAGTTCGGCGCGCTTCATGACGCGGCGGAGGCCGAACATGCCGCCGGCAAAACGATTCCGCTCACCGACATCCTGCGCGAACCGTGATCATTCCCAGCCGAGGAACGTCCGAATTCTGGCGGCGGTATCGCGCGTTGCCCGCCGAAGTGCGGATGCTGGCGCAAAAGAATTATCGGCTCTGGTCGGCAAACGCTTATCATCCGTCACTGCATTTCAAATCCATCGGCAAGTCTGATTGGTCGGTGCGCGTGGGCGGCCATTACCGCGCCGTCGGCAAATTTTCCGGCGAAATTTTTCTTTGGGAATGGATTGGTTCGCACGAGGAATACAACAAACGATTTTGATCCGGTTCGTCATGCCATTGCTCGAAGTCAAAAATCTGAAGGTGCATTTTCCCGTGAAGCACGGGATGTTCAGCCGCGTCCGCGAATCCGTGAAGGCGGTGGACGACGTGAGCTTCAGCATCGCGCCGGGCGAAACGCTCGGCCTCGTCGGCGAAAGCGGCTGCGGCAAGACGACGCTCGGCCGCGCCATCGTCCGGCTCGTCGAACCGACGGCGGGAGAAATCTCGCTCGACGGCGAGGACATCCTGAAAATGAGCGGCGCGGCATTGCGCGCGCGGCGGCGCAAGTTCCAGATGATTTTTCAGGACCCCTACGGCTCGCTCAATCCGCGCATGACCGTCGAGCAAATCGTCGGCGAGGCGCTGGACATCCACAAACTGACCGACAGCAAATCCGCGCGGCAGAAACGGATTTTTGAACTGCTCAAGGATGTCGGCCTCGACCCGGTTTATGCGCAGCGTTATCCGCATGAATTTTCCGGCGGGCAGCGCCAGCGCATCGGCATCGCGCGCGCGCTGGCGGTCGAACCGAAGCTGATCATCTGCGACGAGCCGGTGAGCGCGCTGGACGTTTCGGTGCAGGCGCAAATCATCAATCTGCTCCGCGATTTGCAGCAGCAGCGCGGCATCGCGTATCTGTTCATCGCGCACGATCTGGCGGTGGTGGAGCACATCAGCCATCGCGTGCTGGTGATGTATCTCGGAAAAATTGTCGAAGCGGCGGAGGCGAAAGACATTGATCCGCGACCCGCAACATCCTTACACGCAGGCGCTGATTTCCGCCGTGCCGGAAGTGGATCCGGAAACGAAACGGCAGCGCATCGTTTTGCCGGGCGACGTGCCGTCGCCGATTCATCCGCCCAGCGGCTGTCCGTTTCATCCGCGCTGTCCGATTGCGCAACTGCCGAAATGCAAGGAGGAATTTCCCGGATTCGCGCGAAGTCCAGCAAACAATCATTTTGCGTCATGCCATTTTGCCGGGACAAAGATTGACGCGTCGCGTAACTTGTCTGCGGTCAAGGGCGTCTAACGGATGACGGTTGTTTGTTCGTGGCGGTGCTGGCGGGCGCGGCGCCGAGATGAAAATCGTGCTGGCCTTTGATTTTTCCATCGGTGAGAAAGATGCGATAAATGACGCCAGGCTGCAGCGGTTCCGGTTGCAGGCCATTGACGGCCGGGACCATGCCTTCAATGTTCTGGCCGTAGACGAAGGAATTGATGGAATCGGAGCTGGGATCTCCGACAAGATGCCAGACGGGCTGGGCGAGTTTGTTGGTTTGCAGCTCGGCGAGCGGATACGACTTTGATTTCGGTCAGTTCGTAATAGTCGTTAAGGGCGATGGCAATTGGGCTGGTCGAAACACTCAATCGTGTGGCGAACCGTCCGCCCGCCAACCGTCCGGCACTAAGCCGGGTGGAGGCAGAGCGGTTGGTGGTGGCGGAAATTTGAATCGTCCTGGTCTGGAACCAATCGGTGAAATATACGACATAGAGGCCAGCCAGCAGGAGCACAAGGCCGATGAGAAAAAGATTTTTTTTATTCATAAATGAATTAGAATGAACAGCGCGGACGTTCCGCGCGTCCAATGATGCACTAGACGCGCCAAAGCGACCGAGTTGGTTATGAAAATAACAAAACAGCGGAGACCAGCCAATGCAAAATCAGCCTTCACGCTGATTGAATTGCTGGTGGTCATCGCCATCATCGGGATTCTGGCGGCGATGCTGCTGCCGGTCCTTGTCGCGCGCCAAGGAAACCGCCAGGCGCATTTCCTGCCTGAACAATCTCCGGCAGTTGGGCATCGCCTTGGAGATCTATGTCGGCGACAATCAAGGATTTTATCCGCCGCGCAGCGAAGCCAGCCGCTGGCCAACCCTTCTTTACGATGATTACGGCAAGAATGTGAAAGTATTGCTCTGTCCGACCGACATTCTGCTTGCAACGCCCCCGGGCACTTTATCCGGCACGACTGTGGCTGACAACGCGCCACGCAGTTATATCATCAACGGCTGGAATGATTTTTTTGCCGATAAATATGCCGCGACGGATTGGAGAACGCTTGAAGTTGACATGGCCACTTTCGGTTCAGGCATCAAGGAAAATGCGATCAAGCATCCGAGCGACACAGTTGTTCTTGGAGAAAAGCACCATGACAACGGGGATTATTTTATGGACTCGCTTGAACCGAATGGACAAGGAGGCACTGGCAATGACTTCACAGGCGTCCTTGAGATGAGTCGCCATGACAGCCGCGGTCAGAACACTCAAACCGGCGGTTCAAATTATGTCATGGCGGATTTCAGCGCGCGGTTCATCAAATTTCCACAAGCGGTTAATCCACTCAATCTGTGGGCTGTCAACGACACCAACCGGATCGCATACGCCTTCCAATAATCGAATCGCGATCAAACGAAGTTGGATGCAACCCCGGCGCAAGTTTGTTCGCCGTGTTTTCTTTTCAAGGCTCCAAATGCCGGCGCAAATGAGCACACAACTTTCATGGAATCGGCGCCAAGCAAGGAGCAGCTCCGGCTTGGCACTCGAACGTGGCGAACAATCCGGTCGCCGCGGTTAAAAGCGCTTGGTGAGCGTGAGTGTGACCAGATGACCTTCGGGGCGTTCGACAGCGGCGAATTCGTAGGCATACCGCAGCGAGGTGATCAAGCCCAGCTTGGGACAAACCGCGCTGATTTCCGGGCCGATGCCCACTTTGCGGTCGAGCTTGGTTGTCGCGAACAGGCCCGAGTCCTTGGTCACTTGTTGCTGGTAATACCCGATTACGCCGGCATCCACCAGTTTGTTGAGGCTTTTGCTGACGCTCCATTCGAGCGTATAAACCTGGCCCGGGTCGGTGTGGGTTTGGTCTTGTTCCTGGCAGAACTCGTAACGATTCAGCAATGACAGCGCCCAGGTTTTTTGCTCATCCGGATACCAGGTGCCGCCCAAGGTGAGCATGTGCGACCAGAATCCTTTCGCGAGCAAATCGGGTCGGCTGGGGCTGTAATCACCTGATGGCGCCCAAACCGCATAACCAGCCGCGAGATCAAACTGCTTGAAATGCCAGGACAGCAACAGGGGTTCAATCTGGATGTCGCCCAGGCCGAAATAGTTGTGGTGGGTGCCCATCACTTTCCAGTCCAAATTGCCAAATGGCACGATGATATCCATGCCATAATCGGCGCCCAGGATTTTGCAGTCGGTCATCCAAATCAGACGAGGCGCGTTGAGGTAGGCGAAGATGTCAAATTGCGGCGGGCCGTCTTTGAAGTTGTCGGCGGTATAGAAGAAGTTGTAGTCGCGGAAGTATAAGCCCGGAGGCGGCAGGGATCCGCCTTTGATGCCTTCCGCACCCGCTGGATAATGGCCGGCCACGATGGGGACCGGTTGGACGCCTGCGTTGATGGAAACCACGGGCAGCATGGCAAAACAGGCTGTCAGAACGAGACGAACAATTTGAGTTTTCATAGTTATTTGGATTTTTGAATCAGGTTAAACATCCTGTAATTTTCCCGTGAGATACGTTTCATAGGCGCTCAAATCGAGCAGGCCGTGGCCGGACAGGTTGAACAAAATCACGCGCTTCTTCCCGGCTTCCTTCGCGCGCTTCGCCTCCTCCACCACCGAGGCTATCGCGTGGGCGGATTCTGGCGCGGGCACGATGCCTTCGCTGCGCGCAAAGAGCGTCGCGGCTTCAAACACCTTCGTCTGGTGGTAGGCTTCCGCTTCCATCAGACCCAGCTTGAGCGCGTGGCTCACCATCGGCGCCATGCCGTGATAACGCAACCCGCCCGCGTGGATGGACGGCGGCATGAATTTGTGGCCGAGCGTATACATCATCAACAGCGGCGTCATCTCCGCCGTGTCTCCGAAGTCGTAGCGCAGTTCGCCCTTCGTCAGCGACGGGCAAGCCGACGGCTCGACGCCGACGATGCGGTATTTCTTGTTCTCCGTGATTTTTTTCTGGATGAACGGGAATGCCAGCCCGGCGAAATTGCTCCCGCCGCCGCAGCAGGCAATAATCGTGTCCGGCTCCTCGCCGGCCATTTCCATCTGCTTGATGGATTCCTGGCCGATGACCGTTTGATGCAGGCAAACGTGATTCAACACGCTGCCGAGCGAATACTTTGTGTTCGGATGCGTGACGGTGTCCTCGACGGCTTCGCTGATGGCGATGCCGAGGCTGCCGGGGCAATTCGGATCGTCCTTCAGCAGCGTGCGGCCGTATTCCGTCTGGTCGCTGGGACTCGGATGCACCGTTGCGCCCCAGGTGTGCATGAGCATCCGGCGGTAGGGCTTCGACTGGTAACTCACCTTGACCATGTAGACGTTGCATTCGAGGCCAAAGAGCCTGCACGCCAGCGCCAGTGACGAACCCCATTGGCCGGCGCCCGTCTCGGTGGCGAGCCGCTTGGTGCCGGCGACCTTGTTGTAATACGCCTGCGCGACGGCAGTGTTGGGCTTGTGGCTGCCAGCGGGGCTGGCGCCTTCGTATTTGTAATAAATGTGCGCCGGCGTTTGCAGCGCCTTCTCCAGCCGCACCGCGCGCAGCAGCGGCGTGGGCCGCCAGAGCGCGTAAATGTCCCGGACCTCCTCGGGAACCGGAACCCAGCGGTCGGGACACATTTCCTGCTTCACCAGATTTTCCGGGAAAATCGCCAGCAGCGCCTCCGGCGGGATGGGCTGTTTTGTCCCTGGATGAAGCGGCGGCGGCAGCGGTTCGGGAAAGTCCGCGAGAAGGTTATACCACTGCTGCGGAATGTCGGCCTGCGTCAATGCGAATCGGGTTTGTGTGCTCATAATTGAAATTTGGTTTTGAAAAAGATACCGCCGCCGCCCCGTTTGTCACGGAAAATTAGCAACTTGTAGAACCGCTTATTTTATTAATCAATATAACTTATTTATTTGTCCCCCGCCCCATTCCGGCCGCGCGCCGTTGTGGTTTAAGCGGAGAATCAGGCGTCCCGCGGCTGGCGATCCTCGCCGGCTTGGACGCGGATTTTCTCCGCGCAGCGATCAACCGTTTCATCCGGCTTCAATTCCATCCACCGGCAATTGCCGTGGCGGCGGAACCACGTCAGTTGCCGTTTCGCAAATTGCCGTGTGCGGATTTTCACCTGCTCGATCGTCTCCGCCAGATTCCGTCCGCCGCGCAAATGCTCCACCACCTGCCGGTAGCCGATGGCCTGCATGGCCGTCTGATTTTGTTCGAGGCCGTGATCGAGCAGGGCGCGCGTCTCGTCCACAAGGCCGCCCCGGAACATGGCATCCACACGGGAGTTGATGCGATTGTGCAACTCCGCCGGCTGCCGGGTGAGACAGAAAAAGACACCGGTCATTGGACTCCCGGCTCCGGACTTCCACTCGGCCCGCTGTTCGGAAAATTTCTTTCCGGACAACCGGATGACTTCAACGGCGCGAATGACGCGGCGCGGATTTTGTTTGTCAATTTTGCCGTAGGCCGCCGGGTCGCGCTCCCGCAATTCGCGCAGCAACGCCTCGAAGGGCAGGGTTTCCAGCGCGGCGCGAAGCTCGGGGCTGGCCGGCGGCGCTTCGCCGAGGCCGCTCAAGAACGCTTTGAAATACAGCCCGGTTCCACCGCAGAAAATCGGGATTTTCTGCCGCGACTGGATTTCCGCCACAGCCTGCCCGGCGCGGCGGACGAATTGCGCGGCATCGAACGCCTCCTGCAAATCGCAAATGTCAATCAAATGATGCGGCACGCGGGCGCGGTCGGCGGGCGAAGGCTTGGCCGTGCCGACGTTGAGTCCGCGATAGACCTGCATCGAGTCCGTCGAGATGATTTCGCCGCCGATGTTTTCCGCCACGTGCAGGGCGATTTCGGATTTGCCAACGGCGGTCGGGCCGGCGATGAAAATGGGTTCAGCGTTGCACGTTGAAGGTTGATTTTTGAATGTTTCGGCCATGAGCATCCCAATTATCTTCTATTCTCGTTTCAGTTCCCGGCGCGAGAGCAGCGCCGCGAGCAGCAGTCCCGCGATGAACAGGGGAACACTCACCCATTGCGCCGGCGTGAGGCCAAGGTGATAATGGAGGTCCGAATAATCGCCCCGGAAATATTCCACGATCGAGCGCGTGACGGAGTAACAAATGAGATAGGTCGCAAAAACCTGGCCGTCGAATTTCTTGCGCCGGAACAGCCACGCGAGAAAAATGTAAATTCCGAGGTTCAATAGCGCGTCGTAAATTTCCGTCGGATGCACCGGATAAGTCGGCGGATGGAGCGGATTGTCCGCTGGAAACGAAATGGCCCACGGCAGATTGCAGGCCCGTCCATAGCAGCAGCCGTTGAGCAGGCAGCCGATGCGGCCAAACACGCTTCCGAGCGCGATGCTCGGCGCGAAGGCGTCGGCGGTTTTCCAAAGCGGCATTTTTTTCCATCGGATGAAAATGAAACCGGCAATCGCCGCGCCGATGAGGCCGCCGTAATAAACCAGGCCGCCGTTCCAGATGGCGAAAATTTCAGTGAGCGGCTCGCCGGCGAATTGTTCCTTCCAATACGTCGTCACGTAAACCAGTCGTGCGCCGAGAATCGCGCCGGCCATCAGCCAGAGCGTGATGTCGGCGATTTTGTCGCCGGAATTCCGCAGCGCGGGATCGCGCCGGGCGCGGAGCGTAACCGTCCAAAGTCCGACAAGAAACGCCAGCGCGATCATCACGCCATAAGAATGGATGGGCAGTGAACCGAGATGAAAGGCAACCGGATGCACGGCGGCAGCTTACTTGAACGGCGGGGAATGGGAAATCACTAAGACGCAATTATTGGAAACATCCAACATCCAACATCGAACCTCCAATGATATATCCCACGCCGGCAGGTTGTTTTTTAATTTCGATTCGTGGCCACAAGGGCATGGGGGCGCGGCTGGATTTTCGGCGGCATGGGCGGCATGATGAGCGAAGGCGGCACCGGCGGCCATTTGGGAACTTCCGTGACCAGATCGCGCCAGGCCTGCCGTTCCTTCGGCGGCATTTTGGACCAGCTTTCGGCGTTCTTCAAAAAATCCGCGCGGTCCTGCGGACCCATGCCTGCAAATTCCGTGAACGCGCGGATGCATTGGGCGCGCTGCGTCGGCGACAGCTTGTCGAACGTCTCCAGCGTTTTCTCCATCTGCGCGCGCTCGGCGGCGGAGAGCGTGTTGAGCGCCAGTTGTTTTTCCTCCGGCGTGAAATCAAAGAACCGGTTGAACTGGTCGGAAATCTTTAGCTGATCGGGATTCGCGGCGGCGGCGTTTGTCGTCTCAATGTGCGTGAAAGAACGCAGGACGCGGTCATTGTCCAAAAATTCCTTTTGCATCTGCGGCGGCAGCGCGTCCCACCGCGCCAGCCGCGTCTTCACCAGGTCGCGCAATTCGTCCGGCACCCGTCCCAGGGACGCTTCGCGGTCGGCGGGCGCGGTCTGGAACAACGGCATCAAATACCAGCGCAATTCCGTGGCGCGCAACCGCAACTCGCGCTCATTCGGATCGAGCGCCAGGTATTCATCCACCTTGGCGAGGATGCGCGCGCGGGCCTCTGGCGCGCGATTGGTGAGGGACTCCGCGCGCTCCCTGGGAGTCATGGCCAGCATCTGGCGGAAAATCACCACTGGCGACTGCGGTTGAGGCGGGATCAAGATGGCCGGCACCGCCGCCGTTTTTGCGGGGGCGGCTGGAATCATGGAACCGGTGCCGGCGGCCGGCGACTGGGAAATGGCCAGTTGTCCCGCCGTGCAGAGGACGAGCCACCAGTGCGCCTGACGCGGGCGGTTCATTTCAAGTCGGGAGCCAGCGCGAGCAATCCGTCGTCCGCATGCACCGGCTGGCTCATGCGCCGGATGGCGTCAAAATTCTGCAGCGCCTCCACGCTCGGCATCGCGCTGGCCACGAGCGCAATATTCCTGGCCATCTGCCCCCGATGCGCATTGGCTTCGTAACGTTGGAACACCAGACCCGCCGCCATGATCACGACCGCCGCCACCGCGAAGCGCGGCAGGAGCGCGCGCCAGTCCACGGCGGAAAAAAGCCGCGGGCGCGACGGGCGTGATGCTTCAAGCTCGACAGTCTGCATGACGCGCGCGGTGAAATTCGACGCCACCGGCGCGTCCGGCAGGCGTGAAAGAAGCCCGCGCAGCTCGCGCAATTCATTCTGGTTCGGTTCGTCTTTCATGTTCACAGATTAAAAACCGCCGTTCCGCCAAAGTTGCGCAAAAAATCCATCACGCGTCAAAAAAATGTGAAGCGCCGCGGGCTGAATTATCTATTCTGCCTGAAGGCTGCCGTTCTGCAGATGCTGCGCCGGCTTTTGGCATGGCCAAACAGTTCATCTTTCTGGATTTTTGGGTCGCAATCTATTCCTGTCATCGCGAGAATGGCCGCGAATCACTAACGTAATGAATTGCTTCAATCAATTGGTCCTTGGTTCGGCGCGGCGTTTGGCCATGCCCATCGCGGTTTATCCCGGTTTGGCGCTCACGGGAGCGCGGGTCATTGACGTGGTCAGCAATTCGCGGGCGCAGATTGAGACGCAGATCGCATTGCGCGAACGGTATCAAATGCCGTTTGTCCTGTCGGCCATGGATTTGAGCGCGGAAGCCGAGGCATTTGGTTGCGCCATCCATTTTTCAGACACGGAAGTGCCTTCGGTGACCGGGCGGCTGGTGACGGACCTGGAGCAGGCCCGGCGTCTGGCCGTTCCCAAACCGGGCGACAAGCGGACCGCCGTGCATCTTGACGCAGTGCGGGGATTGCGCGACTTGCCCGGCCATCCGCTGGTGATGGGCGGTTGCATCGGGCCGTTTTCATTGGCTGCACGGCTGGTCGGCGTGAGCGAGGCCCTGGAAATGACGCTGGCTGATCCGGACTTGATGCACGTCGTGCTGGAAAAGAGCGCGGCGTTTCTCGCGGAATATCTCCGCGCATTCCGCGCCGCCGGGGCGGACGGCGTGATTATTGCCGAACCGGCAGCCGGCTTGATGTCGCCGCGCGGACTGGCCGCTTTTTCTTCCGTCTATATCAAAACCATGTCCGAGGCGCTTGCGGACGGGCATTTTTCCCTGGTCCTGCACAATTGCGGCGCAAAGCTGCTGCATTTGCCGGCCATTTTGGAGTCCGGCCTGAAGAGCTTTCATTTCGGCGCGCCGATGGATATTGCCGCCGGGCTGGCAAAAGTTCCAGCCGATGTCGTCTTGTGCGGGAATCTGGATCCGGCGGGTGTTTTCTGCCAGTTGACGGCTGATGAAGTGAAGCAGCGCGCGGCCCATTTACTGGCGGCGACTGCCGGTCATCGTAATTTTGTGCTTTCCTCCGGCTGCGATCTGCCGCCCAACACGCCGCTCAATAATTTGGATGCGTTCTTTGCGGCGGCCAAATCCGCCGCGCCGTTTCCGGCGTCTCCGTGATTCAAGCCAGCATCCGCCGGGCGAGGGTGGGGGCGACCGCCGCGCTCTCCGCGTAACCGTCGGCGCCGATTTCGTCGGCGAATTTCTGCGTGATGGGCGCTCCGCCCACCAGGACTTTCACCTGATCTCGAACGCCGGCTTGTTTTAGGGCTTCAATGGTGTCTTTCATGGCGGGCATCGTGGTGGTCAGCAACGCGGACAGGGCAAGAATCTGCGGTTGTTTCCGTTTCACCGCCGCGACAAATTGTTCGGGAGTGACGTTGACTCCGATGTCCGTCACCTCGAAACCGTCTCCTTCAAGCATGGCCACCAGGAGATTTTTGCCAATGTCGTGTAAATCGCCTTTGACCGTGCCGACGACGACGCGTCCGGACGGCTGCGCGCCGCCTTTGGCCAGCAGGGGCCGCAGCAGTTCCAGCGCGCCCTTCATCGCCCGCGCCGACAGCAGCAGTTCAGGAACGAAATATTCGTTGCATTCAAAACGCTGTCCCACCTCGCGCATCGCGGGCATCATGTAATCCTGGATCAACTTCATGGGTTCGATCCCCTCTTTGATGGCCTGTTCGGTGGCGGATTTGGCGGTTTTTGCATCGCCTTTCAAAACCGCATCGTGAAGTGGTGTCAAATCTTGCATGTAAACGAATGGTTAATTTTGGAATCCTAACCTGCTGGCCGGGGTTGCCGCCATTTTTTTCTCGTAAATCTTTCCATTCACAGGCACAAACACTGTTTCGGTTTTGATTTCATGAACGAACAAATCGTCATTTTGGATTTTGGGTCGCAATACACCCAGGTCATCGCGCGCCGCGTCCGCGAGTGCAACGTCTATTCCACCATCCTGCGTTACGACACGCCGGCGGTGAAAATCGCCGCGCTCAAGGCACGGGGCATCATCCTCTCCGGCGGGCCGTCGTCGGTCTATGCCAAGGACGCGCCGTTGCCGGACAGAAATATCTTCTCGCTTGGCGTGCCCGTGCTGGGCATCTGCTTCGGCGTGCAACTGCTGGCGCAATTCCTCGGCGGCCGGGTTGAGAAAGGCCAGAAGCGCGAATACGGCAAGGGCGCGCTCAACGTGAAAGATCCGACGTGCGCGTTGTTTCAAGGTTTGCCGCGCGAATTGCAGGTCTGGAACTCGCACGGCGACAAGCTCACGAAACTGCCGCGCGGCTTCAAACCCGTCGCCGTCACGGACAACTCGCCTTTCGCCGCCATCGAGAACCGCGCGCAAAAACTGTTCGGCCTGCAATTTCATCCCGAAGTCGTCCACACGCCGCGAGGCAGGGAAATCCTGTCCAACTTCGTCCACGGCATCTGCGGTTGCGGCAAAAGCTGGACGATGCGCAATTACGTCGAGCAGGCCGTCACCGAAATCCGCCGGCAGGTCGGCGGGGAAAAGGTGATTCTCGGCTTGAGCGGCGGCGTGGATTCCAGCGTGGCCGCGGCGCTTCTGCACAAGGCCATCGGCGGCCAGCTCACCTGCATCTTCGTCAACAATGGCGTGCTTCGCGCGCACGAGGCGGAAGTCGTGCAGGAAGTGTTCGGGCGCAACTTCAAGATCAAATTGCAATACAAGGATGCCTCGAAGATTTTTCTTTCGAGGCTCAAGGGCGTGGCCGACCCGGAGCGCAAACGCAAAATCATCGGCAAAACGTTCATCGAAGTCTTTGAAAGGGCGGTGGCACAGGTGTCCAGCTTGTCCGGCAAAAGACGGCCAGGAAGCCCGGCCCGCTACAAATTCCTCGCGCAAGGCACGCTTTACCCGGACGTGATTGAATCCGTGCCCATCGGCGGCAATCCGGCTGCGATGATCAAAAGCCATCACAACGTCGGCGGATTGCCGAAGAAGATGAAGCTGCAACTCGTCGAGCCGCTGAAATGTCTATTCAAAGACGAAGTGCGCCTGCTCGGACTCGAACTCGGCCTGCCGAAGGAGATTGTTTATCGCCAGCCGTTCCCTGGGCCGGGCCTTGCCGTCCGCTGTCTTGGCGAAGTGACGCCTGAAAAATTGCGGGTGCTGCGCCGCGCCGACGCGATCATCGTTGAGGAGATGAAGTCGAGCGGGCTTTACTACAAGACGTGGCAGACGTTCGGCGTGCTGCTGCCCGTGCGCAGCGTGGGCGTGCAGGGCGACGAGCGCACCTACGACTGGACGCTCGTCATCCGCGCGGTGGAATCGCAGGACGGCATGACGGCGGACTGGGTGAAACTGCCGTATGATTTGCTGGAGAAAATCTCCTTGCGCATCACAAACGAAGTGCGCGGCCTTAACCGCGTCGTCTTGGATCTCACCAGCAAACCGCCGGGGACGATTGAGTGGGAATAAATTCTGATAAAATTGCCGGCATTGGCTTGCCGAGTGCAAATGTCATCAGGCTAAAGATGCATATCGAAGAAGAAAAAATGTCCATTCGTGTTATTCATCCAGACTGAACCCATATAGCCGGGCTGGTCCCACACGTAGTAAATCTCGACTGGGTCAGGTGCGAACCAATTGGGGGTATCATCTGAGTGGATATTTGTGCGAAAGCTTCTGGCTGTGGCGGGCGAAACTGGTGTAAGACCATGACTCTTTAGAAATGAGTCTCGCCATTCTTTAGGCGCCTCGACTTCAAAGTAGTAAATATGTTCATCGGTAAAGTGATTTGATCTCCAATATTTCGAATGAATCACTTTTACCTGTGTGGGTTGGTTCTCGTTGAACGCACGATTCCAATTCTTGGGGTCATCTTCCCATGTGCCGGCGTGCAGAATGCCATCAGCCTGCGAGACGAAAAAGGCAAAGGAGTTGGTCCGGAATATGACGGACGCAAAAAACAAAGCGGCCATGATAATTCCAGCGCCAATAAATATTTTCGTTCGCTTGTTCATCACGTATTCGGTATTCTGCATTGCAGGCAATCAGAAAAATGAGCGGTTCGCTGCCCGTCTCTCGAATTCACCGCTACTACTTCTGGCTGCGCGCCTGAAATTGCGCCCGCCGCGGCCGGTTTTCAATCCTATTTTGAACCGCAAACCACGCTCAAGGAAAGATTCCCGTTCGCGTATTTGGCGTATTTCGCGGTTCATTTCCCGATGATTTTCACCAGCACACGCTTGCGGCGGTTGCACTCGAATTCGCCGGGGGGAATCCGTTCCCACGGGCCAAAATCCAGATTTCGTTATTTTCGCTCAAAAATGGAAATGCTGGCGGGCAGCGTGTTGGTGCGGTTGGGCAACTGATCATCCCAGAAGAATTCAGACGGCTTGTCTTCCGCCGTGTCCACCGCGCCCGCGAGCCGGTAGTTCACTGCGTATCCCGTCCACCACTGGTTCAATCGGTCGAGGGTTTTTCCGGTTTCCCCGGGGATGACCACCGAGCACCACGATGAAAGCGTGTTCACATAGACAACGAATTTCGGCCGTGCGGTTTCAATTTCATGGGTGAATTCGTCCTGCATGGATTTCGCGAGCGGCTGCGGTTCGGTGAGCGGATAAAGGTAAATGTAACCGGAGGCGGAATGACGCCGGGCGAGAAAATAGATCTGCGGTTCCGATCCCAGCACGGCGATGGTGTCGTCGAGCGCGCTGTGCGCCGCGATATACCGGGCGATGGCGGGTGATTCTGGAAACGGACTGTAGCCATAAACTTCCCGGCTGATCAGTTCCGGCGACAGGCCGAACCAGATGGCCGAATTTCGCGCCACCAGCTCGCCGGCCAGCACCAGAAACAGGCCGGCGGGCAGGAATTTCAGGAGCCGGACTTGCGGGAATTGCTTCAATTTGTCCGCCAGCGCCAGCAGCAACGCGGCGTTGAGCAAGGCCAGTCCCGGCATGGCCATCAGGAAATAGTGGCCGCGAAAATATAATCCTGGACACGCCGCCGCCAGCGCCGCGAGAAACAATCCGGCGCCAACCGCTGCGGCACGCCGTTGCCGTATCGGGAAAAATATCAATGCCAGCGCCGCGCCGCCGAACAGCCAGACCCAAACGCCCGAGGTGAAAATCGGGCCAAATCCATTCGCGATCTGGCGCGGCACCGCCGACAGCGGGAACATGGAAACGTATTGCCGGGCATATTGAATCGTCCAATACGTGAATCGTTCCCATACGCCCGATTTGACCAGAACGACCAGAGTCAGCAGGAACGGCAGCATCGTCCCGGCCACAAAAACGCCGGCGGGTTTCAGAATCTTTTCCTTCAGACGCCACTGTTGCCACAGCACCGCCGCGCCGGCAGCGGCGCAAAAAAGATCGCGTGTTGTTTCATCAAGATCGCGCCCCCGAACGCCGCGCCGGAAACAAATGTCCACGCCAGTGATTTTTTTTCGCCAGCCCGCAGCAAAGAGAAAGTTCCCGCGCAGCCAAACAACACCACAAAATGGGTGGCATGTCCCGCCAGCCCGTTGGCAAAGGGCAGCGCGGACAACAGGGTGAACAATGCCGCCGCAACCAGCCCGCCGACGGGATTCATCACTTTGCGGCCGATCAGAAAAACCAGCACAACGCTCAATGACGTGACCAGAATCATTCCCAAATGGATGCCCGCCGGCGTCTGGCCGAACGCCGACATCAGCGCCGCGTAGGCGTAATAAGTGCCGGGGAATTTCATGTTCCAGGCAATCTGGTAGGGGGCAAAGCCCTGGAGCAGCAATTGCCCGGCGTAGGCGTATTCGCCCTCGTCCCGCTCCAACGGCATTTCGCGCAGGTGCCAGCGAAGAAGGAAATTGAACGCCAGAATCAGCGCCAGCCACAGCCACCCATTGCGGGTGGTGCAATACTGTTTGTCGAAGAGACGCCGGTTCATCGGCCCAAGAGTGTCAATTGGCGCCGTCCGGCAAAAGCGGAAAATTCTTCCAGCCGGCCGGATGGTCATTCCCTGATGATTTCACCAGCACACGCTTGAGGGGGTGTCGCCGAATTCGCCGCGGAAAATCCGTTCCCACCGGCCGAAGTCGGGTTTGCCTTCGTGATGGCGATGACGACTTCGCTTCGCGGCCCATGATTTGGTGTTTCAGGCGCGCATTTGAAATGTCCTCGCCGGCGCAAACCCGCCGGAGGAGTTTCTTATTATTTCTCCAAAGGAATTGCTGCTGTCGTTCGTCTGATTTGATAAGATGGTGCGCATGGCCGGCTCTGATGTGGAACCCAAGCTGATTGAGCAAAGCCTTTCCGGTGACACGGAAGCCTATGCCGCGCTTGTAAATCAACATCAAAAAATGGTCCGGGCAGTGACGTTTCGGATGACTGGCTCGCTCGACGATGCCGAGGAGCTGGCACAGGATGCTTTTTTGCGTGCCTACAGACAGCTTGGCTGCTTCAACGGCAGTTCGAAATTTTCCACATGGCTCTGCCGGATCGCCATCAATTTGAGTCTGGACTGGCGCCGACGTGAAAGCCGCCGGGACAATATCCACTCAAAATGGGCAGCCGAATGCGTTGCTGGAAGCGATGCGAATGACGGTTTTCCTGATGAACTGTCGCGGCGGGTGCAGGCGGCACTTGACCGGCTGCCGACCAAGCAGCGTGCCGCCATCGTCCTGACGGTTTATGAAAATCAAAGCCACGCCGAAGCTGCAAAGGCTCTGGGTTGCGCCGAAGCCACGATTTCGTGGCGCGTATTTTCGGCCCGGCAGAAACTGAAACGCCTGTTGAAAGACCTTTCCCATGAATAAACCAGAACTCGAATCCGTCCTAAAAAAGGCGCGGATACCGGAAACGCCGGAAGAAACCCGGCAACAATTCCCGAGCCGCGTCGTGGCTGGCATCCGGCGCGAGCGGGAAAGTTGGAGTTCAAGCTTCAGCTTGTCCCGACGCCATGCCGCTGGCACGGGCGCGCCACAGCGCGAATTCCAACGCTGGTTTCCACGGCTGGTCTGGGGCGTTGCAACGGCGTTTTGCATTTTGGCGGCCTTTGCCGTTGGCCACTGGCGCGGGAGAATTGAAACCGGCACCGTTCTGGCGAACGACAGACTGTCCAGCATGAAACTCATCCGCGAAACCCTCTCGATGTTTCCAAACCGCGTTCGCGCCATCGTGGAGGATGAACACGGAATAAACCTGGTGTTGTCGGACAAGCCAGACGTGCCGGCCTCGGCGCCGATTTATGTCCAGATTAGCGACGGCAAACGTTCCTCTTCACTGGTCACTTTTAGCGGGCAGGAGGTTCCCATTGCCGGGCAGCAAGTGACGGTGCTGGCGGACGGGCACGGCGGGGTGATTCTGGCCGGCCAACATTTTGTTTGGTCGGACAGCGGGCGGGTTTATGCTGATGGCAATCTGAAAATCAAGGCTGAAAACCTCTACCCGGTTTCCATGTGACCTTATGAAAGCAATCTTGCTCCTCCTCGCCGGGATCGTCGTTACCACGCAGCTTCAAGCTCAAAGCAACGCGCCGGTGCGGCTGGCGATTGTGCCAGAGACGCCGGAGGCGGGAGCGGTTGCGGACTTGCTCACGGCGGAATTTTCCAGGAATGTGAAGATGCATTTGCTGGAACGGGCTGAGATAGACCGGGTTTATCGCGAACAAGGATTGTCGAAAGCCAACACGGGATGATTTGAAGCTCGGCCGGATTCTCGGCGCGGACGGATTGCTGTTGTTGGGAACATCCAGCGCGGGCACCAACCAATTCCTGAACGTCCGGCTCGTTGCCGTCAAACCGGGCGTGGTGCTGGTGGCGGAGCGATTTCCCTGGCCGATGAAGGACATCACGGAATGGTCGCCATCGTTTGCAAAACATCTGGACCGTGTTTCTGCCAAAGCTGGCCGTGTTGGAACAGAACGCCATCCCCATTTCGGTGGTGAATCTCCGTTCGGCTATTCAGTCGGACGAGGGAAAGGAAACAGAAGCGCAATTGAAATTGCTGACAATTCAGCGGTTGAGCTTGGAACCGCAATTGTTCGTTCTTGAGCGGCAAAAGATGGAGTTGTTGACCGAGGAAAAGGATTTGAAACAGGACGACTCGGTGTTTTGGGACGGCAGCTATCTATTGGAAGGAACGGTGGATCAAAACGGCTATTCCAAGGACACCATCACCATCAATGGCCGGCTGACTCCGCCGAAAGGTGGCGCGCCAGCTGCAATTTGAAGTCAGCGGGATCACGGACGAATCTCGCGGAAGTCATCAACCAATTGGCGGCAAGAGTGAACGAGGCGTTGAAGGTCAATTCAACCGTCAAGGAATGGAACGCGGCCGATGAGGCGGAGCATTACTTTGAGGAGGCAAAGTGGGCTATGCGGTGGGGCATTTATTCGGAGGCGCAATCTGCATTGGAATCTGCTTGGGCGCTGGGCAGGCGAAATTCGGAAACCGCCACCTTGCGCATCCGCGCCTACAGCCTAAGCGTACCGTTGTTGCACATGCAGATTCTTGTCCCCGACCCGGAAGCCACATTCACGAAAGAAATTGTGAAGTTGGTGGTGCCAGACGCGAGCCATTTCAAGCCGTTGAACCGGGCCATGGAGCTTTATTGCCAGGATGCAAAATACATTCTGGATGGAACCAATGATCCCGGCGCGGAGAAGTTTACCATGGGTCTGCAACTGCTTCGCCGGACGGCCAGTTTGTTGGAGAGCTATAATCACTCTGTGGAAATACGCGCCGGTCATGAGGAGGAACTGCGGGATTTGCGGGAAAAGATGCGCCAAATGCTGACAGTATTGGATGAGCATTTGGTTTCCAGCACTAATTCATTTCCGCCCTGGAACGATCCTCGAGAGAATTTCAAATGGCTGAAGTGGGAGGAAGGCAGCCTTTGTTTCGACCAGCCGGAGGAGGCATTACCCATGTTCCTACAGATGGTGCATACTGGCTATTTCCCCGGTGATCCGCCACGATTCGTCACTTGGTCTTGGGAAAACCGGAAACGCATCCCGCATCTGACACGACAATTTGCCACTGAAATCTGTTCTGACACAAATGTTGCGGTGCGGTTGGCGGGGTTTAATTTGGCGATAACGGTGACGCCGAACGACGGATCGGGCCGCCTGGATAAAATGGAACAGGATTTTCTTTCGGCCATGTGGGAGAACCGCCAGTGGCTTTATTCCAGCAGGGAAAACATGTCGCAGTTGGACTGCTTAAAGAATGTGCTGCGGGCCAAATACGGCAACCTTTATCCCGATCCCAATGCCTATTTCGATCACGAACCGTTTGCCAGTTTCAAACAGGAATTGCTGGTGGACTTTCTGACCAGCGCGTTGGTCACCAATTCGCTTGTGGTTCGAGATTTGTTCCCAAACACAAGCGAGCAACTGGAAACACCGGCCCAAGCCCGCGAATTGCTGCCGTTGCTGGTTCGTTATCAACAGAAATACCAGTTGGCGCCAGCGTTGGATGCGACCGTCAAACAACTCCGTCAAGTCGCAGGAGCATCTGCCAGCAAGCCAGAGGAGCAAAAAAAGGTATCAGATCAACCCTCCCCAGCTCAAGAAGTCTTGCCGGCCCAGAATGTTCTGACGGCGAAATTCGTTCAATGGAACCTCCGGCGACCGGGAATTGATTTGGACCGCATATCAAGTTTTTACGGGATGATAGCCAGGAATGGGAAATTATGGTTGCGGGTCGCTTATGTGACGCCGGGAAATATGGCTGAGTTTCGGTTGGGGTTGCCGGCGGATTCCCAGACGACGTATCTTGCCGTGAATCCGCCAAAGGGCGTCGAGGAGGAAATTCCCTTTCCCGACAAATTCGGTGTCGCGGACGATGCATTTGAAGTTTCCGCGGACTCATTGTTTGTCAACGCCCATGGTCATCTCTATCGTTTCAAATTTCAGGACAGAACCTGGGAAGAAATCCCGGCGCCGCTGGAAGGCTCCTCGAAATTTATCTGGTTGAATGGTAGCTTGTTCATTTCCCGTAGTGATGGCTTGTTGAAGGTGAATCCAGACACAAAAGCCGTTGCCATTATGGTCAGCTCACGCCGCCAGCCAGCATTAAATGAAATAGATCCGTTGTGGCACGATGGAACGTGGATTTATGGCAGATCAGACGGAAAATTGGGGGTCTTGTCGCAAGACCACTGTTTCAGTTTTGATCCCGCCACGGAACAATGGGACACCAGGACACTGCTGTTGTCCGGTGCCGACAACTATTTCAACAGGTGGAGGCTCTATGCCTCCGCCGCTGGCGGACAAGAATTTCTGACCGGCCCGGTGGCGCACCGCTATTTGATCGGCTACTGGAATGACAAACGATCGCCAGAATCGTTGTTGAAGGAATCGACGTCGTTCAAGGTCCAGGATCCGGCAAGCGAACAGCGGTTGCAGCCTGTGCGCTGGGACTGGCCGGAAAATTTTCCGCTGGAACCATCCAGCATTGTGGCCGAGGATCAAAAATTGTGGGTTCTATGTCCGCGCAAAGTATGGCAGCAGGATTTCAGCCCTGTTTCCGAGGAACCGGTGAATTTTTCGGACGATCGGCAGGCAACCCTCTTTTGTTTTGAGCCGGGATCCCGCAAGCCCCTGTCGGTTCCCATTCATTTTGAAGACACCGAACGGGCCGTTGTTCTCAAATCGCAGATCAACGGTCAGCCCGCCGATTCCCTTTCCCCACGCGGAGGTGGTTACATGGGCAATTTTGCCAGTCTCGGCAGACATATTGGCAACGTGAAGTTTTGGTTGAAAACGCCCGATGGACTTATATTCGGTGCCCCCAATTATTGCGGCCACTGGCTTATCCCCAATTCGACACTCGAGACCATGATGACAACTCCCGGCAAGACTTCGCATGAGCAAGTTCCAACTCCGGCCCCTGTATCAGCCAATCCTGCCAAGCCATGAATTTCCTTCCCCCCCATTTTGTCCACCGCGCAAGCCAGACGTGTTTGGTCGTGTTTTTCATCTTCACCGTGTCTGTTCTTGCCTCGGCCCAGCCGGCGACAACCAAAACCAACACTGCATGGATGCCGCTTGCGGAATTATTGAAGAAGTGGGAAGGCGTCCCGTGGGAACAAGTCCAGGGTGAAGCCGAAAAAGAAAACCCGCTGGCGCAGCACTATCTTGGCTATTGTTACATGCAAGGATTCCGAATCGCGGCCAATCCTGAAATGTGCGTGTTCTGGTATCTGCGGGCGATGACCAACAGTTATCTTCCTTCCGCGAACAACCTCGGTTACGCCTTTGAGCACGGGCAACTGGGATTCGAAGATTTTAACAAGGCCATGTATTATTACACTTACGCAGCCGAACGCGGTTATGTCCCGTGTGAACTACTCCTTTACTACCGTTATTGGGATGGGAACGGTGTAATTTCCGACCATACCAAGGCGATGCAATGGTTGACCAAGGCCGCCAACGCCGGCAGCCCTGAAGCGCTGTATTTAATGGGATATCGCTGCGAACACCCCGAATTCCAGGAGGGTTCCAATCGCGCGCCCATACCGAACCTAATCGAGGCCTGTCAATGGTATCGTCGCGCGGCGGACCAGAGTTACGCTGAAGGCCAATACCACCTGGGACTTTTCTATTTAGCAGGTCAGGTGGTTGAATTGGACGAAGAGCAAGGATTGGAACTCGTCCGAGCCGCGGCAGATCAGGGACTGAATAACGCGTTGATCGAACTTGCGGATTTATACGCGCAGGGCATCGGCGAACCACGCTCTGCACAAGAACATCCCATGCAACTCTACGAACGCGCGCACGACTATAGCCGCTTGATCTTGCGTTACCGGTATGGGGTGGGAACAGAACGCGACATGATCGCTGTCGCGCGATGTTACGTTTCCCTGGCCAATGATCCAAAATCTTGGTTTTGGTCGCCCGAGGAGCTCGTCAAAAGGATCCGATTCAAGCCTGCCATACGGATGAAGGGGATGAGCATGGAAGATGATGGATATTACGGGCCACTGGAAGATAGCGGTCCAGAACCTCCGAATGAAGACTTACGCTTTCTGTCGTTGTATCTGAAATCGGCGCTGGGAGACGGCCAATCCGCCCTGGAAATCGCCAATTGTTATCTTGTTGGAAAAGATGCCCCCAAATCTATGCTGGATACTTGGCTCTGGCTTACTCTCGCCGGACAAAATGGATCGGGCGAAGCTACTGCTCAATTGCACCGCTTGGAATCCCAAATAGATTCGGATGCCATAGGCCAAGCCAGGAAGCGGTTGCCCGGTTTCCTCCAGGAATTAAATAATGTAGGTGCCTTGCTCCGCGCGAATGGAGGCGGACTTTGAATTTCAAATTACAATTTCACCAAAGAAGTTGACGCCGTGAATCGTCAAATAGAGTGGAAATGAAACGGCTGAACACATGGAAGCTGTTCGTGATTGCCTGCTGCTGGCCGTGGGCGGCACTTGCACAATTGCAGCTTTTGCCAGACAAGGAGCCACAACGCGCGTTCGCCGGCAACGCGTGCACTGTCACTGTCGTCTGGCACAACACCGGCGACAACACTGCGGGAGCGGAAATTCGCGCGCGAATTTTACAGACCAGTTCGGCCACCACAGTCCGGCTGGGCGAAGCGCACTGGAAGAGGCTACAAGTGTTGCCGCGGCAGACTGTTCTGGAATCGGCGCAACTGGATTTTCCCGCCGTAAAAGCGGAGACGAAATTTTTAGTTCAATGGCTGGAAGGTTCAAACAGCGTCATCGGCCGGACAGAAGTTCTTGTTTACCCGACGAATCTGCTGGAAGAATTGAAGCTGCTGGTGGATGAAAGCGGGAAAAATCTCGGCGTGCTTGATCCCAAAAATCTGCTCAAGCCGTCGCTGAAAAGTTCGGCGGTTAAATTTGTGGATTTGGCGGAAACCGGGCTGGACGAGTTCTCCGGCAAGCTGGCGATGGTCGGGCCGTGCGGCCCCGATGATCCGGAATGGAACGGCCTGGCAAACCGGATCGGCAAGCTGGCACAAAAGGGAACGCCGGTGGTCTGGATTCAATCGCCCCCCAAAAAGCGGGATAAACTCCAGCCGTCATTTTATATCGTGTCGCAAAGCCGGGCCGTTGTGGTCGTCGTTCAACCTGAACTCGTCGCTGATTTGCCAGACAATCCGCAGTCGCAGCTCAACTTGATTTATTTTTGCAAACTGGCGTTGAACCCGCTGCCGCCAGCTTTGCCCGATTTTTCATCCCAACCATAAACCACAAACAAATTATGAAACATAAATACACACTCGCGCTTGCCAGCTTGTTGCTGGCCGGCGGAATTGCCCGTGCGCTGGCAGCCGATGTTCTCACCGTCGCCGTCTTCGATTTTGAATCGAAAGATGAAGCCGTGCGCGATCTCGGGCCAAAAGTCGCCACGCTGGTCAACGCCAACCTGTCCGCCGAGCCGAACTCTCATCACCGTCGAGCGCGCGGAGTTGGAAAAGGTCCTGGGCGAACAGGAGCTTGGACTTTCCGGCACGGTTTCGCCCGACAGCGCGGCAAAGGTTGGCCAGTTGACCGGCGCCAAGGTTCTCGTCACCGGACGCGTTTTCAAGGCGGATGAGCAGACCATCATCGTGGCCAAAATCATCGGCACGGAAACCAGCCGGGTCTATGGCGAAGTGGTCAACGGCAAACCGGGTGCAAACATCACCGATCTTGTCCGTGGAGCTGGCAAAGAAAATCGCCGCCGATGTGACGCAAAAAGGCGACACGCTCGTCGCCAAGGTGGAATCACACGAAGACCGGGTGGCCAAAATCAAAAAGGAACTGGGCGAAAAAAAACTTCCGGTCGTTTCGGTGAAAATTCCCGAGCAGCATTTCGGCCAGCATGTCATTGACCCGGCGGCGCAGACGGAACTGTCGCTGATTTTGCAGCAATGCGGCTTCACGGTGGTGGACGACCTTTCCACGAACAAGCCGAGCGTCGAAATCACTGGCGAAGCGTTCAGCGAATTCGGGATGCGCAAAGGCAACCTGCAAAGCTGCCGGGCGCGGATTGAAATCAAGGCGCGCGACGTGGCAAGTGGAAACATTCTGGCCGTTGACCGTCAGACCAGCGTGGCGGTGGATTTGGCCGAGCACATCGCAGCCAAAACCGCGCTGCAAAATGGTGCGGCCGAACTGGCGCAGCGGGTGATTCCACAATTAGCTAAATGAGACTTCGATTTTTTATTCAGACAGTGATTTTTCTTTTCACTGCGGCGGCGCTTCAAGCTGCGCCGCGCGTTGCGTTGATGGACTTTACTTGCCAAGTAGAATCTTATCGAAATATCCAGACAGCGGCGGATTTTTCAGCGACCTTGCAGATCGCGGTGTCATCGGTCCCATCTGTGGAGTGGGTGGAACGAAACCAATGGCGAGGTGCAGCGCAGGAATTGAAGCTCAGCTTTTTCAATGGCGGCGTGCGGGATGCATTGCGAATTGGCAAATGGGTCAAAGCCGACTTACTGGTGGTTGGCGAATTTCGTGCTAACCAGAAACAAGCCTGGGAATTAAACATAGAGGTGATTGACTTGGACCATGCCGATGTGCTGGCCGAACGCCGGATCGACTTGGAAGTTCAAACCAACAAAGTGCTGCAGGCAACGCCGCTGATTTTGGAGCGTTCGGCGCAGGCGTTGACGAACGCATTGGCCGATGCAGAAGCGCAGCGGGAGAAACTTCAAGCACAGGTTAAGATCGCACCATTGTTTTTTAGCAATACCGGCAAGTCTTCGCGGTTGGATTTCTTTGAAAGCGACATCATCAATGGTTTCCAGACATCGGTCTCGACTATGACCAATCTTCATGTCTTGCGATTACCCCGCGCAAGGGAAGCCACCGAAGAAGCGGAATTGATAATCGGCGGATTGGTGGATAAAAATGCCGATACCTGGCAGCATGTGGCCGATATCTATATCTGGGGTCACTACTGTCCCGTTTAGTTTTTGAAGACAGCGATTTCACTATTGTAAAAACTGGATAAAACCGCTGTCCGGTCATTTTTCGATTTCAATTCTGCGACGACTCCCTGAGGGTGTTTCACCGCCAACCAGCGGTTTTTCACTTTATGAACGAAGGTCGCACCGTCTTCGCCCAACTCCTCGACTTCCTGCCCAAATACGAGTTCGACATTCGAGCGGATGGCGCTGGCCAACGGGCAGAGGGAGAAATTACCGCCGCTGCGCACAGATTACCCATTCCAGCCTCGGGAGCCACTGCAACTTCTCGATGACGGCAAACACGTTTTGGCGGCGGACCAAATTAGCCTTTGGCTCCTTGAACTAAAACCGGATTTGGCGGCTGTCCCTGCCGACAATCAACCTTTGAAGGCGCCGCCTGCCAAACCATGAATAGCGCACGATTCTTTCCCATAGTCGGGGTAATTGTTTCAGGTAGTGTTGTTCGCACCGCTCGAAGCGACATTAATAAATGAAGTTCAAGAATCTGCGCCTCTTGGCTTGGCCGTCTTTGATGGCGCGTCCGGCGACTATCATGCTATGATTGTCCGATGAAACTGTTGAAATTTCGCAATCAACTATGTCTGTCGGTCGTCTTGCTGGGGCTTTCGCTGCACGCGGCGGATTCCGGTCTTCGGGAGAACCTCAATTTCAACCGCGAGTGGAAATTTCAACTCGGAGACGCGGTCGGCGCGGACGCGGCTGCTTTTAACGACTCGAAATGGGATGCCGCCAACCTGCCTCATTCGTTCTCCACGCCGTATTTCGCGGCGAACGACAAATTTTACGTCGGCTACGGCTGGTATCGGAAACATTTCAACGTGCCCAAGGCGTGGTCGGGCAAACGGATCAACCTGGAATTCGACGGCGTGTTTCAGGTTGCGGAAATTTCGGTCAATGGACACCGGATCGGCGAGCACAAAGGCGGCTACACCGGATTTACTTTCGACATCACCGATGCCGTAAAAGCCGGTGATAACGTCGTCGCCGTGCGCGTGAACAACATCTGGGATCCGCGTCTGGCGCCGCGCGCGGGCGAGCACGTCTTCTCCGGCGGCATTTATCGCGACGCGCGGCTCGTCATCACCGCGCCGGTGCATGTCGCCTGGTATGGCACCTTCGTCACCACGCCGCAGGTGTCGAAGGAATCCGGCAAGGTGAACGTAAAGACCGAGGTCGTGAATGACTCCAGCGAGGCGAAATGGGTCACCCTGAAAACCAGCGTGCTCGACGCAAAAGGAGAAACCGTCGCGCAAATGGAATCCACGCAACCCATCTCCGCGAATGCGACAAATGTTTTTGATCAAACCAGTGCGCCCATTCCGAACCCGAAGCTCTGGTCGCCGAAAGAGCCGAATTTGTATTCGGTGAAAACCGTGGTGTCTGCGTCAGGTCTGTCCGTGTTCCAATTTTCGAAACAAACAGGCGGGAGGCAAACGCCGGTGGACGATTACACGTCGCCGCTCGGTTTCCGCTGGTTCAAGTTCACCGCCGACCAGGGATTTTTCCTGAACGGCGACCATTACTATTTCAAGGGCGCCAACGCGCACCAGGACCACGCCGGCTGGGGCGACGCGGTGGCGGACAGCGGTTTTTTCCGCGACGTGAAGCTGGTGAAGGACGCCGGAATGGATTTCATCCGTGGCTCGCATTATCCGCACTCGCCGGTATATGCCGCAGCGTGCGACCAGATTGGCATTTTATTCTGGTCGGAAAATTGTTTCTGGGCCACAGCCGGCTCGCGAAGCCCGTGGGGTTCGAGTGGCTATCCGACAAACCCCGATGACGACGCGGACTTCGAAGCGAGCGTGAAAGCCAGCCTGCGCGACATGATCCGCATCAACCGCAATCATCCCAGCATCATCGTCTGGAGCATGGACAACGAGGCTTTCTTCAGCGACAACCGCGTGATGCCCCAGGTGCGGAGTTTTCTGACAGAATCTGGTTGCCTATACGCATGAACTCGATTCGACGCGGCCGGCGGCCATCGGCGGCTGCCAGCGCGGCAACATTGACAAGATCGGCGACGTGGCCGGCTACAACGGCGACGGCGCGCGGCTGTTCCCGAATCCGGGCATTCCCGAATGTCGTCACCGAATATGGCTCGACGATGGAAGATCGTCCCGGCCGATACGCGCCCGGCTGGGGCGACCTGCCGAGCACGCCCGGCGCGGACCGAAACGTCGAGGGTTCGTGGCGGTTGCCGTGGCGCAGCGGCGAGGTGCTTTGGTGCGCGTTTGATCACGGCAGCATCGCCGGACGGAAGTTCGGCGGGATGGGCATGGTGGATTATTTCCGTCTGCCGAAACGGCAATGGTATTGGTATCGCAACGATTATCTGCACATCCCGCCGCCGGCGTGGCCGAGCAACGGCGTTCCCGCCGCGTTGAAACTCACCGCGGACAAGACGACGCTGAATTCGGTGGATGGCACGGACGACGCGCAAATCATCGTGACCGTGGTGGACAAGGACGGCAAGCCGATCAACAACTGTCCGCCTGTCACGCTCGACATCGAAGTCCGGTCCCGGACGAATTTCCGACCGGGCCGAGCATCACCTTCGCGCCGGACTCGGACATCGCCATCCGTGACGGCGAGGCGGCGATGGAATTTCGGTCCTACTACGCCGGCAAAACAGTTGTTCGCGCCACGTCACCCGGATTGAAGGACGCGACGATTCAAATCACTTCGCGCGGGGAACCAAAATTCATCGCCGGCAAAACGCCGCCGGTGAAACCGCGTCCGTATGTTCGTTTCACCGGAACCGCGAACGCGGCTTCCTTGATGACCTTCGGCCAGGGAAATCCGACGCGCGCGAGCAGCGAAGCGCCCGGCCACAGCGGACGTTTCGCCAATGACGGCAACGCCGCCACGTTCTGGCAGGCCGACGCGGGCGACAGGAACCCGTGGTTGATCATTGATTTGGAGCGCATCGTGACTGCCAGCCAGACGAAACTGACATTTCCGGCTCCAGGCAATTGGCGTTACAAGATCGAAATTTCAGCTGACGGCGAATCAAACTGGAAATTGCTCGCCGACCAGACGCATACGGCAAACAACAGCGCCGAGCGAACGGACCTCGCGCAGGGCGGTTCCAATTCTGGCCGCTTCGTGCGCGTGATGGTGGTTGCATCTCCGCCGGGACAATCCGCGGCGGTGGCGGAACTGCAAGTTTTGGGGACGCAGTCCGCGCCATAATTCCCGATTACGCGCTGGTCCCGGTGGCCTTGCAGCGGCGATGTTAAAAACCCGCGCTGGCCGGACTCCTTGAACCAAAGCCGTTCAGTGAGCAATTTCTTGGCGGCGCTCGGCCGAGACGCCGCTACGAACCATTGAACGGCGGGTGCCTCGTGGTGGTCAATGATTTGATCAACAAATGGAAATCGGCCCGAAGAAGTTCATTGGATTCTCCCTCTTGCTTGCCGGAGTGGCGCTGTGCGGCGGTGGTCTGTGGCTGCTGTTGAGTCCGGCACAGTATCAAGCCACGGCGAGAATTGAAACGCAACCAGACCTAAGCATCACACCTCCCGCCATGATGAGACCACTTGAACCGCTTGGACTTTCTCAAGAGCCAGTTTTTGTGTCATCCGTCAGCCCGGACAATCTGAAAAGCACAGCCGCGGTGATTGCGGCGGCGGGAGGCAAGCACAGAGCGTCATTTGCATTGAACAGGGCGCGGTTGTCCCAGCTACCGCTATCTGCGCTTGCCGATGGCAGAGAATATCACGACCAAGGCATCAACCATTACAATGCGTGCAATTTCACCAACTCGCTAGCCGACTTCCGCAAATCCTGCGAACTTGGTTCCGACACCCAGGACTACTCCTATTTCCGCATCTGGCTCATCCGGGCGCGGCTGGGAGAAAAAAACGCCGCGACCCTGGAATTGGCGGCGTATCTGGAAAGACGCAAAGCTCAAAAGCCCGATGACTGGCCTTCAAAGGTCGGGCGCTTTCTAGCCGGCCAGTTGTCCGAAAGCGATTTCCTCAATGCTGCTGATTATCCGAATCTCCAGACGGCAAAAGAGCAACATTGCGAGGCTTGGTTTTATGCCGCGTCAAAAAGGTTGATTGACGGTGATAACGTGGGTGCGGCGGATGATTTCAAAAAATGTCTGACCACGAACGTGACCAATTTTGAAGAATATACAAGTGCCGCGTCGGAATTATCGTATCTTCAATCGCCACCGAAAAATCCATAGATCCTGCGGCAGTTCTCACAAACCTGTTTAGGATTTTATTGGCAGTAATGCGCATGGAAGTGCCGGTCTGGGCACGACCGACGCACCGTTTTGCTGGAATTTCCCGCCGGGTGCTGTATCAATGCAGTGTGACTGATGCGACCGAAGTTCAACCGAACCCGCCGGACCACTGGATCCGGAAATTCCTCGCGCACCTCGCGACGGACCGCGGCGCGTCCATTTACACGCAGCGGAATTACCGCGCCGCGCTCAACGAGTTCTGCCGCTGGTATTACAAGGAACGCGCCGCAGCACCCGCTTGGGAAAAACTCCAGCGCGATGATTTCCGGTCCTATCTGCGTTTTCTCGGACGGCACAATCTGGGCCGCACGGCCATTCAACTCCGGTTTTCCGCGTTGCGGACGTTTTACAGGTTTCTGAACCGGCACGGCGTCGTGGAAGCTTTGCCGATCAAAAATTTGTCGTTGCCAAAGGCCGGCAAGCGCCTGCCGAAATTCTTGACGATCCAGCAGATGAAGGACTTGCTCGCCGCGCCGGCGAAATTGCTTGCCGCGCAAAAGCAACGCAAAGGGCCTGGCCGCCCGGTTTCAATCCAGGCCTGCCTGCGCGACGTGGCGGTGCTGGAAACGATTTACTCGTGCGGCCTGCGCATCAGCGAGCTGTGCGGCCTGCGCGCGGATGACATTGACTGGGGCGAACAAATCGTCCGTGTCCGCGGCAAGGGCAAGAAGGAGCGGCTCGTGCCGGCCGGCGGCCCGGCGCTGGAGGCGATTCAGAATTATTGGAGCGCGTTGAAACAGCCGCCGTCCGGGATGTCGCCGGTTTTCGTTTCGGAGACGAAAGAGCGCGCGCCGCTCACGCCGGTTCAGCTGTCGCGCCGGCTGAAACAATACCTCGCCATCGCCGGCCTCGATCCGGCGCTGACGCCGCACAAGCTGCGGCACAGCTATGCGACGCACCTGCTCGACGCCGGCGCGGATTTGCGCAGCGTGCAGGAATTGCTCGGCCACGCGCATCTCATCACGACGCAGGTTTATACGCACGTCACGACCGAGCGCCTGAAAAAGGCCTACGACGCGGCGCATCCGCGGGCGTAGCTGGAGCGCAGATTTTGGCCTGCATCGGGACAAGCTGAAGCTTGAACTCCAACAGGGCGGGAATGGAGCCGCGGGTTTCGGGTTGATTTTCTTTGAATGTGAGGCATGATTATTTGTCGAAGTAACTGACCGGTTATTTAACTTATGAAAACGAAATTGCACATTTTGACTTTTTCTGCCGCAACGGCGGCGGTGGTGTTGACGGGTTGCGTGAATCCGAACGGCACGCAGAACAATACGGGGAGCGGGGCTTTAATTGGCGGCGCTCTGGGCGCCATCACCGGCGCGGCGATTGGCGGCCCGCGAAACGGCGGAGCAGGGGCGTTGATCGGCGCGGCGGCGGGCATGATTGCAGGCGGCGCCATCGGCAATGGAATGGACCAGCAGCAGCAGGAAGATTTGCGCGCCCGGGCGCCGCAAACCTACGTGCGCGTGGTGCAGGGACAGATGCTCGGCATTACGGATGTCAAGAACATGGCCCAAGCTGGTGTAAGCGACGATGTCATCATCTCCCAGATTCAAGGCACGCACACCGTGTTCCATTTAAGCACGGCGGACCTCATTGATCTTCACAATTCCGGCGTGAGCGACCGGGTGGTGAATGCCATGCAGGGCACGGCGGCATCGGCGGAAGCACTGCAGCCAACAACGACAGTCGTGCAGGCGGCGCCGCCGCCGGCGCTCGAGGAAACCATTGTCGTCCCGTCGCCCGGGCCGGGCTACGTCTGGATTGGCGGCGAATGGGTCTGGAATGGCCGCTGGTTCTGGCGGACGGGTTATTGGTCTTATCATCCCGGCGGCATCTGGGTGGCAGGCGGTTGGAATCGCGGCCCGCGAGGATGGGTTCACGCGCCGGGACACTGGCGGCGGTGAGGAGAGCAGAACATTCAACAACCAACTTCCAACATCCAATTAACGCACCACGACAAAAATCCTTGAGTGTTGGGTGTTGAATGGTGAATGTTTCTCCTGCTTCGATTTTCACCAGCAGCTTCAACAGCCAGTCAAAAATCAGCCCGTTCAAAATGCTGATGGGATGCGGCGGGCGGGGCGGGAGACGATTTCCACACGACCGGCCTCGAGTCTGACGCTTGCCAGGCGTTGCCACTGCGCCAGTCGAAAAAGATTGAATTTCACAGCCGTTTCGGCACAATCATAATCAAGGGATTTTTTCCCGGTTAAAAATGGTCTTTTTGATTTTATCCAGCGAGCCGCCGGGCAAGTTTCCGGTGTGGAAGTTGTTTGTGAATGTGGCGCGGGCGGGCGTCGGAACGCCATGAACATTCAGCCGTTCCATGTGCTTGTCGGTTCGCTCTGCGGTTACGTCGTCGGAGCCGTTGGCGCGCTGGTCCTGATGCGGCGCGAGAAACTGGCGAATATTTTTTCCTTCAGCGTGGCGTCGCTCTCCGCATTGGGCGGCCTGCTGGCTGCGGTCGTCTTTCTGTCCGCCGGGCCGGGCACGGAGGTTTCCAAGACTGACCTGCTGCCGTCGTTCATTCCCTACATCCAGTTCACCGTGCGGCTTGATCCGTTGGGCGCGTTCTTTCTGCTCATCGTTTCGCTGCTGGGCCTGGCGCTTTCGATTTATTCGCTGGGCTATGCGCGCGGGTTTTACGGGCGCAAAAACGTCGGCGTGCTCGGCGCGTTTTTCAACCTCCTGCTGCTGGCCACGACGCTGGTTTTCCTCGCGGGCAACGCCTTCTTTTTTCTCATCGCGTGGGAAATCATGGCGCTGACGGCGTATTGCCTCATTAGCTTCGAGCATGAAAAGGTGGAAACGCGAAACTCCGGCGTGCTTTTCTTCGTCATGTCGCACATCGGCACCGGTTGTTTGATTCTCGGATTTCTTTTACTGTTTCAAGCCTCCGGCAGCTACGACTTTGACGGTTTCCATCTGCTGGGCGACACCATGTCGCCGGGCAAACGCGATGCGGCATTTCTGCTTTTTCTGGTCGGCTTCGGCGTCAAGGCCGGCATCGTGCCGCTGCACATCTGGCTGCCGGCGGCGCATCCGGTCGCGCCCAGCAACGTTTCGGCCATCATGTCCGCCGTCATCATCAAAACCGGAATCTACGGGCTGACGCGCGTGCTTTTTGATTTTCTGGGCACACCGCCGAACTGGTGGGGCGTGACGGTGTTGAGCCTCGGCACGATTTCCGCCGTGCTGGGCGTGCTCTACGCGCTGATGGAACACGATTTGAAGCGGTTGCTTGCCTATCACAGCATCGAAAATATTGGCATTATCCTGATGGGCCTCGGCGCCTCGCTGATGTTTGAGCACAGCGGCCATCCGGTGCTGGCGTCGCTCGCGCTCATTGCCGGGCTGTATCACACAATCAATCATGCGGTGTTCAAGGGGTTGTTGTTCCTCGGCGCGGGCGCGGTGTTGCACGCCACCCATACCCGCAACATGGAGGAAATGGGCGGGCTGGCGAAACGGATGCGGTGGACGGCGCTTTTTTTCCTGGTCGGCGCGGTGGCGATTTCCGCGCTGCCGCCGCTGAACGGGTTCGTGAGCGAATGGCTTACCTACCAATCGCTGCTGCAAGGTTTCGGCACGACGACCAGCCTCGTGCGAATCATGTTCCCGATCAGCGGCGCAATGCTCGCGCTCACCGGCGCGCTGGCGGCGGCGTGCTTCGTGAAGGCGTTTGGCATCACCTTTCTGGCCCAACCGCGCAGCGACCACGCGGCGAATGCGCACGAGGCGTCGTTCACCATGCTGCTGGGGCAGGGGATTCTCACCGCGGCGTGCGTTTTTCTCGGATTGTTCCCGACCGTCTTTTTGAAATGGCTCGACCCGGTGACGCAACAACTCTCCGGCCAGCAGATCAGCGGTCAACTTTCCGCGGCGAACGGCCTTGTGCTGTCCACCGCGGCGGCGCAAGGCGGATCGGTTTCCATGCTCGGCCTCGCGCTGTTGGGATTGTCGCTGCTGGCCGCGCCGCTCGTGCTGTGGCTGTTGTTCGCCACGCGCGCGAAAACCCGGCGCGGCCCGACGTGGGACTGCGGACTGCGCGGACTGACGCCCCGGATGGAATACACCGCCACGGGTTTTTCCAAGCCGATCCGCATGATTTTCAAGGCGCTGTTCCGTCCGCGCCGCGAAGTGCAGCGCGAATACGATTTCTCGCCGTATTTCGCCACGACCATCCGCTTTGAGAGCCACGTCGAGGAGGTTTTCCAGACGCGCATTTACCGTCCGCTGAACCGCCTGGTGCTGGGCGTTTCGCGCCGGCTGCGTGCGTTGCAGGCAGGCAGCATCCAGGCCTATCTGATTTATATTTTCATCACGCTGCTGCTGTTGCTGATTTTTGCGTTATGAACTTCGACCCGCTGAACATTTTGTTGCAGACGATCCTGCTGCTGCTGCTCGCGCCGTTGCTGACCGGCTGCATCCGGAATTGGAAGGCGAAGCTGCAAAACCGCCGGGGCGCGCGCGTCTGGCAGCCGTATTCCGACCTCGTTAAATTTCTCCGCAAGGACATGGTGATTTCCGAGCACGCCTCGTGGGTTTTTTCGTTCGCACCTTACGTGGTTTTCATCACCGCGCTGGTGGCGGGTCTGCTCGTGCCGATGGTGACGGTGCAGGCGCCGATGAGTTTGTTCGGCGACGTGCTGGCGCTGGTCGGCCTGCTCGCGCTCGGAAGATTTTTTCTCGCGCTCGGCGGACTCGATCCGGGCAGCGCGTTTGGCGGCATGGGCAGCAGCCGTGAGATGACCATTGCCGCCATCGCCGAACCGGCGATGATGCTGGCCATTTTCACCGTCGCCATCACCGCCGGTTCGACCGACATCAGCCACATCGTCCAGGTCGCGCAAAGCCCGACCTGGAAAGTGCTCAACCCGACGCACGTCATGGCGTTCGCCGCATTGTTCATCGTGCTGCTCGCGGAGACCGGGCGCATCCCGGTGGACAATCCGGCAACGCATCTGGAATTGACAATGATTCACGAGGCGATGCTGCTCGAATACTCCGGCCGCTATCTTGCGCTGATGGAATGGGGCGCCTCCATCAAGCAACTGGTGCTGATGACGCTGCTCGTGAACATCTTTTTCCCCATCGGAATGGCCACGGACGCAACGCCTGCCGCGCTAGGAATCGGCGCGCTGGTTTACGCTGGCAAATTGGCTTTGATTGCCGCCGCCGTGGTTGTCGTCGAAACCACCAACGCCAAATTGCGCCTGTTCCGTGTGCCGGATTTGTTGGGCGCGGCATTCGTGCTTGGCACGCTGGCACTGCTGTCCACGTTTTTATTCCAATGATATGAACCCACCACCATCCGCCGAAATCGGGCCGCAACTCATCACGCTCATGGCCGCGCTGATGCTGGTGGTGCAGTTGTTGCTGGCGGTGCAGCCCATGCTGTTTACCAGCGTGCGGCTCTTCGCGATTCAATCGCTGTTTCTGGCCGGCATCGCGGGCGTCGTCGCCTTCTTCGACAATGCCAGCGAAGTTTATGTCGTCGCCGTGCTCACTGTCATCGGCAAGGTGATTTTTCTTCCGTGGCTGTTGAACCGCCAGTTGCGCCGCATCAAAATCGCACAGGAAATCGAGCCTCTGCTCAATGCGCCCGCGACCATCATGGTCTGCGGCGGACTCACCTTGCTCGCCTATCTCGTGGCGCGTCCGTTCACGTCGCTCGAACGCCTCGGCAACAATACGCTCGCCATAGCCATCACCCTCGTGCTGACGGGATTTTTCCTCATGTTCAATCGCCGCAAGGCCATCAGCCAGGTGATCGGGCTGCTCACCGTTGAAAATGGCGTGATGCTCGCCGCCATCGCGTTGACGACTTATGGAATGCCGCTCGTTGTCGAGTTTGGAATTTTCTTCGACGTGCTGGTTGCGGTGATGATTCTGGGAATTCTCATTTACCGCATTCGCGAAACGTTCGCCTCGATGGACACCAGCAAGCTGAATCAGTTGAAGGGATGAAATGCCGCTGCTGACCCTCATCCTTGCCGCACCCGTCGCCGCCGCGCTCGCCAGCCTCGTGCTTCCCGTGCCGCGCCGGGCGATGTGGCTGCTGAACGTGCTCGCGTTCGGCGCGACGCTGGCTTTCGGAATCGCGCTTCTTCGCGAGGTGCTGGCGCGCGGCGTCGTCACCGAATGGAAAGAATTTCTTTACGCCGACGCCTTGAGCGCGTGGATGGTGCTGCTGATTTCAATGGTCTCGCTCGCCGCGTCAATTTACGCCGGACGATATTTTGAGCGCGATCTGGCCAACGGGGCGGCCACGCCCGCCCGCGTGCGCGAATTTTTTGTGCTCACGCCGCTGTTCAGCGCGGCCATGTTCCTGGTCGTCCTGGCCAACAACCTCGGCGTGATGTGGGCCGCCGTCGAAGCCACGGCATTGTCGTCCGTGCTGCTCGTGGCGCTTTACAACCGCAGAACCTCCCTCGAAGCCGCATGGAAATACATCATGCTCGGCAGCCTCGGATTGGCGCTGGCGTTGCTGGGGACGGTTTTTGTTTATGCCGCAGCGTGCAAAAATAATGCCGCGCCGATGCCCAGTTTCAACTGGTCGCATTTGGTGACGGTGGCGGGTCAGTTTGATCCGCGCATGATGAAAATCGCGTTTCTGCTCGCGCTCATCGGCTACGGCACCAAAGCCGGACTCGCGCCGATGCATACGTGGCTGCCCGATGCGCACAGCGAGGCGCCGTCACCCACCAGCGCGATGCTTTCCGGCGTGTCACTCAAGGTCGCCATCTACGCGCTGCTGCGATTTCACATTCTTACGAGTGTGTGCCTCGGTTCCGGTTTCAGCCGCCACCTGCTGCTCGGTTTCGGCCTGGCCTCGATGTTTCTCGCGCCGCCGTTCATTCTTGTGCAGCGCAACCTGAAGCGGATGCTCGCCTATTCGAGCCTCGAACACGTTGGCCTCATCTGCACCGGCATCGCCATGAACACGCCCGTCACCATTTTCGGCGCGTTGCTGCACATGGGCTATCACTCGCTGACCAAGCCGGTGTTGTTTTTCGCGGCGGGTAACATCCATCAGACCTTTCACTCCGTCCAATATCGCGTCATCGGTCATGGCGTGGTGAAGGTGCTGCCGGTCACGGTTTTGTTGATGGGGCTGGCTGCTGCTGCCGCGATTGGACTGCCGCCGTTTGGACTGTTTTTCAGCGAACTTACCGTCATCAGCGGCGGATTTGCCGCCGGCAAGGTGACGGTGAGCGTCCTGATTTTGCTCGCGCTCATCGCGTCGTTTTGCGGCGTGCTTCAGCAGCTTTCACGCATTCTGCCGGGCACGCCGAAACCGGAATTTGCAAATCAAAACGGCATTGCGCAATTCGACGGCGTGCCGGCCATGTCGTTGCTGCTCGGCACGTTGCTGGTCTTCAGCGTTTGGCTGCCTGCGCCGCTGTTGCAGGGAATCCATCAGGCGGCGGACATTATCGGAGGAAAACCATGACCTTGATTTTTCTCCTGCTGATCCCGGTTTGCGCCGGCCTGTTGTGCCTGGTCACGCGCTCGCGCAAGACTTGGGAACGGTTGAACCTGCTGGCCTTCGCGGCGCTCGTGCCGCTGGCATTGAAAATCGGCGCGGACGTTCCTGGTGCAAGGCACGGTTACGGCGCTCGGAGGCTATCTTCGCGCCGACGCGTTGAGCGCGCTGGTCATCGGCCTCACCACCTTCGTCGCGCTGGCCTGCTCGATTTATTCCATCGGCTATTTCCAGGCCGACACGCGCGCCGGCAAAATCACCGAGGCGCAATTGCGCCGCTATCACGTGCTCACGCCGTTGTTCGTGGCCGTCATGCTGCTCGTGCCGCTGGCAGACAACCTCGGCATCATGTGGGTCGCCATCGAAGGCGCCACGCTCGCGTCCGTGCTGCTCGTCACGTTTTACAACCAGAAAACCTCGTTCGAGGCCGGCTGGAAATACATCATCATCGGCAGCATCGGCATTTCCCTCGCGCTGTTCGGGACCATTTTCACCTATTATTCCGCCGTGAACGTTCTGGGCGCGGACACGCAGCACGGCATGAATTGGAGCGTGCTCGCGGGCATCGCGGACAAGTTCGATCCCAAGGCGATGCGGCTGGCGTTCGTTCTCATTTTAATCGGTTACGGCACCAAGGCCGGACTCGCGCCGATGCACACTTGGAAACCGGACGCCTATGCGGAAGCGCCCGTGCCCACCGCCGCCTTGCTGGGAACGGCCTTGGTCAACTGCGCCATTTATGCCATCGCACGATTCGACGTGCTGGCCGTGAAATGTCTCGGCCATGAATTTCCCGGAAAATTGCTGGCCGGCTTCGGTGTCGCGTCCATCCTCGTCGCCGCGCCGTTCATTTTGACGCAACGGAATTTCCGCCGCATCCTCGCCTATTCGAGCATTGATCACGCGGGCATCATGGCGGCGGCCATCGGCTTTGGCGGCAAGCTTGGCGCGCTCGGCGCGGCGTTGCACATGATTTTTCACGGCGTCACCAAGCCGCTGATGTTCTTTTGCGCGGGCAACGTGCAGCAGCATTTTGGCACGCCGTATTTTCGGGGCGTGCGCGGCGTCATGCGCGTTTTGCCGTGGACGGGCGGCTTCCTCTTGATGGCGACTCTCGCCGTCACTGGCACGCCGCCCTTCAGCATTTTCCAAAGCGAATTTCTGACGTTGAGCGCCGCGCTGGCTGCGGGACAAAACTGGTCGGCGTTCCTGTTTATCGCCGGCTTGGTGACCATTTTCGCCGGATTCCTCATTCACATGGCAAAAATGAACCTCGGCGAACCTCACCCCGAACATATCCAGCCCGTCGCCGGACGCCCCTGGAAACTCGGCGCGATGGTCCTGGTGGCCTCGGCGATCATCCTTTTCAGCTTCTGGCTGCCGGCGCCGATTTATCAACTTGTGCAACAAACTGTTCAAATACTTGGAGGCGCGACATGAATGTTTCACCCGAACTGCTCCCGATTCTCGCAGACCTGCAAAAACGATTTGGCGACCGGCTTGAGGCCGTCCATTCGCCGCAGTCGAACGAAATATACGTCCACGCGCAAATGGATTTGGTCGCCGGCTTCACCGCGCATCTTTGCCGGAACCTGAAAGCGCGGCTGGTGAGCCTGTTTGCCGACGACGCGCGGCAAGTTGGAGTTCAAGCTTCAGCTTGTTCGGGGGACAGGCTAAAGCCTGAACTCCAACCGGGCGTGCCTGCCGCGCCGAAGCCGGGCGAAGGCGGGTTCCACCTTTACTACGTTTTTGCCCTCGATACGGCGCATGGCTTTATCATCCTGCGCGTGCCGGTGCCGTCGGACAAACCGGAATTTGCCTCGCTCGCGAACGCCATTCCGGGCGTCAACTGGCAGGAGCGCGAGGTGCAGGATTTGTTCGGGCTGAAATTGATCGGCCACCCGAACCCGCGCCGCTGCGCCTTGCACGACGACTGGCCGGACGTGCATCCACTGCGCAAGGATTTTGATTTGCGGACGCAATTGCCGCCATTCGAGGGCGAGCGCCACAAGTTCATCCCTGTCGAGGGCGAAGGCGTTTTTCAGGTGCCGGTCGGGCCGGTCCATGCGGGTATCATCGAGCCGGGGCATTTTCTGTTCAGCGTCGCGGGCGAGCCGGTTTTGTATCTGCAATTGCGGCTGTTCTACGTCCACAAAGGCACGGAGAAACTTTTCGAGAATTTGCCCGTGCAACATTGCGTCCGGCTGGCGGAAAGCATATCCGGCGATTCCAGTTTTGCCCATGCGACGGCGTTTTGTCACGCCATTGAGCGGGCCGCCAGCGTGGAAGCGCCGCCCCGCGCAAAGTTTCTGCGCTCGATCTGTCTCGAACTCGAGCGGATTCATAATCATATCGGCGACATCGGCGCGATTTGCACGGACGTGGCCTTTGCCACCGCGAACATGCACTGCATGAGGCTCAAGGAGCGCGTGCTGCGCGTCAATGAACTGCTCACCGGCAACCGCCTCTTGCGCGGCATGGCGTGCCCCGGCGGCGTCCGTTTTGATTTCGACGCGGAACAACTCAAGGCACTGCTGCAACTGGTCGCCGACCTCCGGCCGGAATTTGATTCCGTAGTGCAACTGGTCGAAAATTCGTCCTCGACGCTCGACCGCCTGGAAAAAACCGGTGTGCTCAAGCCCCAGGTGGCGCGCGACCTCGGAGTCGTCGGCATCGCGGGACGTGCGTCCGGTTTCGACCACGACCTGCGCCGCGATTTCCCGCACGCGGCCTACCATCAACTGAAAGTCGCCGTGCCGGTTTATCAGGTTGGCGACGTGGAACACCGGATGCAGGTGCGGATTGACGAGGTGCGCGAATCGTTTTCGCTCATCGAACAGCTCGTGGCAAAATTGCCCGGCGGCCCGGTGCGGATTGAAATCGGTGAACTGCCCGCCGGCGCGACCGCTTTGGGTTACGTCGAGGGCTGGCGCGGCGAGATTTTTCACTGGATTCGCACCGCGCCCGGAAACCGGCTGGCACGCTGCAAGGTCAAGGACCCGTCGCTGCAAAACTGGCCGGCGTTGAGTGAGGCGATTTTGGGCAATATCGTGCCGGATTTTCCGGTCGTGAACAAAAGTTTCAACCTGTCCTATTCGGGAACGGACCGCTGATTTATGTTTGGCATTCTCGGAAAAAGTTTGAGCACGGGCGTCGTCACGGAGAATTATCCGGCGACACCGCCGCAAACATCGTCCCGCGCGCGCGGTAAACCTGAAATTGACTGGGCGAATTGGAAGGACGCCCGGCCCGCGACGGCGATCTGCCCGACCGGCGCGATTTCACATCAGGACGCGAACGGCCGGCGTCTCGCCAAACTCGATCTGGCCAGTTGCATCTTCTGCGGACTTTGCGCCGAGGTGGACAAGGCAATCCGCATGACCAACATGTGCGAATGTGCCGCTCGCCGCCGCGAGGAATTGGCCACCAGCGCCACTTACACGCTCAAGCCGGATGGCAGCCATGAAAAAATGATTTCACCGCCCGCGAAATCCGGTAGGGCCGCGCTGCCGCGTGGCCAGGACGACCCGCCAGTCGTCCCTATCGATGGACAAAGCGAATCGCTTGAAACCCTGGGCCGCCAAATCCAAGAGCGCGCAAACAAAATGTTCGGCCGTTCGCTGCACATCCGCGAAGTGGACGCCGGTTCCTGCAACGGCTGCGAAATTGAAATCGTGAATTTGAACAGCCCGATTTATGACATTGAGCGTTTCGGCATCCATTTCGTCGCCTCGCCCCGCCACGCGGACATGCTGCTCGTGACCGGCCCTGTGACGCGCAACATGGAACTTGCGTTGCGCAAAACTTACGACGCAATGTCCGCGCCGCGGTTGGTCGTGGCCGTGGGCGCTTGCGGTTGCAGCGGTGGCATTTTTGGAATCAACTATGCGACGCGCGGCGGGGTGGACTCGGTTATTCCCGTGGACATTTACATTCCCGGCTGTCCGCCCAATCCGCATGCCCTGCTGCAAGGCATCCTGTTGTTTATGGGAAGGAAGTGAAGTTGCAACATGCGGCTTTAACCCGTAAGCCTGACTTCGTATTTGTTTGTCATCGCGGGTAGAGCCAGATTAGCGGCGTGTTGGCGTGTGCGGCGGTAGTATGGGAAGGAATTGAAAAAGCACCTCCATCTAGCCGCACACGCCAACACGCCGCTAGTTTTGCTTTGCCTTGATTCCAAAAACGGGGCTGGCAAACTTGCAACGGAATCTTCCCGCGCCCGTCGTCGCTTTGCCTTGATTCCAAAAACGGGGCTGGCAAACTACGTCCTCATATTTGCCGCATGGTTTTGCAGGCTTTGCCTTGATTCCAAAAACGGGGCTGGCAAACTTACAGGCGATCGATGGCACCGGGTTTAATGCAGCTTTGCCTTGATTCCAAAAACGGGGCTGGCAAACTTATTGTCTTGTCTTTCGCGTTGGCCTGTCGCGCTTTGCCTTGATTCCAAAAACGGGGCTGGCAAACTGACGTGGAGGTGTCACCAAATCCGCTCTCAGCTTTGCCTTGATTCCAAAAACGGGGCTGGCAAACTATTCGCCCGATTCGACACACCATCGATCTCGAGCTTTGCCTTGATTCCAAAAACGGGGCTGGCAAACTCGTTCCAACGAACGGCACTTCCGGTCAGTGGCTTTGCCTTGATTCCAAAAACGGGGCTGGCAAACTCGTCGCTGTTAATCATCGCGCGATGGCCGACGGCTTTGCCTTGATTCCAAAAACGGGGCTGGCAAACTCAGTTCCATTTTGCTATTTATAATACCATCGCTTTGCCTTGATTCCAAAAACGGGGCTGGCAAACTAACAACGAGCAACAGGCATATTGTCATTGTGCTTTGCCTTGATTCCAAAAACGGGGCTGGCAAACTACGGAACGATGCACGGTCAAGCGATCGCGTCCGCTTTGCCTTGATTCCAAAAACGGGGCTGGCAAACTCCGTATTAGCTTGCGAACCAGTAGAGTAAGGCTTTGCCTTGATTCCAAAAACGGGGCTGGCAAACTCAGGCAGCCAACGCATGGCCATGACGCAGCTGCTTTGCCTTGATTCCAAAAACGGGGCTGGCAAACTGTCGAGTCGAGTTGCGCAATGACATTCGCTGCTTTGCCTTGATTCCAAAAACGGGGCTGGCAAACTGAACCGTCTGAACAGGACGACGACTGGCGCGCTTTGCCTTGATTCCAAAAACGGGGCTGGCAAACTAAACGCCCGACGCGCCACAGGTCAAATACGGCTTTGCCTTGATTCCAAAAACGGGGGTGGCAAACTCTGTGATTGTCGTGGCAGGCTCAAGTGACAAGGCTTTGCCTTGATTCCAAAAACGGGGGGGCAAACTACGTCCGAAGCTTGTCCACACGACAGTCCCGGCTTTGCCTTGATTCCAAAAACGGGGCTGGCAAACTGCTTGTTACAGGCATCAATGGCTTGACGGAGCTTTGCCTTGATTCCAAAAACGGGGGTGGCAAACTTAACGCCAAACTGAGCGCATGACTGCCCCTGCTTTGCCTTGATTCCAAAAACGGGGGTGGCAAACTAATGGCGCGGGTGCGTCGCAGGCCGTTGCTTGCTTTGCCTTGATTCCAAAAACGGGGGCTGGCAAACTTAATATCGCACAACGCACAGCTGCGTGCCACCAGCTTTGCCTTGATTCCAAAAACGGGGGGGGCAAACTATTCACCAATCCACACATGGCCTTAGCCGCCGGCTTTGCCTTGATTCCAAAAACGGGGGGGGCAAACTCGAACCATCGAACTTTAGATGCAGCTGTTCGAGCTTTGCCTTGATTCCAAAAACGGGGGGGGCAAACTGCGACAGCGCGCGTGGCCGCCGGGCACGATTGCTTTGCCTTGATTCCAAAAACGGGGGGGGCAAACTGTATCAGATCATAGCAACTGGATCGAACGCGTTGCTTTGCCTTGATTCCAAAAACGGGGCTGGCAAACTCGGTGGTCGTAAACCACTGATTTTGCCGCCCTTGCAAAGCTACCAGAGTTGTATCTGTTCGGGTAAATCCTCCGCTTCCACTTCGGAAGCGGGGGAACCCTGAATTACATAGGAGCGTTCCCATTGCGCCCGCGTCACGAAAATGGCGCGCACGCTGCCTTCCGGCGGAAGATTTTTCTTCACCCGGTCAATGTGCGTTTCCTGCCGGGCGAACGTGACGCACGCCCGCGCATAGACGCTGAACTGCATCATCTGGTAGCCGTCATCCAGCAGAAAATTGCGGAAATCAGTCGCGGCCTTGCGCTGTTTCTTCGTGCCGACCGGCAGATCAAATGCGACGACTAGCCAGCCCATTTTGTATTTTTCGGTGTCCACGGTTTGTAATGGCGCGGCTGGTTTTCCATCACGGCTCTGCGGAAGCCGCGCACCACGCCTTCGATCACGCCCTGAATTTCCAGCGTCAAATCCAGATAATCCACGCGCTCCAGCGGAAAGCCCGTCACCCATTTGCGAAATTCCTTGGTGACCTCCCATTCGGCTCGGGTCCGGATGCTGTTTCACCCATTGGACCACGCGCCAGTCCACGCAAGGCCGGAACTGCTCCATCAAATCATAAGCCAGCGGCGTGCTGCGCTCGCGCTCGACGTGCGAGATGCCGAACGTGGGATCAAGGCCGACGCCGAACAGCTTTTGCAGCACGGTGGAAAGCAACACCGCGTAGCCGTAATTCAAAAAATGATTCAATCCGCCGCGTCCCCGGTCGCGGATGAAATCTTCATCGTTCAACGACCGCGCCGAAAATCTGCCAGAACATTTTGGCGCAAATGGCCTCCTTGTGCGGTTTTTTGCCAAAGGCCGTTTCGCGCAATGCCGCCAGCGCCTTGTCTTGGGCGCGATATGTTCCGCCAGCGCGAATTGGTTCTGGCATTTGGCATCAATCGTCTTTTGCCACAGATGCGCCCGTGCGCGTGGCGTGAGATTGAGCATGGCGCGGGAAAGAATCGTGTCCGTGGAGCGGTTGGCCGGCAGCACCAGGCTGACCGGCTTGAACGCTTCGCAGATGATGAGCGCGACGCCGTGCTTGGCCGCTTCCAGAAAAAGTTCGCTGTGGATGCTGGCCGAAAAACTGGTGATGATGATGGACGCGACATCCTCCAGCGGAAGTTTCTTTCGCCTTCCGCCGTTTTGCAGGTCAACTGGCCGTCTCTACAACTCAACGAACATTGCGGCGAGTCTATGCTGACGATGTGATAAGACATGAGATCGTTGCAAATATCTCTTGCATATTCATTGTCAAAAGTGTAAGAACTATTTGCCTAGGCAACCTAACACAGTGGTTTCGTCCGCGGATGATACCAAAATGTTGGCTGAGGCTTGAAAATATTCGTTACGTTCATGCTGCCCCATAAGTCGAGACTGACCAAAAAGTCGGTTAAAACGCAGCGGCAATGAAAGGTGTCGGGTAATTTAGGGCTACGCCTAGACAGCTTCGCCGTGAGGTGAGTGCCTGCAGCCTCCTTCACGGCGTTGCCTTTGGCGAATGAGAATTCGTTTATGAACATCAACATAACCGATATTTTCAGCTTTGCCTTGTTCCAAGCCTAAACGGTGTTCAACCGTTTAGGCTCTTTTGTTTCAGGTGGCTGGATACAAAGGCCAGTCAATGTCAGAACCGGAATTTCAAGCCCGCCACTGATTATTGACGACAGGCTTGCTTCATGCCGACAATCCGAACGGACTTTGCGCGTCTTTTTTTTCTTTGCTTCAATAAATACTTCTTCTTCGGTGTTGATCGTGTCTGGTTGGGCTAAATTTAGTTTTATTCCAGTCTTCTGATTTTTGATGGAGGTGATTTTCCAAGTTCCCATGTAAGTTCCTTTAGAAACGCGAATCAACATGCCATTTCGCAAAACCCGTGGCGGCTTGCCAGAATTTTTTACCCTTAATTCTTGGAGACGCGGCCAAACTTTATGCCATGGAATAATGGCGCATTTTGCATCGTCATCTTTTGCATGGTCGAGAATGGCGACGCCAAAATTATCTGTGACGACACGCACGCCCTTTTGTGGAGTGAGTTTGCCAGGTTTGAGGCCGATCACTTTTATTACCGATTCGTCGGTTTCTTTTACAGAAAGTCTTCCTGTTTTGGCATCGCGTGATTGTTGGCGCAGAAAAACTCGACCGTCTTTAATTGCGGTTATGCCGCGCGTGTTTTCCTCCACGCGCAACCCACTCATGTCCGCCGGGATGTGCTGAACCACGCGCTTTTCGGCGAGACGTTGGCGGATTTGTTCTTTCAAAACATCTGGCAACTCGGTCAACCCGAACCGGCCTTGCGGATCAAAATCAAAATATCCTGTCGCGCGCAAAAGAGCTTTTTCCGCATCGTTGGGATTGCGTTTGATCATCACTTCCCACAAGCCGCCGTTGTTTGGCAGATAATGTGACGCCAATCCAAGCACGCACGCATCCAGCGCGTGATGCAGGTGTGTCACGTCGCGGATGTCCGTCTTGTTTTTGATGCTGCCGTCGGCTTCTTTCACCTGTGGTGCGGCCAGTTCAAGACAGCCCAGCAGATTCCAGCCTTTCCGCACCGTGCCGGTAACTGAACCGGGCAGGGAGACGACGACGGGCTGCTTTTCGATTCCGGCAAAAGTTTTCTTGATGATTTGCGCGCCGAGACGAACCAGTTGCGACGTGACAGTCAGGTCACGCGGCACGAACCCTTTTTCTTCATAGTTCGGCAGCAGCAACAATTCCTTGCGCTTTTTCTTCCTGCGCTTGTCGTCATCGTGGCCTTTGTAGGTTTCGAGGCTTTCCGCCCATTGCTTGAACCGGGTAAGCGAGACGATGGAAAGTTGCGGCGATCCTTCCACAACTTTCCCCTGTTCATCGCTGACAAATTGCCAAGCCGTGCGCTGACCTTTCATCTTGTTCACTTCCGCAAATGTGATGACGAGTGAATCCAGCGAATCCGAAGGCCGGAGCGAGCGGGGAATGATATGGTCTTTGTCCACCTGCCGGGAAACCAAATCAATCGCGTCATAGGTTTTCCCGGTGTAAGGACACGTCCAGCCCAAATCTTCCGCGATGCGCGCTTTGCGGATGAGGCCGGCGGTGATTTGAATCGGTTTGCCGTTGAAAGTCCTGCCATCCAAATCTTCTTCCAGTTTGGCGGCGACACCATGATGATTTGCCAGCCGCCGGCCCAAATCCTGTTGAATTTCCTTGGCCGACTTGCCGGACATTTCGCGCAAGTCGCGGTTCACTTCAATCGTGATTTTGGCGATGCGTGATTTGTCGCCGTTCGCAAAGGCGGGTTCAGCGATTAAATCCTTGAGCAGCCGTTCGAGAATCAAAAGCCGATGGCGGACCAGATGATTATTTGTCTGCTGGTCAATCTGCTTCTCCAATTGTGCCTGGCGCATTTCTTCCGTGATAAAAAGGCAGCCGCCCTCCTCCTTGGGATGCTTGCCCGCCATGACTTCGGCATAGGCGCGGACAAGCAGGGGACGGGCATAGGCGGCGCGGCCTTCGGCCTTTTTAATTGTCAGCGGCTCTTTCAACAGGCTGTCACGGTTGAAGGAACCGACTTTTTTCGACCGCTTGGTATTCGCGGAGTCGGCAAGCTTGTTCAACCCGGATTCAAAAGTTGCCAGAGGCTCGCCGAGTTTTTGGGCGATGCCGCTAATGCGCTCCAACGTCACCAGTTTGCCACGCTGCCAAAGATCGCGGACACGCTTTTGAACGCGGGGCGAAAATGTCGGCCATAGTGATTTCAATTTGTCGCCCTGGACAAGTTTTTGAATCGGGTCAAGCAGCAATCCGTCTTTCGCGTCCGGGTGCATGAGCATCGTGTCCAGATTATCGCGCGTGCAGCCGGTTGTTTCACGGACCAGCTTGGTCAATTCTTTTGGCGTCAATGCACCTTCGCTTTCCATGATGGCATTGATTTTCTTCCGTTCGTCGGCAGTTAGCGAACGCAATTCTTTTTCCTTTGCCCCAGCCACACGGATGTTTGCCAGCGTCATCGCCCAGCGGAATTTCAAAAATTCCGGGCAGTTCTTGGACGGAACTTTTTCACCGGTGATGGGGCAGGTGGAAATGATGCGGTTGTCAAAGCGCGGAACAAGCTGGCCGAAAAGCAATCCGCCTTGATAACGGTCGGGCAATTTCAAATCGGAAATCTTCGCCGCGCGCCAGTCTTCAAACAGGCTTTTTAGAAACGCACTGGTGATGGCGGGCAGCTTCTTTTGGTGAAGTTCCAGCAACCGGCGCACTTCCTTTTCCACAATCGGGCGAGGGAACGCGGCGTTGAGGCGTTTGAAGTTTTCCTTTGAGGATTGCTTGTCGCCCAACGGTTCCAGGCCGAGCGCTTTGCACAAAGTTTCGGCCATTGTGGTTGTGCCGTGCTTTTCCAAGAGTGCAATGGCCAGCTTTTCCTTTTCTGTATCTTCAGACTGTGCCTCGGCTTCCTGTGCGCTCCAACGGCGGTTGCCATCATAACCGCGATTGTGGGCATACCAGCGCAACACGTCCCAAAGTTGCGCCCAATCGAGCAAATGTTTTCCGTCGCCGTCGCTGGCAAGAACGCGCGCGGCCAAAAACCATGGCGCAGCGTGACCACCGGCCTGCTGATGCTTTTGTTTCAATTGGTCGGCGGACAAAACTTTCAGGTGTGCCAGAAGCTTTTCCATCTGGGCAATGCGATGACGGGTGGAACGGGCGTGGCGGCGTTGACGGCGGTAGTCGCGTCGCTTGCTGGCCAGGCAATCATCCGCGCCGAACGTGACGACACCGCAGCCGAGAATATTGATACGCGGGGTTTCGGCTCGCGGGGACTCTCGCCCCACCGATTGCAGCACGGCCCAACCGATGGAGCTGTGGCCGACATCGAAGGAAAGTTCCAAATCCTGAATTGGTTTTGTGCCCATAAGATTTTTCTTGATTCAGATTGTCAGTTTGATAAAATCTTTCCCGGAATCAAGACAAAGTTAGATAACGCAGACCGTGCCTCTGTCCGCCATGCGGACACGCCGCGTTAAAAAGCGTTTCTTAAACAAAGCCGGCGTGGGCAATCCTCGCCGGTTTTGTTTTTTTTGTTAAGCCCAAAGGTCGCTGACCTTTGGCGGTGCGAGCCGCACGGGCAGTTGTCAGGCGCAAAGTCCAGCCTGTCTTTCGACGTTCTGACTTCTGGCATCCGTCCCGTGCCCTAAAGCAAATATTTTCATTAACCGGCTTGACATTTTTCAGCGTTGTTTTAAGTTGGTTGCGTCAACGGCATCGCGGTGCGGTGCGCGGTTGGCCGGCAAAAACATTCTCAACCGCGGGCGGTGTTCGCGGGATTCAGGGGCGGTGCTCTTGGATAAGGGGGTGTGGCTGCTTCCAAACTTTCGTTTGGGCCTTTCCCGGTGGGATGGGGTGTAAAATCAGGCGCGTGCAAACGCGCTTGGTGAACATCTGTAATCATTAACCGACCGCCGGATAAATCCGGCGGATACAAAGGCCGGAACGGAAATAATCCTTCCGGCTGGAAAGAACCGAATGCACGACGATACAACCGTCCAGCGCTTCATCGAACTGCGCGCCCAAGGCTGGAGCTATGCGCGCCTCATGACCGAGCTCAATGTCTCAAAGCCCACGCTCATTGCCTGGAGCCGCAAACACCAGTTCCAGATTCAAAATCTCAAGGCCATCGAACTGGAAGCCCTCGCCGAGAAATGGCTGGCTTCCACAAGCGAACGCGTCAATGCCCTCGGTGAACAGCTCCGCAAGGTCGAGGCGGCCATCAGTCAGCGGGACGTGGGCGAACTCACGACCTCCCAGCTCTATGCCCTGGCCCGCAGCCTGCGCGGCCAGATTAGTCAGGCCACCGGCCCGACCAGGTTCACGGTTCCCATCAATGAAATCCCGGCGGATGAGATATCATGAACAGGTCCAGGATTGGCGGGGGTAGGGACGGCGCGCTGCGCCGTCCGCTGCTTGCTGTCCATAGTGGCCGACCGCAAGGACTGGTAAAGAAAAGGTAAAGTTTTGAGTGCACCATCAACCACTTACAACAATTGGTCCCGGGCCTGGTAAAGAAAACGACCAGCCCTTGAACGATGTCCAGACATCGCACATATCGCCGGATCACGCGCACCACACTGCGCAGCCCGTTTCGTTGTCCTAACCGGTTTGCGCTACGCGGTCGCCGCCGTGGGCCTGATGATTTGTCGCAGGCGCTTACCGCCTTCGGTCGGGCCATCCGCGCCCATCGCCGGCTCGCCCGGCTCGCCCCTGCTTTCTTCGATTCAGCCTTCAGGGATCGTGAGGCTCTGAACCGTGCTGAGCGTCGCCGCTGGATGGAATCCTGGGAACCGGCATTGGCCCGGGCCTACGGCGTGGAACCGCGCGCCCCTGCGGCCACCGTTGAGTTGCCATCGCTGCCTTCAGCGAAAATCCAGTCGGAAGTGGATCTGAGACTGGCGGAGCGGGAGATGTGCATGGTCGCGGGCCATGCGGCCATGGAACGATATCGGCAGCGGCAGCCTCACGCGGTGATGAGTTGGAGCCGGGTGGTCCGTCTGCTCAAGATCGGATTTGACCTCGGAAACCTGGCCTGCGGCCTGGAACCCATAAACCCGTTGCCGGACCTAATGACCTATGACTACGAACTCACCGACCTCAAACGCGGCTATGGCCTTGAACCGGAAACCCCGGCGGTGGCTGCTCCGGTGCCGGTCGCGCCGTCTGTCACCGCCGGTGGGGCGATAGTCCCCGCGAGCCGGTCCACGAATTCAGACAGCGATGAGTCCGGCAGCAGTCCGCAAGGACCTCGCTGCGATGCGTGGAGTCGTTGGGCCAGAACCATGCGTCGGATGAGATCCTGAAAAAATCCGCCACGAAATCTCTCCCCGGCCGAGGCGGAGATGGGATCCGTCTTCGCCAAGGCTGCGCCGCGACAAGAGGCGGATATGAGACAGGAAACATGGGCGGGGCAGGGACCGCACCCTTGGTCAAAAAAAATAAAAATGTGTGTTGACACAAAACTGTCCGGTCGCTAATTTGTTTTCCGTCAGAGCGGTAAAGTAAAAAGACGGAAGCCGGTAGTCCCTTGGATTTTTGAGAGAAAATCTTGGGGAAGCGGGTTTTTGTCGTTTTTCGTGTTCGGTTTGAACGAGTGACCAATGACAAGTGACCAGTGAGATGTTTGCGCCCATGTAGCTCAGTTGGCAGAGCGCGTCCTTGGTAAGGACGAGGTCATCAGTTCGACCCTGATCATGGGCTCCAGACAAATTTGATGATAATGCTGATAAACAACAACGACATCAACGCAGGAGAAAAAAATGGCTAAAGAACAATTTCAACGAACCAAGCCGCACGTCAACGTCGGCACCATCGGACACATTGACCATGGCAAGTCCACCCTGACCGCCGCCATCGTCGAAGTGCAGGCGAAGAAAGGGCTGGCGACGCCGATTTCCTATGCCGATATCACCAAGGGCGGCACGGTGCGCGACGAAACCAAGACCGTCACCATCGCAGTGTCGCACGTCGAGTATCAAAGCGACAAGCGCCACTACGCCCACATTGACTGTCCGGGCCACGCCGACTTCATCAAGAACATGATCACTGGCGCGGCGCAGATGGACGGCGCCATTCTCGTGGTGGACGCTTCGGAAGGGCCGATGCCGCAAACCAAGGAGCACGTTTTGCTGGCCCGCCAGGTCGGCGTGCCCGCCATCGTGGTTTTTCTGAACAAGGTTGATCTCGTGGACGACAAGGAACTGCTGGATTTGGTGGAAATGGAAATCCGCGATTTGCTGACCAAATATGAATTTCCGGGCGAAAAAACGCCCGTCATCCGCGGCAGCGCGAAGAAGGCGATTGCGCACGATCCCGAGGGGGCGAAGTCCATTCAGGAATTGTTGGATGCGATTGACTCGTTCATTCCGCTGCCGACGCGCGAGGTGGACAAGCCGTTCCTGATGTGCATTGAAGACGTGTTCAACATTGAGGGACGCGGCACGGTGGTGACCGGTCGCGTGGAGCGCGGTGTTCTCAACAAGAACACAGAAGTTGAAATCGTCGGCTTGAAGGACACGCGCAAGACGGTGGCGACGGACATTGAAATGTTCCGCAAGCTGCTCGAGTCCGCGAACGCGGGCGACAACGTCGGCGTGCTGCTGCGCGGCATCAAGAAGGAAGAAGTCGAACGCGGCATGGTGCTGGCCAAGCCTGGCAGCATCACACCGCACAAGCAGTTCAAGGCGGAGGTCTATGTGCTGTCGAAGGAGGAAGGCGGCAGGCACACGCCCTTCTTTACGAATTATCGCCCGCAATTTTATTTCCGCACGACTGACGTGACGGGCACGGTGACTTTGGCGCAAGGCGTGGAAATGGTGATGCCGGGCGACAATGTTTCGGTGGAAGTGAATGTCATTGCGCCTGTCGCGATGGAAAAAGGCCAGCGCTTTGCCATCCGGGAAGGCGGCCGCACCATCGGCGCCGGGCGCGTGACGGAGGTCATCGCCTAGGTAATTTCAAGTTTGGGGGGCTGGAGATTGAACTCTCCTGCTCCTTTTTGTCCGAAAGACAAACGAGATTGGGCGGATACGGCGTTAGCTCAATTGGTAGAGTAGCGGTCTCCAAAACCGTTGGTTGGGGGTTCAAGTCCCTCACGCCGTGCCAGCCTTCGCTGGAACGGAGTGGCAGCGGAGTGCCGAGCGCGAAGGCGGGACAATGAAAATGCTTTGAGCCGCGGCTCGGCAAGCCAGTCTGCGAAACGGAGAGGTGGCAGAGTGGTCTATCGCGGCGGTCTTGAAAACCGCTTTGGCTTAACCGCCAACGGGGGTTCGAATCCCTCCCTCTCCGCCAGCCTTCGCTCGGATGGAGCGAGAGCGTCGGCGGCCTGATTTGGAAATGCAGGCTGGTTGCGGCCCGGCGGGCCAGAAAGAGTTGGAAAATTTTGTGAATGGATTAACAAAAATTTTGATTTGGGCGGTCGTTGTCGGCGCGGCCTTTGGCCTGCTTTGGTGGCAGGGCCAGATCGCGCGGTTGACAGCCTATGTGCAGGAAACACGCGAGGAATTGAAGAAATGCTCGTGGCCGACGTGGGACGAATTGAAGGGATCAACGGTGGTCATCACCATTTCCATCGCCCTTCTCGGCGGGTTCACCTATGTCGTTGACATCGCGCTGAACGTTTTCTTTCACCGGATCTTTTACTGACACCAAATATCATGCGCAGCCAGTGGTTTGTCATTCATACGCTTTCGGGCCAGGAGCAGAAGGTCAAGGAAAGCATCGAGAAGCGCATCAAGACCGATGAGATGCAGGACTCCATCAAGGAAGTCCTCGTCCCTATGGAGAAGGTCGTCGAAGTGCGCAACCAGAAGAAGACCGTGTCCAGTCGCAAGCTGTGGCCGGGTTATGTGTTTGTGGACATGGAATTGCTGGATGAAAACAACCGCGTCATCGAGAAGCCGTGGTATTTCATCAAGGAAACGCAAGGGGTCATCGGTTTTTTGAGCGAGCCGCCCGTGCCGACGCCCACCGAGGAAGTCGAGTCCATCAAGGCGCAGATTTCCGCGTCGGAAGAAACGGAAAAGCCGAAGGTCAATTTTGAAGTCGGCGAGACGATCAAGATCAACAACGGGCCGTTCCTGAATTTCAGCGGCGTCATCGAGGAAATTGATCCCGAACGCGGCAAGTTGAAGGTGACGGTGAATATTTTTGGGCGGAATACGCCCGTGGAACTGGAGTATTGGCAGGTGGAAAAAGCATAGACACGGATCCTTGGATATGCTCGGAACAACTCGGTTCCAATGAATCCGTGAAATCCGTGGAAAATATTTTATGGCAAAGAAGATTACAGGACAGATCAAGTTGCAGATTCCGGCGGGCCAGGCGAATCCCGCGCCGCCGGTCGGCCCCGCGCTCGGCCAGCACGGCGTCAACATCATGGGCTTCTGCAAGGAGTTTAACGCGGTCACCAAGGCCGACGCGGGACTGATTATTCCCGTCGTCATCACGGTCTATCAGGACAAGTCGTTCACGTTCATCACCAAGTCGCCGCCGGCGTCCGTGCTGCTGAAAAAAGCGGCGGGCATCACCGCCGGTTCCAAGGAGCCGAACAAGGAAAAAGTCGGCAAGGTGACGCGCAAGCAGGTTCTGGACATCGTGAAGATGAAGCAAAAAGACTTGAATGCAGTGAACGAGGAGGCCGCTTTCCGTGTCATATCAGGGACGGCGCGCAGCATGGGGATCGAAGTCGTCGGTTAAGATTAATACAACAACCGCGGGAGAGCCGTCGGCTCGTTCGCACCGCACAAACATAAATGCCCAGCAAAAGATACAAGAAGGCGTTGGAAGTGGTGGACAGCAACAAGGCTTATCCGTTGAAGGAAGCCGTCAGCGTCCTCGCGAAATTCCCGAAAGCCAAATTCAACGAAACCATTGACCTCGCGTTCCGCCTCGGCGTGGACCCGAAGCAATCCGACCAGATGGTCCGCGGGACGGTTCCGCTGCCGCACGGCAGCGGCAAGGTCGTGCGCGTGCTCGTGTTCGCCAAGAGCGGCGCGGCGGCGGACGCCGCGAAGGCCGCCGGCGCGGAGTTCGTCGGCTATGAGGACATGATCAAGAAATGCCAGGAAGGGTGGTCGGATTTTGACGTGGCGGTCGCCACGCCCGAAGCGATGGCGGAAGTCCGCAAGCTCGGCAAGGTGCTCGGCCCGCGCGGCCTGATGCCGAACCCGAAGACCGGCACCGTCACCGACGACACGGCCAAGGCAGTGAAGGAAGTCAAGGCCGGACGTGTTGAATTCAAGACCGACAAGGCGGGAAATGTCCATGTCATTGTAGGCAAGGCGGCGTTCAAGCCGGAGGAGATTGAAGAAAACGCGCGCGCGGTCATCGAGGCCGTTGCCAAGGCGCGCCCGCAGAGCGCCAAAGGCAATTACATCCACAGTTGCACGCTGTCGGCGACGATGAGCCCGCCCGTGCGGGTGGACTTGCGCGAATTTGCGTTTGCGTCCTGAACAACCTGACCATTTAACAACCAACGCTAAAAATTATGCGTGCTGAAAAAAAATTATTGACGAAGGAATACGCCGCGCGGCTGAACGCCTCGCCGTTCTTCATCGTCATCGGTTACCAGGGATTGAAAGTGGCCCACTTCTCCGAATTGCGCAAGCGCCTCACCCTGGCGGGCGCGGAAGTTCACGTGGTGAAAAACTCGGTTTTTCGCATCGCGGCAAAGGAAGCGGGCATCGGCGACCTGAACGGCTCGCTGGCCGGACAGATGGCCGTTGTGACCGGCAAGAAGGATATTTCCGCGGCGGCGAAAGCCCTGAAGAATTTTGCGGCGGAATTCGAAAAGTTGAAGGTCAAGTTCGGCTATCTGGACAACCAGCGTCTCGAAGAGGCGGCGATCAAGGCACTGGCGGATTTGCCGAGCCTCGACGTATTGCGCGCGAAGCTCCTCGGCCTGCTCAACGCGCCGGCAACAAAGCTGGCGGTTTTGATCAACACGCCAGCGCAGCAATTGGCGCAGGTCATCAAGGCGAAGTCCGAAAACGCGGAGAATGCACAGGCCTAACTGACAAGGGCGGGGATGCGCTGCGCGCGTCCAGGTTCCGCGGAGCGGGACCGTCCCCGCCTCATAAACAATTTCAAGCGCCCCTGACCGGCGCCTGGAGAAACAAACAGCAAACAACAACGTAAATCGTCGGTTCGCGGGCCGCGGACTGAAAACTGCCGGGAACCGGGCAGACGACGAGACGAAAGCAAGAAAGACAAGCAATATGGCAGACATCGCAAACCTCGTGGAGGAATTGAGCAAGTTGACGGTTCTTGAAGCCGCCGACCTCGTGAAACAACTGGAAACCAAGTGGGGTGTTTCCGCCGCCGCGCCCGTCGCGGTCGCGGCTGCTCCTGCTGCTGGCGGCGCTGCTGCGCCGGCCGCCGCTGCGAAGGATACGTTTGACGTGATCCTCGCTTCATTCCCGGCGGACAAGAAAATCGCTGTCATCAAGGCCGTGCGCGAAGTGAAGGCCGGTCTCGGCCTCGCCGAAGCAAAGGCGTTGGTGGAAGGCGCGCCCAAGCCGGTGCTCGAAGGCGCGAACAAGGCGGACACAGACGCCGCCAAGAAGAAGCTCGAAGACGCAGGCGCAAAAGTGGAAGTCAAGTAGTCGCTGTTTTTTTTGCGCGGCGGTTCCGCAAGGCGGATGCCGCCGCGCCCTCAAAATTTATTGAAGTTCAAGACGGAAAAGCGGGTAGTGAAGTCCGGCAGGTTTGCCGCTGAACGCGGCGGGCTTGCCTTGTGTCGTTAAGTTAAAAATTGCCGGTGCCGCAGTGCGGCATCAAACCAGAAAGCCAAAAATGTCATCGCGAAACACTGAACGAATCAACTTCGGCAAAATCAAGGAAATCGTTGAGCCGCCGAACATGATCGAATTGCAGACGAATTCCTACCGGGAATTTTTGCAGGCCGATGCCTCACCCAAAAAGCGCGACAAGCAAAACGGTTTGGAAGCCGTCTTTCAAGAGGTGTTTCCGATTGAGAGCTATGACGGCAAGTGCCAGCTCGCCTACGACTGTTATGAAGTCGGCGCGCCGAAGGTGGACTGGCTGGAATGTCTGCGCGAGGGGCTGACCTACGGCGCGCCGCTTTACGTCATTTTCAAGCTTGTCGAGGAGGGCAAGGGCGCGAAAGAGGAAAAAGTGTTCATGGGCGAACTCCCGCTGATGACGCCGCAAGGCACGTTTGTCATCAATGGCGCGGAGCGCGTCGTCGTGTCGCAATTGCACCGCTCGCCGGGCATCGCGTTCGAGGCGGCGCAGCATCCGAACGGCAAGTTGCTCCACAGTTTCCGCGTCATTCCCGACCGTGGCTCGTGGTATGAGGCGATGTTTGACACGAGCGATTTGCTTTACGTTTATCTGGACCGCAAAAAACGCCGCCGGAAATTTTTGACGACAACATTTTTCCGGGCGTTGAGTTTTTTGGATCACGAGGACAAGGAAAAAGGCAGCAAATCGAAGGACAACGGAGGCCTCATGCGCGGCACGGACGAGGAAATCCTCAAGCTTTTTTACGACATCGAGGAACTCTCGGTCAAGGAAGCCGAGAAACTGGAAAACCTGCCGAACTGCGTTTTAATCCAGGACGCCGTGGACGCGGAAAAGGGCCTCGTCGTGGCGCGCGCCTTCGAGCCGCTGTCAAAGGCCGTCGTCAAGCAAATCGCCGAACTCGGCGTGGCGAAAATCAAGGTCGTGGATACGTCGGTGGACGATGGCATCGTCATCAAATGCCTCAAAAAAGACCCGGCCAAGAACGAGGACGAGGCGTTGAAGGACATTTACCGCCGGCTGCGCCCGGGCGATCCGCCGACCGCCGCGAACGCGCGCGCCTTGTTGAAACGGCTTTTCTTCGATCCGAAACGTTATGATTTGGGCCGCGTGGGCCGTTACAAAATCAACCAGAAGCTCGGCCTCAAGGACAAGGAAGACTTGCGCCTGATGACCAAGGACGATCTGGTGGCCGCGACAAAATACCTGCTCCGCCTGAAAAAAGGCGAGGGCAGCGTGGACGATATTGACCACCTCGGCAGCCGCCGCATCCGCACCGTCGGCGAATTGCTTTCGAACCAGTGCCGCGTGGGGCTTGCGCGCACCGAACGCCTCGTCAAGGAACGCATGACGCTGTTCGATCAGACGGTCGAGCAGATGACGCCGCAAAAGCTCATCAACCCGAAGGCGCTCTCGGCCGTGATCCGTGATTTCTTTGGCCGCAGCCAGTTGTCGCAGTTCATGGACCAGATCAATCCGCTGGCCGAATTGACCCACAAGCGCCGCTTGTCGGCTCTTGGACCGGGAGGCTTCTCCCGCGACCGCGCGGGCTTTGAAGTCCGCGACGTGCATCCGTCGCACTACGGGCGCATCTGCCCGATTGAAACGCCGGAAGGCCCGAACATCGGCCTCATCGCGTCGCTCGCAACTTTTGCCCGGATCAACGACTTCGGTTTTCTTGAAACGCCGTATCGCAAGGTTGAAAAAGGCCGCGTCACCGACCGCATTGATTACCTGACAGCCGACCGCGAGGAACAATTCATTGTCGCGCAGGCGAATTCCCTCATCGACGACAAGGGACATTTCATCACCGACCGCGTCGTTTGCCGTTCACGCACGGACTTCATTGACGTGGAACCGGCGCGCGTGGATTACATGGACGTTTCGCCGAAACAGTTGGTGTCCATCGCGGCGGCGCTGATTCCGTTTTTGGAGCACGACGACGCGAACCGCGCGTTGATGGGTTCCAACATGCAACGCCAGGCCGTGCCGTTGCTGGTGACTGAAGCGCCGCTGGTGGCGACCGGTTTGGAACACCGCGTGGCACGCGATTCTCGCGCCGTGGCGGTGGCCGAGGAAGGCGGGCGCGTGGCGTCCGTGACCGGCAGTCAGGTAATCATTACCGGCGACGGCAAGCTGCCCGAGGGCAAGAAGAAAATCAAACATGACCCGGAGAACGGCGTTTGGGTTTATCCGATCCGCAAATTCATGCGCTCCAACGCCGCGACGTGCATCAACCAGAAAATTCTGGTTCACAAGGGCGACCATGTGAAAAAGGGACAGGTCATCGCTGACGGTCCCTGCACAAGGGACAGCGAATTGGCGCTGGGCCGCAACGTGCTGGTGGCGTTCATGCCGTGGAACGGATACAACTTCGAGGACGCCATCCTCATCAGCGAAAAAATCGTGAAGGAGGACATCTTCACTTCAATCCACATTGACGAATTCGAAGTGGCCGCCCGGGACACGAAGCTCGGCCCGGAGGAAATCACGCGCGACATTCCGAACCTCGGCGACGAGGCGTTGAAAAACTTGAGCGCCGATGGCGTTGTCCGCGTGGGCGCGGAGGTGAAGCCCGGCGACATTCTGGTGGGCAAAATCACCCCGAAATCCGAGACAGAACTTGCGCCGGAAGAGCGCCTGCTCCGCGCGATTTTCGGCGAGAAGGCCGCGGATGTGAAGGACACGTCGCTGAAGGTTCCCTCCGGCACTTACGGCATCGTGATGGACGTGAAAGTTTCATCGAAACGCGGTGATGGCGAAAAGACCGAGAAAGGCTCGGCCAGCGAGGAGCGGCGCCAGGCCAAGCAGGTGGAGGACGAGCACAAGAAAAAGACCGAGGAATTGCGCGACCAGTTGACCGAGGCGTTGAGCAACATCTTGCTGGGTGAAAAAATCCCGCTGGACGTGGTGAATTCCGAGACCGGCGAAATCATCATCCCGGCAAACCGCAAGATCACCAAGACGCTGTTGCGCAAGCTCGCGACGGTCTATGACCGCATCGAGATTGACCCGTCACCGATCCGCAACAAGATCAACGAAATCATCGGCAGCTTCAAAAAGAAGTTCGACGACGTGCAGATGCAATACGACGAGGAAATCGAGCGGGCCGAGGCGGGCGACGGCGCTGAAGCCGGCATCGTCAAATCGGTGAAGGTCTATATCGCCTCAAAACGCAAGCTGTCCGTGGGCGACAAGATGGCCGGACGCCACGGCAACAAGGGCGTCGTGGCGCGCATCGTGAAGGAGGAAGACATGCCGTTCCTCGCGGACGGAACGCCGGTGGAAATTGTTTTGAATCCGCTGGGCGTGCCGAGCCGCATGAACGTCGGGCAGGTGTTGGAGACGCACCTTGGTTGGGCGGCGAAATTTCTCGGCATGAAGTTCGCGACGCCGGTGTTCGATGGCATCAATGAAAAGGACATTCGCGGCTACCTCAAGCAGGCCGGCCTGCCGGAGCACGCCAAGACGCATTTGATTGACGGACGCACCGGCGAGCAATTCGACCAGGAAATCGTCGTCGGCTACATCTACATGATGAAGCTAGGTCATTTGGTCGCAGACAAGATTCACGCCCGCGCGGTCGGGCCGTATTCGCTCGTGACGCAGCAACCGCTGGGCGGCAAGGCGCAATACGGCGGCCAGCGCTTCGGCGAAATGGAAGTGTGGGCCATGGAAGCCTACGGCGCGGCTTACACGTTGCAGGAACTGCTCACCGTGAAATCCGACGACGTGCAGGGCCGCACGCGGATCTACGAAAGCATCGTCAAGGGCGACAACGCCCTGGAGGCGGGCATTCCCGAATCGTTCAACGTGCTGGTGAAGGAAATGCAGTCGCTCGGCCTCGACGTAAAGGTCGGCTACACAAATCCGGCGGAACATCCGCAGGATGGAACCAATGAAGCCGTTGCGGCTTTGGCAGCAGTGTAATAATTGAATTGAAAGAATTTGTATGACCAGCTCAAAAGAAAACGCCCGCGAATTGCTCGGACTGGATAAGGTCAATCAGGTGGATTACGTCGGCATCACGCTGGCATCGCCCGAGGCCATCCGGTCATGGAGCAAGGGCGAAGTCAAGAATCCGGAAACCATCAATTACCGCACGTTCAAGCCGGAAAAGGGCGGCCTTTTCTGCGAACGCATTTTCGGTCCGGTCAAGGACTGGGAATGTTCCTGCGGCAAATACAAGCGCATCAAGCACCGCGGCATCGTCTGCGACCGTTGCGGCGTCGAGGTGACGCTCGCCCGCGTCCGTCGCGAGCGCATGGGCCACATCGAACTGGCCGTGCCGGTCTGCCACATCTGGTTCTTCAAGTGCATGCCGTCGCGCATCGGCCTGGCGCTGGACATGACGGCGCGGCATCTGGAGCGCGTGATCTATTACGAGGATTATCTGGTGATTGATCCGGGCAACACGGCGTTGAAGCAAAACCAGTTGCTCAACGAAACCGAATACCGCGAGGCGCGCGAGACTTACGGCGCGGAAGCGTTCGTCGCCAAGATGGGCGCGGAAGCCGTGCGCGAGGCGCTCGAAAAAGTGGATTTGAACAAGCAGGCCGATCAGTTGCAGGTGGCAATGACGGAAACCAAGAGCAAGCAAATCCGCAAGAAGCTGGCAAAACGGATCAAGCTGCTCCAGGGTCTTGGAATTTCAAAGAGCCGTCCGGAGTGGATGATTCTCACGGTGCTGCCGGTGATTCCACCGGACTTGCGCCCGCTGGTGCCATTGGAAGGCGGACGTTTTGCCACGTCCGATTTGAACGATCTCTATCGCCGCGTCATTAACCGGAACAACCGTCTTCGCACGTTGCTCCAGCTAAAGACGCCGGAAGTCATCATCCGCAACGAAAAGCGCATGTTGCAGGAGGCGGTGGACGCGCTGTTCGACAACGGCCGCCATGGCCGCCCCGTCACGGGCGCGGGCAACCGCTCTCTGAAATCATTGAGCGACATGCTCAAGGGCAAGGGCGGTCGTTTTCGCCAGAATCTGCTCGGCAAGCGCGTGGATTATTCGGGCCGCTCGGTCATCGTCATCGGACCGGAACTGAAGCTGCACCAGTGCGGATTGCCAAAGAAGATGGCGCTCGTTCTGTTCGAGCCGTTCATCATCCGCCGGCTGAAGGAACTCGGTTATGTTCACACCGTCCGCAGCGCGAAGAAGATGATTGAGCGCCAGACGAAGGAAGTGTGGGACGTTCTGGAAGAAGTGACGAAGGGCCATCCGGTGATGCTGAACCGCGCGCCGACGCTGCACCGTCTTTCGATTCAGGCGTTTGAACCGCAGTTGATTGAAGGCGAAGCCATCCGCATTCACCCGCTGGTCTGCACGGCATACAACGCGGATTTCGACGGCGACCAGATGGCCGTTCACGTTCCACTCTCTGTCGAGGCGCAGATGGAAGCGCGTCTGCTGATGATGGCGACGAACAATATTTTTTCGCCGTCGAGCGGCAAGCCGATCATCACGCCGACGCAGGACATCACGCTGGGTTGTTATTATCTCACCGCCGAACCGCGCACACCCGCGCCGGCCGATTCCCGCAAATTGCCGTTGTTCGGCTCGAAGGAAGAGGTCATTTTCGCCTGCGACGACGGTGCGCTGAAAACGCATGACCGCGTCCGTCTGGCGAATCCCAATTTCGGCAAGCCGACGGTTTTCGGCAATGCGGACAAGAAGGTCATCGAGACGACGGTTGGGCGCGTCATTTTCAGCGAGATCTGGCCGTCGGAACTCGGTTTCCCGAACAAGTCGGTCAAGAAATCCGAACTCGGTGATTTGATCTGGAAATGCTACAAGTTCGCCGGCCACGAGAAGACCGTGACGATGCTCGACAAGTTGAAGGAGCTGGGCTTTCGCGAAGCGACGAAGGCGGGTGCGTCCATCGGCATTGATGACATGATCGTGCCGAAGGAGCGCGACGAGCAGATTGAAGCCGCGCAGAAGCAGATCAAGGAAGTCGAGAAGCAGTATCGCAAGGGCGTCATCACGCCGGGTGAACGCTACAACAAAATCGTGGATATCTCGGACGCACTGCACCGACCAGATTTCCAGCGTGATGTTCAAGACGCTCGAAGCCAACCAGGGCAAGAAGGAATTCAATCCAGTCTGGCTGATGGTGGATTCCGGCGCGCGCGGCAACAAGCAGCAGGTGCGCCAGCTTGCCGGATTGCGCGGCCTCATGGCCAAGCCGAGCGGCGACATCATCGAGAAACCGATTCTCGCGAACTTCCGTGAAGGCTTGTCGGTGTTGGAATACTTCATTTCAACCCACGGCGCGCGCAAGGGTCTGGCCGACACCGCGCTCAAGACCGCCGATTCCGGTTACATGACGCGCAAGCTCGTGGACGTGTCACAGGACGTGATCATTCAGGAGGCGGATTGCGGCACGACAAACGGCATCTGGGTTTCATCCGTTTTCGAGGGCGAGGACGAGGTGGTCAAGCTTGCCGACCGGCTTGTCGGGCGGTTCGCCTGCGACGACATCATCAATCCTACGAACCCGAAGGAATTTCTCATTCACGCGAACGAGGAGATTGACGAGGAAAAAGCCCGGCGCATTGACAGCTCCGGCGTTGAGCGCGTCCGCATCCGTTCGGTGTTGACGTGCGAAAGCAAACATGGCGTCTGCTATCATTGCTATGGGCGCAATCTCGCGACCGGCAACATCGTCAAGCTCGGCGAGGCCGTCGGCATCATCGCCGCGCAATCCATCGGCGAGCCGGGCACGCAGCTTACGATGCGGACGTTCCACATCGGCGGCACGGCGGCGCAGGTGTTCAAGGTGCCTCAAATCAAGGCCAAGCACGACGGCACGATTCACTACAATGAATTGCGTTGCGTGCAGCTCGAGGACGGCAACAACATCGTGCTGAACAAAAACGGCGCCGTTTCCATCATCGGCGACGACGGGCGCGAGTTGGAAAACCACGTCGTTGTCATCGGCGCGGTCATTTCCTTCAAGGACGGCTCCAAGGTGAAAAAGGCCGAAACCTTTGTGCAGTGGGATCCGTATAACGTGCCGATTCTCTCGGAGAAAGCCGGCAAGGTGAAGTTCCATGACATCATTGAAGGCGTGACGATGAAGCAGGAAACGGACGAAACCACCGGCCAGGACGCGATGGTTCTCATCGAGCACAAGGAGGATTTGCACCCGCAAATCATCATCAGCGATGATGGCGGCGAGGCGGCGGCGAATTATCCGATTCCTTCCGGCGCGCACATCGTCGTCATCGAGGGCAGCAAGATTGTCGCCGGCACGCTGCTGGCCAAGTCGCCTCGCAAAATGTCCAAGACCAAGGACATCACCGGCGGCCTGCCGCGCGTGGCCGAACTGTTCGAGGCGCGCCGCCCGAAGGACGCCGCGGAAATTTCCAAGATTGACGGCATCGCGGATTTCGGACCGAGTGTCCGCGGCAAACGCTGCATTCTCATCAAGGACACGGCGACCGGGCTGGAGGAGGAGCATCTCATTCCCATCGGCAAGCATGTCATCGTCTTCAAGGGCGACATGGTCAAGAAAGGCCAGCAGCTCACCGAAGGCCCGATGGACCCGCACGAAATTCTCGAAGTCTGCGGACCGCAGGAATTGCAGGAGCACCTCGTCAGCGAAGTGCAGGAGGTTTATCGTCTCCAGGGCGTGACCATCAACGACAAGCACATTGAAATCATCGTCCGCCAGATGCTCCGCAAGGTGCGCATCACCGAGCCGGGCGACACGCAATTCCTCTGGGGCGAACAGATTGAAAAGCTCGACTTCGAGGAGGAAAATGAGCGCGTCGAGAAGAAAGGCGGCAAGCCCGCCGAAGCGTCGCCCGTGCTGCTGGGCATCACGAAAGCCTCGCTCGAAACCGACAGCTTCTTGAGCGCCGCTTCGTTCCAGGACACCACCCGTGTCCTGACCGAGGCCGCCACGCGTTCAAAAGTGGATTACCTGCGCGGCTTCAAGGAAAACGTCATCATGGGTCACATCATTCCCGCGGGCACGGGTTTTGACATGCACCGCAGGGTGCAACTGAAGCCGCTCGTGGATATTCCCGACGAACCGGAAGAGGAAGAAGCAGCCCCGGTGGCGGAAAATCCGTTGCTGGCGTAAATTTGGTTCAAACATCAAAGCCGGGATTGCAAAATCCCGGCTTTTTTATTCCAACTTCCGACTGGCTATCACGTTTCCACGTTCATCGCCAGCCAGAGGATTTTCCTCAACCGCTGCGTGGCAGGACTGGAATCAATTTGTCCACGAAGCAGGAAGTTGGAAGAAGCAAATGACACGGATTGCACGGATTCCCACCGATTGATTCGATTGATTCCGTGTTAATCCGTGAAATCGGCGCCAACTTTGGCTTGCCAAACTTTTGGACGAGGAGCAGAGTCGGAATCGTGAAACGCAAATAATTTATGAGCAACGAAGCGACAATTTGGTCAACCCTAACGCCGGTCATTGTTGGCGGAACAATTGGCATTATTGGCAGTTTAGCAACTTCGGTATATGTCGAATACAGCAAGCGTAGAGCGGAACGATTAAGCCCGAAAACCGAAGCGGAATGGGGAGCGCACGCGCCGCGCGTGCCGTTTTCCGCGCCCTCGCGGAAAACCTTGAGCGCACTGAAAAATTCCAGACGTTCTGGTCAGTCTCACGCGCAAGGTGCTGAACGCGAGGCGCGTCCAGCCGCACCCGAGGGCGGGCGCGCTCCCCAACTCCTGTTTTCGGGTTAAGTCTTACCGGGGCAATTATTGGAGAGATATCAGCACTCATCGAAATTTCCGAACGATGAAAATATATTGAGGGTCCCGCCGATATTTTTAATCGGCAAGCGTTCACACTTTCCTCTTTTGCCCGTGCTTCGCAAAACTTAAACTATGCCTATGACTTTGCCTGGATTTCCCGTGTCTCGCCCGCGCCGGTTGCGGCAGTCGCCTGCGTTGCGGAAACTCGTCTGCGAAACGCATTTGAACGTCTCGCAACTCGTCCTGCCGCTGTTTGCCCGCTACGGGCGCAAGTTGCGCCGTCCCATCGAGGCCATGCCGGGCGTCTGTCAATTGTCGCCAGATGAAGTCCTGCGAGAGGCGGCGCGCGTTCATGCGCTCGGCGTTCCCGCCGTCCTGCTCTTCGGCATTCCGGACAAAAAGGACGCCAAGGCTTCCGGCGCTTACGCCAAAAACGGCATCGTCCAGCAGACCGTGCGGCTGTTGAAAAAGGAATTGCCGGAATTGCTCGTCATTACGGACGTTTGCCTTTGCGAATACATGGAACACGGCCATTGCGGAATAGTAGCGGCGCCGCCCTCGTCGCCGAGCGCGACGGGACGTTGCGGCTACAACTGCGACGAGGGCGTCGCAGCCACGACAAAAATCCTGAATGACCCTTCGCTGAAATTGCTCGCGCAAACCGCCATCAGCCACGCCGAGGCGGGTGCGGATATCATCGCGCCGAGCGACATGATGGATGGTCGCGTGGCCGCCATCCGGGCCGCGCTGGATAAATCCGGTTTCACCCTCACGCCCATCATGAGCTACGCGGCTAAATTTGCGTCGGCCTTTTACGGACCGTTTCGCGAAGCCGCCGAGTCCGCGCCGAAGTTCGGCGACCGGCGCAGTTACCAGATGGACGCGGCAAACGCCAACGAGGCGTTGCGCGAAGTCGCGCTGGATATTCAGGAAGGCGCGGACATTGTGATGGTCAAGCCAGCGCTGGCGTATCTGGATTTGATCCACCGCGTGAAGGCGGAGTTCGGCTATCCCACCGCCGCCTACGCTGTGAGCGGCGAGCACGCGATGATCAAGGCGGCAGCGGCGCGCGGGTGGATTGATGAGCGCGCGGTGACGCTGGAAAGCCTGCTGGCGATGCGGCGCGCGGGCGCGGACATCCTCATCACCTACGCGGCGGCGGATGTCGCGCAATGGTTGAAACAGTGACGGAATTATAATTGGAATCCGTGTTTTATCCCCGGTCGTCCGCTTAAAGCAAATTGGGTTCCTTTAGCTTCAGCGGCGCGAAGCTTCGCCGGTGAATCGGACATGGACCGAATTTTTCAATCGCGGCCAGGTGTCTTGCCGTGCCGTAGCCCTTGTGAACGGCAAAACCGTATTCCGGCCACTGCCGGTCAAATGCCACCATCAGCCGGTCGCGCGTGACCTTGGCCAGCACGCTCGCGGCGGCGATGGAATAACTCCGCGCGTCGCCCTTCACGATGGCCGTCTGCGGCACGCGCATGGTCCGGACCGGCCGGCCGTCCACGAGCGCGTGTTGCGGCGGCGGAATCAACTTTGCCAGCGATTCGTTCATCGCGCGGTGCGTCGCTTGTAGAATGTTGATTTCGTCTATTTGCAGTGCGTCAATTTCTGCGACGGCAAATTCGATTTCACTGCAAGTGGTCAGGAAGGTGAAAAACTTTTCACGCAGGTTTTCGGTGAGTTGCTTGGAATCATTCAAGCCGTCAAGTACCGGCGGGCAGGCTGGTTTGCGCCCAGCGCGGCGGCAGGATGGCGGCGGCGGCGACAACCGGCCCGGCGAGCGGACCGCGCCCGGCCTCGTCCACTCCGGCCACGCGGCTGAAACCCTGCCGCCAGAGTTGCTGTTCAAATTCAAAGCGGTCGTGTGAATCCATTTTACAGCGGACCTGTCCCGTTTAGTCCGGTTTCTGTTTCAAATGGCGGTGGACGAAGAAGTAATACAGCGCACCCAGCACAAGCGCCGCGCCACCGACCGAGAATATGACTTTACGCATTTCGCCTTTGGTGACATTCGCGCCAGCCTGGTGACGCCAAGCCAGCACAGCACCGAGCACCAAATCGCCGCGCCGAGCAGGGTGAAAGTGGAAAATTTCAAGTAGTCGAATTTCGCGATGCCCGCGGGAACACCGACCAGTTGCCGCGCGCCCGGCAGCAGTCGCGCCACGAACACGCCCGCCGCGCCGTAATGCGACATCCAGTTTTCGCTTTTATGAATTTTGTCCGGCGTGATTAAAATATAACCTACCGTAGCGCAACAGCAGCGGGCGTCCCGCGAGCCGTGCGAGCCAATAAATAATCGTCGCGCCGAGCCATGAGCCAGCCGTGCCGGCGAGCACGATGGCCGGCAGGCTGACGTGAATTTTGCCCGAATGCGACCAGCTCGCCGCGAGCGGGATGATGCTTTCGCTCGGCAGGGGCAGCACGGAGCTTTCGCACGTCATCAGCAGCCCGACGACCCAGAAGCCGCCGGTTTTGAGCGCGTTCTGGTACCAGTCGAGGACGACCTGAAAAAGGTGTTTCAACATTGGATGCTAAAATAAGTCCGCTAAATACGCGAATTGGCGCGAATTGGAAAGGTGCAAATTATTTTGGCGGGTGCTGGTAATAGTTTTGAATTTCCGCCTCCGTCGCCGGCTGCGGCCAGACCCAATCGAGGGCGTGAGGGTTTTGCCAGTTGAAATTTGAGGACTCGACACCCTTTTCCAGCGCCGGATTGCCGCCGTCGTCCTTGCCGTTTTCTCCGACGGAATAGAGCAGAAACGATCCATCCGCATTTGGGCGGTAGCGCAACGGCTGGCCGTCCACCGGATCGCGAGGAACTGCGGCGAGCAAGTCCGGCACGAGAGAGTTCAAATCCGCCGGATAATTTCCGTGCTTGAGTTGGTAACGTTTCAAGGCGATGGCGGCGACGGTCAATTTCCGCGCGGTTTCGATCTGCATTATTTTGCCGAACGCCATTTCGTAGGCAGACACAGAGGAGGAAACGATGAAATGAAAATCCGATGTCGCCGGATTTGTAAACCAAAAACCGAGATAGTCGTCATCCTGTTTGACCCCAAGCGTATTGAATCGTTGCTTCAACCCAGTATTGCTGATCAAAAAACAATTGTTTGTCTGAAACTGCCTCGTTGCTTCCAAAGTGGCCTGAATTCCCTGTAAATCGCGCAAATCATCAGGATATGACCACCAATAGCACCACATCAGACTCTTGAATTTAATTTTCAAATGGTCCCAACTGGATTTCTTACCACCAAGAAGCCCAAGCTCTTCCAATGGACCGTAGAAGGACTCCACGCCAGAATCACGCATCTTTGCCAAGTCAGCTCTTCCTCCTGCGCGTTCGATAGTCATTGAAATTTCAAAAGGCCGGATGAATTCCAAGTTCGTCCAGCCGTTTTGCAGCGCCACCAGTTGTGTGTCGGTTGCATTGGTGGATTGAAGGAATTCCCAGGAGGTATTCACGGCTATATGAGCGAGGGCAACTCGCACCAGTTCGGAAATGAGTAATTGGTCGTGTGTAAATCCATGAACGAGCGACTGCATTGCCAAAATGTTCGTTGTCGCTGCCGTTGTATCTGCTCGATGAAGAGCGGTCATTGTTGCCGCGGCCAGCCTTTGTGCAGCTTTTTTACCTTGAGCCAGAGGTGCAAGTTTCAGGTTCGCGAACCCATCCTGGTAATTCAGGTTAAAATCAAACAACGATTCAGTGGGCAATTGACACAACAAATCCATTGCGGCTTTCTCTTTGGCCAGCGCGTTATTGATATCACTCCATGAATTTGTTGGGTCGCCATCGCCCGACTCGCAGATATTCGGCTGTGCCCAGCCGATCATAGCCTTGCCCGGCGCAACGCCATGCATCATGGGCGGCGAATTGGTCCACAAAACGTCTTCATTTGTATACAGCAATGCGACGGCATTGGTGAATAATGCTGTGTAGTTCTGTTTCGCCGGAACAGGCGGCGGAAGCACTTGCGCCAATTCAATCGGCTCGCCTTTGGCTTTGAGTTGGGCAATGTATTTCTCGACGGCAAAGCGCAGTTGGTAGTGATGGATGACTGGAATGAGGATTACCATGCCGAGCACGATTCCTATGCCGGTCAAGATTTTCAGGCGGCGGCTCATGAGCTTTTCGGCCTTAATTTATCACCAGGGCCGACCCGGTTGAACTACAAAATCCGCCATTGTTTATAATTCGCGGCAATTTGCGAAATTCGCGGATATATTTCAGGCCTTCAGGAAAAAATTCCGCTGTTTCTGGCTGATGGGCATTTCGAGCTTTTCCATCACGGCCAGTATGTCTTCCCAAACCTTGCGTTTTTCGCTCATCGCCTGGTTGCGGAGCAGATACGCCGGATGATACGTCGGCATGAGGGGCGTGCCGCGATAGGTCTTCCAACCGCCGCGCAATTTCGTGATGCCGAGGGTCTTGCCGAGCAAACCTTCCACCGCCGTCGCGCCGAGGGCGACAATGACGCGGGGCCGAATCAAATCAATCTGCTCGTGCAAATACGGAATGCAGGTGGCCATCTCGTCACTCGTTGGCTTGCGGTTGCCGGCGGACTGGCCGGGAGTGTCGGGCCGGCATTTCAAAATGTTGGCGATATAGACGTCGCCGCGTTGAAGGCCGGTCGCCAGGATGATTTTCGTGAGCAACTGTCCGGCTTTGCCCACGAATGGCTCGCCTTGTTCGTCTTCATCCGCGCCCGGCGCTTCGCCGACGAACATGAGCTGCGCGTCAATGGTGCCGACGCCGAATACGACGTTCTTGCGCGACGACGCCAGGTGGGGACACTTCACGCATGCCAACGCCCGTTCGCGCAAGGCGGCGAACGCCGCGGCTTTTGCCTGCGGATCGAGCGGCGCGGATGCGGGCAAATTATTCGTAGCAGCTGGCGTAAGGAGGCTCAAATCCATTTCCGATTTCCGGCTTCCGGTTTCCGATTCTTTAGTCAGAGCCTCCTCACGCCGGCTGCGACGAAGTTCTGGTGGCGGCGCGGCAGGTCTTGGCGCGGGTTGCGCCATGGCGCGGAGCGTTTCCGGCGATACGGCGACGTGCCGCACGCCGCGCGATTTCAAATCTTCGAGATGTTGAATCGTCGCGTCGAGGAGATGACCGTAGGCGTCAGACATGCCTTTATCCTAGCGACAACGCGGCGAAGCGCCAAAATTATTTGTTCACAAATCGAGTCCGCGACCCGGCGATCCGGCGATGAATCGCTCCGTGATTTGTAAGTCGAGGGGAAACAGCTTTGAACCGGCATGTATTGGGAAACCTTCGAGTCTGATTTTCTGCTATTCATGCCCCGGGTTTCAGGCATACTGTGGCGCGCTTTTGCGAATTATGAAAACTGCCAAACCGAAAGACACCGCCACCAGCCGCTGGCTCTCCTTCCGTCCCGAAATCAAGGTGGTGGATTGCACCATCCGCGACGGCGGCCTGATGAACAATCACCATTTCGACGATAAAATCGTCAAGGTCGTCTATGACACCTGCGTGGCCGCCGGCGTGGATTACATGGAACTTGGCTACAAGGCGTCGCGCAAGGGCATCAAGGCCGGCGAACACGGCTGCTGGAAATATTGCACCGAGGAGGACATGCGTCGCATCGTCGGCGACAACCCCACGGATTTGAAACTCACCGTGATGGCCGATGCCGAGCGCTGCGACTATCACGAGGACGTTTTGCCGAAGAAGGATTCCGTCCTGGACATGATTCGCGTGGCGACTTACATCCACCAGATTCCGACGGCGCTGGACATGGTGAAGGACGCGCACGACAAGGGTTACGAAACGACGGTGAACCTCATGGCTGCTTCGATCATTCCCGACCGCGAATTGAACGAGGGGCTGGAAATGCTGGCCAAATCGGAGGCGAAGGCGATTTATGTGGTGGACAGCTTCGGCGCGCTTTACAGCGAGCGGGTCCACGAGCTGGTGAAAATGTATCTCGGTTACTGCAAGTCCTCCGGCAAGGAAGTGGGCGTCCACATGCACAACAACATGCAGCTCGCCTTTGCCAACACCATTGACGGCATCATCGAAGGCGCGAACTATCTCGACGCCACGATGGCCGGGCTGGGCCGCGGCGCGGGCAACTGCCCGATGGAACTGCTGCTCGCCTTCCTGCACAATCCGAAATACGAATTGCGCCCCGTGCTCGACTGCGTGCAGAACCACATCGAGCCGATGCGCGCGAAACTGCTGTGGGGCTATGATCTGCCGTATCTGCTCACCGGCATGTTGAACCAGCATCCGCGCACCGCCATCAAATTCAAAGAGGCCGAATTGAAAGGTGAAAAGGGCGACATCCTGAAATTCCACGACACCGTTACGGATCAAGAATAGGGTGGGGCGGATTTTGAACATCTCCGCGAAACTGCTTGGCTGATGCACGATCAGGATTCGGGGTTCATCTCCTTGACCAAAGGCTATCGGCATGGTATGGATAGGCCGTCGCACCAATGAGGCTCGAAAAATATTGTTACTTTACACTTTTGGTTTTGCTGCTTTCCGTCTGCTGTCGGGTGACTCTGGCGGCGGATGTGAGCTACTATTCGGTCGCCAAGCTGCAGTCCAATGTGCAGACCAACAGCTCCGCACCGGTGCCCACGCTAAGGCCTTACAATTACAAGGCGCAAATTCGCGCGGCGGCGCCAGGCGCTGTTAGTTTTGCGACTGTAAATTCAAGATTCATATCTCCGCAGGACCCGACGCTTTTAATTTTTGATGATTCATTGCCCAGCCAGAGTCTTTTGGATACGTTCCATTCTTCGGGAAATCAGAATTTCTCCATCTCCACCCTCCATAACGGCACCACCAATCTGACTCTCTCATTGCCCGGTGGCTCTTACCCCAATGCGCCGCACTTCAGCAATTTCAGTTCGATGCAGGCCATTGATCCTTCCGTCGCGTTCACAGTCAACTGGGATGCCTTCACCGGCGGCACCACAAACGATTTGATTGAGCTGCAAATCCTGAACAGTGGCGGCGTGGTATTCGACAGTGGCGCGGTCCCAAAAGCATCCGGTGCATTGGACGGCACCGCGACGGGCGTGACCGTGCCCGCCGGCATGTTGTTGGCCAATCGCAACTATATCGGGCGCCTGATGTTTGCGCGTATTCTCTCGACCAATAACGCCTATGCGCCGGGTTTCGCCGCCTACGCCCAGCAAACGGATGTCTATTTGTCCACACTCGGAGGGGTTCCACCGACGCTGGTGTCCGTCGTGCCGCCACCCGGAACGGCTGGTGTGCCGGCCAACGCCAAAATCACCCTGGTTTTTGACAGGGCCATGCTCAACTCTTTCAGCTGGAGCGTTTCCGGCACAACCAATACGTTCACCAACTATTGGAGTGCCGACGGCCGGACCCTCACCATCTCCAGCGCATTCCCATGGCCAGCCACTCTGTTGACGTGGTTCATGAATCCGGCCTCGGCGCCACCGCTTTTGGGTGATACAAATTCCAATCCCATACTGACCGAGACCATTGCCACGGCGTTCACTCCGGGCGCCAACCTGCTGCCTGCGATACCGCTCGCTCCCACCCTGCAACTGCCAAGTCCGGCGGGCAATGGAATGATGCAAGTGCAATTGACAGGCGGCGAAGCTTATCGCGTTTATGAACTGCAATTCTCGCCCGACTTGTTGAATTGGACCAATCTGGGCGCGATTCAAGCCACCGATTCAACGGCGGTGCTCACGGACCCAAATCCAGCTCCCGCCAACCGGAACTATCGAGTCCAAGTGATGCCTTGAGCTGCTGCAGAAACTTCAGCCTGAAATCCGACAACACCGTCACCGATTGGGAGTGAGAGGGAAACATTCAACCCGATGCCATTGAATTTTGCGCGGGCTACCGTGTCGGCATGGTGGCGGACGGCGCATTTGGCAGCGCATTGGTTTCCGATACCGGGGACTCCGTCGGCATGAAATCCTGCATGTCCAGTTTGCCCGTGCTTTCCGAACTTCTACGGTCCAGCCACGATTTGCCATAAAAGGTGCTCTCAATGCGGTATTCCACCCGTTTCGATTCGATGACAGCCTTGACCCGGGTAACCATCGCGAGATTGCTCAAATGCACTGTGATGTCGTTTGTCACCGAACTTAAGCGCGGCACGGTCACCGTCGCATCGCTCAAGCCTTTGCCGATATACAGGCCGTTCAGGTAAATGGAGTGGGCGGCGCCTGTGATTTCGAATGGCGTCGGCGAATCATTTTCTAGCCGCAAGGTGAATACCGCCGTGGTCTCCAGCAAGGTCGCCTCCTTGAAATGCATGGTCACGAGGCCTACTGTCGGTCCGGAACTTCGGCTGCAGCCGCAAAGCGTCAGCGTTACCGCCAAGAGGCTGAATATGAGTTTCATCGCTGGAATAGATTTACGCCTACTCCCGCTGCTCGACAAGCGAATTGAATCGCGAAACTTAAAGCGGAAATCGGAGTTGAAACGGAAGATTGGGAGTCAAACAGCAAAATTCTGTCTGTGTCCATCCGTCGCTGATAACTTTGTGTCTTGGTCTCCTCGCGTTTGGAAGTTAAATTGTCCCCATGTCGCACGCCGATTTTGTCCATCTGCATTTGCACACCGAGTATTCGCTGCTCGATGGCGCCTGCCGGTTGGACCGGCTGATGGACAAGGCGCATGAACTGAAATTCCCCGCGCTCGCCATCACCGACCACGGCGCGATGTACGGCGTCGATTGATTTCTACAAGGCCGCGCGCGAAAAAGGCATCAAGCCCATCATTGGCTGCGAGGTTTATGTCGCGCCCGGCACGCGGCTGGAGAAGAAAACCGGCAGTGCCGGCGGCCCGGTGGCGGGCGCGATGTTTATCATCATCTCGGCCTGCTGGCGAAGGACGAAGCCGGCTACAAAAATCTCATCAAGCTCACGACCGCCGCGCACCTGGAGGGCTATTATTACAAGCCGCGCATTGACAAGGAACTGCTCGCGGCGCACAAGGAGGGCCTCATCGCCATGTCCGGCTGCCTGGCCAGCGAGATTCCGGATTTGATCATGAAGGACCAAATTGACAAGGCGCGCGAGACGGTGGACTGGTTCAAGCAGACGCTCGGCGCGGACAATTTTTTCCTCGAACTGCAAAACCACGGCATCGCCGAACAGGCCAAGGTCAACCGGCATCTGATCAAGTGGGCGAAGGAATTCGGCCTGAAGCTGGTCGCGACGAATGACGTCCATTACGTCGAGAAAAGCCATTCGCACGCGCACGACTGCCTGATCTGCATCGGCACGCAGACGCAGTTAGCCGACACCAAGCGGATGCAGGCTACGAGCCGGAGCAGTTTTATCTGCGCACGGCGGAGGAGATGAAGGCGCGCTTCGCCGAGAGCGCCGGAGGCGGTGAAGAACACGCTGGAAGTCGCCGAGAAATGCAATCTGGAGATCGAGTTCGGCAAGTTGCACTATCCGGTCTTCACGCCGCCGGAACATTTCACGCGCGAAGGCTTTTTGCGCCAGTGGCTCGCGGAGGGTTTGTTCCGCCGCTACACCATTCACGCGAAGGCGGAGGGAAAGGAATTTGTCGTCACGGGAATCGACGATCCGAAACGGCTGCCGACGTATGTAGCGCAGACGTCCGCACCTGCGGGTTCTGGGAGCGTCCCCGCTTCCAGTTCCGGCGACGCAAAGAAACACGAAGCGAGGACGCTTCGTGAACCCGCAGGCGAGGACGCCCGCGCCACGCTGGACGATCCTGCCGTCGCCGCCGCCATCAAAGCCGTTCATCGACCGGCTGCAACTTGAGCTGACCGTCATCGAGAAGACCGGTTTCATTTCCTACTTCCTCATCGTCGGCGATTTCATCCGCAAGGGCCGCGAAATGGGTGTGGCGTGCGTGGCGCGCGGCAGCGCCGCCGGCTCGCTTGTCACCTATCTGCTCGAAATCGCGAACGTGGACCCGATCCGCTACGGCCTGCTGTTCGAGCGCTTCCTGAATCCCGAGCGCGTCAACCCGCCGGATATTGACATTGATTTTGCCGACGACCGCCGCGCGGACGTCATCGAATATGTCCGCGAAAAATACGGCGCGATGCCGTGGCGCAAATCATCACCTTCGGCACGATGGGCGCGAAATCCGTCGTGCGCGACGTGGGCCGCGTGATGGGCTTGAGCTACGGCGAATGCGACCGGCTGGCGAAGATGATTCCCGTTCGACCTGAAGATGACGCTTGAAAAGGCGCTCAAGCAATCGCCGGAATTCAAGGAGGCCTACGAGAACGAGGAGGTCACGCGCGAGCTGATTGACACCGCGCTGATCCTCGAAGACCTCACGCGCAACGCCAGCGTCCACGCCGCCGGCGTCGTCATCGGCGACCAGCCGCTGGTGAACCTGCTGCCGCTCAAGCAGGACGACAGACGGCACGCTCGTCACGCAATACGCGATGAATCCCGTCGGCGACCTCGGCCTGCTGAAGATGGATTTTCTCGGCCTGAAGACGCTGACCGTCATCCGCAACACCTGCGAAATGGTCAAGCGCACGCAGGGAATCGAGGTTGCCGATTGACCATCTGCCGCTCGACGACAAAAAGACCTACGACCTGCTGAACCGCGCGGAAACGCTCGGCGTGTTCCAGTTGGAATCCGGCGGGATGCGCGATTTGTGCCGCAAGTTCCAGATCAGTTCCGTCGAGCACATCACCGCGCTCGTGGCGCTGTACCGGCCCGGGCCGATGGAGCTGATTCCCGAATTCATCAAGCGCCGCCACGGCGAGATTGAAATCGAATACGAGCATCCGCTGCTGGAACCGATTGCCAAGGAGACCTACGGCATTTTGATTTACCAGGAGCAGGTGATGCAGGCGGCGCAATTGCTGGCCGGCTACACGCTCGGCGGCGCGGATTTGCTGCGGCGCGCGATGGGCAAGAAAAAGGTCGAGGAAATGGCCAAGCAGCGCGCGATCTTCGTCAAGGGCTGCAAGGAGAAAAACAAGATTTCCGACGGCAAGGCGAACGAGATTTTTGATTTGCTCGAAAAATTCGCCGGCTACGGCTTCAACAAATCGCACGCCGCCGCCTACGCCATCGTCGCCTATCAGACGGCGTATCTGAAGGCGAATTATCCGGTCGAGTTCTTCTGCGCGATGATGACGAACGACATGGCGGACACCGACAAGCTCGCGCAATACATCGCCGAGGCGCGCGACTTCGGCATCGAAGTGCTGGGGCCGGACGTGAACGAGAGCAGCGTGCATTTTGCCCCGGCGCGCGAAGGCAAGGCCATCCGCTTCGGCCTGGCCGCCATCAAAGGCGTTGGCGAAGGGGCGGTGGAAACGATTTTGAAGGCGCGAAACGAAGGCGGGAAGTTCAAATCACTCTGCCGACCTGTGCGAGCGCGTGGACGGACGGACGGTGAACCGGAAAATCCTCGAAGCGCTCATCAAATCCGGCGCGTGCGATTGCTTTGGCCAGACGCGCGCGACGCTGTTTGCGCAAATTGAGCGCACGCTGGCGCGGGCGGCGAGCATTCTTATCCGACCGGCAGAAAGGGCAAAGCTCGCTCTTTGGCGCGCTGGAGGAAAAGGCGCCGCCGATGCCGGAAGCCATTTCCAATCTGCCGGAATGGCCGCAGCATGAATTGCTCGCGCATGAAAAGGAGCTGCTCGGTTTCTACGTCACCGGCCATCCGCTAACGCCGTTTGCGCCGATTCTGGAAAAGTATGCCTCGCAAACACCGCGAAGCTGGCGGAACTGCCGAACCGCTCGCTCACGCGCATCGGCGGCCTGATCGCGGCGGTGCAGCACGGCTTCTCCAAAGAAAAGCGGCAAGCCGTATTCGATGGTCACGCTGGAGGATTTGGAAGGCTCGGTGCAGGTGCTCGTGATGAACGAGAATTACGACAAGTTCCGTCCGTTGCTGGAGGTGAACAAGGCGATCCTGGTCGTCGGCGAAGTCAACACCGGCGATGACAAGCCGAAAATTTTCCCGCAGGAAATCATGCCGCTGGAGGACGCGCCGAAAAAATTCACCAAGCAGGTCCATCTGCGGCTGCACACCGCGCATTTGAAACCGGAACAGCTTGATTCGGTCAGCGAACTTGTCTCGGCGCATCCGGGCAAATGCCCATTGCTGCTGTGCTTCATGCGGCCCGGCGGCGAGGTGGTTTTCGTGGACACCAACGAGCGGTTCAGCGTCACCCCGTCGCTGAAATTACAGCAGGAGGCCGACGCGCGCTTCGGCGAGGAAACTTACTATGCCAAGGTGGATACGAGCCCGCCCGAACGCGCGCCGCGCCGCTGGGAACGCCGGAATGGCGGCGGGAGCGGCGATGACTGAATCCGCTGAATATTTCGTGACACGCGGTGCAGTTCAGTTATTCTTTTGCGGACAATAATGTCCAGTTATCTTATGAAAAAAACATGTGCAATCATTCTGGCCGGCTGGGCCGTGGCGGCGATTTCCGCCTCCGCCGCCGATATTGACTGGAGCAAACTGCCGCCGGCTTCGACGAAGACCGGCCTCACCTTCACCAACGACATTCTGCCGCTGTTCAAGGCGTCGTGCGTCGGGTGCCACAGTGGGAACCGTCCGCGTTCAGGGCTTCGCCTCGATACAATCGAGGGCGTCATGAAAGGAACTGAAAAGGGGAAGGTTATAACCGCGGGCGACAGCGCGAACAGCCTGCTTGCCAAGGCGGTCTCCCAACTTGATTCAGAAACCGCCATGCCGCCCAAGCCGCGCGCCCGCCGTGGCGGGCCAGGTGGAGCTCCCGGCATGATGCCACCCAATGGCGCAGCCGGACCCGGCGGCGGTCAAGCCCCAAATTTTGGCGGTGCGCCGGGAGGTCCGCAGGGAACGAACGGATTCGGAATGCGCGGGCGCGGTTTCGGGCCGCCCTCGAAGCCGCTGACAGCCGAGGAGGTTGGCTTGGTTCGCGCGTGGATTGACCAGGGCGCAAAATAGTTTTTCGAGCAAGACAAACGCCGCGCTGGAAAATACCCGGCGCGGCGAAATTGTTCTCCGGCATGTATTCTATTTCACCGCCGCCCAGACGCGGTGAACGTCGTCGTGGTCGTCGAGCGTTTGCAGGAATTCGCCGACTTCGGCGCGCTGCGCGTCGGTGAGTTCGGGAAATTGCTTCGGGACGTAGCCCAGTTCGCTCGTCACCACCGTCCAGCCGTTTTGACGACAGCCATTTTGAAACGGCGTGAACTCGCCGCGCGGTCGCAGATAAATTTCGCGCCCGCCGCGCCTTCGGGAATGTCGTCGTTCTGTTCGCTCGTCAGCGTTTCAACTTCGTTCGCGCCGGCTTCGATGGCGGCGGCTTCGCGGTCAATGGCCGCGTCGGGATGATGCGCCTCGACGAGGCCGACGTGGTCGAAGAGAAACTTGTTGCTGCCGGTGGTGCCGAGCTGGCCCTTGCTCTTGAACAGCACGCGAATTTCCGGCGCGGTGCGGTTCACGTTGTCGGTGTAGACCTCGACGATGACCGGCACGTTGTGCGGCGCGCGTCCTTCATACAGGACATGTTCCATGACGAGCTTTTCCTCGCCGATGCCCGCGCCCTTGTTGATGGCGCGCTGGATGGCATCCTTCGTCACGCTTTCCTTCTTGGCCTTTTCGACGGCGGTGAAAAGGCGCGGGTTCATGTCCGGGTCCGGCCCGCCCATTTTGGCGGCGACGGAAATTTCGCGCACAAGTTTGCCGGTCGTCCGGCCCTTTTTCAGGCCGGCGACCAATCGTTTAGCATGAAGCCATTGGCGTCCCATGAAGCAAATTTAGCAAATTGCTTTTCCCGTGGCGAGTCGCCAACGAATTGCAACGGCGGCACCGGACCGGAATGGATCAGGCCGGTGCATCGCCAACCTTGCCCACGGTGTATTTGCCACCCGCCGGGCAAATGGGAAGATTACCATTCAAACAGCCTTCTCTTCAAAGCCGTCCGGATTTCTATACCGTCATTGCGCCGGCGGGCTTGGACGTGGCGCCACATTCGCCGCGGGCGCGGCAGGGCGAGGTGTCGCGTTGGCAGGCGCGCGGACGGGCACTCGCGCCGCTGGCGCCGCGCCCGGCATCTGGGTCAGCCGGACGCCTTTGGGCACGGGATAATCGAAATCATCGGCGGTCAGCGCCGGGTTGATTTGGACGTTTTTGCTGGTGGAGGTGAAGGTGCCGCGAATTTTCGCCACCGCCGGCGTGTATAATTTGATCTGCGGCTTTATCATGTCCAATTGCCCGCGGCGGCACGTTGGTGACAGCCATGGCGAACAGTGAAAAGGCGTCATCAATGTCCGCATCGCTGATGGGACCGCCGAGCGTGATTTCCGATTGCTCAATCTGGTAGGTGGATTTGTTGACCCAGATTTTGACTTTTTGTCCGAGCACCCTGGCGGTGAGGGTGAAGCAATCCTGCCCATTCACCGGTTCATCGTCAGTTTGTCCCAAGTCCTTGACGATTTTTGTCAGTTGGGCCGGGTCTTCAAAAACGTGTTGGAAGTTCCTGACTTGTTCCGTCGCGGCGCCAGCCGCCGTTGCCGTGGCGTCGGGCATCTGCATATAGGTGGCCGCGTCTCCTCTTTGGTGAGAATCTTGAAACATGAATGTGCCCTTGTCGGCCGACCAATAGGCGAAAGTGTTGGTCTGGGCCTGGCGGTCCTGTTTTATCACCAAATCCCCGGCGAGATAATACCAATTCGTATGCGCGGTCTTGACAGAGAGATCGGCCGTGAGAGTCAATGTTCGGGGCCATGCCCGGAGGACGTCGCGTCGCATTCCTGGCATTGTTTGCATTCCTCGCGCCTCTCGCGTTGGCGGGCGTCGGGTTCACATCGGCCATTGTGAGGTTCGACAAATCCAAAAACAAGGTCACGGTGCTGTCCCCCGTCACGCTGGAAAAATTGGTGTAAGCCGAACGCACTTTGGTCAAGATGCCCAGTGCCTGCATGGCGGCATTGGCGGTGGGGGCGGCCACCTTCGCCGCGGGATTCCCCTTTTTTGCCTCCTGCGCCGCCTGATGCGCCTTGATTTTTGTAAAGCCGAACCAGCCGCCCACGCCAAGTCCGGCCAGAACCACCACGCATGCGGTGATGACCAGGACATTACGCAGCGCCTTCGACTTGGGCTTCGGCGACCGCGCGCCGGACGGGTCGGGGGCGCCGGCAAAACGCCGTCCCGAGGCCGGCACCGTCGTGCTTTGGCGCGTGGTCAAGGATGGCGAGGAGGCTGGCGGCGGCGGTGGCGGCGGCGCCTCATAGGCGGGCCGGGCCGACACGGATGCGGGGGGCGGGGCGGCATAGCCGGGCGCCATGGGAACAATGATCACATTTTGGCACGACGGGCAATTGATCTGCATCCCGGAATAACCCACATCGCACTCGATGTGCTGGTTGCACTGCGGACATGAAAATTTGAATTCAGCCATAAATATCTTTCCAATTATATTAACAAGGCAAACACAATTCAGTTACAAAATAATTAAAAAATTGTATCCGGCGGCCGATCCCAAAGTTTGCAGAAAGGACGCGCCCGGTGTCAAATTTGTTAAATCTTCAAGTTCATATGTCCGCTGAAAGCGCAAAACCGACCAATAATTTCACCTTTTCGACAACGGGCATTTCGATGGACGCAGCGCCTGGAGCCAACGCCAACCTCCAATCGGCGAAGACAATCTAACTGGTTGCGTGCTCCGGCATGCCATGCTGGATTCGTTGCGCGGTGATGAAACCCAATCATTCGTATCCGCAAAAATCTCCCGCGCCGGATCCCACTTTGGTTTTGCGACGGGGATTCAGCCCTTGAAAATGTTACGCAAAGCCATCGCCACAATAGTCACCCCCAGCATCAGGCCGGCTGGCATGAATTTCTTTGTCTTGGCCAATCGGATGGCGAACACGACCACCAGCACGGCAAGAATCACGTTTGCCAGATTGTTCGCAAACGACGGCTGAAAGACCCCGCGCAATGTTGTCAGCACCAACAAAGCCGCGAAAACCGATGACAGGATGAGCGACACCTTGCTCTTGGCCTTGAAAAAACCGACCAGCCCTCCCGCGAGCAGCAGGACGATGTAAATCCACAAAACCTTGGTTGCGAAATCGCGCATCGCCAAAGCCTGCCTCAATTTCCCAAAACGTCCAAACTTAAAATTCTACCCGGCTCACATTCCGCAACCACTTCAAACGGACGGCAGCAGACCTCGCAATCGGTCGTGAACCGCTGGCTGGGCACGCTCGTGTCCACGACCACTTCAAACGTCTCGCCGCAAAATGGGCATTGGATGTTTTCGAGAACTTCCACCCCGGAATCTAGCCGGGCGGCTCAAAATTGCAACCGGCGGAGAATCACAGACCGGCAACGCGCCGGCATTCGGCCATCGCCAAATGTTTTCACGCCAGCTTTCCGTATTTCCGGATTTCCGGCCAGATCCACGCCACGGCCAGCACCACCAGAATCGTCCCGATGCCGCCGGTCACGGTGGAGATAATCGCGCCCGTCGCGTGCGGCGTTGCCCAGGAAAGTCGGCACCGTGAACAAATACGCCACGATGCCCGACCGGAAGCCGCCGAGTTCGTTCGACGTGCCGATGAACAGGCTGTTGACCGCCGAGACGCGCCCGCGCTTTTCGTCCGGCGTCAGGATTTGCACCAGCGTCTGCCGCACGACGACGCTGATGTTGTCCACCGCGCCCGCCAGCGCCAGCATCGCGAACGAAAACCAGAACCAGAACGCATTCGGCAGCGCGAGCCAGCCGCCGAAACAATTTTGGTTGGCGACGCCGAATAAAATCGTCGCCACGCCGAAAATGGCGACGGACAAAAGCATGGCGCGCCCGGCCTTTTGCAGCGGCGGACGGTGCGCGATGATGACCATGCAAATGACCGCGCCGATGGGCATCGCGTTGCGCAGCCAGCCGAAGCCGCCCGCGCCGACGTGAAAAATATCATTCGCAAACATCGGCAATATCGTCACCGCGCCGCCCAGCAGCACGGCAAACAAATCCAGCGTGATGATGCCGAGAATGATTTTGCTCTGGTAAACGAAGCGAAAGCCTTCGACCAGGCTCCTGGCCGAAACCGGTTCGGCTGGTTTGGCCTTGTGCACGTGTTTGATCGGCAGGACGAGCGCGAAGCAGGCAATTGAGGCCAGCGCATTCAACGCATAAACCGGCCACGCCGTGCCGTGTTCCTCCGCGTGCGGCGTCAGCGCGATGACCGCGCCAAATGCCGCCGGACCGATGACGGACGAAAATTGAAACGCGCCGCTGTTGAACGTGACCGCGCGGGCAAATTGATCCAGCGGCACGAGGCTGGTCACAAACGCGGCGCTGGCCGGCCACAAAAATGTCCGCGCCGCGCCGATGAACCGCCAGGCAGATGTAAATCCAGACATACCGGCGCGGCAAAATACGGATGCCAGCGTCAGGCCGATGCTCGCCGCCGCCAGCACGAGCGTCGTGACGAGGATGATTTTTTTCCGGCTGAACGTGTCGGCGAAATGTCCGGCGGGAATTGTGCAGAGAATCATCGGCACCATCAGCGACAGGCCGACGAAGGCCAGCGACAGCGCCGAGTGCGTGCGCTGGTAAAGTTCCCAGTCAATCGCCACGACGAGCATTTGCTGGCCGAGCGACGCGACGAAACGCCCGATGAGGTAGCGGGAAAAATCCGCGTTCCGCAAGAACGGCATAGGCGCTGCTCGCCGGCGGGTTTGGCCGCCGGCTCGTCGGGCAGATTTTCAGGTGATTCCTGGTCGTGCATGATAACAACGGCGCACAAGTTAGCGCAAAATTCCCGCAGGTCGAGATTTCACGCGCGGGTTGGAGGGTTTTCCTCAAACGACCGCCGTTCGTTAAAAAAGCTTTGCGCCCCGGCGGCTTTGCGTTGAAATTCTCCCGTGGCCGCGACGGAACACATTCGCAAGAAGCTGGGCACGCTTCCGCACAAACCGGGCATCTACCTGATGAAGGACCGGTTTGGCACGGTCATTTACGTCGGCAAGGCGCGCGACCTGCGCAAACGCGTCAGCCAGTATTTCCATCCGAGCCGGCGCATGGGCTGGGACCTGAAATTCAACGCGCTTGTCGAGGCCATCGCCGATTTTGATTTCCACGTCGTCCGCAGCGATCCGGAGGCGTATCTGCTCGAAGGCAAGCTCATCAAGGAATTTCACCCGCGCTACAACGTCAGCTTCCGCGACGACAAGCGGTTCCTGATGCTCAAGGTGAATTTGAACGACCCGATCCCGAACTTCACCTTCGCGCGGTTCAAGAAGGACGACGGCGCGCGCTATTTCGGGCCGTTCGCAAATTCCGGCGCGCTCCGCAGCACGCTGGCGCTGGCGCGGCGGCAGTTCAATCTGCGCGGCTGCCGCGTTTTCACGCCGGGCGCGGCGGATTACAAGCACTGCCTCTACGCGCATTTGAAATACTGCACCGCGCCGTGTGTCGGCAACGTTACGCGCGAGCAATATCTGGAGCAGGTCTCGCGCCGCGTGCGATTTTCTGGAAGGCCAGTGCCGCGGAAATGCAGCCGCAACTCGAAGCGGAAATGAAAAAGGCCGCCGCCGCGCATGATTTTGAAAAAGCGGCGGAATTGCGCGACCTCCTGCGCGGACCTGCGGCGACGACCTGGAAAAAAACGGAAAAATTTGAGCGCGTGCCCTACAATCTGCCGCTGGCCATCAATCCCGCAAATGATCTGGCGGAACTGGCGAAGGTTCTCGATCTGCCCGCGCCGCCGGAACGGATCGAAGGTTTCGACATCTCGAACATCAGCGGCACATTTGCCGTGGCGTCGCTGGTGAGTTTCAAGAATGGCCGGCCCGACCGCGCGAATTACCGCCGGTTCAAAATCAAGACCGTCGAGGGTCAGGACGATTTTGCCGGCATGGCGGAGGTGGTGTGCCGCCGCTACTCCCGCCTTTTGCGGGAAGCACGCGGCAGCAAAGGCGAGGATGGAGGATTGACCATGAAAGATGGAGTTTCTCCCACTCTGCGTTGCGAGTCTGCGAGCGATGGGGAGAGGGCCGGGGTGAGGTGCCGGCCATCTGCCATTCTCCATCCTTCATCATCGTTTCCGGATCTGATCCTGATTGACGGCGGCAAAGGCCAGCTCGGCATGGCGTGCGCGGAACTGAAAAAGCTCGGCCTCGAGAAAATCCCCGTCATCGGGCTGGCAAAGGAGTTTGAGGAAATTTATCTGCCGGGCAAGAGCGAGCCGCTCCGGCTGGGGCTGGGCCATCCGGCGGTGAAATTGCTCCAACGGATTCGTGACGAATGCCACCGTGTGGCGAATAGCTACAACGCGCAATTGCGGCTGAAGAAAATCTCCGAGAGCGTGCTGGACGAATTTCCCGGCATTGGCGAACGGCGCAAGGCGGCGCTGCTGAAAAAGTTCGGCTCGGTCCGGCGGTTGCAACTGGCGACGGTGGAGCAAATTGCCAAAGTGCCCGGTTTCGGCGGCAAGGCGGCGGAGGAATTGAAAAAATATCTCGAGGCGCGGACGGGTGTTTCCGCTTGACGGAAAATGGTCTTCAAAAAATAGCTCTCGCCATGCCCGGTTCGCAGGTAGACTGCGGATTGAAGGACATCGCATGACACCGACATTCATCGAACTGGGACTTTCCCCCGAACTGCTTCAGGCCATTGACAAACTGGGCTTCGAGCAGGCTTCGCCCATCCAGGCCGCCGCCATCCCGCCGCTCATGGCGGGCAAGGACATCGTCGGCCAGTCGCAGACCGGCTCCGGAAAGACGGCAGCGTTCGGCGTGCCGGCGGTGGAGAAGGTGGACCCGCAAAAACGGGAGGTGCAGGTCCTGATCCTGTGCCCCACGCGTGAACTCGCCGTGCAGGTGTCCGAGGAAATCCACAAGCTCGCGTTCTTCAAGCGCGGCATCCTCGCGTTGCCGATCTACGGCGGCCAATCCTACGAGCGCCAGTTCGCCGGCCTGCGGCAGGGCGCGCAAATCGTCATCGGCACACCGGGCCGCGTGATGGACCACATGCGCCGCGGCACGTTGCGGCTTGACAAGGTGAAGATGGCCATTCTCGACGAAGCCGATGTGATGCTGAACATGGGTTTCCGCGACGACATCGAATTGATTCTCCAGGCCGTGCCCGCCGGGCGGCAGACGGTTTTCTTTTCGGCCACCATGCCTGGGCCGATCCGCGAGCTGATTGAGAAATATTCCCGCGAGCCGCAGAACGTGAAAATCGAGCAGAAAGCGATGACGGTGCCGACCGTCGAACAGCTCTATTTTGAGGTGGACCGGCGCCACAAGATGGAGCTGCTCATGCGCCTGATTGATTTGCACGACCTCAAACTCGGCATCATTTTCTGCAACACCAAGCGCATGGTGGACGATTTGGTGGACCACCTCGAAGCCGCCGGCTACCAGGCCGACCGCTTGCACGGCGACATGACGCAGAACATGCGCGACCGCGTGATGAACAAATTCCGCCAGTCAGGCCTGGAATTTCTCGTCGCCACGGACGTCGCGGCGCGCGGCATTGACGTGGATGACGTCGAAGTCGTCTTCAACTACGATTTGCCTTACGACCCGGAAGATTACGTGCATCGCATCGGCCGCACGGGCCGCGCCGGCAAAAGCGGCCGCGCGATTTCGCTGGTGCCCTATCGCGAACTGTTTCAAATCAAAAACATCGAGCGCTTCACAAACGTCCGAATCCAACGCGGGAAAATTCCGACCGTGGACGAAGTGGCCGAGGCGAAGGGAAACATCTTCCTCGAGAAACTCCGCTCGCTGCTCGCCAGCGGCGCCTACTCGAAACACGACCACCTCATCGAGCGGTTGGTGGAGGAAGGTTTTGATTCCACCGACATCGCATCCGCATTGATTCATATGCTGCAAAGCGGCGAAGCGGCGAAGCCCGCGCCAAAGACGGAAAGCTACGAGCGCCGGGAAGGCGGGGCGAACGTCCCCGTGGACCGCTTTGGCGATCGCCGTGAACGCAAGCCGTTCCGCGAGGAGCGCAGTTTTCACGAAGAAGGACGGGGCCGTTTCGTGGACCGCAGCGAACGCGGCGGCTCTCGTGAAGAACGGCGGCCGCGTTCTGACGGGCGCCGCGAGGAACGCCCGCGCAGAGATGAAGGCCGTCCGCCGCGCCCCGGCATTGAAATTGCCGCCGCGCCGAAAAGCCGGGTTCCGCCAGCTCCGCAGAAAACGTTTTCCAACGAGGAAATACTGGCGTCGGTAAAAAAACCGGAGCTGAAACCGGAATCGAAGTTATTCGTCAAACCCGATCCGGCGCCGGCGCCGCCAAAACCAAAAGCCAGCCGTGCGACGCCCAATGGCCAGACGCGCCTGTGGCTGAACCTCGGCGAAACGCACGGCGTCAAGCCGATTGACATCGTAAACGCCGTGGCGGGCGAGACCGGCTTGCCTGGCAAGGTCGTCGGCGCGGTGGACGTGCGCGAGAAGCATCTCTTCATGGACGTGGCGGATGAGAACGTTCACGGCATTGTCGCCAGGCTGAACCGCGCGAGCATCAAGGGCCACAAGGTCAAGGTGAAGGTGGCGTAAGCGGCGGCGGAATTGAAACGGTTTCTCGAGGCGCGCGGCTAGGCCTTGCGTTTTTTGAAGCCGTAAATCGCCGTGCTGGCTCCAATCAAGGTGATGATTATTCCCGCCACCATGGGAACAATGACCCTGCTGCCCGACACTCCCTGATGATTATGCAAGGCGAGCGCCGGGAGGAAGACCGCCGGGCCAAACAATACGGCGAAGATGCCGATCAAGATTATCAAGGTTCGTCTCATAAATGTCATTTCACTATTTTTGAATTCATTTTTCAACACTTTGGGTTGCCCGATTTTCCTGATTGAAATCTCAAAAGCCTCTTGCGGGTCCAATCCCGATTTCATCTGCCTTTCAATTTCATCGTGCAAGTGACTTTCCAATTCCTCCAGCGGCACGGGCCATTTGATGCCGGTGGCGAGCATTTGTTTTCGCCAATCCGCAATTGATTTTTCGAGGTCAAACATGTTGCTCCTTTCATGAATCGGACCTGGTGGTTTGTCTGTGAACAGCTTCTCCCAATCCCGCCAACACGACGCCAAAGGCGGCCATCAAAGTCAGCGCCCAAAGAACGACAACCACCAACTGCCCCTCGGTGAATTCGTAATTGGGCAATACGAAGTTCGCGAAAACAACCATGCCAATCATGCCGAAAAGCCCAAATGAAAGTCCAATGGCTGTCCGGACACGTTTATTTGGAATGACCGGAAATAATTTGTTGATATACCGGCAGCCAAGAACAGCCAGGACGATGACGACAACATCGGCGAATCCCAAAAGCCGCCAGCCCAAACTCAAATCATTTTTCAAAAGCCCGTATATGCCCAGCGGCATGACGACGCCAGCAGAAATCAAAACAGCAAGCCATCGCTCCCATCTGCTGGATTTATCCACGCTCCCAACTTTTGCGAACTCCGTTTGAAGCGCATAGACCCGGCCGATTTTCTGGGCGGCAGATTCGAATGCCATTTTCATGTTTGATCCCGATAGCATTTGCTGCTCGATGTCTTCGCGCAGATGATTTTCTAGTTCCTCCAGCGGCACGGGCGTTTTGATGCCGGCTTCGAGCATTTGCTGACGCCAGTCCGCGATGGCTTGTTCTAGGTTAAACATATAAACCTGTTTTTTGATCGGCTGTGGCTTCGAGCCGATAGGCGAACACTCTTAGAATCGCCATCGTCGTCCATGCGATTACGAATGAAACGAGGAGCCGGTTTGGGGAAAAATCGGCATCCGCCGAAAAGACAAACAAGCCCGGAAGGATCCGGCCAAGAAACACCAAGGTTCCGCCAACCCCGGCCACACAAGATGCGAGGCCGGCTGCCGCCCGAACGTGCGGGCGGCGAATGGCTGGCAGGAATCTGCCATTCTGCCGCCAGCTTGAAATGATTGCGGTAAGTGCAAGCAAACCGAAGGTCCGGCTGCCCCAATTCGCTTCGCGTATGAACAAGCTGACATAGACTGTCCACAGCAACAAAAGCGACCCGACCACGGCGCAAGCAATTCCCGCCAGTTTGACGAATTGCATTTCCACTGGAACTGAAACCTTCCCGAATTCAGTTTTCAGTTTGCGGGGCCGGCCAATTTTTTCAGCGGCCATTTCAAAGGCGTTTTGATCACTCAAGCCCGATTTCATCTGCCGCTCAATTTCTTCGCGCAAATGAATTTCCAGTTCCTCCAGCGGCACGGGTGTTTTAATTCCGGCGGCGAGCATTTGCCGCCGCCAGTCCGCGATGGATTTTTCCAAGTCAAACATATTGCTCCTTTCGATTCATGAATTTGCTGACGTGACTTTCGTTCTTGCGGCGGTTTCCAATCCCCAGAATAAACCGATGCAGGCTCCCATCGGGGGGAATAATGCCCAAGGTAATGTCACAAACAATTGGCCCACCGTGAAGTCGTAATGCGGCAGGATGAGGCAAAGAAAGGCCAGCAACCAAAGTGCCATCGGCAGGCTGTAAATAAGGTGGAGGGCGTTTCTGGTGCGTTTGGTCGGAATGACTGGAAATAGTCGGTAACTCAATCGCCCGCTCAAGGCGAGCAAAGAAAAAAAGGCACCCGCCGCCAAAGCGGCGAGGATCTGGCCGGGAGTCATTTCCCAATAAACACCGCCTTTGGAAAATCCAGCACTGCCCATTAACGGAACCAAGCCGGTAAAACCCACGAGCATGATTTGCACAAGTTGCCACCGGCGATCTTCTTTGGTGGCTTCAACTTTCATGAATTCGTTTTGGACAGCCTGCGCCGGCCCGATTTTCTGCACCGAAGCCTTGAATGCTTCCATTTCGCTCAAACCTGCTGCTGTTTGGCGCTCGATTTCCTCGCGCAGATGAATTTCCAATTCCTCCAGCGGCACGGGCGTTTTGATTCCGGCGGCGAGCATTTCCTGCCGCCAATCCGTGATGGCTTTTTCGAGGTCAAACATATTGCTCCTTTCGCAGGCCGGCCAAAACGGAATGCACCAGCGACCACTGCTCGTGGTGCTTGGCCATCGCCGTTTTGCCGTCTTTTTTGAGCGAGTAGTATTTTCGCTTCCGTCCGGTCTCGCTTTCGCCCCAGCGCGACTTGACCAAACCCCGGTGTTCCATCCGATGCAGCACCGGGTAAAGCATCCCGTCCGTCCATTGCAGCTTGCCGCCGGAGCGGGCCTTCACCTCCTGGATGATGGCGTAGCCGTAGCTCTCGCCCCGGGCGAGCAGTGCCAAAATCATCGGTTCCGCCGAGGCTGCGACCAGTTCTTTTCTTATCATAGAGACACGATACATAGATACTAGATGTATGTCAAGTAAAAATATCTCTGCGAGTAGGAATTTGCGTAATCCGGATGTTTGCGCCTTTATATTCGAGCTTCCGCCGACTTTCCATGCGCGCCCAAACCTTCGATGGTCGGCGAATTTCTTCACGGCGGTCAACGCCTTCTTAAGCGAGGCGCGGCTGTATTCCACCAGGCTCGTGCGGCGCTGGAATTGGTCCACGGTCAGTCCGGCAAACGACGCGCCCGCGCCGCCGGTAGGCAGCGTGTGGCTTGGCCCGGCCACGTAATCGCCCAGAACCGTCGGCGACCACGGCCCGAGGAAAATCGCGCCCGCCGTCAGGATGCCTTCGGATACCTTGCGCGGATTGCGCGTCATCACCTCGCAATGCTCCGGCGCGAGCCGGTTTGCCAGCGCCACGCCATCATCGAGCGATTTCACCTGAATCAGCCAACCGTTGGCATCGAGCGCGCGTTTCATGAATTCGCGGCGCGCGAGCTTGGGCATTTGCTTCGCGATTTCCTTCTCGACGGCCTTCAAAATCTTGTCCGAGGTCGTCGCCAGCCAGACGCGTTCGTGGCCGGAGCCGTGTTCGGCCTGCGCCAGCAGGTCGGCGGCGATGAATTTCGGGTTCGCCGTTTCATCCGCCAGCACAAGCAGCTCGCTCGGGCCGGGCAGCAGATCAATCGCGACATGGCCGACGAGCAACCGCTTGGCGGTGACGACGTAGGCGTTGCCGGGGCCGAAAATCTTTTGCACGCGGCGAATCGTCTTGGTGCCGTAAGCCATCGCGGCGATCGCCTGCGCGCCGCCGACGCGATAAATCTCCGTGGCGCCCGCCGTGCGCGCCGCGAAAAGCAGTGCGGGATTGATGGAGCCGTCCTTGCCGCACGGCGTGCAGACAACGATTTCCCGGCAGCCCGCGACTTTGGCGAGCGTCACGGTCATCAGCGCGGTCGAGACCAGCGGCGCGGTGCCGCCGGGAATGTAAATGCCGACGCGCTGGAACGGATCAAACTTCTCGCCGACGCTCGCGCCGTGCGAATTTTTCATCTGCCAGTTTTTGCGGAGCGATTTTCTGGCAAACGCGGCGATGTTTTTCTCCGATTCGGCGACGGCCGTGCGCAACGATTCATCGGCGGCGAGCGAGGCGTTGAACAATTCCGCCTGCGTCACGGCAAGCCGGTCGGCGGCAAGCTTCGCGCCGTCGAATTTTTCGGTGAATTCCAGCAAGCGCGTCGTCGCCGCGGATGGAAACGTCCTGCAAAATGGCGCGCGTGCGCTGCTCGATCCCGGCATCAAACAGGCTGGAGGCGGCGGTCGCTTCGCGGAGTTTCCGGCAATAATTCGCTTCAGTATGGCGGACAATCTTCATGCTGACAGGCTAGGTGAAATTGGAGATGAAAGGAAGAAATTTAGGCTGGGCGGATCGTGGGTTTATTAACCTGGGATGTAATTCCAAAACCACAATCGTGCCCCATGATGTCGCCTGACCGGCGCCCAATCTGAAATTCCACCTTTGCCGCCCGCCTTTTCTTTTGACGCATCATGGCAAACACGTTAAACAATGGGCTCCACATTTTGCGATGGAGGTCGCGTCCGCGCCGCAACTTGCAGTCGAATGCGGAGTTTTATCTAGCATCGCGGAAGTCGAAATTTTGTGACGGAATGGTCTTTGGTCTTGTTTACTGGATGGATGCACGAATGAATTGGTTTTCGAAAATCTTCTTTTTTCCGGGATTGCTGTATGGCGGTCCGTGGCCACGGGCTGCACCGCCACTCATTATCGCCAGTCCGCGGATAAGGCGGCTTATGCGGTCATCAAACAGAAGTCGCCGCTGGTGAAGAACACGGACCCGGCCTTCACCATCGAACAGACCAACGACATTTTTCTCGGCAATCTGCCGGTGGTGACGAACGTGGTGGATTATCTCGGCAAGGATGGTGAAGGCGAACGCGGCGCGCACATCCTGCGGCTCGAAGACGCGCTGAACATCGCCATCCACCACAGCCGCACGTATCAATCCAGCAAGGAAAGCCTCTACCTTTCCGCGCTGTCGCTCGCGCTGGAGCGCCACCAATTCACGCCCATTTATTCCGCCGGGGCCAACGGGACTTATTCGGTGGACAGCGCTACCCTTAGCGATACGGTTGTTGAGCAGCGCAGCGTGCAGCGCCAACGGATCGGTCGGCGCCGACTGGTTGATCCGCGATGTGGGCAGGATCACGACGGCGTTCACCGCGGATTTTTTGCGCTTTGTCATCGGCGATCCCCGATTGGCCACGTCGTCGCAGTTGAGCGCGACGTTTGTCCGGCCGTTGTTGCAGAACGCGGGCTTCAAGCAGGACATGGAAAATCTGACGCAGGCCGAGCGCAATTTACTTTACGATCTGCGGAGCTTCACGCAGTTCCGAAAGGATTTCAGCGTTCAAATCGCCTCCTCCTATTACAATGTCCTGGGCAACCGCGACGCAGTGCGCAACAGCTATCTCAATTTGCAAAGCTCGCACCAGAATGCCGATCGCACCCGCGCCCTCTCAGAAGAAGGGCGGGTGGCGGGCACGGATCTTGGCCGCCAGGAGCAGCAGGAGTTGTCCGCCGAAAGCGCGTGGATCAACGCCGTGGTCAATTACAAGCAGGCGCTCGACAATTTCAAGATCCAACTCGGCCTCAAGGTGGATGACAACCTGGTTCTGGATGACAAGGAATTGGAAGCCCTGCAAATCCATCATCCTGACATCGGCGTGGATGATTCCATCCAACTCGCGCTGGCTTCGCGGATGGATTACATGACCGTCCGGGACAAACTTGACGACGCGGAGCGCCAGGTGAAGCTCGCGCAAAATTTCCTCAAGCCGAGCGTGGACTTGACCGCCAACGCCAGCCTGGCCAGCGATCCGAGCCGCAACTGGTCATTGCCCGATCCGCAGCGCTATGCCTGGAACGCCGGGCTGGCGATTGACCCCGGCCTGGACCGCACGTCCCAGCGCAATTCCTATCGCGCCGCGCTCATTTCCCGCAACAGCGCCGCGCGCACGCTCGAACAAGAGGAAGACCAGATCAAACTTCAGGTGCGCAACAGCTGGCGGACGCTGGATCAGGCCAAGCGCAGTTACGAGATCAGCGAAGTCAGCGTGCGCCTCGCCGAACGGCGCGTCGAGGAGCAGGGGCTTCTGGCGGAATGGGGGCGTTCCAAGGCGCAGGACCAGGTGGACGCGCAGAACGATTTGATCGCCTCGAAGAACCAGCGGACGCAGGCGCTCGTCACCCACACGATTGCCCGGCTGCAGTTCTGGAACAACATGGGAATTCTCTACATCAAGGCCAACGGCCAGTGGGAAGAGGTGCAAAATGCGAAAACTAAATGAGCTTGTAAAATTCATCCGGCGGCAACCGCGCTGGCGGCAAATCGCCGCCGCCACCGTCATCGTGCTGGCCGGCTGGTGGATGTTTCACGGCGGCGGCTCGTCGTCGGCGAAGATAGCCACGTTCACGGCGCGGCGCGGGCCGTTGGCGATCAACGTCCTCGAAGGCGGCAGTTTGCAGGCGCTCGAATCGCAGGAGGCCAAATGCGAGGTGCGCGTGGGCTATCAAGGCACGAAAATCCTGCGGATCGTGGAGGAAGGTTATCTCGTCACCGAGGAGGATGTTAAAACCAACAAGGTGCTGGTGGAACTGGACTCATCCGACCTGGAAAAATCAATTGCCGCGCAGGAAATCCAGTATCAACAGGCGGTCGCCAGCCTGATTGACGCGCAGCAGAATTACGAAATCCAGTTGAACCAGAACCAGAGCGACGTCAAGGCCGCCGAACAAAAGGCCCGCTTTGCGCGGATGGATTTCGACAAATTCCTCGGCAGCACGGTCACCGAACAGATCATCAAGGACTACGGCCTCGATAAAATCCTGACCGATGCCAGCACCAACAATGTCGAAGAGACCAGCAACGCGGAAAAAGCCAGCATGGCAAAGGTGGTTGCCCCGCCATCGGTGACAGATCCCCATCCCGTCCAATCTGCCGCCGGAACGAACCTGGTCATTTCAGCCGGCACCAATGCGCCTCCGACAGCGACAACCGGCGCGGCGACAATTGCGCTCCCGTCCTCCGGATCAAACAGCGATGCATTGCTGATTTCCACATCGCCCGAACTCGCTGATCCCACTTCCATTTCCGATACGAACATGGACGTTCCCGATCCCGGGTCATTTGTCTTTCCGACCGGCATCGTTGATTTCTCGAAATACGCCAACATTGATGTTTTGGGAGACGGCGAGGCCAAGCAAAAGCTGCGCAAGTTTGAGGACGATTTGCAGTCGGCCCAAAAGGAACTCGGCCAGGCCAAGGCGACGCTCGAAGGCACGAAGCGGCTTTTCGACAAACAATTTGTCGCCAAGACGGAGCTGACGCGCGATCAATTGTCGCAGGACAGCGCCGAGTTGAAGGTGCAGACGGCGGAAACGGATCGCGCGTTGTTCCTGAAATATGACTTCTCGAAGACCGCCGAAAAATCCCTCTCTGATTACACCGAAGCCGTGCGCGAACTGGACAAGGCCCGGCGCGTGGCCATTTCCAAGCTGGCGCAGGCCCGCGCCAAGCTGAAGTCCGCACAGGGGCAATATGTAGTGCAGACCCGCCAGCTCAAGGATTTGAAAGACCAGCTCGGGAAATGCACCATCCGCGCCCAAAAAACCGGGCTGGTGGTTTATGGCGGCAGCGGTGACAACTATTACGGAAATCAGGATCCCATTCGCGAAGGCGCCACCGTCCGCGAGCGGCAGTCCATCATCACCATTCCGGACATGACGCGCATGTCGGTGAGCGTCAAAATCCACGAGAGTTACATCAAGAAAATCAAAAAGGGCCAGAAGGCGCGGATCACCGTGGATGCTTTTCCCGATTCGGTGCTGGATGGCGAAGTCACCAAGGTGGGCGTTCTGCCGGATTCACAGGATCGTTATTTGAACCCGGATCTGAAGGTCTACAACACGGTCATCACCATCAGCGGCACCAATGATTGGGTCAAGCCGGGCATGAGCGCCCGGGTGGAAATCCTCGTGAATAAACTGGACGATGTGATTTATGTCCCGGTCCAGGCCATCTCGCCCGGCGACGGCAAACAGATTTGCTATGTCGCCGGCTCCTTCAAGCCGGAACGGCGCGAAGTGGAAATTGGCGATTTCAATGACGAGTTCATCGAAATCAAACACGGGTTGAAGGAAGGCGAGCGCGTTCTGCTGCGCCTGCCAGATGGCGTTGAAACGGGCGGATCGGGAAATGGCAGCGCGCCCAAGGAACAAAAGCCGGCCGCGCCGGACAAGCCCGCCGCTCCCGCCGCGCCGGCGAGCGCGGCACCGCCGGCGGGCAATTGAAAACCCCGGCCATGCCATCGCCCATCGTCCAGTTTGACAAAGTCCGCAAGACCTACCAGATGGGTCCGAACACGGTGGAAGCCTTGCGCGGCGTCAGCTTCGGCATCGAAGCCGGCGATTACATCAGCATCATGGGTCCGTCCGGCTGCGGCAAATCCACGCTGCTCAATCTGCTCGGCTGTCTCGACCGGCCCACGGCCGGCCATTATCTGCTCGGCGGCCAGGATGTGTCGGGAATGGATGACGACGCCCTCTCCGCGGTTCGCGGAACGCGGCTGGGTTTCATTTTCCAGTCTTACAATCTCATCCAGCAGCTCACGGTGGTGGAGAACATTGAAATCCCGCTTTATTACCAGGATCGTCCCGAAGATGAATGCCGCGAACGCGCCGGCAAACTGGCCGCGCGCGTCGGGCTGGCGAACCGGCTCGATCACAAACCCTTTGAACTCTCCGGCGGCCAGCAGCAGCGCGTGGCCATCGCCCGCGCGCTGGTCAACGATCCGCTCGTCATTCTCGCCGATGAACCCACCGGCAATCTCGATTCCACCTCCGGCGTGGAGATTCTGAAAATTTTCGACGAACTGAACGCCCAGGGCAAGACCCTGATTCTCGTCACCCACGATCCCAGCGTGGGGAAACGCGCCCGCCGCACCATCCGTTTGAAAGACGGCCACATTGAAAGCGATGTCCGACACTAAAACCAATTCCAGTCTGGCTCAGCGCCTTGCGCGGCCTGACGCTGCCGCGGCTCCAGCGCGCGATGCGGCTGGGCATCCGCAGTCTCTGGCTGCATCGCCTGCGCTCGCTGCTCACCGTGCTGGGCATTGTGTTTGGCGTGTGCTCGGTGATCGCCATGCTCGCCATCGGCGAAGGCGCCAGCTACGAGGCGCAGGAACAGATCAAAAGCCTGGGCAGCCAGAACATCATCATCCGGAGCAGCAAACCGCCCGACGATCAAAATGTTGCCAATCAGGGCAGCCAGAGTTATGTGCTGCAATACGGCGTCACCTACAACGATGCGCAACGCATCAGCGAAACCATTCCCGGCGTCATCGTCATCCTGCCGTCGCGCAACATCCGCGATTACGTCTGGAACATCAGCCGCCGTGTGGATTGCGAAATCGTCGGCACCGTTCCGTGGTATCCCTCCATGCGCAACCATCGCGTCGTCAGCGGGCGCTTCTTCACCGAAAACGACATGGACGCGCCGGACCAGCGTCTGCGTGCTCGGCGCGGAGATGGTGCCGCTGTTGTTCCCGCTGGAATCCCCGCTTGGGCAAACACGTGCGCGTGGGCGGGGATTATTATCAGGTCATTGGCATCATGGAGGCCCGCGGGCACGAGGCCAAGACCGACGACAGCACGGAGTCGAAGGACAAATCCGCCGCCTATCGCATGTTTGTTCCGTTGGAGACGGTCAAAATGCGCTACGGCGAAGTCTTGATGCGCCGGCGCGCGGGCAGTTTTGAGGCCGAGCACGTTGAACTTCACGAACTCACGGTGAAAGTGGCTTCACTCGAGGAAGTGACCGGCGTCGCGGATGCCATCAAGGCGGTCATGGAGCGCAACCACAAGAAGAAGGATTATCAGATTGACGTGCCCCTGGAAATGCTCCGGCGCGCGGAACGCACGAAACAAATTTTCAACATCGTGCTCGGCTCCATTGCCGCCATCTCCCTCCTCGTCGGCGGCATTGGCATCATGAACATCATGCTCGCCAGCGTCACCGAGCGGACGCGCGAGATCGGCATCCGCCGCGCCCTCGGCGCCCGGCGGCGCGACATCGTCGTCCAGTTCCTCGTGGAAACCGTGATGCTCTCCGGCATCGGCGGCATCCTGGGCGTGCTGCTCGGCGTCACCATTCCCTTCATCGTCTCGCACACCGCCGGCATGAAAACCATCATCACGCTCTGGTCGCCGTTGCTGGCGTTTTCCATTTCGGCCTTGGTGGGGGTCATCTTCGGCATCTACCCCGCCATCCGCGCCGCAAAGATGGACCCTGTGGAAGCGCTCCGGCACGAATGACTAGGAGTGGTGCCAAGGCAACTCTTTGGAAAAGGATTGCCACGTGCTTCTTAATATAAATTCCATCATACTGTAAACATTAATCTATCCATCCGGCGATCATGTATTCAGCAATAACCCGTTGCATTTGGGCAGGCGTCACTCCTGTCTTCAACCTTGGGATGTTCGCCAATTATTGTAATGTATCGGGACATTTTTCCATGTCTGCTCTGCCGCGTGGACTTGGGTATGAAGTTTCGGAAATAGAGGCCAAAGGCTTTGGTTCCAACGGCGCGCGTTTGGCCCCGAAGGATACCCAAACCAACCACTATGAATTTCCGATATTTGTGCTTAAACGCGCTGACCGCAAGCTTGCCGGTCGTGTAATGGACGAGACCGGAAAGCCGCTCGCCGGCCTTGAGGTGTCGTTTTCAGGACAAGGGCAACCGATGAACGATAGGGAACAAAAGCCGTATTGTAATACACAGACGGACAGCAATGGGAAATTCTCTTTCACCAACGCCTGTGACGGGCCGCTCCGAGTTTACGTCGTCCCTCGCTATGGCAACCATTATAACGGCGGCGGCATGCAATACCAAGATACTCATGGCGGGGACACGAATCTCGTCATCCGGCTAATCCCGAATAATTGAGCTTAGGAGGTTGCGTCACCAATAATGATGCACCAGCGGCTTGATCTGGCCGGTGTAAAGCGCGTCAATCTTCTTCATCGCGACCTTGGACAACGGCTTCAGGCTCCGACGCCGCGATGTTTTCCGCGACCTGCGCCGGACGTTTGGCGCCGGGAATCGCGCAGGTCACGGCGGGGAATTCCAAAATCCACCGCAGCGCCAGTTGCGCCAGCGTCGCGCCTTCGGGCACGAAGGACTTTAATTCCTCCACCGCGTTCAGCCCGGTCTTGAAATCCACGCCGGCGAACGTCTCGCCGCGGTCAAACGCCTCGCCTCTCCGGTTGAAATTCCGGTGGTCGTCCTTCGTGAACTTGCGGTCGCGGTCATTTTGCCGGTGAGCAGGCCGGACGCCAGCGGCACGCGGGCGAGAATGCCGACCTTGCGTTTCTGCGCCTCGGCAAAGAACAGTTCCGCCGGGCGCTGCCGGAAAATGTTGAAGATGATTTGCACCGACTGCACGTCGGGGAATTCAATCGCCTTCAGCCCTTCCTCGACCTTTTCGACGCTCACGCCGTAATGCCGCAGTTTGCCGGCCCGGACCAGTTCGTCCAGCGCCTCGAACACTTCCGGCCGGTAAAAAACCTCCGTGGACGGGCAATGCAATTGCAGCAGGTCAATCGTTTCCGTGTTCAGGTTCCGCAGGCTGCGCTCGATCCACGACGAGAGGTTCGCGTGATTGTAACCCTCCGGCGTTTGCTTCGGCAGGCGGCGACCGGCCTTGGTGGCGATGTAAAATTTCTCCTTCCGCTCCTTTTGCAACTTGGCCAGCAGCCGTTCGCTGCGGCCGTCGCCATAAACGTCCGCCGTGTCGAAAAAATTCACGCCGCCGTCGAGCGCGGCGTGCAAACGCGGCGAGCGATTCCTTGTCATCCACGTCGCCCCACGCGCCGCCGATGGCCCACGCGCCGAAGCTGATTTCCGAAACCTTCCAGCCCGTCCGCCCAAGTTCGCGATATTTCATGGGCGCAAGATTAAACGAAAGACTGTGTAACGCAAAGGCGCAAAGCCGGGATGAAAATGTCACGCAGCCAGATGCCGGGCTTGGCGTTTGGGCAACGGAGTTTTGGCCGCATTTGGATGAAGGGCCGGTTCGACCGTCAGATATTTCCGGAGAAAAACAGGTGTGTCGCGCCGACCGCCGCGTTTCCAGTCGCGCCGCAGGGCTTCGGCGACGGATTTGGTTTCCAGCTTCAATTCGCCTGTGAGAAAGTCAAACAATAGCCCTGCCAATCTCCCCAATGCAATGCCGTCCGTCCGTCCGGTCCGCACATAAAGCCAGTCGCTGAATTTCATGAAGCAGACGAAGGGCGATGGTGGGGCGAGTGTCCTCACGAGCCGTGCGCCGCTTGCCATTTCGGCTTGCGTAAACGCTCGTCCCGCCGACCAAATCAACGGTGTGGTTTCGACAAAATTGCCGCTGTTGCCGACCAGATCCCAATACTTCGCGAACGCGCCGGAGCCGCTGCATCGTGGCGAAATCAATCAGCCTGTTCTGCAAAATTTCGTAGGGCGGATGCGCGTTGTAAACCATGCTGCCATTCCGCGTCGTGCCGGACGATCGGCGTGCCGCGCAGTCGTTTCAAGATGCCGACCTGGATTTCCTGCGGGCCGAGCGCGACGAGCTGGTCAAAACCGGCGGCGAAACTTTCCACGGTTTCGCCGGGCAGCCCGGCAATCAAATCCGCGTGGATGTGAACACTCGGTTTCGCGCCGCAAAAAATGTAAATTTTCCGCCAGCCGCTCGTAATTTTGCCGCCGGCTGATGAGTTCGGCCGCTTCAGGATTGAACGTCTGCATGCCCACTTCAAATTGCAGCGCGCCCGGCGGAAACCTGGCGATGACCGTGCGCAATTCCGCCGGCAGCCGGTCGGGAATCATCTCGAAATGATAGAAATTTCCAGGCTGATGCCGCGCGAAGAAGAAATTCCAGAATCGCCTTGCTGGTGGCGATGTTCAGGTTGAACGTGCGGTCCACAAACTTGAACTGCTTCAGCCCGCGGTTCAGCAGCTTTTGCATTTCGCCGAGAAATGGTATCCAGCGGCACTGCGCGCACGGGAATGTCCAGCGACGACAGGCAAAATTCGCAGGTGAACGGGCAGCCGCGCGATGCCTCGACATAAACGATGCGATGCGCGAGGTCGGCGTCGGTGTAAAAATCGTAGGGCAGGGCGATGTGGGAAAAATCCGGCAACTCGGCGGAGATGATTCTTGGCAAATGGAGGACGCGTGGAGCGAGATGCCGTGCGCAGCCGTCTACCTTCAACAACTCCCGACACACTTCCGCAAATTTCAAATCCGCCTTCTCCAGTGATGACGTGATCCGCCAATTTGATGATCGCCTGGCCCTCCGGTCTCGTAGCTGACCTCCGGCCCGCCAAGGATGATTTTGATTTCGGGCCGGACACGCTTGATGGCCGCGATGACTTCGGTGGTTTCCGCCACGTTCCAGATGTAAGATGCCGAGGCCGATGATCTTTCGGGTTCAGCGGCCAGCAACGCCTCCGCGATGTCCAGCGGGCGCTGGTTGATGTCGAACTCCGCGATGGCCGCGCGCGGCTGCAATTCGCCGAGGTTGGCGAAGAGATAACGCAGCCCGAACGCGGCGTGGATGAACTTCGCGTTGAGCGTGGCGAGAACGATGTCCGGCATCGTTAGGAGAATAATCAATTTCCTGCTTCGCCGCCAAAGCCGAAATCGCGCTTGCCCGCGTCTTGTTAATTAACGATATCCCGTCTTTGCGCCTTGGCGGCTTTGCGTTAAATTCCCTTCATGCAACTCGACAAGCTCACCCTGAAATCGCAGGAGGCGTTGCAGGAGGCGCAACGCATCGCGCGCGAATCATTCGCATCAGGAAATGGACGGCGAGCATCTGCTGCTCGCGCTGCTCGGCCAGAGCGAGAGCCTCGTGCCGGAATTGCTGGCAGCGCATCGGCGTGCCGCCCGCCAAGCTCCAGCCGGATTTGGAAAAGGAACTCGCGCGCCGGCACAAAATCCAAGGCGGCGACGATCCCTACGCCGGGCGCGATTTGCAAAAGGCGCTCGACGCCGCGCAGTCCGAGGCGAGCAAGCTCAAGGACGATTACGTCAGCACCGAACATCTGCTGCTCGGCCTGCTCGACGAGGCCAGTCCGTCGCTCAAGAAAATTTTCGCCGCGCACGGCCTCAAGCGCGACGCGGTGCTCAAGGCGCTGGCGGAATTGCGCGGCAACCAGCGCGTGACCGACCAGCAGCCGGAAGGCAAATTTCAGGCGCTGGAAAAATACGGCCGCGACCTCACGGCGCTGGCGCGGCAGGGGAAGATTGATCCGGTCATCGGCCGCGACGAGGAAATCCGCCGCGTGATGCAGGTGCTGACGCGCCGCACGAAAAACAATCCGGTGCTCATCGGCGAACCGGGCGTGGGCAAGACGGCCATTGCCGAAGGGCTGGCGCGGCGCATCGTCAGCGGCGACGTGCCCGAATCGCTGAAAAACAAGCGGCTCGTGGCGATGGATTTGAGCGCGATGATTGCCGGCGCGAAGTATCGCGGCGAATTTGAGGACCGGCTCAAGGCGTTCCTCAAGGAAATCACCGCCAGCGAAGGCAAAATCATTTTGTTCATTGACGAATTGCACACCATCGTCGGCGCGGGCGCGGCGGAAGGCGCGACGGACGCGGCGAACATCATGAAGCCGCAGCTCGCGCGCGGCGAATTGCGCTGCGTGGGCGCGACGACGCTGGACGAATATCGCAAGCACATCGAGAAAGACCCGGCGCTCGAACGCCGCTTCCAGCCGGTGCAGGTGAACGAGCCGACGGTCGAGGCGACCATCGCGATTTTGCGCGGGCTGAAGGAGCGCTACGAAGTGCATCACGGCGTGCGCATTCAGGATTCCGCGCTCGTCGCGGCGGCGACGCTGTCGCATCGCTACATCACCGACCGGTTTCTGCCGGACAAGGCGATTGACCTCGTGGACGAAGCGGCGTCGCGCATCAAGATGGAACTGGATTCCAAGCCGACGGAGCTGGACCAGCTCGACCGGCAGATTTTGCAATTGGAAATCGAGCGCACGTCGCTGGCGAAGGAAAAGGACGCCGCGAGCAAGGAGCGGCTCAAGCTGATTGACAAGACAAGTCGCGAACTTGAAGGACAAATCCAAGGCGCTCACCGCGCAATGGCAGAACGAAAAAGCCGCCGTCAACGCCGTCAGCATCGTGCAATCGCAATTGGAGCAGGCGAAGATTGGAACTGGAACAGGCGCAGCGCAAAGGCGATTTGACGAAATCGGCGGAAATTCAATACGGCAAGATTCCCGATTTGGAAAAGAAGCTGGCGAAGATGGAAAAGCAATCCGCCGAGAGCCACGCAGCACGTCGCTTGCTCCGCCAGGAAGTCACCGACGAAGACATCGCCAAGGTCGTCGCGGCGTGGACGCACATTCCGGTTTCGCGGATGCTCGAAGGCGAGCGGCAAAAGCTCGTGAAGATGGAGGAGCGGCTGGCGCAGCGCGTCATCGGCCAGAAGGCGGCCATCAAGGCCGTGTCCGATGCCGTGCGCCGTCGCGCGGCGGGTTGCAGGACCCGAACCGGCCCATCGGCTCGTTCATTTTTCTCGGCCCGACCGGCGTGGGCAAGACCGAGACGGCGCGCGCGCTGGCGGAATTTCTGTTCGACGACGAGAACGCGATGATTCGCATTGACATGAGCGAATACATGGAAAAGCTCACCGTGCAGCGGCTCATCGGCGCGCCGCCCGGCTACGTCGGCTACGAGGAAGGCGGGCAGTTGAGCGAGGCCGTGCGGCGCCGGCCGTATTCCGTGGTGCTCTTCGACGAGATCGAGAAGGCGCATCACGACGTGTTCAACGTGCTGTTGCAGGTGCTCGACGACGGCCGGCTCACGGACGGGCAGGGCCGCACGGTGGATTTCAAGAACACCATCGTCATCATGACCAGCAACCTCGGCTCGCCGATCATCCAGGAATATTTTCGATGGAAGGCCAAAGCGGACAAGCGCGCAAGCGGAAATGGAAGACAAGGTCATGGCCGAATTGAAACGCCATTTCCGCCCGGAATTCCTGAACCGCGTGGACGACGTCATCATTTTCCAAAGCCTCGACGAAGAGGAACTGGCGCGCATCGTGGAAATCCAGATCGGGCGTCTGGAAAAACGCCTCGCGCAGCAAAACCTCACGCTGGACGTGGACGCCGCCGCGAAGAAGCTGCTGGCGAAGGAAGGCTACGACCCGCAATTCGGCGCGCGCCCGCTCAAACGCGCCGTGCAGGAGCAATTGCTGAATCCGCTGTCCATGAAACTGCTCGAAGGCGAGTTCAAGCCGGGCGATAAAATCAAGGTGACGGCGAAGGATGACGAGTTGGTTTTTGCGAGGAAATAGAACGCGTTGACATGAGTGCTCTAAACACATTTGCTTGCCGCATAAAACCGGAGCTTAATCTGCTTTATACTGTTCCTCCATTTAAGGCAGGCAAAGTCATTGACTGCGGCTGGTATTGCCGAGAACACGCGTTTCATTGTTTCATCCTCGCCAAAATGCTCAAACTTTCTACATCAATAGTAAAAGGTGATTTCATTGTGCACACTGACACAGGATTGACAGATTTGTGTTCGCTAGATTGCACAAACGATCATACTTGGTGTCAAATTGAAGGAGTATGTCCAGTTGATTTGAGTGTGACATTTCGATTTTTTGGTGGCGGACAAATTATTGTTGGCCCTCAATTAGAGGGTGCGGTTTTGGGTGACGGTAAGAACGGTGATTTTATTGTCACTTACACAACGGATGAAGAAGCATTCAGACGACAAGTTGCAAAACCAGAACTAAAAACTTGGTTCGGGTTGTTAGAGCGTCAACGACTTAATCTTGGGATTGATTGTCTTTTAGATTATCCGTTTATCTTTCTTCACCGACCACCAAAAGATGGCTGGGCGGAGATACACGGAGCGAATATCTTCAGCAAGATTTCACTCCACCTTTACAAAGTCTTCAAAGGTGAAACCAAACCTTTAAGCCGGAACCATTCTCCAGATTCAGCACTAAACGCAATCAAGACGCGCTACGGTGCGGCAACTCAAAAAATCAAGCGAATCATTCAAGGTTGACTACCATTTTAATCAACTTTGATATTGCCCGTCGCTGACTTTTCCCGGCTATTGCTATCCACCTGTTCCTGAATAATGCCTTGGACATATTTTGTCTCTTGACCGGATGAAATCGCAGCGTATTGTTTCGCCGCCATGGAGGCGGGCATCTGGAATGTTTCGTCTCCGGCTGTTTTCATGTCAAAAACACACAATCGTCCGCTGATCATATTCATCCTCGGCGCGCTGTCCACCATCACGCCGTTCGCGATTGACATGTATCTGCCGGCGTTTCCGCAAATCGCCGGTTCATTGAACACGGTCGCGGCCAAATTACCGTTATCCGTGGCGAGCTATTTTATCGGCATGGCGGCGGGGCAATTATTTTACGGGCCGTTGCTGGACCGGTTCGGGCGGAAACTGCCGTTGTATGCGGGGCTGATTTTGTTCATCGCCGGCTCGCTGCTTTGCCTGGGCGCGAAAACGTTGGACGGATTTGTGGCGATGCGTTTCGTGCAGGCGCTGGGCGGTTGCGCGGCGCAAGTGGCGGCGATGGCGATGGTGCGGGATTTTTTTCCGGCGCACGAAACCGCCCGGATCATCTCGCTGCTGATTCTGGTCATCAGCGCGTCGCCGTTGCTGGCGCCGAGCATCGGGGTTTATGTGACGCTGCACTTTGGCTGGCAATGGGTGTTCGTCACGCTGTCCGCTTTCGCGCTGGCGATGCTTTTGGTTGCCAGCTGGTTTCTGCCGCAAGGTTATGAAGCCGACCGCACGGTTTCACTGCGGCCGTGGCCGATTTTGCAGAACTATTTGGAAGTGCTCAAGGAGCCGCAGTTCATCACGTATTCGGTGGCGGGCGCGTTTGCGTTTTCGGGCTTGCTGGCGTATGTGGCGAGCGCGCCGATTATTTTCATGGACGTGTTTCAAGTGAGCACGAAGGAATTTGGGATCATCTTTGCCGGGCTGGCGGTGGGCTTCATCGGCAGCAACCAGTGCAACGTGCTGTTGTTGAAAAAATTTTCCAGCGAACAAATTTTCCGCGCGACGCTGCTCGTCGAATGTCCGACGGTGACGTTGCTGTTGATTTGGCACGGCGGGCGGCTGGGTGGGATTGCCGGCAACATTGGTATTGCTGTTCATCACGCTATCGAGCCTGGGACTGGCGTATCCGAATGCGGCGGCGCTGGCGCTGGTGCCATTCGAGCGCAACATCGGCAGCGCGTCGGCGATGCTCGGATTTTTGCAGATCGGCATTTCCAGCCTGGCTTCGGCCAGCGTCGGCTTGTTTGCTTCCCACACGATGCTGCCCATCGCCGGCGTGATGGCGGCGACCTCGTGGATTGGTTTTGCGATTTTCATCGCTGGCCGCCGACGCCATCCGCAAGTGCGATACATGGAGGAAAAAGGCGCGCACCAATTGCCGCATTGAAAACTTCAACCGCGATATTGTTCGTCGCTGACCTTTTCCAGCCAGTCAACCGCTTTGCCGTCGAGCTGTTCCTGAATGGCGATGTGCGTCAGGGCCGTGGCGGGCGCGGCACCGTGCCAATGTTTCTCGCCCGGTGCAAACCAGACGATGTCGCCCGGTCGGATTTCTTCAATCGGCCCGCTCCAGCGTTGCGCGCGGCCGCAGCCAGCGGTGACAATCAACGTTTGTCCCAGCGGATGCGTGTGCCACGCGGTGCGCGCACCGGGTTCAAACGTGACGATGGCACCGGCAACGCGCGCGGGGTCGCTGCCCTTGAACGGCGAGTCAATGCGCACCGCGCCGGTGAACCAGTCGGCGGGGCCTTGGGCGGAGGGTTGGGAGCCGTTGCGTTTAATTTCCATGATTGTCCTTTTGCGTGAATTATTCGCCGTGCGACCCGCCGCGTCAACCCTTCGGCATCCGAGACATTGGGGCCATTGGGGCTGATGTCCGGGCAAACCGGTCGAAATCCCTCAAAAATCCACGATTTCAGGCCATTTGGCCGGTGAACGACGCGATAAACCAGTTGGCAGAGGTCGTCCGGCGGTTGGCAGACGCGATAAGTCAACCGACAGAAGCGATTTGGCGATTGTCAGTGGTCAAAAAACGACAGCGCGAGCCGATAAATCAATCGGCAGATGGCGTCAAACAACCGGCAGAAGCCGTCCGGCAACTGTCAGTGGCAATAAAGCAACAGCACGAAGCGATAAAGCGACTGACAGAACCGATGCGGCGACCGGCAGAAGCGATCTTCTAACCGGCATATGGAATCCGGCGGTGGTAATATTTCATTCAGCCGGGCCAATGTTTCTCGCCGGGAGAAATCCAAGTCTTGTTCGCGCCCGATTCGCTGCTATGATTCACGGCCCTTGTGAACATCACGGAAGAAATCCAGAAGCGGCGCACGTTCGCCATCATCTCGCATCCGGACGCGGGCAAGACCACGCTGACGGAAAAGCTGCTGCTTTACGGCGGCGCGGTGCAGCTCGCCGGCTCGGTCACCGCCCGCAAAAATCAGCGCGCCACCACGTCCGACTGGATGGAGCTGGAAAAGAAGCGCGGCATTTCCATCAGCTCCACGGTGCTCCAATTCGATTACAGCGGCTACCGCCTCAACCTGCTCGACACGCCGGGCCACAAGGATTTTTCCGAGGACACCTACCGCGTGCTCACCGCCGTGGATTCGGTGGTGATGGTGATTGATGCCGCGAAAGGCATCGAGCCGCAGACGCGCAAGCTGTTTGAGGTCTGCCGCCAGCGCGGCGTGCCGATCTTCACGTTCATGAACAAGTGCGACCGGCCGATGAAGGATCCGCTCGCGCTGATTGATGAACTGGAGCGCGTGCTGGGCATCGGCGCGTTCCCGGTGAACTGGCCCATCGGCAACGGCTTCGAGTTTCGCGGCGTGTTCGACCGGCAGACGAAACTGATGCATCTGTTCGAGCGCACGGTCGGCGGCCAATTTCGCGCGCCGGTGCAGGTCGGCGGGCTGGACGATCCGGCGGTTCGCGGACAGCTGGATGACGCGACGTTTCACCGGACGGTCGAGGAACTGGAAATGCTCGAACACGCCGGGCACGAGTGGGATGACGCCGCCGTGCTCGCGGAGAAAACCACGCCGGTGTTTTTCGGCAGCGCCAGCAACAATTTCGGCGTGCAGCTGCTGCTCGACGGTTTTCTCAAGCACGCGCCCGGGCCAAGGGGAGAAACGCCGGCGTAGTGGCACAGGCTTCCAGCCTGTGTGATTCCAAACGTGCTGCCGCCGGAATTGAAACGCACAGTCAAGATGCCTGTGCCACTGCTTTCATTGCGCCGGAGAATCCGGCGTTTTCCGGTTTCATCTTCAAGATTCAGGCGAACATGGACCCGAAGCACCGCGACCGCATTGCGTTTGTCCGCGTCTGTTCGGGCAAATTCGAGCGCGACATGACGGTGCATCATTCGCGTTCGGGCAAAAAAGGTCCGCCTCTCCAGTTCGCACAAGCTTTTCGGCAACGAACGCGAGACCGTGGACGAAGCTTGGCCGGGCGACGTCATCGGCCTGGTCGGCCACGACAGCTTCGGCATCGGCGACACGCTCACGACCGATCCCAAAATTCTCTACAAGGAAATCCCGCGCTTCACGCCGGAAGCCTTCGCGCATCTGCACAATCCGAACACGGCGAAGTTCAAGCAATTCCGCCAGGGGCTGGATCAGCTCATGCAGGAAGGCGTCATCCAGGCGCTTTACCTGCGCAATTCGTCCGTCAAAACGCCGCTGCTCGCGGCCGTCGGCCCGCTGCAATTCGAGGTCGTGCAATTCCGGCTCGAAAGCGAATACGGCGCGGCGTCGCGCCTCGAATCCGCGCCGTGGACGGTCGTCCGCTGGCTGCCGGTGGACATGAAGGAAGATGACCTTGACGCGCTGTCGCTCCCGACCGGCTCGCGGCTCGCCTACGACATCGGCAAAAATCCCGTCGTGCTGTTCCCGAACGAATGGTCGGCGGAATTATTTTGGCCAGACGAACAGGAACACGCCGCTTTCCGCATTGCCGGTGCAAACGGCGAAGGAATAATTGAACCACGAAATACACGAAAATGATCAGGCCATACATCTGCATTATTCCTTTTTGTGTAATTCGTGTATTTCTTGGTTAAAATAGTATGCCCACCATCATTTCCGCCTCCGAAGTCACCGTGCGTTACAACGAGCGCGCCATTCTCGACGACGTCACGCTCGGCATTCAGGAGGGCGACCGCATCGGCCTGGTCGGGCGCAACGGCTGCGGCAAGACGACGTTCCTGAAAATCCTCGCCGGTTTGCAGGCGCCGGACAGCGGCGAGATTTCCCGGCAGCGCGAACTGGTCGTCAGCTATCTGCCGCAGGATTTCATGCTCGACGCGGCGAAGAACGTTCACGAAAACGTCCGCGACGGCGCGCAGCACGTCCTCAATTTGATCGCCGAATTTGAATCGCTGCCGCACGACTCGAAACGGCACGAGGAACTGGAGCATCGCATCGCGGCGCTCGAAGGCTGGACGCTGGACCGGCGCATCGAAATGGCGATGGCGCATCTGAATTGTCCCGCCGGCGACCGGCGCATCGAATCGCTGTCCGGCGGCGAGAAACGCCGCGTGGCGATGGCGCGGGCGATTGTTTCGCGCCCGGATTTTCTGATGCTCGACGAGCCGACGAACCATCTCGACCCGGAATCCATCGAGTGGGTCGCGGAGTTTCTCGAAACTTTCGGCGGCACCTTTCTCGTCGTCACGCACGACCGCTATTTTCTGGACCGCGTCGCCACCAGCATCCTGGAGCTGTGCGACGGGAAGTTTTTTTCGCACGCCGGCAATTACACCGATTACCTGCTGGACAAGGCCGAGCGCCAGGCCGCCGACGCCATCATCGAGCACAAGCGCCAGATGTTCCTGAAAAAGGAACTCGCCTGGGTGCGCCAGGGTCCGCGGGCGCAGCGCAGCAAACAGAAGGACCGCTTCGAGCGTTATTACGACGAGGCGGCGAAGGACGGGCCGGTCATCGAGGAGGACGTGGAGCTTGTGCATCCCGCCGCCGCCGCAACTCGGCAATCGCACTGTGGAAGTCGGCCGGCCTCGGCATGGAAATCGCCGGGCGAAAATTATTTTCCGGTTTCAATTTTACGTTTGAGAACGGCAAGCGCGTCGGCGTGTGCGGCCGGAACGGCCTCGGCAAAACCACGCTGCTGAAAATCATCATCGGCCAGCTCTGCCGCCGACCGAAGGCACGGTGAAAACCGGCCAGCTCACGAAATTCAATTACGTGGACCAGGGGCGGCTGCAACTCAACGAGGAAAACACCGTGATGGACGAGGTCGCCGAGGGCAGGGAATTTGTGCAATGGGGCGAGGCGAAAATGTCGGTGCGCTCCTACCTGAAACGGTTTCTGTTCGCCGACGATCGCATCATGACGCAGGTGAAAAAACTTTCCGGCGGCGAACGCAGCCGGCTGCTGCTCGCGCGCATTTTGAAGAGCGGCGGCAATTTTCTCATTCTCGACGAGCCGACGAACGATCTGGACCTGCCGACGTTGCGCGTGCTGGAGGAGGCGCTGATTGCGTTTCCCGGCGTGACCTGCGTCGTCAGCCACGACCGCTATTTTCTCAACCGCGTCTGCACGGACATCCTCGCGTTTGAGGGCGACGGCAAAATCCATCACAGCGTCGGCGACTACGATTATTACCTGGAGAAGAAGCAACGCGCGGCTGCTGCGGCGTCGCGGCAGAGCGCCGCCATCCTTGCGACGAATAAATCTGAAAAGTCGGCGGCACTCTCCCGAGATGCCGCTACAAAAAAAAACAAGCCTCGAAAATTGTCGTTCAAGGAGGCGCGCGAACTCGAAGGCATGGAAGCCCAAATCCACGCGGCCGAGGCCGAAGTGGCGCGCATCGAGGGCTTGTTTGCCAATCCCGAATTTTTCCGCAAACACGCGGCGCAGGTGAACCAGCTCAAGGACGACTTGGAAACTGCGAAGAACAATATCACAAAGTATTACGCGCGCTGGGAGGAATTGGAGGCGGTCAAGGCCGCGGCGGGACGCGCGTGAACGCTGCAGGCAAATCCGAAACACACAGGAAAGATGCCTGTGCCACTACTGTTTATTGGATGCCGAGCAATTCCACCTCGAACACCAGCGTGCTGTTCGGCGGAATCGCCGGACTGGGACTGTTCGCGCCGTATGCCAGATTTGCTGGTATGACGAACCTGAACTTGTCACCCACCTTCATGAGTTGCAGACCTTCCGTCCAGCCGGGGATGACTTGGTTCAACGGAAAGCTGATCGGCTGGCCGCGGGCGATGGAGCTGTCGAACACCGTGCCGTTGAGCAATGTGCCCACATAATGCACCTTTACCGTGTCCGTGGCCTTGGGTGAAACCGTGCCCGTGCCGTGTTTCATTACCTCATATTTCAAACCGCTGGCTGTTGTGGTCATATTGGTGCTTTGGCTGTCACCGGCCGCGGGCGCCGCGGTAGCGGGAGGAGTTGAGGGAGTTGAGCTGGCATTGGTATTGCCGCCGGGCTGCGTTGTCTTGCTGCAACCCAGCAGGCACAGGCCCGCCATCATCACCACCGGGAGTCGAGGAATAAGCATAATAAACGGCTGCAAACGATCGCAGCGCACAGGCAGCTTCTGCGAAGCGTCCTCTTGAGTCAAGCCATCATGGCGATAAGGGTCATCGCGTCATCGCCGTGGTAGGAACGCGCCGTGCTTGATGATTGACAACTCCAGGATTGTCGCTGGAAATAAAACAGGCGGGCTGTTTCCAGCCCGCCTGTCCGTGAACGGAATTTCAATTTGAAATGGCGATTTGCAATCGCCCCGGTTTGACCCGGTTTCTACTGTTTGTCCTCCTGCTTCGCCTCGTCCGCTGCGTCGAAGGCGTGTTGCAAGGCCACGAGGTCTTCGCCGGGCTTCAGCGCGTCGAGCATCTTCTGCTCCTCCTTGAGCTGCTCATCGCTGTAGGCGGCGGCCTTGATGGACAGGCCGATGCGGCGTTCGCCTCGGTCAATTTTGATGACGCGCGCGGTTACGTCCTGCCCGGCCTTGAGCACGTTCTTGATTTTTTCCACGCGCTCTTCGCTGATTTGCGAGATGTGGACGAGGCCGTCAATTTCATGTTGCAGGCCGACGAACGCGCCGAAGCTGGCGAGCTTGGTGACCTTGCCGGTGACGAGATCGCCCACCTTGTAGAACTGGTCAATCTTTTCCCAAGGATCCTCGCCGAGCTGTTTCATGCCGAGCGCGATGCGCTGGTTCGGGCGGTCCACTTCGAGCACGGTGGCCTCGACTTCGTCGCCCTTCTTCAGCACTTCGCTCGGATGATTGATTTTGCGCGTCCATGAGATGTCGGATACGTGGATCATGCCGTCAATGCCTTCCTCCAGTTCCACGAAGGCGCCGTAGCTGGTGAGGTTGCGCACCTTGCCCTTGACCTTGGTGCCGACGGTGTATTTCGCCCCCGCATTGTCCCACGGATTGCTTTCCAACTGGCGGATGCCGAGGGAAATTTTCTGCTCCTCGCGGTTGATGCCCAGCACGACCGCCTCGATTTCCTCGTCCTGCTTGAGCACGTCGCTCGGTTTGGCGATGCGCTTGGTCCAGGAGAGTTCGGTGACATGGACCAGCCCTTCCACGCCGGGTTCGAGCTGCACAAACGCGCCGTAAGGCATGAGGCTGACGACCTTGCCCTTGACCTTCTGGCCGACGGGGAATTTCGATTCGATGTTGTCCCACGGGTTCGCCATCTTCTGTTTGAGGCCGAGGCTGACGCGCTCTTTTTCCTTGTTCACGTCCAGCACCACCACGTCCAATTCCTGACCGACCTTCAGCACTTCCGACGGATGGCCGATGCGGCCCCAGCTCATGTCCGTGATGTGGAGCAGGCCGTCAATGCCGTTGAGGTCAATGAACGCGCCGAAATCCGTGATGTTCTTGACCGTGCCCTTGCGGATGTCGCCGGGAACCATTTCGGCGAGCAGTTTGGAGCGCTTCTCGAAACGCTCCTGCTCGATCAATTCGCGCCGCGACAGCACGATGTTCTGGCGCTCCTGATTGATTTTGACGACTTTGAACTCGTAGCTGTTGCCGACGAAACCCGTGAGGTTCTTCGGCGTGATGACGTCAATCTGCGACGCCGGCAGAAACGCCTCGACGCCGACGTTGACGACCAGCCCGCCCTTGACGATGGACTTCACCTTGCCGGTGATGCGGCCGCCTTCGTTGCAAATCGTGAGAATCTTGTCCCAATTCTTCTTGAACTCCGCCTTTTCGTGCGACAGCTCGACGGTGCCTTCCTTGTTTTCGAGCTTCTCGATGAGCACGTCAATCTCGTCGCCGACCTTGAGGGACTTGACGTCCAGAAATTCGATGGCGGGGATGACGCCTTCGCTTTTGTAGCCGATGTCCACCAGCATTTCCTTGGGGCGGACTTCGATGATTTTGCCTTTGACGATATTGCCCGCGGCGAACGGCAGTGAGCCGGCCTGCCGCATGGCATCTTCCATTGTGAGCATAACTTTGAACTGCGGGAACCTGGAACCCAAACGGCGGGAACCGAAGCTCCATTGCCTAACTACCGACGCTGCCGTGGCAACGGAGGTTGAAGGTTAGGTTGTTGGTTTAACTGTTTTTCTCAGCCTTAATGAACGTCCGCACACGCGGCGTTCAGGCGGGACGGAGAATAGACAAAAAGCGGCGGATGGCAAGGGCGAAAAGGGATTATTTACCCCGTCCTGAAAATGACACCCACTCCCCGCCGGGCAGGGAAGTGGGCCTTTACCGTGGCTCCACAACCCGGCTACAACTGCCGGTTCAATGCGGTGATGAGTTCGTTCATCCGGTCAACGACCGCCTGCACATCCGATTGAGTGGGCGGATCCGAGGGAGCCAACTGCAAATAGAACACACTGTCCGAGTTGGCCGCGCTGTTCTCGTTGATGGCCGCGTTCACGTCGTCCATCGAAGGCTTGGCGTTCAAGGCGGTTTGCAGCGCGCTGATTTGCGCGGCCTGCGCGTCGTTCAACGCCTTCAGCGCGTTGAACTGGTCGCGCAATTCCGGTGACAGAACCTCTGTGTGGTCGGCGGGCAGATTGGGATTGAATGCCATATAGAAATTGCGGATTTCGGAATGCGGAATGCGGAATGGATTTCACTCCGCACTCCGCGCTCGTTCCTCCGCGTTTGGATTACGGCACAATTTTCGACACCGGCTCGCTCCACGGGCCTTTGCCCGCGCCGTTGACGGCGCGCACCCGCGTCCACACCCGCGCCCCGCTGCTCAAGCCCGTGCTCGTGCAGCTCGATTTGGTCACGGTGTCGCTGTGAGTGAACGACGTGGCTGTCACCGGCTCCGGGCTGGTATGCACCTCGTAGGTCTTCGCCGTCGCGTCCGGGTCCCAATGATTATCCAGCGACCCGGCGTTGTCGCCCTGGGTCACGCTCAAGTTCGCCACCTGTCCGGGCGTTTGGGTGGGGCTGGCGGGCAGGGTGGCGGTGAAGCCTGCGCTTTCCACGTCCGCCGCCGTGTCGGCATGAGACCCCACATAGCCGGCTTCCTTGGTGATCAGCGCGTTCATCGCATCCCATTTCTGGTTGCGCACGGTGAGCAACTGCTTGGTCGTCTCCTTGGAACTTTCATAGGCCGTGTTGGCCGTCTCCGCATCCGTGGCCGCCGTTGTCAGGGCCGTGAGGGGCGGGTCCGCTGTGGTGAACTTCGCGTTGCCCGTCATCTTCTGCACCACCAGCCGGCACAAAGCGATGACTTCCAGAATTTTTTTCTTGGCCAGGTTTAATGTTATTTTCAATTTTTTCCTTCCGGCGGGCGCCGGTGAAGCGGCATCGTAGAAAACCACACCGGAATCATATTTCGTCTGCCCGGTGGGATCATCGTAAAAGGCCATGACACCGTTCCCGTCTTGTTTGTAGGTTCACTTGCAGTCCAGCGAACAGTGAATGGCGGAATTGCCAAAAGCCGAAGTTGCTGCCCGGCCTCCACTGTGCGCCGATGCGGGAATGAAGCAAGAAATACTTATTCACCGTCAGTGCACCATAAATCGCCTCCGGGAATTCCGATTCATGCGCCGAAAAATGGGAAAGTCGGACTCAAGAACGGGAAAGTTGGATTCAAGAACGCCAGAGTTGGACTCAAGAACGCCGTTCTCCGGCGAAAAACGCCAAAGTCGGACGCAAGAACCGAAAAGTTGGACTCAAGAACGCCGATGTTGGACTCAAGAATGGAAAAGTTGGACTCAAGAACGCCGATGTTGGACTCAAGAACGCCGATGTTGGACTCAAAAACGCCGATGTTGGACTCAAAAACGCCGTTTTTCCGGCCAAAAATGGCATTGTCCGGCTGGAAAACCCTTCATAACTCCAATAAAATGAGGGATTTAGGCCGGAAATGGGCTTGGGGGTTTTGGCATTGGATTTGTGGCGGGATTAATTTGAGGGTGATTTTTAGTTGCCTAGATCCGCCGCTGAAATGGTGACATTTGTTTCCACCGGCGGCAGCATGAAAGGTTGGAAAACGCCGTTGGTGTCTTTGGTGAATAGCCGTCCCTGCACTTGCAAACGATAAATGCCGGGCTTGTTGAAGCGGAAGCAATGAAGAATGTTAAAATCCCAATAGTGACCGTTGCCATCCCCGGTATCGAAATGCAATTCCCGTGAATTTCCATACATGGCGTCGGTATCCGTCGCGAATTATCCATCAAGCAACTTTTTGTCAGGCTTAAGAGCTTGGCCAAAATCATTGTTAAACCGAGCCTTGGACACTTCTTTCCCGTCTTGATCAACAAGATGCGCATCGAAAGCCTGGGTGGGGAGCGGTTTGTATAATGCCACATTTGTATAACCCATGACGCCAACCCAATATTCCCCGGTTCCAAAATACTGAATCACCGTGTGGACGCCATCATGACGGTGCTTTATCAAATCAGCTTGATGGGCCTCAAAATCCTTGAGCATGACGGCTCTTTGTGTCTCGGAAATAGACGGATTGATTTCAAGCTGAGCGCATAAATGGGCGGGTATGGCAAGAGCCAGGATGCCAACGAAAATGTTTTTCTTCGATTGTGTCGTCATAACAGCTTTTGTTAAGGATGCGTCCCGCTCCACAATGGAAAAGCATCGTCATCGTGATTTGCTGGAGTGGAGATTGTGCCGGCAGGAATATTCCACAAGCCGTTGGTATAATGTGCGTCCACGGCCCAAGACCAATCTACGCGTTGAAGCGTAATGGAGATACTGCCTGCCTCAACGGGTTGGTATCGGATGTAAGTCTTGAAAACATCATTCACTTTAGCTTCAGGTTGTGACAAGGGAACACCTGGATATTTATCTGTTTGTTGCACGATAGCCACTCCAGCCGAATCAGCGGGTGAAATGCTTCCTGGCTTTACGAAAGTGCCATCAAACCACCAGTTCGTCCCGCTATCAATTGGGGAACCGTTGCCATACTTTCTGTATGACTGAACAATTTGAGTTTCAAAGAAATTATCGCCGGGCCGAGCGAAATATGAAAACCAAAATCTAGCATAACCGCCCTGCGCGTTACCAAGTGTTACGTTTGATGAATCATTGGTCACGTAAAGGCTGGGATTTGTAATTGTAACCGTGCTCGACGAATCCAAATCTTGAGACAGATTATTCGCCGCAAAAGTCGGTGTTTTAACGCTGAACATGCCGAGATTTGCGATGTTGACAATTTGTCCGTTCGGGAAAAGCAAATTCATTCCAATGCTCATTGTTGCGGCAGAGAATCCCCGTTTATACCAACAGTAAGCTGTTTGATTTGCGAAAAGGCCAATGTTGACGTTGTAATTTGTGCATGGAACCGACCCGTTCCAGTAAATCATCGGCTCGTTCACATAATCGCCGGGGAAATGCCAGCGAAAGAATGAACTACCGGAGACATAAGGCGGTGTTGAGGGCAGCCAGTTTATTGAAAAAGTAATTTTTTGACCGACCCAGAAGTTGGTCGCGCTGGGAACCACATGGTCCGGCTGCAACCAAGGAGAATACACCGAATTGTTCGCCTGGATAAACGGCCGGTATTTCGTCGGCGTCATCGTGAAAATGTAATTGTTAATGCCGCTGACTTGTGGCGTAACATCCACGCTTTGCCCATCGGCCAAGGCTTTATAGTTATTTCCATCCGATCCCATTGCGCCGAATGTTCCGGCGGTAAATCCACTTAAAATTGTTGTGCCATAATTCCAATAAGTCCAAGGTCCGCCGCCGGCTCCGGGCGTAAATCCCCATGTGAGCGTTTCGGGAGTCACAGTTGCGCTCAATTGATGCAAGCTGTATCTCAATGGCAGGCTTTTGCCGCCGGTAAAATATCTTACCACTGTCCGCGTGGAGAGATTGAAAATCGCAGTCAAATTCGAGTGATCGGAGGAATTATAGAAATTGCCGATATTCATGGAGCCGGATTCCTCCCAATTGAACGATGGTGGCCCCACAGAGACGACATTTGTAGAAGGAGTGCCTCCGCTGTAGATATCCGTTTCCGTTCCGTTCAAAGTCGGTTGCCACACGTCGGCAGGCCAAAGTATATGGCGGTCAAGATATTGATAATTGCCCGAACCCATCGCCAACGTGTTGTGATAATTTTTTGATCCACCGATTCCGTTTGTCCAACGCATAGAATTGGTCTGAAAGGACGGCGTGAGATACAGCGTGGCATAATTCGTCACATAGAAAATGTAACCGGAATTATACGTCTGCACGTAGATATGCTCGGTTCGATTGGTTTGGAATTCAAGGTCAAAATTCTGCGGCGGATCGGGGTTGCCCAGATTGTCGTAAGTGACGGGTCCGCCGCCGCTACCGCCTGTGCCGTTGCCGCCATTGTCTGAATTCGGAATAGCCCGCGCTTGAATTACGGCTGTCCCGCCTTGCGGCAAATACACATTGGTTGCCGTCCATGCGTTGCCGCCGGTGAACGCCGCCTTTTGGCCATTGACCCAAACGGTGTAATCGCTGACGTCATCAATCGTGCCGGTCACTGTCAAGGTTTGATTCCATAAATCGTCGGATGTCGGCTCGTCAATCGTCATCGTATGCGCGCCTTGAAACACGCTGATGTTTGTTGCGCTTGTGTTGCCCGCCGAATCCGTCGCAGTGAGAAGCAACAAATTCGTGCCTTGGGCGAGAGGCAGACTTTCCACCCAAAACTTTCCGTCCCGCTCCACCAAGCCGCTGACGATATTCGTTATTCCGTTCGTGCTGATGATCTGCGCGGTGAGATTGGCGGTTTCATCATCCAAAATCCCTCGCACGCTGAAATCTGTTCCGCTGATTTGCGTTCCATCCTGCGGCCAGAACAACGTCATGGCCGGCGGCGTGCTGTCGCCGTTCGTGCTGAAAACATAAATCAGATTGGTTGCCGTCACATTGCCAGCGAGGTCGGTTGCCTGCAAAGAAACATAATTCGTCCCCAGCGTCAGGCCGATGTCCAGACATTCAAACCAATTTGTCGTAAATTTAGAAAGATTCGGGTCGAAGCATTGATCCGTAACCAAGCCTTCGCCGCTGGCATTGGCTCCCTGACTGTTGGTAACAGCGAATATAAGACTCGCCAACTGTTCAATGCTGTAACCTTGCAATTGAATCATTGGTTTGGAAATGGCGTTGGCCGTGGGATTGGTAATCACAAGGAAAGGCGGGGTGGTGTCCAGCGTGATTGTCGTCATTGACCAATAATTCGTGCCGTCCGAACCTCGAAACCCGAACCAAATAGAATATGTTCCGTCGTTTGTTCCCAAAAAAACCCAAGGCACTGCGCTGAACGGAAACCATCTAGCAGACGCAAAATTCGTATTGTTGACGAGGTAAGCCATTGCCGCCGCCGGCCCGCCCGAAACAGTTGCAGTGATAAAGTTTGAGTTCACCAAATTGTTTGGAAACGAAACAGTCAGATTTGCGGCACTGGTTATAGGGGTGTCTGTTCTTGCCGCCTTGAAAAATCCATTGCCGTGCTGTGATAATACCCTGAAGAAATTGGTCTGGCCGTTTGTGCCTTGCAAAACATCACTCCAAGCGGCGGCAGTCAAGTCCGTCGTGTAATAGATGTCATATTTCGCGGCGGGATCAGCTTCGAGAAATCCCAAAGAAAGGTTCGTGGTGTTTGGGACGTTAATAGTCAGCTTTAAGCCGGGAACGTAAGGTGCCGGTATAGAAGAAACATAATTTGTGACCGGCGGACAAGTCGGGCAGTTTGTCAAACCCGGCGGCAATTGAGCGTGAGAGTTTAAGATGAAACAACAGGAGAGAAGGCAACCCATTATTAGCCTTCCGAGAATTTTTATGATGGCGTTCATGATTCGGTTTCGGATTTTCTTCCGGGCTTTTTGCCCGGACTCGAATCACCTTGCCATCCTAAAAGCGGAGGCGCGCCCAGCACACCCCCGTTTCAAGGCCACAGCGACGCGGCCCAGGCAGAAAGCGCACCGGGACGCGCGATTGACCGCGCGTCGAGGTGAACTTCTGCCTTCCGATTTTCCAACGTGTCGCTGTGTTTAGAAACGGGATTCGAGTCCTCGCAACGCAAAGACCCAATGAGAAAGAACTGTTCAGCTTTTACGCTTCCCGCGAAAAATCAGCAAGCCTTTTCTGAAAAAATGAGAAGCCAGGATTTTAATCCCGGCCTTCGCGAAAGGAAATTGTTTTTCTAACAGCGGAAATGGGCAACTGCCCAAAACAGATTATTTCAGCAGCGATTTGCGGCGGTAATGCAAAATCTTGAACTCCATTTCGTCGCGAATTTGCTCGGCCAGCTCAAATTTGTCCTCGAACGGCGGAAAAAACGCATCGCCGCCCGCCACCTCGCGTTTGACGAGCGTGAGATAAAGGTCCGAGCAGCGCGGCATTGCCTGCTTGTAAATCTCCGCGCCACCGCAGATGAAGATTTCGTTCGGAAATTCCTCCGGGTCCAGCCGGTCCAGCGAGTTGAAAATAAAAAACTCCGTCGGCTGCCTGCCCTCCAGCTTGGTGAAATGAAACTGGTAGGCGCGCTTCAGGTGGCGTCCGCCGCGCCATTCGTGGGATTGCCCGAAAATCTCCGGATGCATTTTGATGAGCCGCTGCGGATGGTGCGTCAGGATGAGATTCTTCCGGTTCGGCAGCGGCCTGCCGAGGCCTTCGAACGTCTTGCGCCCCATCACGACCACGTTGCCCATCGTGGTTTTCTTGAACCACCTGAAATCCTCCGGCAGGTGCCACGGGATTTTACCGTCCGCGCCAATCACGCGGTTCAGCGACATCGCGGCGATGGCTTTGAAATGTTTCATGTTGGAGTTCAAGCTTTAGCTTGTTCGTATTGTAAATTGGCTTTGGAGCAACCTAAAGGTTGAACTCCAACTAAAGTTCCGGCGGATCCCAGTTTTGGCCATACTGGCCAATCGGATATTCCCGCCAGATGTTCTCCGCCTGTGCGCGTCCATAGTGCTCGATAAAACCCCCGCTGCTGGAAAACGGCCAATCCTGCCATTGCTGAACATAACCGTGATGCATAGGATTATGATGAACATAGTTGAGCGTCGCCCAAAAGTGGCGCTCGGATTTCATGCCCGTCTCGGCGCAATTGAACCAGACTTTGCGGCCGCGTTGGTTGTCTTCGCCGTTCCATTCAAAAGCAGTTCGCCCATGAAACCGTCCAATATCGTGAAGCAACTCCGGCAGTTCTCTAGTCAGAACCAGCGCATGATAATGATTCGGCAAAATGCACCACGCATAAACTTGTTCGCAACGGTCATCCAAGACCTCCAGCAATCGTTCAGAGAAAACAACGAGCCGTTTGGGATTCAGGCCGATGCAGTGGCGGTGTTCATAACACGCGGCAGTCAATAAATACCTTCCGTTCTGGCTTTCATGATGCTGTGGGCTGTGCCACGGGCGGGCGTTAAAGCGTCGAAATTCCAGCAATTCCTGTCTCTGCTCCTCATTCAATTGTCGCCAGAGATACATAGTTGGAGTTCAAACTTTAGTTTGGTCCATGGTTGGAGTTCAAGCTTCAGCTTGTTGCATTTTGTCTCGTCTCGTTGCCGGAACAAGCTAAAGCTTGAACTCCAACTACACCGCAATCGGCGCCTTGATGCCCGGATGCGGGTCGTAACCCACCAGTTCAAAATCCTCGAACTTGAACTCGTTGATGTTTTTCACCGCCGGATTCAATTTCATCTGCGGCAGCGGACGCGGCTCGCGCGAGAGTTGCAGCTTGGCCTGCTCGATGTGGTTTGCGTAAAGGTGCAAATCGCCGAAGGTGTGGACGAAATCGCCCGGTTTCAGCCCGCACACCTGCGCGACCATGCGCGTGAGCAGTGCGTAGCTGGCGATGTTGAACGGCACGCCGAGAAAAATATCGGCGCTGCGCTGGTAAAGCTGGCAGCTCAACTCGCCGTCCTGCACGAAGAATTGAAACAGCGCGTGGCACGGCGGCAGCGCCATTGCCTCGATCTCGCCGGGATTCCACGCGGTGACGATGAGCCGGCGCGAGTCCGGATTCTTTTTGATCTGCGTGATGACGTTGTCAATCTGGTTGATCGAGCGGCCATCGGCAGTGCGCCAGTCGCGCCATTGAGCGCCATAAACCCGGCCGAGGTCGCCGGTTTCCTTGTCGGCCCATTCGTCCCAGATGGTCACGCCGCGTTCCTGAAGCCAGCGGACGTTTGTTTCGCCGCGCAGGAACCAGAGCAGTTCGTAGATGATGGATTTGAGATGCACCTTCTTTGTCGTGAGCACGGGAAAATTCCGGCGCAAATCAAACCGCGCCTGCGCGCCAAACACGGAATAGGTGCCGGTGCCGGTGCGGTCGGCCTTGAACTTGCCGTGTTCCAGGACGTGCCGCAGCAATTCGAGGTATTGAGTCATCGCGGAGAAAATTTAACCGCGAAAGGCGCGAAAGACACGAAAAGAAATGTGCCGCGCTATTCCCGCACCACGGCTTTCAGTTGCTGCCTGAACGCCTCCACAACTTTGGCGTGCGCCGCGCCGGCCTCGGCATCGGTCAGCGTCCTGTCCGGCGCGCGATAGGTGAAGGCGTAGGCGAGGCTCTTCTGGCCATCCGGGACACTCTTGCCGCGGAATACGTCGAACAGCTCCACGTTTTCCAGGTTCGCGGGTTTCGCCTGCCGGACCGTCTGCAAAACGGCTTCATGCGTCGTCGCCTCCGGCACCAGCATCGCCACGTCGCGGCGGATGGACGGGAATTGCGGCAGCGGCTTGAACGAGCGGGCCGGATTCCGCCGCGCGAGCAGTTGATCCAGATTTAATTCCGCAAGGAACACCGCGTCGCGCAAATCGTATTTTTTCGTCAGCACCGGCGAAAGCTGGCCCATTTCGCCGAGCGGCAATTTGCCGCCCAGCCGGATTTCGGCGGATTCCAGGAACAGCGCCGTGCTTTCGGCGCGGCGCGTGAACGTGACGCCGCGCATACCGAATTGCTCCAAGAATTCCTCGACGGCACCTTTCAGGTCAGAAATGTCAAATTTCAAATCCCGTTCCGCGCCGCTCCAGAAGGACATGGCGCGTTGACCGGTGATGGCGATGCCAATGTTGCGGTTTTCCTTCGGAGCGCGGGCAGCTTGGCCGCGTGTTTCCCCGCCACCGGAACTCGCGGACGAGCCGTCCGCGCTCCTGGTGAACCCCCGCCCGATTTCAAACAGCGCCACGTCGTAATTCTTCCGGCTGACGTTGTGCCGCAGCGAATGAATCAATCCGGGCAGCAGGCTTGGCCGCAGCACGTCCATGTCCGAACTCAAAGGATTGGCCAGCATCACGGATTCGGCGCTCCGAATTCCGAACTCCGCGCTTGAAATCAAGGTTTGTCCCTGCGCCTCATTCAAGCCCAGCCCGCTCAAAATCCGCCGCGCCTCGGCTATCTGGTCGTGGACGGAATCAAATTCGTTCGCGCCGATGGCGCCGCGTGGCGGTGTGGCCGGGATTTTTTCAATGCCGTAGAGCCGCGCGACTTCTTCAATCAAATCCGCGGGACGCTTCAAGTCCACCCGCCACGACGGGATGGTGAAAGTGCATTCGCCAGGCTCCTGCCGGACGATGGACAGGCCGAGATTGGTCAGAAATGAAATCTGTTCCGTGTGCGAAATCCCGATGCCGAGCAAATCCTTGCATTTTGAAAAACACAGCGTGATTTGCCTGGGCTCCGGCTGTTTGGGATAGGCGTCCACGACGCCCTCCACCAACTGGCCACCGGCGGTTTCGCGAATCAGTTGCGCCGCGCGCCGGCTGGCCCAATCACAAATGCCGATGTCCGCGCCTCGTTCGAAACGATAACTGGACTCGCTGCGGAGTCCGAGCGCCCTGCTCGTGCGGCGGATGTTTGTCGGCGAGAAATGCGCGCTTTCAATCAACACGTCCACAGTCTGGCTGTTGATTTCCGTGTTCGCGCCGCCCATGACGCCGGCGAGCGCGATGCCCTTCTGTTCGTCGGCGATCAACAGCATTTCGTTTGTGAGCGTGCGCTCCTGATTGTCGAGCGTCTTGAATTTTTCGCCGGCCATAGCGCGCCGGACTACGATGGTCGGCTTGCCGTTTTTGTCTTTGGCGATGAGATGGTAATCAAACGCGTGCAGCGGCTGGCCGGTTTCGAGCATAACGTAATTCGTCACGTCCACGACATTGCTGATGCTGCGGATGCCGACTTTTTCCAGGGTGCTTTTGAGCAATTCCGGGCTGGGACCGATTTTCACGCCTTTGACGACGCGCGCCGTGTAACGCGGACAAAGCTCCGCGTCCTCGATGCGAACGGCGACGCAATCTTGGACGTTGAATGTTGAATTTTGAATGTTGAATGTTGGAATCATCAACGCATTGCCCGTGACCGCCGCAATTTCGCGCGCAATGCCGATGACGCTGTTCAAGTCCGGCCGGTTCGGAGTGACTTCCAAATCGTAAACCACGTCGCCGCCGGTGCGACCGAGATATTCGCCGAACGGTTTCCCGACCGGAGCATCGGCGGGCAGGATGAGAAGGCCGTCCACCTTGTCCGGCAGCCCGAGTTCCTGCGGCGAACACATCATGCCCTGGCTCGTGATGCCGAACACTTTCCGTTCCTTGATGACGAACGGCTCCTTCTCGCCGGGCTTCAGCGGCAGCGCGAAGTTCGGCAGGATGAGCGGCACCTTGTCGCCGGGCTTGTGGTTCTGTGCGCCGCAAATGATGGTGCGCTCGCCCTTGCCGTCATTGACTTTGCAGACGGAGAGCTTGTCCGAGCCGGGCACGGGATCGCGCGTGAGGATTTGGGCGACGACGATGCCGTCGAACGCGCCGGAGATTTTCTGCACGCCCTCGACTTCGAGGCCGAGCATGGTGAGCCGCTCGGTCAATTCCTCGGGCGACCAGTTGAAATCAACGTATTGTTTGAGCCAGTCAAGAGTGATTTTCATTTGAACCACCTTGAAATAGCAAAAAATCCAACTTAATCCAGCAAATCATGCAGCACTCCCGGTTGCCAGCAATTTCTTTCGTGTATTTCGTGTATTTCGTGGTTAAATCTTTTCCGTGAAACTGCTCTTCATCGGCGACATCGTGGGCCAGCCCGGTCGGGAGGCGGTCAACGTCCTGCTTCCAAAATTGCGCGAACGACACGCGCTTGATTTCGTCATCGCCAACGGCGAGAACTCCGCCGGCGGTTCCGGCATTACTCCCAGGATCGCCGCGGAAATCTTCTCTGCCGGTGTGGACGTCATCACCAGCGGCGATCACTTGTGGGATCAGAAGGAGGTCATGGAGTTGCTGGCGAACGAAAAACGGTTTCTCCGACCGCTTAATTATCCGGTTGGAACACCGGGGCAGGGGAGCGGGGTGTTTGAAGTCCAGAGTCCAAAATCCAAAGTCCAAAGTCCGGTCTTGGTTGCCGTGTTGAACGCGCAGGGGCGCACGTTCATGCAGCCGCCGCTGGAAAACCCGTTTCTCCTCGCCGCCGGGGAGGTTAAGCGGTTGCGCGAGCGGACAAAAATCATCTTTGTGGATTTTCACGCCGAGGCGACATCGGAGAAGATTGCGTTCGGGCGGTATCTGGACGGGCAGGTGAGCGCGGTGGTGGGCACGCACACGCACGTGCAAACGGCGGACGAGCAGATTTTCTCCGGCGGCACGGCGTTCCTGACGGATGCCGGGTTCACCGGGCCGCATGAAAGTGTTTTGGGCCGCCAAATCGAACCGGTCATCAAGAAACTTTCTCACTGGAATGCCGCAACGATTCGAAGTGGCGAAGAGCCGCGTGATACTCCACGGCGCGGCGATTGAAATTGACGATACCAGCGGCAAGGCAACCAAAATTCAGCGCGTGTCGGAATCCATTTAGTCAACCGGAGGATTTCCATGAATTAACCGCGGCTGCCGGCGCACCCGAGATTCATTCCTTCAAAATCCAGTCGTAACCTTTTTCTTCGAGTTCCAGCGCAAGTTCCTTGCCGCCGGATTTGACGATTTTGCCGTCCACCAGCACGTGAACAAAATCCGGCACGATGTAATTCAGCAGCCGCTGATAGTGCGTGATGACAAGCTGGGCGTTGTCCGCGCGCTTCAATTTGTTCACGCCGCTGGCAACGATTTTCAGCGCGTCAATGTCCAGGCCGGAATCGGTTTCGTCGAGGATGGCGAGCTTCGGCTCGAGCACGGCCATCTGGAAAATCTCGGCGCGTTTTTTTTCGCCGCCGGAGAAGCCTTCGTTGACCGAGCGCTTGAGCAAATCGTCCTTCAGCTCCATCAATTTCATCTTTTCCTTCACCAGCGTGAGGAATTCCATCGCGTCGAGTTCCGGCTGGCCGTGGTGCTTTGCGGACTTCGTTCAGCGCGGCCTTCAAAAAATAGGTGCTGTTCACGCCGGGGATTTCGACCGGATACTGGAACGCGAGGAACAACCCTTCGCGGGCGCGCTCCTCGGGATCGAGGTCCAGCAGGTCGTGGCCGAGGTAATTGACCGAGCCGCCGGTTACGTCGTAGCCGTCGCGTCCGGCCAGCACCGCGGCCAGCGTGCTTTTGCCGGAGCCGTTCGGCCCCATGACGGCATGGACTTCGCCGCGCCGATGGTGAGGCTGACGCCTTTGAGGATTTGTTTGCCCTCCACGCCGGCGTGAGGTCTTTGATTTCAAGAATTGGTTTGCTCATTTTGTAAATATTTCGCCCTCGTCCTCCTCCTCGTTCTCGTAATCGAAATATGAATTCGAGGACGAGGACGAGAACGATGCACGAGTAGGATTCTAGCCGACGCTACCTTCCAGACTCACGCCCAAAAGCTTCTGCGCTTCGACCGCGAATTCCATCGGCAGTTCCTTGAAGACCTCCTTGCAGAAGCCGTTCACGATCATGTTCACGGCGTCCTGCGTCGAAAGCCCGCGCTGGTTGCAGTAAAAAATCTGGTCCTCGCCGATCTTCGAGGTCGAGGCCTCGTGCTCGACGCTCGCCGTCGTGTTTTTCACCTCGATATACGGAAACGTGTGCGCGCCGCATTTGTCGCCGATGAGCATCGAATCGCATTGCGAGAAATTGCGCGCGTTCGTCGCGCTCTTCTGGACCTTCACCAGGCCGCGATAACTGTTCTGGCCGTGCCCGGCGGAAATGCCCTTCGAGACGATGGTGCTCTTTGTGTTCTTGCCGATGTGGACCATCTTTGTGCCGGTGTCGGCCTGCTGGTAATTGTTGACGACGGCGACGGAATAAAATTCGCCCTTCGAGCCGTCGCCGAGCAGGACGCAGCTCGGATATTTCCAGGTGATGGCCGAGCCCGGTCTCCACCTGCGTCCAGGTGATGCGCGAGTTCTTGCCTTTGCACAGGCCGCGCTTGGTGACGAAATTGTAAATGCCGCCCTTGCCGTTCTCGTCGCCGGGATACCAGTTTTGCACCGTGCTGTATTTGATTTCCGCGTTGTCGAGCGCGATGAGCTCCACCACCGCCGCGTGCAACTGGTTTTCGTCCCGCATCGGCGCGGTGCAGCCTTCGAGATAGCTCACCTGCGCGCCGTCGTCGGCCACGATGAGCGTGCGCTCGAACTGGCCGGACTTCGCGGCGTTGATGCGGAAATAGGTCGAAAGCTCCATCGGGCAGCGCACGCCTTTCGGGATGTAGCAGAACGAGCCGTCGGTGAACACGGCGGAATTGAGCGCGGCGTAATAGTTGTCCGTGTGCGGCACCACCGAGCCGAGATATTTTTTCACGAGATCGGGATGTTCCTGCACGGCTTCGCTGAACGAGCAGAAAATGATTCCCTTCTCGGCAAGCTGTTCGCGATACGTCGTGCCGACGCACACGGAATCAAACACCGCGTCCACCGCCACGCCGGCGAGCCGCTCGCGTTCACGCAGCGGGATGCCGAGCTTCTCGTAAGTCTCCAGAAGTTTCGGGTCAACTTCGTCCAGGCTTTTCGGGCCGTCGCCTTTCGGTTTGGGCGCGAGAAATAGGTGATGTCCTGAAAATCAATCTTCGGATATTTGACGAACTGCCACGTCGGCTCGGGCATGGTCAGCCAGTGGCGATAGGCCTTGAGCCGCCAGTCGGTCAGCCACGCCGGCTCGTTTTTCTTCAACGAAATCAGGCGGATGGTGTCCTCGCTCAAGCCCGGCGGCGCGGACTCGGATTCGACGTCGGTGACGAAGCCGTATTTGTATTCCTGTTTGACCAGGCTCTCGATCGTGTCGGTGGCTGTGCTCATCGTTCGTAAATTTATTTCTTCGCTTCCGCGCAATCCGGGCAGGTGCCGTGAATTGCGATTTCGTAATGTTCCGCCTTGAACCCTTTCGGCAGCGCGACGCCCGGCTGCGGTTTGGCCGGCAAATCCACATCGTAAACCGTGTCGCACGCGTCGCAATAAAAATGGCAATGCTCGTGCATGTTCGGGCAAAACCGCGTCGCGCCGCGGTCCAGCGTGACCTGCCGGGCCAGCCCGCACTTTACCAGCGCGTCGAGGCAGTTGTAAACCGTCGCGTGCGAAATCTCCGGCATCTGCCGCTTGGCGCGGATGAAGACCTCCTCGGCGGTCGGATGATCGCGCTTCTGCAGCAGCACGTCATAGACCTGCTGCGCGCTGCGGCGTGAGACCGGAACCCGCCCGTGTTCAGCCGCTCGCTGAATTCGCCATCCAATTTTTTCTCGACCGCGCTCATGACAGCTGGCAAAATACGCATGAATCCCAAAACGTGTCAAGATTTAGAATAATTCTAAATTGTCTGCGTGGCGGCTTTCGGCAGAAAGCGGCATTTCAAGCTGGCGATAGTGTGGCGCTCTGCTGGGACGCGGCTACGAATATTTCCGGCATATTTTATACAAATCCAGCCCGTTTTGGTGTCTATTGGGTGAACAGAACCAAACCGGACCGGCTGGCAATGCATATGTAGGCCATGAAAACTGTAATCATTCCCATCGCATCTCTCTTCGTTTGTCTTGGATTAGTTGCAGGCTGCGCCAAGAAGAAGTCCGCCAGTTGGGCATCCCCAACCAATCCAGAGGTGATCGCCCAGATGAAATCATTCGTGGTGGATAAGAAATCGCAGGAAACCAAACTCATCAAGGCTGATGAAAACGAATATGCCCAGCAGTCTGGCCACGAAGGTTACAAGTTGGAACAACCGGATTGCCGGCCATTCTTTTCCGCCGCCGCCGCAGGCGATTGGCCAGCCGTGCGCAAACAATGGTCGGAATTGCAGAGACACACTTTCGGATTGGGCATAAATAACGCTGTCGGAGCGAACATTGTTGGTTATCCCGCACGGAATGTGGCTGCAACCGGTCAGGGAAACGTTCGGCGCAGTCGAGGCTTTTGCGGTTGGAGCCGGAAAATATTCCAAGTCGTTTGGCGACGACATCATTCAATCCATTCCGCCGGGCAGCGTATATTTTGGCGGAACAGACCAGGGACGTTTCATCATCACAGCGATGCAAAAATCGCAGACGGCGGGCGATCCATTCTTCACGCTCACACAAAATGCGCTGGCGGACGGAGACGTATCTCAATTACCTGCGTTCGATGTATGGAGAAAATATTTACATTCCGACTGGCGAAGATTCGGCAAAATGTTTTCAGGAATACATGACGGACGCGGTAAAGCGGAAACAAGAGAACAAGCTCAAGCCGGGCGAAAATGTACAAACAGACCCAAACGGCGGTCGTGTTCAAATTAGTGGCCAGGGCGCGGTTATGGTGATCAATGGCCTGATTGTCAAAGTCATGTTCGACAAAAACCCGAGCCGCGAATTTTACATCGAAGAAAGTTTCCCGCTCGACTGGATGTATCCTTATCTCGAACCGCATGGCCTGATCTTCAAAATCAACCGCCAGCCGCAGCCGGAATTGTCGGACGAAATTGTCCAGCGCGACCGGGAATACTGGATAAAGCTGGTTCAGCCGATGATCGGCGATTGGCTGGGCAATGATACGTCGGTTCAGGATGTCAGCGCTTTTGCCAGGAAGGTTTTCCAGCAGCACGATTTCAGCGGTTTCACCGGCGACCCGCGGTTTGTTCAAAACGATTATTCCTGCAAAATGTTTTCCAAGGAGCGGGCGAACATCGCGGGTTGTTTAGGAGTTCGAAGTCAACGGGGGAATGGTAATTAAGCGCGCTGTGGGCGCGCTGGCGGTTGTAGAAGCATTTCGATGTAGTCGAAGATTTCGGTGCGGGCCTGGGCGCGTGGCTGACAAAGCTACGGCGATAGACCAGTTCGAGTTTGAGGGTGCTCCAGAAGCTTTCCATGGTGGCGTTGTCGTAGCAGTTGCCCTGTGCGGCTCATGGAGGCGATCAGGCCGGCCTGGCTGAGGGCTTGCCGATAATCGCCGCTGGCGTATTGGACGCCGCGATCGGAGTGGAAGAGTAACTTGGCTGGGGGCTGGCGATGCAAGCAGCGCCATGGCCAAAGCTTTTAAAACCAGAGCGGTGTCGATGCGCTCGCTCATGGCCCAGCCGACGATCTTGCGGCTGTAGAGGTCCAGGATGGCGGCCAGATAAAGCCAGCCTTCCTTGGTTTCAATGTAGGTGATGTCGGCCACCCAGATTTGGTTGGGCGCGGTGGCCTTGGGCGCTTAGGCCAGGCGGTTGGGCGCGATGGGCTGGTCATGGTTGCTGTCGGTGGTTTGGACGCGGTAGCGGCCCTTCTGGCGGCCGCACAGGCCGGTCTGGTGCATGAGCCGGGCGACGCGATTGCGTCCGTGGCAGCATGCCCTTGTTTGCGCAGTTCTTTCTCGATGCGCGGAGCTGCCATAGGTTTGCCGGCTTCGGGTATGAATCGGCTTGAATTTCCTGGGTCAGCGTTTGATTTTCCAAGGCGCGCGGGCCGGGCAGCCGTGCGGCGTCTTTGCCAGTCGTAATAGCCGCTGGCGGAAACCTCCAGATGGCGGCACAGCGTCAGGATGGCATGGTCGTTTTTCATCGTGTGAATCCGTTCATAGCGTTCGGTGGCGGTTCGGAGAGAATGCCCAATGTTTTTTTTAAAATGTCGCGCTGCTCGCGCAGATGACGGATCTCGCGCTGGGCGGCATCCAATTGGGTCTGGCAGATCGGCCGGCGAACCCGGCTTGGCCCCCGCCGCCGCCTCTCCCCCCAGCGGCGGCGGGGGCCAAGCGCTTTCTCCAGGCATACAGCCGGTTGGCGTTGATGCCCAACTCCTCGGCGACCACCTCAGCGGACTTGCCGCTGGCAGCCAGTTCTTGACGGCTTCGCGTTTAAAGGTTTCGTCGAATTTACGACGGATCTCGGACGGATGGTTGTTTCATGGGTCTGTTCGGTTCATTGTTCACCCAATTCTCCGTCCGTACCTTTATGTCTGGCGCATTAATCACGCGGCGAACGACGGCGAAAAGGAGCGCATGGCGAACGCGGCGGACTTTGCCTATCGTCAGGCGCTGGCGCTTTGTCCTCATAATCCAGACGCAGGGAAAAGCTACGTTGATTTTCTCAAGAGCCGCAACCGCAATGCCGACGCCGCGCTTGTGGAAGCGATGGCCCGGTAATTTCCGGAATCAAAATAGCCGGTTTTGCAACACGCTTAAGCGCGCGGTTGGGGCGGAACGCAGCGATTTTGCAAAACCGTGACAACTGCCGCTTGCCATTGACCTAGATTTCGCGGCATAAAGAACGCAAATGGCAGCCATCCGCGCACATCGCAAACCGACTTTCATCTGGCAGGCGGTATTGATTTTGCTGCCGGTGGCGCTGATGGCTGGCTTCGGTTTTTGGGCCATTCTCCGGGAACGCAACGCGGTGGAGGCGCAAGCGCAGCAGCGTGCTCGCGAAATTCTTTCGTCGTTGCCCGATGACTTTGGCCGGATCGCCGCCAGCCGGCTGACGCAATTTGACGGCCCCAAGGGCGGCTGGTTTGAGTATCTGCGAAGGGGACTGGCGGCTTGGCCGGAAGATAAGACACACAACGCATTCCTCAACGATACAAACGAAATTGCCATTATAACACGGGAAGTGGCGGATTTGCATTCTGCGTTTCCTGATTGGCAGTCCGGGCCGCTTCCGTTGCTGAACTTTTGGCTCAAGACGAATGGCGACCTTTCGTTTGATCTGCAGATACCGCCCCGCCCACCCGCGTGGACGGCTACCATGACTGCCAACCAGCAGCAGGCATGGACGGCGCTCCAGTCGGCGGATTGCGCATCCGAATCCTTGTCCAGCTTGGTGACGGCTTTTCGGCAAACCCAACCCCCGGCGCCCGCGCTCGCCTGCGCGGACTTCATGCAGCTTCGCGCGCAGCTTTCGTCAACCTCCGCCACCAACGCCATCAATCAACTGCTTTGGTTTGCAGATCGTCACGGCGGGGATGTGTCAGACAGCGGTGTGCCATTGAGAACACTGGCGCTGGCCGAGGCTTTGAAACACGCACGGAAAGGCGGCCCAACTGCACGGCTCTGGGAAAGATTGCAATCGGAAATTGATTCGCCCAATGCGCTGACTCCCATCTTGCTGGACGAGGCCGGCCAACTCGTGGCCAACGATCCACAACTGACGGAGGCGGTCAAAGCGATGCGGATCTTGCTGGACGACAAATCGGCGCAGGCTGAACTGGCCGAGGCCGTGAAACAAACCGGCAAGCTGCATGGTATCACGACCACGAACCTCTGGCTGAATGCGATGGGCTGGCGCTGGTTTTGCGTGTTAAGCCCAACGGATGTGCGGTGTTATCCCAAATCCATCGTCGCGCGCGGATTTGCGGATGCCTTCAAGGATGCGAACGTTTCGGTGCCGGATTACCTCAGCATTTCGCTTGAGCTGGAGGGCGAGCCGGTTCCATTGCCATCGCCGTGGAGCAAATCCAGCGACGGCAAGCCATCCGGTGACATCCTGGCGGAGGGAAAATTCCAAATGTTTCACCCGGGGTTTAAGGGAGAAATTCCTTTTGAAGCCATGCCAAGCCATCCGCAATTTTCCACGCAGATCCGGTTGACCAACCGCGGCCTGCTTTATACACGACAGCGTCAGTTGCAAATTATTTTCGGCGCGCTCATCGCGGTTTCGGCGCTGGCGGCGTTGATCGGATTTGTCGCCGCCTACCGTGCTTTCCGACGGGAGCAACAGCTCAACGAATTGAAATCCAATTTCGTTTCCAGTGTTTCGCACGAATTGCGCGCGCCCATCGCGTCGGTGCGGCTGATGGCGGAAAATCTGGAACGCGGCAAAATTCCTGAATCGCAAAAGCAAAACGAGTATTTCCGCTTCATCGTGCAGGAATGCCGACGGCTGTCGTCGCTCATCGAAAATGTGCTCGACTTCTCCCGCATCGAACAAGGCCGCAAACAATATGAATTCGAACCGACCGACCTCGTTGCATTGACACAGACCACAGTGAATTTGATGGAGCCTTATGCGGCGGAAAAGGGCGTGGTGCTGAAATGGGAAAAATTCAACATTCAACATTCAACACCGAACATCGAACTGGCCGTGGATGGGCGGGCGATCCAACAGGCGCTGGTGAATTTGATTGATAATGCCGTCAAACATTCGCCCAAAGGGGAAAGCGTGACAGTGAAACTATCAGTGGGTGGCGCAGGCGTCCCGCCTGCGGTTTCCGGCGTCGCGCCGGAAACCCGGGTGGGCGACCGGGAACCGCAGGGCCCACAAACTTGCGAGGATTCAACAATGGGCGAAGCGATTCGGCGAGACGCCGAATCGAACGGGCCAGAGGCCCGTGCCACCCGATGCATTCTAATTTCCGTCTCTGACCGCGGCTCCGGCATTCCGGCGGCGGAGCGGGAAAAGATTTTCGAGCGGTTTTACCGGTGCGGTTCGGAATTGCGCCGCGGCACGCAGGGTGTTGGAATCGGGTTGAGCATCGTGAATCACATCGTGGATGCCCACGGCGGGCAAGTGCGCGTGGCAAGCGAAGTCGGCAAAGGCAGCCGGTTCACGATTGAACTGCCGTTTGAGAAATGAAAAAACATTCAACATTCAACGTTCAACGCCCAACGTCGAAGAGTGAGGTGGCAACGTGCAATCCGAAACTTGGGCGTTCGATATTGAATGTTGAATGTTGAATGTTTCCCCTTCACACATGGAACGCATTTTAATCATCGAAGACGAAACGCCCATGCGCACGGCGCTGGCGGATTTGCTGGCGGCAGAAGGCTACCGCGTGTTGACGGCGGCGGACGGCGCCAGCGGACTCGAACGCGCGCTCGCCGAAAAGCCCGGCCTCATCCTGCTCGACATCATGCTGCCCAAATTGGATGGCTTCGCGCTGTGCGCCGAGTTGCGCCGCCTGTCCAATGCCGTGCCGGTGCTTATGCTCACCGCCAAGGGACAAATTGAAGATCGCGTGACGGGCCTGGACGCCGGCGCGGATGATTATCTGGTAAAGCCGTTTAGCACCGAGGAACTGCTTGCCCGCGTGCGTGCCCTGCTGCGGCGCGTGGAACGCAAAACCAGGCAGCCGATGAAACTGAAATTGGGCGATGTGGAAATTGATCTTGCGCGGCAGACGGCGGTTCGCGGCAAAAAGCCGGTTCACCTGACGGCGAAGGAATTTGCCATGCTGCGGTTGCTGGCCGAAGCCGGGGGCGACCCCGTCACTCGCGAGCGGTTTCTCGACGCCGTCTGGGGCTACACCGCGTTTCCGACGACGCGCACGGTGGACAACCATATCGCCAGCCTCCGCGCCAAGCTGGAGAAAAATCCCGACGACCCGCGCTGGATCAAGACCGTGCATGGCGTTGGATATAGATTGGAATTGTGAACCACGAAACACACTAAACACACGAAATGAATCACCGAAGATTGAGTTTGAATTTCCGTCCGGGTTTTCGTGTGGTTCGTGTATTTCGTGGTTCAAGCCGATTTTGCAAAAGCATGACAATTGACGCGGACGGATTTGGCAGACTGAAACCATCGAAATCATGAAAACGAAACTTGGAATATTGATCTTTCTTCTGGCTGCGACATTGGCGCCTGCGCAGACCAACAACCTCACCGCGCTACTCCAGCAAGGCCTGTTCGAGGAGCAAGCCAACCGCAACCTGGACGCCGCCATCGCGGATTACCAGGCGCTCGTCCGGCAATTCGACAAGGACCAGCAACTGGCGGCCACGGCGGTTTTCCGGCTGGGCGAATGTTATCGGATGCAGGGCAAGACGACCGAATCCGCGCTCGAATACCAGCGCATTATCCGCGATTTCTCCGACCAAGCCGCGTTGGCCACGTTGAGCCGGCAAGATTTGACGGGCATGGGAATGGTTCCCGCCGGCGCGGTCCCTGCTGAAAATTCGGACGCAAAAATCCTTTCCATTTTGAAACACCTCCCACTTGAGAAGGCCGAATCCGTGATGCCCACGCTGGTTCCTGACACCGGCTTGACCCAACTCCTCCAGCAACGCGACGGGGCAGAAACGAAGCTGGCACAACTTGGCGTGGATTATTCGACCAACAACCCGGATTACATGAAGCAGCAGGCGGTGTTGAAAACCATCAATCAACAAATCGTCGAAAGAATTAATGGCATCATGGAGGCTCTCACAATGCGCGCGGGACTCTCCGAAGCTACGGCTCCCGCCGGCGCGCCACCTGACGAGGAAGCCCACGAAATCCAGCGCATCCAGACGATGATCCAGAACAGCCCGGACTTGATCAACGCGCCGAGCGAAGGCGTGAATGGAAATCTCACGCCGTTGGAAAACGCGGCCACCCACGGCTGGCTCAAGGTCGCGGCATTTTTGCTGGAGCACGGCGCGGAAGTTAATGCCCGCGGCGGAACGGCTTTGTTCAACGCGACCGAAGCGGGCAATCGCGCGATGGTGGAATTTCTTCTCGCCCACGGCGCGGATGTGAACGCGGTAAACAACACCTACAAACGCACCCCGTTGGAGACTGCGGTGCAACATAATTTCGAAGCCGTTACGGGAGTTTTGCTGGCGAATAAAGCCGATGTGAACGTGCGGGATTCGCTCGGCGACACACCGTTGTTTATAGCGGTGCAATTTGGCCAGACAAACATTGTCCAGACGCTTTTGAAAGCAGGCGCCGATGTGAACGTGGAGAATGATGAAGGACGAACACCATTAAGTTTAGCCGCAGGGCATCCCGAAACCGTAAAAATGCTTTTGGCCGCCAAAGCCGATCCCAACGGCGGCAAGCTCGACGCGCCGTTGCTTTGCGCCATTCACAAGCAGGATGCCTCATCCGCCGAATTATTGCTGCAAGCCGGCGCGAATCCGAATGCGAAAGGAGAAGTTGATTGGCAACCCAGTTGGAATTGGCACGTTGTTCCTCTACCACCTCCCGTTGTTCCTCTACAAATTCCCGTTATGTCCCCTAATCGTGGTTCGGCGAATCCCTTGTGGCTGGCGGTTGACACCAAACAATTTCCGATCGTGCAACTGCTTTTAAAATTCAAGGCCGATCCGAATGACACGCAAATTGGAAACTGGTCTTTGCTGTTTGGCGCGTTGGGGAACACGAACATTCTTGAAGCATTGCTCGACGCTGGCGCAAAACCGGATGCGCACGATAAGACGGTTAACGAAGGCGAGACGCCTCTGGAATACGCGTCCAGGGAAGGCAACGCCGCCGCTGTGGAACTCCTGTTGCGACACGGTGCCGACCCAAATTACAGCAACGTTAACGGCAATACCCCGCTCCATTACGCCGCGTTCGGCGACGCGCCTAGCCGCAACGTATTCGAACCCTTGCTTGGGCAATACGCCGATCCCAATGTGAGGAATAGCCAGGGCAAAACGCCATTGGATTACCTCAAGGAAAGAATAGCGTCCACCTCTCCGGCTGCACAAAGCACCGCGAGCCAGCTTGCCGACTTGCTCCGCCAGCACGGCGCGCTGGACGTTCTGCCGGATTGGGATCGCATCACCGTCAGCCGGCCATCGGCCAATTTTTCAGCCGTGATTTTCCGAAAAGGAACCAACGACTGGAACCAGTTCACTTTGTTTGACCTGCTCGGCGTGCAATACGATTTGCTCACGGCTGCACCTGGCGGCGCGAGTCGCGTCGAGGCGCCTTACAGCCGCTTTGCCCATGGCAATTCCTTGTCGTTCCCCGATTTCGTCCGGGTCATCATCCATCGCCCATCCGTCGAGGGAACCAATTGGAATGAATTGAAAATTAATCTCGACCACGCGCTCGACTCCGGCGATTGCTCTGGCGACATGCCCCTGCAATTTGGCAACGTCGTGGAAATTCCCGAAGCGGACCATGTCATCAACGAACCCTGGCCGGGTTTGTCCACGAACGAATTGTTTACCTTGAAAAACTGCCTCACGCGGCATTTGCAAATCACCGTCAACGGGCAGACGACGAACATCATTGTCTCGCCGCAGGTGGAAGAACCCAAAACTGGAAGCATGGACTATGAGCTCCATGTCCCTGGGATGCCGCCGTCCGGATCATTTGAACCCATTATCAGCCTGCTTAAATTCGAACCATTCATGTTATGGCCGGTTTTAGAACATTCCAAATTTCTGCTCGCATCCTCGGACCTTTCGCGTGTTACCGTGAAACGACACGATGGCACAACCGGCAAGACCCGCGAATGGATGGTGGATTGCTCGAATCCCAATTCGCCCCCCGCTTTCTGGCTCCGTGACGGCGATATGATTGAAGTGCCGGGAAAGCCATAAAAGGAGCGCGGGCGGCCCGCCCGCGTGATGCGTTTTTCCAAAAACTCGCAGGCGAGCCGCCTGCGCTCCGGTTATTTTACTTCCGAAACACGCTCACGCGGGCGGGCGGGAGGTTGAACCAGACGATTTTGGAGGCGTGCAGCCGGAAGCTGGCCGCGCCGCGCGGGCGCAGCTTGTGAATGCGGTAGGTGAATTGCACCCAGTTGCCCTGCGGCTCCAGAACGACGCGGATCTTCTGCGCCAGCGCCTCGGCCTTTTCCACGGAAAAATTCAACAGCGGCAGGCTGGAGATGACCGCGCCGACGGATTCAACCGGCCGCGGGCGGTCACGCAGCAATTCGTCCAAATGCCAGGCGTCGCCCACGATGACGTTGGCGCGCGGAAAGCGTTTGCGGAGCAGGCCGGCTAGTTTTGGGTTGTTTTCGATGGCAATGAGTTTTTCCTCGGGCAATCCGTGTTGGAGAAGCGCCTCGGTGATAATGCCGGTGCCGGGGCCGAGTTCGAGCACGAAGCTGGCCGGGCTGGCCGGCAGCCAGCGCGCCATTGCTTTGGCGAGTTGCCGGGAACTCGGCACGATCGAGCCGGTGCGCCGGGGATTGCCCAGCCATTCCTGCAGGAACAGCGTCGTATCGCTCAAGGTTGCCAGCAATCGTTTGGACATATTACCCGGAATTCGTCTCCCGGCTTTGCTTTCAGCCGGCAGGTTAATCCAGCGGCGCGGCGGTGGCCAAGTATATTTCAGGTTAAATCAGCGCCCGGCTTTCGGCGGTTTCAACGGCGCGGAGAGTGCGTCGAGTTTTTTGAGGACGGCGGCCCGGCGTGTGGACCAGTCCTCCCAGCTTTGCTCCCACGCTTCGCCGGTGAAATTGGTTTGAGCCGCCGGCCAGAGCGCATCGAGCGCCTTCAATTCCTTTTTCGCTCCGTTGCTGTCGTGCCACTGCAGTTCAGATTCAATCAGATTCAAATGGTTCTCCGGGAAATCCGGCGCGAGTTTCAGCCGCTTGTTCCAAATATGAACGCGCCTTCCGCGTGCTGCCGATGCTCGCCGGCCAGCCCGGCGCGTCGCGATACAGCAGGCCGAGGCAGCGCGCGGGGCCGGCGTAGTCGAACCGCGGGTCGAGCGTGTCCGCCGCGGCGAATTCGCGCTCCATCTCCTTGACGATTTTGAGGGCGCCGACCAGTTCAGTGCGCGCGAGCTGGCCCAGGTTCATCGCCAGGAAATAATGCCCGGCGGCCAGCTTCGGGTTTTGTGCGGCGACCCGCCGGCAGACGGCGATGCCCTGCTGCGCGAGCGCGGCGCGGGAGGCGTCGTTCGTGGCGAAGTCGGCGAAATCAAAACAGGCGCGGGCAAATTGCACGCCGGCGCCGGCGTCGTTGGTGTTGGACTGGAATTGAACCTGTGCCGTCTCAAAGGCTTTCCGGGCGCGCACGGCGAAGACGGCGTTTGATTCCAGCGCCGCAGCGGCGGTGAACGCCAGCGCCAGCGGCAGCAATGCCGCGGCCAGCCGCCGTCTGTTTGCCTTTATTGCGTTCACGGGGTCAAATAATGGTTGCCATCCTGCCGGAGTGTTCTATAGTGGGCAAGTGAGATTAACTGGGAGATTCTCGTGGCTGGCGATTCCGGCGGTCCTTGCGCTCTTGTGCGCAGGGTGCGCCGGCATTAATACCAGCCAAAGCGTTTCGCCTCTGGATTTTCTGTTGCCCGGAGTGGGACATTTCATGAAAGCGGAACCGCCAGTGACCAATACGCCAGCCTCATTTCCTGAAATTTCCACCGAAGTTCGCTCTGACCCAATAATTTATGCGGTTTCCCATTCGCTCTTTCGGCGAAAATCGCCGGACACATCATCAAACACAAGCTGCGCAAGACGCCGAAGTTCGCCATGGTGCTTCAGCTCGAACCGCTGCACACCTGCAATCTCACCTGCACCGGCTGCGGCCGCATCCGCGAATACTCCACCAGCCTCAAGGACATGGTGCCGCTGGAGAAATGCCTCGACGCCGCGCGAGGAATGCGAGGCGCCGATGGTCTCCATCTGCGGCGGGGAACCGCTGATTTATCCCAAGATCGAGGAACTGGTCGCCGGGCTGCTCGATCAGGGCCGCGTTCTTTATATCTGCACGAACGGCGTGTTCATGCGGAAAAAAATGAGGGATTACCTCGCGGCGATTTATTCGCCTGAGGTCGAGCCGAAGCTGAAGAAGCTGCTTGACCAGAAATTGATTTCCGAAAAGGACGCCGAGTCCATTCGCAAATCCGACGGCGCGGCGAAGAAGAAAACCGTCATCCGCCCGTCGCAAATGGATGTATTGGAACGTCCATCTGGACGGACTCGAATTCACGCACGACCTCATCGTCGAGCGCGAAGGCGTGTTCAAGGAATGCATCGAGGCCATCAAGCATGGCAAAAATCCTCGGCTACCAGGTCGCCACGAACACGACGGTCTACAAGGAAACCGACATGGCAGGAAATCGAGGACATGTTCAAGTTCCTCTCGTCGCTTGAGGTGGACGGCCACACGATCTCGCCCGGGTTATGATTACGACGCGGCCAAGAAGGACATGGCCAAGCGCCTCGGCAAGGATCCGAAGGATTTCTTCCTCACCCGCGACATGACGCGGCAGAAATTCGCGAAGATTCTGGACTGGGGCAAGGCGTTCACGATTTTCGGCACGCCGGTTTATCAGGAATTTCTCGCCGGTCAAACGCGAGCTGACCTGCACGGCGTGGGCGATTCCGACCTACAACATCCGCGGCTGGAAGGCGCCGTGCTACCTGATGACCGACGGCCATTACGCCGGTTATCAGGAAATGCTGGAAAAAGTTCAGTGGGAAAAATACGGCGTGGTGGACGGCAAGGCGCGCGACCCGCGCTGCGAACATTGCATGGTGCATTGCGGCTACGACCCCAGCGGCGCGCTCGGCACGAATTACCAGCGCGGCGACAACTGGAAAAATTTCAAATACAACTTCGGCGCGAAACCGAAGCCGTTCCGCTTTCGCCGGAACTGGAGAAGCGCGTCTACAACGGCGTTCTCCATCGGCAAAGGCCATCTCGCCGAGGCGAAGGCGGCCATCAATCCCGCCGCCGGCGCGAAAGGCGCGTTCTCGCGCAAGGAAGAACAGCACGAATCTCGGGTCGGCACGTTCTGTAGCGGTGACGGCGACACGTCGAACGCGACGAGCTGCTGGAGAAAATCAAGGATACAAACAGGATCCAATCGAACGCTGAATGAGCAAGACACTTTACCTTTCACCGCCGTCGTTTGACGGCTTTGATGGCGGCGCGGGCGCGCGTTACCAGACCGTTCGCGAAGTCACCAGCTATTGGTATCCGACGTGGCTGGCGATCCCCGCCGCGCTCACGCCGGGCGCGAAACTGCTCGATTGCCCGCCGCACGACATCGGCAAGGAGGAATGTCTCCGCGTCGCGAAGGATTTTGACCACGTCATCATCCACACCAGCACGCCGTCGCTGAAAAACGATTGCAAGGTCGCCGAGGCCATCAAGGCGCAGAAGCCGGAAACGAAAATCGGCTTCGTCGGCGCGCACGCCGCCGTGCTGCCGACCGAGACGCTCAAGGCGTCGCCGGCGATTGACTGGGTCGGGCCGCAAGGAATTTGATTACACCTGCAAGGAAGTCGCCGAAGGCCGCGAATTTTCGTCCATCGCCGGGCTTTCCTACCGCGACAAGGACGGCAAAATCCGCCACAACCCGGAGCGCGAATTGATCCAGAACCTCGACGAGCTTCCGTGGGTTGCCGACATTTACCGCCGCGACGTTGACGTGCAGAAGTATTTCAACGGCTACCTCAATCATCCTTACATGAGCCTTTACACCGGGCGCGGCTGCCCGGCGCAATGCACCTTCTGCCTCTGGCCGCAGACCATCGGCGGCCACAAATACCGCGTCCGCTCGGCGGACAACGTCGCCGGTGAAATGGCCCATCTCAAAAAGCTTTTCCCGGAGGTGAAGGAATACTTTTTCGACGACGACACCTTCACGGCCAACCTGCCGCGCGCGCGCGAGATCGCCAAAAAGATTTCCCCGCTCGGCCTCACGTGGTCGTGCAACAGCCGCGCGAACCTGACTTACGACAACATCAAGCTGCTCAAGGACAACGGCCTTCGCCTCTTCCTCGTCGGCTACGAAAGCGGCAACGAGGAGATTCTCAAGAACATCAAGAAGGGCGTGACGGTCGAGGAAATGCGGCAGTTCACCAAGGACTGCGAGCGCGCCGGCGTGATCATTCACGGCACGTTCATCCTCGGCCTGCCGGTGGAGACGAAGGAAACCATCCAGCAGACGATTGATTTCGCGAAGGAACTCGATGTGTTCAGCATCCAGGTCAGCCTCGCCGCGCCGTATCCGGGCACGGAACTTTACGAGCAGGCCCGGCTTAACGGCTGGTTTGCCAAGAAGGAAAAGACCGACCTGCTCGGCGAGGAAGGCTACCAGAGCAGCGCCATCGAATACCCCGGCTTGAGCAAGGAACAGATTTTCGAGGAAGTCGAACGCTTCTACCGCACCTACTATTTCCGCCCCAAACCGATCCTGCGCATCGTCAAGACGATGCTGGAGGACAAGGACATGATGGTTCGCCGTCTGCGTGAAGGCTACGAATTTTTCAAGGGCTTCAAGGCGCGCCGGGATCATGTGGCGGCGACATAACCGGCGGCCGCGTGAGCGGTTTGTCAATTCGCCGCGGAAACCGTCCGCATTGAATACTACTGTTTGCTTTCGTAGAACGTCAGTCCCACGCCTCCCGCCCCCATGCCCGGACTTGAACTCAAATAGGTTCCCTGGTTCAGCCACGCATATTTGCTGTCCACGCGCACCTCAAACCTCGGCGCCAAAGATGCTATCGGCCCGGCATTGCGCACGATGATCACGTCGCCTTCGTCCGTCTGCCAAAGATATCTCGCATCCAGCGTCATCGGATTTGCCAACTTCTGATAATCCGCCCCGCCGGCCAGCACCTTGCCTTTGATCTTCCCGCTCAAGGTTCCGCCGGTGATTGGAATGATGTTCCGTGCGCCGTTCTTCGTCGCTCCCACCGACTGGCTTGGCCCCAGAGTGACATTTTCCGTAATCAGTTGTTCGCCGTGTTGCTCGCCGGGTGCCGCCCTGCGATAGTCCCACGGTTGATCCTTCACGTCCGCCGGTTTTGTCACAGCCACCAGGTTCGTCGCATCCGTTGCCGCAGCTACGCTGGCCATGTCATACACACTTATCTTCATGGTCTTGGCCGCCACGTCCACCGTCCGTCTGCCGGCATATTTCCCCGTGTTGAGCCAGGCATAGCCGCTGGCGTTGGGAGCCTCAAAATCCGGCACCATCCGCACGTCGCTTGGATCCGCCGCCGTGCCCGCACTCCGCAAATAGATGTATTTCCCATCACCCGTCTTCAGCGCGAGGACCTGTTCGATTTCCACCGCGCGATTGGAAAAAGTAAGCTCGAAATCCAGTCCGCCCGACATCACCACGCCATTGATCTTTTCGCCAGTCACGGTTCCGCCTTGAATCACAAAAACGTGCCGCGGTCCATACGGCGTCCTGCCCACGTCATAGACCTGGTCCAGCTTCATTGAAGCCTCGCACACCAGCGCGCCGCGTTCTGGAACCGGAATTCCCTCCGCCATGCCGCATGGCCAACCCTTGTTTGGCACCAACGTCTTGCCCGCCCCGGGATAGCCGCCATCCGCCGACTGCGAAAAACCGCAACTCACCGGCCAGATACACACCGCTGCCAATGTCACTGCCAACATCCAATGCTTGTTCATGAATTAAGTATAAAGAAACGTCATGGAAAGCGCCAGCACTACTGCGTTTTGGTAACACGCACTCGAAGTCAGTATTTTGGACTGCGCCGGCAGAGCGAAGCGGCGACGGCATAATTGATGACGTCGCTTTGACAAATCGAAGCCCGTCAGGGCTGACATCTTTGTAGAAACGATCAAATCAAAATAAATCAAGCTCCGTCAGGAGCGGCATATTCTGGTTTGCTGGAGTTCACGCTTCAGCGTGTTCACCGTCTGCACAAGCTAAAGCTTGAACTCCAACCGCTATGTCGCTCCTGACGGAGCTTGGGAATCTTGCGGAATGGAAACTACAAAGATGTCGCGCCTCCGGCGCTGGCAAAATATGGGCTTGTCGCCGGGGCGGGCGGAGTTACAGTTTCAACAGCCATGAATACTCTTCCGGGCAAAACGAAAATCAGCGGTCTCACGCTGGTTGAGGTATTCGGACAGGAAAGATTGCGATGAATAAGTTATTTCTACTTCCGGGCTTGGTCTTGCTGACGCTGGTAGCATCTGCGCAACCAGGGATACTTGATCCCGCCACGGGCTTGCCAATAGCCCCGCCATTTGGGGCTGCTACTACACCGGCTAAACAAACAAACGGGATGGACAGAATTATTGCACAGTCAGATTTGATTTTTAAGGGACGAATCATTTCCAGCCAAGCCGCGTCAAATGCATATTTCCCGTCTTGGGGCAATCCTCATGCAACCAGATTCAGCCTAATTACGGTTTTGAAAGGAAATGTTCACACCAACGAACTGATTTTTTGGCATAACACCCAAGGGCCGCAAGTATGGGGCGGCGGAGCCATGCCTTCATGGTATCAGCTTGAGGAAGGCCAATCATACTTGGTCTTCGCTCGGAATTTGGATAAGGAGGATTATATTTTCCCCGCTCCTCCTGATGCGAAGTCCCGCACAAATGAATGCCGTCAACTTTACCGGGATGGCGTCTTGCGCACATTAGACGCCCAACCATTCGCTAACTTTACGATTACAAACGCCGTTTGGTATGAGTTAAATCGTTTGCTCGATGATGCCAATCCAACTAATCAATTATATGCCATTGACGTGCTCGATGGAATGAGCCGTGAAGGTTGGTGGGGTGAACATGGATGGGCACCAGGGGATTTTATAAATCGCAATCAGGTCTTGTGGGCATTGCTTCCCTTGGTGACAAGCACAAATGAGGAAATCGCCTGTCGCGCCATCAATTGCTTCGCCTCGGCATCCAACGCTGCTGTCAATTTGGCCTTGTTTGCCGATACCTTGGTCAAGGTTGCCAATGGAAGCCCTTCGTCACTGTGCCGTCTCACCGCCATCACCTCATTGTCGGGTATTGATTGCGAAGCCGTTTCAAATTCTCTGGCGGCATTATTGAACGACACGGATGAAGATGTCAGGATCGGCGCAGTTCGACTATTGCCACGATTCCCCATGACCTTCGCGGAAACGCTTTTGCAGGAGAAAGCTGGCGACAAATCAGCCAATGTCCGTTCGGTGGTTGCAGATGTGATTGGCGATGGCAAATATGTTCTCCTTTTGCCAACTCTTGCAGAGTTATTCGACGACCCGGTTGGAAAGAATCCACTGATTAAACCCCTGACAATTGAATTTTTAAGGGCCGGTCAGCGACGGGACAACATTGGGGACGTTCATACCAGCACAGGAATGGCTTTGGTGAAATTTAGTCCCGATCAAGTTTCCAGCATCCTCAAATCCAATTTGGGCGACCCGGGATTTCACATCAACTTCGTTGCCAAACTGGCGCAAGGCGACACCGAACCGTGGCTGCCTGAATTGACCAACATTCTTGAAAACCGAATTGTGTTTGTTGATGACGTTCTCAAATCGCCTTGGAATGACCCGAGGAGATTTTCCGATCCGCAGGCAGATAGGATCTTGATTGGCACTTATACCGAATGCTGGGAGGACATCCGCCAATATTCTTGAAAAAGTCACCAGAAGAATTGGCCAGCGGAAAATTTGACCGTTATTTGGATTTGCTGGAAAAAACCGTGAGGCCTCATCCTGATGCTCCCACCTTTGGCATTGAGCCTGCGAGGTGGCTCTATGAACTATTCTGGACCAAAGGTCTTATCAAGCGTGCGGACGAACTTTACCAAAAATATAAAAAATCTGATGGCTGGTGGTTTGATGATTTCAAGAATAGAGGCGAAGCTGCCCAGGTCAACCCACCCGTTTTTTAACTGTTGCGAGCCAATGCTGGCTTCCGGTTGCAGATGGGGGATTCAGAAGCTGTAAATCCGCTTAATTTTCTCGCCCGCTCCGCCGTTTCTCGGTTTAATCTGCGCCGCATGAAGAAACAAAAAGCCTACGCCGCCGCCGGCGTTGACATTGATCTGGGCAATAAAGTCAAAGCCACGCTGCCGCAATTGCTCGCCTCCACGCATCGCCGCGAGGTGCTCGGCAAGGTCGGCGGCTTCGGCGGCCTCTTCGCGCTCGACCTCAAGAAATATCGCGAGCCGGTCCTCGTCTCGTCCGTGGACGGCGTCGGCACCAAGCTCAAAATCGCCTTCGCGATGGACCGGCACGACACCATCGGCGCGGACCTCGTGAACCATTGCGTCAACGACATCGCCGTGCTCGGCGCGGAACCGCTGTTTTTCCTCGATTACCTCGGCACCGGCAAACTGGAGCCGCATGTCTTCACCGACATCATCAAGGGCTTCGCCCGCGCCTGCGCGGAAAACAACTGCGCCCTCATCGGCGGCGAGACGGCCCAGATGCCGGGCTTTTACCAGGCCGGCGAATACGACGTGAGCGGCACCATCGTCGGCGTGGTGGAAAAAAGCAAAATGCTCAACGGCCAGAAAACCGTCAGGGCAGGGGACGCGGTCATCGGCATCAAATCCAGCGGCCTGCACACGAACGGTTATTCACTGGCGCGGAAGATTTTCTTCGAGCAGCTTGGGCTGAAGCCAACGTCCCGTATGCCGGAATTAAAGAATTCCATTGGCGAAGAACTGCTGAAAGTGCATGTCAGCTACGGACCGCTGGTGCAGACGCTGATCAAGAAGTTCAACATTCAACATTCAACAATCAACATTCAACATCCAATCAAAGCCTTTGCCCATATCACCGGAGGCGGGTTCGTTGACAACATTCCGCGTGTGCTGCCGAAAACGCTGAACGTGATCATCAAAAAAGGCTCGTGGGACATGCTGCCGATTTTCCAGATCATTGCGGCAAAGAGCGGCGTTCCGGACGCGGAATTGTATCAAGTGTTCAACATGGGCATCGGCATGGTGGCCATCGTCGCGGCGGACAAGGCGGACGCCTTGTTGAAATTCATCCGCGCGTCCACCCTCCGCAGTGCTGCTCCGGAGGACGGGCAGAAGCACGAGGCGTGGCTTATCGGTGAAGTCGTGAAAGGCTCTGGCGAAACAAAAGTTGTTTAACCGCAGGTTGCGCGGATTGTTCCATTGCCACAGAGGCACGGAGCGCGCAGAGAGAGGGCCGGGCAAATGGGCATGAGCGAGTCCATTGAATTTCAGCTTTTAGCGTTTCAGTGTTTGATCAGCCATCTCCGATCTCCCATCAGCATTTCTGCTTTTGTTTTCTGGCCCCGGACAAACGCTGTCCAAGTCTGATTCAAAGTTGGGACCCCTCTCTGCAAATCTGGGGGCCTTTACGGGGTGTAATTCTTGCCCAGGACCAGTTTGTCGCCGGAGTCATCAACTTCGTAGAGCTGGGGCATGCGGGGGCCGTTGTCCTTCGGCGTGGTGGATGATGAAGAGGCGTTTGCCTTCGAAGGTGGTGAAGAGCATGCCGTGGCCGGAGTTGTCGCCTTTGAAGGCCTCTTTTTCCTGGACCCAGGGGCCTTTGATGCTGCCGGAGGTGGAATAGGCGATGCCTTGGGCGTAGCGGTGCTCGCCCCAACTGGACCATAGCATGCCTAGCTTGCCGGTCCGGGTGCGGAACATTTCGGGGCCGTCGGTGACCCAGCCGGGCATCTTCAGGCCGAAGGTGGCCTCGCCGATGCTGTTCATCTCCTTGGACCAGGGGGCCTCGCTGGCGCGGAAGATTGTGGTGGGCTCGGCGGTGCGATGGGTCAGGTCCGCGGACAGCGGCATGTAGTCCATCGTGCCGTCGATCAGCTGCGTCCACTCGTGGACAAACACCATGTAGTTGGTGCCGTCTTCCTGGTAAAGGGTGCCATCTATGATGTCCCAGTCCTCGGGGCCGAGACAGAAATCGCGTTCCGCGACGAGAGGTTTGTAGGGGCCTTCGGGCGAATCGGACACGAGGATCTGGGTCTGGTTGCGCGGGACGTTGTAGCGGCGGGGCACGGCCTGAATGAGGGTGCTGTGATCGCTCCAGGTGCCGGCGTAATAGTATTTGTCGCCGACTGCGGTGGATTTCGGGGGCGGCGACGAAGAGGCGATTCATCCAGGTGCCGGAGAGATCAATGACGGAGCCGGGGATGGCGGACCAAGTTTTAAGGTCCTTGCTCTTATAGAGGCGACCGCCGGTGCCGGTGAGATAGTAGGTGTGGGACTTCTCGTCGGGGAAAACGTAGGGGTCGCTCATGGAGATCTGCTCGATCGAGACCTCCTGCCCGGCGGCACCGCCGCGCGGGCCGGGAACGCCGCCGCGAGCGCCCGTACCGGGAGCGCCCCTGCGGGCGCCGGGTGCGGGACCGCCGAAGTTCCGTTGTCCGGGGTCGGCAGGAGGCGCCTGTTCGCCGGGGACAATCACCCGTCTGGTCGGCTGCGGAGTCTGGGGGGCCGTTTGTGCGAGACCGAGGGTCGCCGTGGCAACGACCAGCGGAAGGACCCAGGAGAGGCGGAAGGAGTTGGTCATAATAAACTGATAAGGATTTACTTTTGCGCGCCGCGGGAGCTTAACGGGGCGTAGGTTGAGTGAGAATTGGTTTTCGGGCTCACCAAGCATGGCGTGAGCATAGCGGGAGCCTTGGAGGAGGCGCAAGCGCGGATCGCAATCCTGCTCCCGTGGTTTGCGAATTGGATGACGTGACATCAGCGGCTTAACGATCAGCTCACCGGGGCGGTCCCTCCGTGACTCCTGAATTGCCAACCGGCATCGCGGGGCCGCCATTCGGCGCGGCGCCTGGTTCAGCTTGAAAACTGGCCATCAAGAACGCGTTCGCTACGACAACGTCCATAATCAGGGCGACAGGGGTCACAATGGCAAGGCAACCCCCAAGGCCGACGACACTCCGGGAGAGGAGAAGAGTCACTACGTTGAGTGTTCCTGCAACAAGATTACCAACAATCACGCCCAACGATGCGCCCAGGAGTATTACGGCCAGCATAACCATCTTGGCTCGGGGTATTCCAAAGAGAAAACGAAGCATGGACACCTCCTGGCCATAGAGGGCATGGCGCAGCGGTGCCAGGCCTTTTCTCGACTGCAAGCCATCCCGGGGGCGGGATTGGAGCATGGACAGTGCTGTATAAAAGAGCACCGTCGCAAGGAGAGCGCCGGCCACTTTGATCGTTACAAAGACCGCCCAACTGCGACCCATTGCCATCAACGGATTTGCTTCGCGCTTGAGATCCGGCGAAAGCAGATACGTCATGCCTCCGTCCAGCACTGCTCCAGCAACGACGATAAAAAGAAACAAAATGGTCCAGCGCGCTTTCATGGTTGCATTTCCAACCGCGTCGAACGACCAAAAGCTGAACTGGTGGCCGTCCGCAAGGACCGCTGCCGGTGACGACAAGTCCGAATGTGACGGCTTTTGACTGTGACCATTGGACTCACGACTGCGGTTAACGCCGCTTGCTCCAGATCTGTGTTAGGCCAAAAAGTCAATGTATCTGTTTATGTTTTAGAAGATATACCTTATTGCCGTCTGGCATAGCGGTGAATCCTGCAACAATCCATCCTTCAGCAAGTGGCGTGTTGAGTATCTCCGTGCTCGTGCTTTCGACTGTCTTGTATTGCCACTTCGTGGCGTGGCCGGTGGTGCAGCATCCGGCCAGCAATAAAATGCCGGCCGCCGAGATGAGTGCGATGGTGTTTTTCATGGTGTTTTGTTGTGATGTGTGATTTTGGCCTAAAAGCTCAGGCGCGCGATACCAAATGACATGAAACGCGAAGCGGAACTGCTTGTCGCGCCACAGCATAGCGACGGCGGAAAGCCGCCATCCCGCGTTGCCTGCAGCGATTTGGCGTCCTGTGAATCACTTCTCGTCGTTCTTCGGCTCAAAGAAGCCTTTGGTGGTCGAGCGATTCGGTGGAATGGATGCCGCCCATACTTGCCCGCTCACGGTATCTAAAACAAAACACTGGCTGCCGTTTCCTTCGCTGCCGGGTCCATTCTGTCCGTTGCTCGCGATCTGGTATCGCCCGACAGAGACGCCAGATGATGATGCCGCCGCAACAACGAGTGCGACAATCACGCCGGCTCCTAAACCAACTAATGCGCTCTTGATGTCTATTTTTATGTTCATAATATGTGTGATGTTCGTGGACGTTTAACGATCCAAAGCTGGGACACGCCGCCGGCTCCAGCACTGCGTTAGGGATCATTGTTTGTGTAACTTTGTTATATCACCGGTTCCTGTCTCTTGCAAAATCCATTCGTGGTCGTCTATGCGAACTACCTTGCCCGTCTCGTTGTCGCCATCTGGGCCGTTTTCTATTCCGATAAACACTCCATTTGTGACTGTCCACGTCCCCTGTGTGGGGCCGATTGTGCTTGAGAAACTGCCGTCTGGCTTAAATGTCGCTGAATTCGTTGGGTCAGATTCCATCTTCCAAGTCCCGACGATTTTCTGTCGAATCTGAATGTCATCTGGTGTCTTGGCGGAACTGCCACTCTTTCCACATCCTGCAAACAGGGCTGAAAGTGCCATGAATCCGGTAATGATTGGTCTTTTCATAATCGCTCCAATGATGCCTATCGCCCAAAAGCTGCCTGCCCCGTCGAAGCTCCGCAAGAGCGAAGATGGGAGCCATCCGTCTTTGCTCGGAGCTGCGACGCGACAGGCTGCCGTCCGGCTTCGCTCCACTTCGCCGAGACAAGCCGGTGACGGCAAGCCCGAATGTAACGACTTTGGACTGTGAACATTTCATCTGACCGGCACCCATTCCCGCTGCCGGCATTGGGGGCAAAATAACACCAGCGCAACCTCGCCCGTTTCCTCGTCATACTGCGACTGACGCAATCCGAGCGACTTGAATTTGAGCTTTCCTTGTCGCGTGGCGCGGCTTTACGCGCTTTCAGCTTTTGATCTGCCCTCTCCTAAATTGTTTTTGACGCTGCCGGATTTCCGGCGCAAAATCGGCGAATGGCGAATAATGGCGTCATACAATCGGGACTGACCCCCATATGATTACTGCCGCCATCGTGTTGATGCTTGGACTTGCTGGTCAAATCGCCAGCTTCACGGACAATACGCCGACCACCACGGCGTTCAGAAGGGGACAGGGGTTTTATAGAGGGGTGCCGGCAATCATCCCCGGTTTGAGGCTGGTTTAGGCGAAAATCGCTGTTTTTCAGGGGTTTTGATGATTTTTGGTTCCTAGGAAGCCGTTACAAGATGTCTGGATGCTTTTGGAAGACATCTTCCGGTCGTTCCAAGACATCATAATGTTGTTGGACGATGTCTTTCCCTCGTTTCAAGATGTCATGCAATCGTTTCGCGATGTCGTCCGGTCTTTGGAAGACATCATGGAATCGTTGCCGGATGTCGAAAAGTCGTCGGCAGACATGGGGAACCGGTTTCCCGACATCGTTTCCTGACGGAAAGAGGCTGGGCAACAATTAGCCGACGTGTTGAAGTCATCATCCGCGATAGTAGAAACAAAGGCGGATTTTCCCGCATTCAAGGACGGGGCGGTTGGAACACAAGAACCTGTGCGCTCTTTGTATTGCTAACATTTCATCTGTTGTTTTCCTGCGTAGATTTTTCAACCCGCCACGTTGCGACGTAGCGCAGAGTTGCATTCGGCAGAGAGCCGGATTGCGCAGACCCGCCCGGCTGGACGACAACCAGCGGATTGAAAATCCGTCCACCCTCCGCGGTGGACTGCTACGGAGGACGGGGTGACACAGCAGAATACAATTCTGCGATACTTTGGCGGATGTCAGCCGGGATTCTGGCTTTAATGCCGTTTGACGCAAACAGTTTTCCGGGCTAAATAAAGGACCAACAAGTAGGTGATAATTCCAAGAGCCTTGTGCCTTTTATGTGCAGACGTTTTTACATGCTGCTGGCCGGTGTTTTGATCCTGGCGATACGGCCTGTTTCCGCCCAGGACTTCTCCTGCACCACCAACGCCGACGGTGTTTCCGTGACGATTACAGGTTATACCGGCTTCGGCGGCGACGTGGCGATTCCCCTCACCATCAACGGCCTCGCCGTCACCGCCATCGGGAACAACGCGCTCTGGTTTAACACCAACATCGTGAATCTGACCATTACCAATCCAGCCATCAGTATCGGCAGCCAGGCGTTTCTGCGGACGTTGGTCCTGACGAATGTGTTTCTTGGCGCCGGCGTCACGAACGTTGGCTGGGCGGCGTTTGCCTACAACGGCCTGCTCCTGAACATCAGCGTGGAGCCGCTCAATCCCGATTACAGCAGCACCAACGGGGTGTTGTTTGACGCCGCCCAGGCGACGCTGGTGCAATGTCCCGGCGGCATGACGGGAACTTACGCCGTGCCCGGCACCGTGACCTGCATCGGCAGCAACGCCTTTTACTATTGCTTGGCTATCACGAGTGTCACCTTGCCGGACGGGGTGACGAACATTCAGGACAGCGGGTTCAGCAATTGCGGCATGACGAACATTTATCTGGGAACGAATGTGGCCGTCATCGGAGCCAATGCTTTTTTCCAAAGCGGCCTGCGCAGCATATTCCTGCCGGCCAGTGTCACGGGCATCGGCGCCACGCCGTTCAAGTTTTGCGGCGGGCTGACGAATATCACGGTGGATCCGCTCGACGCCAATTACAGCAGCACCAACGGCGTCCTTTATGACAAGGCGCAGACCACAGTCATTGAATGCCCCGGCGGCGAGCCGGGATCATTGACCTTGCCTGCCACCGTGACCGTCATCGGCACGAACGCGTTCTTTGGTTGCGGCAGCCTGACGAATGTGGTTTTTCCCAACGGGCTGCTCACCGTTTGCGATTACGGTTTGAGCAGCGCCAACCTTGGCCATGTGCAGCTTCCGGACACGGTGACGAGTGTCGGCAATTGGGCGTTATTTTTGGACAACCTGCGCAGCGTCACGTTCGGTGCGGGTATCACCAACATCGGGAATGCTGCGCTCTCCGATTGTTATTATGTTTCAACCATCTGTTTCACCGGCACCCATGCACCGGCACTGGGCGCGAGTGCCTTCACTTCCACGGGCAGCGCTGTCTTCGGCGGTGCGAAGGTTTATTATCCACTCGGTGCTTCCGGCTGGGGAGCTATTTACGGCGGTTTGCAAACGGTGGCATGGGACCCGGTTTCCCAATGCACCTGCACCAATATTGCCGGCAACGCGGTCATTACCGGATACCTCGGTGCCAGCAACACGTTGGTCATCCCCGGCACGATTGACGGCCTGCCCGTCACGGGCATCGGCGGGAGTGCCTTTTATGGGAATTCTACTTTGACGAATGTCATTCTCCCCGCCGGAATCAAAAACATTGACAACGATGCCTTTGCTTATTGCAGCGGCCTGCACAGTGTCCAATTGCCTGCCGCTCTTACCAATATCGGCTTCGGCGCTTTTGCTTATTGTTCCAGCCTCACCAGCCTGACCGTTCCCGCCGGCGTGACCAATCTTTCCAGGTCGGGTGGTTGGGAATTTGCCGATTGCATCAATCTTAAAAGCCTCTATTTCCTCGGCAACCCTCCGTCCATTGGCGAAAGCATGTTTGCGTTGGATACGAATTTGACCGTCTATTATCTTCCCGGCGCTTCCGGTTGGACCAAATATTTATGATGGCCGACCGGCGGTGCTGTGGAGTCCGCTGGCGTTGACCAGCGACCCGGGCTTCGGCGTGCGAACGAACCGGTTTGGCTTTACCATCACCGGCGCCAGCAATTTGGTCGTGGTGGTGGAAGCCTGCACGAATTTGTCAAATCCCGTCTGGCAGCCGGCAGGCACCAATACCCTGACCAACGGCACCAGTTACTTCAGCGACGCCTTCTGGACCAGTTATCCGTCGCATTTTTATCGTTTCCGTTCGCCATAAGCCGCGAAGAAACAAAGTTTGTTGGCCATCTGCAAAGACCTTGGTTGCTTGGTTTCCTGGTCGTTACAATCATCAATCGGCAATCGTCAATGCCTAGTAGCTCATCCGGTCCAGCTTCACCTTGCCGCGGAAAATCCAGTAGATGCTCACCGTGTAGGCGATCACCACCGGCACGCCGATGCACGCGATGATGAGCATGATGCCGAGCGTTTTTGGCGACGACGCGGCGTTGTAAATGTTCAGGCTGTTTCCGGGATCGGGCAGGCTGTAAATCAGGTTCGGAAAAATGTTCAGCGCGAACAGCGCCATCAGCGTGACGATGGCGGCGCAGGACGAGAGAAACGCCCTGCCGTCGTTGCCGTGGTGGAATTCGCGCGGGATGTTGGCGATGGCCAGCATGTTCGCCAGCGCGACGCTGAACAGCCACGGATTTTCGCGCACGCGCGCGGCCATGTGCGGCACGTAAAGCAGCGTGGCCATCGTGAGCGTCACCGCGCAGATGACGAAGAAGATGATGCAGCGCATCGCCCAGACGCGCAGTTTGTCGTGCAGCGCGCCCTCGGTTTTCATCACGCCGTAAATCGCGCCGTGCATCATGAACAGCGCCACGGTCGTCACGCCGACCAGCAGCGGATACGGCGTGAGCAGGCCGAGAAATGTCCCGGCGAATTCGCCGTTGGCGTCCATCGGCACGCCCCAGGCGATGTTGCCCAGCGCCACGCCGATGAGCAGGCTGGACACGATGCTGCCGGCGGAAAAGCCGATGTCCCACATCTGCCGCCACCAGCGTTCGGGCTGTTTGCTGCGGAATTCAATCGCCACGGCGCGGAAAATCAGCGCCGCCAGCAGCAGATACAGCGCGAGATAAAAGCCGGAAAACACCGTGGCATAGACGTTCGGAAACGCGGCGAACAGCGCGCCGCCGCCGGTGACGAGCCAGACTTCGTTGCCGTCCCAGACCGGGCCGATGGCGTTGAGCATCACGCGGCGTTCGTCGTCCTTGTTCGTGAACAGATGCAGCGCGCCGATGCCGAGGTCGAAGCCGTCGAGCATGGCGTAGCCGGTGAACAGGACGCCGACGAGGATGAACCAGATGGTGTTGAGATCGAGATGCATGACGAAATCTAATGTTTAGTCGGGCAGCGCGAGTTTGCCGGACGGAATCAAATCCTCCTCGTCCGGCCCGTGCTGGATTTTGTCGTTGAGCAGGTAAATGAAAACGGCGAACAGCAGGAAATAAATCAACGTGAACAAAATCAGCGAGGACAGCACGACATTCGCCTTGACCATCGTCGGACAGCCCTTCCGGCGTCCGCATCACGCCATAAACAATCCACGGCTGCCGGCCGACCTCGGCGGCGAACCAGCCGAGCTGGTTGGCGAATTGCGGGCCGCAGCACGGAGAACACCAGAATCCACAGCAGCCAGCGGCGTTCGTGCAGCGAGCCTTGCCGGAAATACAAAAAGCCCAGCGCGGCAATCGCAATCATCGTGAAGCCGATGCCGACCATGGCGTGAAAGAACAGGAACGACGCCTGCACCGGCGGCCGGTCTTCCGGCGGAACCGAGTCAAGGCCGGTGACCGGCGCGTGAAAATTGTTGAACGCCAGAAAGCTCAACATGTCCGGGAATCTGGAGGCCGACGACCTTTTGATTTTTTTCGTCCACCCAGCCGACCACGGTCAGCGGCGCGTTGGAGGTGGTTTGGTAAAGTCCCTCGAACGCCGCGAGCTTGGCCGGCTGGTTTTTCGCCACGCCCTGCGCGCTGGTGTGGCCGGTGACGGCCTGCAGCAGCGAGGCGACGAGCGCCACGGACAGGCCGACCTTCAGCGACTTGCGCGCGAATTCCAGGTGTTTGCCCTTCAGCAAATACCACGCGCTGACGCTGACGACGAGAAACGCCGCCGCGCACCACGCGCCGCAAACGGTGTGCGACAGCCGGTCCAGCGTGGACGGATTGAACACCACCTGCCAGAAATCGGTGACTTCCGCGCGCGTCGCGCCGTCTGGCCTCGCGACGATGTGATAGCCCGCCGGCGTCTGCATCCAGGAATTCGCCACGACGATCCACACCGCGCTGAAATGCGCGCCGAGCGCAGACCATGCAGGTCGAGAAAAAGTGCATTTTGCGGCTGACCTTGTCCCAGCCGAACAGCAGCACCGCGAGAAAACCGGATTCGAGGAAGAACGCGAAAATGCCCTCCGCCGCCAGCGCGCTGCCGAACACGTCGCCGACAAAGCGCGAATACGTCGCCCAGTTCGTGCCGAACTCGAACTCCATCACGATGCCCGTCGCCACGCCGATGGCGAACGTGAGCGCGAACACGCGCGTCCAGAACCGCGCCATCTGGTGATAAAGCGTGTTGCCGGTCTTGAGCCACAAGCCCTCCATGAGCACCAGCATCAGGCCGAGGCCGATGCTCAACGGCGGATAGAGATAGTGAAACGCGATGGTCGCGCCGAACTGGATTCGGGAAAGCGTTAAGACGTCCATAGCTGGCAACTTGATAACCTTTTGAAAAGCCGAGGTCAATGCCGTGCTTGTGGTTTGCTTCGGCCGTGGATTTCCACAACCGGATGCAAAACAAATACCGCCCGGCCTTGTGGAGTTGAAATGACTCGACTGCGCCGCCGGATTTTGCAAGATTGCGTTATGAGTTCGGATGAACGCGACATATTTCAGTTCTTGAAAACGTGGAGTTCCATGTTTATCAGCGCGAGCGAAGTCTCCCGGCGCGCCGGCAGCAAAAAACGGGCGCACGAGGAACCCAACTGGGCCAAACCCATCCTGATGAGCATGGCGGAACGCGGCATTCTCGAAGCCGACATTCAGGGGCGTTATCGCATCAAGCCGGTTCGCCGGAAGAAAAAGGGCAAATGGGTCGCGCCCGATATCGCCAAAATCCTGGAGGAAAACAAAATTCCAATCCCGGGCGAAAGCGCCGCGCCGCGACGCCGGCGTTCCGGCAAGGCGCCGCCGTGTCGCGGTGAAGGTGAAACACAACCTTGCCGAAGACGAGTATTACGAACAATTGTAGCCAGTCTGCCCCGCGCCGGGCCGGCGGATTCCATCGCCAATCCCATTCAAACTCCCTCCAACAATTCAGGCTCCCGTTCGTGGCTGCGCGTCGCGGTGTTCGGCCGCAATCCCAAGGCGACGCTCATCCGGGCCGCAATCTGGGCCGCGATTTGCGTGGTCATTTTCAAAGTCGTGCTGGTTCACGTGCGCGTGGACGGCATCAGCATGTCGCCGACCTACGCGGACGATTCCCGTCACTGGGTCAACCGGCTCGGCCTATCTTTTGCACGAACCGCAACGCGGCGACGTCGTGGCCATCGGCGAGCGCGGCGAAAACGATGCGCGGCGGCTGCGCGCGCCCAGCCTCATGTTTTTGAAACGCGTCATCGGGCTGCCGGGCGAAACCATCGCCTTCGCGGGAGGCCGCGTGCTCGTCAACGGCAATATCCTCGACGAACCCTACGAAAAACTTCCCTGCCGACTGGAACCGCCCGCCGGTCACGCTTGGGACTGACGAATACTTTGTCGTGGGCGACAACCGGAGCATGGCCGAACAGGACCATACGTTTGGCATTTGCAAACGTCATCAGATTGTTGGCAAACTCCTCCGATGAAACTCGTTTTCCGCCTCGTGTTGCTGGCCGCGGCCGCAGCCGCCTGCGTCTGGCTCTGGACGGTTCTTTTTCCCGGCCCGGAAAAAATCATCCGAAAACAACTGGCGTTGGTGGCCGCGGAAGCGTCCTTCCAGGCGGGCGAAAATCCCCTCATCACCGCCAACCGCGCGGAAAATTTCGCCAGCTGCTTCGGGACCAACGTGGAGATCAACATCAACCTGCCGGAACATGGACAGCATGACTTTGTTGGACGTGCCGAAATCACGCAGACCGTGGTGGGCGTGAGGTCGAGCGTGAGCAGCCTGAAAGTGGAGCTTTTCGACGTAAATGTGACGGTCGGCCCGGACAAACAATCCGCCACGGTGAATCTCACCGTCAAGGCGCAAACCGCCTCCGACAGGAATTTTATCGTGCAGGAGATGAAAATCATCGTTTCAGAAATTCGAGGGCGACTGGCTTATCACGCGTGTTGAAACCGTTCGCACGCTCTCCTGATGTATCGCCGCGCTTTTAGCCGCGTTCCTGTTCGCCGTCTCCGCCATTTGCGGCTACCGGAGTTCCCGTCAAATCGGCGGCGCGGAGGCCAACTTCTGGCGCATCGTCGCCGCGCTGCTTTTTCTCGCGCTTTGGGCGCACCTTTTCGGCGGCGGTCTTGCTGGCGCGGCGCTGCCATTTTTCGTCGTGAGCGGATTTTTTGGGATCGGCCTCGGCGACACCGGCTTTTTTCAGGCGTTGCCGCGGCTGGGCAGCCGCCGCGCCGTTCTGGTCACGCAATGCCTCATCCCGCCCTTCGCCATTTTGATCGAATGGCTCTGGCTCGGCACGATGCTGACCGGCATTGCAATTTGTTTGCGTCGCGGTGATTTTGGCCGGCGTGGCCATCGCGCTGGCGCCGCGCGATCACGCGGCAATTCCGCCGCGCCAGTTGTGGATTGGCATCGGCTTCGCCATTTTTGCCGCGCTCACCAGCGCTCTCGCCGCGGTCTTCAGCCGCAAGGCGTATTTCGTCGCGCACGCGGCGGGCGAATATCCCGATCCCGGCACGACTGGCTACCAGCGCGTGCTCGGCGGGCTGCTGGTTCCGGCAATCATTTTGCTCGCCGCGAAATGGCGTTCCGCCCGCGCGCACGGCGGTGTTCTGGAGGAGAAGACATTCCAGGTTTCGCGCGAGAAATGGCGGCGCATCTGGCCGTGGGTTCTTGGCAACAGCCTCGCCGGCCAGACGCTGGGCGTGACCTGTGTGCAATGGGCGCTCGAAAAAACGCCGACCGGCATCGTCATGACCGTCACGGCGATCACGCCGGTCATTCTGCTTCCGATGACGCGCATCGTTGAGGGCGAGAAGATCGGCATCCGCTCGCTCGCCGGAGCGCTCATTGCCGTGGCGGGCGTGATTGGGCTGGCGTGGTGGCGGTAGAATTTTCAACGCCACGACGCAACGGCGCGGAGTTTTCAACCCGAAAACCGAAGTGGAACGGGGAGCGCACGCGCCGCGCGTGCGGTTTTCCGCGCCCTCGCGGAAAACATCGAACGCACAGAAAAGTTCCGGATGTTCTGGGCGGTCTCACGCGCAAGGTGCTGGACGCGAGGCGCGTCCAGCCGCACCCGAGGGCGGGTGCGCTCCCCAATTCCTGTTTTCGGGATCAAGATATGGATTTGCCCGCTTGATTTGCGATCCATGTCATTTTCTCCATTTGCCTTTGTGTCTTTGCTTCTGTGCGTCTTTGCGTTAAATCTGAATCGGATTATTTTATGAACACCGGACTGCAAAACGCCGTGGAAACGCTCGGCTTGGAAAAATTCCGCCGGCATATTTTTCTCTGCGCCGACCCAACGGAGCCGAAATGCTGCGCGAGAGAGCAGGGTCTGGCGTCGTGGGAATTTCTGAAGCGGCGGCTGAAGGAGTTGAACCTCGTCGGCCCGGAACCGCTGGTGTATCGGACGAAGGCGAATTGCCTGCGCGTCTGCACGGGCGGGCCGATTGCCGTGGTGTATCCCGAAGGCGTCTGGTATCACGGCTGCACGCCGGAGGTTTTGGAGCGCATCATCCGGGAGCATTTGATTGGCGGGAAAATCGTCGAAGAATTTGCGTTTGCCAAAAATCCACTTTCCTGATTCCGCTTCCCGGGTGTAGCTCAAGTGGGCGGGCAAAATTATATTTTCAAGGCAGCCTTTCCTCAATAGTCTCATCACAAGCAATCCGCGTTTGATGTCATCTCGAAAAAAGCATCCAAGCACGCCACGGCGGCCGGTGAAACCGCTGGCGAAGGCGGGTTCAAAGGCCCGCCTATGGGTCTTCCGCATCGTTGCGATGCTTTTAGTTCCGCTGCTATTTTTTTCCATCCTGGAAATTGTCCTGCGCGTAACCGAAGTAGGGACATCCCACATCATTCTTTTTGCCAGTGAAAGTTGATGGGAAAGAATTTCTGGCCCAAAATGACCGGTTCAGTTGGCGTTTCTTCGGTCAGAACATGGCCCGCACCGCCTATCCGCTGATGGTTCCGAAGGTCAAACCGCCGGACACCACGCGCATCTTCGTCTTCGGCGAGTCGGCGGCTTACGGCGACCCGGAACCCGAATTCAGCATGAGCCGCATTTTGGAGGCGTTGCTCGAAGGCCGCCATCCGGATCGGAAATTTGAGGTGATCAACACCGCAATGACCGCCATTAATTCCCACGTCATCCTGCCGATTGCCAGGGACTGCGCATCGCAGCAGGGAGACGTTCTGGGTGATCTACATGGGGAACAACGAAGTGGTCGGCCCCTACGGTTCCGGGACGGTATTTGGCGCCCAATCCCCAAGCCTCCGCATGGTCCGCGCTTCGATCGCGTTGAGAGGTTCCTACACAGGCCAATTCATGAAGAGATGGATTCGCGGCCTGCAACCAAGCGCGGGTGACAAGAGTGAATGGGGCGGCATGGCCATGTTCACGCGCAACCACGTTGCGGAGGACGATCCCCGAATGACCACGGTCTATCACAGTTTCGAGAAGGAATCTTGGCGACATCATTGATCTGGGTCTTGGCTCGCACGCCACGGTCATCGTCAGCACGGTCGTCCGCAACTTGAAGGATTGCGGCCCGTTTGCTTCCGATCATAAACCCGGTTTTTCCGCGGCGGACTCCGCGCGGTGGAAGCAATTTAATCAGGAGGGTTTGGCCGCCCAGCAAGCAGGGCAATATGGCCAGGCCATCACGTCATTCCAACAAGCCGACCAGTTGGACGATTCGTATGCCGAAACGCACTATCACCTCGGCCAATGTTTATTGGGCGCGGGCCGGGACAGCGATGCCGCGAAGGAATTTAATCTGGCCTGCGATCTGGACACCTTGCGCTTTCGGGCCGATAGCCAGATCAATGGCATCATCCGCCGTGTGGCCGCCGGGGATCAGCAAAAGGGCGTGCGACTGGCGGATGCTGAATCTGTGGCGAATCAGAGCAGCCCGCACTCGCTCGCCGGGAGCGAAATTCTTTTCGAGCACGTGCATTTGAATTTCGAGGGCAATTATCTGGTCGCCCGCACCATCGCCGACCAGATTGAAATCAGTCTGCCGCAGCCCGGCAAAAGTCCATGGCCGCGCGAAGACGACTGCGCGCGGCGCCTGGGTTTTAACGATTTCGCGCGACATGCCGCCGACCTGAACATTCTCGCTCGCTTCAATGATCCACCCTTCAAAGATCAACCCGACAACCGCATCCAATATCAAAGGCTCCTTCAACAAGCCGAACAGCTTCAAGCCGCAATGACGCCGGACTCTTTGAGAACCGCGACGACGCAGACCAAGGCCGCTGCGGAACGTCATCCCGATGACTGGGTTCTCTGGCATAACCTTGCCGGGCTTCAGATGCAGAGGGACAATTTACCGATGCCGCCGAATCGTCGCGGCGGGTGACGCGTTTGATCCCGCAATTTGCCGACGGCTGGCAGGCGCTCGGCCAGGCATTGGCCGCCGCCAAGAATTACACAGAAGCGGCAGCCGCATTTCAAACCGCCATCCGGCTGGAGCCGGAGTCTGTTACGAGCTTGAACAGCCTCGCCGAAACGCACGCCAAAATGGCGCAAACGGATCAAGCCGCCAAGGAATTCCGGGAGGTGCTGCGCCGGAAGCCCGATTGGGGACCTGCCCACTTCGGGCTGGCGATAGTCCTCGACACAATGGGTACATTGACAAGGCGAATGCGGAATTTGACGAGGCGTTCCGATACCGGGAACAGACGCCGGCATACCTAACACTCTGGGGATGCTGGAATTTAACAGAGGCTGGTATGACCGTGCCGTCGAGAGCTTCACCGATTCGCTTCGCGTGTTTCCAGACGATCCTGACGCGCAGTTCAATCTGGGCCACAGTCTTGAGAAGGCGAAGCGGAACGCGGAAGCCAGGACCCACTATCAGGAAGCAATCCGCCTGCGCCCCAACTTCGACGAGGCGCATTTTCGTCTGGGTTTGGAGCTGGGACAATCGGGCGATTGGGTGGAAGCCGTGGCGGAATTCAACGAAGTGATCCGGATCAAACCGGATTTTGTGGAGGGTCACCTGAACCTTGGAATCTCCCTGTTGCAACTGCACCGCAACCCGGAGGCGCTTGGGCAATTCGAAGAGGCGCTGCGCCTCGATCCAAACAATCAAATCGCGCCCAAATACATTGAGAACCTCCGCGCCCAGCAACCGGCCCCGGGAAAATCATGAGCGGCATTTTGGGCATCCTGGTTTCCATGCCGATGCTCCTGATTCTCAGTGTTGTGAACTATACCCCCATGGGTTGGATGCTTCACCTGGCCGGCATGACTTTTCCGGGCGAAAACCAGCAACCTGCCTCGAAACATTTTGATCCGAAAAGCAGCATGGTTGACGTGAACCGATGCTTCCGCCAGTATTGACGCACATCTGTGACTCCATGAAGAAAACAGAAAAGAAAGAATTTGAACGAGTTGCGTCCGAGCAGGACCAGGCCGGTTTCATTTCGGAATTCTGGGAGTTCCTCAAGCACAACAAAAAATGGTGGCTGCTCCCCATCATTCTGTGCCTGCTGATTTTCGGTCTGCTGGTTGTCTTGAGCGGCACAGGAATCGCACCGTTCATTTACACGTTATTCTGAACGATTACCGAAATTGCCGAAATTGGTCTTTCGTTGATGCCGCGCCAGAATAAAGTCAATGCTTGGCAATGGCAAAATCTACTCGATCTCGAACGCCGCGTAGCTGTGCGGCGGCAGTTGAAGGGGGAATTCGGTTCTTTGTTCCAATCCGCCTCGACCGCCCCGTCCAAATCCGAACCCAGAAGCCGCCGGGCGCGGGATGGTCTCGCCTGTCACAAGATTCCGGAGTTGGGTTGAATTACCCGTGACGCCGATGCGGACCGCCGCTTCAGTGTCCCGGTAATTTTCGGCGATGAATGTCCGGTTGTCATAGGCAAACAGCGCGACGTGGCTCGGGCCGTCCAATCGCACGGGAAAACCTTGCATGAGGTAATTCTTGATTCCCGTCGTGACGCTCGCCGGCAGGCGGTAAAGATCGTCAAAATTATCCGGAATCGTCCAGACATAGATAAGTCCCTTTGCATAGTGGTCCATCAGGAGCAGGGGATACCCTCGCCCGTTGGCCAAGGCGCGCACCAACTGCCAGGCGTCATTGGTCAGGAAGCGAATGTCTGGAAACAAGATGTCTCCGGCCTGCTCGTTGGCAAGGTCCGCCGCGTTGCCGGCGCCGAATCCGCTTTGGTAATCGTGGGCAAGGATCTTGCGGTCGGTGTATTGAAGCTCGACGATGTCTTCAATTCCCTTGCCCTGGAGCGCACGGAGCAGTCCCGACGTGATAACCACCGACTTGCCCGCCACCAACTGCCCTTTGATCTTCGAGACAATTTCCGGATCAGCCGCGGCTGCTTCAGTCAAAAGGACAAGATTGGCGTTCGTCGGAAATGCCGGATACATCTCGATGGGAATGCCGATCATGCCGAAATAATTGTGCAGGAAATCCTCCCCCAAAGCGTGGGGCGGGCGATAGCTGGCGATCCCGACGGGCTTGCCCAATTTGCCGAGAATGGCGTCCGCCTTCTGCAATGCATCGCCGGCAATTCGCCCCCATGTCATGGTTGCATTCGGGTCGGCAGCCCGCGCGGCTTCCAGCAGCCGGTTGTAGTCAAAACTGGTATGGAGATCCTGCCAGTTCGTGCGTTCCCCAGCTCTTGCAGGCCGGGTCACCGAGCCCCATTCGAAAAGCGTGATTTCCGGCGCTTTGGCGAAGGCGGAGTTCACCAACTGCTCGGCAAACCGATCCGAGTAACGCAGGCTGCCGGTGTCCACCCAGCCGCCGCCGTTGCGGCCCGGCGCGATGTTCTCAAAATAGCGGAAAAGCTCGTAGCTTTCGTAGGACTGCAGATTCTGGTCGGTCATCTCCGGGTTGCGCGTCTCCGTGCCCGTGTAAATGCCGTCGAATTCTCCGGGTTCCTTTTCCAAATCAAACCCGGAGCCGGCAAAGTGCTCATACCAGTTCGGAAACTTGATGACCATTTTCACTTTTGGATTCACCGCTTTGGCGGGCTTCAACAGGAGGCTCCCGGCAGCCTCATTCATCAGGTCCAGCCGGAATTGTGTCCAGCTTCGCGTCCCCTTTGCCGCAATATCCGATTCATACTTCGTCGTCACAAAGAAGAAATCATCCTGAATAATTTCATCAAAGTGTTGCGCGGCGCGCATAATCGCATTGGTAATGAATTCCCGGTCCGCCGGGTCGGTGTAACAGAACGATTTGAATTGCGACCCGCCGGGATAGTCGCCGTCGGAAAGACAGGTGCCGCCGGCGACTTTCACCCCGCGATTGACAAAGAACGTCTTTACCGTCTCCAGCTCGGCGTCGGTGGCCAGCGTGTGGTCGCGCTGCACCTCGATATACACCTTGTCCACGGGCAACTGTTCGGCGACGCGCTGCCATTGATTGGTCAGGCTGGCTGGATTCTGTGCCAGTTGCCGCACGGTGCCCGCCACGATGTAAACCGAGACATCGAAGTTGGTGTAGTGCCCGGCGAAACAACTGGCTCCGGTTATCAGCAGAACGCCCGCTGTTCCTAAAACGAACGACTGTGACTTGCGTGATGGACTTCTCATAATTTTATGGCGCGTCCGGCAGGACTTGAACCTGCAACCTTCTGATCCGAAGTCAGAAGCTCTATCCAATTGAGCTACGGACGCCTGCGACCATTCTGCAACGAAACCGGCCGGTGTAAAGGCTGTCGTGCGGGTTTTGCATGAGGCTTTGCGGGCGGAAGCGCCTTTCGCTAGACTTGTGCAATGGCCAAACCCAAATTCATCGAGCTTCCGGGCTGCGACCCGATTCCGATTCTGTTCGAGGACCGCTCGGTTATCGCGATTGACAAGCCGCGCGGCTGGATGCTCGTGCCCCATTCGTGGCGGCAGACGAACTGGAATTTGCAGGCGGCGATTGATTCGTCCATCCGCGCCGACGATTTCTGGGCGAAGTCGCGCAACCTGTCCTTTCTTCGCAATGTTCACCGCCTCGATGCCGACACGAGCGGCGTGTTGCTGTTTGCCAAAAGTCCGGGGGCGGTTGACACATATTCGGACTTGTTTGAGGACCGGCGGATGGAAAAAACATATCTCGCGGTGGTTGCCGGCATGCCGCGCGAAACGGAATGGGTCTGCCGGCTCCCGCTTGCGCCCGACCCGAAAAAGTTCGGCAGAATGAAAGTGGATTTCAAGGAGGGCAAAGAATCTGAAACACGGTTCCGGGTGGTGCGGAAAAATGGACGGTTCACTTTGATCGAGGCGAGTCCGCTGACGGGACGGACACATCAAATCCGCGTGCATCTGGCCGAATCGGGCTCGCCCATCATGTGCGACGAGCTTTATGGCAGGGTGGAGAAGGGGTTTCGCCTCGGCTTGCGCGCGGTGCGTCTGGCGTATTTGGATCCGTTCACGAAAAGACGCGTGGAAATCCACGCGCCGACGGAAAGTTTCTTGAAGGAATACGGGTTTTAATCCGCATATTTCACGCTGCAACCGTAGGGCTTCGTTTCAGAAACCGCAATGGGTTTGCCGGCAAACAAATCGTCAACGGCTTCGCGAACGTAATTGCGCGCCTGGGTTGGGTCATGGGTTGGATCGGGCTGGTTGTCAATGGCGCCGTCGTAGATCAGCGTGCCGCTCTTATCAATCACAAACATGTGCGGCGTGGTCAACATGCCGTAAAGATGGCCGATGACGCCGGAGCCGTCATCAATCCACGCGGTCACGTCCATTTTTTCCGCGGCCATTTCCTGCTTCGCCTGGTCCGGCGTTCGATGGCTGAAATTTTTCGGGTTCACGGAATTCACCAACAGCCAAACCACGCCCCGGGCCGCCAGGTCCTTTTGCAACGCCTGCATCGCGCCGGTTTTGTATTGGTTATGGCAATACGGACAATCGGAATTGTAGGACTCGATGACGACAATCCTGCCTGCGTAATCGGAGAGTTTGACGGTCTTGCCGTTGATGTCCGTGCCCGTGAAATCCGGCGCGGGTTTGCCCACTTCAACCGCCAGTGCGGCGGTGGCCAAAGCCAGGGTTGCCAAAAAAACAAAGGTCGTTTTCATAGATTCAGATGTCTTAATTGTTTAAGTAAGGGACAAGAATGTAGCGGATTTCGTTCAATAGTCAATCCGCTGCTGGCACGGTCGAGATGTGTTCTGATTTGGTGAGTCGGGTCGCGCTGAGGCCCGACGCGCCTCGCAGCGCGAGGCACGCCACCGTTGAAATCGGACACTGCCCGAAGTGCGGCGCATCAGAATCCTGCCAAAATATCTCCTTGTTTCCGGCGCACGGACCTGCTTTCCTCGCCCGAACAGAAACGGACAAAACCCGGCTCATGACACTCGACGAAATCATCAGGCAGATCCAGGAATGCGCGAAGCAGATGGACGCGCACTACGGCGGGAGTGTTTTCGACGAGTGGGCCATCCTCTCGCTGGCGGAGAACAAGACCCGCGTGCTCGCCTACCTCGGTCCGCGCAATGACGACTTCAAGAAAAATTTCGTGAAGGATCTCGGCACGCTGCGCGCGGAGCTGCTCAACGAAGCTTACGGCGCCGGTGATTTTGAATTTGCGCGGCACGGCATCGGCACGGGCTTTGAATCATTCATGGTCCTGGGGCGGGCGCTTTATTTGATTTGCAACAACACGCGCGAATCCATGGATTCGATTGCTAAAAATCCGCGCTGGCTCGCGGCGCAAGTGCCCTTCGCCGAATTGAGTGAGAAAGTTCGCACCAATCCGCTCACCGTAGCGGGCGACAACGCCGCGTTTTTCAAGAAGAATTAAGATGGGAGTGCGGGCGTCCGCGCAGCCGGGATTTTTCAACCCAACAATCCCTTCCAGAGGAAAAATCCGTAGGCCAGCACGAGCGCCATGCCGGCGAGCCACGGCAGCCGTCCCATCACCGCGACGAAGACGAAATGCACCAGGGTTGCGCCGAGCAGTATGAACATTGCCATGTGAAAAAACGGCGGCATCACCATCGTGTGGTAAAGCGCATAGACGCCCAGACAAAGCGGGATGGAGACATGGCAGTCGCCGACCTGCGAGGCATAAACCGTTTCCGGCTGGCCGCGCCAGCTGTAATATACCGCCAGCATCGCGTTCGGCAGCACCATCAGCCAGCCGCTCAACCATCCGAGATATTTCGCGCTGATGAAGCCCGTGTGGATGCCGGAAATCCAGCTCACCAGCCAGTCCGTGCTGATGTAGATTCCATACGCGCCAACAGCAAGCAGTGCCAGATCAAACGGCAGAGTCCAGCTCAACGATTTCCCCTGGCGCACGTTTGATTTGAGCACTTCAAATACATGGATTAATTGCCAGAATACAAACAGTCCCACCAGCACCAGCCCGTCGTTGATATCAATCCGGCCTTTGCGTCCCATGGCCCACACCGCGCCGGTGAAGAACAGGATGGCCGTGAGCGTGAGCAGCAGCGCAAGCCGGTTCAACTGCTGCGTCTTGAAGGCGGAGCCGGATTTTTTCCGGGCCGGATTTTTCCCGCCGGCCCGGCCTCTTGACAACAGTGTTTTAACCAGCCAGATCACCCCCGGCAGGCCGAGCACCAGCGTCATGTTGGTGATATTGTCGACCAGCGAATTCGTCATCACGTCCGCGCCGGAGCCGCCCTTGCGGCCGAGAATGAAGGCGAAGATGAGGTTGCCCATGCCGGTGCAATACGGCATCACCAGCGTGCCGAGCACCGTGCCTTCAAAACCCTTGGCGCTCAAAATTTCCAGCCGCCAAAGCATCAGGAACGACGCTGCGATGAACACCGCCAGAAATAGCCACGGCGCCCAAGGGCCTTGAGCTTCGATCCAATGAATGAACGGGTTGGCCACGCGCGGAGTTTAATCAAAACAGTTCCCGGTGCGAATTTTTTCGGCGACGAAGGACGCGAAGGGTCATGGAGTGTGCCGGCAGAGCGGGAGCGGCGACGGCGTTTCGAGCGTGAGGAAGTGATTCGGACTGACGGGGTCCTCGTGCGTTCCAAAAGCGGCGTCGCGCTGCGCTTGCCACCGCAGTCCAAAATGGCGGCTTGAATCGCCGGGGATAGACGCGAAAGCACAGCGCAACAACGAGCGAAAGGGCGGGCGCACTCCGGATTGGTTGTCAGACCGTGTGCGGCCCGTGGAAGCCTGAACGCATCAGGCTAAATCAAGGACAGTCATCGCTCAAGCCGTTCAGGTTTTCGTGATCAATCGTGAACGCCACGGAATTGCCTTTTTCTGAATGTGTGATTTTCACGAGGAATATTGTGTCGAAATCGTTTTCCGGCCAGTTGGGAACCTGCTTTGGATCTCCGCCGTTGTCCTTGACTAGGTTTTTTGCCAGTTGATCCAGCAGGCCATGTTCCCACGCGATGAAAATGGTCGCGCCCAGAAAATTCGTCTTTTGCAGCTCGTTTTCCAGGCCCTGGATTTCGAGGTAACCGAATTGCGTGTTGACCGGCAGGCCACAGCGGATGGCGGTCGGCTCAATTGTCGTCAACGGCCGGACATAATTGTATTTGTTGCCGTCCACTTTTTGCGTGGGATTTGGCGCGAAGATGAATTGCGGCGTGCCATATTTTTCCAGCAGCACTTTCGGCAACGCCAGCGCCCGGTTGAGGCCGCGACAGGTCAACTGCCCCAGCCCGCTTTTCGGCTTTTCGCCATGCCGGATGCAGACGAGCGTTTGCACCGCCGGTGTGGAAGTTTCCGGCGACGGAATGGAATTGGTTTGGGCATCCACCCGAAGGCAGGACGCGCCGGCAATTAAAAACAGGATGAACTGAATTTTCACAGCTTTGATTTTCGTCATGCGCGCAGTTTAACGTGAAAAAATTCCTGCGCGAATTAGTTTGGCAGGAACGGCGCGCGGGGACGGAGGCGAAAGCGACAGCGCGACGCCGGTTCATTCGCGAACCGGTGCCGCCGGACGGCTTCCTGCGTGTTGGAGTGCCGCGCCAAGCCAGGCGATGGTCTGGCCCAGGTCCTTCATGTTGCGCGCCGCCTCGTCGTCCTTGGACACCTCGCCCTTTTCCCGGCCAAAGCCGAGATTCCAATACGTTGACCCGGGCACAATCGCGCCGGACATGAGAAACATGTGGTTCATCGTGTCAAACGCGTGCGTTCCGCCGCCGCGCCGGACCGCCACCACCGCCGCGCCGATTTTCCCCCGGAACAACCCGCCATTGGCCACCGCCACCAGCCCGGCGCGATCCAGCAGCGCCTTCATTTCCGCGCTCACGTCGGTGAAATAGGTCGGCGAGCCGAGGATGATTGCGTCCGCCGCCACCATTTTCTCAAAGCACGGGTTGAACGCATCGTCCTTCTGGCTGCACCGGGCGTTTTTCTTTTTGAAACACGAATAGCAGGCCTGGCAGCCGCGGATGTTCGCGCCGCCGATCTGGACGAACTCGGTATCCCAGCCGGCGGCGGCCAGCGGCGCCAGCACCTGTTTCAAAAGAATTTCCGTGTTCCCGCGCTTCCGAGGACTTCCATTGATGGCAAGGGCTTTCATAATTGCGTGTGATTCCAATTTTCCGCCCGAATCCGGCCTTGTCAATGACGAATGAAAAGTGAAACCGATCCTCGAACTGATGCTGGGAAAAGGCGATGTGGCGCAGCGCCTGCGGAAAGGGCGGGCGCGAGGTCGGTGTAAAGTAATTGAATTTGGATGGTGGTGTCCGTAAAGGATCGCCCCCCGCACTGACAGGCATTTTCCCCGCACAGATCATAAATTCGCCGCACTTTTGGGCGTTATCCGCACTCTGGCGGTCTGAACCTGCGCACTGGCAAGGCAAACACGTCCGGGGACGATAAAAACGGCGCACTGGCAGAAAAAACAGCGCCCCGGCTGAAAAAAACAGCGCACTGGCTGATTAGCACCTCCGCACTGGCAAAAAGAACAGCGCACTGGCTAAGAAAATCAACGCACTGGTTGGAAAGAACAGCGCACTGGCAAGTTATCCTCCTTGGGGGGTGTATAAAGGGCGTGTTGCCCAATTGAAACGGAGCGCGGGTGTCCCACCCGCAGCGGCGACGATTGTCAAATAAACGCGCGAATTCCACGGGTTTTGGAGTTATCGAACGTGCTGCGGCTGGGACAGCCGCGCTCCGCCGTCTCCAAAACGATTTGGGCAACACACCCTAAAAATAGCCACTTTTGAGGGTGGCAGATGCCAGCCGGGCTGGGCGGCTGGGCGGGCACGGGCAGAAAAGGGAGAAAATCTCGTTGTGATTCCAAAAGCGGCCGAGGCGAAGGCAGCTTTGTCTCACCGAAGTCGGACGAAGGCGGAAGTGAAACGCAGGCAAAGCGCAGCACACCGGAAAGCGGGCGGGCACGCAGCAGGAGGGATGGCACACTAATTTGACAACAGACGAAACACGGAGGGAACAGGGATTCAAAAACAATCAATGCGTTGAAACCTAGCGCCGTCAGTCGCGACACATTTATACAACCCAAATCGCCAAATGAAAGACTCCACCGGTTTATTGGCGGCGGAGGTTTTGCTGATTTGAATTCAGTTCCGTTACGGAGCCGATTGCACGCGGAAGAAAAGCTGGTTCCAATCACTTACGTTCCAGTAGTTGGTGGATTGCCAAATATTGGTTGTAGCGGTGAACACGGAGCCTTGATTTGTCCAGTTTATCAAATCCAATGAGGCTTGAACTTGGTAATTGACTCCAGCCAACAGATTTGTGGATGTGAGGTAAACTGCTTTTTGGATGTTTATGATTGGTGCGGATTCTGGCGCAACGAGCACAGCATCCGCCCCGCTCGCAACGATGAAGTTGGCGTTGATCGCCGCTCCGGTGGTGGCATCATATTCGCCTACGGTGCTGATTGTGGATTGGACGACAATAAGGACGTTGCCAGAAATGGTGATTCCCTCCACTCCATTAAGCCCGGTAATGAAATTGGCGTTAATCGCCGCTCCGGTGGTCGCATCATATATGCCCACTGTGCTGCCGCTATAGTTATTGTTCGCGACGTAGAGGTTGTTGCCCGAGACCGCGAGGCCAAACGGACCCACTCCCGTGATGAAGTTGGCGTCAATAGCCGCTCCGGTGGTAGCGTCGTATTTGCCCACTTTGCCGGTGTAGGGGTTTCCACTGGGGTTAGCGACGTAGAGGCTGTTGCCTGAGACCGCTAGGCCCGGCGCGGTGCTCATCAGGCCGGTGATGAAGTTGGTGTTAACCGCTGCTCCGGTGGTTGCGTTGTATTTGCCGATACTGAAGGAGCCTGGAACGAAGAGGTTGTTTCCCAAGAGCGCGAGGCCCTCGCCCCCGATATCTCCGGTGATGAAGTTGGCGTTAATTGCCGCTCCGGTGGTGGCGTCGTATTTGCCCACGGGGCCGCCGTTGGCCCCCAAGACATAAAGGTTGTTGCCCGAGAGCGCCAGAGCATACGGAGCCGACAGTCCGGTGATGAAGCTGGCATTAATTGCTGTTCCGTTGGTGGTATCGTATTCACCCACAGCGTTAGCGGTGGCATTTGCGAGATAGATTTGTGCGTGGGCGGCGGTGTTTGAGAGCATTCCGAATAAGGCGGCAGTCAGGCTACCGAGCCAATGTTTGGGTATTTTGAAGCGAATATTTTTCATAAATTTATTCTGGCATGATCCTTTTCTGGGGGAATTCTGTGCCGATTCCATTCAGAACGTCAAGACGAGTAACTCAAACGAGTGGAAAGTCGAATCGTCATCAGTGGATAACGCCGCATTAAATATACAAATGAGTGGAGTTTACTTTTTCATAAAACGTGTCCGAGCGCCTTTTCAATCCTCTCCATCACCCGTTCTTTGCCGAGGACTTCGAGCAAATGGTAGAGGCTGGGGCCGGAGGTTTTGCCGCTCAAACGAAGCTCCGTCAGGAGCGTCATCTTTGTAGAAACCGCCACCATAGAAAATCCTCCAGCCCCGTAGGGGCGGCATATTCCGGGATCATTCATCGCCGGTTTTGAAAATGTATTTTGCGTCGTAATCCACGCCGAACCGTTCCAATAATTCAACATACTCCTCGCGAAATGATTTCTTCGCATGGTGTTTTTGCTGGTTTTCAATGTAACGGATGACGATTCCCAATTGCGAGCGGGAATACGAAAACGCCCCGAAGCCTTCCTGCCACGAAAATCTTCCCGCTACCCACCGCTGTTCTTTGATGAATTTCGGCGACCCGGCTTTCACGTCGCGCACCAAATCCGACAGCGATGAATCCGGTCGCAGGCCAACCAGCAGGTGCAGATGGTCCGGCATATTGTTGATGGCGATCAATTTTTGTTTTTGGGCGGAAACGATGCCGGTGATGAATTTTTGCAACTCGTTGTTGTGCTCCGGCGGAATCAGGTTTTGCCGGCCTTCAACGGCGAACACGATGTGAATGTAGATTTGCGTGTAGGTGTTCGCCATGCGCGGAATATGTCGCTCCTGACGGAGCTTGAAAATCTTTTTTGATGTTGTTTCTACAAAGATGTCGCGCCTACGGCGCTAAAAATTGGTCGCAAGCGCCTTGTCAATCCGCGCCATGACGAGTTCCTTGCCGAGGACTTGGAGCAAGTGGTAGAGGCTGGGGCCGGAGGTTTTGCCGGTCACGGCCAGCCGGCACGGATGCACCAGCACGCCGGCTTTCACGCCCAGCGCCTTGGCGGTTTCCTTGAGCGCGGCTTCCAGCGTCGCGGCATCGAACGCGGGCGCGGTGGCGAAGGCATCGCGGAGTTTTTCCAGTCGAGGCTTGTTCTCCGGCACGAAATCTTTTTTGGCGGCCTCGGCGTCGTATTCAATCTTGTCGGTGAAATAAAATCCGGCGTAGGCGGGCAGTTCGCTGAACATCTTGAATTTGCCCTTGCAGGTGTCGAGCGCGGCCTTGACGTTGGGCAGGGGAAAGGCGTCTGTGTTCACGCCCGCCTTGGCGAAGGCGTGGACGGCGAGTTCGTAAAAGCGGTCGTCCTTCAATTCGCGGGCGTATTCGCCCTGGAGCCAGAGGAGTTTCTCGTAATCGAACTTGGCGTTGTGCCGGAGAATCTGCGGCAGGTCGAAGCGTTCGATGGTCTCGGCCAGCGTGAGCTTTTCGCGGTTTTCCTTGGGCGACCAGCCGAGGAGGCAAAGAAAATTCACCACGGCTTCGGGCAGGAACCCGTCGTCGAGGTAGCTGGTGAGCGAGGCGCCCTTGTCGCGCTTGCTCATCTTAGAGCCGTCGCCGTTCAGGATGAGCGGGATGTGCGCGTAATGCGGCGGCTTGACGCCGAACGCGTTGAAGAGTGCGATGTGCTTGGCGGTGTTGCTCAAATGGTCCTCGCCGCGGATGACGTGCGTGATGTCCATCTCCAGATCGTCAATGACATTGACGAGGTGGAACACGGGCTGTCCGTCCGAGCGCTGGATGATGAAGTCAGGATCGGCCTCCTCACGATCTGTCAATTTGCGGACGACATCGCCGACAACGAGGTCGTGAATGGTGACCGGCTCGCGCTGCATTTTGAATTTGATGGCGCCCTCGTGTTCGTAGGCGAGGCCGTGGGAGAGCAGGGCTTCAACGCGGCGCTGATAATTCTCCTTCCGTTGCGATTGGAAATACGGGCCAAAGCTGCCCTTGCTTGCGCCGGTGGCGTCGCCGGTAAGCGGACCTTCGTCCCAGTCGAGTCCGAGCCAGCGCAGGCCGTTGAGGATGACGTCCACGGCCTCCTGCGAATTGCGGGCGGCATCGGTGTCCTCGATGCGCAGAATGAACGTGCCGCCCGTATGGCGGGCGTAAAGCCAGTTGAAGAGCGCGGTGCGGGCGCCGCCGATGTGGAGGTAGCCGGTCGGCGAAGGGGCGAATCGGACGCGTGTTTTCATTGATATATTTTTACCACGGAAGGACACGGAAGGACACGGATAAAAAATGCACGCTCGCCCTGTTTGGCGGGGCGAGGCTCCTGACGAGCCGGCTTTGGCGCATCAAAGCACAACGACGACGGCTCGCGGGGACGCTCGCCCCACCGGATGATGGGTTGGCGTTGGCCGGAAAGTGCGTCATTTTGAATTAGCGCGTTGTTCAAAATGGATTAAACTTCCGGTTGCCATGCCGTTTCGCTTCAAAAAATCCGAGTCACCGGCCAAAGCCGTGCGGCGGGTCTGCCGCGAGCGCATTGGCGTGGCACGCGGGCGGCTGCGCAAGGGCGTCCGTTCGGCGGCCTTTCACGACGTTCGGCGCGAAATCAAGAAGCTGCGCGCCATTTTTCGGCTGGCGCGCGGAGAAGGCAAGCCAGGCAAATATCGCAAGAGCGTGAAGGCATTGCGCGAGGCGGCGGGTTACCTGGCCGCGCCACGCGACGCGCGGGTGAGGCTCAAGGCATTTGAGAAATTAACCGGCCGCGATGCGCGGCGGTTTTCAGAAATCGAGAACAAGCTTCGCAAACATTGCCGCCGGGAATCGGTCCGATTTCAGAAGAACGAATTCTTGACGGCAGCGGGTAAAGTGCTGGGGAAGATTGACCGGCGCGTAGGTGGCCTGAAAATGAAGACATCCGGGTGGCCGGCGATCGAGCCGGGATTGAAGGACAGTTATGTTTGCGGACGGAAAGCCTTTGCGCTCGTCATCCGGAAGCCGCTGTCGGAGAACTTCCATGAATGGCGGAAGCATGCCAAAAATCTCCGGTATTATTTCCAACTGCTTCGTCCGGCCTGGCCGGCGGAGATGCGCGTGATGACGGATGACCTGAAATTGCTGGGTGCGCAACTGGGTGAAGACCACGACCTCGGGCTGTTGCGGCAATTTGCGGAGCGGCATTGCGCCAAACACAGTAACGAGGCGGCGGCGTTGAACGCCTTGATTGAATCTCGCCAGGCGGAACTGCGCGCGGCGGCGCTGAAGCTGGGGGCGCGGCTTTACGCCGGGCCGCCGGCGGCGCTTTGCCGGAAATTGCGGATTTGTTGGAATTTGTGGCGCGGGAAATAATCGTTTTCATTCAGGTTAGACCGCGAAATATTCGATGACAAAACCGGGGACAAGGCGGGGAGGATGGACAAAAGAAAAAGCGCTCCGACGAATCGGAGCGCCTTCGAAATAGGGCCAAATTACTTCGTGCCGAGGATGGCGTCCTTCGCGGCCTTGGCGACGCGGAATTTAACCACGCGCTTGGCCTTGATCTGGATGGCTTCCCCGGTTTTGGGGTTGCGGCCCATGCGGGCGGCGCGGTCTTTCAATACGAGCTTCCCAATGCCGGGCAGCGTGAAAGTGTCCTTCGCGTGCTTGTAAGCGAGTGCGGCGATGTGTTCGAGGATTTCAGTCGCCTGCTTCTTTGAGATTTCAGCCTTCTCTGCCACTGCGGCGGCCAGTTGAGATTTAGACAATGCTTTAGCCATAATTCGGTGTCCTTCCTGTTGTTTGTTTTTTTGTTGTTTGTTCCAAAAGTCACATGACTTGCCTCGAATTAAAGGATATCCAGCAAATCGTGCAAGCAAAAAAAACACAAAAATTTGCATCCGGGGCCGGAGTGGGCGTCCGGCGACGGCGGCGGGCTTGACTTCGAGGCATGATTTCAGACCATCTGCGCGTGGCGCTTTTCAATATCCAGAGCGGCCTTCGCGGCGAAATCATCCGCCTCGGACTGATTCAAAGAGCCTGTTCCGCCAGCCCTGGCGCGAATTTCAAGAGGACCGTCGCGCTCGTGGAACGCGCCGCCAAGCAGGGCGCGCAGATCATCTGCACGCAGGAACTCTTCCGCTCGCAATACTTTTGCCAGGGCGAAAACCATGGAAATTTCAAGCTGGCCGAATCCATTCCCGGCCCCAGCACCAACGTCTTTTGCCGGATCGCCAGGAAATTCAAGGTCGTGATCATCGCGTCGCTGTTTGAAAAACGCGCCGCCGGGGTTTATCACAACACCGCCGCCGTGATTGACGCCGACGGCTCGCTGCTGGGCATCTACCGCAAGATGCACATTCCCGACGACCCGCTTTACTACGAGAAATTCTATTTCACGCCCGGCGACACCGGCTTCAAGGCGTGGCAGACACGCTACGGCAAAATCGGCGTGCTGATTTGTTGGGACCAGTGGTATCCCGAAGCTGCGCGACTGACGGCGTTGCTGGGCGCGGAAATTCTGTTTTACCCGACGGCCATCGGCTGGCATCCGCGCGAAAAGAAGAAGCTCGGCGCAATGCAGCACGACGCTTGGGAAACAATCCAGCGCAGCCACGCCATTGCCAACGGCTGTTTTGTCGCTGCGGTCAACCGCATTGGCCATGAAAAACTCGCTGTTGTGGGTGGCGACGGCATCGAATTCTGGGGACAAAGTTTCGTCGCCGGAACGGCCGGCGAAATTCTGGCGAAAGCTTCCGCGGCGAAGGAAGAAATTCTGATTGTGCCGGTGAATCTGGCCAAAGTGGACGACACGCGCACTCACTGGCCGTTTCTGCGCGACCGCCGGATTGATGCTTATGAGAGTCTTACGAAGCGATTCGTTGACTGAATCCTGCGCATGGATCACCGGCGCGAATGGCTTGATCGGGAATTATCTCGTCCAAACCGCGCCAAGGTTCGCATCGGAGTGGCGGGTGCGCGCGTTGACGCGCGAACACCTTGACTTGCTCGATTTTGCCGCCGTTGAACGCATGTTCAAAAAAGACAAGCCGCGGCTGGTCATCCATTGCGCCGCCGTCAGCAACATCTCCGGCGCGGAAGCCGACCCAAAAATGGCGCATCGCCTGAATATCGAAGTCACGCGGTTGCTCGCGAAATTGTCGGCGGAAATCCAATTTGTCTTTTTCTCCACCGATCTGGTTTTTGACGGGCGCAAGGGGAATTACATTGAAGCCGACGCGCCCAATCCGCTGCATCATTACGGGGAAACAAAAGCCGCCGCCGAGCAGATCGTCCTGAAAAATCCGCGCCATCTGGTCGTGCGCACGTCCATCAACGGCGGCATTTCGCGCGCAGGCAACCGCGGATTCAACGAGCAGTTGCGCCTTTCGCTGCGGACGGGAAAGCCGGTGAAATTGTTCACGGACGAATTCCGTTCGCCGATTCCGGCCATCGAAACGGCGCGGGCGGTTTGGGATTTGGTGAATCAAAATCGCGCGGGACTTTTTCACGTCGCCGGCGCGGAAAGGCTTTCGCGCTGGCAGGTGGGGCAGTTGCTGATTAAACGCTGGCCGGAAATCAAAACACGCATCGAGGCTGGTTCGGCGAAGGACTTCCCCGGTCCGCCCCGCGCGCCGGACACGTCGCTGGACATTTCCAAGGCGCAAAGAGTTCTGTCCGCGCCGCTGCCGGGTTTGGGCGAATGGCTTGAGGCGAATCCCAACGAGCCGTTTTGATTTGGCGGCTGCGTCGAATCCTGCCGAATCAACTTGTCGCGGACCTGAAATCGTCCATAATGATTGTTGTTCGGAGCGTAGCTCAGCTTGGTAGAGCACTTGCTTTGGGAGCAAGACGTCGCAGGTTCAAATCCTGTCGCTCCGACCATTTTATTTCTTCCGCAAGGTTGGCGAAAATTTTCATTGTTGCGCAATTCCCAACAGTCCTCCGCCGTCCGCAATTTGGCGGATTAACTATTGTCTCGATTTTCTCCAATGAAATCGGGGTTTCCATGGTTCGTTCCGCGCTTGGCATCGGCATTGCTTAAGCCTCCGCAACGCGGAAGCGGATTGGCTCAAGCCGATGCGCGGACGAAACATAACAACAACCATGAAAAAAATAGAAGCAATCATCAAACCGTTCAAACTCGAAGAAGTGAAGGACGCCCTTGGCGAAGTCGGCATTGAAGGCATGACTGTGACCGAGGTCAAGGGGTTTGGCCGCCAGAAGGGCCACACCGAAATCTATCGCGGCAGCGAATACACCGTGGATTTCCTGCCGAAGATAAAAATCGAACTCGTCGTGGCTGATGGCCGGGCGGACGCCGCCATTGGCGCCATTGTCAAGTCGGCGAAGAGCGGCAAGATTGGCGACGGCAAGGTTTTTGTAACCAACGTGGAACAAGCCGTGCGCATCCGCACCGAGGAGAAAGGCGACGCCGCCATTTGAACGTTCCTACAAACCAAATTTTATACAAACAATACCATGAAAAGAATTCTATTGACCATCGCTCTGATCGCAATCAACGCCTCCTGCGTCTTTTCGGCGCGCGCGGATGACACCAACACCATGGCTGCGGCTGCGACCAATGCGGTGGCGGCGGCTCCGGCCACCGCCTCCACCAACTTGCCGGCAGCAACGCTCGATCAACGTGTCGCGGGTCTTGAAGCTTACATCGCCAATACCGACCCGTCCGCCAGCTTGAAGGACACCAACGGGAACATGACTTGTCAAAACATACCCGTCATGAACACCGCCGGTCCCGGCCACAACGCCTGGATGATGACGTCAACGGCGCTTGTCTTGTTCATGACGCTGCCCGGTCTTGCGCTGTTCTACGGCGGCCTCGTTCGCAAGAAGAACGTGCTTTCCGTGCTGGCGCAATGCTTCCTCATCACCGGCCTGGTCACGATCCTGTGGTATATCTGCGGGTTCAGCATGGCCTTTGGTCCCGGCAACCCCTTCTTTGGCAAATTGAGCACCTACGCCTTTTTCAAAGACGTGACCGGCGCGCCCGGCGGCGTTTCCACGCCGTGGGTTTCGCTGGACGTGTTTGCGTGCTTCCAATTGACCTTTGCCATCATCACCCCGGCGCTGATCATTGGGTCCATCGCTGAACGCATGAAATTCAAGGCCATTCTCGTATTCATGACCCTCTGGATGTTTGTGGTCTATTTCCCGCTGGCGCACATGGTTTGGAGCACCACGGGTTGGATGAGCGGCGCGGCAAACGCTTCCGGTGCGGCCATCAAAGCGATTGACTTCGCGGGCGGCACGGTGGTGCATATGTCCTCCGGCTGGTCGGCCATCGTCCTCTGCCTGATCCTTGGCAAGCGCATCGGCTTCGGGAAAGAGAACTTCGCGCCGCACAGCATGGTGGCGACATTTATCGGCACCGGCATGTTGTGGGTGGGTTGGTATGGTTTCAACGCCGGCTCGGAAGTCGGCGCGGACGGCACCGCCGGCAACGCCTTCACTACAACCACTCTGGCGACCGCTGTTGCCTCGTTCGTGTGGCCGATGTGGGAATGGATCACCAAGGGCAAGCCGAGCGTGCTCGGTTTCTGTTCCGGCGCGGTGGCCGGCCTGGTGGTCATCACGCCCGCCTGCGGCTGGGTAAATCCGACCGGCGGAGTCATCATCGGCATTGCCGCCGGCACGATTCCGTGGTTCATGTGCTACAAGGTCAAGGGCTGGCTGGGCTATGACGACGCGCTGGACACCTTCGGCGTTCACGCCATCGGTGGAACCGTTGGTGCCATCATGACCGGGCTGCTCTGCGACGTCTCGGTGAACTCACTGATTCCAAAGCAACTCACCGTCAACGGTGTGGCCATGGCCAATCACGCGGCACAAACGATGGAACAGCTCAAAGCTGTGGGCGTGACGCTGGTGTTGTCCGTGGTTGGAACGATCATCTGCGCCTACATCACCAAGGTTCTGGTGGGTCTGCGTCCGACGGAAGAAGTCGAACGCGCCGGCCTCGACGAGAGCGAACACGGCGAATTGGGCTATCACAGCTAAACCGTAAAAGTTTCCGCACTGCGCCGGTTGTGGACGAAAGTCGCAACCGGCGCAGCCTTTTATGGCTGGCGGCGGAGCAACGGAACTTATAATGTTCGCATCCTAATCATGAACAAAATAGAAATCGCTGAAACTTTGAGGCAGGAAGTCGGCCATCTGGAAGTTTCAATCCAAAAACTCCAGGCCCGCTGTGAGCGGTTGAAATCCTTTGTGCTGGATCTCGAGGCGGAAATCGCCGGCCCGGAGGCGCAAAAGCAAAAATCGCCCGGAGACGGCAAATTCAGAAAGATGATTGACCAGGTATTTGGAGAAAAACCCAAACGCCCAAGACGCTGATGCAAATCCGGGCATCCATGGAGGGCAGCTTGTTGGTGGGCGGGTTCCAAGAATCCCAAACCGTTTTTGACTGGGGCTGGATCCATTCCTGAGGACTGCTTGATTCGATTCCAACTGCGGAATTTTGTCTGGTTGGGGACTCGTGGAACTTGTGCCTCGGATATGTTCCGCCGGAGAAAACCAGTCGGGTTGTTCAAATCACCTGCACCACCAGGGCGGTGGTATTGTCGCGCCCGTCACTTTTAACAGCGGACGCAACCAACGTTTTCGCCGGATTGGAGTCTGCATCTTTCGCGCGGAGGACGTCCACAATGTGGTGGTCGTAAATTCCTTCCGTCAACCCATCCGAGCAAATCAGAAAAATATCACCCCGGTCGCAACCCACCGCGCCGGCCTGCGGGTCCACGAACTGGTTTCCGCCACCGAGCGCCTTTTGCAGCACGTTGCGGCGCGGATGCGTGCGCGACTCGTAATCGCTGATTTTGCCGTTGCGCAACAACCAGCCGACGTGCGTGTCGTCCGCCGTCAGTTGCTTCAATTGGTTTTTCCTGGCCGGCAGATGATAAATCCGCGTGTCGCCGACGTGGCCGAAATACATCCAGCCGGGCGTGAACCAGCACAGGCTCATGGTGGTCTGCATCCCGTGGCACTCCTCGTAGCTGTCGCCCAGATACACCAGCGCGCGATGGATTTGCATGAACAATTCCGTGAGCACATCATTGAATCCGGCGTTCAAGCCGCTGGCGGATTGCTGGAACGCGCGCGGCAGCAGCGTGGTGATCTTTTCCACGGCTATCTGGCTTGCGTATTCGCCGGCCTTTGCGCCGCCCATGCCGTCGCACACGGCAAAGGTGAAATCATGCGCCGAGAGCGAGGCTTCGCCGAATTTGCCGAGCCGGTGAACTTCGTGCGCGTCAAACCGGAGGCCAAGGAACGAATCCTCGTTGTTCCTGCGGGCACGGCCGATATCCGTCCAGCCGAACCACCGGATGGTGGCGGCACGGGCGGCGGGTTTCATTTTTGGTGACGGCTTTGATTTCATTGTTTTTCCTGCTCGTCCTCGTTCTCGTCCTCGAATGGTCTCATTTTCGATTACGAGAACGAGGAGGAGGACGAGGACGATTCGGTTTTGGACAAAATGGCGGCGAATTCAAAATCAATCAAACAAAAGCGCCCGTCGGACCGCCGGTAGGTCACATTGCGCATGTCGGGGTCGTCGTGGCGCACGCCGAACTTTTCCAATTCGGCGAACAATTCCTTCAGGCGCTGCTCGTCAAGATGCTCGACCCGGCTGCCGCAGTTTGTGGTGACGATGCGCAGCTTCTTTTCATCCGCTTCGAGGAGGCGCGGGACGAAATCGCAGCCGCGCGCTTCAAGATGGCGCAGCACGCGCACTTCGTTGTCGAACCGCACCGGAGCGTTCGGCCCGTGATACACCTTGACCACCCGGCCGTCATAGGTCAAATGGACCGTCGCCCGGAGAGTGTCTTTGACTTTCAGCATGGAACGAAAGGCGCCGTTGTTTCTGATTCGACTATCGCTGATTTGGCCGGCATAGCAAAGCCCGTTTCCGGTCGCCGGAAGAATCAATTTGCCCAACCCGGCCAAATATCGACAGCGTGTTGTTGGAATCCGGCTTGTTGGACCGCCAGTTTGGTTGAGAAAACGCCTGTTTGATGGCGCAAAAACTAAGTTCCCTTGAATCGCGCAAAGTTCTTGCGCAGTGGCACCCATCCTGCTCAAATGTCCGCACACGGGTCCAGGCGAAAGCAGAAGCTTTGGCGCTGTCAAACGGAACGACCTGTGCTCATAAACAACAACAACATTCACGCACATGGCAAAATATAAATTGGAATACCTCTGGCTGGACGGCTATGAACCCGTCGCCAACATCCGCGGCAAAACCACCATCAAGGAATTTTCAAAATTTCCGAAACTCGAAGAACTTCCCTGGTGGAACTTCGACGGCAGCTCGACCCGCCAGGCCGAGGGCAAGACTTCCGATTGCATGCTCAAGCCCGTGGCTGTCTATCCCGACACCACCAAACAGAACGGCGCGCTCGTCATGTGCGAAGTGTTCATGCCCGACAAGAAGACGCCGCATCCGAGCAACGCCCGCGCGACGATTCCCGATGATCCCGGCGCCTGGTTCGGTTTCGAGCAGGAATATTTTCTCTACAAGGATGGCGCCCCGCTCGGCTTCCCGCCCGGCGGCGGCTTTCCGCCGCCGCAGGGTGAATACTACACCGCCGTCGGCTACAAGAACGTCGGTTGCATCGCCCGCGAAATTGTGGACACGCACCTCCAGCTCTGCCTCGACGCCGGCATCAACCACGAAGGCATCAATTCCGAAGTGGCCAAGGGCCAGTGGGAATTCCAGATCTTCGGCAAAGGCTCCAAAAATGCCGCCGACCAGATCTGGGTCGCGCGTTATCTCATGATGCGCCTCTGCGAAAAATACGGCGTGGATGTGAACTGGCACTGCAAGCCGCTCGGCAAGGACGTGGACTGGAACGGCTCCGGGATGCACACCAACTTCTCCACCGAAGCACTTGCGCGAAGTCGGCGGCAAGGAATACTTCGACGCCCTCATGGCCGCGTTCGACAAATACAAGAACGAGCACATTGCCGTTTATGGCCCGGACAACCATCTGCGCCTCACCGGCCTGCATGAAACGCAGTCCATTGACAAATTCAACTACGGCGTGGGCAACCGCGGCGCTTCCGTCCGCCTGCCGCAAACCTTCATTCCCAGCGGCTACTCGCGGCTACTTGGAAGACCGCCGTCCGAATTCGCAGGGCGACCCCTACAAGATTGCCGGCCGCATTTTGCAGACCATTGCGACCGTGCCCACCGCCAAGCCGTCAAAGAAAAAGTGATTGAACCGCTGGAGGAACGGGAGACAACGGCGCGGACGAAAATCCGCGCCGTTTTTTTGCGCCGTCCGTGCAAAACCGGGGTTGCATTTTGGGCGCAAATTCGCACAGCGAGATGATTTCGGCTCTTGACTATTGAAACTATGAAAAAAATCGTCCTGTGTTCGATTCTAAGCATGAGCATCGCCGCGCCGCTGATGGCCGACGACACCAATGTCCTGACGGACGACAAGGCACGCTTGAGTTACTCCATCGGCGTGACGTTCGCCAACCGCTGGAAGGAGCAGGGCGTTGACGTGGATCCCGACGTGGTCCTGCGCGGGTTGAAGGATACGCAGGCGGGCCGTCCTCCGCTGATGAGCCCGCAGGAGATGAGCAGCATCATGAACAAGGTCCAGCAGGATATTGCCGACCGGACGCAACAACGGCTCGCGCAAATCAAGGCCGAAGGCGAGGCGTTTCTCGCGGCAAACAAAACCAAGCCCGGCGTCGTCACGCTTCCCGATGGCATGCAATACAAAATCATCACCGAGGGCGGCGGCGCCATGCCGGTGAACGGCGACACCGTGACGATCAATTTCCGCGGCACGTTTGTGGACGGCACGCAATTCGCGATCCGGAATTCCGCGCAGGTTCCCGTGGGGCGCAACGCCATTCCCGGCCTGGACGAGGCGCTCAAGCTGATGAAGGTCGGCTCCAAATGGCAGATCGTTCATGCCGTCGCAACTTGCCTATGGCCCGAGGGACATCGGCCCCATCCCGCCCGACTCGACGCTAATCATGGATGTGGAACTGCTTTCAATCCAGCATCCCAATCCCCGCCGGCGCCGCCGCCCGCCGCGCGCCAGTCAGCCGCTCACCAGCGACATCATTGCCGTGCCTTCCGCCGAGGAATTGAAGAAAGGCAAGCAGCCCTATACCATCAAGGCGGAGGACATCCCGAAAATCCAGCGAAAGTTGCAGCACACAAATTGATGGTGTTCGTTTGAACATCCGCGCCGCTCGCGCTGTCGAATGGCACAGTTGGAAATTATAATATATTGATTATGAAACCCATTCCCAGATCCATGATCGGCATTTTTGCCGCGACAATGGGCGCGGCTGCAATGGTGATTTTCCTCTCGCATTACGACTTGTGGGCGCGCGACGCCGGCCCGTCCCTCAACGTGGATACGAAACCCATCGTCCGCAACGCCAAGGCCGTCACCAGTTATGCTCCCGTCATCAAGAAGGTCGCGCCGAGCGTGGTCAACATTTATTCCACGGTCAACGTCCCCGTCCGTCCGTTCATGAACGACCCCTTCTTCCGGCGCTTTTTCGGAAATCCGCCCGGCAACGGCAACGGCAACCGGCAATACACGCGCCCTGAAACCAGCCTCGGTTCCGGCGTCATCGTCTCTCCCAATGGCTACATCCTCACGGCCAACCACGTCGTGGACGGCGCGGACAAGATCAAGGTCGCCATGGGCAACAATGCGAACAAACAATTCACCGCCACGGTCGTCGGGGCCGATCCGGCGACCGACGTGGCGGTGCTGAAAATTGACACGAACAATCTGCCCGCCGTCACTCTGGGTGACAGCGACCAGGTGGAGGTGGGCGACGTGGTGCTTGCCGTCGGCAATCCCTTTGGCGTGGGCCAGAGCGTGACCATGGGCATCGTCAGCGCGCTGGGCCGCAGAAGCCCGGAGGCGCAGGGATATGTCATTCAGAATTTCATCCAGACGGACGCCGCCATCAATCCGGGCAACTCCGGCGGCGCGCTGGTGGACGCCGAGGGCCGCCTCATCGGGATCAACACGATGATTGAAAGCAGTTCCGAGGGCAATGAGGGCGTCGGATTCGCCGTGCCCGTCAATCTCGCCCGCAACGTGATGGAACGCCTCGTATCCGGAGGAAAAGTCACGCGCGGTTATCTCGGCATCAAGATGCAGGATATGGACGCCGATCTCGCCCAGCAATTCAACCTGTCCGCCCAGAGCGGCGTGTTGGTGGACGACGTGATGACCAATGGACCGGCTGGCAAGGCCGGCATCAAATCCGGCGACGTCATCGTTTCCTTTAATGGCAAGAAAGTTGAAGACGGGCGCGGCTTGCAACTGGCGGTTTCCGAGTGCTCTCCGGGTTCGGCGGCCACCGTGACGCTGATCCGCAACGGCGCGAAAAAATCGGTCACCGTCAAGCTGGACAGCCTTGCCGGCCGAACTCACCCAAAGCGACAATGGCCAGAATCCTTCCGCCGCACCCAACACCAGACGCGCTCGATGGCGTGAAGATGGTTGATTTGAATCAGGACCTCCGGCAGAAAAATTCAAATCCCCGCCGACACCAAAGGCGCCATCGTCACGGATGTTCAAGAGGATTCAAACGCGGCCGACGCCGGATTGCAGAAGAACGACGTCATCGTGGAAATCAATCATCATGCGGTTGCCGGCGCTGATGATGCCATGAAACTTTGCAAACAGGCCAAGGGCAGGCGGATTCTTGTCAAGGTCTGGCGGCGCGAGGGCGACGTCGCCGGCACGCTTTTTTTGAGCGTGGATAATTTAAAGTAGGGAAGCCGTGATTGGTTAAATCAGTGATTCGTTAACTTGTTGAACCGCCAAAAGCGGATTGCATTTCGCGGTTTGCGTTTTATTTTGGTTGTCGGCGATTCGCGACCGACGATTTAACAGTTCACAAATCACGATTTAACGAACCGATGCCCGTCCAATACAGAAGATTATTACGAAATCCTCGGCGTCCCGCGCAGCGCGAAGGCGATGAGCATCAAAAAATCCTTCCGCAAGCTCGCCCGAGAATTTCATCCCGACGTGGCGAAGGATAAAAAGCGCGCCGAGGAAAAATTCAAGGAGATCAACGAGGCTTACGAAGTTCTGTCCGACCCGGCCAAGCGGAAAAAATACGACGAGCTCGGCGCCAACTGGAAAACCGGCGCGGAATTCCGCCCGCCGCCCGGTTGGGAAGGGGCTTCGGGCGCGCAAAATTTCCGCGGACGCGGGCAGGATGGCGGGGATTTTGAATTTCAATTCGGCGGCACGGGCTTCAGCGACTTTTTCGAGCAGGTTTTTGGCTCGCGGATGCGCGGCGGACGTTTTGGCGGGCGCGGCGGTTTTGCGCCGGAGCAGGAATACGCCGAGCGCGGAAGCGACATCGAGGGCGACATCATGGTCACGCTCGAAGAAGCCATGCGCGGTTCCGTTCGCGAAGTGAACGTCCGCCGTCCCGTTGGCCGGACGACGAAAACGGAATCCTATCAAGTCCGCATTCCGCCCGGGGTTTTGGAAGGCCAGAAATTGCGGGTGCCCGGTCGCGGCGAATCCGGCAGCGGCGGCGGCGAGTCGGGCGATTTATATCTGCGCGTGAGGCTCGCGAAACATCCCGACTTCGACGTGGACGAACACAATTTGATTTACGAAGCCGAACTCGCGCCGTGGGAGGCCGTTCTCGGCGCGGAAATTTCCGTTCCCGCCTTGGATGGCCGCGTGAATATAAAATTCCCGCCGGGACGCAAAGCGGCCAGAAACTTCGCGTGCGCGGACGCGGCCTGCCCATGCGCGGAGGCGCGCGCGGAGATTTGCTGGTCGCCACGCGCATCGCTGTTCCCGCGAAAATAACCGATGCCGAGAAGAGCCTCTGGGAGCAGCTCAAGCGCGGCTCAAAGTTCAATCCGCGAAATCAATCGTGAACGTTGAAACGCGGCGATGCGGTTTTCCGCTACGCTTCGTCCCGGAAGAAATTTATGAAAGCTGAAGAGGAATGGCTGCTGGCCCTGTCCGATCCGGAAGGGCCGAAAAGCCAGTTGCCTGGGCGCCGGCTGGATGGCCCGGATATCCCGTCGCTTTGTCTGCTGGCGAACATGCATGGAGTTTTGCCCGCCGTGCTGCGGCAGATCGAGCGTCTGTTGTGCGATAATCCGGCTGAATTGCTGGCCAATGCCAGCGCGGCGCCGGAAGTGCTGGCAGTCGCGGGCCAGGCCAGGAACCGGCTGGCGCAGCGCTCTGCGATGGCGATGTTTCTCGGTGCGGAGGCTCAACGACTGGTCGGCGAATTTGCCGCGGCGGGCGCCGATGCGGTTGTGCTCAAAGGAGCGGATTTTGCGGCCCGGCTTTATGCCCAACCCGCGCTGCGGACATTTGGCGACATAGATTTGCTTGTTCGCGAGAGCGATTGGGATGCCGTGAACGCAACCATGTCGCGGTTGGGATACGAAACGCGTATGGAACCCATGAAACACGCCGGCGGTTATTCGGAATGTTCATGGGAACATCCGGCCATGCCAGGCGCCATGGTTGATGTGCATAACAATCTGGTGAATTCTCCCACCGTTAGGCGGGGCGTGTCCGTGCAGTTGGAGGATTTGCCGATGGAACGCGGGCCGGATGGACGGCTGCGCGCCACTCCGGCGGGATTGTTGATCATCGCGGCGGTGCATGGCGCGGCCAGTCATGGCTTCGAAAAAATGCAGCATCTCTGCGACATCGCTCAAATTGTGCGGGGCCGCGCGGGGCCGGTGGACGAGAAATCACTGGGGGAATGTGTGGCGAAAACCGGCGCCGGTTTGTCGCTGGCCACCGCCTTGGATTTGACGGCGCGTTGCTTGAATGAACCGGCCTGCTCGCAACTGCTGGGGCGGCTGGAATTGCGCTGGCCGCGCCGGACCGTGCGGCTGCTTATGACGCCGGCGGTCGTGGTGCGATTGCAGGGGGATCGTCGCCGCGGCGTAACATGGCGGCGGCGGACGCTGCGCCAGATGTTGAAGAGCCGCCGGTAAGTATGGAGAACCGGTAAATTTCCTTCACTCTTCCTTCCGCCAGCGTGCCCGGCGGATTGAGCGCGCGGCCATCCAGGCTCACCCAGGCGTGGCCGTGCAACCGTTCGCGGATGTCGCGTGGTTCGTCCACCCCGAAGTGCAGACAAAGATCGCTGCCGTTGGGATCCATGAACCGGAACAGCACCAGCGAGCGCAGGTAACAGGTGTCGCGCGAACGCAGCAACGGAACGCGGAGCCAGCGGCGGATGAGCCGGTCAATGCGGGAAAAATTCGAGCCATCGCGCGGCTGGACGGAGATCCGCGCAAGAAACACGGGCAATTCCGTCCGCGCCAGCCGCGCCGGGGCGCGCAGCATGAAATGCCCGACCGCGAGCCATGGCGGCAGGCCGCTGCCGGACATTTTCATTGGTGATTTTGGCGGCGGCGTTTTCATGCCCGGGGTTTCGATTGGTTGACGGGCCGGCGTTCCCGCGGCGAGAAGTAAGTTGAGGCAAAACCGATGCGTTGGGCGAGATGTTTCACCAGAAGTCCGCGGCGCACCAATCCCTGCTCTCCGCCCGCAACGGAGGCTTGAGCGGCCAGAATGACCAGACGCAGCCAGGCTCCAGCCTCGCGGCCCGCCGACCAAGGCCAGCGATCGGCGTGGCGCAGGAGAAATTGCGCGTAGCCATCGCCGTAGTTCCGCTGTTGGATCCAAAGTGTCCGCCATGTTGGACGATGCCGGTGCATCACGATGGCTGTGGGAACATAAGTGATGCGTCCGCCGAACCGCTCGCACAGGCGCCATTCAAGTTCGGCCGTCTCATACGAGCGGAAGATCGGGTCGTATCCACCGACCGCCATCAAATCCGTCCGTCGGCATACGAGGTTGCAGCCCGGCGCCCACGGCATGACTTCGCTGCATAAATATTTTTCCGCATCCAGCGCGCCGATCAGATCCATGAACCGCGCGGCGGGCGTGTTGGAATCCAGTCCCAGTGTTTTTCCCGCCAGGCCGAGCGTGGAGCGATCCGCCGTTTGCGCGGCGGCCAGCAACGTCGGCAGCCAGCGGCGGGAGGGCACGCAGTCCGCGTCGGTGAAGGCAATCCAATCGCCCCGCGCGCGCTCGATGCCGGCGTTGCGGGCGGCGCCGGCGCCTTGATTTTGTTGCAGACGGATGACGGTGGCGCCGGAGCGTTCTGCAATTTCCGCCGTGCGGTCGCGGGAGCCGTCGTCCACGACAATGCACTCGTGAGTGTCAGGCGGCAACGGTTGAGTGGCGACCGCGCGGACCGCTTCTTCCACGGTGGATTCGGCATTATGCGCGGCGATGACAACTGAAAGGCGCGGGTTCATCTGGCCAGTTTCTTGCGTTGGTCAAAGAACCCGGCCCAGAAATGGCGCGTCCATTGCCGTTGATAATGTTCAAATTCGGCCCGCTGCGCATCGAACAATCGCGTGGCCTGGCAGAGGGAGACCAGCGGAGCGGCGGCATAAAGCGTGGCAATCGAAACAACCACGATCCCCGATCGCCAGACAGGCCAGCGAAGCAAATCAGGATGATGGTGGTGAACCAGAGCGTAACCGGCGCCATGCCAACGCGCCTGTTTCCACAAGGCGTCATCCGTCTGGCGATGCCTGTGGAACAGCACGGCCTGATCAACAAAACGGATGGGCACGCCGAACCGTTTGCCCAGGCGGATGGAGAAATCCATGTCTTCACCGCTGGTCATCATCTCATCCCAGCCCCCAATTTCGAGAGCCGCTTTTCGCCTGACAGCAAAGTTCATGCCATGTGCAAAAGGATGCCGTGGATGTTCGGCGGATCGCTCGCGGGTGAAACCCTTGTGGGTGCTGGCGTATCGCTCCGCGCCCGTGGCCGGTTGCCATCCGTGAATCGGCCCGGTGGCCAGTATGGTTTTGGGATCGTCAAAGGCCGACAGGAGCGAGGCCAGCCATCGGCGCGATGGGATGGTGTCCGCATCGGTGCAGACGACAATGCCGGCCTGCGCGCGGGCGAGACCCATGTTCCGTGCGGCGGACGGGCCGCGAATCGGCTGACACAAAACCGTGGCGCCGGAGGCGCGGGCAATTTCCAGGGTTCGATCCGTTGAGCCGTTGTCCACGACCAGGATTTCGAATGGGCCCGGCACACCGGCCTGGGCTTTCAACGCAACCAGCAAATCAGCCAGGGTGGCTTCGCCATTAAGCACCGGAACAACCACGCTGGCCGCAGGCTGGCCGTTCATGGCAGCAATCTCCGTAATTCCTTTTCAATGTCTTCCGCCGTCGAGGGAACAGAAAAGGCGTCGTTTCCGATTTTCATCAGCGCGGAACGCACCCGCGCCGCGGTGGCAACCATGCATGACACCAGCGGCTTTGCGTGGGTGGCATCGGACGGAATCGCCACCTGACGCAGCAAGGTGTTCAAGACGCTGATTTGGTCCAGCGGTTCAACGCTCAATGCGGGGCCGTTTTCATCCCGTTCCAGTTGCACCACCGCTGCTGGAATGGCGTGATCCACAAGCCGGTTGGGCCACAATCTCTCGATGCGCACAACGCGCTTGTCGGTCCACCGCGAGTAGGTCGGCCAGGCGCGGATATCTCCGGCTTCCGGAAACCAGCGCGATGAATTCGGATGCAAATGGAACCGTCGCGCCAGCGCGCGGGCAATCACGCTTTTGCCCTCCGGTCTCAAAAGTGTTTTATCATCGCCGAGCGTGCGCCATCCGCGCCGGAGCAGGGCGGCGGTCAGAGTGGTTTTGCCTGCGCCGGAAGGCGCGCACAACAGCACGCAACGGTTCCCGCCCGGCGGAATCAACGAACCGGCATGAAGCGGGGTCCAGCCTTCACACGCCCACGCCCTGGCCAGCAGCAGTATCAATTGTTGCTCCGTTTCTTCCACGAGCGCTGGCCGGTCGGGATGTGCCGGCACCGCGACCCGGGCCTGGTTCGACAACAGGTCGAATTCCATCCAGACTCCAAGTTGGCCCGATGAAAGGAGGCGCGAGCCATGCCGGTCAACGCGCAGGTGATGCGAGCGGAGGTAGGTGCCGGTGGATACGGGCAATTCAACCGGGCGTGTTCCGTTCCCGACCGCCACGCGGATGGTGGTCGCAGGCGCGGGCCACGGAGCGTCGTATTGGCTCAACAGGCCGTGCAACGCTTCCCGGAGGACCGGATCATCGTATTCAAGTTCCAAACGCACCGGGCCGCAGTCATACGCGGCGCTGGCCTGTGGAGATGCGGCGGCGGCGGGAATCATTCGGCGAGCGGCAGGCCGGGATCGAATGCGCTGACCATGATTCGCTGGAGTGGTTCGCGGTGCTTGCTCAAGGTGGGTGAAATCCAGGCCGCCACAGTGATCCCGTTTGTCGAGGCGGCGGGCGTGTTCATGGGTTCAAACAGCCCTTCCGAGGTCATCTGTTCAATCAACGCGTCCACCTCCGGGATGGCGGCGTCGGTCGCGCCCCATTTCCGGCAGGCGCCATGCACTTCTTCACGCGTCGCTCCGGTCTCGAACATCTGGGCGATGGCCCAGCCGGTCGAGTTGGCGGAGAAGAAGAATTTTGAGCGCAGGTCGAGTATCACCGCGCCATCATTCAAAACGGTGGAAACCACGTCTGGCCGCAGCATCCAGCGGCGATTGTCAAATTTGTCGTCCATATTAATTTTTCATCGGGCATTACCAGCGTGAACTCGGCCCGAATTTTGTTCCATCCGGTTTGTCTTTGTCAATAAAAGGCTGCCAACGGCGGGATCGCTGGCTTGTTTCCCTGCGCGGGCTGAATCCAAACTTTCCCGCACGAATTTATTCCAGGGCCGGATCCAGCCGCTTTTCTGGCACAAGGTATCTGCGGACATAGTCGTAGACGGCGTTTTCGAGCGAGGTGACGGGCGCGGCATAGCCGCTGCCGCGCAACCGCAGCAGGTTCGCCTGCGTGAAATACTGGTATTTGGGGCGGATTACCTCCGGCATCTCGACGAACTTGATGGCCGGTTTCTTTTTCAGGGCGATGAAAACGGCGTTTGCCAGATCAATCCACGTTCGCGCATGGCCCGAGCCGACGTTGAACAGGCCGTTCGCGCGCGGCGTCGCGGCGAGGTGCAGCGTCATTGCCACGCAGTCCTTGACGTAAAGAAAATCACGTTTCTGCTCGCCGTCCTTGTATTCCTTGAGATAGCTCTTGAACAACTGGATGACTCCCTTGCCCTGCACCTGCGCGAAACTTTTGTGGACCAGCGAGCGCATGTCGCCCTTGTGATCCTCGTTAGGGCCAAAAACGTTGAAGTATTTTAATCCGCAAATCTTGTTCAGGAACCCGGCGCGTTTGGCGTGCAAGTCGAACAGATGCTTCGAGTAGCCATACATGTTCAGCGGCCGCAGCGTGTCGAGCTTGGTGTCGTCGTCTTCCATGCCCGCCGAACCATCGCCGTAAGTCGCGGCGGACGACGCATAAACGAAGCGCGATTTGTTCGCCAGCGACCACGCGGCGAGGTCCCGGGTGAACTCGTAATTGTTGCGGATGAGATAGCTCGCGTCCTTTTCCGTCGTGGACGAACACGCGCCCATGTGAAGAATCAGATCGAATTTTCCGAGCGCGCCGCTTTCGAGCCGCGTCAGCAGCGTCCCGGCCTCGACGTAATCGGCAAAGCGCAAAGGCGCAAGGTTGCGCCATTTTTCGTCCGCGCCGAGGATGTCGCAGACGACGATGTTGTCGCAGCCGCGCCGGTTCAATCCCCAGACGAGCGCGCTTCCGATAAAACCCGCGCCACCAGTGACGAGCACCCGTGCTTCAGAAAAATCATTGGCCTTCATAAATCGCCGCCAGCATGGAGCGGGCCGTATGCAAATTCAAGCCAAACTCAAGCCAACGGCGTGTCAGCCAGCTTAAAAACCGCAAATAATGCCCGCCAGCCGGGCGCCGTTATTGCCCGCCGGTTGAATTTTTTGAGCCTGCGCTTGAGTCGTCGAGCGGCGCGCCATAAATTCATCCGGCATGAGCATCACTTTGAAAGACCAGGTCGCGCAGACAGCCACTTGGATCCGCACGCTGCGCGAGGAAATCGCCCACGTCATCGTTGGGCAGGAACAACTCGTGGACCGGCTGCTCGTCGGCCTGCTCGCCAACGGCCACGTCCTCCTTGAAGGTGTTCCAGGATTGGCCAAGACTCTGTCCGTCCGCACGCTCGCGGCGGCGGTGCAGGCGAAGTTCAACCGCATCCAGTTCACGCCCGATTTGCTTCCAGCGGACATCGTCGGCACGCTCATTTACAATCCGCAGGACGGCAAATACCACGCCACGCACGGTCCCGTCTTCGCCAACTTTGTCCTCGCCGACGAAATCAACCGCGCGCCGGCCAAAGTCCAGAGCGCGCTGCTCGAAGCCATGCAGGAGCGGCAGGTCACGCTTGGCGGCGAAACCATGAAGCTGCCATCGCCGTTTCTCGTGCTCGCCACGGAAAATCCGATTGACCAGGAAGGCACCTATCCGCTGCCCGAGGCGCAGGTGGACCGCTTCATGTTCAAGGTGCTGCTCGATTACCCGAACGAGGCGGAGGAGCGAAAAATTTTGGACCGCATGGCGTTCACCAGCCCGGAGCAGCCGGTGAAACCCGTCGTGTCGCTCGAAGAAATTCTGGCGACGCGCAAGCTTGTGGACCAGATCCACGTGGACGACAAGATCCGCGATTACATCGTGAAAATCGTTTTCGCCACGCGGAAGCCGCAGGATTTCAAGCTGGACGTGCAACATTTCATCCAGTTCGGCGCGTCGCCGCGCGCGACGATTTTCCTGACGCTCGCCGCCAAGGCATGGGCGCTGTTGCAAGGCCGCGATTATGTAATTCCCGAGGACGTGAAAAGCATCGGCCCCGACGTGCTGCGCCACCGCATCATCCTGACCTACGAAGCCGAGGCGCAGGCCGTGACGACGGATGCGATCATCAAGAAAGTTTTCAACGCCGTTCCGGTGCCGTGAAATTTAAGGCGGAATTACCGTCAATTCTCAACCGAAACCCCAACTTCCTGAAAGGCAACTTTCGGATGGCTGCAAACAGCTTGAAAAAAACACTTTCCTCCTTGGGTAAGACCATAAACCTGATCCAATCGCACATGGCTTTTTTTCTGCGTTTGTGGAAAGAAAGTCGTCTCCAGCAGCATTAAACTCATCACAACTCCGGTATCGTCTATGCGCTTCAAAGGCTTTCTTCGATGCCCGCCCTTGCCGTGAGGTAAAGGTGGCATTGTAAATGCACAATTAATTCATCACTATTTTACGCCGGTCAGAATTCTTTACCAAGGGGATGGACTTGGCAAATCGTATGATTTGGTCTTCAGGACGAATAGCAAAAGCCAGTTTTTATCATTTGCAAAGGGTTTATTTGACAGTAGAGCAAAGCCATTTACCAATTCACCATACTGGTCTGTGTCTGGCCCATGATAGTAGTTATTGCTGCCGTAGGGGAAAAATGTGAAATCACTGCCAGCTTTTAGCTCGGCGTCGTGGGTGAAATCAAAGGCAAGTTTGTCCGGAAAATAACCATCCGTGTGATTATCCACGAAAGGCACCTCCATGGAATTGGTCAGGATTGATAGCGGGATTTGCCCTTTCTGAAATTCGCTCCAGCGAAACATTTTCTTGGCAAAATCGTCGGCAGGTTCTTGACCGCTTGTTAGATGAGCAATGGATACTTTGATAAAGCGACCGTTGATTTGGATGAACAAGTCGTTGGCGGGCGAAATGCACGCCTTTTCAACGCGAAGGTATAGCGGTCGCCTTGCAACTGACTTTTCGCTGGGGGCCTTCGCATCGAACTTTTTCAATTGGAGATTTTGTCCCCCCATGATGACAGCAAGCGTGTCGCCATCAATCTTTATGTCCACAGTTTCTTTATTAGCCGGCTTCGTCCGCTCAACCAATTGATCATACATCAGGGTTAGCTTCGCGGTTTCCCCCGATTGTTTCCAGATGCAGGACATTCCGCCAAAATCCGCCCCCACATTACCGGTGCCGTCGGCGTAAAGAGTAATGGACATGGAACCAAAGCCTTCTTGCAAGTGAGCCCAAGTGCCAACAAAAGGCGTGTCTTTGGGCGGAAGTAACTCCTGTTCAAATTTTGCCAGTTCCGCAGCATATTTTTTATCCTTATCCAGAAGTTTCAGGAGACTGGAAGATTCAAAGGCAACCGCCATTCCAACCGGGGAAAGGCCGTCTGGAGAAACCTGATATGGGTCGGCTCCGTGTTGGAGCAGCAAAGAAATGGATTCCATCCGCCGCAGTTGTGTGGCTACCAACAAGGGCGCAGGTGCCATACGGTCATTTGTGGGTTTCATACCGGAGTCCAGCAGCCATTTTAAGAGTTCTGGGTTATCCATCAGAATTACTCCATCCAATGTCTTGTTCACAAAATTGGTTTTCAGACCGGGCACTTGATCGAAAATAATCTTTGCGGCTTTTACATCCATTTGTTTGCAGCCGAACCAGCCCGAAAGTTTATTGGCATCCGGATCGGCATTGGCACACCATCTGACGATTTCATATTGATGCCCCGCCAAGGCTTCGCCGACGAGTTCGCTGGGAGCGGCCGGCCATTTGCTTTTGTCGCCCTGGGCGTCACCATAGGTTTTGCGCAAATAATCAATGTCACCCGAATAAGCTGCGTCATATAGCTCGGCTTGCGGTCTGGGCCTGTCCGCAAAGGACAATTGCCATGATCCTAGAAGGGTCAAAACAATTGCCGAAAGAGATGTCAGTTTGTTCATGGTGTGTTTTTTAATAAGTTCCATCATTTCGCCGTCGTCGCGGCAGGTGCCGGCGTGGGTGTGGGCGTGGCGGGCGGGACGTGATGATCCGGCGGGAAGATGCCCAGTTTGAATTCGGCGCGGGCGGGGGCGTTGGCCGGGTCGGTGGCCGGGAATTCTAGGTCCGCGGCGTTTTGGATGGTGAGGATGTGTTCGTAGGCGTTGGCGGCGTCGGCCGCTTTCACGGCGGTCGCCTTTCGGGCGTCGCTCTGGCCGGACTGCTTGACCTGGCTGCTGGCCGGGAAGGTGCCGCGCACGGTGGTGAAGGTCTGCGTTTCGGCATCCGTCCAGCCCCGCAGTTTCAGCGCGGGCAAATTGGCGGCGGTTTGCACGGAGGCGAGAATGATGTCCGCGCGCTCCAGCACGGCGCCCAGATCGTGCGAATCGTGGATGCCCATTTGAAATTCCTGGCGCAGTTTCACGGTCTGGCCGGCGAAGGCGAGCTTGGCGGTCTTGCGGGCCTGGCCCATGCAATGCAGCAGTTGATCCAAATTTTCCTGTTCCGCGCAGGTGAGGTTGCCGGTTTCGCCCTTGGCGGTTTTCTGGCTGGCGGCGTCGGCCGGCAGTTTGCCGAGGGCGGTGGTGGTCTCGGTGAGATGTTGGTTGGCCAGCCGGGCGGCGACTTTGGGATATTTTAGCGCGGCGGCGGCGATGAGGTTGCCATTGTAGATGATGACGGGGACGGGGCAGTGTGGTTTATGGTTCATAATCAGTTTTTAGTTGTGAATTTGACGGTTGAGAGCTTGAAATCCGCATAAATGGCTGGGGAACAGACCATTGTAAATGAGGGCGGCGGGAGAAGAATTGGGGAACGTGGCCGGTAAATTGGGGAAAACCATCGGGAAAATGGGGAGAGAGGCGGAAAAATTGGGGAAAATGGTCGGGAAATTGGGGACGGCCATCCGAAAAATGGGGACGATGGCTTTTGCATTGGGGAGCGTCGCCGAAAAAATGGGGGTGGTCGTCTGGAAATTGGTGACAGGCGTTGGCGAATTGGGGACGATGCTTCGCAATTGGGGAAGGCGTCCTGAAAATTGCGCTGCGGACGGTAGCCGGCGGGTTTGGGGTATAAAAATTCTCCGGTCAGGGTGCGGACTTTTCGCACGGTGGCTTTCAAGAAGGCTTCCGACTGTTCCCCAGATGCTCATGGCTGACAGCGGGAATTTTTGAGGAGTGCGGTCAGTAGGGCAAGTTCTATTTGAACATTTTTTTGGCGGCGTGCCAGTTAAAAATTATTTGCTTTGCCGGTTTATCCGGCGAACACTGGCGCGATGCAATTTGTTGATTTCGCGCGCCAAAGATTTTTCCCATGACCCTCACCGAACTGCTCGAATCCGTCCGCCGCGTGGAGGTGCGCACGAACCGCCTCGTGAACGACACGATGGTCGGCGCGTATTTGAGCCATTTCAAGGGGCGCGGCATGGATTTCGAGGAGTTGCGCGAATACATCCCCGGCGACGACGTGCGCGACATTGACTGGAACGTCACGCATCGCCTTGGCCGCGTGTTCGTGAAGCGCTTCCGCGAGGAACGCGAACTCACCGCTGTCCTCGCCGTGGACGTGTCCGCGTCGTCGTCGTTTGGTTCGGCCAACCGCACCAAACGCGAATTCGCCTGTGAAATCGCCGCCACACTCGCCTTTTCCGCGGCCAAGAATGGCGACAAGGTTGCGCTGCTGCTGTTCACGGACGAGGTGGAATTGTTCGTCCCACCGCGCAAAGGCCGGCGGCACATTCTGCGCATCGTCCGTGAATTGCTGATGTGCAAACCGCGCAAGCCCGGCACGGACATTTCCAGCGCGCTGGTTTTTCTGAACCACGTTTTGCATCGCCGTGCGATTGTGTTTTTGCTGACGGATTTTTTGCACAGCTTCAACGGTGAAAGTTCCCGTTGGAGTTCAAGCTTTAGCTTGTCCCCGACCACGCTCAAGCGTGAACTCCAACCCAAGCGCGATGTCATCGCCGAACTCGGCCTGACAAACACGCGGCACGATGTCGTCTGCCTGCACTTGCACGACCCGCGCGAAAGCGAACTGCCCGACGCCGGTCTCGTGACCCTCGAAGACGCCGAAACGGGCGAGCTTCTCGAAATTGATTCCACGCGCTCCAGCGTGCGCGAACGTTTCGCCGCGACCAATTCCGAACGGTTGGGGGAACTTGACGCCGCGCTGAACCGCACTGGCGTGGACACGCTGCGGCTGAAGACCACCGAGCCGTTTGCACCTGCGTTGCAACGATTCTTTGAAATCCGCCGCGGGCGGAGGCGGGGTTGAAATGAAAAGAAACATTCAACATTCAACATTCAACATTCAACGCCCAACGGCGCGGCTCGGGAGCCTCCGCCTTGGATGTTGGGCGTTGAATGTTGAATGTTCGATGTTATTGCTTCTAGCGTTTTTCGCACAGTCCGTGTTCAGTCAGACAACAAACCCACTGCCGCCACTTACTCCCTCCTACCCCGAAATTCCACCGACTTTTTGGGAATTGCATGGAATGGCCATTCTTGCCGGCAGCGTCACGCTCATCGCGCTGGCGGCTGTGGTTTTATGGAAGCTGCTTCAGCCTAAACCGGTAATCGTTCTGCCACCGGAAATCGTGGCGCGTGAAGCCTTGGTCCAATTGCAGCGCCGACCCGAAGATGGAACTTTGTTAAGTGAAATCTCGCAAATCCTGCGCCGCTACGTCGTAGCCGTGTTTGACCTGCCCGCAGCCGAATTGACCACGGCGGAATTATGCGCCGCGCTCGCCGGCTGCGGCAAAATCAACGCGGAACTGGCCGGGGCCATTGCTGCTTTTCTGCGCGAGTGCGACGAGCGGAAATTTGCGCCGCCGGGCAGTGTTGGAGTTCAAGCTTCAGCTTGCCCGGAAAGTCGACCGGCAGCGCCCGACATGGAGAAGCGTGAACTCCAGCCTGCCGCTGCGCGGGCGCTGGAACTCGTTGAACTCGCCGAGAAACGCCTTGCCATGGTGGGGCGAGCGTCCTCGCGAGCCGAAACCGACGGCTCGTCAGTAGCCTCGCCCCACCGAAATGCCGCCACAAAATGACCGGCGAATTTGAATTTCAATATCCGTGGCTGCTGGCGTTGCTCGGCCTGCTGCCGGTTTATGCGCTGATGCGAGGCAAAATCGGCAAGCTGTCGGCGCTGATGTTTTCCAGCACGGACATCGCGCGGGCGGCGGGCGCGCAGGCGCGGGCGGCCGCCGGGCGATTTTTATTTTTTCTCCGCCTGCTGGCTGTGGCGCTCGGCATCGTCGCGCTGGCCGGGCCCGGCTGGCAAACTATCACGTCGAGACCGAGACGCCGGGCATAGACATTATGCTGGTGCTGGATTTGTCGTGGTCCATGGAGGCGATTGACATGGGAACGCCTGCGGAAAAACTCACGCGCTTTGCCATCGCGTCCGGCGTGCTGAAGAATTTCATCCAGGAACGGCCCAACGACCGGATTGGTTTGATCACCTTTTCCGGCGTGCCGTATCTCGCCAGCCCGCTGACGCTAAACCACGAGTGGCTCGTGGACAATCTCCAGCGGCTTCACGTCGGCATCATCCAGGATTTGGGCACGGCCATCGGCGACGCGGTCGCGGTTGCGGCCAAACGGCTCAAGGCGGCGTCCAACAGCAGGAGCCGCGTCATGATTTTGCTCACGGACGGCGACAACAACCTGGGCAAGATTGATCCGCTGCCAGCCGCGCAGCTCGCCGCCGCGCTCGGCGCAAGAATCTACGCCATCGGGATCGGCATCGAACAGCCATGCAATCTGCCCTCGTTCGACCCGGCGACAGGTCAATTGCGGCTCGATGCGAACGGCAATATCATCCCGACGTTGTTGCTCCAGCCGGCGAATTATTCCGTGCTCGGCAAAATGGCCGCGCTGTCCGGCGGACAATTTTACCGCGCCACCAACCAGCGCGAGTTGCAAACCATTTACAACCAGATTGACCGGCTGGAAAAATCGCCGGTGAAACTGCGGCGGTTCGCGACCTACCAGCCGCTGTTCGCATGGCCGCTGCTGGCCGTGTTGGCGTTGCTGGCGGCGGAAACGATTTTGGCAAACACCCGATTTCGTCGCATCCCATGAAGCCCAAACACAGATTTTGTCCTGGTGGAACAGTCCTCCGGCCTGTTGTTTCGGGCGTCGCGCCCGAAACCGGGAGCAAGGCACATACAACCAGCGGAGTTTTATTGAAGAGTGATCATCAACTGTTCGCCAGGAAAACCCGGCGTGACGCCGGGTTTGACAGGCGCGACGCCTGTTCCACCTTTTCAAAATGAATTTCGACGCCTTCCATTTCGCCGAACCGCGCTGGCTGTGGCTGGCGGCGGTCGCGCCAATCCTGCTGGCGCTGTTGCACCGGCACGCCGCGGGAGCGCGCCGGGAACAACTGGCGCGGATGGCTTCGCCGCATTTTGTAACGGAACTCACGGCATCGCACAGCCCGGCGCGGCGGCGATTCAAAAACCTGCTTTTAATCGCAACATTCGCGTTCGCCGGCTTGGCGCTGGCGCGGCCGCAGTGGGGCAGGGTTGAGTCCTCCCAGAAATGGGTCGGTGAGGACGTGGTGTTCGCGCTGGACTGTTCGCGCAGCATGCTGGCCTCCGATGTCGCGCCGAACCGGCTGCAGCGGGCGAAATATTCCATTCTCGATTTTGTGCAGCGCCAGAGTCGCGGCCGCGTTGGCCTGGTTGCGTTCGCCGGAAGCGCGTTCATCCAGTGCCCGTTGACATTCGATTATGATGCTTTTGAGGAAACCCTGCTGTCCGTGGATGAAAATACGATGCCGATTCCCGGCACGGACATCGGTCGCGCATTAAATGAGGCAAGCCATGCGATGGACAAAAATGCGCGGCGCAAAATGATCGTGCTGGTGACGGATGGCGAGGACCTGGAGAAATCAGGCGTGGCCACCTCCAAACAGCTCGCGACGAACGGCGTGGTGGTGTTCACCATCGGCGTGGGAACGCCCGCCGGAAAGGAAATTCAATACGCGAACTCCGCCGGGCAGATGGAATGGGTGCGTGATGCGAAAGGTGAAATCGTGCGGAGCCGGCTGGACGAGCAGACGCTCCGTGAAATCGCGCAAGCCTCGGGCGGGAGCTATTATCCGCTGGGCGCGCTGGGCGACGGCCTCACCCAGATCCGGTCGGCGATTCATCAATTGGACAGCGCGGGGGGCACGAGGCAGTCCGCTCAAAACGGAGTGGATCATTTTAACCTGCCTCTCGCCATTGCGCTGGTGCTTGTTATCGCCGAATCTTTGACAGGCACGCGACGGCGGCGCGCGACAGGTGACATGTGACAAGTGGCAAGAACATGAACGGCAGCGCAAGTGACGTTTCCCGTCGCTTGTCACCTGTTACGAGTCACGTGCGAACCGGAGCCGCGGCGTTGCTCACGCTTGCTTTCTGTGTTCACGCGCCGGCGAATGAAACAACTAATATGCCGGCACCCGTTACCGCCCGGGATTTTTACAACGCCGGCACGGAATTGCTGGCGGCAAAAAAATATGCCGGCGCGGAACAGATGTTCCAGTCAGCGCTGGCTGCGCAGGACGAGCGCGTGCAGCCGGCGGCGCTTTACAATCTCGGCCATGCGCGGTTTGATGACGGCGCCGAATTGCTGAAAAAGGGGCCGGACGCGCAAAAAACCGCCGTGCGGGGCAATACAGTTGCGGCGGCGGGCACGCAAGCCATCCGCACGGAGAAATCAGCCCTCGAAGAAAATGATCTGTCGAAAATGATTGCCGCCTATCTGGAGGGCCGCGGCTTCCGGCACGAATTGCGCGACGCGGAGAAGGCCGTGCAGACGGCGCTGGAAACTGACGGCAGCACGCTCCGCAAATGGCGGAGGGCGGCGGAGGATTTCAAGAGCGCCGCCGAATTGAATCCCGCCGACACCAACGCTGTCCGGAACGCGCGGATTGTCGAGCAGCAGATCGCGGAGTTGGTGGACAGTCTGCAAAAGATGCGGCAGATGGCCGCCGCGATGGCCGGCCAGCACCAGCAGATGAACGGTCTGTTGAGCCAGCTCAAAGGCCGCATTCCAAAGGAGAATATGCCGCCCGGCGCCGCCGGCGGTGATGAAGACGACGACGTGCAGCCGGGTTCGCTGGCCGGCCAAAAAGAGAATCCGTCGCGCGAAGGCGACCAGATGCAGATGCCGCTGTCGCCGGATCAGGCGGGACAAATTCTCGACGGCCTTTCGCTCGACGGCAGCCGCCGCCTGCAGATGAGCGATCAGCAAGGCAAGCCGACGCAGGACAAGAAGGGGCACGACTGGTGAAAATGGAAAACATTCAACATTCAACATTCAACACTGAACGTCGAGGTTTCTCCGAGGCGCGGTTATCGGGGCGTTGGGTGTTGAATGTTGAATGTTCGATGTTGAATGTTCTCCTTTCGATGCTGCTGCTCGCGCCGATTCTGCTCCAGGCGCAAGCGCCGCAGCAATTGCCGCCGGGCGGACTCATTCAACTCCAGGTGCCGCAGCCGGCGGTGGACGTTTCGGCGCCGGTGACGGCCACGGCGGCATTCGATCCACCAGTCGTGCGGCCCGGAGGGAAGGCTTTTTACCGCGTCACCGTAAGCGCGACTGAATCCTCGATTCAGTGGCCGGATGACGTTGCCGCGCCTCAGGGGTTGAAATTCGGTCCCGGCGCGCACGGCCAGTTGGCCCAGGTATCGGGAAACAGATTCCTTCCGCTCACGTCGTTTGTTTATGAAACGCAAACCTCTTCCGCGGGGCGCTTTGTCGTCACGAATTTCACGGTGGACGTCTACGGCAAGCTGGTGAACATTCCGGCGGCGGTGCTCGATGTGGTTCCGGGATTTCCAGACGCGCAGCCTGCACGGCAGCTTGTGCTGGACACCACGGCGACGAATGTTTTTCTCGGCGAGCCTTTCCGTGTTCGGGTCATGTTGCCGGCGGGACCGGGCAATGCGATCGAGGCGCTCCGCGAAATCCAGATCAACGGCGACGGCTTGATGACCGACAAAACGGCAATGAGCAATTCCATCGAGCCGGTGGATCTCGGCGGCCAGCTTCGAACGACGTTTGTCTGCAACATGGTGGTGACGCCAATCGCGGCCGGCCGGCTAAAATATTCGGCGCAGGGTTTCACCGCCGGCCGCGAATTCAACGGGGCAATTACCATTCGTGGACAGGTGGTCCTGTCCGGGGGACCGCCTCAATACATCCTGTTGGTTTCGGACCCCGTCGAGATCAACGTCAGGCCGCTGCCGTCCGAGGGCGAACTGCCGGGCTTCACCGGCGCGATAGGAAAATTCCAATGCGACCCGCCGCAGTTGTCCACCAACCGGCTCCGCGTGGGCGAACCGGCCCACCTCAAAGTGGTTTTCCATCCGGTCGGCGACCTGACAAGGCTGGTGCCGCCCGAGGCGCCGCGCTTGCCGGACTGGCAGATCATTCCCGACAAGGCGCCGGGGACCGGTTACACGTTGATTCCGCAGACGGACGCGGTGACGAACACACCGGCGATTCCATTCAGCTATTTTGACCCGGCGACCGCGAGATACATGGACCTGACGATACCGTCGCTGCCGGTCACGGTTGTTGGCGAAAGCATGCCGGTGCAACTAGCCCAACATGACAGCGAGACGGAACCGGCAGCGCCGTCAAGGTTGAGCCGGCTGGCGACCGCGCCCGGCAAAACGGTTGGCAGCTTGAAACCGCTGCAACAGCGAGGCTGGTTTGTGTGCGTGCAACTCGCGCCGGTGTTCGGCTTCCTGGCGCTGCAACAATGGGATCGCCGCCGCCGGTTTTTGGAGGCGCATCCGGAAATCGTCCGACGCAGAAAAGCCCGGCGCGCGCTGCGCCGCGAAAAAGGCAAATTGCAGAAGGCCGTTGCCGCCGGTGACGCGGCGGCATTTGTTGTTCACGCTGCGAATGCGATGAAGATTTCCTGCGCGCCGCATTTCCCGGCGCATCCGCGGGCGCTGGTCTGCGCCGACGTGCTGGCGCAGTTGGACGGCACGGACCAAGCCGGCCGGGCACGGGAAGCGGTCAGGAAAATATTTGCTGCGGCGGATGCGCGGTTTGCAACGACGGCGCAAATTCAAACCGATGGTCTTCTCGCGCTTAATTCGGACGTGGATGAGGCCTTGAAGAAACTGGAGGAAAAATTGTGAGACGGCGACTTGTCAAAAGCGCCAGTGGGCCGGCGCAGTCCAGGGCGCTGGCGCGATGGCGGCGGCTTGCAAGATTCGCGGAGCGTTTTGGAGTGCGGCGGCCCTCCGCCGCTTTAGCGGTGTGGCTGGCCTGCGTTGGGTTGAATACTCATGCAGCGACAAATGATTTGTTTTCGCAAGGCGTCGCGTTGGGCCAGTCCGGGCAATTTCCCGAGGCGGCGGCGGCTTTTGAAAAATCGGCGCAGTCGCTCCCGTCGTCCGGCACGCTGCTGAACCTGGGCATTGCCGAGTGGCGGCGCGGGCACGCCGGTGCGGCGATCCTGGCGTGGGAACAGGCGCGGTGGATTGACCCGTTCGACCCGCGGGCGGATGAAAACCTCCAATTTGCGCGGCGGGCGGCGCAGTTGGACACGCCTCAACTCAAGTGGTTTGAAGGCGCGTCAACCTGGCTGCCGGCAAATGCCTGGGCCTGGCTCACCGCCGCGAGCCTCTGGCTGGCCGTGGGCATGATCGTATTGCCCGGAGTTTTGCGTTGGCGCAAGGCGGGCTGGCAACAGGCGTTGGCGGCGCTGGCCTTTGGAATTTTCCTGATCAGCCTCACGGCCGACTTCGGCTTGGCGGGCCGGACGCAGATCGGATTTGTCCTGAAAAAAGACGCGCCGCTGTTGCTGACGCCGACGAGGGAGGCTGAAGTGGTTTCTACGCTGGCCTCCGGTGAACCTGCCCGACGGCTGCGGGCGCGGGGAAACTATTATTTCATCCGCACGTCGTTGGCGGCAGGCTGGATCAGCCGTGACCAGCTCGGATTGATCTGTCCGGAATAGCAGAACGGCGGATTGTGTTTTACTGGTTCACATGCACCACCGTCGCAGGCGGGAACCCGTTGAAATAGGTCGAGGAGGCGTGGCTGTAGGCGCCGATTTGTTCGCTGTAAAGCAGGTCGCCGAGTTCGAGGTTCGTCGGCAGATTTTCCGCCATTGAAACCACGTCCAGCGCGTCGCACGTCGGGCCGAACACCGAGCAGATTTGCGTCGCTCCTTGCTTGAACGATTTGAGGTGATAGTGGCAATGATCGAAAATCACGCCGGAGAACGTGTGATAAACGCCATCGTCAATGTAGTAGCACAATTTCCCGTCGCGCACGGCCTTGCCGATGATCTTGGAAACGGCGGTCGCGGCTGTCGCGCACATGAACCGGCCCGGCTCGGCGAGGATCTCAAATTTTTTCGGAAACGCCGGATCATTTTTGGGAAACAGCCGGTCCAGTTCGCGGTTGATAACCCCGGCCAGTTCACGGAACGGCTTGACGGTTGCGTCGTAGGGCGCGGGAAAACCGCCGCCGATGTCCAGCAGGTTCATCTTGTTGTAGCCGCGGTTGCGCGCCTCCTTGAAAATGTTCGCGGCGAGCTCGATGGCGGCGACGTAATTCCCGAAATTCGTCGTCTGGCTGCCAACGTGGAAGCTGATGCCCTCGACTGTCAGGCCGACGCGGTCGGCTTCGAGAATCAAATCCACCGCCTCGCCCGGTGACGCGCCGAACTTGGAGGACAGCTCCACCATCGCGCCGGTATTCGGCACCTTCAAGCGCAGCGCCAGGCCGGCCAGCGGCGCGTATTTCTTGATTTTCCGGATCTCCTCGGAATTGTCGAACGTGACGAGCGGCTTGTAGGGATTCAGTTCGCGCAACGTCTCGATGGCCTTGGTGGGATTGGCGTAAATGATCTTGTCCCAAATCCAGTCCTGCCGCTCCTTCGCCGGGAGGTCCCTGATGTTTTGATAAACGTTTTCAAACTCCGGCATCGAGGCCACGTCGAAGCTCGCGCCGGCCTGATATAATGTTTTCACGATGGCCGGGTTGGAATTGGCCTTGACCGCGTAATACGCCTGGACGCGCGGCAGGTATTTTTTGAAAGTGGCGTAATTACGCCGCAGTTCGTCGTGGTCAATCACGAACAACGGCGTGCCGTGTTTTGCCGCCAGTTTCTTCAACGCGCCCTTGGTGATCATCTCTTAAAAATGTTTACCACGAAACACACGAAACGCACGAAAAATGTTTGAATCAAACTCCAGGGACCAGCAAGAATCCCAATCCAGGCAAATCCGCAATATTCGCATTTCCCTTTCGTGTCATTTCGTTCATTTCGTGGTTTGGCTACTCCCCGTTCGTAAGGAGGAAATTCTTGAACTGCCAGGGGTCGGACGGATCCAAATCCGGCGTGCTGTATTTGCCAAACGCGGCGGTGCGGTGCTTCAACGGCGTCCAGTCCGACGGCTTGGAAATCCATTCGCCAAGATACGGCTTGGAGATTTTCAAGATAATATCGTGCGGCAAATCGTCCGGCACGCAGACGCCCTTCGCCGGATTTTCAATCATCCACATCACGGCGGCAATGACGGAGATCGCCACCTGCATCGTCGTGGCGTTCTGGTGCGGCACGAGCCGGCGCGATTCGCCGATGCTCAAGTCGCTGCCAATCCACCACGAATTGTAGGCGTGGCCCATCAGCAGCGCCCCGAGGATGTCCGAGCCGCTGGTGATTTCGTCGTTCAAAATGCGCTGTTTTTCCTGAAGCTTGTAATCGTAGCCGCGCAACTCGTTGAGCGACGCGATGGCCACGTCCGCCGGGCAATAGGCGTAGTGAACCGTCGGGCGATAAACCGCCTTGCCATTTTCCCAAACGGTGAGTTTGTCGGAAATCGTGAACGCCTCGCCGTGGCGGACCACCATGCCGTGAATGCAATAATCCGGCACCCACGACCGCACCCAGGTGTTGATGCCCATGCGCGCGAGGCAAATCTGGTTGCGCGGACCGTCGGCGTGTTCGTGCGCGAGCGCGGGCAATTTCTTTTCGTGCGTGCCCCAGCCCATCTCGGCGGTCGTCGTGCCTTCCTCGCGGAAGCCCTCGACGCTCCAGGTGTTGGTGAATTCGTCAACCGCCTTGGGAATGTTCGTGATTTGCGTGTCGCGTTCGCTGCAATGAATCACCTTTACGCCAAGCTTCTGCGCGAGCCGGTTGAATTTTCCGTCGGCAATCAATTGCTGGGTTTCCTCAGCCGCCTTGCCGGTGAATTTTTTGTCCTTGATGGCGCGCTTGCCAATGTCAATCAAACCTTGCTTGGTGAAATGTGAAATGAGGCCGGGGTTTGCGCCGTGTTCGAGCACCGCCGTCGGGCCGGGCTGCGCCCATCCGCCAATCATCTTTCGAAGTTTCATGTGCCGCCAATATAGTGTCATCTTTTGCGGCGGAGCGCCTTTGGAATTTTCGTAGGGATCCCACAACTCGACCGACGTGTTGATATACAGCACGCCGCGGTCGTGGCACCACTGGAGGATTTCACCGGCGTCAATGTTCCACGCGAGGTCAATCAGAACGTCGCCGGCGGAAAGATATTTGCCGAGCAGCGCGCCCATGTTGTCGCGCGTCACGCGCTTGCGGGCGAACTGCACGCCGCGCTTGAGCCACGGCGCGAGCACGCCGCGCCGGTCCTCGAAGTCCATGACGGTGATGTTTTTGGCCGGTGTCTTGAGGTGTTTGACCAGGATGGGCAGGGCGCATTGTGCCACCGCGCCGTAGCCGACGAACAGGATTTTTTTGTTGAATTCGATCATGATAAAATTCTTCGCGCCGCACTGTGTCGGAATATTTTTTTGGTTACAAGAGTTAATTGTGAAAAAACTCGGGTCCGCGCAGACGAATATTGCGCGGACCAAGGCGACCACTCCGTCACCGATGCTTCAAATCCGGTTTGGGTTTGTCTTACGGTAGTGTGTGGCCGGGAATGCTGCACGTGGGCTGCTCGCCGACGGGGCCGATGGTGTAGGTGCCGCCTTGCGGGCAGACCGGCCAACTGCGGAGAAAAGGCAGCAGATCTTGCTTGGTGGGAGTATCGGTGGCCTTCTTGCCGTTTTCCAAGGCCCATTGTTGTTTGGCGGCGTCAATCTGGCGCAGATTGTTGATGCAGGCATTTTCCTGCGAGACGGTCCGGGCTTTCACGAAGTTGGGGATGGCAATGGCGGCCAATGCGCCGACCACCGCGACTCCGGGCAGCAGCACTGAACTGGCGCTGCTTTGGCTGCTGTTGCCGACGGTCAAACAGCCTTCCGGCGTGTTCACACCAACGGAATAGGCGAAGGCGGGTTTGCTCTGATAGAGAGATTGCATCAATTTCGCCACTCCCGGTTGAGCCCCGGTTTGGGCGGCAATGGCCTGCTGTTGCACCTGCATCACGGTTTCTGCGAACCGCTGGCTCACGAATACGAACTGGTTGCCCTGGTCGGGAATCCCCTGCGACAGATGCTTGAATTCGTCGGTGGATTTGAGGCCGGCTGACTTTCCGCTCTTCACGGCAAGCGCCTTGTTAATCATGCCGTCGGTCGTTGCGATGAACAGATAGCCGCCGCTGCTGGCGGCGCTGGGGCGGAGTTCGCCGATGAGCGGAATGGGCAGCGGCATCGTCCGCATTTTGAGGCCGCTCTTGTCCACGCTGATGACCTGCCGGTTGGCTTTCAATTCCTTGTCAATGCGGTCAAAGATGGTTTCGTCATTGACCTTCACGGCGATCAACAGTCCGGGCCGCGGAATTTCCAGCGCGCTGCCCGCCGCCGGCACCGTGAGTTTGTCGGTTGGGTCGAGTGTGACGACCATGCCGAATTCGCCGCCGAGCGAGTCGAGGAACGTGTTCCATTTGACCTTGGTGGCCTGTTCAAACTGGGCGGGGAATTTGTCCAGCAACTGCGTCGCCTGCGGAATGTCCGCCTGCGCGACCTCCTTTTTCACGACGGTCCAGAGCAATGGCAGATCCATGTCCGAGAAAACAGCCATCGCCGTTTCGGGCGGCAGGAAATCAAGGCCGTCAAGCGGATGCGCTTCCTTGCCGGAGAGCTGCCAGAGGAAGCCGTCGCCCTTGCCGGCATAATGATGCAGCAGCATCTTGTTGCGGAACATGCCCTTCTCGACTTCAATGGAACTCATGCCCACGCCGCTCACGTCCTCGATGCCGCTGTCCTTGATGAGCCTAGTGACGATGTCGAACGCCTTTTTGACGTTGGCGGCGTCATCCGGCTTGAGGTCGGGAATGCTGTTGACCACCTGCCGCCACGAGGCGACCTTGGCGGAAAGACCGTCGAGCCATTGCGCGGTGCCTAGATACAGATAGAAATCTCCGCCTGGATCCAGCTTCGATGTGACTTCGTTGAAGCTGGTCTTTTCCGCCGAGACAACGGCGGAGGCATTTGGAATCGGTCCAGAATAGGGTGCTGGCGTGTATTTTTTTTGGCCGCAGCCGTAATTTAGGAAGGCGAGAATGCCAGCCAAAACAAACGCCGGCAAAAGTGGAATCAGGTTATTTTTTTTCATGATGAAGATTGGTTTCCAACGGGTTGCGCGAACACATAAGCATCCAAACAGTTTCAGGGAAATAGTAAAGAAAAAAATAACCGTTCCTGAATTGAGCCGGCGGCTGGATTTTGTCCAGAAATGACTTGAATCCGTCACCGGACAGTTTCAAAGTTCGGGCATGAACTTTACCTTTCGTCGTTTTTCAAGGCACGGATTCACTCTTGTCGGTCTGCTCGTCATTATCGCGGTCATTGCCATTCTGGCGGCGATGTTGCTGCCCGCCCTGGCCAGCGCAAAGAAAAAGGCGCAGCGCATCAACTGCGTCAACAACCTGAAGCAATGCGGGCTGGCCTTTCGCATTTGGGAGGGAGACAATGGCGACCAATATCCGATGGCCGTTTCCACACGCAAGGGCGGCACGAAGGAATTCACCACCGGCGCGGACACGTTCCGGCATTTTCTGGTGATGTCGAATGAATTGAGCACGCCGAAAATTCTGTTTTGTCCGAGCGACACGCGCATGGCTGCCGCCAATTTTAGCCGGCTGAAAAATGAAAACGTCAGCTATTTCGTCGGGCTTGACGCGAATGACGCAAATCCGCAACGGTTTCTCGCCGGCGACCGCAACCTGACCGGCCCGGCTGGACCCGAAAACGGCATCCTGAAACTCGTTCCCGGCGGAGCAGCCAGTTGGACGGAAGCGATGCACGGCAACCAGGGAAACGTCGGCCTGTCCGACGGCAGCGTGCAGCAGTATTCCAACGCCGGACTGACCGAGGCATTGAAAAATTCCGGTGCCGCGACCAATACGTGGCGGATCGCGCTGCCGGAATGAGACAGAGGTTCATGAATTTCCAATGACCAAATCCGCCGCCGCAGTTTGATTTGCCAATTCATTCCAATTTGGCTTAAACTTCATCATGTCGAAACTCGAACAAGTCGAGGAACAAGTGAAGAGTTTGTCCATCGCTGAACAGGCGGCGTTGCGCGAGTGGTTGGAAAATCTGCTGGAAGGCCGTCTGGAGTTGAAAGACGAGTTCAAGGCGGAAATCGGAGCTGGCATGAAAAGCATCGCGGAAAGCCAGTATCGCATTCACCGGCCATTTTCCCCATGACCAAACTAACCTTTCCATTCACCGAAGAACAAATCCGCGCGCTGAAGGTCGGCGACGAGGTGCTGATTTCCGGAGTCATTCACACCGGGCGCGACGCGGTCCACAAGTATCTGCATGAGGGCGGCAAGCTGCCGCCGGGCGTGAGCCTGCGCGACGGCATTCTCTACCATTGCGGCCCGGTGGTGATGAAACAGGACGACGGCTCCTGGAAGGCGACCGCAGCCGGCCCGACGACGTCCATCCGCGAAGAGCCGTATCAGGCGCAAATTATCCGCGACTTCGGCATTCGCGGCGTCATCGGCAAGGGCGGCATGGGCGACAAGACAGTCGCGGCGTGCAAGGAATTCGGCTGCGTGTATCTGCACGCGGTCGGCGGCGCGGCGCAGGTGCTGGCCGAGTGCATCAAAAAGGTGCGCAACGTGTTCTTCTACGAGAAATTCGGCGCACCGGAAGCGATTTGGGAATTTGAGGTGGAGGATTTCCCGGCGGTGGTGACCATTGACGCGCACGGCAATTCACTGCACAAGGAAGTGTTTGCGAAAAGCCAGGCCGAACTAGCGAAGCGGCTCTGACGATTTACGATTTACGAGTTGCGAGTTGCGTAGGAATTAAGAGCGACCGTGTAAATCGGAAATCGGGTATCGCAATTCAAAATTTGAAGTTCCACTCGTTCGTTGAATATTTCTCACGCGCAAGCCTCTTGATCTCATCCAGCGGCGGATTGGTCAGAGTCGAATGTGCGGCCCAGGTTTTTTGCATCGCGGATTTAATATCTCCGGCGGCAAGCTTCAGATTCACCAGGAAATCGGCATGGGAGCGGCTTTCGCGGTAATGCGGCTGCTTGGACGGCATCCGCAGCAATTCGCCGATCAGCGCGAGGTCGAAGTTCAACAGAAACGTTCCGTGAAAAAGCAGAAAGTGTTTGCGGCGGCGCTGCGAGTTGCCGGAAAATTTCTTTTCGCCAACCGCCAGATCCGTGTGGCCGCGGATGGCAATCTCGGGTCTGGAACTTCGCGTCCCGGTTTTCGGGAGGAGTGTGAATATCGCCGCGCGATTCCGGCGCATGATGAACTGGTTGGCCAGAGCGATGCCATGGAGCGGGCCGTCCGTGTTGATCGGCAGCACAAGTGAATAATTCAAGCAGCCGGGGCCTTGCACGACGGTCCCGCCGCCGGAACAGCGGCGCAGGATTGGGATCTTTCGAGCCTCGCGCGCGGCCACGTTCACCTCGGTCGCTACCTCATTCGCGTAGCCGACGACGACGAACGGCTCCGGCGATTCCCAGAAACGCAGTGTTTCAACGCCGGCGCCGGATTCGGCCCAATCGAGCAACGCCTCGTCGCAGGCGAGATTTTCAGCGGGCGAGGGGAATGTGCAATCGAAATACTTCATTTCAGGCGGGCTGATTTCACTGGCGTCCGGTGGTCAAGGGTGCTTTAATCTTCCTGCGCCATTCGCGCATTTACAAAGAAGTGAATAACACAGTGAACGTCGAGAACAAAGAAATATACGGTTCGCGCCCCGATGATCCGCGCGGCGACAAGTGGGGCGAATCGTTGCAATCCGTCTTTGAGCTGGCGCTGGAAACCCAGGGGCCGGAACGCACCGCCCAATTGCTTGAGAAGCTGGCCGTCCGGTTGCGCTCCGCACCGCGTCCGGCCGCCGGCCTGACGACGCCCTACAAAAACACGATTCCGGCGGATCAACAGCCGCCGTATCCGGGCGACCGCGACATCGAGCGCCGCATCAAGAGCATCGTCCGCTGGAACGCCATGGCGATGGTGGTGAAGGCCAATTCCACCACGAACGTCGGCGGCCACATTTCAACGTTTGCCTCCGCGGCCACGCTTTACGAGGTCGGCCAGAATCATTTCTTCCGCGGACGCACGGAGGATTTTTCCGGCGACTTGGTTTTCTTCCAGGGCCATGCGGCGCCCGGCATGTATGCGCGCGCCTTTGTGGAGGGACGGCTGGATGAGAAACACCTGCAAAATTTCCGGCAGGAGCTGGCCGGGGGTGGCGGGTTGTCGTCCTATCCGCATCCGTATCTCATGCCGGAGTTCTGGCAATTTCCCACGGTTTCGATGGGGCTTGGCCCGATTCTTTCTCTTTATCAGGCGCGATTCAACCGTTACCTGCAGGCGCGCGGAATCGTGAACTGGAAGGAAGAACCGAAAGTCTGGGCGTTTCTCGGCGACGGCGAATGTGATGAAGTGGATGCGCTCGGAGCCATCACGCTCGGCGCGCGCGAGAACCTCGACAATCTCATCTGGGTCATCAATTGCAACCTCCAGCGGCTCGATGGCCCGGTGCGCGGCAACGGCAAAATCATTCAGGAGCTGGAAGGGCTGTTCCGCGGCGCGGGCTGGAATGTAATCAAGCTGATTTGGGGGCATGACTGGGACGAATTGTTTGCCCGCGACAAATCCGGCCTTTTGCTGAAGCGCATGGAAGAATGTGTGGACGGCGATTACCAGAAATACTGCGTCGAGCCGGGCAGCTACACGCGCAAACATTTCTTTGGCAAATATCCCGAACTGCTGGAACTGGTCAACCACCTGTCCGATGACCAGATTCGCAAGCTCCTCCGCGGCGGTCATGACGCTCGGAAAGTTTATGCCGCCTACAAGGCCGCCGTCGGACACAAGGGCCAGCCGACGGTGATTCTGGCCAAGACCATCAAGGGTTACGGCCTGGGCGAGGCCGGCGAAGGCAAGAACATCACGCATCAGCAGAAAAAAATGAACGAGAAGGAGCTGCGCGAATTTCGCGAGCGCTTCAAAGTTCCAATCAGCTGACGATGTCATCGCCGAGACGCCGTTTTACCGTCCGCCCGCCGACAGCGTGGAAACGAAGTATCTGCTCGAACGGCGCAAGTCGCTCGGCGGTTTTGTGCCGGCGCGCATTGTCAGCCCGGTCAAGCTCGACGTGCCCAAGCTCGAGGTGTTCGCCGATTTTTTCAAAGGTTCGACCACGGAAATTTCCACAACCACGGCGTTCGGCAGCGTCCTCCGCGTCTTGCTGCGGCAAAAGGGCATCAACAAGCAAATCGTGCCCATCATTCCCGACGAGGCGCGCACGTTTGGACTCGATGCGCTGTTCCGTGAGATCGGCATTTACTCGTCCAAGGGGCAGCTTTACGAGCCGGTGGACATGCAATTCGCTGCTCTATTACCACGAAGCCAAGGACGGACAGATTCTCGAGGAAGGCATCACCGAGGCGGGCGCGATGGCGTCGTTTGTCGTGGCGGCCACGAGCTATGCCACGCATGGCGTGCCGGTGATTCCGTTTTACATTTATTACTCGATGTTCGGACCGCAGCGCGTCGGCGACTTGTTCTGGCTCGCGGGTGACATCCGTGCGAAGGGCTTTCTGCTCGGCGCCACCGCCGGCCGCACCACCCTCAACGGCGAAGGACTCCAGCACCAGGACGGCCACAGTTTGCTGCACACCAGCACCATCCCGACCTGTCTGCCTTACGACCCGGCGTTCGGCTATGAACTCGCGGTCATCATCGCCGACGGGTTGCGCCGCATGTATGTCGAGAACGAGGAAATTTTCTATTACCTCTCGCTCTACAACGAAAACTACGCGCAGGCGGCCAATGCCCGCCGGCGTCGAGGACGGCATCTTGAAAGGGCTGTATAAGTTCAAAGCAGCCAGTGGTGCAGGCATCCTGCCTGCAAATCACGGGCAGGATGCCCGCGCCACTAAAATGGCCAAAGCCCACATCTTCGGCAGCGGGCCGATCATCAACACCGCGCTCAAGGCGCAGGAAATTCTGGCTGACCGTTATGGCGTGAGCGCCGATGTCTGGAGCGCGACCAGCTACAAATTGCTTCGCACCGACGCCATCCGTTGTCAGCGCTGGAACATGCTGCACCCGGCCGAGCCGCCCAGGAAATCCTATCTCGAAAATCTGCTCGCGAAAGAGCAGGGGGCGTTCGTCGCCGTATCGGACAATATCCGCACCGTGCCCGATCAGATTGCGCCGTGGGTTCCGGGCGGCCTGTTCACGCTGGGAACGGACGGCTTTGGCCGCAGCGACACCCGCGCACGGCTCCGGAGGTTCTTTGAAGTGGACGCCGAGTCCACCGTCATTGCCGTGCTTTACGCACTGGCTGGGAAAAATCTCATCGGACGCGAAGTGGTCGCCCAAGCCATCAAAGACCTCGGCGTGGATCCGGAAAAAATCCAGCCGCAGATTGTTTAGTTGGTTGGGGCGAGCGTCTCCGCGAGCTGCTTTTATTGCTGTCTGTTTGGATCCCCGCCTTCATGCGGCCCGGACCAGCTAAAGCCGGAACTCCAAACTTCAATGCGCCAGCGCCTTTGCCGCCGCTGTTTCCGCCAACTTTGAATCCGCGAATTGGGCGAATTTACGCGAAGCAAAAAATTCGCAACAATTCGCACAATTCGCGGATAAATCAATGAACCTGAAAAAGGGCTACCGCATGTTGCGCCAACTTTACCACCTTACCAGACTTCCAAGAAAATCCTCCAGCCCGGCATCTGGTGCCAATGTATGGACTTGCAAAATCGTGAGTATTTTCTTCGGGAAACGCTGATTTAATCCATTGGCCTTCGATTTTATACAGACGGCGGAGGGGGCGTTTGATAAACTTCGAGGCATGACCCATCAGCCGAGTTTTTCCCAAGCCGAGTTTGCCGACAAAAAGAAGATCACCCGCCGCGAGAAGTTCCTCGCGCGCATGGAAGCCCTCATTCCGTGGGCGAAACTGCTGGCCGTCATCGAACCCTTCTATCCCAAGGGCGAACGCGGACGTCCGCCCATCGGATTGGAGCGGATGTTGCGGGTCTATTTCCTCCAGCAATGGTATGGCCTGGCCGATGAAGCCCTCGAAGACGCGCTCTACGACAGTCAGGCGCTACAGGGCTTTGCCCGCATTGATCTGGCCGCCGAAGGCGTGCCCGACGCCACCACGCTGTTGAAATTCCGTCGGCTGCTCGAAACCCATGACCTGTGCAAAGGCCTCTTCGCCGCCATCAACGCCGACCTCACCGCGCGCGGCCTGCTGCTGCGCGAAGGCACCTTGGTGGACGCCACGCTGATCGCCGCGCCGCCCTCCACCAAGAACCAGGAAAAGCAACGCGACCCGGAAATGCACCAGACCAAGAAGGGCAACCAATGGTATTTCGGGATGAAAGCGCACATCGGCGCGGATCGGGACAGCAAACTGGTTCACACCGTCGTGGTCACCGCCGCCAACGTGGCGGACATCACCAAGACGGCCGAACTGCTGCACGGGCAGGAGCAGCAAGTCCACGCCGACGCCGGTTACACCGGCGTGGAGAAGCGCGCCGAGATCGTGGCCTTGGAACGGAAGATAGACTGGCAGATTGCGCGCAAACGCGGGCAGATCAAAACCATGGCCGAAGGCGCGGAGAAAGAAACCCTCAAAGCGGTCGAGAAAGCCAAAGCCTCCGTGCGGGCGTTTGTGGAACATCCCTTCCACATCGTGAAGAACCTTTTCCGGCATCGGAAAGTGCGGTATCGAGGACTGGCCAAGAACGGGCATCAACTTTACACGCTCTTTGGACTGGCCAACGTGGTGATCGGCGGACGAACGGCCACGACGTGAAAAAACCATGAATCACCACGAACACACCGGTTGAAGCGGTCGAAAAAGGCGGCCAACCCTCGCCACCAAACCAGAACCGACTCGCGACCCCAAGCCGCCGGACACAAATCTCCGGCGCTTGAGGATCATTTTCCATCAGCATAAACTGAAATTTGAAAACTTGGCTTTATTCAGCGTCTCCCTAACATGTGGATAAGAAGAAGTCGGCGGAACCGGAGTTCTGCTTGGTTCCTTTTGATTTCATATTAGAACCTTAATAGCACGGTTTGCCTTGTCAAAGGCTTTTTCAAACTCGCCAAGCCTGGCGGCGTAACTTGACCGCAGCCGGCAGGTTCCGCCAATGCCCGTTATTCCTGCGGATAGACCAGAATCCGGTCGTGGACGAGCACGATCAGGTCTTTTTTCCCGTCGCCGGTCACGTCGGCCACGAGCGCCTCGCGCGGTTCGGGCAGCGCGGCGGTCGCGCCGCGGAATGTGTGCTGCTCGAACACCTGCCAGCGGTCGCCGGGCACCAGCTTGTGGTTCTTGGTCAAAGCGGACTAGGTCCAGATTGTTTTTCGCCGTTTCCATGAAAATCAAATCCTTCCGCCCGCTGCCGGTCAGGTCGCCGGCCACCACGTCGTTCAGATAACCGTCCTTGATGGGCGTGTCGTAGCCGTCGAGGGCGATGAAATCCCAAACGTCGCCCGCCAGCGGCAGCCAGCCGACGGCGTTCTGGCCCAGCAGCGCCACGCTTTGGGTCTTGTCCTGGGGAACGCCGCCGAGCGTGACGGTTTGCAGGCTGTTGAAATCCGCGACCGGCAATTCCACGTTGCGCGTCACGCGCCAGACGCCGTTCGTGTCGCGCTCGCACAGCGTCAACTGCTGGTGCTCCGCGTCCAGCAGGAAAATGGAAGGCGCGGTTCCGCTCTTGAGTCGCGCCGTTCATCACCGCCGTCGCGCCGACGATGCGCGAATCGCTGGCCGCGCCGTTGATCTGGTCTTTCACGCGGAAAACCCAGGACGGTTTGTTCGTGGCGCCCGGCGCCCTGGCCTCCTGTTCGAGCACCACGGCGCGGACGAAATTCTTCTGCGGCAGCAGCAATTCCGGTTTGCCGTTGCCGTCCACGTCCGCCGACGCCAGCCACGGCTGGTCAATCGCGCCGCCCGGCGGGTCCACGTCCTCCTCGTCAAAATCGCCGCCGGGATTTTGCAGCAGCACCTTGATTTTTTCGTAGGGAATCAAAATCACCAAATCCGCCAGCCCGTCCTGGTTCACGTCATGGATCGCGAGCGCCGCGGGGTTTGACTTGAAACTGTCGCTCAACTTTTGCGTCCGGCTCTTGCCGTCCGCCGTTTGCGTCACGAGCGAGCGGTGGCCGTCCTTGTCCACGATCACGCACAGCGACGGGTTCGCGCCGGGTTTCAACGCGCCGACGGCCATCGCCAGCGGCTTGCCGTCCAGCGGAATGAGCGTCGGAAACGGCAGGCGCCCGTCGGCGTCGAATTCCGTGACGCCCACCGCGCGTTCGCTCTGGCTCAACATGAAAATTTCCGGATGGCCGTCGCCGTTCCAGTCCGCCGCCGCCAACTGGCTCACGCCGGCCAGCGACGGAAACGTTTTCGGCGGCGCGAGCGCGCCGTCCGCCTGCTGCAAATAAACCGAAATCTGCCCGCTCTCCGGCTCGGCCACGAGCAGGTCCGGCCGGCCATCGCCGTTCACGTCCGCCCAGAGCTCGCCGCGCTGCGCGGCGTCCGTCTTGTTCAGCGGCAGGACCTGGAATTGGCCCTGGCGAAACGCGCCGGACAAAACTTCCGCCGGCTTGCGGGTGAATTCCCAGACCTCCGCGCGGCTGGAATTTTGCGCGATGGTCACGATGTAATTTTTCGTCGCCGCCTTCGAGATTGTCCGCGCAATACGAGCGGATGGGCTGCGACTTGAAATAAATTTCCGGGCCGAGCTGGCCGGAGGCGTTTTGCAGCCGGAAGCGGAACGGCGTCGGGGTTTCCCAATCCACCAGCAGCAAATCCTTCCGCCCGTCGCCGTCCATGTCCGCGATTTGCACGGCCTTGGGCGTGCCGGAATAAGGGATTTTCTGCGGTTCGCCGAAAGTGTGGTCGGGCTGCTGCGGCAGAAAATACAGCGAGCCGTTGTCGCCGAGCAGAACGATGTCGGGAAGGCCGTCGCCGTTCAAATCGCCGGTGACGAGCGCGTTGGCATCCATGCGCCCGTCCTCGATGTGCCAGCGCTTCGGCTCGCTCCAGCCGTTCGTGCCCTGGTTGTAAATGATTTCGAGATCCTTCGTGTCGCCGAAAAAAACGAAGTCCGGACGGCCGTCGCCGTTCACATCGGCCACCGACAACGCGGCGATGTGCTCGTCCACGGAAAGGGAATCAACGCGGAAGCGCGCGTCGGGCGGCAGTTCGTTGATTTCCAGCTTGCGCGGCGGCTTGGCGGCGCGGTTCGTCTTGCCGGTCTGGTTGTAAAGCAGGTCAATATTCCCGCGCAGATTGTTGACGACGATGAGATCGTTCAGGCCGTCGCCGGTCAAATCCGCCGCGTGCAGCAGGGCGATTCCGTGGTCAATCGGATACGTTTCGTGGCCGGTGAAGCCAAAGGTATTCGTGCCCGACTGGGCGCGGACCCCGCAAAGCGGAACAAGGCCGCAAACCGACGCGGCCAAAATGAATTTCAAGACTCGCATAAAACTCCCGCAAGCTGCCATCCAACGGCGCGATTGGCGAGATTTTTCGCCGAGGGGTTGAATCAAACCTGCAGATCGGAGTTGAATGGGGAAAGCACGCGCCGCGCGTTGATGCACGCTCGATGGCGCGCCGGGGTGGTTGACGAGGGCGTCAACCACGGCACGCGAGGCGCGTGCGCTCCCCATCTCGTTTTGCGGCGGGCCGCCCGCGTTTTCTTGAAATGCTAATCCTGAAGCAGCTTGATTTGTTCGCTGTCTTTCTCCACGGCTTCGCCGAGCGTCTGGGCCTGGCGTTTGCGGCGTTCGATGATGTGCTTGTCCAGCACCGGGTCGTAAGGCACGGGATAATTGCCGTCGTAGCACGCCATGCAAAACCCCTCCTTCGCCAGACCGGTCGCCTTGACCATGCCCGCCTGCGAGAGGTAATGGAGCGAGTCGGCGTTGAGGTATTTGCGGATTTCGTCCACGGTGTTGTTCGCGGCCATCAGCTTGCTGCGGTCGGGAAAATCAATGCCATAAACGCACGGGTTCGTGTGCGGCGGGCAGCTCACGGCGACGTGAACTTCCTTCGCGCCGGCTTCCTTGAGCGTTTTCACGCGCGTCTTGCACGTCGTGCCGCGCACGATGGAATCGTCCACGATGACGACGCGTTTGTCCTTCACGAGCGAGGCGATGAGGTTCAGCTTCACGCGCACGTCGAAGTCGCGGATGAGCTGCGTCGGCTGGAGGAAGCTGCGCCCGACGTAGTGGTTGCGGATGAACGCCATCTCGAACGGGATGCCGGATTCCTCGGAATAACCCATGCGCCGCGCAAACGCCGCTGTCCGGCACGGGAATCACAAGATCGGCCTTCACCGCGTGTTCGCGCGCGAGCTGGCGGCCCATTTCCTTGCGCACGTTATAGACGCTGCGCCCGGCAATGGTGCTGTCCGGCCGCGCGAAATAGACGTATTCAAAAATGCAGAAGGCGCGGCGCTTGTGTGCGGGAAACGCCTGCAGGCTGGTCAGCCCTTTTTCGTTGATGATGACGATTTCGCCCGGCTCCACGTCGCGGACGAACTTGGCCTGAATCTGGTCGAGGGCCACCGATTCGCTGGCCAGCACCCACGCGTCGTTCACGCGGCCGATGCACAGCGGGCGGAACCCGAACGGGTCGCGCGCGCCGATCAATTCCTTCTCCGTCATGATGACCAGCGAATACGCGCCTTCGATGCGGCGCACCGTTTGCACGAGCGTGTTTTCCATGCCGCCGATCGTCGGCTGCGCGAGCATCATGATGATGATTTCGCTGTCCACGGTCGTTTGGAAGACGAGTCCGCGGCTTTCGAGTTCGTCGCGGAGCATGGCGGCGTTGGTCAGGTTGCCGTTGTGGGCGACGGCGATCTGGCCGCGCACGCAATCCACCGTGAGCGGCTGGGCGTTGCGGAGGTGCGACGAGCCGGTGGTGGAATAGCGCGTGTGGGCGACGGCCATGTTGCCGACGAGGTCGTGCAGGATTTTGGGGTCGTTGAAAATCTGCGGCACGAGGCCCATGCCATGATGCTTGTAAAACTTGCCGTCGTGACAGGTGACGATGCCGGCGCTTTCCTGTCCGCGATGCTGGAGCGCGTAAAGGCCGTAGTAGGCAAGTTCGGCGGCATTCGGATGGCCGAAAATGCCGAACACGCCGCAATAATGTTTGGGATAATTTTGCTGTTGCATCGTCCGCGCCGCTGAATTCTCGCAAACGAAGGCGCACAGCGCAAGGAGGAAGGAAAATACGAATCAAAATTCACTCACGGATGGACGCAGATGAGCACGGATTTAAAGGAGGGAGCATCACTCCGTGCGCGCCGGTCTTTGCGGTCGGCGGGCAGAGGACAGCCGCTCTACCGGAGCGCCGTAAGCGCTGCATATTTGTAGAATCACAAGCCAAACCAAATTCAAGCCCCGTCGGGGGCTGCATATTCCGATGATGTCGCTCCTGACGGAGCTTGATTTGTTTTGTTACTGTAATCCACAAAGATGCCAGCCCTACGGGCTTGAAAAATCCGCGTCCATCCGTGGTTGAAATATTTCAAGGTCGGATTGTTCAGCGCAGAAGAGGCTTCAGTTTTTCCGCCAGTTCCTCCGGCATCCGCTTCGGCTTTTCGTCAATGCCGGTGCAGGCGTGGAAGGTTTCGGCTTCGAGGATGATTTTGCCGTGCTGGTTGGTGACGCGGTGGCCGAAATTCAACCGCACCCGCTCGATGAGCGTCGGCCAGACTTCAATCGCCAGCACGTCGTCGTAGCGCGCGGGCAATTTGTAGCGCAGCCGCGCCTCGATGACGGGGAAAATCGCGCCGCGCTCCTGCCATTGCAGGACGGTCTGGCCGAGCGAGCGGATGAATTCGCCGCGCGCAGCTTCGAGCCAGTCGAGATAGCGCGAGTGATAAACGTGGTTGCCGATGGTGCAATCGGCGTAGCTGACGCGGTGCGTGTGGCGGAACATGAGGCCAGTTTGCGTTTCCATTTGGGAGATGGCCACAACAAAACTTGTTTTCCGGCGCGCTTCCGCCGATGATTCAGCGCTCAAATGCAATTCATTCGCGACATTTACGCGGCGAAAAAGGCGGCGCGGCGACCGGTCGTGTCCTTTGAATTTTATCCGCCCAAGACCGACGAAGGCGAACGCGCGCTTTTGGAGAGGCACATTCCCGCCCTGCGCGAGGCCCGGCCGGATTTCTGCTCCGTCACCTACGGCGCCGGCGGCGGCACCCGCGACAAGACGCTCAAGATCGTGGATTGCATCCAGCGCCAGCACAACCTGACCGCGCTGGCGCATCTGACCTGCGTCAACCACACGCGCGAGGAGGTCCGCGCGCTGCTTGAAAAAATCCGCGCGCTCGGCTGCAAAAATATTCTCGCCCTGCGCGGCGATCCTCCCGGCGGCGGCGAATTTCACGCTACGCCCGGCGGCTTTGAGTTTTCATCTCAACTGGTGAAATTCATCCGCGAGTCGGGCGATTTTTCCACCGGCGTCGCCGGTTTTCCCGAAGGCCACATCTCCAACAAATCCGGCAAGCATGACGACTGGCGGCATTTGAAGGAAAAGGTGGACGCGGGCGCGGATTTCGTCCTCACGCAATTGTTTTTCGACAACGCGGATTATATTCGAGTTCCGCGATTTCGTGGCCGGCAAGCTGGGGGTGAATGTGCCGCTGGTGCCGGGCATCATTCCGATTTTGAGCGCGCCGGGAATCATCCGGTTCACGCAGACTTGCGGCGCAAAAATTCCCGCGGCGCTGCGGGCCAAGCTGGATCAATTTTCAGACGATGACGAGGCGGCCGCTGAATTTGGCATCGAATACGCCACGCGGCAGTGCGAGGAACTGCTGCGCGCGGGCGCGCCGGGGCTGCATTTTTACACGTTGAACAAATCGCGCTCCGCCGTGCGGGTGTTAAAAAACCTCGGCCTGGCCTGATGCGCCGGTGATGTTCAGAGGCCCAGCGCGTTCAACGTGGTGCCGATAACACTCAACGGCCCGGTGTCCTCCAGACTGTCGGCGGCCTTGTCCAGCTTTTGCAGCGAGAGCTTGGCGTTTTTGTAGAATTCCTGGTCGTTGACGAGCTTGCCGACGGTGCCCTGGCCCTGGTTGATCTTCGAGGAGAATCTGGTTGAGGTTGGTCATCGAGGCGGTGGTGGCGTTGTAAAGCGTGTCGTCGGTCACGAGTTTGCCGATGGTGCCCTGGCCGTTGGTGATGCCGGCTGATGATCGAGCGCGTATCGGTGATGGCCGAGCGCACCTCGCGCCACGGCGTCCTGAAGATTGGTGACGGTGTCCAGCGCGGAATTGTAAAGCCGTTGGTCGTAAATCAGTCTGCCGACGGTGCCCTGGCCGCTGGCGATCTGGCCGGTGATGTTGTCAATGTTGGAAATGGCCCCGCCGATATGGCCGCTGTTTTGCTTCATGAAATCCGTCAGCGGGCCGAGCAGATTGTCAATTTTGTCGCCGGAGAAACTCTGGCCCAAATTCGCAATGCCGGTGGCGGCCTTGTCGAGCTTGGCCATGACGGCGTTGATGTCGGGCTGTTCTTCCGTCGCCAGCATGGTGCCGTCCACGACCTTGCTGCCGCCCGGCGCGCCGAAACTCGATGGCTGACATAATTCTGCCCCATCAGGCCGGTGAACCGGATGCTGGCCTTGCTGTCCGTTTTCACGATGGCGTCGGGATGCAGTTTCATCGTGACGTTGACCTTGTTGTTCGCCTCGTCGAGCGCGATCTTTTCGACCTTGCCGATTTCGACCCCGCCCATCTTGACCGCGCTGCCCACCTTCAATTCCTGCACCGTGTCAAACTGCGCGTTGACGTGGTAGCCGCCGCGGAACATTTCCATGCCGCCGAGGGTTTCCATGATGGCCCAGGCGGCGAACACCACGAGGACGACAAAGACGCCGAGTTTGGTTTCGAGTGAATTTTTCATAGTCTTGATTTGGTTTCGCGTTTGAAATCCGCGTTCAAAAATTTCTGGACGAGCGGGTCGTTGAACCGCTTCACCTCGTCGGGCGTGCCGATTTTCAGGATCTGGCCGTCGTTGATGACGGCGATGCGGTCGGCGATGCCGAACGCCAGGTCGCGGTCGTGCGACACGACGAGCGAGGTGACGTGGATGCGCTTGTTCAATTCCAAAATCTCCTCGCCGATGACGACGGACGAGAGCGGGTCCAGCTCGCTGGTCGGCTCGTCGTAAAGAATCAACTGCGGCTCGATGACCAGCGCGCGGGCGATGGCGGCGCGTTTTTTCATGCCGCCGGAAAGGTCGCTGGGCATTTTGTCCTCGGTGCCCTTCAGCCCGACGTCCTCCAGTTTTTCGGCGACGATTTTTGAAATTTCCTCCGGCGATTTCAGGCGGTGTTCGGACAGGTAAAGCCCGACGTTTTCGCCGACGGTGAGCGAATTGAGCAGCGCGCCGGACTGGAAGACGAGCGCCATGCGGTATTTGGCGGCGATTTCCGGCGACTGGATGGATTCGCCGTTGATGAGGATTTCGCCGGCGTCCGGCGGTTCAAGCCCGATGAGGTGCTTGAGCAAAACGCTTTTGCCGCTGCCGCTCGGTCCCATGATGACGAAGATTTCGCCGGGCTGGACTTCGAAATCAATGCCCTTGAGCACTTCCTGGCCGTCAAAACTCTTGCGCAGCCCGCGCACCTGCAGGCTGACGCCGGTGCTGGTTGGTACCGGGAGTGTTCATCATTGGAATGGCATAGAATCCGGGTGAGGATGTAATCAAAAATCACGATCAACACGATGGAATTCACGACGGCCTTGGTCACCGAGCGGCCGATGCCGCGCGGGCCGCCGATGGTCGTCAGCCCCTGATGGCACGACACGACGCCGATGATGAGCGCGAAACAAAAGCTTTTGAACACGCCGTTGGCCACGTCCTTGGGCTTCACCATGTCGCGCAAGTCGGAGAAAAACGCCTGGAACGGGATGGCGATGTGGCTGTTCATTTCCGCGACCACCGCGCCGCCGAGCCAGCCGACCAGGATGGCAAAGACCACCAGCATCGGCAGCGCGAAGGCGATGGCGACCAACCGCGGCAACACGAGATAATGGATCGGGTTGATGTTCATCGTGCGCAACGCGTCAATTTCCTGATACACGCGCATGGAGCCGATTTCCGCCGCCATCGCCGAGCCGATGCGCCCGGCGATGAGAATGGCCATCATCACCGGCGCCAGTTCCTTGGCGATGGCGATGCCGACGACGCCGCCGACGGCGCTGCCGAGGTTGTTCTGGACCAGCACGGGTCCGGTTTGCAAGCGCGATGACCGCCGCCGATGAAAAACGACAGCACGCAGACCATCAGCAGGCTTGCGTTGCCGATTTCAAAAAACTGGTCGAACACCTTCTGCCGCTGCCGCCACGCCAGCGGCAGCGCCAGCAAGCGTGCGCCAAAACAGCAAAAACAATTTCGCCGATGTTCTCAAACATAATCTACTTTTCCGGCGGACCCGCCGTTTTGTGCGCACGAGCCGACCGGAATGAAAAACAACCGCAGTTTCCTCGTCTCCGCGTCTGATTGATACTGGAAAAGGCCGAACAGGAGCGAGCATTTTTTTGAATCCGGCGTCCGGTCGCTGCGGTAAAGGTTCCAGAGCAGCGACCGGCTGCTGGCGCCGGTGCGCGGATTGTCTTCGGCGCGCCACAGCGACCAGAGCGGCGACCAGTTGCGCTCCACGCCGCGGTTGTCGGGCAGCACCGGCTCGACCGGCGCGAGAATTTGCAGCCGGCTGTTGCCGTTGAAATCGCGGCGCCAGGTGAACAGCGGCCAGACGGCCACGCGCTGTTTTGCGGCGGCGGTGTTCGTGTTTTTTTCAATCACGTCGGAGAACAGGTAAAACAGAATGCGCGTGCGCTGCTGGTCCAGCGCGCCGGCGTGGAGGCGGTTGTATTTGTAAAGCGGCCAGAGGTAGAAATCGCTCTCGAACGTGTCGTTGTGCGCCCGGCTGAACAGCGGGAAGACGCGCGTGGTCGTCTTGCCCTCGCCGCGCGCAAAGTCCACGAACGGATACGGCCCCTGCCATTCGCGGTATTTTTTTTCGCGGTCGTCAATCCAGTTGAAAAACGGCCAGAGCACGGTGGTCACGTCGCGCTGGGGCGAACGCGAATAGCTGTAAAGCGGCAAATCGGCGCGGAATTTTTCCGGGTTGTCCGTGCCGATGCCGTTGTTCTGCCAGAAATGAACCGGCCAGAGCGCGAAATACTTGTCGTAGCCGCCGACGATTTCCGTGTCGCCGAAACCGTTCGTGATGGTGGTCACGACCTTGTGCTCGGGCGCCGAACGAGCGGCCAGAATTGCCAGCCGTGCAAACCGTCGCCGTGCTGCAAGTCAAAAAATGGGTAAAGGTAATTGTCGGTGACGACATCGCGTTTGCGCGTCTCGCTGTAGAGCGGAAACATCACGAAAAAGATTTCGTCCCGCATCAGCCGGTTCTTGAGATGGCCGTAAAACGGAATGAGCGCGGTGTAATTTTCATTGGAATCGGACGAGCGCTGCTGGAAATAAAGCGGATAAATCGTGAAGCGCCTGTTCTCGGAATCATCCGGGTTTGCGCCGCCGGCAAAACTGAACAACTGGATGAACTGCCACCGATATTCCCTGCCGTAACGTTCGTAGGTCAGCAGCGGATATAGGAAATCATCCTCCCGCGATTCGACGCCGGGATCCGCGTCGTGCGAAAACAACGGCGGGACAGCCCAGGTTTTTTCCGTATCTTTTTGCTGGTTGTAAAAAAACGGCCCGGCGGCTTCGGTCCGGTTTCCGGCGTCGAGCGTCAGAGGAAATTCATCAAAAAAAAGCCGGCGTGAACATCGCCATCGGCAAGAATAGGGGAGCAAAAACCAAAAGCCACTCCGAGACACAGAACTCGCAAGGAGTCTGTGAAGTGTTTTTGGATTTTGTTTCCGAATCAGAACAATCGGATTTTTGGGGCAATAGTTCAAATTTTTTAAGTTCTTACGTTATCGTTATTGATGCGCCTTTAAGGCTACATTTGCACCAGTTATTAACCTGGTTTAAGCTTATACTTCAACATTCGTATTGACTTTTTGTGAAATTCACTTTACAGTTTGGGCACACTTGAGGTTTTCACCTCGGTTCCTCCTGACCCGGTGCTGGCAGTTTGCTGGCACTGGGTTGTTTTATTAGAGGACGCCACCGGCCCAGCAAATTCAGCAAGGCCGGCAGAAAAGTCAATCCCGCAATCATGCACGCTGTAATTCCCACGGCCATCATGCAGCCGAGACTGTGAATGCCCCGGTGTTTGGCGAGAATCAGAGCTGCCGAAACCGGCGATGGCCGTCAATCCGGAGACCAGCACGGCCTTGCCGGTGCTGCGCGCCAGAATGTTCGGCGTCCGCTCCTCGGCAAACCGATTCAAGAATTTGGACTCCGTTGGTGACGCCGATGCCGATGACCAGCGGCAGCGTCATGATGTTTGCCAGATTGAACGGGATGCCGAACACAGCCCATCAATCCGGCCAGCCAGAGCGTTCCAATGCCGACCGGCAGCAACGCCAAAATCGCCGCTGTCAGACTGCGGAAGTGGATGAGCACCATGATGGCAATCGCGATAAGCGAATACCACGCCGCCTGAATGTAGCTGTCCCGCATCAGCGTTTCGTATTCGTAGAATTGCACGGGCGTGCCGGTGGCGTTCGGGATCCACCGTCCGCAGGTCGGTGACGAACGCTTCCTGGTTGGCGCGCTGCCACACGTCGTTCTTGGGAAAAACCTGCAGGAGAAATTTTCCGGTTGCGCCCGCAAACTGGTCGCGCAGCGCGGCGGGCAAATCGTCCACGCGCAGCGGAGCGCTGACGTCCTGATTTTGCAGGGATCCGGAATGTTTCCCGCACGTCGTTGAACAGCGCCTGTTGAAACTCCGCCAGCTTGTCCGCGTGTTCGGCCAAAGCGGCGGCATCACCTGCCAGCATGGTTTTCCGCAAGTCTTGGATGGCTTGCTGCAGGGCGGCGAACTGCTGCGCCAATGCGGGATCGTTGGTGCGCACCTCGTCCAAGGCCATGCCGGCATAGCCAAGAGTGCCAAAGAGGGTCAGACTCAAGGCATTGATGTCAACCGGCCGCAAGTCTGGCGGACTGAATTTCAACGGCGCAACCTCCGCCTTGATTCCCCGGATCAATCCCAGTTTGGGAACCTGGTTCGACTCGATGAAATTCTCGAAGCATGTCGGCCGGCGGTTCGACGTCGGCGACCGTCGGCAACGCCCTTAATTTCCCGTCCAGCGCAATCGCCTGCTCCAGGTTGGTCGCCATGACTGCGCCGGGCAGCATTGATTTGTCCGCATGGGTCATCTTTTCCGCGAACACGACCGATGACAGGTTGGGGCTTTGCAATTTGATCAGGTTGTAATCGAATTGCACCTTGCCTTCATAAATCTGGGTGAAGGCCAGGGCGCAGAGCACACCGGTGATGCCGATCACGAGCACGGGGCGTTTCAGCCACAGGTTTTCGATGCGGGCGCGGGTTTCGTCCTCCGTGTGCTGGTGATCCAGGACGTTTTGCCGGCCGCGCAGCAGCAGCACCGGCAACAGCGTCATCATCGGGATGAGGCAAACCAGCAATCCGCCGCCGCAAATGATGCCCATTTCCCCGATGCCCTTGAAATTGGTGAACGCCATCGCGAGAAACGCCCCCGCCGTCGTCAGCGAGCCGGTGAAAATTCCCTGGCCGGTGAAGACCATCGCTTTGGCCATCGCCTCTTCCTGCGTCCGCCCGTGCCGCAATTCCTCCTCGTAGCGCGTGATGAGATGGACGCCGTAATCAATCGCCAGCCCGATGAGCATCGGCACGAAGGTGATCGTCAACACGTTCAAATGCCCGACGGCCAGCGTCGCAAATCCCAGCGTGTAAGCCATGCCGAAGAACAGACAAATCGTCGCCTTCAACGGCCGGCCGGTTTCGTTGTAGCCGTAGATGAAAATCAGCGCGCACAGGAACAGCGAGACGATGCTGGCAAGCGTGACGTCCTTTTCCGACTGCAGTCATCTGGTCGTAATCCAGCACCGGCTGGCCGGTCAGGCCGACGTTGACGCCGGGCACCTCGCTTTTTGTTGCTTTGATCAACTGGCGCAGGCGTTCGATTGTGTCGCCGGTCAGGTCGCCGCTTTCAACGGGACGATGGAACACCTTTTCTTTGACGGTGTTTTTCAGGGCTTTCCAAAGCGTCGGCAACTCGTTGTTCGCGGGGGGCGCGTAAGTGGTGAGCAGAAAAATCCGGCCTTCGTTCAGCGTGATGTAAATGTTGGTCACGCTCTCGGCGCCGAACAACGCCGCCACGCCCGGCGATGGCGGCTGGCCGGGCATTTGCAGCGCGGCGCCGGCCTGCGTCAGGATGCGCGTCAACACCGGCAGGGATTGCACCAGCGATTCGGTCTGCGCGTTTTCTTCGCGGGGCGCGGTGCGGAAGGCGGTATTGATCTGCTCGAAAAACGACGTCGAGATTTGTCGTCTGCGTGAACTTCTGGATGAACGGGAAATCATCGTGGAGCTTGGCCTGGATGGAGGCCAGATCGTTCGTCGGGACGAAAAACAGCGCCTTGGTTCCCAGCACCGCAAAGTCCTGCTGGTAAAAAATGTTGAGGAACAGGTTGGTCTCCGGCGCCATTTTCATGGCAAGCCGTTCGACAAACTGCCGGTTTTTCTCCACGTCCCCGCTCTCCACGACCACGGCGAGTTCGTTGCCCTGATGCGGGAACTCCTTTTGAAGCGCGAGAAAATTCTTGTGATACTTCAGGTTCGGCCCCACGAGGTCGTCCTGGTTCATGTCGAATTGCAGGAACGCGACGGAGACGGCGATGCTCGCCAGGAACAACGCCAGTTGCGGCCAGACAAACCAGCGCGGATGACGGCATATCGCCGTGGTCAGCCGCGCCAGCAGCCGCGCCAGCAATGAATCACCGCTCAATGCCTTCATACCCGGCGCTTCCGGTCATTGGATGAACGGCCTTTCTTCCATCTGTAGCCCGTGAGGTATTGATGCACGCGCTGCCGGCTCACGCCCATGCGGTCGCCAATTTTTTGGTAGGTCAATCCCGTTTCCCTCAATTTGCGCGCCCTGGTCCATGCCTCCACTTTCAACGGGGCGCCACGCTGGAACGGGGGCATCCCCAGCCGCTTCCTCCAATACGTGATGGTGCCGGATTCTGTTCCGGGCAGTTTTTTGCGGATATAGTGCGGCGGCTTTCCCGCCTTGAGCAGCTTTTTGATCCGTTCTCCGCGGCCGGTGGATTTTTTCATGCGCAAAATATTTTATGATTCGTTCGGAAACTCCGCGTTGGAAAAAACTTCCTTCACGTCGTCGTGTTCCTCCAGGGCTTCGACCAATTTGTTGACCGCCGCAACCGCGGCATCGCCGGCGAGCGGCGCGGTGATGACCGGCAGCGATGTGATTTCCGCCGCCTCGCATGTGACGCCGGCGGTCTCGATTTTTTTATGGACGGCCTCAAAATTCCCCGGCGCGGTCAAAATCTCAAAACCGTTTTCGTCCGCCTTGAAATCCTCTGCGCCGGCCTCCAGCGCCAGTTCCATCAGTGCGTCCTCGGCCATGGCCTCCCTTGAGACAATAATCTGGCCTTTTCGTTGAAACAGCCGGCTGACGGAGCCGGACGTGGCGATGCTGCCGCCGGTTTTGGTCACAATGCTGCGGATTTCCGACGCCGTCCGGTTCCGGTTGTCCGTGCTGATTTCCACCAGCAGCGCCACGCCGTGCGGCCCGTAAATTTCGTAGGTCAAATCCTCGAAGCTCGCGACCTCGCCGCCGCCGGTGCCCTTTTTGATGGCGCGCTCGATGTTGTCGCGCGGCATGCTGGCCATGCGGCATTTGAGCAGCACCATGCGCAGGCGCGGATTCATGGCCGGGTCGCCGCCGCCCATTTTGGCGGCAATGCTGATTTCGCGCCCCAGCTTGGAAAATATCTTCGCCCGCTTGGCGTCAATCGCCCCCTTGAAATGCTTGACCTTCGACCATTTGCTGTGCCCGGACATTGAAATTAATGATTGATGATTGACGATTTACGTTTGGCGCATTGCCGTTAAATTCACGATGAAATCGTAAATCATAAATCGTAAATCGTAAATGGATTAAGCCGCCTCCACGGAAACCGCCGTGCCGTAGCACAGCACCTCGGTGATGCCCGGCGCGATCTCCGTGGCGTCGTAGCGCACGCCGATGACGGCGTTGGCGCCGAGATCGCCGGCGTGCTGGAGCATCAGATTGTAGGCGTCCTCGCGGGCGCGTTCGCACAGGCTGGTGTAGAGCGAGATGTTGCCGCCAAAAATCGCCTGGATGCTCGCGCCCACGTTGCCGATGACCGAGCGCGACCGCACGATGATGCCCCGCACCACGCCGAACGATTTGGAGACGCGGTAGCCCGGCAGATCAAACGTCGTCGTTGTCAATGGATGTGTCTGACTCATGCTGGAATTGAACACCAGCCGGAGCGGATGCAAAAGAGAAAAATGGGAGCGCGGGCGGCCCGCCCGCGAGTTCCTGCAACAAATATGCGTTCAGCTTCACCATAAATCGCCGCCGGGCATTTCGATTCTTGCGCCGAAAAATGGGAAAGTCGGACTCAAGAACGGGAAACTCGGACTTAAGAATGGAAAAGTCGGACTCAAGAACGCCGATATTGGACTCAAGAACGCCGTTCTCCGACGAAAAACGCCAAAGTCGGACTCAAGAACGGGAAAATTGGGTTCAAGAACGCCGTTTTCTGGCGAAAAACGCCGAAGTTGGACTCAAAAACGGGAAAGTTGGACTCAAAAACGCCGTTTTTCCGGCCAAAAATGGCATTGTCCGGCTGTAAAATCATTCAAAAACCCAATAAAACGAGGGTTTTAGGTCGGGAATTAGCTTTTGGGACCAGTTTTGGCCGCCAGATTGCCCGGCATACTGTCCAGTAAAGGTCGCGGACGACGAAACCGCGTCCAGCCGCCAGAGCATTCGCTTTCCGGCAACGCGCAAACGTCGCGCAGGCGTTTGGCCATGACGCGGCAGGCGGTGCTGAAACCGTCTTCACTGAAAATAGCCCAGCCATTTATGGCTGGGTTAAATGTCATCAACATAAAATCAAGTCCCGCAGGGACGAAAGAATTTCAATCCAACATCTCCGCTTTGTGATTATTCAGGAGTAATTGCATTTACAATTTCCGAAAATCTGGTCGAGCATGACCTTGACGTAGTGGCTGGCGTGCCAGTCGCAGTGGTAATAAAAGCTGCCGGTCTTTTTGAGGACGCGGGCGAGTCTCTGTGTCTCCGTGGCTGATTTCGCTTCTGCTTTCTTTGCCATGCGGCGAGTGTGCGCCGGAAAGGCGGGCGCGTCAATTCGCGTTGAATAAGACTAAGGCGATAGAAACTCAAACGCCGGCAGGTTCCGCAGCACCGTGAAGACCGCGGCAATGACGAGCAGGGACCACAGGGATTTTGCCGGAAAAAATGGTCCAACCGGCTTGCCGAGGAATTCCATCCCCGCCAGCCACGCTCCGCGCAGCGCGACCACCGGCAGCATGAGAACAAACAGCGCGTTGTCCTTGAGCGCCAGCGCAAAATGTCCGTGCAGCAGCGCATATAGTGACCGCGTGCCGCCGCAGCCGGTGCAGTTCAGGCCGGTCAATTGGTGAAACATGCAGACGGGATAAAATCCGTGCGTGCCCGGATTGAAGAAATACACCATCGCGCCCGCGCCGAGAGCCGCGATGCCGAGGACGACGCCGGCAAAGAGCGCCAGCGGCGGCGCGCTTCTGATTTTCGGCGGCACGGGTTGTGATTCGGCGCGCATGGTTCTTTGTTCAAATCCACCCGTTGCCATGGGAAATGTGGAAATGGTCCGTCGCAACGGAAAAGATGATTATGATGACAATCAGCAGCAGGTTGACGACCGAAAGCACCAGTCCGGCGATGGCGGCGCCGCGTCCTTCGTAAAGTCCAGGATGGCGGCTGATTTGCGACAATCCGATGAGCGAAAAAACCAGCCCCAGCAGGTTGAACGGAATTCCATAGCAGCAGCAAAAAAACGGCATCCACGACAGGATGCCAAAAACCAGCCCCGCTGTGGCAAACGAGTTGGAGCCGCGCCGCTGCCAGGCTGGCGCGATTACCGGCGGAGTCGTCGGGAAAAAATTTGTGAATTCAGGCAGCAGTCCCAGGAAAGTCCAATCCTTCGCTCCGTCGGTGAAAACCGGCGTGCGGCTCTCGACCCGGCCCGCGGCAATCCACTGCCGGATTTGCTCGCCGGAAGCCGGCCCGTATTGCCGTCCGTCAGCTCCAATGATTTTATACATGAAATGCCTTTCTATTCTTCGCCTTCCGCCGTCGCCCGGCCCTTGTCCGCGCAAACGCCGCGCCTGGCTTCGGCGACGAATTCCAGTATTTTTCCGGCCGCTTCGCCGGTGAACTGTTCCCGCGCCCCGGCCAGCGCCTCGCGCAAAGTCTTTCCCGCCCCGGAACAACAGATGGTAAAGACGCTTCAATTCCATCCGCGTTTCCGCCGAAAATCCCGCGCGGCGAAGTCCGATGACGTTCAATCCGCGCATTTCGTTTTCGCGCAGCGCCACGCAAAACGGCGGCAGATCCTTGCTGATGGCCGCGCCGCCCCGCATCAGCGCCAGAGCGCCGACGCGGCAAAATTGATGCACGAGACAATTGCCGGAGATGAACGCGCCGTCCTGCACCGCCGCGTGGCCGCCCAGCAGCGCGCCGTTGGCCAGAATCACGTGGTCGCCAATGCTGCAATTGTGCGCGATGTGCGAGTTCGCCATGAAAAAATTGTGCGAGCCGATGACGGTCGCCGCGTCCGGCTTGGTGGAACGGTGAATCGTGACGTGTTCCCGGAATACGTTCCGGCTGCCGATGCGCAGCCGCGTCGGTTCGTCCTTGTATTTCAAATCCTGCGGCGCGTCGCCGATGACGCTGCCGGCGTGAAAACGGTTTTCAGGCCCAGCCGTCGTCAGCCCGGTCAGATAAACGTGCGGCCCGACGATGCAGTCCGCGCCCAGTTCGACGCCGGCGTCAATCACGGCGAACGGCCCGACTTGGACCGTCCGGTCCAGTTTCGCACTCGGATGAATGATGGCTGTCGGATGAATCATCTTCAGCCACAGGAAAGCACAGATTAACGCAGATTAAAACTGAATTTTCTTCCACTCCAGAACCGCCGATGACGAGAGCGGGGACGGGAGCGGGAGGAAATTAGCAGCGCGGCAAAGATGCTTTGTGTCATGGCCGATTCGCTGCTAAATTCAGTCTGAAATGACCGGCGCAGTTACAACTGAACCCAATCCGCATTCCGCGATCCCTGCCGCGTCGCAGCCAAGCCAAGACGGGCGCGCTACGCGTTTGCCGGAGCTGCTCGCGCCCGCCGGCGACTGGGATTGCGTGAAGGCCGCCGTGGAAAACGGCGCGGACGCGATTTATTTCGGCCTCGACAAGTTCAACGCCCGGATGCGCGCGCAGAATTTCACGGAGGCGGACCTGCCGAAGCTGATGGAATTTCTACACCGGCGCGGCGTGCGCGGCTACGTCACGCTCAACACGCTGGTCTTTGAAAACGAACTCGCCGAGGCCGAAAAATACCTGCGGGCGATGATCGCCGCCGGGGTGGACGCGGTGATTGTGCAGGACGCCGGCATCTGCCGGCTCATCCGCGGGATTTCGCCGGATTTTCCGATCCACGCCTCGACGCAGATGACCATCACCAGCGCCGCCGGAGTGGAATTTGCCCGCGATCTCGGCTGCGGCCTCGTCGTGCTGGCGCGCGAATGTTCAATTGCGGAAATTGAGAAAATCAATTCGGTGGGGCGAGCGTCCTCGCGAGCCGTTTCGTTGGTCGATAGCGCGGCTCGCGGGGACGCTCGCCCCACCTTGCCCCTCGAAGTATTCGTCCACGGCGCGTTGTGCGTCGCCTATTCCGGCCAGTGTCTCACCAGCGAATCCATCGGCGGCCGCTCGGCGAATCGCGGCGAATGCGCGCAGGCGTGCCGGATGCCCTACGATTTGATTTCCGACGGCAAACCGGTTCCGCTGGGTGACCGGAAATACCTTTTAAGCCCGCAGGATCTGGCCGGGCTGGAGGTGCTGCCGGAACTGGTCCGCGCCGGTGTCGCGTCGTTGAAAATCGAAGGCCGGCTCAAATCGCCGGAATACGTCGCCAACATCACTAGGATTTACAGGCAGGCGCTCGATAAACTCCCGGAGAGCCGGGTTACACGAGGCCCTAATCAAGACGTTCAAAGTGGGACTCGTGTAACTCGTCCCTCCGATCGCTATGGAATGGAAATGGCGTTTTCGCGCGGCCTGTTCACGGGCTGGTTTGGCGGGACGGACAATCAAAAGCTGGTTCACGCGCGATTCGGGAAAAAACGCGGCGTGTTTCTCGGTGAAGTTTCCAAAGTCTTGCGCGATGCCGTGGTGGTGGCGCTCGTGGGCCCGCTCAAGCCCGGGGACGGCGTGGTTTTCGACGCCGGCCATCCGGAGGAACAGGAGGAAGGCGGCCGGGTTTATGAAGTGCGACGGCAGAAGGCAGAAGGCGGAAGTGAAATTTATTTCGGTCGTGGCGACGTTGATTTTTCACGCATCCACGCCGGTGACAAATTGTGGAAAACGGACGACCCGGAGTTGAACCGCGATTTGCGCCGCAGCTTTGAAGGCGAGCCGCCGAAATATAAACGGCCGGTTGAGCTGGAGGTTCACGGCGTCGCCGGCAGGCCGCTCACTGTGATTGCCCGCGATGAATTGGGAAACGTCGCGAAGGCGGAATCATCGGTGCCGCTGACGAAAGCGGAGAAGCTGCCGCTCACGGAGGGAAAATTGCTCGAACAGCTTGGCCGGCTCGGCGGCACGCCGTTCAAGCTCGGCGGGCTGAAAAACCATCTCGCTGGCGAGGTCATGCTGCCGGTCAGTGAATTGAACCGCCTCCGCCGCGAAACGGTGACGGCATTGGAAAGGCTCCGCGTGCAGCCGAAGCGGTGGCAACTCATTCCGGGTGGAACAGGCGTCCCGCCTGTTGTTTCGGGCGTCGCGCCCGAAACCTGCATGGACGACACGCTCGAAGTGCCATTACCCGGAAAATTCCACCGCGCGTCCCTCTCCGCAATTCGGCGGGACGCCTGTGCCACCCAACTCATCGTTTTGGTTCGCAATTTGCCGCAGCTCGAAACCGCGCTGAAATGCGGCGTGACGACGATTTATTGCGAGTTTGAAGACCCGAAGAAATATCGCGAAGCCGTGCGGATGCGTGACGAGTGGCCAGTGACGAGCGAAGCGAAGCGCGCCAGTTTCACGTCACCCGCCACCCGTCACCCGTCACAGATTTTCGTTGCTCCGCCGCGCATTTTCAAGACCGGCGAGGAATGGACGCTCGAACAAGTCCGCTCCTGCAAGGCCGACGGCTATCTTGTCCGCAATTACGATCACCTGAAATTCTTCGCCAATGACCGGCGCGTGGGCGATTACTCCTTGAACATCGCCAACCGGATTTCCGCGGATTATTTCAAAAACAAATTCGGGCTGGAGCGCGTGACGGCGAGCTACGACCTGAATTATTCGCAACTGGAGTCATTGTTCCGCGCCGCGCCGCCGGAATGGTTCGAGGTGACGATTCACCAGCACATGCCGATGTTTCACATGGAGCACTGCGTGTTCTGCGCGTTCCTTTCACAGGGCAGGGATTACCGCGATTGCGGCCGCCCGTGCGACCGGCATGACGTCAAGTTGCGCGATCGCGTCGGCGCCGAGCATCCCGTCAAGGCTGATGCCGGCTGCCGCAACACGGTGTTCAACGCGGCGGCGCAAAGCGGCGCGGAACACGTGGACAAGCTGCTCGCGCTCGGCTTGAAACACTTCCGGATCGAGTTTTTGAACGAAACTCCGGAGCAGGCCGGGCGGACGATTTCAAAATACCGCCAATTAATCGGGAGTTAAGACCTGGCCGTTTCACGCCGGCATTTTCTTTCGCCGGATGCGTGCGCGCAAAAAATGTTCAGTAATTCCCAATTTGCGTGGAGCGTTGCGCGCCCAATACGCTAATATGCATTCAGGATTGAATTATGCCACCTACTGTTCCAGTTCAGAGAATGGAAACCGCGGCTAAAGCGGAGCAGCACGCCAGCGGCGACAAGCGCTTCAAGATACTTGAAGCGCACATGAAGAAGCATCAATACCGGCATGACGCGCTGATCGAAATTTTGCACAAGGCGCAGGAACTGTTCGGTTTTCTCGAAGATGATTTGCTGCTGTTCGTCGCCCACCGGCTCAAGCTGCCGGCGAGCCGCGTTTATGGCGTGGCGACGTTTTACCATTTCTTCACCCTCAAACCCCAGGGCAAACACACCTGCGTCGTCTGCCTCGGCACGGCCTGTTACGTCAAAGGCTCGAACAAGGTGCTTGCCGCGGTCGAGGAGAAGGCAAAAATCAAGGCCGGCGAAACGACGCCGGACGGCCAGCTTTCACTGCTGACCGCGCGCTGCATCGGCGCCTGCGGCATCGCACCGGCGGTCGTCTATGACGGCACGGTCACGCCGCGCCAATCCCCGGAAACAGCGCTCGAACACTTGAAAGGATGGATGCCAAATGGTCATTGATGATCTCAACGCAATCGCCGAGAAGGAACTTGCCGCCCGCAAAAAAACGGTCATCCGTTGCTGCATGGCCGCCGGCTGCATGTCGTCCAGCTCGGATACGGTCAAAAAAAATCTCGAACAGGCAGTCAAGGAGGCCGGCCTCGAAAATGAGGTGGAAGTGCGCGGCGTCGGCTGCATGAAACTCTGCTGCGAAGGCCCGTTGGTGGGCGTGGACCCGAAAGGCGCGCTTTATGAAAAAGTCACGCCCGAGGACGCGCGCGAACTGATCGGCACCCTCAAAGGCGGCAAGACCAAATTGAAGCAGGGCGATTGGAACGCGCCCTTTTTCAAAAAACAGTTGTCCATCGTCCTGGCCAACAGCGGCGAGATTGATCCCGAACGCATCGAGGCTTACATCGCCGTCGAGGGCTATCAGGCGTTGCACCATGTGCTCCGCGAAATGACGCCCAAGGAAGTGGTGGAGTCCATGGTCAAGAGTGGCCTCCGCGGACGCGGCGGCGCGGGTTTTCCCACCGGCATCAAGTGGGGCACGGTCGCCAAGACGCAAAGCCCGCAGAAATACGTCATCTGCAACGCGGACGAGGGCGACCCCGGCGCGTTCATGGACCGCAGCGTGCTCGAAAGCGACCCGCACAGTGTGCTGGAAGGCATGGCCATCGCTGCTTACGCGGTGGGAGCCAACCAGGGTTTCATTTACTGCCGCGCCGAATATCCGCTGGCCATCAAGCGGCTGCAAAATGCCATCAAACAGGCCAAGGCGCTCGGCCTCTTGGGCAGCGGCATTTTTGAATCTCCATTCAATTTCAACATAGACATCCGCATAGGTGCCGGCGCATTCGTGTGCGGCGAGGAAACCGCGTTGATGAACTCCGTCGAAGGCAAGCGCGGGACGCCGCGTCCGCGTCCGCCGTTCCCGGCGGAAAGCGGGCTGTTCGGCTGCCCCACGCTGCTGAACAACGTCGAAACCTTTGCCAACGTGCCGCCGATTTACCGCAAGGGCGCGGAATGGTTCGCCGGCATCGGGACGGAAAAAAGCAAAGGCACGAAAGTTTTCGCCCTGGCCGGGAAAATCAACAACACCGGCCTCATCGAAGTGCCGATGGGCACGCCCCTGCGCCAGATTGTCGAGGAAATGGGCGGCGGCGCTCCCGATGGCCGCGCCATCAAGGCCGTGCAAACCGGCGGTCCGTCCGGCGGCTGCATTCCGTCCCAGCATCTTGACACACCGGTGGATTACGAATCGCTCGGCAAGCTCGGCTCCATCATGGGGTCGGGTGGCATGATTGTGATGGACGATTCCACCAAGATGGTGGACGTCGCGCGGTTTTTCATGGAATTCTGCATGGACGAATCCTGCGGCAAATGCATTCCCTGCCGCGCCGGCACCGTGCAGATGCTGCATCTGCTGGAGAAAATCCTCGACCGCAAGGCCACCGCGCGCGATCTCGCCAAGCTCGAGGAGCTTTGCGACATGGTGAGAAACACCAGCCTCTGCGGACTCGGCCAGACCGCGCCGAATCCCGACGATGAGCACGCTGCGGTTTTTCCGCAACGAATACGAGGAATTGCTCCAGCCCGACAAATTCGGCCCGCACGGCAACGGCGAGGCGCAAAAATCCGAACCGGCGAAAAAGTAACAACTAATTTTTATGGCCGCCAAAACATTGACCATTGACGGGAAAGAAGTCAGCGCCGAGGAAGGCGCGACGATCCTGGACGTCGCCAACGACGCCGGCATCAAAATCCCGACGCTCTGCCATCTCGAAGGCGTTTACGACCTCGGCGCCTGCCGCCTGTGCCTCGTGGAAGTCACCGGCATCGCCAAGCTGCTGCCCGCCTGCACGACAAAAATCAGCGAGGGCATGGACGTGAAGACCAACAGCGAACGCCTGCAAAAATACCGGCGCATGACGCTGGAGCTGCTCTTTGCCGAGCGCAATCACACCTGCGCCGTGTGCGTGGCCAACGGCCATTGCGAACTCCAGACGCTCGCCTACGGCCTGGGCATGGACCATGTGCGTTACGATTACACCACCCCGAAATGGAGCGTGGACGCGACGCACCGCCTGTTCGGCATGGACCACAACCGCTGCATCCTTTGCAGCCGCTGCGTGCGCGTTTGCTGGCACATCGAGGGAGCGGGCACCAAGAACGTCGCAGGGCGCGGCGGCAAGGCCAAAATCATCACCGACCTCAACCAGCCGTGGGGCGATTCCGAGACCTGCACCTCCTGCGGCAAATGCGTCATGTCCTGCCCCACCGGCGCGCTGTTTTACAAAGGGTCAACGGCTTCCGAAATGGAACGCGACCGCAACAAACTTGAATTCATCGTCAACGCACGCGAAAAGAAATTATGGAACCCTTGAAAGTAGCCACGGTCTGGCTCGGCGGCTGCGCCGGCTGCCACATGTCATTCCTCGACCTCGACGAGTTCCTCATTGACCTCGCCGGCATGATCGAACTCGTCTACAGCCCGGTCATGGACGTGAAAGAATATCCGAAAAACGTGGACGTCTGCCTCATTGAAGGCGCCGTTTGCAACGAGGACAACCTGGAAATCCTTCACAAAATCCGCGCGCGCACCAAGGTGCTGGTGTCCTTCGGCGATTGCGCCGTCACCAGCAACGTGCCCGCCATCCGCAACCAGCTTGGCGCCGGCAACGTGGAAAATGTTTTGCAGCGCGCCTACATCGAAAACGCGCAGAACAATCCGAGCGTGCCCAAGGCCGACGGCATCGTGCCGCAATTGCTCAAGCGCGTCATGCCCGTGCATGAAGCCGTTCACGTCGAATATTTTTTGCCCGGCTGCCCGCCGCCGGCGGACCGCATCAAGGCGCTGATGGTCCAGGTGCTTGAAGGCAAAACACCGAAGCTCGAAGGCACACAATTGAAATTTGGTTGATTTATGTCAAAACGCATTGTCATTGATCCCGTGACCCGCATCGAGGGCCACGCCAAGATCAGCATTTTCATGGATGACGCGGGCAACGTGTCCGACGCCGTCTTCCACGTCGTGGAATTCCGCGGCTTCGAGAAGTTCTGCGAGGGCCGGCCCTATGGCGAAATGCCCGGCATCACCCCGCGCATCTGCGGCATCTGCCCGGTCAGCCATTTGCTTGCTTCGGCGAAAGCCGGCGACGCCATCATGGCCGTCAAAATTCCGCCCGCCGCCGACAAGCTCCGCCGTCTTATGAACCTCGGCCAGCTCGTGCAAAGCCACGCGTTGAGCTTCTTTCATTTGAGTGCGCCGGATTTCCTGCTCGGCTGGGATACGCCGCCGGCGCAACGCAATGTCTTCGGCATCATCGCCGCGAACAAGGAACTCGCCCGCGCCGGCATCCGGCTCCGCCAGTTCGGCCAGGAAATCATCGAGATTCTCGGCGGCAAAAAAATCCATCCCGCCTGGGCCGTGCCCGGCGGCGTGCGCTCGCCTCTCACCGAGGAAGGCCGCGCCAAAATCCGCGCGTGGCTGCCGGAGGCGTTTGCCACAACCAAGGTGGCGTTTGACCTCTGGAAAAAAACGATGGAAACCCACCAGCGCGAAATGATGATTTTCGGCAATTTCGCGTCGCTGTTCATGGGCCTCGTGGCCCCGGATGGAACGTGGGAACATCACGGCGGCAAATTGCGTTTCACCGACAGCAGCGGCAGCATCATCGCCGACCAGCTTGACCCGCAAAAATATAACGACTACATCGGCGAGTCGGTCCAGGAGAATTCGTATCTCAAATCGCCGTATTATTTGCCGCTCGGCTTTCCCGACGGCATGTATCGCGTTGGCCCGCTCGCGCGGCTGAACGTTTGCGAACAAATGGGTGTGCCCAAGGCCGACGCCGAGTTGAAGCTCTTCAAAAAACTCGGACGCGGCGCGGTCACGTCGTCGTTCCTGTATCACTACGCGCGTCTCATCGAAATCCTTGCGTCACTGGAATACATCGAGCGCTACATGGACGATCCCGAATTATTGGGCGATTATCTCCGCGCTGATGCCGGCATCAACAGCCTGCGCGGCGTGGGTGCGAGCGAGGCCCCGCGCGGCACACTCTTCCACGACTACACCGTGGACCGCAATGGTCTGCTCCAAAAGGTTAATCTCATCGTCGCCACCGGCCAGAACAACCTGGCCATGAACCAGACCGTCGCGCAGATCGCGCGGCATTATGTCCGCGGCACCGGCGAGATTCCCGAACCGATGCTTAATCGCATCGAGCACGGCATCCGCTGCTACGACCCGTGTCTGAGCTGCTCGACCCACGCCGTCGGCCAGATGCCGTTGCATGTCCGGCTCCTGGCGCCTGACGGTTCAGTGCTGAACGAGGTCGCGCGCGGCTGAAAATTGGAGGGACGAGTTGCACGAGTCCCCGGCATGATTTGGTTAAATATGTTTGACTGGCGGGGCGACGGAGACAGGGCCGTTTCCCCGTTTTGTTTGAAGACAACTCCGGTTCGGAATGGTCTGAATATGAAAAAGGTTCTGCCTCTCATTGCAGTCATCTTTGCCACGTCACTCCTGTCTGGCCAGACCAACAGACCGGAATCCACCCCCGGTATCGGCGCCCGGCAAATTGCATCGGAACAGGAATTGCAAACCGTGGAACAGACATGGGCCGGCGCCGTGAAACAACGCGACACGGCCAAAATCAACAACATCCAGGCGGAGGAATTTGAGTTCACCGGCCCCAACGGCCAAATCTGGACGAAAGCCCGCGCTCTGGAATCCATCAAGTCCGGACAGTTGCTGATTGACTCGTTCGAGATGAGCGAGTTCAAAATCCGCATATACGGCGACACGGCCGTCGTGAATTTTCGCGTCGTGTGGGATGGCACTTCCAATGGCGTTGACATCAGCGGGCCGCAACGAATGACCGATGTGTTTGTGAAACGGGACGGACACTGGCAGTGCGTGGCAAGCCAGGCCACCCGTATTTCGTCCTGATGGCTGGCAATCACAATTGAAACCCCGCGGGTTCGCCTTCCCGCTGGTTTTTCAAACCCGTTGGTTTAATTTCCGACCGTGCAAAACACATCTCATCCATCTGCCGGCCGTGACTTTCTCGTCATCGGTTACGGCAACACCCTGCGTGGTGATGACGGCGTCGGCCCGCGCGTGGCCGAGGCCGTTGAGAAGCTGAACCTGCCCGGCGTCCGCACGCTTGTCTGCCAGCAGCTCTCCCCCGAATACGCCGACCCGGTTTCACGGGCGCATACCGTGGTGTTCGTGGACGCCGCTGTGGACGCCCCGCGCGAGGTGCGGCTCCGCAAGCTCGAACCCGGTGAATCGTCCCAGCTCATGGCGCACGCCGCCGACCCGCGCACGCTGCTGGCGCTGGCGCGAGACGTTTTCGGCCACGCGCCGCGGGCCTGGTGGCTCACCATTCCCGCCTTGAAACTGGATTTCAGCGAAACCCTCACGCCGGAAGCCCAGCGCGGATTCGCCGAAGCCGTGGAAAAAATCCAGGCACTCTGCCGCTAACTCCTACGCATTGCGCCACGCCGCAATTCTGCTAGCCTCGCGGGCGTATGGCGTTCGATTCCTTCCGTGATTTTGTCAACGCGCTCGATGCCGCGGGCGAACTGAAGCGCATTTCCCAGTCCGTCGCCACTGAACTCGAGATCACCGAGATCGCCGACCGCGAAATGAAATCGCCCGGCGGCGGCAAGGCGCTGCTGTTCGAAAAGCCCACCATCAATGGCGTCGTCTCGCCTTTCCCCGTGGCCATCAACACGCTCGGCTCGCACAAGCGCATGGCCATGAGCATGGGTGCGGAGTCCGTGGACGACGTGGCGAACGAACTCGGCGCACTGATGAAAGCCAAGCCGCCGACGAGTTTCAAGGAAGCCATCAAGCTGCTCTCGCTCGCGCTGGATTTGCGCCACGCGAAACCGAAGAGCGTGAAGACGGGTTCGTGCAAAGATGTGATTCACAAGTTTGACGCGCCACCATCTCGCAAAGAACCGTGGCCGGCGGCACCGGACATACTGGGGAGCGCGCCTGCCCCGGGCGCAGCCGACGACGCCTCGTCGTCGGCTGAACGCGCGCCATCGCGCGTTGGCGCGCTCGGCGCGGTTGACGAGGCGTCAACCGCAGCACGCGAGGCGCGTGCGCTCCCCACGCTTTTGAATTTGCCCATCCTCAAATGCTGGCCGCTCGACGGCGGACGGTTCATCACGCTGCCCTGCGTCGTCACGCGCGACCCGGACACGGGCGAGCGCAATGTCGGCATGTATCGCATCCAGATTTACGACGACAAAACCACTGGGATGCACTGGCAATTGCAGAAAGTCGCCGCGCGCCATGGCCGCCGCTACTACGAAAAAGGCGAGCGCATGCCCGTCAGCATTTTCATCGGCGGCGACCCGATGTTTCCTTTCGCCGCCACCGCGCCGCTGCCAGATGGCCTCGATGAATTTCTGCTGGCGGGTTATCTCCGCAAAAAATCCGTTGAACTGGTGAAGTGCGAGACCAACGACCTCGAAGTTCCCGCCAACGCCGACTTCGTCATCGAAGGTTACGTGGACCCGACAGAGCCGTTGCGTGAGGAAGGGCCGTTCGGAGATCACACCGGCTATTACACGTTGCCCGAGCCGTATCCGGTGTTTCACGTCACCGCCATCACGCATCGCAAGGACGCGGTGTATCCGGCGACGATTGTCGGCATTCCGCCGATGGAGGATTTTTACATCGGCGGCGCGAGCGTGAAATTGTTCCTGCCCATCTTCAAGATGAATTTCCCCGAAATCGTGGACATCGCGCTGCCGGCGGAAGGCGTGTTCCACAACCTCGTGTTCGTCAGCATCAAGAAGACCTACCCGATGCAGGCCTACAAGATCATGCACGGCCTCTGGGGCATGGGGCAGATGATGTTCACGAAATACATCGTGGTGGTGGACGCCGGCGTGAACGTCCACAACACCAGCGAAGTGCTGTTTCACCTCACGGCCAACACCGATCCGCAGCGCGACAGCATCTTCACCAAAGGCCCGTCCGACGTGCTCGACCACGCGACGAGCGAAATCGCCAGCGGCAGCAAGCTGGGCATTGATGCGACGAAGAAAATTCCCGGCGAAGGTTTCAAACGCGCCTGGCCGCCGCTGATCAAGATGGATGACGCCGTGCGAAAGAAAATTGACGCGCTCATGAGTCAAAACAGGTGAAATGCTTAAAGACTCAAATGCAGATTTAATTTCTCAGGGCTGGGATTTCCCAGATGAACTTTATTCTTCATCGAACACGCGAGGTCTTTATCATCCACTGCATTTTGTTGTTCGATTAAGAAAAGACTTCCATGAACGGCTAAACTCTGGTGCAGGTGGAATTTTTACATCAGGTGACGGCGACATTCATTTGGTCTCAGCCTTTTCCACTTTCTTTCACGAAACTATTCATTGGTGGCAGCATGTCGGCTCAACAACCGGATTGATGTTAAGTCTTGCGTATTCGATTCGACCACTGCCAACACGCCGCCCGTGTCGCGGCCACGGACGCGGATGTTATCAATGTTACCGAAGATATTAAGCTTGTTGCCTTCTCCGGCGGGGACGTGGATGGGGTTCATGGGCGTAAAGATAAGTTCAACGGCGGCAAGATTTCCAGCCCGAATTTTTGGCAAGCACCACCATGCGCCGGTTTATTTCTGCGGCGGAGCGGGGACGAGTCCGTGTTTGGTCATCACCGCTTTAATTTTCTCCACGTCCGGCGGGCCGCCGGCATTGACGATGGCGGCCATTTCGCAAAAGAATTCCGGGCCGATGAGCGCGGGCGTCACGACGGCAAGGGCTTTTGCGTTCGATGGCTTCAGATTGTTGAAGCCATGCACCGAGCCGCGCGGAATAAAACAAGTGTTACCCGCGGCGATGTCCACCGGCTGGCCATTGACGGTGAATGTCATCACGCCTTGCAGTCCGTAAATGGTCTCGTCGTAGCGTTCATGCGAATGCGGCACGGGCACTTTCGCGCCCGCTGGAACGGAGAACTCAAACGCAGCGAGCCGGCCATCGGTGTCCTTGCCTTCGAGGAGAAAGCGAATCTCAATCTGGCCGGGTCGGATGATTTCCGGTGTCATGATTTTTGGCGTCCATTAAATTGTGATTTCGCGGGATTATGCGCCGGATGGCGGCAGGAATTCCAATTCGAATATTTCACCATTTCCATCCCTCCCGCTCAAATGTCCGCATTTTTTCCTTGCCGCCGTCCTGTCGCCGTAACATGTTTTGTCGAACCCAAGCATTAACAATCGCCAACCCCGGAGTAAATTTATGAAGAATACAAATCGTTGGATGCAGAAATGGGCGGGTGGTTTTGCCGTTCTGCTGGCTGTTGCCTTGATCACCGGTTGCAGCAAGACCTCCACCGATGACACTGCCGATTCTCCAGATGCCACGCCGGCAACTCCGGCAGCGGCTCCAGTTCCTGCACCGCCCGCACCGCCGGCGACGGTGACTCCGCCGGTTCGCATTAAAGCCGGCGTCACCGAACAAATGAAGGATTCCGCAGGCAACATATGGCTGCCGGACCAGGGTTTTGCCGATGGACAAACGTATGCAGTGACCAACGCAGCAGTCACCAACACCACCGACCAGGCTATTTATCGCACGGAACGATACTCAATGACGGCATACCATTTTGTGGTTCCCAATGGCAAATACACCGTGAAACTTCATTTCGCGGAGGTTTACACTGGCATTACCGGGCCGGGGATGCGCGTTTTTTCCTTCAATGTCCAGGGGCAGGAGTTCAAGGATTTTGACATCTGGGCCAAAGCCGGCGGTTTCGATAAAGCCTATGTTGAAAGCGTCAATGTGGATGTGACCAACGGCAAATTAGACATCACGTTCACGCCCAACGTGGAGAACCCCAAGATCTGCGGAATCGAAATTCTGCCGCGAACCTGACCCGCGATCATCATGATGGAAGAAAGCGCGTAGTCGAAAGTGGCAAAACTGTTCAACCCGCAGCAACCGGCGTGAGGAGGTCCGACCTCCGTCAAACGCTCAATTTTTCCTCATGCGCCAGCAGCGCCTCAAATTCGCGTAGGCTGGGCTTGATTTCACGCGGTTTGCCACAGTGATGCTGCACGGCGTCAAGCGTCTTCAACCCATTGCCGGTGACGCAGATGACGGCGGACTCGTTGCGTGGAATCTTGCCGGATTCAATCAGTTTTTTCGCCACGCCCACGGTCACGCCTCCGGCTGTCTCGGCAAAAATGCCTTCCGTCTCGGCCAGCAGCTTGATCGCGTCGCGAATTTCGTCGTCCGTCACGTCCTCGGAGGCGCCGCCGGTGTCGCGCATTACTTTGAGCGCGTAAAAACCGTCCGCCGGCGTGCCGATGGCGAGCGACTTTGCAATCGTGTCGGGCTTGACCGGCTTGAAAAAATCGAGTCCGGCCTTTTGCGCGGTGGAAATCGGCGAGCAACCGGTCGCCTGCGCGCCGTGAATGGTTGGCCGCGTGTCGGTAATGAGGCCGACCTTGACGAATTCCTGGTAGCCTTTGTGGATCTTTGTGAGCAGCGAACCGGAAGCCATGGGGACGACGGTGTGCTGCGGCGCGCGCCAGCCGAGTTGTTCGGCGATTTCATGCGCCATGCTCTTGGAGCCTTCGGCGTAATAGGGCCTCATGTTCACGTTCACGAACGCCCAGCCGAATTTGCCGGCGATTTCCGCGCAGAGGCGGTTCACCTCGTCGTAATGGCCCTTGATGCCGATGACGTTTGCGCCGTAAATGAGCGAATTCAGTATTTTGCTCTGCTCCAGATCCGACGGAATGAAGACGTAGGATTTCAGCCCGGCGCTCGCGGCCTGGGCGGAAACCGCGTTGGCAAGATTTCCCGTGGACGCGCAGGCGACGGTGTCAAAGCCCAGCTCCTTTGAGCGGCTCAAGGCCACGCTCACGACGCGATCTTTGAACGAGAGGGTTGGGTAGTTCACCGCGTCGTTCTTGACCCACAATTCGCGGATGCCAAGGGCCTTGGCCAGTCGGTCGGCTTTGACAAGCGGTGTGAAACCGGCTTGCGTGCCGACGGTGGGCTCGCCCGCGACCGGCAGAAGTTCCCGATAACGCCACATCGTTCGCGGACGCGATGCGATTGTTTCGCGAGTCATTGATTTTTTAATGCGATCGTAGTCGTAGGCTACCTCCAGCGGGCCGAAGTCGAATTCGCAGACGTGAGTCGCTTCCAGCGGATATTCGCGTCCGCACTCGCGGCACTTGAGCGCCTTCATATAACCATTTTTTTCACTCATAAATGTAATGTGTCTATTCATCCTCCTCGTCCTCGTGCTCGTCCTCGACTTCTCATTTTCGATTACGAGAACGAGGACGACAGCGAGGGCGATTATTAAAATAAAAACGCCCCGACTCATGGTGAGAAGGGGCGACAAAGCTTTTGTGCTCTTCTCATTTTTCCCAGGCCAATGATGCCCGGGCTGGAATTGGCACCTGACATTGAAATCAAAGTTCAACCGGTTGCCGTGGTGTCATCGGGCCAGTCCCTCGACCACTCGTCATGAGTCCGTCAAATCAACGGATGCGGATAAACTGATGCTGGAACGAAGAAATGTCAACTGGTTTTCAAATGCAAAACAAGAAATGCAACGGTCGGCGGAGATCTTTTTGGTCAAAAACCATTTGACGAATCCTCTCAAAAGGCGTATAAATACTAGCGATTTGATGGATAAAAAGGGCGGTTGCGGCACAAGGCAAATCCTGGTTCCTCACCAATTAGTTGTGCCACAACGGGTGTTGTGTGCCATATATTGTGTTTTTTTGCTTTACTTTAACCGGCAACTCTGGTTGCCTTAACCGAAAGACAGGTCATGCATCTAAAGAATTTAACCCTTTTAGGGTTCAAGTCCTTCGCGGACAGGACCGCGCTGAATTTTCAGCCCGGTGTCACCGCCATTGTCGGCCCCAACGGCTGCGGCAAATCCAACGTCTCTGATGCCATCCGCTGGGTGCTCGGCGAGCAATCCGCCAAGGCGCTGCGCGGCGGCGAAATGGCGGACGTGATTTTCAACGGCACGGACGGCCGCAAACCGATGGGCATGGGCGAAGTCTCTCTCACGCTCGGCGGCGTGGACAGTGAAAACCTCCGCGCGGCGGGCGTCGAGGTTGCCTACGACGAAGTCACGCTCACGCGCCGGATTTTCCGCGACGGCGCCAGCGAGTATTTTCTGAACCGCACGCCGTGCCGGCTCAAGGACATCCAGCAGTTGTTCATGGGCACGGGTGTCGGGCGCACGAGTTACAGCATCCTCGCGCAGGGACACATCACACAGATCCTCTCCAGCAAGCCGGAAGATCGCCGGTTGATTTTTGAAGAGGCCGCCGGCATCACGAAATTCAAGTCGCAGAAAAAGGAATCGCTTCGGAAACTGGACTACACCGAGCAAAATCTCCTGCGCGTGGCCGACCTCATCCGCGAAGTGAAGCGGCAGATCGGCTCGCTTCAGCGCCAGGCCGGCAAGGCACGGCGCTACAAGCAAATTTCCATCGAATTGCAGCACCTCGACACGCAGCTTGCGCGGCACCAGTTTGACGTGTTGCAGTCGGAGATTTCCGAAAAAGAAGCCGCCGTCGAGAATCTGCGAAACGAAATCGAGCAGGGTTCGAACGACGTGCTGCGGTTTGAAAATGAAATCGCCCGGTTGCGCGAACGGCTTTCCGAGCTGGAACATCAGGTGAGCGCGCAGCAGCAGCGCGGACTGGAGCTGAAGGGCGAGATGGACAAGCACGAGAGCCGGATCCAGTTCAACGAGGAACGGCTGCGCGAAATCGCGGCGCAAAACTCCAGCGCGCTCGCGGACATTGCGCAATCCGAGGAACGCTCGCGCGCCGCACAGGAAGAATTGACCGCGGTTAGTGAAAAATTGTCCCGGTCCGAGGCGATGCTGGCGGAGCACCGGCTGGCGCTGGAGAAGAAACAATTTGCGTTGAACCAGGTCGAAGGCGATTTGAAGCGGTTGCAGGAGGAATTACGCGCCGCGCAATCCGCCGCGTTCGCCGCCGCGCAGGATTTGACGCGCATCCGCAACGAAATTACCGCGCTGGATCTGCAAAAGCAGGGCAACGTCGTGCGGCTCGAAAAATTATCGGCGGAAAAAATCCAGTTGGAAGAGGAACGCACGCGGCTGGAGGCGCGGTTGCAGGAATTCACCGCGAGCGTCGAGGTGGAAAAGCTGAACGCGCAGACCAAGCGCGGTTCGGTGGAGCAGCGCCAGAACCGGCTGCGCGAAATTCAGGACGAGTTGCATCAATCCTCCGCCGAGCAGGACCAATTTTTGCAGACCCAGGCCGAGAAGCGTTCGCGTCTGGGGGTGCTGGAGCAGCTCGAAGGCTCGCGCGAAGGTTTCGACGTGGGCGCGGTGGCGGCGTTGCGGCAGTCGCGTTCCGTTATAGGCTCGCTGGCGGACCGCATCCGGGTGCCGGAGCAATTTGTGGTGGCGATTGAAAATGCCTTGGGCCATCACCTACAGCTTGTTTTGACGGAACAGCCGGAATCCGCGCAGGAAATTCTCGCCGACTTGAGCACGAACAAGACCGGCCGTGCGAGCGTCGCGGCTTTGGCCATCCGGCACAAGGATGAAAATCAACTGGCATTCGACGGTGACATGTCGCCGGGAAACACCGGCGTCGCGGCGCAAATGACTTTGGATGGCGGGCAGATCGTCCACGCGTTGAGCGTCGTCCAGGCGGACCCGTCGGTGGACAATCTTATGAAGTCGCTGCTCGGTCGCACGTTCATCGCGGCGGATTTGCCGGCGGCGACGGCGCAAATTCAGAACGGCCACGCAGGCTGCGATTTCGTCACGTTGAAAGGCGATTTGTTGAGCCGTCACGGCATCTACACCGGCGGCTATTTGAACGGCCACGGCAACCCGAAGGCGCCAGGCTCCATTCTGGGCCGCAAGAATCAAATTGCAGATTTGCAAAATGAATTGACCGCGCTTCAGGACCGCGTGGCCGAGATGAGCCGCAAGCGCGGCGCGCTGTTGAGTGAACAGACCGAATTGCAGGCGAGCCTGCAGCAGGCGCAGACGGAATTGCGCGAACAGGAGGTGGCCATCGCCACGCGCGAAGGCGAGTTCAACGCGCTGACGAATTCCAACCGGCTGCTCCACCAAAAAATTGAGACGGTGGTCTTTGAAGTCCAAAGCCTCGCGGCGCAGGAACAGGAAGGTTTGCAAAAGCGCGGTGTGCTGGCGGCGCACTTGGGCGAACTGGAAGCCCATGAGCACGCCAGTCAGGAAAAGGTCGCCGCGTTGACGGCAGGTCTTGAAAATCTCCGTCAGCAGCGGGACGGCGCAAACGCGGCGCTCACGGAAAGCAGGGTGGGCCTGGCTGCCGAGGAGCAGCTGTTGGCATCATTCCGACAGCAGCAAGGCGCCCTGGAACAGCGCGCCCGCGAGCTGGCCCAGGTTATTGAGCGGCGCCGCGTCGAATGTTCCGCCTTTGTCACGCGCAAGGAACAGGCGGAATCGGAAATACAGGATTCACGCGGTCAAATTGACCGTTTGGGGCACGAGCGCGAGATGGTGAACGCGCAGGCAGCGGAGTTACATTCGCAAAAACAGGCACAGGAATCCGAAATCACCGCTCGCGATGAAAATTTGCGCTCGCAACGCAACCGGCTGGCCGATTTGCAAAACCAGCGCGGGGCGATTGACGTGGAGCTGGCGCAGAAAAACATGTCGGTTCAAAACCTTCGCGAAAAAATCCAGCAGAAATACCACGTCAATCTGGACGACATTCGCAGCGAGTGCATCACCATCACCTATGCTGACGAAGGCCCGGCCAAGGTGCAGACGCTCACTCCGGACGAAATGGCGGCTAGCGGCGCGGCGACGGATTGGGCTGCCGTGGCGCAGCAGGTCGAACAGTTGCAAACACGGCTGGATGAAATCGGCCCGGTCAACCTCGTGGCCATCGAGGAATACGAGGAAACCGAGCAACGGTATCAATTTTTGACCAAGCAACATGACGATCTGGTTTCGGCCAAGGCGCAATTGCTGGAGATCATCAACCGCATCAACGTCCAGACCCGGCAGATGTTCATCGAAACATTCGAGAAAATCCGCGAGAACTTCCGCACCATGTTCGTCGAGGTCTTCGGCGGCGGCAAGGCTGACCTGGTTCTCGTGGACGAAAACGACGTGTTGGAGAGCGGCATTGACATCGTGGCGCGCCCGCCCGGTAAACAATTGCAGAGCATTTCACTGCTGTCCGGCGGCGAACAGACTATGACGGCGGTGTCGCTCCTGTTTTCGATTTATCAGGTCAAGCCCAGCCCGTTCTGCGTCCTGGACGAATTGGACGCCCCGCTCGACGAGGCGAACGTCGTCCGCTTTGTGAAAATCCTGCAGCGTTTCCTGGGCCGCTCGCAGTTCGTCATCATAACTCACAACAAGCGGACCATCGCGATGGCGGACATTCTTTATGGCGTGACGATGCAGGAGCATGGCGTCAGCAAGATTGTCAGCGTGAAATTCCACGCGTCCGACGCACAGCCGGCGCTGCCGCAGAATGCCGAGCCGGTGATGGCATAAGCCGCGCCATCAAGAATTCGATGTGAATCTTCCTGCCAATGGCGCCGGCAGGGTGTTGGTGTGGTTCCGTTGTGCTCCCCATGAAAACCCTGCGTTGCCATATTCTGGCGGGAACGCGGGAAGGATTTTCGTTTCTCGCTTGAAATCATCTGCTAACCTCTGGTTGTCATGCTGCTGACCAAAGACGAACTGCAGAGCCTGATTGGTTTGACGCACCAATCGCCCCACACGTTGCTGGGGATGCATCCGCTCGGCGATGGCTCCGGCCTCGTCGTCCGCGCACTGTTGCCGGACGCGAAAAAGGTCGCCATCCAGCCCACGCATGAAAAAGACAAACCGGCGTTTGAACTGAAGCGGATTCCCAAGACCGATGTCTTTGAGGCGGTCACCGAATCGGCGAACAAGGTTTATGCCTACGACCTGGTCATCACGGATAAAGCTGGTCGCACGCGCCGCACGCGCGACGCCTATTCCTTTCTGCCGACGCTGGGCGAATCGGATTTGTTCCTCTTTGGCAAGGGCGACGAGCGGAAAATTTACGAGAAGCTCGGCGCGCAGTTGCGCGTGATTGACGGCGTTCCCGGCGCGAGCTTCGCCGTCTGGGCGCCGAACGCGCAGCGCGTCAGCGTCGTCGGCGATTTCAACAACTGGGACGGGCGGTTCCATCCGATGCGGCTGCTCGGCGCGTCCGGCGTCTGGGAAATTTTCATTCCCGGCGTGGGGCAGGGCGCGCATTACAAATTCGAGATCCGCGACGCGCACGGCAACATCAAATTGAACACCGACCCGTTCGGATTTTTCTTCGAGGTCGCGCCCAAGCAGGCCGCCATCGTCTGGGACACGAAAAAATTCAAGTGGAACGACGACGCCTGGCTGAAAAAGCGCCGCGAGCGCGACGCGTTGCGCTCGCCGATGAGCATTTACGAAGTCCACGTCGGCTCGTGGCAGAAAAAGACCGCAACGGAATCGTGGAGCTACCGCGAACTGGCGAAGCCGCTCGTGGAATACGTCAAGCGCCTCGGCTTCACGCACGTCGAGTTTCTGCCGGTGGCCGAGCACGCCTATTATCCGTCGTGGGGCTATCAGGTCACCGGCTTTTACGCGCCGACCAGCCGGTTCGGCACGCCGGACGATTTCCAGTTTCTCGTCAACGCGCTGCACGAGGCCGGCATCGGCGTGATCGTGGACTGGGTGCCGGCGCATTTCCCGCGCGACGAATGGGCGCTGGCCAAGTTTGACGGCACGGCGCTGTTCGAGCACGAAGACCCGCGCAAGGGCGCGCATCAGGATTGGGGCACGCTGATTTTCAATTTTGGCCGGAACGAGGTTTCCAATTTCCTCGTCGCCAACGCGCTGTTCTGGTGCGAGCGCTTTCACATTGACGGCCTGCGCGTGGATGCCGTGGCCTCGATGCTTTACCTCGATTACTCGCGCAAGGAGGGCGAGTGGATTCCGAACCAGTTCGGCGGGCGCGAAAATCTGGAGGCGATTGAGTTCCTGAAAAAGTTCAACCACCTCACGCACACGGAATTTCCCGGCGTGATGACCATTGCCGAGGAATCCACCGCCTGGCCGCAGGTGACGCGCCCGCCGTATCTCGGCGGCCTCGGCTTCTCGTTCAAATGGAACATGGGCTGGATGCACGACACGCTCGGCTATTTCACGCACGAGCCGATCCATCGCAAATATCATCAGAACGACCTCACGTTCGCGATGCTCTACCATTTCAACGAGAATTTCGTCCTGCCGCTGTCGCACGACGAGGTGGTGCACGGCAAACGTTCGCTGATTGGCCGGATGCCCGGCGACGACTGGCAGAAATTTGCCAACCTCCGCGCGCTGCTTGGCTATCAATGGCTGTTTCCCGGCAAGAAACTGGTGTTCATGGGCGGCGAATTCGGCCAGCGCACGGAATGGAACGAGAACGCGCAATTGGACTGGTGGCTGCTCGACGCCGGGCCGTTCCATCGCGGCCTGCAAAAATTCGTGGAGGACCTGAACAAGCTTTACGCCGTCACGCCCGCGCTGTGGCAGGCGGATTACGACCACGCCGGCTTCCAGTGGATTGACTGCAACGACCGCGAGAACAGCGTGCTCTCCTTCCTGCGCCAGACCGCCGACGGTTCAAAGCAGCTTGCCGTCATCCTGAATCTCACGCCGGTGCCGCGTCCAAATTACCGCATCGGCCTGCCGCGCGCGGGCAAATGGCGCGAAGTGCTGAACAGCGACGCCGGAATTTACGGCGGCAGCAACACGGGAAATCTGGGCGGGGTGACCGTCGGGAACCATCCCTGCCACAACCAGCCGCACTCGGCGGAATTTTATCTGCCGCCGTTGAGCGCGATGGCGTTCGTGCCGGAATCTTGACGCATCGGAAACTGTTCCAGCCTCGGTGTGATGCCTGCGCGCCGGTCCGGCTGAAAATCCGCCGTGAGCCAGTGGACGGTGAAAGTGGTCTTGCCCGCCAGCGCCAGCGTTTCCAGCATCTCCCAGTCTGTAACGCCGCATGCCACGAAATTGAGCCGGTAAAAATGATACGTTTCCAGCGCGTTCTCCAGCGGGCGCAGGCCGATGTCCAGATTTCCCCTTGAGCGCGGCCCGCGCGGCCCCCCAATCCGCGTCTTCGAGCCGCACGCGGTTGGGCACAAATCGCTGATGCAATTTTGCCGCCGTGGATTTGTTTTTTGCAACGGCAATCACGTCCAGCGAATCCTCCGTGGTGTGCAGCAGCAGCAGCGGCGGCTGGAACGTGGCTTGGATGAAAGTTTGATTTGTCAGTGCCGTCACCGCGTCGAGCAGCGAGGGATTGGCGTTGGTCAAGACGGCTTGCGCCCGCCGGAAGAAAAACAACTCATCGGTCGCGCCTGGCATGAAGATGAGCGCCTTCACCACGCCATTGGATTGAAACGAATTAAGCATCAACGGCACGCAGTTCGTCCGGTTCAATTCCGTCGTGGGCATCGCCAGCGGCATGCGCGCCAGCGTTTCCTGCCACGGTTCGCCCGCAAACGCGCCTTGCGCTGCGGCGCAAACCAACAGCAGGCCAATCCATTTTGTCTGGGTCTTCATGCTGGTCGCCGACAAGGTAGTCATCCATCTTTTCAACGTCAATGCATCCCCAATCCTCTTCCTCCCCGTGTTCGTCCTCGTCCTCGAATTTCTGCTTTTGATTATGAGAACGAGGAGGAGGACGAGGAGGAAATCGAAAATCCGCGTATAGCGGCGTGGCCGCCACGCGGCTTTACGCCGTGTCCATTCGTGGTTTATTCTCCTGTATATGAAACTAATCTCATGGAACGTCAACGGCCTTCGCGCCGTGCTGAAGAAGAACTTTCTGGAATTTCTCGAAAACGAGAAGCCGGAAGTCCTCTGTTTGCAGGAGACCAAATGTGCCCCGGACGACGTGGAACAGCTCTGGCCCGCGAAATACACGACCTACTGGAACAGTGCGGAGAAGAAAGGTTATTCCGGCACCGCGATTTTCACCCGGACGCGGCCGTTGAATGTCCTGCCGCACATTGGCATTGGCGAGCACGACAAGGAAGGCCGCGTGCTGGCCACCGAGTTCGCCGATTTCTTTTTCGTGAACGTCTATGTGCCAAACTCCAAGCGTGATTTATCGCGGCTGACCTATCGGCAGAAATGGGACCGGGACTTTCTGGCCTATCTGAAAAAGCTGGAGAAGAAGAAACCGGTGATCTTTTGCGGCGACCTCAACGTGGCGCACACGGAGATTGACCTCGCGAATCCCAAGGCGAACATTCACAACCACGGCTTCACCGCCGAGGAACGCGCTGGCTTTGACGCCTTCGTGAACGCTGGATTCCTCGACACGTTCCGCGAATTTGAAAAGGGCGGGGGACATTACACCTGGTGGAGCCAGATGGGCGGGGCGCGTTCCCGGAACATCGGCTGGCGCATTGATTACTTCCTCATCACCAAATCACTGCGCCCGCGCCTCAAACGCGCCTTCATCCGGCCCGATGTGCAAGGCTCGGACCATTGCCCGGTGGGAATCGAAATCGGCTGAAAGCCATCATGTCAATTCCTTCGCCATGATGAAATCGTCCATGACAAACCCGCCGCCGATGTCGGTGACGACAGAGTCGGCGATGACGAAACCGTTTCTCTGGTAGGCGGCGATGGCTTTGGCGTTGCGCTTGTTCACCGAGAGAGTCAAATTGCCGCGCGCCGAGCCTGCGGGTTTCCTGTTCGCAATGTTGCAACAACCGGCTGCCCAATCCGCGACCCTGCAACTCCGGCAACAGGTAGAGCTTGTGCAATTTCATCACGCCCGGTCCGGACGTGGGGCCGCAGGACGCAAAACCAACCATTTTGCCGGCCACCGACATAAGAGCGTAACGGACGCCAAGCGAATGGATTTCTTCGCGCATCGTGTCCAGCGCATACATCCGCGCCAGCATGTAATCAATCTGTTCGGACGAGATGATGGCGGGGTAGCATGCGCGCCAGATAACGCCGGCGAGTTGGGAAATGGCGGGCAAATCCGCTTCGGTGGCCGGGGCGATGGCAACCCGTTCTGGGGCTGTGGCGCTCATTTGCGGCCTCGAAACTCGTCCATCAATTTCAAAATGCCTTCGCGGATTTCAAACAGCTCTTTCCGCGCCTCTGCAACCATTTTCTCCGGAAGAATGGTTCTTGGAGGCGACGGCTTCCAGGCCGGCCTGGGATTTGTGCAGATGGTCGAGCGCGCGTTTCAAACAGGCGACGGTGAACGCCGGGTCGGGAAGACCCGCCCCGCGCGCGATGCCGTTGAGCGCGCCCGCCAGCTTTGCGCCGGTGGTTTGAAATTCAAAAATGAACTGCTGCAAATCCTCGTCTCCGGTTTCGGAGAGATCCAATTCGTCACATTCATGCCAGACCTTCATCGCGCTTTCAAAGCAACGATGTTGCAGCGGATGCACGATGTCGTCCGCTTTCGGTGCGGATCCAGTCAATGCCTTCGCGGTGCGGTTCGGGTTCGGGCGGCGGCTCGTTCAGGGCCTCCTCGCACGCGGCGATTCATTTCCTCGATGCGCCGGTTTTCCTCCTCGACTTCTTCCGGCGTCAACTCGCGCAACCAGCCCATTTCCTTCGCGATTTTCTCCTCGGCCTCGGCGGAGTCGCCGTATTTGTCCAGCAGCTCCATGTATTTGTCCGTGCGCGCGTCGCACTCCTTCATGAACTTCTCGTAATCGTGCTCGTCCCATTCCGCTCTCCGGGTCCTTCTGGCCGCGCTGATGCTGCTTCGATGGCCTCGGTGAGTTGCTGCATGAAATCATCCATGCCGGCGGCGGCGTGCGCGCGCGCTGCGCATCCTCCTCCGGCGTCATCCGCCATTCCGGCGCGGAAATCGTCCAGCTGTAATCCGCGCTTTCAATGACCACGCGCCCATTTGCCTCGCTGAACCATTCGAGATAAAGTGAATTGGCCATGTGTTCCGGCGGCTTGTTCGCCGCGCATTTTCATCAAGTAAGCCTCCGGCATGGGAATCTCCAACACGCGCACTTTGCGCGACGCCGTAATGTCGCCGATCCGGCCGTCGCTGTTTGGAATTCAGCGAATCGAGCTCGTGATGCGGCACGCGCTTTTGCGGATTGGTGAATGTGAGCAGGCAGCCGGCAAGGTCAGGCCAGGCGTTGCCCTTGAGTTCGAGCATCACCGGTTCGGCGCGGCCCTCCACCCAGATTTTGCCGCGCACGATTCCTTTGACGCGATTGTCAATCTCACCGCGCACCACGCTGTCATGGATGCGAAAGGCCATGCGTGCAGAATAATCACATCGGCCCCGCCGGGCAAAAGATTCTTGACCACGGTTGAACGCAAATGGACACGGATTTTGCCGCGGACAAACACAGGGAACAAAAGTTGAAGACAGGCGGGACGCGCCGGCCTACGTTTCTTCCCAGCGGGCCAGCCGCTTTTCAATTTCCGCGCGGACCAATTCCCGCGCCTGTCGGCGGTCGCCATGTTGCATGAGGAGTTCGTCATAGCGGGTATGCTCGTGCCGGATGTGAGCGATGACGGCCAGCCGCAGTGCCTGCGGATCCAATTCTTTTGCCGCCGCCGAACGTCCGACCCGGCCGGAATGTTTCCGGCAGGTCCACGCCGCAATGCGCGCCGCCTCCTCCGGCGGACAACCCGGAAACATCTCCTTGAGCTTCACCCCGACCGCCGCCTGGTATTCCCGGTCTTCGTCCAGGCGTCTTTCCGCCGCCCGCTCGCGTTGCCGGGCGCGGCGATCCCCGTCTGCCAAACATTCCTCCTCCGCGCGTTCGATGGCATCCCGCGTCACGAGAATCCCCTGGCGTTCGTAGCGTTTCCGGGCGCGGACCCACTGGACGACCACGGCGCGGAGCGGTGAATGTTTGGTCGCGCGGCGCGTGAGGGCTGTATTGCCGCTGGGAAGATACTCCAGATGGGCAAGGTCGGCGCACGCCAGACAGAGCGCCTTGTCGTTCTCCACCCGGATCCAGCGTCCCGGCCCCAGTTCCTCGCCGCATTCGGCGCATTTGGTTTCCCGCCGCACGATGAAGACGACGATGTCTTTGGCCTCAACTTTCGACCGGTCTGGTTGTTCTGGATTCATTGGAATGTCCTCGTGTTAAATTCATCGCAATGATTCGCGCCTGCGCCGGCGGTTTTAGTTGTTCATCGGCGAAGGAAGCTTGGCAAAGCTGATGAACCGCCGAAACAGAGGCGTCAAACGAACCGTATCCTTTTCCCCCAGTTGCCATTTGCTTTCGCATTGGCGTTCGAGCAGCCCAAAATCCCGAAGCGGACGGAGCACATAAGCCGAAGCGAAAAAGTCGGGGGTGTCGAAATCGCCGTGCTGTTCGTAAACCAGCCTGTTCATGGTCCGGGGCGGAAAGATTTGCGCGGCCATGCCCTTCACCGCCCGCCAGTTTTCCGCCACTTCCTCCAGCCGCCACAGCGTAATGGCCAGCGCCGTTTGAATCTCGGGTATTTCACGCACACGGACGATGTAACACAAATCCAGCGTGCGGAAATACGTCAGAAACAGCCGCCGGAAAAGTTCGCCCGCCTGCTCATCCGCCAGAAGTTTGCGGCCCAGTCTTGTCACCACAAAACGCCGGTTGCGCAGGGCCACCAGTTTGCCGCATTCAGCCAGCAGCCGGGCTATGTGCAGCGGCCAGATGTCCTGCTCATTGATGGCCGTGCGATAGCTTCGCCTGATTTGCAGGGAAGTTGGAACAAGCCGCAACCGGTCACACACGAAGCCGACAAAGGCGCGGGTTAAATTGCCCGCCGCCGTCGCCGCCGTGCCGTCTTTCTCGATCAACGCATTTAGAAATATGCGGGTGTTGTGGAAAATGTCGGCACGGGCCAATTCGTCCAGTTTCGTGTCCGCGCTGAAACAAATCGCGCCGCGCGGATCCTCCCAATCCGTTTCGTAGAGCGACTTCAGGTGGCGATTAAGCGTATCCAGCGGAACGCAGAACGGTGTGGGCAAATAGGGGATCATGGTTTGTGGCGTGTGCGCGGGATCCGCTTTAATGATCCGTCAAAAAATCGTTCAGTGCCTGAATTAACGCCGCCCCGTCGGCCTCCGGCTGGCTCGAAAAATCCCGGAGGATGGCGACGGACGCGCCCCACGCGGCAGCCAGCGGCGGCGAGACAACGTCGGCGAGCGAACCCGGTTCGGGCAGCCGGTTTTCCACGGCCAGCGCGCAACCGACGGCGAGCGCGGCGGCGAGCAGCGGCTCGCGGGCTTCCGCCGCCATCCCGCCGTCCGTCAGCAGCCGGGCCATCTTGAGTTTGCGCGCGGCCAGATCGCGGTGGGTCTTTGGCGCGGGCCAGTTCTTCCGCGGTCAACGGCGCGGGCGTTTCCGCGACCGGATGCAGCGGACGCGCCGCGCGGCTCACGGGCGCAATCAAACCGGCGGCTATCAATCGCTCCAGCGCCTCGTGCGTGGCGCGGTCCAGCACTTCCAGCCGGACGGGAGCCACGGTTTCCATATCCGCGCACAGATCCGCGTGCAATGCCTCCAGACGCGGACGATGCAGCGCCGCCTGGTTCTCGACCACGACGTAAAGCACCGAATGCGCGCCGTCGCGGGGAAATCGCTCCTCGCACGAAATCAGCGCGGCGCCGAGCGAACGGACGGCTTCCTCGGCGAATGCGCGCGGACGGTCCGAGGGCATTGCCAATTTCAAATTTGAAATTTCAGATTTGAGATCGCCGGCGGCGGCCGGCGGTGGCGCTTCGCTGACGAGTTGATTGAGTTTGGCGAGGAATGCCTGGCGTCCGCTGCGCAGTGGAATCGCGGCCAGGTCGCCGCGCCGGTCCAGCACGCCGTCGGCCAGCGCCTGTTTGTTCGCGAGCGTCTCCAGCATCCGATGCTCGATGGTGTCTTCCGCGACGAGATTGATGACCGTGACGGGGCGGGTCTGGTGCTTGCGCCAGGCGCGGGCGATGCGCTGTTCGAGCTTCGCCGGATTCCACGGCAGGTCGCAATTCACGACGACGCTGGCATTTTGCAGGTTCAAACCGGTGGAGCCGGAATCCGTGCTCAAAAACACGCGGCAGTTGGGATCGCCCTTGAAGGCGTTGATTTCCGCGCGCCGGCGCTGCTGCGGCACCGAGCCGGTGTGCCATGCGAAACCGAGTTTCAGACGCCGGCACAGGTCGCGCACGAGTTCGAGCATCCGTTCCCATTCGGAAAACACAATCACCTTCACGCCTTCGTTGTCGCGGCATTCTTCGAGGATTTTTTCCAGCTCCGCCAGCTTGGGACAGTCGCGCACTTTCGGGTCGAGAATGTAGGTGGTGTCGCAAACCATGCGCATCATGGCCAGATGAATCATCAGCCGGTCCTGCTCCTGCTTGGTGAGCGGACGGCGCTTGGCGATGGCGGCCAGCCGGGCCACGACGTCCGCGTGTTCATCGTAAACCGTCTGCTGTTTGGGGGTGAGCTTCACGAAATGCTGGCGGTCGCTGCGGTCGGGCAGTTCGGTTTCCACGTCGCTCTTGCGGCGGCGCAGCATATAGGGCGCGATGCGCTCGTGCAGGCGGGCCAGATCGCGGTAGCCGCTCGGATGCCCGCGCTCGTCAAGCTGGTAAAACTCGCGGTTGAAGCGAAACAACGGGCCGAGCGCGCGCGGCTCCAGAAAATCCATCAGCGAATACAACTCGTCAATGCGGTTCTCGATCGGCGTGCCCGTGAGCACGAACGCGTAACGGCTTCGCAACCGCTTGATGGCCTGCGCGGTTTGCGTGTTCCAGTTCTTGATGCGCTGCGCCTCGTCGAGCACGACCACGTCCGGGCGGAAACGCGTGTTCACCTCCAGCGCGTCGCGAATCATCTGCTCATAGTTGACGACGGTGAAGAACGTGCCGGCGTCATAAGCCTCGCGCCGCGCCGCCAGTCCGCCGAAGACCAGACGCGTCGGCAAATCAGTGAACTGCCGGATTTGCTCCTCCCATTCGCCCTTGAGCGAGGCGGGCGTGACGACCAGCACCCGCTCCGCCCGGCCCAGCCGCTTGAGCAGCGCGCACGCGGCGATGGCTTGGATGGTTTTGCCGAGGCCCATTTCATCGGCGAGCAGGGCGCGTTCGGTGAACGCGAGGTGCAACATGCCTTCGCGCTGATAAGGAAAGAGCGGCACGCAGGTTTCGTGCGCGGGCCATTCGCCGCTTTGCACTTTCAACTCATATTCGCGGCGCAGTTCCTTGCGCTCGGCGCGGCGCTGGCGTTCTTCGAGCCAGGGCGAAATGTCCTGCGCGAGCCGGAGTTCCGGCAAATCCGCCGCGCGGAGTTTTTCCAACGCTGCCAAAGCGTCTTCCACCGGCGCGCCGGTCAGTAGGCCATCGGCGGCAAACCAGTTTCTCAAGGCAACGGGCATCCGATCCAGTCCGCGCTCGACGCGCAACGTGTCGCCGGCGGCATCCGGCGCCACATCCACGCGCGGCGAACCGTCTCTGACCGCCTGCGCAAACAATCGTTTGAACCGCGCTTCCAAGTGGAGCAGCACCGCCTCGACGTGCTTGCAGGTGCCGAGACCGTTCTTGCGAAAATCCTGGCAGGCGCAGGCGAATTGCCGTCCGGCCACGTCGCGAATCTCGACCGCGTAAGTCATCCCGCTACCGGAGCTGACGGAGAAATTCGAGAAAACGGGAAACCGCGCGTCGCCGTTGCGGATGACGAATGATTCCTCGCGCGCCCGTTTGCGCCGGCGGTTGATTTCGTCCTCGTCCGTGGTGCGCCAGTCATGCGCGGGCGGCAGGGTGATTTCCGGTTCGGATCCGGTGGCCGGCGATGGGGTCTTTTTGCGCCGGGTATTGGCGGCGGCTTTGGCTTTCCGGGTGTTTGGTGTCGCGGTGAACGCAGGCATCCGCAAGGATAGGCGAAGCAAACCCGGTCTCGCAATCCGGGAATGCACGGGTGCAACATCCCGATGATTTCCTGCGCTTGTCGCGCTCTCTTCCGTCGCACCGAAGTTTCAGGAGGGCGGAATTGACGCTGCCAATTTTCCGGCGCGCACTGGCCGCGCACGAAACCAAAGCGGACGGAACGCCGGGCACCGTCCCGGCTCGCTGCGGTTTCGGAACAAAAACAAAACAACCAGAAACCAATTCAACCAAAATCATTTCACGAAGCTTCGGCTGCTAAATGTCGATTTTAGAAATTCAAAACTCCGCGCCTTAAGCGCGCCTTCATCCGGCCCGCGGTGTCCGGCAGCGACCATTGCCCGGTCGGCATTGAAATCGCCTGATGATTTCCCGTTCAAATGACGGTTTTCATTCGCAAAGTTCTGACAGGACTTTGATGAATGTATGGAAATAAACAGTTTTTATTTACAAACATTTGACGATTGCTGACAAGAGAACGAGGAATTCATGCAGGATTTCTGCGTTTGAATGCAGGAGATCGCCGGATTTATTCAGGACTTTCAGGATTTCATGCAAGCAACCGGTGTTTGTCTGCAGGAAACCCTTGTTTCCATGCATGAATTCTTGGTGATCCTGCATGGCGACGGCGTTTGAATGGAAATAATAATTGACTATTGCCATATAAATGCCATGTTCACGTTAGTTTTCCAACAAAAACAGCATATTTTCCATGAAACGCTTCAAACTGGGCTTTGGAAACCGCACGATACTCGAACAAATTGCCATCTGCCGGCGTGTGGCTGATGGCATCGCCAAGCTGCCTGCTGAACAGCGCGAAGCCATCGCCAACCATCCGGTCGCGGACAGCGTGGCCGAGGCGGCGGATGCACATGCCGGGGTGGAGGCGTTGAAGACGGCGTTGAAGGCGGCGTTGCGCAAACGGGATATGAAGGTGCGCGCCATGCGCGACCACACCAACGGCGCCGGCCTTGGAATATTCAGCGCGACCTCCGGCAATCCGGTGGCGATGCTCGCAGCGGGACTGGACATCACAAAGGATAAACAGCCGGTGGGCAAACCGGATGCGCCCGGACAATTGCGCGCCCTGGCCACGGACTTCGAGGGCAGCGTGCGCCTGCGCTGGAAACGGCCGTTGCGCCGCTGCGCCTTCCTCATCCAGATGACCACTGACCCGTCTGCGGCGACCGGCTGGAAAGATGCGACCGTCAGCGGCAACCGGCAAACCTGCGAAGTGACCGGGCTGGAGAGCGGGGTGAAATACTGGTTCCGTGTGGCCGCCACCAACGCCCACGGCCAAGGCCCGTGGAGCCAGCCCGTCAGCGTGCGGGTGAAGTGAAAAGCCGGACAGGATTAACAGGATTTTTAGTTCAATCCTGTCAATCTTGTTAATCCTGTCAGAAAACTGGCGGTGCTGGTGCTGGTTTATTTGGATCAGATTGGGGCGCACTCCGTTCACCCTCGTAGCAGCCCTACTGCGGAGGACGGGCACTCCTTGCCGCGTCGAAGCAACTCGCCGCGTCGTAACGCAGTGAAGACGGGTGCATTCCACATTATCAACTTGTCGCGACGTAGTCCCGCTTTGCGGGACGAAGGCGGATTCTGGTATTCATTTTGGGATGGACGATTGGGACAGGTGGCGTATCACAGAGTGAAATGGACCGTTCAGTGCTTTTCGATCAAGAATAGGAATTCTCTGTTTGGTGTTGCGGCATCAGCAATCCATTCGTTTGTCCAGCACATGCCAGCCATGACGTTTTTGCGGTAGTCAATTTCCAAAACTTCAACGACGCGCCCCACCGACGCAATAACGTCGTGCAATTGTTCCGCCGTTGCTCGCCCACCGGAACTGTAGGAAAGAATAATGTGTTGTGCCCGCGTGGCGGCTAGCAATCGCTCAATTGCATCAAGTGCGATGAAGCGACCCGCGCCATTTTTTCTAAATTCCTCAAACTCGGAATTGACCACCGTATCCGAGGTGTCTTCTCTCCGTTTTGCTTTGCCAAACAACGGTGGCTTATCATTGAGGCAAACCGTAGTCCAAACATGATAATAAGCGGAGTAACGCACGCGTGATGGCGGCATCTTTTCGTTGTTCGAGCCATAAGGCGGGTCGAAGTAGGCGAGATCTGCTTCCACATTCGGCAGCAAATCGAAAATACTGCCGTGAGTCACACGATGAGATTCTGTTTTTGGAATTAGCCGCGGAATTTTGAGGTGCAGCTTCTTGTGAGAACGCGGCGACCAATCATTTAAATATGAAACGAAATGCCCCAAGGTGCTGTCCACTTCGTCAAGAGCGAGAATCAGACTGGTTAAGGCCACGGCCTTTTCATGCTCCGGCAGCGCCAGTCGCTCAATTTCCTCACGGATGGCATCCAGCCGGCGGGTATTGTGTTTTTGCCAAGGTTTCTTAAGGTTATCTTCACCCACGGAACAACCGCTGTTTGGGTCGCCACCGTAATTTTCAGTGAACCAACCATCTTTTCCGGGCAACGCATTCAGATGGTCAATGAGCGATTCGTAATATTCGGCCGGATGCGGATTCAGTAGGTAGCAAGTGCCAAAAACTTTTGACCAGACTGCAACATCATTTGCGATCACGCGATGTCCGGTTTGTGCCAGAGCTTGCGAAACCCGCGTGGTGCCAGCAAAACCGTCGAGCACCGAATGCGGTTTCACTTTTTGAATGAGTTGAAGAATGTAAGGGAGCAGCTTGAGTTTCGAGCCAGCATACTTGATTCCCTGCGTGTCCGGGGCATCCACCACCAAATCATCAAAGAGATTTAACGTCTGCATATTCAGCCAAGTTTGGCGCTTTGCTTCTGTTCTTCGATGTCCTCTTTCAACTTTACCAGAGCGGCTTCATGACCTTTGCTGGTTGAAAGCAGGGCATGGGAAAATAATTTTACCAGCACATGATTGTGCGAGTAATCAATCCAGCCAGCGGTGACGCTGTCGAAATACTTCAGGCCATTTTTGGTATGAGTCCAAAGGCCACGTTGCAATGCGTTGGCAGTTCCACTTCCATAGCGCACCTCGCAAACATAGGCACCTTCCGCGTCATAAAAACGGAAAACCGGATGCTTCCGTCCACGCCCAGCCTCCTCGTAATTGACGCGGGCAACATTGGTCTTGGCTGCCTCGGCATTGAAAACAAGAATGTTGCATCGTTGCTTTTTCTCGTCGTAAATCAGTGGAAGCACATTCATAGTGCTGAATTCCGAAAATGCCTCGTGCGCCCAGATTCGCGCAATGTCGTCCTTGTGTTCGATCGATGCTCCAATCGCTTTCAGCACTGGAAACATTTGAAAGTTTTTGTCCGTGGATAATTGGAGTGGGCCATCACCGTAAGCTTTCAAGCTCACTGGAAATGTGGCTTTCGTTATCTCGTTGGTTATCGTGATGTCCTCCTCATGTTCTTTGGCGCGGTAAAGATCTTTTCCAACATGAAGAGACTTGAAGTCATACATGTATTGGTTGATGAACTCCGCAATTGCTATCTCCGCCAAATCACCATGAGTTTTGTTTCCAATCAGCCGCATCGTGAAGATATTGCTCAACGTGGTTGTGATGAGCTGCGGGTTTTTGCTTATCAGCAATTTCAACCGTATTGTAAAATCGAGATATGCGCTCATGGCAAGATGAAAGCGGAAATCAATTAGAATGTCACGCTCGGTGTTTGTCTGACGGCATTCACCGCTGCCCATTGCCGCCAGTCGCACGGGGCTTCTGGGCGGCACGGTGGCGACGGTCGGTTTTCCCGACATCGGTTTGCAGGGGTTCGCGCCCAAGGTGCTGGCGCACGGCCACCACGGGGGAAAACGCTGTTGGGAAGTCGAACTTCGACCGGGGGATGACCCGCGGTATTTTCAAATCAGCGTGCCGGTGCAGCCGGGCAATTCGGGCGGGGCGGAGTTGGTAGGGCGGGCAGTCCTCTGCCCGCCATTCGTCTGAACGCAAAAGCCGGCGCGCACGGAGTGACGCGCCCTACCGGATGCGGGGGCGGCGCTGGCGGCGAGCGGGGCGTTGCCGGAGAATGTGAATTACGCGGTCAAGAGCAGTCTGCTGTTGAGCTTCCTGGAGTCTGTCCCAGACTTGGCAAATAAGCTCAAAGCGCCGAATACGAAGGATGAGAAGTTCGAGGATGTGGTGACGTTGGCGCAGGATGCGGCGGTGCTGGTGCTGGTGTATTGATGTAGCAGCGGATGTGAGTCCGCTCAAATCAAAGTTAGAGCGAACTGACGTTCGCTGCTACGAGTGAGGATTTTTGCCGCGAAGGAACGCCGGGAACACAGAGATAATTTCATTGCGGTCTTTGTGCCTTTTTGCGGCTGAATTAAATCCTGTGCATCCTGTTAATCCTGTCCAAAGCTCAATGTTTCGGCATGCGTTACTTCGAAAGGATGGATTCGATCTCCGCCAGTTGATTGGGTGAGAAGGACAGATTACGGGTCGCGCCCACGCAGTCGTCCACCTGGCTCACGCGGCTCGCGCCAATGAGCGCGCTGGTCACGGCATTTTGCCGCAACACCCACGCCAGCGCCATTTGCGCCAGCGTCTGACCGCGCGATTGCGCGAGGGCGTTCAGCTTTTTCGTCTTCGACAGCACCGCGCCGGTGATGTCGGCGGGTCGGAGAAACCGGGTGTCATGGCCCGCGCGGGAATCGGCGGGAACGCTATCGAAATAACGGTCGGTGAGCAATCCCTTGGCCAGCGGCGAAAAGACAACGCAGCCGATGCCTTCCCGTTCCAGTGTGGCGAGCAGTTGCGGTTCAACCCAGCGGTCGAACATGCTGTAACGCGGTTGATGGATGAGGCAGGGCGCGCCGAGTTCACGCAGCAGTTTTGCGGCACGGATGGTTTCGGCGGGTTGATAATTTGAAAGCCCGACGTAAAGCGCCTTGCCGCTGCGGACGGCGTGGGCGAGCGCGCCCATCGTCTCCTCCAGCGGCGTGTCCGGGTCAGGGCGATGGGAATAAAAGATGTCCACGTAATCCAGCCCCAGCCGCTTGAGCGATTGGTCGAGCGAGGCGAGCAGGTTTTTGCGCGAACCCCATTCGCCGTAAGGTCCCGGCCACATGTAATAGCCCGCCTTGGTGGTAATGATGAGTTCATCGCGCCATTTGCCGAGGTCGTCGCGGAGGATGCGGCCGAAGGTTTCCTCCGCCGAGCCGTCCGGCGGGCCATAATTGTTCGCGAGGTCGAAATGGGTGATGCCCAGGTCAAACGCGCGGCAGGCAATGGCGCGGGCGTTGTCGTAGGAATCCTTCGCGCCGAAATTGTGCCACAACCCCAGCGAAATCATCGGCAACTTGACGCCGGAGCGTCCGCAACGGCGATAGAATTCCGGCGAGTCGTAACGGGTGGCGGCTGGCGAATACATGGCGTTTGATCAAAGCCCCAGTTTCTTGAACCGGTTGTTCACTTCCTTGAAATGGAAATCCAGCGAGCAGAGCTTTTCCAGTTCGCCCTTCTTGAAATGTTTCGCCACGGCGGGGTCGGCTTTGAGCACTTCCACGAAATCGGCGTCGTCGCGGCCGGCGTGTTTGACTTCCCAGGTCTTCATCGCGGCGTCCTGGCACAAGCTTGTAGGCGGCTTCGCGCGTCAGGCCTTTCTTGATGAGCGCGAGCAGCACGGTCTGGCTGATTCCACATGCCGAGCGAGAGGCCGAGGTTCTTCTTCATGTTCTCCGGATAAACGATCGATGCCGTCCATCAGGCGCGTGAGCAGGCCGAACATGTAGTCGAGCAGCGTGCAGGAATCGGGGAAGATGATGCGCTCGACCGACGAGTGCGAAATGTCGCGCTCGTGCCAGAGGGCGACGTTTTCCAGCGCGGCCATGGCGTTGCCGCGCAGCACGCGGGCGAGGCCGGTGAGGCGTTCCCAGGTGATGGGATTGCGCTTGTGCGGCATGGCGCTGGTGCCTTTCTGGCCTTTGGTGAACGGCTCCTCGGCTTCCAGCACTTCCGTGCGCTGCAGATGGCGGAACTCGACCGCCCAGCGTTCGATGCTCGCGCCGACGAGCGCCAGCGTGAGTTGAAACTCCGCGTGGATGTCGCGCTGGACGACCTGCGTGGCGATGGGCGCGGGCTGCAGGCCGAGCTTTTTGCAGACATAAGCCTCGACGCGCGGCGACAGGTGCGCGCTGGTGCCGACGGCGCCGGAAATTTTGCCGACGGCGACGGCTTCGCGCACCACCACCAAACGGCGCAGCGCGCGGACAAATTCATCGTGCATCAGCGCCAGCTTCAGGCCGAACGTCGTCGGCTCGGCGTGGATGCCGTGGCTGCGGCCGATGCAGGGCGTGAATTTGTGTTCCTTGGCGCGCCGGGCGATGACCGGCAGAAGCAGTTTTCACGTCGGCGATCAAAATGTCCGCGACTTGCTGCATCTGCACGGCGTAGCAGGTGTCGCCCACGTCGCTGCTGGTCAGGCCGAAATGAAACCAGCGGCTGGCGTTGTCGTTGATTTTCTCGGCGACGGCGGTGGTGAAGCCGATGACGTCGTGGTTGAGCGACTTTTTCCAGTTCGCGCTGGCGGGCGACGAGGCCGGGCAGGTCGGCGAACCATTTGTCGCAGCCGGCCTTGATCTTCGCGAAATCCCGCGGCGGGCACGATGCCTTCCTTCACGAGCGCCTCGCTGGCGAGCAGTTCGATCTGCAGCCAGATGTGGAGCTTGTTTTCGTCGGTCCAGATCGCCCGCATCTCGGGGCGGGAATAGCGCGTAATCATGGCCTAATGAAAATTGAAAACGGCCCGGGGCAAAAGGGAAAAGTGAATAATTCGACATTGACTACCGCGCCGTATTCACCGAAAACGCTGAAACAACAATGTCAAAGACAGCCACTCAATCCGATAAGGACAATCTGCGGGCTCTCGAAGCGGCGCGGCGCGCCGTCAAACAACTCGCCTCGCGCGAACGTCGGGCGCGGATTGCGGCGTATCGCCAATACCTGAAAATCCGACCGGCTTCCCCGACTTTGCCGCCGCGGGTCATGGCCGACGGCGATTCGTGGTTTGATTACCCGAAAATCCTGCTCACCGGCGGCGCGGTGATTGATCACCTGGAGAAACTGTCCGGCGTGAAGATTCTGAACACGGCGCATTACGGCGATTCCGTCCAGGAAATGCTCGGCGTTGAGAAGCGGCGGCGGATTGAGGCTCTGTTGAAAGACCCCGGTTTTGACATCCTGCTGTTTTCAGGAGGCGGCAACGACATCGCCGGCGACCAGTTTTGCCTCTGGCTGAAGCCGAACACGGGCGGTGGCGCGGCTTCCGCCGTGGATGCGAACCGGTTGCAGGAAATTTTGGGCGTGGTGGAGGACGGCTATCGCGACCTGATTGACATCCGCGACCGTTGCGCGCCGGAATGCTGGATTGTGACCCATGCGTATGATTTTCCGCAGCCGAGCGACAAAGGCGTTTGCGGCGTGGGACCGTGGCTGAAACCTTCGCTGGATTATCGCGGCTGGACGAATGCCGCCGACCAGTTTGCCATCGCGAAAACGGTGCTGGCAAAATTCAACGACCGGCTGGTGGCATTGGAGGCGGAACAAAGGAAGGCTGGCAGGAATTTTCTGCACGTCCGCACGCAGTGGACGCTGAATTCACACACGGACTGGGCGAACGAAATTCATCCGAACGCGGCGGGCTTTACAAAAATCGCCAGGGTCATTTCCTCGGCATTGAATGGCATCAGCGGTGCGTTCCCAAAATGTCCCTGACCGTTTCAGGCAACAAGGCGTCAGCGGCCTGTCATTTTCTTCCGCGCCTTTTCGAGGGTTTCGCGTTCGCGGACCGTCAGGCTGTGGATGCCGTGCGCGGAGATTTTGTCGAGGATGGGGTCCACCTCGCTGGACAGAAAATCGCTGGCGGGCGATTCTTCATCCGGTTTGCCGGGTGAGCGCCAGGGGGAACCGGCGCCGGCGCGTTTGGCGGCAAATTCACGCGGAGCGGAGCGGCGGATGGGAAACTTCCAGCGCGGCCATGTGCCTTGAATGAATGAGACGGACGTAATATGCGCCCGCCAGGATGCCGCCGAGGTGCGCGGCGTTGGCGATGCCGCTCTTGGGCGTGAGAATTATGCCGCCGATTGCCAGCAGCAGGCTCGCCACCAACAGCATTTTGCCAGTCAAGTTGACGGGTAGGATGAAGAAGACCAGCAGGCTGAACCGCGTCTTCCCAATGCAGAATAGCAAACGCGGCGACGAGACCAGAGGCTCCTGCCGAAGCACCGACAACTGGAAAATCGGTGAAAATGCCAAGCGCGACAAATAGAATTTGCACCAGCCCACCGATGACTCCGCTCGACAAGGTAAAGTGTCAGGAAATGGCGGCGGCCCAGCGCCATTTCCACCGGCTGTCCAAAAAAGTAAATCATCAGCGAGTTGCACAGGATATGCATCCAGCCGGCGTGCATGAATTGAAACGTCAGCAATTGCCAGACGTAGCCGTGTTTCAAGCCGGCCAGGCTCAAGGCGAAATACTTGAATTCGATCTCCGTGCCGCTCAACGAATTTGACGCCGCCAATTGGACGAGGAACACCGCCGCGTTGACAATCAGCAACGCCACGGTGAACGACACGCGCGATTCCTGGTATTCCGGCTCGCGCATATAATCTCGATCCTCAAGCATAACCTTGGAAACTAACCGCCCTTTTGACGTTTTTCAACGGACTTTCGTTCAGAATCCGTCCGCCGCCACCAAAACATCCACTCGCGCCCAGTGCGGTTGGGATAGGAACGCGGCATCCAGTCTCCAAGCAGTTTGAAATGCGGCGGGAAAAGCCGCCATAATTCGTCGCGCGTCGTCGGAAACGGCGGGCCTTCGCCGTCGTCCACGATCATGTAATTCACGGCAAGGTAATGCCCGCCCGGCTTAAGCCAGCGCCTCACGGCATGGACATAATCTTCGCGTTCCACAGGCTGGATGGCGCAAAACAGTGTGTGTTCAAAAATCCAGTCAAATAGTTGCGGCGGGTCACCGCGCAAAAAATCGGCGCGGTGAAAATTCGCCTGCACCCCGGCCGCCTTGGCTTTTTCGCTGGCCAGCCTGACTGCGCTGGGCGCAATGTCAAAGCCAGAGGCCTCAAAGCCGGCCCGGGCAAATTCGCGAACATCGTGGCCCGGTGCCGCAGCCGGGAACACAGACCGTTCCGCGCGGCAATTCCGGATGCGCCGCCAGAAAATCCACCAGGCCGGGCGAGGGCGCGCCGTTGTCCCAATGCATGTCGCCTGATTGGTATAGTTTTTCCCAGTAGTCGCGGCTCATTTGTCCTTCTTGTTCTCTTCTTCGTCCTCGTTCTCGATTACGAAGGACGAGAACGAGGGCGATTTTATGTTTGAATCAGCCCGTCCAACAATTGGACCGTCCGTTCCGCGTGTGCCGCCACTTTTTCATCGTGCGTGGCGATGACCAGCGTCATGTGCTTTTCGGCGCGCAGGCTTTTGCAGCAGTTCAATAATTTCGCCGCCGGTGCGCGAATCCAGATTGCCGGTCGGCTCGTCGGCCAGCAGCATTCCGGCTCGTTGATGAGCGCGCGGGCGATGGCGACGCGCTGCTGTTCGCCGCCGGAAAGCTCGAACGGCTTGTGCTCGGTGCGTTCTCCCAGGCCGGCGCGCGCGAGCAGTTCGCGTCCGCGCGACAGCGGCCCGCGCGGCGGGCACGCGGGCGACGCGGGCAGGCAGGCAGACGTTTTCCAGCGCGGTGAGTTCGGGCAGCAGATGATACGCCTGGAAAACAAAACCGACGCGGCGGTTGCGGAAATGAGTCAGTTGACTTTCGGAGAACGCGGCGAGGTTCTGGCCGTCAAACTGGATTTCGCCCGCGTTCGGCGAATCCAGTCCGCCGATCAAGATGGAGCAGGGTGCTTTTGCCCGCGCCGGACGCGCCGCGCAACGCGAGAAATTCGCCGCGCGCCACGTCAAGGTCCACGCCGCGCAGGACTTCGAGCGTGCGCCGGCCCATCGCGTAGGATTTCGAGAGGCCGCGGGCGGAAAGCAGGGGTTCGCTCATGGGCGGCCTCCGAAAGCAGATGAGAAAACATTCAACGCCCAACATTCAACATTCAATTTCCAACGAAGCTTCACTTGAACCGCGCGTCCGATTGGATGTTGGGCGTTGAATGTTGAATGTTGAAGGTCCCTCAATTTATTCATGGCGCAGCGCCTCCACGGGTTTCATTTTACTAGCAGCGCGGACGCAGGCAGGACGCCGCCGAGAATGGCAGATGACAAACGAACTGACGCAAATCATCAGCATGTCGCGCAGAGACGACGATGGCCGGCAGTTCACCGAAGCCATAAATTGACGCCGGGAAAATTCCCAGCCGGTCGCCTGGCCGCATGAAATGAGGAATTCGTTGCGATAAGTGAATCGCCAACAAGCCGAGTCCGTACTCCCGCCAGCAACGCCGAGCACGCCGATGATGGCGCTCTGGACGAGAAGATTCCGGAGATTTGCAGGTTGGTCAGCGCCGAGCGCCTTCATCATGCCGATCTCGCGTGTTTTCTGGATCGACGAACGTGATTTGCGCGCCAAGAATGCACAACGCGGCGACAAGCACGATGAAAAACAGCAGATAAAACATGACGTTTTTCTCCACCAGCAGCGCGCCGAGGATGGCCTTGTTTTCATCCGCCCAAGTGGTGATGCTGAAATCCGGGCCGAGTGTTTGCAGCAATTCGCGGCGCACTTCCGGCGCCTGATAGGGATCGTTCAGCATCACCAGCAGGCCGTGGACGCCGTCGCCAAGGTTGTAAAGGTCCTGCGCGTTTTCGAGCGAGATGACGATCACGTTCGCGTCGTAATCATAATAGCCCACGTTGAAAATTCCGGTCACGGTGTAGTCGTCCGGCAAAACGATTTCCGCGTTTGTTTTGCCGTAATTCTCCCGCATTTTTTCCAGGTCGCTGGGCGAGGAAATGGCCAGACGGTCGCCCGACGGATATTTTCATGTTTTTGGCGAAATCGCTGCCCACGATCACGCTGTGTCCGCTCAAATCAAACGCGCCGGCGACGATGCTTTTGGGCAGGATGCTCACGGAACCCTCCGCGTTCACGTCCACGCCGCGAAGATATGGGCGCGGCGGTGAGCGATGCCTGCGACATTCGTGTCCGCCGGTTCCGTTTCCACGAGCACCTGGCCGAGCACGAATGGCGCGACGCCGCGCACGTTTTTGTTCGACGCGACCAGGCCCATCACGTCCGCGTAATTTTCCATGGATCCGGAACTACCCATGCTGTCGAGCGCGTAGATTTTCAGATGCGAGTTGAAGCCGAGGATTTTGCCGCGCAGATCGTGGTCGAACCCGCTCATGACGCTGATGACGATGATGAGCACGGCCACGCCGAGCGCGACGCCGAGAACCGAAATCAGCGTGATGATGGAAACGAACGTCCGTTTGGGCCGCAGATAACGCAGCGCCAGAAGCAGTTCAAACGGCAGTTTCGACATGGGTGCAGGCTAAAGACCCCGGCGGCGCGTTGCAATTTTAATCCTGCGGCGCTGGGGTTTGACGCTTGCCAGTCGTTCACCCGCGCCGCTAGGATGATCTCATGTTCCATCTGAAGCTTAAGGTGGTTTTGCCTCTGCGCCTCGCGGCGATGCTGGCCGCGCTGTTGCAACCGTTCAATTCCCATGCCCAGTCCCAGCCGCATCGCTTTGAGTCCGCCGTCCTTGCTTTTGAAGCCGCGGACAAAACCAATCCGCCGCCGCGCAACGCCATTCTGCTGGCCGGCGATTCGCAGCTTTATCGCTGGAAGACGCTGCATGAAGATTTGCCGGGTTACACGATCATCAATCGCGGCATTGATTCCTTCGAGATGTCCGACCTGCTTTATTACGCGGACCGCCTGGTGTTGCCGTATCAACCGCGCCTGATTGTGCTGCACGTCGGCGGCAACGATGTGCATGACGGTCGCGCCGCGACGAACATTCTGGCGGATTTCAAAGCGTTCGTGGCCAGGGTGCGGGAGAAGCTGCCGCAGGTGCCGATCGCCTTTACGAGCATCACGCCCGGGCCGTCGCGATGGTCGGAGGCGCCGCAACGCAAGGAGGCGAACCAGTCCATCAAGGACTACGTGACCTCGCAACCGGGACTGCTTTACATTGATTTGTGGGACGCCATGCTGACTCCGGAGGGCCAGCCCCGCCAGGATTTGTGGGTGGCGGACGGTATTCATCCCAACCACGACGGCTATCTGGTGCGGGTCAAAATCATGCGCCCGCTGCTCGGCCCGCCCGACCAGAAGACTCCATGATGAGGCGACTTGGTGAAATAAAGACAGTCCGCATCCTTGGCGGTTTCCATGGCGTGAAACAAAATGGATTGCCGCGATAGAACGTAAAATCCGTTTATCCGCACCCATCCGCGGCTAAACTTCAGGCATGAACTATTGGCTGGTGAAATCCGAACCGGAAGCATACGCGTGGTCGCAACTGGCGAAGGACGGCGTCACGGCGTGGACGGGCGTGCGCAATTTCGCGGCGCGGCTCCATCTGCGCGCCATGAAGTCCGGCGACCGCGCCTTCTTTTACCACAGCGGCGATGAGAAGTCGGTCGTCGGCCTTGCGCACGTCGTGAAAGAAGCGTATCCCGATCCGACCGCGGCGGAAGGCGACTGGTCGTGCGTTGACCTCGCGCCGGAAAGAGCTTTGGCCAGACCCGTCACGCTGGCGGAGATCAAAGCGGACCAGATTCTCAAGGAAATGGTTCTGGCCAGACAGTCGCGACTTTCCGTGTCACCAGTGACGCGCGGGCAGTTTGAACGGCTGTTGACACTGGCTGGCACGAAAACCTGAATATCCCTCAACGCCATTTCCCTTAACGAAACGGATTTCCCTTTTGAGGTCCGTCGGAGGTTCGGGGCAGAAAAAACTGGCTCAACAACAGGTAGATCCAGCCGAGGAGGAAATGCGCCGCGAAAAGAAACCCGAAAGCAACCAGGCCAAGAAATCTAAAACCGTAGAGCCAGATGCCCGCCGTCATCATCAGCGCGCCCGGCAGAAGCGCGGCGCCGGACAGTTTCCAGCTCGCGCGCAAATTCAAATCGCGGTTGGTGAAAAATCCCAGCAGCCAGACAGGCAGAAAATAGACCGTCGCCAGCAGCCACCAGCTCAACAGCAAAAACAGCGTCACCGCGGCGGCCGCAATGAACAGGATTTCCGCCGCCCAGGCGTCCCAAACCGGTTCGAGTTCCGTGCGGTTGAACGGCATGGCGCGATCCGGCGGATAAGAAAAATCCGCGTAGCCCACCAGCGAAAAGACGCGCGCATAGCCCGCGCCGAACTCGATTTGCAAGTCGGCGGTGGAATGGAGCAGTCCGGAGTGGTTCGTGTCCACGTCAAACGCCAGAAATTTTCCCTCGGCGAGCATTTGCGGGGAGTCGCCGCGCCAATCCAGTTTGCCGGAGCGGATGTCGCCGGCGGCGGGCAGTTTTTGGATGGCCGCGAGCACGGTCGGGAAGCAGGCATCGTCCAGAAACCATGCGACCGACGCGGCGGCGAGCAAGGCGACGATGAATTGCACGAGCAGCAGCCGGCCCAATTTGGCGCGGGCGAACGCCGCCACGCCGCGCGGCGTGAGAGGCTCCCAGGCGAAGGTTGATTTGGCAGACGCGCTCATTCAGCCATAGATTGTCACAGATGAAATACAGATTAAACTCGAAAACCGGAATTGGGGAGCACACCCGGGTGTGGTTGGACGCGACCCGTCCACCCTCCGCGGTTTCCTGCTACGGAGGACAGGCGTCTCACGCGTGGCGCGCGGGTGCAAAAAACGTTTGAAACTCCCCGGTGCATTCGATGTTTTCCGCGAGGGCGCGGAAAACCGCACGCGCGGCGCGTGCGCTCCCCATTTACCATCGGTCTTTGATCTTGGGATCCGCGTTTCAGATGCAGCCTGAATATCAGGCCTTTTTTTCTTCCGGCGGCTTTTGCGGATTCTGCTCCGGGGGCGGCGCGTGGATGACCGGCACGGGATAGCGCAGCTTCATCACGTCGTCCACCAGCACCTCGACGAAATAATTTCCGGCGGCCTTGAATTCGACGTTGCCAAACACCATGACGTTGGTGGCGTGCGAGGCCGGGTCGCGCAGTTCAAATTTCATCTCGCCCTTGCGAAGCACCGTCGTCTGGTCGGGCGCGATGAGCCGGATGTTTTCCGTGAACTGGCCGAGGCCCGCCGTCCAGCGGTTGAAGACGCAGAGCCGTCCGGCGACGACCGGCAATTGCGGCACGCGGATGAAATTGATGACGCCGATGAGGAAGAAATTTCCATTGGCTTCCTGGCGGACTTCCTCGCACAGCAGCGAGGCCTGCAAATCGGGCAAAATTCGGGTGGCGTTCATGGTTCGTTAAATTGGTGAATCGTTAAATCGTTAAATCGTCAAACCGGCTTCAGGGTAGCTAAAAACAAGTTCGATTCAACGATTTAACCGTTCAACGGTTCAACGACAGTTCCGCCGCTCGCACGGTGTTTTGCATCAGCATCGCGATCGTCATCGGGCCGACGCCGCCGGGGTTGGGCGTGATCTTGCCGGCGACTTTTTGGACGGCGGCAAAATCCACGTCGCCGACGAGCTTCGTGCCGGTCTTCGATGGCGGCGTCCGGCACGCGGTTCACGCCCACGTCAATCACCACCGCGCCGGGTTTGACCATGCCGGCCTTCACAAATTCGGCGACGCCCATCGCGGCGATCAGAATGTCCGCGCGGCGGCAGTGCGAATGGATGTCGCGCGTGGCCGAATGGCAGATGGTCACGGTCGCGTTGGCGGTTTTGCCTTTCTGGCAGAGCATCGCGGCCATCGGTTTGCCGACGATGTTGCCGCGGCCCAGCACGACGACTTCCGCGCCCGTGGTCTCCACGTCCGAGCGCGCCAGCAATTCGACGATGCCCGCCGGCGTGCAGGGCCGGAAGCCGGTGGCGTCGCCGAGCATCAGTTTGCCGACGTTGACCGGATGAAAACCGTCCACGTCCTTTTGCGGCAGCACGGCGGAGTAAATCACCGATTCGCGGATTTGTTTCGGCAGCGGCGCCTGAACCAGAATTCCGTGCAGGCGCGAATCGGCATTCAATTTCGCAATCAGCGCGAGCAATTCGGCTTCGGTGGTTGTCTCCGGCAGAACGTGGGTTTCGGAAAAAATGCCGAGTTCGGCGCAGGCCTTTTCCTTGCGTCCGACATACACCCTTGAAGCCGGATCTTCGCCGACGCGCACGAACGCAAGGCCGGGCGTCACGCCGCGGTTTTTCAATTCCGCGACGCGTCTGCGCCAGTTCGCGAAGGATTTGCGCGGCGATGGCGCGGCCGTCAATGAGGTTGCGACTGTCTTGGGCTTCGGTAGATGGTTTGATGGACGGCATTTGTGTCAAGCACCAGATTTTTTGGATGGTCAGAACGGGAGTGTCCTTCCACCGCGCGGCAAGCTCCTCCTCGCCGGTGACGATGATTCTCATGCCGACGTAGCGGCTCAAGTCCAGATCGGCTGCGGTGGTGTAAAGAAAATCCACGTTCACGCCCGTGCCGGGGTCATACAACTCATAAGCCGTCGGCGTGATGGGGCTGTGTGACATGGCGGACAACGCCTTCGTGCGACACGACGCGCAGCGGCGGCGGAGCATTCGTGTCAATCACAACGGGTTCAGCGCGCAGGAGGCGCGGTGACAACGGGGCGATCGGTTCGGGCGCGGGCGGCGGAGTGACAACCGGAGGCGCCGTGACAATCGGCGGCGCTTCCGGAACCGGCGTCGGCATCGGCGGTGGCGTGGGCGTTCGACCGGTGTCGGAGTCGGAGCCGCCGGCGCGGGCGCTTCCTGTTTCAAATACATCGCGGCGACGAAGGCGTAGGCGCTGGCCGGCGCTTCGATTTTCATCCAATCGCTCTTCGTTGTAACCGGGTTGACGGATGCCCCGTGTTCAATGACGCCGACGACGCTGAAATTCTCGCCCGGCCCGGCGCGCAGATTCAATTTTTTCGCCAGCACGGTATTGTTCGTCGCGTCAATGTATTTGGCGCTCACCCAGACGGGCGTGTTGGTGGGGAAGGCGATTTTCGCCCATCGCGCGGGTTCATCGGCCTTGTGCTTGTCGAGGGTGATCTCGCTCAAAACCGTCACCGCGTCGCCTTTGAATAGATGCGCAATCACTTCGCCCTTGAAGTCCGGCCTGGCCGCGGACGATGAGGTTGCTGACGGTGACTTGCGCCGGGCCGGGCACGAGCGCGCCTGCCGACTCCTTGGCGGTGACTTTCGCGGGAGCGGGCGCATTCGTGGCGGCACGGGCCGTCGTGCGGCGGACGTGCGGCCGGGCTGATCTGGCCGCGCGCGTGGCGGGCCGGGCATTCGTCGGAGCGGCCGTCATCGCCGCCGACGGCGGTGTGGCCGGCGCGGGCATATCCGGCAGCGTGTTTGTATTGTTTTGCGCGATGGCGCTCGACGCGAGCATCGCTCCCAAAACCAACCAGCAATTCGTTTTCATGATTCCGAAAGTAAAGTCTTAATTTCCGTCTCTGTCAATGTCCGCCAGCGGCCCGGTTTCAACTCGCCCAGCTTGATTTTCCCGATCTGCGTCCGCTGCAACCGTTTCACCGTCACGCCCTGCGATTCAAACAGCCGCCGCACCTCGCGGTTTTTGCCCTCGGCCAGCTCCAATTCCACCACGCCGCGGCGACACCAGCCGCGCCGACAGCGCCTTCAACTGTTCGCCGGAGTGAAACACCCCGCGCCGGAACTTTTCCAGCATCGCCGGCTCCACCGCGCCTTCCACCGTCGCCAGATACTTTTTGCGGACGCCGTAGCGCGGATGCGTCAGGCGCAAGGCGAATTGTCCATCATTCGTCAGAAAAATCAATCCCTCGCTGGCGAAATCCAAACGCCCCACGGAACTCACAATTTGCCATTCCTTTGGCAATAAATCATAAATCGTCCGGCGGCCCAGTTCGTCGGCATGAGAGCAGACGCAGCCGGCGGGTTTGTGCAGGGCCACGTAAAGCTTGCGCCGGACGCGGACGGCTTTTCCATCCACGGTCACCGTGTCGTGAACGGGATCAACCTTCGTTCCCAGCCGCCGGATCACCCCGCCGTTCACCGCCACGCGCCCGTCCAGAATGAGCTGTTCGCCGGCGCGCCGCGAAGCCACGCCCGCGTCGGCCAGGAATTTTTGCAGCCTGATGGCGGGTGACATGTGACGAGTGACAGGCGACAAAGTCGCAAGTCCTGTCACTTGCCACTTGCCACTTGTCAAGTCTTACGCCTCGGGTTTGGTCTTGCGCAGGCCGGTGATGCGGTCGCCGTCCTTCCACTGGCCGCGTTTCTTGAGGAGTTCGGTGCGCTCGAAGCGCTTGAGGACATTGCGTTTGCCGCCCAGGGTGGACGCCGCGCGCAGACTGCGATGCTGTGACATAAATTAAAAAAGTTCAACCGCTTCAATCGAAGCGAAGTCCAAGCATAGCAAACCGGCTTCCATCTGCAATGAGGAAATTGCGTGACTATTGGGCCGGAAATGCTTTACTCAAATCGAATCCGGATCGCAAACCAGATGAAACGAATTGTATTTGTCGAAGATGCGGAAGTGCTGCGTCAATTGTTTGAAGTCATTCTTTCGAAAGAACACGGCCAATGGCACGTCCACACGTCGCCGGATGGGCCGGCGGCGCTGGCCTTGATGAAACAATTTACGTTTGACGTTGTTGTGTCGGACATGCGGATGCCGGGCATGGATGGCATTGAATTGCTGAAGGAAGTCCGCCGGCTTTATCCGCGAACCTCGCGCATCATCATTTCGGGAATCGGCGACCAGGCCGAAGCCGCCGAGGCGCTGGATTCAACCCACCAATTCATCCCAAAACCGTTCCAGGCAAAAACACTCCTGGCCGCGCTGGCGCGCATCCGGGGTCTGGATGCCTATCTCAAGGACGAAAAACTCAAGGCGCTCGTCGGACAGCTTCGGACGTTGCCCAGCTTTCCCGCGCTGTATCTCGAAATCATGGAGGTGATTGAGTCGGAAAAGTCCTCCCTGCAGGCGATCGCGGATGTGATCGCCAAGGATCCGGGCATCACCGCGAAAACAATGCAGGTCGCCAATTCCGCCGCTTTCGGCGCGCCGGAAGAGATTCACGATCCGATTGCCGCCGTTCAGCAACTGGGCATGAGCAATGTTCGGTCCCTGGCGCTGTCCGCCCACGTGTTTGGCAGCTACGGACCGGCGCGCGTGAAACATTTCCCGGCGGACGCCCTCTGGGCGCATCTGATGCGATGCGCCGCCGGGGCGCGCGCCATCATGCAGGCCGAACAATCCGAACCTGACGATGTGGAGGATGCATTCACCGCGGGAATGTTGCACGATATTGGCAAGCTCATGCTGGCCGACAGCCTGCCGGAAAGATTTCAGGACGCCCTTTCACTCGCTGCCCAAAGCCGTGTCCCGTTGCACGAGGTCGAGCGGAAGGAATTCGGCGCGACCCACGCCGGTCTGGCGGCGTATTTGTTGGGGCTCTGGGGATTGCCCGCGCCGATTGTCGAAGCGGTTGCGTTTCATCACACGCCGGAAAAAAGCACTCACCCGCAATTCGGTCCGCTCGCTGCCGTGCACGTGGCCAATGCGCTCGGACATGAAGCCGCCGGCGACCCTGCCGGATTGAACCTCGATTATCTCGCCCAAATCGGGCGCGCAGACCGGCTGGATGTCTGGCGCGATGAAGTTCAAAAAATAAATCGCGCGGAGAAATCTTAGGCCGGACCCGGGGTCACCGAAAACCGCAATCGAAACCGCGACATGCGCAAAACATGCCAATGAACTGGAATTGCCACCACAGGCTCGCAGCGATTGCGATGCTGTAAGATGGATTATCCAGGGTTGAAATTTCCGAAAACGAGCTTCCGAAACACCATGGTGGTTTGGAGCCGCAATCCTGCATTTGATTAATATTGCCTTTGTGCTGCGGCAGGATTCTAATGCCGTTGCAAATGGGCGACGAAAAGTTAATCAGAGGTTTATGTCAACAATGTGCCCAGCCGATTGAATTTCCGGAGGAAGGGTTCGGAACCTCGGTTGCCTGTCCGCATTGCGGTCAGACCACCGTTTTATGTGAGGAAACAATTCTCATGCAGTCGGCGGAAACTCTGTCCGCGGGCGAGCTAAAGGCTGCCTTCGCCAACGCGGTTCCTCGGCCGCGAATTTCCGTTTTCTATCAACTGGCACTGTTTTTGGTCGCCGTTTTTATGATTATTTTGCCGATGATTTACGTCGGCCTGGTCGCGTCCGCCATTTGCGGTGTTTGCTGGTATGCGGTCCATGCCAAGGTTCTTTTTTCGAGTTATTCAGGCGGAGCCTATGTTTTTGTATTTAAATTGGTTGCTTACTTCGGCCCTCTTTTTGGCGGAATGGTTGCGATTATATTCATGGTCAAACCTCTTTTCGCACGGTCGCCAAAGCGTCCAGAAGCGTTGACCTTAAATCCCGCTATCGAGCCGAAACTCTTTCAATTTATCGCGCACGTGTGCGATTTGTTTTCGGCGCCGATGCCAAAGCGGATTGATTTGAACTGTGAACTCAACGCCTCTGCCAGTTTTCGCCGGGGATGGTCTAGCGTTTTGGGCAATGATCTGGTTTTGACGATAGGATTGCCGCTCGTCGCCGGCATGGATATCCGTCAATTCGCGGCGGTCTTGGCACATGAGTTCGGGCATTTTACGCAGGGAACCGCAATGAGATTCGGATACATCATTAATCGGATTGATCGTTGGTTTATGCGCGTGGTTTATGATCGCGATAGTTGGGACGAGGCTTTGGATGATTGGTCCAACTCGGTTGAGGATTCGCGTCTGACCATTATTTTATGGTGCGCCCACCTTGCCGTATGGTTTTCCCGGCTGATTTTGAAGTTGCTCATGCTTTGTGGACACGCTGCCAGTTGCTTTCTGTCCCGGCAGATGGAGTTTCATGCGGATAGTTGCGCAATAGAAGTTTCCGGTTCCGAAAAATTTGAAACCATGCTGATTCGCCTTCGCGAGCAAAGCGTTCTTCATTCATTGGCATATCAAGGGTTTCGACGCTTTTGGGAAAAGAACCATCAAGTCCCCGACAACATCCCGGAGTATCTCATCAAACTTGAGAAGCAAATGCCGGCAAACTTTCATGAGCAAGCCAGAAATACGCTTTTGAACGAAACCGCAGGGCTTTGGGCCACTCACCCGACGGCGGCTCAAAGAATACAAAAATGTCGTCAACAGGAATCTGCCGGAATATTTCAGCTTGAACTGCCTGCCTCGGTTTTGTTCAGCGACTTCATAGGAACATCGCGAACGGTGACCTACATGCACTATGCCGAAAGTATGCGGCTTCCGGTTACTCCAGCAATGGTTAAACCCGTGGGAGCTTTTTTAACAGAAACGACCGCAGAATCTAATTCGTAAACTTTGCAGAGGCCATTAGGATGGTTCGTGTCCTCTCTTTTGTCGAAGTCTTTGAATCACAACTTTTCCGATACATGTATTTCAGGAAATGACTCCCGCAACCATTGTGCCAAGTCCGTTGGAGAAATCTTATCCGCAATGCCACATTCAAATGGTTTCTTTACCGTTTCAACGCGCAACCACTGCTGGCTTGGATTGGTTGCATCAACGGAAATCTGGCGGATGTCAGAAAGAAGTAACATGTGATGGGATGAGCCTTGCTGCCTCATAATTCCTTTATTCCAGATTTTGATTGTTGGCGAAAAAAACCAAAGCACGGTAGCCATGCCGGTCATTCCAATAGCCAGGCCTCCGATGCCTTTGGCCAAAGCTGCAATCCAGTTGAATTCCAAATCAGGAACCGTCCGTTTGATTACAAAAGCCAGTGCGACAGTCAGCAAGACAACCACAGAGGCGATGCGCAGCCACATTTTTAGGTTAAGAATCTGACACAATTCAGTCTTCAATCTTGGCCGATAGCTCCATTTGGGTTCAAACCACTGAACCGATTTCGGCTTGGCATTGAATGATTCCATTTTTGATTCACCACTTCAATTCCTGCAACCGGCGGGCGACTTCCCCGGCGTTGGCGCGGCTGTTGAAGGCGCTGATGCGGAAATAACCTTCGCCCTTCGAGCCGAATCCGCTGCCGGGCGTGATGACGACGTTCGCCTCGCTCGAGAATCTTGTCGAACGCCTGCCAGCTTGTGACGCCCTTCGGCGCGCGCACCCAGATATACGGCGCATTCACGCCGCCGAAAACTTTCAGCCCGGCTTTCTTTGCGCCTTCGCGCAGGACTTTCGCGTTGCCCAGATAATGTTCAATCAGCGCCGCGCACCTGCGCCTTGCCTTCCGGCGAATACAGCGCCTCCGCGCCGCGCTGGACGATGTAGCTCACGCCGTTGAATTTCGTCGTCGCGCGCCGCAGCCACAAGGGATGCAGCGGTTGTGTACTCGCCGGATTTGGTGGCCGCCTGCAAGGACTTTGGAACGACGGTGTAAGCGCAGCGGACGCCGGTGAACCCGCCGTTTTTCGAGCAACTGCGGAATTCGATGGCGCACTCGCGCGCGCCGGGAATTTCGTAAATCGAATGCGGCAGATTCGCGTCGGTGATGTAAGCCTCGTAGGCCGCGTCGAACAGAATGATGGATTTGTGTTCGAGCGCGTATTTCACCCACGCTTCGAGCTGCGGACGGTTCGCCGCCGCGCCGGTCGGATTGTTCGGCGAGCAAAGATAAATCACGTCCACGTGCTTCTTCGGCGGTTCGGGAATGAAACCATTGCGACGGCTTGCACGGCAGATAGACCAGCTTCGAGTAAGTGCCGGCTTCGTTCGCCTCGCCGGTGTGGCCGGCCATGACGTTGGTGTCCACGTAAACCGGATAAACCGGGTCGCTGATGGCGATTTTGTTTTTGCGCCGAGGATGTCGAGGATGTTGCCGGTGTCGCATTTCGTGCCGTCGCTGACAAAAACCTCGTCATCCGCCACGTCGCAGCCGCGGTCGCGGAAATCATTCTTGGCGATGGCGGCGCGCAGCCATTCGTAGCCCTGCTCCGGGCCGTAGCCGTGAAAGGTCTCGCGCGCGGCCATTTCGTCCACGGCCTTGTGCATGGCGGCGATGACGGCAGGCGGCAGTGGTTCGGTCACGTCGCCGATGCCGCAGCGGATGAGGCGCTTGGCGGCTTCGGGATTGGCGTCGCAAAATGCCTTCACGCGCCGGCCGATTTCGGGGAACAGGTAGCCGGCCTTCAGTTTTAAATAATTGTCGTTGAGATAGCCATAAGCGGAATCCAGAATTCAGAATTCAGAATTCGGAATAAAGAAAAATCGCAAAGATTCCACTTCGCGAAATGGGGCAATGTCCAGTTTGGTGGATCGGGTCGCGCTGCGCCCCTCCGCGCCTCGCCCGCGAGGCGAGTCACCTCGGAATTGGGACGCTACCCGGAACAGCGCCGCTTGCGTTCGCCGCGTGAGCCATTTATTTTCGCGCCATGAAATACCGCCGTTTTGGCCGGACCCATTTGCAGATGCCCGTGATTTCCTGCGGCGGGATGCGCTACCAGTTCAAATGGCAGGACGTGCCGCCGCAGGACATCCCACGCGCCAACCAGGAAAATCTCGAGGCCTGCATCCATCGCGCGCTGGAGCTGGGCATCAACCACATCGAAACCGCGCGCGGCTACGGCACGTCCGAAATGCAGCTCGGCGAAGTGCTGCCGAAAATTGCCGCGCGACAAAATGATCGTGCAGACGAAGGTCGCGCCGCAGCGCCACCGCCGGAGGAATTTCTCGAAACGTTCGACACCTCGATGAACTACCTGAAGCTCGACCATGTGGATTTGCTGTCGCTGCACGGCATCAATAACCGCGAGTTGCTCGACTGGTCGTTGAAGAAAGGTGGTTGTCTGGACGCCGCGCGCAAATTGCAAAAGGAGGGCCGCTGCCGCTTCATCGGCTTTTCCACGCACGGCACGACGGATGTCATTTTGGATGCCGTGAACAGCGGCGAATTTGATTACGTCAACCTGCACTGGTATTTCGTCAACGATTTGAACTGGCCCGCGGTCCCGGCCGCGCGCAAATTTGACATGGGCGTTTTCATCATCAGCCCCAACGACAAGGGCGGCAAACTTTACGAGCCGGGGCCGAAAATCAAATCGCTCTGCGCGCCGCTGACGCCGATGCAGTTCAATGACCTCTATTGCCTGGCGCGAAACGAGGTTCACACCTTGAGCTGCGGCGTGGACAAACCGTCGGATTTTGACGAACACGTCGCCGCGCTGAAGTATTACGACAAAATACCGGAGACGATTGCGCCGATTGAGAAACGGCTGCGCGCGGAAATGGAAAAGGTTCTCGGCGCGGACTGGTGCGCGCGTTGGTTTGAAGGATTGCCGAATTTCAACGACATTCCCGGCGAGATCAACGTCTCGGAAATTCTGCGCCTCTGGACTTACGCCAAGCCGCTCGAACTCATCGGGTGGGGCAAGATGCGCTACAATCTGCTCGGCCAGGCGGAGCACTGGTTTCCCGGCCAGAACGCGGCGAAGCTGCGCGAAGCGGATTTGCGCGCCGCGCTGAAAAACAGCCCGTTCGCCGGCCGCATTCCGGCCATCCTCGAAGAGGCGCACCGGATGTTTTACGAGAAGCCGGTGGAACGATTGAGCAAGAGTTGATCACGTAGCGGCTTTCGGGAGAAAGCCGCAAACGATTTCAGACGGCGGCGCTCTGCCGGGATGCCTCTGCGTCAAACCCGCCATTTTAGCTGTTTCACCTGCGCGTGTTCGGAATGATTTGGATCGAGACAACGTAGTTCAATCTCCATGCCGTCGCGCGCGAGCGTGGCGCGCACCCAGCCGCTGGGCCGGCCTTCAGTGAACACATAACCCGTCGGTGGCAGATTGATGAGATGCACGCCGTCGCGATGCTGGCTGACGTGCCAGTCGTGTGTGTGGCCGAAGATGAACGTCTTGACCTGCCGGTGGCGGGCGAACAATTCCTCCAACCCCGCCGAATCCTTGATGCCAGCCGTCATGCCGGGCGTCTGCAAGTTGTGGTGCGCGACAATGATGGCCGGTTTGTCCGTCCGCGCCTTGAGCGCGCCGTCAAGCCAGTCCAATTGCGCCGTGCCCAGTTCGCCCGGCGTGGAGTTGGTCTTGTCGAGTGAATCCAGCAGAAACCAGTTCGCGCGGTCGCTGGAGAAAACAGCCGCCTGCCTTTGCGGAACGGACTTCAACTGTTGGGCGTCGTGTGGGAAGGCGTGCCAGAAATTTTCACGCTCGTCGTGATTGCCCAGCGTCAGGAGGACTGGCGCCAGTGCGCGGACGGGTTCAAATAATTTGCCAAACATCGCGTAATCTTCCGGCTGGCCAGACTGGAAGGCGAGGTCGCCATTGACGATGACAGTGGCGGGATTGACCGGCCACGCTGCCAGTTCGCGCACGCAGGCGGCGAGGTTATCCGCCATGTTGACTTTGCGCGAAACCGTCGCGGCATCGGCGGCGATGTGCGCATCGGAGAAGAAAACGAACGTGTGCTTGTCACGCGATTTGCCGAACAGTCCGGCGTAACTTGACGGCGCAATGGCCACGGCAGCGCTGGCCAGCGCGGCGCGTTTCAGGAATACACGGCGGGAAAGTTGGGGTAGCAGCAGCGGCATAAATTCAGAGCAAGATCCCGGCAATGGTCGCCGTCATGTAACTGGCCAAAATGCCGCCAATCATCGAACGGATGCCGAGTCTGGCCATGTCGGCGCGGCGTTCAGGAGCGAGCGAGCCGATGCCGCCGACTTGGATCGCGATGCTCGAAAAATTCGCGAAGCCGCACAGCGCATACGTCGCAATGATGAAACTGCGGTCGCTCAAATGCGTCGTGGGATTGGTCAAATCCATGTAGCCGATGAATTCGTTGAGCACGATGCGGTCGCCGAGAATCTGGCCGACGGCGAGGCAATCGTGCGTCGGCACGCCCATGAGCCAGGCAAACGGCGCGTTGGCCCAGCCGAAAACAACTTGCAGCGGCTTCTCAGTATGAACACCGACTCCACCAAGCGCGTAGCTGATTAGAAAATTCGCCATCGCCACCACGGCGATAAATGCGATGAGCATGGCGATGACGTTGATGGAAAGCATCATGCCGTCGCTCGCGCCGCGGCAGAGCGCGTCAATGGAATTCGTCGTCGTGCGCGGCACAGCGGCGGTGGCGGCGCCGGCGGTTTCACTTTTCTCCGTTTCCGGCAGCATGACTTTTGAAATGAGCAGCGCGGCGGGGGCGCTCAAAACGGACGCCGTGAGCAAATGGCCGGGCATGTCGGAATGGCCGGCGTCCAGGCCGAGCTTGGCATAGACCGCCGCAACGCCGCCGGCGATGGTGGCCATGCCGCCGGTCATCATGCAGAGCAGTTCGCTGCGCGTCATGCGCGGGATGTAAGGTTTGATGAGCAGCGGCGCCTCGGTCTGCCCCATGAAAATGTTCGCGGCGGCGGACAGCGTTTCGCTGCCGCTTGTGCGCATCGCCTTGCGCATCACCCACGCGAACGCCTGGACGACCTTTTGCAAAATGCCCCAGTGATAAAACAGCGACGACAGCGAGGCGACGATGATGATGGTGCCGACGACGAGGATGGCGAAGATCAAATTGTTTCCCGCGCCAAATTGTTTGCCGAGCAAATCGCCGTCCGCCAGCGGGCCAAAGACGAATTTGCAGCCTTCGTTTGAGAATTGAATGAGCTTTTGGATCGCCCGCCCGGTGAAATCAAAGACGCCCTTCCCGAATTCCGTGTCCAGAATCAGCAGCGCGAATGCGAATTGCAGCCCGACGCCCCACAACACCGTGCGCCATGGAAACAAGCTCCGCTTTTCGGAAATCACCCAAGCTGTTGCCACCATGGCGACAAGGCCAAGCAGGCTGATGAGTTTGTATTCCATCATGTCAGGCAAAGTTTTTCGCTGGCGTCCTTATATATATGCGGATGCAGCACGCCGACGAACGGCAGGTTGCGGTAACGCTCGGCAAAATCCAGCCCGTAGCCGACGACAAAATAATCGGGAATCTCGAAGCCGACGTAATCCGCCCTAACTTTTTCCACGCGACGCGACGGTTTGTCCAGCAGCACGCAGATTTTGATGCGGCGCGGCTTGAGCGCGCGAATTTTGGGCAGCACGCGGCTCATGGTTTTGCCGGTGTCGAGGATGTCGTCAACCAGCAGCACGTCGCGGCCGCGCACGTCGAGGCGCAGTTCCTTGGTGAACACGAGTTCGCCGGATTCCGTGCCCGCGCCGTAGCTGGAAACGCCGATGAAATCCAGGCGCAGCGGCAGGTTGAGATGCCGGATCAAATCCGCCAGGAACATCACCGTGCCGTTGAGCAGCGAGATGACGACCATTTCGCGCCCGCGAAAATCACGTTCAATTCCGCGTGCAAGAGTCCTGATGCGCCGCGCGATTTGGTCTTCGGTGATCAAAACGCGTTCGACCTCTTTTTGCCAACGCGAAGGAGTTTTGAGTTTTGAATTTTTAGTTTTGGGTCCGGCACTCACGGTTTTCAAAGGGTTTATTTCAGACGTTGATGCCCAGCGCCGCGCGCAATTGTCCCAGCATCCATTTGGCCTCGGTTTCCCCGATAATGTTCGTTACTGCCCGAATTTTCTTCCCGCCGGTATTGAGAACTTTCAAATCGTTTTCGGCAAATGAATTATCGGAATCATTTGGTTTCTGGGTGGCGAAGCGGAGCGCGGCGAGCCAGCCTTTCCCGTCGCCTTCGGTGAGCACCATGATGTCATAATACCGTGTTTCGTTGACGGACGTATTGTTGGCCGCTTTCGTTTCGATGATTTTCGCAGTTGGAATGACGTTTGTCCATTTGAAGAACAGCCAGTGCGTCACCACGCGCAATTCACCCGCAACGGCAATAATCCTGCCGGAACGGAACCACAGATCAAAACAAATGATGGCCAGCAAAACAACACACAGCGCGGGAATTGACAGGATGCCAAAAAGAAAATTGATCACTATGAAGTGAACCCACGCGAACAGTAACCCCTCGAACGGCAACCCCTCGAGAATACTGAAGAATCCATACGTGAACCCGACTATAACTACGGCCAGGAATAGTAAAAAGATCGAAAACGGAATCTTTCCCCGGAAATTTCGCAGCGCCGGCACGATAAACTCTTTGCCGCCGTCTGCGCGGTCGAGAATATGTATCCCCGAATCCGTTACTTCATGGTGGGCAAGCGGATTTTGGTCTTCTTCGGCCATAATTTTACGGCGCACGACTGAGCGCTTTGTTCATTTCCGCGACGAGCCAGTTTGCCTCCTCGACGCTGGCGATGCTGCCGGCGACGGTGACGCCGGACGGCCCGGCGGCTTCGCGGAATCGCGCCGCAATTTGATTCATGTCTGGAGGCCCGTTTTCCTGGATCGCTTCGGGAAACTTTTCCGCAGTCGCCGCAAAATTATCGTCGTTGCCGCGCCTGACGAGCTTGATGTCGGTGAAAATTTGCGAGCCGCTTTGCATCCCGGTTTTCGTCGCAAACCGTGAAAAGTCGTTTGTGGAAAATTGGCGCGTGCGGCTGAAAATCAGCCAGCGATTTGTCGCGCGGACGTTTGTTGAATCAATCGTGACACAGCTGGATTTGAACCACTGGCTCAATGCGCCTAAAAAACACAGGATTCCGATCAGCCCGAAAATTATCGGAAACACAATCATCACGCCGGAATGAAAGCCCAGATGAAATGTTCCGGCGGCGATGCCGCTGCAAACAATTGAGGCGGCGGTCGTCAGCATCGCCGCGCCGGGATTTCGCGCGGCGGGAAAATAAAATTCGCGTCCGTTCGGGCCGTCGGAGACTTTGATTTTTGAATTTTCATCACGCCGGATTTCCTCAATGGGCGCTTGCAATGAAGCGGTCGGGTCGGAATCGCCGGCTTCGATTGTTTCCGCGCCGGTCGCGCCGGCGACTTTGAAAACGGGCAAGTCAAAAATGGCGTGAAAATCCGGCCCGCGCATTTTTGATTTGGCTGCGAGCCGCCAGTGAATTCCGTCGCCGCTGCCGCCGATTGATTCCGGTTGATTGTCCGGCAATTTGAAATGAACCGGAATTCCGGTTTGGCCGGATTCGGGTTCGGGCAGATTTGCCTGGCTTGAGTAAATCTTTTCTTCCTGCCAGAGGATGTATTCGTTGGTGCTGCGACTTTTGCCTGAACCGGTTGTGACCTGGCGGATGCAGGAAATTTTAAGATTCAGTTCATGTTCCAATTTCAACGGTTTGCCCGTTTGAATCATGCCTTCAAGCACGCCGCCAAGTGGAATTGGGAGTTGCGCGAGTTCAAAATAGCATTTGCCGAAACGCCGTTGCGAACGCAATGCGGCAAAAAAAGCGGCGAGCATTCCCAAACCGGCAAGAGGGAACATCAACACAAGCAGCGCGGCGTAGTTGTGTTTTTGCCACACCTCCGGCAGCGCAAAGCCGGTTGAAACTCCGCCGAGGCCGCAAAAGGCAAGCCCCATGATGAGCATGATGATCGGTTGCGCAAGTGCGGACGATTTGATTTTTCCTTCAGCCCAATCCGTGCGCCACAGCCACGGCTCGCCGGGATGTTGCGCCTGCAATCCGGCGGTTTGCCGCGCATTTTTTCGCAGATAAAAACCGGCGATGATGATTCCCATCCCAACGCAGGCGAAAATCCCCCCAACGGAAAAGGCGACCGAAACATTTTTCTGTTTGGGATCATGAATTGCCGCGACGAGAGCGATCAGACCGATGAAAAGAAACGGCACACCGAATACAATAAGTCCCCACGGAGATTGGGTTTGATTTCGGCGGGAATTGCCGGATACATCCGGCGTTCGCAATTTGAATTGATCATTACTCATGCGGTTATGCCAAGTGTCTAACGCCGTCCCGCCAATGCAATTATAATTTCCGGGAATATTTGTAAGTCAAATGTGCTTGTTGTCGTTCTCGTCTTTCACCGTGTAGCCGGATTCCTGCCGCTTGAAATTCACCTCGTTCTTTTTGACGTAGGCGGCAAACACGTCATCGGCGCTCATGCCGAGCACCTGCGCGAGGCTGATGAGAAAGTGAAACAGGTCCACCACCTCGACGCGGGCGTTCTGGGCGTCGAATTTCTGGTATTTGGCCCACCATTTCCACGGCACGCTGTCGGTCAGCTCGGCGATTTCCTGCGTCATGGCGCGGCAATAATTGAGAATCCATTTGGTCTTCTCCTCCTCGCTCATGCCGGCGGTTTTGACGCCGATGCGTTCGTTGAGCGCGTGTTGCATGCGGAATATTTCGCGGAGCTGGTCGGGTTTTTCCATGCGCCGAAAATACAGGAGTCATAATCCGGAATCCAGAAATCAGAATACATTTTTGCCCGGATCGTAGATTCTGGCTTCCGGCTCCTGAATTCTGAATTCTGATTTTTACGCTTTGAACTTCCTGCCACGAATCGTATAACAAGCCCATGTTGCCGACATTATTAGCAAACGGCGGCCCGGTGATCTGGCTGATTTTGATCGCTGCGGCGGCCGCCTTCGTCGTGTTTGTCGAGCGCGCGTTGTTCTGCCACCGCTCGCAGATCAATTCCGCCGAGTTCCTCAACGGCGTCCGCACCGTGCTCAAGCGCGACAATGTGGTCGAAGCCATTTCCATCTGCGACGCCACGCCCGGCCCGGTCGCGCGCATTGTCAAGACCGCCATTCTGAACCGCGACAAGGGCCGCGAGCGTGTGCGCGAAGCCATCGAGGAAGCCGGACTCACCGAAGTGCCATTGCTGGAAGAGCGATTGAACCTGCTGGCCACCATCGCGCAAATCGCGCCGTTGCTTGGTTTGCTGGGAACGATCCTCGGTTTGCATGACGTTTTCGCGCAGATCAGCAGGCCGGACTCGCAAAAAACCATCCAGGAGATCTTCAGGCCACCTCGAGCCGGCGCTCATCTGCGCGGCGTCGGGCATCGCCGTGGCCATTCCCGCGCACGCCGGCTATAATTATCTCGTCAGCCGCATCAACAAAATCGTTCTCGACATGGAACGCGCCGCTGGCGAGATCGTCAACATTGTCACCGAAAACGGGGCCGACAAATGAGACACGGATTACACAGATTGTCACGGTGCCGGATCGGGTTTGCGCGGCAACTGGAAAAGCAATCCGTGCCTTTCCGTGAAATCCGTGTTGCGCCTATATGAAATTCCCCCGCAACGCCAAAATCATGCGCAGCCCGTTCGAGGTGGCGCCGTTTGCGGCGGTTTTTTTCCTGCTGGTCATCTTCCTGTTGCTCGGCGCGCTGCTGCCCACTCCCGGCATTCCGCTGCAATTGATCGCGCCCGCCGGGGTGCCCGGCGTGGGCCAGCCGACCGTGGCCGTGGCCATTGACGCCAATGGCCGATTTTATTTTGCGAACCAGATCGTCAGCGAAGCCCAGTTGAATTCCAACTTGAGCAACGCAGTGAAAAATGCCCGCGCGCCGCTCACCTTGGTCATCCATGCGGACAAATCCGTGACCTACGACCAGCTTGTGCGGCTGACGCTGCGCGCCCGCGACGTCGGCATCACCAATGCACTGCTCGCCACGTTGCCCCGTCCCGGCGAGACCGCCGCCCGGCATGAATGACGCGCGCGCAGATTCGGGATATGCCTTCAAACCGAAGGGCGTCGGGCTGGTCGCGCCGGAGCCGCGCGGCGATGGCCGGTGGACGCTCCGGCGCTGGTTGATGCTCATCGCGCTCGTCTTCGTCGCACACGTCGTTTTGATTTTTATTTTCGGCGCGAAAAAAACGACTGCGCCGGACGCCGCGATTCCTCATGTTGGAGTCCCGCAACTGAATCTTGCGGACAAAACCAGCGAACTCATCGCGCTCGACGACCCGACGCTTTTTGCGCTGCCGCACGGCAACGACTTTGCCGCCTCGGATGTCTTGAAGGCGAATCAGCCGTCGTTTCGCTGGATCGGGCCTTCCGGCGAACTGGCGTCGCCCGCGGCTGAAAATTTGGGCGCGGTCTTCAGCCGGTTCATGGAGACAAACCAGTTTGCGGGTTTTCAACCCGACTTCAAACCGGAACCGGAATTGAGCGAACCGAATTTGCCGTCTGGAATGCTGGCCATGCTGCCGCAAAGCTCCACGCTGCGAGTCACCGGCGAACTCGCGCAGCGGCGGTTGCGCGGCGGAATTGATTTGCCGGCGCGACCCGCCTACGACGTGATCGCCCCAAGCCGGGTGCAGGTGCTTGTGGACGCGGCGGGAAATGTCGTCTCCGCCGTTCTGCTGCCTTCGGATAATGCCATGGAAGCCGCCGGCCGCGCGGCGGCGGGCGACACGAACGCACTCCGAATGGCCCGGGCGCTTCGGTTCACGCCGGCGTCGCGGGCGACGCTCGGCGAACTGATTTTCAACTGGCTCACCGTGCCTCTGTCCGCCACAAACGCGCCATGAACGTCCAGGCGCTCATCGAGGTTTATGTCGCGCTGACGCTCGGCGCGCTATGCGTGGTGGGAATTTTTTCCGAACTCCGCCGCCGTCGTTTTGGGCCGGCGCATCCCGAGGATCGGATTTTTCGCTGCAAACATTGTGGTTTTGTCTATACCGACGACCCGGACGTGGACCGCTCTCGCTGCGTCCATTGCGGCAAGCTCAACGAGCCGATTGTGTTTTAGTTCCCCGTCTTCAACTCAACCACGTCATGCGGCGCGGCCTCGCGCTGGCCGGCGGGGCTGACGCGGATGTAACGCGCCTTTTGCCGGAGTTGTTCGAGGTCTTTTGCGCCAAGATAACCCATGCCGCTCTGGATGCCGCCGATGAGTTGCGCCAGCACCCGGTCCACCGAGCCACACGCCTCCTTCAGCGCCTCGACGCCTTCGGGCGCAACCTTTTGCGCCGGATTTTTTTCGTGGCCGTAGCGCGCGGCCGAACCGGCCTTCATCGCCGCCAGACTGCCCATGCCGCGGTATTGCTTGTAAAGTTTGCCGCTGATTTCCACAACCTCGCCCGGCGCCTCGTTGCATCCGGCAAAAATCCCGCCGCAAATCACCGCCTGCGACAGCGTCAGCGCCTTGACAATGTCGCCGGATTTCGTGATGCCGCCATCGGCGAGGACCGTGACCTTCTTCTTCGCTGCCGCCCGCGAACAGACGTAAAGCGCCGTCATCTGCGGAATGCCCACGCCTGCCACGATGCGGGTGGTGCAGATCGAACCCGGTCCCTGCCCGATCTTGATGGCGTTCGCGCCGCAATCGGCCAGGAAATCCACGCCCGCCGCGCTGGTGACGTTGCCGGCGACGATCGGCAGTTTTGGAAATGCATCGCGCAGCACTTTCACGGTGTCGCCGACACCCTTGGTGTGGCCGTGCGCAGTGGACACGGCGACCACATCCACGCCGCGTTCCACGAGCGCGCCGACGTGGTTCAGAATCCGCTCGCGATCCAGTTCGCCGAAGGCATTGCGCGTCGTCGAAACCGCCGCGCCGCAAATCAGGTGGAAATGCGTGTCGCGCGCGGGCTTGAACTGCGCCTTGCGCTCCTGCGTGATGCGTTCAACGTCGCTCATGGTGATGAGACCGTGCAGATGGTCGTCGTCATCCACCACCAGCAGCTTGTGGATGCCGATGTGTTCGGTGAAAAATTTGTCGGCGCGGGCAATCGGATCCCGGCCCAGTTCCTTCTTCGTGATGGTGTGGACCTGTGCGCGCGGCGTCAGTGCCTCGGAAACCTTTTTCCCCGCGTAACGTGGTTTGACAACATGGCTGGAGAGCAAGCCGGCAAGCTTTCCTTTTGCATCCACGACCGGGAACGTGCTGAAGCCGAATTTTTTCTCTTCGATGAGCGCCAGCACGTCGCCGATGAGTTGGTCTGGCGAAACCTTGATCGGCTCCTGGATCAAACCGTGGACGTGATTTTTCACGCGGCTGACCTCGGACAACTGCTGTCGCTCCGGCATGTTGTAATGAATCAAGCCCAGCCCGCCGTTCAGAGCCATGGCGATGGCCATGCGCGATTCGGTGACGGTGTCCATGTCGGACGAGATGATCGGGATGTGCAGGCACAGTCCGCCCGCCAGTGCGGTGTCGAGGTGCGTGTCGCGCGGCAGAATTTCGGAATAAAGCGTCGCGAGCGTGATGTCGTCGAACGTCAGTCCGAGTTTGTTGTTGGCGGGAAAAAACCGGTCCGCCGGCTGGTAGAACGGATCGTCGGAACCTGCATTGCGCGTTGCTGCCATGTCAGAAAATGAGGGCTGGCCACGGGTTTTGGCAAGCAATATTTTCAGAACGAGCAGATGGAATGAGCGGGAACCACGGATGAACACGAATTCGGAGGGACGGGTTCCACAAGTCCCCATTGACACCTCGCGCCCTGCGTCTCCGCGTCTTCGCGTGAGATCAATTCGTCCTCGCATCTTTCGTTGGAGTTCAAGCTTCAGCTTGTCGTCCTTCATGGTCAGTGGCTCAAACTCAAATCGTAAATCGCCAATCGTAAATACAGCTTCCGCTTCTGGCGGGGCGGGCGTCCCCGCGAGCCGTTCCCCATTTCGCATATTTCGTTCGGGGCTAAACAATCCGCGTCATCTGCGGTTTAAAAGTCTGTCTTCGCGTCTTCGCGTTAAAAATCCCTGTTTTATCCGCAAAATCCGATTGGAGGGCGAATGTTGATCCCGTTCCGCCTTGCCGCCAAATCCGCTTGATTGCATCCTTGCTCCAAGACATCCCGCGCGACCGGACGGCACACGGCTTCACTCCGCCCAGCTTGCCGCTTCATTCCGGCAGCCAGTTTTCGTCACTCCGCAGAATTGAATGGCGCGACCAAAGCGGCGTTGAATTCTTAGCCAGAACCCCTCACCGCTTTCGTCGCGTCGGCCAAAAGCCCTCACGAGCGGCCGGAGAGGTGACGAGCAAAGCAAATAAAAGGCTGTTGGGCGGTGCAAGCAAATGGAGTGCCAAAGCCGAGAATAAACCTATACAAAAATGGTCTATACAAATGGTCTAGACTATTCGTATAGACCATGTTTCTTCAATAAAACGTTTGCTTATTCAGTGATGATTGTGAGTAAATGCCATCAGCAAAGAATATTGCCGCTTTGCCGGTCTAAAATAGACCTGCTCACGGGCAACGACAGCCGCACGCCGCAAAAGTGCGAATTGGCTATTTGTCATCCGGCGTCTGGAAAGATTGCGCCAGATGAGCAACTGCGGCGACAAAGGCGCGCTTGTGGTGCCGAAGAAGGGCGAAGGCTCATGGAACGAGCCGGTGGGTGCCGCCATTCCGGGATGAAAAACAAAATGCAAAAGCGATGCCGCGGAAGTAGCGGCAAGACCGTGAACATACTTTGATAAATGGTTTTATGAAAAATTCAATCATTGTCATCGCATTGTTGGTTACAATCGCCGCAAAAGCGCAAACGGGGTCCGTCGTTAGCGGTCCTCCCGCCGCCCTGCCCAAGCCGACGCCGTATCAGATCGTCGAGCGCGGTGCCAACCAGCAAGTCTGGGAGCGGACGGTGTATGAACTTGGCACGAATGGAACCGTCGTGGCAAAAAAGCATCGCCTTGTCGAACTGGCGACAGGGAAAAACTACCTGAAAAACGGTCAATGGGTCGAATCCTCGGAACAAATTACCATCCTGCCGCAGGGCGGCGCACAGGCTGTCCAAGGCCAGCATCAGGCGAAGTTTCCCGGCAACATTTACAAAGGACAAATCGAGCTGGTGACTCCCGACAACAAGCACCTGAAAAGCCGTCCGCTCGCCATCAGTTTCGACGACGGCCAGAACACAGTATTAATCGGCCAATTGAAACATTCGGTCGGCGTATTGGTCGCTTCCAACCGGGTGATATATCCGGACGCATTCTCTGGAATCAAGGCAGACATCGTATTTGAAATATCGGAAAGGCTCGTTTTCCCAATCGGTGGTTTTAAGGGAGCAATTGCCGACGCCGGAGAGCCTGGGTTTGAGGGCGCAGGCGCACTTGCAATTGTTGACAGAATTCACGGGATCGCCGGACCCCGTCCAAAAAGCCGCCGCGCGGGACACGCAGAATAATTTGCAGGACAGCACGCTGTCGTTCGGGGCTGGGGGACTGACGATGGTGCAAGGCAAAGCATTCTCAATCAATGGCGGCGACCGGCGCAAGACAGAGACGCCGACTTTTAAGAGCTGGATACATTTGCAGAACCGGACGTTTCTGATTGAGGAATTGCCGTATCAGCGGATTGCGCCGCAATTGCAACAACTGCCGATGACGAGTCGCTTGGACACGGCGGACACGAATTTGCTGGCGGCGAATTCCATCCTGGGCAAGGTCTCGTCCCAAAGGTTGCTGCCGCCAATGCGGGAGGCGGAGGCGGAAACGGGAAAAATTCTGCTGGCCAGTGCAGACTGGTCCAGGCAACCCGGCGTGGTGCTGGATTATGAGGCGGTGGTTTCCAGCACCGCCGATTTCACCTTTGCAAAGCGGCGAAACCTACTACGTCAGCGGCGAAGTGTATCTGTCCGGATTGACGACGATTGCCGGGGGAGCGGTAATCAAATACGACACGAACTATGTCTGCGGGGTCAACATCCTGGGAACGGTCAATTGCGCGACCAGCCCGAACCAGCCCGCAATCCTGACCTCCGCCGACGACAACACGGTGGGCGAGGCGATAACGACGGGCGGTCCGAACAACGGCACGGGATCGTTGACTCTGTGGGTGACGGGCGATTCAGGCGTCAATCTGGCGAACCTGAAGTTTGGATCCAGGATGGCAATGGAAATTACATCGTCAATGGCCAGCCTTTGTTCCCCTCCCGTTACTGGGAGCAAGGACAGGGTTACTATTATGAGCCCTTTATCTTCCCCGCCGGGGTGGGGCAATGCTGTCATTTTTGGGCTGCCATGACAGTGTGTTTTGGGATTCGTGGTTCAGTCCAACGCTGAATACCGGCACCTTGATGCTCTACTCCGGAAGTGGTTTTTACGGCAACTTGTCTTACAGCGAAACTGGCGATGCGTTGGCGACGCAGGCGGGAGCAGCCGTGGGATTGTCCCTGTCTTACGGTTTGTCCGTGAACGACCTCGTGATCCGAAATCTGGGCACAGGGATACAGAGCGGCTATGGATTATGCTCGGTCACCAACGTGCAATTTATCCACTGTGGTGTGGCTTTTGATCTGGAGGCTTATGCGTCCCTCTACGCGGGTAATATCCTGATGTCCCAGGTGGACCTGGGCTTTTCCGGCCAGGCTTTTGGGGCGACGGTCGAACACCTGACTTTTGATCAGGGGGCATGCCTTGCGGAAGATGTCAACCCGGGCTACTACAGTTTCACGCTGAACAATTCCCTGCTGACGGGCATTGCCGATTATGGAAACGTGGACATTTCCACCAACGAGGTGGTCCCGCTTTCGTCCGGTGCCGGGGTGTATTCAACCGCCGGCAGTGCCAATTACTTTTTGGCCCCGAACAGCCCTTATCGCAACACGGGCACGACGGGCATCGCCCCGGATTTGCTGGCCGAACTCCAGACGATGACCACTTACGCGCCGCAGGACGGCGGCTGGCCGGACAATGATGGAATGCCCGACCTCGGCTATCATTATCCGGTCAATCCCAATTCCCTCTTCAATGGAGTCCCGGCGTGGTGGCTGTGGCAATACTTTGGCACATACGCTTACAACGGCACCAATCTGGATGCCAATGGCACCACCTTGTTGACTGATTATACATAATTATGTTGCGAACGGCACCGCCCCCGCCATTTTCAAATTCACCGGGCTGGAGGTGACAAACAATTACTTCCATTCCTCTTCGATTCCGGTGCAATTGGATGTGACGGGGCATCCGTATTATGTTGCGGTGGCAGTGGACGACACGAATTATCTGAACGCCACCAATTGGACGCTTTATACGTCGGCAAACATCACCGTGCCTCTCGGCACGACTCAAGGCTGGCATGACGTGCGGGTTGCGTTGCGCGATCATGCGGATGCCCCTTCGGCGGCAGTCTGGCAATATAAACGGTTGAAGTTGGATACGATGCCGCCCCAACTGGTCATCACCGGTCCTACGAACGGCACAGTGAACGTGCCGGTGATTCAGTTGACGGGTTACTGTCCCGAAGCTCTTGCGGGCATCAGTTACGATTTGAGCAACGCGGCGGGAACCGTCACCAACCTGGACGTGCTGATACTGGACCAAAGTTACGACGCGACGACATGGGAATTCACGACAACCACTTTTGAAGCGTTTGACGTGCCGCTGACCAATGGCGTCAACACGTTCACCTTGCACGCAACCGATTTGGCGGGAAATGTGACCGCGACCAATTTCACATTTACGCTGGATTATTCGGGCAAGACCAATCCGCCGCTGCTTCAATGTTTATGGCCGACAAACGGGATGCAAATCGTCGGGAGCACGGTGACGTTGCGCGGGCAGGTGGACGACCCGACGGCGACGGTGACGGCCACCGTGACCGGCGCCAACGGGGACACGAGCACGGTCTCCGGTTATGTGGAACCGAACGGGCGGTTTTGGGTGGAGAACCTGCCGTTGAACGGCGGAACGAATATTGTGTCCATAACCTTGAACAATGCGGTGAACCTGTCCACCTACCTCACCATCAATCTGGTGCAAAGCGCGTTGACTCTGACGATCAACCCGCTGGCCGACGCTTCGCAACTGTGGCAACCCACGGTGAGCGTTTCGGGCACCGTAACGGCCGGTTATGGGGTGTGGGTGAACGGCGTGGCGGCGACCCATTACACCAATAATGGCGATGGCACGTCCACCTGGTGCGCGGACAATGTGCCGGTGCCGCCGGGGGGAGTGGCCACGTGGGACCTGACGGCCTATCCGCCGGGTGAGATGCCGGCGGGGGGTTCCAGCGGCAACGGGGTCAATCCGCAGACGCCCCATGCCGGCAACACGCCGGTGGAGGGCGACAAGCCGACGGAGTTGTATGTTCAGAGCAGCACCGTGAATAATAATAGTGCATATTCTGACGATATTACCGTGGGAGTGGTGACCAGCACGGGCGCGGCGGATTACTACGTGGAGGACCAGAATTGGACCATTTCTGGCGTCCACGCCCTGACGAACGGCACGGGCGGCCCCGGATTCGCCAGGGTCGCCAGTCGGTGGGATCAATGGACTACGTGGACCCCCACCTACAGCGACTACAGCGACCAGCAGACCTGGATCACCTGGACCAACTTCTCCGTGCCGTTTGTCACGCCCGGCTCTTGGATCGCCTACGACTCGTTTTACTCGAATTGCGGCGATGTGGGAGACACGGGAGTGAGGACCGGCGACAGTTACGGGCCCCCCGCCATTGATGACGAACACTGCGTGTTGCCGGAAGTCCAGCGGGATGATCCGCCGGTGGTGTATCCGGGAGACGGCTACCTGGAGGGGGATACGCTCACATTCACCCGCAAACAAATCAACGCGCGGGTGGCGCAGACGAAATGGCAGTTGAACACGGGCGGGAAGGCGGGACGGCAGAGCTTGTGGTGTTTGAGCGGCTGGGCGACCGAGAAACATCTGTCGTCGAACCAGACGAGTAACATTCTTGCCAGCCGGATCAGCATCAAGGGCCGCAAGTTGGGGGCGGACGGCAATTTGTGGGTGGTGCTGCCGGACGGCATGGATAACCTGGACGTGACGCCGGTGGTCAAGGACGTGGATTACTACTGGTTCGGCGTCAATACGCAGAAATATAGGTTGTTTGTTCAGGCAAACGATTCACTCCTCGCTCAAAATCCTGTCATGCCGACAAACACGTTCTGTGTGGGTCAGAAAATGACCTTTTCTCCTTTATGGATTCCTTCCAAGCCACCTTACGTTAATAGCACCGCGCGCTGGCACTTCCCGGGTAATTATGTGAACGAAAAACCCTATTCGTGGTGCAGCGGATATTACGATGAGAACGATGATTTACTCTTCGGCGAAAGCGTTTTCTGTTGGTATGCTAACGCGCTACAGGCGGGCATAGCCAGCATCGGCATGAATCTCCAATTTGCCAATGGTCAATATGTTAGCATCGCCGCGCTTGGACAATTTAGTGTGCATCGGCCAAGTCTGGTGCATTGGGATGGGCCTATCGCTTCGCCAAACGCGCAACTTTACAATGTTGGCAGTAGTTGGCGGTTAGGTGTTGGAGATAATTTTGGACGCGTTGATATAAATTATGACGTTTTTATTAACTCACAATTTTCAGGCAAAGCGGGCATCACACAAGTGTATGATGACGAGTCTATTCCAGTTAACAGTGGTAGTAATACATTAGATTGTTCTACATGGTATGACATCCCCAAGCCCAATCTGACCACGGTAGGTGTTCCATTCAGTGGCACAAATCAAGTTGCATTAGAAGATGCCCCTTATGAAGGGTGCAATAGTTCAGTGTCTAACCTAACAGCGCTGGTAATCCAGTTCAGAGACTATGTGCGGTTTAGGCCGGATGCAGGAAACGTCTCCGAAAACATTTTTGTTACTCTTGGTCAGGTGAATTGGAACGTGAACGCCCATGCGACGTATTCATCTGGCGTATGGACAAAGGATCCAAACAGCATCGTCATCGGACCAGTTCTTGACTCACAAAGCGATGAATTTCCATTTTGGTCGTCAACTGGACCATGCGCGCCCTAAAGTAAGTGGAAACTAGTAGGAATAATTATGAAATCTATATTGATGAAAAGTGTTGGTAACTACTATTATTGCGCTGCGGTTGCAATGTTCAGTTACTGTATGGCAACAGCAGCGGAAACAAATGATTCTTTGGATTGGTTCGTCGTGCCAGGGCTTGTTTGGGGAGACGAAACAAACGGGTTTCGTGTCGGGATAACTTGTGGAGATCCAGGTGGAAAAGGCATCATGGCTTTCGTAGCTAGAACAGAGACGAATTCAACCAATCAGAGCCGTGCATACAACAGTTATACGCGCTATCTTGCACCACCTGGTGTTAAATTCGTGAAAGTGGAATTGCGTGACACAAATGCAGTGGTCGTTGCTCCTTTACGAGGTAAAACGCTGGATGGCATTTTGCCCAAGGAAATTCCAACTAAAGACCTGCCAAGAAATCCAGTTAAAGGCACAAATGAAAGAGGCAGTGGCGGTGGGCTGCGAGATTGGCTTGTTGGGAATCCATCTACGCTGCAAGTGTTTTCCATCCAAGACTATTATCGGATTGCAAAAGAAGGCGACTATATGTTGACCGTTTGTCCAGTCATTTACAAGTTTGAAACGAACACAGAATATGTGTATCGGGTAGATTTGCCATGCGTAACGACCAAGATACACCTCAAGCCGCCAGATTAAACGTTGAACTCGACATGCCAACCAATACAACAAGGATGCCAACGAATTTTACGCTGGACGCCTTCGTGGACGACCCGACGGCGACGGTGACGGCCACCGTGACCGGCACCAACGGGGACACGAGCATGGTCTCCGGTTATGTGGAACCGAACGGGCGGTTTTGGGTGGAGAACCTGCCGTTGAACGGCGGAACGAATATCGTGTCCATAACCTTGAACAACGCTGTGAACCTGTCCACCAACATCACCATCAATCTGGTGCAAAGCGCATTGACGCTCACGATCAACCCGCTGGCCGACGCTTCGCAACTGTGGCAGCCCACGGTGAGCGTTTCGGGCACCGTAACGGCTGGTTATGGGGTGTGGGTGAACGGCGTGGCGGCGACCCATTACACCGATAATGGCGACGGCACGTCCACCTGGAGCGCGGACAATGTGCCGGTGCCGCCGGGGGGAGTGGCCACGTGGGACCTGACGGAAACGGGTCGGTTCCTAGTAATATAGTATTGACAAAGGCGGGAGTATGTGATTTGCTTCCGGCATGGCCAGAAAACTGCGAGTGCAATATCCCGGCGCCATCTACCACGTGATGAATCGCGGGGACCGGCGCGAGCCAATCTTCCAGGATGACAAAGACCGGCAACTGTTCCTGCAAACCCTGGGTGAGGCCTGTGAGAAGACCGGTTGGCACGTCCATGCCTGGTGCCTGATGCCCAATCATTTTCATCTGGTGATGGAGACGCCCAAGGCCAATCTGGTCGCTGGCATGAAATGGTTTTTGGGAGCCTACACTGGCCGGTTCAACCGGCGGCACAAGCTGTTTGGGCACTTGTTCAGCGGGCGTTACAAGGCCTTGATCGTGGATGGCAGCGGCCCTGGGTATCTGAAGACCGTGTCCGATTACGTGCACTTGAATCCGGCGCGGGCGAAGCTGCTGGGGATGGAACAAAAGCTGGCGACCTATCCGTGGAGCAGCTTGCGGTATTATCTGCAACCGCCGCGGAAGCGGCCCGGTTGGCTGCGGGTGGGGCGATTGCTGGGGGAGCATGGAATACCCTGCGACAGCAAGGCCGGGCGGCTTGAATTTGGGCGGAGGATGGAACTGCGTCGGCGGACGGAGGATGGGACGGGTCAATTCAAAGGGGTGCGACGGGGATGGTGTTTGGGGGACAAGGCGTTTCGGAAGGAGTTGCTGGGGCAGATGAAGGAACAAATGAAGGAACATCACTTTGGCGAGGAACGGATGGAAACTGAACAGGAAGAGGCGGAAGGCATCGTGCGGGAGGGAATGAAGCGGCTGGGGTGGAAGGAGGCTGACCTTGTGGCGCGGCGCAAGGGAGATCGGGAGAAGGTGAAGCTGGCAATGCGTTTACGGGAAGAAACGGCCGCGACCATCAAATGGATCGCCGGGCGGTTAAGGATGGGGACTTGGACGCACCTCAACCATCTGCTATACTGGCATCGCCGTGAAACATCACGCTGAAATGGACAAATACTACAAAACTAGGAACCGACCCGTTTCCATTTGTCCATACACTGTTCGAACAAATCACAACTTCAGGAAATATGAAATAATTATGAAAACGATCCTCTGTCTTATTGTCGCTCAAATCGCCACTCTTGCTGGCGCTCAAATAAATACCTCAAACCAGAATGGACAGACGCAGGCGTATATTGCGTCGCTGATGCGTGACTGGAAGCTTACGTTAAAGGTGGTAGATGATAACGGACAACCGGTGATAGGAGCCATGGCTAGAATTTATAATGGTATTGCCAAGCTTGAATTCAGTGGTTCTTACGGATACAAACGGATTGTTTGCTGCCGGCCACCGAGATGCCGTGGAGTCAGTTGGTATTCATATCGAAAAAGATGGTTATTATCCTTTTCAAGAACCTTATGTTTTAGGGAGTGCAAAGGAGCCTCAAACCTTGGATACAACACAAGCGATCACGTTAAAAAAAACTATTAAGCCGATTCCGATGTATGCAAAGTCAGTTAGAACGTATGTCCCTGATGTAGATAAGCCGATTGGTTACGATCTAATGGTTGGCGATTGGGTTGGACCTTTCGGCAAAGGAATCAATGCCGACATTCGTTACACAGGCCACTTTGACAAATATACGAATGGTGAATCCGATTTTACCTTGACTGTTACTTTCCCCAATTCCGGCGATGGCATTCAAGAATTCACCGTGCCGGAACCGGAAAAAGGAAGCGGCTTGCGTTCGGCACACGAAGCTCCTGAAAACGGTTATCAATCGAAATGGATGCAAACTGACAATCGTGCGCCGGGTAAGCCGATTGAAACTAATCGAGACGCAAATCGGAATTATTATTTTCGCGTGCGAACAAAAGTGGACGATAGGGGCAATATTGTTAGCGCACATTATGGGAAAATCTATGGTGATTTCATGACCTTTACCTACTACTTCAATCCAACCATCAATGACCGCAATGTTGAATTTGATCCCAAACAGAATTTATTTACCAATCTGAAACCGGGGGAGGGTGTGAATGAGCCTTGAAGCTGTAATCTATGAAAATTAACCCTATACGCCAACCAATACGGGAAGCGTGCCAACGAAAAATGAGATGGCGACCTTCCCGACAGGAAATAAACGCTGGGCCAGCTTCTCGGTTATGAACGCGACACAAGGAAGCAAAGTTGACCTACATCAGACTGAACATCCCAATGCCTTGCCCGCCTCGTAGCACTGTCCCGGTTCACCAAGGATGCCGTATAAGTTCTTTCACCCACGGCATCTGGTTCGCTTTCGGTCAGAGCCTGTGTGAAAACTCCCGACACTAAACTCGGTAACGATACAAAATCGATCATGGCGAACTTTGATGAAATGAGCAGGCGGATTCGATGGTCGAAAAATGAGTTTTCACACAGGCTCGGTCAGGGATGCGACTGCGCCAGATCTGTGAATTTTCAGATTACAGCCAGCGAATTTCCTGTCAAGAAATCATGAACACGGGCACTTTAACGCTCTATCGAAACATCGGCTCGACCAGCATCTCGCCGGATTTGTGGGCCGGACTTCAGAAGATGACCACCTACTCGCCGCAGAATGGCGGGTGGCCTGACAATGATGGAATGCCAGAAACGGGTCGGTTCCTAGTAATGTAGTATTGACAAAGGCGGGAGGATGTGATTTGCTTCCGGCATGGCCAGAAAACTGCGAGTGCAATATCCCGGCGCCATCTACCACGTGATGAATCGCGGGGACCGGCGCGAGCCAATCTTCCAGGATGACAAAGACCGGCAACTGTTCCTGCAAACCCTGGGTGAGGCCTGTGAGAAGACCGGTTGGCACGTCCATGCCTGGTGCCTGATGCCCAATCATTTTCATCTGGTGATGGAGACGCCCAAGGCCAATCTGGTCGCTGGCATGAAATGGTTTTTGGGAGCCTACACTGGCCGGTTCAACCGGCGGCACAAGCTGTTTGGGCACTTGTTCAGCGGGCGTTACAAGGCCTTGATCGTGGATGGCAGCGGCCCTGGGTATCTGAAGACCGTGTCCGATTACGTGCACTTGAATCCGGCGCGGGCGAAGCTGCTGGGGATGGAACAAAAGCTGGCGACCTATCCGTGGAGCAGCTTGCGGTATTATCTGCAACCGCCGCGGAAGCGGCCCGGTTGGCTGCGGGTGGGGCGATTGCTGGGGGAGCATGGAATACCCTGCGACAGCAAGGCCGGGCGGCTTGAATTTGGGCGGAGGATGGAACTGCGGCGGCGGACGGAGGATGGGCCGGAACAATTCAAAGGGGTGCGGCGGGGATGGTGTTTGGGGGACAAGGCGTTTCGGAAGGAGTTGCTGGGGCAGATGAAGGAACAGATGAAGGAACATCACTTTGGCGAGGAACGGATGGAAACTGAACAGGAAGAGGCGGAAGGCATCGTGCGGGAGGGAATGAAGCGGCTGGGGTGGAAGGAGGCTGACCTTGTGGCGCGGCGCAAGGGAGATCGGGAGAAGGTGAAGCTGGCAATGCGTTTACGGGAAGAAACGGCCGCGACCATCAAATGGATCGCCGGGCGGTTAAGGATGGGGACTTGGACGCACCTCAACCATCTGCTATACTGGCATCGCCGTGAAACATCACGCTGAAATGGACAAATACTACAAAACTAGGAACCGACCCGTTTCCATCGTTCCTCCGTCCCGTTGTGGATCGAACAGTGGAACCGGCACCGTGAGCGGGGATTGTTGGAGGGGCATCGTGCGGGCCGGCCTGGGGAACTGAAGCCTGCGCAGCGGGAGCAATTGCAAGATATTCTGGACAGCGGCCCTGTCGCTTACGGTTTGGAAACCGGCATTTGGACTTCTCCCGTCATCAGCCGAGTGATCGCCGACGAGTTTGACGTTGACTACCATCCGGGACATGTCCGCAAGTTGCTCAAGCAACTGGGCTATTCGGTGCAGCGTCCCACCACCCGGTTGGTGCAAGCCGATCCGGACCGGAAGAATCGGTGGGTTCGTTATACGTATCCACGCCTTAAAAAAACCTTCTTCACGGAATTTAGTGGATGGAAAACGAGCTAAAACGAGCAGCAGGGCGAGCTGCGAGCCTCAAGCTCGCGCCCTGCTGCGGTCGAACCGCTTTGGCTGGTGTTTGGAACATACTTAAAATGAACAATCTATGCGTTTTCGCTTAATGCAACACGCGTCAAACCATCAGAACGCCCACAGCCCGCTTCGGGCTTTGCCCACTAAATTCCCGGAATATCCTAAAAAAAAGCCCGGAACGAAGGTGCCATAATCGTCTTTGAGGACGAGGCGTCGTTTCGCCAGACTCCCACCTTGCACGCCACTTGGGCGCGGGTGGCCAGCCAACCGCGCATTCCCACCCGGGGCGAACGGAACACGCAGAAGATATTTGGCGCGGTGCGTTTGGACACGGCGCAATTCACCTACCTCCACCAACCAGACTATTTCCAATGGGAAACCTATGTGGCGTTTCTGGATCAGATTTTGGTGCCCGCGTTTTATCGGCGCGGGCACCGGGTGTTCTTGATTCAAGACAACGCCTCGTATCACAAAAAGCGCGAAACCTACCAATGGTTCGCCCAACACCGTCGCTACGTGGAAGTATTCCAGTTGCCGCCCTACTGCCCGGAACTCAACGCGACCGAGAGAATTTGGAACTACACCAGAAAACACGCCACTCATAATCGTTACTTTGAGCAACCTCAATGCCTTTGCCGCGCGCTTTACCGCACCTTCCACCATGTCCAACGCCATCCAGAAGAAATTGCCAATCTCATCCGCCCATTCTGTTAATTTTTATGTCGTATTACTTATGCGCGGATATATAGTAATGTAGTATTTTGGCTATTCTACTATTCCGCTCAAAATCCGTGTCCATGATGGCCGCCCGGAAGGACTGTCCATCGTGGTTGAACATTCCAATATATTTCAATTAACCGGCTTGACATTTTTCAGCGTTGTTTTAAGTTGGTTGCGTCAACGGCATCGCGGTGCGGTGCGCAGTTGGCCGGCAAAAACATTCTCAACCGCGGGCGGTGTTCGCGGGATTCAGGGGCGGTGCTCTTGGATCAGGGGGTGTGGCTGCTTCCAAACTTTCGTTTGGGCCTTTCCCGGTGGGATGGGGTGTAAAATCAGGCGCGTGCAAATGCGCCTGGTGAACATCTGTAATCATTAGCCGAGCGCCGGATAAATCCGGCGGATACAAAGGCCGGAACGGAAATAATCCTTCCGGCTGGAAAGAACCGAATGCACGACGATATAACCGTCCAGCGATTCATCGAACTGCGCGCCCAAGGCTGGAGCTATGCGCGCCTCATGACCGAGCTCAATGTCTCAAAGCCCACGCTCATTGCCTGGAGCCGCAAACACCAGTTCCAGATTCAAAATCTCAAGGCCATCGAACTGGAAGCCCTCGCCGAGAAATGGCTGGCTTCCACAAGCGAACGCGTCAATGCCCTCGGTGAACAGCTCCGCAAGGTGGAGGCGGCCATCGGTCAGCGGGACGTCGGCGAACTCAACACCTCCCAGCTCTATACCCTGGCCCGCAGCCTGCGCGGCCAGATTAGTCAGGCCACCGGCCCGACCACGTTCACGGTTCCCATCAATGAAATCCCGGCGGATGAATATCATGAACAGGTCCAGGATTGGCGGGGGTAGGGACGGCGCGCTGCGCCGTCCGCTGCTTGCTGTCCATAGTGGCCGACCGCAAGGTCTGGCCGTCAACATGGTGCTCGACCGGAAGGTCTGGTCGTCCGCAAGGACTGGTAAAGAAAAGGTAAAGTTTTGAGTGCGCCAACAACCACCTACAATAATTGGTCCCGGGCCTGGTAAAGAAAATGACCAGCCCTTGAAACGATGTCCAGACATCGCACATATCGCCGGATCACGCGCACCACCCTGCGCAGCCCGTTTCGTTGTCTGAACCGGTCCGCGCTGCGCGGTCGCCGCCGTGGGCCTGACGACTTGTCGCAGGCGCTCACCGCCTTCGGTCGGGCCATCCGCGCCCATCGCCGGCTCGCCCGACTCGCTCCGCATTTCTTCGATTCAGCCGTCAGGGCTCGCGAAGCGCTGAACCGCGCGGAACAACGCCGCTGGATGGACACCTGGGAACCGGCTTTGGCCCGGGCCTACGGCGTGGAACCGCATCCCCCTGTGGCCACCGTTGAGTTGCCGCCGCTGCCTTCGGCGCACATCCAGAAGGAGGTGGACCTTAAACTGGCGGAGCGGGAGATGTGCCTGGTTGCGGGCCATGCGGCCATGGAACGATATCAGCAGCGGCAGCCTCATGCTGTGATGAGCTGGAGCCGGATGGTCCGCCTATTCAAGATCGGATTTGACTTCGGAAACTTGGCCTGCGGCCTGGACAGTCCCAATCCGCTTCCCGAAAAGATTGCCTATGACTACGAACTGACCGACCTCAAACGCGGCTATGGAGTTGAGCCGGAAACACCGGCAGTGACAGTGGTGACTTCGGGGCCGGTCGTGCCCTCTGTCTCCGATGCGCGTGTCGCCACAAGCCCTCCGGTTGCTCCGGTCTCGCCGGCCGCCGCCGGTGGAACTGATGTTGGCAGTCCGCAAGGACCTCGCTGCGATGCTTGGAGTCGTTGGGCCAGAACCATGCGCCGGATGAGATCCTGAACCAACCCCGTGACATTCGTTTGATGCTGAAATATTCTTTACTTGTTTTGAGGCTGGATTATCCTGTCCGTTCAATTTTTTAGAAACAGAAAATATTCTATGGCAAAACTGACGGTTCGAGATCTGGATGTTCGCGGCAAGCGCGTTTTTTTGCGCGTGGATTACAACGTGCCGCTGGAGGAAAAAGACGGGCAGATGGTCATCACCGACGCGACGCGCATCGTGGAGACGCTGCCGACGCTGAAGCTGCTGATCGAAAAGGGCGGCAAGCTGATTCTGACGGCGCACCTGGGCCGGCCCAAGGGCAAGCGCGAACCCACGATGTCGCTCAAGCCGGTGGCGGTGAAATTGTCCGAACTGCTCGGCAGGCCGGTGACGTTCGTGGACGATTGCATCGGCGAAAAGGTCGAGAAGGCCGTTGCCGCGATGAAGGACGGCGACGTGGTGCTGCTGGAAAACGTCCGCTTATTACAACGAGGAGGAAAAGAACGACCCGGCGTTTGCGGAAAAGCTGGCGAAGGTCGCCGATGTTTATGTGAATGACGCCTTTGGCGCGGCGCATCGCGCCCATGCCTCGACCGAAGGCGTGGCGCGCATGGTGGCCAAACGCGGCGGCCAGTGCGCGGCGGGACTGCTGATGGAACGCGAATTGAAATTCCTGGGCGACGAACTGGAAAAGCCGGCGCGTCCGTTCGTCGTGATTCTCGGCGGCGCGAAAGTTTCGGACAAGATCAAGGTCATTGACCGGCTGCTGGAAAAGGCGGACACGATTCTGATTGGCGGCGCGATGGCTTACACGTTCCGGCTGGCGCAGGGTTACAAGACCGGCAAATCGCTGGTGGAACCGGATGCGACCGACACCGCCAAATCCGCGCTGGCCAAGGCGAAGGCGAAGAACGTGAAATTCCTGCTGCCGGTGGACGACGTGGTCGCCGCGCCGGTCAAGACCGACAAGCTGGACAAGAAAGGCAAGCCGGTCATCGAATTCCAGAATCCGTCGCGTCAATTCCGACATGAATTGCCCGGATGACGCCGCCGGCCTGGACATCGGCCCGGCGACGGTCAAGGCGTATGCCGCCGAAGTGGCCGACGGCGAAAACGATTTTGTGGAACGGGCCGATGGGGCTTGTTCGAGAACAAGCAGTTTGCCGCCGGCACCAACGCCGTCGCGCAGGCCGTGGCCGACGCGACGCAAAAGAGCGGCGCCAAGAGCATCATCGGCGGCGGCGACAGCGTGAAGGCGCTGAACAAGGCCAAGCTCGGCGACAAGGTGACCTTCATGAGCACCGGCGGCGGGGCGAGCCTGGAATTTCTGGAAGGCGCGGTCCTGCCCGGCGTGGCGGCGCTTGTCGGACAAATAACAACTATAACAATCTCTCCCTCGTCCTCGGAATCGAGGTTTTCGAGGGCGATGACGATTACGAGAACGATTAAATTATGAACAAAGAACGAAAACTGATCATTGCGGGCAACTGGAAGATGAACAAGACGGTGGCCGAGGCGCTGGCCCTGGTCAACGACCTCAAACTCGAACTGGCCAACGTGAAGGAAGTGGACATCGTGGTCTGCCCGCCGTTCACCGCGCTGGAATCGCGTCTCCAAGGCGATTCTGGAATCCAAAAACATCCGGCTCGGCGCGCAGAACATGAGCGAGAACAATTTCGGCGCGTTCACCGGCGAAATCTGCGCCGGGATGCTCAAGGAATTTTCCGTGCGCTACGTCATTCTCGGCCACAGCGAACGGCGCCAGTATCAAAAGGAATCCGACGCGCTGATCGCCAAAAAGGCGGCGGCGGTCCACGCGCGCGGCGCTCAAGCCGATTGTCTGCGTCGGCGAAACGCTGGCGGAACGCGAAGGCCGGCCAGACGGAAAAGGTCCTGGAAACGCAGGTGCGCGGCAGCCTTGCCGGGCTGACGAAGGAACAGATGGTGGAAACCATCGTCGCCTACGAGCCGGTCTGGGCCATCGGCACCGGCAAGACCGCGACCACGCAGCAGGCGCAGGACGCGCACGCGTTCATCCGCGGGATGCTGGTGAAGATGTTCGACGAGGCCACGGCCAAAAAGGTCCGCATCCAATACGGCGGCAGCGTGAAGCCGGGCAACGCCAAGGAATTGATGAGCCAGCCGGACGTGGACGGCGCGCTGGTCGGCGGCGCGGCGCTGGAAGCGCGAAGTTTTGCTGACATCATCAAGAATTCGATTTAACATACGGCCATGAGTTTTATTGCAGGCATTTTAACGGTGTTGATGGTCATCAACTGCGTGTTGCTGATTCTGCTGGTGCTGGTTCAACTGCCGAAAAAGGACGCGGGCGCGGGCCTGGCGTTTGGCGGCGGCGCGGCGGACGCGCTGTTTGGCGCCGGTTCGGGCAACGTGCTGACCAAGATCACGAAATAGGGGACGGGCATTTTCTTTGCGCTGTCTTTGATTCTTGGCCTGATGGAGGACAAGTTGAACCGGCACCAGCACGTCGGAATTTGAAAAGCAGGTGCAGCATCAACAACAGTCGCAGGCGCCAGCAGTTCGCCGCCCGTCCACCGGCGGCGGCGGCAGCCACCACAGCGCAGCCGGCGACCAATTCGCCCGCGTTGCTGCTCCTGTCGCCGACCAACAGCGCGCCGGCACCGACGCGGCCAAGTAACGCGATGTTTCTTTTCAAGCGCGCCCCGGAATTTATTTCGCGGGCGCGTTTTTCTTTTTGATTGCCGTTCTGTGCCCTGATTTTCGGCTGCGGTCGCCGCGAGCCGCCCGCCGACATCACCATCATCAACGGCGCGGAGCCGGAATCGCTTGATCCGGCCCTGATCACCGGCCAGCCGGAAATGCGCGTGGCCATCGGCTTGTTTGAGGGGCTGACGCGGCTTGATCCCGAAACGGCGCGGCCGATTCCCGGCCTGGCCGAACGCTGGGACATTTCGCCGGACGGAAAAACCTACACGTTTCATTTGCGGACCAATCTTGTCTGGTCCACCGGCGACGCCGATTCGCGCCGACGACGTGGTTTATTCCTGGATTCGCGCGCTGAATCCGGCGACGGCTTCCGAATACGCCGGGCAGCTTTATTACGTCAAGAACGCCGAGGCGTTCAACACGGGCAAAATCAAAGACCCGTCGCTGGTGGGCGTTCATGCGCCGGATCCATTCACCGTGCGCGTCGAGTTGAACCATCCCACGCCGTTTTTTCTGGATATCTGCGCGATGCCGCTGGCTTACGTCGTGCCGCGGCAGACGATTGAAAAATACGGCGACCGCTGGCTGATGGCGCGGCCGTTGCCGGTGCAGCGGGCCGTATGAACTTGTTTACTGGCGGCTCAATGACAAGGTGCGCCTGAAAAAAAATCCGCGGTATTGGGACGCGGCGAACACGCAGTCGGAGATCATTGACATCCTGCCGATCGGTTCGCCGAGCGCGGCGCTGAATCTTTACGATGAACGGCCAGGCGGACATTGTCTGGGACAAAGGATTGATTCCGCCGCAATTGCTGGACGTGCTGCTCAAACGCCCGGATTTTCACACGTTCAATTATCTCGGCACGTATTTCATCCGCTTCAACGTGACGAGAAAACCGTTTGACGATCCGCGCGTCCGCCGGGCGCTGGCGCTGGCCATTGACAAAAAACGCATCGTGGAAAAAATCACCAAGGGCGGCGAACAAATCGCGTCGCACTTTGTTCCCGACGGCACGGCCAATTACGCGTCGCCCGACGGCCTGGGCTACGATCCGGATCTGGCGAAACAATTGCTGGCCGAGGCCGGTTATCCCGGCGGCAAGGGTTTTCCGCGATTTGAATACATGTTCAACGCGGCGGCGGGCGGCGGCGCTGAAATCCACGAGGACATCGCCATCGAATTGCAGCAGATGTGGCGCGACACGCTGGGCATCCAGATGGATTTGCGCCAGGTCGAATGGAAAGTGTATTTGAGCGAGCAATCGCACCTGGATTATCAGCTCTCGCGCGCCAGCTGGATTGGCGATTACGACGACGCGAACACTTTTCTGGGCATGTTCATCACCGGCGACGGCAACAACGAGACCGGCTGGAGCAATCCGCGTTACGACGCGCTCGTTCAGCAGGCGAACGAGACCACCGATCTCAAACAGCGGGAGCAGCTGTTTCAACAGGCCGAAACCATTTTGGTCCACGACGACCTGCCGATCATTCCGCTTTATTTTTACGCCGGCATCAATTACGTTCGACACGAACAAAATTCAGGGCATTTACCAAAACATTCTGGACGATCATCCGTTGCAATGACATTCGAAAAGAATCCAGCCGCGGAAATAACATGTATTTTCTCAAGCGCCTCCTGTTTGCGATTCCGCTGCTGCTGGTCATCAGCGCGCTGGCGTTTGCGCTGGTGCATCTCGCGCCCGGCGGCCCGTTCGACCGCGAACGCGCGCCCGCCTCGCCGGAAATCGAACGCAACCTGAAGGCGAAATATCATCTCGATGAGCCGGTTTGGAAACAATACGTGCGCTACCTCGGCGATCTGGCGCACGGCGATTTTGGCGTCTCGCTCAAATACCGCGACCACACCGTCAACGACATCATCGCGCAGGGACTGCCGGTTTCGCTGCTGCTCGGCGCGCTGGCGTTTGGATTTGCGATGGGCGTCGGATTGCCGCTCGGATTTTTCACCGCCGCCAGACGCGGGGGCTGGGCGGATTACGCCGGCAGTTTTCTGGCGATGCTGGCCGTGTGCGTTCCGGCATTTGTCGTCGCGCCGCTTCTGATTTTGATCTTTCGCGATCAAATTGAGGCTGCTGCCGGTCGGCGCTTTGGGAAACGCCGTGGCACATGATTTTGCCGCCGATCGCGCTGGGACTTTTCTTCGCCGGAAAAATCGCGCGCATTTTTCGCGAGGGAATGTTGCAGGCCGCGCAATCCGAATTTGTCACCGCCGCGCGCGCCAAGGGTTTGGGCGAACACGCGCTGCTGCTCAAGCACGCCGTGCGCATCGGCGTTTTGCCGGTGGTTTCGTATTCCGGCCCGATGCTCGCGGATTTGCTGACCGGCTCGTTCATCATCGAAAACATTTTTCAAATTCCCGGCATCGGCGTTTTTCTCGTCAACGGCTCGCTCAACCGCGATTACACCGTCGTCGTCGGCCTTTCGCTGCTTTACGCGATGCTGCTCATCGGACTGAATTTGATCGTGGACTTTGCCTACACCCTGCTCGACCCGCGCGTGAAATATGAATGAACCAAGCATCAACGGTAGAGCGGGAGTCCTTGCACGCCGTGAGTGCCAATGACGGCGCGCACGGAGTGACGCGCCCCACCCGCGTTTCGCCGGGACGAAACGCTTGGCGGCGTTTCAAGCGCAACCGCGCCGCCGTCGCCAGCGCGTGGTTTCTCATCATCTTGATTGCCGCGATTGCCGCGTGGCCGGTGGTTCTGAAAATTTCCGGCGCCCACTTTGCGCAACTGCACGATCCCGACCAGCTTTCCGACGCGCAATTTGCTCCGCCGTCGGCGCAGCACTGGTTCGGCACGGATGTTCATGGGCGCGACCTCTTTTCCCGCTGCCTGTCCGGCGCGCAAATCTCGCTGCTCGTCGGCGTCGTCGGCGCGCTGGTCAGCCTGATCATCGGCGTGCTGTGGGGCGCGGTTGCCGGTTACGCCGGCGGGCGCGCGGACAGCGATTTTGATGCGCATCGTGGACGTGCTGTATTCGCTGCCGACAATCATTTTTGTCATCGTCCTCCTCACCACGCTCGGCGAATTGCTGAAACAATCGCACTTCGTCGCAGATTCGCCGGCGCTCGGCAAAAGCCTTGCGCGTGATCCTGCTGTTCGTCGGGCTGGGCGCGGTTTCCTGGCTGACGATGGCGCGCATTGTTCGCGGACAGGTGCTGTCGCTGCGGACGCGCGCATTTGTCGAGGCCAGCCGCGCGCTGGGCGCGAGGCCGCGCTGGATTTTCGCCCGCCACATCATCCCGAACATTTTCGGCGTCGCCATCACCTATCTGGCGCTGACGATGCCGGCGATCATTCTTTACGAATCATTTTTGAGCTACCTCGGCCTCGGCGTGCAGCCGCCGATGGCGAGCTGGGGCACGCTGATTGCCGAGGGCGTTTCGCAAATCAATCCCATCCGCATTTACTGGTGGCTGATTGTTTTTCCCGGCGGCGTGCTGGTGACGACGTTGCTGGCGCTGAACTTTCTCGGCGACGGCCTGCGCGACGCGTGGGATGTCAAGGGCCGGGGTTGATTATATTTTGAACGCTAATCCAAGGTGGCCGATGCGTGTTCACGCCAGGTTGTTGGAAGGAGTTTCGATGGAATTCAAACCAAGCTGGAATCCCGGCGCCATTCATGAACCAATGACGCGGTTGCCGCTCAATCTCGCCATGCAATTTCACTGGCTGATAACGGTGAGAGTGAAGGTTTGATCGCTCAACCGAGGCGGATTTGAGATTTGCAGGATTGATTTGACGGACCTGCCACCCGCTCTTTTGGAAATGAGGGTTGCTTCCCCGGCGGCCAAGACGAGGGAATGACTGTCACATTCAAGCTGGGATGCACCTCTGTCACCATGTTGTCTCGCGCTCGAAGTTTTTGATTGGATTGTGACCGCGTAGCCGGCGCCGGTATTATTTTTGGCGTCCAATGCGACGATAATTTTGTTTTGATCCGTTGCAGCGGCGGTCTGAACGGGGCTGATGTTCAAGCGTTGAACGGAGGGCATTGTGCCCTGAATGGTGAGGCTGGCGGTGTTTTGGGCACTGACGTTGAGGCAACCGACCCACAGCATAAGGATGATTCGCGATACGATGTGTCTCCCCGGAATCTGGCTGAATAAACCGTGAACGCCATTTCGGTTCAACAGCAGCCGGTTTCCATTCGTGACAGAGAAAGTGCGACAACTCATCCTGATATGACTATCGGATGCCAGCGTTCCAGCTTTAGCCTTCTTGAGGAAATTGAGGCCTCCCGGATCAATGAAAAGCGTTATCGGCATAAAAACTGGACACTTTAGCTAATATTTCAGAAATATTGCCACATTTTTGGACACTGCAAAAGCATAAACTTCTATATCGGCAGAATACGACCACTAGTTAAAAAATACGACACACAATATCTTGTGGTAGAAGTCGGTATTGACCTGAAAATACGCAAGAACACTTTTTGTAATGGATGGTTCGATTGAATGGCACGCCCGTTGCTTTCTACGTTTCCGCAAAAACAAGTCCGCGCGAGGCTTCAACAAGCTCGTCGGAAGAACGGTATCCTAAAACAAACAACAAAAACGAAAATATGAAAAAACACATAGCAATCGGTTGTGCGGTATTCGCATTGGCCTCGGCCAGCTTCGCGCAGGCGACGCTTACCATCAGCGGCACCGTCGCGCCCATTAACACCATCACCATCGCGTCACAAACCGGCTACAACACTCTTGACCTGTTCAACGGCGCGACGGCCCAAGTTGTCGGCATTGCGACTGAAAAGTCCAATGACAAAGCGGGTTACAAAGTCACCTTATCCAGCGCTCAATGCCGGCTCGACTGCTCAGGCTGTCTTGAAAGGAACTGCTGGCAATACTGACACCATGAATTACAGCATTACCTATAACGGCACGGCAGTGACGCTGGCTAGCGGCAGCGCACAGGTCACTTCCGTGGCGACCCGCACCCCGCAGGCGGGCGTGGCGAAGAACATTGCCGTCACTTTTACCGGCGCTTGGCTCGCGGCTGACACCTACAGCGATACACTCACGCTGACCATCGCCGCCAATTGAACAACAGTCACTACCAATTACGAAAGCCGCTTAACCAAGCGGCTTTTTTTATGGACTTAATCCAGTGAAACAAAGATATTAGGCGATGCACTTGACGAAGTTCAAACTGCCGTTTGTGTTTTCTGTTTTATTGCTTGGGACGTTGCCGGGAAAAGCCTTCAGCTTGATTCCGATTTCCGCAACCCTCGCCCCAAAGGGTTATGGGGTTGCCACCAGTTTCCGTGTGGAAAACGAATCCTCCAACCGCGTCGCGTTCCAGATCACCATGATCACCCGCGACATGGACGAGCATGGAGTGGAAACCAGCCAATCCGCCAGCAATTACTTCACAGTCTTCCCGCCGCAGGGCGTCATCGCGGCGGGCCAGCGGCAAAACATCCGGGTGGTCTGGAAGGGGCCGCAGGATCCGACCAATGAACTGGCCTTTCGAATCGTTGCCGAAGAGCTGCCTGTGAACTTCGAGGCGGAAACCCGGGAATCGCACATCAAACTGCTGGTCCGTTACATGGGCACGCTCTACATCAAACCGAACAATGCCAAACCCAAATTGCAGACAATCAGCCTCGTCAAGGCGGCAGGCAATTCAACGGCCACCAACCTCTACGAATTGACACTGGACAACACCGGCGGGGCGCATCAGGGGCTGAAGAACTGCGTGCTGACCGTAACCGGCGCCAACGGCCAGAGCACGGAAATGAAGGCCGGCCAGCTCGATCAGGTCGAAGGGCAAAATATTCTGGCGCACCACCGGCGGCGCTTTCTCGTGACGCTGCCCGCTGATTTGCGCGAGCCGGAATATCGCGCGGAACTTAAAGTGGATGAGTAGATTCGCCGCCGCTATTGCTTCGATCCTTTTGCTGGCGGCGATGATCGCGCCGGCGGCGGAGCAGGTTGTTCCGTTGCCGGCAACACTTGACGGGCAGGCCGTCGGCGAACTCAACGCCAGTGTTGAGGACAATCAACTCCGCGCACTGGATGTCACCCCCATTCGCGGACGGTTGCAGGAGTTCCTCGCCGCCTGAATATTTCCAGCGGATACCGGCCAACCAAACCGCGCCGGTTCCGGTCGCGATTCTGGAGTCCGCCGGCATCAAGACGCTTTTCAATTTCCAGAGTCTTTCGGTGCAGTTGAGCATCCCCGTGAAATTGCGCCGGCACGCAAACCATCAATCTCATGGGCAACTCCAGCGTCAGGGCGGTGAACACTTTTCGGCCCGCCGCTTTTTCGGCCTACATGAATGTGCGCGGCGGCGTGGACTATGTTGAATCCAGCCAGACCGACGTCCCGACTGGATTTGACCAGTCCGCAATTGGCGATGGAAAATGCGTTCAACCTATCACCGCTTCGTGCTGGAAAATGAAACCGACATCTACCCCGCGCCCGACAAGGCATGGGAGAAGCGGGACACGCGGCTCATCTATGACTTTCCCGACCAACGCGTTCGCCTGACGGCGGGCGATCTGAATTATCCGGTCATCGGCTTTCAAAATTTTGTGCCCATGCTCGGCTTTTCGGCCAACCGGCAGGACAGCTTGCAACCCTACCGCGTCACCAGTCCGCTCGGGCAATCCGCATTTTTTCTGCAATCCGATTCCAAAGTGGATATCATCATCAATGGCCACGCCGTCCAGTCGTTGCAATTAAGCGCCGGGCCCGCACCAGATCAACAATTTCCCGCTCACCGGCGGGGCAAACAACGTCATCCTTCGCATCACCGATCCGGTCGGCCGGGTCGAATACATTAACGCCCGGCTGTTCTATGATCCGGGCCTGCTCAAAGCCGGAGAAACCGCGTTCAACTACGCCATTGGATTTCCCAGCATCAGCGATCCGCAAAATCCTTTTTATCATTACAACTGGCAACCGGCGGCCAGCGCCTACCATCGTTGGGGCCTGACCGACCGGGTCACCGCGGGAGTCAACGGCCAGGCCACCACGGACACCCAGATTGGCGGCGCGGAGGTGGTGTTCACCGCGCTGGCTGGAATATTTGATTTTGATTCCGCCTTCACGCATGACAGGACGACGGGTATCGGTTCGGCTCATCAAATGCAATATCACTACTATGTCCCGCGCGAAAGCCCTCTGACGGACGGACAGTTCACCCTGGCCGCGCGATATCAAAGTTCGGACTACGATACGCTGTCGCCTTTCACGACCCCGATTCCGCACGCTTCGCTCTGGAACTATCAGGCGCAATACTCGCAGAGCCTGGGCGAATGTTGGTTTGCTGGCGTCGGCTACTCGCAGCAACTCAGCCGGCGGCAGATCGCAAATGGCGACGTGCAGTCTGATTGGTGGCTACCACTGGGGCGCATTTATGCGGATGTGACGCTGGATCACAATTCCGGCACGCCAGCCAGGGCGAGTGGACGGCGTTCTTCAGTCTCCGCATTGATTTGGGACACGGCCATAATCTTTTCTCCACGCTACGACACCAGCACGCATACCAGCCGCTCCGAATGGCAATACACACCGGCGGACAACGTCGAATCCGTCAGCAGCAGCTCGGTCTGCAAAGCACGCCAGGCCAGGCAGGAGTATTATGGCAATCTGAATTACGCCGGCAGGCGGGCGGAATTTTCGCATAATCAAGACGCATTCTCCGCCGGCGAAAATCGCACCAGCCTGCGCTGGGGCACGGCACTCGTTTATGCGGATGGCGAATTTGGAATCAGCCCGGCCCGTGCAGGATTCGTTTGCGCTGTTCAAGAGCACGGGAAGTTTGCAGGAAGACGGCGGCGTGGGCGTGCAACCGCAGTCCCGGCGCTACCAGGCGCAGGAAGACTGGCTTGGGACCGGCGGTGATGCCACAGCTCACATCGCTATTATCCGACGCATCTCACGGCCGAACCGCGCCGGGCGGAGGCGGATTTCGATCCACAGGACGGTGACATTTGTTGCAACCGACGTATCGCAGCGGCACATTTGTCCGGCTCGGTCATCCAGCCTCGCTCGATGCCACCATCAAACTCGTCTGGTCGGACGGCAAGCCGGTCAGTTGCGAGGATGGCAGCCTGTTGCCACGAACGGCACGAGCATTGAATTCATCAGCAACCGCGATGGCGTGGCTTACTTCAGCGGCCTTGCCGCCGGCAATTATCGGGCGGTCATTTCCGGCTATCCCGAGGCCGCGTTTCCCGTTATCATCCCCAAGACCAGTGCCCGGCAGATAGACCTTGGCGAAGTCAAATTGCCAGTCAAACCATGAACATGCGTATCATCATCATCCTGCTTTTCTGCGCTGTTCAGTTCAGTGCAACCGCGGCCAACTACACCATCCAACTGGGCAATGTCACCTGGACTGGCGGCGCCGGAGGATACAACTGTTTCAGCAGCACCGCTTATCCCAATACCGTTAATTTCACCATCACCAAAACTGCCACGGGCCGGATCAAATTATGCCGTCACCGCCGGGCCTCTCAAAACACGGGCAATTACACCCGCCAATTGCGTTCCGGCGGCAATTCGTTGAATTATGCCCTCTACACGACCAGTGCGATGACGTATCAGCTTAAAGCTCCCACCACGGCGACCGCCAATGAAGTGATCAGCGGATCGCTTTCGGGTGGAAGCGGCCAGGTTATTCCGCTTAGTTTCATCTTCTACATACGCGCCGGGACAAGTTGTTCCGCCCGGCACATACACCGACCATGTCACCTTCAGCATTTATCCCGCATACAACAGTATCGGGACGCCCGACACCACGGTGACCATCTCATTTTCAGCCGTAGTCGCGGCGGGAGCGGCCGTGTCCATCGTGCCCACGGGAGGTGCCTTCAACAGTTCAGCGCCGCAATTGACCCTGGATTTTGGCACATTGCAGAGCGGCCAGGCAAAAAGTTGTGACGTTCTCGTCAAGCAGAACAATAAATGCACCGTGACTTACAGCTCCGCCAACAATGGCGTGCTGAAACAAATCCCCACTCCGACTGCCGATCAGATTCCTTACACCTGTTCAGTTTCTGGTGTAGAATATTAACCTCACCCAACCCGCCAACATTAAGCTTCCGTCCGGTGTCTCGCCTCAACCCGATGGCAACCGTTATCCGCTCACCATCACCATCGGCCAAGTGGGCTTTCCCGCGGCGGGAACTTACCAGGACCAGGTCACCATCAGTGTCGTGGCCCAGTAAGCGGATGTTTGAAATAGTTTGCCGGGTGTCTCGTTCACCCGGCGGCAACCGGTTGGCGGATTTCAGCAATGCCGATAAAGGGCTGGAATGAAAAATGTGAAGCGGGGGGAGACTGATGAATTCGCAGCGGCAGCCCGGCCGAGCGCCGCCATCTTTTGTGAAATATCCGAGACTTCAGCGCGCGAATGGATCCATCGGAATCGGCTTGCCGCAATAAATGCACATGTCCCGCTTGCCGGAATTCATGCGCCCGCAGGCGGGGCAGGTGACCGGCACATGCTTTGGCAACTGGCTGTCGCGCATCTCAATCTCCGTGATGATCTTCACCAAATCCTCGTCCGTATAATTGTGCTGCGTCTTGATGAACAGCCACAGCGCCTCGGTGAGCATCAGCAGCCGGTCAATGTCGTGCTGCATCAACTGGACGCCAGCCTGTGCTTCTTTGGCATCAATTCGCGCCTGGCCGGCCTCCAAGGAGACGTTCAAGTTGGACAAGCCGGAAAATCCGCCGGATAAACTGGGGTAGAACATAAATTATGAGAAACGTTGGCCAATTCTCGGAAACCCCGCGCAATTGGCAAGCCCAATGGATCGCTTGGCTTCAATTCGCTTCAAAACCTCAATCTTTTGCCACGGAACATCAAAGGAAAGCGATTTTCCATTGAAGGCAAGAGACAAAACATCATCGGGAAACAATGTTCCATTGAAGGAAAATCACAAAACATCAATGGAAAATGGCAAAACATCATTGTTTCGAGGCGGAATGACCTTGTTTTATTGCCCGATTTTAACCATCCGGCCCGGCTTCAAATTGTTAAATGATTGAATTTGTGACATTTGTAAAAAAGCAGGCATATTTGTAAAATAATTCAAAAACGTTCTTGCTAATTATTAGACAAGGCTGTAAAATACTATCGCAGCATGAAAAGTTAAACAAAAGGCATCGGCGTGGTTTATTGGGATCAACCTGGGATTCGATACGATGACGGGCATTTCTACGATGAACCAGACACCCCTGCCGGAACCAACATCAAAAATATGCCACTATTCCGAATCTCCCTGGGCTTCACGCAAAAGAAAGATCCCGAACTCGACGATTTTGCCACCAACGTTGTCGCCAAAATGACCACCAACGCGGCTGTGTTACCTGGCCAGACCGCCAACGTGACCGCCGTGGGCGCGGCGCAGGTGAATTTTCATGCTTCCCTCTCCGCCTCCAAAGGCAACGGCAAGGCTGCCACTGCGGACAAAAATGCCAAACGCGCCATTTTGGAGGCGGCCCTGCGCACGCTGGCCCTGGCCATTCAGGGCATCGCCAATCTGACCGTGGCCAATGCCGAATTGTCCGGCTTTGACGTGATTGTGGCCGGCCCCCATGCGCCCGTGAACGTGGATACACCGGTCATTCTCGATGTCATCAACACTGGCAGCACGAAACTGGGGATAAAATTGCAGGGAGTGAGCGGCGCCAAATCCTATGAATTCCGGGGCACGGTGGGCGCCAACCCGCCGGCGCTTCTGGGCACGTTCTCCTCCACGCGGAACATCGTGCTGGAGAATCTGGTGTCTGCAACCACCTATGCCATTCAGGCCCGCGCTGTCTTTGGCAACAACCGCTTCAGCGAATGGAGCGAGCCGGTCAGCCACATGTGCACGTGAGAAAGGTAGCAGCGGACGTTAGTCCGCTCTAACTTCATTCTCAAACACAAGAAAAGATGGAGCCGACTCACGCCGGCTGCTACCGGATGGGGGGATTGAATCCCGTTGGGATTTACAAATGAATGTTTGACCGTTACATATAGTTAAACAATAAATACCTTTATGAAATCCATCGCGTTCATTATTGCGGCGGTCTTGATTGTTCCAAACCTCATGGGCATGGAGGACGGGCTTTACGACATTTCAGATTCGGCGCATCCCCGGTTGATAGATGACTTGGTGAGCCAAGCAACGATTTATTCCCAGTCAAACGATAACACCAAGTATGAACTCGATCTTCCAGCGCGTGATGGATTTTCGCTTCCGATTGAAAAGATGGAACTGGTATGTTCAAACCGAACAGTGCCGTTGCATGTATCCTGGGAGGCAATCAGTGGAAGCGGATTCAGAAAAGTCGTAGGGCTGGCTGCCTTGGTCACGAATCTTGAAATCGTTCCGCTCATTGCCGCGCATTTTCACACGAAAGCCGTTGACCGGCATCATCCGGGGCATCAAATGCTCGTGCAATACATTCCGGACAAGGAGGAATTTTCAACCAAAGAGCCTGTGATGGTAAAAATGCGCATCACAAACATAGGCAAAACGGATTTTGCTTATTGGCAGGGAAGCAGCCGGAGTTCGGAGCGGATTGGTCAATTTGCTTTCTCGGAGGAAAGATTGGGAGACAAGGTGCTTCAAAATGTAGACGCCCCGATGAGTTTAGGTGACCAACCGGTTTTTGTTTCATTGAAACCCGGAGAAAGCCATGAGCTGTCGGTGGATTTGAAGAATTGGTTCAACTTCATGGCAGGCGGGATTTATCTCATAAGGGGCAGCTATCCCATGTTTGTTTCCAATCCGCCTTCAAAGGATAATCATGCAGGCTGGGAGGATTATGCGTGCGCCACGTTTGAAATCAGGATCAAGAAATAGTGCTGCGGGATTGTCCGGATGTTTCCGGGGAGAATCTTTCAAGCATTCATCGTTTCCTTCATTTCCGGCTCGACCCATTTGTTGTGTTCCTTGATGAGGTCCACGAGGCGGTCCACGGCTTCGGCTTCGGGGATGTTGAACTTGATGGCCTGTCTTGCCGACGTAGAGGTTGATCTTGCCGGGCGCGCCGCCCACGTAGCCGAAGTCCGCGTCCGCCATTTCGCCGGGGCCGTTCACGATGCAGCCCATGATGGCAATCTTCACGCCCTTGAGATGCTCCGTGCGCGCCTTGATGCGCGCCGTCACGGTCTGGAGATTGAACAGCGTCCGCCCGCACGACGGGCAGGCGACGTAATCGGTCTTGAAGCTAGCGGCAGCCGGCGGCTTGCAGAATGTTGTAAGCCAGCCGCAACGATTGGCCGCGCGCCGGCCTCGCCGCGAACCAGAATCGCGTCGCCAATGCCGTCCGCCAGCAGCGAGCCGATGACGACGGAGGCGCGGAGCAGGGCAATCTTGGGTTCGAGTGGAGTTCAAGCTTTAGCTTGTCCGGACAGGCTGAAGGCTGAACTCCAACAAGACAATCCTTGAGCAGAATCGGATTGTTCCGGCCCAGCCGCTTCAACTTCGCCGCCAGCAAACGGAAGGCGGTGATGGCCGGCAGTTGCAGGCCGTCCTTCACGGTCACGAGCTGCGTCTCGCAATTGATTTCGAAGTCCTGCGTCGGGTCAATTTCAGCGACGTTCAGGTCTTCGTAAACCGCCTCCGGCTTCACGTCGTCCTTCGGGCGAATCTTGGGCGCGACCTTGTCCCAGGTGGCGCGGGTGACGACGACGCGAATCAGTTGTTCGCCGCCGCATTTGACGCCGTCGGCCAGTTCAATTTCCGGCGTTTCGCGGCGCGCGAAGTGGAAAGGGTCGAAAGGAGAAGTCCGGAAGTTCGGAATTCGGAAGTCCGAATTCGGAAAGCAGTGGGAATCTGCGCCAGCAAATCGCGGCAGACTTCGATTTCGCGCGGCGAATCTTCCGTGAGCGAGACGCGGATGGTGTCGCCGAGGCCGTCGCAGAGCAGGGAGCCGATGCCGATGGCGGATCTTGATGCGGCCGTCCTCGCCTTCGCCGGCCTCGGTGACGCCGAGGTGAATCGGGTAATTCCAGTCCGGCCCTTCCTGTTCCAGCCGCGCGACCAGCAGGCGATAGCACTCGATCATCACCTTGGGATTGGACGACTTCATCGAGAACTTGAAGTTGTGGAAGTCGTGCTTGCGGCAGATGCGGGCGAATTCCAGCGCGCTCTCGACCATGCCGAGCGGCGTGTCGCCGTAGCGGTTCATGATGCGGTCGCAGAGCGAGCCGTGGTTGGTGCCGATGCGCAGGGCGCGGTTCAACTTCTTCGCACTGCTATCACCAGCGGCGTGAATTTCTCCTCGATGCGCTTCAACTCGGCGGCGTATTGCTCGTCGGTGTATTCCTTGATGGCGAATTTCTTGGAGTCGGCGTAATTGCCGGGATTGACGCGGACCACCTCGACCCATTTCACCGCTTCCATCGCGGCTTCGGGCTTGAAATGGATGTCGGCGACGATCGGCACGAGGCAGCCGCGCTTGCGCAGTTCGGCGACGATGTTCTGCAGATTCGCCGCGTCCTTCACCGTCGGCGCGGTGATGCGGACGATCTGGCAGCCGACGGCGACGAGTTCGAGCGTCTGCTTCACGCACTCGGCGGTGTCCATCGTGTCGCAGGTGAGCATGGACTGCATGACGACGGGATGGTCGCCGCCGATGATGACGCCGCCGTGCGCCGGGTCGCCGATGATGATTTCGCGCGTCTTCCGGCGCTTGATAGAAGAATGGAGATTCGCAGTAGCGCATGGGGATGGCCATTGCATCAGCGGGCGGCGCGACAACGATCGGCACTTCGCGTGTTGATCGTGTGCGCTGCGCGAGCCAGTCGCTGATGTCGAGAGAACATGATGAAAAGCATGAAACCGATGAGCAGGACGGCGAAGCTGGTCTGAATGTATTCTGAGACTCGCACGCTGACCGGTCGTCGGCGGACCCATTCGATGCAGGCCAGCAGGATGTGTCCACCGTCGAGCACCGGCATCGGCAGGAGATTGATCAAGGCGAGGTTCATGTTGAGGATGACGCGGAACCAAAGCGACGCGCATCCAGCCGTCATCGTCCTGAAAGAGCTTGGAATAGACACGGGCGATCATTACCGGGCCACCGAGCTGCTCTATGCTGACATCGGTGTGCCGGGCAAACAACGCTCCCAGCGTGCTGAAAATCTGACCGGCGCTGGTCTGGATCTGCTCCAGCGGGCTCGGGTGGTCGAGCGTGGTGTTGGTGTCGCTCAACCAGGACATGATCCCCAACATCGGCACCGCGTTCGTGGGTTGCAACGGTTTTACAGGCAGCACGGTGCGGTCAAACTCATCGGTGCCGCGTCGGACGGAAAGCTTCAGCGTTGTGACCGGGCCGTTGCTCATGGCGTCCTCGGCGGCGACGACCGCCATGAAACTGTAAATTTTCCCCCCGTTCAACGCCACCACCTCATCGCCTGTTCGCAGACCGGCGAGCGCGGCTGGGCTGTTTGTGGCGACCTCGAAAATCGTCGCCTTGCTTGCGGAAGAAATCAAAACCTGCCGGAGCGCCTTGCGTTCATACCATTTAGTCTGCCGATGGAATGGCACCACCTTGGCCGTGGCTTCCTTGCCGTCGCGAAGATATTTAATGACGATGTTCGTGCCGGTGCTGGTGATGATTCGCCACGTTATGCTGTCGGTCATGTTTGCCGCGGGTGAAAAATGGGTCACCGGATGTCCGTCCACTTCCAGGATGGTGTCGCCCGGACGCAGGCCCGCCTGCCAGGCCGGGCCGGGGTTTCCGTTGTCATCGGTTTGGCTCACCCAGCCGACGACGGTGGAATTGTCCGTGTCGTTGTTTGGCCTGCCAACCTGCCAGACGACCACGGCAAACGCCACCGCCAGGAGAAAACTGAACAGCGGTCCGGCAAACGCGACGATGATCTTGTCCAGCGGGGAAACATTCGGCAGTTGCTCCACCGGGATTTCGCTTTTTCCTTCGATGGCCTCCATCGTGGCCATTTGCGGCAGCGCGACGTAGCCGCCGGCTGGAATCCAGCCGAGCGCGTATTCGACGCCGTTGACCTTGGTCTTCCAGATTGGTTTGCCGAACCAGATGGCGAAGCGGTCAATCTTCAACCCGCGCCACTTGGCGGCGAGAAAATGGCCCAGCTCATGGACGGCGATAAGCAGGTTGAACAGCAACACCACCTCCAGCGCGATAAACAAGTAATGTCATGACACTCATTTCAACGAAGATCTTAGAATGTAACAGGAGAAAACACTTTGCGCCATTCAAATTGCGGCGATCCGGCGCGCCCAGGCGTCGGCCTCCAAAATTTGATCCAGCGTCGGATGCGACACAACTTTGTGCGCTTCCATCGTGCGGCGCACGGTTTCATAGATTTGCGGGAAATTGATTTTCCGGTTCACGAACGCTTCGACCGCAATTTCATTCGCCGCGTTCAAAACCGCCGGCAGCGTGCCGCCAACTTCACCGGCCCTCCGGGCCAGTTCGATGGACGGGAACCGCTCCAAATCCGGTTCTTCAAACGTGAGGCTGCCGAGTTTGGCGAAGTTGGTCTGCACCCGTTCGCTCGGCGCGCGGTCGGGATAGGTGAGCGCGTATTGGATCGGCAGGCACATGTCCGGCGTGGACAACTGCGCCAGCATCGCGCCGTCCACGAACTCGACCAGCGAATGGACGATGCTTTGCGGATGCACCAGCACGCCGACGCGCGCCATTTCAATGTCGAACAGCCAGCGCGCCTCGATCATTTCCAGGCCCTTGTTGAACAGCGTCGCCGAATCAATCGTGATTTTCCGGCCCATGACCCACGACGGATGTTTGAGCGCGCGTTCGACCGTGATTTCGGGAAACTTTTCCCTCGGCCAATCCTTCCGGCTGCGGAACGGCCCGCCGCTGGCCGTAAGCCAGAGTTTGCGGACGGAATCGGACGGCTTGCCGTCGAGACACTGAAAAATCGCCGAATGTTCGCTGTCCACGGCAAGAACGCGGACGCCGTATTTGCGCGCCTCGCTCATCACGATTTCGCCGGCCATGACGAGAATTTCCTTGGAGGCGATGGCGATGTCCTTGCCGGCGCGGATCGCGGCGAGCGCGGGTTTCAACCCGGCGGTGCCGACAATCGCGATTAAAACAATGTCCGCCTCCGGCAGCGTGGCGAGCTTCATCAAACCGTCGTCGCCGGCCAAGGACTTTTGTCGAAGGTCCGAGTGCGGCCTGCAATTCCCTTGCCTTGGCAGGGTCGGAGATGGAAATCGTCGCCGGTTTGTGCCTGCTGGTTTGCTCCAGCAGCAACTCGGAGTTGTTGCCCGCGGCGAGGCCGATGCAGCCGGATGCGGTCCGGCAAATCCTCCGCCACCTTGACGGTGCTGGTGCCGATGGAACCGGTGCTGCCGAGGAGAACGACGTTTTTCATGGAATCAAAATATGCCGCAGATACAAATACATGATCGGCGCGTTGAACAAAAGGCTGTCCAGCAAATCCAGAATGCCGCCGATGCCGGGAAACAGGTTGCCGGAATCCTTCACGCCCGCCTCGCGCTTGAACAGCGATTCAATCAAATCGCCGATGACCGCCGTGACGCTCAAGACAATGCCCAGAATCGCCGCGTGAGCAAATTCATTCCAGCCATCCTGCTGCCGAAATAATGCACGAACACCAGGCTCGCGCCGGTCGAAAAGAGAATCGCGCCGGCAAAGCCTTCCCACGTTTTGCCGGGGCTGATGCGCGGAATCATTTTATGCCGGCCGATGAGCGAGCCGACGGCATACGCGCCGGTGTCACTGAATTTGGTGACCAGAATAAAATAGAGCAGGAAGAATTTTCCTTCGACGCCGGGGAAGAAATTGATTTTCTGGATGAAGTTCAGCAGCCACGGCACATACATCAGCCCGAAAAGCGTCGTGGCGATGGCCACGATGCCCGCCGTGCTGGATTTGGAAAAAAACTGGCGCAGGCAGAGGCCGAGCACGAACAGGATGAGAAAGCCGGTTTCAAAATCGTTCACGCGCGCCGGCGAGCCTTGCGTGCCGATTTTGCCGATGAGCTGGAGAAATGTCCCCAACATCAGCAAAGCGCCGCCGAACAGACCGCAGTATTTGAAGCAGGCGAGGCCGCGCTTTTCGACCAGCCCGTAGAATTCAGCCAGCCCCGCCAGCGCCAGAAAGAAAATGACCAGGAGAAACACCCCGTCGGAAATCAGCGTGTTGCCGGAGAACAACGCGGCAAGAATCACCGTCCAGAGAATCACCGTGGTGATCAGCCGGCGGAAAAAGACCTGCGCCTTTGAGGGCGGTTGGGCTGCGGCAGCCGTGTCGGACATCCGGCGGAAAATAGCAGGCACGCATCGGATTGCCAATTCACAATTGGCGCCGGGATTCCATTTAGGAATTGCGCGCCGCACCGGTTTGTGGCATTGCTATGCCGTCACGACGGCATAGGCTGGGGTCGTAACTGACCAACACGTTGCTGCCGACGAGCGTCGCCGTCAGTTCGGGTGCCGCCGGAAGTTGGAACGCCTTTGCGATCGTCACGTTCATTCCATCTTCATTGATCGTCTTCGTTTTTCAGCGTCGTGGCGTTGACATAGTTTGTGAACAGCAGGTTGGGATAATCCGAAGCCCGAAGTGTCCCAAAATTCGAATTGCCACGGTCTGCGCATTCTCTTTGGCGTGCGTGCGCCATGGTAAGAGATGCTGGCAGTTGTTCCGGGGCGTTGTCATTCCGCGGCGATGAATCCGTTTGCTTTTCTGGTGATCTGCCTCGCCAACTGGACGAACCGCAAACAACAGGAGGTCATCGGGCGAAGAGAATCGAACCCACGTGTTTATACAAAATCTTGCGCATGTCTTGCAGTTGAATGTGCTTGCTGAAATCTCCAGCTAGAAATCCCGACGCGCCGTCCTAACCAGCCACGTTTTCGGCTCGACGAGCACTCTCAAGTTGGAGCTACAAAATACCCCCAACCCGCGCGAAGCGTCTCGTTTTATCGGACGACCTTGCTGGGCGCAGTCGGGCCACAAAATGGATAAAACGAGGCGCACCGGAATCCATTTCCTGCGGAAATAGATTGAACTTCCTCCCTATTTGCGTTGTCATGTGTTCCAGCAGCCAGATTAAGAACATTTTTTGTCTCCGGTGCCACCCCAGAGGCGGCAATTCACATAAAATGATCAGTGATGACATGGCTTTAGTTCAGGCATATGCCAACGAGCAATCCGAGGAGGCGTTTGCCACGATTGTAGCTCGCCATGTTGTGCTGGTGTATTCGGCGGCGCTGCGCAAATTGCGCGACGCGCACCTGGCGCAGGATGTCACGCAGGCGGTGTTTGTCATCCGAGGCGCGCTCAAGGCCATGATTTGGGCCAAGTTGAAATTTGCCCTGTCTGTCAGCGCCGCCACGCTGCTGCTCGGAGTGCCCATGACGTTCGGACTCGCGCAATGGTCGTCCAAGCTCAGTGCCGCGCCAACAAACGATCTCACAGCGCTGACGCCCGCCACGCCCGGCCCGGCCGCGCTCATCGTGGTTGGATTGATCGCCAGTGACGCGCCCGAACCGATTGACGCGCTCGCGGTTCAAACCAAAAACAATCTGGTGGCGCGCGGCTGGGACGCCGGCCACGTCGAAATTCTTTCCCGCAAAGTCACGCGCGAGCAGATCCTGCAAATACTGCACAGCCTCGCCGGCTCTGCGCGCGACGAATTTTGGCTTGTGCTGCTCGGCCAATGTGGCAAGGCACAAGGCGGGGTTCCCGCGTTTCAAGTTTCCGGCCCGCGCCTCACCGCGCCGGATTTGAAAGCCGCGCTCGACGCGATTCCCGGCCGCCAGTTCGTTTTCATCGGCACCGGCAATGCCGGCGGTTTTCTCCCGCCGCTGCAAAGCGGCCGCCGCACCGTCCTTTCCGCCACGCAGGCGGAAGGCGAGCCTGACCAGCCGCGCTTCCTGCCGGCGTGGGTGAAGGAATTTGCCGCCACACCCAAGGCGTCGCTCGCCGAAATCGCCGCTCGTGCATCCACCGATGTCAGCGAACAATGCAAGCAGGCCAACATGGCGCAATCCGAACACGCGCAGCTTGCCGATCCCGCCACAGGGAAAATTCTCGACGCGCCATTCGGCGTGAACCTCTCCACCAACCAGCCAGTTGCCGAAAAATAAATTATGAACGCCATGATTACGCCCAAACCCGACGTCGTCACCGACGCCGATGTGGAATTGCTGCGCCAAGTGCCGACGCGTTACCGGCAACTCGCCGACGCGCTGGACCGCCGCATCGTCGGCCAGGACGAGGTCATCCGCGACCTCTTCGTCGCACTCGCCGTGCAAGGCCACGTGCTGATGATCGGCGTGCCCGGTTTGGCCAAGACACTGCTCATCCGCAGCCTCGGCGAACTGCTCGACCTGCCGTTTCAGAGGATCCAATTCACGCCCGACTTGATGCCCAGCGACATCACCGGCACGGAAATTCTCGAGGAAAACGAGGATGGCCGCCGCCAGTTCCGATTCATGCGCGGGCCGGTGTTTGCCAGTCTGATTCTTGCCGATGAAATCAACCGCACACCACCCAAGACGCAGGCTGCGCTGCTTGAAGCCATGCAAGAACGCCGCGTCACCGTCGCGGGCCACAGTTACGATTTGCCAACGCCTTTTTTCGTGATGGCCACGCAAAACCCCATCGAGCAGGAAGGCACCTATCCGCTGCCCGAGGCGCAACTGGACCGCTTCATGTTCAACCTGCGCGTGAATTACCCGTCCCACGCCGACGAAGTGCAGATTCTACTCACCACGACCGGCGACGAAGCCGCGCCGCTGGAGAAGCTCTGGACCGGCGAGGAACTGCTCGCCTTGCAGCGGGCTGTGCGCCAGGTGCCGGTGCCGGAGACAGTCGCGCACTACACCGTCGCGCTAGTGCAATCCACGCGGCCCGAAGGCGGAACCGCGACGGACTTTATCAAACGCTACGTTCAATGGGGCGCCGGCCCGCGCGCGTCGCAATACCTCGCGCTCGCCGGAAAAGTGATTGCCGTGCTCGATGGCCGGTTTAACGTCGCCCGCGAGGACATCCAGCGCGCCGCGAAACTCGTATTGCGCCACCGCATCATCACCAACTACCGCGCCGAAGCCGACAAACAAACCGTGGACGCGCTGATTGACCGGCTGTTGGAAACGGTGAAATAAAATGGCCGCGCCGCCGCCAATTCCACGGAAGCCGCCGATCATCGGCCGCCTGCCGCCGCGCATTCCGCCGGAGCGCCGTGTCGCGCCGCTGGATCTGCAATTGCTTGCCGATCTGCCGTCGCTGGCGCTGCGCTCGCGCTGCCTCGTGGACGGATTTTTAAGCGGCCGCCATCGCAGTCCGCAAAAAGGCTCATCGGTCGAGTTCGCCGAGTATCGCGACTACCAGCTTGGCGACGATTTGCGGCGCGTGGACTGGCGGCTGTTCGCCCGCAGTGACCGGCTGCACGTCAAGCAATTCGAGGACGAGGCGCAACTCCGCGTTTTCACCGTGCTCGACGCCAGCGCCTCGATGGATTTCAGTTCACGCCGCGGCGTGCTGAACAAGCTCGATTACGCGCGGCTCGCGCTCGCCGGCATCGCCACGCTCGCACAACGCCAGGGCGACGCCTTCGGCCTCGGCGTGGTCGGCGCGGAATTGGTGGATTTTCTCCGCGCCCGCTCCTCGTCCTCGCACTGGCAAACCTTCATCGGACGTTTGGAAAATTTTTCACCGCAGCGCCAGACCGCGCTGGCGCGCTCTCTCGAATCGCTTTCCGAAATTATTCCACCGCGCTCGCTCGTCGTCATCGCCAGCGATTTTTACGAAGACCTCCCGACGCTTGAATCCGCCTTGAGCCGCCTGCATTACGATGGCCATGATGTCATCGGCCTGCACGTGCTCGATCCGCTCGAACTGGATTTCGACGCGGACCAGGCCGGCATCTGGGTGGACGCCGAGAGCGCCGAGCAGCAGCATCTCGACGCGCCCGCCGTGCGCGCCGGTTATCTGCAACGCTTCCGCGAATTCTGCGCCGGACTGGAGGAACAATTCCGCGCGGCGGGCGGCGATTTCGTTCAACTCCGCACCGACCAGCCGCCCGTCGCCGCGCTGGCCGGCTACATTGCCGCGAGAAAGGAGCGGTTGCGATGAGAATGATTTTGGAAACATCCAACATCCAATGTTCGGCGGCGCCCGCGCGTGAATCCACTGGATGTTGGATGTTCGGTGTTGCTTGTTGGATGTTTTCCCCGCGCAAATGAACTGGCTTTTTCCAGGTTTTCTTGCCGGCGCGGCGCTCATCGGGCTGCCGATTGTGCTGCATTTGCTGCGCCGCAAACCGCGCGACGTTGTGCGGTTTCCATCACTGCGTTTTCTCGGCGCATCCGCCTTGCGCGACACACGGCGAAACCGGCTGTGGCGCTGGCTGACGCTGCTGCTGCGCTGTCTTGCCATCGTGCTGCTGTGCGCGGCGTTTGCCCGGCCGTTCTGGGGCAAAACGCCGTCGGCCACGCGCCGCGCGCTGGTCATCGCGCTCGATAATTCCATGAGCCAGCAAGCGCGCGGCCGATGGCAGGCGACGCAGCGCTGGGCGCTCGATCAGCTTGATGAATTGGCCGGCGGCGACCAGGCCGCGCTGTTCGTCATGGAACCGGAACCAGCTTGGATCGTGCCGTTGACCGATGATTTGCCGCGCGTCCGCACGGCGCTGTTGGCGGCCCAGCCCGGCTACGACAAAACGCGCTACGCGCGTCCGCTGCGGATGGCCGGTGACGCTTTGGCCAAAACCGCGGCGGGCACAAAAATCCTCGCCTGGGCCGCCGATGAACAGCGCGCCGGCTGGCGAGGGACCGACCTCGCCGAAAAACTTCCGTCCGGCATCCGCTTCCGTTTCATGGACGCCGCACCCGCGCCGCAACGACAGGCGGCAATTGTTGCTGTTCACCAATCCGCCCCGCCAAACAAAATTCGCTCGAAATCATCGTCCGCCAATTTCAACCGGCCGCGCCGGACAAACGACAGCTTACCATTCGCGCGGGCGACCGCGTTCTCGCGACGCAAAGCATTGTGCTTCGCCCCGGCGACAACAAATTGAACATGACCTGCGACTGGCCCGCCGATGCCGCCGGCCTTCGCGTGGCGCTGGACGCGGACGATATGCCGGCGGACGATTCGGCGTGGATTGCCGCCACGGCTGTCGCGACAAATCAAGTGTTGCTCGACGCCGCGGCGGAAACGGATTTCATCGCCCACGCGCTGCGCGCGACGCGGAAAATTCCCGGCGCGGATTTCGAGCCGGCCGCGCTGCCGGATCACGCCTGGCCGGCGGATTCGGTCGTGGTGCTGCGGAACGACGCTTCCTTCCAAAACGCCGCGCTGGCAAGGCTGGATCAATTTTTCGACGCCGGCGGCGCGGCGTGGATTTTTCTGGACGGCGGCGCGGCGCAAAAAACTGGCTCCGGCGGCAGGGTGTGCGCGTCACGGAGCGACCGGCTGCGGAGGAGCCGTGGCATTTGCGCGACTGGGACCCCGGACATCCGGCGCTCGCGGCATTCGCGGGACGAAGTCTGTTGCCGCTGCTCGAAGTTGAGTTTTATCGCGGCTTCGATCTTGCCGGCGACGCGCTCGCGCCGATTGCCAACTGGCCCGACGGCAGGATGGCCATCGCCGAACTCGACAGCGGCGGGCATCGGCTGCTGATCGCGGGATTTCCGCCGGACCGCGAGGCGACCGACTGGCCGGCGCAGCCGTCGTTCGTGCCGTTCATTCACAGCGCCGCGCGCTGGCTGGGCGCGGTGAAAGACGCGCGCACCGACTGGCGCGTGGGCGACACGATTCCGTTGCCGGACAACGCCGGGTCGTGGCGCGCGCTCGATTCGCCGGAGCCACAAGAGGATTTGGCCGTGAACGGCAGCGTGCGTCCCGGCGCGCCGGGGTTGTATGATTATTCCGGCGGCGGCGTGAAAAAGATTTTCGCCGTCAACACGCCGGTGGAAGAATCGGACCTTTCGCCGTGGTCAAATCCGGACCAGCTTGCGTCGTTCGAATCGCCGGCACCCGGCCTCCGCAAACGCGCGGGTGGCCGCCGCGCCGCCATCGGCCTGGGCGGCGGCGGAAAATCGCCAGCGTCTTTGGTGGTGGCTGCTGGCCGGCGGCGGCTGCGCGCTGCTGGCGGAGCTGGCATTGGCAAACCGGACAACACGATGAAATTCGAAAACAGGTGAGGTGAATATGAAAGCAACGCCAAACGCCGAAACACTGGTCCGCTCGCAGCATCGCGCGTCGCAATGGACGCCGCCGCTGGTTTTCGTTGCGGCGGGACTGGCGCTGACGCTGGGTTTGCTGTGGCTGGCGCATCCGTCAGCCGCGCCCGTGGCGGACTGGCATTGGCTCCGTGCCGGCTGGCTCGGCGGCGGCGCCGCGACGGGCGCTGGCGCGCTGGCGTTGTGGCGCGCGCGGCGCCGCACGTTGCTGCGCAGCGCGGCGAAAATGGACGCAGCGCTGGCAACACATAATCGGTTGGAAACCGCCACGGCTTTACGCGGCGCGCAAGGCGCGATGGCCAAAGCGCAGCGCGTGGAAACAAACCAATTTCTCCAACAAAACCAGATCGCGCCGCGCCGGCGCTGGTGGACAGCTTCGGCCGTGCTGGCGGCGCTGCTGGCCGTCGCGCATCTGGCGACGTTGATTTGCTGGGCGCGGCCAATTCAGGGAAATGCCACTGCGAAGAAGGCAGTGCCAGTTGTCGCGGTAAAAAATGAACGGCCCGCCACGCCAACAGCCAGCATCCAATGGCGTTCGCCAGAATCCGAAACGACGGCGACGGCCATCGAAGAAGTGCCGCTGGAAGCCGAGGCGGATTCCTCGACCGGCCTGACCAACGCCGTTTTGGAAGTCGAGGTCAACGGCGCGCATCGCCTGTCACAGCCGCTCACCAACGACTTGACCCGGCCCGGCCCGCATGCGCTGAAACCGTCCCTCTACCTCGACCAGTTGGACGTGAAGACCTACGACATCGTTTCCTATCACATCAGCGCGCAACGCATCGCCGGCGACACTCTGCCGCCGACGGTTTCGCCGGTGCAATTCGTGGAAGTCAAACCGGTGCGCGAAGACACCTTTGTCTCCGCCGGCGGCGATCAGCCGGGCAGGTCCTTCAACTACGTTGCCGCGCTCAAGGCGGCGCAATTGCGGCTGATGAAGGACAATTTCGCGCTCGCCCACGCCGACGCGAGCCGCGACAACCCCGAGTGGCGCGATCAAAACTCGCGCGTCGGCGGCGATCAAAACCAGCTTGCCGCCCGCACCGGCGAAGTCGTTGAGATGATGCGGACCAATCATTATCCCGGACAATTTCTCGCTCTGGTGCGCGAGTCGCAGCCGCTGATGGCCGACGCCGGCGGGAAAATTGTGAAGAAGCAAAACCAGCCCGCGCTTCAGCCGCAGGCCGAGGCGCTCGCCCGTCTCACCGAGGTGGAAAAATACCTGCAAAATTCCATGACACTCGCGAGCGCCAAAAGCGCACAGCCGCAGGCGAACGATCCGTTCCAGCGTCCGAGAAATCTGGAGCCGAGAACGCAACCGCTGACGCGCGCCGGACAAATTGACGCGCTGGCCCAAGCCCAGGCACAACTGGCGGGCGACCTCGCCGCCGGCAACACCAATTCCACCGCGAAGCCCGCCAACCCGGACCGGAACAATCCGGCGAGCGACGTGGCGGGAACGCCGGGCGAACGCCAGACGAAAATCAAGGAGCGCATCGGTGATATTCTCAACAACCCGGCAATTCAGCCGGATGCGTTGAAACATTTGCAGTCCGGGGATGATTTCGCCGGCCAATCGCAGGAGCGCATTGGCGAAAATGATTTTGCCGCCGCAAGCGAACCGGCCGCCGAGGCCGCGCGCGAGTTGCGCCAGGCCAGCGAGGCGTTGCGCTCCAGCGGCAACCGGATGGCGAAAGACCGGCTCGCCGACGCCCTGCTTCAGCTTTCCGCCGCCGCCGGAAACGCGCGCCGCGCGCCACAGGCCAAAACGGATGCGGACGCCGCCGCGGAGTTGAAGCAAATCGAGGGTGCGATCGCTCAAGCCGCCAACCAACTCGCCGCCGAAGCGCAACGCCAGCAGGAAAACGGCGCGACCAACGCCTTTGAACGGCTCGCCGACATGGCGAGGCTGCTCCAAGGACAATCGCTGCAACAAATGCTGGCGCAGGCGCAGGCCGCGCCGCGCGACGCCGCCCAAGCCGGGGCGCTCGCGCAAAAACTGGATGAACTCGCACAGCGTGCCGGACAGCAGCGCAATCCCGGCCGGATATCGCGTCAGGAACTGGCGCAGCTCGTGGAGCGGATGCAGCGCGCGCAGGCGAATTTGGAAAATCTCGCGTCGCAGGCCAATAATCCGGGATCGCCGCCAGCGAACGGTTCAACCGGGGCGGCCAATTCGAACACACCGAACCCCGCTCGTTCAAACGGCAGTTCGCCCAGTCCTGCCAGCGCAAACAGCACCGACGGCCAATCGGCTCACGCGCGCGCGCCGGAAATGAGCCGCGCCGACATGCAACGTGCCGAGGGCGCACAGTTGCTGGACGAATTGCGGCTCGACGCCGCGGAGGGAAGCGCCTTGGAGTCGGATTTGATTTACGTGAAACAGCTCGATCGGGCTTTGCGCGCCGCCGCGCAGCAGCCGGTGCGGGATCCGAAAGATTTTGCGCCGCTCGTCCTGCAAATTAATCCGCCGCTGACGGGCGTCATCAATGCGCTGCAAACGAAGCTGGCCGGCATGCGCCGGCAGTTTGTGCTGGCATCGAAGGAACCGGAGGACGCGCCGCCGGTATATCGCGATGCCGTGGCGGATTATTTCGAGCAGGTTTCACGCGATTATCAACCGGAAAATGGCGCACATTGAATGGCAATTTGGCGGCTGGCTGCGCAACTGGCCGGTGCCGGCGGCGACGGCGCTGCTGGGGGCGATCGCGGTGGCGGGTGTGATTTACACCGTCTGGTGCTACCGCCGCGCATTGGGCGGGCTGTCGCCGCGCGCGCGGAAAGCGCTGGCGGTTTTGCGCGCGGCGGTGGTGTTGCTGCTGTTGCTTTGCCTGGCCAATCCGGAACGCGTGACGAAAACCGAGCCGCCGAAAAATCCGTCCCGCGCGCTCACGGTGCTGGTGGACCGTTCGGCCAGCATGAGCACGCCGGATTACCGGGGCGGCACGCGCCTGGCCGCGGCGGTGCGGCGCTGGAAACAGTTGGAACCGGCGGCCAAACAAAATTTTTCCAGCGTGGACTACCGCCGGTTTGCCATCAACGTGCAGTCCGCGTCCTCGCTCGATGACGCGGTGAACACCGGCGCGCCCGGCAGCGAAACGCATCTTTTTGCGGCCTTGCGGCAGACGCTGGCGGAGAGTCCGGCAGCCGTCGTCTGCCTTACGGATGGTTTGGACACAAGCACGGATGACGCGGCGAAGTTCGCCGCGGAAGCCACGGTGCGCGGCGTGCCGATTTACTTTGTGCCGGGCGAAAACCATTTGCTGCCTGGGTCCAGTTTGGAGCTGCGCGAGGTGAATGCGCCGGCGCGGGTCCTGCGGCAGACGGAATTTACGGCGACGGCGGTGATTGAAACGGTCGTGGGGCAAGACCAGAAACTGCCGGTGGAACTTTGGGTGAACGGGAAGAAGACAGCGTCCGCGGAACTGGCCGAGCGCGCAGGCCACAACACGCTGTCGTGGCCGGTGACGGTGGATTCAAGCGAGCCAGGCGCGCTGACGCTGGAGTTTCGCGCCGGCGACCAGTCGGCGTCGTGCGTGGCGGACGTGGTCGAAACCAAGACGATGGAGGTGCTGTATTATCAGGGCGCGCTGCAATGGGGCTACCGGTTTTTGCGCGGCGCGCTCGAAAGCGACGCGAGTTTTCGGACGATGGCGATTTTGAATCCGGCGTTGCAGGTGCAACTCACGGCGTCGAGCGGGCCGACGCTGAGGGATTTGCCGGAGGACGCGGCGGAACTGAAGCGGTTTCAGATCGTGATTCTGGCGCACGTTTTTGCGAATCAACTTGCGCCGCGGCAGCAACAGGCGCTGGTGGATTATGTGCGCCGCGGCGGCGGCGTGCTTTTCATATCGCCGGACACGCAGGCGACCAAAGGCTTTTCCGGCACTGCGCTGGAACAGATGTTGCCGGTGGTTTTCGACACGCGCAACGATCCGGACGGCGCGGCGGAGGGGCAGACGCCATTTCGGTTGCCGGTCACCGGAGCATCGTCCCGCGCCGAATTGGCCGACAGCGGCAGCCAGGTGATTGCACTGCGGCCGTTTGCGCTGCCGGCGGGCGCGCGGAAATCGGCGGCCACGGCGCTGTTCACGGGCACGAACGGCGAGGCGCTGCCGCGATTCGCCGCAAACGCGCGGGTGCGTTCGGTGAAGCCCGGCGCGGAAGTTCTGGCCGTGAGCAGCGGCGCCGCACCGGAAGTGCTGCTGGCGCGGCAGCAGTTTGGAAATGGCTTTGCGGCGGCGTTGACCACGGATTTGTTGTGGCGCTGGAAATTGTCGCTCCCGAGCAGCAGCCACGCGGTGGAAAAATTCTGGCAGCAATTGCTGCTCTCGCTGGCGCCGGGCGCGGGCGAAAGTTTCAACGTGGTGAAACTCTCACCGTCACCGGTTGTCAACGCGCCGGCGCTCTTTTCGGCCAACGCGCAAAATGCACCGACGTTTGAAGCCGTGTCCCCCGGCGGCTTGCGGCAACGGCTGACGGTCTCGGATGCGGCGACGGCAAACGGCCCGGCTTGGCAGGCGGGTTTCACGCCCACGACGACGGGCCGCTGGGAAGTGCGCGCAACGGATGCGTCGGGACGGCAGGCGCGCCTGGTTTTTTCAGTCGGGAAAAAAGCGGCGTCGGCGGAGTTGCTTAATTTGCCGGCGGACGTGGCAGGCATGAGACAACTGGCCGAAGGCACCGGCGGCGCACTCGTGGAGGACGGGGCGGATTTTCAAACGTCGTTTGAATCGGCCGCCAAGCCGGTCGCTAGAATGCCGCAACCGCTGTGGAATTCCGGCGTGCTGTTGATGGCGATGCTGGGGCTTTATTCGACGGAGTTGATTATTCGACGAAAAAACAAATTGTTATGAACCCAATCACAGACATTTCGCGGCGCCGCTTTTTGCGGAGGATATTGATGGGCGCGGCAATGACGCCCAGTTTGGCGGCGCTTGCCAGCAACTTCGATCATTTGCGCGGCGACCGCGTCGGCTGGGCGCGATTGAAAACCCCCAACCCGCAGTGGCGGCGGCACGCCGGGTCGGATCCGATTTTGACAAATTTTTTCCGCGACGAAACCACCTTGAATATTGATCCGGTCTGGTACGTTGCGGACGCGGACAAGCTGGACGAACTGGTCCGGTATCCACTGTTGTTTTCACAAGGCGTGGATGCCATCACCGGCGAAATCGGCCGGCACAACATTGCCGAATACACACGTCGCGGCGGATTTGTCCTCGTGGATGCCTGCCACGATTCCCACGTCACGCCGGATTTTGACGAATTTCTGCGCCAGCAAATCGTGTTTTATGGGGCGGCGCTGCCCGAGGCGCAAATCGTCACATTGCCGCCGACGCACGATGTTTATCGTTGCCACTTTCAAATTCCAGACGGCAAGCCGCCGCACACTTATATGAGCAGCGTCGTTGATCCGCTCAAAGCGGCGCACGGGCTTTACGGCGTGATGATCGGCTCGCGAATGGCGGGCCTCCTCAGCGTGTGCGGCTGGCAATGCGGCTGGGACCACGTGACGGAATATCCCAGCCCTTCGCCGGCAGGCACCGACGTGGCGTGCATGCGGATGGTGGTGAATATCTACATTTATGCGATGATGCAAGGCGCGTGATTACAAAAGAAATTTCCCGGGCGCGATTCTTGACTCCTATATATCCGCGCATAAATAATTCGACATATTGGCAAAAGCCCGTTATGGTTTGCAGACAAGATGCGTCCTATATTTGCCAGAGGCAACGAGCGCAGCGTCCAGTCGCTGCTCCAACTGCGTAAAGAAGCGATCAAGGACCAAGAGCCGCGCGTGGCCCAGCGCTTCCATGCTATTGCGTTGAGTATCGAAGGCCATACCACGAGCCAGATCGCCGAGTCGCTCAAAGTCCATCGTTCCTCCGTCCCGTTGTGGATCGAACAGTGGAACCGGCACCGTGAGCGGGGATTGTTGGAGGGGCATCGTGCGGGCCGGCCTGGGGAACTGAAGCCTGCGCAGCGGGAGCAATTGCAAGATATTCTGGACAGCGGCCCTGTCGCTTACGGTTTGGAAACCGGCATTTGGACTTCTCCCGTCATCAGCCGAGTGATCGCCGACGAGTTTGACGTTGACTACCATCCGGGACATGTCCGCAAGTTGCTCAAGCAACTGGGCTATTCGGTGCAGCGTCCCACCACCCGGTTGGTGCAAGCCGATCCGGACCGGAAGAATCGGTGGGTTCGTTATACGTATCCACGCCTTAAAAAAAAGCCCGGAACGAAGGTGCCATAATCGTCTTTGAGGACGAGGCGTCGTTTCGCCAGACTCCCACCTTGCACGCCACTTGGGCGCGGGTGGCCAGCCAACCGCGCATTCCCACCCGGGGCGAACGGAACACGCAGAAGATATTTGGCGCGGTGCGTTTGGACACGGCGCAATTCACCTACCTCCACCAACCAGACTATTTCCAATGGGAAACCTATGTGGCGTTTCTGGATCAGATTTTGGTGCCCGCGTTTTATCGGCGCGGGCACCGGGTGTTCTTGATTCAAGACAACGCCTCGTATCACAAAAAGCGCGAAACCTACCAATGGTTCGCCCAACACCGTCGCTACGTGGAAGTATTCCAGTTGCCGCCCTACTGCCCGGAACTCAACGCGACCGAGAGAATTTGGAACTACACCAGAAAACACGCCACTCATAATCGTTACTTTGAGCAACCTCAATGCCTTTGCCGCGCGCTTTACCGCACCTTCCACCATGTCCAACGCCATCCAGAAGAAATTGCCAATCTCATCCGCCCATTCTGTTAATTTTTATGTCGTATTACTTATGCGCGGATATATACAACCGTTTTTTCCGAGTCAGGACACAATGCCGAAGGTGGGCTTTGGCAACCTCATCTTGCTTTAGTTGCAACAACTGTCGCGCAGCCACGACAATAGCGTCTTTCTCGACGCTGGTTTCAATCCGAACGCGGACCCATGGGATAAATGGAAGGCAGCAAAGCCTGGATCGTGTCGTTCAGGCAATGAGAGAAGCTGATCGCAAACAGCACCGCCATGACGGTTGTGTGCGTCAACGGCGCGTTGCGAACGGGTATTTCTTGTGTCTGGACTTGCGTCATGGCAATTGGGAAATGAAAAAAACCTGAATAATCAGGGTTTGGAAATCAGCGAGGTTGCTATCAAACGCGCCTCATCCCAGACCCGGATGCAGCCACACAATGGCCACCCGGTTCGTTCGGACTGATGCGGTTTTAATCACGGAGTGACTATGTAATCCGAGAATTTGACGGTGTCAAGTCAAGGCAGTCTCCTTGAGGAATGCAAGGAATGAGAACGCGCGCTCGCAGCACTTACAATGACGATTACCTGTGTCCTGATTTATCGGAAGGAAAACCTACCCTGTGTGGACCTGCGGTGGGCGTTGGAATTTCCAACTAATTGCAAAAACCTTGAAGCGCTCAGGATTTGGCCTATGAATGTTGCCATGAAGAGCAGAATCAACAATGAAGAGGCCAAAACCCGCTGTTTACGCCTATTACGCCGGAACCAGCACCTTAACTTCACGTTCCAATCGCCGACCCATGCGGTCCTCCATGATTTCCAAATCGTAATGCGATTGCAGGTTCAGCCAGAATTGAGCCGACATTTTGAAAAAACGACCCAAGCGCAAGGCCGTGTCCGCCGTGATGGATCGTTCTCCTTTCACAATTTCATTGATGCGGCGTGCTGGGACGCCGATGTCTTTTGCCAGCCGGTATTGGCTCAAACCCATCGGCTTCAGAAAATCCTCTTCCAAAATCTCCCCCGGAGTGATGTTGGCCAGCAGTTTGCTTTTCATAATGTCTTAATGGTAATCCACAATTTCAACTTCGTGTGCGCTCGATTCCCAGCGGAAGCATATCCGCCATTGGTCGTTGATGCGGATGCTATGGTGTCCCGCACGCGCGCCTTTCAACGCCTCCAGACGATTACCCGGTGGCACGGCCATGTCCAACAGTTGCGTTGCTGCCTGTAACTGCAGCAGTATCCGCCGCGCCGTTCGCTGGATGTCTGTTGGCAACTGCCGCGATACCTGCCCCAGGAATATCTTTTCCGTCTCCGCGCATGCGAAGGTTTCAATCATCCTGCGCAAGACCATAACGCAGCGTGTTATTAACGTCAAGCGTTATTATTCGCCATCGTTGGCGCGTGCGCAATTCGTGTGACCATTGAATTTTCGGATGTCCCGCTCGACGGCCCTTTCGCTACCTGCGCGCACGCGTCGGATGTCACAGGTTTTAATTGGGCCATGAACGAAGTTCAAGAGCGCAGCAACGGCTGGCTTAATGAACCTGGCCAGTTCACGCGCTCGACCTGGGCTGTCGCAGTAAATTCATTCAAAGCACCGGTTCAAGCCACTCGGGAATTGATTTTGCTCGGAACGTTTGCCGACCGTTTTGATAAACAGCCAGCAACAGGAAGGGGGTTCTCAAATCGTCGTTGTCATAGACCAGAACGCATGGGAGTTCTCCGATCGCCTGTTTGAGATTGGTCATGGTGCGCGGAAACCGGGCAGTCAGCTTTTCCGTCGGCACATCGTGTCCTCCCTGGCTGACGCGCATGGCAACGCGTTCTTCGGAATGGCCGGAAGCGGCAATGCCAATGAAACACATCACCACGGCATAGCCCTTTTTAGGGGCATCCTTCAAAAAACCCAATTTGTCGCCCACCGGATCGGAAAACACTGTCTCGAAAACAAAACTTTCTCCCTGATCCACAAATTCCTGCCTTAATTTGGCAGCGACTTCAGCTCCATGATAAGCGTCAATCCCCAGTTCTCCCGCTAAAATATCAGCATTTAGAAAGCGCAAGCCGCTGGCTTTTAGGTGGGCTTCGTAAAATGTGGTTTTTCCTGCGCCATTGGGGCCGGCCAAGGCGACGATAACTGGACGTTTGTCCACATTGGGAATGTTCCACAAAGGCGATGCTTTCGGTTGTGGTTTTTTCACGTTCAGGCATGAGCCATGTCCGGCTTCATACTCTTCTTTGCGGAAATTTTGGCCGGTTGGAACTCCCGGTTGACAAACCGTCCCGTCGTGCGTTTTCCATTGGCCTCAATTCGGACCAGCAATCCGGGCGTTCCGGCGGCCTCGTAATGCGGAAAGGGCCGGGTCTTTAGATGTTCAAACACTCGGCGCCGGCCTGCAGTGGAATCCACGGACTCAAGGCGTTCCGAAAGCGGGGTGACACTGCCAGCCCTGCAAAGAGCTAGCACATTGTCGCCACGCAACAGCGGTTCGATCGCGCGCCCGATCTTTGCCCAGAACTCGATCTGCCCGGCCATGGACCTTTCCACGATTTCGCCGGCGACGCGGGCATCCAACATTAGAGCATCCGAAACTTTTACTGGTTGACTCATGCCTTAAAAGTAGCAAAATACTACCGTTTGTCAAGTGCGGTTTCTTTCACCAATCGGCTCGAGACCGGAACGCCGAAGCAAATGACCTCATCCAAAGCGTATGTGAGAAGGCGGTTGTTGCGCTGGCTTCGGTCTTAAGCTGAACGCTAAAACACTTTGAGCAAAATCCCGTCGTTCGTAGCTTCCTGCTGGTGTCGGACAAACCGCTTCAGGAACCGGTGGCATGCTATGGACCCATTGTGCTGAACACGCAGGAGCAACTCCGGTAAGCCTACGAGGAACTACAAAAGGGACCTTTCTGAAAGTGACCTGACTCCGATGATGGAATGGAGGGGTTTTGTTCCGAATTTTGCGCCTCAACGGGCTTGTGGCTTTGTTGCATCAAGCCGTCCTGATACGCTGTTACTAAAATATTTAATTGTCTGTAAAAAAATCTTGACTGTACCTCAACTCTATGTTAGTCGGGAAACAATTGCATGACATCTTGATCCTACGCCACCACGTCCGCCAGATCCTGAATTTCAGGATCCAGATCAGCCGCGTGGAGGCTTGAATGAACTTCGATCGCCACCTGACCAACTGCCGCCGGGGCGACCGCAATGGGCGGCGGACAAAATTCTTTAAAATCAGTTTTTCGCCTTTTTTTGTTGTCTTGGTATATGGCATACACATATACTTCCGGCCATGAACACTAAACCCACTCCGCAATCGCTCCTCAACGACATCGCCCAAATCCAGCGGCTGGATCGCGGCACCGTCAGTGTGCTTCGCCAGGGGCCGCAAGGGCCCTACTATAATCACCAATGTTATGAAAAGGGGCGCAATGTTTCCCGTTACGTGCCCCCGGAACAGGTGCCCGATCTCCAGGCCGCCATCGCCGGCTATCGTCAGGTCCAGGAACTGATGGCGCAATATGTGCAACTCATGGTGGAAAAAACCCGTGCCGAACGAGTGGCGGGCGCAAAAAAAAGACCCAACGCCACAACTCCTCCTAGCCCAAGAGCAGGAAATCCAACAGTTGATGGCGCACTTTGGCGGGCAAACGCCCAACGGCTTGGCGGTGCAGCAGTTGGAAGTGCTGGTGCGCACCGCCATTTTCAAGCCCGCCAATGCGCTGATGCAATGGCTGCTCCAACAAGCGGCCGACCGTGTCGATGCCGCCTATCAGCCCACACCAGGCCAGCAGCGCAAAGGACGAGAGTGCCTGCGGGTGGACGGTTTGTTTGGCACCTTCCAACTGGAGCGCGACTACTACTACCATGCGGGCAAAAAACAGGGGCACTATCCAGCCGATGCGGCGCTGGGTCTGGAGGTTGGCTACACGCCCGCTTTGGCCCGGCTGATCTGTTTGGAGGGCGCCGATGAGACAGGCTACCAAAAAGCGGAACGACATCTGGCCGAAACCGGCGCCATCCAGGTGTCAGCCCGGCAAATCCAGCGCGTGGTGCAACGAGTGGGCCAGGACGCGCAAGTCTGGCAGGAGCGCCAGGCCCAACCCGGCCGGTGTGACGCGTCCATCCTGTATGTCAGCGCCGATGGCACCGGCGTGCCCATGCGATCCAAGGAGTTGGCCGGACGGGCGGGCAAGCAACCCGATGGCACCGCCAAAACCCGTCAGGTTTATCTGGGTTGTGTTTTTACGCAGCATCGGACGGATGAACAAGGCCATCCGGTGCGCGACTATGAATCCACCACCTATGTTTCCAGCTTCCAATCCATTGACCAGTTTGGCCCCATTCTGCGCCAGGAAGCCTTGCGCCGGGGCTTGGCCACAGCAGGAAAAACCGTGCTCTTGATCGATGGCGCCACCGGTTTGGAGAACATGGGCAAAAACTGCTTCAAGGACAGCGTGCAAATCGTGGACTTTTACCATGCGCTGGAACATGCCGGCAGGGTGCTCGAGGTTCTGCTGGGCAAAAACCATCCCGACCACAAAACCCGGCAGCGACGCTGGGCCAGGCGATTGCTCAAAGACAAGGTCGGGTCGCTGATCAAAGAAACCCGCCAAGCTTGTCTCGGTCATCCACGTGCCCGACCAGGAGGATGAAGCGGTGCGGGACCTGGTGCGCGCGCACCTCGGCGATGGTGGAGCAGCGCAAGGCGCGCAACCGGTTGAAAGGTTTTCTGTTGCGGCTGGGGTTTCGTTACACCGGCAAGAGCAGTTGGAACGACGCGCACAAGCGTTATCTCTCCGGCTTGGTGATGCCCCAGCCGCCACAACAGATCGCCTTCCAGGAATACATCCACGCCATTGACGACGCGACCGCGCGGCTGGAGCGTTTGACGCAGGCGGTGGAGGACGCGCTGCCGGGGTGGAAGCGGGCGCCGGTGGTGCGGGCGCTGATGAGCCTGCGCGGGGTGCAGGTGCTGACGGGGATGACGCTGGTGGCGGAGGTGGGGGATTTCAACCGGTTCGCCGACGCGCGTTCGCTGATGAACTTTTTCGGACTGACGCCCAGCGAGCACAGCAGCGGGGGATCGCGGGTGCAGGGCGGGATCACCAAATGCGACAACCCGCATTGCCGGCGGGTGCTGACGGAGGCGGCGTGGCAGTATCGCTTGAAACCCAAGGTGAGCGAGGTGATGCAAAAACGGCAGGAAAACCAAAGCAAAGAGGTGCGGCTGATGGCCTGGAAAGCCCAGCAGCGGTTGCACCAGCGGTTCGGGCGGCTGGCGGCCAAAAAGAAGAGCGTGATCGCCGCCACGGCGGTGGCGCGGGAACTGGCGGGGTTCGTGTGGGCCATCGCCCACAAGGTCAAAACGGCGGAACGCCCGGCGGTGCCGGAGATCCTCCGCTCCTGTCGCGGCAGGGTGTATCGGCTGGACACAACCAGAAACTGACCGCCGGGAAAAAACCGGAACTGAAGCAATAGCTTTTAAGAAAAGAAAGCGGATGCACAGCGCAGAGCAAAACAACGGCTGTTGTCGTCACGGAGTCAAACCGCTGACGCGCCGGTTCTCGCTACGCGTCCGCTGCGCTCGCCCGGGCGGAAGATCCGGGCCAGGACCAGAAAACCGATGGAAGCAGACTCAGCTTGGGAATGGATTGAAGCGTTGGCAGAGAGCCGCCCGGTTTAGGCGAACCCTCGTTGTCGTTATGAGGCGGGAGTCATCCCGACCCTCGAGCCTAACGATCCAAAGCTGAGCCACACCGACGGGCGAGTGGCTCCGCAATCTCGATAACCGTTGTATAACCCAAACCATCCATAAACTCAAGGGGCAGTCGGCGTTGGCTCCAGCGCGGTGTTAGGCATCGTGGTCATGTCACTTCTTGTCTATCGCAACTCCGCCGTCTCCAAACTCCAGCCAAGTAATCTGGCTCATCGGTATAATCTGAACGTGCGAATCACGAACAAATCTCACCTCAAGACAAGTCGGATACAAAACTCCATACATATCCACATCACCACGAAACTGCTTGCTAACTATCGCCTTGCCAACACCGCAGAGAGTATATTCGCCATCGCCGCCGGCGGGCGCAACCCAGCGAAGCCCAGAAATAGTGCCTTCTGTGATTGGTGTCGGCTTCTGATTGCAGCCGGTGAGAAATCCCGACAGCAAAATGCTGCCGATGCCGAGTAGTGCGATGTATTTTTTCATAAATGCGAACGATGCCTAACGAGCTGAGCCACCGCCGACTCGCGACGTGAACCGCGATAGCGGAACTGACCGCGCCAACGGCGGTTGGCTCCGGCGACTTCCATGAGAAGGCAGTCAAGGGGTTTGCTGCATTATTTTTGTTTCGCGGCACATGATTGTATTAGTGGTTGGCTGAAGGTTTGGCAAGACGAGAAAGGATCACGCTTCCATCCGGACTCGCCCGCCAGGGCGGTCCATGATTGGATCCGGGTTCTTGCAAAAAGCGCAGGGGGCCCATCTTGTTATCGCGCTCGCCTCGCGGCGGCGCCGTCGCCGGACCGGCCTCCCTGCTAAATCAGCGTCCATTTAAAAGTCTTTTTATTAAAAGCGGTTTTGGTTTTTCCGGGTTCAGGCCGGCACGAGGGCCAATACGGGCGTGGCGGGCACGCGGGGTTCGTAGTCGGTGCCGTGTTTCCACAGGCTCAAGAGGAGCACGGCCAGTTTGCGGGCGACGGCCACGATGGCGCGTTTCTTTTCGCGAGCGCTGGCGCCGGCCAGGTGCTGGCCATAGGCGCGCAAGGCACAGGCCGGGCCGAAGGGGCCCAGGATGTAATGCGCGGCGCTGACCAATAATCGGCGCAGCAGGCCGTCGCCGCATTTGCTGATGCGCAATTGCTTGTCGGTGCCCCCGCTCTGGTCGCGGCCCGGGCACAGGCCCAGATAGGGACCCACGTCGCGGCTGCGACCGAAGCGTTTGGGTTCGCCGATCTTCAACACAAAGCACAGCGCGGTGAGCGGGCCGACGCCGGCGACCTGCTGGAGGCGCTGGGTGACGGGATAATCGCGTTTGCCGCGAGCCACCAGGCCGCGTTCCAGGATTTTGATCTGTTCGGTGAGCAGGGCCAGCACCGCGAGCACCGGTTGGACCACCGGCAGACAGTCGGCGGGCACGGCGGTGACGATGTTTTTGTGAAACGCCTCCGACGAGGGATTGCTGACCGCGTGGCCAAGGCTCTTGAGGGTGAAGCGGACGGTGTTGATGAGGTTGACGCGGGTGCGCACCAGGCTGTCGCGCAGCTTGAGGCCGAGCAAATCGTGCTGGGCCTGGGCCGAGCCGTGTTCCAAGGGATGGAGCAGGGCGGCGTCGGCGCGGGCCAGGCGGGCGAGCATCACGGCGTCGCGGCGGTCGCACTTGCGCTCGTGGCGGGATATGGCGTGGAGCTTGCGGGGATTGGCCACGATGACCGCGGCGCCCAGGCCGGTGAGGTAACGGCTGATCCACGGACTGTGCGTGCCCGCTTCCAGCGCCACGGTGGCGGCGGGATATTTGGCGAGCAGCACCGTGAGGGCCACGCGGTCATTGAGCATGGAACCTTCGTGGAGGATCTCGCCGGCGCCATCCAGGACGACGACATAATGGCTGCGATCACCGAGATCGAGCCCGATGGTGAAGCCGCTGGCAGGCGCCGGGGCGGCGGGAGTGGAAACGACGGACGGAGTGTTTTGTTTGTTTTTGGTTTTCATAGGCAGAGAGTGTAACCCGGATTCAGCCTCCGGGCCTCTGCCTTCTCATTCTATCTTGTTAGGTGTCATGGTCATGTAGCAAGACGCTTTAATGAACGCATCAGCGAACTGTTTGGATACTGAACACCAAACCAGAAATCCGCTGTCCTCAACTTCGGAATGCTTCCGCTGGCGGTCTTGAGGTATAGGATGCAGTCGCCTCCTTTTTTGATCAGTGGATGGCGGTCTGATGCGTCCTGCTCAAAACGGACAATGACAACTCGTGCGGTGACTCCGTTCGTCATCGCATCTCCTTTCAGAACCTCAGTAACCTTGAAGTCACAGATATACTCCACAACGCCCGCCTCATAAACAACGCCAATCGGTTCTGAGATAATCGTGCCACTGGCGACACAGTCCGATTTGGAAAGAAAGTATTTGAGTGTGTCGTCGCCCTCGTCAGCAAACGTCGAGAGAACGATAACGAACATAAACAGCCACAAAACAAGAATGATGCGTTTCATATATGGTGGCGAATGACGCCTAACGATCCAAATATAGGTTATCCGAAGTTATTCATCGGCGGGGCGGCGGGCCGCAGGGAAGCCCCCGCCGTTCCGACGGTGAATAACTTCGCCGCGAACCGGGCGGCGACCGTATCGGAATGGCCTTTGGGTTTCATTTTCGGTATTGGTTCACACCGGTTTCCCGCACCGGCGGGTCAGGCCTGCTAACGTCCAGTCGCTTTAACGACTTTGAGCTTTATCGGCCGGCCCGCCGGGCGGGGCTTGACCCTCTAACGACTACTCAAGAGGGCGTCCATATTGCATGACGACTCTTCTATATTGCCGTCGCCGGGTCAAGCCCAATGCGGGAGCCGACAACCAACAAGAAAACAAACATCATGAATACCTCGCATCCCTATGACCTCGTCATCGGCCTGGACCGTTCCGACCAGAAGGCCGATCTCTGCCTCATTGACACCCGCACCGGCCAGCGCCGGACCCAGATCATCGCCACCGCCCCCGAAGCTCTTTGGGAATGGCTGCTCCAATTGCGCCAGCAACAGCCCCAGGCCCGCGTCGGCCTCTGCCTCGAACAACCCGCCGTCCACCTCATCGCCTTCCTCGAAAGCTATGACTGGATCACGCTCCATCCCATCAACCCCATCACCCTCCAGAAGTATCGCGAAGCCTTCGTCACCAGCCGCGCCAAGGATGACACGAAGGATGCCGATTACCTGGCCGACCTGCTCCTGACGCATCACGCCAAGCTGCCCGTCTGGGCGCCCGAGGACAGCGCCACGCGCGCCGTGCAACAGTTGGTCTTCCATCGCCGCGCCGTGGTGGATGAACGCACCGCCTTGTCCAACCGCCTCATCGCCCTGTTAAAACAATACTTTCCGCAAGCCCTGCTGCTGTGCGGCGACGATCTATGGCGTCCCCTGGCCACGGCGTTCCTGTTGAAATGGCCGAGCCTGCAATCCGTGCAAAAGGCCAAGCCAGCCACAGTGAAACAGTTTTATCATCTGCACGGCAGTCGGAGCGCCACGCTGCTGGAACAACGTCTGGCGTTGATCGCCAAAGCCGTGCCGGTGACGGACGAAAAGGCGGTGATCGAAAGCTTCGTCCTGCGGGTGCGGCTGGTCTGCCGTCAATTGCAACTGGTGCAGCTAAGCGTGAGCGAGTTTGACCGGCAGATCGCCCAGGCCTATGCCGCGCATCCCGACCGGGATGATCTTCGCCAGTCTGCCGGGGGCCGGTCCGGTGCTGGGGCCGCGGTTGATGGCCAGCCTGGGATCGCAACGCGAACGTTTTGGGGCGGCGGCAGAATCTGCAGCATTACACCGGCATTGCCCCGGTGACCAAGCGCAGCGGGGGCACTTGTTATATTCATCGGCGTTACTTGTGTCCGAAGTTCCACAAGCAAAGCTTCCACGAGTATGCCAAGGAAAGCATTTTATGGAGCCGCTGGGCGGCGGCGTATTACCTGCAACAACGGAGCAAGGGCAGCCCGCATCACACGGCGGTGCGGGCGCTGGCGTTCAAATGGCAGCGGATCATCTGGCGCTGCTGGCAGGACCGCAAACCCTATGACGAGCAAATCTACGAGGCCGCATTGCGGAAACACGGCAGCCCGATTGTGGCCCTCTTCGACCGCGTGGATCTGGGCAAAAGCCCCTTCAAAAATCCCGTGAAGAAAAATTAAAAACCTGTTGACGGATTACCTCAGAGGTGAGCTGAGCCACGCCGACGGGCGGGTGGCTCCGCAAGCTCGATAACCGTTGTATAACTCAAACCATCCATAAACTCAAGGGGCAGTCGGCGTTGGCTCCAGCGCGGGGTTATCGGCACGACCTGACCGTCTGCGCCGAATGCATGTTCGGCTGGTATTGGTTGGCCGACGCCTGCCAGGACGCCCACATCCACTTCGTGCTCGCCCACGCCCTCTATCTCAAGGCCATTCACGGCGGCAAGAACAAGAACGACCGCATTGATTCCGAAAAACTCTGTCATCTGCTGCGCTCCAACCTGATTCCCACGGCCTATGTTTATCCCGCCGAGAAACGTCCGCTGCGCGCCCTGCTGCGCCAGCGCCTGCTCTACGTCTGGAACCGCAGCGAACTGCTCTCCCGCATTCAATCCCATCAACTGGCCTACAACCGCCCGACCCTCCGCCAGACCCCTTGCAACCGCCAGTCCTGGACCGATCAACTCCTGGCCTCCGAGCCAGACCCGGTGCGCCAGCTCGCCCTGCAAAACGATCTGGCTCTCATCGGCCATTACGACTCCCAACTGGCCTCCCTCGAAAAGGAACTGCTCAAACTCACCAAGCAGACGGCCAGCCGCGACTTCACCCTGCTCCAAACCGCGCCGGGCATCGGCGATTACCTCGGCCTGACCATCCTCCACGAAATCGGCGACATCGCCCGCTTTCCCACCGTGAAGGATTTCCTCTCCTATTGCCGCCTGGTCAAAGGCACAGTGGCCAGCGCCGGCAAGATCAAGGGCCTGCGCGGCGCCAAGCTGGGCAATCCCTATCTGCGCTGGGCCTTCGGCGAAGCCGCCGTCATTGCCAAACGCGATCCGCTGGTCATCGGCCCATTGGCGCAACGTCTCGAAGCGCGCATGGGCGGCAACAAATTCAAGGCCAACACCGTGCTGGCCATCAAGCTGGCCCGCGCCGTCTATTTCATGCTCAAGAACAAAACGGTCTTCGACCCCGACCGCCTGGTGGCGGCGTTGAGCAAGAACTGATTTGACCCTGGCGATCATGAACCGGAAGTCTAACTGGAGCCGATTCAACACCGATGCCCTTACGAGTCACAGACCACACTCATTGGTGCCCGAGCACCCCCGGTCTGCGTTGGGCGCGGCAAGGACTCCGTGGATTTGATTGGGCATGGTCGCCAGCGGTCAATACCGCAAGGCATTCGACCGCCGGGGGCGCGAGCTGGATGGCTCGCTATCGCCCCCGGCTCGTTTATCTCGCGGTCATAACCAACGACTGAATCCATATTTTGGCGACTCCGCCCCAGCCGCACGTCCGCAAAAAACTGGAGCCGTCCGTTCCCCCACGGAACGAGCCGGCAGCCGTCCTCGACTTGAATGGATAGCGGGTGGGTGAACTGACAGAGTTTCTGGACCGGGAGGCGGTCCCGCCTTGGCGGGAATCGCGTCCCTGGAAAGTGAGTTGAGGTCCGGTCTTGCGACCGGGCTCTGGCTCACTCGATTGAGTCCGTATAGGTGTTTAGCCGGACGCCCAGCGTCCGAACTGCTAATGGAAATTAAGCCGGAGAGCCTCGTTCGCTGGACGTTGAACGGAAAAGAAATCTTTTCCGTCAGGAATGCTTTTTATCTGTTGACAGTCCGGGCTTAATAGGTGTTAGGCCACAGCGTCATCCGATCTCCTTTCCCGCCTTCAACCGCCGAGCGAGTAGCCACCCGAAAGACGCTGTCCAAAGGAATGAAGCAGACGTAGCTGTCACGGATGGGAGAGGATTAATGGATTCGGAGTAGGAATATGACTCAACAGGACTGCCATATTGGTGGTAGCCCGTTTTGTATTTAATCTCTGATTTAGTCTGAACTTTGATGCCGCTGCCATACATCCAATATAGTGACATACCCAGCGCAAGAAGTCCGATGACCAACCCCACGGTTGGAGCAGTCATGTCAGGTTTAACCGGTGGGTAGGCTTCGGGTGGCAGCAATCCTGGGCTAATCCCTGAGAGAGATGATAGTGGAATCCAAGCTCGTGGTGGCGCTACACGTGCTCTGCCGAGTCCTCCTCCAAAATCAAAAGTTGCCAACCAAGGCTGATCGGGAGCGATAGCACCTGAAGCAACTTTCGCGTTGATGTCATCGAGGGAATATGGGCCTTCAACCTCTTTGTTTGCCGGATTCTTGATGTAGTATTGCATAGCGTGTCATGTGGCCTAACGATCCAAAGCTGAGCCACGGCCACTGGAGCCTGACTCAGAAATGAAATAGTGACAATCAAATTTCATGGCTTGTCCGAAACTGAAGGGGCAGTGGCCGTTGGCTCCGGCGCGGTGTTAGGCAGCATTCCATCACATCGGCTGACGCAGCATATAAAGGCAAACGCCAATGCCCCCTAAAACAACCAGCAACCACCCTATGATGCCGATGGGAACAATAAATCTCGCTGGAATACGCTCGTATAAAAACAAGCTCACCAATACAACTACCAAAATGAAGCCAAAATAGCTGTAGATGGCGGTGCGGTCGCCGAAACGACGTGACAGGAGGTCAAGAAGTGGTGTGCAAGCGGCAATGACAAACATGGGAGCACCGAAATAAATCTGCACTCGACCACCTCTACCAACATATCTCTTTCGGATTCTTTGTTCGGTCTTCGATCCTGACCTAGCTGCTCGTATCGAAACCACCAAACCTGCGACAAGACCGAGCGCACCGCCCGCAAAGAGTATCAGCATGGGCATACTTCCAGCGAAGATCTGGTCGCCTAATCGCTTGGAAATGGACGCCAAAATCATAACCACAATCCAGGTAACACCAACACCGAAGAACGTGGCTAGAACAGAAAAGCCGACGACGGATAAAGTCCGTGATGACCTATTTGAGATGTTGCTCATACGCAATGCTGCCTAACGAAAAAAGCTCACGCATGGCCGGCGGCGGCGATGTGGGAGCGCAGAAAGGAGAATCAAAATGAACATCCTCATCGAACGTGCAGGAACACCGGCCATTGCGTGCAGCGCATTGATACTCCCCTTAAAGCCCTTTGGTTTTTTTGTTAGCATAATTGCAGGGCGGGGAAGTGCGCCAACACTCCCCCGCATTAACATAATCAACGGGTGTCCCATCGACGCCCATCAACCATGAATACTACACGCCATGAAATACCACACCTCGACCACCCGGTTCAACTGCGGAATTGATCTCCATGCCCGCCAGATGTATGTCTGCGTCATGGACCGCGACGGCAAAAAGCTCGTCCACACCAACGTCCGCAACAACGACTTCGCCTTCTTCCTCAAGCTCGTCGCGCCCTATCGGCACGACCTGACCGTCTGCGCCGAATGCATGTTCGGCTGGTATTGGTTGGCCGACGCCTGCCAGGACGCCCACATCCACTTCGTGCTCGCCCACGCCCTCTACCTCAAGGCCATTCACGGCGGCAAAAACAAGAACGACCGCATTGATTCCGAAAAACTCTGTCATCTGCTGCGCTCCAACCTGATTCCCCCGGCCTATGTTTATCCCGCCGACAAACGTCCGCTGCGCGCCCTGCTGCGCCAGCGCCTGCTCTACGTCTGGAACCGCAGCGAACTGCTCTCCCGCATTCAATCCCATCAACTGGCCTACAACCGCCCGACCCTCCGCCAGACCCCTTGCAACCGCCAGTCCTGGACCGATCAACTCCTGGCCTCCGAGCCAGACCCGGTGCGCCAGCTCGCCCTGCAAAACGATCTGGCTCTCATCGGCCATTACGACTCCCAACTGGCCTCCCTCGAAAAGGAACTGCTCAAACTCACCAAGCAGACGGCCAGCCGCGACTTCACCCTGCTCCAAACCGCGCCGGGCATCGGCGATTACCTCGGCCTGACCATCCTCCACGAAATCGGCGACATCGCCCGCTTTCCCACCGTGAAGGATTTCCTCTCCTATTGCCGCCTGGTCAAAGGCACAGTGGCCAGCGCCGGCAAGATCAAGGGCCTGCGCGGCGCCAAGCTGGGCAATCCCTATCTGCGCTGGGCCTTCGGCGAAGCCGCCGTCATTGCCAAACGCGATCCGCTGGTCATTGGCCCATTGGCGCAACGCCTCGAAGCGCGCATGGGCGGCAACAAATTCAAGGCCAACACCGTGCTGGCCATCAAGCTGGCCCGCGCCGTCTATTTCATGCTCAAGAACAAAACGGTCTTCGACCCCGACCGCCTGGTGGCGGCGTTGAGCAAGAACTGATTTGACCCTGGCGATCATGAACCGGAAGTCTAACTGGAGCCGATTCAACACCGATGCCCTTACGAGTCACAGACCACACTCATTGGTGCCCGAGCACCCTCGGTCTGCGTTGGGCGCGGCAAGGACTCCGTGGATTTGATTGGGCATGGTCGCCAGCGGTCAATACCGCAAGGCATTCGACCGCCGGGGGCGCGAGCTGGATGGCTCGCTATCGCCCCCGGCTCGTTTATCTCGCGGTCATAACCAACGACTGAATCCATATTTTGGCGACTCCGCCCCAGCCGCACGTCCGCAAAAAACTGGAGCCGTCCGTTCCCCCACGGAACGAGCCGGCAGCCGTCCTCGACTTGAATGGATAGCGGGTGGGTGAACTGACAGAGTTTCTGGACCGGGAGGCGGTCCCGCCTTGGCGGGAATCGCGTCCCTGGAAAGTGAGTTGAGGTCCGGTCTTGCGACCGGGCTCTGGCTCACTCGATTGAGTCCGTATAGGTGTTTAGCCGGACGCCCAGCGTCCGAACTGCTAATGGAAATTAAGCCGGAGAGCTTCGTCGGTTGGACGTTGAACGGAAAAGAAATCTTTTCCGTCAGGAATGCTTTTTATCTGTTGACAGTCCGGGCTTAATAGGGGTTAGGCGACTGTATCTCATCTGACCAAATCTCAATGGCTTGAAATAACTCATCGGTGCAAAGCTCGCTATCTGCTAAACGCGCCCGCGTCTCGGCGATATGATGTAAAACCTCAACAACCACGCGCCGCTGCTCTGGCGTAAAAGCCAGAAACCTGTCATTTCGGCGACCATCGGAACGAAGGTAATAAAACAACTCACTGCCATACCATCCATAAAAACCGTCTGGCTCGGCTAAAGTGAGACGAACGAGCGCAGGGAAAAAATATGCAAAGCCCTCCGGTGAAAGAAAAGACATCGCACCGCTGGGCACGCCGACATCACTGATACTGAGCGTGTGAATGTCACGAGACCGGAAAAGCTCGTCTGCCTCGGCGCACTCCTCGCAATGCTTGAAATTCGTGAAATGCTCTGGGCGGCGGCATCCTGCAAACGCCTTATGGACTCTCTCAAGAATGTCGGCATCAGTTGTCATAGATGCGAAGTCGCCTAACGAAAAAAGCTGAGCCACCGCCGACCTGCGACGTGAACCGCGATAGCGGAACTGCAAGCGCCAACGGCGGTTGGCTCCGGCGACTTGATACTCCCCTTAAAGCCCTTTGGTTTTTTTGTTAGCATAATTGCAGGGCGGGGAAGTGCGCCAACACTCCCCCGCATTAACATAATCAACGGGTGTCCCATCGACGCCCATCAACCATGAATACTACACGCCATGAAATACCACACCTCGACCACCCGGTTCAACTGCGGAATTGATCTCCATGCCCGCCAGATGTATGTCTGCGTCATGGACCGCGACGGCAAAAAGCTCGTCCACACCAACGTCCGCAACAACGACTTCGCCTTCTTCCTCAAGCTCGTCGCGCCCTATCGGCACGACCTGACCGTCTGCGCCGAATGCATGTTCGGCTGGTATTGGTTGGCCGACGCCTGCCAGGACGCCCACATCCACTTCGTGCTCGCCCACGCCCTCTATCTCAAGGCCATTCACGGCGGCAAGAACAAGAACGACCGCATTGATTCCGAAAAACTCTGCCATCTGCTGCGCTCCAACCTGATTCCCACGGCCTATGTTTATCCCGCCGAGAAACGTCCGCTGCGCGCCCTGCTGCGCCAGCGCCTGCTCTACGTCTGGAACCGCAGCGAACTGCTCTCCCGCATTCAATCCCATCAACTGGCCTACAACCGCCCGACCCTCCGCCAGACCCCTTGCAACCGCCAGTCCTGGACCGATCAACTCCTGGCCTCCGAGCCAGACCCGGTGCGCCAGCTCGCCCTGCAAAACGATCTGGCCCTCATCGGCCATTACGACTCCCAACTGGCCTCCCTCGAAAAGGAACTGCTCAAACTCACCAAGCAGACGGCCAGCCGCGACTTCACCCTGCTCCAAACCGCGCCGGGCATCGGCGATTACCTCGGCCTGACCATCCTCCACGAAATCGGCGACATCGCCCGCTTTCCCACCGTGAAGGATTTCCTCTCCTATTGCCGCCTGGTCAAAGGCACAGTGGCCAGCGCCGGCAAGATCAAGGGCTCTGCGCGGCGCCAAGCTGGGCAATCCCTATCTGCGCTGGGCCTTCGGCGAAGCCGCCGTCATTGCCAAACGCGATCCGCTGGTCATCGGCCCATTGGCGCAACGTCTCGAAGCGCGCATGGGCGGCAACAAATTCAAGGCCAACACCGTGCTGGCCATCAAGCTGGCCCGCGCCGTCTATTTCATGCTCAAGAACAAAACGGTCTTCGACCCCGACCGCCTGGTGGCGGCGTTGAGCAAGAACTGATTTGACCCTGGCGATCATGAACCGGAAGTCTAACTGGAGCCGATTCAACACCGATGCCCTTACGAGTCACAGACCACACTCATTGGTGCCCGAGCACCCCCGGTCTGCGTTGGGCGCGGCAAGGACTCCGTGGATTTGATTGGGCATGGTCGCCAGCGGTCAATACCGCAAGGCATTCGACCGCCGGGGGCGCGAGCTGGATGGCTCGCTATCGCCCCCGGCTCGTTTATCTCGCGGTCATAACCAACGACTGAATCCATATTTTGGCGACTCCGCCCCAGCCGCACGTCCGCAAAAAACTGGAGCCGTCCGTTCCCCCACGGAACGAGCCGGCAGCCGTCCTCGACTTGAATGGATAGCGGGTGGGTGAACTGACAGAGTTTCTGGACCGGGAGGCGGTCCCGCCTTGGCGGGAATCGCGTCCCTGGAAAGTGAGTTGAGGTCCGGTCTTGCGACCGGGCTCTGGCTCACTCGATTGAGTCCGTATAGGTGTTTAGCCGGACGCCCAGCGTCCGAACTGCTAATGGAAATTAAGCCGGAGAGCTTCGTCGGTTGGACGTTGAACGGAAAAGAAATCTTTTCCGTCAGGAATGCTTTTTATCTGTTGACAGTCCGGGCTTAATAGGGGTTA